>NZ_CP199370.1:0-3133866 GCF_052544965.1 Acinetobacter sp. WZC-1
ATCAACCAATGTAATAAGCGGACCACTGGTTATCTCTAATTCTGAGAGGAAGGAACAGCTATTTTATGGTGCTTTTTAACAAGGCGCTGCAATTTTTGCCATGCAAATTGTAATTGCCGGTGTAATTCTGCATTGGAAATGTCTTCAATGCCCACTTTGGGCATGACCACAATATCCAGTAAATCCAGCTGGTGCTGATTTAAGCGGAAACTTTCACGTGCAAGACGTTTGATGCGGTTTCTTTCATGAGCCCGGCGTACTTTTTTCCTGGCAACAATAATACCCAAACGGCTGTTAGACTGTTCGGTCATTTTTGCAAGGAACATAAAGCCGGGTTGATGCACTTTAAAAAGCGCACCTTCAAATACACCCTTATAGTCTGCAGCACAGCGTAGTCTAAGCTCTGTGCCAAAACCATAACGTGATGTTACACCCGTGGTCACAGCAGGATCCTGTAATTAAACAGTTAAGCTGTGGCGACCTTTTGCACGACGGCGGGCCAATACCTGACGGCCAGCTTTGCTTGCCATGCGGGCACGAAAACCATGAACGCGTTTGCGTTTTAATTCAGATGGCTGGAATGTACGTTTCATCTCGAAACTCCAAAATGATCTTTCTGTAAAGGTCCGCGATTCTATTGTGAATCGTTTATTCTGTCAATCAATAACTGTGTCTGGTTCAGCATTAATATCAAAAATTGATCCAGAGCTGTTGATCAATAGCAATGACCTCTAGCTTGCAAAAAAGATATAAACAGGCCAACATCATCATTTATAAAGCAAATGCAGGTTATGAACACAGATACCCACAAATGTATCCACAAAGCACGTAAATTTTAAATTCAGTTCCTGCTGCACACTCAATTTTAAATTCATAAACCGAGCTTATCCACATCCGTTGGCTACTAATAATAAATTCAAATTTATAAATTTAAATTTATTATTATTAGTAGCTCATTTTTCTGTGGAAATTACATTTTTAAATTTAAAAAACAAAAACCTGCGTTGTGGATATCTTTGTTTCTATTGTTTGTACAGATTGTGGATAAGTTTGTGCTATATTTTATCCACAGCTTACGCAAAATCTTATCCACACCCGATTTTGAATTTAAACCGGGCTGCGGAAGCTGTTTTTTTAAACGAAAGCAACGGAATCAGTCATGACATCTGTGGATAAGCTGGTTAGAATGGCTCCCCCTGGATTCAGGGCCTGTTTTTTAAATTTAAAATAGTATTCAGAATAAGGGGTTTCACATGCTTTGGACGGACTGCTTAACTCGCTTGCGACAAGAGCTCTCTGATAATGTCTATGCAATGTGGATTCGGCCCCTGGTGGCTGAAGACACAGAGGATACGCTCCGTCTTTATGCGCCGAATCCCTATTGGACCCGTTATATTCAGGAACATCATATTGAACTGATCACCATTCTGGCTGAACAGTTGTCAGAAGGCCGTGTCCGTAAGGTTGAAATTATGGTGGATTCCAGACCCGGTGCCATTCTGGCTGTCTCAGAACAACCGGCAACCACAACAGCCGCACTGGAATCCGTTGTGACAGTGCCTGCAGTTGCCAGGAGCCGTAAAGACCGGGAATATGAAAATGTTTCTCCAAAGCACAGTAAAAAACGCCTGCTGAATCCGTTGTTCAGTTTTGCCCTGTTTGTTGAAGGCCGTTCCAACCAGATGGCGGCGGAAACCTGTCGCAAGGTGCTGACCCAACTGGGGGAGTCCCAGCATAATCCACTGTTTTTATATGGTCCGACCGGACTGGGTAAAACCCATCTGATGCAGGCTGTGGGCAATGCCTTATTACAGGCAAAGCCGAATGCCCGGATCATGTATATGACCGCAGAAAGCTTTGTGCAGGATTTTGTCAGTTCCCTGCAAAGGGGCAAAGTTGAAGAGTTCAAGAAAAACTGTCGTTCGCTGGATCTGTTACTGGTGGATGATATTCACCTGCTGGCAGGAAAGGAGGCCAGCCTGGTTGAGTTTTTCTATACCTTTAATGCCTTACTGGATGAATCCAAGCAGATTATTCTGACCTCAGACCGTTATCCAAAGGAATTGACTGAACTGGATCCACGACTGGTGTCACGTTTTTCCTGGGGATTGTCGGTGGGGGTGGAACCACCGGATATAGAGACCCGCATTGAAATCCTGCTGAAAAAAGCAGAAAGCAGCGTTATTGATCTGCCCCGTAACTGTGCCCTGTTTATTGCCCAGCAGGTGGTGGCCAATGTCCGTGAACTGGAGGGTGCGCTGAACAAGGTGGTGGCAATTTCCCGTTTTAAGGGAACCTCCATTGACCTGGAGGTGGTGCGTGAATCACTCAAGGATGTACTGGCCATCCGGGCCCGGACCATCAGTACCGAAAATATTCAGCGGGTGGTCAGTGAATATTTTCGTATTCCACTGAAGGAACTGGTCGGACCCAAACGGACCCGGATCTATGCGCGTCCGCGTCAGCTGGCCATGGGACTGGCCCGCGAACTGACCGGTGACAGTTTCCCTGAAATCGGGATGGCGTTTGGTGGTCGTGATCACAGTACGGTCATGCATGCCTGTGAAAAAGTACAGAGCCTGCGGGATGATGATCCGATCTTTGATGAAGACTATAAGAACCTGCTGCGCCTGCTGCAAAGCTAATATTTTGATCAGATTCTGTTCTTGCAATGCAGTATAATCTACCGCATAGTACATTACTCAAAAATTATTTCAGATCCGTTTTTTGTTTCAGAGGAAATCCACCGTGCGTTTGAAAATTGCAAAAGAGAGCTTACTCAATGTCCTGTCCCATGTGGCTGGAGCTGTTGAGCGTCGCCATACTTTGAACATTCTTTCAAACGTTAAAATTCAGGCTGTAAATGAGTCCCTGACCATTACCGGATCTGACCTGGAAGTGGAATTGGTGGCCAGTACCACACTGGCAGAAGGTGCCTGTCTGCAAGCCGGTGAAACGACAGTACCGGCACGTAAGCTGATGGATATCTGTAAATCACTGCCTGCAGTAGCCCTGATTGATTTACAGATTACCGAAGATCAGCGCTGTATTTTAAAATCAGGCAACAGCCGTTTTGTGCTGGGAACCTTACCGGCGGAAGATTATCCCTTATTGACCACAGAAAACAGTCAGGGGACCCGGGTTCAGGTGACTGAACGTGAATTAAAACGTTTATTTGAAAAAACTGCATTTGCGATGGCAGTCCAGGATGTCCGCTTCTATTTAACTGGAACTTTGCTTGAAATTGATGAAAATCAATTACGTGCAGTAACTACGGATGGTCACCGGCTTGCCCTGTGTGAAATGCCGGCATCTTCAGATGCAGCACAGCTGGTGCAGGCGATTGTGCCACGTAAGGCAGTTGGTGAGTTACAGCGTTTATTGAGCATTGAAGATGGACAATTAACCCTGTTGATTGGCCGTGAATTATTGAATGTGACCATCAGCAGTCCAGGCCGTGACCGGGAACAGGGCGAAATTACGGTTCGTTTTACCACCAAATTGATTGATGGAAAATTCCCGGATTATCGCCGGGTTATTCCACGTGGCGGTGATAAAAACGTGGTGATTGCCCATGATGTCTTTAAGCAATCCCTGCAGCGTGTTGCAATTTTAAGCAATGAAAAATTACGTGGGGTGTTTTTAAATTTCAGTACCGATTCGCTGCAGCTGCGGGCCAATAACCCGGAGCAGGACGAAGCAGTGGAAGACCTGGTGATTCAGTATGCCAGTACAGCCATGGAAATGTCATTTAATGCGCAATATCTGCTGGATGTCATGGGTGTGCTGGATGGTGATGATGTCTCCATGACCATGACTGAAGCCAATCAGTCGGTGCTGGTGCAGGACCCGACCCAGCAGGATCAGACCTATGTGGTCATGCCAATGCGTGTTTAATCGCACAGGGTACAAAATTAGTCAGTCATGCATATAACGCGTTTAAATATACAGCGTGTGCGCAATTTACAGACGGTTGCACTCCATGAGTTGCAGCCGTTTAATGTTTTTTATGGGCAGAATGGTTCCGGTAAGACTTCCATTCTGGAAGCCATTCACCTGCTTGCAACCGGACGTTCCTTCAGGACCCATATTCCCCGCAACTATATTCAGCACGATACGGCGGATGCCATTGTATTTGCACAGTCAGCCACTGAAAAAATTGGCATGCAGAAGCTGCAGAGCGGCGAGCAGCTGATCCGGGTCAATGGAGACACAGTCGCCACCCAGGGACAGATGGCCAGGATTCTGCCCTTACAGCTGATGGATCCACTCAGTACCGATATTATTGACCATGGCGCAAGACCCCGCAGGCAACTGCTGGACTGGTTGATGTTTCACGTGGAACCGGAGTTTTATCATGCATGGCAGTATTATTCCCGGGCATTAAAACAACGCAACAGTCTGCTGAAGTCACGGCGTCATTTAAGCCTGGATGATCTTGAACCCTGGAACAGAATGCTTGGTGATTATGGTGAAATTCTGCATTCACAGCGCGTGGAAATTGTGGAGCAATGGAAAAGCCGGCTGCAGGAAGATTTACTGCAACTGCTGCCCGATCTGCAGATTCAGCTGGAATACAGTGCCGGGTTCCATGTGGAACAGGGACTCTATGCTGATCTGATTCAGCACCATCAGAAAGATGTTGATCGGCGCTATACCGAGTACGGTCCGCACCGTGCGGATTTACGATTAAAAACCCCGCTGGGTGATGCCGATGTGGTACTCTCAAGAGGTCAGAAAAAACTCCTGATCATGGCTTTAAAACTGTCACAAATCGCCATGCTGCATGCCTGTAACAGGGAAACTGTGGTATTATTGGACGATGTAACAGCAGAATTGGATTTAACTGCACAGCAGCGTTTAATTGAGCGCCTGAGCCAGTTGGGAAGTCAGGTTTTTATGACCACACTGGACCAGCAATCAGTCAAAAAACACTTACATGAACTGGCCATTTCCTATCGGTTATTTCACGTTGAAAACGGTCAGGTGCATGTTGTCGTGCCATGATTCTGATTTTATATTTACCCATCTTGGGATGAACCTCACCAGGGAGAAACCATGAGTTCAGAAGATCACGTTACTTCTCAGACAGAGCCAGGCATTGAAAAGGCTTATGATTCTTCCAGTATTAAAGTATTGCGTGGACTTGACGCCGTGCGCAAGCGTCCGGGAATGTATATTGGTGATACCGACGATGGTACTGGCCTGCACCATATGGTGTTTGAGGTTGTGGACAATGCGATCGATGAGGCACTGGCGGGGCACTGTGATGAAATTCTGGTCACTATTCATGAAGATGAGTCAGTCAGTGTGGCTGACAACGGCCGGGGCATTCCAACCGATATTCACCCGGAAGAAGGGGTTTCTGCAGCAGAGGTGATTTTAACCATTCTGCATGCAGGCGGTAAATTTGATGACAACAGTTATAAGGTGTCCGGTGGTCTGCATGGCGTGGGTGTTTCCGTGGTTAATGCGCTGTCCAGTAAACTGGAGTTGACCATTCACCGTGCAGGGAATATTCATCAGCAGGAATACCGCCATGGTGACCCCCAGTATCCACTGAAAGTGGTCGGTGATATTGAAACCACCGGTACTGTGGTGCGTTTCTGGCCAAGTACTGAAACATTCAGTCAGACCATATTCAATGTGGATATTCTGGCCCGTCGTTTACGTGAACTGTCATTTTTGAATGCCGGTGTACGGATTGTATTGCGTGATGCCCGGATTGACCTGGAACATATTTTTGATTATGAAGGCGGCTTGTCCGAATTTGTCAAATATATCAATCAGGGCAAAAATCATCTGAATGAAATTTTTCATTTTACTGCAGATACGGATAATGGCATTGTGGTGGAAGTGGCTTTACAGTGGAATGACAGCTATCAGGAAAATGTACGCTGCTTTACTAATAATATTCCACAAAAGGATGGCGGTACCCATCTGGCCGGTTTCCGTGCAGCACTGACCCGTGGTTTGAATCAGTATCTGGAAAGTGAAAATATACTGAAAAAAGAAAAAGTTGCCGTGACCGGTGATGATGCCCGTGAAGGCCTGACGGCTATTGTTTCCGTCAAGGTGCCGGATCCGAAGTTCTCTTCACAGACCAAGGAAAAATTGGTGTCCAGTGAAGTGAAACCTGCGGTTGAACAGGCCATGAATAAAGCCTTTTCCGAGTATTTACTGGAAAATCCGGCGGCTGCAAAATCCATTGCCGGTAAAATTATTGATGCGGCCCGTGCACGTGATGCGGCCCGTAAAGCCCGTGAAATGACCCGTCGTAAAAGTGCGCTGGATATTGCCGGTTTGCCGGGTAAACTGGCTGACTGTCAGGAAAAGGATCCGGCATTGTCTGAACTGTACCTGGTCGAGGGTGACTCTGCCGGAGGCTCTGCCAAACAGGGCCGCAACCGTAAGATGCAGGCCATCCTGCCATTGAAGGGTAAAATCCTGAACGTGGAACGCGCACGTTTTGACAAAATGATTTCCTCTCAGGAAGTCGGCACCCTGATCACAGCACTGGGCTGCGGCATCGGGCGTGAAGAGTACAATCCGGATAAATTGCGTTATCACAAAATCATCATCATGACTGATGCGGATGTGGATGGTTCGCATATCCGCACCCTGTTGTTGACCTTCTTCTTCCGTCAAATGCCGGAACTGGTGGAACGTGGTCATATTTATATTGCCCAGCCACCGTTGTATAAGCTGAAAAAAGGGAAGCAGGAACAATACATCAAGGATAACGACGCCCTTGAAACCTATCTGATTTCAAATGCGATTGATGAACTTGAGCTGCATATCAGTGCAGATGCACCGGCAATCCGGGGTGAAGCACTGGCAAAAGTCATTGCAGATTACCAGACTTCTCAGAAAAGCCTGAGCCGTCTGACGGTACGTTATCCGGCCAGCCTGCTTGATGCTCTGCTGGGCATGGAGGCATTCAGACTTGATCACAATCATGACGAAAGTTATGTGCAGCAATGGTCTGAACAGTTACGTGCTGCCATTGAAATGAATCAGGCCGGATTACGTCCTGAAATCCGTCTGGAAGCTTTTGAAAAAGAGCATGCCAATGGTGAGAAAGTAATTCATTATTGGCCACGTGTGACGGTCTATGTCCACAACCTGCCGCATCATTATCTGCTTGATGCAGGTTTGCTGGCTTCAGGTGAATATAAGCGTCTGTTGCAGAACTCGAAAAGCTGGTTCAGCCTGCTTGAAGAGGGGGCTTATCTGCAAAAAGGTGAGCGCAGAATCAATGTGGCCAGCTTCCACCAGGTGTGGCAGCAAATTCTATCTGATTCCCGTCGTGGAATGATGATCCAGCGCTATAAGGGGCTGGGTGAGATGAATGCTGAACAGCTGTGGGAAACCACTATGGATCCTGAAAACCGGAATATGCTGCAGGTGACCATTGATGATGCCATTGAGGCAGATCGTATGTTTGTCTGTTTGATGGGGGATGATGTTGAACCACGTCGTGCCTTTATTGAGGAAAATGCATTAAATGCAGATATTGATGCATAAATTTTTCTGAATTGATTCAAAACAAGCATCCTTCGGGATGCTTTTTTATTGGCTGGGTTTCAGGTTTGTTCGCTGGACTGATTTGATCTTTGTGTGAATGGCTTTTTTATACAAATGACTTATTTTTATGTCAGGATATTGGAGAAATCATAAATTTCATATAAAACAACAGGGTGGAATCGTGGATAAGCAACTGGAACAAACCAGGGATGCCTGGATGAATGCCTTTTATACAGGTAATGTACAGCAAATGGCGCAATATGAAGACGCTGCATTTAAAGTGATTTATGAACATCAGGGCGTGGTTGAAACCAATCTGAACCGTTATGAAATGATTCAGCACGCAGTGGATAATGGTGTGTGGAAGCCTCACAAGCCGGAAATTCAGAGTGAGGCATTTGAGTTTGACCGTGAAAATACCCAATGCAGGGTCACCTCTGAAATGGAAAAGATGCGTATTCATGAATTATGGAACGATGATGATGGCTGGAAAGTCATGGAGCTGCGGTTCAGTCAGCTGAAATGATGGTGCTGATTTCAGGCTTATTGGTCTGTCTGCTTGCAGCATGGCTGTGAATTATGGAATAAGGTCTTAATTTTATGACAATGTTTGCCCTGTGGTTTTCAGATATTTTATTGTCCACTATTTTGATGAATTTTCAGGCTTGATGATATAATATAACAAATGGTAATCTGAATGCTTATCATTTTTATTTAATAAAAATGATAAGCCTGTCCAATCAGGACGCTGAATAATTCCATACTGAATTATTCAGCGTCCTGATTTGGTCTATGTGCGCTTATTTTTATCAACCTATGTTTAAAAAATAGATATTCTGAGTAAAAACTATGGTATCAAGAGAATGCAGGCCTGTATTTCAGAAAAACAGGAAAAAATTACGGGCCCTGAATACGGCTTTACTGGGGGCAATTACTCTATTGCAAGCCGGTATTGCGCGGGCCGATGAGTCTCCGGCACAGCCGATGTCTGAGCAAAATGCAGGGAATCAGGTTCAGCCGGAAGCCGCTCTGCCGGCTATTCATGTACAGGCAGTTCAGCATCAGAATTTTGCAGAAGGCCAGGTTGCGCGTAAGGGAAACCTGGGGATTCTGGGAGAGCTGGATTACATGGAATCGCCTTTCAGTCAGTTGTCTTATACCAGTCAGGCCATTAAAAATCAGCGGGCGATCAGTGTTGCAGAAGCACTGACCACTGCCGATTCTTCAGTCAGAACTTCCATTGGCAGTGCCAACCGTTATGATGCGCTGACGATCCGGGGCTTTCGTATAGAAAATGGTGATATTGCGCTGAACGGTTTATATGGTCTGGTACCGGCTTACCGGGTCGGGGTTGATCCGATTGAACGGATTGATCTGCTTAAGGGGGCCGGAGCTTTCCTGTACGGTATTTCCCCGAATGGAAGTATTGGCGGGTCGGTGAATGCCGTGACCAAACGGGCTGCAGCAACGCCACTGACGGAACTGACCGCAGAATATGAGCAGGACGGCCATTATGGTATCCACACTGATCTGAGCCGGCGTTTCGGTACAGACCAGCAATTTGGACTCAGGCTGAATGCGGCACACAGAGACGGGGATACCCGTATTGATGGCCAGTCTTCACGTAATACCTCTGCTTCTGTGGGCGCAGATTATCAGAATGATAAGTTTAATCTGTCCGGAGATGTCATTTATCAGAAAGACCGGATGCATCGACTGGCCCGGGGATATACCATTGAACCGGGAATCCCCATGCCGGCAGCACCGGATCCTAAGATCAATTTATCCCAGGATTATGACTATTCAGATTCGGACAGCCTGACGGCACTGACCAGGGCGGAATATCGCCCGGATGAAAGTCTGAAAGTCTATGCAACAGTGGGTCATAACTGGTTCAATTATGATAAGCAGGAAGCGCCGGGGCCGGTGATTCAGAATGCACAGGGCGATGCAAGATCAGTGTCCACGTTCCAGTCCGGTAAAATCAAAACCCTGTCTGCTGAGGCAGGGCTGAATAAGAGCTTCCAGACAGGGCCGGTTTCGCATCAGCTGGTGGCCAGTGTCAATACCATGCGTCAGACATCCTGGCTGGGTCAGCAGAACCGCGCTGAGTATATGACCAATATTTATCAGCCTGTTTTTTATGAAAATGCAGGTCCGGTCATTGGTGGGCAGGATGAAGTAAGATCCTCTGAAAACTATCTC
This sequence comes from Acinetobacter sp. WZC-1, assembly GCF_052544965.1. NCBI lineage: Bacteria > Pseudomonadati > Pseudomonadota > Gammaproteobacteria > Moraxellales > Moraxellaceae > Acinetobacter > Acinetobacter sp. WZC-1. Next base: position 9,733 of record NZ_CP199370.1, read on the forward strand.
ACCAGCTTTGCACTTGGGGATAGCCTGTCATTGATGGATGATACGATCAAACTGATTGCCGGCGCACGGCATCAGCAGGTCCGTTCTGCAAATTTTTCAGATCAGGGTGTTAAAACTTCAAAATATGATGAAAGTAAGGTGACGCCTTCTGCCGCGCTGGTCTATCGGCCATTTAAATCAACCTCTTTCTATGTCAATTATATTGAAGCATTGAGTGTGGCCACAGCACCAGCGGATGCGATAAATGCTCAGACTGTATTTAAACCCTATAAATCAAAACAATATGAAGCCGGAGTGAAATTTGATTTTGATGATTTCGGTGCCTCGGCAGCCATTTTTCAGATCAATCAGCCCAATGGTGTGCTGGATCCATCGACCAGTATTTACAGCCTGGATGGCCGGCAAAAAAACCGGGGCCTGGAGTTGAATGGTTTTGGAAAGATGACTGATTCACTCAGTCTGCTGGGTGGCATGACCTTTATGGATACTCAGTTGAAGAATACTGAGGACAGCAGCAATGAAGGTAATCATGCCGTCGGTGTGCCTAAGTTTCAGGCCAATGCAAATCTGGAATGGAAAGTGCCTTATATTCCGGATTTTATTTTGAGTGGCCGGGTTATTCATACAGGAAAGGCGTATATCAATCAGGACAATCAGCAGACGGTACCGGACTGGACCCGGGTGGATCTCAGCGGGCGCTATAGCATGATGCTGAACCATACGCCAGTCAGTCTGCAGGCAAATTTAAATAATGTTGCCAATAAAAAATACTGGGAAGCCAATCCGAGTGGTTATGTGATATCGGGCATGCCGAGAACGCTGTTACTGTCAGCGACTGTCAGTTTCTGATTCAACGAATGGGCACAGGACCTGTCAGACAGGGTCACTGCCTGACAGCATGGCTGTTGGAGTGACTCTGCTGATCTTTATTGCAGCTTATTCAAGGGAGCCTTCCAACTCTTCCAGCGTCATCATCAGTTCAAGCATCTGTTCTTCTGATTGTTCCAGGCTGATTTTTAGTTCAGATTGCTCATTCATCAGTCTGAGCAGATCATCCTTACGGTCCGGTTCATACAAAGCAGACTCTGCCAGCAAAGCTTCAATCTCTGTCAGGCGGGATTGCAGTTTTATGATCTGGTGGTCCAGTTTTTCAATATTTTTGCGGATTGGACGGCTTAAGTCACGACGGCGGGCAGCTTCCTTACGCTGTGCTTCCTTATCCAGTTTTGAAATCGCCGGTTTGATTTCAACCTGAGATTGAACGGGGGCACTGGGTTGTTGTCCGTTTTTGATCAGATCAATCCGGGCCTGGCGTAGCCAATTGGCATAATCCTGTAAATCACCCTCGAATTCGCGACTCTGACCGTTATGCACCAGCAGTAGTTCATCACAGACACTGGCAATCAGCTGGCGTTCATGTGAAACCAGCACGACGGCGCCTTCAAAATCCTGCAATGCCATGGTCAGGGCATGCCGCATGTCCAGATCCAGATGGTTGGTTGGTTCATCCAGGATCAGTACATTAGGACGTTGCCATACAATCAGCGCCAGCGCCAGCCGGGCGCGTTCGCCACCGGAAAAACTTTCACTGGGGGTATCCATGCGTTCGCCGTTAAAGCCAAAGCTTCCCAGAAATGCCCGCAGGGAGGCTTCGCTGATTTTTTTGTCGGCAATACGTGCCAGTTGCAGCATGGGGCTGGCATTTCCGTCCAGTGCATCCATCTGATGCTGAGCAAAATAACCGATATTCAGCAGTTCTGAATCCTTGCGTAATCCCTGAATTAACGGCAGATCACCCACCAGGGATTTAATCAGTGTGGATTTCCCTGCACCATTCATACCGAGTAAGCCAATACGGCTGGTTGGGGTAATCTGCAGATTAACATCGGTGACAATCAGTTTATTCCCATAGCCGATATCCGCATGTTCCAGGGTCAGCAGCGGGGAGCTCATTCTGGTGGGTTCACGGAAGCTGAAAGTAAAGGGAGTATCCACATGGGCCGGTGCCAGGTCCTGCATCCGCTCCAGTTGTTTGATCCGGCTCTGGGCCTGACGTGCCTTGGTGGCCTGAGCCCTGAAACGATCAATGTATTTCTGCAGATGGGCGCGGGTTTCCAGCTGTTTTTCATAGGCCTGTTGCTGCTGGGCCAGACGTTCGGCACGAGTACTTTCAAAGGTTGAATAGTTACCGGTATACAGAATCAGTTCCTGATTTTCGATATGCAGAATATGATCGGTAATGGCATCCAGGAAATCGCGGTCATGAGAAATCAGGATCAGGGTGCCTTCATAGGCCTTTAACCAGTCTTCCAGCCATAAAATTGCATCCAGATCGAGGTGATTGGTCGGTTCATCCAGCAACAGCAGGTCAGAACGGCTCATCAGGGTTCGTGCAAGATTCAGGCGCATGCGCCATCCACCGGAAAAGCTTGAGACCAGTAACGGGGACTGATGCTCAAAAAAGCCCAGTCCGGCCATCAACTGTGATGCTTTTGCGGCGGCGGAGTAACCATTGATTTCATCAAAGCGACTGTATAGATGTGCCAGTTCATCATCACTTAATGCATCAGGATGATTCAGCTGATGCTGAATATTCCAGTATTCTTCATCTCCGGACAGCACAAAATCATGGGCTTTCATCTCCAGCGCCTTAATTTCCTGAGCCATATGTGCCACCGTCCATACACTGGGACGGGTCAGACTGCCACTGTCAGACTCCATTCCGCCGAGCAGGGCTGCAAATAAGGTGGATTTTCCTGCACCATTGACCCCGGTCAAACCAATTTTCCATCCCGGATGCAACTGCATGGACGCTTTCTGAAATAAAACACGTCCACCACGACGTATGGAAAGTTGTTCTAACTGAATCATTGAGGATCAAACTTTGAAGACTGGGGGTACTATTTTAAAGGATAAACAGATACAGAACCAAAAAATAATAAAAACTTAAATCCTGTTGCTTATCCGAAACCAGGACTATGGCACTGTTTTTATTGGTTCAGGTGTTTAATTTTTCTTTATATAAACTTACATCATCAGTATAAGGCTATGCAATGAAGAAGAACTGCCTGCACGGACTGTAATGATGTTTCCTGGGATAAAATAAATTCTTTTGATCAAGAGGCTGTAAAGAGGCATAAAAATTTGTAATTTCAACGCCTATAATGAGAAATAAAGAGCTGAAAAAAATAAATAAAAATATTTCATTAAAAAAAATGGAGCAAATACTCTATTTTTTTTAATTGAAGCTGATTAATATTACGCCTATGGACATGTTCCAGACAAACGAACATAAAATTGATAGGGATGTAACTATGAAAAAAATAGCTTTCGCTATTGCAGCGACCTCAATTGCAGGGTTTGCTTCAACTGCACAGGCAGCGGTGAATGTCTGTGTATTCGATTTACTGGGTAAATCCGGTGAATCATTCCAGATGGCACAGGAATGGGCACTGGCCGCCAAAAGCTGGGGAGCCGATGTCAATCTGATTCCACGTCAGGATGAGGCTGTTGCAGATAATGATTTTAAAGCCGGAAAATGTGATGGCGTGTTTATGACAGCCATGCGCGCACGCCAGTACAATAAATTTGTGGGTTCACTTGATTCGCTGGGAGGGGTGCCCAGCAATGCGATTGCTCAGAAAGCAATTACTTTTGCGCTGGATGGCCGTAATGCTGCGAAAATGATCACCAACCTGGGCGGTAAAAAATATGAAGTTGCCGGTATTGCCCCGCTGGGTTCAGCTTTTATTTTTGTCCGTGATAAAAGCATCAATTCGATTGAAAAAGCCGCGGGTAAAAAGTTTGCTGTACTGAGTTATGATGCAGCCCAGAAAGTGATGGTGCAACGTGTGGGTGCTCAGGCTGTACCTTCTGATATTTCAAACTTTGTTGCCAAATTTAATAATGGCCAGGTTGATATGGTCGGTGCGCCTGCCTATGCCTATAAACCACTTGAAATTTACAAGGGCCTGGGCACAAATGGAACAATGTTTAACTTCCCTGTGCTACAGGTTACAGCGGATTTCATTGTTCGTCCGGAAAAATTCCCGGCCGGTTTCGGTCAGAAATCACGGGACTGGTTTATTAAGAATTTACCAAAAAGCCTCTCCATGATTAACCGTATGGAAGCTGGCATTCCGGCAAAATATAAGCTGAACCTGTCTGCTGAAGAAAAACTGAAATACCAGAAACTGTTACGTGAAGGCCGTATGGATCTGACCAGGCAGGGTATTTATGATCCTGGCATGATGACTGTACTGAAAAAAGCGCGCTGTGCTGTCGATAGGACCAACTTCGAGTGTTCGATGGGTGGAGAGTAATATTGATTTTTAAGAAGAAGCCTGGATATTTTTTCCGGGCTTTTTTTATGGAGATGATGTCAGTTAAGCCATTGAACCTGTGGTTCAATCATCTATTCTTGATGCAGAGTCAGAATTATTTGTATATGACGATCAGGAGTGGGCTTTGAAGAACATGAGCTTTTGGCAAACTGCTGATCTGTAAGCAAGGATATTCACCGTCCTGAAGCATATACGACAGGGTTTATGTTTCAGGGCAGTGAATGAAAATAACAGTGGTCATGGAAAGGAAAAAACAATGAAATGGTCTAAAGCCCTTTTATTTTCAGCAGGTCTGATGACAGCCACATCGGCAGTGCAGGCAAAACAGGTGATGTGTGTATTTGATCTGGTGGGTAAAAACGGTGATGTATTTACCTTAATGAAGGATTATCAGCTGGCTGCCAAAAACTGGGGCGCTGATATTGAACTGAAAGTCGGACAGAATGAGGCAGTGATTGCTGAAGATTTCAAGGCAGGTAAATGTGATGCGGTCAGTATTACCGGCATGCGTGGCCGTCAGTTCAATAACTTTACCGGTTCGCTCGATGCCATAGGCGCCATTCCTAATGTTGGCCTGGCGGTTAAAGTTATGCAGGGCCTTGCGGATCCTGCATTTACCCGATATATGACCAATGGTAAATATGAAGTCGCCGGGGTGATTCCGGTCGGGGACGCTTTTTTAATGGTGAATGACCGCAGCATAAATACGGTTGCAAAAGCTGCCGGTAAAAAAATTGCTGTACTGGATTATGATCAGGCCCAGAAAATTATGGTCCAGCAGATCGGTGCGCAGGCGGTCAGTGCCGATGTTACCAATTTTGGCAGTAAGTTTAACAATGGCCAGGTGGATATCGTCGGTGCGCCGGCGGCCGCATTTAAACCGTTGGAACTGTACAAGGGACTGGGCACGAAGGGTGCAATTGTCAATTATCCAATTTTGCAGGTGACCGGCAATCTGATTATTCGTCCCGATAAATTTCCGGCCGGTTTTGGTCAGAAATCCCGTGAATGGGTGAAATCCCAGTTACCGCGTGCCAATGGTATTCTGGCAAAAATGAAAGCGGATATTCCGGCTAAATACTGGATGCAGATTCCGGCAGCAGATCAGCAGGGTTACCAGAAGCTGATGCGTGAATCGCGGATTAATCTGACGAAACAGGGTGTTTATGACAAACGGATGATGAAACTGTTATGGCGATTCCGCTGTAAACAGGCACCGTCCAACTTTGAATGCAGTTTGTCGGATGAAAACTATAAATAATTACAGGGAAATATGCTGAATTAACTTTAAAGTTCACATATTGGCCATATATTGAGTATGCTATATTGAATATATGGCCTTTTGCTTTGTTCATTCAGGCCATTTGAATTGTTTTGAGGAAGACGCATCATGAACGCACAAGTGCTTGAGATGACGGACAGTGCTGCAAATAAAGTCCGTCAGCTGCGTGACAGCGAAGGAAATCAGGAATTGATGTTACGGGTATATGTCACCGGTGGTGGCTGTTCCGGTTTTTCCTATGGATTTAACTTTGCAGAAAGTGTCAATGAAGATGACGCCAGGTTTGAAAATGGCGATGTCACCATGCTGGTGGATTCCCTGAGTTATCAATATCTGGTCGGATCGAAAGTGGATTATATTGAGGGTCTGGAAGGTTCACGCTTTATTGTGGATAATCCCAATGCGACCACCACCTGTGGCTGTGGGTCTTCTTTTTCCATCTGAATATGGACATCTGCTTCAATAAAAATCCCGGCGAATGATGACAGGGATTTTTGTTTTTTCTGACAGCGATTGATGACAAAAAAAATGGAAGCATTGTCCAGGATCAAAAGATGCCTTGACTCCATGATGGTCTTTCATGAATGGCATTATACAATGTCCGGGTATAATGCCTGAGCCTGATGATTAAAACACGGATGATGCAACAGTCACAGCTCACGTATTGCATTTAAACCGCAGTAATCGTCCCCAGCACCCGATAACCGGCAGCACCGGTAACCGCAGGTAAATTACCACTCAATTGCTGATCAAAGCGCATGGCCAGCCATGCAAACGCAGTGGCTTCCACCCAGGTGGGGGACAGGCCCAGTGCTGCGGTGGTCTGTACCGACCAGTGATGCTTGCGTAAACGCCAGCGCAATTGTTCCAGCAAATACGAATTATAGGCACCTCCGCCACAGATATAGACCTCACCGGTATCCAGCGGTGAACGGTAAATGGCCTTTTTTATGGCGCGTGTGGTGAGTTTGAGCAGGGTCGCCTGTACATTCTCAGGAATATCTTCCAGTTCATCATAGTCCAGAGCATTACGCCAGTCCGAAATCTGCTCATCCAGCCATTCCAGGTTAAAATCTTCACGGCCGGTACTTTTTGGCGGTTCCCTGGAAAAATATTCATGTGCCTGCAAGCGGTCGAGCAGAGCACGAATGGGTTGTCCATAGGCGGCCCAGTTCCCATTTTCATCATACGGCTGGCCGGTATAACGGTTGCACCAGGCATCCATTAAAATATTGGCCGGACCGGTGTCAAAGCCGTAGACATCATCAGGACAGCCCGCAGGCAGCAGGCTGACATTGGCAATGCCCCCCAGGTTTAAAATCACCCTGTGGATGGACGGATGCTGAAACAGCGCCTGATGAAATGCAGGGACCAATGGCGCACCCTGACCACCGGCGGCGATATCACGACGACGGAAATCCGAGATCACGGCAATGCTGGTCAGTTCAGCAATTCTGTTCGGATCACCAATTTGCAGGGTAAAACCATGTTCAGGACGGTGACGAATAGTCTGTCCATGAGAGCCAATGGCCTTAATCTGCGTTTTATCTAAATTATTTTCTGCAATGAGCCGGTTAATACCGTGCCCAATCATGGTGGCAAGTGCGACATCCGCCTGCCCCATCCGGTCAATTTCATTGTCATCCGGCAGGGTCAGCGCCATCAGTTCATCACGCAGGGCTGGATCAAACGGGACAGTTAAGGTGGCATGAATATATAAAGGATCAAATGATGCAGCAACAAAATCGACGCCGTCCATGCTGGTGCCAGTCATTACGCCAATATAGATTGTTGTCATGGTAGATACTTCGCCTGCACAATGCTGAAAAAGTGTTAGTATATCGCACAAATTGTATAACGGATGTATTTGGGTTTTGTGATGTCAAATTTCCTGCCGGCTGAAGAACAACTTGCCCTTATTCAACGGGGCACTCATGAAATTATCTCTGAAGAGGATCTGCTCAGGAAACTCAAAGAGGACCGTCCCCTGAACATTAAGGCAGGTTTTGATCCTACTGCGCCTGATCTGCATTTAGGTCATACCGTATTGATTAACAAACTGAAAACCTTTCAGGACCTGGGGCATGAGGTGACTTTTCTGATTGGTGACTATACTGCCATGATTGGCGATCCTACCGGGAAAAGTGCAACCCGTCCGCCATTGTCAGCTGAGCAGATTCAGGAAAATGCAAAGACTTATCAGCAACAGGTATTTAAAATTCTTGATCCGAATAAAACCCATGTACGTTTTAACTCGGAATGGTTTGCAGAAAAGACAGCAGCTGATCTGATTCAGCTGGCGTCCCAGCAGACCGTGGCCCGCATGCTTGAGCGTGATGATTTTACCAAGCGCTATAACAACCATCAGCCTATTGCCATTCATGAGTTTCTGTATCCGCTGGTACAGGGCTATGACTCGATTGCATTGCAGGCAGATGTGGAACTGGGGGGCACTGATCAGACCTTTAATTTGCTGATGGGACGTACACTGCAGGGGCGCTATGATCAGGCACCACAGGTTTGTATTACAGTTCCGATTCTTGAAGGACTGGATGGCGTCAACAAAATGTCCAAGTCCCTGGGCAACTATATTGGGGTATTTGATGCCCCGGGTGCCATGTACCAGAAAGTACTGTCCATGCCGGACAGCCTGATTGAACGTTATTTTGATTTGCTCAGCTTTAAAAGCCTGGACGAGATTTCAGCATTACTCAAAGAAATGGAACAGGGACGTAATCCGCAGGACATCAAGAAAATGCTTGCACTGGAACTGGTGGAGCGTTTTCATGGCAGCGATGCAGCGGTCAATGCACATAAAGGCGCAGGGAATGTTATTACTGAGGGCGAATTGCCGGAAGATGCACCCGAAGTCACCATTTCACGGGCAGATTTTGGTGGTGAAATTTTTATTGCCTCCATTTTACGGACTGCCGGTTTAACCAAAAATGCAGCACAGGCAAAGGATGCAGTTGCACGTGGTGCAGTAAAAGTGGACTGGCAGGTAGTGGATGCGGGGTTCTCTGTCAAAGAAAATAAAACCTGCATTATTCAGGCCGGTAAAAAAGATATTGCGCGGGTGATCTTTACAGATTGAGCCTGTAGAGAATGACTGAAATGAATGCAGACTCCGGTCTGCCTGATTCAAAAACCGGGTTTTATTGCGGATTTCCAGTGAAACTGGTTAAAAAACAGTTGAAAAATCATATTTCTCAACAAAATAGTCGAAAAAAAAGCCACACAATTAAAATAAATAAAAATAGGGCTTGCAAGAGTTTTTAAAGTGTATAGAATACGCTGCATCCCGACGCGATACACGAAGCAGACTTAGCTCACAGGGTTAAGTTTCAGGTATGTATCACGTTGAGTTTTCTGTTGACGAAGCAGAAAGTGAATCATTAAGAGCTTATGAAGAACAACTTGTGTGGATTTTCACTGATTGATTGATCGAAATATTATCATTGATTGATTGGTTTAAATTACTCGAAGTTTATTTGAGAGAATTTGTCAGTAATTGATGAGCCGGAATTGGCACCTTGTCTTTAAATTAAGGTGCAAAATGATTTTAACTGAAGAGTTTGATCATGGCTCAGATTGAACGCTGGCGGCAGGCTTAACACATGCAAGTCGAGCGGGGGATGTTGCTTCGGCAACTGACCCAGCGGCGGACGGGTGAGTACAACTTAGGAATCTGCCTGTTAGTGGGGGACAACGTTTCGAAAGGGACGCTAATACCGCATACGCCCCAAGGGGGAAAGGATGGGATCACTTGTGACCATTCGCTAACAGATGAGCCTAAGCCGGATTAGCTGGTTGGTGGGGTAAAGGCCTACCAAGGCGACGATCCGTAGCGGGTCTGAGAGGATGATCCGCCACACTGGGACTGAGACACGGCCCAGACTCCTACGGGAGGCAGCAGTGGGGAATATTGGACAATGGGGGGAACCCTGATCCAGCCATGCCGCGTGTGTGAAGAAGGCCTTATGGTTGTAAAGCACTTTAAGCGGGGAGGAGACTGCATTGGTTAATAGCTGATGAGAGTGGACGTTACCCGCAGAATAAGCACCGGCTAACTCTGTGCCAGCAGCCGCGGTAATACAGAGGGTGCGAGCGTTAATCGGATTTACTGGGCGTAAAGCGTACGTAGGCGGCTGATTAAGTCGGATGTGAAATCCCCGGGCTCAACCTGGGAATTGCATACGATACTGGTCGGCTTGAGTATGGGAGAGGATGGTAGAATTCCAGGTGTAGCGGTGAAATGCGTAGAGATCTGGAGGAATACCGATGGCGAAGGCAGCCATCTGGCCTGATACTGACGCTGAGGTACGAAAGCATGGGGAGCAAACAGGATTAGATACCCTGGTAGTCCATGCCGTAAACGATGTCTACTAGCCGTTGGGGCCTTTGAGGCTTTGGTGGCGCAGCTAACGCGATAAGTAGACCGCCTGGGGAGTACGGTCGCAAGACTAAAACTCAAATGAATTGACGGGGGCCCGCACAAGCGGTGGAGCATGTGGTTTAATTCGATGCAACGCGAAGAACCTTACCTGGCCTTGACATACTAAGAATCCCGTAGAGATACGGGAGTGCCTTCGGGAATTTAGATACAGGTGCTGCATGGCTGTCGTCAGCTCGTGTCGTGAGATGTTGGGTTAAGTCCCGCAACGAGCGCAACCCTTTTCCTTACTTGCCAGCATTTCGGATGGGAACTTTAAGGATACTGCCAGTGACAAACTGGAGGAAGGCGGGGACGACGTCAAGTCATCATGGCCCTTACGGCCAGGGCTACACACGTGCTACAATGGTCGGTACAAAGGGTTGCTACACAGCGATGTGATGCCAATCTCAAAAAGCCGATCGTAGTCCGGATTGGAGTCTGCAACTCGACTCCATGAAGTCGGAATCGCTAGTAATCGCGGATCAGAATGCCGCGGTGAATACGTTCCCGGGCCTTGTACACACCGCCCGTCACACCATGGGAGTTTGTTGCACCAGAAGTAGCTAGCCTAACTGCAAAGAGGGCGGTTACCACGGTGTGGCCGATGACTGGGGTGAAGTCGTAACAAGGTAGCCGTAGGGGAACCTGCGGCTGGATCACCTCCTTAACGAAAGATTGACGATTGGTGAGAATTCACAACAGGTTGTTCTTCATGACGATGTATCTGAGGGTCTGTAGCTCAGTTGGTTAGAGCACACGCTTGATAAGCGTGGGGTCACAAGTTCAAGTCTTGTCAGACCCACCACTACTGACGCAGTACGGAAAATCAGACACATTGACTTATTGATAAGTCGGGGACTTAGCTTAGTTGGTAGAGCGCCTGCTTTGCACGCAGGAGGTCAGGAGTTCGACTCTCCTAGTCTCCACCAGAGTTTCGGATCAGCAAAGCAACGCTTTGCCGAAACGCAAGACAAGCAGCTATGCTGCGCGTAGTATTTGATTTTACATGACAGTGAAAGAAAAATATTGCAGGAAGCTGTGCTTCGCGCAGGCACCCATTTGAAAGACAGGATTGATTATGGAATTTAATGAACATTCAGTTTATTAACTTCTGTGATTCATCACGGATACCTACCTGCTGACGAGGCGGTAGTGAATCATTAACAGCATATATTTGAGTTGAAATAATTGTTTGGCTTATTTTATGAAGTTTTAACAGAGAACTGTTGATGCTGAATGGAATGAGCACTAGCGAACAAACTGAATCAAGCGTTTTGGTATATGAAATTGATTGAAGCTGTACAGTGATTGAATTCACAGGCCACAAATAGTAGCGATGAATAATCGCACGGACAACACTCACTTGTAGGTGTTGACGACTGTTTGGGGTTGTATGGTCAAGTAATTAAGTGCATGTGGTGGATGCCTTGGCAGTCAGAGGCGAAGAAAGACGTGACAGCCTGCGAAAAGCTCCGGGGAGGCGGCAAATATCCTTTGATCCGGAGATATCTGAATGGGGAAACCCACTTACCATAAGGTAGGTATCGCATGATGAATACATAGTCATGCGAGGCGAACGGGGGGAAGTGAAACATCTCAGTACCCCCAGGAAAAGAAATCAATTGAGATTCCCTGAGTAGCGGCGAGCGAACGGGGAACAGCCCATAAAGTGATGCATGTTCTAGCGGAATGCTCTGGGAAGAGCAACCACAGAGGGTGATAGTCCCGTACACGAAAGGGCATGCATGATGAAGACGAGTAGGGCGGGGCACGAGAAACCCTGTCTGAACATGGGGGGACCATCCTCCAAGGCTAAATACTCCTGACTGACCGATAGTGAACCAGTACCGTGAGGGAAAGGCGAAAAGAACCCCTGTGAGGGGAGTGAAACAGATCCTGAAACCGCATGCATACAAGCAGTGGGAGCCGACTTGTTCGGTGACTGCGTACCTTTTGTATAATGGGTCAGCGACTTATATTCAGTAGCAAGGTTAACCGTCTAGGGGAGCCGTAGGGAAACCGAGTCTTAATAGGGCGCATAGTTGCTGGGTATAGACCCGAAACCAGGCGATCTATCCATGAGCAGGCTGAAGGTCAGGTAACACTGACTGGAGGGCCGAACCCACTGTCGTTGAAAAGCCAGGGGATGACTTGTGGATAGGGGTGAAAGGCTAATCAAGCCTGGTGATAGCTGGTTCTCCCCGAAAGCTATTTAGGTAGCGCCTCGGACGAATACCACAGGGGGTAGAGCACTGTTTCGGCTAGGGGGTCATCCCGACTTACCAAACCGATGCAAACTCCGAATACCTGTGAGTACTATCCGGGAGACAGACTGCGGGTGCTAACGTCCGCAGTCAAGAGGACAACAATCCAGACCGCCAGCTAAGGCCCCAAAATCATGGTTAAGTGGGAAACGATGTGGGAAGGCACAGACAGCCAGGAGGTTGGCTTAGAAGCAGCCATCCTTTAAAGAAAGCGTAATAGCTCACTGGTCGAGTCGGCCTGCGCGGAAGATGTAACGGGGCTAAAACCATGTGCCGAAGCTGCGGATTTGACTTATGGTCAAGTGGTAGGGGAGCGTTCTGTAAGCTGATGAAGGTGTGTTGAGAAGCATGCTGGAGGTATCAGAAGTGCGAATGCTGACGTGAGTAACGATAAAACGGGTGAAAAACCCGTTCGCTGAAAGACCAAGGGTTCCAGTCCAACGTTAATCGGGGCTGGGTGAGTCGACCCCTAAGGCGAGGCCGAGAGGCGTAGTCGATGGGAAACTGGTGAATATTCCAGTACTTCTGTGTAATGCGATGAGAGGACGGAGAAGGTTAGGTCAGCCTGGCGATGGTAGTCCAGGTGAAAGGTTGTAGGCATGTATCCCAGGCAAATCCGGGGTGCTTTATGCTGAGAGCTGACATCAAGTAAGTTTTACTTACGAAGTGGCTGATACCCTGCTTCCAGGAAAAGTCTCTAAGCTTCAGTTACACAGGAATCGTACCCGAAACCGACACAGGTGGTCAGGTCGAGTAGACCAAAGCGCTTGAGAGAACTCTGCTGAAGGAACTAGGCAAAATGGTACCGTAACTTCGGGAGAAGGTACGCTGCTGACGGTGACGGGACTTGCTCCCTGAGCTGTTGGCAGCCACAGAAACCAGGCCGCTGCAACTGTTTATTAAAAACATAGCACTCTGCAAACACGAAAGTGGACGTATAGGGTGTGATGCCTGCCCGGTGCTGGAAGGTTAATTGATGGGGTCAGCGCAAGCGAAGCTCCTGATCGAAGCCCCAGTAAACGGCGGCCGTAACTATAACGGTCCTAAGGTAGCGAAATTCCTTGTCGGGTAAGTTCCGACCTGCACGAATGGCATAATGATGGCGGCGCTGTCTCCAGCAGAGGCTCAGTGAAATCGAAATCGCTGTGAAGATGCAGTGTACCCGCGGCTAGACGGAAAGACCCCGTGAACCTTTACTGCAGCTTGACACTGAACTTTGACCTTACCTGTGCAGGATAGGTGGGAGGCTATGAAGATTGGACGCCAGTCTGACTGGAGCCATCCTTGAAATACCACCCTGGTAATGTTGAGGTTCTAACTCTGTCCCGTTATCCGGGACGAGGACCGTGTCTGGTGGGTAGTTTGACTGGGGCGGTCTCCTCCTAAAGAGTAACGGAGGAGTACGAAGGTGCGCTCAGCGTGGTCGGAAATCACGCGTAGAGTATAAAGGCAAAAGCGCGCTTGACTGCGAGACCCACAAGTCGAGCAGGTACGAAAGTAGGTCTTAGTGATCCGGTGGTTCTGAATGGAAGGGCCATCGCTCAACGGATAAAAGGTACTCTGGGGATAACAGGCTGATACCGCCCAAGAGTTCATATCGACGGCGGTGTTTGGCACCTCGATGTCGGCTCATCTCATCCTGGGGCTGAAGCAGGTCCCAAGGGTATGGCTGTTCGCCATTTAAAGAGGTACGCGAGCTGGGTTTAGAACGTCGTGAGACAGTTCGGTCCCTATCTACCGTGGGCGCTGGAAATTTGAGAGGATCTGCTCTCAGTACGAGAGGACCGGAGTGGACGAACCCCTGGTGTACCGGTTGTGACGCCCGTCGCATCGCCGGGTAGCTATGTTCGGAAGGGATAACCGCTGAAAGCATCTAAGCGGGAAGCCCACCTCAAGATAAGATTTCCCTTGAACTTTATGTTCACTAAAGATCCGTTCGAGACCAGGACGTTGATAGGCTGGATGTGGAAGCACGGTGACGTGTGAAGCTGACCAGTACTAATTGATCGTGAGGCTTGACCATACAACACCCAAGCGGTTGTTTATGAGGCATTGATTGATTTCATGAAAAGGATCAAAGTTAATTGATTCAGTTAAAAAGCCGGATACAATATTCAACTCAGATATTCTGTTAATACTCTTTTGGCTGAAAGCTGTGGCATTTAAATAAGACCTGGCGAGTATCCATCAACAGTTGTGCTGGCGACCATAGCGAGAGTGAACCACCTGATCCCATCCCGAACTCAGAAGTGAAACCTCTTAGCGCTGATGGTAGTGTGGGGTTACCCATGTGAGAGTAAGTCATCGCCAGCTCATTATTCCTGCACCCCGATCTCTAACCAGATCGGGGTGTCTTCTTATGCCGGGAATAAAAGCAGGAACAATGAAGTCCGGGATTCCAGGCTTTTAAAAATTGATCGGTATGTTTTTTGCTTAATTAAAATAAGTATGTGTATTAAGAGAAGTAAAATATGTCTGAGAATATTCTGGTTGAAAAGGATGATTTGTCACGCCAGAACACACGGGAACTGGTTTTATTTCATCTCACTGAAATGATGAAGAATTCTCCGCCTGAATGTGTTTTTGCTCTGGATATATCCGTATTGCAATCTCCTGATATTCAGGTGTGGAGTGCATGGATCAATGGAAGTATTGCCGGAGTCTGTGCTTTAAAAAAACTGACGGCCGATCATGCCGAACTGAAAAGCATGAGAACGCATCCTGATTATTTGTGTAAAGGTGTAGCACAGGTTTTATTGGCGCATATTGTAAGAGATGCCACGATGTATGGTTTTAAGCAATTGAGTCTGGAGACAGGGCCGGAAGAAACCTTTAAGGCAGCAATTGCACTTTATACAAAAAATGGTTTTCAAAAAGGTACAGCTTTTTCAGATTATACCGATGGGCCATATAATCAGTTTTATCATTTGTCATTGCCGTGATAGTTAAAAATTAAACTGAGTCATTTCAGGCCATTAAAAAAAGAAAAGTTTTGCCTGGAATCGTTTTGTTCTGACCAGGCACTGATCTTCAAAAAGAAAAAGCCTCATCGTTTGACAAGGCTTTTTCGTATCGTTTGACCTGGGTATAACTTCCTGTTTACCGATCACATCCTGATGCTGGAACTGATAATTTTTATTTTGGTTCCGGAAACTTCCTGTTCCCTATGACTATAGAATATTCAATTTGAAGACACGGGCACAGAGGTCAATTTCAGCAATTACTGTAGGTTATTTCTTACAAAATGATTTCCATTCTGTAGGATGTCATCAGTTGCTATTGCTGGCCATGAACTGATCTTCATTGGTCAGTTTTTCAGCCATCTCAGCAGTTTTACGTAAACCCGGCATGCGATATTCGGTATGACCGTAGTCCTGGATGGATTTCCAGCGTCCTCCCCAGGTCAGGCCAACAGATTCTGCAACTTCCCCATAAAGTTGATAGCCCCTCCATGCCCAGGGGTCACGTTCTGAAATAACGACTTTCCCATTCCTCTTAAATGCAATGTCTCCTGCCAGTCCAAACTGATGGTAGCTTTGATAGGCTTTTGCCAGTGTGGTGGCCTTATTGCCTGATAACATATTCTGACGGGCAGGGCTGCGATATCCTTCAAGTAAAACGAGCTCGTAACCATGGCGTTCTTTCATGATTTTAAAGACCATAAGCAGACGCTGTTTATAGCGTGGATTCATACGATTCCATTTGCGGTCAACCATACTGGTGTCAAAATGGCCATGCATATCAATGGTGGATTCATCCATAGTCAGGGTGGAGTCCGGTAGATGTGAATGATCGGTCTTGTATTGTTTTTCCAGCTGAATGGCTTCAACAATGGCCTGGTTCACCAGTTGATCTTCAATTACAGGAGGTGGAGACAATATTTCTCCATTGAGCAATGCATAAATTTGAGGATCTGCTTTTCTGAGATAGTCTGCTTCAATTTTCGTTGGATCCACAGGCCGGGTAAACGCAAACAACAGAATGCTGCCAAGCAGACAAAAACCGGCAATCAGCATCCACCACTGCTGCAGGTGCCAATGTGACTGAGTTTGTTCGGCAGAAGCGGCGTCATTCATCTGCTGTGCCAATCGACCGGCATGAATCAGCCCCTGTTTACTCCGTGGCAACAGGTGATGCAGAAACGTCATGAATTTTTTGCGTAACTCGTATGACATCATGAAGCTGAGGCCAATGGTCAGGCAAATAAAACAACAGATTATCAGGATAATCATTTCAGTTCTTTTATGTTGTTAAATGATAAAGCGGGCTGCTGGTTTTACTTGAATCTGTTCATCGCGGTTCTTTTATTTTTATCTGACAGGATCGGAAAATGGCGTTCAACAGGGACAACCACTGACATTTTAATCCTCTTTTGGTGTCTGAGTTATTGAAATTTGCACTGAACCTTTCGGTAATTCAACATCCTGATCTTTTGTATCTTCTTTTATATTTTGATCAGTTGCCACAACACTGACCGGTTTCTGCCCGATGGCTGACGGTACAGTGGTTGTTTGCAATGTAATGGGTGCGGATGCCCTGGTCTGGTTCGCGGCCGGTCTGACAGCAGTTCTCGATTTCTGCTCTGAACCGAAAGCATTGTCAAAGGGTGAGGTGCCTGGACGCGGTTTCACATCAGCTGCGGGTTTTTGATGCTTAAACAAGCCACTGAATTCCTTTTCATTTATGGGTGTATAGTTAGGATCATCTTCCTGTGAGTCATCCGACGGGTTGGTCGATGCCTCGGAAGGAATGTGATCAGCCATGTTTTGCAGAGTGTCTGTCTGTTGTTGTGTACTGAATGAATCTGTTTTGGACGGTTGATTGACACTGGCGCTATAAATGAAGATCACCATGCAGGCACATATCACGCCGATGATAAACCCCAGCAGAAGATGGCGCGTTACACGGGCAGGTGATTTTTGGTTCGTACGTTGTAAAACCCGCAGTGAATTTCGATTGTCCTGTGTCATATTGTTGTCTTTTTTAAGGTAGATGAATGGTAATGTTTGCCTGCTCAGTCGGGCTGCTGATGACATTGCTGAAATGAGACAGCGCTGCATTTTCCTGTTTTGACAGCATGAACCTTAAACCGGAAAATGCCAGCACAGCAAATAGCAATAAAAAAAGAAGGATCCATAAAAAAGGCAACTCTTTATGAATCATATTCCTGATTTGATCCGGTAAAGCGGCAAAGGGTGAAAAAGCAGCTTTTTTCCCTTTCAGATAATCAATTTCGTCGCCTGTACGGGCGACCAGATGATTTAAACTTTCAATGGATTCAATGCGATATTTACCCTGAAAGCCGAGCAGCAGACAATAATGAAATACTTCCAATGCCGGCAGACGGTCTTTACCCCGACTTCTGAGTTGTTCCAGAAATTCAAAAAAACGATAACCTGCCAGTTGTGAGCCAAACAGGCTCAACTGTAAGGGGCTGATCAGCCAGGAGTTCTGCAGCTCAAAGAAACGGGGATCCTGTTGTGTGACAATGGTTTCATCCAGCAATGCACAATAAGCGTATTTTGCGTCGTGAATATCTTCTGCTGAAAATTGCAGTTTTTTCGCCTGTTGTTCAAACTGGTTTAAAAGATCCAGGATTTTTTCCCGGAACGCATCAGCTTTCTCAGGGACGTATTGGTTTCTGATTAAAAAAACCAGATAAAAACCATCATGCAGCAAATCAACGAGATTGGCCGTCTGTGATATCCGCGAGTTCAGGGGAGGTTGGACGCCACTGCCAATCTGACCATCATCAAATAAGGAAGGGGCCCCGCCGGATTGACTCATTTGTTTTGCTCCTTATTTTCAGGCATTCATGACCGCAATTAATTCCAGGCTGATATCCTGGAATCCTGCGGGGACGTAAATACAGATTGATTCGGACTCCAGCATGCGCTGATACAGCTCATGGTGGGGCTCCACTTCAAAGTAGCTGACCCCGGAACGTACCGGTATTGCGGTTGGGACCTGCATTAAATGATGAATTGGAATGGCTGGTAAAGCTGCGACAACACGTTGTTCGACATCGACGGTACTGCCGACTTTGAAACGCAGTGGAACAATTTGTACCAGTTCATGGGTCTGCATCATGCTGCTTGAAACCGCAATATACAGGCGACTTTCCCGGGTAATCTTGTCCGATTCGAGGCTACCAACCCAGTAGGATGGCCGGACTTCCTTCAGCGCGATATTAATATAGCGGCTTGAAATAATGGTATCCAGCAGGTCTCTGAGAATGATGTCCAACTGTGTGAAACTGTCCTGTAAATGATGATGCTTATATTGTGGTAAATGCTCAACGTCATAAGCGGTGGAAAAGGTCAGCAGGGAACCGGTTAAACGCAGTAATTCATAAAACAGGCGCTCAGGATGAATCTGAGGGTTCTGCAACAGATGGTTGAGGGTTGAATGTGCTGTATTTAAAGCATTAACCAGCCAGAAGGACACAATATCACCGGAACGGAACTCGATCAGCTTCTGTTCATTTTCCCGGTTATTGGCCTGAATGGTTTTAATTTTGGCTTTAATGACATTCAGGGTGCGTTTTAGATCGTTGAGTAATGATTCAGATGATTCAATATGCAGAATCGGTGGTATAAACTTATGATCAAGTTCAAAATTACCCGAGCTGTGACGTTTAATTCTTCCGACAGGCAGGTAGAGGAAACCATCCAGATCATGATTGGGATCTGTACCGACTTCCAGTAATTTCAGTGCTGCACGTCGTTTCAGCAGAGAAATTGCAGCCGGAGTGGCTTCTGTAAACAGATCATGGGTTTCAGCCAGGTATGAATGGTAACGGGTGGGCTGAGTGCCTTTTTTCGAGTCAACATTCTGTTTATTGGCCTGTAAAACAGGCAATGCCAGATAAATCAGCATTTCTCCATGCAGATCCAGATCATCCAGCTGAACCGGCTCGGGCAATAAGTCCCGTGCAGGGGCGTTGTAGATTTCGCCATCCTGCCAGACCATTTCAATTTTTTCCAGTGTCAGAATATGGGTACCCAGCTGGCTTTCATCATAGCGGATGTCCTGTATACCGTAGGCAAAGGGTACGGTTGAACGGATTGTATGGTTTAAACGCTGTTCGTGATAGGTATCCTGGAGCTGAAAGTGCTGAGGCCTTAAAAACAGACCTTCACCCCAGAGAATTTTTTCCGCTTTAAACATAAGAGCTTACCAGTCGTTTGATTCGTTGCTGTTGTGTTGAACCCCTAATAATTCCTGTACTGACTCCAGGGGGCTGTCATTCTTAATGACCTGGGTCAGCCATTCATGCAGGGGCATCTGACTCCATTTAATGGTTTTTTGCAGCATATAGCTGACCGGGCTATGAGGTTCATTGGTCTGAAAGTAATTTGCAATGTCCTGCAGTACCTTCATGGCCTGTTCACGATTTTGTAAATGGTTCTGGGCTTGTGGCTGAAACGATTGCTGATGCTGATTGTCCATTATGGGCACCATCTGTTGTGATCCATCAGAAATATGTTGTACCGCTGGTATTGTTGATAGTGTCTGATCTGTCGCTGCTGACGGGGTGGCAGCCACATGGTCTGCCTTATAAATTTTTTTCAGGGTTTTGTGAATGCTGTCCAGCTGAGAGTCAATATTGGCAAAACTGGGGGCTTCAAGTTCCATGAGCTGATCAAGGACCTGTTTGATGACTTGCCAGTGCTGCAAGATCTCATTGAAGTACTGATACTGTCTGAGCTGAAAGTCCCGGGAGCTGCCGGACAGTGCCTGATCAAACTGTTCCAGTTCAGGTGAGCTTTCCACGGCTCCGGATTCATCGGTATTTTTCCGGCGATTGTTCTGCTGATGCAGAAAATTTTCATAATCCAGCAGTGAATAACCCGGCTGGGTATTGAGCAATGGCACCTGTTTAATGAGACTGGGCAATTGATGGGTTAAACCCTGTAAAAGCCCCAGTCGCTGGTCAAGATCATCATCTTCAATTTCCGGATTAATGGTCAGCCAATACTGATCCAGCATCCGGTGGGCAAGCTCAAGCCCGCAGGCAATTCCCTCAAAACCATAGAGATGTGTCCAGGCTTCTGTCAGCCAGGTCAAAAGGCGGATGTCCTTGGTTTTATTCTGCAGCAATTCGGCGGTTTTTTCAGCAACAAAGGACCAGTCTGCCTGTTTCGGTTCCGAGACCCAATCACCTAAATCAAGCAGTGGGTCGTCCTGGGTCCTGGCTTTTTTTATTTCATGAAACTCATTGGAGAATGAACAGTCCTCTCCACATAAATGGGTTTCTGAAATGGGATTGAGCAGAATATCGATGTCTAAACTCATGTCATATGATTCTCTTTAAATGTCTTTCAGGTGTCTGCTGTTTTCGCCTTTCTGCCGCGTTTCCTGCTGGTCTTTTCAGTTTTGGGGTCGAGCTGGTAAATAATTTCATCGTCCTGAACATCGATCAGAATCTGCTGTGGTAATTTCTGTTCGGCCAAAGCAACCAGGATTTCGGTGGCCAGTGCCGGCAATACCGATGCATTTAAAATATTGTCAACATTACGTGCACCGCTATCCACTTCAGTACAGCGACTGAGTAATAGTTCAATTAGATCCTCGCTGTATTTAACTTTTGTGGCATATTGTGCTTCCAGGCGGGCCGTGATCTTGCCTAATTTGTGTTGAATAATGCGGACCAACAGCTCATCATGCAGTGGGAAGTAGGGAACAATACGCATACGTCCCAGGAATGCAGGTTTGAAGTGTTTGTACAGCGCAGGTTTCAACTGATCAGTCAGTTCCTCGGCGGTTGGCCACTCTGCCGGCGGATGATTCAGGCAGGCCTGCATAATGCTGCCGGAGCCTGCATTTGATGTCAGCAGGATGGTGGTATTTTTAAAATTAATCACCCGTCCTTCACCATCTTCCAGCATGCCTTTGTCAAAGACCTGGTAAAACAGCTCCTGTACATCGCCATGCGCTTTTTCTATTTCATCCAGCAGGACCACGCTGTAGGGGTTACGGCGTACAGCTTCGGTCAGGACACCGCCCTGACCATAGCCCACATAACCCGGTGGCGCTCCCTTCAGGGATGAAACGGTATGTGCCTCCTGGTATTCAGACATATTGATGGTAATCAGATGTGATTCACCACCATATAATTCATTGGCCAGTGCCAGCGCTGTTTCAGTTTTACCGACCCCACTCGGGCCAACCAGCAGAAATACCCCCTGAGGTTTGCCAGGATCTTCAAGTCGGGCTTTCGAGGTCTTGATGCCCTGAACAAGCTGTGTCAGTGCATGGTCCTGTCCCATCACCCGCTCACCCAGCTTCTCTTTCAGCGATAGAATCTGCCGGATTTCATCGTTTACCATTTTACCGACTGGAATCCCGGTCCAGTCAGAAATAATTTCATTGATCATCCGGGCATTGACCCGCTCGAATACCAGCGGGTCCTGCCCCTGTAACTGTTGCAGCTGTTCCCGCAGTTGCATAATCTCAGGCTGATTGATCGGCTGAGCTGAGTCCGACGGTTGTTGCAGTGCCTGAATCTGTCTGACCAGTTCAAGTTCCTGTTGCCACTTTTGCTCAGTTTGCTGAATGTCATGATTCAGACTGTCAAGCTGCTGTTTTAATGCAGTCAGGCGCTCACTGTGGATGGGAAACTGCTGTTGTTCATTTTCGACAATCTTCAGCTCGAGATTCAGGTTGTATTGCCGGGCCTTAAGTTGATCAAGTCTGACCGGCTGGGCATTCTGAGTGAGTGCAACCCGGGCAGAGGCGGTATCAAGCACACTGATGGCCTTGTCCGGT
Source organism: Acinetobacter sp. WZC-1 (assembly GCF_052544965.1). Classification (NCBI taxonomy): domain Bacteria; kingdom Pseudomonadati; phylum Pseudomonadota; class Gammaproteobacteria; order Moraxellales; family Moraxellaceae; genus Acinetobacter; species Acinetobacter sp. WZC-1. The sequence goes on from NZ_CP199370.1 coordinate 31,828, forward strand.
AACTGACGTCCGCTGATATAACGATGTGAAGCATGTACCGCGGTGACAATGGCTTCATCATCAATCTGTAAATTGAAGTGATTTGCCATGACGGGAATCATGGCGCGCAGCATATCAATGGCAACTTCTTCGGTCGGCTCTTCAACCTGGATGACCTGAAAGCGCCTGCTGAGCGCAGCATCCTTTTCAAAATATTGTTTATATTCTGCCCAGGTGGTGGCGGCGATGGTTCTGAGTTCGCCACGGGCCAATGCCGGTTTTAACAGGTTAGCGGCATCATTCTGTCCGGCCTGTCCACCGGCACCGATCAAAGTATGTGCTTCATCTATAAATAAAATAATTGGATATGTTGAATTCTGGACTTCCTGAATCACTTGTTTCAGACGATTTTCAAACTCGCCCTTGACACTGGCGCCGGCCTGAAGCAGCCCCATATCGAGTGTATGCAGCTGAACATTTTTCAGGGCATCCGGGACCTGATGCTGAGCAATTTTCAGCGCCAGCCCTTCAACAACCGCCGTTTTTCCGACCCCGGGCTCACCGGTCAGAATTGGATTATTCTGACGACGGCGCATTAAAATATCCAGCATCAGGCGGATTTCATATTCCCTGCCAATGACCGGATCTATCTTTCCCTGAAGGGCTTTTTCAGTCAGGTTAATGGTGTACTGATCCAGTGCCGGGGTTTTGTTTTTCTGTGGATTATTCTCTGCAGATGCTGGAATGTCGGTGTCTTCTTTGTTGCTAAGTTTTTGTTCTTTTTCGTGTTCTGAGCTTGAAGCACAGATTTCCAGAAACTTATGTTTCATGGTGTCGATTGGTAACAGGTCAAACAGGCTGGAGGCTCGGATCGCAATCTGATACAGGTCCGGTGCGGTCAGCAATGCCACCAGTAAATGACCACTGCGGATGACTGGATTCTGTTCAGCGGAAGCCAGCAACCAGGCCTGTTCCAACAGGCTGGTGATCGACTTTGCAAAAATGGGTGTGCGGGTATTGCCTTTGGGCAGCTGTGAGATGGTTTCCTGTAAATCATCCATTAATAAATGTGTGGAAACATGGTATTTATTCAGCAGGATCTCAATATCACTTGCATTATTCTGATTTAATAATTCAAAGAATAAATGTTCAATTTCAATCTCATAATTTTTCTGATTAATACAGAAATTTGCAGATTTCTCTAATGCCGTACGGGCAGGACTGGATAGCCTGGTAATCAGAATCTTTAAATTATTCATCATTAGTCTCGAGTGTTTCACTTCATCTTTCTTGTATAAATAACTTGTATAAATAATGGAGCTGGCTGATTTGACATTCGTTAAAGATAATGAATATCAACGGATTGAGCGTTATTTTATGAAGTGCTTTCAGTTATTGTACATAAAAATATCTGTTTGTGAATAAAATTATTAAAAATTTGATGCGTTATTGTGTTTTTATATTATATTCTTGAAATATTTAGTTAATAAATAAATATTAAACTGTCTTGACTTGAATGGTATGAGTTTAGTTTAATCGGAACATAATTTATGTTTCATGATGATTTTATGGGTTTTTTTATAGAGTCTGAATGAGTTTGAATAATCTGCATTATTTCATAAAAACTCGGAAATTTATTATATATACAGAGGCTTATTTTGAATAGAACAGTAATTTTATGTACTGCTATATGTGCCGGTTTATGTGGTGAGGCGACGTATGCAAATGAACCTGCTGATATACAGCTGAAAAGAAGCTGTATTAAGGGTAACCCCCTTGTGAGCGGTGAAAAGGATGCTGCATTGCTGGGAATTTATCAGCAAATATGCGACAAAAAAAACAAGGATAATAAAAATAATTTACTGGTGCAGGCGGCTCAGAGATTTCAGCAGCTTGGTCAGAATTTAAAAGCATTACAGCTGATAAATACACTGCATGCCCAGAATATTCAGAGCACCATATTAACAGATACTAAATTTCTGGCGGGTGTCAGTGTTGCAGATACTGCATTAAAGCAAATGCGTGAGCATGAGCTGCGTTATCTAACCGAAGACGGGACATATCCGGTGGCAAAGGGTTTTTCCGATGAAATCGCACTTGCCCGACCAACCCCGGTCATCGTGGATGCAAAAGCGGATGATGAGGCGAAAGCAGGGGCTGTCGTGAAAACGGCTCGGTCCGGTAGTCCGGCAGCGCCAGTCACCAGGAAAAAGAAAACGGTCAGTCAGAAAAGTAAGGCAGCCGGCAGCGGTACGGTGAATAAACAAAAGGCGACGACAACAACTGCCCCGGCGACCAGGTCAGGTGCAAATCCGTTTAAGGATCTTTAGGATTAAAATGAAGGAATTTTATTATGGCTAAAAGAGAAAGCGTACAGAAAAAACTACAGCGCATCAGACCTCCCCGTGTTCAGCTGACTTACGATGTGGAGGTGGGTGACGGGAAGGAAATTAAGGAATTACCGTTTGTGGTCGGTGTTCTGGGTGACTTTTCTGCTGCATCGGAACTGGAAAAGACCAAGCTGAAAGATAAGAAATTCATTAATGTTGATCTGGAAAATATTGATGAAGTCATGGAATCACTGGCGCCAAGAGCTGCTTTCCAGGTCGAAAACACACTGACCGAAGAAGGTGGCCGCATGTCGGTTGATCTGACATTTCAGTCCATGGAGGATTTCAGGCCGGAACAGGTTGCCCAGCAGGTGGAGCCGCTGCGTAAACTGGTTGAAGCCCGTGAGCGCCTGACCGATTTGCGCAACAAGATTTCCAACAGTGAGCGGCTGGAAGATCTGTTGGATGAAGTGCTGAAAAATACGGATCAGATTCGTAAGCTGAGTGTAGAGGCGGGAGCAGACAATGACTAATTTACAGGCAGCTGCTGCTGACGGTACGGTGACTCAGCAGGAAAGTTTACTGGACTCCATTGTGGAACAGAGTCGTATCGCCCGCAATGAAGAGGAACATGACCGTGCCCGGAATCTGATTGGTGAACTGGCCAGGGAGGTGATGGCAGGAACCATTACTGTGTCTGAAAATATGACGCTGTCGCTGGATAAGCGGATTGCAGAAATTGATGCACTGATTTCCAGTCAGCTGAGCAGAATCATGCACAATGAGCAGTTTCAGAAAATTGAGTCGACCTGGCGCGGTTTATATTATTTCTGTCAGGAAACGCCGTCCAATCCGATGATCAGAATCCGCATGATGAATACCACCAAGAAAGAGCTGATCAAGGACTTTCAGGGGGCAACGGATTTTGATCAGAGTTCTCTGTTCAAGAAAATTTATGAAGAAGAATATGGTTCTTTCGGTGGCGCGCCCTATGCAACACTGATCGGTGATTTTGAATTTGACCGTACGCCTTCGGACATGTATTTGCTGGAGCAGATTTCACATGTGGCTGCAGCAGCGCATGCGCCATTTATTTCTGCAGCAAGTTCAAATATGCTGGGACTGGAGTCATTTACGGATATTGATCGTCCCAGGGATGTATCGAAAATTTTTGAAACAGCCGAATATGTTCAGTGGCGTTCATTCCGGGAAAGTGATGATGCGCGCTATGTGGCATTGACCATGCCAAGAGTGTTGGGGCGTCTGCCGTACCATCCAAAGGATGGCATGGTGACTGAGGGCTTTAACTTTGTTGAGGAAGTGTCCGGCCAGAATCATGATGAATACCTGTGGATGAATGCAGCTTATGCATTCGGTACACGTCTGACCAATGCTTTTGATATGCATGGCTGGTGTGCGGCAATCCGTGGTGTGGAAGGCGGCGGCATGGTGGAAGGCCTGCCGGTACATACTTTTAAAACCAGTGATGGTGAGGTGGCGTTTAAATGCCCGACTGAAATCGCCATTACTGATCGTCGTGAGAAAGAGTTGAGTGACCTTGGGTTTATTCCCCTGGTGCATTGTAAAAATACAGATTACGCTGCTTTCTTTGGGGCTCAGTCTACCCAGAAACCCAGGAAATATGACAGCGATACAGCAAATGCAAACTCTGCATTGTCAAGTCAGATTCAATATATTATGGCCGTTTCCCGTATTGCGCATTATTTAAAGGCCATGATGCGGGATAAAGTGGGAAGCTTTGCTTCAGCCGGTAATGTTGAGGCTTTCCTGAATGACTGGCTATCTCAGTATGTATTGCTTGATGATGGCGCTTCACAGGAAGCAAAAGCTCAATATCCATTGCGTGAAGCATCGGTTAAGGTTGTAGAGAACCCTGCTGAGCCAGGACACTACAAGTCTGTGGTCTTTTTAAGACCACATTTTCAGCTGGATGAGTTGTCTGTTTCTTTGCGACTCGTTACTGAGTTACCTCAGTCCTCAAATTAAAAATGAGCACAGCTTGATAATAACTTTAAATTTAAATAAACAGGAAGAATCCAATGAAAGACATATACGTTCAATTTCGTGGCAAGTATAAAGTGGATGGTGAGTCCCGGGACACCGAACACAAAGACTGGCTCGAAGTAAACTCCTGGGCGCACAACATCCGTCAACCGAAATCAGCGACGTCTTCAAGCGTTGGTGGTCATACGGCAGAACGTGTTGAACATGCTGACATGCTTTTTGTGAAGGACCTGGATGCAACCAGTCCCAAGCTGTGGGAAGCCTGTTCAGCGGGTTATACATTTGATGAGGTACAGATCGATTTTTACCGTGCAAATGGTGATAAGCGCATTAAGTATCTGCAGATCAAACTGAAACACGTACTGGTTGCAAGTGTTACACCGACTGTAAATGAAGAAGGTGTTCCTACTGAAGCATTCGGTCTGAAATATGCAGCGGTTGAGTGGACTTATAACCAGCAGGATATCAACGGTACTCAGAAAGGTGCTGTGACTAAGAAATGGTCACTTTCCAACAATACCGCATCTTATGCTGCTTAATGTAACAATTTGATTTTCATAGGGGTTAAACTCAGTTTTAGCCTCTATTTATTTTATTATGGACCACTTTTAAAAAAGAAATACAACAGCAATGAATATAGATCAGCTCCATCCCTATGGATTCCGTTCGACATTATTCAATCGTCTGATTCCGGAAAATGAAACGTCCAGGGGGCTCTCCATTCAGGAATTGCGTCAATCTGTCGCACAGGATCTGGAGGATTTACTGAATAGCCGGATGGTCAATCTGGATCATATTATTGACGATTTTCCATTGGTCAAAAAGTCAATTTTACAGTTTGGCATTATCGATTTTGTGGGTTTGTCGACTGCCAATCCGACTGACCGGAGCAAAATCTGTAAATCCATTGAAGCATCAATTGCATCACATGAGCCACGTTTGCAGCATATTAATGTGCAAATGCTGATGGATGGGCACAATAAGGGCGTGTTGTGTCTGAGTATCCAGGCGTATCTGAATATTCACCCCTTATATGAACCCGTGATTTTTGATGCATTGTTAAAACCGACAACTCAGCAGTATGTAATTTCTGCCAGGGCATAAAGCAGGTGCGATTTGATTGAAGAACTCTTGCCGTATTATGAAAAGCAATTACAGGAATTTGGTCAGCAATCACGGGAGTTTGCACAAAAGTATCCAAAAATTGCACAGCGTCTGTCCTTAAATCAGGAGCAGATTGATGACCCGCATATTGAGCGCTTAATCCAGGCTTTTTCACTAATTGCAGCACGAATTGATAAAAAACTGACCGACAGTTATGACATATTTACACGTGCGTTATTTGAGGTCATGTTTCCTCAGTATCTGCGTCATTTCCCTGCCTGTTCCGTCGTCAGTTTTGAAGATGCCGGCAAGCAGCTGCAGCTGACTGAAGTTCATTCCATTGCCAGGCATACCGCTTTAAAATCCCGTAATGTCAAGGGGGTGCACTGTGAGTTTAATACTACAAATGAAGTGCGTCTGTTGCCACTGCAGTTGACAAAGCTGAATTTCAGAACTAATCCGAGTGCTCATATTCATTTGAACCAGAATGCAACACTCAGCCTCAGGTTTGAAATTTTTAATCAGGCACATACATGGTTGCAACATGAAAAGCTGCCCATTTATCTGGATGCTATTTCCAATTTTCCCTTGCAGCTACTGGACAGTGTTTTTCTGAACAGCACCGGTTTCAGCATGAAGACAGATCACCGGGTGATTGATATTCAGAATCCTTTTCAGGTGATGGGGTTTACTGAGTCGCAAAGCCTGTTACCGATTGACCAGCATACCCACCATGCCTATCGGTTATTGATGGAATATTTCTGCTTTCCCGATAAATATAATTATTTGAATCTTGATCTCAGTTTTTTAAAACATCTGAATCTGACGCAGGGTAGTTTTGAACTTCAGATCCATCTGAAGCTGAACCTGAATGATCAGGCCGTTGTCCGGAACTATTCGGAATTGAATGTCGCCAACTTCAAGCTGTTTACCACGCCGGTGGTCAATCTATTTGAAAAACAGGCAGAACCGCAGAAAATTGATCATAAGCAGCTGGAATATCCGCTGATTGCAGATATGCGGCATCCTGAGCTTTATCAGGTGTACTCCATTTTAGAGATGAATATGGTGCGTGAGAAAAGTGATCAGGATCAGGTGTTGCACCCGGTTCTGCCGTTTTTCGCCATGAGCCATTACCATGGCGATGAAGTTCAGTTTTTCTATGCCCTGAATCCCACACAGCTGCACAGTCAGTTTGTGGAAACCGGTTATACCATTATTTCCAGGCAGCTGAGCCCGCATCAGATTAAATCTGATTTTATCAGTACCCGGTTATTGTGTTCGAATCGTGATTTACCCCACGAGGCACTCAGTCAGTCCAATAATATTCTCAGCCTGAATGACAGTGATGCAACACATCAGATACGTTTGCTGAAACGTCCTACGGTTCCCTGTCATTTTGAGCAGAATAAGAAGGAACAGTGGCGGGTCATTTCACATCTTTCACTGAATACACTGGCTTTAATGAAGGGCGATGCAGTCAGTCATATCAAGGAATTACTGGAGTTGTATAACCTGCCGAAGTCCAGGGAAAACCATTTGATCATTGATGCGATCAAGCAGATTAAGTTTGAACTGACCCACCGGCTGGTGGAGGCAAAACCCTTTCCGATGTTTGTCCGTGGGGTACAGGTGACGCTGTCCATTGACGCTCAGATTTTCAGGGGGCACAGCCTGTATATTTTCAGCGAATTGCTCAGCCATATTTTTAATTTAAAGGTTCAGATGAACAGTTTTGTCAATGTACTGATTTCTGACTCAAATACCCAACAGGAGTTATACCAATGCGTGCAGAACACTGGTGGCAAGAAGCTTCTGTAATTGATGAGCTTTTTAAGTCACCTGCCGCTTACGAATTTATTCAGACGACACGGCTGTTCAGGCATGTACCTTTTCAGCAGAAAAGTCAGTCCTGGGCTGATGCGTTCAGATTTGCAAGTTCATTGAATTTAAATTTTCCTGAAGCTGAAATTGAATCATTGACTGAGCAGGATGGAAAAATTCAGATGACCGGGTTAATGGTGGGATTAACCGGTATTCAGGGGGTATTACCTTATGTCTATACCAGTAAAATCCGGCAGACACCACGTAAACAGCGTGAGGAAGTGCATAAATTCATCGATCTGTTCAATCATAAATTTACGGCCCAGTATGTGGATGCCAGTCTGGCCTATAACTTGCCGGTACGTTATGAAGTTGAGCATGAAAACCACTATCTGAATATTCTGCATGCCTTAAATGGCTATATCAGTACTCAGCATCAACAGCAGCAACTGGATGATTATTTTGCTGAGTTTGCCGGGTTGATGCAGGGGCAGAACAATACCGCACATGCATTAAAAACCATGCTGTGCTGTATTTTTCATCAGGAAATTGAAATTAAGGAATTCATTGAAGAAAAATTCCAGCTTTCAGATGAGCAAAAAGCCCAATTGGGTGAGTCAAGTGTGGGAGGGCCGGCTTTGCTGGGGATCAATACCTTCTGTGGTGACAGCATCCGTCAGATTGACGGCAGAATTGAAATACAGATTGGTCCACTCAGACGGCAACAGTACCTGCAGTATTTACCCAGACAGCAACAGAGTGAGAAATTAAAAAGTATTTTACAGAGCTGGTGCAGCCCGACCCTGCTGGTGGATTTGCGTTTAATCCTGGCAAAAGAAGATGTCAGCCCACTGCGGCTGAGTGCCATGTCATCGACTGGGCTGGCAGAGGGTGCATTTTTGATGCCGGATGCTGCGCAGGACAATGATGAAACCTGTTATGTGCTGCTGGGGGCTGCCTGACATGCTGAAAATTTTTCTGGGTACCCTGGCCGGTGTTTTTGTCATTGTCTCCGCCGTGGTAATTTTTTACTGGCGGGACATTCAGTTTGAACCCGGTCCGCAGCAGCTGGTGCTTTATTTTGGTTTGATTCCCCTGGGCATCAGTCTGCTGTTGCTCAGTCCGGTGCTGATGTTCAGATGGTATAAGTACCGACAGGAAAAAAAGCAGAAACAGCAACTTGAAGCGCAGAATGCCGAAGCTGAAACGCCTGAGGAAACACAGTCGGGTGAACCGCCGGAATGGGTGCAGCTGTATGTGCTGTCGGTCAGTACAGTAAGTTCATTCGGAGAAGGGCCTGCACATTTACAGGCCCTGGAGCACAGCCCTGCCGCCGCCCTGGATTCGCAACTGGTCAATGAGCAGAATGTACAGGTGGTCTCTTACCGGATTGCCGATCTTGACGACCTGGCAGAAGCGGTTGAACAGGGCATGAATAGCAGACACAAACGCATTATGGCGCTGATTCAGACACAGCTTGAACAGCATGACACATCATTGGCGACAATTGCAGCACAGCTGAAACAATCGGCATTATTTTATGATGGCCCGCTGGCGCAGGTCTACCGCATGCATCCGGCATGGGTTGATCCGGAGGCAGAGACTGAAGCCGAACAGGAAGCTGAACCTGTGGCTGAACCGGTTGCCCGTTTAACACAGTTGAATATTCATATCATTCTTGCGGAGAATTTGCTGCAGGTCTGGGATGAACCATTCTGTTCTGATCAGATACAGGATCATCTGACCCCGCTGAACATCATTCATGAGCAGCTTCAGCTGCAATATCATTACTGGCATAAAGAGGCGGCGTATGGTGAATGGTTGTCATTGCTGAAACAGATACAGCATCAGTCGGAGCAGGTTTCGCTGATGATTGTGGCTGATTCTGAGTTGGATCAGGGATTTATGAATCAACAGTCTGGCATGTCGGTGAACCATATCCCGGCAGAGTTTGCAGGCGCCTGCTTCCTGACGGGACCGGCGGTTCAGGTCGGGGATTTAAATGCCGTCAGGGATGTCCGTATTGTATTGAATGAAAAAGAGATATCAGACAGTCTGGAGGCACTGAAGATCAATGAACTGACGCAGTATGAAGATGAAAATCCATTTGTACTGATTCTGGATGATCCGTCCGGTATCAGGATGTTCAGGAAACTGCAACAGAACTTTCTGACGTCACCGATAGAGCCTCACCATTATTTATATAGTCAATCAGGACTGGGGTATACCCGGCATTTATCAGACCTGCTGGGATTCATGCTGGGATTACAGTCAGATGCAGAGGTTGCCATGATTTACAGTACAAAACATGCGCAGACACAGGTTTTTGTGGGGGCAGGGTTTGTATCATGATGGCGGTTTTATTGATTGAAAAGTATAAAAAGAGAATAGCATGTATACAGTTCTAGGTTATTTGTGGCAATACATTACCCATCCGAAAGCAATTATTGCCCTGTCTTTATTTGTTGCGCTGGTGTCGTCGTATAACATGATTCCACGGCAATATTTCTGGATTCTGGCGGGTGTTTATGCGCTGGGGTTAATCGGCTATGGCATCTACTGGCTAATCCAGCGGAAGCGTCATGCTCAGCAGGGTGAGGCGCTGGTGGAAGCCATCACAAAGGATAACCAGGCCGAGTACGGTAAGCAAAAGGACAAGGACGAACTTCAGCTGATCAACCAGCAGATGAAGGACTCGATTCAGTTGATTCGTAAATCCAGGCTGGGAGATAAAAAAGGCAATGCGGCACTGTATGAGCTGCCCTGGTATATGGTCATTGGTAATCCTGCGGCCGGGAAAAGCTCAGCAATTTATAATTCCGGACTGAAATTTCCTTTTGAAGAAACACATCAGAAAATGGTGTCCGCGGGGTTAAGCGGTACCCGTAACTGTGACTGGTTTTTCTCTACGGAAGGGGTCCTGCTGGATACCGCAGGCCGTTATTCGGTCTATACGGAGGACCACTCCGAATGGCTCGGCTTTTTAAGCCTGTTAAAGAAAAACCGTTCCAGGGCACCGATCAATGGGCTGATTGTGATTGTCAGCATTGCAGAACTGGTCAGCCAGAGTCCGGAAAGTTCACTGAAATTGGCCAAGAATTTACGCGCCCGTATTCAGGATCTGACCGAGCGGCTGGAAATTTTTGCACCGGTGTATCTGGTATTTTCCAAGATGGACCTGATTGCAGGCTTTACCGAGTTTTTTGAATGTTACGATGCCCGGGAGTTTGATCAGGTCTGGGGCGCTACCATTGCCTATGATCCGCAGGCCGCACAGAATGCCACAGCGCTGTTCGAGCAGCATTACAATATTTTATATGATGGCCTGAAAAGTGTCAGTACCACGCATTTAAGCCGCCGCCATTCAAAAAATATTTCTCCGAGTGTGATGACATTCCCACTGGAGTTTAAAACACTCAAGCCGGTGCTGAAGACCTTTATCGGGACGCTGTTTGAAGAAAACCCATATCAGTTTAAACCGGTTTTCCGCGGCTTTTACTTTACCAGTGCGGTGCAGGAAGGCACCATTGAAAGTCCGATGACCCAGCAGATTGCTGAAGAATTCCACCTGTCCAGAATCATGGCCAGTGAGCCAGATACTGCTCAGTCGACCAATTCACAGAATCATGGTTATTTTCTGAAAGGTCTGTTTTCAGAAGTGATCCTGAAAGATAAAAATCTGGTCAAACAGCATATTAACCCTGCCAGAAAACGCAGACGCTATCTGGGATTTATTGGCGCATTACTGGGTGTGTCGGTCATTCTTGGGCTGTGGGTATGGTCGTACCGGAATAATCAGCAGCTGATTGCAGATGTTCAGGCCGATCTGAATAAAGTGGTGCAGATGGAGCAGATCTCCGGTCAGCAGCTGTCCACTCAGCTGGATGCCCTGCTGGTTTTACAGCAGCGACTGGATGATTTCAATAAAAATCGCCCCTTAAAATTCGGTTTTGGCCTTTATCAGGGCAATGAACTGCGTGACCGGTTAAAGCGCGAGTATTTAAAAGGAATTCAGCAGATTGTGCTGTCCCCGGCCCAGCAGAATATTGCGCAATATTTACAGCGGGTGACGGGTAATCAGGAACAGCTGAAGCAGAATCACAGCAATGTGGAAATCAGACAGACTGCAGCCACCCAGGTGGCAACGGAGCCTTCCGACAACAATCCGCAGGATGCCTACAATGCTTTAAAAGCGTATCTGATGCTGAGTAATCCACAATATATGGATGCCAGTCATTTGAGTGATCAGCTGACCCGTTTCTGGCGTTCGTGGCTGGATGCCAGTCGTGGTCAGATGCCCCGTGGTGAGATGATTCAGAAAGCAGAAAAAGTTCTGTCCTATACCATGACCCTGGCCAATGATGAAAAATTCCCGGTCCTTGAATCAGATGTGCAGCTGGTGGATCAGACCCGTCAGGTTTTACTGTCAGTAATACGCGGCATGCCGGCACGTGACCGGGTTTATAATGAAATTAAAATGCGGGCAGCTGTACGCTTTCCTGCACTGACCACGGCACAGATCGTCGGTGAGGTGAACAAAGCAACTGTACTGGGCAGTTATGCCCTGCCAGGTGTGTTTACCCATAAAGCCTGGCATGATTATGTGGAGCAGGCGATAGACGAGGCTGCAAATAAACCGACAGATACCCGGGACTGGGTGCTGAACAGTGCGCAGTCAGATGACCTGACCTTCAGTGGCAGTCCGGACCAGATTCGTAAACAGCTGACTCAGCTGTATCAGCAGGAATATATAGCGGAATGGAAAAAATTCCTGAATGGAATGCATTATGCCAGGAGTACTGATTTTGTTCAGCAGGCTAAAATTGTAGATTCACTTGGTGAACCACAGAATTCGCCGATCCGGACGTTACTGGATCGGGTGGCGAAGGAAACCAGCTGGGACAATCCGATCGTACAGGCTGAACTGGCCGCACCACAGACGGGATTTGTGGCCTGGTTTAAACGTAAAGTACTGGGTCAGGGTAAGGGAGATGCTGCTCAAAAGGCCATGACTCAGGCACAGGGACCGATTTCCCAGCAATTTCAGGTCTTTTATCAATTGGTCCGTAAACGGGATGATCAGCAGAATAAATCATTGCTGGACGAATATCTGCAGAATTTTTCTCAGATACGAAGTAAATTCAATGATTTAAAAAGCTCGGGTGATATCGGTCCAAATGTCATGGCCTTAACCCGACAGACCATTAATGAACAGACGTCGGTGTTTAATACCACACAGAAAACGGTGGATGAAAAACTGACTGTAGGACTGAATGAACTGGATCAGCAAATGGTGCAGAAACTGCTGGTCAGTCCTCTGACCCAGGCTTTTGAAAGTCTGATTGCACCGACCCAGGATGAAATCAATAAACTGTGGGTGATGCAGGCTTATCAGCCATTCAGTCAGAATCTGAGCCAGAAATATCCATTCAATTCTTCTGCCACCATTCAGGCGACCAGTCATGAGATTGGGCAGATCATGGGTGAAAATGGCAGTATTGCCCGTTTTGTGAAAGAAACCCTCGATCCCTTTGTGATCCGCCGTGGTTATACGCTGACCTCAAAGACCTGGAAAGATCAGGGCATCAGTTTAAATCCTCAGTTTGTCATGAACTTTCAGAACTATGTGGCGCCGGCCAATGGTGTGGCAACCGGGGATCTGAATCAGTCTGCGGCAGCACCTGCTGCTGCAAATCAGTCCAACTTCCAGTTTTATCCGTTACAGAATCCGCAGTTGCTGTCCTATACCATCGATATCGATGGTCAGCGCATGGTCTATGAAAACGGTATTCAGCAATGGGTAAATTTTGTATGGCCGAATCAGGGTGCCATTCCCGGTGCACGGATTACGGTGGTGGACCTGGAAGGACAGACCCATACGATTTTTGACGAGCCGGGTGAATACGGCATCAATCGTCTGATTGATTCTGCACAGCGCAAACCGTTGAACGGCAATTTTGAAATGACCTGGGTAAGTCAGCAGAACCCGGCATTGTCCATTAAGATGAATTTCCGTCTGATCAGTGGTAACAGTGGTAACAGTGGTGGTTCAGTCGGTTCAGGGCGTGGTTATTCCGGCCTGCAACTGGTGGATAAGGTAACCACCAGTAAGTCGGCACGGGTGGTCGCGGCTCAACAGGCACCAGCGGCGGCAAACACACCTGCCTCGGCTCCGGCTGCACAACCGTCCGTGGAGAGTACCGTTTCTTCGGATACTGCTGCTGCCGATCATGCAGGGAGGACGCAATGATCAGTCAAATTGATGCGATAATACAGGGGAGAGACGGATGCAATTATTAAAGACGACCCCGCTATACTATGGAAAAAGTCCTGCACGCGGAGACTTTCTGAAAACCAAAGGGCAATATGCACTGATTCAGGTATTGGACCAGTGGATAACGGAAGCACTGGATCATGCCATGCGTCAGCCAGGCTTTAATGAGGCGTATGCCAGTTTACCTTCGCTGGATTTATTCATTGCCAACCCTAAAGAGCGGATGTTTCTGGTGGCAAATTTAATGACCAGCCAGGACAGTTCCGGCAGACAGTTTCCCATGGTGCTTGGTCATTTAATGGAAGTGGAGTCGCCTTTACAGAATTTACTGTATGCACCATATATCCATAAACCGGTTCTCATGGAGCTGGTACAGAAAAATCAGGCTTTCCGCAATATACGTGAACCGGATGTACTACTGGATGAGCTCGGTAAAATCAGCAACGAAGTACAGGTATTAACCGCATCGCAGAGTCATGATTTTCTTGAAGATCACACCATGCATTCCTTTGCACAACTGCTGCAGATCAGTGTCTATGAACTGGCACAGAGTATGATTGGTTTAGGGCTGTTATTGCAGCCCATTATCAAAAAAGGCACGGAAAAACTGAATAAAGTGCTGATTCTGCCGGTTAATAATCATAGTTATTGCTATGAAATTGCGGCGTTCTGGGTCAGTTTAATTGGTCGATTCCTGTCGAAACATAATACGGAAGCATTGATTGGCATTCTGCATGGCGATTCACCGATTTTATTGTTCGGTTTTCAGGGAGCGGATATTCTGGCTTTAAGTGATGTTTTTACCCGCAATATGGACAATGACCATTGGGTTTCCCTGGTGCATGCCGACTGGATTGACCGATATCTTGAACAGAATGCAGGGCTGGCAGCATTTGAACAGTCATTATGTGAAAGACAGCTGAGTCTGAATCAGGCCATGAAATTATTCCGACAGACCTTTATAGAAGAATAACATGAACAGAATTGATCAATTTCTAAAGCGATTACAGCCAGTCATCCTGTGCATCGGACTGGGATTCAGCAGCTGTGTTTTTGCCCAGCCGATTGTGGTTGAAGGCGCGGTTCCCAATGATGCGAGCAAGCAGGCGATTCTGACCAGGCTGCGTGCCGTATATGGTCAGGATCAGGTGGTCGATAAAATACAGATCCGGGCCGTGTCTGCGCCCAATGGCTGGAGTGACTCGGTGACCCGTGTGATTACCCCGGATCTGAAAAAAGTCAGCCAGGGTAAATTAACGGTGCGCGGGATTCAGGTGAATCTGAGTGGAAAAATGGGAAATCAGGCGGAGATTCAGCCATTGACCGATGTATTTCAGTCCATGGTACAGCCGCCGTACCGGTTAAATGCAGAACTTTCGGTCAATCAGGCGGAGCAGGCCGTGGTTGATAATGCGCTGAAAAACCGGATTATTGAGTTTGAATCCGGCAGTGCAATCCTGACTCCGGCCGGCACCCGGATTCTGGATGAAATGGTGGTGGCTTTAAATAAGGTTCAGGGCAATAATGTCAGAATTATTGGACATACCGACAGCTCTGGTGATCCTCAGAAAAATGCAATTTTAAGTCAGCAACGGGCAGATGCGGTGAAGCAGTATCTGGTGGGTAAAGGTATTGTTGCGACACGTTTGGCCACCGCTGGTTCAGGTTCACAAAAACCGGTTGCTGACAATACGACAGCGGAAGGCCGTAAGAAAAACCGCCGTATTGAATTTGAAGTACTTTGAAATAAGGATTAAGGCTCTCCAATTACAGGTGGTGGACAGGTCAGTTATGGCGCATATGTTGCAAATCGCTTCAACGCCATAGTGAGTTTTATAATCATGAGTGAAATCAAACATTAATTGTGTGGGGTCTGGCTCCACCTGGGCGAAAAAAGTGGCGGCTTTGCGAAGAATTCCATTTGCCTGTTATAACTCTTTATTCTCACGTTCAAGTTGTTTGATGCGTTGCTGGTCAGATAGCTGTGCACTTTAATTAACAGGGTTTTGTTGAGCTACATATCGTTTATGCCGAGAGCGAAGTGTTTCAGGTGTACAACCCATCTCCGATGCAGTTGCTGTAATTGCTGCCCAAGTCGATGGATAGTTTTTCCAGATTCAAAAAAATAAGCGTATAGCTCTTTCTGTGATTTCGCGAGTAAATTTTGATTTTGTCATCGGGACGCCTTGCGAAGCAGTGTTTCTCATCTCAGGAAAGTTGCTCTCCGGCAATCTCGGTACAGTTCAATCCCTGAGTAACACCACACGTAAAACCTGGGAAAAATAAACGCTGTTTTTCCTGACAGCTGATTAATCCCAACATCTCTAATTAAGGCTGGAACCTCGAGTAAGTCTTAGAATACATGAAACAATTTCATCGGGAATCATCTAACCCTAGATCAACTCAGGGCGTTAAATAGCAGCAAATATTGCTATATAATAATAACTATTATAATATAACAAATATGGAACATATCAATGAATTTGAAGAAGTATCAGAACTTCGTGTAGCAATAGTCTCCTTAACTCGTTTATTAAAACGGTCTGTTCGTACAGACAATGAAACGTGGGCGGCGTTAATGACACTCGGCGTAATTCAACGATACAACGGTGAAGCCACGCCAAAACAAGTTGCACTTGAACTTGAGCTGCGTTCATCGAACTTAGCAGTACTTTTAAAAGATTTAGAAGAACGTGGGTTAATACAACGTGTTGCAGATTTATCAGATAAACGTAAAGTACGACTTTCACTTACGTCTAATGGATTACAACGTGTCAATGCAACCCGCGTTATACGTGATCAATGGCTATTGGATGCAATGCAATGTCTCTCCGATACTGAGCGAAAACAATTGCTTGACGCCGGGACGTTAATACATCGTATTGTAAAATCTCAACAGAATAAATCATAAAATTTTGCATTGTGTTCTATCAATTCTTATTTTATACCGTTAAAAACAAGGAAAATGAATGACAATCCGTCGAGTCAACCATGTTGTTTTATCCGTTTCAGACCTTGATCTATCTACACAATTTTATAGAGATGTCCTGGGTCTTGAGTGGGTAACAACCCTTCCCGAACAAAGCGACTGGAAAGAAATGCGGTTTTTTCGGGCACAGGGAGAATCTACTAACCACCATGATATTGCTTTAATTCCAAATGCAAGTTTACCTCGCCCGGGTTGGGGTGAGCCTTCCTCGCCCGGAATTTTTCATATTGCATTTGAAGTAGGAACAATTGCAGAACTGGAGAAATTAGGCGACCGTTTAAAAGCAGCAAATGCGTATATGGATAGCGTCTATCAAGCCATGCATCTCTCTGTGTACGGAAAAGATCCTGATGGAATTCCAGTAGAAATTATATGGCGCATCCCTAATACAGAATGGACATACCAGGATCTGTGGAGAAAACCCCTCGATTTTGATACGGTCAAACAGCATTGGAACGACTCCTTGCAAACAGGTTCCGCAGCTGGCGAATCGACTTAACATTGCAGGTTAGTATAGCAAAATGTTAATTAAGAACTACATTTCTTTAAATTCAACATCAAAAGCCTATTGTTAGAAATAATCATAGTCACTTTTCCATTGAGGAAAAGTTTAGAGTTTACTGGTGTAGTTTAAAAAGTACATCTGGTTATACGAATCGCCTACCTTCCGGCATATAGCCCTGATTTAAATCCGATTGAATAGGCATGGCCTGTACTGAAAAGGAAAGTCAGAAATATTGTGAGTCAGCAGAATATTTCCATCTGTTAGGCCCTGGATATCGGATTCAAAGAGATGTAGCTTTTAATTTACATGTGGCTATGATTGATGAATTGGAGCAAACCGTGAAAGAATATACTCACTATTACAACCATGATCGAATCAGGGTTAAATTAAAAGGACTGAGTCCTGTACAGAACAGGACTCAGTCCTTAAAAGCCGATTAATTGAACTGTCCAGCTTATTGGGGGGCAGATCATGACGGTGACTTAATTTTATTCAATCCTGGTCCTCTACTTGCTCTGCTGTTGCCTCCTGAGCTTCAACAACACCGTCATCCAATTCACTTTTAATATTATCAGGTAGGTCTGGAAAAAATTCATAAAAATCCTTATCTGTAATATAACTATTAAACTCTAAAACACGCCACTCATTGTTCTTAATATCTCTAACAAAAATATGATCAATTCGCATGGCCTCAAGCACTAAATTTTCTGGTGTCTTTTGATTTCCCTCTTCCTTCAGTGCTGTTTCGCCCTCTACTTTAAGATACGCCTGAACTGGCACTACACATATTTCACCTGATTGAGTTAAAACATTAGCTTTAGGCGGCAGAATCTCATGGAAGTATGGATTAAAAACACTTTCGGCATTGCGTTTAACAATTAATTTAATTCTTTTATTATATTCCCGTTGACTTATCCATTGATTATTACCCCAGGATGATTCTGCAAAATATAAATGTTTATCTACCCAAAATTGTTTACCTGGGTGATTTTTATTAAATATCTGTGTGTAATCATATTTCGCAATATAATCATGTATCTCATCCCAGCCACTCATATAGTCGGCATCTGATTTTTTTTGGATTATTTCTTTAAATAATGAATAGCTATGTTCACATTCCAAAGTCGCAGCATTTGCAAAAGCAGCTAAACAACCAACTAGTCCAACTAATATTTTTTTCATAAATTACTAACTTTCTGTAGATAAAAACTAAATACTCACTTCTGTGAGCCCACGATCTATTCTTATTGAAAAATACATCACCATCCAAACAATGAAAAGCAATAGGGTTATTTCCCACCAACTCTCTGTGAATAAATTTTCCCGCATAAAATGCTAAAAAAGCTTACTAAAAAATCACCTATCTTTGATTTGTCTTAACAGTATATTGAGTGTTTCATTTTAAATTAACCCCATCCTGCAAATGCGAGGTTTTAAATATCGGTAGTGACCTGACTACTCAAGTGCACTATAGCATAATTTACCACATTCGCGCCTAAACGCAAGGTTTGACCTCCTCCCAAAAAACTATATGATCAGGTTGTTTATAACAATAAATAATCTTTCATTACATTTCTGATTCATGGATATCTTTTTTAATATGATTTGGTGTATATAGCCAAATGCACTTTTTGAACTACATTGGATAAACTCCAAGCTCTTCCTCAATGGAAAATTGACTATGGTTATTTCTAAGAATGGGCTTTTGGTGTCGAATTTAAAGAGATGTAGCCTTTAATTTGCATGTGGCTATATGAATACAGAAATTCAAAAAACTAATATAGATAAAGTGTGAAAATTAAGACTTCTGCTGATATGTGATTATAAAATAAATCCTGCTTTTGACCATTCCCCGGGAATAATTCTTCTGGGAAAATTAACAAAGTCTTCGAGTGAATTTTTTAGATCATTAAAAAAAGCCCCATCATCCTGACGGGGCTTCTTCATATTCATTGCAAGGTATAACTCCTGTCGTACCTTTCATCCCTGAACTGATTTATTTTTTGTTATTCTGTATTTCAGAAACTTCCTGTTCCCGATAACTGTAGAATAATGAAATATGCAGTGCAGCCATAGATGTTATATCAGACGATGGATGTAAGCCTGAGCGTACAGGCATTTTGTCTGACCATCAGACATTGGCGTATTGAATCAGTTTGTTGATAATCAGCTTAATGGCTTTATTGTCAAACTCATTGCCTTCAAATGATTCGGTTTTGTTGCGCTGGCCAATGTCGCGGATCTGTATGACCGCATTTGAGTCAATCATGCCAATGGAGGTCCCGACCTGCCGGATCTGATCAACGGAACGTGCGCCATTTGATCCACCATAGCTGACATAGGCGGCGGGTTTGGCCTGCCATTCCTTATAAATATAGTCCAGTGCATTTTTTAAAACCGGGCTGTAGCCGTGATTATATTCGGGTGTTACAAAAATAAAGGCATCTCCTGCGGCAATTTTATCGGCCCATTCCCGTTGTTTTGGCTGGTCATAAATACCACTTGCCGGTGGTTTCGCACCTGCAAAGAAGGGCAGGTTCCATTCTTTCAGATCGACAATTTCTGGCTGAAGTGTACTGAAATCAAGTTTTTTTATTTCCCTTAAAAGCCAGTCTGCAATCTTTATGGCCACGCGACCTTCACGGACACTGCCTACGATGATATATAGTTTCATACTTAAGCCTTTGTTTTCAGTGATGACTTTTAACTTAATATGAATGTGGACATTTGCATAGAGTGGATTTGTATCATCTTATTCACATAAAAAAGCGCCTGAAAAAGGCGCTTTTAAAAACCGGCATTGTTCATTTACATGATCTGGATACCCTGCTGTCCTGCCGGTGTGACCCTGAAAATTTCAACTTCAAAAGTAATATTTTTACCGGCCAGTGGGTGGTTAAAATCCACTTCGGTTATGTCATCATTGACAGACATCACCACCCCGAACAGGCTTGATTTTGCTTTGTCTTCAAATTCAATCATATGGCCAGCCACCGGCGTCTGTTCAAATTTAACCGTATCAAATTTCTGGACATTTTCCGGGTTCCAGGGACCAAAAGCATCTTCCGGCTGCAAACTGACGGTACGGCGGTCACCGGCACGTAATCCATACAGTGCTTTTTCAAAACCCGGCAGCAAGCTGCCATCGCCCATGACCAGACTGACCGGTTGCTCGCGGCTGCGGGTGTTGTCAATTTCTGCACCGCCTTCAATGGCAACCGAAAAATGCAGTTCCACTTTTGAACCTGCGGCGATACGGGTTTCATCACCGGGATTAATGATTTCAGTCATGTTGCGCTTCCGCACGCTGGATACGCTGCTTTTCCAGAAAGAAGGTATCAATTAATAATAAAATGGTGCCCAATGTAATGGCACTGTCGGCAATATTAAATGCCGGGAAGTGACTGGTATTATAATAGATGTGTATAAAATCAACTACATAGCCCAATGTAACACGGTCAATCAGATTGCCGATGGCGCCCCCCAGAATCAGCGCAATTGCCGCCGGTAATACCACGCTGTGCCGGGGCATGCGCATTAACCAGAAAATAAACACCACTGAAACCAGCCCTGCCAGTGAGGTGAACAGATAACGTTGCCATCCACCTGCATCGGACAGAAAACTGAAGGCTGCACCATTATTATGCAATAAGGTCCAGTTCAGGAAAGGTAATACCTGTACCGGATCTGCATAATTGAGATGGGTACTGGCTATCCATTTTGTCCATTGATCCAGCACAATGGTAAGAATAGCCAATCCAAACCAGGCCAGATTATGGGCATGGAACTGAAACAGGCCCTTTTTAGACGGAGGGTTAAGCATATTTTCTCACTTCGCCACTGCCTGTGACGTTAATAATACAGCGTCCGCATAAACCGGGATATCCTGCATGTGTGTTGACATCTGGCAGTACATGCCAGCAGCGGACACATTTTTCACCGGCTGCTGCTGAAATCCGGACACGCAAACCATCCAGCTCGGTGGCTTCGCCCTGTTCAGCATAATCATAAACTTCTGCCTGGGAGGTGATCAGTACAAAACGCAATTCATCGCCCAATTGGCTGAGTACTTTTTGCAGATCGGCATGCGCCCACAGCTCAACCTTTGCCGATAAATTACTGCCAATCACTTTAGCATTACGTGCGGCTTCAATCTGTTTGTTTACTGCGGATTTGATCTGGATCAAGGTCTGCCAGTCGGCTTCTGAAATCAGATTGGCGGTAGCAGCAAGAGGAATCGGGTACCACTCTGCGGTAAATACATATTTTTCAGACTGTTCCGGAATAAGTGGCCAGGCTTCCTGAGCGGTAAAGCTTAAGATTGGGCTCATCCAGCGGACAAAGGCCTGTACCAGGTGATACAGTGCAGTCTGTGCTGAACGGCGCGCCTGCGAGTCTGCCCGTGTGGTGTACTGACGGTCTTTGATGATATCCAGGTAGAAACCGCCCAGGTCATTGATACAGAAATTGGTCAGTGTGCTGCATACAATATGGAAATTCATATCGTCATAGGCCTGGCGAATGGTGCGCTGAACTTCACTTGCACGTTGCAGAATATATTGATCCAGCGCAATCAGCTCATCGACGGCCAGCGCATCTGTCGATGGCGTGAAACCATTCAGGTTGGCCAGCAGAAAACGCAGGGTGTTGCGGATCCGGCGATAACCGTCAGAGGCACGACTGAAAATTTCCTTTCCTGCGGTCATTTCATAACGATAGTCTGAAGAGGCAATCCAGAAGCGTAAGCCATCTGCCCCCATGTCCTTGATGATGTCCTGAGGCGTAATGATATTGCCCAGTGATTTGGACATCTTGCGGCCTTTTTCATCCACCACAAAACCGTGGGTCAGCAGTCCTTTGTAGGGTGCACGTTCATGCATGGCAATACTGGTCAGTAATGAAGTCTGGAACCACCCACGGTGCTGATCTGAACCTTCCAGGTACAAATCGGCCGGGTCGGTAAGTTCTTCACGCTGATCGAGGACGGTATAATGGGTGGTGCCGGAGTCAAACCAGACATCCAGCGTATCACGCACAGCATTATACTGTTCAGCATCATCACCAATAAAGTCACGGGCTTCCCGGTTAAACCATCCATCAACACCTTCCTGCTCAATCAGTTTAGCCACTTCTTCGATCAGTTCAGGGGTCCGCGGGTGAAGCGCATGGGTGTCCTTATGCACAAAGAACGGGATGGGCACGCCCCAGGTCCGCTGACGTGAAATACACCAGTCCGGGCGACCTTCAACCATCGATTCCATACGGTTCTGACCCCAGTCCGGGATAAATTCGATATCATCACGGATGGTTTTCAGCGCCGTTTCACGCAGGCCTTTTTCATCCATGCTGATAAACCACTGTGGTGTGGCACGGAAGATAATCGGGGTTTTATGGCGCCAGCAGTGCGGATAGCTGTGTTTAATAGTGGTATGTGCCCATAATTTGCCGCATTTGTTGAGCGCTTCAATAATCTGTGGGTTGGCTTTGTAGATGTGTTCACCTGCAAACAGGGGCGAATCAGGCAAATATACGCCATTGCCGCCAACAGGATTATCCACGCTTAAGCCGTATTGCAGACCGACTTTATAGTCATCCACACCGTGTCCAGGAGCAGTATGTACTGCACCGGTACCATTGGCTGCAGTCACGTGTTCCCCCAGAATGACAGGCACCTGACGTCCGGCAATGAGTGGATGCTGAAGCTGTAGTTTTTCCAGTATGCTGCCGCTGAAAGTTGCCAGTACCTGCGGCTCTTTTAACTGGTAGCGTTCACAGGCAGATTCGACCAGGTCACGTGCCAGAATCAGATTCTGGCTGGCGCGGTCTGTCTGCACTTCAATTAGCTGATATTCAATGTCTGCATGTAATGCCACGGCCTGGTTGGCCGGTATGGTCCAGGGCGTGGTGGTCCAGATGACAATATCGGTGGGTCTGGAAACCATAATACCCAGTCGTTCAGACAGGTCTGCCAGGTCAACCACACCGAAACCGACATCAATGGCGTCAGATTTTTTATCTTCATATTCAACTTCTGCTTCAGCCAGGGCTGAGCCGCAGTCCATACACCAGTTGACCGGTTTCAGTCCCGGCTGGATGTGGCCGGCTTTTTCAATCTGACCCAGGGCGCGGACAATGTCCGCTTCCTGTTTGAAATTCATGGTGAGATAAGGGTGATCCCAGTCACCGAACACACCCATCCGCACAAAATCTTTCTTTTGTAATTCGACCTGGGTATAGGCATATTCCCGGCAGGCTTTGCGAAATGTTGAGGCATCGACTTTGACCCCGACCTTGCCGATTTTTTCTTCCACTTTCAGTTCAATGGGCAGACCATGACAGTCCCAGCCTGGCACATAGGGTGCATCAAAGCCATCCATGATCCGGCTTTTGACAATGATGTCCTTCAGTACTTTGTTGACGGCATGCCCCAGATGAATCTGACCATTGGCATAGGGTGGGCCATCGTGGAGGACATATTTTTTCTTACCAATACGCGATGCACGAATCTGCTGATAAATGTTGTCGGCATACCACTCTTCCAGCCATTTTGCCTCACGTACTGCAAGATTTGCCTTCATGGCAAACTCAGTACCGGGTAAGTTGAGTGTGGCTTTATAATCCACTGCATTTTCAGGAGTTTGCTTTTCGCTCATGCAAATTGTCATCCAATATGATCAGCAGGATTGCTGACATGTTTTACAATAAAAATCCGGGTTAAAAGGGGAATATGGGGGTGTTTTTGCGAAATTCACGCAGCTGTACGACATCATCATCAATTCCCTGCTGCAATGCTTCCAGTGAAGGATAATCCATCTCACCATGCAGGCAGTCCAGGAAGGTGACCCGCATTAACAGGCCATACAGATTAGCAGAAACATCAGGAAAATGTACTTCCAATCGCCATTCCGGATGTTGCTGCTGAATAGCCGGTCTGGTTCCGACATGACCTGCGCCGAACAATGAACCTGTCTGGTAGCCGGAAATTCCTGATTTATCTGAATTTTCCTCTATGACTTTTTCAGTCAGTGAAGTTGTTTCACAGATGACATCCACTCCGTAAATACCATGCAGACAGGGTCTGTGACGTCCCAGGCGGACATTAATGGTCGGGAAATTCAGGGTTCGCCCAATCTGGTCACCATATTGTACCCGGCCGATGATGCTATAACGGCGTCCCAGTAATTTTGAGGCCAGCAATAAATTGCCTGCCTGCAAGACCTGGCGAATCCGGGTGGAACTGACCCGTTCTCCCTCAAACTCCACAGTATTTAAATTGATGACATGAAAACCATGTTGTCTTAAAAATTCACTGTTGCCCTGGCGGTCTTTTCCAAAGTGGAAGTCATCGCCCAGTACCAGGCTTTGTGCATTGAGTTTTTGTTTTAAGATATCAGCAAAAGTGCCGGCATTTAAGTTTCTGAATTGATCATTGAATTTGGCAATTGCAATGTAGTCAACGCCCAGTTCGGTCAGATATTCGACTTTTTCCCGCAATGAACTGATGCGGGGCGGCGCGTCATAACCTTTAAAGTATTCCAGCGGCTGAGGTTCAAATATGATCACCAGGGTTTTGAGTCCCTGTGTTGCCGCAATGGATTTCAGTTGGGAGATCATGGCCTGATGCCCCAGGTGGACACCATCAAAATTGCCAATGGTCACCGCAGTTTCTGGTAATTGAAGATCAGGCGCTAAGGCATTCAGACGTAATAGCTTCATGATTTCAAAATAAGCTTAAAACTTGAAAAGGATATATATTGCCATATTCTCACAATTTCGTCTTGCAATTGTGTTTGATCTGACAAATTATTTTATGCTGGTGGGAGTGGATATTTAAACCGATTGATGGCGTAAAACGGTTATCTGGAACCTGTTTAACAGAGGCCGGAGGTGACACGGAGAATATTATGGATGCCTGATTTAAATTGTAAGGGCTGGTCTCCTGCATTTTATGAACTGAGAGTTCATGTACAGCGTTTGATTCGGTTTATATGGGCCGGTGGTCATCCGCAGTAATCAGCATTTGTCTGAATTCAGAACTATTTCAGCAAATGGGTGAATAAGGATCGATTAACTGCCGCGCGGTAATACCCCATATAAAGTCACATGGATGGAATGCGCAATCATTCGCTGGTACATACTTTTATTGCGCAGGGACTTACCGGTGACCATCTCAATCTGTGCGCCAAAATCGGCATAGTGCTGTGTCAACCCCCAGATATTAATGATCAGTAATTCCGGGTCAATTTTGTCTGAAATTTTACCCTGTTCCTGCCAGCCCTGAATGACCCGGGCTTTGCGTTTAAATAATTTTTTTAATGGTCCTTTTAAAATGGTTGAAATATGCGGTGCGCCCTGAATAATTTCCAGTGCAAATAATTTGGATGCCTTGGGCTGCGTTCTGGAGAGTTCAATTTTGGTCATTAAATAATGAGTCAATGCCTCGGTGGGTTCCAGTTCTGTTTCAAGTGTTTGCAGCGGCGCAAGCCACTTTTGCATGACTGTGGTCAGCACTTCAACATAAAGTGCTTCCTTATTTTCATAATAATAGAAAATATTGGACTTATGCATATCTGCCATACGGGCAATTTCATCCAGACTGGCCCCATTGAAACCATAGAGGGAAAAGACATCCAGCGCAGCAGCAAGTAATTGTTGTCTTTTTTGAACACTCTTTTTTTGTTCCATATCATCAATATATTAAAAAAAAGGAAACACAAATTGTACGTTAAATTGTTTGCTTTGTGGGCATGTAACCGGATTATTTTTCTATTATTTCCTGAATATATTATTAAGTTTGTATATCTAATACAAAGATTGTAAGCATTCTCCTCTTTTTCTTCATATCTTTTGTAGATGCAATCATGTGATTTCTAAAAACATAGTGGACTGACTTGCCAATATGGGGGTGATTGTGACTTAAACATTTTGTAATTATCTTAACGAATTGGCTGACATTAATCAGGCTGGAAAGCAAAGAAAACCACGGGTTTTATGTAACAAAAATAGTCTTGCTGTTTTAAACCATGTGACAAAAGCATGTCCAATTGCTGTATTTTGCAGCCTGTCTAAGCGATTACAGCAGCCTGAAAGTACAACGCGAGTCAGCGGATGATACTGTTGTGATCAATAAAACATGCCCGGCCGATGTGGGGCAGATGGCTGTTTCAATCTGAGCATAAAAATCTGACAGTAAACGGACTGGTGCTCTGGATGCAGTAACCGGGGTTGGTCTGTGGTTTGATCAGGTTGTTGAAATGCCGGAATTCATCATTGGAGATGAAATGATCTTTGTCTGTATATTCACTGATACAGCAGTTGGCCTGGCAGCCTTAACTGCTGCAAAGTGTTGAGTTTCAGGTACAGAGAATGGCCTGTAATACCTGTTGTTCAAGTGCTGCAAAAGCTGCATCCCTGTGGCGTGGTCTGGGCAGCTCAACGCTGAATTGCCGGGTGATGCGGCCTTGATCCAGTAAAATAATCCGATCCGCCAGTTGTATGGCTTCACTGACATCGTGAGTCACCAGCAGGGCGGTAAAGCCCTGTTCCTGCCATAACCTTTCAATCAGATTCTGCATTTCAAGACGGGTCAGTGCATCCAATGCACCCAAAGGTTCATCCAGCAGTAATACCCGGGGAGTATGCGCCAGCGCGCGGACCAGTGCGGTCCGCTGGCGCTGTCCACCGGACAACTGTGATGGCCATAGCTGTGCCTTTTCACTGAGTCCGGTTTTTTCAAGTAATTGTACCGCTTTGCCATGCTGGTCCTTTGCCAGGCCCAGCTGAACATTGTTCAGAATATTTTTCCAGGGCAATAATCTTGGATCCTGAAACATGACTCGGATATCATCTGCGGTAATGCCTTCACGGAAGTTCCGCAATGATTTAAATTTAATCTCGCCATAACTGGGGTGTTCCAGCGCTGCAATCAGGCGCAGCAAAGTACTTTTACCGCAACCACTGCGGCCGACAATGGCGACAAATTCACCAGCTTCAATCTGTAAATCCAGATCTTCAAGCACTTTGACGTGGCCGTAGAACTTATGCAGTTGTTCGATGTAAATTTCAGCACCCATACGCTGTTGTTCTGTTGGCTGGTCTTTACTGGGAACCACCTCACGGGCATACTGGCTGATGCTTAAATCGGTCATGGGTTACTCCTGAGGCTGGTAAGCTGTGTGCCAGCGCAGTAAATATTGCTCAAGCAAGCGGGCAAATACATCGGCTAATTTACCCAGCAGGGCATATAGAAGAATGCCGACAAGAACGATATCGGTCTGTAAAAATTCCCGGGCATTCATGGTCATATAACCAATACCGGATTGTGCGGAAATGGTTTCAGCGACAATCAGCAGGACCCAGACCAGTCCAAGGGAGAAACGCAGCCCCACCAGTATGGAAGGCATGGCACCGGGCAGGATAATGTCCCGGTAGAGTTGCCAGCGGCTCAGACCGTAACTTTTCCCCATTTCAATCAGCTGGGGATCGACAGCGCGAATCCCATGATAGGTATTGATATACATAGGGAAAAAAACACCGATTGCCACCAGGAATAATTTGGCTGATTCATCAATTCCGAACCATAAAATCACCAGCGGAATAAGTGCCAGTGCCGGGATGTTCCGAATCATTTGCAGGGTGGTGTCCAGCAGGGTGGATGCGATTCGGGAGGAACCATTGAGCAGACCCAGCAGTAAGCCCAGGCCACCGCCAGTCAGCAGGCCAAGCAGGGCACGTCCGGCACTGATTCGGACATGCTGCCACAACTCCCCACTGAGCAGCAGGCCCCAGAAGGCAGAGACCACTGCAGTGGGTGCCGGTAAAATGCGACTTTGCAACAAGCCGCTTTTTGAAGCAATTTGCCAGATGATAATCAATAGAACAGGAACAAGCCAGGGCAGCAGGCGTTGCCATATTTGCCGGGTTCCACGTGAAACCCGGCTTTGAGTGGTTTGCTGATTCAGGATATTCATGCCGGTTCCTGCAGTGATTGATTGTTCTGATTTGCATCCGGCACATAGTTGTTGGCTACGATTTCACCGAATGGTCCGGTCAGACTGGGCTGCACCAGTCTCTGGCGGGTGGCCAGCGGCAACAGGGGAAATACCAGTTCGGCGAAGCGAATGGATTCTTCCAGATGTGGATAACCCGAGAAAATAAAGGTATCAATGCCCAGTTCAGCATATTCCTGGATGCGATTTGCCACGGTCTGTGGATCTCCCACCAGTGCGGTGCCTGCTCCACCACGGACCAGGCCAACACCTGCCCATAAGTTGGGTGAGACTTCCAGTCGGGTACGGTCACCCTGATGCAGGTCGGCCATACGGCGCTGACCGACGGAATCCATCTGCCTGAATTTCTGCTGTGCGGCAGCAATGGTGGCATCATCGACATACTGAATCAGCTCATCGGCAGCCTGCCAGGCTTCTGTATTGGTTTCGCGGACAATGACATGCAGGCGGATCCCATAGTTCAGCTGACGGCCTTTGGCCGCAGCCTTTGCTTTCACATGGGCGATCTTTTCCCTGACGGCAGCGGGTGGTTCTCCCCAGGTCAGATAGGTGTCCACCTGATCTGCCGCAAGTTCAATTGCATCATCAGATGATCCGCCAAACCACAGTGGCGGATAGGGCTGCTGAACTGGCGGATACAACAGTTTTGCATCATCCACCTGCAAACGATCACCATGAAATGTAAAGGATTCACCACTATGCGAGCGGGTTAAAATTTCACGCCAGATTTTTACATATTCGGTCGCTGTCTGATAACGGGTGGCATGGTCTTCATAGACGCCGTCTCCTTTTAATTCCTGTTCATCTCCACCGGTCACCAGATTCAGCAGCACACGACCATTGGATAAACGGTCAAAGCTTGCGGCCATGCGGGCAGCAAGTGCAGGCGTGGTGACCCCGGGACGCAGTGCAACCAGGAACTTTAGATGACGGGTCGCATCAATCAGGCTGGCTGCGGTGATCCACGGATCTTCACAGGAACGCCCGGTGGGAATCAGTACACCTTCATAGCCCAGATGATCCACGGTTACTGCAATCTGTTTCATATAGGCATGATCAACCTGACGAGCGCCCTTGCTGGTGCCTAAATAGCGACTGTCGCCGTGAGTGGGTATAAACCAGAAAATTTTCATAACGTTTTCCTTTGAGCATCCGTGAAAATGTAGCCACAACTATTTGTCCGCCCATATGGCCTGTTGAATGTCAATTTTGTGGGGAATCAGCTTTTGCTGATAAAAGGCATCGGCCACAAATTGCTGTTCTCTGGCCACGGCTGCTGAAATGGGTTGAACGCCAAAGCTCATACGTGAGATGGAGGTATTCAGTACACTCAGCGGCAGTCCTGTCGGTTTTTCAAGCAATTTTGCGGCATCGGCCTGGTGCTGCGATACCCACTGTGTGGTGGTGTTTAATTCATTGACCACCGTTTTTAAAATGTCAGGATGCTGTTCTGCAAATTGACGGTCTGCCAGATAGAACTGATGGTTACTGACCAGGTTTTGTCCTGTGGCAATGACTTTTGCACCGAGTTGCTGTTCCGCTGCTGCAAGGAATGGGTCCCAGATCACCCATGCATCCACAACACCTTTTTCAAAGGCTGCACGTGCATCTGCCGGTGGCAGATAGACCACCTGAACATCGCTCAGTTTCAGCTGACTGGCTTGCAGCAGTTTCAGCAGCAGATAATGGACATTTGAGCCTTTGTTCAGGACAACACGTTTTCCTTTCAGGTCCTGTATGGTCTGAATGTCTGAATTTGCCGGAACAATCAGTGCCTCTGCCTGTGGCGCCGCTGGCTGACTGGCCACATACACAAGACTGGAATTTGCAGCCTGTGCAAAAATCGGGGGAGCTTCACCGGCTTCACCAAAGGAAACACTGCCGACATTCAGACCTTCCAGCAGCTGCGGGCCAGCCGGGAATTCCACCCATCTGATCTGCACGCCCTTGTTTTTCAGGACCTGATCAAGATGGCCCTGTGCCTTAATGAGGGGTAACAGACCATACTTTTGATAACCGATCTTCAGTGTGGTCTGTTCCTTTTGTTTTGCACATCCATTCAACATCATGACACCGGCAACGCTGAGACTGAGTAATGCAAATTTAGTCAGGGAAGCGGGAAAAAGATGTTGTTTCATAATGAAGGGCCTGATGCAGAATGGATGAATGAACAGATACGCTAATCGGCTTTTGATTGCATAAAAAATAAGTTTTCAGGATTTATTAGTGAATAAAAAAGATAAAGTAAAAAATGCAATGCTTAGCTGAAAATATGCATGACCAGAAGAGATGGGCTGTTTATTTTTTGAGGTACATGGTTTTGATATTTATATTAAAAATGCATTAAACGGAGCCATCCGGCTCAGACCTGCATGGCTGTACAGGTCTGGCACTGCGTGGTTTTTAAATATGCATAGCACAAATTCAGATAAAAAACTGAAAGCAGCTTAGATGGATTTCTTAAAGACCAGTGAATTACGCTGATAATTGTAGAGGGCCTGACGCGTTTCCGGCAGATCATCCACACTGGCAGCAGTAAAGCCATGTTCCAGGAACCAGTGGGCTGTACGTGTGGTCAGCACAAATAATTGCTGAAAGCCCATCTGGCGGGCCTTGTCTTCCAGGAAAGACAGAATCTGGCTGCCCCGGTTGGATTTGCGGTAACCCGGGTGTACGGCCACACAGGCGATTTCAGCAGATTTCAGATCACTGTCAGCTTCCGGTACAGGATAGAGTGCAGCACAGGCCAGCACGGTGCCATCCCGTTCGATCACGGCAAATCGGTCAATTTCATTTTCCAGCAGTTCCCGGGAGCGGTAAACCAGAATGCCTTCCTCCTCAAGAGGGCGCAATAAATTCATCAGTCCGCCGACATCGGCAATACCGGCCATGCGGACTTCTTCATAATGGGCGTCGGTAATCATGGTCCCAATACCATCCCGGGTAAACAGCTCTTCAATCAGCGCGCCATCATAGGTATATGAAAGCAGGTGGACCCGATTGACCCCATTCAGTGACGCCGTCCTGGCATTATGCAGATGCAGTGCAATGTCAAAATTGGAGTCCTGATATTTGACAATATGCTGATCCAGTTGATGAGGACTGATTTCGCGCAGCAGATGACCATGTTCATTCAGCAGTCCCTGCTGATTGCCCAGAAAGATCAATTTATCGGCTTTTAAATGGATGGCCGTGGTGGTGGCGACCTCTTCGGCAAGCAGGTTAAAGACTTCTCCGGTGGTGGAATAACCGGTTGGTCCCAGCAGCACAAGGTTATGACTGGCCAGGTGTCTCTGAATGGCTTCAGTATCAATACTGCGGACTTCACCGGTCAGCTGAAAATCCACCCCATCCCGGATTCCGTAGGGTTTTGCGGTCACAAAGTTACCGGACACCACATCCATGCGTGCACCATACATGGGAGAGTTGGCCAGTCCCATGGACAGTAATGCTTCAATTTCCAGTCGGATTGAGCCCACGGCATTCATGACACAGCCCAGTGACTCACGGGTGGTCACCCGGCGGTTGTGATGAAAAGGACTATGCAGGTTTTTTTCATGCAGATTGTCATTAATCTGTGGGCGGGCGCCGTGTACCAGAATCAGGCGGATACCCAGCGAGTGTAGCAGGGCAATATCATGAATGATATGCTTAAAATTTTCATGGCGGACCGCTTCACCATCAAACATCAGTACAAATGTTTTATTGCGGTGCGCATTGATATACGGAGCAGAATGGCGAAACCAGTGTACATAGTGCTGTGCTGTACTTTGTGTTGTGTCCAGTGAATCCGCTTGCATGCCTGTCTCAGAATCAATGATTGATATTCCCTGATTCTAAACAAAAACAGCATGGATGGAACAGTGTCACTGAAAAAACACCCGCAGTTTATGCGGGTGTCCGGTTGTTATGTGCAAATCAGGTTCAGCCAATGATCCGGATAATACGATGATTGCGTGCATTGACCAGCACATAGTCCCCATTGATTTTCAGCCATTGCTGGTTGCGACCCGGTCTGGGTAAATGTTGATAATGACGATAATTCACCACATAACGTGAAGACGTGAACTGGTTTGGCAAATACTGCCCTGAACGCCACTCACGGCCTGGGTTCACCCGTTTATAGCGGTCATATTGATTATAACGGTGACTGTTGCTGTATGTACGTTCTCGTTGCTGCTGGGCATAACGGGATTCATGCTGGTGGTGGGAGGCGTAGGGTGCTGCCATGACTGAGCTTGCCATCAGGGCACTGAGCGATAATGTGATTGCTGTAAGAAGCTGTTTCATTTGATTCACCTGAACGTTGAACTGATATTTTTTCCGATGAAACCAGATTACATAAAAATTTGAGATAAACAGTGAAGGCATGACAGTCATTTGTGAACTTCGTGAAGATTTCATGAAGGTGCTGGCAGTGGCCTGAAAAATTGCAAAAACCCGGACATCGTATCCGGGTTGGTCGGTGCTGCTCTATCCGGGAATGGTTTTACATTCCCTGAATGCCGACGATATTGTTACTCTCTGAATCAATCAGAATATAGTCATTGTTGATTTTATACCATTGCTGGTTACGGGAAGGTCTGGGCAGGTTACTGTCCTTATAGTCCACTTTATAGCGGTCTCCACGATAATGCTGTGGCATCACATAACCGGTCTGCCATCTGTGCTGTTGCAAACGGCGGACACCGCGTTCTTCCCGCTCCCGGCGCTGTTCTCTGATCCCGTCATCATTCGGCTGAAAATCACGGTAATTTTTTTTGTCGAACCCGCGCTGACCGGGCCCCTGACCATGATGAGGACCGGCATGGGCAAGATGACTTGCCATCAGTGCACTGAAAGAAATGGCCAGGATTGCAGCTATCTTTTTCATGTTTAGCCCCCGTTGATGCTGGTATTTGTTACTTTTCACACTATTAATGTACTGCTAAATTGCAGAGAAACTGTGAAGAAAATCCAGCAATTCATTTAAAAATACAGAGATAATAAGAATATATCGTCCTGCAGTCTCTTAAGGGTAGCGTCAAAGCCCCGATTTGGCAAACATTCAGGGCTTCTGATCCAGTGCGGCTAAAATTCAGACAAAATTGTAAATGTTTTTAAAATTGACAGGAACTGTCTGAAAAAGCATCTGCCTGATGCGTCTGGAAACGTTTTCATGTGGATGGATGAGAACAGGGCTTACCAGTTGGTAATCTGTACTGAATATGATGCGGCACAGGATCGAATCAGCGAATACTAATCCTGAGCGTCAATACTTTCACCATTCATGTGCAGACTGTCTTCGCCCATCAAATAAAGATAGGCCGGCAGAATCGACTCTGGTGTCGGCAGGGTTTTGGGGTCTTCTTCCGGATAGGCCTTTGCCCGCATGGCAGTGCGTGTACCGCCGGGATTAATGCAGTTAAAACGGATATTCGGATAGACACCTTCTGAAGCAAAAATCTTGCTGACAGCTTCTATGGCAATTTTGGAAATAGAATAAGCACCCCATCTGGCCCTGGCTTCACGACCCACGCCGGAACTGGCAAAGACCACTGAGGCATGTTCAGATTTCTGCAGTAAAGGCAGCAACTCCTGGGTGAGGACAAACGGTGCGCGCAGATTGACGGCCATGACATCGTCCCAGGTTTCTACCGGATAGTGCGCCAGTTCGACTCGTTCACCCAGCGTTCCGGCATTATGCAGAATGCCATCCAGGCGGCCAAACTGTTGTTCAAGGGTGGTATATAACAGCTCATAATCCCGGGGTGACGCCGTGGACAGCTGTAAAGGCAA
This sequence comes from Acinetobacter sp. WZC-1, assembly GCF_052544965.1. Taxonomy (NCBI): domain Bacteria; kingdom Pseudomonadati; phylum Pseudomonadota; class Gammaproteobacteria; order Moraxellales; family Moraxellaceae; genus Acinetobacter; species Acinetobacter sp. WZC-1. The sequence continues at coordinate 65,645 of NZ_CP199370.1, forward strand.
AATTGCAGGCTGGGGTGCACCCAGACTCTCAATTTCGTCATAAATGACTTCGAGCTTATTCAGCGTACGGCCATGCAGTACCACGGTTGCACCATGCAGGGCAAAGCTGATGGCAGCTGCACGTCCAATGCCGTCTCCTGCACCGGTGATCAGGATAATTTTATCTTTCAGTAAATCAGGACGAGGCTGGTATTCTGAATATTTCATAAGAGACCTCCTGTGGTTTCATGATGCATGGATCACCTGGACTGAAGCTATGCAGTGGCTGGCTGTGCAAAACCGGTCAATTGCTGAATGACCTGATATAGTTCTGCTACATTATTGACTATACAGTCTGCCTGCCAGGCATCTAAGTCATCTTTGTGCTGCAATGGTAAATAACCGTAAGCAGCAAGAATGGTATACATATCCGCGTTGCGGCCAGCGTCGATATCACGGGGATGATCGCCTGCGTAAATGATCTGTTCTGCCGGAATGTTTAACTGACGGGCCGCCAGGTGCATGGGTTCGGGATCCGGTTTGGTCCGGCTGACGTCTTCCGGGCAGACCAGTACGGCACAGCGTTCTGTCAGATTCAGTGCACTGAGCAGCGACCTGCTTAATTCACGGGGTTTATTGGTGACAATGCCCCAGGGAATGTCATGTGCTTCCAGTGCTTCCAGCAACGGATTCATGCCTTCAAACAGATCTGTATCCACCGCAATATCAGCACCATATAAGTCCAGGAAATGCTGGCGATGTGTCAGGAATACCGGGTCATCGATATTCAGTTCAGGGTACACCAGACTGACCATGGCGCGGGCACCTTCTGAAACCTGACTGCGAATCAGATCAGCGGCCACAACTTCCCGGCCTTCAGCCCGGCACATGTCCTGAATGATGCGAATGAAGTCTGCTGCGGTGTCAATCAGCGTACCATCCAGATCAAATAATACCGCTTTCATGAAGCATCCCCATTGATGGTGTAAACCATATAGTTCACATCAACATTGGGCGCCAGCCAATAGTGTTTTGTCAGCGGATTATAATGCAGACCGGTCATGTCCTTCAGGGTCAGTCCGGCATTGCGGATGTCATGCGCAAGTTCCGAGGGCTTAATGAATTTATGGTAGTCATGAGTGCCTCTTTTCAGCAGGGACAGTACATATTCTGCGCCAATAATGGCAAATAAATAGGCTTTCGGATTACGGTTGATGGTGGAAAAGAAGACATGGCCTCCCGGTCTGGCTAGTTTCTGGCAGGCCTGGATAATGGATGCAGGATCCGGGACGTGTTCAAGCATTTCCATGCAGGTGACGACATCGTATTGTCCTGCCTGTTCTTCAGCCAGTTGTTCAACCGGAATCTGACGATATTCAATATTACGGACATTTTCCTGTTCTGCATGCAGACGGCCGACATTCAGCGGGGCTGCGCCCATATCAATGCCCAATACCTCTGCACCACGGCGTGCCATACTTTCCGAGAGAATACCACCGCCACAGCCGACATCGAGGATTTTTTTGCCGCTTAAACCGCCGGCATGCTGGTCTACCCAGTTTAACCGTAGTGGATTAATCTGATGCAATGGGCGGAACTCAGAATGCTGATCCCACCATAGTGCTGCAAGTGCTTCAAATTTAGCAATTTCCTGTGGGTCGACGTTGGGTTGCGACATAACAGCCACCTCTGAGTAATATGTTTCTAATCAAAATATAAGGTCAAGTTATGCTAGTGTAGCGTTAATTCTGAAAAAAGCGATGAGTCGTGTAAAAAAGTTCACAGAATCAAAACCATTTTCTCATATTTGTTTTATAGTGAGTGCCTATGCTATATGAAATAACGCAGAGGATGTAAACCTGATGAAAAAATTGATTTTAGGTGGCATGACAGCAATGATCATGGCCTTTTCCGCAAACACGATGGCGGCAGATTTTGTTGCGGGTAAAGATTATACCCTTGTACAGAATCCTGGTAAGGTTGAAGTTCCCGGTAAAATTGAGGTGCGTGAGTTTTTCTGGTATGGCTGCCCTCATTGCTTTAAGCTTGAACCGTATATGCAGACCTGGTTAAAGAAAATTCCCAGTGATGTGCGCTTTGTCCGGACACCGGCAGCAATGAATAAACTGTGGGAACAGAATGCCCGGGGTTATTATGTTTCTGAAGCATTGGGTGTGCGGAAAAAAACACATATTCCACTATTCCATGCCGTACAGGAAGGGAATCAGCAGATTTTTGATCAGGCGTCCCAGGCAAAATTCTTTGCCGGATATGGTGTGCCTGAAGCGAAGTTCAACAGTTTGTATAATTCCTTTGCAATTACTGCAAAAGTGGCTGAATCCAATAAACTGGCACAGCAATATCAGCTGACTGGTGTACCCGCTGTTGTGGTCAATGGCAAGTACGTGGTTCAGGGCGAAGACGGTAAAGTGACTCAGGTGGTGGATTATCTGATTAATAAGGAACGTCAGGGTAAATAAGCCTGCATTGACGGAATATTAAACCCGCTTTTTAAACAGCGGGTTTTTTAGCTCAGTGATAATGTCCGTTTCAGGTGTCGGGTTTTCCCTGGTTGATCATTCCCCGGAGAATCAGCTGAAGCTGGGCAGTGGCTTGTTGTTTCAACAGCATTTTTTCCAGCTCCGGTTCTGATTCCATTTCAGTCGCTGTGGTTTTTTGTAGCAGGTTGATCCAGGACATGGCCCAGCTGAAAGCCTGGTTGATCAGCAGACTGGACAGCGCTTTCAGGTCATCGGCGTTATGAAACTGCTGGACATTGGTCAGTCGGATCAGATCATTGGCCAGTTCCTGATTCAGAAAATCAATTTCCCTGGCAATTGCGACGCTGACTGATGCTGTGCCGCCCCAGCGTTCGGCAATGATAAAAATCCATGGCCGGGGATGCTGGTCAACTGCGGTAAAAAACAATTCCAGACCGAGTTCGGTGGTGGTTTCCGGGTGCTGCAGCCAAGCTTGTTCCAGCTGATGCAGAATGGTTTTCAGATGCAGGGCCACCTGATCAACCAGTTCCTGACCCAGTGCATCCATATTCTGAAAATGACGATAAAAAGCAGCCGGGACCAGCCCGGCAGTCCGGGTGACTTCCCGCAGGCTGATGCCCGCAAAGGAAGGGCCTGAGGTGCTTAAATGCAGGGCTGCATCCAGTAAAGCCTGTCGGCTGTGCTGTTTTTGTTCCTGACGGATTGACATGGCTGTACCTGGATTAAGCGACACTGTGAAGAGTCTACCAAAAACGGTTGAAAACTAAATGGGTTATATCCGCATGTCAGAATAAATGACGGTATCTGATTCAGTGTTATGTCTGGCCTTAAAGCAGCATTGAATTTAAAAAAACCGCCGGTCTGTAACAAAACCATCCTCTTTGCATCTGTTATACTCGTGTCTAATTTATTTCAGCTAAAAAGTTAAGGACGAGTTATGCGTATTGACCAGCGTACATTAGACCAGTTACGTGAGGTAAAAATTACCCGGAATTATACCCGCTATGCGGAAGGTTCCGTATTGGTTGAATTTGGTCATACGAAAGTCCTGTGTACTGCCAGTATTGACAATTCCGTGCCCCGGTTTCTGAAAGGCCAGGGGCAGGGCTGGGTCACGGCGGAATATGGCATGCTGCCGCGTTCGACACATACCCGCAGTGACCGTGAAGCGGCCCGTGGTAAACAAAGTGGCCGGACACAGGAAATTCAGCGTTTGATTGGCCGTAGTCTGCGTGCCATGGTGGATCTGAAAAAACTCGGTGAAAATACGATCACCATTGACTGTGATGTGATTCAGGCCGATGGCGGTACCCGGACCGCAGCAATTACCGGGGCTGCGGTTGCGCTGATTGACGCCATGAATGTATTGCTTGAGAAAAAGAAAATTAAGCAGGATCCATTAAAGGGTCTGGTGGCTGCTGTATCTGTGGGGATGTATCAGGATGAAGTATTACTGGATTTGTGTTATGAAGAAGACTCCAACTGTCAGACCGATCTGAATGTGGTGATGACACAGGCTGGAGAGTTTATTGAAATTCAGGGAACGGCCGAAGATAAGCCATTTACCCGGGAACAGTGCAATGCCATGCTTGAACTTGCTGAAAAAGGTATTCAGGAACTGGTGAAAAAACAGCAGCATGCGCTGGGCTGGTAACTGAACAGGCTTGCTGTTACTGAGGTTTTAAAGCGCATCTGATGATGCGCTTTTTAATTAGAAGAACAAGATCATGAAATTGCCATTAAAACATCACTGAACTGTCATTTTGTTTGTATTGACTATCTGCATCTTTCATTCTACGGATAGTGTAATGCGAAATTTTTTTCTGATCTTTGCTGTCAGTGCCAGCCTGTTACTCAGTGCCTGCAATGATGATAACGATGGCAGTAATACCACCACTCCTCCTGCATCGAACTGCACAGTTCATTGTGCCCCATAAGAATTAAATTAAAAAAAAGGATATGACATGAACCGCCGTGAGTTTTTATTGAATTCAAGTAAAACCCTGTTTGGTACAGCTGCATTGGCCAGTTTTCCCCTGAGTATCCAGAAAGCGCTGGCGATTGACGCTAAAGTGGACACAGGAACTATTAAGGACGTCAAACATATCGTCATTCTGACCCAGGAAAACCGTTCATTTAACAGCTATTTTGGAACCCTGAAAGGCGTACGTGGTTTTGGTGACCGTTTTACCATTCCGCTCAGTAATGGTCGTCGCGTGTGGGAACAGTACGATGGTGATAAAAATAAGATTCTGCCTTACCACCTGGACAGCAGCACAGGGAATGCCCAGCGGGTGAATGGCACACCGCATTCATGGTCAGATTGCCAGGATGCCTGGGATAATGGCCGTATGGACAGCTGGGTTAAGTTTAAAAGGCCTCAGTCGGTTGGTTATTATAAAGAACAGGAAGTTCAGTTCCAGTTTGCCCTGGCCAATGCTTTTACCATCTGTGATGCCTACCACTGTGCCATGCATGCAGGTACCAACCCCAACCGTCATTTTATCTGGACCGGTACCAATGGGCCGACAGCGGCAAATGTTGCCCAGGTTGTCAATGAGTTTGACTATATCGGGCCTTCGTCAGAAGGCTATGAGTGGACGACCTATCCGGAACGTTTAGAGCAGGCGGGTGTCAGCTGGAAGGTTTATCAGAATATGCCGGATAACTTTGGCGATAACCCATTGGCCGGTTTTAAGCAGTACCGTCTTGCCAATGAGCGTTCGGGGCAGCCGGTAAACAAAGACGATCAGGTCAGTCCTGTCTATGACGAAAAAATTAATGAAACTCAGCCGTTGTATAAAGGAATTGGCAATACCATGCCGGGCGATGGCGGTCTGCTGGGTAAATTCCGGGAAGAAATTGAACAGGGCAAACTGCCTGAAGTCAGCTGGATTGTAGCGCCTGCAACCTACAGTGAGCATCCTGGACCATCCAGTCCGGTTCAGGGCGGCTGGTATATTCAGGAAGTACTGGATGCACTGACAGCGAATCCTGATGTCTGGAGCCAGACCGTACTGTTGATCAATTTTGATGAAAACGATGGTTTTTTTGATCATGTGCCTTCGCCGAGTGCCCCGTCCCGTGACAAGGAAGGAAACTTCCATGGCAAAACCACGTTGTCTGATGACGAAATGTCCTCTGAATATTTTGATCACAAAGCGCCGCCTACGACCAGATCACAGCCTGGACCTGATGGACGTGTCTATGGTCCGGGAATCCGGGTGCCGATGTATGTGATTTCACCGTGGAGCCGTGGTGGCTGGGTCAACTCACAGGTTTTTGATCATACTTCCGTGATTCGTTTTCTGGAACAGCGATTTGATATCAGGGAACCGAATATCAGTGCATACCGCCGTGCAATCAGTGGTGATTTGACCTCAGCTTTTAATTTTAAAACACCGAATCTGCAGCCACTGCCTGAAATGAGTGGTAAAAAAACCAGAGATGAAGCGGATAAAATCCGTAAGGACCAGGAAGCAGAGGCACAGGTTGCCCGACCATCCAGTCAGCAATTTCCTGAACAGGCTATGGGTGTCCGTCCTTCACGTGCTTTGCCCTATATTCTGCATACCAGTGCAAAAGTTGATGCTGTTGCTAAAAAGGTTCAGTTGCTGTTTTCAAATACTGGTACGCAGGCGGCAGTTTTTCATGTTTATAACAAGCTGGATCTGGACAGCATTCCAAAAAGATATATGGTTGAAGCCGGGAAGCAGCTGGATGATTTATGGGATACGGCAGAAGGTAAATATGATTTATGGGTGCTGGGACCAAACGGATTCCACCGCAGCTTTACTGGTGATCTGAGCAAAGCCGCACAGCTTGAATCATTGCCGGAAGTGCGGATCTGTGTTGAAGATTGTGACCCTAAAATTTATCTTAAGGTCCGTAATGATGCTGCTAAGACGGTCAAACTGGTGGTCCGGGCCAATGCTTATCTGTTGAATGAACAATGGGAATCTAAGCAATGGGAGATTGAAACAGTCAGTACGGAAGCTGAGCTGGAGTGGGATATGTCCGAGTTTGGCGGCTGGTACGACTTTACTGTGACCATGCAGGATGATGCGGGCTTTTCACGACGTTTTGCCGGTCGGGTGGAAACGGGTAAGGATACATTCTCTGACCCCTGGATGGGCCTGACGTCGTCTTAAAGTCATTGCACTGACCTGAATTGTTGAAAAAAGCAGGAGGACAGCCTCCTGCTTTTTTGCTTTACAGCCGAGCGACATCAGATACCGAATATCATCAAAGCCGGTGTCTGAACTGTACAGAGACTTCAGATAATATCGATTGCTGCTGTGTAGTATGAATCCATTCGCAGTTTTGATGGAATAACGACAATGAATGTACTACTGATTGTTCTTTTTACCGTGATTACCTTTGTGCTGATGACAAATGATCCCCGCAGTCAGCACGTGAATACACAGCAGTCCGCCTGGGGAAAAACGCTTGTGAGCTCAGATCACGGGAAAAACAGTGATTCATCTGATCAGCTTTTGTAATCTGTATAAAAACGGTACTGCACAGATGTTATGGCGTATTAAAACGCATGGATAAATCAATGGCTTTGACATCCTTGGTTAAAACCCCCATTGAAATATAATCCACGCCTGTGGTAGCAACATCACGTAAATTATTCAGGGTAATATTACCGGATGCTTCAAGTTTGCAGCGACCGGCGACATGTCTGACAGCATCAGTCATCTGCTGTTGGCTGAAATTATCCAGCATCACAATATCTGCATGGGCTTCAATCGCCTGATCCAGTTCGTCCCAGTTTTCCACTTCCACTTCCACGGGTTTGCCGGGTGCAATTTTACGGGCCCTGGCGATCGCCTCAGCAATGCCGCCTGCTGCCATAATATGATTTTCTTTGATCAGGAAGGCATCAAACAGTCCCAGCCTATGGTTTTGCCCGCCGCCCACAGTGACAGCATATTTTTGTGCAATACGCAGGCCTGGCAAGGTCTTGCGGGTATCCAGCAGTCTGGTGTGCAATCCATCCAGCTGTCTGACATATTCAGCAGTGCGGGTGGCCACAGCAGACAGGGTCTGGATAAAATTCAGGGCAGCACGTTCAACCGTCAGCAGACTGCGGGCAGTGCCACTCAGCTTTAAGAAGACCTGGTTGGCCTGAACAGAATCGCCGTCATTACAGAGCCAGTTGATTTCAACGGATGGATCATACGCCTGAATCAATGCATTAACCCAGGGCTGGCCTGCAAGCACCATATCTTCCCGACTGATCACGGTTGCAGTGGCCTGTTCATGCTCAGGTGTCAGTAAGGCCGTGATATCAGCGTCGCCGACATCTTCCTGTAAAGCCTGTTGAATGTTGATCTGAATGGACTGTTCAAGCAAGGACTCAGGTATGCTCATTGGATATCCCTATGGTGTCACCCTTAAAATTGAGCGTTATATTAGCATTGCCGGTGAATGTTGTGAGAAGTTTTTATTTACAGGCAGATCAGAGTACACTGTGGCTCACATTGCCGTATCCGCCTTTGAAAAGATAAGAACAGCAGGAAACATTTATGCAGCAAGTACCGGTATTTCAGGTTGTGAATGGTCAGCTGACCGGGGCAAGACAGATTGTATCGCCCAATTATAACCAGCGCCCTGCAAATGCGGATATTCAATTGATTGTGATTCATAATATCAGCCTGCCACCGTCACAGTTTGGCGGAGGTTATATTGAGCAGTTTTTTCAGAATCAGCTGGACTGGTCCGTGCATCCATATTTTCAGAGCATTGAAGGCATGAAGGTGTCCACCCATTTATTGATCCTGAGAACGGGTGAAGTCCTGCAGTTTGTCAATTTCAGTGATCGTGCCTGGCATGCCGGCCGTTCCTGTTATCTGGCCAGGAAGGAATGCAATGATTATTCCATTGGTATAGAGCTTGAGGGCAGTGATGATACTGATTTTGAAGAGATTCAGTATCAGGTACTGGCGGATGTGGTGGTCACGCTGCAACAGGCTTATCCACACATTCAGCAGCACGTGGCCGGGCATTCTGATATTGCCGTTGGGCGCAAAACCGACCCGGGTCCACATTTTAAATGGAGCAGGTTCAGGGATTTGCTGGTCCGACAGAAAGCAGCACGGCATTTATGATTTAACAACGATTTTTTTTTTGAGTTTCATTACAATAACAACTTTATTTTAATTGGGCAAACACGATGGCATTGTGGCGATCCACCTTTATTGTCAGTGCGATGACCATGCTGTCACGGATACTGGGATTGGTCCGTGATATGGTTTTACTGAATGTCTTTGGTGCCGGAAAGGATTTCGATACTTTTGTGGTTGCCTTTCGGATCCCCAATTTTTTCAGGCGATTGTTTGCTGAAGGTGCATTCTCGCAGGCCTTTATTCCAGTACTGACCGAATATAAAACCACCCGTTTACATGCCGAAGTGCAGATTCTGATCAGTCGTGTATTTGGCTGCCTGCTGATGGTGATGTCGCTGCTTACCCTATTTGCCATGATCGCAGCACCGGTGATTTTATATATCTATGCCCCGGGGTTTCATCATGATCCTGCCAAGTTTGCATTGGCTGCCGATATGTTTCGCCTGACCATTCCCTATCTGTTGTTCATGTCCCTGACAGCCTTCGCTAGCAGTATTCTCAACAGCTATGGTTCTTTTTCCACACCGGCCTTTGCCCCGGTGTTGCTGAATATCACCATGATTGCAGCAGCGTGGTGGCTTGCGCCGCATATGGCACAGCCGATCATGGCACTGGGTTGGGCAGTTGTTGCAGCCGGCATTCTGCAATTGGCAATTCAGATTCCAGAATTGTGGCAGAAAAAATTATTGATTCCACCGAAAATTGATTTTAAACATGAAGGTGTGGATCGTATTTTAAAATTGATGTTACCGGCCCTGTTCGGTGTATCGGTCACTCAGATTAATCTGTTGCTGAATACCATATGGGCCTCATTCATGCAGGATGGTTCCGTGTCCTGGCTGTACAGTGCGGAGCGTATGACTGAATTACCACTGGGTTTAATTGGTGTGGCGATTGGTACAGTCATTTTACCCTCGCTTTCGGTACGACAGGCAGAGCAGGATCAGGCAAAATTCAGGGCTATGCTTGACTGGGCCGCCCGGGTGATTGTACTGGTCGGTGTACCGGCAAGTATTGCATTATTTATGTTATCGACGCCTATTATTCAGGCACTTTTTCAGCATGGTGCATTTGATTTAAACGATACCCGAATGACGGCACTGGCCTTGCAATGCATGAGTGCAGGAGTACTGGCCTTTATGTTGATTAAAGTTTTTGCACCCGGGTTTTATGCCATTCAGGATACCAGAACGCCGGTACGGGTTGGATTAATGGCGGTTGCAGCCAATGCGATTTTAAATGTGGTGATCATCGGCTTCTTTAAACTGATTGACTGGCATGCTGAGCATATGGCCCTGGCGATTGCATCATCCGGTTCTGCGCTGGTCAATGCCGGGATGCTGTATTACTATTTGCATAAGCGCAATATTTTCCGTTTTGGTGCACACTGGAAAAAACTGTTTATGCAGTTTGCGGTTGCAAATACAGTGATGATTGCGGCGCTGTACTATGGCCTGAGCTGGTATGATGGTTCAGCTTCACAGTGGATTCGTGTTGCCGAAGTGGGTGCATTGTGCATTGCTGGCGTGATTGCCTATGTGGCGGGTTTATTGCTGATCGGTTTCCGACCACATCAGCTCAGACACTGATCAGATATTGCGCGGGAACACCAAATAAAAAACATTGCACTTGTGCGATGTTTTTTATATTGATATGTATAGTCAAACTACCTAATTATTCACACGTGACTTAATTTAAGTTATTGATTATAAGTGAAATTTATATTTTTGTATGAGCTTTTAGAAACTATGGGTTATCAATTGGTTTTTTGTACTTTTGAATCATGGATGGTTGTCCTACCGTGGGGCGACATGGATATCGCCTACGCAAACTGATTCAAACTTTCAAAGCAAAAAGTGGCAATGAAAGCTTTTTTTATAATCAAACAACTCATTTTCTCATGCAATTGATTTAATTAAAAATATGAATCAAGAGAAATTATATCCATGTGTATGAGTTATAGATTATGTATTGGCTTTAAGGGAGAACCTGCAATAGCTCCACATCAAAGATCAGGGTACTGTTGGGCTCAATGGCATCGCCTGAACCAATTTCACCATAAGCCAGGCTGGCCGGAATAAAGAAACGGTATTTTGCACCTTCCTGCATCAGCTGCAGGCCTTCAGTCCAGCCGGGAATAACCTGACTGACCTGGAATTCAACCGGCTGATTCCGGGCAATGGAACTGTCAAATACAGTCCCATTCAACAGACGCCCCTCATAACTGACTTTTACTTTTGAACTGGCTTTGGGGCTCTTACCGTTGCCTGCCTGTAAAATTTGGTATTGTAGGCCTGATTTTGTAGTGGTGACGCTTGGTTTTTTTGCATTTTCACTAAGAAAAGTTTTACCCTGCTGTGCATTTTCAGTCGCTGTTTTCTGAAAATCTGCCAGGAGTTTTTCATCGCTCTGTTGTTTATATTGTGTAAGTGCTTTAGCCATCTCCTGATCTGTCAACGCAGATTTCTGGCCGGTTGATCCTTCCTTAATACCCTGTATAAAGGTATCCAGGTTGATATCCTGAAGTGTTTCGGCGTTGCCGCGACCCATGATATAGCCATAACTGTAACCAAGTTGGTCCTGTATGGGGCTTTTATTGCTGACTGATACGGCAAAGCCTGCTGAGGATAAAATCAGCAGTGGTGCGCAAAGGAAGACTTTTTTCATGATTCTATATCCAGAAAAGGAGAGCATTTGCTCTCCTTCGGGTTTTATTTCACTTTAATCAGTTCAACATCAAAAATCAAAGCACTGTTGGGTGGAATGGTTCCAGGGACACCCTGTTCACCATAGGCCAGTTTTGCAGGAATATACAGCGTGGCTTTCCCGCCTTCCTTCATCAGCTGCAGACCTTCGGTCCAGCCCGGAATGACCTGATTCAGTGGAAATTCAATTGGCTGACCACGGTCATAGGAATTGTCAAATACTTTGCCATCCAGTAACTGACCTTTATAGTGAACCGTCACAGTTGAGTCAGCTGAAGGTTGTTTGCCGGTTCCCTGCTTCAGGATTTTATATTGCAGTCCGGATGCCGTGGTAACAACACCGGCTTTTTTGGCATTACTGGTCAGGAAGGCATTATTGGCAGATTCTGTTTCCTTGCCCTGGGTGAGCTGTTTTTGCTGCATTTCTTTCTGGAATTCCGTATAAGCTGCCTGCAGTTCTTCATCGGTATATGCCCGGGTTTTATGCGCATGGCCATCACGTACACCGGTAATGAAAGTGTTGACATCGACTTCAGGTGGGGTCTGGCTTGCCACTTCGTAACCCAGTGCATAGCTGATTTTTTCAACCGGTTTCGCATCTTTGGACATTTTGCTGACATCAGCAGGGTGCTGACTTGCATAATAAACAGGAACAAGTGCAGCACCGCCTAAAATAACTGCGACAGCGATGGGTAAGGCTTTACTCATAGGTTTTCCCAATTTTTAATATTTCAACAAGGGCTGATTCTATCATCATAGCTGAATCAGTGAAGTATGTAACGTCTGTATACTCTGTATAAGAAACGCTATTATTTTTTCGCGGAAACTGCGAAAGATATACAGCTATTTCTGTAAAAGCCAGCAACAGGGACTGGCTTGCGGTAGAAAAGTTATTCACTACCATCCTTACGGGAATTATAGGCATATGCATAGTTATAACCATAACTGCCACTCGAAGAGCGCTGAATATCATTCAGAATAATACCATTGGCTTTACTGCCGGCCTGTTCAAAACGATTAACCGTCAGTTCCAGTTCCCTGATCTGAGTTTTGCCATAACGGACAACGATCAAATTGACACCCGCATACTGGGAAATAATAATGCCATCGGTGACGGCCAGGATTGGCGGGGTATCCATAATAATATGATCATACTGCTGCGATAATGTGTCCAGCAACTCACTGAACTGCTGCGACGCCAGGATTTCAGAGGGATGACCGGGGTTTTTACCGCGTGCTATAAAATCAAGGTTGGCAATATCGGTCTTATGGATACTTTGTTGCAGACTGACCTGACCTTTCAGTAACTCAGCCAGACCCGGCGCAGTATCACGGTTAAAATATTTATGTAAATAGCCACGGCGTAAATCCGCATCAATCAGCAGCACCCGTTTATTACTCTGCGCAAAGATGGTGGCCAGGTTCGCTGAGATAAAGGATTTACCGACTTCAGGTGCCGGGCCTGAAATGGAAATGATATTGTTTTTCGCATTGGCCAGCGCAAAGTGAATGGTGGTCCGGATGCTGCGTAAACTTTCCACAGCGACATCTTCACTGTTCCTGATCGCAAGCATGGGAATGGATTTCTTTTTCTTCAGCATATGCATCCGGCTTTCCTGAATAGGAGAGCGTGGAACGGTGGCATATACCGGTAAATCCAGTTCATTTTCAATCTGACTGGAGTCCTTGATGCCGGTTCTGAGCATGTTACGGGTCAGGACAATCAATACCCCAATGAAACCACCGACAAAAATCGATAAAATCAGAATAATCAGTTTTCTCGGCTTAATTGGTTTGACCGGTTCAACCGCAGTGTCAATAATCCGGACATTCCCGATTTCACCGGCTTTGGCAATTTTTAATTGCTGATAACTGTTGAGCAGCGCGGTATATAGGCTGGTATTGACCTGGACATCCCGATACAGCTGTAAATACAGTCGCTGTGTTTCAGGCAGGCGTTTAATGGACTGGGTCAATTCACTGGATTTTTTATCCAGTGCCGCCAGTTGACTATTAATTTCAGTCATCAGCGGGTGATCGGCAGTATATTTTGCAGAATATTCTGCCTGCTTCTGCTTGAGTTCAATTTTCATTTTTTCAAGTTCAACACTCTGTTTGAGCATTAACTCAGATTCCAGCGTCACATTGACAGTATTGTGCTGTTCACGGAACTGGTTGAACTTAATCTCTGAATCTTCAAGTTGCTTTTTAAGCTCTGGTAATTGCTTGTCGAGAAAGCTTAAGGTTTGTTTGGACTCCAGTGATTTACGTTCAATATTCTGTGCATGATAAACACTTAAAATATGGTTGAGCACCTGGGTAATATGCTGTTTGTCATTGCCAGTATAACCAATACCAATCACACCGGTATTTTTACCTTTTTCAGCAACATTATAGTTCCCAATGACCTGTTTCATCGCAGAAGGCAAGGCTAGCTTAGTCAGGCTAAAGCTTTGTTCAAAGGGGTGGTTACTGTCGATCCTGACTTTCCAGAATCCAGTCGGGCTTGAGTGCTGACCGGTTAAATTGAGATTGCCTTGAAAGACGACCTCATCATTTTCATCGCGTAGCGTGAATTGGTTGTTGTCAATAAAATTAAGCGTCAGGGGTTTATCCAGATAATAGGCTGGAATTTCAAATTGTTTAATTGCAAAGAAAGACTGATTTTTTTCAAACGAGACAGAGTCTGTACGATAGCTGAGTTTACTCTTATCTTTGGAGAACATGCGGTGCAAGGCGGTATTCTGATCATCCTGAATACGGATATTCAGATTCAAATCCTGAATTGCCTGTCCCAATACCATACGGGATCTGAGAATCTCTATTTCTGCATCGGCCGGTGATTTCTGACCGGTCACTTTGGACAGTTCGCTTAAATCGCCAAGTAGTGCAGCTGAGGCAGCGCTTTTACCGTCTTCAACCTGCACCATGGCATCGGTGGAATAGACCGGCTGAGTGATCCGCAAATAAAGCAGTGCAGCAATCAGACTTAAAATGATACACAGCGCAATGATTTTCCATTGAGCAATCAGGGAAAAAAATAACTCTTTTAAGTCAATAGTATCATCAATGGTTTTTGAATTCTGGTTCATAGATTAACAACTGAATAAATTTTAAAAATGTGATTGCCAGTCAGCAACATAAGCCTCAATATTCCGGCATGTTTCATCGAAAAATGCCTGATCGTGTTGATATGGATCTGCAACACTTTGTCCCTGCCAGTGCCCTAAGCGGAACACTTTTCCTTTGGCAAAAGGCCAATTCTGTTCAATATGCTGCTGTTGATTATTGCTCATAACAAGAATTAAATCTGCTTTTTTTATCAGCTTCTCATCAATTTGCCTTGCAACATGTGCACGCATATTAATATTTTTGCTCTCCATACAGGCAATGGCCTTGTCATCTGCCGCATGACCGACCATGGCCGATAAACCTGCGGATTCAACCTGCAAGCCGGGGTGATTGCGCTTTAAAAAAAATTCGGCCATGGGACTTCGGCAGATATTTCCGACACAGACCACCAGGACATTCTGAATCTGCATTTTAGTTTCTGCCTAACTGGTCAAAGGTATAGAGTGCGCTTGAGAATGGAACAATCTGATTCATGATACGCTGCCAGCGGGTTAAACCGGTTGCGTCAATATAGACGATGTCATTTTTCTGCATCTGAAACTGGTTGGATAATGCCAGATTGCCAATACTGCTCAGATTCAGATGATAAATGGTGGATGTACGGCTCTGTAAGTTGGTTCGCATCACATAAATACGGGCTGCACTGGCAGAGTTTGGATTAATGCCTTCGCTTTCGCCTAATACGTCACTGAGGGTCATCCCCTGGTCACGTAAGGCAATGGCCTGACTTCTACTGGACTCCCCCATGACATACAGTTTCTGATCCTGCCGGGTATTAACAAACACCGTATCATTCGGCTGGATCAGCAGATTATGTAAAGACAGTCCCTGTTTTTCCAGTGCAATCACATTCAGATTGTAGGTCTGCCCGTTTCGGATCAGCTGAATATTGGTATTGTCACCGGTTTCTGAGTTAATACCACCGGCCTGACCTAAAGCAGTATAAATACTGATGGGCTGGTCATTCAGGGTGTATTGACCACTGCGCATCACCTGACCATTTACAAAATAACGACGGCCTTCATAAGACAGAACACGGACGACCACATCAGGATGTTTCAGATATCTGGCAAATTGCTGACGCAAAAAACGGTTGGTTTCTGCCAGGGTTTTGCCGGCAATATGCACCTGCCCGACCAATGGAAGCTGGACATTGCCATTGGGATCCAGTGGGTAGCCGACGGCTCTAATATTGGTGGCATCCTGAATGGGCGGGGTAATTTCCGGATATGCCCATAACTGGATTGATAACACGTCACCGGCACTCAGGCGATAAATATCCTGTTGGTTTTTAAACAGCGCGATTGTGCTATCCATGTTCTGGGTGGTGCCAAATGCAGTTGAAGGAATATTGTTCTGAGTCAGTTGCACCACTGAAAGTTCGGCACCCTGGTCGGTTTTGTAGTGTCCTTCATCGGGTAAGTCATAAGTCTGAAGGCCTGAAGTTGCAGCACAGCCAGAAAAAAAGAGTGATATTACGAGAAAAAATGATGTGCGTTGATACTTCACATTCAAGGCCCTTAAATTTTGTAGTAGATTGTCGCTTTAAATCAATTCGCTTTCTGAATTGTATTCCATAATTTAAGCATTGAGTATGCCTAATGTATATTACCTATTGTATCAATCAGGCAATTGCTCTGTAAAATCTGCTATATTCCCTTAACTTTGATATTGACCGTTTGCAAGTCAGGCGTGCTGACGTGGGTTAAAATATGTTTCAACTTGAACAACTAAAGATCGCAATTATTGGCCTGGGGTATGTTGGCTTACCGTTGGCAGCTGAATTTGGCAAGCATGTTCCAGCCATGGGTTTTGATATTAATTTACAGCGTATAGATGAACTGAAACAGGGGGTGGATCATACGCTGGAAGTGTCGGAACAGGAGCTGAAACAGGCCGTTTTTTTAAATTACGCCTCGGATCCGCATGCCCTTGAACAAAGTAATTTTTATATCGTAACGGTACCTACACCCATTGATGATTTTAAACAGCCCGACCTGACCCCCCTGATCAAAGCTTCGACGACGATTGCAAAAGTGTTGAAACCGGGGGATGTGGTGGTTTATGAGTCGACCGTTTACCCCGGGGCCACGGAGGAGGTCTGTATTCCGGTCCTGGAAAAAGAATCCGGCTTAAAATTCAATCAGGATTTTTTTGTGGGCTATAGCCCGGAACGGATTAACCCGGGTGATAAAAGCCGCCGTGTGACCAATATTTTAAAAATTACCTCGGGTTCCACACCGGAGGTTGCCGATTACGTGGATCAGGTGTATCGACTGATCATTGAGGCCGGAACCTATAAAGCGCCAAGCCTTAAAGTTGCAGAAGCCGCCAAAGTCATTGAAAATACTCAGCGGGATGTCAATATTGCATTGATCAATGAATTGGCGCTGATTTTTAATAAACTGGAAATTGACACGGAAGAAGTGCTCAGGGCTGCAGGTACCAAATGGAATTTTTTAAATTTCAGACCTGGTCTGGTGGGGGGGCATTGTATTGGTGTGGATCCTTATTATTTAACCCATAAAGCGGAATCGATCGGGTTGCATCCTGAAATTATTCTTGCTGCCCGTCGTTTAAATGACCGTATGGGAGAATACGTTGCGACTCAGCTGATTAAGGAAATGGTCAAGCAGCAGATTCAGGTGGTGGGGGCAAGGGTTTTGGTGCTGGGTTTGAGTTTTAAGGAGAACTGTCCTGATATCCGTAACACAAAAATAGTTGATATGGTACAGGCATTAAAGGAATATGATCTGGCACTGGATATATATGATCCCTGGGTGGATGAGGATGAAGTAAAGCAGGAATATGGGCTTGCACCGGTTCAGCGTCTGGAAAAGGGTGTATATGATGCCATTGTCATTGCTGTTTCACATGATCAGTTTAAACAGATGACTTCAGCAGATTTTAAGCTGCTAGGCAAACCGAATCATGTTTTATATGATTTGAAATATGTGGTGGATAAAGAGCAAAGCAATATTCGTTTGTAGAACAGATATTTATATCGTGGGTGAATTATGAAGATATTGATCACTGGGGGAGCCGGTTTTATCGGTTCTGCGGTTGTGCGGCACATTATAAAACATACTGATTATGACGTTTTGAATTTGGATAAGCTGACGTATGCAGGAAATCTGGAGTCGTTGAAAGAAGTTGATCAGAACCCGGCATATCAGTTCCGGAAAATTGATATTTGTGATGCTGAAGCATTGACGGCGGCTTTTGATGATTTTAAGCCTGATCTGGTGATGCATCTTGCAGCAGAATCTCATGTGGATCGCTCCATTGATGGTCCTGCTGCGTTTATTGCCACTAATATTGTAGGAACCTATACATTACTGGAAGTCGCACGGAAATACTGGCAAAGTCTGGAGCTTCAGCAACAGGTAAAGTTCAGGTTTCACCATATTTCCACAGATGAGGTTTATGGCGATCTGGAGGGGACAACAAATTTATTTACTGAAACAACATCCTATGCTCCAAGCTCGCCCTATTCGGCAAGTAAAGCCAGTTCTGATCATCTGGTCCGTGCCTGGCAAAGAACCTATGGTTTGCCGACGATTATAACAAACTGTTCCAACAATTATGGTCCTTACCATTTCCCTGAAAAGTTAATTCCTTTAGTCATATTGAATGCATTAGAGGGTAAACCATTACCTATTTACGGCAAAGGTGATCAAATTCGAGATTGGCTGTATGTCGAAGATCATGCACGTGCCTTATATAAAGTCGTGACGGAGGGGACTGTGGGAGAAACCTATAATATCGGTGGCCATAATGAAAAGCAAAATATAGATGTTGTTAAAACGATTTGTAGAATTCTGGATGAATTAAGACCTCAAATAGATCAACAACCGTATGAGTCACTGATTGCTTTTGTCAAAGACCGTCCTGGGCATGATTTACGTTATGCAATAGATGCCAGCAAAATTAAACAGGATTTGGGTTGGGTACCTGAAGAAAGCTTTGAAACGGGTATTCGGAAGACTGTTGAATGGTATTTAAATAATCAAGAATGGGTAGCGAATATTCAGAGTGGCGAATACCAAAATTGGATTCAGCAACAATACCAAAGTAAACAAGCCTAATTTTGAGTAAATCGATGAAAATTCTTTTATTGGGTAAGAATGGGCAAGTTGGTTGGGAGTTGCAACGTGCTTTGCAACCACTGGGCTCAATAATTAGCCTTGATCGTTCTATAGGCGTTAATGGTTTGTGTGGAGATATCACAAACTTTGAAGCAATATCTGATGCGACTGAGCAAATTCAACCTAATGTTGTGGTTAACGCCACCGCCTATACAGCAGTAGATAAGGCTGAAAGTGAAATTGAACAGGCGGATTCGATCAATCATTTGGCTGTTAAACACCTTGCAGAAATTTGTGAACAAAAAAATATTTTGTTCATTCATTACTCTACAGACTATGTTTTTGATGGAACTGGTAGTGCTGCTTGGTCTGAAGAAGATGTTTGTAACCCTGTAAATTTATATGGAAAATCGAAACGTGATGGTGAAATTGCGTTAGAGCAAAGCGGTTGTAAGTTCTTTAATTTTAGAACGAGTTGGGTTTATGGTTTACATGGGAATAATTTTATAAAAACCATGCTAAAACTTGCAAAGATTAAAGAAGAGTTAGGAGTTGTTGATGATCAAATTGGTGCCCCAACAGCAGCATCCCTGATTGCGGATGTAACAGCGCAAGTGATTCGTTTTTGGGATTTGAATACAATCTCTCATAACAATCTATATGGGCATTACCATTTAGCAGCAGCTGGAGAGTGCTCATGGTATGATTACGCGCAATTGATTTTTTCTCAGGCAAATGGTTATGGGAAGGATTTTGTTCTGAATAAGGTTAGCCCAATAGCAACGTCTGCTTACCCAACTCCAGCAAAAAGGCCATTAAATTCTCGGTTAAACACATTAAAGTTGCAACAAAGTTTTAAGTTGCATCTTCCGAATTGGGAGCTTGGTGTGGCACAAGTTATTAAGGAGCTTCATCAATGAGTTTGAAAAAAAGAAAGGGTATAATTTTAGCGGGTGGTTCTGGCACACGCCTGTATCCAATTACCATGGGAACATCAAAACAACTGCTTCCAATTTATGATAAGCCAATGATTTATTATCCTTTGTCAGTTTTAATGCTTGCAGGAATTAATGAAATTCTAATTATTTCCACACCTGAAGATTTACCTAACTTTGAAAAGCTTTTAGGTACGGGTGAAGAATTGGGTATTAAACTTTCTTATAAAGTGCAACCATCACCAGATGGTTTAGCCCAGGCTTTTATTTTGGGTGAAGATTTTGTTGGTGATGATAATGCTTGTTTGATTTTAGGAGATAATATCTTTTATGGTCAGCACTTTAGTGAGCAACTAAAACGTGCCTCAGAAAGAGAAATGGGTGCAACTGTATTTGGTTATTATGTCAATGATCCTGAGCGTTTTGGTGTGGTGGATTTTGACTCAACAGGTAAAGCGCTAAGTATCGAAGAAAAACCAGAACAGCCTAAGTCAAATTATGCAGTCACAGGGCTTTATTTCTATGATAACAAAGTTGTTGATATTGCCAAAAAAATTAAACCATCACACCGTGGTGAGCTGGAAATCACAGATGTCAATAATATGTATTTGCAACAGGAAGAACTTAATGTCGAGTTGCTTGGCCGAGGCTTCGCTTGGCTGGATACAGGTACGCATGACTCATTGCTTGAGGCAAGTCAATTTGTTCAAACGGTTGAACATCGTCAAGGCTTAAAAGTTGCTTGTTTAGAGGAAATTGCCTTTAATAATGGTTGGATTGATGTGGGACAATTATTAAATAGAGCAAATTTCTTTAAAAAGACAGGTTACGGTCAATATTTATTAAAATTGCACCAAGAACAGTAAAAGAAATCAAAAGCATAATTTTTAATTAAGCTTAGTAGCCTGAAAAGAGATGTAAAAATGAAGGTAATTGAAACAAAAGTTAAAGGTCTTTTAATATTCGAACCTAAAGTGTTTGGGGATGACCGTGGTTGGTTTATGGAAAGCTTTAATCAGAAAGCTTTCGAACTTGTACTCCAAGAGCGTAGTTTAGATATTCCTCAATTTGTCCAAGACAACCATTCTTTATCTCAAAAAGGTGTATTACGTGGATTGCACTATCAACTCGATCCTTTTGCACAAGGTAAATTAGTACGTGTTGTTCAGGGGCGTGCATGGGATGTCGCTGTTGATATTCGAAAAGACTCAGAAACATATGGGCAGTGGGTTGGTGTTGAACTTTCGGCTGAAAACCATAAGCAATTTTGGATTCCTGAAGGTTTTGCTCATGGCTTTGTGGCTCTTGAAGATAATACTCAGTTTTTATATAAAACCACCAATTATTATGATAAAGAGAGTGAAGTTGCAATATTATGGAATGATCCAAAAATTGCAATTGAATGGCCTTTGTCAGAAATTGAAGAAGTACTTGTGAGTGATAAAGATAAGGTTGCTTTAGAACTTGAAGACGCTGAGTTATTTAAATAAGTGGTATTTGATTATAATCGATCACTTGTTGCAAATAAGTGATTTGATATAATCAAAATAATATGAGTTATATACCTTGATCACACTATTTGGTAAGCTTATAGATACTGAAGAGAAAAAAAGATTTGTTACAAACTTTTTTTCTCTAGCAACACTCCAGGGTCTTAATTATATTTTACCATTATTAACATTACCTTATCTTGTAAGAGTGTTGGGTGCTGAAAAATTTGGCTTATTAGCTTTTGCAACAGCAATTGTAGGCTATTTTATAGTTTTAACAGATTATGGATTTAATTTTACTGCGACTCGAGAAATTTCTTTAAATAGAAATAATGAAGAAAAACTTAATGAGATTTTTAGCTCAGTAATGATCATTAAGTTTGTATTGTTTTTGATTTCATTTATCATGTTAACACTTTTAATAGTTTTTTTTCAAAAATTTAGTGTAGACCCTTGGCTTTATTATTTAACATTTGGGACAGTGCTTGGGCAAATTCTATTTCCTGTGTGGTTTTTTCAGGGGGTGGAGCAAATGCGATATATTACAATTATAAACATTATATCCAAAGTTTTTTTTACAATTACTATCTTTATAGTCGTTAAAAATAGTTCAGATTATTTGTTGGTTCCATTTCTGACTTCATTAGGTATGATCTTTGCTGGAGTCTATTCATTAATTTTAATTCGTAAAAACTTTAAGATAAAATTTAAATTTCAGGAAATAAATGTACTTTCTAGTTATTTAAAAAGGGGCTCTAATTTATTTTTTACATCGATTTTAAGTAATTTATTAACCTCTTCTGGAACGGTAATTTTATCTTTTGCATCCACAAATACGGTTGTAGGATATTATTCCGCAGCGGAAAAGCTATTTAGAGCGATTGTTGGTTTATTTACACCAATCACTCAGGCGCTCTATCCAATAAGTTGTAGAAAGGTAAACCAAGAAGGTGGTGCTAAACCATATATTAAAAAATTGGCAATGGTAATTGGTGGGGCGGCTTTACTTATTGGAGCATCTATTGCAACCTTTTCTGAAAAAATTATTACCTTGATTTATGGGATGTCGTTTCAATCGTACAGTTATATTTTAGCTATTATGATGATTTGGCTGTTCTTCAGTGTGATAAATAATATTATTGGCATACAATATTTATCGGCATTAAGAAAAGACAAATTTTATACTTTTTCCTTCGTTGTGGCTAGTTTGGTTACAGTGATTTTAAATTTAGTATTAATTCCACATTTATTTATAAATGGCGTACTTATTTCAATGATTACGGGTGAAATACTTCTATCTATTTGTATGTTAGCGCTAATTTTTAGGTTTAAATTATGAAAAAAATACTCATTGTCTTTGGTACGCGTCCAGAAGCTATTAAAATGGCTCCGTTAGTTAAAGAGTTTAAAAAGGACTGTAAAAACTTTGAAACTCGTGTTTGTGTAACAGCACAACATAGGCAAATGCTCGATCAAGTTTTGGAAATATTTGATATCGCCCCAGAGTACGATTTAAACATTATGAAGGCTGGTCAAGATTTATATGATATTACTGCTAATGTTTTAGTTGGTATAAGAGATGTATTGGCAGATTTTAAGCCTAATATTGTATTTGTACATGGGGATACATCAACAACATTCTCTGCAAGTTTAGCGGCATTCTATTCTAAAATCAAAATTGGTCATATTGAAGCAGGTCTGAGAACTTATGATATTTACTCACCTTGGCCTGAAGAAGGAAATCGCCAACTGACAGGTGTCTTAGCAAATTATCATTTTGCACCTACTCAACAAAGTGAAGAAAATCTCTTACAAGAAGGTAAAAATCAATGTGATATCTATGTAACTGGGAATACGGTTATCGATGCCTTAGTGTATGTTTTACAAAGAATTGATAGTCAGCCGGAATTAAAAGAAAAAATAAAATCTAAAATTAGTAGTCAATATAAGTTAGATGAGACAAGAAAGGTTATTTTAGTTACTGGACATAGACGTGAGAATTTTGGACAAGGATTCATTAATATTTGTGAAGGTCTGAAAGAAATAGCTCAAAAGAATCCAAATGTTGATATTGTCTATCCTGTACATTTAAATCCAAATGTACAGAAACCAGTAAGTGAAATTCTTTCTGATATTGAAAACGTGTATTTGATAGATCCACTTCAGTATGAAGAGTTTGTTTATCTGATGAGTCAATCTTATTTTATTATTACGGATAGTGGTGGTATTCAGGAAGAAGCACCTTCATTAGGCAAGCCTGTTCTTGTAATGCGTGATACGACCGAAAGACCAGAGGCTGTTGCTGCAGGGACCGTTAAGTTAGTCGGATGCGATAGAAAGGCTTTGGTTGCAGGTGCTGAAAAGCTAATTCATGATAGAAACGAATATGAAAAAATGTCGCGTGCTCATAACCCTTATGGGGACGGAAAAGCATGTCATCGAATCGTTGATACTGTTTTAAATCACTTATAATACGCTAAGAGAAATTGAATGATACTGTTTTTAAGTAAATATCCTCAAACACCTGAACAATATAGGGATGGCTTCTTTCAGCGTGTTGAAAATATAGATCAATTTTATTTGGATGATGAAAGAGTATATTTAAATGCAAGTTTTTTTAAAAATTTAAGAAAAAATGTGATTGAAAATGGATTAAGAACAGAGATAACATGCAATGTTTTTTTTCATTTTTTCACTATTTTTAAGTTATTTAAATCTTCTTCATTAGTTTATATCCAATCAATTTATAATGCTCTAAATCTATTTCTTTTTATTGTTTTTTTTAAAAAATTTTATGTTTTAGATTTACATGGTGTTGTGCCAGAAGAGTTGGAGATGCAAAATAAGAAAAAATATGCAGTTGTTTTTTCTATATTGGAGCGAATGTTATTTCAGAAAATAGATATTTGTATTGCTGTAACAAATAGAATGGTCAATTATTTTAAATCTAAATATTCTGAAAGTAAGGTAAAATATATTGTTTATGCAATTTTACCTAGCCATCTAAAATCCTATAAAATAGGATTAACGACTGAAAATGAAGAAAAAATTGAAATTATATATAGTGGTAATGCACAGGTATGGCAAAATGTAGATTTAATGTTAAAGGCGATAAAATGTAATCTTTCAGAAAAAATTCGATATACAATTTTAACTGGTGAACCAGAGACTTTTTATACCAAATTGAAAGAGCACAGAATCGGAATTAATCAAGTCACTATAAAATCAGTGAAACCGGAAGAGTTGGAGAAATACTATAAGTCTAGTCATTATGGATTCGTATTACGAGATGATATTATAGTAAATCAAGTTGCTTGTCCGACAAAAATTATAGAATATTTAAATTATGGAATTATTCCTATAGTATTATCTGAAAAAATAGGGGATTTTGAGGAATATGGTTATGAGTATGTTTTTTTAAATGAGCTTAATGAGTTTTTAGGTGTCAGAAAAAGTGAGAAGAATATTTTAGTAGTAGATAATATTTATGATTGCAATAATTTTGATTTAAAAAAAACTATTTCATATTACCAATGACTAGTTCTGAGATTGAGTTGAATGCACAGGATCGATAAATGATTAATTATCTTGTTTTATCCATATTTATATATATGGCTTTCTTGTTTATCAATGTTTTTTTCAAAAAAATTCAAATGTTTTTTGTTTTTTCTTTAATGCTTTTTTTAACTTTTTTCGGTGCTAATAATATTGAAACACTAAGTTTGGATTTTAAAAATTATGCCATGATATTTGAAATGGTCGATTTAGCTTCTTGGGGCAGCATTATTTCTAGGAGTGACCCTTTATTTTTGTATATTGTAAAAATCATTGAAGTTTTTTCAACTGATGTTTTTATTATTTTTACTTTTTTAATTTTTTTTAGTTTAATTTTAAAATTTTTTATATGCTTTAAGTTCGTACCAAAGAACGTTGTTCCTATTTTTTTGCTTTTATTAATTGGTCGTTTTTATTTTTTGCATGATTTGACACAATTAAGAGCTAGCTTTGCGATTGGTCTTGGTACTTTAGCTCTTCTTTTTTATTATAAGGACAATTTTAAAATCAAAGGGAAAACAGTATTTTTATATTTTCTAGCCTGTCTTTTCCATATTTCATTGTTAATCGTAATCCCTTTGTTTTTTCTTACTAAGAAATCAATAAGAATAAAAAATTTTTTACTAATATATTTGTTAATTATTTTATCTATTTTGTTGGGAGTGTTTTTCTCTAAATATTTCTCTGTTTTAATATCAAATTTCACTTTTATTGATAGGGTTTCATTATATTTTTCATCTCAAGGAGAGGAGCAAAATGTAAAATACTCAGTTTTTCAATTCTATTTTATGTTGAAGATGTTGGTTTTGGTTATTTTGTCATTTGGTTATGCTAAGTTTGATTTTTATAATAAAGCAATTGTGGTAACGTATATTTATGCCATGTGTTTGCAAGCTATTTTTGTTTTTAGTAGTGCTATTGGTCTTAGATTTGCTGCAATTTTTGGTTATATTGATATTTTGGTTTTCTTAATTCCTTTGTCATTATCTATTTATAAAAGATATTTTAATTTTTATTTTATCTTTATTAGTGTGGCTGGTATGGTATTTTTTTATAGTTCATTATTAACTATTGGTATGGAGTGATTATGTATAATAATAAGTTAGCTGTTATTGTTAGCTATAATCCAGAAATCGAGAATCTTGCCCATTTAATAGACCAACTACTCTTACAAAAATGTGATGTTGTGTTGGTTGATAATGGATCAAAAAACACTATTGTTTTTGAGAGATTTAAAAGCCTAGACAACTTAGAAATTATACTATTGAATGAGAATTTTGGTATTGCTTTAGCTCAGAATTTTGGTATTGGAAGGGCTATTGATTTAAAGTATGAGTATTCGATAGTTTTTGATCAAGACTCTTCGATTGATGTAAATTTTATTTCTAATATGATTTCTGCATATGAAAAAATATCTATATTGGATCATAAAGTTGCTACAATTGGGCCAACATTTATTGACACAAAAACAAATAAAAAATCTTATGCTATTAGATATGATGGATTAAGACTAAAAAAAATATATTCTAATAATACGAAAGATGCTATCAGCTCTGATTATATTATCTCGTCAGGCTCATTATTTAAAACAATTATTTTTAAAGAAATTGGAATGATGGATGAGAAATTATTTATTGACTTTGTAGATATCGAGTGGGGGATGCGTGCTAAGCAATTAGGATATACATCATATATGTCGACCGAGGTTTTTATGAATCATACAATTGGCAATTTATCGAAAAGAATTCCATTGACTGATAGGTATATAAATATTCATTCGGACTTTAGAAAGTACTTTATTGTCAGAAATGCGATTTATTTGATGCTTTATTCAGATTTGCCTTTAAATTGGAAAATAATACAATTTTTTAAAACTAATTTTTATATGGTTACTATTTTAATGGCTTCTACCAATAAGTTGAAAATTATTAATAAATATTTTTTAGCTGTTCGGGATGGTTTAAAGAAAAAAATGTATAAAGGCAGTATGTAATGACTTGCGTAATCGTTTCTATTGTTTTGTTTAGGCATAGTTATTTTGAAATTGAAAAAACATTAGCTTGTTTGTTGTCTAGCCCTTTTGTTTGTAAGGTTATTTTAGTTGATAATGATGAAAGCGATTGGGCTTTTAAATTTCAACATGAAAAAGTTGTTTATTTGAAATCGGATGGCAATTTTGGCTTTGGGTATGGTCATAATTTTGCTATTAATAGATATGTTTCAAATAGTGATTTATTCTTGATCTGTAATCCTGATATTATGTTTGAAGAATCAGAGTTTGCTCAATTAGTTAATTTTGTAAAGGATCGTAAAGAGGGCTTATTTCTTCCAAAGATCGTTTACGCTAATGGTGAAAATCAGTTTGGTGCAAGACTTTTACCAACACCATTAAATCTATTTGCTCGAAGATTTTCAAAAAAGTTGGCTATTGGATTAGATCAACAGTATTTATTGAAAAACTATACAATTCAAAAGCCTATATTCGCTCCGTATCTTTCGGGTTGTTTTATGTTATTTCGCTCAGAAGCTCTAGAAACATTAAAAGGTTTTGATGAGCGTTTCTTTATGTATATGGAAGATATAGATATTTCAAGGCGTTGTGCCCAGCAATTTGGAACACTCTATTGTCCACAATTTTCTGTGGTACATGCACATGAGCAAGCGTCCTATAAAAGTATTAAACTGTTAAAAGCGCATATACAAAGTGCTATACTCTATTTCAATAAATGGGGGTGGTTGTATGATTCTAACCGTAAACTTCTTAACGACAAGTGTATTCGCGGCTTAAGCTTGTAGTGACTTATGAACAAATAACGATGAGATTCAAGTATGTTAAAAAGGATAATTGATTTTTCTATTGCATTTTTAGCTTTATTTCTTTTATCTCCTATTTTCCTGATAGTTGCGTATAAAGTTCGTAAGAACTTAGGCTCTCCAATTTTCTTTTATCAAGAAAGACCGGGACTAAATGGAAAATTATTTAAAATGATTAAGTTCCGCTCTATGAAGGATGCAAATGATGCGAGTGGTAATCCTTTGCCAGATGATCAGCGTATTACATCTTTTGGACAAAAATTACGTTCAACGAGTTTAGATGAAATGCCCCAGTTAGTTAATGTTCTTAAGGGTGATATGAGTATCGTTGGACCACGACCACAACTTCCTGAGTTTGTAGAATATTATACTTCTCATCAGATGCGTCGTCATGAAGTTAAACCTGGTATGACTGGCCTTGCTCAAGTGAGTGGTCGAAATAATTTATCTTGGGAAGAGAAATTTGACTTAGATGTGGAATATGTTGAAAAACAATCAATTCTTTTTGATTTTAGAATCATGTTTAAGACAGTGGAAGTGATGCTTAGAAAAGAAGGCATAGATTCTCCAGATCAAGCTGTAGGTGCTAAACGATTTTCTGGTTCAAAATCCCGACAATCCAAATCTTCTCACCATTAATTTATATAGTATGGTAATGACGTTATTATGATTAAGAAAGCTATTTTTCCTGTTGCTGGTTTGGGAACACGGTTTTTGCCAGCAAGTAAATCAATTCCTAAAGAAATGGTGACTGTGGTTGACCGTCCTGTAATTGACTATGTTGTTAATGAGGCAGTGCAAGCAGGTATAGAGCAAATTATTTTTATAACACATTCATCCAAAGATTCAATTGAAAATTATTTTGACCATAATTTTGAATTAGAAACTATGCTCGAAAATAAAAATAAACTAGATTTACTTGAAGAAGTCAAAAAAGTTATACTGGCAAATGTATCAATAGTTAGTGTCCGGCAATCTAGACCATTGGGTTTGGGACATGCTGTTTTATGTGCTAAACATATAATTGGTAACGAGCCTTTTGCAGTGCTCCTACCAGATGTATTGGTAAAAGAAAATAGTACTGAAAATGACCTCGCCCGGATGATTCAACGTTTTAATTCATCTAAAACAGCACAAATTATGGTCGAGGCTGTACCTGATCACCTTGTGGATCAA
Source organism: Acinetobacter sp. WZC-1 (assembly GCF_052544965.1). Taxonomy (NCBI): domain Bacteria; kingdom Pseudomonadati; phylum Pseudomonadota; class Gammaproteobacteria; order Moraxellales; family Moraxellaceae; genus Acinetobacter; species Acinetobacter sp. WZC-1. The sequence goes on from NZ_CP199370.1 coordinate 94,154, forward strand.
TATGGTGTTGTTGATGTGGAAACGGTACCGAATGAGGGCAAAAGTGTGGTTATGCGCGGCATTGTAGAGAAACCCGCTGTAGATAAAGCACCTTCTAATTTGTCAGTGGTTGGTCGTTATGTTCTTCCTGCTAAAATTATGCAATTATTAGAGCAAACGCCTAAAGGTGCAGGAAATGAAATCCAACTCACCGATGCAATTGCGGCATTACAAAAATTAGAAAATGTTGAAGCTTATCGTATGAAGGGGCAAACCTTTGACTGTGGCAGCAAATCGGGTTATTTAAAAGCCGTATTACATTATGGCATTGAACACCCCATACTCGGGGATGAGTTTAAACGTATGATCAGGGAATTGAGTCTGTAATTGTAATGTCGGGTGTGAAATGAAAATTAATGTTTTTGGCACGACCTTGCAGGCAGCAGTTCTTGCAGGGTTGTTTGCTGAATATGGTCATCAGGTTTACTGGTGCCGCAATGAAGACAGTGATTTAAGTCATTCAGATATTCATTACCAGGATGATGTAGTCAATCAATTGATTCATAAACAGATTGCTGGTGGTTTTTTAAGCCTGCCCATTTTTGAGCAATTACCGCAGGACAGTGAAGTATGGCTGTTCAGCTTCAGTGCCACTGAGCTGGACCGGGCACTGACGCTTGCTGAGAGAATTAGGGGACTGCCTCACAGCCGTCCTGAATTGCTGCTGATCAATGGCTCCACGTTTGGTCTGCAGGGGACTGAACAGTTAAAACAAAAAATTGCGTTAGATGGCTGGGCTTATTTGCCGGATGTCATTCAGGAAGGAAATGCCTTAAACAGCTTTACTCAGCTGAAACGGGTAATTGTCGGGGTGGATCATGCGCAGACTGCAAATTTGATGAAAGAATTGCTGCGGCCTTTCTTTCAGTTTAAACATCAGTATCTGTTCATGCCGATTCTGGATGCCGAATTCACCAAGCTCAGTATTTCCGGTATGCTGGCGACCCGTATCAGTTATATGAATGATCTTGCCCTGGTGTCAGAAAAACTGGGGGTTGATATTGCCAATGTACAGCAGGGCCTGGCTGCCGATAGCCGGGTTGGGTCGGCGTATTTATCACCGGGTGCCGGTTTTGGTGGTGAAAATTTCTCCCGTGATATTCTGACTCTATCCAGTACGGTTGCAGGCACAGGTGCCCGCAGTCAGCTGCTGGAACAGGTCTGGGAAATTAATGAACAACAGAAAGAAATTTTATTCCGGAAATTATGGAATTATTATCGTTGTGACCTGAAAGGCAAAGTTATTGCCATCTGGGGCGCTTCATTTAAGGAAAATACCTCCAGTATTGACAATGCCCCGATTCATATCATGCTGGCGGCATTATGGGCACAGGGGGTCATCGTACAGTTGCATGATCCCCAGGCGCTGGATGAAATTCTTCAGAGGTATGGTCAGCGCAAAGACCTGTTGTTATGTACGGATCAGTATCAGGCCACAGAAAATGCACATGCCTTGTGTCTGATGACGGCCTGGAAACAATACCTGAGTCCTGATTTTAAAGCCCTGCACCGCAAGATGCTTCATCCATTGATTCTGGACGGTCGGAATGTGTTTGACCCGCAATATGTGCAACAGCTGGGCTTTGTCTATCAGGGAGTGGGACGCTGATGAGTAAAAATACGGCACCTGCCGAGTTATTACAGGACAATGCGTGTTACAGGCAGTTGCAGGCCTGTGCAGAACAATACCGGCAAATGCATCTGAATGATTTGTTTGCTGAAGATGCTGAGCGGTTTCAGAAATATTCCGTCCAGTTTGATCAGCTGGTTTTTGACTACAGTAAGCAGCGCGTACAGCATACCGTCATGCGTTCCTTGTTTGATTTTGCCGAGTCCAGGCAACTGGCTGACTGGATTAAACGATTATTCTCCGGTGAACGGATCAATTATACTGAGCAGCGTGCAGTTATGCATTGGGCTTTGCGTTTGCCGGAAGCAGACAGCCAGCAGTTTCCAGGGCTGAGCCAGCAGGTCCATGAACAGTTGCAGCGTATGTTCAGACTGGTGGATAAAATCCATGCGGGGCAGTATCGGGGTGCAACAGGTGAGGTGATTCAGGATGTCGTGAATATCGGGGTGGGCGGCTCTGACCTGGGACCACAGATGGTGAGTCATGCATTGTCTGATTATCAGGTGCATACGGCCAAACCCTTAAATGTTCATTTTGTCTCGACCATTGATGGCAGTCAGCTGTCGGAGTTGCTGCATCAGTTGCGTCCGGAAACCACGCTGTTTATTATTTCCTCAAAATCATTCGGTACCATTGACACCCTGTCCAATGCCCAGACGGTACGGCAGTGGCTGGAAAAATCAATGGGTACGGCAAGTTGTGTGCTCACCAGTCATTTTATTGGCGTGTCGACCAAACCTGAAAAAATGACGGAATGGGGCATTGCTGCTGAAAATCAGCTGTTGCTGTGGGATTGGGTGGGTGGTCGTTATTCTTTATGGTCCTGTATCGGTTTGCCGATCGCATTGACCATCGGTGTAGAGGGATTCAAACAATTTCTGGCCGGCGGCCATGCTGTGGATCAGCATTTTCAGCAGGCACCTTTCGAGCAGAATATTCCGGTGCTGATGGGATTGCTGGGGGTTTGGAATAACAATTTTCTGGATATCCAGACCCATGCGGTATTGCCCTATGACGGACGCCTGAAATCTTTTGCCGCCTATCTGCAGCAACTGGAAATGGAGTCCAATGGTAAGTCCGTTCAGCGGGATGAGCAGCTGGTGGAACTGGATACCTGCCCCATTGTCTGGGGAGAGGTCGGGCCCAATGCCCAGCATGCGTTTTATCAGCTGCTGCATCAGGGGACACATTCGGTGAACTGTGATTTTATTGCGCCGGTACAGCGTTATAATGCCAATCAGTTTACTTATGCAGAAAATGCAGATGCGCTGATTGAGCAGCATCATCTGGCATTGTCCAACTGTCTGGCACAGTCACGTTTACTGGCTTTTGGTAATCAGGCGCTGAGTTCAGATGAATTGTCAGCCTTACCGGTGTATAAGCAATATTCAGGCAACCAGCCCAGCACCACCATTCTTTTGCGGGAATTGAGTCCCTATAGCCTGGGCATGCTGATTGCCCTGTACGAACATAAGGTCTTTGTACAATCCGTGATCTGGAACATTAATTCATTTGATCAGTGGGGCGTTGAAAAGGGCAAGGAAATTGCCAGTCAGCTGTTGCCTATTTTAAATGGTACTGAGCAGGATCTCTCCCGGTTGGATGCGTCCACACGGGGCCTGATCAGAATTCTGTTACAACAACAGGGGAGTTGAGCACATGGCGAATATTTTAGTGACCGGTGGCGCCGGCTACATTGGTTCCCACACCTGCATGGAACTGTTAAATGCAGGTCATGAGGTGGTTGTACTGGATAACCTGTCCAACAGTTCGGAAGAGTCCCTGAACCGGGTCCAGCAATTGACCGGAAAAAGTCTGACCTTCATTGAAGCCGATATCCGTCAGGCACAGGCGCTTGATCAGTTGTTCAGTCTGTATGAGATTGATGCGGTTATTCATTTTGCCGGTTTAAAAGCTGTGGGTGAAAGTCAGCAGATTCCGTTGACTTATTTTGATAATAATATTGCCGGTTCGATCAGCCTGGTTCAGGCAATGGAACGTGCCGGTGTATTCAGGCTGGTATTCAGCTCCTCGGCAACGGTTTATGACGAAGCCAATACTTCACCTTTAAATGAAGATATGCCCACCGGCATGCCGAGCAATAATTATGGTTATACCAAACTGATTGTCGAACAGTTACTGGAAAAACTCTCTATTGCCGATGAACGCTGGTCCATTGCGTTACTGCGCTATTTTAATCCGGTCGGTGCACATAAGAGCGGTCGTATCGGGGAAGATCCGCAGGGTATACCCAATAACCTGATGCCCTATGTGACCCAGGTGGCAGTCGGGCGCCGTGAAAAGTTATCCATTTATGGCAATGATTATGACACAGTGGATGGTACCGGCGTTCGCGATTATATTCATGTGGTGGATTTAGCCAATGCACATTTGTGCGCATTGAATAATCGCTTACAGACCACCGGCTGTCGTGCCTGGAATATTGGTACCGGCAATGGTTGTTCTGTACTGGAAGTCAAAAATACCTTTGAACAGGTCAATGGCGTGTCGGTGGCCTTTGAATTTTCACCGCGTCGTGCAGGCGATGTGGCCACCTCCTTTGCAGACAATGCCCGCGCAGTGGCAGAGCTTGGATGGAAGCCGCAATATCATCTGGAAGATATGCTGGCAGACAGCTGGAACTGGCAGAAACAGAATCCGAAGGGCTATACGTCATAATCGCAGCGCTGATTTTCATCCACGGACCATATCCAGACATAACATTCGAAAAAGAGGAAATACATCATGTATTTCCTCTTTTTTTATGAGTAGTCCACTTTTTCGTCACGATTCTTTCACAGGGCTTCACTATACTGTCCCCGGGAAGTTTAAGAAAAATGTTCAGAGATGAAAATGAAGAAAACAACAATGATCTGGCCTGTAATTCTCACGGCCGTATTGGCTGTACAGGGATGCGACGATAACGACCCGGTTGCTGAACCACCACCGAATTCAGTCAGCAAGGGAAGCACGGCAACGGTTGCATTACTGGAAACAGCCGATTTACATGCCAATATTCTGAGTTATGATTATTTTAAACTGGCAGAAGACAAAACCATCGGCCTGGAGCGGACGGCGACCTTAATTGCGGAAGCACGCCGGCAATTTCCGAATAATCTGTTGCTGGATAATGGTGATACCATCCAGGGAACGGCATTGGCTGATTTTCAGGCGGTCATACAACCCATTGCCTGCAACCAGACATTGGCGATTTATAAAATTATGAATCAGCTGCGGTTTGACGGCAGCGGGATTGGAAACCATGAATTTAATTACGGTTTACCCTTTTTAAATCAGGTTACCAACAGTAAATTTGCCGTGGATGGTCTTCCGGCGCCGGCTTCCCAGCCGGATTGTGCCGGTCCGGAATTTCCGCAGGTACTTGCCAATGTCTACAGCGCCAGTACTCGGCAGCCGTTATTCAGGCCCTACAAAATTATTGATAAGCAGATTACAGCCACCACGCCGGATGGCAAAACCGTGGCAGCGACGCTGAAGGTGGGCATCATCGGGTTTACCCCGCCACAGATTCTGAATTGGGATAAGCGTTGGCTGGAAGGCAAGGTTTATACCATTGGGGTCAAAGAAGCCGCAGAACAATATATTCCGCAAATGAAGGCCGAAGGTGCAGATCTGATTGTGGTGATTTCCCATGGTGGCCTGGACAATAGTCCCTATTCTCCGGTGATGGAAAATGGCAGCTACTATCTCTCCATGGTGAAGGATGTTGATGCGATGCTGATTGGCCATTCACATGATACCTTTCCGAATAAGGACAGCAGCTCGCCGCAATTTAATCTGGATGGGGTGGATAAGGTTAAGGGGACTGTAAATGGGATTCCGACCGTGATGAGCAGCTACTGGGGCAAGGTACTGGGTGTGATTCAGCTGAACCTGACCCATGATGGTAAGCAATGGGTGGTGGATAAAAATAAGACCGTGGTTGAGGCACGCAGCATTCAGAAGGCAGATCAGTCCTATGTTGATGTGGATGCAAGCGTTGCACAGGCCATTGCGGATGAACATCAGGCCACCATCAATTATGTCAAAACTCCGATCGGCCAGACCGATTTTAATATGAACAGCTATTTTGCGGATGTCGGTGATCCGGGTGCCATTGAAATTGTCAACCAGGCACAGGCGGCCTACGTGGCAGATTACGTGAAAGAGAATTTACCGCAATATGCAGATTTACCGGTGCTGTCGGTCAGTGCGCCATTCAAGAGTGGTTTTGCCGGCAGTGCGGATTATACCGATGTCGCAGCCGGTAATGTTGCAATTAACAATGCTGCAGATTTATATCTGTATCCCAACAATATCTATGCGGTCAGGGTCAGCGGATCAGATATTAAAAACTGGCTTGAAACCGCTGCACAACGCTTTAACCAGATTGACCCGGATAAAACTACGGCGCAGAATTTAATCAGTACTTATCCCGGTTTTAACTTCGATATGTTTACCAGTCCGGATCTGAGTTATGAGATTGATGTAACCCAGCCGGTCAATAGTCGCATCCGAAATTTAAAATATCAGGGCAAGGCGATCAGCAGTTCACAGGAATTTATTGTTGCCACCAATAATTACCGTGCCAGTGGCGGGGGGAATTTTCCGGGGCTGGATGGGTCAAAAACCATTTATGCTGCGCCGGATGCGAACCGTGATGTGCTGATCAACTATATTCGGCAGATCAAAAACATTACCCGTGCGGCAAATGGCAGTCATCGTAGCTGGACATTCAGTCCGGTGACAACCGCAGGCCCGGTGATTTTCACATCGGCACAAAATAAACTGGCGCTTGCCCAGGCCGCCGGCCTGAATCATATTTCGGTTCATCAGGCAGATGACGGTTCCGGCAAAGGCTTATCGATTTATAAAATTGATCTGTCGAAAGCCTTATGAAACGGTCAATGTTAAACAGGCCAGGCGCCGGGTATGTTTTACTGTTGATCGGTGCACTGCTGTTGGTACTGGTATTCTGTAAGGTCTGGTCACCCGGTCATTTATCCCGTGCCGAGATTGATCAGTTGGTGATGCAGGCCACCTATGGGCAGGATAAACCGTCATTTCAGCAGTTGGAGCAGGCTGCTGAACATGGGCAGTCTGAGGCGCAGATTGCGATGGCCAAAATCTATATTTTTCGTCAGCAGTCCGGCAGTGCCATCCCCTGGCTGCAACTGGCCGCACAGCAGAAAAATAGCAGTGAAGCGGCGACAGCACTGGGGAAACTGTATTTTTACGGCGATCATCAGATTCATCGGAATTATGCGCAGGCTTTAACGTGGTTTCAGCAGGCCTCGCGGCAGCATGATCCTGCTGCAGCCTACTATCTGGGGCTGATGTATAAAAATGGTTATGGTACAGCGGTGCAGCCGGTTGCTGCCGTCAAAAATTTTCAGATTGCTGCAGATCATCAGATTGCCAGTGGCATGTTCATGCTGGCCAATGCTTACCAGTATGGTGAAGGGGTCAGTGCAGATCCCGCAAAGGCATTGCATTGGTATCAGGCTGCGGCAGCGCTGGAATTGCCGGAAGCTGTACAGGAGCTGGCACATGTTTATCAGTATGGAAACAGTCTGGTCAAGGCAGATCAGACCGCCTATCGGCATCAGTTGATGGAAATCGGTCATAGTCTGAAGCATCCGGCCGTTGCACCTTAAATCAGCCGTCCGGTTTTTCGATTTCCATTGGACTTGTTTTCCGTGAACTGATTGGTCTGTATGTGTTTGCCGTTTTCTCAGCCAATGCTCAGTAAAAAAGACCGGCAATAGTCGGTCTTTTCAGTTTCGTTTCAGGCAGATCAGGACTGAATTAAAGTGGTTAATTCATCGACATAAGCTTGCATTGGATGCGGATTTTGATCTGCCCGACTTTCAATATTTAAGCGCAATAAAGGCTCGGTATTGGAGGCACGCACATTGAAGCGCCATGCACCAAAATCAAGGCTGACACCATCAGTACGGTCCACTTGTGGATTCTGGTCTGCATAATGATCAAAGATTTTTTTTACCGTTGCTTGTGTATCTGCCACTTTAAAATTGATTTCACCACTACATGGGAATTTAGCAATCATATTTTCAACTAAGCTTGAAAGTGATTGGCCTGTTTCTGAAAGTAAGGCGATGGTCAGTAACCACGGGATCATACCACTGTCACAATAAGCAAAATCACGGAAATAGTGGTGTGCACTCATTTCGCCGCCGTACACCGCATTGTGTTCACGCATCACATCTTTAATAAAGGCATGTCCAGATTTTGACTGCACCGCAATGCCTTGATATTGATCGACAATATCAAAAGTATTCCAGACTAAACGTGGGTCATGCACGATTTTCTCACCTGATTGTTTGATCAGGAAAGCTTGTGCCAATAAACCAACGATGTAATAGCCTTCAATGAACTGGCCTTTTTCATCAAACAGGAAGCAACGGTCAAAATCGCCATCCCATGCGATGCCCATATCTGCCTGATGCTGCAACACGGCCTGACGGGTGCTGTCACGGTTTTCCACCAGAATGGGATTGGGGATGCCATTGGGAAATGTCCCGTCGGCTTCATGATGAATTTTAATCAGTTCCACAGGCACATTAAGCTGTTTGAACTTTTCTTCAAGGGCATCCACCACATGACCGGCGGCACCATTTCCGGCATTCATGACCAGCTTTAAAGGGCGGATTTTTTCCGGGTTGATATAGCTGAGCAGATGGTCAGTAAATGCCGGCAGAATGTCACAGGACCGAGTTGTTCCCGGGACGTTGACCTGTTGAAAATCTTCAGATTCAGCCAGGGCCTGAATGTCCTTCAGGCCAGTATCTGCGCTGATCGGGCGGGCATTTTCACGCACCAGTTTCATCCCGTTATAATCCATTGGATTATGACTGGCGGTAATTTCAATCCCACCCTGCACATCCAGGTGAAAGGCGCCGAAATAGACTTCCTCAGTACCGGTCATGCCCAGATCCAGTACATTGACACCGGCATCATTCAGGCCCTTGATGGTGGCCTGTTTCAGCGCTTCACTGGATAAGCGTATATCGCAGCCGATAACAACGGTGTCTGGCTGATAAATCTGCCCATAGGCACGACCAATTTTATAGGCAATGTCCTGGTTCAGTTCTGTGCCGAGTTTGCCACGGATGTCATAGGCCTTAAAACACGTCAATTTAGTCATGATTCAGTCATTCTGATGTTGTCAGTCAAAGTTGGAAAGAATTATATCGCACAAATGTGAAATTGATGTGTGATCTGGATATGAAGTTTCTGCCGGCCGGTAAATGCGGTCATCAGGCGCTGATGACTGGTGATCGGAACAGCAACGCTATTGAATAAATATTCCAGGAAAAATTGCGTCTTTTTGATTGTTCACTCGTCATAGAAATAAGAAGCAGGCATTTATGCCGTCCTGCTGATGTAAATGATGATGATTTGTATTGTGTAGAGAATGGGGGGATGAAAGATTCACGGAATCAAAAAGCAGTCCGGCTGAAACAATTGAGTATGGCTGTGTCACTGGCACTGGTGTAATTGGTTGGCTGATGAAGTTGCTGTAATTGCAATGAATTTCCTGGGCCTATGCAGGTTGAGGTGCTGAAATTTTAACGATCATCTGTTATGCCGGATTGATTGTTTCCCTATTGATCAAAGAGATCTGTTTGATGTGGTTTTTTCATCCGTTTGAGTTGAAGGCCATGCATCAATATTTATTGACTTTGTATCATGCCGGGTTTTCGCGCACCTACCCGTACTTGTTCAACGACCGGGCTCTCGGCACGGAGGATTTTGCCCGGCGCCCCGTGCTTTTACTGAATCACGACCATTCGGCGTCGATCCTTCGTGTACTTTGGCCCGCTTGATCCTATGCGGTTGAAGGAGCTACGTCATCAGTGCAAGATCGAATGCCCGACGATGGGCGACGTGCTGTGCAATCGGGTGTCTGCCGATGAAGGCGTAGCCGCACAGGCTAGTCTATAGGCTTCAGCCTTTGTGGTTGGCATGCTCTACAACCTGGGTGCAGCCTTGCTAGGCTGCGTGCTGTTGCTGATGCCGGCAAGAGTGCAGAGGTTGGTGGACTGACAGGGGGACGCACGATGGAACTGCGGCATCGTGGCTGTTTCCTGGCTGTGGCCGAAGAACTCCACTTCACCCGCACCGCTGAGCGGCTGCACATCGAGTGGTAGGGTATAGGGACGCATCAATTACCTGACTGCTTTACGTTCACCATTTTTTGGATTAAATTAGGAAACAATCGTTTTCAAAATATTTGTATATGATCAAACATTCAGAATCAACGGAATCCACTCGCTCCCGTGGTCGAGGCCGGCCACGCGAATTTGACCTGGATGACGCTTTGGATCAGGCTGTGCGCGTGTTTAGCGAACGGGGCTATCACGGCACATCTATTAATGATCTGATTCAGGCCACCAATCTGGCACAGGGTAGCCTTTACAAAGCATTCAAAGACAAGCAGGCCATCTTCCTGGCTGCATTCGATCGCTATCGCGCGCAGCGCACCGAGAAGATGCGGCAGGCCATCGGCGACGATGGCAATGGCCTGGAACGTCTGCGACGGGCATTGACCTTCTATGCCGAGTCCTCTCAAGGTTCCCAGGGACGACAAGGATGTCTGGTGGTCGGAAGTATCGCCGAGCTTTCGACATTCCCGGCAGAAGTTTCTCGACATATCCATTCTGCGCTGGAGCGCAACGAAGCCTTGTTAGCCGATCTACTTCGACAAGGCCAGGAAGATGGTTCCATTCCGGCTCATATGAACCGTGAGTCCAGTGCCCGCATGCTGCTTTGTTTAGCACAAGGCATGCGCATAGTTGGTAAGGCTGGCTGCAGTCGAGCAGCCATGCAGGCCGTCGTGGATTCGGCATTAAAGGCAGTAATTTAATTTTTTTTGACAATTTAGGAAATTTTCGTTTCCAAAATAGAAGGAGTTTGTTTATGCAGATCGCTTTTCTCGGACTCGGTACGATGGGCTTGCCGATGGCCTCTAACCTGCTCGCGGCAGGTTATCCCGTGCAGGTGTGGAACCGCTCACCCGCGTCGGCAGCGAAGCTGGCCGCGCTCGGCGCGCAACGCGCAACTACACCGCGCGAAGCGGTCGCCCATGCGGATGTGTTGATTTCAATGTTGGCCGACGATGCCGCCACGCGCGCTACGATTTTGGATGCGCAGGTGTTGGCTGCGCTAAAGCCGGGAGCCATTCATCTTAATATGGCCACGATATCGGTTGCCTTGGCGACGGAGTTGGCAGCGCTGCACCAGGAACAAGAGATCGGCTATATTGCCGCGCCGGTGCTCGGCCGGGTGAACGTGGCTGAAGCAGGCCAACTCAACATCCTGGCAGCCGGTGACCCCAGGACGCTGACGATCGTGCAACCGCTGTTGGACGTGCTTGGGCAGAAGACCTGGCATCTGGGCGAACGACCCGAACAGGCCAATGCTGTCAAGTTAGCCGTGAACTTCATGATCGCCAGTGCCATTGGCACGATGGGCGAAGCCGTGGCACTGGCACAAGGGCATGGCGTGGACAAGGCCGGTTTTCTGGAACTGGTCACATCTACGGTGTTCGCTGCGCCCGTCTACAAAGGCTACGGACAAGTCATTGCCGAAGAGCGCTTTGAGCCTGCAGGGTTCAAGTTGGTACTCGGTCTCAAGGACGTGCGCTTGGCGCTTGAAGCGGCGGAACAGGTCAATGTGCCGCTGCCACTGGCCAGTGCATTGCGTGATGCCCACATCGAAAGCCTTGCGCACGGCGAAGGGCATCTGGACTGGGCGGTCCTGTCACGCACGTCCGCGCGCCGGGCCGGGCAAGCATGACGGGTGATGCGTATACGCAAGCTGCACCGGTAGGGCTGACGCTGCTGTTGGCGGTGACCTGCGGCCTAACCGCTGCCAATCTCTACTATGTTCAGCCGCTGGTTGGGCCGGTTGGTGCGGATCTTGGCCTATCTACCTGGGCTACCGGCCTGACGGTGACCCTGACCCAACTCGGCTACGGGGTGGGCCTGCTGCTGCTCGTGCCGCTCGGTGACCGGATCGAAAACCGCCGCTTGACGCTCGGACTGCTTGGACTGGCTGCCGTGGCGTTGCTTGGCGCAGGCTTGGCCCGCCAGCCTCTGCCGTTTCTGGCGGCGGCGTTGGGCATCGGCTTAGGCACCGTTGCCGTGCAAGTGCTGGTGCCTTACGCTGCACATCTGGCGCCTACGGCGTCACGTGGCAGGGCCGTCGGTAACGTGATGAGCGGGCTGTGATGCTGGGCATCATGCTGGCGCGGCCGGTCGCCGGGTTCATCACGGAACTAGCCTCGTGGCATGCCGTATTTCTGCTGTCGGCGGTGGCCATGTTAGCTCTGATCGCGGTGTTGGCCTATGCGCTGCCGGCTCGGCAACCCGATCTCGGTCTGAGCTACGGCAACCTGCTCATCTCGATGGGCCGGCTGGTGCGCGATACGCCGGCGCTCGCTCTACCATGCCGCACTGTTCGCCGCCTTCAGTGCCTTTTGGACGACGGTGCCGCTGTTGCTGGCTAGCCCGGCGTTCGGGTTGTCGCAAGGCGGCATTGCGCTGTTCTCCCTGGCTGGGGCGGCCGGGGCGGTTGCCACGCCGCTTGCAGGGCGCATTGCCGACCAGGGGCATAGTCGCGCGACTACTGCACTGGCGATGGGGTTAGTGGCGTTGGCCTTCCCACTGACGCACATCGCGCAACCGGGTTCGGGTTGGTCGCTGGGCCTTTTAGTTGTGGCCGCGATCGTTCTGGACTTTGGAGTGGCAGCCAATCTGACGCTGGGGCAGCGCGCTATCTTCACTTTGGGCGCGGATGTTCGCGCCCGACTCAATGGCCTCTACATGGCCACCTTCTTCCTGGGCGGTGCGCTCGGTTCCGCGTTCGGCGCATGGGCCTATGCTTACGGCGGCTGGGCATGGGCATCCGGTTTTGGTGCTGCGCTGCCAATGGCGGCCCTGGTGTATTGGACGACGGAAAACCGTATACACTGATTCAAGCAAGACACAACGAATGGAGTATGTTGATGACGACAATTGCGATGCTTGAAAGTATCAAGTCCGCTGTTGGTTGCGCGAAGCCAACTTCATCAATCTGCTTAAGGGGCTTCGTGAAGGCTGCTACGACGTAGGGATTCCGCTTCAGCGATCCGAGCCTCAAACGCAACCTTTAAATTTGATCAGTCATGAAAAGACATCAAAAATATTAAAACATATCTCAACTATAGTTATTTCGATAAATCCAGGCAGGATTTTTATGGCTCAGCCCGTATTATTGGCGGTGTATCGTTTAAATACCGGCAAATAACCGTACAGTCTGAAGTGCATCCGGACACAAACGGATTTATTAATTTTGCCTATTGTTTCCAGTCTGTGTGCCTGTTTCTCATGAACCGGTGCCGATGTCATGACCAAAAAAAATCCCTGATCAATGATCAGGGATTTTTTGAATCTGGAGCGGGAAAGGAGACTCGAACTCCCGACCCCAACCTTGGCAAGGTTATGCTCTACCAACTGAGCTATTCCCGCATGCGGTGTATAATACATTAAGCTGCTATAGGGTCAACAACTTTCTGCAAATCAATCTGCTATTTGTCTAAAATAAAATCATCCTGCCCTGTGAAAAAATAGGTTTTGCAGGACAGGATATTGAACGGGCTGTCAGGCCCTGCTGGAATTACGCAGGGCCTGGAGCTTTATGTGCCATGAGGTGTATTTCACTGCGGAATAACTGGTGCACAATGAAAAACACGGTTTTTACAGGTTTGAAAAAAATGATCCTGTTCGTCGCTACGGCTTCTGTGTCTGATCATTTTCCGATAGGATGCAACTGATTGCAGCCATGCCGTCCGCATGAACAAGGATTTTCACAGCATGCCGATAAACGTTATACTGAGCCCATTCTATTTTTCTGGAACAGTGTGGCATGAACCTGGAACAGCAACTGATTGAAAGATTAAACCATCTGGCCCCGGCACATCTTGAGGTGATCAATGAATCCGCAGGGCATGGCGGCTATTTCCCGGGTAAGGAATCACATTTTAAAGTGACCATTGTCAGTGAGGTTTTTGCCGGATTGCGGCCAGTGCAGCGGCATCAGAAAGTATATGCGGTGGCCGCGGAACTGCTGAGTCCGGGAAAAATTCATGCATTGGCGATTCATGCCTATGTTCCGGGTGAATGGCAGGGCGAAGCCCCGTCCAGTCCGGAATGTGCGCATGTACCGAAAGCCTGAGTATATAAAGTGTTTACTTCATAAGAGAACAATATGGACACACACCTGCTGATTAAAATCATTCATATGTCAAGCGTTGCAGTTGCCTGCATTATTTTTGTACTGCGTGCAGTCACTTTATTTGCAGGAACACAGCAGGGGCAGCCCAATCCTGCGGGCAGAACGCTATTTGTTGCGGTTCAGCATCTGACGTTTACCGTATTGGTGATCACAGGTGTCATTCTGCTAATCATGAATCATTTTCAGGTTCAGCCGTGGTTTTATGCCAAAATGATTTTGTTTGCTGTCCTGCTTTCATCGCTGATCAAAACCTATAAAAAGGATGACAGCATACTGCTAGTCCAGCGTGGTGCCGGACTGGCCGTGAGTTGCATTGCATTCATCGCCATTCTTTCACTGGTGATCATCAAACCTGTTTTTGGTTAATTGTCAGACATTAATTGCCTGGATGCATGTGGTCTGCGTTAAACTGCAGTCATGCTGAAAAATAAAATGGATGAGGGAACGATGTTTACACGTGTTGTCTTTAATCAGAAAGGTGGTGTCGGGAAATCAAGCATTGCTGTCAATCTGGCAGCCATCAGTGCCTGGCATGGTTTAAGAACACTGGTGATTGATCTGGATCCACAGGCCAATTCAAGTCAGTATTTACTGGGCGACGATGCGACTTACTCTGCCGATAAAACAGCACTGGAACCCAATATTGAAAATTTCTTTGATGATGTGCTGGGCAACCATCAGCAAAAGGGCCTGATTGGAAATGCCATTGGTTCCATCCTGAAATCCCGCAATAAGGGTTTTGACAGCTATATTCATCGTTCGCCATTTAAAAGTCTGGATGTCTTACCGGCAAGCCCGACGCTGGGTGGCCTTGAGCATGCACTGGAAGCAAAGCATAAAATTTATAAACTGCGGGATGCCATTCAGACTCTGCATGGGCAGTATGACCGGATTTATATTGACACCCCGCCGGCTTTTAACTTTTTTACCCTGTCTGCCCTGATTTCAGCAGATCGTGTGCTGATTCCATTTGACTGTGATGTGTTTTCAAAACGTGCCCTGCAGACCTTAATTGAAAATGTCATTGAAACTCAGGATGACCATAATGAACGACTGGAAATAGAAGGCATTGTGGTTAATCAGTTTCAGGCGCAGGCCAGACTGCCGCGTGAAGTGGTCCAGCAGCTGAAGGACGAGGGTTTGCCAGTATTAAACAATATGTTGCCGCCTTCAGTACTGATGAAGGAATCACATCACCAGAATAAGCCATTGATCCACCTGGCTACAGATCATAAATTGACGCAGGCCTATCAATCGTTGTTCAATGAAATTGAAAAACAATGATTCTGGAAGTTCTCAAATGAAAATGATGAGTCTGGGCCTGGTTGCGTTCAGTACGCTATTACTGACCGCCTGTGCCACAACGGTTAAACCGAGTTATGTTTCGCCTACACAGTATCAGGCGCTGAGCTGTGGGCAGTTGACCAGTGAGTTTGAGCGTATTCAGCAATACATCAACAATGGTGTACAGACACCCAAACGTACCGGTGTCGGTGTCGGTGTCGGCCTGGGGCTGGGCGGTGGTTGGGGCCGCTATGGATGGGGTTTTGGCCCGTCCATTTCCGTCAATATGGGACAGTCTTCAGATACCAAAAATACTGAATTGTCCAGAATGTATGGTCAGCAGGACGCAATTTCCCAGGCATCCCAGTTTAAAAACTGCGCCTTTGTTCCAAAGCGAAACCCGGCAAAATCATAAAACTGTGATGGACTTCCTGTTTTATAAAATGAGAAGTTCATCTATTTCTTAGCAAAATGTTTCAAAGATAAAATAATAACAATCATATTCTTAGTTAAATTCAGCCTGAAAATTCAGTCGAGTCGTGCCTTTTTCTGAACATCAGCAACTTGTGAATTTTTGTCATTTTCGTTTAAGGTGTGCAGCGTTTTAGATGAACAGGACACACGATGATTGAAAGCTGGCTATTTATTTTTGCAATGTTTGCGGTACTCCTGATTCCGGGGCCGACCAATGCATTGCTGGCCAGTGCTGCCCATCATCAGGGAATCCTAAAAACCCTGCGGCTGATTCCGGCAGAATTACTGGGCTATGTTTATGGGATCAGTATTCTGGCCTTGCTGATTCATCTGACCATGCCGGCCTGGCCTTCGCTGGTGCATATTCTGCATGTGGCTAGTGCGGTTTATGTGTTGTGGCTGGCTTTTCACTTATGGAAAAGCTCAGACCTGGAAAAACACAGCCAGAGCCATCAGCGCCTGAATCCGCAACAGCTGTTTTTGTCGACACTTAAAAATCCCAAGGTGATTCTGTTCAGTGCCGGTATTTTTCCTGCAGAAACATGGGATTCATTTGAAAATTATGCGCTGGTGCTTGGCGTGTTCTGTCTCTGCCTGATTCCATGTTCATTGCTCTGGATGTATGCCGGTCGGGCAGTGCTGACCGGAGGAAAGCGCAGGAAGCTGAGCACCGATCAGCTGTATAAGGCTTCGGCGATGCTGCTGATGCTATGCATGCTGCCGGTGATCCTGCAGTTTTTCTAGGCCATATTTTCCGGACGATTACTCAGCTTCGGTGGAACGGTCGGTCTTCCGGAAGAATTTATGCCGAATATAACCGATGACACCAGGCAGAATACTGACAATAATGATGCCAAAGATAAAGTGAGTGAAATGGTCTTTAATAAATTGCACATTTCCAAATAAATAACCGGCCGCAATAAAGGAACCAATCCAGCAAATTGCACCCACTGCGTTATAGGTCAGGAAAAATTTATAATTCATACTGCCGGCACCGGCTACGAAAGGCGCAAAGGTGCGGGCAAAGGGAATAAAGCGCGCAAAAATGATGGTTTTTCCGCCATGACGCTCAAAAAACTGTTGAGTTTTAATCAAATGCTGTCGATTGATGAATCTGGATTCCATTTCAAAAACACGCGGGCCAATATATTTACCGATATGGTAATTCAGGGTATCTCCCAGGATCGCCGCAATGGACAGCAGAATAAACAGCAACCAGGGATCCATGGCACCTGTGGAAGCGGCCAGCATACCGGCTGCGAACAGCAGACTGTCACCCGGCAGAAAAGGCATGACCACCAACCCTGTTTCCACAAAGATGATCAGAAATAAAATGCCGTAAATCCAGATGCCATAATTTGTGATAAATTCGAGAAGGTGCTGATCAACGTGTAAAATAAAATCAATGAGTTCCATGAAAGCGATAACAAAATAAGATTGTGTTAGAATCCTAACAGCGCCTTAGTGGAAAGTCAGTACTAAAAAGTAACAATAGCAGGTATAATCATCTTATTTTTGCAACGCTGTATTATCTTATTTTTGCAACGCTGTATTATCTTATTTTTGCATGTTTATTATCCAGATAATTTGAATTAGAATGGTCCACATCCACATTGAAATGATAAATTTTAAAAAGGTGTTTAATTATGTTCAATCCCAATGTAGTTGTAAAAAATATTGTAACTCAGCCGAATGTCAATGGTATTATTGCTTTATTGGCAAGAATACTCATGGCTTATGTGTTTATTGTGGCAGGTTGGTCTAAAGTGACTGGCTATGCTGCGACGGTACAGTATATGGAAGCTATGCATGTACCTGGATCGTTATTGCCTTTAACCATTTTTATTGAGCTTGGGGGCGGCTTAGCATTATTATTCGGTTTTCAAACACGTTTCGCAGCACTCGGTTTAGGCATTTTTAGTCTTCTTACTGCGTTTCTTTTTCATGGCAGTGCTGAAGACAATATTAGTTTTATGAAAAATATGGTTATGGCAGGGGGTATATTTTTCTTAATGCTGCATGGTGCAGGTAAAATTAGCCTTGATGCCGCGATCGAAAAATAAAAATACTCATTCTCAATGAGATGAAAAAGTGCTGAAATTCAGCACTTTTTATTTGGATTTTGATTTTCCATCTTGTCAAATAACGTGCTTCATTGAGTGAAAAATGCTACTATGCTGCGCCTCATTCGTTTGCTTTGTATGGTATTTGATCATGAGCACTAACACTCAAATAACCGAGGATCGTATTCTGATTCTGGATTTCGGTTCCCAATATAGCCAGTTGATCGCCCGCCGTGTCCGTGAAGCAGGTGTATATTCTGAAATGTATGCCTTTGATATGTCTGAAGAGGATATCCGTGCATTTCGTCCGGACGGTATTATCCTGTCAGGGGGACCGGAAAGTGTGCATGAAGCAACCAGCCCACGTGCGCCTGAAATTGTATTTCAGCTAGGGGTTCCTGTACTGGGCATCTGCTATGGTTTTCAGACCATGTCTGAACAACTGGGCGGTAAAGTCGAAGCGGGTACAGTACATGAATTTGGTTACGCTGAAGTGGATATTGCCACGCGTGATCAGCTGATTGGTCATTTACAGGACCGGGAAAATCAGTTGCATGTATGGATGAGCCATGGGGATAAAGTCAGCCGTCTGCCGGAAGGTTTTACCATGACAGCAAGTACCGCAAGTTGCCCCTATGCGGCGGCATCGGATGAAACACGCCGTTTCTATGGCGTGCAGTTCCATCCGGAAGTCACACATACGGCAAAGGGTGCAGAACTGCTTTCCAATTTTGTACATCGGATTTGTGGCTGTGGTGGTCTGTGGACGCCTGAACATATTATTGACTTACGCGTAGAACAGTTACGTGAACAGATTGGCAGTGAAAAAGTGCTGCTTGGCCTGTCCGGGGGCGTGGATTCTTCGGTGGTTGCCGCGCTTTTACATAAGGCCATTGGTGATCAGCTGACCTGCGTATTTGTGGATAACGGTCTGCTTCGTCTGAATGAAGGCGACCAGGTGATGCAGATGTTTGCAGAGAACATGGGTATCCGTGTGATTCGTGCAGATGCTGAAAATCGTTTCCTGACTGCACTTGCCGGTGAAGTGGATCCTGAGAAAAAGCGTAAAATCATTGGTCGTGAATTTATTGAAGTCTTTGCGGAAGAAGCGCGTAAACTGGATGGGGTGAAATTCCTGGCGCAGGGAACAATTTACCCGGATGTCATCGAATCTGCTGCAAGCAAACAGGGCAAGGCCCATGTGATTAAATCACACCACAATGTCGGCGGTTTACCGGAAGATCTGGCGTTTGAACTGGTTGAACCCCTGCGCGATCTGTTTAAGGATGAAGTCCGTAAACTGGGAACCACACTGGGGCTTCCACACAGCATGATCTATCGTCATCCATTCCCGGGTCCGGGTCTGGGGGTACGTATTCTGGGCGAAGTGAAAAAGGAATATGCAGATATTCTGCGTCTTGCCGATGATATCTTTATGCAGGAACTGCGTGCCAGTGGCTGGTATGACAAGACTGCCCAGGCATTTGCTGTATTCCAACCGGTTAAATCCGTCGGTGTGGTGGGGGATGGTCGTCGTTATGCATGGGTCATTGCCTTGCGTGCTGTGGAAACGGTTGACTTTATGACAGCACGGTTTGCACATCTGCCTTATGAACTGGTTGATAAAATTTCCACCCGGATTATGAATGAAATTAAGGACGTGTCTCGTGTAGTCTATGACGTATCCAGTAAACCACCGGCGACGATTGAGTGGGAGTGATCCTTGCTCAGGGGGATTTAAAAAGGACGCGATAGCGTCCTTTTTTGCTATATGCTTTTGTCTTCTACAGATGGTCGGGTAATCCGATGTTGTCCAATCTAATCTGCAAAGACGAATGAGACTTTGAATAAAACCTGTGACTATTCGTAGAGTTAAACGAAATAAAGATTTGATCATTAAACAACACTGAATAGCTGTATCTGAGTAGGTTTGATTTCGACCTTACTTACCTTTAGATGGGGCATACCATTGGGTATTTCCGTCAAAATCGTAATATTTCCACGATTAATCAAAGCTTGATTGCAAGAAGATCAATTTGTTGTACGATATATTTTAGCTGCAGGTTTATTCATTTGAGAATTATATTACTGAATAAGCCTTTAGAGATAGGTCTATGCCACAAAGCTGTAATGTCTACTGGAAATCCAGTTGATACCAAAGGTGGGGTTACTGGGCCATTTGTAGGTATGGAATGTGGTGGTAGACACGGAGGAGTGTATCCTCCATTCTATTGCCAATGGTGTTTTGTGAAAATTAACGGTAAACCTTAAATTTAAAAATATCTATCGCATCGATACTTCTTCTATTCTTCTGGAATTAATATCACGTTTATGAAGCTTTCAATATGAATCAAGCCAATCCATCCATAGGCCCTCATGAGGGAATTGAATTAAAGTTAATGTTAGATGGTAAAAAAAATCTTGCACTGTTCTATTCTGATTATGAAATTCCTAATGAGTTTCATAAATATATTGAAAATAAAGAGCTTTTTTTAAATAAATTTCAATTTCAAACGAAATTTAAAAATCTATTTATCGATTTTTTTATAATATCTAAAATTGGTAATGATGAAAATATCTTTAAACTTTCTAATCTGATTAAAAGATCAATAGAAGAAAGTGAATTTAACCCAGAGATAGAAAGAAGTATAGGGAGATTACTTGGATATCAAGAAGTAGATATAGAACATTTTATTCATCAAAAAATGGGGCGTAGAGAAAATAAAAAATATTACTTTTTTTATCCTTACGGCTTTGTTGCACAAGGTTTGTGCAACAAAGCAGGCCTCCAGGCTCCAGTAAGTATCAGGCCTTAACTGTCAGGTATTGAATTGCGAAGCGGATTTACCGGGGTTTTCTTTGTGCGGGTCTGCCTGGCGTCGGGTCAGCGCATCAATGATCCAGAAGATTATGGCTCCACTGAGTATGGCAATGACGGCAACGGAATATTGTGGTGCCCAGACATTAAATGCAGTGGCAATCACAATGGCAATGACCCATGCCCCCAGTGCAGCCCGTGGGTTGGCCGGCAGGTCCAGACCATTACGCCAGAAATGAGCAATCATGATACCGCCAATGCCGGGAACCACAATTCCCAGTAAGCTCAGCCATTGAATTAAATGATCCCAGACCCCGGCACTTGCAATGACTGTTCCGATGATACCTAAAATACAAACCATGATGAAATAGCGCTGACGGGCCACATGACTCCAGCCGGTGGCTGCATTGTACAGACAGTGCATGGTGACGGAGGCACAATTGACCACAAAAAATAATGCCGCAAGAATCACCAGCCAGGGCGCCTGTCCGGCAACCACAGCAGCGAAGTTACCATCGGCAGAGACACTGCCGGCAACCACAATGGCACCCAGGGTCATGGAAATTCCATTGGCCAGTGGAAATGCACTGGCAGTGGCAATTAAGGCATGCTTTGGATTTTTTGCCCATCGGGTAAAATCGGCAGTCAGTGTCCCTGAGTCAATAAACAGGGAAATCACCAATGTGATGGCAATACCCAGGCTCAGATAATCGGCAGATGGATTGCCGGTATAGTCCACTATGCTTTGCCAGCTGCTGTGACTGAATGTAAAAATGATGGCCAGTGTGCCGACAACAATAAACAATGGCACCGAGATTGCACCGACCAGGCTTAATGCCCGCACCCCGATCAGCGTGAGTGCCATAAAAATTAAACCGGCAATCAGGCTGGTGAGGGGGGCTGACCAGCCCAGCATGTCATGCAGTCCTTTACCTGCCAGGCCGGTCTGAACAGCAAACCAGCCAACCACCAGCGTGGACAAAAATACCGAAATCCATCGGGCATAATTCTTTCCGAAAACCTGATGAGACAGTAATGAAAAAGAACGTCCGGTGCTGGCGGCAATGCGGCTCAGGGCACCGACATAGGCAAATAAAATCAGATTCCCCAGTAAAATAGCGAGCATGGCTGTCTTAAAGCCCAGTGCCTGAGTCAATTGCCCACCTAAAAAAGCGCCGGTCACCACCAGGGGGAAACCCAGCCATACCAGGGTGACTGCCAGTAAGGAATGCCGTTGTTCCACTGGAACCGGTTCATGTTCAAACTCATGAATCTGAGATGGTGTTGTATGTTTCACAGACAATCTCCCGTCAATAAAAAAACTGAATCCGCAGGTCAGGCGACTTCATGTGTCATGTGAGATAAGGCTTGCAGCAACTCTGCTGAAGTTGTGCTTGCACCAAAAATGCCGCCCTGCATATTGATCATGCTGAGCGCAGCTTCCTTGTGTTTCAGTTCTGTGGCCGCAGTACAGTCGCTGAGTACCAGGCATTCAAAACCACGGTCATTGGCCTCCCGCATGGTGGTATGTACGCATACATCCGTGGTGATGCCAGTTAGAATCAAATGTGTCCGGCCACAGGTGCGTAAAATATGCTCCAGGTCGGTTGCATAAAAAGAACCTTTGCCGGGCTTGTCTATGATGATCTCCCCGGCAACTGGCGCCAGTTCCGGAATAATTTCCCAGCCGGGTTCACCACGGACCAGAATTTTTCCACAGGGGCCTGCTTCTCCTATGGGCGCGCCAATCTGCTGACTGCGCCAGTATTTATTGGCCGGTAAATCCACCAGTTCAGGACGGTGGCCTTCACGGGTATGAATAATCAGTACTTCGGGATGTTGTCGCAGTGCTGTCAGTACGCTTTTAATCGGCTCAATCGGGGCCTGAGTCAGCGATAAGTCATAGCCCATCTGGTCAACATAGCCCCCCTGACCACAAAAATCGATTTGCATGTCGATGACGATAAAAGCAAGTTTCTGCAAGGGCACCTGGCCATCGAATGGCCAGTGATAAGGCTGGGCGTGCAGGGAAAGGGATTCAGGCATGTTGTCTCCTTACTGGGTTTATTGCGGTGATTTTTTATTCAGGGTAGTGCTGCAAAAAGGTCATGGGGAAGTTACTTTGCTGAATAAAAGTATGGCTCCTGTAAATGAATGCAAATTGCAGACCAGTATGGGGGCATCTGGCTGAAATGGTTAAAAGTGAAAGTATGGGCGGAAAATCCAGCATTGTGTTTCCTGCTGCAACAGATGCCGGCAAGAGTCTGATGCTTAACTCACATCAGACTTTATGTCCTGGAAAGGGGAGCGATGGATTGGACAATCGTGCTAATCTTATAAAACTGCATTGTTTCATCACTGAAATTCAGCGTATTAACTTCATTGTAGTGGCGGGTAGATTGAGTCGCTAAACTGAAGTGCATAGACAGAATGACCACAGCCAGTAAACAGGGCAGTACTCCGCTCTGGGTAAATTTTCAGGACAATAAAAGATGACCAATACGAGCTATAACGAAATTTCAAGTTCAGATGATTGTGAAAAATATGCCAATCAATTTATTCAGGATTTTCCAATCCGTACCGCAGAAATCGGTAAAGGCACGGTCATTAAGCGGGCCCTGCCAAGTCGTTATAAAAGAATGATTGGCGCCTGGTGTTTTCTGGACCATGCCGGACCGGTGACATTCCCCCGGGGAGATGGACTGGATGTTGGACCACACCCACATATGGGATTACAGACTTTTACCTGGATGATCGAAGGCACCATCATGCATACCGACAGTATTGGTTCCAGACAGCTGATCCGTCCAAAGCAGGTCAATCTGATGACAGCCGGCTATGGTATTTCACATACCGAAGTTGCACCGGAAACAGAAACACAGATGCATTCTGCCCAGTTATGGATTGCCCTGCCTGATCATAAACGTCATATGGAACCGCAGTTTGATCATTATCCTGAACTGCCGGTTGTTGAGCGGGATCATATCGAATTTACCGTGCTGGTGGGTGAATACCTGAGCACCCGGTCCCCCGTGGAAGTACATACCGAATTACTGGGTGTGGATTTAATTGCAAAGGAAACCACCCGGAGCCAGTTACAGCTGAATCCCGAATTTGAATATGGCTTTATTGCCCTGGACGGTACGGCAATGGTCAATGGCCATGCGCTGAATAATGAAAATATGGTGGTATTTGAACCAGGGGTGACTCAGGTAAGCATCGAACTGGACAAGGGCAGTCGTTTACTGATGATTGGTGGTGAACCGTTTGAAACGCCTATTCTGTTATGGTGGAACCTGATTGGACGCACCCAGGAGGAGTTAAAAATTGCCAATGAGCAGTGGGCAAATCATGACCCGCGGTTTGGTGAAATTACTGACTATGATGGTCCACGGCTGGTCGCACCTGCATTCCCTGAAAAAATGCGCCCATCCAGATAGGACTGAATTTAAACAAGCTTAAAGGATACAGGAATGTCAATTATCGCAAATGCAAAAGTAAAGAGCTTAACTGAACAGTGGGCGGGCGAGATCCATAGTGGTCATCATCAGCTGATCACCGATAAGCCTGAATCATTCGGTGGTCAGGACAAAGGTCCGGCACCGTATGATTTTATCTGTGCCGGACTGGTTTCCTGCACCATGATTACCTTGCGGATGTATGCAAAGCATAAGGGACTGGAGCTGGGTGAATTTACAGTGGAAGCTGATTTTAATGCCAATAAGGAAGGCGAGGAATGGATGGACCGTCGTGTGTCGTTTGTCAGTCCGCTGTCTGATGCGTTAAATCAGAAGGTACTGGATATTTGCAGTAAAACACCGGTGACTAAAACGTTGCTCAGAAGTGTGGCAATTAATACCACCATTGTTTAGCTTGTATTCAGTTTAAAGAAGTGGCATTTTGTGTAAAACAGAATGCCATTTTTTATGGTCATGCGTTATTGTCAGAAGATTAAAACAGGATAGAAGCAGAACAGGATTGATACTATGATTACCTTGCATCATCTGGAGCAGTCACGCTCTTTCAGAATCATCTGGGCACTGGAGGAACTGGGTCTGGAGTATCAGATTAAACACTATAAACGCTTACCGACTTTTGCTGCGCCTCCTGAGCTTAAAGCCGTACATCCATTGGGGAAATCACCGGTACTGACCGATGGAGACCTGACCATTGCTGAGTCTGCAGTTATCCTGGAGTACCTGCAGGCCCGTTATGACACGGAAAATCAATTTAAACCGACCCGTCCGCAGGATTTACAGCAATATACCTACTGGATGCATTATGCAGAAGGTTCACTGATGCCTTTGCTGGTGATGACACTGGTCATGAACAATGTCCCCGGGCGTGTACCCTTTCTGATTAAACCCGTTGCAAAAAAAATTGTGGAGGGGGTAAAGGGAGGATTTATTCAGCCGCGTTTAAAAGAACACACATTATTTCTGGAGGACTATCTGGCAACACATGAATATTTTGCCGGTAATTTTTCCTTTGCCGATATCCAGATGAGTTTTCCGATTACAGCCATGCAGGAACGGATGAAGGGCAAATTCCCACAAATGATGGCCTACGCCGACAGGATACAGCAGCGCCCGGCGTTTCAGCGGGCCAGGGCGAAAAGTGCAGACTGATGGATTGAAAGCGGGATGGAAGCACTGCCACAGTTAATTTTTTTACCGGGTGCATCGGGCAGTACCCGGTTCTGGCAACCGGTCATGCAGGCATTACCGGCCCGATTTCTTAAGACAGTGATTGCCTATCCCGGATTTGGTGGACATACGGCAGATCCGCAACTGGGCGGTTTTTCAGATTTACAGCATAAGGTTATTGCACAGATTCAGGAGCCGGCCATTGTCATTGCCCAGTCCATGGGCGGAATTCTGGCGGTGCAGTCTGCATTACAGAAACCACAGCTGATCAGGGGACTGGTCCTGGTGGCCACCTCAGGTGGTATCGATTTAAGTGCTTTTGAGCTGAAAGACTGGCGTCATGAATATCAACAGGCCCTGCAGGTGCCGGACTGGTTTGTGCAGCATCATGAATACCTGGATGATCAGTTGCATCGTATTCATTGTCCGGTGCTGTTATTATGGGGTGATCGGGACCCGATCAGCCCTGTGGCTGTGGGTCAGTATCTGGAATCAAAAATCAGTCATTCCCGGCTGGAAATCATTGCAGATGGAGCGCATGATCTGGCAAAGGTGCATACCGATCAGGTCAGTGCATTCATCACTGCATTTATTGAAGACAATATTTTGCAATAAACTGAGTTTTCATCCCGGGGGCAATCTGCCGGGCAGATGGCGATGCTGTCAGCGTATATGTGTATTTGACTGTTATATATACAAATACAAAACCGACAGATTTGTTAACGTCCCTGACCTCTACGCAGCTGTGAAGGACTCTGCTGATAACGCTGTTTAAAACGGTACTGAAATGACTGGCTGAGCTGAAACCGCAGCACAGTGCAATTTCAGTCAGTTCGATCCGGCTATGCAGCACCAGATCATGTACCCGCTGTAAACGCTGCTGTAATACATACTGATGTGGTGGCAGTCCGGTGGACTGTCTAAACATATGGGCAAAATGATATTCGCTCAGATCCACCTGTTGTGCCAGTTCTGCAATGCTCAGTGGCAAATGCAGATGCTGTTCAATCCATTCCAGCACGCGTTTCAGGCTATGCGGGGCCAGTCCGCCCTTTACTGTGGGAAGTTGCCACTGGACATTACTGTAGTGGTGCAGGAGATGATTGAGTAATAAGGTGGCTGCACTGCTGATTTGCAGCCGGTTTGCCGTATCGTGCCAGTCACAATTCAACAGGAAGTGCCGGTATATCAGACTGACCTGTTCATCTGTTGCAAAATTCTGTTCATCCAGGCAGATCCGTGCCGGGTCTTTGTCCCAGATCCGGGTGGCAATGTCACGCAGATGCTGATCGGTATAGTATAGATGTACAAAAGCCAGATCCCCGCGGATATCCCATGTGGATTCCTGCCCTTCCGGCATCAGGCAAAAACGGTCCGGTGCGCCACCATTTCGCCAGCCGGATGAGGTTTTACGGTAACTCTCGTAGCCACCCCGGATATACAGGCTCAGCGTATGATGGTTACTGCAGACATTGACGCGGTCAAGATTGTTTGTCCATGCGGCAAGCTGCATGCCTGAACCCAGCTGAGTTGTGTCCAGCAGGCGGGCATTGTGCTGTTGTAACTGATCTATGGTCTGATACTTCATCGCGTCGAATAAAGGCTCCTGTCAGATCATCAGTTTAACCACTTTTCAGGTTTAAAATATCAGCCTCGGTTAAAAATAAGCAAGTTTGTGCAAGTCAGCACAGTATTGTATAAGCAGATCCCTTAAAAGCTATTCACACTGCACAGGACTGAAATAACAGGTGTGGACTTAACATGAATGCCGGGCTGTATTTTGCTGTTGTACTGATCTGGGGAACCACATGGATTGCCATTGCCGCTCAGCATGGTGAATTCACCCCGGCTGTTGCGGTCTTCTGGCGGTTTATCCTTGCTGCCGGACTGCTGTTTGCCATTCTGCTGCTGTCCGGACGTTTAAAACGACTCAGCCTGGCGGACCACGGGTTTTGTGTTTTACAGGGATTCTGTATTTTCGGTTTTAATTTTATCTGCTTTTATTCTGCAATTGCCTATATCAACAGTGGACTGGAAGCGGTCATTTTTTCGATGGCGGTACTATTCAATACGCTCAACAGCCGTCTGTTTTTTAAACAGCCTGTGTCTGCATATTTTTTCCCTGCGGCACTATTGGGCTTTGGCGGGATGCTGGCGTTATTCTGGCATGACCTTGCCGGCACCGAACTGCACTGGCAGACCCTGATGGCAATTGCACTATGCATGCTGGGCAGTTATGGTTTTTCGCTGGGGAATATGATCAGTCTGCGGCATCAGCAGCGGGGACTGGATGTATTCAGTACCAATGCCTGGGCCATGCTGTATGGGGCTCTGATCATGGCGCTGCTTGCCGGGATACGTGGTGAAAACTTTTTTCCGGCATTTTCTCTGACGGCCGGTATCGCTTTGCTGTATTTATCCATTGTTGGATCGGTGATTGGTTTTACTGCTTATTTTATTCTGGTGGGGCGAATTGGTGCGGGTCAGGCGGCCTACAGTACCCTGCTATTTCCATTGGTGGCGCTGACCATTTCGACCATCTGGGAAAATTATCAATGGAGCCTGAGTGCTGTGGTGGGTGTGCTGAGTATTTTACTGGGGAACTTTATACTGTTTACCCGACCAAAGTGGTTATATCGCATATTGTTAAAGTTCAGACCGAGCCGGCTATTGCCCTGAATGCAGGCGTTAAGTGGCATAAAAAAAGCGACCTTTCAGGCCGCCTGGAGCTAAAAGCCAATTAACGTTTGACCACAATGGAGTCAATACCACTGTGTTGCAGTGTCTGCTGAGCAATGACTGCGGCATTCTGGGATTCATAAGGACCTGAAATAACCCGATACCAGGTCTGGCCATTTTCCGTGGTTTTGATTACATCGGCAGACAGACCATTCAGAATAATTTCGGCACGGCGTGCATCTGCACTGTCCGGATCTGCATAGCTTCTGATCTGTAAAATGTAGGAGGGCTGAGCCGGTACCGGAGGCTCAGAACTGTCCACGCCGGTATCGACATCGTCTGTTGAATTTTGCTGGCTGGTATCCGGTGCTTCCACAATCACCGGCTGACTCTGTACCGGTGTTTCAGGAACTGCCTGCTGCGGGATGGGAGTAACCTGTTGTTGTGGCAGCAGATCATAGAACCGATAGTCCTTATTGGTGTCTTCCTGATAATGCTCAGAGGGAATTTCATTTCTTGGCTGGACGGGTGCCCACGGTTTCCACAGCATCAGGGCCACGGCACAGCTTAACACGATTAAAATGGCCACAAGCGTCCCCAGCCATTTGGGAATCAATGGCTTTTTCGGCTTATTGGGCCGTTCAGATACACCGCGTTGCGTTTTTCCAAACACGTGGAATTCCTCTTTTATTTTTTCTGTTACATTTCAGATGGTGCAGAAACACCCAGCAATGTTAAACCATTTTTCAGGACTTGTTGTACGTTTATTGATAGCAGCAAACGCGCCTGGGATAATGCAATATGCTGATCATCCAGCACTTTTAAATTGTCCAGGTTATACCAGCCATGGAACAGTGCGGCCAGCTCCTTCAGGTAATTGCCCAGCTGGTGTGGTTCATGGCTGTTTGCAGCACGAAGCACAATCTCTGGATAGGCGGCCAGTTTGGCCAGAATTTCAGATTCTGTTTCCAGACTGAGCAATGATGCATCACAGTCACTCAGATTGTTGCGGTCAAAGGGCACATTTTTCTCTGCGGCACGGTTCACCATACGGTTCACACGGGCATGGGCATATTGAATGTAATACACCGCATTGTCCTTGCTCTGTGACACGGCAAGGTCCAGGTCAAAGTCAATGTGCTGTTCAGACTTACGCATGACGTAATAAAAACGCGCAGCGTCATTCCCCACTTCCTTGCGCAGGTCACGCAGCGTGACAAACTGACCGGAACGGGACGACATCTGCACCATTTCACCGCCACGCCACAGGCTGACAAACTGCACCAGTATCACGGTCAGCTTTGATGAATCATAGCCCATGGCATCAATGGCAGCTTTGACCCGGGCAATATAGCCATGATGGTCTGAACCCCAGATATCAATCAGGTCGGTATAGCCACGCTGCAATTTATTCAGGTGATAGGCAATATCCGAGGCAAAATAGGTGGTCTGGCCATTGCGACGCTTTACTACACGGTCTTTTTCATCGCCGAATTCGGTGGATCTGAACCAGATATTTCCGTCTTTTTCGTACAGATAACCACGCTGGTCAAGCGTTTGCAGGGCTTCATCAATTTTTTCGGTCAATGTTGCTTCACTGAACCACTGGTTAAAGGTAACGCCAAACTCACCCAGATCATCCCTGATGTCATCCAGAATGGCGTGCAGGGCTGCCTGATGAAAAACACCATAACCGTTACCCAGCAATTGCTGGGCATTGTGAATTAAGCCATCAATATGTTTTTCCTTATCGCCGGACAGTACAATCTTATTGCCATCTGCATCCATTTCATCGGCATATTGCACATCTTCAGGCACATCCCGGTAAACAGCTGCAACAGGCTGCACATGGGCCTGGCCATCCCTGTCCATAACTTCCTGTGCAATCTCACGGACATAATCGCCCTGGTAGGCATTTTTCGGGAATATCAGTTGCTGGCCGGTCAACTCCAGATAACGCAGATAAGTCGATGTCGCAAGAATGTCCATCTGGCGGCCGGCATCATTGACATAATATTCACGGTCAACGGCGGCACCAGTGGCTTCAAGTAAATTGGCGACGGTCATGCCATAGGCAGCACCACGGCCATGACCGACATGCAGACTGGAGGTCGGGTTTGCAGACACAAATTCGACCTGAATCTTCCTGGCAGCATTGAGCTGACTGCGACCAAACTGGTCTTTCTGTGCCTGAATCTGATCCAGTACAGCAAAGCGCTGGTCGGCATTCAGAAAAAAGTTGATAAAACCGGGTCCGGCAATTTCGGCTTTTGAAATCTCAGCCACTTCAGGCAGACTGGCGAGAATTTTTTCTGCAAGATCACGCGGTTTCATCGCAGCAGCCCTGGATGCAGTCATGGCAATATTTGAGGCGAAATCGCCGTGACTTCGGTCTTTGGTCCGTGTCAGTGTACTGCTGTTGTTCCAGTCGGATGGAAGAATCCCCTGAGATTGAAGGGATTGAACTGCATGATCAAGAGCTGCTTGTATGGCCGTATTCATAATTTATCGGAAAATAAATGTCGCAGAAAAACGCTCAATATAGCAAATTTCGGCAGGTTTTGCTGAAGGCTTTCCATCGAATCGGACAATTTCACTGAAATAGTCGGCACCTACTGATTTTTATTGCGTCAGGCACAGCAGATTCACGGTTTATTCCCGGCAACTGACAGGTTTGTCCAGTAGTTCAGGATGGCCATTCTGGAAGGTATACAGTCTGGAAGCATTAAAGATTTTCAGGGTGCTGGCGGTTTTTAAGGCTGTTGTAAACGGTTGCAGTTTTTTCGGGTTAACAGCGTCAAAAGGGTTGCCATAGTTTTTGTTATCCAGCAGAAACTGGACTGGGCCGGCCTGTTCATCATAAGCCTTTAAAATATCCTGACCATCTTTATTCTGAATGCTGAAACCCGGTTTTTGTGAAGGAATTTTACAATTCAGCCGGAAAAACAGCATATGGCCATCTGCAGATTTATTCTGCAGGCTATATACGCCCTGCAGATTATTTTCAATATAGACCCATTGTCCGGTGGGCATGTTCAGGGTCATTTTCTCCAGCTGTTCCAGTGTGGTTTTGCTGATGTCCACAATGCTTTTTGTATCAACCTCCGGGACTTTATCCTTGCCGGAGAGACCAAACAAACCGGCCACTTTTGACGTTATGCCGGAGGATGCTTTTGAACTGCTCTGACACCCGGCCATCAGGACCGGCAGGCAACAGATGACGATGGTTTTTAATGTACTTTTCATGATGGCGATTTTCTTATTCAATGGTTAAATATAAAGGATTAAAAATAATCAGCAGCGCTCAGCATAAGGGAACAAATGTGGGGCGTCATACTGAAAATGATTCACATCGAAGATCAGATTCATCTGAAAACTGTTCAACAGGTAAATATCAAACAGGCTGGATCCATACAATATAAAACCACAAAAGTATAATCCGATAAAATAGTTACGGTATTATTATCAAATATCTAAATAACCATTTGCTGAAAAACAGGCTTAAGCTTATATCAGATGACCATTGCATATGAATGGATAAACTGAGTCATAGCAGCATGGTCCATATACATGAGACAGGAAATGACAAGCGAAAATCCGAAAAAATATCCGTTATATATTGCATATGCCGGCAATACGCTGCTGGAATTGCCCCTGTTGAACAAGGGTTCTGCATTTACAGAAGAAGAGCGCACCAGATTTAATCTGCACGGTTTAATTCCACATGTGATTGAAAATATTGAGGAACAGAGCCAGCGTTCGTATCAGCAATTCTGTTCATTCAAGGAAGCAATTAACAAGCATATTTATTTACGCAATATTCAGGACACCAATGAAACCCTGTTTTATCATTTGCTGCAAAACCATCTCAGTGAAATGATGCCCATTATTTATACGCCGACGGTGGGCGAGGCATGCCAGCGTTTCTCCGACATTTACCGTCGTCACCGCGGGGTGTTCGTGTCTTACCCGGATCGTAAGCATATTGATGACATTCTGCACAATGTAAACCGCAGAAATGTCAAAGTGATTGTGATTACCGATGGTGAACGCATTCTGGGGCTTGGGGATCAGGGCATTGGCGGCATGGGGATTCCCATTGGCAAACTGTCGCTGTATACCGCATGCGGTGGGATCAGTCCGGCCTATACCTTACCCATTACCATTGATGCAGGCACCAATAATCAGCAATTGCTGAATGACCCGATTTATCTGGGCTGGAATCAGCCGCGGATCAGTGGGGACGAATACTATGAATTTGTGGATGATGTCATTCAGGCCATTCGGCACCGCTGGCCTGAAGCACTGATCCAGTTTGAAGACTTTGCTCAGAAAAATGCCATGCCGTTGCTGGAGAAATACCGGGATCAGATTTGCTGTTTCAATGATGATATTCAGGGAACTGCAGCTGTGTCGGTGGGCAGTTTACTGGCTGCAAGTCGTGCTGCCGGAAAACAGCTGAAAGACCAGAAAGTCGCCTTCCTGGGCGCAGGTTCAGCAGGCTGCGGTATTGCCGAGCAGATTATTGCGCAGATGATTGCAGAAGGCCTGACCGATGCAGAAGCACGGCAACGGGTGTTCATGGTGGACCGTTTTGGTCTGATTACCGAGAACCAGCCGAACTTGCTCGACTTCCAGCGGAAACTGGCGCAACACCCCGAAGCAATCGCCAGCTGGGGCAATGCTGAGGATGTCATTTCACTGCTGGATGTGGTTAAGAATGCCAGACCAACGGTGTTGATTGGCGTTTCAGGTCAGCCTGGCCTGTTTACCGAAGAAATCATTAAAACCCTGAATGAAAACTGTGAACGCCCCATTGTATTGCCGCTGTCCAATCCAACCTCGCGGGTTGAAGCCGTTCCAGCGGATATTATTCAGTGGACTGATGGCAAGGCGCTGATTGCAACCGGCAGTCCATTTCCACCGGTGAACTATCAGGGCAAAACCTATCCTATCTGCCAGTGCAACAATTCCTATATTTTTCCTGGCATCGGGTTGGGTGTGGTGGCGGTTAAAGCCACCCGTGTCACGGACAATATGCTGATGGCGTCCAGTGCAGCACTGGCGGATTGCTCTCCGAAACTGCAGGATATTGATGCTGATCTGTTGCCGGATTTAAATGAATTACAGCAGGTCTCAAAAATTATTGCCTTTAAGGTGGCAAAAGCGGCCATTGCAGATGGTGTTGCACCTGCAATTAGTGATGAATTGCTGCAGGACAGTATTGAAGCCAATCTCTGGCAACCGGAATACCGCAGCTATAAGCGGGTTTCTTTCTGATGTTTTCTAATGTCTTAAAAGGCTGTAGCAGATCAGTAATGTACTGATCTGCTGTTCTGCAGGGAATGGCCTGTAAATAAAGTGACCTGTTGCCAATACATCAGTTCCGGCATAAAGCCATTAAAATATCCCACATACATAGGGTACTGTAATACTTTGCCCACCTATTGCTGAATAAAACAGGGCTCAATTGCAGACCATTTTTCTGATTCTGGTGAAGCAGAAAACTACAATAAACAACAGAGACATGCAGAGTACAATACTCAGACCGGTGGCGGTGTTTAAGCCGGCACTGGACCATAGTCCGACAGAAATTCCGGTTTGCGCAATAACAAATGCCCAGATCACCATCTGCCGTGGAGAATGTGCCAACAGGCGTGCCGTCAGCGCAGGAATGACCAGTAAGGCCCCCATCAGCAATGAACCCACTGCACGTAAGGCCAATACTGTAAACAGTGCAAGCAGTGACATAAAAATCAGGCGCTGCCATCTGGCGTTTATACCTTCGCTGACGGCAATGTCCGGGTCAATGGCGATCTGAATCTGTGCTCGCCAGTGCTGATATAAAATAATTAGAGCGAACACAATCACAGTGGCAAATACGGGTAAATCTGACCAGGAAATGGTCAGTAAGTCACCAAACAGATAGCTGAGCAGTTCCGGGCGCAGGCTGGGCAGATGCTGAATCAGAATCAGTCCAGCACAAAGCAGTGTTGCTGAACACAGCGCCAGCAGGGCATCATTGGGAAGGCGCGGATCATGCAGAACCCAGAGAACGCCCACCAGCAGTATGGCAACAAAGACAACACCCGCCCATAAGGGCAGACTTAAGGCACCGGCAATGGCAACCCCGAACAAAGTACCATGCGCCATGGTGTCTGCAAAAAAAGACATGCGCCGCCACAGCATCAGACAACCCAGCGGGGCAGTCAGAAACACCAGTAATGTGCCCATAATCCATGCTGGCAACAGCAGTTGTAACCATTCCATCATGGTTTAAGCTTCCGGTTCGGGGTGAATGTGTGGGCGGGGATCCTGCTCGCCTGTGGTTGCAGTGTCGCCATGCGCACAATGTTCATGATGATGCTGATAAAATACCCGCTGGGTGCCGAATAATGCAATGTATTCCGGGTGTTGCTGAATGTTTTCGGGCAAACCGCTGCAACAGATGTGCTTATTCAGACAGACCACCCGCTGGGTACCCTGCATGACCCATTGCAGATCATGTGAAACAATCAGTACGGCACAATGATAGCGTTCAGGCAGACTGCGCACATAGTCGTACAGCTCAGCTTCGGACTGAATGTCCAGTCCCTGCATCGGCTCATCCAGCACCAGAATATCCGGTTGCCGTAACAATGCCCTGGCAAGCAGGACCCGCTGGCGCTCTCCTCCGGAAAGCTGTTGCACGGTTGCGTCATGCAGTTTTGCAATGCCGGTGTCATGGATAATCTGTTCTTTGATGTCTGCACTGCATTTTTCAAGACTGAGCAGGTCCCCGACGCGCAGCGGTAAACTGTGGGAGGGATTGAATTTTTGTGGAACGTAGGCAAGTTTCAGCTTTTTATTGGCAATGACTTTACCTGAACTGGGCTCGGTAATGCCCAACAGTACTTTGATCAGGGTGGATTTTCCTGCCCCGTTTGGACCGATCAGGGTGACGATTTCCTTTTCATGTAATGAAAAGTCAACATGTTTTAAAATGTCCCGGCCATTAATGTGTACATTAATGTCTTTTAAGGTGATCAGCCTTGAGTTCAGACCTGATTCATACACTGCTGACAAACTCCTGATATTTCAATAATACTTTGATGCGCATTAAATTGATCAGAAGCTGCGAGTTGATCGAGTTGCTGAATCAGCTTCGGTGCAGAAGCTTCCTTGACTGCATGACATTCCGTACAGATTAAAAAAGCAGCCTGGTGCCCTTCACGCGGATGACAGCAGGGAATATAGGCATTGATTGAACTGAGACGGTGAATCAGTCCCTTTTTCAGCAAAAAATCCAGTGAGCGATAGACGGTAGGTGGTGCGGCCAGCCGCTCGGAAGAACCTTTGAGCTTTGCCAGCAGGTCATAGGCACCAATGGGTCCGCTTGCATCCAGGATCAGTTTCAACACTTCCTTGCGCAGCGGCGTCAGGCGGGCACCGGAGACTGCACAGAGACGTTCCGCTTCTGAGAGGCGCAGCTCTACATCATGGTGGTCATGGACCCCATGCAGGGTATTATGATGTCCGTGTGAACATACAGTCATAGCCAATCCTCAGAAGCTGGGAAAACAGCCTTAAATATTAACATGAAGCCATGTCATCTTACGAAATAGCGTAGGTTTTTTCCAAATTATGTTATATTATAACACATAAAATACATTGGTATCATTGTTCCATGAGTCGTCTTCTTGCGTTCTGTTTATGTTTCATTTCTGCAGGTATGGCCTGGGCCAGGCCGCCTATGGCTGTGTCCATTCATCCGATTTATCTGATTGCCACGGAAATCACCCGGGGTGTGGAAACACCGGAGCTGCTTCTGAAAAACCAGAGTGGACATGATGTACAGCTGACGCCGGCTGACCGGAAAATGATTCAGGATGCCTCACTGGTGATCTGGGTGGGAAAAGAACATGAAGCACCGCTTGAAAAGGCCCTGGGTGGCAATACACGGGCTGTTTCAATCCTCGGTTCAGGCATTATTCAGCCTTTGCCACTGAGAACGACCCGTGGCATGGCCATTAAGGACACGGTCGATACCCATATCTGGCTGGATCCCAACAATGCCGTCAGAATCGGTTTTTTCATTGCTGCACTGCGTTCCCAGCAATATCCTGAAAATAAAGCCATGTACTGGGAAAATGCCCACAGATTTGCACAGGATATGCTCCAGGCTTCCCGGCAGGTGGCTGGAAAAGGTGGTGCACGGCCTTACTGGGCATTCCATGATGCCTACCAGTACCTGGAAAGACCGCTGAATCTGAAATTCAGTGGCGCATTGACTGATGACCCGCATGTGGCACCGACTGTGGCGCAGATTAAGTATCTGCATGATTCACGTCCATCGGCAAAAATGTGTCTACTGGCAGAGTCCAGCGCAAGTCCATCCCAGTATCGCAAGCTGGGGGATATCGTTTTTCAGCCTGTCGGAGAAACCCTGTCTCAGTACCAGGATTTTGTGGTGGCATGGCAGACGGTGGCCGGTGAAATACAGGCCTGTGTGTCATCTGCACGGAAATGATGCAAAAATAAACAGCCCAATAGAATAAAAAAAGTAATATAATGACTGGCAAATCCACGATGAAAAGTCGGGAAAAGATTGCATGTTCAGGGGTGTAACCCTATAATGCCTGCGATTAAAAACGATCATCAGCTGAACCTGTCAGGCATTTGTGCTGTGAGTGGATAAAAAATGAGCCGAACTGGTCGCCTGGTTGACCGACGATTAGCGAAAGCTCTGGTCCTGTTACAGGCATGCATGATTCCCGTTGCAGCGCTGATTGCATGGGTCCTGAAGGACCTGACTGCAGCGGTAAGTGCGGCATTGGGCGCATTGATCTGCTGGCTCGCCAGCTGCTATTTTTGCTGGCAATCATTCAGGACCGCAGGTGCGCGGGCCTCCAGGCAGGTTCTTTCGAACATGTATCGGGGTATGACAGGCAAATTTGCGATTGTGATCGTTGGTTTTATTTTAATTTTAAGCAATGTCAGACCGTTATCCCCGGTTGCATTGTTTTGTGGTTTTATTCTCGTTCAGACTATGTCGTGGGTTGCTCCGTTCTGGGTGTCACGTCTGCAGAAACGGGTATAAACAACAAGAATGGATAATTTTTGGAGTGGGACGGAATATCAGCAGCGAGCGATATTCGTTTCATTTCTTTTTTAGTATTTGACTTTGACCAGGTGTGATTTATGGCTGCTGAAGAACATGCCCTTACTTCGACAGAGTATATCAAGCATCACTTGACCAATATGACCTATGGCAAAATGCCGGACGGAACATGGAAATTGGCAGAAAGTGGTGAAGAAGCTCAGCAAATGGGGTTCACTGCAATTCACCTGGATTCAATGGGTTGGTCAATTGGGCTTGGTATTCTTTTCTGTTTGTTATTCTGGAGTGTTGCAAGAGCTGCAAAAGCAGGTGTGCCAACAAAATTCCAGTCCGCAATCGAAATGATTATTGAGTTTGTTGACTCCAGTGTCCGCGACACCTTTCATGGCAAATCACGTTTGATTGCACCGCTGGCCCTCACCATTTTTGTGTGGATTTTCCTGATGAATGCGATGGATTTAATCCCGGTGGACTGGATTCCGCATCTTGCAGGAATTATTGGTGCTAACGTATTTGGCATGGACCCTCACCATGTTTACTTCAAAATTGTTCCATCTACAGATCCAAACATTACCCTGGGTATGTCACTGTCTGTATTTGCACTGATTTTGTTCTACAGTATCCGTGAAAAGGGAATTGGTGGTTTTGTCGGCGAATTGGCACTGAACCCGTTTAATCCGGCTAATCCGATTGCGAAAGCGATCTTGATTCCCGTCAACCTCGTGCTGGAACTGGTAACCTTTCTTGCCCGGCCGGTTTCACTGGCGCTGCGACTGTTTGGTAATATGTATGCAGGTGAGTTAATCTTCATTCTGATAGCATTGCTACCGTTCTGGATTCAGTGGGCGCTGTCGGTGCCGTGGGCTATTTTCCATATTCTTGTGATTACGTTGCAGGCATTTATTTTCATGATGCTGACCATCGTATACCTGAGCATGGCAAGCGAAAAACATTAATGGTATTACCTGACTGTCGCTGGATGATAGTCAGGAATTTTTTTTAACTTAATCTGGTATAAACCTAACCTCTGAGGAATTATCATGGAACTAGGTCTTGGTCTTGTTGCGATTGCAGCTGCTATTTTGATCGCTTTTGGTGCTTTGGGTACAGCGATCGGTTTTGGTCTTTTGGGTGGTCGTTTTCTTGAAGCTGTTGCCCGTCAGCCTGAACTGGCGCCACAACTTCAAACCCGTATGTTCTTAATCGCAGGTCTTCTTGATGCTGTGCCTATGATCGGTGTTGGTATTGGCTTGTTCTTCATCTTCGCTAATCCATTTGTAGGTTAATCAGCTTAATTCCTAAATTAAACCATTGAGGAATTTGCAATGAATATCAACCTCACATTGATTGGCCAGGCGATTGCATTTGCGATATTTGTCGCATTCTGCATGAAGTTTGTATGGCCACCACTAATCAATGCGATTAGTGAGCGTCAGCGTCGCATAGCTGATGGCTTGAATGCTGCTGAAAAGGCGAAAGCGGATCTTGCAGATGCGCAGGCGCAGGTAAAGCAGGAAATTGATGCGGCCAAAGCACAGGCGGCTCAGTTGATTGAACAGGCAAACCGTCGTGCAGCACAACTGGTCGAAGAAGCACGTGTCCAGGCGGCTGCGGAAGGTGAGCGTATCCGTCAGCAGGCTAAGGAAGCTGTTGATCAGGATATCCATACTGCCCGTGAAGAATTACGTCAACAGGTTGCTGCACTTGCAGTTGCCGGTGCAGAGAAAATTCTGAACCAGCAGGTTGATGCAGATGCTCATAATGCCATGCTGAATCAGCTGGCTGCTAAACTTTAAGAGAGGCGAAATATGGCTGAACTCCTGACGTTGGCACGCCCGTACGCTAAAGCAGCATTTGCCTATGCATCTGAGCAGAATGCAGCTGACAACTGGTCAAATGCATTGCAGGTGCTCAGTGCTGCGGTGCAGGACGAAGCATTTTCCGCTTATTTGAATCGTCCTGAGTTGACACCTGTTGAGCAGGTCGGTCTTTTTGCGAAAGTCCTGGGTGATGAACAGACTGCCGCGGTGTCAAACTTTCTGACACTTCTTGCAGAGAATGGCCGTCTGACGTTATTGCCTGAAATTGAAGCAGAATACGAACAGCTTAAATCGCAGAATAACAATAGTGTGGATGTCGTGATTGAATCTGCATTTCCACTTGATTCAGTGCAGGAACAGAAACTTGCTCATGCACTGGAAAAGCGCTTGAACAGTTCTGTGAAAATAACTGTGGAAGTGAATCCGGCGCTCATTGCCGGTGTGGTTATTCGTGCAGGCGATCAGGTCATTGACGATTCTGCGTTGAACAAGCTTGAAAAAATGCGGACCCGTCTTCTTGCCTGAAGGCATAAGGGAAGACTGAACTAATAAAAGATTGAGGTATAGCGCAATGCAACAACTGAATCCATCCGAGATCAGTGCGCTCATTAAACAGCGTATCGGCGATCTGGACACCAGCGCAACCGCTAAAAACGAAGGTACCATTGTTATGGTATCCGACGGTATTGTGCGCATTCACGGCCTTGCTGATGCAATGTACGGTGAAATGATCGAATTCGACGGCGGCTTATTTGGTATGGCACTGAACCTGGAACAGGATTCAGTGGGTGCTGTCGTTTTAGGTAACTACTTAAGCCTTCAGGAAGGCCAGAAAGCCCGTTGTACAGGTCGTGTACTGGAAGTTCCGGTCGGCCCTGAACTGCTTGGCCGTGTCGTGGATGCCCTGGGGAATCCAATTGATGGCAAAGGCCCGATTGATGCAAAACTGACGGATGCTGTTGAAAAAGTAGCACCAGGCGTGATCTGGCGTCAGTCTGTGGATCAGCCGGTACAGACTGGTTATAAATCAGTGGATACCATGATTCCTGTCGGCCGTGGCCAGCGTGAGCTGATCATCGGTGACCGTCAGACGGGTAAAACAGCAATGGCGATTGATGCGATCATTGCACAGAAAAATTCCGGCATTAAATGTGTATATGTTGCCATTGGTCAGAAACAATCGACCATTGCCAACGTGGTGCGCAAGCTGGAAGAAACCGGTGCCATGGCGTATACCACCGTTGTCGCAGCTGCGGCAGCTGATCCTGCAGCAATGCAGTATCTGGCGCCGTACGCCGGTTGTACAATGGGTGAATATTTCCGTGACCGTGGTGAAGACGCATTGATCATTTATGATGATCTGTCCAAGCAAGCGGTTGCGTATCGTCAGATTTCACTGCTGTTACGTCGTCCGCCAGGTCGTGAAGCGTATCCGGGTGACGTATTCTATCTGCACAGCCGTTTACTTGAACGAGCGTCCCGTGTATCTGCTGACTACGTTGAAAAATTCACCAATGGTGAAGTGAAAGGCCAGACAGGTTCCTTAACGGCGCTGCCGATTATTGAAACTCAGGCTGGTGACGTATCTGCATTTGTACCGACCAACGTGATTTCCATTACTGATGGTCAGATCTTCCTGGAAACATCATTATTCAACGCAGGGATCCGTCCTGCTGTGAACGCCGGTATCTCTGTATCGCGTGTAGGTGGTTCTGCTCAGACCAAGATTATTAAAAAGCTATCCGGTGGTATCCGTACCGCATTGGCACAATACCGTGAACTGGCAGCGTTTGCTCAGTTTGCTTCTGATCTTGATGAAGCAACCCGTAAGCAGCTTGAGCATGGTCAGCGTGTGACTGAGTTGATGAAACAGAAACAATATGCGCCTTATTCAATTGCTGATCAGGCGGTTTCGGTTTATGCATCCAATGAAGGTTACATGGCTGATGTTGACGTGAAGAAGATTGTGGATTTCGATGCTGCATTGATTTCCTACTTCCGTTCAGAGCATGCTGCGTTAATGCAGAATATCGATGAAACCGGTAACTACGACAAAGACATCGAAGCTGTAATCAAAGCAGGTATTGAAAGCTTTAAAGCGACTCAGACTTACTAAGTTAAGCCTTAGTTAAGTCTGATTCACGGATCAACCTTCGAGGGTTCAGTCGGACTCTCGAAAATTGGGTTAAGCGTATGGCAAATTTAAAAGAAATTCGCGCCAAGGTCGCCAGCATCAAAAGCACGCAAAAGATTACCCGTGCAATGCAGATGGTGGCTGCTTCCAAGATGCGTCGTGCGCAGGAGCGCATGGCTCAGGGCCGTCCGTATGCCGAAAATATGCACCGTGTCATTGCTCACCTGGTCCAGGCGAATCCTGAATATAAACATCGTTATATGGTTGAACGTCCGGTAAAACGGGTTGGCTATATCATTGTTTCCTCAGATCGTGGTCTGGCAGGCGGTTTGAACATTAACCTGTTCAAAAAAGTTGTTAAGCATGTGCAGCAACAACAGGAGCAGTCAATTGAAGTTCAGTTTGCTTTGATTGGTCAGAAAGCGGTTTCGTTTTTTAAAAACTACGGCGGTAAGGTGTTGGGTGCGACAACAAATGTGGGCGATACACCGGATCTGCAACAGTTGTCCGGATCGGTACAGGTGATGCTGGACGCTTTTGATAAAGGCGAACTGGATCGTATTTACCTGGTCTCCAACGGCTTTGTCAATGCCATGACTCAGAACCAGAAAGTAGAACAACTGGTTCCGTTGGCAGCGGCTGCTGAAGAAGAGAATCTCAACCGGACTTATGGCTGGGACTATCTGTATGAACCTGAAGCTGAAGAGCTTTTAAATGG
Source organism: Acinetobacter sp. WZC-1 (assembly GCF_052544965.1). NCBI lineage: Bacteria > Pseudomonadati > Pseudomonadota > Gammaproteobacteria > Moraxellales > Moraxellaceae > Acinetobacter > Acinetobacter sp. WZC-1. The sequence goes on from NZ_CP199370.1 coordinate 135,859, forward strand.
TTTACTGGTTCGCTATATCGAGTCCATGGTATATCAGGGTGTGATTGAAAATATCGCATGTGAGCAATCTGCACGAATGGTGGCAATGAAAGCTGCAACCGACAATGCAGGTGAGCTGATCAAAAGCCTGCAACTTATTTATAACAAGCTGCGTCAAGCCGCGATTACTCAGGAAATTTCTGAGATCGTTGGTGGTGCCGCTGCCGTTTAACATTATTTGTTTGAATTGAGGAGACAGCAATGAGTAGCGGTCATATCATTCAGATCATCGGCGCGGTTATCGACGTCGAGTTTGAGCGCAACAGCGTTCCTAAGATCTATGACGCACTCCAGGTTGATGGAACTGAAACAACGCTTGAAGTTCAGCAGCAGCTGGGCGACGGTGTGGTTCGTACTATCGCAATGGGTTCTACCGAAGGTCTTAAGCGTGGTCTTAATGTATCCAATACCGGCGCGCCGATTTCTGTACCTGTCGGTACAGCGACACTGGGCCGTATTATGGATGTACTGGGTCGTCCGATTGATGAAGCGGGTCCGGTTGCAACGGAAGAACGTTTACCGATTCACCGTCAGGCACCTTCCTATGCAGATCAGGCTGCGTCCACCGACCTGCTGGAAACCGGGATTAAAGTCATTGACTTGCTTTGCCCGTTTGCCAAAGGTGGTAAGGTTGGTCTGTTCGGTGGTGCCGGTGTTGGTAAAACCGTCAACATGATGGAGCTGATCAACAACATCGCCAAAGCACACTCAGGTTTATCTGTGTTTGCCGGTGTGGGTGAGCGTACCCGTGAAGGGAACGACTTCTATCACGAAATGAAGGATTCCAACGTTCTTGACAAAGTAGCCATGGTCTACGGTCAGATGAATGAGCCACCGGGTAACCGTTTACGCGTCGCGCTAACAGGTCTGACCATGGCGGAATATTTCCGTGATGAAAAAGACGAAAATGGCAAAGGTCGTGACGTATTATTATTCGTCGACAACATTTACCGTTATACACTTGCAGGTACTGAAGTATCAGCATTGCTGGGCCGTATGCCATCTGCGGTGGGTTATCAGCCGACACTTGCAGAGGAAATGGGTGTTCTTCAGGAGCGTATTACCTCAACGAAATCCGGTTCGATCACCTCGATTCAGGCCGTATACGTACCTGCCGATGACTTAACGGATCCATCACCTGCAACAACGTTTGCTCATCTGGATGCAACAGTTGTACTGAGCCGTGACATCGCATCTTCCGGTATTTACCCGGCGATCGATCCACTGGATTCAACTTCACGTCAGCTGGATCCATTGGTGGTTGGTGCTGAGCATTATGAAATTGCACGTTCTGTACAGAATGTATTGCAGCGTTATAAAGAGCTTAAGGACATCATCGCGATTCTGGGGATGGACGAACTGGCCGAAGAAGATAAACTGGTGGTTTACCGTGCACGTAAAATCCAGCGTTTCTTCTCTCAACCGTTCCATGTTGCCGAAGTGTTTACTGGCGCACCGGGTAAACTGGTACCGCTGAAGGAAACCATTCGTGGCTTTAAAGGTCTTTTGGCAGGTGAATACGATCACATCCCGGAACAGGCGTTCTATATGGTGGGTGGTATTGACGAAGTTATTGCGAAAGCTGAGAAACTTTAATTAGCAACCCTGATTCAGGAGGTTCTCATGGCAACAATGCAATGTGATGTCGTCAGTGTAAAAGAGTCTATTTACTCCGGCACAGTGACCATGCTGATTGCCAAAGGTGCAGGTGGTGAACTGGGTATTATGCCGGGTCATGCACCGCTTGTAACTTTGCTGCAACCGGGCCCGATCCGTGTCCAGCTGGAAAACGGTACAGAAGAAATTGTCTATGTATCCGGCGGCGTACTGGAAGTTCAGCCACATGTGGTGACGATTCTTGCAGATACTGCAATTCGTGCCGACAATCTGGACGAAGCTGCAATTCTGGAAGCACGTAAAAATGCTGAAGCCTTGCTGGCAAACCAGAAAAGCGATCTGGATTCTGCTGCTGCACTTGCCTCACTTTCAGAGCTTGCAGGTCAGCTGGAAACGATCCGTAAAATCAAAAATCGTGCTTAAATCGGCAATGATTTGAGATAAAAAAGCCACCGTCAGGTGGCTTTTTTATAGGTTCAGGATGTAACAGGAAAGAGATTATTCAATGGCCAGCTGAAAATCGGTTGACTCAGCTGACCAGGCTCAGTCCCTGCCTGGACTCAGCTTTCGGCTGGGGATTCTGGGAATTCCTTAATGGGTTCACCTTCCAGTCACAGAATCTGTGTTTGCTGTGAGCCCGCTTTAGACCGGTATGTGGATGTTCTGGGAAACCAGGTACGATTTCACCAAAATACATTTCATATTCGACATTGATCGGGGTAGTCTGAGAAGCAAGTGCAGCACTCCCTTTCAGGAAACGGTCATGGTGGTGGACTGTAAACAGGAGTGGATCCTTCAGATTAAGGTGGGTATCAACGGGGGCGATGGAGTAAATGATTGCATTAGACATATTGGGGACTTCTGATTGAAGTCTATATGCGGTTATATCGCCATACTTCAAAACAATGCAGATGTCCCCTAATTTATGGAGTAAAAGCACTTCTGTCTATCCGGGAACTGTAAGAAAAACACATTCCGGACCTTATTGATCAGCCGCTGCCATTTTGTCTGTGGGTAACAGCATGGCTGTGAGATTGATCATTTCCATCTGAATGGTTCCCATCTGCTGCTCAATCTTCTTAAAATCAATTTTGCTTAAATCGACATCACCATTTAAAAATGGAGAATTCAGCACTTGCTGACTGGCTTGCAGCATATGCTGGCGGATGGTATCGATTTCCTGGCTTTTTAGATTGAGTGAATTCAGTGTGCTGTTCAGGGCATGTAATTGCTGGTTCAGCTCCCGGGCGCTCTGTTGCAGCTGTTGCTGATTCTGTGTAGTCACCGCCTGCTGTAAATCGGTCTGGACCTGCTGCAGTTTGTCTGGAAAATCACCTGCTTTGAGTTGTATGCTGGCGACATCCCGTGCAATGGAGAACATATTGCCACGCTTTAATTCTGCCTGATGTTCAGGGGGTCGATCAGCCGTGGTTTGCGCCGGTTTTTCCGTTTCTGATGCAGCCTCTGCCAAAGCCATATTTTCGGCAGATTCAGTCTGATGGCCGGATTGAGCCGGTTGGTCACAGGCAGACAGTAACAGCGCGGAACTGAGCAGGACCAATGGGAACAGCAGGTTCTGTTGAGGTATTTTCATGACAGGACAGATTAAAAGTAGTGATATCTGCCAATGTAGTGCTGAAATGTGGAGAAATATCGAATTGTTGCAAAGCAATAACAGAGGATTGCCGAATCCATAAAAAGGCATACAGGATATATGCCTTTTCGTACCAACACGGTGCCTGGTGTTACAGACTATTGATTGCTCGCCAGTTCGGCATTGATTGCATCGACGATGCGTGGATCATCTGCGGTAATATCCGGTGCAAAACGGGCGACCACGTCACCCTGACGATTGACCAGGAACTTCTCAAAATTCCAGAGCACTTCCGGCTTTGGATTGGGAATCAAACCATAATCCTCAAGGTCTTTCCACCATGGTCCTTCACCGATACGTTCAGGAATGGCATGAATGAGCGCCTGATAAAGTGGATGTTTGTCTTCGCCTGCGACAGATATTTTTGCAAACAGTGGAAAATGAACATCGTAGTTTAAGCTACAGAACTGCTGGATTTCTTCATTGCTTCCCGGTTCCTGAGCCAGGAAGTTATTTGCCGGAAAACCGAGAATTTCCAGACCATCTTCTTTTTTTGCCTGATAAAGTTTTTCCAGACCTTCGTATTGTGGGGTCAAACCACATTTTGATGCGACATTGACCAATAATAAAACCTTGCCCTGATAGTGGTTCAGGGTGATTTCATCGCCCTTGATGGTGTGTACAGGGATATCGTAAACAGATGCCATGTCTGATTGTCCTTATGCAGTATGCTTGAAATGACTGTACTGTTGTTGTAGCGGTTATTTGCCAGGGCGACAAGTATTTATTGCATGGCACAGCTGAAAAGTCACAAAAAAGCAGATTACCGGTTTGTGCCGTTCAACTGCCCGTCATCTTGCAGATGCCATGATGCCCTGAATTATCTGGCCGTACCGGCTTTGATTTGCAGGGTCTGTTTGTCTGCCATTAAGTCCAGTTCCAGTTCAGTTGCCTGCTGTTGCAATGCATTAATTTTATTGATATCCAGTGGTCGGGCGATGCCAGCTTCTGACAGTTCAAGTCCCAGGTGGTTGGATTGTTTCATTTTGTCCCTGAGAGCATTTGCTTCGGTACTTTTCAGTGTCAGTGCATCCAGATCCTGATTAAAGCCTTCCACGTAGCTTTTCATTTTAGCCACGATGGTATTCAGTGCGTGTGGATCATCTTTTTTCTGTACGGCCTGGGTCACTTCATCCCGGAAGACGGATTCTTCCCGTGCCTTGATACTGGACAGGGTCTCGAGCTGAGTTAAATCGCTTTTAATATCGGCTGCGTTGTCCCTGCTTAATGAGAGCTGAGCAGTCTGTGACGATGATATAGAACTGGCTGATGCAGTATGGTCAGGTTGCTGGCCACAGGCGGTTAATGCAAAAGCCAGCAGACCCACAGAGGTCATATTGCAGAGAGAAGCAGGGAATAATTTTTTCATTATTGCATCCTGGTTGATTCAGGTGATTGACCGTGATCTGATGCCATGCATTCAAACCTGATACAAAGCACAGTCCCGGGTTAAGTGTATATGCAGAATCTCACAGTTAACAGCCTGAATTCCATGATTGTTTTGTAGATGGGCTTATAAGTTGTGAAAAAACTACAGCGCGACTCCATCATTATTATTGTGTTGTCAGGCATCCCGCATCTGCGCCGGGGTCTGTCCGGTCTGGCGCTTAAAGAACTCAATGAAACTGGAACTGTGCTGATACCCCAGTTCATAGCTGATGTGCTTGATACTGGAACCCTGACGTAACTGGCTGATAGCGTAAATAATTTTTGCACGATTGCGCCATTCTGAAATTGGAATCTGTAATTGTTGCTGGCTCAGCCGTAAAACATGCCGCTCACTTAAATGAAAGGGAGCGATAATTTGCTGCAGACTACTGGTAAATTGCTGTGGATCTGCCAGTTGTTTCAGAATCGGCTGTAGTACCGGGTGATTACTCTGAGGTAAATACTGATCATAGGCTGGCGCCAGCTGTATCTGGTCCAGCAAAATCTGCAGCAGATGCTGCTGATAGACCGGCACTGGAAAACCTGCCTGTTTCTGATGGAGCAACTCTGCCACCGTATGTCGCAGAAAAGGAGTGATACTCAGGGTTTTGCAGCGAGATGCAAAATAGTGACATAACGAGGGATGAATACGGATACAGATATAATGAGTCACATGCTCATCCAGGGCAACAGAGCAGTGTTCAGTCCGTGGCGGAATCCAGAAACCGTAACTTGGGGGAGATAAAAATAATTGCTGATGAATCCAGAATTCCAGCAGGCCATTCAGGCTGAAATTGAAATCTCCCCATAAACTGCTATGGGGAGTGACAGTATCATGTTTTTGATAATGAAATTCTTCAATTTCGATCAGGTCTTTCAGCGCTGTTGAAATCTGCATGGGTCCGGTATTCAGGTGGGTGTTTCACACTCAAGTCTGGGGTTATTTAACCCGCGTGACCATGTGAAAATTGAAACAATGGCCAGGATAATGAAGCTGAGTACACTATACAGCAAAGTATTTGCATTGAAGTGATCGACAATATAACCGCCGAACAATGAACCGGTCGCGATCATGACCTGAAAGAAGCCAACAAATAAGGGCATGCCTTTCTCAACTGCATCCGGTGCGTGTACAAACATCCAGATATTGGCTGTGGTTGGAAAGGCACCGAATGCAAAACCCCACAATGCAGTCAGGGCATATGCGCCCACTTCGTGCACTGCAAATACCGGGAAGCTGAAAAATACAACGGCAAAGCAGATACCAATGAACGCAAAGGTGTAACGCACATTTAAATTGCTGCTATAGCCTGCAAATGCATTGCCAAAAATTCCGGAAATGCCATACAGCAACAGCAGTGAACTGATGGTTGCACCGTCAAAGCCAGCCACATTTTTAAAGAAAGGCGCCAGGTAGCTGAAGGACGAAAAATGCGCCAGGCCAATCAGCAGGATAATGATCAGGCCTTTTCTGGCTTTGGGGTCACGCAGCAGTGCCGGTAGGTCACGCAGATGAATGGCTGAACCCGGTTTCAGTTGCGGCAGAAATAACAGTTCCAGCAACAGGACGATGGCGCCGATCGCGGCGGTAATCATAAAGGCACTGCGCCATCCCAGAAATTCACTGATCCATGTCCCGATTGGAACCCCCAGCACCGTCGCCAGGGTAACACCTGCCATGACAATAGCTGTCGCTTTGGCAATGGGTAAATGTTTCGGTGCAAGCCTGCCACTCAGGGCAATGGCTGTGGCCCAGAAACCGCCAATGGCTATACCCAGCATAAAACGGCTGAATAATAACAGGCCAAAGGTGGTGGAAATGGCGGTGATCAGATTGGCAATAACCATGATTGCAGTCAGCCCAATCAGCAGATAGCGACGATCAAGTTGTCTGACCCATACCGGCAGCAGTGGGGCTGCCAGGGCTGCCATGATGCCGGGCAGGGTAATTACCAATCCGGCCGTTCCACTGGAGATATGCAGGTCTGCTGCAATACTGTTTAACAGGCCAATGGGTAAAAACTCACTGGTGACCAGTGCAAATGCGGTTACCGCAACAGTCAATAGAGCATACCAGTTTCCCTGAGACAACGGGGGGGCTGGTTCCGCCATCTTTTCAGAAATGGAGGATGTGGATGTTTGAGCCATGGTAATGATTCCCTGGTCTGAATCTGGGGGATGGAATAATTAAATAATGATCGTTATGAAAATAAAATATTTGATTGAAAACCGAATGTCAATTAATTTAATAGTGATTGTTATAAAAAAATATGTGAAGTTTATGACAGAGCGTAAAAATACTGTGGCATTACCGCTTTCGGCAGCTGAAACCCGGCGCAAGCGCGGACGTCCGAAATGTTTTGATGAACAGGATGCCCTGCAAAAGGCGATGCTGCTGTTCTGGGAGTATGGCTATGAGGCGACTTCCATCAGTGACCTGACGCAGGCGCTGAATATAACAGCACCCAGCCTTTACAGCAGTTTTGGTGACAAGGCACAGCTGTTTCAGCGTTGTCTGGCTTATTATCTGGAGCATGAGGCCTGTTCGGCAGACCGGATTTTTGTGCAGGCACGCACCGCCAGGGTCGCAATCGAACTGTATCTGTATGAAAACGTAAAAAAACTGGTGCAGGACCATAAGCCGACCGGATGTATGCTGGTGGTGGCGACCATGAACTGCTCGGAACAAAATCAGCAGATTCAGCATGAATTATTGCAAAAAAGGCAGGGTGCCAAGCAAAAAATCCTGGCGCGGCTGGCCAAGGGGGTAGCAGATGGTGACCTGGCACCAGATTGCCGTATAGCGGAAATGACTGATTTTTACAGTACGGTCATCCAGGGGCTGACCATGCAGGCCCGTGATGGTCTGGCGAAGGCACAGCTGGATCAGGTGGTCAGCCATGCCATGAAATCATGGGATGTATTTATTAAATAGAGCGGTATAGGTCGTGGTGAAATTTTGGTCGGAATGTCGTAATTTCCCTATTAATGTCGGATATTCCATATATCTATTATTTCAGACCTGGCTGAAAATAACCTGTATCTGTCACTGAAAGCTGAAGCGGTATGAATCTGAAATCACGACATCACGGGTGGGCATTTGTCCTGCCGCTCATGGCTGTTCTGATCTGGTCAATGAATATTGCAGTGACTCGTTATGTTGCGGACTATATTTCTCCGGTCAGCATCAGTTTCTACCGCTGGCTATTGGCCTTCATGGTACTGACTCCATTCATGCTGGTGAAAGTGTGGCAACAGCGACACCTGATCAGACGGCATTTTTTTCAGTTTGCGGTGCTGAGCGCATTCGGCATGGTGCTGTATCAGGGGCTGGCCTATACGGCATCACACCATACCACAGCGACCAATATGGGCATTGTCAATGCACTGATTCCGGTCTTCACTATTTTTGTTTCTATGGCTGTTCTGCAGGACATACCGAACCGCTTTGCTGTTACAGGCAGTATTCTGTCTCTTGCCGGTCTATTGTATGTCATGGCTCAGGGCAATTTTGGCAGTTTACTGGAGCTTGGACGGCATCAGGGCGATTTTCTGATGTTGATTGCAGTGTTCTTTTATGCCTTTTATGGGGTTTTCCTTAAAAAGTGGCAATTACAGGTGCCATTACTGATCAGCTTATATATACAGATTGGTTTTACCCTGATCTATCATTTGCCTTTTGTCATCTGGGCCGGACTGGACAGCATTAATGCTCAGAATGCTGCCAGTGTATTTTATGCCGGTATTTTCCCGTCATTGCTTGCACCTTTGCTGTGGATGATGGCGGTTCAGTCTATCGGCCCGAATCGGACCAGTATTTTTATGAATTTAATGCCGATTATCACCGCGGTGATCGCCTGTTTCTGGCTGGGTGAGGGCTGGACCATATACCATAGCGTGGGTGGACTGGTGATTCTGGTGGGAATTATACTCGCCCAGCAAAAACGGCGAACAGGCTGAGAGGAAGGACAGTAATTTGTGATGATCTTTCTAAAAACCGGAAGATCGGGTTAAAAAGTGAACAAGTGATCACCGGTATTGTGTCTTATGGGCTCATCTGGATCCAGTAAAATTCTTCTGGATTTCCATTGTTTTTGTATGAATTAAAAATATTTTTAAAAATAATATTATCTTAATTTGAATAAAATAAAGATTGACTGAGCGTTTAAGTCTTATCGGATAAATAAAAAATGATTTGTATAAAAATCATTTGTGGCATATGATGGCGCCTGTAAGCAGCAGTCTGTTTTCAGTACATTACTGCTTCAAATGGATAACCCTTTGGATGTATGGTTAAGTTACATCCTTTTCTATGCTCAGCAAACTCTATATATTGCTGAGTTTTTTTTGTCTGTTATTTCTGCTGCCGGCCTAAGCCCGAATGACTTTTCCGGTCATGGCATCAATAATTTTACTGGACTGATGGTTCATGCCGGGGTCACCATTCAGATAGTTCAATCTGGATCCAAAGTACTGACGGGCCTGCTGTAATGACTGTGCAGGCGGCATGCCACTGGGGTTGGCGCTGGTGGAGACAATAAAGCCATTAAAGGCATTACACAGTGCTGTACACAGGGGATGTGTACTGACCCGGACTGCAACGCCGGCATGCTGGCCTTTAATCCATTGTGGAATACTGTCATCAGCAGGAAGCAACCATGTGGTTGCACGCTCAGCTGGTGTGCGTTGTGTCCAGCTGTTGATGATTTGCAAGCGGATTTCATCATCCACTTGTGTCAGCAGGTGCTCAATCTGACTGATCTGTCCGGCCAGTAAAATCACACCTTTTTCAGCAGGCCGCTGCTTCAGTTGTAAAATGGCCTGAAAAGCCTGTTCATTATAAGGGTCGCAACCCAGGCCCCAGACGGTTTCCGTCGGGTAGGCCAGCACTTTGCCCTGAGTCAGAAACTCAGCAGCTTCTGTGACTGAGGTTGTAATCATTGAAGGGGTTCCCTTGGTCTGTGTGTTAAACAGCTTATTGTGACCGTTAATGGCTGTTACGGCAACGCAGGTACAGACCGGATTGCTGAATGCACAGGCCTGAAAGCTCCAGTTCCATTAAAGCGCCGGTCAGTTCAGCAGTATCCAGCTGCAGTTTTGCAGCCAGTGTATCAAGGTCCTGCCCAATCCAGTCGAGTTGCTGGTACAGCAAAAATAAATGGCCAGGGATTTCAGGTTGCAGACTGACCGGACGAGATGTGTCTGTCTGTTGCTGATTGCAGTGCCACTGTGTGGGTAAGGCCAGGTCTTCAATGATCTGCTCGGGATGATCCACCAGGATGGCGCCTTCACGGATCAGCTGGTGGCAGCCCTGATGGAACTCACTGTAGATATGCCCGGGAATGGCAAAGGTGATTTTGCCCTGTTCGGCTGCCAGTTTTGCCGTAATCAGTGAGCCGCTGCCGATCTGAGCCTCGGCAACCAGTACGCCGAGACTTAAACCACTGACAATGCGGTTACGCCGTGGAAAATGATATTGCAGGGGTTTGGTGCCAGGCAGAAATTCACTCAGCACCGTACCGCCCTGTTCAAGAATCTGATTCTGCAATTGCAGGTTCTGGGAGGGATAGACCCGATCCAGTCCTGTACCGACCACCGCAATGGTTCGGTGATTTTTCAATGCACCGGTATGCGCAGCTTCATCAATACCCTGTGCCAGTCCACTGGTAATGAAAAAGCCTTTTTCACTTAAATACCAGGCAAAATCATAGGTCATCTGTTTGCCATGAGGGCTTGGTTTCCGACTGCCGACAATGGCAATCTGCGGCTGACTTAAATTTTGCAGCGAACCCCGGCCGAACAGAATGGGAGGCCGGTCCGTGTAGGGAAGCAACTGCTGTGGATAATAACTTTCACTTTCCGTGATGATGAAGTCAGTATGTGTCCGGATATCGTGCAGGCATTGTTCAAATTCCTGCTGGCCTTTATCGCTCAGAAAGTCCTGTGCCCGCTGAATATGATTCTGATGAATTTTCAGTTCAGCCCAGCGGGATAAGTTCTGTGGATGGGTGGCCTGCTCAGCTGAGCCAAAAAACTGTTCCAGCTGGCGGAATACCGAAAGGGAGTGTTGAACCAGATACCATAATCTGATGGTGTAAAGCTGCAGCTCAGATATTTCGTTCAACATCACGCCTCCATGAATTATTGATCAGAGATGGCAGGGGGCTGAATTACTGCACCCACCTTAACGGGCAGGGTGCTGTCCAGGATATAGGCATAACTCAGCTGATCGAAAGTTTTAAAGATCATCAGTGTGCCGATCAATTGGTTCGGCAATTGAATGCTTTCCCGGGTTTTAGGGTCCCGCACTATTTCCCCCTGCTGATAAATGCTGAATACCTGACCCGCTCTGGCACCATGCAGATTGCCCCGGTCCAGGGTTACCACGCTGTGCTGTGCCGCGGTGGCAATTGAACCCTGAACACGAATGATTTTACCGCCTGTGGTGACCTCCCGACTGGTCACAGGATAAAACAGGCTCGGGAGGTTGTTGTCATACTGGGGCAGGACATAATCCCCTTTTCTGACTTCTGCATTATAGCTTCTGGTCAGTTCAAGCGTAGCAATATCATGGCTGGCTGCAACCGCAAGTGCAGATGCCACTTCGATCAGTTCCATACCTGCATTGTATTTTTTGCCTTTGGCATCCACGAACATATAGGGTTCAGTTTCGCGGTAAACGCCATAGCGCTGACCGGTGACCAGGCCATTGCCACGTGCATAAACGGTCTGACCGGCAGCGGTGATCACCCGGTTATCTGCTGCACCCAGGATATAGGGAATATTGGTCAGAAATTCGGGTGAAACGATAATAGTGTGTTCCAGCCATTGCTGGATATGTGCCAGTGGAATCACTGGAATTGAATTATTCAGGGACTCAACACGGATTTGCGGTTTTAATGACACACCGCCCTGATGGCGGCGGATAATCCCTTCACAGCCGTCACCTTCGTCAACACCAATCAGTGGACGCCCGTCCAGGGTACAGAGCAGCAGTTTGTCTCCGGGATAAATCCAGTGCGGATTTTTGATATGGCGGTTACTTGCCCAGATTTCCGGCCAGCGCCAGGGTTTACTTAAGAACTTCCCCGAGATGTCCCACAGGGTATCTCCACGTTTGACCACATAGACATGAGGTGCATTGGCTTTCAGTGCAGGAGGTGTCTGGTTGGGGCTGGCGGCAATGGCATGATCAAGACAGATCATGCTGCTGCTCAGACAGAGCGCCAGAGCAACAACCTGTTTTTTAAACCCCATGGCATGCAAATTGACGATGCCATTGAAAACCTTTTTCATTATCATAATCCCTGAAATTATGTATCTAAATGCGTTATAATGTGCATATTACACATAGTTTTTTAATGAAGTATATTCTTCATTTGGTTTTAAGATCAATGGCATAGCAGTGAGGATACAGATATGGCCTTATTACCTGTTTTAAGTTTTCCTGATCCCCGTTTACGTACCATTGCCAAACCTCTTGAAGAAGTGACGGATGAAATCCGTCAACTTACAGCAGATATGTTTGAAACCATGTATGCAGCACCGGGCATTGGCCTGGCAGCAACACAGGTTGACCGTCATATTCAGTTGATTGTTATGGATCTGTCTGAAAATAAGGATCAGCCGATGGTATTCATTAACCCCAAAGTTACCCCGCTGACTGAAGAAACGCAGCCTTATGAAGAGGGCTGTCTGTCAGTGCCTCAAATATACGATAAAGTTGAGCGTCCGTCACGTGTAAAAATCGATGCAATGGATCTTGAAGGCCAGACTTTCGAGATGGAAGCAGAAGGTTTGCTTGCCGTATGTATTCAGCATGAAATGGATCACTTAAATGGCAAATTATTTTTGGATTATCTTTCTCCACTGAAACGGCAGCGTGCCCGTGAAAAGGTGGAAAAGGAGGTACGTCAGCGTCAGAAGGAAAACGTGACTGCTAAACGCTGATAAAGCAATGGCATGACGGTATAAAGCGCGACGTGTGTGAATCGACCATGAATGACGCCCTGGTCTGGCAGATTCAGTCTTTAATTCAGCCCGGTTTCGACCGGGCTTTGTTATACTCGGCGCTCAAAAAAATGTTGAGATGAATGTTTTGTTGTTTCGAACTGGGTTACTGCTGGGGTTTAGCGCAGTTTTTTTACAGATTGCTGTATTTTTACAGCCTTTGCTGCCGGAGCGATACCAGATTGCACCGGTCTGTGAAACCATTTCTCAGGCACTGACACAGCTTCAACCGACAGTACATCAGCATGCATCTTCCCATGATCATTCCCATACTCAGCATATGCAGCATTCAGCGCTGTTCCAGGGGCATACTGCACAAGCAGACTCTGCATCTGATCGGGCACATGATTCTGCCCTGGGTTCCGCGCATCACCATGACGTGGACCATCAGTGTCAGTACTGTACCGTATATGGCAATCTGGTGTTGCCACCTGAATTGAGCATCAAGCCGGTGCTGGATCGCATTCAGGTGCGTCTGATTGCCTTTCAGAAGGCATGCCTGCATGTTTATTTTGTTCTGCAGCGTCTTTTTCTGCTTCCCCAGGGGCGGGCTCCACCAGTCTTAATATAAATCAGTGGTTTAACATCAGGGTCTGCATTGACTCAGTCCCTGCTTTATTGATGATTTATAGTGAGATGAAAATGGCTCAGCCAGAATTTTTGTTACAGCCTTTGACGGCTGCGATTTGTATTGCATGCTATTCAGCCAGTGTTGCTGCACAGGAACAACCCAGTCCGACCGGTTATCTTGCGCCAATTGTGGTGACTGCACAGCGCGCCGGTGATGCGGGTGGTTTAATTGTCCATGCTGATCCAAAACAGCCGATTCAACCAATTCCGGCGACAGATGGGGCAGATTATCTGCAAAGTATTATGGGGTTCAGTGCCATTAAAAACGGTGGAACCAATGGGGATGTCACCTTCCGGGGCATGTTTGGTTCACGGATTAAAATTTTAACGGATGGCACTGAAAATCTGGGCGCATGTCCGAATCGTATGGATGCGCCGACGTCCTATATTCAGCCTGAAAGTTATGACCGGATTACGGTGATTAAAGGTCCACAAACTGTTCAATATCCACATACCGGTTCGGCGGCAACAGTGATCTTTGAACGGCAACCGGAACGGCTGTCTGCTGAACAGCCCTATCGTGGTCAGGCCAGTGTGACAGTGGGTTCCTATGGCCGCATTGATCATAATGTGGAAGCTGCTGTGGGCGATGAAACAAAATACCTTCGATTCAATGCCGGACGATCAGAATCAAACAGTTATGAAGATGGGGACGGCAATAAAGTTCCATCTGCATGGAAACGCTGGAATGCTGATGTTGCACTGGGCTGGACACCGGATGAAAACACGCTGGTGGAGCTGAGTGGAGGAAAATCCGATGGTGAGGCGTTGTATGCCGGCCGGGAGATGGATGGCTCACAATTTGCCCGGGAAAGTCTGGGACTGCGTTTTGAAAAGAAAAATCTGACGGATGTAATCAAAAAGGTCGAAGGACAGATCAATTACAGTTATAACGATCATGTCATGGATAATTTCAGGCTGCGTACAGCGCCGATGGTGCATGACATGGCCACGGATCAGATGGTGCCCAATCCTTCGGAAATGCGGGTCACTCGCCGTACTCTGAACAGCCGTCTGGCGATGACCATGAACTGGAGTGGTGTTGAGCTGGTGACTGGCGTTGATGCTCAGCAGAATAAGCATGGTGGCGACATGACCTCGCCATCCATGAATATACCATTTCAGTCTGACATGAAGTTTCAGTCCTATGGTGCTTTTGGTGAGCTGAGCTATCCTTTGAATGAACAACATAAAATTGTTACCGGGACCCGTATTGATCAGGTCAAAATTGACGCACTTAAACTGAATGATGATCGTTCGGAAACCTTGCCGAGTGCGTTTATCCGCCTGGAAGGCCAGCATCCCGGGCATGATGCCAAAAGCTATATTGGCCTGGGCTATGTAGAGCGTGTGCCGGATTACTGGGAACTTTTCAGTACCGCACATGGCAACAGCGGCATGTCAAAACCGGCATTCAATGACCTGGATACAGAAAAAACCCTGCAACTGGATATGGGTTATCAGCATCAGCATGGTGCATTCAGTTCCTGGGTTTCTGCTTATGCCGGGTTGATTAATGACTATATTCTTATGAGTTATCATGATCACCCGGTTGCCGGTATGGGAGGGCACAGTCATGGTTCCCGTTTCAGTGCCGGAGCAAAAAATGTTGATGCAACCATTGCAGGTGCTGAAGCCGGTGTGGGTTACCAGCTGACTGATGCATTGCAGGCAGAGCTCAGTGCGATGTATGCATGGGGTGAAAATACCACGGATCATCAGGCACTACCGCAAATTGCACCTTTGGAAGGACGCTTTAATCTGCGTTATGTTCGGGATCAATTTACCCTTGGTCTGTTGTGGAGAGCCGTTGCCAGACAGGATCGGATCAGCCTGAACCAGGGCAATATTGTCGGTTATGATATGGGAGAAAGTGCAGGTTTTACCACGCTTGCCCTGAATGCTTCCTATCATCTGATGAAGGATGTTGATCTGGCCGTGGGTGTCGATAATGTGCTGGATAAAACCTATACCGAACATTTGAACCGGGCAGGCAGTTCAGGTTTTGGCTTTGCCAGTCGTGAACAATTTAATAATGCCGGGCGGAATTACTGGGCACGGATCAGTATGAAGTTCTAAACGGACTTAAAGGGGTAAATATCAAAAACAATGCGGAAGTCATTGTGACTACAGTGGTTTCCGTTTTTTATAGGATATGGCCAAAAAACAGAAGTCCCGATTTTTGTCTGGCACTTTCAGCATAAATCCACCATATACCATGCGGGCAGGGCGAATAGATTTATGGGTAATTGAAGAAGAAATTGAAAATATAAAATAAATTTTAAATAAAAAACAATATGTTGAAATTTTTCTGGTTTAAAAACCGAACAGACATTCCATTTTGCATCAAACAACGCTTGCAAGGCATTTGAAATGCTCTATAATGCACATCCATTGGCGGCGACCTGATAAAAAATCTGTTGAATAACAGATATATGGCTTAAGTGCTGAGTTTTTATCCGGAGCGGGTATTTCTTAAAAACCTGACAGATACCTGTTGACATTTAAGAGATAGCGAGTAATATAGCCGACCTGTCCTGATGCTGCTGAGGCATTGGGTTGATCATTAAGAGCTTATGAAGAACAACTTGTGTGGATTTTCACTGATTGATTGATCGAAATATTATCATTGATTGATTGGTTTAAATTACTCGAAGTTTATTTGAGAGAATTTGTCAGTAATTGATGAGCCGGAATTGGCACCTTGTCTTTAAATTAAGGTGCAAAATGATTTTAACTGAAGAGTTTGATCATGGCTCAGATTGAACGCTGGCGGCAGGCTTAACACATGCAAGTCGAGCGGGGGATGTTGCTTCGGCAACTGACCCAGCGGCGGACGGGTGAGTACAACTTAGGAATCTGCCTGTTAGTGGGGGACAACGTTTCGAAAGGGACGCTAATACCGCATACGCCCCAAGGGGGAAAGGATGGGATCACTTGTGACCATTCGCTAACAGATGAGCCTAAGCCGGATTAGCTGGTTGGTGGGGTAAAGGCCTACCAAGGCGACGATCCGTAGCGGGTCTGAGAGGATGATCCGCCACACTGGGACTGAGACACGGCCCAGACTCCTACGGGAGGCAGCAGTGGGGAATATTGGACAATGGGGGGAACCCTGATCCAGCCATGCCGCGTGTGTGAAGAAGGCCTTATGGTTGTAAAGCACTTTAAGCGGGGAGGAGACTGCATTGGTTAATAGCTGATGAGAGTGGACGTTACCCGCAGAATAAGCACCGGCTAACTCTGTGCCAGCAGCCGCGGTAATACAGAGGGTGCGAGCGTTAATCGGATTTACTGGGCGTAAAGCGTACGTAGGCGGCTGATTAAGTCGGATGTGAAATCCCCGGGCTCAACCTGGGAATTGCATACGATACTGGTCGGCTTGAGTATGGGAGAGGATGGTAGAATTCCAGGTGTAGCGGTGAAATGCGTAGAGATCTGGAGGAATACCGATGGCGAAGGCAGCCATCTGGCCTGATACTGACGCTGAGGTACGAAAGCATGGGGAGCAAACAGGATTAGATACCCTGGTAGTCCATGCCGTAAACGATGTCTACTAGCCGTTGGGGCCTTTGAGGCTTTGGTGGCGCAGCTAACGCGATAAGTAGACCGCCTGGGGAGTACGGTCGCAAGACTAAAACTCAAATGAATTGACGGGGGCCCGCACAAGCGGTGGAGCATGTGGTTTAATTCGATGCAACGCGAAGAACCTTACCTGGCCTTGACATACTAAGAATCCCGTAGAGATACGGGAGTGCCTTCGGGAATTTAGATACAGGTGCTGCATGGCTGTCGTCAGCTCGTGTCGTGAGATGTTGGGTTAAGTCCCGCAACGAGCGCAACCCTTTTCCTTACTTGCCAGCATTTCGGATGGGAACTTTAAGGATACTGCCAGTGACAAACTGGAGGAAGGCGGGGACGACGTCAAGTCATCATGGCCCTTACGGCCAGGGCTACACACGTGCTACAATGGTCGGTACAAAGGGTTGCTACACAGCGATGTGATGCCAATCTCAAAAAGCCGATCGTAGTCCGGATTGGAGTCTGCAACTCGACTCCATGAAGTCGGAATCGCTAGTAATCGCGGATCAGAATGCCGCGGTGAATACGTTCCCGGGCCTTGTACACACCGCCCGTCACACCATGGGAGTTTGTTGCACCAGAAGTAGCTAGCCTAACTGCAAAGAGGGCGGTTACCACGGTGTGGCCGATGACTGGGGTGAAGTCGTAACAAGGTAGCCGTAGGGGAACCTGCGGCTGGATCACCTCCTTAACGAAAGATTGACGATTGGTGAGAATTCACAACAGGTTGTTCTTCATGACGATGTATCTGAGGGTCTGTAGCTCAGTTGGTTAGAGCACACGCTTGATAAGCGTGGGGTCACAAGTTCAAGTCTTGTCAGACCCACCACTACTGACGCAGTACGGAAAATCAGACACATTGACTTATTGATAAGTCGGGGACTTAGCTTAGTTGGTAGAGCGCCTGCTTTGCACGCAGGAGGTCAGGAGTTCGACTCTCCTAGTCTCCACCAGAGTTTCGGATCAGCAAAGCAACGCTTTGCCGAAACGCAAGACAAGCAGCTATGCTGCGCGTAGTATTTGATTTTACATGACAGTGAAAGAAAAATATTGCAGGAAGCTGTGCTTCGCGCAGGCACCCATTTGAAAGACAGGATTGATTATGGAATTTAATGAACATTCAGTTTATTAACTTCTGTGATTCATCACGGATACCTACCTGCTGACGAGGCGGTAGTGAATCATTAACAGCATATATTTGAGTTGAAATAATTGTTTGGCTTATTTTATGAAGTTTTAACAGAGAACTGTTGATGCTGAATGGAATGAGCACTAGCGAACAAACTGAATCAAGCGTTTTGGTATATGAAATTGATTGAAGCTGTACAGTGATTGAATTCACAGGCCACAAATAGTAGCGATGAATAATCGCACGGACAACACTCACTTGTAGGTGTTGACGACTGTTTGGGGTTGTATGGTCAAGTAATTAAGTGCATGTGGTGGATGCCTTGGCAGTCAGAGGCGAAGAAAGACGTGACAGCCTGCGAAAAGCTCCGGGGAGGCGGCAAATATCCTTTGATCCGGAGATATCTGAATGGGGAAACCCACTTACCATAAGGTAGGTATCGCATGATGAATACATAGTCATGCGAGGCGAACGGGGGGAAGTGAAACATCTCAGTACCCCCAGGAAAAGAAATCAATTGAGATTCCCTGAGTAGCGGCGAGCGAACGGGGAACAGCCCATAAAGTGATGCATGTTCTAGCGGAATGCTCTGGGAAGAGCAACCACAGAGGGTGATAGTCCCGTACACGAAAGGGCATGCATGATGAAGACGAGTAGGGCGGGGCACGAGAAACCCTGTCTGAACATGGGGGGACCATCCTCCAAGGCTAAATACTCCTGACTGACCGATAGTGAACCAGTACCGTGAGGGAAAGGCGAAAAGAACCCCTGTGAGGGGAGTGAAACAGATCCTGAAACCGCATGCATACAAGCAGTGGGAGCCGACTTGTTCGGTGACTGCGTACCTTTTGTATAATGGGTCAGCGACTTATATTCAGTAGCAAGGTTAACCGTCTAGGGGAGCCGTAGGGAAACCGAGTCTTAATAGGGCGCATAGTTGCTGGGTATAGACCCGAAACCAGGCGATCTATCCATGAGCAGGCTGAAGGTCAGGTAACACTGACTGGAGGGCCGAACCCACTGTCGTTGAAAAGCCAGGGGATGACTTGTGGATAGGGGTGAAAGGCTAATCAAGCCTGGTGATAGCTGGTTCTCCCCGAAAGCTATTTAGGTAGCGCCTCGGACGAATACCACAGGGGGTAGAGCACTGTTTCGGCTAGGGGGTCATCCCGACTTACCAAACCGATGCAAACTCCGAATACCTGTGAGTACTATCCGGGAGACAGACTGCGGGTGCTAACGTCCGCAGTCAAGAGGACAACAATCCAGACCGCCAGCTAAGGCCCCAAAATCATGGTTAAGTGGGAAACGATGTGGGAAGGCACAGACAGCCAGGAGGTTGGCTTAGAAGCAGCCATCCTTTAAAGAAAGCGTAATAGCTCACTGGTCGAGTCGGCCTGCGCGGAAGATGTAACGGGGCTAAAACCATGTGCCGAAGCTGCGGATTTGACTTATGGTCAAGTGGTAGGGGAGCGTTCTGTAAGCTGATGAAGGTGTGTTGAGAAGCATGCTGGAGGTATCAGAAGTGCGAATGCTGACGTGAGTAACGATAAAACGGGTGAAAAACCCGTTCGCTGAAAGACCAAGGGTTCCAGTCCAACGTTAATCGGGGCTGGGTGAGTCGACCCCTAAGGCGAGGCCGAGAGGCGTAGTCGATGGGAAACTGGTGAATATTCCAGTACTTCTGTGTAATGCGATGAGAGGACGGAGAAGGTTAGGTCAGCCTGGCGATGGTAGTCCAGGTGAAAGGTTGTAGGCATGTATCCCAGGCAAATCCGGGGTGCTTTATGCTGAGAGCTGACATCAAGTAAGTTTTACTTACGAAGTGGCTGATACCCTGCTTCCAGGAAAAGTCTCTAAGCTTCAGTTACACAGGAATCGTACCCGAAACCGACACAGGTGGTCAGGTCGAGTAGACCAAAGCGCTTGAGAGAACTCTGCTGAAGGAACTAGGCAAAATGGTACCGTAACTTCGGGAGAAGGTACGCTGCTGACGGTGACGGGACTTGCTCCCTGAGCTGTTGGCAGCCACAGAAACCAGGCCGCTGCAACTGTTTATTAAAAACATAGCACTCTGCAAACACGAAAGTGGACGTATAGGGTGTGATGCCTGCCCGGTGCTGGAAGGTTAATTGATGGGGTCAGCGCAAGCGAAGCTCCTGATCGAAGCCCCAGTAAACGGCGGCCGTAACTATAACGGTCCTAAGGTAGCGAAATTCCTTGTCGGGTAAGTTCCGACCTGCACGAATGGCATAATGATGGCGGCGCTGTCTCCAGCAGAGGCTCAGTGAAATCGAAATCGCTGTGAAGATGCAGTGTACCCGCGGCTAGACGGAAAGACCCCGTGAACCTTTACTGCAGCTTGACACTGAACTTTGACCTTACCTGTGCAGGATAGGTGGGAGGCTATGAAGATTGGACGCCAGTCTGACTGGAGCCATCCTTGAAATACCACCCTGGTAATGTTGAGGTTCTAACTCTGTCCCGTTATCCGGGACGAGGACCGTGTCTGGTGGGTAGTTTGACTGGGGCGGTCTCCTCCTAAAGAGTAACGGAGGAGTACGAAGGTGCGCTCAGCGTGGTCGGAAATCACGCGTAGAGTATAAAGGCAAAAGCGCGCTTGACTGCGAGACCCACAAGTCGAGCAGGTACGAAAGTAGGTCTTAGTGATCCGGTGGTTCTGAATGGAAGGGCCATCGCTCAACGGATAAAAGGTACTCTGGGGATAACAGGCTGATACCGCCCAAGAGTTCATATCGACGGCGGTGTTTGGCACCTCGATGTCGGCTCATCTCATCCTGGGGCTGAAGCAGGTCCCAAGGGTATGGCTGTTCGCCATTTAAAGAGGTACGCGAGCTGGGTTTAGAACGTCGTGAGACAGTTCGGTCCCTATCTACCGTGGGCGCTGGAAATTTGAGAGGATCTGCTCTCAGTACGAGAGGACCGGAGTGGACGAACCCCTGGTGTACCGGTTGTGACGCCCGTCGCATCGCCGGGTAGCTATGTTCGGAAGGGATAACCGCTGAAAGCATCTAAGCGGGAAGCCCACCTCAAGATAAGATTTCCCTTGAACTTTATGTTCACTAAAGATCCGTTCGAGACCAGGACGTTGATAGGCTGGATGTGGAAGCACGGTGACGTGTGAAGCTGACCAGTACTAATTGATCGTGAGGCTTGACCATACAACACCCAAGCGGTTGTTTATGAGGCATTGATTGATTTCATGAAAAGGATCAAAGTTAATTGATTCAGTTAAAAAGCCGGATACAATATTCAACTCAGATATTCTGTTAATACTCTTTTGGCTGAAAGCTGTGGCATTTAAATAAGACCGCAGTGAGTATCCATCAACAGTTGTGCTGGCGACCATAGCGAGAGTGAACCACCTGATCCCATCCCGAACTCAGAAGTGAAACCTCTTAGCGCTGATGGTAGTGTGGGGTTACCCATGTGAGAGTAAGTCATCGCCAGCTCATTATTTCCACACCCCGGCCAAAAAGGTCGGGGTGTTTTTTATTGCATGAATTTTTGATATGGTAAATTAAATTAAAAATAGAGATGTTAGCTTATGAATAAACTTAAAGAACATCGAATAATAAATCGAATGTTGGATTCTATATTTCAAGCAAAGGCTTTTGTTAAGATTAATACTTTTGATGATATAAAAAATCTTGAATGTATTATTTCACAAGAATTAAAATTATCAAGTAATAAGAGTATGTATATGACATTGGCAACAAGGAAAATAATGGTAGAAGTTACAGAAAAGTTACTTATATACTATGAATTACAAGATGCTATTACATTTTCAGAACTTTATTCAGTCGTAAAAAGACACTATGAAAATCGCTTAAGCTTGAGTGAAGATAACAAAAACATGATTGAAGAGATTCACAGTAAAGCAAAGAAAGAAATCAAAAATTTTAATTATATAGCATGTTGTGAAGGCATTAGCTTTGAAGAAGTTGGTTTCTTAGACTGTGGGAACTATCGAGTAATTCAAAGTGATGAAGATATTTTTAGAAGAGCTTATGGGAAAGATGATGTAAATTTTTTTAATAGAATGAATAAATATTTGTGGATACAAGGGAAAGAAATAGGAAGTCAAAAGAAATCAGCCGAAAAGTTTCATTATATTTCGAATATACTTACTGGATTTATAGGAGTTTGTACACAAACAATTAATGAGCGATTAATTTTGGATTATAGAATCCAAGTTTTAAATTCATTTTCTGGTCAAAAAATATCTAGCCCAAGCTTAAGTTGGCTAGATGAGAAAGAAGGGGGTACCTTCTTATATGATTCAATAAATTTTAGAGAAATTAAATTAACATCAGAAATTATAAATTATTTTAATAATAACTTATTTTTTAATAACTTTTTTCAAGCTTTACAGAAAGATTCACAAAATGAAATAGAAGAAGCGGTTATTAAAGCAGTGTATTGGTTTTCTGAAGCAACTAAAGATAATAACAATACAATGAAATTTATAAAACTTTGGTCATGTGTGGAATGTTTTTTTTCTATTGGTAAAGAGTCTATTTCAGAATCAAATGCTAAAGGTTTAGCATCAATATTGGTATATGGTGGTTTTCAAATATATAGTGTTGAAGAATATAAAATTTTAAAAAAACATATCAAAAATTTATATACTAAAAGATCAAAAGCTTTACATAGAGCTTACTGGGCTGAGATAGATGAAGTGGATGTAGTTAATTTGGCGAATTGGTCTGCTTGGCTGATTATTAATGTATTGGCATTGAAAGTATTGTTAAATTATACAAAGCTCAAAGAAATAATTGAACAGGCGAAGAGGTTATAGCAAGATGCACTTTTTGAGCTACAATAGACAAACCCCTTTAAATTGCTTATCCATATGCCAAAGATATATTCAGAAGATTTACGCCGGAAAGTCATGGAATTCTACCGAAAGAGTGGTCATAAATCGAATACCTGCACGACGTTCAATATCGCCCGCACAACATTGGATGACTGGATTCTGCTTGAACAGCAGACAGGACAGCTGGCTCAGCCTAAACTTGTCAATGTGGGCAGACCTTCAACCATTAAGGATCTGCCTGCTTTCAAAGTATTTGTTGAAAATACAAAGTTCTCACAGGCAAAAGACCTGGTTCCACTCTTTAAAAACCAGTTCGGATATGCAGTTTCCTATGATGTCATATTGGCAACGCTTCATAAACTGGGATGGACGCATAAAAAAAGAGTTTCCTCTACAGACAGGCCTGCAAAATAAGCAGAACCGTATTTCAGTGGATTCTTCCTCAGTGGGAACAGGAATATGGCAGGGAAAATATTCTGTATATCGATGAATCAGGAATCAATACAACTGACACGGCAGAATATGGCTGGTCATTTAAGGGGAAATGCTGTCAGGATTTAAAGTCAGGCGGTCATGGAAAAAGAATGAGTATGATCAGTGCGGTAAGGTCGAGTGCTCCCTGCAGTTTTCTATCACCGCTGGTTTTTCAGGGTTCATGTGACAGACATTTATTTACAGGGTGGCTTGATTATTTATTTCGGAATTTACCCGGGTCAGGGTATCTTTTGATCCTGGACAATGCATCCATTCATAAAGGCCGGGAAATAGAACAGCTTGCTGAAACGTATAATGTACGGATCGCCTACCTTCCGGCATATAGCCCTGATTTGAATCCGATTGAACAGGCATGGTCTGTACTGAAAAGGAAAGTCAGGAATATTGTAAGTCAACAGAATATTTCCATCTGTGAGGCTCTGGATATCGGATTTAAAGAAATGTAGCCCTTAATTTGCATGTGGCTATAGATGAAATTCATAAAAAACTAAGCTAAGAGTCGTTTTTTATAATATAGTTCTCCGATAAATAGTTAAGATATTTCTTTATAAGGTAAGACTATTTAAGCTAATTTAGCGCTTTAGAATTTGTAAAAATGGCTGAAAATAAAGCGATTATTAATTATCTAAAACGCATATAAATTCAAAAAACGATGTAAATATAAAAAGAAAACCCCATCATCCTGATGGGGTTTTCTTCGTATTGGTAAGTTAGATCTGACTCCTGTCGAATCTCACGTTCCTGATGCTCAGACCAATTATTGTTGTTTTTTGTCTGGGGAACTTCCTGTTCCCTATAAGTATAGAATAGGTGAATCTTGGTAAGCCGTATATTCGCTAATTTCGACAGGCTTTGTAGGTAAATGCTTACATTGATCCAATCAGAAAAAGTGCTGTTAACAATATAAAATAGTTCAACACAGTCTTTTCTTTAGAATAAATAAATCATCAAAGTATTGAGGAACAGAAAAATGGAAGCTTTACGACAGAAATTCTTTTATTTACCTCTACTCATGAGCTGTACATTGTTAAGCGCTTGTAATGCTCAAAGCGACTCATCATCTGAAGCAAAACAGTCTACAGAAAGTGCAACTGCAATGATTCATCAGAACTATCGTGTTCAAAAAGTCGCTAATTTTGATGAACCCTGGGCAATTGCAGAGTTAGCGGATGGGCGACTATTGATTACAGAGAAAAGAGGGAAATTAAAACTTTTTGATCCATCTACATCGCAAAGTATTGATATTTTAGGTGTTCCACCAGTGGCTTATGGTGGACAGGGTGGATTAGGTGATATTGCCTTGCATCCTGACTATAAAAATAATCATCAAATTTATTTAAGTTATGCTGAAAAAGGCAATGGTGGTTATGGGGCAGTGGTTGTTCGTGGTGAACTAAACCTGCAAGAAAAAAATCCTCAAATTCGTAATATAAAAAGAATATGGGAACAAGTTCCGAAGGTCTCAGGGCAGGGGCATTATGCACATCGAATGTTGTTTGGCAAAGATGGAAAACTTTGGATCAGCTCAGGAGAGCGTCAGAAATTTGATCCTGCACAGGATATGAATTCGAATTTGGGTAAAATCATCAGACTGAATGATGATGGCACTGTTGTTGCTGATAATCCATTCACTCAACAAGGTGAGATCGCAAAACAAGTCTGGTCTTTAGGACATCGTAATCCCTTAGGCATCGCTTTTGATCATAAAGATCAATTATGGGTCGTAGAAATGGGCCCCAAGGGCGGTGATGAATTAAATCTGATTCAGAAAGGTGAAAATTATGGTTATCCCATTGTTTCCAATGGTGATCATTATTCAGGAGAAGTGATTCCAGATCATGTGACTCGCCCTGAATTTAAAGCACCTGAGATCAGTTGGACGCCCGTAATTTCTCCATCGAGCCTGGTGTTTTATCAAAAACAATTGTTTCCTCAATGGACGAATAAAGCGCTCATAGGTGGATTATCTTCAGAAGCGATTATTGTGGTCGATACTGAGTCAAGGCCTGTTCGCGAAGTACAGCGTTTGAACATGCAACAACGGATTCGAGCTATTGATTCAGCTCATGATGGGTCGATCTGGGTATTGGAAGATGGAAAAAATGCTGGGCTATTAAGACTGTTACCTGAATAGAAAACCTGGTTAATTCAGTATATTGTTATATCCTGAAAATAGGTGATAAACCGACCTTATCTGATGAAAAGATGCGGAAGCAATTAGACTATATCAAAGACATTGTAAATGACGCAGTATTGTCATTGAAGTGACTTAAAAGCGTCATCCTGACTGGTTTAAATAAGGCTCATTTAAATCAATAAAAAGACCTTTATGAAAAAAATTGCTTACTCCCTTTTAGCGTTAGGCTTATTGGGTTTAACTGCATGTAATGATGATGGCAATGATTTTAATCCGCCGGCTTCGGTGAAGGTACCGACGCTGATTTCATTTGCAAAACTGGATGTTGCCACCTATTCGACAGGGCCGGATTCAGGAGCATTTGTCACAGGTGCCAATGGCATATTCCCACCTTTTAAAGGGCAGCCGGTACAGGGCTTTTCTGCTGCACTGAAAAATTCTGATGGCACTTACATGGCGATGGCAGATAATGGCTTTGGGACTCAGGATAACTCGTCTGATTTTCTGTTACGCATTTATCAGATTAAAGCGGATTTTCGCACAAAATCAGGTGGAACCGGCGATGTCCAGGTGACGCGTTTTATTCAGCTCAGTGATCCGAATAAATTAATTCCTTTTGATATCGTCAATCAGGATACTTCAGATCGTTTACTGACTGGAGCAGATTTTGACCCTGAATCCATGCAGCGTACAGAAGATGGTACCTACTGGATTGGTGATGAGTTTGGTCCGTATTTATTACATTTTGATCAGAATGGTGTGCTGCTGGATGCGCCGATTCCATTGCCGGATCCATTGCAGCCAGACCTGCAGTTACGTTCGCCTCAGAATCAGCTGAATAAAGCCAATATTAATTATGTTGAGCCACGGGTTCAGCAGAGTGGTGGTTTTGAAGGGATGGCCCTGTCTCAGGATGGTCAGTATTTATATCCATTACTGGAAAAGCCACTGAAAGGCGACAGTTCAGGGCAGTTGCTGATTTCACAGTTCGATGTGAAGAAAAAAGCATATACAGGACAGTATTATCTGTTTGAGCTGGGGGCCGGAGCCACCAATATCGGCGATTTTCAGCTATATGACAATCAGTCCGGTATTATTATTGAACGGGATGCTTCTCAGAATAACCCGGATGGCTATAAGAAACTGATCCACGTGAAACTTGGAGATTCGGGTAAAACCATTGAGCGCAGAACGCTGGTGGATTTGATGAAAATTGATAATCCGAATCTATTGTATGGTACTGCCCGTAATGATGATCTGGGCACAGGGTCCAGTTTCAGCTTTCCATTTGAAACCATTGAGGATGTCATTATTGAAAATGGCACTACCTTAACGGTGTTGAATGATAATAATTTTCCGGGTTCAAGCGGGCGTAATGCAAAACTTGCTGATGACAATGAAATTATTCAGATTCAATTGCCTGAAGCATTGTACTGAATACAGACTCGTAAATTTCTGCCAGAAGCCTCATCATGATGGGGCTTTTTTTATCTGCGGGTCAAAACAGGCGTATACTGATCAGGCATGAGGAGTAATTATGTCTGAATCAACAGTGCCCATACCCCCCTATATCACCTATGGGAGTAAACAGTTTACTGCTGTTCTGCTGGCATTATTCCTGGCCGGTTTCGCCTTATTTTCATCGCTGTATTGTGTACAACCGATGATGCCGATTATGGCAAAGTTTTTTCAGGTTACCGCAACGCACAGTAGTTTTCCCTTATCTTTTTCAACCATTGCACTGGCGTTGGGTCTACTTTTTGCAGGTCTGATTTCTGATCGTTTTGGTCGTAAAAAGATCATGGCGATTTCATTGTTTTTAACAGCAGGTTTATTGACACTCAGTGCTTTTTTGCCGTATTGGGAAATATTTTTAGTCACTCGTATGATGATTGGTCTGGCGATCAGTGGTGTCGCCTCAGTCACGATGGCTTATATTGGTGAAGAAATTGCGCCGCAGGATATCGGGCTGGCCATGGGGCTTTATATTTCAGGAACAGCTGCCGGCGGCATGAGTGGGCGCCTGATGGCAGGCGTACTGGTGGATTATATTCCGTGGCAGACTGCAACGTTGCTCATTGGCCTGTTAAATCTGGTGATTGCCATTGTTTTTTATATCAGTCTGCCTGCTTCCAGACATTTCAGACCTTATCCCATCCAGTGGTCCCGTTTTAAGACATCTTTCAAAAAGAATTTTGTAGATCCGAAGCTGCGGTTACTTTTCCTGGAAGGATTTATTCTGATGGGATGTTTTGTGACCATCTTTAATTATATGAGTTACCATTTACTGGATAGGCCATTTCAGCTTTCACAGACCTGGATTGGTGTAATCTCGGTGGTGTATTTATCCGGGATTTACAGCTCACCACGGGCTGCCGGCTGGAGCCAGCGTTTTGGACGTGGCAAAGTCCTGATGGCAATGTTTGTGGTTATGCTGGCAGGTTTATGGCTGATGTTGTCGTCCTCCATGTGGGTGGTCCTGTTGGGCTTACTGATTTTTACCTTTTCATTTTTTGCGGCACATTCCACTGCCAGCAGCTGGGTCTCGGTGCAGTCACTGCAATATCGGGCCACAGGCTCATCCCTGTATTTGTTCTCTTATTATCTGGGGTCCAGTGTATTGGGCAGTGGCAGTGGGATGGTCTGGGAAAAATACGGCTGGTCAGGTCTGATTCTGGCAATCACGCTGACACTGCTGCTCGGTTTATTACTGGCGCTGCGTCTGAAACAACTGCATACAGTGGCTGATGTATAGGCCGGCAGATGTGCTACAGCAGACTGATCAAGTGTATTGTTGCTCACGTTTATTTACTTTTTTCAAAAAAGGTATGATCCAGTTGCTGTGCTGTGATGGGGCGTAAGCGAAGCCGCAGGCCTTTTTCAAGGATTAACCTGACTCTGAGATTGAGTTCCACCAGCGACAATGCCACATAAGTCATGGCGCAGGCAGACAGCAATTTAGCCAATCCGGCAGCGAGAGGATAACCGCCATCAAAATTCCACAGGCATCCGGCGCTGATGGCTGCAAGTATATATAGAATATTGGCACTGCGGCGGGTCCGCCCAATGGAGACTGTTCGGGCAGAGAGCCTCATAAGGATGGCAGCGCTATACCAGCCCCAGATGGCGCCGATGATGACATCGAGTGGCCAGTGTACACCAACAACCACGCGACTCAATGCAATTAATGTGGCAAACAGAATCAGGCCTGTGGAAATCAATCGGGTATGTGCAAAGGCATTCTGCCGCATGGAGCGGCTTAAAACCCCGGCAAGTACAAATGCGGTTGCCGCATGGCCTGATGGAAAGCTGTTAAACTTTAAGGCCTTGCCAATCACATGAACATTTTCAATCCCCAGATAGCTGATCGGACGCACAACATCAATCAGATACTTGATTCCCTGTACGGCCAGTCCGGTCACCAGAAAAGCAAGTATGCCCAGCCAGAGCAGATGGGCATTTTTACGGCAGAAGAAAATGAGTAGCACATAGGCGGGCAGGCCATCACCTAAAAAGCTGATGTTCTGCCATAACCAGTCATTATGTGGTGGCATACCGTTGATCAGCAGAAAAAGCGGGGTATTGATCTCATAGTAATGATGGATCAATTCCCAGCCCAGGATGCAGAGTACGGGTACAAGAAGGAACAGGAGAATCATCAGTGGTTTCTCTCCGTAACAGGGAGTCGGACCAGTACCACTCCGCCTTTGTTGAACAGAACCTCTGCATCAGGAAAGTTTTTTAGTTTATCCAGACCGGTAAATACAATTTCACCTGCTTTAGGTTCACGTATGGGCACAACTTTTTGTAAATAAATGCTGAAACTCGGCATGTCATGGTTCCACATGACAATGGGTTCTGAAAGACTACGGGCAAAGATGCCAGCTTGCCTGACCGGTTGCTGCTGGATGGCGGCATAGGTCGGCACAATTACATGCACAACCGTCAGGGTAAAAATAATGCTGATCACCAGCTGGCGAATCCATAGTGGCCATCTGGCTAAAAACAGGGTGATTAGGATCAGTGCAAAAGAGAAAATCACCATAAGACGATAGTGCAGATCCAGCTGGACCAGGCCATCTTTGACCATGGCGACCACTTCAACCTTTTGCTGGGTTGCAATAATGTAACGGCCAATTTCCGGCAGGAAAATCAGCAATAACATAAAGAGGCTGACCGGAACCATCACCAGCCAGCGGGAAGTCAGCTGGTCACGGTATCTGGCCATCAGGATGAAAACCGGCGTGACACCATAAAGCAGGTAATGCGGCAATTGGGTGCTGGAAAAACTGAAAAAAACCAGTACAAAGATAAACCAGCTCCAGCAGAAGGCGTCCAGTGCATCCGGGCGCTGTGCGGAGCGGGGTAAAAACAGCCGGATACGGGCCAGTAATTGCAGGAAAAACCCGGTGACCGGCATAAAGACCAGCAGACTGACCGGCAGGTAGTACAGCAGACTGCCGCCATGACCTTCCATGGTGCTGGAAAAGCGGGACAGATTGTGTTTGAGGAAAAAGCCATCAATGAACGCCTGGCCCTGTACCAGGTATTCGGCAAAATACCACGGTAAAAACACGGCCAGACAGATCAGCCAGCCGGGCAGATTCAGGGCGATATGCCACCATGCCCTGAATTGCCTGGACCATAAGGCATAAATGCTGATGACCGCCAGCGGGATCAGAATGGCAATCGGTCCTTTGGTCAGTACCCCCAGACCAACCCACAGGTAGGCACGTAAGGCATATTTTGACCAATGGTCTGACGGGACATTCTGCTGGTTAAAATGGCGGTATGCATCACATAATGCCAGGCAGATCCACAGGTTGAGCAGTGCATCGGCCGTGGCTGCCCTGGAAATAATGGAAATAATCAGTGAGCTGGCCATCAGGATACAGGCGGTGGCTGCCCTGGAAATATCCAGAAACTGCCTGCAAAACTCATAGACAGTCCAGCACCACAGTGTGGCGCATAATGCTGAAGGGAGCCGCAGGGCAAACTCATTGAGCCCGAATAGTGAGACTGAAGCTGCCTGTAACCAGTAAATCAGAATCGGTTTATCAAAGCGTAATTCACCGCCCATATAGGTGGTGACATAATCTCCACGGATCAGCATTTCCATGGTGGCAGAGCTGAATGCACCTTCATCCAGGTCGAATAAGGGCAGATTGCTCAGGCCGATCAGAAAATTGGCGGCAAGTAATAAGATTAACCAGCGGGATTGTAATGTTTCCAGGACAGGATGAAGTATTCCGGTGGCTGGACGGGGTGATACATATTGCGTCATTGTTTACCCTGATGCTGATAAATACGACGGATCAGATAGCTTTTATTGTCGCCTGAGTTCAGATAGGTTCTGGAAATCAGTTCAGCGACGATACCGGTCATTAAAAATTGTAAGGACATGAGCACACACATGACGCCGATCAGCAACATGGGCCGTGTGCCAATGGAATTGTCAAAAATATATTTATCCACTGCCAGATAAGCCAGCATCAGGCTGCCAATAAAGCCAAAAAACAGGCCAATGGAGCCAAAAAGATGCCCGGGACGCATCAGGTAGCGTTTAAAAAACATCACGGACAGCAGGTCAATCAGCACACGAATGGTCCGTGAAATACCGTATTTTGACTGGCCGAATTGTCTTGCATGATGACGTACCGGAACTTCTCCAATACGGGAGGCCGGTACCACACTGACCACCCACAGTGGAATAAAGCGGTGCATTTCACCGACCAGGCGGATTTGTTTGATAATTTCGGTGCGATAGACTTTCAGGCTGCAACCATAGTCATGCAGGCGCAGTCCTGAGATTCGGCCAATTAACCGATTGGCCAGTAGAGATGGTACTTTTCGCAGTAAAAAGGCATCCTTGCGGTTCTTTCGCCAGCCGACCAGCAGGTCGAGGTCCTGATCAATCAGTTGCTGCAGCATGGTCGGAATGTCATGGGGATCGTTTTGTAAATCGCCATCCATCGTCACAATATATTGTCCCTTTGCTTCATCAATTCCCGCCTGCATGGCAGCGGTCTGGCCGTAGTTACGGCTCAGCTGGATCAACTTGGCATTCAGTGAGCTGTGCAGCAGTTTTTGCTGAATGGTCTGAACGGTGGTATCTGAGCTGCCATCATCCACCAGAATCAACTCCCATGTCTGGGTCTGTGCACCCAGCGCGTCATGAATGGTGTCAATCAGGGCAATGACCGTTTCTTCTTCATTATAAAGTGGGATGACCAATGAGAAAAAAAGACTTGAATAGGGAGATTGAAGTTGATAAATCTGCTCTTCAGGTTGTAATAAAAATGCCTTGTGCATAGGTTATGTATGGTTCAATGGTCAATTACTGAAGCCAATCATGCGAGTTGAAAGCAAATACAAAAGTGACAGTATTGTGAATTTTTTATGACAATTTAAAAGGTAAGTCATGTGTCAAATCATCCCCCTCATGCAACAGGCCGGCTGAATCAGCGATCCGGCCACCTGGCGCAGTGGTTGCTGCTTTTTGCCATTATTCTGTATGGTATTGTAATTGAATGGTTATTTGGCTGGAAACATGTGCTCAGCACCTGGCAGAATATTCCGCTATGGTATCCGGTTGTTGCGCTCATGCTGATGTTTCTGACTTATGTGATCCGGGGCTGGCGAATTTATGACTTCTTTCTGCCGGTGACACGGGGCGGCCTGGTGACCTGTTGCAAAATCATGCTCAGTCATAATTTATTAAATAATTTATTGCCCATGCGGACCGGGGAAATCAGTTTTCCCCTGCTGATGCGACGTTATTTCGGTACAGGCTTAGGCTATGCCACAGCCGGATTGTTACTGCTGAGAATACTGGATTTACAGGTTCTGCTGGGACTGGGCTATCTGGCGTTATTACTGGTCTGGCATAGTACAAGTCTGTGGTTGTGGGGCTTACTGATTTTATGGTTCATTGCACCGTTATTGCTGCTCTGGCTGGCTCCCTGGCTTGAAAGCTATGCAAAAAGCCTGAAACATGGCCGGATCAGATGGCTGCTGGAGCAGCTTGTCATGGCCATGCCGGCCCATGCAGGCAGCCTGGCGCGCAGCTGGTTACTGACCTGGATTTGCTGGGTGAGCAAGATCATGGTCTTTGCTGTGGTACTGGGTTGGTTTATGCCACTGGCCTGGTGGAATGCGGTGGGAGTCAGCATAGGTGGGGAGTTGAGTTCGGTATTGCCTGTTCATGCCCCGGCCGGTCTGGGGACCTATGAAGCGAGTATGCTGGCGGCTGGTAAATTGCTGGGTATGCAGGTGAAGGGACTGTTGTTTGCCGGAATTCAGTTACATCTGCTGATGCTGGTCAGTACGCTGTTCGGAGGCGTGGTGGCTCTATTGATTCCGGCCCGGCAGGTGGAAAGATGATCAGGCTTATGGCAGCTGATCACCGTCATAACTGATAGTAATCACGATACCAGGCCACAAATTTCTGCATGCCCTGTTCAATGGTGGTAACCGGTCTGAAACCTGTCGCCTGGTTCAGACTGTCGATATCGGCATAGGTATCCAGCACATCGCCAGGCTGGCGGGGCAAGAGGTTGAGCCTGGCCTGGCAACCGGTATATTGCTCAATCAGCTGAATGTAATATAAAAGTTCAACTGGCTGGTGGTTGCCGATATTATAGATGCGCCAGGGCGCCAGTGATGTATCCGGGTCAGGGTGTTCAGCCTGCCATTCGGAATTTACCGTGGCAATCTGGTCCAGACAGCGCACGACACCATCTGCAATATCATCGATATAGGTAAAATCACGGCGGTGATGACCGTAGTTGAAAACATCAATTGCTTCACCCATCAGGATTTTACGGGTAAAAATAAAAGGCGACATATCCGGTCGACCCCAGGGGCCATATACGGTAAAAAAGCGTAGTCCTGTTGTGGCCAGATTAAAATTATAACTATAGGCATGTGCCATCAGTTCGTTGGCTTTTTTACTGGCAGCATATAATGACAGGGGATGATCGGTATGATCGCTGACGGCATAGGGCATTTTACGATTGGCCCCGTACACAGAACTGCTGGATGCATAGACCAGGTGTTCAACATGATGATGGCGGCAGCATTCCAGCAGATTTAAAAAACCGGACAGGTTGCTGTCTGCATAGGCATAAGGATTTTGCAGGGAATAACGGACTCCGGCCTGGGCTGCAAGATGAACGACGCGTTGTATGTCATGCGTCTGAAACAGTGCTGCCAGACCGACCCGGTCCGTCAGATCAAGCGGCAGGAAGGTAAATGCGGTATAGGGCTGTAAGTTGTGCAGCCGGGCCTGTTTGAGCGTGACATCATAATAATCATTCAAATGGTCCAGGCCGATGACTTCATCTCCCCGCGCAAGCAGTTGCCGGGCAACGTGATAACCGATAAAGCCTGCAACACCGGTAACCAATATTTTCATAAGCGCTGATCCATCAGGTGTGGAATATCTGGAGGGTTCATATGTCCGGGTTTTATGGCAGAACTAAATATCACCACCGAATAAATCCCGTGTATATACTTTGTGCAGCACATCGGACAGATCATCACTCAGGCGGTTTGCGACAATCACATCCGCCTGTTGTTTAAATGCGGTCAGGTCCCGGATGACTGGAGAATGGAAAAAATGCTCTTCGTCCAGAATCGGTTCATAGACGACCACCTGAATCCCTTTGGCTTTAATTCTTTTCATGACACCCTGGACCGAGGATGCCCGGAAGTTATCAGAACCGGCTTTCATGATGAGCCGGTAAATTCCGACCGTATGTGGCTTTCTTCTAATAATGTCATCCGCAATGAAATCCTTACGGGTCTGATTGGCCGTGACAATGGCCTGAATCAGATTCTGTGGAACATTATGATAATTTGCCAGCAGTTGCCTGGTGTCCTTGGGCAGACAATAGCCACCATAGCCAAAGGATGGATTGTTATAATGGGGACCAATACGTGGATCCAGTGAAACCCCGTCAATAATCTGCCGGCTGTCCAGCTGATGGATGGAGGCGTAGGTATCCAGTTCATTGAAATAGGCAACACGCATGGCCAGGTAGGTGTTGGCGAACAGTTTAATGGCTTCGGCTTCGGTACTGTCGGTCAGCAGGGTGGGCGTATTGTGTTGTAGTGCGCCCTGTTGCAATAAGTCTGCAAATATCTGTCCCCGTTCTGATTTTTCACCGACAATAATACGGGACGGGTAAAGATTGTCATAAAGCGCTTTGCCCTCACGTAAAAACTCAGGAGAGAACAGCAGGTTCTGCGTATTGAACTGGTTTTTCATGCGTTCAGTAAAACCGACAGGAACGGTGGATTTAATCACCATGACCGCATGGGGATTGATCTGTATGACGTCCTGGATCACCGCTTCAACGGAACGGGTGTCAAAAAAATTACTGTGTGGATCATAATCAGTCGGTGTGGCAATAATCACGAAGTCAGCGTCTGAATATGCCTCATGCTGATCCAGACTGGCCCGGAACCGGGGTGTTTTATCGGTCAGCCAGCTTCTAATTTCTGCATCATCCAGCGGGGAAATCCGCTGATTCAGCTGTTGTACTCGTCCGGCATCAATATCCAGTGCGATGACGTCATGATGCATGGCGAGCAACAGGGCATTTGATAGCCCGACATATCCGGTACCTGCAATCGCTATTTTCACAATTTTCTATTCTGAAGTTTTGAGAACCAGGGTAATGCTTTGGTGTTGCCAATTCATGACAATCAATTTTTAATTATCCCGCTGCAGCGGCTGACATATTGCAGTACTGATTTGCAGGAGAGTTCAGACCAGGGATGCAGCTGTTTAAAAGTTAAACACTTAAATTTATATATCATTGTTTTTGCATGTTTTATAATCAATAAAATGAATGAAATTCATGATAAAATGAGCGCCTTTCATCTATGTATAAGCTGGCGGTCCTTCGGTTATTGTGAAGCGCCCCAGCTTTAAAGAGATGTCTTTTTTATTCTGCCAGCCGGGAATCCGCAAGCCATGTCTACCGCCTATACTGCCCAGACGGCGCCTAAAGCGCTGTTTGATTATGACAAATACTGGGCATCGTGCTTTGAACCTGCACCGTTTTTGCCAATGTCGCGCGAAGAGATGGATCTGCTCGGCTGGGATGCCTGTGACTTTATTTTAGTCTGTGGTGATGCCTATATTGACCATCCGTCGTTTTGTTCGGGCATTATTGGTCGGACCCTGGAAGCTCAGGGTTTTCGTGTCGGGATCATTGCACAGCCGGACTGGACCGATCCTGAGGCATTCCGGGTACTGGGAAAACCGGCCATTGCCTGGGGCGTCACGGCAGGCAATATGGATTCCATGATCAACCGTTATACTGCAGATCGTAAGATCCGCTCGGATGATGCCTATTCACCAGACAATCTACCGAATAAGCGCCCTGATCGTGCTGCGACGGTCTATTGCCAGCGCTGTCGGGAAGCTTTTCCGGATGTGCCGGTTTTACTGGGCGGTATTGAAGCATCTCTACGTCGTATTGCGCATTATGATTACTGGTCAGACAAGGTTCGCCGTTCGGTCCTGATGGATTCAAAAGCTGATCTGCTCATGTATGGCAATGGTGAGCGTTCTGTTGTTGAAGTCATGCATCGGCTGGCAAAAGGCGAGAAAATTCATGAAATTACCGATGTCCGTGGTACGGCATTCATCGTCAATAAATTAAACCGTCCATCTAAAGCCAGGTTTGTGGAAATTGCATCCAATGATGTGGATGCCATTGGTCGGGTTGATCCAATCATTAACCCTTATGTCATGACGGAAGACCTGGATGGCTGTGAAATTGAACAGGATAAGGGCAATTCACTCGCTAAATATCAGAATTTTCAGAAAGAACCTGTGGCTAGGCCGATTGTCCGGGAAGGCGATCATCTGGATGAAAATACCCAGATTGTACGTTTAAAACCAGCCTCAAAGGCGATTAAACATAAATTACCACCCCGTGAGTTGGCTGTAATTCGTTTACCTGCTTTTGAAGAAGTGGCTGAAGATCCTGTGTTATATGCACATGCCAATCGGATTCTGCATCTGGAAACCAATCCGGGAAATGCCCGTGCACTGGTACAGAAACATGGTGAGCGGGATGTATGGTTGAATGCACCACCGATTCCACTGACCACGGAAGAAATGGACTATGTGTTTGATCTGCCTTATGCACGTTTACCGCATCCTGCTTATGGCGCAGCACGTTTCCCGGCTTTTGATATGATTAAATTTTCTGTCAATATCATGCGGGGCTGTTTTGGTGGCTGTACCTTCTGTTCCATTACCGAACATGAAGGGCGGATTATTCAGAACCGTTCAGAAGATTCCATTCTGCGTGAAGTTGAAAAAATTCGCGATACTGCACCGGGTTTTACCGGCATTATTTCTGATTTGGGTGGCCCGACGGCCAATATGTACCGTCTGCAGTGTAAGGACCCGGAAATTGAAAAGAACTGTCGTAAACCCTCCTGTGTTTATCCGGGCGTCTGCCAGAATCTGCATACCGATCATGCACCACTGACTCAGCTGTATCGTAAGGCACGTTCGCTGAAAGGCATTAAAAAAATTCTGATCGGTTCCGGTCTGCGCTATGACCTGGCGGTACTTAATCCTGAATATGTGAAGGAACTGGTACAGCATCATGTGGGCGGTTATTTAAAAATTGCACCGGAGCATACCGAACAAGGCCCATTATCCAGAATGATGAAGCCGGGCATTGGCACTTATGACCGTTTTAAACAGATGTTTGAACGTTTCAGTAAGGAAGCAGGTAAGGAACAGTACTTAATTCCATACTTTATTGCGGCGCATCCGGGGACCACCGATTACGATATGATGAATCTGGCGATCTGGCTGAAAAAGAATGGGTTCCGTGCCGATCAGGTACAGACCTTTTATCCGTCTCCCATGGCGACAGCAACGACCATGTATTACACCGGTAAAAACCCACTGGCAAAAGTGGCACGTTATACTGAAAATGTAGATATTGTTAAGGGTGAGAAACGCCGGCGTCTGCATAAGGCATTTCTGCGTTACCATGATCCGAACAACTGGCCGCTGCTTCGCGATGCCTTACGTGAGATGGGGCGTATGGATTTGATCGGGAATTCTAAACAGCATCTGATTCCAAACTATCAGCCACAGGGGACTGAAGGACAGTATCAGTCTGCCCGTAAGAAGAATTCCACAGTGGGCGGCGATTCACAGAAACGCAGTACCGGGCCTGCTGTGAATAATAAGCAGCGCAGTGGTCAGTCACGGCCTGCAAATACGGACAAGCGCCCTGAAAAAGGAGAAATGCTGACCCAGCATACCGGTTTGCCGCCACGTGAAACAGGCGATAAAAAACCGGCTGGTGGGAATGGCAAAGCAAAATCCAGATCAAAGAGCAGAGCTTAGTTTTTGCCGGTTGTTTTTTGCCTGAAATAAGAATCAGAGAGGATGCGACAGCATCCTTTTTCTGTTGGAAGAATGGATGGATCTCTGAAAAACGTCACAGCTGTGGATAACTTTTTCAGACCTGTTGATAAAATATGATTTGCATCAGGCTGCTCAGCTGACGGACATGTATTGCTGTCTGCGTGGCCACAATGGATGTAGAAAAGAGTGGATGTAGAAAAAGCAGCAGTTGTTGTGAATCCAGCTTGTTTTTTAAGTGAGATATCGCTATAAAATGAAACAGCCCCGTGATTCATTAAATAGTCATAAGCTACGGATATTATGTATAAAGCTCAGGTTATCGGTGTGCAACTGCTCCCGGTACGACAGATTTAAACCGCACTGTAAGTTATGCAATGAATTGTCAGCGTTTATGAGTGTTGTGTCGTGTTTGAATGGTGTTTTTTTAACCGGGCATTTTAATAAAAGCAATCGACTGTATATTGATCGAGTGAAACAGGAACCGGCCCTCAGGTGGTAGAGGTATATAGGAGAGGAGCCGGAATTATAAAAACGAAGGATTGATGAAAAATGAATATGATAATCGCTGCAAGCCTGTTGGTCTTTGCACTGGTGATTGTTGCTGCTTATAAAGGATTAAAAACGAAGCAACAAAGTGACAGTGTACTGCGACAGAGAGCTGTATTTAATGCAAATGAGCAAAAAACCTTTACCCGCTTAAAGGACATTTTACCGAATGCCAATGTATTGGCACATGTATCATTTGATGCATTGCTGACCACCAAATATTTACGCACCCGCCGTAAATATCAGCAAATGTTTGCTGATTTTGTGGTGCTGGATCAGGCCTGTCGTGTCGTGGCCATTGTTGCGCTGGATGATCTGAATCCGATCAAACGGGCAGCCCATGGAGAAAGCTATCAGGACGCTGTATTGCGGTTTGCCGGCTATCGGGTCATCCGTTATAGTGGCGTGCCTGAATATCAGCAACTGCGTGAAGATTTCCGGTCTGAACTTCCGGAAATGCAGGACACAGATCATGATATCGCCGAGTTACCGGGTCAATTGGGTGAGTATCGGCATCGGACTTCGGCTATGCGGGCATTTGGTTAATTCAGCATGCATGCTGATCATGGTCTGCTATGCGATTCAGGCTTTTACAGCCACCACGGTCATTTCAACCAGTACCTCAGGCCGATATAACCGGGCTTGCACACAGGTCCGGGGCAGGGCCTGCATATCGGCGCACCATGCATCCCAGACTTCATTCATACCGGCATAATCATTTTCGATATCTTTCAGAAAAATCATCACGGACATAATATGACGTTTATCGCTGCCGGCATCGGCCAGTAAACGGTCAATTATGTTCAGCGTCTGCTGAGTTTGTTCCTTAATCCCCACACGGGTATCTGTGGCCAGCTGACCTGCCAGGTGAATCAGGTTGCCTGAAATGGCAATTTCAGAAAAACGCTTTTCTACATGTAAACGCTGTACAGTCATTGTTTTACTCAAACCGGGAAATCACAACAGTGTACGTGAAGCTCAGTTATCTGCAAATAGACCCGAATGCCGGGAGGTCAGGGTTTCAATTCTGATCAGCAGTTTTTCCTTAAAAATAATCAGGCAGTTGAAGTCCGGGCAGATAATTAAATTGCCCAGGTTTAAATGGCTGATATGTGCATGCCGTAACTGGTTCAGGCAGGTGGCAACTGAACTGTTGGGGGGGCAGAGTTGTGCCAGTTGCACTGGCGTGGCAGCAGAAAGAAAGTTTGTATTCATGGAAAATCACCACAGCTTGCTGAAAGGGAAAAATTCTGAACCGGTTTTCAGCAACCGGCCCCGAAATAAATCATGACTGAGCACAGCATGTAAAAATAGAAATCACCATGTTCAGGCGGGTGAAATGGTGGCTGTCTCTTTTGCATGTATTCTGTTGACAGGCCAAGTGTGCAAAATACAGATGTATTTTATTTGAGTTGCTTTTGAAAAACAGGTGAACTTTGTGTGAAGTTACAGTGAAGCCGGATGCTGACCGAGACTCCCTGATGGTGTGGGGCAATTGCGGGCAGGCTATTTGCCTGAAGATTTTCAATATTAATGGCGGCATGGTGCTGTTCAATCACCTGCCTGACAATGCTCAGGCCAATCCCCGAGCTGCGTTGCCGGCTCCCCGGCCTGGGCAGGGAAAAATAGGTATCAAACACCTGTTGCAGCGCAAATTCAGGAATCCATTCACCTTCATTAAAAATATGGATATGCACATGGTTTTTCTGATCCGGATGCAGCTGAATAGAGAGTTTTGCCGACTCTGCTGAAAAATCCAGTGCATTGTCCACGAGGTTACTCAGTGCCTGATGCAGCCAGAAACGATCTGCCTGAATGAAACAGTCTGGCAGGATATCGGTATGACAGCAGATGTTTTTCTGATGGATCTGGCTGTATTTCTGCTGAATGACCTGTTCAATGAGTGTAGAAAGGTTGATGGACTGAATGTCAATCTGGTGCCTGGATTTTTCCAGCCGGGTCAGGAGCAGCATGCGGTCAATCAGGGTTTGTAATCTCTGACTCTGCGCATGAATATGGCTGGCAAATTGCTGCTGGTCGTCCAGTGGCAAGTCCTCCCGGAGTAGTTCGGCACTGGCCTGAATGGCGGTCAGCGGGCTTTTTAACTCATGGGTCAGCGCGTTGACATAATGCTCCACATAGGCCCGGTCTTCGAGTTTTTCACGCATGGTTTCAACCGCCTGTGTCACCAGGTTTAATTCTCTTGCAGAACGGAAATGCGGTGCCTGATTGACCGGCGCCAGTGCCTGTGCATATTTGCGTACCCGGTCTATGCTGTGTTTCAGCCAGTAGGCCACCAGACTGGCCAGAAACAGGCTGAGCAGACTGATCCACAGTGCCTGTCGAATCAGCTTATCTTCTGCCCGCTGGATATAAGGCTGTACAGAACTGTTCGGCTTGCCGATACTGACCACCCCAATCAGCTGCTGCTGATGAAAAATCGGGGCGGCAACGTACATGATACTGCTGTCCGGGTCTTTATACTGGGCACGTGTGGAGCGGACGCCGTATTTACCCTGCAGGGTCAGATAAATGTCATTCCATCTGGAATAATCCTGGCCGGTGGAGGCAAGCCCCTGTGAATCATAAATGACAATACCTTCAGCATTGGTAATGTAAATCTGCTGATTGATGTTCTGTTTATCCTGCTGCCACATACTGGCGTTCAGTTTCCGATTCAGCGCATTCTGAATTTTGTCATTGAATTCAGGGGTTGAGACCTTATTTTCATAAACGTCTTCGGCCACCAGCATGGCAATAATATTGGCATTTTCCGCCAGGGTATCCTCAACAACCTGGCGGACATTCGGCTTGACCTGCTGATTGAATGCCGAGGACATGAACCACAGGCCAAGCAGAATCACCAATCCAAAAAAGAACCAGATCCGTATGAAAATAGACATATCTGTTATTCCATCCGTTTCAGGCTATAGCCAAAGCCACGGTGGGTCATAATTGGGTCAGTGTCCGGTGAAACCTGTTTCAGTTTTTGTCTGAGACTCTTGATGTGAGTATCTACAGTGCGTTCCAGGCTGTGTTCCGGGTGCTCCCAGATGTGATGCATCAATTGCTGACGGCTGAAGACCTGCTCAGGATGGTCAATCAGTAATTTGAGCAGGCGATATTCATAGCGGGTCAGTTGCAGTACCGTATCAAAATATTGAATTTGCAGGGCTTCATCCACACATTGCCAGATACGCTGTGTATGATCGGTCTGCACAGCAGTATCAGTTGTGGGGGCAGTTTGCTGCTGATGCAAATCCTGTTGCAGTTCCATTCTGCGCCAGGTGGCTTTGATCCGGGACACAATTTCGCGGGAGCTGAACGGTTTGGTGCAGTAGTCATCTGCACCAATTTCCAGTCCGATAATGCGGTCAATTTCATCATCCCGCGCAGTGAGGAACAATAAGGGCGTATGGTTAAAGGCCCGAATTTTTTTACAGACTTCAAACCCGTTCAGATCCGGCAGCCCAACATCCAGGATAATAAAATCAAAATGCTGCTGCCCAACAAGCTCAATGGCCTGTGTGCCGGTATCTGCCCAGCTGACCTGCCAGTCTTCACGTTCCAGCGCATAACGCAGCGGCATTAAGATGGCAGCATCGTCTTCTACACATAAAATCTGTTTTTTGTTATTCATGCTGTTCTGGGATGGTCATAATTGCTTCTGATTGAACAAAGTTGCTTTTCGGTGAACAACGCTGCCTGTGACTGGCCAAAATTGTTTCCGACCGCATAAAAGTTATTTTTTGCAGATGGCTGTCAGCTTTTAACCCTGTGATCTGACTGTGGAATTCAGCCCGGTATTCAATGATGTTCAGCCTCAGTTCCCGCGGATCAGTCCGGTGAAAGCAGTGAAAATATGCCGTATGCAATTTGACGCCATAATGCCGTGCTGCATGAATCATTGCATATTTCCAGGTGGATGGAAATGATCCATGCTAAATAATCCGTGTCCCCGCAGGTATTATCTCAGTCCATTTGCAGTTGATATCCGACAGACGCCGGTTCGGTTGTTTCAGGATCCGGCAGCTTCCGGTGTTGCACTGCACCTACCACAGCGACAGCTGGGATTCTTCCTGTTTTTCCGATAGCTGATAGACGCCCACGCCAATCAACCGAAACTGATCATGTGCTGCAATCTGCATCTCCTGCAACAGCAGCTGGACAATCCGGGTCATTTCCTGTTCTGAGCTTAAAGCAGTTTTAAAGCTTTTACTGTGTTGCAATACCTGAAAATTTTTGAGTTTTAATTTAACGCTGACTCCCCGGGCCTGTATCTGTTTATGTTCCAGACTGTTCCATACCCGTTCAATTAAATTGCTCCAGTAGGGTTGGCATTGCATCAGGGTAAAATCAGCATCAAAGGTGGTTTCTTTGGAAATCTGCTGGCGTTGTCGTTCCGGCTGTACCGGACGTTCATCCACGCCCTGTGCGTACAGGAACAGTTGTTTGCCGTATTTACCAAAATGATGGACCAATACGGCTTCTTCAATTTTCTGCAGGTCTCCCAGGGTGCTCAGGTTCAGGCGCTGCAGTTTCTGCTGGGTGACTTTACCGACCCCGGGAATTTTCTTTAAGGGCAAATGCTGAATAAAATGCTGAATCTGGGCGGGCTTAATGACGCAGATACCATTGGGTTTATTCCAGTCGGATGCCACTTTGGCCAGAAATTTATTGGGAGCGACACCTGCTGATGCAGTCAGCCCTGTGGCTGAGAAAATATCGGTACGGATTCTTTCGGCAACTTCCGTGGCGCTGGGAATGTTCAGCAGGTTGTCGGTCACATCCAGATAGGCTTCATCCAGCGACAGGGGTTCAATCAGATGGGTATATTGCTGAAATATCCGGTGAATCTGGGCAGAAACCTGCTGGTACTGGTCGAAACGTGGCTCAATGACCACCACATGCGGACAAAGCTTTCTGGCCTGAGACATTGACATGGCCGAACGCAGGCCAAACACCCGGGCCGGGTAGGATGCCGCAGCAATCACTGCCCGCGGATGATGTGAAGACACCACTACAGGCAGGTGTTTTAAATCAGGACGGTCTCTGAGTTCTACAGATGCAAAAAAGGCATCCATATCAATATGTATGATTTTTCTCATGCACAGTGCAATGCATTTCAGGTCAGTGACTTTATTCTAACCGAAATGACGAGCTGTATCGCATGACAATCATCAATCACTGTATGTTGTGCGTATAAAAGGATGACCTATACGTCTGTATCTGTCTGATGGTTTAATGGGCCGGTTCTTCGTGGTGTGAAACAGGCAGGTGATTCTCTTTCAGAAAATCCTGCCATTGTGGTTCGGAACCGTGGAAGACATTTAAATCCACAGGTCTGGCAATACCCGGAATATGGCCCTGGCTGGTGTGCTGCCAGAAGGTCCAGCGGCGGTGATCCTTTAACTCAGGCTGGCCCTGATATTCGCGGATCCAGATCGGGGTCTGACTGAACTGACCGATCAGCACAATATGATAAAAACTTCTGGAGGTATAAAATATCGGTTGTTTGCCATAATGCCGGTACAGATGATCATGCATGATCTGAATCTGTCGGAGCAACTGTTCCCGGGTCCGGGTGTTGATACACTGATTGTCATATTCCAGGTCAATGACCGGGGGCAATGCATTGGGTTTATTTGGCACAGTTTCCATAAAGTTACGGGCCTGCGTTTCACCTTTACCGCAGAGGTTAAAATAATGATAAGCCCCCGTGCGTAAACCCTGTTCCCGTGCCTGTAGCCAGTAGTCCTGAAACTGATCATCCCGGTAATCGCCACCTTCAGTGGCTTTTAAATAAACAAACTGATATTGCTGTGGAGATATTT
This sequence comes from Acinetobacter sp. WZC-1, assembly GCF_052544965.1. Lineage (NCBI taxonomy): Bacteria > Pseudomonadati > Pseudomonadota > Gammaproteobacteria > Moraxellales > Moraxellaceae > Acinetobacter > Acinetobacter sp. WZC-1. The sequence continues at coordinate 180,215 of NZ_CP199370.1, forward strand.
GTTGCCAGTCAATTCTGCCCTGATGGTGGGACACATCAAAACCCCTGATGGGATAACTCTGGGCACTGGCAGCAGAATGCAATAAACAAATCAGGCCCGCCAGTATCATGCGGCGGCAAAAAGTCATACGCATGGCAGCAGGGTTGTAAGGTGCATGACCGTACGGTGCGGAGGATTGTTGTAAAAGCATGGGTTGCATCATCTGCTGTATTGAAGCTGAACATTCACTATTATGCCAACTCTGACAGCTAAAGCCATGCGCTTTCTGCATGGCTTTAATCCATAGGGTTTTAAGCGTTGTTGTCTGAAGCATTGCCATTTCAGGCAGGGCAATCACTGGGAAGCTGCCAGAAGATCATGGTCGCCACTACATTGATCAGGCCAAGACAGATCAGGGTGCTGTGAAATGCTGTTGTGATGTGTGCCGAGCCATAATAGTCGGTAAAGATATTCAGTAATGTACCGGCCAGGGCAATACCGATACTCATGGACAGTGTCATGGTCATGGACAGAAAACTATTGCCGCTGCTGGCATCCTGCTGAGGCAGATCCTTTAAGGTCAGGGTATTCATGGCGACAAACTGTAATGAGTTGAGGACACCGAAAATAAAGAAATGCGGAATGCGCAGCCAGCCTGGCGTGTCTGCAGTGGTCAGGGAAAAACTGGCGATACAGACACCGACCAGCAGGGTGTTTGTCAGCAGGAACCGACGGTAACCGGTTCTTTGAATGATCGGGCTGATGATGGATTTGGAAAACAGTGCGCCAAGAATCATGGGCGTCATCATGACCCCGGTGGTCAGCGGGTCCATGTTAAAGGCAAGCTGTAACATCAGCGGGATAATGAATGCCATGGAATTCCCGCCAAAACGGGCAAAGAAATTACCGGAAACACCAATGGTATAGACTTTGTTTTTAAATAATGTGCTGCGGAACAATGCATTCTGATGATGATGTGCATAGTAGGCATACAGGGCGGCGGCAATTAAGCCTGCAATAAATAATCCAGTACTCAGGGTGATGGAAATATCCTGACGGGCAATATTTTCAATGCCCAGTACCATTCCCAGCATGGCGATGCCCAGCAGCAGAAAACCACCGAAGTCAAATTTTTTGATGGAGGTTTCCCGGACATTCGGCATGGCTTTAAAGGTCACCAGCATGCCTAAAATACCGACCGGAATATTGATGATAAAAATCCAGTGCCAGCTGGCTGTTTCAACCAGCCAGCCACCCAGCGCCGGTCCAATTAAGGGACCGATCAGCCCGGCCAGGCTCATCATGCCCATGGCAGATAAAAACTGTTCGCGCGGAATGAGTTTCAGCATTGCCAGCCGGCCAACAGGCAGGAGAAAGGCAGCACCGATGCCCTGCAGGACACGACAGAAAATCAGTTGATTCAGGTTCTGTGACAGCGCACAGCCCAGTGAGGCCAGGGTAAAAACGGCAATTGCGCTAAAAAAAACATTGCGTACACCGAAACGGTCTGACAACCATCCGCTTAATGGCATACTGACGGCAACCGACAGCACATAGCCAATGATTACGTTGTGCATATGCAGTGGACTTTCGTTCAGACTCCGTGCCATGGCAGGCAGGGCGGTATTGACAATGGTACTGTCCAGGCCCTGCATAAAAAAGCCGATGGAGACCAGGAAAACCAGCAGGTTAAATTCAGGTTGCAGACGCTGAGACGGGGCAGTCATGATTCCGGGAATAAGTGTTTTGAATCAGTTTAAAGCAAAGTACTGCAAAATGCTCTGGCAAATTATGCTCAGCAATAGCGTGAATAAATTGCAATAAAACAGACATTCAGATGTCACAAAGCTGACATCTCTGCTGCATGGATTGGGGGCAATGATAAAAAGGAAAATTTTAAATGAAATTCAGGGTTCTGGGGATGGTGGCCTGCAATGATGATAAAAACCAGTCAGTATCCGATAATTTTTTTCATGGACTTATTTCTATTGACCGCCGTGTTCATAGCATAAAGCCAGGGATCAATCCCTGGCTTTATGTGTGTGGAACAGGGGGAATCAGTTGATTGAAGGCTGTTCAGTCTGGGTGCTGTCTGCAGGTTGAGCAGTGTCCGCAGGGACATCTGCCGGTGCTGGCTGCTCAGCAGGTATATCCTGAGGTGCAGGTGCAGCAGCATTATTGTCTGATACGATGCGTACCTGACCATTGGCAACCAGTTCCTGCAGTGAACCCGGCTGACCATTTACAGTGGTGCTGATTTTTGCTTTGGATAAGCTTTCCAGTGTTTCCCCTGCCTGAACAGCCGGTTCAGCAAATACTGAGATACTCAGCAGTGACAGGCCTGTCATTAAAGCCAGTCCACGAAGTTGTAAACGCATAATAAACTCCAGATATTCTTAATATCACATCATATTGTCATGTGCTTTCCATGTTTTAACATGCCATATTTTTTATTGACTGTTCAATAGAACATGCGGAATTTTATCGATTTTATTGAGAAACACTCTTATAAAAACAACAAACTGTTACGTATGGAACCGAATAAGAGAAGCTTTGCTGAGCCATATGGCATAGCCTTTTAGTTTAGTAATGTAGATCGGCTTTGTTGTACAAAGATTTAAAAGTTAAAGTTACCCTGGGGCCCCAAATTTAAGTGACAATTTGGGGGGTGAGGTCCGCCTGAGTAAATAGGCCTTTAGAGATGAGTTTGTCAACAAAGCTTCCAAAAACAGCGTGTGGCTATACAAACCAGCCTATCTGATAAGCGGTTCTGGCACACAGACAATGAGCCCGTTAAGATATTTTAAATACAGCGTTAAAAAATATACAAATCCTGTGATTTTTAATTTATATTAAAGTCATCTGCCTTGAACATACAATCGGTGGAATTGCAGTGAAAAGTTTTAAAATTCAATTGGAAAGTGGCATTGATTATTCTATTGTCTTCATTTTTCAGGGCAATTGAACAATTCTTATACGTATTTTATTTTCTTTAATATTAGAGTAATTCTAAACAACTTTAATCCCATGACTTTGTAGTAAAAGTATTCGCTTATATGGAAGCTCATAAAATGTCTGACCAAAAATTTGATGTGTTGATCGTTGGCAGTGGTGCGGCAGGCTGTGTCGTCGCAGGTTATCTGGCAGAAAATACGGAAGCCAGTATTGGCGTGATCGAAGCTGGTCCCAGGGATCTGGATCCCTTAATTCATATCCCGGCAGGTTATGGCAATATTCTTGCTCATGATAAGCATGTATGGCCGTACGACACCATACCACTGTATGGTCAGGCACGAAGATACCGCTCTGGGAAAATTCTGGGTGGTGGCACCTCAGTCAATGCCATGTGCTATGTACGTGGACAAAAGCGTGATTATGATGGCTGGGAACAGGCGACTGGTGGTGAAGCCGGTTGGTCCTATGAAACCATGCTGAAAAACTTTATTGAGCAGGAAAAAAACGATACTTTTCACAACGAACATCACGGTATTGAGGGTACTCTGGCGGTACAGGTGCCCAAAGGCATTAATCAGTTAAATCAGTACTGTCTAAAGGCATTTCAGGAATTCGGTCTGCCTTATAACCCGGATTATAACGGTGCAAGCCAGATTGGTGTGGCCCCGGTACAGTCCAATGTTGAAAATCAGCGCCGTTGCAGTGCTGTCGAGGCGCATTTACGACGTCATATAGAGAGTGGGCGGGTCACTTTACTGACCGATACCCTGGTCAGTCGGGTGCTGATTGAAAATCAGCGGGCAGTCGGCGTTGAAATTCTGGATGGCCGGGAGCGCAGTGAAATTCATGCAGAACTGGTGATTCTGAGTGCGGGCAGTTTACATACGCCTAAAATCCTGATGCATTCCGGTATTGGGCCAAAGGAACAATTGGACCAGTTCAATATCAAAGTGATTGTGGACGCCCCGGGTGTGGGTGAAAATCTGCATGACCATCCGGTGATTCCTGTCAGTTCCTATGTCAAGGGTGATCTGGGATACCAGAGTGCAGCACATGGGATGGGGGCGATAAAATCAGGCGTGCGTTATATATTGACCAAAGATGGTCCGGCATCCGGTAATGGTGTTGAAACCGTTTCCTATTGGGACCCGGAAGACTTCAAGGCTGAGCCGACCATTCAATGCTATCACGTTCCAATTATTTCCGAAGATGGTTTAAGTCCTACGGGTTCACGCTCAGGGATCACCCTGGAACTGGTGGTGCTGCAACCGAAAAGTCGTGGATGGGTTCGCCTGGCGGATGGAGATCCAACCTCCATGCCACTGATCAATCCGGCTTTTCTCAGTGATGAAGACGACATGAAAAAAGCGGTGCAGTCGGTTAAGCAGATCCGTCAGGTTCTTCAACAGGAATCACTGACGGGTATTGTTGAAGAAGAAGTTTCTCCGGGGCCGTCTGTTCAGTCAGATGAGGAAATTGCAGAGTGGGCCAGAAAAGTGGTGACCACAATGTGGCATCCTGTTGGAACCTGCCGGATGGGTCGTGATGAACATGCTGTGGTGGATATGCATTTGCGGGTTAAGGGAATTGACCAGTTGCGTGTCATTGATGCCTCAGTTATGCCGAACATCAGCAGCGGTAATACCAATGCGCCTACACAGGCAATGGCCCGGCACGCAGCTAAAATGCTGGTGGCAGATTATTTTGCCAAATAAATTAAGTCGGGAAGTCTCATCGGGCTGTAAGTGCAGTCTGAATGAACCGGCAGACACATGTATTGTTGCATGTGATCTGCCTGTGCCTGATTGTGAGTACAACCGGTAATTCATATGGCTTACATGGAAAGTCAGGGTTTGGTTATCCCATCTGAAACGTAAAAATGCATTCTGTAAAATCAGATCAGTCCGTTAAGAAACGGACTGATCTGATGCGAAAGTGTTCTCTTTGGACTGATTTTCTCTGTATGGACAATCAGCGGCTGGATTCTCCTGCAATGCCTTTATAGATCAGCGCGCCAATGATGGCACCGACAATCGGGGCAAGCCAGAAGGCCCAGCTGACTCAGGGCAGCAGTTTCTGCAAACAGTGCCACACCGGTACTGCGTGCAGGGTTTACAGAGGTATTGGTGACAGGAATGCTGATTAAATGGATCAGGGTTAATGCCAGACCAATGGCAATGGGTGCAAAGCCTGCGGGTGCACGTTTATCCGTTGCTCCCATAATGACGATCAGGAAGAAAGCGGTCAGCACCACTTTAATGATTAATGCAGATGTCAGTGAATAATGACCTGGTGATAACTCACCAAAACCGTTGCTGGCAAAAGCACCGACACCGGTAAAGTCAGCCTTGCCCTGGAGAATCAGGAACAGGATGAATGCTGCAAGTGTGGCGCCGGCCACCTGGGCAATAATATAAGGTACAAGATCACGGGTTTCAAAACGTCCACCGACCCACAGGCCTACACTGACTGCCGGGTTAAAGTGACCGCCTGAAATATGGCCTAATGCATAAGCGCCGGTCAGTACCGTTAAACCGAAAGCCAATGCAACGCCAGCAAATCCAATACCGAGTTCTGGAAATGCTGCAGCGAACACCGCACTGCCACAACCACCAAACACGAGCCAGAAAGTACCCGCGAGTTCTGCAAGATATTTATTCATGCATTTTCTCTTATTGTGATATATTAAGTTGTTTTTATCAGAAATATCAAATGATATATTTACATTTTATTCATATTGGAAGAAAAACCCATGTCAGATACAATTAAGCAATATTTTGCTGTCTCCATTGCAACGGCGTGAGTCCTGTCCATAACTTAAATGCCCGCTGAAAAGCACTTTGTTCCGAATAATTGAGCAACAGGGCGATTTGCTGAAGACTCAGGTGCGGGTCCTGTAAATATTGTACAGCAAGTAATTGCCGGACTTGCTGGACCCGTTGCTGATAGGTGGTATTCTGTTGTTGCAGGTGTCGTTGCAGCTGCCGCACGGACAGATGCATTTGCTCAGCAATCTGTTGGATCTGATGGTTGTTTTTTTGTAAACCCTTGAGAATACTCTGTTGCAGACGTTCATCCAGTTGAGTGCTGTGGGGCAATTTTTCCAGCAGTGTGGTGGCTTGTTGCATCAGTAATTTCTGCAGGGTCTGGTCGGCATGTCTGATCGGCATCAAAAGTACACTGGCAGGAAAGATCAGTTCGCTCTGTGGCTGGGAAAACCTGACCCTGCAATGAAAATAGCGTTCATAAAACAGTACGTCTTCGGGGGCCGGATGTATAAATTTGACCTCGTGGATCCGGATATCCTCCAGTTCCATGACGTGTTGCAGAAACTTCGCCATCAGTGCGATAGCGATTTCATCGGTAATCTGGGTGGCTAAATGGGCAGGAAGCGCTTGCCAGCGTATGGACAGATAGTCGCCCCGGGCTTCAACCTGAAGGGGGCTACCATCATAAATCAGCCGATGAAAATCATGATAGCGGCTCAGTGCTTCGCCCAGGGTATCGCAGGATTGGGCAATATAGGCAATGATGCCCAGATGTCTGGGTTGTACAGACTCCGCAATGTCCAGGCCCAGCGCAGTATGCCGGGTCTGCCGATGAATATCATCGAGTATTTCACGCCACAGGCTGAATTCAAAACGTTCCTGATTCTGAACCTGCTGTAATTTTTCACAAATGAGTAAACCGTGTGCCTGACAGTAGGCATAAAGTAAATGTCCAAGGCCACCATAGACAGAGCCTGCATAATCCTTGAATTGCTGCATGTGGGAAGTCTTTGCCCTTGTCGTAAAATGCAGGTCTGTAATGCGATCTGCTTATTTTTAGCATTTTCCGGGACAGGCAACAAGCGCTACTGGGCTGTATATTCCCCTGGATCACACAGATTTCAGATGAATGTCTGTCGCAATATGTCAATATAAAATAAATCTGAAGTCAATACCCCGCTGTACGGATCAGTTAGATTAAATCACAGGAATATGGAGATACCGATATGTTAAAGGGTTTTGTGGCCGGATTGGTGGTGGCCAATGGTTTTGAATGGTTTGCACATAAATATATTCTGCATGGCACGCATCGGCCCGGGCAAACACGCTATAGCCCGATACCACATAGTATGAAGTCGCACTGGGAACATCACCGTGAAGTCCGTAAGCAGCAGTTTCATGATGACGGCTATGTGGAAGGAATTTCCAATTGGCGGACAAAAAATGAGATTATATCGCTGGTTGTGGCCGCCGGTGTATTTGGTTTAGGCTTTTATCCACTGTCAAAAGGCATGGCGGCAGGGGTGTTGTACAGTGCCGGTAATTATTATTATATCCATCGCCGCGCGCATCTGGAACCGGACTGGGCACGTAAGAAAATTCCGTGGCATTATGATCATCATATGAATTCGAATCAGGACGCCAACTGGTGTGTGACCAAACCCTGGTTTGACTATCTGCTCGGAACCCGGGTGGTATCTTCCGCAGATTTAAAGGAACAGAATCCATTGGGGATCCATCTGCCGCAGCCATTGGCCAATTGGCTGTCCAGGTGGGTGGAACAGTATTTTCCGGTCAGATGGGTGGAAAAAATACCCCCAAAGTTGAGACAAAAAATCAGTGATCAGCAAGAGAGCCGTGCAGAAGAGAGTCATCGGGTTGATTCGGTGGCCTGAATCAGCGCTCTGCTGACCTGTCAGTTGGGCCGTTGTTCATGGCAAAAAAAGTGTATTCAGATGTTGAATACGCTTTTTTATTGCGCTGTAAGTTTCTGCGATGCCTTGATTGTCATTGGTGCACAGAAATAATCCTTTCAATTCAATTGTCAGGTTATTGCGCCAATCTGCGTTGAATGAAGCGGTAATGGGCAGGCAGATATGATCATATAGATTCCTCAGGATTTTGTTTTATGCTATGTTAAGTGAATAACGACACATAGAGTAATAATAATGGCAGGTGGTTCCAGTATTGTAATTGATGATCAGGGTATAACAATATCGACTAACGGAAAAACTTTATACCAGGCGGGATAATATGTTTTTGAAGATGGACGAAAAGTTAAGGCTGAAACTCCCACTTTACCTATTGTGAATGAAATCAAAACACTTACCAATAAGTGGGGTTTTTACGATTTATTTTATGATGAAGATTTAGAAGAAATAGAGCATGTTTGTAGTGCTTGTGGGCAAGATCATGATCCAGAAGATGAGGAAGAAATATAATGATGGATTGTCTGGCAAATATTAAATTCCTGGATGCGCTTGATCAGCCGATTAAGGGTTTAGTTCATCAACTCTGGGTAGGCCCAACGTTAATCTCTGATTATGTTACTCCAGCCAGTGGTGAATCTGTCTGGGTTAAACGTCCTGTCGGTACAGTTATTGATGTTCGGGTTAGAAGTATTACTTCTGGAGAGTATAAATCCAAAGTTAAAATACGACTCATTGGTGAAAAAACAGTTTTTATTGTCCGTAGCCCAAAAGTATTACTTAAAGGGCTAAGTCTTTCTGCCAGAGATGTGGCAACAGGTACATACGTCAGATCGACATACATTGTTGCTGAGGGCGACTATTTAGGGCGAATTGCTGTTGATAACGCTACGACTATTGATGAACTGGTTAGAATTAATAACCTCAAGGATGATACAGATATTCGTGCCGGTCAAATTCTAAAGCTCCCTCCCAAAAAATCAGAAACACCAACGCCACCACCTGAAAGTAAGCCAAAACCACAGCCAGTAAAACCAAGTCAGCAAGAAAAAACGAAGATTATTGTTGTTCAGCAAAAAGATACTCTATCGTTGATTGCTAAATTGACTGGTAATACAGTTGATGAGATTAAGAAATTAAGCGGGCTAAACAGCGATAAATTGAGCCAAAATCAAAAATTAAGAGTTTATGACCGTAAAGTAGCATCTGCGGTATCTAAATCACAGCCTGAGAAGAAAAAAGAAGAGAACAAGCCTGTTAGACCTCCGACAGTAAAACAAGATGCATCAAAGAATAAGGAAAAAACACCTGTAGCAAAAGTGGAATCTCCTGTACCTGCTAGCTCCAGAATTTCAGAACGTAATGAAAGGCATATTCGCAAGCTTCATCCTCAAGCACAAGATCGGATAAGAAAACTTATTCAAGTAGTTTATAAGAAACACCAAATACAGTTGGTTATTGTTCAATCCTTTAGAACTTATGCTGAGCAGGATGCACTATATGCTCAAGGCCGGACAAAAAAAGGACCAATAGTAACATACGCCCGTGGAGGTGAAAGTAATCACAATTTTGGTTTAGCTGTAGATGTATTTCCTCTATGGGAGGATGGAAAATTACATATGGCAGGGAAGGGGGTTGATGCAAAAAATGTAAAAATATTACGAGTGATTGGTGAAACAGGAAAAACTGCTGGGTTAATGTGGGGAGGGGATTGGAAGGGAAAGAAACAAGATAATCCTCATTTTGAATTAAACGTTGGAAAGAGCATGAGTGAGTTGAGGCAAGCTGTACAAAATGCTGGAGGTGATCCAATGAAAGTTCAATATACAGTAAAGTAAATTAAGGGGTAAATAATTTTGTTTTTTAATAATTTTTTTTTAGGGTGTATTCTTTTAACTTTATTTGGTTGTGGTTCTTCAGATATTAAGGCTTCTCCTGAAAGTGATAAGTCAAGTCGTGCTAATGAAAAAATTTTTGAGCTGAATTTGGTTGATAAACAGATAAGTGATCAAGGAGGAGTTGCTAAAATATTTAAAAATACGCATTCATGTAAACTTAGCGTGGAGCTATTTAGTAGTTATGGTAAGGAAACATATGACTTTAATTTTAAAAGCTCAAAATTAAAAACAACTAATCATTCTACATATAAATATGTAAATGGGATTGTAAGTTATGGAACTGAAGATGATAAAGAGTTACAGGAATTAATGGCAGAACCAAAAGAAAAGACAACAGAATTAAATGAAATGGAGTTGATAAAAGAGGAGAAGGTCGTAGGTAATAAAAATAAAAAGATTGCTGAAGAATTCCAATATTACCTAAGCCAGTTTCCAACTGATGTAATTTTAAAATGTGAGTAAAATATGGAACGGTTCTGAATTTTGTGTAAGTTCCATTGTTTATAAATGATCTTTTAATCGCTCATCGAACTGAACTGAATCGTAAGCCAATTCATCGCTAAATGTCAGTGAATTGGCATCGTCCATTTCTGGGGCTGGATTACAGCCGCATTTCAATGCCCTGTTCAGTCAGGTACTGTTTTGCCTCTGGAATGCTGTACTGACCAAAATGAAAAATTGAGGCCGCCAGTACGGCATCTGCACCGCCCTCTAAAATGCCATCGGCCAGATGCTGCAGATTACCCACGCCACCGGATGCGATGGTGGGAATGCAGACCCGGTCATTGATCTGGCGCATCAGACCAAGGTCATAACCGGCTCTGGTTCCATCGGCATCCATGGAGGTGATCAGTAATTCTCCGGCACCGTAATCCGCCATTTTTACAGCCCATTCAATGGCATCAATTCCTGTTGGTTTACGTCCGCCGTGGGTGAAGATTTCCCATCGATTGTCTGCGGTCTGTTTGGCATCAATCGCAACGACAATACATTGTGCCCCAAAGCGCTGGGAAGCCTGTTGGACAAATTCCGGGTTAAACACGGCAGCTGAGTTAATGCTGACTTTATCGGCACCGGCATTCAGCAGTAAACGGATGTCTTCCACTTTACGTACACCACCACCGACTGTCAGAGGAACGAAAACGCTTTCGGCCATGCGTTCCACGGTCCGATAGGTGGTATCCCGCTCGCCGGAGGTGGCGGTAATATCCAGGAAGGTGATTTCATCTGCGCCCTGTTCATTATAGCGCCGTGCCACTTCGACCGGATCACCTGCATCACGGATATCCAGGAATTGCACCCCTTTCACCACACGACCGTTATCTACGTCCAGGCAGGGAATAATACGTTTAGCAAGCATAATTTTTTCCAGAAATAACAGTCGATTATGAAACTCAGCCACGCTAGTGCTACACCTTGGTGGTGGGAGCGGTTATTCTATCAAACTTAGGTAAGTTTTTTCGCAGGTTTTCCATGTCGGTTTATACCACTTTGAGTTTAAAGGAAGTTCAGGTTTTTGCAGCACCCTACGGTTTAACGGTGACGGCACTGAATCCAATTCAGGGAGGTATTCAGAATACCAATTATTTTCTTGTCTGTGATAACGGCACTCAGTTTGTGCTGACTTTATTTGAAAATATGGACGAACAGGGCGCCGGAGAGCTGGTGCCGGTGCTGGAGCATCTGGGCCGGCAGGGGCTGGCGGTGGCTGTACCCTTGCAATATGACGGTCAGGCCATTCATGTACTGAAACAGAAACCGGCGCAGATCGCACCGCGTCTGATGGGCCATCATCCGGTTCCGGCTACGGTGCAGCAAACCAGGAGCATTGCCATTGCGCAGGCGCAGATGCATCTGGCATTGCAGGATTTTCCACTGGAGCGGGCAGAATACCGTAATCATGCCTATTGGTTACAGGTTGCAGCACAGCTGAAACCGACGCTGAATTTTGCTGATTTAACCCTGCTGAACGAAGTGCTGGGACTGTTTGACGCCCTGACCTCCGTTTACCCGGATCGCCCGAAGGGTTTTATACATTCCGACCTGTTTCGGGACAATACCCTGTTTGAAGGGGACCACCTGAATGGCATTCTCGATTTTTATGAATTGAATCAGGACGAATTTCTGTTTGATATTGCCATTACCCTGAATGATTTCTGTACTGAATATCCGGATGTGTCCCTGAATGAAGTCAGGGCGCAGGCTTTTCTTGAAGCCTATGAAACCGTACGTTGTCTGACAGAGGATGAAAAATCCTGTCTGGAAGTTTATCTGGCGATGTCTGCCTGCCGATTCTGGCTGATGCGTATGCAGGTGGCACAGAAAAATGCTGAAGAAGGGCGTATGGGAGATGATATTTTGCAGAAAAACCCATTGGAAATGCGTAATATGCTGATTGAACGACTGAAATTTGTAACAGCTTGACGGGACAGAACAATGCGTGATCAGGGACGGCTCATCGAATGGTTTGATGACAAAGGTTATGGTTTTATTCAGCCGAATGATACTACGAAAGGTCGGGTATTCCTGCATATTCAGGATTTCTCCCGTCCCGGACCACGCCCGATTGTCGGCTGTGCACTGGAATATGCCGTACAGGTGGATGGCGCAGGGCGTTACCGGGCCATACAGGTGTCATATTTAAAGGCTTCACAGACCCGAAATGCATCATCACCGCCGGCGAAATCTGTTTCTTCACATGTGGGAAAAATGCAGCCCATACAGGTGCTGGCGGTGATTTATATCATTGCACTCGGGGTTTTAACGGCGACAGGCCTGTTAAATGGCATCGTGTTGTTATTCATCAGCGTGATTAATGTCATGACGTACTGGTTCTATGCCCAGGACAAGGAAGCAGCACAGCAGGGACGCCGCCGTGTGCCCGAACAGACATTGCATCTTTTATCTTTTCTGGGCGGATGGCCTGCTGCATGGCTTGCTCAGCAGCGTCTAAGGCATAAAACCCACAAGCAGCCTTTTCGTAAGATGTATATGTGCAGTATATTTTTTAATATTTTACTGTTGTTGTGGTTAATTTCCCCTTTGAATCTGCTGCGTTTCTAAACGGCGCCGGCTGTGCTGAAGCGGCGCTGATATAGCGTATAACAATGATGATAAGTCATGGAAAACCGCCGTTAATAGTCTGTATCCAATTCTTAATTATGTTTTAAGAAATGACCAGCATACTGAAATCTGAAGCAGCAGGCCTGAATGAAAAAGACAAATCCTGGAACGTTATTCCGTTCCATCAGTTGATGATCTGTTCCCGTGGATCGACAGGGGACTGTTGAAACTGATGCCGACAGGAATTTCATGCCGGATTCCTGCCATTTTTATTGAACCAGAATGAAGGTCCGGCTGTATTGAATGCAGGTTCCAGGAAATCAATATGACATCAATTATTCATGTCTCCTCTATTATTCGTGGTCAGCAACAACCGGAATTTATGCAGGCGGAAGTGCTTGCCGATATTCTGGATGCAACAGCAGCACGTTATCCGGATCATATTGCCCTGATTGATCAGGACCGAAACGTCAGTTATGCCGAACTGAAGTGCCAGGCAGATCAGATCGCGCAGCAACTGATACAGCTGGGCGTCCGGGCCGGTGATATTGTCGGTTTATGGGTTCCCCGCGGCGCCGATCTGCTGATTGCCCAGGCTGGTATCTGTCAGGCAGGTGCGGCCTGGCTACCGTTTGATATGGACGTTCCTGTCGACCGGGTTCAGGTGTGCCTGGATGATGCTCAGGCCGTTGGGATTGTCACCAGTGTGGCGTGGTCTGAGCTGCTGACCGGGCTGAACCAGCCGGTATGGCGTGTTGACGCCCTGAATCAACCTATGCAGCAGGCACCAATACAGCAAAGGGCGTTTGTGACTGATCCGGCCTATGTGATTTATACCTCAGGTTCTACCGGAAAACCCAAAGGGATTGTGATTGAACAGCGTAACATCTGCCATTTTTTGCGTTCAGAGAATGCAGTGCTGGGTGTCAGACATGAAGACAAGGTCTATCAGGGCTTCTCGGTGGCCTTTGATATGTCATTTGAAGAAATCTGGATGTCGTATCTGGTGGGTGCGACGTTATGGATCGCACCGAAAGAACTGGTGACGGATCCGGAGCGGCTATGCCACACATTGCAGGCGGAAAAAATTACCGTACTGCATGCAGTTCCTACGCTGCTGGCATTATTCCCGGAGGATGTTCCCGGTTTAAGAATCATCAATTTAGGCGGGGAAATGTGCCCCGAATCACTGGTGGCACGCTGGGCCTTGCCGCACCATGAAATGTTCAATACCTATGGTCCGACAGAAACCACGGTGACCGCCAGCCTCGCCAGGATGAGCCAGGACCAGCCGGTCACCATCGGGACGCCATTGCCCAACTACGGTATGCTGGTGTTGAATGACCAGCTGGACATTGTCGAACAGGGACAGACCGGTGAGTTGTGTATCTTTGGTCCTGGCGTTGCACGGGAATATCTGGGCCGGCCTGAGCTGACTAATGAAAAATTCATTGAAAACCGCTGGGCTGAAAATGAGGATGAGAAAAAACTCTATCGGACCGGTGACCTGGCCCGGCTGGATGAGCATGGCCAGATTCAGTGTCTGGGGCGGGCTGATGATCAGGTGAAAATCCGGGGATTCCGGGTTGAACTGGGCGAGATTGAAGCGGCATTGTGTGATCAGGACGGCATTGGTACCGCTGCGGTGGTGCTGCGCCGTGAAGATGACATGGATCAGCTGGTTGCGTTTATTGTACCGGATCAGGAGCATGCTGGTCAGATTCAGGTCCAGCCGATTCGGGCGTTGCTGAAAGAACGGCTGCCTGCCTATATGATTCCTGGCCGCTTTGAAATTGTGGCACAGGTTCCACGCTTACTTTCCGGAAAAATTGACCGTAATGCCCTGCGTAAAATTGCACTGACTGAACAGGTGGACCAGGAGCTTTCAGACGAACCGCAGAATGAGGCGGAAGAAATTTTATTTGCAGCACTGAGAAAAATTTTTCCGAATCAGGCCATCCGGCTCAATGCAGATTTTTTTGATGATCTGGGTGGACACTCGCTGCTGGCAGCCGTACTGACCTCTGCACTGCGTGAACATCCACAATACGGACAGATCACCATTCAGAATATTTATCAGGCCCGGCGGGTTGGTGCCATCAGTCAGTTGATGCTGGATCAGGCTAGACAGCAGGATATGCGGGAAGTCAGTGCCTTTGAGGTTAATGTTCTGCATCGTATAAGCTGTGGTTTTGCCCAATTACTGGTGATTCCGGTTTTAATTGCATTGACGATTTTACAGTGGCTGGCACCGTTTTTTACCTATCACTACTTTACCGGCAGCCCGGGAGACAGTATTCCGGCAGCGATTGGTATTTCCCTGGGCGTCTACATCATCAGTATTGTGGCCAGTTTTGCCATTTCGATTGCTTGCAGACGACTGTTGCTGGGGGGGATTCAGGCAGGTAAATATCCGCTATGGGGTGGCGTCTATTTCAGATGGTGGCTGGCTGACCGTCTGACGGCCATTGCCCCGGTATATTTGCTGGCCGGTTCCACACTCAATAATCTGTATTTAAGGGCACTGGGTGCAAAAATTGGCCATAACGTCAATATTGGTTCGGTCAATATTCGCATGCCCGGTCTGCTGAGCATTGAGGACGGTGTCAGTATTGGTTCCCAGGTCAACCTGGAAAATGCCAAGGTTGAACAGGGCTGGCTGGTGCTTGGGAGCATGACCCTGAAAAAGGAAAGTTATGTCGGTTCCTATAGTGTGATTGAGGAAAATACCTGCCTGGAAGACTATGCGCACCTGCAGGCCCTGTCTGCATTGCCTGCCGGGAAAACCATACCGGCTTATCAGGTGTGGGATGGTGCGCCTGCCCGTTATGTCCGTGAATTGAATGTTGCCAGCTTACTGGCACGGGAGCATGTTTCCGGATCACGCAAAATGGCCGAATTCTTCTATTATGCCTGTAGCGCCATTATCATTGCCTGTCTGTTCTTCATTCCGATCTTCCCGAGTTTTATTATGGTGGACTGGCTGGATGCTCACTATTTTAACGTTCCGGCAACCACTGATCATGCCCTGATTGCACTGCAGTATTTTATTCTTGCGATTCCGGCAAGTGGCCTGATGATTTTATTTACCGCGCTTTTCGCCGCTTTACTGCGTAAAATTGTTCTGCCAGGGCTACAGGCCGGTACATATTCGCTGCATGGCGGCACCTATTACCGTAAATGGTTTGCAACCCAGATTCTGGAAACCAGTCTGCAGACCCTGCATAGTTTATTTGCAACCGTTTATGCACCGGCCTGGTTCCGTTTGCTGGGAGCAAAAGTCGGCAGGGATACGGAAGTGTCCACGGCGACCGGTGTGGTTCCAGAGTTGTTGACGCTGGGGGATGAAAGCTTCATTGCCGATGCAGTGATGCTGGGCGATGAAGAAATTACCCGCGGCTGGATGATTCTGCAACCGACAGTTATTGGGCATCGCAGTTTTGTCGGCAACAGTGCCTATATTGCAGATGGCACCACACTGCCTGATGGTGTGCTGATTGGGGTTCAGTCGAAAATTCCGCAAACCGAGCCATTAAACAGTGGCGAAACCTGGTTTGGCTCTCCGGCACTGCGTCTGCCTGCCCGTGAGACGGCAGCGGATTATCCTGAACATCTGACCTTCAGGCCAGGCATATGGCGCCGTCTGATGCGGGGCTGCATTGAAGGCCTGCGTATTGTGCTGCCTTCTGCGTTTGCTATTGGTGTCGGTTATATGATTGTGCTCTCAGTCATTGATATTGTGGTCAGTCAGGGATGGCTGTATGGCGGACTGGCGCTGGCCGTGGCGGGTGTATTGTATGGTGCCGGCAGTTTTCTGATGATTGTACTGATGAAATGGCTGCTGATTGGTCGTTACCGGGAACGTTCAGTGCCCATGTGGACCATGTTTGTGTGGCTGAGTGAAGGGATTACCAGTCTTTATGAAGCCATTGCCATTCCCAATTGCCTGAATTATTTGCGGGGCACGCCATTTTTACCGATACTCCTGCGTTTACTGGGGGTGAAAATCGGGAAACATGTGTATCTGGACACAGCCGATATGACCGAATTTGATTGTATCTCGATTGGTGATTACACCGAACTGAACAGTTTCAGTGGGCCACAGACGCATTTATTTGAAGACCGGATCATGAAAATTGGCCATGTCCGGATCGGCAGTCATGTCACCATCCATTCCCGCAGTATTGTGCTCTATAGTGCCGAGGTTGCCGATCAAACCCTGCTTGGACCATTGACGCTGGTGATGAAAGCCGAGAAAATCCCGGCGCATTCAGCCTGGATTGGCTCTCCGGCACAGCCATGGACCAATGCCTGATTTCTCAGCATAAAAAAAGCCCTTCAGATGAAGGGCTTTTTTTGCATTTGATCCTGGTTTATAGGCTTTGTTCGTCCAGAATCAGCTGGGCTTCACGCAGGTTCAGTGTGCCTTCGTAGATTGCCCGGCCAGTGATTGCACCCAAAATACCCGGGTGTCCCTGCAGGTTGCGGATATCATCCAGACTGGTCACACCGCCGGAGGCAATAACGGGTAAGCCGGAATAGTTGGTCAGGTTGACCGTCTGTTCCACATTGACCCCCTGCATCATGCCGTCACGTGCAATATCTGTGTAGACAATACTGGATACACCGGCATCAGCAAAGCGTTTTGCCAGTTCAGTGGCTTTGACCTCGGTAATATTGGCCCAACCATCGGTTGCAACCATGCCGTTCATAGCGTCAATGCCGACAATGATGTGACCGGCAAATTTTTTGCATGCCTCTTCAACGAATTCGGGTTCTTTGACCGCTTTGGTGCCAATAATCACAAAAGACACGCCTGCATCCAGGTAATGCTCAATGGTTTCCATGGAACGAATGCCGCCACCAATCTGGATGGGCAGTTCAGGCTGTGACAGCACAATGGCTTCAACCACGGGTTTATGAATGGGGGTACCTGCAAATGCGCCGTTCAGGTCAACCAGATGCAGACGGCGGGCGCCTTCATTGACCCAGTGTTGTGCAGTGGCGACAGGATCATCGGAAAAGACAGTATCATCTTCCATACGGCCCTGTTTCAGGCGGACACATTTACCATCTTTCAGGTCAATTGCAGGGATGATCAGCATGCTTTCGCTCCTTGCCTAATCTTATGATGTTATTGTGGTCATCTTAGCAAAGTATTGGCAAATCTCTAAGCATCAGTTGCAGGTTTTGTCGATTCCGCTGAATACCGGCCTGAGCGGTTCATCAGAATTGATGTAATTCGGTCATTGCTTATGGCTGCTGCCCGGTGAATGGTGGTAGTGTATTCAGGCTGATTGATTGCAGAAAATACAGAAAATGGTGGATTCCTGATGAACGAGAAGGACGATGATCTCTTTGTGGAAGGCGCGAAACGATTAAAACAATTGATTCAGGACAGAAACCTGAAACAGATTGATATTGTCAACGCACTGGAAGTTTCCAGGGACACGGTCAGCCAGTGGTTACATGGCTCCACTGTACCGGCTGCCCAGAGTTTAATGGAACTGGCCCGCTTCCTGGCGGTGACTGAACGCTGGATTCTGGAAGGAAAAGGCCGTAAGTCGGCAGATCAGGATGCCCCACATATTCAGCCGGACAATGCAGTGCATTTACAGGATGCATCGGTCGAGCAGCTGATGGCTGAAATTAAGGCGCGCTATGCAGCCCTGAATCTGAAAGCTGAAATTAAGATCAGTGTACAGCCGCTGGAGGGTGGTTTTGTCACCAGGGAATAACACCTGAAAATATGCGCCTTTCAGATGAAAAACGCATATTCATTTGACCATTCGGCTTGGTTGATATTTTATTCCATTTGCATTTGCTGGACCTGTTCAATATAGTTTTTATAGGCGGATATGCCCAGTGTTGCTGATAATAAAAGAAAGACTGGGACAACGATAATATAAATCCAGGCCAGTATTTTTTCCCAGCCCCGGGTAATACGGGGTGCGCCATAATTATTTGTACCTTCATCACCTTTTGCACAGGATAGATAAATTAAAAAGAACAAATTAATTAAGGGCAAAATGATGAGCAGTGAAAGCCAGCCACTGTGATTCCTGTCATGTAAACGACGGATGGCAAAGATCAGACTGAAATAAAGAATAACAATGTATACGATGATTAAAAATGTATTGGGAATGGTGGGGGTTGTTGGTGGGTTAGCAAAGTTGGGGATCAGAAAAGCTGCAAGAACTCCCAGTAAAAATATAAAGAATCCGAGTAGCAGATTCCAGCCCAGATAGGACAGTCGTCCAAATCGTCCTTTGGCACTCAGGGGTGAATCATTGTCTGGTACAGTTGAATTCATTTTTCATATTCCTTATTAAAAGTTTGTCTTTTTTGTATATCATCCATATGCATGATAATTAAAATTTTTATAAAATAAAAGGGCTTGATTCATCCGGCCTGGAACAGTCAAAAGGCCTGTTTCAGCAGGCCGGATTGACCCACAGCATGTTCAGATGTTCCATTCCACAAAGTTTTTCAGTAGCTGCAGACCGGCGGTATGGCTTTTTTCCGGGTGGAACTGGGTGGCAAACAGATTCTCCTGATGAATGGCTGTACAGAATTGCAGTCCATAGTCACAGGTGGCAGCGACCAGTTGTGCATCCTCAGGCGCAACATAATAGCTGTGTACAAAATAGAAGCGGGTATCCTGTGCAATGTTTTTCCACAGAGGATGTTCCGGCTGTGCCTGATGCACCTGATTCCAGCCCATATGCGGAACCTTTAAACCCTGCATATCCGGAAAGTGTTGTACAGTGCCTTTGAATATATCCAGCGCATCTGTTCCGCCATTTTCCTCGGAACGCTGCATTAAGGCCTGCATACCGACACAGATGGCCAGTATAGGTTTATTAAAGGCCGCTTTACGGACCACTTCATCAATGCCGGCTTCATGCATACCCTGTATACAGTCACGCATGGCACCAACACCGGGGAATACAATTTTATCTGCCTGTGCAATGATGCCGGGGTCATTGGTGACATCCACACGTGCGCCAACATGCTCCAGCGCCTTGGCTGCTGAGTGCAGGTTTCCCATGCCATAGTCAAGAAGGGCAATCCGGGTCATTACAGGGTTCCCTTGGTTGAAGCCACAGTATTTTCAGCGCGGGGGTCAACTTCACAGGCTATACGCAATGCCCGGGCAAATGCCTTGAATACGCTTTCAATCTGGTGGTGACTGTTTTTACCTTTCAGGTTGTCAATATGCAGGGTCATTAAGGCATGATTGACAAAACCCTGAAAAAACTCAGAAAACAGATCCACATCAAAGGTACCGACACGGGCACGGGTAAATGGAATATCCATCCACAGGCCCGGACGACCGGACAAATCCACCACGACCCGGCTTAAGGCTTCATCCAGTGGAGCATAGAAATGACCATAACGGCGTAAACCCTTTTTATCACCCAGTGCCTGAGCAAAGGCCTGTCCCAGCGTGATGCCGCAGTCTTCCACTGTATGGTGGTCATCAATATCAAGGTCGCCATCGCAATGAATATCGATATCAAACAGGCCATGACGCTTGATTTGATCAATCATATGATCTAAAAAGGGAACACCTGTATTGAGAGTGCCCTGACCTGTACCGTCAAGATTTACCCGAACCCGGATGCTGGTTTCGCTGGTGTTTCTGACCACTTCACTGATACGTTGCGTCATGGAAAGGTTCCTCAAAACGTCAAGAATGATGATTAAAATGTTTTCGTTATGACGAAATTATCGCATATTAGATTGCTATGGAGTGTTAATCAATGCCTATTACTGTACATGCCAGAACTTCACTGGAGAGTGAAGAAATCCGTGACCAGCTTGAGCGGTTGTATGATACCAGTCCGGAGTTCGGTGATGGGCAGGATGCCATTGAACAACTCGAACAAAGCCTGACACAGTATACTGTACTTTATACCGCAGAATTTAATACAAAAATTATTGCTGCAATGTGGTGTACCGGACAGGGTGAGGCCAAAGTGCTGGAGTATATTGTGGTGCATCCTGCCAATCGTGGACGTGGTGTGGCAGAACGGCTGGTTGAAGAAGCCTGTCGCATGGAGGAACAAAAACAGGTGACCGTCTTTGAACCGGGATGCGGTGCAATTCACCGTTGTCTGGCGCATATTGGCAGGATTTAAGCTGTGAGATGATCTGTTGGGCAATGAATTGATTGCAGGGCGTGCGGGTCCGGTAAAAAATGGGCAGTTGCCTTATTATTCCGTCATTCAGGGCTTGACGAACCGGACTTTAAACTGTTTAATACGCGCCATTGGCGTGATAGCTCAGTCGGTAGAGCAACGGATTGAAAATCCGTGTGTCCCCAGTTCGATCCTGGGTCTCGCCACCATATTATTTTTATTGACGTTATTGAAGATCATTTTGTGTTTTCAATCCCTGATCCCATCAGGGATTTTTTTTTGGGTAAAATTTACCCGATTAAATCAACCGGGCATGATTTATATTGACTAATATTTTCATATACGGCTTAATACACCGCATTGGCGTGATAGCTCAGTCGGTAGAGCAACGGATTGAAAATCCGTGTGTCCCCAGTTCGATCCTGGGTCTCGCCACCATATTAAAAACTCTCAGCATAGGTCTGGGATTTTTTTTGCCGCTATGAAAGTAAAAGCCCATAAAAAACAGGCGATAAAAAACAGAAGTCAGTGACAACAGCGATATTTTTTCTGATGATTTCGGAACGCAGTATCCGTCTGTCAGACAAAAAACTACAATAGATGTTAAAAATATCATTATGATTGATGCTTAAAAACAGTTTTAATAAAAACAATGAAGGATTTATTTTCAGATCACAGTTTGATTTATCAGCAGGCTAGGCCGGGTTATCCACAGTCTGTCATTCAGGAAATACTCAAATACGTTCCAGCGCATAATTTTGCCTGGGATTGCGGCGCCGGCTCAGGACAGTTTACTCAGTTACTGGTGCCTTATTTCGACGATATTGTGGCAACCGATCTGAGCGCCAGTCAGTTGCAGCAAGCCCCTTATTTTGAAAATGTCAGCTATCAGGTGCAATCGGCAGAGCAGACCACATTTGCAGATCAGAGTTTTGATCTGATTACGGTTGCGCAGGCGATTCATTGGTTTAATTTTGATGCCTTTTACAGGGAAGTGAAACGGACACTGAAACCGGAAGGTTTGTTTGCAGCTATTGGCTATGGCTTGATCTGTGTGAAAAATCAGCATATTGATGAACTGGTTCAGCAGTTATATTTTCATGTGCTGAAGGATTACTGGGATGCCGAGCGCCATTATATTGATCAGGCCTATCAAACCATTCCCTTTCCGTTTAATGAGATTCATGCGCCGGTACTGAATATGCATTATCAGTGGTCCGCGGCACAGTTACTTAAATACCTGTCCACCTGGTCCGCAGTTCAGCATTATCAGAAACATAATCAGGTGCATCCGTTACTGACAATTGCTGAGCATCTGGAAAACCATGCGGGGGAACTGACTGTGGAATTCCCGGTGCTGCTGCGACTGGGGAAAGTCTGAAGCGGTATGACTGAATCGATGTGGTATTGGTTGATTTCAGCCTAGTCTTCAATCAACCGTTTACCCAGACAGATGACTTCAATTTCTTCATAGCCCAGCTGTTCGTAAAAACTCTGCACATCGATATTGTCCCTGCGGATCAGTAATTGCAGTTTGGGGCAGCCAAGTGCAATCAGGCGCTTTTCCAACTGCTGGATCAGCGCGGTCGCCACACCATTGCGCTGGCAATGCGGATGGACGGCAAGATAATTGACCCAGCCACGGTGACCATCATATCCGCCCATAATGGTTGCGATGAGCTGTTCATCCCTGGCCGCCACCAGTAACAGCCCATCCTTTTGCGCCGCTTTGCGGAAGATATCCGTTTCAGGGTTATTCCACGGACGCGTCAGGTCGCAAAGTTCCCACAGCGCAATGATATCTTCTAAGTCTGTATCCAGATAAGGTCGAATAATGAACATGGCGTTCCAGGAAGTTGACGGGATGAATTCAGATTAATCTGGATTTGATTTATTTTTAAGCAGTAAAGATACCGGCCAATAAAAA
The DNA here is from genome assembly GCF_052544965.1 of Acinetobacter sp. WZC-1. Classification (NCBI taxonomy): domain Bacteria; kingdom Pseudomonadati; phylum Pseudomonadota; class Gammaproteobacteria; order Moraxellales; family Moraxellaceae; genus Acinetobacter; species Acinetobacter sp. WZC-1. Next base: position 202,877 of record NZ_CP199370.1, read on the forward strand.
AAACAGTCCGTTCTGTGAGTGCGATCACTTTTTTATGTCATGTTTATGGGGAGCATGTCACTGACCGGAACGATAAAACCAGTTGCAGCTGTGGTTTTTCAGATCAGAAGCGCTCGCTCAGACTCTGCTTAAATTTCTGGATGGGATTGGATGGAGTGTTGTCCTGCTGTCCGGGAATGGTGATCGGCAGGAAAATAATTGCTTCCAGGCCACCGGCCGGGCGATTCTGAATGCAGAGCTCGCCCTGATGGATATCCACAATCCTTTTGACGATGGCCAGTCCCAGGCCACTGCCCTGAATGGTCCTGGCCGAATCGCCACGACTGAAGGGCTGCATCAGTTCGGCAATCTGATCTTCCGGAATGCCTTCACCGTGATCTGAAACACTGATTTTTATGCGGTCTTGTTCTTTTATGGCAGAAATTTCAATGGGTTCTGCACCATAGCGCCGGGCGTTGTTAATGAGATTGCCGATCAGGCGTTTCAGTGACAGTGAGCGGGCGGTGATGGCCGGTAATTCATGCTTCTCAAAGTGTATATCCAGCGGTTTAAACTGAACCACCAGTTCCTGTAATAAAGTATTCAGATTGGTCTGCTGCAACTCTTCATCTGAGCCGTCCCGCATATAGGAAATGAACTGATTGAGAATGGCATCCATATCTTCGACATCATAAATCAGGCCTTCCTTTAAAAAGTCTTCGTCCGGCATCATTTCTGCGCTCAGGCGAATGCGGGTTAAAGGGGTGCGTAAGTCGTGTGAAATACCCGCCAGCATGATTTTCCGGTCACGTTCAATCTGTTCAAGCGTATAAATCATATGATTGAAGGCCTGATTCACCTGGCGAATTTCCTGTGGACCATGATTGATTTCCAGATAGGGCGCAGTGCCGGTCTTACTGTAGCTGTTGGCTGCATTCTGCAAACGGCGTAAGGGACGGTTCAGCTGTCTGATCAGGGTTAAAATAATGGCGGCGGCAATTAATGGAATGCCCAGCAGCCAGCCAAGAATCAGTTCAGGGCTGTAATTGGCATAGGTATTCAGAGATTCACGAACCCAGTTGCCATGCATTTCAGGGGTCTGCACCCAGATCCGCGGGCTGGGTTTGAACTGGAAATAGACGGTGACATCTTCCAGTCCCAGTTCCCTGGTCATCTGACGCTCAATGCGGTTGGTAAAGAAGTCGGCAATGATCTTCTCCTTGACATTCGGAAACTCTTTTGGATTCGTGACATATTCGGTGCCTACCCGTTGTTTGAGCCAGTCATCAATGTCCAGTTCAGTTTCCCGGTGAAACATCCGCAGGTCCGGATTATTGACCATTTCAAGTTCCATCACCAGATAGCGTGCATGTTGCTGAATCTCCGGCAGATACAGGGTTTTCCAGAAGAACCATAACGACATGAACAGACTGAAAAACACAACGAACAGGACCAGTACTGTGGTCCGCATTGCTGCAGAACGTGGTTTGAGCTTATCCAGGAAGCGTTCCCAGCCAGTACGTTTCTTTGCGGAATAGCTATCAGATTCTGTAAATTCCTGTGGGTCGATAGAGTCCAGTTTCACTGATTCATCCTGATGTCAATTCTCTGCAGGGCGTAAGTATGCAATGACTGCATCCCCATGGCATGCTGTTGCTGTCTCTGGCTGAGCAGAATTCCGGAGCATTCGTCAGCATGATTTTCTCAATATAATCTTCTCAGCGTGTTTTCTCAGCAGGGTTTTCATCGGCGCTGCGATACGATAAAACCTGTGTAAGTTGAATGTTCGGGTTGCCGGTCTGTGAAATGCAGGTTGTATTGAGGATGCAGCATATTGCGGTCAGCGCCGGAATTATTCTGCACCATTTGGAACAAAAACATAGCCGACTCCCCAGACGGTCTGAATATAACGTGACCGTGTCGGGTTCTCTTCAATCAGGCGGCGCAAGCGGGAAACCTGAACATCAATGGAACGTTCCATTGCACCCCATTCACGGCCGCGTGCCAGATTCATGAGTTTGTCACGGGTCAGTGGCTCACGTGGATGCTGTGCCAGCGCTTTGAGTACGGCAAATTCACCGGTGGTCAGAGTCACCACCTGGCCTTCACGGGTCAGGGCGCGGGTGGATAAATCCAGTGACCACGGTCCGAAAGAGACCACCTGAACATTGTGGCTGGGTGCGCCGGGAACTTCCCGCACCTGGCGGCGTAATACGGCACGGATCCGTGCCAGCAGTTCGTTTGGATTGAATGGTTTCGGTAAATAGTCATCTGCGCCGGCTTCCAGTCCGGCAATACGGTCAGAGTCACTGCCCCGGGCAGTCAGCATGATAATGGGGGTGTCAATACCGGATTGACGCAGACGGCGACAGATACTTAAGCCGTCTTCCACAGGAAGCATGAAATCCAGCACAATCAGGGAAAATAACTCACGCTGTAGCAGACGATCCATCTGTGGTGCATCGTGTGCGGTCTTGACCACAAAGCCTTTATCTTCCAGAAAGCGCTGTAACAGTGTACGCAGACGCACATCATCATCGACCACCAGGATGCGTTCGACACGGTCAATTTCATTCTGTACGGTGTCTGTATTTTCAGCAGGTACGACCAGGCTCATGATGCACTCCCTTCAGTTGTTAATTATGGGCGTTCGCTACGCTCAGTATAATGGCTAAGTTCTTGTTAAGACTATGTATCAAATTGCTCAAAATTACAATTCTGAGCGATATTTGAAACCAAAAAACAACATCTTCAGTTCCTGTGGGTCTGAAGCTTCGGTGATATTTTATGAAGGGTCAACAGACTTTGAAATCACACTGATCTGTAAATGATTTTTGATTGAAGTGTGGGCATTGCCGTACTTTTCTGTGCCGGAATGGCTGGATGTGCTGTAAATCAGTCGAATCAGGCGATATAATAAAGTCGTTGAAAAATTCATTTGCCGGTGTTTTTTCACTGTGAATATGTAAAACAATTGTGGATTTTATGATCCCGGTCTTTATAATCAGTAACTTTTAGTCCTTACCCTTGTGGAATTAACACGATGACTGACTTGGTTCAGCAATTGGCAAGTGAGCTTGCCATACGTCCAGAGCAGGTGGCAGCCACCATTCAATTGATTGATGACGGTGCCAGTGTTCCATTTATTGCACGTTACCGTAAAGAAGTCACCCAGGGCTTAGATGATACGCAGCTGCGTCAGCTGGATACACGGCTGGTGTATTTGCGTGATTTATATGAACGTCGTGAAAAAGTCATTGAATCCCTGAAAGAACAAGACAAATTATCAGAAGATTTAATGGCGCGGGTGAATGCCGCGGAAACTAAAAATGCCCTGGAAGAAATTTACGCGCCTTACCGTCCAAAGCGGACCAGTAAATCATTTAAGGCAAAAGAGGCAGGCCTTGCTCCGATTGCAGAGAAAATTCTGACGGAACAGGTTGATCCGGCAGAAGCATTGGCGGGTTTCAGCCACGAAGATTATGCTGACCCGGACAGTCAATTGGATGCCATTCAGCACATCATTATTGATGAATGGGCCCAGAATATTGCGCTGACCACAGAATTAAAAGCGACATTTGCAAAAACAGCGGTATTGAAAAGCCTGGTTGCAAGTGATGAAAAGAAAGAAGTGGGCAGAAAGTTCCGTGATTATTTTGATTTCTCGGAAAATTTAAATAAAGTTCCTTCCCATCGCTTACTGGCCATGTTGCGCGGTCGTCAGGAAAACGTATTGGGCTTAAAGGTGGATGGTGAAGATGCAGCGCCACTGACACGTATTGAAACTGAATATCTGCTGGATCAGACACAGCCACAAAGCCGTCAGGACTTTCTGAAACAGACGGCAAAATTATTCTGGCTGGGGAAAGTCCGCCCGACCATTGAGCACTCCCTGCTGACGGAAAAGCGACTGGCTGCTGAAGCCGAAGCGATGGATGTATTTGCAGAAAACCTGCGTCATCTGTTGCTTTCTGCCCCTGCAGGTTCACGTTGTACGCTTGGGGTGGATCCCGGCATTCGTACCGGAGTGAAACTGGCAGTGGTCAGTGAATCGGGGGATGTGCTTGCACACAGCACCATTTATCCATTTGCACCGAAAGATGATAAGGAAGGCTCCATTGCAGAACTGGCACGTCTTTGCCGGGAATTCAGTGTGAATCTGATAGCCATTGGCAATGGTACGGCCAGCCGTGAAACGGAAGCCGTGGTGGCCGAAATGATGGCAGCCAATACCGATCTGAAAATGACCCGTGTCACGGTCAGTGAAGCCGGTGCCTCAGTGTATTCCGCATCTGAGCTGGCATCCGCAGAACTGCCCGAACTGGATGTGTCCATCCGTGGCGCTGTTTCCATTGCCCGCCGTTTGCAGGACCCACTGGCCGAACTGGTCAAAATTGACCCGAAATCAATCGGTGTGGGGCAATATCAGCATGATGTCAACCAGACCGGTCTGGCCAAAACCCTGGAAGCAGTGGTTGAGGACTGTGTTAACTCGGTGGGTGTGGATGTCAATACTGCATCGCCTGCCATTCTGGGTTATATCGCCGGTTTAAACAAAACCATTGCACAGCAGATTATAGAATTCCGGAAGGAAAATGGTCGTTTTGATAACCGCCAGGCGCTGAAAAGTGTGCCCCGTTTAGGTGAGCGGACCTTTGAACAGGCAGCAGGTTTCCTGCGTATTCAGGGGGGGACTGAACCATTGGATGCATCTGCGGTGCACCCTGAAAGTTATGGCCTGGTTGAAAAAATAGTTGCTGCGAAAGCAACGACAGTGCAGGACATCATTGGCAATACTGAAATTATCCGTCAGTTGAAAGCAGAAGATTTTGTGGATGAACAATTTGGTCTGCCGACGGTTCAGGATGTATTAAGTGAACTTGAAAAGCCGGGCCGTGACCCACGTCCGGAGTTCCGTACTGCAAAATTCCGTGAAGATATCACAGAGGTTTCACAGTTGACGGAAGGCATGCAACTGGAAGGTGTGGTCACCAATGTCACCAATTTCGGTGCATTCGTGGACATCGGTGTGCATCAGGATGGCCTGGTGCATATCTCGGAGCTGGCGAATGAATTTGTGTCCGATCCGCATAAAGTGGTGAAACCGGGGCAAATTGTTCAGGTGCGTATTTTACAGGTGGATACAGAGCGCAAGCGCGTCAACCTGTCCATGCGTCCGGAAGGTTCGGAAGCGCCTGCAAAAGCACGTCAGCCGCGTCGTGAACAGAACGGTGAGCAGCGTGGTGAGCGTAAAACGCAGGGCAAACGTCCTCCACAGGGTGACCGGCCACAGCGTCAGGGTAATAAGCCACAACCAGCCAGGGCCCCGGAAAATAAAATTGGTGGTTTGGGGGCGTTGCTGTTACAGGCAGGAATCAAGGGCTCCAAATAATCACGGCAGATGGTCATTGCTGCTGAAATCGTGAAGAATCAATATGCTGGCACAATCATTGTGCCGGCATATTTTTGTCTCTGAATTTATGACGCCATAAACCAGCGGTCCATATAGGGACGACCCAGGCCAATAATGCCGGTGAAGGTCAGCATGGTGCCCATTTGCCGGCCAAGCGCTGACGGCAGCAGTGTGCCATAGCTGAGGTAAATGTCTGCCAGGCAATACAGGGCAATGACGGCAAGCCATACGCCGGTGTGCATGCGTCGGATTCCGACGGCATAAAATGCAATGACCAGCACGAAAAAAGTCCCCAGCGTAGAGGGAATATTCAGATTGGCGCAAATCACACACAGCAAAAATGCGATGATCGGCAATACAATTTTCAGTACACGATCAACTCTGGTCTTTATCTGATGGTGTGTATCCAGCGCATCAAACATTTCTTTCTGATCCGGACTGGCCATGCCTGTCTCCACACAATTTCAAAAAACTATTTATCTGACAGAAATTATATCAACATTGCCGTGTTATGATATGCCGCACATAACTTTCATGAGAATAAATTCATGTCCGGGATAGATGGCATCATATATTTAATTTTAATTGCCTGTTTACTGCCTTATATCTTTGCCATTATCGCCAAAAAAGCAGGTGGTTTTAAAGTCAGGGACAATCAGAATCCTCGCGAATTTCTTGCTGCAACCACAGGGCTGGCCGCACGTGCCAATGCCGTACAGCAAAACAGTTTTGAAAGTCTGCCTTTATTTATTGCTTCAATATTAATGGCGGAATATATGGTGATTCCACAGAACATCATCATGACACTGGGAATTGCCTACATTCTGCTCAGGGTGATTTACGGCATCTGTTATCTGTGTAATTTATCGGCCTTGAGATCGATCATCTGGTTTCTTTCAATGGCCTGTCCGATTGCATTGCTGATTACGGTCATCAAGGTAATCTGAAGCCGGATTGTGCGATTTATCCATATTCAAATTTTTATGCAAATTGTATAATCACGGACTGTTCGCCGGATCAGGCGTTATAATCGACTGAATTTTTAAAACCTTCCATTACTGTGAAAGAGTATCCTATGAGCTACAATAATATTCCTGCGGGTAAAGATGCACCAGATGATATCTATGTGATTATCGAGATTCCGGCCAATGCGGCCCCGATTAAATATGAAGTGGATAAAGATTCTGATGCATTATTTGTAGACCGTTTTATGGGTACGGCCATGTTTTACCCGGCAAACTACGGTTATGTACCCAATACACTGTCTGAAGATGGTGATCCACTGGATGTCTTGGTGGTCACACCGTTCCCGGTAGTGCATGGTTCAGTCATTCGCTGCCGTCCGGTCGGTAAACTGAATATGGAAGATGATGGCGGTATTGATGCCAAACTGATTGCAGTTCCGCATGACAAGTTATCTCCGCTATATAAGGATGTGAAGGAATATACGGATCTTCCGCCTTTATTGATCAATCAGATTGAACATTTTTTCCAGCATTATAAAGATCTTGAACCTGGCAAATGGGTCAAACTGACCGGCTGGGAAGGCTCAGAAGTGGCGAAAGCGGAAATTTTAAAATCCATTGAAGCCGCGAAAAAATAAAAGTGCGGTAACGGACTCAGATTTCAGCTGTTTAAAATCTGATAACCAAAAAACCTACATCTGATGACAGGTGTAGGTTTTTTTATGGGAATCAGACTGATGAGCCTTAGAATAAATCCAGTGGGTAGTCCACAAAGATACGCCATTCATTGGTGTCACCCAGATAGGTTCTTGAATACTCATCACTGGCACGGTAGATAGAGTTACGCACCCTGAAGCTTAAGTTTTTGGCAACGCCGCTTTGTACCGTGTATTTCACCTGATTAAAGAACTCATCTTCTCTGGCATTGTCGGTGACATCGCCTACGTTGATATCCCAGCCATGCACATAAGCCGTGGTCCAGTTCAGACCAGGGGCTCCAAATTTTGTAAAATCAAGGGAATACTGAGCCTGAATGGATTTTTCACCATTGCCGTTAAAGTCAGAAAGATAGGAGTTGGGTAAATAGATACTGTCACCGCCATCTGCCGCCACACTGTAGTCATAACCGACATTACCATTACTTTGCTGGTAAGCCACCATCACAGTGTGTGGCCCGGTGTTATAGGTTCCTGAAACGGCCCAGATATTGTTTTTCTTGTCGGTATTTTCCTCACCTGTCGGGAAGGACAGACGGTTGTAAATATCACTTTCGTATTTGGTGTGATAACCGCTGAAATTCAGGGTCAGTGAATCTTCTGATGCAAGTGGGTATTTATAATTGACATTCAGATAGTGACGGGACAGGGCGTCCTTGAGATCCGCACCATAATAGGACGTATTTAAACGATCATTGACTTTATATTTTGCACCATAAACGATCGCCCGCTTCAGCTCGCCCTGGTCCGTTGCAATATGGTCTGAATACTGGTCTTTGGTGAAATGTCCGAAAGTCAGTTCCAGGTCCTTAATTTCCCGGCTGGTGATTAAAGTTCCTGTGAAATATTCAGGCAACAGGCGGGCAGAGTTACTGGACAGGACCGGCAGTTCAACCTTCTGTGTCCCGTAACGAACCGTGGTATTGGATATTCTGGCCTTGACATTGGCACCGCCACGGCTCCATTGAGAATAAGGCGTGCCATCATTATGATGTGGAATCATCTGATTCCCGGAATTTTTGTTTTCTCCAAGCTTAAAGGTAAAATCTCCGACAGCACCGACACCAAAGCCGACAATTCCTTTGGTAAAACCTGAGTCATAGTTTCCGATGGTTCCCTGTGCCCATGAGCTTAAATCATGCCGACCATCAGATCTGTCCCGATAAATCCATCCATTACGGAATAAAATGGAGGCTTTGGAATCTTCCATGAACCCTTTTGCTTCGCTTTGTTCGCTGGCCTGGGCTGCTGAGGAAATGAATGCAATATGAATTAAAACTGCTGACGTAAGTTTTTGTGCTTTTAGCATCGAGAGCCTCATAAAAAATGATCAATATAACTATGTTTAAAAAAACACAATTCAAAAAATGGATAAATTGTATAAGCAATTTATGAAAAAGATATCGTTTTTTTAACTTTATTGCATCTTTGTGACGGGTATGCCGAATATCAGCTTGTGGTTATTCACACTGAAATACGTTGTTGATGTCCACTGACAGGCCTTTAAAACAGCATGCAATATAGGGGGAAATATCTATTGATTTTTATCTTATAAATTTATCATTTGTTATAAAATAAATAAAAAACATAATTTTATTTTTTCCATTTTTAAAGTGGGTTTTATTGCTGCATGACCGGAAAAGAGACCGGGTCAGGAGGGGAATATGGCTGCTGTTTTATTTTTTGCAGTTGTGTTGCCGGTGAACCAGCATGAAGCATGGCAACCTTGAATATGTTTGGCCAGACGGGGGGAGATGTGTATCCATTTTCGGGCGATGCCATCCATTCTGTTAAGGTGGATATTGAAATTCATTGTTAAAAAATATTTTATATTTATATATCAATAATTTAAATTTAATTTTCTATTCTGATGTCGGGTATTTTCTCATCCTGGCACAGCATTTGCTAAGCCTAAATGGGTGCAATTTACAACATAGATCCGTCGGAGTGGTCCGATGACAGGGGAAAGCAGAATGAAAAAATTTGCATGTAAAGCAATGGCTTTAAGTGTATTGGCTGTGGGTTCAACAGGGGCGATGGCAGAAGAACAAAAAACTTCAATTGCCGGTTTCTCCATCAGTGGTGATATCGCAGCAACAACGGATTACCGTTTCCGTGGGGTGACGCAAAGCTCCAATAACCCGGCTATTCAGGGTGGGTTCACGGTGAACCATGAGTCCGGCGCATATCTGACCCTGTGGGGATCAAGTGTTGACTTTGGTATTGATGGCAACTCAACTGAAACGGATGCAACCCTGGGCTATGCCAGCTCATTCAAGGTGTCACCGGCGTATAGCGTTGGTTATGATGTCGGCGTAACGTATTACGGCTATATTGGTGCTAAATCGAACTTCACCAACCCATACAACGATAAAACAGGCCTTAACTTTACTGAGCTTTATGCCAAATTAATCTTTGCAGACGCTTTGTTTAAGGGCGACAGCATTACTACCGGCGTGAACTATTCACCGGACTACTGGGGTCGTACTGATGATTTCTGGTACTTCAATGTTGGCTATAGCGCACCGATTGCAGATACAGGTTTTACCGGACTGGCTTCCGTTGGCTATAACAAACTGAAAAATAACGATGCGCTGTCTGTGGTTGCCGGTGGCCCAGGTAAGGATGATGATTATATCGACTATAAATTCGGTGTGTCTTATGAGCTGCTGGGTGTGACTGCTGAGCTGGCAGGCGTAGGCACCAACATCAGCACATCCGGTATGACTGATTCCGATAAGAAGCCTTATGATCTGGGCGCAGTATTTACGTTATCCAAATCGTTCTGATCATTGATTGCAATGAAAAAGCCATTTCTGAACACTCAGGAATGGCTTTTTTATGTCAATGTCCATGGTTAAAGATGAGGAGGTCAGTTAAAGTTATCTGGTACTGATGTTTTTCCTGCAGAATTTCCTGCTTCTATCTTAAGAGAAAATTCTACTTTTACTTCCTTTTATTTTTAGGGGGAGATTACCATTTAAAGCCGATTCTAATTAGACTTCTTGCGTAAGTCATATTTTAATCATCCAGTTGATAAGCCCTGCAATTAAATTCATTCTTAAGCCAAATCTTCTCCGCCTGTTTCTATATCGTTCACTAAGAATACGAAATACTTTTATTCTTCTATTTAAATGTTCAATTGGAATTCGGCGGCGGCTTATTTCCTTATTGATCAGTTTCGCCTCTGGAGAGAGCTCCTTTTTCTTTAACTTTTTTATTGGAATTAGTAACTTACTGCTTATCTCTTTAAAACCCTTATAAGCCAGATCACCTATAACAAACGCAAAATTCGCTAATTCCTTTGCATGTTTACGGGCTATTGTAAGGTCATGGGTTGTTCCTGGATCGATCTGGATACTGATAATTTGATTCAATTTCGTACTAAAAATAACCTGTGTCTTAAGCGTATGTTTCTTCTTTTTCCCACTATAGTACATTTTCTGTTTTTTTAGGGCGTTCTATTTGTGATTCGGTGACATCAATCAGCACAAAGTCATCATTTTCAATCTCCTGATTTCTCTTCGGTAAAACAAAATGGCGGGATTGAACAAGTGCATTCTCTATTTTCTGAATCGTTCGATTCACATTACTTTCAGCTAAGCCATAATCAGCAGATAATTCAATCTGAGTTCGATATGAGCGTAAGTAATTCAAAGTTAATAGTAATTGATCTTGCAGAGTCAGGGAATGAGGGCGACCGGATTTCTTCTTCGCACGTTCTGCCTCTTCCAAAATGCTCAACATTTTAGAAAATAAAGGGCGCGGAACTCCAACCAGACGTTTAAATTCCAGATCATCAAATCGCGTTAAATTTTCATATTTCATTCTCAAATTATAAACCCATTTTATACTTTCGCAAGAAGTCTATTATATATAGAAAAAAATGGGGAATTTTGCAATGTTCCGGTAATACTCCCCATAAATAACCGAAGTTAAAAGTGGAAGTTAAGCAGCCATTGACCTCCACCCCAAAGTCGATACACTCTAAACTGTAGACATGGTCTGTTTTTCGGGAGGAGGTCAGTCAGGCATGATGATGACTCCCTTTGCTTACTGGTTTTCGTTATTGCGATAAGATAACGCTTCGCTCAGATGGGCGGATTGTATCGCGGTCTGCTGGCTTAAGTCCGCAATGGTGCGGGCGACCCGTAATATCCGGTGATAGGCCCGTGCGGACAGATTCAGGCGTTGCTGAGCCATTTCCATCATTTTCCAGCAGGACTCGTCCAGGTCGGCATGGGTTTCAAGTTGCCGGGGAGACAGGCGCTGATTTAAAAAGCCCTGCCGCTGAATCTGCAAATCATAGGCTTTGCTGACACGCTCCCGCACTGTCTGCGAGTTTTCCACTGGCTTATTGTCCTGAAGTTCCTGTGCTTTCAGCGGCGGCACTTCAATATGTAAATCAATACGATCCAGTAAAGGACCTGAAATCCGGTTCTGATAGCGCTTAATGGCTTCCGCCGAGCACTGACAGCGGCTGTCCTGATTAAAGGCATAACCACAGGGACAGGGGTTCATGGCAGCAATCAGCTGAAAATTTGCAGGAAAGGTCATCTGCCGGGAGGCTCTCGAAATCACGATTTCCCGGGACTCCAGCGGTTGTCGGAGGACTTCCAGTACTTTGCGGTCGAATTCAGGCAATTCATCCAGAAAGAGCACGCCCAGATGCGCCAGGGTAATTTCTCCAGGTTTGGGTTGTGAACCACCGCCGACCAGGGCAATGGCTGAAGCAGTATGATGCGGTGCCCGGAATGGACGCTGGCCAAAACGATGCGGGGTATTGGCAATGGAGTAAATACTGGCAACTTCCAGATTCTCCTCGGCATTCAGTGGTGGCAGTATGCTGGGCAAGCGCGAGGCCAGCAGGGTTTTACCTGTGCCTGGTGGGCCTTTGAATAAAATGGAATGACCGCCTGCAGCAGCAATTTCCAATGCACGCCGTGGCCGCAATTGCCCTTTGACATCAGCCAGGTCAAATGTGTAGCCGGACGGGGCCTCGGCTGCCGGTGATGCTGTTGCCTCAATTTTGTGCATTTCCAGGAAATGCTCACACACCTGTTTCAGATGCTGTGCGGCAAATACCTGAAAATCAGGCAGTTGAGCGGCTTCTTCGGCATTGTCATGTGACAGCATCAGCCGGTGTTGTGCCTGCTGACACGCCATGGCAATGGTCAGTGTGCCGGTCACCGCACGCAGGTGACCATCCAGTGCCAGTTCACCAATAAATTCAAAGTCATCGGTTACATTTTCAGGCAATTGGCCAGAGGCAATTAAAATCCCCAGCGCAATGGGCAGGTCCAGCCGTGAACCATCTTTGGGCAAATCTGCCGGTGCCAGGTTAATGGTCAGGCGTTTTGTCGGAAACTGAAAGCCACTGTTGATAATTGCGGAACGGACCCGGTCCTTGCTTTCGCGGACGGCCGCCTCTGGCAGACCGACAATAGTCAGCGAGGGCATACCCTGACTGACATGGACTTCAACTTCAATCAGTGGTGCATGCAGCCCAAGTAATCCCCGGGTATAAATTTTTGCAAAAGACATATGATTTTCCGGTTTGCTTCATTTTTAATCATTTTAAAGTCATGTGTTGCACTAAAGTTGTGCAAATCTTATTTAGCCGTGTTGCTGTATAGCCGCTTCCAGTGCTCTGACCTGTTGCTGCAGTTGGTTTAAGCGTTCATTTGCATTGTTCAGTGCCGTTTTATGGCGTTCAATTTCATCCCGGGAGACCAGGTCCATGCGGGTCACGGCTTCATTCAGCAAGGCACGCAGGTTGTGTTCCAGATCCTTTCCCGGTTGATCCACCTGTTCCAGTATGGCCTGTAATAATGTTTCAATCATTGGATATCCAGCTGAGCATCATGTTGTTTTTACAGTGTAACATCGCTTAAAGTCAGACCAAAGCATTAACTGGCCGGTGTGAATCAACGCGGGAAATGGGAGCGGCAACAGATAAAAAAATCACAATAAAAACGGTACCTTTTTTAAACTCAAACTGCATCTTCATCTGTAAAATAGGGTATAAAGACAACTCGTGCCGAAACAGATTAATAATCCTCAACCATTATGACCGTTCTGGCATGAAAATTGAACATAAAACCTTACTGGTGAGAAAAGCCGAAGGAAAACAACATGAAGCTCGTAACTGCAATTGTAAAACCATTTAAACTGGATGATGTGCGTGAAGCACTTTCCGAGATTGGTGTTCAGGGGATTACCGTCACTGAGGTCAAGGGTTTTGGCCGTCAAAAAGGTCATACTGAACTTTATCGTGGTGCTGAATATGTAGTGGATTTTTTACCCAAGGTGAAAATTGAAATTGCAATCAGCGATGATATGGTCGATTCAGTGATTGAATCCATTACCCGTGTCGCCAGTACCGGGAAAATTGGTGATGGTAAGATTTTTGTCACGAATCTTGAACAGGTGATCCGTATTCGTACAGGTGAAACAGGTCCGGACGCTGTCTAATTTCCGGCAGGGGACTTGCCGCTTGGCATAAAGTTTGCAGAGTCGTGTGCATTGCTACACAGCTCACAAAATCAGGTTGGGGGATACGAATGAAAAAAATGCTGCTTGCGCTCAGCTTGTCTGGCGCATTATTGGGTGGTTCAGCTGCATGGGCTGAAGAAAAGGTCACAGAACCTGCGGTAACTGCTGTTGCTGATTCAGGGGATGCAACTGCAACAGCTGCTGTCTCTGAACAGGCGGCTGAAACACCTGCACCTGCTGCTCATGAAGAACAACCGAAGCTGGATACTGGCGATACCGCCTGGATTCTGGTGTCTACGGCGCTGGTATTGCTGATGACCATTCCAGGTCTGGCCTTGTTTTATGGCGGCATGGTGCGTAAGAAAAATGCGCTCAGTACCATGGCACATAGCTTTGTTGCGGCTGGAATTGTCAGTATTGTATGGGTGGTGGTTGGTTATTCACTTGCCTTTGGTTCAGGCAATGCCTTTATTGGTGGTCTGGATAAAGCCATGCTGTCAGGTATTACCACTGAGGCGCTGAGTGGAACCATCCCTGAAATTCTGTTTGTGATCTTCCAGATGACATTTGCCATTATTACTGTGGCCATTATCAGCGGTTCGGTCGCTGAACGGATGAAATTCAGTGCCTATGTGGCCTTTATTACGATCTGGGTGATTGTGGTTTATGCGCCGATTGCCCATTGGGTATGGGGCGGCGGCTGGTTAATGAATGACGGCGCGCTTGATTTTGCCGGAGGTACGGTTGTACACATTAACTCAGGTGTTGCCGGTCTGGTGGCGGCTTATGTATTGGGCAAACGTATGGGCCTGGGCAAGGAATCGATGGCGCCTCACAATCTGGCGTTGACTGTATTGGGTGCAAGTCTGGTCTGGGTCGGCTGGTTTGGCTTTAATGGCGGTTCAGCATTGGGGGCCAATGGCTCAGCAGCCTATGCGCTGGTGACTACGCAGGTTGCAGCAGCGGCAGCAGCAATTTCCTGGCTGGTGGTTGAAAAACTGGTACGTGGCAAGGCTTCGGTACTGGGCGCTGCATCAGGTGCGGTTGCCGGTCTGGTGGTCATTACACCGGCTGCCGGTTTCGTGACTGTCGGTGGTGCATTGGTGATGGGGCTGATTGGCGGCGTGGTCTGTTTCTGGGGTATTTCTGCACTGAAACGCATGTTAAAAGCAGATGACTCACTGGATGCATTCGGTCTGCATGGGGTTGGTGGTATTGTTGGTGCAATTCTGACTGCGGTTTTTGCCAGCGAGTTCATCATGGGCGATAAAGTTCCTGCAAGCATGATGCATCAGTTGTGGGTACAGCTTGAAGGTGTACTGGCAACTATTGCATATTCAGCGATTGGGACATTCATTCTGTTAAAGATCATTGATGTTGTGATTGGTATCCGTGTTGAATCTGATGATGAACGCATGGGACTGGATTTAAGCCAGCATGGCGAACGCATCGAATAATGACAATATAGAACTGGATATTGTATAAAACAGCCCATCCGGGCTGTTTTTTTCTATATGCTGGGTAAAATTCATAATTTTTGCTACACTGACTGTATCAGCATTTGTCCAGTAAAAGCCGCTATGCATTGTCCATTCTGCAACGCAGCAGACAGTAAGGTGATTGATTCACGCCTGGCTGCTGAAGGCTGTCAGATCCGTCGCCGTCGTGAGTGTATCAGTTGCGGTGAACGTTTTACCACCTTTGAAAGCTATGAAGTCGTTATGCCGCGTGTGACCAAGTCAGATGGTAAGAATGAACCATTTGATGAAGCCAAATTACGCCGTTCACTCATGCATGCCCTGCAAAAAAGGCCGGTGACCCAGGAACAGATTGAAACGGTACTCAGCGATATACAGTTGCAGATCCGTCGGCTGGGTGAGCGCGATGTCCGGTCACGCACCATTGGCGAAATTGTGATGCAGGCTTTATTTGCGCTGGATCATGTTGCCTATGTACGTTTTGCATCGGTCTATCAGGATTTTCAGGATGTTGAAGCATTCCGTCATCAGATTGAACAGATGCAGCATCGTGGTCAGGATGATTAATTCAGGATAAACCCTATGAATACTGAGTTAAACCCCGATCAACTATGGATGCTGCAGGCACTATATCAGGCTGAACAGGCCATCTATCGGGCACGCCCCAATCCTGCGGTCGGCTGTGTCATTGTAAACAATGAGGTCATTGTCGGGCGTGGCGCAACTGCGCCTGTAGGTGGGCCGCATGCCGAAGTCCTTGCATTGCGTGAAGCCGGGGACATGGCCCGCGGCGCAACGGTTTATGTCACGCTTGAACCCTGTGCGCATTATGGCAGGACACCGCCATGTGCCCGCGCATTGGTGGCGGCCGGCGTGCACAGAGTGGTGATTGCCGGCCTGGACCCGAACCCGCTGGTGGCAGGAAAAGGCGTAAGCATTCTGCAGGATGCCGGCGTCGATGTGACCGTCGGTATTTGTGAGCAACAGGCAATTCGGTTGAATCAGGGTTTTTTAAAGGCCATGGCAACCGGGATGCCCTATGTCCGTTTAAAAATGGCGTCCAGTCTGGATGGCCGTACGGCCATGGCATCCGGGGAGTCTCAGTGGATTACCGGTACTGAGGCGAGACAGGACGTTCAGCACTGGCGGGCGATTTCCGGTGCAGTGGTGAGCGGAATTGACACGGTACTGGCCGATGACTGTCAGCTGAATGTCCGACAGCTGGCCGCTGCTGAAATCAGTGATATTGTGCAACCGATGCGGGTGATTCTGGACCGGCAGGGGCGTTTACCCCTGACCGCCCGGCTATTGGATGTACCGGAAACCGTCATGGTGATGGGCCCATTTCGTCAGGAACTGGCCGATGCGGGCGTGATACAATTGGAAATTCAGCCCCTGGACTTGTTGTTGCGTACTTTAAGGGATTTTCATATCTATGATGTACTGGTTGAAGCCGGCGCGACACTGTCGACTGCATTTTTGCAGGACCGGCTGGTGGATGAAATGATCAGCTATATTGCGCCGACATTTTTAGGTCAGTCTGCCCGGCCGATGTTCAATGCTGATTTTGCCAGTATGGTAGAACAGTTCCGTTTTCAGCTGGAAGAAGTGACTCAGGTGGGTGATGACCTGCGCTTAAGATTAATCCCTGCACAAGAGACAGTATGAGTTCAGAGTCTTCGGTTTATCATAAACGCCGCCATGCGGCACGTACGACGGATGAATATCTTTTTCACCAGCTTGTGCCTTATCTGGGAAATAAACGCCGCTTGCTGCATCTGATTCTGGAAGCACTGGAAATTACAGGAACACTGCATACCGGCAGTCAGCGTGCGCCGATTTTTGCTGACTTTTTTGCAGGCAGTGGCGTGGTCTCCCGACTGGCCCGTCAGAATGGTTACCGGGTGATTGCCAATGACTGGGAACCCTATAGCCACGCGTTGAACCATGCCATCCTGGCATGTACTGATGCCCCCGGTTTTAAGCAGTTGGGCGGTTATCAGAAAGCCATTGACGCTTTAAACCGTTTGCCTGAGGTTAAGGGATGGGTGACACATAACCTGTGCCCGCGCAATGATGAAATTTATGATCCAGACCGTGACCGCCTGTTCTTTAAACGCCGCAATGGCATGCGTATTGATGCCATCCGGCAGCAGATTGCAGCCTGGCAGGTGCAGGGTGCGATTGATGATGTGGAAATGAGTGCCCTGCTCGCGCCGTTACTATATTCTGCAAGCTTTGTCAGTAATACCAGTGGCGTCTTTAAAAGCTTTCATCATGGATGGGGCGGTAAAACCCAAACGGCACTGGAACGGATAGAATCACTATTATGGCTGACACCGGCCCGTTTCTGTGAGATCGGCGAGTCAAAACCGCAACAGGCAATGGCCGAAATGTGGTGTGTTGATGCACAGCATCTGGCCAATCAGATGAGTAGTTTTAAGGTGGACGTTGCTTATCTGGATCCGCCATATAATCAGCACGCTTACAGCAGTAATTATCACGTACTGAATTCATTGACCCTGTGGGATCAGGTGGATTTGCCGACACCGGACACCAAAGGCTTTAAAAGTGGTATTGACCGGGCATGGCGCAAGGAGCGCCCGAGCCAGTATAATTCGTCCAGATATGCCCGGGAAGCCTATGAGACCTTACTGGCCACCATTAATGCACGTTATATTCTGACCAGTTATTCCACCGATGGTAATATTGAGGTCAGTGATTTACTCAAAGCAAATCTGGAGCGCGGTAAGGTGACGTTGCTGACTCAGGATGTTCCCCGCTATCGGGTCAGTAAGCAGCGTCAGTCGGAACGTGCCCGGGTACTCGAATTTATTGTGATTACTGATACACATGCCCGCTCAGGCCCGCCATTAAGGCAATTGCTCGGGCAGCTTTATCATTTTGCAGAGCTGGGTGGGGTTGACACATCCGGCGCCAGTACACAGCTGGCATTGTGGTAAAATGACGGCCGGTCTTCCTGCAAGGGGGGATTCGCCATGATTTTGTTGATGTATTGGCTATGCAGGCATGACCTTTGTTGTTAAAGGGAAGAGCCGGAGAAGATTTATGTTCACAGGCATTATAGAAAGTCTGGGTAAGGTGGAAAGTTTACAAAGCATGGGTGGCGATGTCCGTCTGCGCATACAGACATCGCTGGACATGTCTGATGTTCAGCTGGGGGATTCAATTGCCACCAACGGGATTTGTCTGACGGTCATTGAGTGGGGCGACAACTGGTATGCTGTCGATGTTTCCCGTGAAAGCCTGAGCCGTTCCACACTGGGTGAATGGAAGACAGGACAGCCCGTCAATGTGGAAAAAGCCATGTTGCCGACCACCCGTTTTGGCGGCCACATTGTCAGTGGTCATGTCGATGCCGTGGGAGAGATCAGTCTGGTCCGCTCAGATGCGCGCTCCCTGTATTTTGAAGTTACGGCTCCTGTGGAAATTGCGAAATACCTGGCTGAAAAAGGTTCCGTCACGGTGGATGGCATCAGTCTGACCATTAACCATCTGCATGGCAACATTCTGAGTCTGAATCTGATCCCACATACTGCTGAGCGGACCAATATTGCCACCTGGAAAGTGGGCACCAGGGTTAACCTGGAGGTGGATCTGCTGGCACGCTATATTGAACGGTTATTACTGGGAGATCGGGCGGCAGAACAGAACACGCAGTCCAGCATCAGTATGGAGTTTTTAGCAAAAAGTGGTTTTCTGAAATAAAATCAGGGCATATTGTGCTATAGCCTAATATCAATCAGGCTTTTTTAATTTTACATTATTAATTTTTCTTTCATGTTGATACTGAATACTTCAACTGAACTTATATTGAACGGAGTGGAATGGAACGGTGCTGGATTTTTTGTTGCATCTTGAACAGCTATTGCCCACTATACTTGAAAATTATGGTATCTGGATTTACGCCATTCTGTTTCTGATCATTTTTGCAGAAACCGGTTCTGTTTTTATGTTCTTTTTACCTGGTGACAGTTTACTGATTGCAATTGGCGCATTGTGTTCAACCGCAGAAACCGTGCATTTGCATTATATGTGCCTGGCACTGTTTATTGCTTCTGTACTGGGCTATACCGTCAATTATTATACTGGTAAGGCATTGGGGTTTAAGTTTTTTCATGAGCATTCCAGAATTTTTAAGCCCGCCTATATTACCCGGACCAATCATTATTTTATGAAACACGGTGGCAAGACCATACTGGTTGCCCGTTTTATTCCCTTTGTCCGCTCCTTTGCACCATTTGCTGCCGGAGCCGGGCATATGAATCTCTCCAGTTTTATGATGTATAACATTCTTGGTGGATGGATATGGATTGTATTGCTGCTGGGGATCGGTTATGGAGCCGGTAACCTTCTATCCTACCTGATTGATGTTCTGTAATTTTTAACGGCTCTGGTTTTTTATCTCAGTTTGATTCATTTTTGCTGCAACACATCGTTGAGTTGAGCATTTGTTATTTTAGCTATAATATTGATGTTACGGCTCAAAAAGGGACAATGACATTATCTTCTAAACAACAAATGCATGTCTATTCACTTAATGATTTTGTACGCGTTGAAAGTGGTAAAGGAATTTTAATCACTTCAGGTGGCGGGTATATCAAAATTGAAGGCGGCAATATTGAAATCGCCTGCCCAGGTTTAATCGAGTTGAAAGCAGGTCAAATTAAGACCAATAGTGGCGCATCACTTCCAAGTCAGTTGCCTGCAATGCCTGAATTAAAATCTCAATATGACGAGCATTTTATTTTGCACTGGCCAGATGGAGAACCAACCAAAAATATGAAATATAAAATCACGGCGGAAGATGGGCAGGTTTTTGAAGGGGTTTCCGGTGAGGATGGTAAAACGGATGTTTATGCAAAAGATGTAATGGCCGCGCTGAATATTGAAGTATTTCCGCCTGAATAAGGAAGAATTATGGGATGTAATATATGAAATTATTTAAGAGTATAATTCTTTGTTTATTTACAACAATGTCTTTCAGTGCCTGTTCAAATGTTGAAAAACAGAAGGAAGGAATTCAAGTGATTGGTAATACCCCCATTTTTAATTGAATTAATGGGTAGAAAATCCAAAGCCCCTGTTATTGTTTAAAAATAGGTGGACAGCCATTTACTGACATATGAGGCCGTTCATGATTATAAAAGTACTGCCAGCCAGTTGTATAGTCCTCAACTTCGCTCAGATCTCGAAATAAATACTGATTTAGACACTCATAACGTACTGTACGGTTAAATCGCTCAACATAGGCATTTTGCTGTGGATTGCCTGGCTGAGTAAATACATGCTCAATACCATGCTGATCACACCACGTTTCCATTAGCTCACTGATATATTCCGGACCATTGTCGCTTCTAATACGTTTAGGTTTACCTCGCCATTCAATCAATTGATTAAGCCCTCTCAGCACACGTTCTGCGGGTAATGAAAAATCAATCAATATATCCAGTGACTCGCGATTATAGTCATCAATCACGTTGTGTACTCGATAGCTACGCCCATCACTGAGTTGATCATGCATAAAGTCCATGGACCATGATTCATTCTTAGCTGTCGGTACTGCAAGGGATTCAGGCTGTTCCCGTTTAATGCGCCTCTTTGGCTTGATACGTAGATTAAGTTCCAATTCCTTATAAATACGATAGATACGTTTATGATTCCAACCATATCCCCTGACATTGCGAAGATACAAAAAGCAAAGTTTAAAGCCCCAGGTCTGATGGTCCCTGGTAAGCTTTATTAGCCAGTCTGCGATCACCACGTTCTGCTGCTTTAATTGAGCTGCATAGCGATAGCACGTTTGACTGACATCAAAGATCAGGCAGGCCTTACTCACAGAGACTTGATATTGCTCAACAGCTTGTTGAGCAAGTAGTTTACGTTGAGCTGGCCTCACAACTTTTTTGAAAGTGCATCCTGAAGGATATCTGTTTTAAGGCGCTCATCAGCATACATGCGTTTAAGGCGGGCATTCTCGGCTTCAAGCTCTTTCAGTCGGGTTATCATGGAATGATCCATACCGCCATATTTGCTCTTCCACTTGTAGAACGTAGCAGAGCTCATACCGTGTTCTCGGCACAAATTCGGTACCGGGGTACCTGCTTCTGCTTGTTTCAAAATACTCATGATTAAGCTGTCTGAATATTTAGATGTTTTCATGGAAAATCTCCTTAAATCAAGGGTATTCGATTTTCTACTTTTAAGTTCAATTATTTTTGGGGAGTATTACCGGTGACGGTACAGTACCTTATCAGTCTGGTTGTGCGCCATTGGGTCAACGTGGTGTAAAGCAAACATTTAAAATGACTGGATTTGACCATCAAGGTTCATATAACAATGATCATGTACGACGTTCAGTTTTATATTCAATTGTGAAAATTATTAAAGAAAATAATATTCAGCCGAAGTTTAGATAAACCTGGTCTAAAACAAGGCTCGCAGCTTCAAGTTTATATTCGGGACTAAATGTACGTTTTTGTTTCTTCATGGTTCACCTCTTAGGTGATTAGATTACCACCTAATTTGGTGTCCAACTTGATTAAACCACTACAGTGGTGACTTATTTCAGAAAGGAGGGCTTGATTATTTTTCTTTAAAGAGAGGTTTTTTTATATTTGTGATCGTCGGAGGCTTCGGGTTTTCGTTTATATTTAGCTTACTGACTTTTTTTAAAAAATATTTTGAAAATTCAAAATATTAATACTCTTTAAAAATAATCAGGCCTATTAATTCGATTGCATCGAAATAAGGTGGTAATTAAGGAGACTCTTATGGGTCAGATAGTAGTAATTCTGCTTCGGGGTATTTGTCATTAATTATAGTGTGAAAAAACAACCTTGTGTAACAAGTTGGATTAAGGTCTTTTGGGAGGCCTTAATGAGATTTATATTTTTTCATAGTAAAAGATTTAATAAACTATGCTCTCAATCGATTCTATCTTTCTGAATTATCCGCATTTTTTAGCATATAGCTGATTTCTTCATCTGCAACGCTTTGCAGTCTGGTCCGAAAGGCAGCCACAGTCTGTTCAATCAGTGCCTCAGCTTCCAGTTCGAGCCGTAATTTTACGCTTTCGCGTCCACGACTCACCTGTTCAGCAGAAAGACTGGATAAAGCATTGCTGTTATGTCCAGGTTGATCTGCATTGCTGCCATAGCGTTCGCTATAGTTCTTAATTTGCTGGTCGATGCTCTGGCGCAGCACGGCAAGGGATGCGGTCTGTGCCTGAAACTGCTGAATTTCATCCTGCTGCAATTGCTGATTATAAGCCTGTTGCTGTGCCCGCTTGTCTGCCAGTGATTTTTCCAGTGCCTGTTGTTTGCGAATACGTGCTTCTTCAATCAGTCGGGCTTTCAGGTCGGCATAGGCCTGTTCTACTTTAAGCTGTGCAATTTGCATGGCATGCTGGTCATGAGTCAGCCATTGCTGAATGTCGGATTCAGGCGTAAGTAAATCGCAGATGCGACTGAGGTCATCAAGAAAGGTCTGGTGTACCGTATCCGGCGCATTCAGCCAGCGCTTTTTAAAATCCTGACCGACATTTAAGGTCACCGGTTTTCTCCTTTAAAATAAAATACAGGCTTGTTACAGTTTAAACATGTGAGGCACGATGCCTGAGGTACGATACGCCCGGAACTTTTCCCGCCCAGTCTGCTTTGCCTGTTCATCATTTTCAATGACTTCTATAATGTGACTAAATTGTGAGGCCTGTTCAAGTGCCTGATTGTTAAAATTAAACACAATCCAGTCAGATGTCGCCGGCAGCCCGGATGATATGCAGATCGGGGCATTGGGCTGGTCAATGCCGTGTGGCAGGAAACTGCTTGCATCAAAACTCCATAAACGCTCATCCAGTTGCTGTTGCAGTGCCTGATCAGGGCAATGCAACCAGATGCTGGCGTTCTGACGCAATATTTTACGACACAGACGACAAGTGCTTTCCACCTGTCGTTCCGGACTTTTTTCAAACAGATAAAAGCTGATTTTAGCCATGATTTTTTGCACGGCTGGCAATGAATTGCACAAGCAGCGGGACAGGGCGACCGGTTGCACCTTTGGCTGGACCTGAATGCCATGCGGTACCGGCAATATCCAGGTGGGCCCAGCGGTATTCACGGGTAAAGCGTTGCAGGAAGCAGGCCGCAGTGACTGCACCGGCTTTTGGACCGCCAATATTCGCCATGTCGGCAAAAGGAGAGTCCAGCTGTTCCTGGTAGTCATCCAGTACCGGCATACGCCATATCCGATCAAATGTCTGCTCACCGGCATCGGTCAGTTCTGCCGCCAGTTCATCATCCGGTGTAAACAGACCGGAAACCACACTGCCCAGTGCAATGACACAGGCCCCGGTCAGGGTTGCAATATCAACAATGACAGCTGGGTTAAAGCGCTGCACATAGCTCAGCGTATCGCACAGCACCAGCCGGCCCTCAGCATCGGTATTCAGAATTTCAACAGTCTGACCGCTCATGGTGGTGACAATATCTCCGGGGCGGCTTGCATGGGCCGAAGGCATATTTTCCGCAGCCGCAATGGCACCCACCACATGAATCGGCAGTTGGGCTTCACAGAGCGCACGCAGTGTTCCGAGTACTGACGCCGCGCCACACATATCAAATTTCATTTCATCCATACCCGGGCCCGGTTTCAATGAAATACCACCGGTATCAAAGGTAATTCCTTTGCCGACCAGCACAATCGGTGCCTGATCGATACTGGTCTGATATTCGAGGGTGATGACACAGCCCGGACGGTCAGATCCCTTGCTGACCGCCAGGAACGCATTCATTCCCAGATCTGCCAGTTGTTGTTCATTAATAACAGTAACTTTCAGCAGATCCGGGAATTCTGCGGCAAGTAGTTGAGCCTGTTCTGCCAGATATTCAGGAAAACAGATATTTCCAGGACAATTCCCCAGATCCCGTGCAAAACTCTGGCCCTGCTGTATGGCTTCAATCAGTTTGATCTGCTCAGTACCGAGGGGTGACTGGGCAGCAATTAAATGAATTTCTTCCAGTATAAATTCATTTTTCTTTGATTTAAACTCATCATAACCATAAGCTGCCTGGGTTAAACTCAGGGCAAATATATAATGCAGTTCAGCAGGCAGGGCTGAGATATCCACACTGATTTGTCTGAATTTTTTTTGTGAATCTTTGATAACGGTTTGTGCAATTTTTGCTAATTTTGCCGGCTTTAAATCAGCGGCTTCACCCAGGCCGATCAGGGCGGCATTCGACTGTTCAGCAACACTGGCAATGAGCGGGAGGGCTTCATTCAGCCCGGCTTTGAATTGTGTGGCATCAATCAGATGATCCAGGTTGTTGATTTGATAGATGGATTTTGCCTGCTGAACTGAGCTGGAGTCCACCAGGATGAACAGGGATTGGCTGGCGTCATGTGCTGGGAGGGATGTATTGATTGTAAGTTTCATATGTGTTTTAAATGCCTGTATATACATTTCAAATTCATTAAACCATTGAACCACTACCAGTGATAGAATTTCAATGAGGTTTTTTATTTTTATCATTCGGGTAAACTACGCACATCCCGACTAACCCAAATTCTGGAAGATTACTTTGGTTATAAGACGTTATCTCGTCAGGCAGGTGGTGTCGACCTCACTGGTTGTCATTGCTCTTCTTACCCTGATCATGATGGGTGGACAACTGATTAAAAACTTCGGCAGGGCTGCGCTGGGACGTATTGATGCCAGTGTTTTATTCAGCATTATTGGTTATCGGTTGCCTGAGTTTTTAACATTAATTATTCCGCTGGGGTTTTTTATTGGCTTGATGCTGGTTTTTGGGCGTCTGTATGTTGACCATGAAATGGCGGTTCTCAATGGCAGTGGGGTCAGTCGCAACCGACTGGCCCGGTTGCTGGTGCCATTGACTGTGATATATCTGGCGGTACAGGCTGTACTGATGGTCTGGGTGGCGCCGTGGGGAATCCGGCAGTTTGAACAGCTGACCACCAGTCAGGCGGTCCGTACCGGTTTTGACCTGGTCCGTCCCCGGGAGTTTATTTCGTCAGGCCCTTATACGATTTATGCCGGCGCATTGTCAGATGACCGTAAAAATCTGAAAGATATCTTTTTTTATCAGCGTGCTGTAAGAGAAGGGAAACCGGATGTCATGATCCTGGCAAAGGAAGCGACCCGGGTGCAGATGCCCAATGATACGGCAAGTGTGATTGACCTGATTCAGGGGCGGCGTTACGAAATTTTTCCGGATTCAGCCAGATATAGCCAGGCCGAGTTTCAGTCTTACCGCTTACGGCTGGAAAATAATAACGAAGCTAAATTTGAAAGTAACAATGTCGAAGCCCTGTCATTTCTGAAACTGGTGAAAAACTGGAGTGATCCGGTGGTGGCCAGTGAACTGGGGTGGCGGATTTTTGTGCCGTTTTCACTCATTGTGGCGTTGATGCTGGCCTCGGCCTTGTCTGAGGTCAGTCCCCGACAGGGTCGTTATCTGAAACTGTTTCCTGCATTACTGATTTTTGCCAGTCTGATTGTGGCCCTGATGGCCATCAGGACCCGTATTACCAGGGATGAGATAGGCATATGGGCTTATCCGGCAGTTTTATTGTGTTATGCCATTGCAGCGGCCATTTTTTCAAGAAAACAAAAATTGGCGCCAAAATTGAAAAAACAAATTCAGCGAGTGAGATTTTAATGCTGTTACGTAAAATTGCCGCAAGGCATGTCACAAGGACTGCATTGCTTGCCATGCTGGGGGCTACAGTGGTTCTGTCCGTGTTGCAGCTTCTGTTTACTTATCTGAGTGAGCTTGGGGAGCTGAAAGATGGCTATGGTGCCTGGCAGGCATTGCTGTATGTGCTGTGGGGGGCACCGCGTTATCTGTATCAGATTTTACCGATTGCCGCATTAATTGGCGCTGTGCTTGGATTAGGCACGCTGGCCTCCAACAGTGAACTGGTGGTAATGCGGGCGTCCGGTATCAGTCTGTGGCGTATTGTCGGCTGGGTTATGCGTGGTGCACTGGTGCTGGTGGTGGCTTCTTTTGTATTGAGTGAATGGGTGGTTCCCTATACCACTGAACAGGCAAAAAGCGTTAAGAGTCATCGCAAGGTTGCCGCACTCGGAGAGGTTAAGGGCTACTGGACCCGGGAAGGGCAGCGTTTTATTTATATTGACTATGCTAATTCGCAGGGTCGGCTTCAACAGATTCAGGTGGTCGATTTTGATCAGGACTATCGTCTGCAATCATTGCTGAATGCAGAACAGGGGCAGTTTATCCGGAATGGTCAGTGGGAGCTGAACAATGCAACGCAGGTCAGTATTCTGCCGCAGGGCACAGCTCATTTGCTGAAAGGTGAGAAACAGCCGCTGGCACTGGCACTGCAACCGAAATATGTGCATATGGTGACTATTGATCCGGAAGATCTTGCGCCCAGTCAGCTGATCAGTTTTATGAAATATATGGATGAATACAGCCAGATTCCAAAAACCTACCAGCTTGCCTTCTGGAAAAGTATGGGTTCACCGTTTGCATTGCTGGCGCTGGTGCTGATTGCCTGTTCATTTATTTTCGGGCCATTGCGTCAGCAATCCATGGGATTTCGGCTGGTGATCGCATTGTTCATTGGGCTTGGATTTTATTATTTGCAGAATTTTCTCGGTTATGCGAGTCTGGTCTATTCACCGTCAGCGGTGTGGTTTGTTTTTGGACCGATTGTCTTAATGTTTGCAGTCGGCAGTTATTTACTTTACAGGGTAAGATAATGCGCCTCTGTGGACGGGGACATCGGTAAAATAATTCCCGGCAGGATAAGCCTTTAGGGGCAGATAGAGTCTTGACCGAAATTTCGGTAAGATAGTGATTCATTTGTAAACAGAAAAGAGTATAAATTATGGCGGGTGCAAGTGCAGGCAAAATCCCTCACGTTCTGGTGATTATGGATGGTGTGGGACATCGTGAAGCTGTTGAGGACAATGCATTTCTTGCAGCGAAAAGGCCAAATTTGATTGCCATGCAACAAAAGCATCCGCACAGTTTAATTTCTGGTTCAGGTGAGGATGTTGGCCTGCCGGATGGCCAGATGGGCAATTCTGAAGTCGGCCATATGAATCTTGGTGCCGGTCGTGTCCTGTACCAGGACTTTACCCGCATCACCAAGGATATTCGTACCGGGGCTTTCTTTGAGCATGCCGTGCTGACCGGAGCGGTGGAAAAAGCCCGTACTGCCGGCGCAGTGGTGCATATTATCGGATTGCTTTCCCAGGGGGGAGTGCATTCCCATGAAGACCATATTGAGGCCATGTGTGAACTGGCGCTGAAGCGGGGCGCACAGGTGTATTTACATGCCTTTCTGGATGGTCGTGACACGCCGCCAAAGAGTGCGCTGCCTTCACTGCAAAGATTTGACGCACTGTTTGCCCGGTATGCGGGGCAGGGGCGGATTGCCACCATGATTGGCCGTTATTTTGCCATGGATCGTGATAATCGCTGGGACCGGGTGGAGCAGGCGTATCGGTTGCTGACAGAAGGTGAGGCTGTGCGTACCGCTGCAACAGCGGTTGAAGGGCTGGAACTGGCTTATGCGGCAGATGAATCCGATGAATTTGTAAAAGCCACCCGTATTGGAGATGTGGCCAGGATTCAGGACAAGGATAGTGTCATTTTTATGAATTTCCGTGCAGACCGTGCCCGGGAGTTAACCCGCGCATTTGTGGAAAAGGAGTTTTCAGGCTTTACACGGAAAGTGGTTCCGCATTTATCTGAATTTGTCATGCTGACCCGTTATCAGGCCACTATTGATGCGCCGGTTGCCTATATGCCGGATGTACTGGAAAACTCAATTGGTGAATATCTGTCAAAGTTGGGGAAAACTCAGCTGCGTATTGCTGAAACTGAAAAATATGCGCATGTAACTTTCTTTTTCAGTGGTGGACGCGAAGAGGAGTATCCGGGGGAAAAACGTATTCTGATTCCCTCTCCGGATGTGGCAACCTATGACTTAAAACCGGAAATGAGCGCCTATGAAGTCACCGATGAGCTGGTTAAGGCGATCAACTCAGAAGAATATGACTTATTGGTGGTCAACTATGCCAATGGTGACATGGTGGGTCACAGCGGTGTTTTTGATGCGGCGGTAAAAGCCGTTGAAGCGGTGGATACCTGTCTGGGGCGACTGTATGATGCCGTAATGGCTCATCATGGCCATATGCTGATTACCGCAGACCACGGCAATGTGGAGCAGATGCAGGATTATGTCAGTGGCCAGGTGCATACCCAGCACACCACTGAACTGGTTCCGTTTATTTATGTTGGCCCTGGATCAGCAACCATTGCGGAAGGCGGTGTGCTGGCCGATGTAGCCCCGACCCTGCTGACGCTGATGCAGCTTCCGGTGCCCGAGGAAATGCGGGGCCGCAATCTGATTACGCTGAATACCTGAAATTACACCGGATAACAGGGTAGCTGCATGGTTCGACACTGGAAATATACGACTGTTCTGATGGCTTTACTTGCAGCTGGAGGCCACCTGGCCTGGGCTGCGGAAAGTCCATCTACAGCTCAGGATTTTGACGAGCCGGAAGAGCATGTCACTGAAGTGCCGGTTGAATCGATTGAGCAATTTGTAAAGATTTATGGCATTGTCAAAGAAAACTATGTTGATGAAAAACCGGATGACGCCTTATTTTTACAGGCCACTAAGGGGTTGGTCAGTGGTTTGGACCGATACTCCAGGTATTTGACACCAGAGGAATATAAGCAGTTGGTGCAATATACCGAAAGTGATCTGGCAACGGTTGATTTTGAACTGATGTACGATGCGCATAGCCGGCAGTGGCAGATTAATGGCCTGGCGGCAGACGCAGACTCCTATAAACTGGGACTGAAAAATGGATTTACCGTCTCTAAGCTGGAAAATCAGGAGCTGAAAAATCTGAGCAAAGAGCAGATTGAAGATCTGTTACACGGTTCCATGGGCTCAAGTGTGCAATTGCAACTGAGCATAAACAGCCCGGCTGTGACCGTGGTGCGTAACAAGAAAATTGAAGTGGCTGATATTGAACCGGTGATGCTCCACAATCAGGTACTGGTCTTAAAAGTGAGAGTTTTTCAGCAGGATACCGCCAATGAAGTCAAACGGCTGATTGAAGAATATGATTCTCCACGTTTAAAGGCAGTGCTGATTGATCTGCGCAACAATCCGGGAGGTTTATTGTCCGCTGCGGTTGAAAGCGCTGATTTATTTCTGAATCAGGGCATCATTGTGTCGACCCGGAGCCGTTCGGAAGGTGATCAGCAATTTCAGGCATTGCCCAGTAACGAATTTGAGAGCCTGAAACTCGGTATTCTGATCAACAACCGTTCTGCATCTGCGGCGGAGGTTTTTACCGCGGCGATGAAAGAGCATAAGCGTGGATGGGTCATCGGCGAAAAAAGTTATGGTAAGGGGGTGGTGCAGAAATTGTTCCCGCTGGCCGATGGCGCGGCCTTACAGATGACGGTGTCGCATTATCTGACCCCCAATGGCAATATGATTGACGGCTATGGCGTGCGGCCGAATCAGGAGTTTCCGCGGCCTGCGGAAATGAAGGATGAAACCTATCTGAACAATGTGGCAGAGCAGTTACTCAAGCAGAAGTAGTGGCCTGTTGCCGGGGTGTATGGGCGCAGTCAGCTTTCCAGGTCCAGGCCAAACTTTTTTAAACGGTAGCGTAAGGAGCGTAAGGTCATCCCCAGTTTCTTGGCGGCCAGGGTCCGGTTCCAGTGGGTCTGATGCAGTGCGGTCAACAGTACTTCCTTCTCCACCTTTTCCAGAAATTGTTCCAGGCCTTCTTCCGGTATTTTTGCAGTTTCGGCTGGTGTGATCTGTGTGGCGGCAATCTGATGATGTGTGATGGATTCAGTGGCCTGAACCATGCGCATGGGCGCAGGCTGTAAATGCATGAAATCAATATATTCATCATCCACCAGGGTAATTGCCCGCTCAATGATATTACGCAGCTCGCGGACATTACCGGGGAAGTGCTGTTGCAGTAAAAAACTTTTTGCTGCATCTGTCAGCGATTTAACGGGAATGTCCCATTCATGACAGATTCCGGCAATAAAATGACTGGCAAGGATCAGGATGTCCTGCCCGCGTTCCCGCAGCGGAGGCAGGGAAATATTCATGACATGAATGCGGAAAAATAAATCCGGACGGAACTTGCCCTGTTCGACCAGTTTTTCCAGCTGCTGATGGCTGGCACTGATAATCCGGAAATCGACTTCAATTTCCCGGTCACTGCCCAGCGGTCGGATTTTCTTTTCCTGAACTGCTCTGAGCAGCCTGGCTTGCATGGCCAGCGATAACTCCGCAATTTCATCCAGAAACAGACTGCCGCCATTGGCAGCCTGAATCAGCCCCTGTTTATCCTGGGTTGCACCGGAAAAACAGCCTTTTTTGTGACCAAACAGCTCACTTTCCATCAGTTCTTCGGACATGGAGCCACAATTGATGGCAACAAAGGCACTGTCTCCCCGGTTGCTCAGCTGGTGAACCAGATTGGCTACAACTTCTTTACCGGTCCCGGATTCACCGCTGATAAACACAGGGGCCTGTGAGCGTGCAAATTTCCGGATGGCGGTTCTCAGTTCCTGAATGGGGTGGGACTCACCGGTCAGCAGAGTATATTCAGGTTGCAGGCTTTGCTCTGTGACTTCATTAATCGGTGGGACATGCAGTGCTTTTTGCAGCAGCTGATGCAGGTGCAGTTGATTAATGGGTTTGCTGACAAAATCAAAAGCTCCGGCCTTGAGTGCTGCAATGGCAATATCCATGTTGCCATAAGCCGTCAGTACCGCAATCGGTGATTTTGGATAATGCCGGGTCACATGCTGTACCAGTTCAAGACCACTGCCGTCAGGCAGGTTCAGATCGGTAATACAGGCATCATATTTATATTCACTGAAAAAGTGTTTTGCCTGCTGCAGATGGTGCGCAATATGTGTTTTGATGCCTATGCGGGACAGGCTCATCTGCATTAAAGTGCATAAATCATGCTCATCATCGACAAGCAGGACCAAAGGTTGTTTTGTCACCCCATTTCCCCGGAAAATTCAATCTGATTTATAGTGGGCACTCGATTCTGAAACAGGCCCCTTGTTGTTTTTGTTCCACATAGATCAGTCTGGCCTGGTTAGCCTCGCAGATACTGTGTGACAGATACAATCCTAAACCAGTTCCGTTCATTTCGGTACTGAAAAATGGTTGAAATAACTGAGATAAATCCTGTTTTGCAATGCCATTGCCGAAATCGATCACATCCATGAACAGGGTCTGTTCGGTCTGATGAGCATTTAATTCAATCGTGGTTGCATAAACAGCATTATGCCGGATGGCATTGCGGACCAGGTTGACCAGTACCTGTCTGAGCTGTGACTCATCAAAATAAATATGGCTGTGAACATTAATCGTTAATTGTATTTTGTCTTTGACGTCATGCAGATCATGCTCACACAGGTCTTCCAGAAAATGGTGCAGGTCAATCCGGGTGGTGTGGGTTTTTTTATTGCCGGCAAGATCCAACGTGTCCTTAATAATTTTATCAATACGCTGTGACTGTTTCCCAATCATCTGGTTTAACACGATTTTTTGTTGCACATCACTGTCATAATTCAGCTCATTGGCCTGAACAATGGCGGCCAGTGGATTGCGGATTTCATGGGCAATGCTGGCAGAAAGCTGCCCCAGCGCAGCCAGTTTCAGCTGTTGCACTTTCTGATTGATTTTCTGGGCATCCTCCAGGATCAGCAATGTCAGTGCCTGATGGGGAACAATCAGCTTCTGGACCTGAACATCCACGGTATAGGTTGATTGCCGGGATTCAATATGAAAACGTTCACCGTCTCTGAGTGCGGCCATTTTCAGATTCTGATACAGCTCCGGCTGTAAACTGGCAAGATGATACTGCTCGTGCCCATACAGGGGGGAAATGCCCAGCAGGGCACATGCAGCAGGGTTGCTGACTACAATTTTGCATTGCTCATCCAATACCAGATAACCGATTTCAATCTGTTCCAGAATATAGCGGTTAATGTTCTGCAGTTTGAACAGTTCAATGGACTGATGCGTATTCAGCGAGGCCAGTATCTGAAAATGCCGGATAGCCACCTGGCCGATGCCATAAACCACAAAAAACAGAAAAGCCAGCAGGGCGCTGTTGCCAATATCATTCAGGCTGGATGGATCAAAAAAGCTGCCGAAAAATTGCTGGTAAATGACCGAGATGACTGAAATGAGTGTAATCAGCAAGGCCTGAGTGCGGCTCAGCATAAAATTTGCGGTGAACACTGTAATGACAAATAACAGACCAATGGACAGATCCGGTCCGCCGTGGGCAAAGGTCAGTGTGCTCAGAAATGCAATATCCACACAGAAAATGGCAATAAATTGCCGGGCGATGCCATGAGGATACAGTTTCAGTGCCAGCATCTGCATAATGCCGGTCATTGCATAAGTCAGTAAGGCATAGAAATACAGACTGGAATGCTGGTGCATCTGATCGTCCAGCGTGACCAGGAAAATCAGGGTCAGGCAGATGACAATGATCAGACGATACATTGTGTACACGGTGCCCAGACGGTAAATGGTCTGGTAGATGGGAACAGATACCGCAGGCGACATGGGCGTACTCAGCAGATGCGATGATTCAGGGTTTGATCAGCCCATAACGGATGGCCAGATGGGTCAGTTTGACATCACTGTCAATGCTGAGTTTCTCAAAGATACGATAACGATAGGTATTGACGGTTTTTACGCTGACAAAAAGTTTGTCGGAAATTTCCTGGGCGCTGATACAATTAACCACCATCAGCGCCACCTGCATTTCACGTTCAGATAAAGCATCAAAAGGTGAGGTCTGAGTGTCGGACAGATAGGAGCTGGCCAGTTGTTCTGCAATATCGGCGCTGAAGTATTTACCACCCTGCATGACTTTTTTAATGGCACGGACCATTTCTGAAATGGGCGCGCCTTTGGTGATATATCCCCTGGCCCCGGCTTTAAGCAACAGTGAAGGGTAGGGCTCTTCTGCCAGGCCACTGACGGCAAGTACCCGGGTCTCCGGTGCAGTCTGCAATAAGCGCCGGGTGGTTTCCACTCCGCCAATTCCCGGCATATTTACATCCAGTAACACAACATTCGGGTGGTGTTGACGTACGAGAGCAATGGCTTCTTCGCCGGATTCAGCCTGGCCGATAACCTGAACATCCACCTGGTCTTCAAGCATTCTGCAGATTCCGGTGCGGACTAATTCATGGTCGTCTACGACTAAAACTGTAATCACATTGCACCTCCTTTGTATGTTGAATATCATGTTTTTTGTTACATAAAGCAAAATTCACTTGCAATGTCATAACAAAATTGGCCATCCTATTCCCATGTATATATAGAATTGTCATGCACAATTATGGCGTAAATTCATATTATCCATAACGTCGTGTAAATGTAAGTCATATTTGAGGTAAGACGCAAGATTGCTAAACCTCCCTGAGATGAGTAGGTTATCGTGAAAAAATCCAGAAAAACGTTAATGAATGTGCTGAGTTTATCAGTACTGCTCAGTCTGAGCTCGACGAGTTTTGCAGAACTTGTCATGAATTCCTCAGGGAACGCAGATCAGGCTTCTTCCGGTTGGTCGGCTGATGATGCCAGCCAGCTGTTAAATGATGATTCAATGGACAGTGGTGAGATCTCTCCGCAGGGATCAACCACATTGAGTACCAGTATTCGCCCATCCGGTACAGTTGCAGCAAATACTGCGCCGAAAACCGTACATATTCTGGACACCAGCGGTTATAGCAGCCAGCCGGCGGTCAGTGCCCGTGCAGCATTGGTGATGGATGCCAAGACCGGTGAAGTGCTGTACAGTAAAAATACCAACATGGCTTTACCCATTGCCTCGATTACCAAACTGATGACGGCAGTCGTCACGGCGGATGCCCGTCTGAATATGTCTGAAGACATTACCCTGCAGCAAATCGATTTTGCGGGTGCTGGTGGCAAAAATTCAAGTTCAACCTTAAAAGCCGGCGATACCATGAACCGTGCTGAAATGTTGCTGGTTGCCTTAATGAAGTCTGAAAATCCGGCAGCGGCTGCATTGGCACGGACTTATCCAGGGGGGCGTCCTGCGTTTGTGGCGGCGATGAATGCCAAGGCACGTCAATTGGGGATGAGTTCTACTCATTATTATGAATCCACCGGTCTAGATCCGCGTAATGTCGCTTCAGCACGTGACCTGGGGATTCTGGTCAGTGCCGCATCTCAGTATGGTCTGATCCGTCAGTTCTCCACCACTGCACATTATGACTTCAACCTGGGTTATCGTGTTCTGAAATCCAACAATACCAACGCAATGGTGCGTAATGGCGGCTGGAATATCAATATTTCCAAAACAGGTTATATTAACGAAGCAGGCCGTTGTGTCGTAATGCACACCACTGTGAACTCACGTCCGGCCGTGGTGGTGTTACTGGGGGCAAGTTCTTCACAGGCACGTACCAATGATGCAACCAACCTGTTAAACTGGGTCAGCAATTTACCAAAACGTATTTAAGTTATTTGCCTGTCCAGCCCTGAAATTTAAAAGCCCTGCGTATTGCAGGGCTTTTTTATGCAGGCGGATGCAATATGAAGCAGGTCAACCGTCAACTTTGGCATTAACAGCCCTGAATAGAACGAATACGAATGGAACAATAAAAAACCTGCCGAAGCAGGTTTTTTTAAGTTGTTTCAATTTTCCGTATTAAGTTTTCATCATGAATGAAACTTATTTTGCCATATTGGACAGAATTGAAGATTTCACATCATTCATGGTGGCATCAATCGTCAGCATCACAGCATCTTCACACTGCTTGATTGCGGTATCCGGATCTTTCAGACCATTGCCGGTCACGGTGCAGACAATGACAGAACCTTCAGCAATTTTACCGGCTTTAATATCACGGATTGCACCACCGATGGATGCAGCAGAAGCCGGCTCAACAAATACACCTTCATACATGGACAGCAGTCGTTGTGCTTCCAGGATTTCAGCATCCTGAAGTTCATCAAACCAGCCACTGGAATCACGAACTACGGCTTTGGCATGATTAAAGCTCTGTGGGTTACCAATACGGATTGCAGTCGCAACAGTTTCAGGGTTGTCTACAGGTCCACCACGCAGGAAAGGTGCAGCACCGGAGGCCTGATAACCAACCATGACTGGACGGCCTTCCGGTGATGGTCCGGTAAACCGATCTGTTGCAGCGTCATAAACCACGGGTTCAAATGCTTCCACGGGCTGATTCGCCACAGCTTCGGTATAACCCATCCAGTGTGCCGTGATGTTCCCCGCATTACCGACAGGCAGGCAGTGATAATCCGGCGCGCGCCCCAGCGCTTCCACAATCTCGTAGGCAATGGTTTTCTGACCCTGTAAACGATAAGGGTTAATGGAGTTGACAATGGTCACAGGGGCCTGATCAGCTACTTCCTTGACCAGGCGCATGCCATCATCAAAATTGCCGCGGATCTGCATGGTGATTGCACCATACATCATGGCCTGTGCCATTTTACCCATGGCAATCTTGCCTTCAGGGATCAATACAAATGCCTTGATGCCGGCACGTGCTGCATAGGCAGCCGCAGCAGCAGAGGTGTTACCAGTGGATGCACAGATAATGGCTCTGGAACCTTCTTCAACGGCCTTGGTTACAGCCATGGTCATGCCACGGTCCTTAAATGAACCTGTCGGGTTCAGACCTTCATACTTCACATAAATCTCAACGTCTTTGCCAATAATACGCGGAATATTCTCAAGTTTAATGAGTGGCGTATTGCCTTCATGAAGAGAAATTGCATGTGTGGTTTTGGATACCGGCAAACGGTCCCGGTAACGGTCAACGAGTCCTGTATAGCGATTGGCATTCGACATGGTGGTGTTCCAGATATGAAGTAGAGCAGCAGAGGAGTATCACTCACTCCTCAACCCGGTTAGTTATCCAGCAATTCTAAACGAATTCGTACGATTTCGCCATGAATGGCCGGTAAGGCCTGAATTTTTGACAGTGCCTCATTCATTGTAGATTCGACAATCGGATCCGTCAGAATCACAATGGGAATTAAATCCTTCAGGCGTGGTTGTTGCATAATGGCGTCAATACTGATGCCGGCACGGCTCAGAATGGTGGTCACATCGGCCAGTACGCCGGTCTGATCTTCTGCATTCAGGCGCAGATAATAACCGGTGGTCATTTCGTCGCTTTCAAGAATCGGCAGATCAGTCAGTGCTTCAAAGGCCAGCTGTGGAATGGTGCCTGAACCATCTTCCGTATAAATAATATCACGGACGATATCCACGACATCGGCAACCACAGCAGAAGCAGTTGGTCCTGCACCTGCACCTGCACCGTAGTACAGCGTTGGGCCCACGGCATTGGCCTGTACCAGTACGGCATTTTTAACGCCATTGACATTGGCAATCAGCTCATCTTCCGGAATCAGCGTTGGATGTACCCGCAGTTCAATGCCTTTGGCAGAACGGTGTGCAATGCCCAGGTGTTTAATGTTGTAGCCCAGTTCTGCGGCATATCTGACATCCTGCGCAGTGATTTTGCTGATACCTTCGGTATAGACCCTGTCAAACTGCAACGGAATACCAAATGCACAGGAGGCAAGAATGGTCAGCTTATGTGCGGCATCGATTCCTTCAACATCAAAGGTGGGATCTGCTTCTGCATAGCCCAGTTGCTGCGCTTCCCTGAGGACATCATCAAAGGCACGACCCTTTTCGCTCATTTCGGTCAGAATAAAGTTACCGGTACCGTTAATAATGCCAGCCAGCCATTCAATTTTATTGGCAGCCAGGCCTTCCCGAATTACTTTGATAATTGGAATGCCACCGGCCACCGCAGCTTCATAGGCAATCTGGACATGGTGGTCATCGGCAGCTTTGAACAGTTCATTGCCATGTTCAGCCAGCAGGGCCTTATTGGCTGTCACCACCTGTTTGCCATGTTGAATGGCTTCCATAATGACTTCATAAGCCGGATGGATTCCGCCCATAACCTCAATCACCACATCCACATCAGGCTGACGCACAATATCCAGCAGGTCTGCGCTTTGCTTGATGCTTGCAGGTAAGTTTAAATCCGGGCGGGGACGGCGTGTCCCGACGTGAGTAATCTGAATTTCACGGCCAGTGCGACGTCTGATCTCAGCAGCGTTTTCCTGTAGTAGTTGAAAGGCCCCACCACCTACGGTACCAAGACCAAGTATTGCCAGGCGAACTGGTTTCACGTCACACTCCATTTGTATAAAAATAAAAAATTGATCAACATGCGATCATAGCGAATAAAAGCCATGGACTCCAGGGTATGGAAGTGGTTTATTCTGCATTTTTGCTGTTGTTTTCAAGATGCCTGATCATATCGCTGGCGGTCATATAGCCGCCCAGATATTGTCCATCAGCATTGTAAATGGCCGGCGTACCATTGACCCCCATACTGACTCCCAGCTGATACTGGTCACGGACCGGGTTTTTACACTGAGCCGGAGGCAGATGCACGCCGGCAACTGCCTGATTAAAGGCTGTCTGGCGGTCAGCGCTGCACCATATGCTTTCCATGGCCGGCATGAATTGCTCACCGCGTGGCCATGCAATATAGCGGACCTCGATGCCTTTACTGTTAATGTCTGCCATTTGCTCATGTAATTTATGACAGTATGGGCAGCTTGCATCAGTGAACACATAAACAATATG
Source organism: Acinetobacter sp. WZC-1 (assembly GCF_052544965.1). Classification (NCBI taxonomy): domain Bacteria; kingdom Pseudomonadati; phylum Pseudomonadota; class Gammaproteobacteria; order Moraxellales; family Moraxellaceae; genus Acinetobacter; species Acinetobacter sp. WZC-1. The sequence goes on from NZ_CP199370.1 coordinate 240,712, forward strand.
TTTTGTTTTGCCTTTGGCTGGATACACCAGCAGGTCTTCAGTTTTCAGTGCTGCCAGGTGTTTTTTATTTTCAGTCGCCTGAAGCTTGTCACCAATACTGCTGAGCTGTTTATCCCCCAGGCGGATCACATCACCCTGAATTAAATATTTGCCGTCACTGGTGGCATAAACAGAGGTCATGCCTTCCAGATTGACCCAGTACAGACTGGGAACTTCTGTCGGTTTGACATCAATGACTTTTGCAGTGATACTGGCTGTCTTAAAGTTCTTTTGCAGGGTCTCAATCAGTCTCTGCCGGGCATTACGTTCAGTAATGCTGGATGCCTCACCGGTTGCAGGTGATGTTGCGGTCAGCGTGCCATCATCTTTTTTGGCATCCTGAGACTGGGAACATCCGGAAAATATCAGGCCTGTTGTCAGGGTACATGCCAGCATTAGTTTTGAACGGGTCAATTGCATAAACAACTCTTTATATTTTTCAGCAGTATTCTGGGAATTAAGCATAACAAAAAAAAATACTTTATTCGTTAAAACTTGATAAAGCGATGTAAAAAGCTTAGGGCCAGGCAACAGCAGAATCAATATTGGATCTGATGCGTATGAGGTTCCTGTCTATACATGATTATCCTGCACATCTTTCATCAGGGTTAAGGGAATAATCCGTTACCCCAGGGACAGATACTTTTTTACTCTCGTACATTCAGGGCGGTACAGGAACAGAGGAAAAAGCCTGAATTAAGATTCAATTTGATTACTGGAATTTAGAACATGCAATTGAATAAAAAATGACTTATGAAAGAAGTCTGATATTTATTTATATCGGATAGATTATTAATGCACAACAGCAAAGACGATGGTCGCCTGTCAGGCCCGTGGATGGTGGGTTGCATGCAGTTGCTGCATGCGGACCTGTGCCACATGAGTGTAAATCTGAGTGGTTGACAGGTCGCTGTGCCCCAGCAGCATCTGAACCACACGTAAGTCCGCACCGTGATTCAGTAAATGAGTGGCAAAAGCATGGCGGAGCGTATGCGGTGAAAGTTCAGTCTGAATACCGGCCTGCAAGGCATAGCGTTTAATGGCGTACCAGAAATTCTGACGGCTCATAATGCCGCCCTGCCGGGTTAAAAATAAATAATCCGTAGCGGAGTGGTATAGCTGCGGTCTGGCATCATTTAAATATTTTTCCACCCATTCCCGGGCCATTTCTCCCAATGGCACCAGCCGTTCCTTATTTCCTTTGCCGAGTATTCTTAAATAACCCTGTTTCAGATTCATTAAATCCAGCCGTAAATTCAACAGTTCTGAAACCCGCAGACCACAGGCATAAAGCACTTCAAACATGGCCCGATCCCTTAAGCCCAGGGTTGTGTTTAAATCCGGTGCCTGAATCAGGGCTTCCACGTCCTGTTCTGACAGATCCTTTGGCAGGGCCCTGCCCAGTCGGGGTGTCTTATGTGCTGCCACCGGATTGTCCAGGCGGATTTTCTGTTCACGTAAAAATTTAAAAAAAGCACGCAGTGCAGACAGCGTCCGGGCAATGGAGCGGGGGCTTTTACCGCTTTTGGTCAGTTCAGTCAGCACATCTGAAATATCAGCATGCTGCCATTCCAGCATGGGAACCGGGCTGTAGTCACTGCATTGAATCAGATCTGACAGATAGGCATTACGGGTATGCGGACTGACCGTCTGAGCGACCAGGAAATCACGAAAACCCTGCAAAAAACTCAGCTGTTCAGGAATGTTCAGCGCAGATGGAATGCGTGGTTTTTTATTTAGCATGATTTTTATTCAGCATAATAGGGAACCGGGATGCATGGAATTTGATGATAAGTTGAAATGTAGAGGAAAAATCGAACAAAGTCGAATACTTATTGCTACGCAACCTTATTTGTTAATTATTCTCATTTATATGTATAATGACTATATTTTATGAATACTTTCAGGGTCTGTCGCTGTGCGTCTATCAGAGTTAAAAGTTAAGCAGACCGCTATTATTACCCGGGTCAATCGAAACCTGGATGATAACTCAGGTCACCCCGATCTTGTTGCCAGTCGCCTGGAAACACTGGGGTTTGTTCCAGGAACACGTATTCAGGTGATTACTAAAGGTATTTTTGGTGGTGACCCGATTTTAATTCAGGTTGGTTTTACACGTTTTGCATTACGAAAGGCCGAAGCTGAAAAAATTGAGATTAATCCGGATATGCAGGGAGCTACCGTATGAGCGAGGCTTTACGTATCGCCCTGGTGGGGAATCCTAACTGTGGTAAAACTTCACTTTTCAATCATTTAACCGGAACACGTCAGAAAGTCGCAAACTATGCCGGTGTGACGGTTGAGCGCAAAGTCGGTCAGTTTAATCTGTCTTCGGGACGTGCAGTACGTGTACTGGATTTACCCGGTACTTATAGTCTGAATGCCACCAGCCCGGATGAGGCGATTACTAGGGATGTGGTGCAGGGCAAAATTGAGGGTGAAAATTGGCAGGATGCATTTCTGTGCGTGGTGGATGCCACCAATTTACAGTTGCACCTGGGTCTGGTGATGGAAGTCATTGCCCTGGGTAAACCGGTGTTACTGGTCCTGAACATGATGGATGAAGCACGTCGCCGGGGCATGCAGATCAATACCCAGAAACTGTCACAGCGCCTGGGAATTCCTGTGGTGGAAACGGTTGCTGTACGTAATTCAGGCATTGAAAATCTGATGGCGGCGCTGGAGCAGGATCGGTTTCATACACCTGACATGGCACTGAGTGATGTCAGTTTAAGTGGTTTCAGTCATGACAGAGTCAATCAGATTTTAAAGGATGTGGTGCATTTTGTTGACCAGGAAGATAAGCGTTCTGATTTTCTCGATCGGATTTTCCTGCATCCGGTGATGGGACTGATCAGCCTGGCGCTGATGATGTTTGTGGTCTTTCAGGCGGTATTTGCCTGGGCAGCCCCTTTCATGGAAAGCATCGACGGCTTTTTTGGATGGCTGGGTGAGACAATTGGCGAATATATCTCGCAACCGCTGCTGCACAGTCTGGTGGTGGACGGCATTATTGCCGGGGCCGGCAGCGTAGTGGTGTTTTTGCCACAGATTTTGATTCTGTTCTTTTTCATTCTTGTACTGGAAGAGTCGGGGTATTTGCCAAGAGCAGCATTTTTGCTGGACAAACTGATGTTCAAGGCTGGCCTGAGTGGCCGGGCTTTCATTCCGCTGCTGTCCAGTTTTGCCTGTGCGGTTCCCGGTATTATGGCTACCCGCAGTATCAGTGATCCGAGGGACCGACTGGTGACCATTCTGGTTGCACCATTGATGACCTGTTCAGCACGTTTACCCGTTTATGCCCTGCTGATTGCTGCATTTATTCCATCGCAGAGTGTGTGGGGGCTTTTCAACCTGCAGGGGCTGGTATTGTTCGCCTTGTATATGGCGGGCATTGTCAGTGCGCTGATTGTGGCTTTTATTCTGAAGTTTTTTCAGAAAGATCAGTCTCAGCGTGCCTTGTTGATGGAATTGCCAAGCTATCGGATCCCCGATGTTAAAAGTGTATGGATTGGTCTGCTGGATCGCGCTAAAATTTTCTTAAAGCGTGTGGGCGGGATTATTTTCGCGCTGTCCATTTTATTGTGGTTCCTGTGTACGTTCCCACAGCCACCCGATGGAGCCACCTTACCGGATATTGATTACTCATTTGCCGGGATGATGGGCCATGTGATGCAGCCGATTTTTGCACCGATCGGGTTTAACTGGCAAATCTGTATTGCACTTATTCCGGCGATGGCAGCACGTGAAGTAGTGGTGGCAGCACTGGGTACGGTATATGCGCTGTCGGCAGCGGGAGAGAATACGGAAGGCCTGGTCTCGCTGATCAGCACCGGTGACCTTGGCTGGTCACTGGCAACGGGGTTGTCACTGCTGGTGTGGTTTATTTATGCACCGCACTGTCTGGCCACACTGGCGACAGTAAAGCGTGAAACCGGGTCGTGGGTTACGGTGGCCGGAATGACCATTTATTTGTTTGGTCTGGCTTATTTTGTATCATTTCTGACGTATCAGATTGCATCACGTTATTTCGGCTGGTAGCCGAAGGAGGTTGATATGGTTGAACTGTTGATTGTGGCAGCGCTGGTGGGCTGGAGTGCAATTTTTGTTTTTAAAAAAGTGCTGCCAAAGACGGCTTATTCGGTCTTTTTCAGAATGGCTGAATTCTGCCGGGCAAAAGGCTGGACAGCGCTGGCAAAATGGCTGCAACCTGCTATGGTTGCCGGTTGCGGAGGAAGCTGTGGCTGTAGCAGCAGCGAGTCTGAAAGTACACAGAAAACGACGGTGCAGGCCGTCAAATGGAAATAATTTTTCCCATGCCGGTAGCGTATTGAAGAAAACCGTCATATATGACGGTTTTTTTACGCGCTGACACAAAAAACTGCACAGAAAGCCAAAACAGAAAAAGCATTTAAAACAGCAAAGTGCTAACATTTTGCAAGTTTCAGGGGATTGGTGTCGGTGAGCAGTATGTTAATACAGCGTGGTGGTTTAAAAGTGGTGGCAGGGCTTGGAATATCAGGCGTGGCGGCAGTCAATTTCCTGCATGAAAAAGGCTATCGGGTCGCTGTAACCGACTCACGTGATACGCCTCCAGGGCACGATCAGATTCCTGCTGAGGTCACTACCCGTTTTGCTCAGCTGGACCTGGATCTATTGCTGAATGCTGAAGAAATTATCATCAGTCCAGGGCTTGATCTTAAAACACCGGCCATACAGGCTGCTCTGCAACAGGGAATTCCTGTGGTCAGTGAAATTCAGATTCTGCGCCGTGTAACGGATAAACCCATTGTTGCCATCACCGGTTCCAATGCAAAAAGTACCGTCACCACCCTCATGGGGCTGATGGCAAAGGATGCCGGCCGTAAAGTGGCCGTGGGCGGTAATCTGGGGCGACCTGCGCTGGATCTGACCCGCGATGATCCTGAGCTTTATATTCTGGAACTGTCCAGTTTTCAGCTGGAAACCACATCGCATTTAAATGCTGAGGTGGCGACTGTATTGAATATGAGTGAAGATCACCTGGACCGTCATGGCGACATGTTCGGTTATCATTCGGCAAAACACCGGATTTTTCAGGGTGTGAAAAAAGTGGTGTTTAATCGCGATGATTCATTGACTCGCCCATTGGTTCCGGATGCCACGCCCATGCAGAGTTTTGGACTGAATGCGCCTGATTTGAATCAGTATGGTGTTTTACGGGCCGATGACGGCAGTATGTGGCTGGCACGGGGACGTGAGCGTCTGCTGAAAAGTTCGGATATGTATATTCAGGGCACACATAATATTGCCAATGCACTGGCCTGTCTGGCCCTGGGTGAGGCAATTGGCCTGCCGTTGCCGTCCATGCTGGATACGCTCCGGACCTTTAAGGGACTGGAACACCGTTGTGAATTTATCAGGGATGTTCACGGTGTTCGCTATTATAATGATTCCAAGGGCACCAATATTGGAGCAACCTTGGCAGCAATTGATGGTCTGGGTGCGGCTATTGAACCACAGCAGGGCCGGGTGGCAATTATTCTGGGTGGTCAGGGCAAAGGTCAGGACTTTACGGCATTACGCAGTTCCTTACAGAAATATGCCCGCATTGTGGTATTAATGGGGGAAGATAGCCCGGTTATAGCCGCCGCCATTCAGGATGCGGCAATGCTGCTGCATGCTGATTCACTGAAACAGGCTGTGCAACTCTGTCAGCAGCATGCCCGGGAGAGTGATGTGGTGCTGTTGTCTCCGGCCTGTGCAAGTTTTGATATGTTCAGTGGCTATGTACAGCGTGGTCAGCATTTTGTTGAATATGTGAATGAATTAAATTAAGCGGAATCATAAGGAATCGAATATGGCTGGCTTTGCTGAGACGACCATCAGTAAAATAAATCAGATTTATGATCGGTGGATGCCTAAGCTTCCTGCTGAAATTACAGTCCGCAATATGCTGATTTTCTGTGTTATTTCATTGCTGTGCATGGGTACCGTTATGGTGGCTTCTGCTTCCATGCCTTATGCAGAACGCATGCATGAAGCACCTTTTCATTATGTGATCAGACATGCCATTTCCATTGTGGTTGCAGCACTGGCTGCGGCTTTTGTATATCGGATTTCCCTGAACATCTGGTTTAAAAATACCTTTCCGCTGTGGCTGATCACCATTGTGCTGTTACTGGCGGTACTGGTGGTGGGAACAGAGGTTAACGGTTCCACCCGATGGATCCGGATCGGTGGCTTTACCTTACAGGCAACCGAAGTGGCCAAAGTGATGATGGCCATATTTACGGCGGATTATGTGGTCCGCAGAGCTGAAGAAGTCCGGAATAACATTAAGGGCCTGATCCGGCTGGGTGCAGTCATGCTGATTACCGTGGGTCTGATTATTGCAGAGCCGGATCTGGGTGCCACGGTCGTGATTTCATTAATGATGCTGGGGATCTTCTTTCTGGCTGGTGCACCGCTGATTCAGTTTGGTATTGCATTTGGCGCCATTATTGCCGCCTTTGTGTTTCTGATTGTGTTTGAGCCTTACCGTTTTGAACGGTTAATGTCCTTCGCTAATCCGTGGGCAGATCCACTGGGTGCCGGTTATCAGTTGTCCAATGCACTGATGGCATTCGGTCGGGGCGAATGGATGGGGGTTGGCCTGGGACACAGTATTCAGAAAATGTCCTATCTGCCGGAAGCGCATACGGATTTCATGCTTGCCATTCTGGGTGAGGAGTTTGGTTTCTTTGGGATTACCACGGTGCTTCTATTGTCTTTCGTCATGCTGACCTGTTGTATCCGGATTGGACATCGTGCCCTGAAACATCAATATCTGCGTGCGGGTTATCTGGCCTATGGCATCAGTATTATTTTCCTGCTGCAGATTCTGGTGAATGCCGGCATGAATATGGGCATGTTACCGACCAAGGGTTTAACCCTGCCGTTCATCAGTTATGGAGGTTCATCATTGATCATGTGTGCGGTGATGATCAGTCTGATTTTAAAAATTGATTCCGCCACACAACAGACGAATCCAGCCCGGGAAGAATCCAGCTTCTGAGTGCTATTGAAAAGTGGCCTGTATGGCTGTGCCGCGGGGAATCAGTGCAGTATTCCATTGGTGCACAGCCTGAGCAAGCATTCGGGCGGGGCGGTCCAGTTCAACCGGTGGCTGTCCCAGTGCAATCAGCGCCTGCTGTAAGAGTTCAGGCGCTTTCTGAATATCCAGTGGCTGGGCCATATTCTGTTTGGACAGTTTCTGCCCCTGGTCATTCATGGCCAGGGGTAAATGCATATAGCGCAGTTCTGAATACCCCAGTAACTGCCCCAGCCAGATCTGACGTTCAGTATTGTCCAGCAGGTCTGTACCACGTACCACATCCGTGATGCCCTGTAAATGATCATCCACCACGACAGCCAGTTGATAGCTGATGATGCCATCGCGGCGTCTGAGTACAAAGTCACCCAATTCAGTACTTAAGCTGGAACAATGTCTGCCCTGTAAGCGGTCGGTAAAGCAAATCGGCTGGTCACCGACCCGGACCCGAATCGCCTGCTGCTCAAAAGGCAGCATCAGCTGCCGGCAGCTTCCTGCATAAATATGACTCGATCCAAGTTGTTTGCGGGTACACTGGCAGGCATAGACAAGCGCCTGTTGTTTAAGCCGGGCTATGGCAGCCTGGTAGGACTCAAGCCGGTCCTTCTGAAAAATAATGTCGCCGTCAGGTTCAAACTCAAAAGCATCCAGGCATTGCAGGATATGGCTTTCACTGCCGGGATAAATGCGGGGGATGTCGGTATCTTCAATGCGCACCAACCACGTACCCTGGTGAGCCCGGGCATCACAATAACTGGCCAGTGCGGTAACTAATGAGCCAAAATGCAAAGGCCCTGTCGGCGATGGCGCAAATCGGCCGACATAAGCCTGTCCTGAACGCCCTTGCTTCTGTAAAAGGGGCGTCAGGGGAACATGGCTGCTCAGCATCAACCGTTGTTTTGCTTCTCTTTGATTTCTGCAAGGGTTTTGCAGTCAATACATAAAGTTGCAGTCGGACGTGCTTCCAGGCGACGTAAGCCAATTTCAATACCGCAGGTTTCACAGAAACCATAGTCATCATTTTTAATGGCTTCAATGGACTGTTCAATCTTGCGGATCAACTTACGCTCACGGTCACGGGTGCGCAGTTCAATGGCAAACTCTTCTTCCTGGGTGGCACGGTCATTGACGTCGGGCAGTGAAGAGGATTCATCCTGCATGGTGTTCAGGGTGCGGTCAACTTCAGACATCAGCTCTGCTTTCCAGGCTTCCAGAATCTGGCGGAAATGCTCAAGCTGTCCCTCGGACATATATTCTTCATTTTTTTTGGGTTGATAAGGCTCAATACCAAAAAGACTGGCGGTGGTTCCAGCACCTTCCGTCGTTTTTGGCCTAGTTTTACGTACGCGCTTTACAATTTTATCGCTGTCTACAGGACTGGTGCGTTCTGCCAGTACCTGATTCTCGTAATCATTCGCCATATAGGGCATTCCTCATCATATACGTATATCTATACGCAAAAAATATGGTGGTATGCAAGTGTTTTTGTCGCTTCCGATTGAATGTTACTCTCGGGGGCCGCCATCATATAGAGTTTTCAGCAAAGATGAAAGTCACTCATGCACTGATTGAGTTCTGAACACATCCTTCTGGACAAATAACTTAATGCAAAACGCCTGGAATGAAAAGCTAATAACCGGAAATTTCTTTATGAATCGTTTGTTTGAAATTTTCAAGACGATGGACCTGTGTTTCAAACTCACCATTTGCTTTTAAATGTAAGCAACGGTAACCGGGCGCAATGTCATCCAGTGCAAACTCATCGCTCAGCGGTTTAAATTGTACACAGGTGGCTGGGGTGGATAAAAACTCGATGTCGTTCCATATATGACTGGAGTTCTGATGTACATGACCGCAGATGACCGCTTTGATATTGCTGAATTGTTGCAGAATCTGTGTAAATTCTGTGGTGTTCTTCAATTTATGCTGATCAATCCACTGTGACTGCATGTCAAAGGGATGATGATGGCAGGCAACAATAATGAACTGATCTGTCAATGTCTGCAGCAGATGTTTTAAATGCTGTAACTGTTCTGTCTGAATCCAGCCATCAATTTTCCCTTTAACGGCACTGTTTAACAGAATAATCCGCCAGTTCCCCAGTGAAATGACGGCCGGCATGGGTTCCGGGACATGAAAGGGGAAGTATTGAGGATCATCATGGTTACCGGGAATCTGGAAAAACGGGACGCCCAGTTGCTGCATATATTGCTGATAGCGCTGGTAGGTTTCAGGCCTGGCCACCTGGGCAACATCCCCGGTATGCAGAATACTGTCGATATGTGGATAACGTATGTGAACATCCTGCATGACGGCATGGAAGGTCTGTTCAGGATTCATCTGCACAAACTCAGCTTCGGGATGATCCATTAAATGCGTATCGGTAATCTGAATCAGAATCTGATCGGTTGCTGCGGGAGTCTTATGGACTGACATACCTGCCTCCCGACCCATTTTCCAGTGTTGTCAAATGTTGCTGAAGCCATTGCAGCGCCATAATGACGGCTGCATTACGCAGGCGCCCGCTGTGTAATAAATGACTCAGCTCCGAATACTGCAGGATGTGCAACCTGATATTTTCACCTTCATCAGGCAAGCCGAAAATGCCCCCTTCAGCCGCTAAACTGACGGGTGCAACATAAAGATGAAAAATTTCGTCGCAGGCACCTGCGGAAGGATAGTAACTATAAAGATGTTGTAATTCAGTAATTTCATAACCTGATTCTTCCAGGCTTTCACGTCTGATACAGGTTTCAGGAGATTCGTCTTCATCCAGCACACCGGCAATAATCTCCAGTTGCCAGGCAGAGGTGGCATCATCCATTGCTCCGATGCGGAACTGTTCAATGAGGGCAAACCTTTGCTGCTGATCATCATAAATGAGGACACCGGCCGCCTGTTTGCGGTGAATCAGTTCACGCTGAATAATGGGGGTATAGTCGGTCTGCTCAAATAAACGATGACGCAAACTGACTTTTTCCACCTGAATGAATCCTTTATAAAGAGATTCACGTGATTGAATTTCAAGGTCCCCGGTACTATAGGTTGCTTGCTGAATGATGTTGATAGGCATAGTCAGTCAGGATGAAACGTATTCATTTCATCCTAACTGATAAATTGTTAAAGACAAATGATTTTTTAAAATCTTTAAACTTTGTGATACAGCTTTTGCCCATGTTCCTGATAAGCGGTTTTCATGGCTTCCATACCGGCTTCAACATCTGGGCTGGATTGTTTGTCCTGCTCGGCATTTTTCTGATTTTGTGCATAATCACGGACATTCTGTGTAATTTTCATTGAACAGAATTTCGGACCACACATGGAACAGAAATGTGCTGACTTGTGTGCTTCCTTCGGCATGGTTTCATCATGCATGCTGCGTGCAGTGTCCGGATCCAGGCTCAGATTGAACTGGTCTTCCCAGCGGAATTCAAAACGGGCTTTGGACAGGGCATTATCACGTGCCTGGGCACCGGGGTGACCCTTGGCGAGGTCGGCGGCATGTGCTGCAATTTTGTAGGTAATAATACCGTCTTTGACATCTTTTTTATTGGGCAGGCCCAGATGTTCCTTGGGAGTGACATAACACAGCATGGCAGTACCGTACCAGCCAATCATGGCAGCGCCAATGGCGGAAGTAATATGGTCATAGCCCGGTGCAATATCGGTGGTCAGTGGGCCAAGGGTATAAAAAGGTGCTTCTTTGCAGACTTCAAGCTGCAGGTCCATATTTTCCTTGATCATATGCATCGGCACATGTCCGGGACCTTCAATCATGACCTGTACATCATGCTCCCAGGCTCGGTGAGTCAGCTCACCCAGGGTTTTCAGTTCACTGAACTGCGCTTCATCATTGGCATCCTGAATACAGCCTGGGCGTAAGCCATCTCCCAGGCTGAAAGACACATCATAGGCTTTCATGATTTCGCAGATTTCATCGAAATGTGTATACAGGAAGTTTTCCTGGTGATGTGCCAGGCACCACTGAGCCATGATCGAACCACCGCGTGACACAATACCGGTCAGCCGGTCAGCCGTCATGGGAACATAACGCAGTAACACGCCGGCATGAATGGTGAAGTAGTCCACACCCTGTTCGGCCTGTTCAATCAGCGTATCCTTAAAGATTTCCCAGCTCAGGTCTTCTGCAACCCCATCCACTTTTTCAAGTGCCTGATAAATCGGTACTGTTCCGATGGGAACCGGTGAATTGCGGATAATCCATTCACGGGTTTCATGGATATTCTTCCCGGTGGACAAATCCATGATGGTGTCTGCACCCCAGCGGGTCGCCCAGGTCATTTTTGCAACTTCTTCATCAATGCTGGAGCCGAGTGCTGAGTTGCCAATATTGGCATTGATCTTGACCAGGAAATTCCGGCCAATAATCATCGGTTCAATTTCAGGATGGTTGATGTTGGCAGGAATGATGGCCCGGCCTTCTGCCACTTCCTGACGGACAAATTCAGGGGTAATCTGCATCAGGTTTTTTGCGCCGAAATTCTGTCCGGCATGCTGGCGCATGTCAGTTCCTTCACGCTGCCGCTGATTTTCACGGATTGCAATATATTCCATCTCAGGGGTGATGATGCCCTGTCTGGCATAATGCATCTGGGTTACATTTTTGCCGGCTCTGGCGCGGCGTGGTTTCTGAATGTGTGCAAAACGAATTCCGGCGGTACGGATATCCCGCAGGCGCTCCTGTCCGAATGCAGAGGTCAGCGTTTCCAGTCGTTCGGTATCATTGCGCTGCTCAATCCATGTTTCACGGACGCTGGGCAGGCCTTTGTTCAGATCAATTTCAACACTGGGGTCGGTATATACCCCTGAAGTGTCGTACACCATGACCGGTGGGTTATATTCACCGCCCAGGCCTGTTGGTGTATCGGTCAGGGCGATTTCACGCATAGGAACCTGAATGTCCGGACGTGAGCCCTGAATATAGACTTTTGATGAAGCCGGTAAAATTCGGGTGAGATCCCTGGCGTCCTGCTCATGCTGAGCAGACTGATCGGCAGGTGACAGATTCGTTAACTGGCTCATTGTTATGATCCTTATGAATGACATCAACGAATCAAGCATGACCAAAAACGTGGCAGATTTATGTTGTCCGGGCAAACAGACAAATGACGGGCTTCAGTTTTCAGATGGCTTGATTCCTACGCAGGTTTTAACCTGATCAGGTTCAACGGTACCTGTATTTAAGTTCCTTCAGGCAGTGTGAGGAACTGATACAGTCTCAGCGACGCATTACTCGCGCTCCGTCAAGCTATGCGCATGATATTAGCACAGGCGGCAGCCAAAATCAGGTACTTGATGGCAATTTCCGGGCGTTGGATAAGCAATCAGCCTGAGGTGCTGCGGTCATGACAGATTGCATCACTGAAACAATCCCGCTTTCTCAGGGATTCCGTATCGACATTTTTCAGGTTCAGATACTGGTTTAATTGCAGCAGTACGGTCTGACGCGGTTTCCCCGACAGATTGTCAGATTCGATCGGGATCAGTTTCTGTCGCTGATCCGGACTGAGTGCGATGAATTTTATGAATTTACGGGCCTGATCCGCCAGGTCGCTGTTTTTTTGCCGGGCAATATTTTTGATGACAGCCAGTGAGGCCGGCTGGATATTTTCACGACCGTCATAATCTTCTGAAACCATTGATTCAGGCAAACCCTTAAACAGCAATGCAGCATAAACCTCTGCCAGGTAGCGGGCATCGTTACGATATGAACTGGACGGATAGTCCCGGTAGTAATTTTCCCAGAACAGCGCTCTGCGGGCAATTTCTTCAGGGCTAATCACCAGTTTATTGTCGTTCCAGAACGGCTGAGTGTTCTGCTGTGCGAGTTCTTCGATAAATTCAGCTTCAACATGCGGCAGGTAGGGTGCAAAGATTTTCACCAGATATTGCGGGTTTCTGCGGTAATTGATATGGCCTTTTACCGCATAGGGCAATAGCTCGACATAGGCTTGCCCCTTGTGCCGGATCAGGTATTGGTCACGAATATGCAATTGTTCAAAATGGTGCTGTTGAATGGTGGGATATTGATATTGTTCCACGGCATAGCTTTCAAAAAGCTGTTGTTGAAGCGGTGTGCGGTCAACTTTTAAAAATTGTGCATACATCTGATCTGCCAGTTTCATTAATTGTTTTTGTTCAGGGAAATCAGTCAAGGGTAAACACAGACGCAGGTCCTGATTCATCTGTTCAATGGCAAGGGTGGTACGCTGATTATTGATTTCCTGCATTTCCTTTTTCAGGTTCTGACAGAGTGTGGTTAAATCTGGTGCGATATTCGCCTCGGAGTGGGCATGTTCTGATTCCTGGATAATCTCAGGTGCAGGTTTCTGGCAGGCTGCCAGCAGACCGCAATTAATCAGTAAAAGCAGGAACCAGATGTTGCGTATTTGGTTTCTAAAAAGAAAATTCATTTTATGGTCAGAGTTGAATATCAATATAAAAAGCAGGGAATTTACTGATTTTATTTTTGCTTAATTTGGTCTAAACAAATGAAATAATTTGTAGTTTTGTAGGGCAAATAAGTAAGCCGCAGTACATCGGCCTGAAAAAAGGCTGGTCCGTTGTGGTATTGTTATTTTGAACACATATTTTCATCTGAAAAAGTAATAAAAATATACCCTGAGCCGTGTGAATATCTTTATGATCACATGCATCCATTGTTGCGGCTTTAAAATAGTGTAAGCAATAAAATGAACAAAAAAGCATGTCTTATCATAAATTTATTGGCGTTCAGTCCATTGTGTCATGCCATGGATCTGGTGCAGGCCTACCAGCTGGCCAGGGATACTGATCCTGGCTGGCAAGCCAGTGTTTACCAGTACCAGGCAGACCAGCTCAATCTGGGTATTGCAAGAGGTGCCTTGCTGCCAACGGTGGGATTATCCGGCAATATTACGCACAGACGTCAGGACATCAATCAGCTGTCCCTGCCATGGCTGGAAGATCAGCAATGGTTCAATTCCGATGGTTTTTTAATGACTTCGGCATCCACAGTGCGTCAGATTGCAGTTACTGCGCGGCAACCCTTATTCAGAATGGATGCATGGCAGGGCTATAAACAAGTCAAAACCTCAGTCCAGCTGAGCGAAGTGACACTGAAGCTGCAACAGCAGCAACATATGCTGAGTGTGGCAGAAGCCTATTTTAATGTACTCAGGCAGCAGGCACTGACGGTAACCAGCACACAGGAAGAAAAAGCACTGTCTGAACAGCTGCAGATGATGAATGCCAAACTGCGTGAAGGATTGGTTGCCCGAAGTGATGTCAGTGAGGCGGACGCACAGTATCAGAATGCCCGGGCCAGTCGTATGGCAACAGGCGTTCAGCTGCTGCTTGCACAGGAACAGCTGACTCAGCTGACCGGGCCCTGGCAGGGGCCGCTGGCGGTGTTAAGGGATGATTTTCAATATCAGAAACCCGTGCCGGTTTCACTGGATGAATGGAGTGCACTGGCGCAGAGTCATAATCTGGAAGTGATACAGGCCCGTTTGCAGCGGCAGTATGCTGATGATCAGCGGCGTGTGGAAAAAGCGTCCCTTTATCCGCAGGTGAATGCCGTTGCGAGCTATGGTTATAATAAACAGACACCGGCAACGCTGATCACCAGTGACGGTCAGTTTGATCAGATTGGTGTGGAAATGGACTGGAATCTGTTTAATGGCGGACAGACCCGTAAAAGTATTCAAAAGTCGACAATCAATGTCAAAAAAGCTGATGCCCAGCTGGATGCCACCATTCGCAAAGCGAAAACCGATGTCAAAAAATCATTTTTACAGGTGGAAATGGATCAGGCGACGCTGCAGGCCAGAAAAACCGCAATGACGTCGGCTGAACTGGTGTCCCGTGCATCCAGGGCGCAGTATGATGAAGGCCTGAAAAGCATGGTGGATGTCTTGCTGGCACAGAGGAATGCCTTTTCAGCCCGGCAGGATTTTGTCAATGCGCAATATGATTATGTGTTGAATGTATTGCGGCTGAAAGCTTCGGTTGGACAGCTTGATGAACAGGAATTTAAAAATATGAATGAATGGCTGGTGCAGAAGTAATGGCTGGATTTTATGCAATTGTCATAATAATTTCATACATTTTGTGTTTTAATATATACCGCCTGATTAAAATTAAAATATTTATTTCTTTATTGTGACATATGTGGCGTATATGTGGAGAAACGACCTTGAATCCAAATAACCCTGTGCTGAACCATCATATTTCTTCTCAGTTCAATGAGGATTTACAGGATGTAAATACCAGATTTATGACAATGGGTGGATTGGTTGAGCAACAGGTCGCCAATGCGATTCATGCCTTATTGGATGCCAATGCCAATATGGCAATTGATGTGCAGTTCCAGGACAATACGGTTAATACCTATGAACGTGAAATTGATGAAGCCATTACCCTGATTCTGGCACGCCGTCACCCTGCGGCCATTGATCTGCGGATGGTGCTCGCCATGAGTAAGGCCAATACCGATCTGGAACGTATTGGTGATGAAGCTGCGAAAATTGCAAGAATTGCACAGACCTTATCTGAAGAAGGTGAATCCCCACGGGGTTACATGGAAACCCGACACATTGGCAACCAGGTCCGGGTCATGATCCATGATGCGCTGGATGCCTTTGCCCGTGTTGATGCGGAGCAGGCGCTTAAGGTCCTGTTGGCAGATGCAGATATTGACCGTGAATATCAGTCGGCAACCCGGGCGCTGATGACATATATGATTGAAGATCCGCGGCATATTACCCAGGTAATTAATGTGATGTGGGTATTGCGTTCTCTTGAGCGTATTGGAGATCATGCCCGTAATATTTCTGAACAGGTCATTTATATGGCAAAAGGCTTGGATGTCCGACACACCAGTGTGGAAGAAATTGAAGAAAAAGTTCAGCAGAAATAATTGGCCTGTTTATTATTTTTAAAGCCCTGCTGCAGCAGGGCTTTTTATGCAGCAGCTGATTTACCGGCGATGATGGCCATTTATTTATTTATTGTAAAGTGGTTTTGATCAGACAAAAAAATTCCTGAATTTTGGGGGAAATTCAGGAAGGAAAACTGAAAAATCAGCAAATGAAAGAAAGAGTTATACATTACACAAACATAATTATTTGTGATGTGTTTAATATAATCAAAAATAACGTAAGTTTCACTACCAGTCTTGTGACGCTGTGTAACGATCTATGCTTCTGTGTAAATATGGTATTGGTCTCTGGATATATATCTTTTATTTTAATATTTAATTATCAGTAGCATATGTGCTATTTTTTGAGAAATTGGCCCAAAAGCATAAGGTGCTTGATTGATTTAAAAACAGCCGAAAAATTATGTAATTTTCATATGAATAATCGTTTTATTGGAATTCCCCCCGATTTTGTAATGGTAATATGCAATCATCCCGGGTGGTTACAGCATGACAGGGACCTGAATGCTCTATCTGGTTTCCCTGTTTATGCGCTTTATATGTGCGAATTATGCCTCAGGTTTCCAGCCTTCAGCTTTTTCAACACTGTCATCATTGCTGAAAAATTTTTCACGCTGTTCTTCCAGAAATTTTTTGGCTTCGGGTTCAAACACGTTCAGACGTTTTTCATTAATCAGTGTGGTCTGGTGCTGTAACCATTCCTGCCATGCTTGTCTGGAAACCGAATGAAATAACTCATCACCTTTTGTACCCGGGAACGGGGCAAATTCCAGGCCTTCCATTTCTTTTTGATATTTACGGCAAAAAACCTGTCGGGACATATCAGAGCTCCTTAAGCGTATAGTTTTTCAAGACGGATATGCGCGCGTTCAATCGCAGCTGCAACCTGTGTCGGCGCAGTACCGCCAATATGATCACGTGCATTGACCGATGCTTCCAGGGTCAGGGCTTTTTCAAAGACATCCGCAGCAATCAGATCAGAAAATTGCTGTAATTGCTGCAGGCTCAGTTCAGACAGATCCTTGTCTTCCTGGACCCCCAGAGCAACAGCCTTACCGACAATCTCATGTGCATCACGAAACGCCACACCATTTTTGACCAGGTAATCGGCCAGGTCGGTGGCAGTTGAGAAACCACGCAGTGCGGCTTCACGCATGCTTTCAATATTGGGTACCAATGCCGGGATCATGTCGGCAAAAGCCATCAGGGAACCGCGCAGGGTGTCAATGGCATCAAATAAGGGTTCCTTATCTTCCTGGTTGTCCTTGTTATAGGCCAGGGGTTGTCCTTTCATCAGGGTCAGCAGGCTGACCAGATCGCCATAGACGCGTCCGGTCTTGCCACGGATTAACTCCGGCACGTCCGGGTTTTTCTTTTGCGGCATGATGGAAGAACCGGTACAGAAGCGGTCAGGAATACTGATAAATTTAAACTGTGCTGAGGTCCACAGAATCATTTCTTCTGACATGCGGGACAGGTGCATCATGATCAGCGATGCAGCGGCACTGAATTCAATGGCAAAGTCGCGGTCAGAGACTGCATCCAGTGAGTTTTCGGCCACGGCTTCAAAACCCAGTAGTTCAGCAGTATAAGCACGATCAATCGGATAGGTGGTGCCTGCCAGTGCCGCTGAACCGAGCGGCATGCGATTGACCCGTTTGCGGCAGTCTATCAGGCGCTCTGAGTCACGGACCAGCATTTCAAACCATGCCATCAGGTGGTGTCCGAAGGTCACCGGCTGCGCAGTCTGTAAATGGGTAAAGCCCGGCATGATGGTGTGGGTGTTTTTTGCGGCCAGGCTCAGAATGCCTTTTTGTAATTTTTGCAGTAAGGTCAGGATGGCATCAATTTCATCGCGCACATACAGGCGGATATCGGTTGCCACCTGGTCATTGCGGCTACGGCCGGTATGCAGTTTCTTCCCGGTAATGCCAATGCGCTGAGTCAGGCGTGACTCAATGTTCATGTGGACATCTTCCAGTTCAATGCTCCACTGGAAGCTGCCTGCTTCAATTTCCTGCTGAATGGTGTTTAAGCCATGAATAATGACATCCCGCTCCTGTTCAGTCAGGACGCCCACTTTCGCCAGCATGGTTGCGTGGGCGATTGAACCTGCAATATCCTGTTTGTAAAAACGCTGGTCAAATTGTACAGATGCTGTAAATTCAGCAACAAAGGCGTCAGTCGCTTCAGAAAAACGTCCACCCCACATACCCGAAGTCTGGGTCTGTGATGGATTTGAGGAATGAGAAGATGTGGTCATGTGGGCTCAGTAAAATAAAAAGCAGTCGATTTAAGAACAGTATAACAAATTCAGATTCACTTGCTGAATCCCGGAGTGCTGATTCTACCGCAAATCATCCCCGGGCTTTTCAGCATTCCTGGTTTTTTAGAAAAATTGGTCACTGGCAATATTTAATTGAATTGTTTATTGCCAGTAATGTGCTGGCGTTATTGCTGGCATTGGCTGAAGCCCAGTCATGGTCAAATCTGCAGTTTAGTCATGTCCTGCAGTATATTTTATACATTAATTGGATTCTGCTTGCCTTTGCCGCAATGATGGATGTATGCCATAAACCGCTGCAAAAATTGAATGCCATGCAGACCATGATCATCAGCTTTTGTTTGCTGCAACTGATTGTATTGCTGACCACGGTGGTTTTAAATGCGCTGACGTACTGGGGTCGTTATTTCTCGGTGCAGCATTTATCCTGGTCAGATCTGAGTCATCAGCTGGTGCTGCATTTGAGTTATGGTGTTTTGCTGGGGGCGTTCTGCCTGCGTTATCTTTATATGCGGGAACAATGGGCCATACAGCAGAACAGTGAGCTGAATGCCCGCATTCAGGCCATGCAGGCACGTATTCATCCCCATTTTCTGTTCAATAGTCTGAACAGCGTGGTCAGTCTGATCAGTATTGCGCCGGACAGGGCAGAACAGATGCTGATTGATCTTTCCCGGCTGTTCAGGGCCAGTTTTCAGCAATTAAAACTGGTCAGCCTGGCGGAGGAAATACAGCTGTGCCGGCAATATATCGCGATTGAGCAAATCCGGTTGGGAGATCGGCTGGTGGTGGAGTGGAATATTCAGCAACCGGAGCTGCTCAGTCAGGTCACTATTCCCTTGCTGACTTTACAGCCGCTGGTTGAAAATAGTATTTTCCATGGGATTGAAAAAAAAATAACTGGCGCTAAGATAGCCATATTGGTCGAAATATTGCACAATCAGGTCACTGTAGTCATTACCAATCCGCTTACACGGGATGATAAAATAAAACCAAGGGAAGGACATGGTATTGCGCAGGACAATGTAAGGCAACGGCTTAAGGCGCATTTTGGGTCTTCGGTACAGTTCCGGAATTATACAGGTAATGGAATATTTACCACCGTTGTTCAATATCAATATAAGTAAAGTATGAAGTCAGTCAGCACACTAAAATAACCATGGCTGACCGGCTGGGGGGGATTGATGGACATCCTGATTTGTGATGACGAGCCACTTGCAGTGGATCGTCTATCCCGACTGGTGTCGCAACTGGGGCATCAGGTGGTTGCAACGGCACAGCATGGCAAACAGGCACTGGAAATGGTGCAGCAATATGAACCGGATATTGTGCTGCTTGATATTCAGATGCCTGAAATGGACGGCTTAACCTGTGCGCAGCATTTAAGTGAGCTGAATCCAATGCCGGCTGTCGTATTTTGCACAGCCTATGACGAGCATGCGTTGCAGGCCATTCAGCTACAGGCACAGGGATATTTGCTGAAACCTGTTGCGACACAGGAACTGCAGATTGTATTCAATAATATTACCCGGCTGACTCAGGCCCAGATATCCAACACAGAAAAAAAACAGCTCATGGAAAAAAAAGCACAACAGAGGCAGCAGATTGCTGCAAAAACCTATCGCGGTCTGGAACTGATTCCCATAGAAAACATTTATTATTTTCTTGCAGATCAGAAATATGTGACAGTCCGGCATAAAAATGGCAGTGTTCTGATTGATGAAACCCTGAAGGAACTGGAACAGGAGTTTGCCGGACGCTTTATTCGAATTCATCGTAATGCACTGATTTCAGTTGACTATCTGGATGGCCTTGAGCCGGTGGCTGCCGGACAGTACCAGGTCCGTTGCCGTGAGTTAAATGAACGGCTGGCGGTCAGTCGCAGACATCTGCCATTGCTCAGGGAAAGAATGCAGAATTTATAAAATGCCGGTCAATTTACAGGACAGGGGATAATTTGCTTGCATTTTCAGGACATCCGGTTAAGTTTAGAGTGTTGAAAGTCTGACAGCCCTGAAATGATGAAAATCCTGAAAATTGCAACCCGTCAAAGTCCTCTTGCCCTGTGGCAGGCTGAACATATCCGTGATCGTTTACAGGCTCTGCACCCTGACCTGACGGTGGAGCTGGTGGCTTTTGTGACTCAGGGCGACAAAATCCTGGATACGCCATTGGCTAAAATTGGCGGAAAAGGACTTTTTGTCAAAGAGCTTGAGGCCGCGCTGCTGGATGGACGGGCAGACCTTGCAGTGCATTCCATGAAGGATGTGCCCATGCAACTTCCGGAAGGATTGAGTCTGCCGATTATGTGTGAGCGCGAAGATCCCTTTGATGCCTTTGTTTCAAATCAATATCTGAAATTTGAAGATTTACCATTGGGAGCCCGGTTGGGCACTTCCAGTCTGCGCAGAAAATGTCAGTTGTTAAAACAGCGTCCTGATCTGAATATTATCGATCTGCGTGGCAATGTCGGGACACGTCTGGCAAAGCTGGATGATGGTCAGTATGATGCCATTATCCTGGCGAGTGCCGGGTTGAAACGACTGGGTTTGCAGGCGCGGATCCGTCATGTGCTGACGACTGAAGTCAGTTTGCCGGCTGTTGGCCAGGGCGCGCTGGGGCTGGAATGCCGCAGTGAGGATCCGCAGGTGCTGGCGTTAATTTCACCGCTTATGCACCTGGAGACGGATGTCTGTGTGCGGGCTGAACGTGCCTTTAATACTTATCTTGAGGGGGGCTGTCAGGTACCGATTGCCGGATTTGCAACCCTGATGCAGGATCAGCTGAGACTGGAAGGTCGTGTCGGCAGTGCAGATGGTCAGATACTGCTTCGGGCAGAGTTGACAGGCCCCATGTCCCAGGCAGAACAACTGGGTGTGCAACTTGCGCAGGAGTTGCTGCGACAGGGTGCGGGCGAACTGTTGAGCGCACTTCAGTGATGACCGATGCTCTTTATTAATACCCGTCCTGCTGACCGGGCTCAGCCATTGACGGAACATCTGACAAAGGCCGGTTTTCAGGTACTGACATTGCCCTTACTGGAATTAAGGCCGTGCACCTATGGTGAGCAGTTACAGCAATTGTATACTGAGTTGATGACTGTACAGATGATTGTTGTGGTCAGTCCGACAGCGGTGCGGCTGGGTATGCAGTACCTGCAGCATAGCGGAATCCCGCTGTCCCGGCTCAGTCATGTACAGTGGATTGCTGTGGGAAAGGCCACGGCAGGTGTATTGGCTGAATATGGGGTTCAGGGGCAGGTGCCGGAAGTGGAAAGCTCGGAAGGAATGCTGAGTCTGCCGGTTTTCAGCTCGGATCCCGCCCTGAATAAAGTGGCCTTCTGGCGGGGGCTGGGTGGACGTCAGTTCATGATGCAACAATGCCTGGAACGTCATATTTCTGTCTTAAACTTTATCCTGTATGAACGGGCTTTGCCTCTGCGGGCAATGACACAGTTTGCGGTCCTGAAAGAAATGGCTGTGCAGAATCGGCAGTCTTTCTGGATGTGCATCAGCAGTGAAGCCGGCTGGACAAACTGGCGACAGCTGTGTGAGCATGATCATGATATTTTACAGCAGGGTCACTATCTGGTATTGGGTGAGCGTTTGTATCAACTGTTGCAACAGGATAAAAAAAACAGTGGATTCTGTTTTAATATCAGTAAAATTCTCAGTCTGGAACCGCAGTCGGTCAGTCAGGTCATTGCATGCCTGCAGGGAAAACAATGAAGAAGTTGATCTGGATCTTATTTTTCTTAATGATTGCAGGGCTTGCCAGGCTGAGCTATGACGTTTATATGCTTTCGCAGCAATTGTCATCCATACAGAATATTCTGCACCAGAATGAGCATAAAGACGCTGCCCTGAATGATCAGCTGGTTGCAATGCAGCGTCAGCTGCCTGTAACAGCAGCAACTGTACAGCCCCGTGAGCAAAAAGAAAGCGCCCGGCAACAGCGTCATGCCGGCATTTCTGCTTTGGTTGTAATCCGGCAGCAACTGGAGTTGATTCAATTTGCCATGCAGCAAAAGGAGTTTGTATTTGCGCTTGATCAACTGAATCAGCTGGACCGGGCGGTGGAGGGTTATGAGCTGGCAACCGCATTGAAACAAAGTCTGCATCAGTCCATTGCCCGTGATAAACAGGGGATTCAGCACTTCATGCAGGCCAGGGATGAGCAGCAAAAAAAGCTGAATGATATCCTGCGCCAGCTGGATCAGCGTATCGGCGCTGAACTGAATAATCAGCAACTGAGTTCTGCTGCGGGAAAACCACTGCATTTCTGGCAAAAATGGCTGAATATTGAAGTGGTCGATCAGCAACAGCCGCCTGAGCTGAGCCGCCGAAAAATGGTGTTGAAGGAGGTGCAGATGAGGCTGCTGCTGGCACAGCAGACCCTGGCCAAAGGTCAGTATGCCGAGTATCAGAATCTGCTGGACTCAGTGATTCAGCAGCTAAGTCAGTTGCCGGATACGGCAAGCCGGACATTCAGACAGCAGCTTATGAAGATGAAGCAACAGCAAATTTTGCCGGCGCCAAAGCTGAATACAACTGCAGTGCTGGGTTAGCGCCATGAAACAGACTCTATTGGCCTATGCGTTTCTGAGCCTGATCCTGATTGCCGTGATGAGTGTGCTCAGTTATGGCACCGGGGGTGGCTATGTTTATGTGCTATGGCACGGGGTGCAGATTCAGACGAATCTGTGGGTTGTGCTGCTGCTGGCGATGGTATTGGGGCTTTGTCTGCAAATAGGCTGGCTGGTCTTCAGGCGTGATCTGTCCCGCAGGAAAAGGAAACTGGCGCAGGTGCTGGACTTTAACCATCTTCATGCTTATGAACAGATGGGTGTTATATGGATGCTGGATGGCAAGGAGGAACAACAGGGTTTTATTCAGCAGGTATTTGACCGCTCGGCTTTGCTGAAACAGGTGGTTCGCTCGGAATTGTTGTCCAGACAACATCAATTTGCTGAAGCACTGAATCTGCTGGAAGAAAGTCCTGCAGCCGTTTTTGAACTGGCAGAAATACAGCGTATTGAAATTTCACTGGCACAGAATGATGCCAGGCAGGCTTTTACGCATCTTGAATTTTTACAGGGACATGAACTTTCGCCGTGGTTAAATCGGCTCAATGTAACTTATTTACAACGGCTCAATGAATTATGGGGGCGCTTTGCGGTTCAGTTTCCCTGGAAATATTTATATTCGACTCAGTCTGATCAACTGGAAATATCGGCCTGCCAGGCTTGGTTAACGCAATTACTGGGTCAGTTTGAACAGGCGGATGTTGAGGATTTACAGCGATTACAGCAGCGTTATATTGAGTGCGCTGAACAAATTGAATTGCTGCCTTTTGAAATCAGGGTACTATGGCTGAAGGTTCTGACCCGATTACCGGAAATGGCAACGCAGCATCAGCAACTGGCCTTGCAGTTATTACAACAGCAGTTTGATCAGGACGTTTTTTATTTGTGGTTTCAGCAGCAATTATTAAAACAGCGTCCGGATTATGATGTGGTGGAACAGCAGATTAATCAGTTTGAGTTGCAATATCCGGGCATTCCTGTATTTACTTTTGCAAAATGGCATATCTATATGGCGACGCAACGCAGCAGCCTGGCAGATCAGTTGCT
This sequence comes from Acinetobacter sp. WZC-1, assembly GCF_052544965.1. NCBI lineage: Bacteria > Pseudomonadati > Pseudomonadota > Gammaproteobacteria > Moraxellales > Moraxellaceae > Acinetobacter > Acinetobacter sp. WZC-1. The sequence continues at coordinate 264,680 of NZ_CP199370.1, forward strand.
CAGTATGTATCCGGATAATATTCTGATGAGTTATTTGCGGATTAAGTCGACATTCCATGAAAATGAAGAACTGATTCAGCAACTTAATATGGTTTTTGAAAAAGACGCCAATTTTATTCAATTTAAAATATGAGGGAAATGATGAGTTTATTTAATGAATACCCGGTTATTTATGAACAAAAAGTTGCCTGGGGCGATATGGATGCCTTCGGTCATGTGAATAATGTAATCTACTATCGATATATGGAAAGTGCCAGGATCGGTTATTTTGATCGACTGGATATTTTTAAGCTGGATATATATACCGTGGTTGCTTCAAATCAGTGCCAGTATTTAAAACCGGTATTTTATCCGGACACTTTAAAAATAGGTGTGCGTGTGGATGAAATCAGAAACAGTGCAATACGCATGCATTATGTTGTATACAGTGAATCACAGCAGCAGGTCGCTGCGACCGGAGAAGCGGTTGTGGTATTTGTTGATCAGGCAGAACTGAAAAAAACAGCCATTCCGGAGGATATCAGAAACCGGATACTGGCATTGGAAAATTCTGTGAATCACACTTTGGATTGATGTGATTTGGTGATGTACTTAAAATAATTGTGAACTTTTTTTTGTTTATTTATGTAGCCTGGCTGACATAATAGTCTTGCTTATTGTAGTTAATAAAAATACTATTGCTACGAAATTATTGCTCAAATAATTATTATCAAATTTCTATGGAGTTTATGTGATGCCAGATATTAGTAATCTGTCTGTTGATGAATTAAGACGTCTGACTGCCGAAGCAGAAGCGTTAATTGAATCCAAAAAGGATCAGGCTGTTGAAGATGCCTATAACCAGATCCTGGATATTGCAAAAGCAGCAGGTCTGACGCTGGAGCAGTTTATTGAATATGGTGCGCAGAAACGCAAAAAAACAACACGTAAAGCTGTTGAACCACGTTATCGCAATACAAAAAACACAGCAGAAACCTGGACCGGTCGCGGTAAGAAGCCACGCTGGCTGGTGGCTGAGATTGAAAAAGGCGCAAAGCTGGAAGACTTCCTGATCTGATTTCATTCAATTGTCATTCGATTGGTGTAGCGTTTACGGAACCAGGCATATTGCCTGGTTTTTTATACACAAGTGAATTGGCGCTATGCAAAAATTATGCATAATGTGTATTCAATAAGGGTATGATCCTTCGTGGACGAATACATGGATAATACGTTGGTAAGAGCTGGTGAATAAAAAGTCTAAACAGATAACCTGGTGGGTTATTGCCATCGTTGCTTTTTTAATTTTTGTACTTTTGCAGATTCCTGCAACATGGCTGATTTCAAAATTCTATAAGGATACCCGGGCGTTACAGAATGTCAGTGGGAATATCTGGCAGGGGCAGGCGGACTGGCATCAGGGAAATTTGCGTGGTTCAGTGTCCTGGCGCACGCGCCCACTTGACCTGATTATGTTGCGTGTTGGTGCAAATCTGGAAATTCATAGCGGAGAAACTCAGTTGCAGGGGATTGTAGGCTATGGGCTGGGTAAAAAAATTATTATCAGGCAGATGACCGGGCAGATTGCCCCGACAACCTTAAAAAGCCTGGTGAACTGGCAGTGGCCGGCCAATGCAATTCAGTTGTCGGATGTCCAGTTTAATTTTAATCAGGAAAAAGGCTTCAGTCATGCAGACGGAAAATTGCAGTGGGGCGGTGGAGAGCTGCAATATACCTTTGGTCAGCGTCAGGACCGCATGAATATGCCTTCACTGAATGGTCAGATTGCCGATGAAAGTGGAAAACTCGGCATCAGTATTCAGGATCAGCGCGGGCAGAAAATGGCGAATCTGATGCTGGATCAGAGTATGATGCTGGATGTCCAGCTGACCCAGCGTCTGTTGCTGAATGTACCGTCCTATGATGGCAAGGCCGGACTGGATACTTATGTCGTCACAACCCGTCAGCCGTTGTTGCAGGGTGGTTTGTGATGAAAAAAATGAATATTCGCGAACAATTTGAAAATATTGAGTGGAATAAGGCAGATCGGATCGCTCCGCTGGTGTTGCTGCTGCTGATTCTGGCGCTGTGCTGGAAACTGGCATCCATGTTCTGGTGGGTGGTTGCACCGCCGCAGGTCATGCAGCCTGAGCAGGTCCGGCTGGGGTCGCAGCAGACGCCGATTCCGAATATTTCAGGATTCTCCCTGTTTTATGAAGAAAGTAAGGCAAGTGCAGATGAAAGCATTCCCATGCAGTTGCAGGGGGTAATTGTCGGATATCCGGCGCGCAACTCATCTGCCGTGATTAAGGTCAATGAAGCAGCAGACCGGATTGTGGTGGGGCAGACGCTGGATGGAACGTCTTATCAGCTTGCAGAAGTTTACTGGGATCATGTGGTTTTAAGGCAGAATAACGGTGCAAGCCGTGAATTGAAATTTACAGGGATGGAGCTGAATCAGCCGATTGTAGCTGATGGATCATCAGCAAAGCCGGCCAGCAGCAGTAAGACGCCGGCTTCATCTCCTGACTCGGGAGATGGTGCTTTGACGCAGGCGATTCAGAAAATGAATGAAGATCATGAACAGTATATGAAAGACCTGGGCGTGAATAAAACCAATGGCGCTGATGGTTATGAAATTACCGATAAGACGCCGGCAGCATTGCGCAGTAAACTGGGCTTAAAGTCAGGAGACCGGATTCTGTCCCTGAATGGACGACCTGTTGGTCAGGGCCAGAATGATGCCCAGCTGCTGGAACAGGCAAAACAGGAAGGTAAAGTGAAAATTGAAATTAAGCGCGGTGATCAGGTGATGACCATTCAGCAAAGTCTGTAAACAATCAGGGCTACAGATCAAATTAGGAAAGATAATAAATATGGCTTTTTTGAATCATCATCGACCACTCTGGGCCTTGGTTGCAGCGGCACCGATCATTGCGGTGACGACTGCTGCTCAGGCTCAGACCTGGAAAATTAATCTGCGTGATGCAGATCTGACGGCTTTTATTAATGAAGTTGCAGATATCACCGGTAAAAATTTTGCAGTGGATCCGCGGGTGCGCGGCAATGTCACGGTCATTTCAAATAAACCCTTAAATAAAAATGAAGTGTATGACCTGTTCCTGGGCGTTCTGAATGTCAATGGTGTGGTTGCCATTCCTGCCGGGAATACCATTCGGCTGGTACCGGACAGTAATGTCAAGAATTCCGGTATTCCTTATGATTCCAGAAAAAATGCACGCGGTGATCAGGTGGTGACCCGGGTCATCTGGCTGGAAAATACCAATCCCAATGACCTGATTCCGGCCTTAAGGCCTTTAATGCCTCAGTTTGCACATCTGGCGGCGATTCAGGGAACCAATGCGCTGATTGTTTCGGATCGGGCCAGTAACATTTATCAGCTTGAGACCATTATCCGCAATCTGGATGGTACCGGGCAGAATGACCTGGAAGCAGTACCCTTGCAGTCAAGCCAGGCAGAGGAAATTATCACCCTGCTGGATTCCATGTCGGCTACGGGTGCATCGAAGGATTTTGCCGGGGCACGGGTACGGATTATTGCCGATACCCGGACCAACCGGATTCTGGTCAAGGGCGATCCGGGTACACGTAAGCGTCTTCGTCACATGATTGAAATGCTGGATGTGCCATCTGCAGATCGTTTAGGCGGGCTGAAAGTTTTTAAGCTGAAATACGCAAGTGCCAAAAATCTGGCAGAAATACTGCAGGGACTGGTGACTGGACAGAATGTGAAATCAGGTTCGGATGACTCGTCTTCATCATCCGGCAGTAATAGCAACACCACCGGTGGCAGCAACTCGTCGATGACCGGCTCCGATGGTTCAGGTAGTGGCAGTTCAAACATTTCCACACCATCAATTAATCTGAACAATAATTCAAACCGGAATAATAAAAACAATCTGACCAGTTTCAGTGGCAATGGCGTCAGTATTATTGCCGACAGTTCCCAGAACTCGCTGGTGGTCAGGGCAGATCCGCAATTAATGCGTGAGATTGATGCAGCGGTACAGCAGCTGGATGTGCGGCGGGAGCAGGTACTGATTGAAGCTGCGATTATTGAAGTTGAAGGTACGGATGCTGACCAGCTGGGTGTGCAATGGGCAATGGGTGACATCAGCAGCGGGATTGGTCTGGTCAATTTCAGTAACGTGGGTGCCGGACTGGCCAGTCTGGCAGCAGGTTATCTGACCAATGGTACAGCGGGTCTCAGTGCGGCATTGTCTGATGGGCAGAGCCAGAATGGTATTGGTACTTCTGTGGCACTGGGGAATTACAGGGAAGGTGCCGATGGTTCACGTAAGCTTTATGGTGCATTGATTCAGGCATTAAAAACCAATACCAAATCCAATCTGCTGTCCACGCCATCCATTGTGACGCTGGACAATGAGGAAGCTTACATTGTGGTGGGTCAGAACGTCCCATTTGTGACCGGGTCAGTGACCACATCTGCAACGGGGGTGAATCCCTATACATCGGTTGAGCGTAAGGACGTCGGGGTAACCCTGAAGGTGGTGCCGCATATTGGCAACGGCGGTTCCATCCGCCTTGAGGTGGAGCAGGAAGTTTCTGCTGTTGCCAAGGACAGAGGGCAGGCGCAGGATCTGGTGACCAGTAAGCGGGCCATCAAAACCTCAGTCATTGCTGATCATGGGCAGACAGTGGTGCTCGGTGGTCTGATTGAAGACAACAGTATGCTCAGTCGTGAGTCGGTTCCTGGGCTGGGGGCGATTCCGGTCATTGGGCGATTATTCCGGGCAGATAACAAATCCGGCAATAAACGAAATCTGTTGGTGTTCATTCATCCAACGATTGTGGGCGACAGTGCGGATGTGCGCAGAATTGCCCAACAACGTTACAGTCAGCTGTACAGTCTTCAGCTGGCGATGGATAAGGATGGTAATTTTGCGAAACTGCCTGAAAATGTTGAAGATGTTTATCAGCCGCGATTGCCGATTACATCCGGGCCTAAAAAAGGTAACTATCAGCAGGTACCTGCCGGTGGTGTGACACCGTCAGCTGCAACAACACCCAGAGCGGCTGTGACCACGCCTGTTGCGGTGGAGCCTGCTGTACAGAAGAAAGTGGTGGAGCCGGCGCCGGGTGCACAGCGCACAGACAGTCAGCCACCGCAATAAGCTCAGCCTGTATGCTGTGGAATATGGTGTTGCTGTATCTGTGTTAAGATCGGAGCCGACATTATAGTTAAGATCAATCTGAATCAGAAAGAGGAAAGGGTCATGGCCTGGAAACTACAAGCGATTACAGGTGAGCTCACTGGGCAGGAAATCAGTATAAACCGGGAGATGGTGGTGGGGCGTCAGCAGGATGCTGATCTTATTTTGCAATCGGCTGAAATTTCCCGTCGCCATGCTGTACTGTTGCTTGCAGACAGAGCGCTGTGGGTACGGGATCTGGGCTCGTCAAATGGCACCTATGTCAATGATCTGAGGATTGAACACGAAACACTGCTGAAGGATGGTGACGTTCTGCAGTTTGCCGGCCTGAAATTTACAGTGTTGGCGCCTGTTGACTCACGGGAAGCCGGCGAACAACGGCTACAGCCTGAACAGGCCGCGGGAAAGATGACACAGCCGCCGGAAGCTGTTGCGGTTTCAGAAGCCATTGCTGACCGGGCGGCGGCTGAACAGGTGTCACCCATTGAATCAGTTGCATTGACAGCAGCACAGAAAATGAATGATCAGGGAATACCTGTGCTGGCTGAACGTGCTGCTGAAACTCCGGTCAGTGCAGAAGGTCTGCCTGAACGGATGGCTGTGCCAAAACCGGCTCCTCTCCCGGCAGATGTGAGTGTAAATAATGCCAATTCGGTCCCGAAACTGACGGCAGGTGCTTCCGAAACCGAATCGTTGCAGCAGTCTGCTGCAAAAGAGCAAACGAAAAATAGTTTTACCGGGCTGACCGCCATTGCGGTATTGGTGATATTGGCCATTATTGCGTGGTTGTTTCTGAAGTAAGCGATAAGCCCAGTACGCAGGGCATGCAATCGCATGCCCTTGTTATTTTTGGATAATTCTTTTTAAGTGACTTTTTTAGGTATTCAGATGATGACAATTGCCCGGCTGACTCAGCGTGAACTGCTGCTATTTGACCTGGATGGGACGCTGGTCGATTCAGCTTTTGACCTGTATCGGGCCATGAATTTAAGCCTTGAGTACCTGAATTTACCGCAGGTCACAGAGGAGCAGGTCAGGACCTGGATTGGAAAAGGGACCTCACTGTTTTGTGAAAGCACATTGCGGTATGTGCGGGGTGAGGTGGATCAGCAACTGCACCTGCAATTACTGAACACTGTTCTTGAGATTTATAATGCCGATCCCTGTGTGGATACCCGACCGTTCCCGGGCATTCTGAAGTTTCTGGACTGGGGACTGAAACATCATAAAAAACTGGTCTGTGTCACCAACAAGCCGGAAGTGCCTGCCCGGAAAATCCTGGACGTCCTGAACATGGATCATTATTTTGCTGATGTCATTGGCGGTGATCGCTTTGAGGTGCGCAAGCCACATCCCCGACCATTGCTGTATTGCATGGAACATTATGCTGCCCGCCCGGATCAGACGCTGATGATTGGCGATTCAAGCAATGACGTTGAGGCAGCACGTCGTGCGCAGATTGATTGTATCGTGGTCAGTTATGGCTATAATCATGGTGAGGATATCCGGCTGTGCAGTCCACAGCTGATTGTGGATGATCTGACGGAACTGTTGGCTGAGGTGTAATGAATTTCAAATATCAGCTGCCTGAAAGAGAGAATTTCTGATGAAACAAGGAACAGGGGGATGAACCATCATATCGTTTTTCGATGGCGTTACTTAAGTCAGCGCCAATGATTAATTACCGGATAACATCGAAAACAGGGAACATTCCTCATGACCAGTCAGATTCAGTTTGAACAATTAAAATCCCAGGGCTATAACCTGATTCCAGTGTATCGCCAGCGCCTTGCGGATACCGATACCCCTTTGTCCATTTTTGCCCGGTTAAAGGAACATCAGCAGGCTTATCTGTTTGAGTCTGTGGAAGGGGGTGAAAACTGGGCGCGTTATTCGATTATCGGTCTTGGAGAGTCCACTATTTTCTCCTGCAATCAGGGCATGCTGACGGTGCAGCAGGTCGATGGTTCGGTTCAGTCCCGGGCCTGCAGTGAGCCTTTCGACTTTATCCGAGACTTCCTGGCACAGTTTAAGGTTCCGACCTCAGCGCAACTTCCGGAGTTACCCGGTTTTACCGGTGGTCTGGTCGGTTATTTTGGCTATGATTCGGTACGTTATATTGAACCACGCCTGAAAAATGTGCCTGAAGCAGACCCGGTCGGTTTGCCGGATATCTGGATGATGCTGTCCAGGACCGTCATTGTGTTTGACAACCTGAAAGACACACTGTTTCTGATTGTACATGCCGATACCGGTGATGCAGATGCATGGCATGCTGCCCAGCGGCAGCTGGACAGGCTGGAGCAGACACTGGCCATGCCGGTCAGTCTGCCGGCAAAGCCCCATACGGCCCCGCATTTTGAATCACTGACCGGCAAGGATAAATTTCTGGACACCGTGGCCAGGGTCAAGGAATATATTCGTGCCGGAGATGTGATGCAGGTGGTGCCCGGGCATCGCATGGTGTCGGATTTTGATGGTGAGGCCTTGCAGGTCTATCGCGCGTTGCGACACCTGAATCCTTCACCTTATCTGTTTCTGGTTCAGGGGCAGACCCTGGGTGATCAGAAGCCGTTTCATGTGGTGGGTTCCTCCCCTGAAATTTTATCCCGTCTTGAAAATGGCATGGCGACGGTGCGTCCGCTGGCCGGCACACGACCCCGCGGCAAAACTCAGGAAGAAGATCTGGCGCTGGAAAAAGATTTATTGTCGGATGCAAAAGAGATTGCTGAACATGTCATGCTGATTGATCTGGGGCGTAATGATGTAGGTCGTGTTTCAAAAATCGGAAAAGTGCAGGTCACGGATCAGATGGTGATTGAGCGTTATTCGCATGTCATGCATATTGTCTCCAATGTACAGGGCGAAGTGTTGGACAATGTGGATGCGCTGGATGTCTTTAAGGCAACATTTCCGGCAGGAACGCTGTCTGGTGCACCGAAAATACGTGCCATGGAAATCATTGATGAAGTGGAGCCGGTGAAGCGTGGTATTTTTGGCGGCGCAGTGGGTTATCTGGGCTGGCATGGTGAAATGGATATGTCCATTGCAATCCGGACCTGTGTAATCCGTGACAATAAAGTCTATGTGCAGGCCGGGGCTGGGCTGGTCGCAGACTCGGATCCTGAATCTGAATGGAATGAGACTCAGATCAAGGCACGGGCTGTAATCAAAGCGGTTGAATTATCATCAAATGGCTTGATTCTATAAGTTTTTGTCTGGTTTTTAAAAAAAAGCACTTGCATGCGCTGAAAGTTTTGCTAAACTGCACACCGTTCCGATATGAAACATACGAAACAAAAGAAATGCCGGCATAGCTCAGTTGGTAGAGCAACTGACTTGTAATCAGTAGGTCCACAGTTCGAATCCGTGTGCCGGCACCATCTTCTAGCTTGTATGGTTGCATCAGAGGATAGCACTGAAAACTAAGTGTGATACTGGTGAGATTCCCGAGCGGTCAAAGGGAACAGACTGTAACTCTGTCGCGAAAGCTTCGAAGGTTCGAATCCTTCTCTCACCACCATTAACTTCGAGTGAAATGGTAAATAGTACCAGCAATGTGCGGGAGTAACTCAGTTGGTAGAGTGGCAGCCTTCCAAGCTGCATGTCGCGAGTTCGATCCTCGTCTCCCGCTCCATCGAAGGATTATCGCTCTTATAGCTCAGTGGTAGAGCACTCCCTTGGTAAGGGAGAGGTCTCGAGTTCAAATCTCGATAAGAGCTCCAGATACGGTTGCGTGTAACTTTCACAAAGTTTTTCAAAAGCAGGCTTATTAGTCTGCTTTTCGAGTATTGGGTGCCTGTTTTTAGGCGGTATGTCGATGCTGAGCCTGTCTCAGAACTGTCTCGACGTCAATGAGGAAAAAGATTCATGGCTAAGGCTAAGTTTGAACGTAATAAGCCACATGTTAACGTGGGTACAATTGGTCACGTTGACCATGGTAAAACAACATTAACCGCTGCGATTGCAACAATCTGTGCAAAAACTTACGGCGGTGAAGCGAAGGACTATGCAGCAATCGACTCTGCACCGGAAGAAAAAGCACGTGGTATTACCATTAATACCTCCCACGTGGAATACGATTCTCCAACCCGTCACTATGCACACGTAGACTGCCCGGGCCACGCCGACTATGTGAAAAACATGATTACCGGTGCAGCTCAGATGGACGGCGCGATCCTTGTATGTGCGGCAACTGATGGTCCAATGCCACAGACCCGTGAACACATCCTGCTTTCCCGTCAGGTGGGCGTACCTTACATTCTGGTCTTCCTGAACAAGTGTGACCTTGTTGACGACGAAGAGCTGCTTGAACTGGTTGAAATGGAAGTGCGTGAACTGCTGTCCACTTACGACTTCCCGGGTGATGACACCCCTGTAATCCGTGGTTCAGCACTTGCTGCGCTGAATGGTGATGCCGGTCAGTATGGCGAATCTGCAGTTCTTGCGCTGGTTGAAGCGCTGGATTCCTACATTCCTGAGCCTGAGCGTGCCATTGACAAAGCCTTCCTGATGCCGATTGAAGATGTATTCTCCATTTCCGGTCGTGGTACTGTTGTGACCGGTCGTGTTGAATCCGGTATTGTCAAAGTGGGCGAAGAAGTGGAAATCGTTGGTATCAAGGATACCGTGAAGACGACTGTAACCGGCGTTGAAATGTTCCGTAAATTGCTTGACGAAGGTCGTGCAGGCGAGAACTGTGGTGTACTTCTGCGCGGAACCAAGCGTGAGGAAGTGCAGCGTGGTCAGGTACTTTCCAAGCCGGGCGCAATCAAGCCACACACGAAATTTGATGCGGAAGTTTATGTACTTTCCAAAGAAGAAGGTGGTCGTCATACCCCATTCCTGAACGGCTACCGTCCACAGTTTTACTTCCGTACCACGGATGTAACCGGTGCGATCCAGCTGAAGGAAGGCGTTGAAATGGTGATGCCGGGTGACAACGTTGAAATGTCAGTTGAACTGATCCACCCGATTGCGATGGATCCGGGTCTGCGTTTTGCGATCCGTGAAGGTGGCCGTACCGTAGGTGCTGGTGTTGTTGCGAAAGTCACTGCATAATAGAGACTGATGTCTGTTGCAAACCGGGAATGCTTTCCCGGTTTGTTCTGAAGGTCAGTAGTTCAATTGGTAGAGCGTCGGTCTCCAAAACCGAATGTTGGGGGTTCGAGTCCCTCCTGACCTGCCAGATTTTTTAAATAAAAGCTTGATGCTGCTTAAACTGGTCATATAATAAGTCGCGAATACTGTGACGGGCACAAAAATGTCAAATGATAAATCGGGTGACACATTGAGCGATACACCAATTCCTCAAAGAAATAACACTGCTGAAGTGGTGGGTTCCGGTTCTGCGCTGGATGTTGTGCTATGGGTAATTGCACTGGCATTATTTGCCGGCGCGCTGACGGTGAATCAATTTCTGCCGGCCTATTGGGCGCCTGCAAATAACATCTGGGTGCGTGTCGGGATAATTATTGCTTGTATCGTTGTGGCTTTGGGTTTATTATACGCCACCCACCAGGGCAAAGGCTTTGTCCGTTTGCTGAAAGATTCGCGTATGGAATTACGTCGGGTCACCTGGCCAACCAAGCAGGAAACAGTCACCACGTCATGGCAGGTTCTATTGGTCGTTATAATTGCTGCTATAGGTTTGTGGTGTTTTGACTACATCATTGGCTGGTTCATGAAGTTTATTATCGGGTAAGAGAGCTATGAAACGTTGGTACATTATTCATGCCTATTCAGGTTATGAAAAACAAGTGATGCGTTCACTTAATGATCGAATCCAGCGTAGCGCTGTTGCTGACAGTTTTGGTGAAGTCCTGGTTCCTACCGAAGAAGTGGTGGAAATGAAGGATGGCAAGAAACGCAAATCAGAGCGTAAATTCTTTCCGGGCTATGTATTGGTTGAAATGGAAATGAATGATGAAACCTGGCACATTGTGAAGGAATGTCCAAAAGTTTTGGGTTTCATTGGTGGTACGGCAGAAAAGCCGGCACCGATTACGCAGAAGGAAGCGGATGCAATTCTTGCGCGGGTACACAATAAGGGTGAAGCACCACGTCCTAAGACGATGTTTGAGCCCGGTGAAGAATTACTGGTTACTGACGGTCCATTCACAGACTTTAAGGGTGTGGTGGAAGAAGTTCAGTATGACAAGTCGCGTTTAACGCTGACGATTAATGTATTTAACCGACCAACTCAGGTTGAACTGGAATTTCGTCAGGTCGAAAAAACGGTTTAAGACTGATTGGTTGCAAAGCGCCCGATTTATTCGGGCATTGTTATTGTAACGTTTTTGTTACATCTGTGAAGTTGGGGAGCCTGACGGCGTTTGTACCCAGAGGTAAATTGAAATGGCGAAGAAGATTGACGGCTATATCAAGCTGCAGGTTCCAGCTGGTAAGGCAAATCCATCTCCACCGATTGGTCCTGCATTGGGTCAGCGTGGTGTGAACATCATGGCATTCTGTAAGGAATTCAATGCTGCGACACAAAAAGTTGAACCAGGTCTGCCAATTCCTGTCGTGATTACTGTGTACAACGATAAATCGTTCACATTCATCATGAAAACTCCACCTGCAGCTATTCTGCTGAAGAAAGCTGCCGGTATCCAGAAAGGTTCTTCTGTACCCAACAAGACTAAAGTGGGTAAGTTGACCCGTGCTCAGCTGGAAGAAATTGCGACTACAAAAGAACCGGATTTAACTGGTGCTGATTTAGACGCACGTGTACGTACCATTGCCGGTTCTGCGCGTTCTATGGGCCTGGAAGTGGAGCTATAAGACATGGCAAAGTTAACTAAACGTCAAAAAGCCATTGCTGCTGCTGTAGAAGCAAACAAGGTGTATACGCTGGAAGAAGCGGTACAGGTTCTGAACAGTCTTCCTGCTGCAAAATTCAAGGAATCACTGGATATTTCTGTGAATCTGGGTGTGGATCCGCGTAAATCGGACCAGGTGGTTCGTGGTGCAACCACATTACCTGCCGGTACTGGTAAAACTGTACGTGTTGCAGTGTTTGCTCAGGGTGCTGCTGCTGACGCTGCAAAAGCTGAAGGTGCAGATGTTGTCGGTTTCGATGATCTTGCTGAAAGCATTCAGGCCGGTAATCTTGACTTTGATGTCGTGATTGCTGCACCGGACGCAATGCGTGTTGTGGGTAAACTGGGGACCATCCTTGGTCCACGTGGCTTAATGCCAAACCCGAAAGTGGGTACGGTGACTCCTGATGTTGCTACTGCGGTGAAAAATGCCAAAGCCGGTCAGGCACGCTACCGTGTGGACAAAGCGGGTATTATCCATGCTGCGATTGGTCAGATTGGTTTTGAAGCGGCTGCGATTCGTCAGAACGTTGAAACTTTAGTGGCCGATCTGAAAAAATTAAAGCCAGCTACATCCAAAGGTATTTACATCAAGAAGATCACGCTGAGCTCTACCATGGGCCCGGGTCTGACTGTTGATGTGGCAAACGTTTCCAGCTGATTTCAGTTGTGTAAGTGTGAACAGGATTTTAAAGTCCTGAGTGAAATCTGAGGCATTGCCCCGGATTTCAGGCAAGAAAAGCAGGTGGCTTCATCTGGAGTATGACTTGCAGTCTTGTGGATCGACTGGCAAAGCGTTGTTTTGCCGGTTGGATCATCAGGCGGACTTTGAATTGATAGATGAAAATTTATCAGCGTCAAAGACCTCAGGCGAAATTCGTTTTATGCGGGTTTCTTAAAAGCCCAGCCTGGGTAGACGCGGTGGTGTGATTTTTTTCCTCCTCCGCGTGTGAGTCTTCAGTAATGCAGGCTTACGAATAGGGAGTGCACTTATTTTGAGTGCATGAATCACCGCTAGGAGGTAATACAGTGGCTCTACGCTTAGAGGACAAAAAAGAGATTGTTGCTGCAGTGAATCAAGCTGCCAGCACGGCTTTCTCTGCTGTTGTTGCTGACTATAAGGGTTTGAATGTTGAGCAGCTGACTCAACTTCGCGTCCAGGCTCGCCAATCAGGTGTTTACGTACGTATTGTGCGTAATACGCTGGCGAAACGTGCGTTTGAAGGTACTCAGTTTGACATTCTGAATGACAACCTTATTGGTCCAACAATCATTGCTTTATCAACTTCTGAAGATGACATGGGTGCAGCTGCACGCTTGTTTGAGGAATTTGCAAAAACCAACAAAAACTTTGAGTTAAAGGCAGCTGCTTTTGACGGCAAGGTTTATGGTGCAAATGAAGTCAGTGTAATTGCAAACCTTCCAAACCAGGAAAAAGCACTTACCATGCTCGCCTCTGTTCTTCAGGCTCCTATTTCGAAACTGGGTCGTCTCATTACGGCGCTCAAAGAGAAAAACGAGTCAGAAGCTGCTTAAGCTTAAAAAATTTTACACACCATTCAATATCCATCCGGAGTTATTCTCATGGCTTTATCTAACGAAGAAATCCTAAACGCAGTTGCTGAAAAAACTGTTCTTGAACTTGTTGAATTAATTTCTGCTTTCGAAGAAAAATTCAACGTATCTGCAGCGGCTGTTGCTGTTGCAGCTGGTCCTGCTGCCGGTGGCGCTGCTGCTGCAGAGGAACAGACTGAGTTCAATGTTGAGCTGACAAGCTTTGGTGCGAACAAAGTTGCTGTAATTAAAGCAGTTCGTGAAGTCACTGGTCTGGGTCTTAAAGAAGCGAAAGACCTGGTTGAAGGCGCTCCTTCAGCAGTTAAGGAAGGCGTTACCAAAGAAGAAGGCGAAGAACTTAAGAAGAAACTTGAAGAAGCTGGCGCTACAGTTACACTTAAGTAATTCCATATGGAGTTGGTTTTTGAAAAATCGACTCCATAAAATGGCTGATGGCTCTTGGGTCATCGGCCATTTTGCGTTACAATAATCGGCTCGATTTTTGAATGATTGATGTGAAAATCGGCATTTTCAAAAATAAGTCAGTAAGTTCAAACGCTTAACAATATCTTTTCTGGTTAAAAATATTGTTAAGCGTTTTAATACCACTGAAAAATTGCAGCATTTGTAAAGGTGGTGGTCATATCGACCTGCGTAATTCCTTCCGGGCCCGTTCTGCAGGCGGGCCTGGTTTACTTTCCGAGGACTCCAGATGGCATACTCATATACCGAAAAAAAACGGATCCGTAAGAATTTTGGTAAATTGCCCCAGGTAATGGATGCTCCGTACTTGCTTTCGATTCAGGTCGACTCGTACAGAACATTCCTGCAAGACGGCAAAACTCCAAAAAATCGTGAAGATATCGGTCTCCAGGCCGCATTCCGTTCAGTGTTTCCCATAGAAAGTTATTCTGGCAATGCAGCCCTGGAATTTGTTGAGTATAGTCTTGGTAAACCAGAGTTTGATGTACGTGAATGTATTCTTCGCGGCTCAACCTATGCGGCACCAATGCGCGTAAAAATTCGTCTGATCATTAAGGATCGTGAAACGAAATCAATCAAGGACGTCCGTGAACAGGAAGTCTATATGGGTGAAATGCCACTCATGACTGAAAACGGAACCTTTGTGATTAATGGTACTGAGCGTGTGATCGTGTCTCAGTTACACCGTTCACCGGGCGTATTCTTTGATCATGATAAGGGTAAAACCCACTCCAGTGGTAAAGTGCTGTATTCAGCACGAATTATTCCTTACCGTGGTTCATGGCTGGACTTTGAGTTTGATGCCAAGGATCTGGTGTATGTGCGTATTGACCGCCGCCGTAAATTACTGGCGACTGTGGTGTTACGTGCACTGGGTTACAGCAATGAACAGATCCTGGACATGTTCTATGAAAAAGTACCCGTGTATCTGGACATGGGCAGCTACCAGATTGACCTGGTACCTGAGCGCCTGCGTGGTGAAATGGCGCAGTTCGATATTGCCGACAGCGATGGTAAAGTCATTGTTGAACAGGGCAAGCGTATTAATGCACGTCATGTCCGTCAGATGGAAGCAGCCGGTTTAAGCAAACTGCCGGTGCCTGACGAATATCTGTATGAGCGGATTACTGCTGAAGATATTCCACTGAAAGATGGCGAAGTCATTGCTGCAAACAGCGTACTCAGTCACGAAATTATGGTGAAGCTGGCAGAAGGTGGCGTGAAGCAGTTTAACCTGCTGTATACCAATGATATTGACCATGGTCCGTTTGTGGCTGACTCATTACGTGCAGATATGACCGAGGGGCGTGAGCAGGCACTTGTAGAAATCTATAAAGTGATGCGTCCGGGTGAACCACCGACCAAAGAGGCCGCTGAGAACCTGTTTAACAACCTGTTCTTCTCGACTGAACGTTATGATCTGTCTCCGGTGGGTCGGATGAAGTTCAACCGCCGTCTGGGACGTCCATACGAAGTGGGTACCGATCAGAAAACCCGTGAAGTGGAAGGCATTCTGTCCAAAGACGACATTATTGATGTACTGAAGGCATTGGTTGAAATCCGTAACGGTAAGGGTGAAGTCGACGATATCGACCATCTCGGGAACCGTCGTGTGCGTTCGGTCGGTGAAATGACTGAAAACCAGTTCCGTGTGGGCCTGGTGCGTGTGGAACGTGCAGTCAAGGAACGTTTAAGCCAGGCAGAAACAGATAACCTGTCTCCACAGGATCTGATCAATGCGAAACCTGTCGCGGCTGCAATCAAGGAATTCTTTGGTTCAAGCCAGCTGTCACAGTTTATGGATCAGAACAATCCATTGTCTGAAATTACCCATAAGCGTCGTGTATCAGCACTTGGGCCGGGTGGTCTGACCCGTGAACGTGCCGGTTTTGAGGTGCGTGACGTACACCAGACACATTATGGTCGTGTCTGCCCGATTGAAACTCCGGAAGGTCCGAACATCGGTCTGATCAACTCACTGTCTGTATATGCCAAAGCCAATGATTTCGGTTTCCTTGAAACACCGTATCGTAAAATTGTGGATGGACGTGTAACAGAAGAAGTTGAATATCTGTCTGCCATTGAAGAAGTGGGCACTGTCATTGCACAGGCCGACTCCGCACTGGATCAGGACGGCAATCTGACGGAAGAATTTGTTTCAGTCCGTCATCAGGGTGAATTTGTACGTATGCCACCGGAAAAAGTGACACATATGGACGTCTCTGCACAGCAGGTCGTTTCTGTGGCTGCATCACTGATTCCATTCCTTGAACACGATGATGCCAACCGTGCATTGATGGGTTCAAACATGCAGCGTCAGGCGGTTCCTACGCTGTTGGCTGACAAGCCATTGGTCGGTACCGGTATGGAAGCAAACGTTGCGCGTGATTCCGGTGTCTGTGTAATTGCAAAACGCGGTGGACGTATTGAATTTGTTGATGCATCACGTGTGGTGATTCGTGTCAATGAAGACGAAATGATCGCCGGTGAAGCAGGTGTGGATATCTATAACCTGATCAAATACACCCGTTCCAACCAGAACACCTGTATCAATCAGAAAGTACTGGTGAACCTGGGCGATAAGGTCGGTCGTGGTGATGTACTGGCTGATGGTCCATCAACCGATGGCGGTGAGCTTGCACTGGGCCAGAACATGCGTGTTGCATTCATGACCTGGAATGGCTACAACTACGAAGATTCGATCCTGCTGTCCGAGCGTGTGCTGCAGGAAGACCGTCTGACGTCCATTCACATTCAGGAATTGTCATGTGTTGCACGTGATACCAAACTGGGTGCAGAGGAAATCACTGCGGATATTCCAAATGTCGGTGAAGCTGCACTATCCAAACTGGATGAGTCCGGTATTGTTTATATCGGTGCGGAAGTGACTGCCGGTGACATTCTTGTCGGTAAAGTGACACCGAAAGGTGAGACGCAGCTGACGCCGGAAGAAAAACTGCTGCGTGCAATTTTTGGTGAAAAAGCGGCTGATGTGAAGGATTCCTCCTTACGTGTTCCATCCGGCACCAAAGGTACCGTGATTGACGTTCAGATCTTTACCCGTGATGGTATTGAAAAGGACGAACGTGCACAGGCCATTGAAAAAGCGCAGTTGGATGCTTACCGTAAGGATTTGAAGGAAGAATACAAAATCTTCGAAGAAGCAGCACGGGAACGTATTATCCGTCTGCTTAAGGGTAAGGAATCCAACGGTGGTGGTACGACCCGACGTGGTGATAAGCTTTCTGAAGAACTGCTGTCCGGTCTTGAGTTTGTCGATTTACTGGAAATTCAGCCGAATGATGAAGCCATTGCTGAACGCCTAACTCAGATTCAGGTGTTCCTGAAAGAGAAAAGCCAGGAAATTGATGAAAAATTTGCAGAGAAAAAACGCAAACTTTCCACCGGTGATGAACTGACAACTGGCGTACTGAAGGTTGTTAAAGTTTATCTGGCAGTAAAACGCCGGATTCAGCCGGGCGATAAGATGGCGGGTCGTCACGGAAACAAGGGTGTTGTCTCCAACATTCTGCCGGTTGAAGACATGCCGCATGACATTCATGGTGTCCCGGTTGACGTGGTGCTGAACCCATTGGGCGTTCCATCACGTATGAACGTGGGTCAGATTCTGGAAACACATCTGGGGCTGGCCGCTAAAGGTCTGGGCGAGCAGATTGACAAGATGATGCAGCAACAGCGGACCATTGCCGAACTGCGTATTTTCCTGGACAAGATCTACAACAAGGTCGGTGGTCAGCAGGAAGAACTGGACAGTCTGACGGATGACGAAATTCTGAAACTTGCAGGTAATCTGCGTCAGGGTGTGCCATTGGCAACGCCGGTATTTGACGGAGCTGAAGAAGGTCAGATCAAGGACCTGCTTGAGCTTGCTGAACTGCCGCGTACCGGTCAGACTGTACTGTATGATGGTCGTACCGGTGAGCGTTTTGACCGTCCGGTTACCGTCGGTTATATGTACATGCTGAAACTGAATCACCTGGTGGATGACAAGATGCATGCACGTTCAACAGGTTCCTACTCCCTGGTGACTCAGCAGCCATTGGGTGGTAAAGCCCAGTTTGGTGGTCAGCGTTTCGGTGAGATGGAAGTCTGGGCGCTTGAAGCTTATGGTGCCGCTTATACCCTTCAGGAAATGCTCACTGTGAAATCGGATGACGTTGAAGGCCGTACCCGTATCTACAAGAATATTGTAGATGGAAACCATTATATGGATCCAGGCATGCCTGAGTCGTTTAACGTACTGACCAAAGAGATCCGTTCTTTAGGTATCAACATTGAACTGAAAAATGGTGACTAAGAATCCTTCCTGACTCTCCCTTTAATTAAGGGGGAGAGGCAGGGAATTTTTCAGTTAAAAACAATATTTGTGACCCAGCCGGAGAGTGATGAGCTTTCTGGCACACGGAGAAAAAAATTGAAAGACTTGCTCGATATCATGCGTAAAAAGACGGATTCAGACGGTCATGCACCTATTGAATTTGACCGTATCCGTATTGGTCTTGCGTCACCGGAAATGATTAAGTCGTGGTCTCACGGTGAAGTGAAAAAGCCAGAAACCATTAACTACCGGACATTTAAGCCGGAACGTGATGGTCTGTTCTGTGCCAAAATCTTTGGTCCTGTAAAGGATTATGAATGCTTATGCGGTAAGTATAAGCGTATGAAATACAAAGGCGTAATCTGTGAAAAATGTGGTGTTGAAGTCACTACGGCCAAAGTCCGTCGTGAGCGCATGGGTCACATTGAACTGGCCTCACCGGTTGCCCACATCTGGTTTCTGAAATCACTGCCATCGCGTATTGGCCTGCTGCTTGATATGACTTTACGTGACATTGAGCGTGTCCTGTATTTCGAATCCTATGTGGTGACGGATCCTGGCATGACGCCTATGGAAAAGTACCAGTTACTGAACGATGAAGAATACTTCACAGCGCTGGAAGAACACGGTGATGAGTTCACTGCCAAGATGGGCGCGGAAGCGGTTCAGGACCTGTTAAAGGATATCGATCTGGAAGCGGAAATTTCCCGTTTGCGTGAAGAGATTCCAAACACAACCTCAGAAACCAAGCTGAAAAAAGCATCCAAGCGTCTGAAGCTGATGGAAGCCTTTAAAGAGTCGAACAACAAGCCGGAATGGATGGTGATGAATGTACTGCCTGTAC
Source organism: Acinetobacter sp. WZC-1 (assembly GCF_052544965.1). Lineage (NCBI taxonomy): Bacteria > Pseudomonadati > Pseudomonadota > Gammaproteobacteria > Moraxellales > Moraxellaceae > Acinetobacter > Acinetobacter sp. WZC-1. The sequence goes on from NZ_CP199370.1 coordinate 283,898, forward strand.
TGCCACCTGATCTGCGCCCATTGGTTCCACTTGAAGGTGGTCGTTTTGCGACCTCTGACCTGAACGATCTTTATCGTCGTGTGATTAACCGTAACAACCGTTTAAAACGCCTGCTTGATCTGGCTGCGCCGGATATTATTGTGCGTAACGAAAAACGGATGCTGCAGGAATCTGTGGATGCGCTGCTGGATAACGGTCGTCGTGGTCGTGCCATTACCGGTTCCAACAAACGTCCGTTGAAATCACTGGCGGATATGATCAAGGGTAAACAGGGTCGTTTCCGTCAGAACCTGTTGGGTAAACGTGTCGATTATTCCGGTCGTTCGGTGATTACCGTTGGCCCGGATTTACGTTTGCATCAATGTGGTCTTCCGAAAAAAATGGCGCTTGAGTTATTCAAACCATTTATTTTTGCGAAACTGCAGGCCTCAGGCCAGGCAACCACCATTAAAGCAGCCAAGAAAATGGTGGAACGTGAAACCTCAGAAGTCTGGGATGTGCTGGCGTCCGTGATCCGTCAGCATCCGGTGATGCTGAACCGTGCGCCAACCCTGCACCGTCTGGGTTTACAGGCATTTGAACCGATTCTGATTGAAGGTAAGGCAATCCGCCTGCACCCGCTGGTCTGTGCTGCATTCAACGCCGACTTCGATGGTGACCAGATGGCGGTGCACGTGCCACTGACACTTGAGGCACAGCTTGAAGCACGTGCGTTAATGATGTCGACCAACAACATTCTGTCGCCTGCCAATGGTGAACCGATCATCGTGCCGTCTCAGGACGTGGTACTGGGTCTTTATTACATCACCCGTGATGCCGTCAATGCCAAAGGTGAAGGTATGGTGTTCTCGGATACGGCAGAGGTCAACCGTGCGCTGGCAACCGGTCAGGTTGACTTGCATGCGCGTGTTAAAGCCCGTGTCCATCAGACGGTGATCAATGAAAAGGGTGAACGCGAGCATCAGACCATTGTTGTGGAAACCACACCGGGTCGTTGCTTACTGTGGGAAGTTGTTCCGGAAGGGATGGATTTCCAGCAGATCAACCTTGAGATGACTAAAAAGAACATCTCCAAACTGATCAACTCCTGCTACCGTAAACTGGGGCTGAAAGACACGGTGATTTTTGCCGATCAGCTGATGTATCTCGGTTTTCGTCAGGCAACACGCTCCGGCGTTTCCGTGGGTATGGAAGACATGGTCATTCCACCGCAGAAACAGGCTATCATTGAAAAAGCGGAAACTGAAGTTCGTGAAATTGAACAGCAGTTTGAGCAGGGCTTTGTAACGGCCGGCGAACGCTACAACAAAGTAGTTGATATCTGGGCGCGTACCAATGACCAGGTTGCCAAGGCGATGATGGACAATCTGTCCTTCACCACGGTGAAAAACAAACAGGGTGTGGATGAAAAACAGAAGTCATTCAACAGTATTTACATGATGTCGGATTCCGGTGCCCGGGGTAGTGCGGCGCAGATTCGTCAGCTGGCCGGTATGCGTGGTCTGATGGCGAAACCGGATGGTTCGATCATTGAAACACCGATTAAGGCCAACTTCCGTGAAGGCCTGACTGTACTTCAGTACTTCATTTCAACACATGGTGCCCGTAAAGGTCTGGCCGATACGGCATTGAAAACAGCGAACTCCGGTTATCTGACCCGTCGTCTTGTCGATGTGGCGCAGGATCTGGTGATTACTGAGCCTGACTGTGGTACCACAGAAGGCCTGGTGATGACTCCATTGATTCAGGGCGGCGATGTCATTGAATCGTTAAGTGTACGAGTACTGGGTCGGGTGACTGCTGAAGATGTAACCCGTGCCGGTTCAGATGAAGTGGTGTTGCCACGCAATACACTGATTGACGAAAAAATTGCGGCTTATCTTGAAGAAGCCGGTGTCGATGAAGTCCGGGTACGTTCCGTTGTGAACTGTGCTTCGACTTTCGGGGTCTGTGCCAAATGTTATGGCCGTGACCTGGCACGTGGTCATCAGGTGAATCCGGGTGAGTCCGTCGGTGTCATGGCAGCTCAGTCCATTGGTGAACCGGGAACTCAGTTAACCATGCGTACCTTCCACGTGGGTGGTGCTGCAAGCCGGACGTCTGCGGCAAACAGCGTACAGGTCCGTAACAAGGGTACAGTACGTTTCCACAATGTGAAAACCGTACAGCATGCCAAAGGGCATCTGGTTTCGGTTTCCCGTTCGGGTGAAATTGGTATTGCAGATGACCTGGGTCGTGAACGTGAACGCTATAAACTGCCATACGGTGCATCCATCCTGCTGAAGGACGGTGAAGCTGTGGAAGCAGGCGGTATCGTGGCGACATGGGATCCGCATACACATCCACTGGTCACGGAAGTTGCCGGTAAGGCACGTTTCAGTCAGATTGCTGATGGCGTCACTGCAACATCGAAAACAGATGATGCAACCGGCATGACCACGGTTGAAATTCTGCCTGTGACAGCCCGGCCTGCATCCGGTAAGGATCTGCGTCCGGCAATTGTACTGGATACGGCTGAGGGTGGAGAGCAGTTCTACTTCCTGCCACAGAACACGATTGTAACAGTGCGTGATGGTGAAACCATCGGTGTGGGTGATGTTATTGGCCGTGTACCACAGGAATCTTCACGTACCCGTGATATTACCGGTGGTCTGCCACGTGTAGCTGACCTGTTTGAAGCGCGTAAACCGAAAGAGCATGCAATTCTTGCAGAAATTTCTGGTGTGGTGAGCTTCGGTAAGGAAACCAAAGGTAAGAACCGTCTGGTGATTACCCCGGATGATGGTTCGGAGATTTACGAAGAACTGATTCCGAAATGGCGTACCATTAACGTGTTCGAAGGTGAACATGTGAACCGTGGTGAAACCGTGTCTGATGGCCCGCAGAACCCACATGACATTTTACGTCTGAAAGGTGAAGCGGCATTAACCAACTATATCGTCAATGAAGTTCAGGACGTTTATCGTCTCCAGGGTGTAAAAATCAACGATAAGCACATTGAAGTCATTGTACGTCAGATGCTGCGTAAGGTTGATATTACCGATGGTGGCGATACCAGCTTCATTAAGGGTGAACAGGTGGACTACATCCGTGTAGTTGAGGAGAACCAGGCAGTACTGGCTCAGAACAAGTTCCCTGCGAAGTTTGAACGTCAGCTGATGGGGATTACCAAAGCCTCACTGTCTACAGACTCGTTCATTTCTGCTGCATCGTTCCAGGAAACAACCCGTGTGTTGACTGAGGCCGCTGTAACAGGTAAGGAAGATGATCTGCGTGGTCTGAAAGAGAATGTTGTAGTGGGGCGTCTGATTCCGGCCGGTACGGGTCTTGCGTATCACCTGGAACGCCGCCGTCAGGAAGCAGAAGCTGCTGAACATGAGCTGGTAAATGACTTCTCTGAAGTTGATCAGGCCTTCTCTCAGGCACTCAACGAAGAACAGTTCTAAGCTGAAAAGCTGAAAAAAAGACGCCTGAGGGCGTCTTTTTTTATATCATGTGACTGTACTTTCCCTGAGTTAAGATCCCCTGATTGATCTGCAGAACTGAGAAAGGTATAGTCAAACCGCCTAATTATTCACACATATGATTTTATTCAAACTATTGATTATAAATGAAACCTATATTTTTGTATGAACTTTTAGAAATTATCGGTTATCAATTGTTTTTTTACTTTTGAATCATAAGTGATTGTCTTACTGTAGGGCGACATGGATGTCGCTGTTGGGCGGACTTGCGCTGCCTTCAAAGCAAAATGTGGCAATAAAAGCTTTTTTATAATCGAACAATTTATTTCATCATACGATTGATTTGATTGAAAATATTAATTAAGAGAAATTATATTTACGTGTATGGGTTTTTTGACAGGTTGACTATAGAACAATGCTGCAGAATTAGGTTGTATCCCAAGTAAATCAGCAGCAGTTCTAGCAGTTACTTCAGCAATAAAAAACTCAAATAGCTTGCTCTGAGCTAGTACACATTGGGCTCTCTTCATAAAAGTAGACTATCACAAAGCTAATCTACTACAGCCCCTAGTTTTTTAATCACATAACTGGACTGCCACCACTCTCCTGGACAAATATCGTCTATTATTGGACTGCCACCACTCTCCTGGACAAATATCGTCTATTATTTTTGCATAGGAGAGAACATTATGAGCGGACAACGATACACCCCGGAATTTAAAGATGAAGCTGTTAAATTGATTACTGAACGTGGATATTCTGTCACTGATGTCGCAGAACGTTTAGGGGTATCACAGCACAGCATTTATAAATGGCTAAAGGCAGTACAGCCTTTACGCAGCAACCCGGATGAACATGAACTGCTTGAGGCAAAGAAAGAAATCCTGCGTCTTAAAAGTCAGCTTAAACAGACTGAAGAGGAACGGGATATCTTAAAAAAGGCCGCAAGGTACTTTGCAAGCCTGCCCGAGTAAAGTATCAGTTTATTCTTGAATACAGCCATCAATTTAAGATTAAAACGATGTGTCGGGTTCTTGGGATTGCCCGTGCTGGCTATTACGTTTGGTTGCATGAACCTGAATCAGGCAGGACTATTGAAGATAAGCGATTATTACAGCTCATCCGTTCTTCTTATGATGCCAGTTATGGCATCTATGGTTATCGTCGCATCACGCTGGATCTTAAAGAGCTGGGTGAAAGCTGTGGACCTAATCGTGTGCTGAAGATCATGAAGAACAATGGTATTACCGCTGTTCGAGGATATAAGAAGCATAAAAGCCATAGTCACGGTCGTCCTCAGATTGTTCCACCAAACCATTTAAATCGAGAGTTTGTCGTAAACACACCTGACACCTCCTGGGTGACTGATATAACTTACATTCGCACCTGGCAAGGCTGGTTATATCTGGCTGTGGTTCTTGATTTATATTCGAGAAAAGTTATCGGTTGGTCAATGAAACCTACGCTTGCCAGGAATATCGTATTGGATGCGCTTTTAATGGCAGTATGGCGACGCAGACCCAATGAACCTGTGATCATACACTCAGACCAGGGCTCACAATACAGCAGCGCAGACTGGCAGAAATTCTGTCAGAAGCATAATTTGGTTCCGAGTATGAGTCGTCGCGGAAATTGCTGGGACAATGCCGTTGCTGAATCCTTTTTCAGCAGCCTGAAGAAGGAAAGAATTAAAAAGAGAATCTATAAAACTCGAGAAATGGCCCGTGCAGATGTGTTTGATTATATCGAGATGTTTTACAATCGAATCAGACGTCATTCGCATCTTGATGGGATGAGCCCAGAAGCATTTGAGGCAGCTTCAAAATGAGGCTGTCTCGTGTCCAGGATACTGGGAGCAGTCCACTTCAATAATTTCAAAGCATTCTTTGCAGCACTGAAACATAACTATTCTCATTTGTTCAAAAGCTTACCTTGCTACCAGCGCATGATTTATTTGATCAATACACACCAACTGACTTTACATGCCTTGTATTATGCATTGATGAAAGATCATCAAAGTCATTATCTATGGATTGATTCAACAACATTACCTGTGTGTAAAAATCAGCGGATTCAACGATATAAATCCATGATCGTGATTGCAACGCGCGGTAAAAGCTCAATGGGCTGGTTCTTTGGCTGTAAGTTGCATTTAATTATGAATCAGTCAGGAGACAAAGCAAAACTCTATACAAGCCGATGATCCGGCTTAGGCAAACAGCAACTTAAACAGTATTCTGGTTAATTATGAAATATTTGTATTGGTATTGTGGTTTTTTATAAAATTGTGTATTTTATAAGAATATTTTTAATGAAAGTAAAGAGTCATAAGAATGAAAAAAATAGTAGTGCTTTGGTTTCAGCCGTTCTTCTGGGGGCAGGCATATGCGTCTGATTACTTCGGAAAAGTATCCGTGATACATGTGCGGGATGCTGATGGATTGATTTTTGGTATATAGAAGGCATATGTTGGGGGATGGTGAAGATATTAACATGTTATTAATTAGAAAATAAAAAAGAGTCGTCAAATGGAAAAGATTTTTTTAGTGCTTTTAATTACGTTTTGTGCCCATTTTCAGGTTCATGCTGAGACAGCCGATTATAAATATGATAGTTTTGGTCGGTTGATCGAAATCATTTATAGCAGCGGTAAAAAAGTAGTTTATACCTATGATGCTATGGGAAATAGATTGACGATGACAGGCACCAATGCGGATGGTTCGGAAATCGTTGATTTAGAATGGCTGGCATCGATCTTAAGTTTAATCTTGGATGATGAATAATAAGAATTGGTTCTTAATAGCGTACTGAAATATATTGATTGAAGATGTAGGTAATGAAAATGTATAAATATAAACTGCTGGTGGTATCATTATTTTTGATGAACCAGGCGATGGCAGCTGAAACAGAAATTTCAGCAAGTTTGGATGGGGATGTTAGTGTTAGCGATCTTGGCGTTTTGAATTATTCCATTCCAGTTGAAATTCCACCATCCATCAATGGTTTTACACCAAAATTAACGCTGGATTATAGCGGTCAATCATCTGATGGTATTTTAGGAGTGGGTTGGTCTGTAAATGGAATTTCTGCAGTTTCTCGATGCATGTCGAAAGAGGGTTATATAAGTACACCGACTGCAGTTTCTAGTGAATATTATAGACCACCATCATATCAACCTACAAGCCCATTTGCTAATTCAAACTTTTGTTTGGATGGAAAGCGATTAATTGTAACAAAAAATGTAACAGATGGCAGTCAAGTGGAATTTCATTTGGAAAATGATGAATTTTCCAAAATAAAAATGGTTTTAGAAGCTGGAACTAATGGAGCTATCGAAAAGTTTGTTGTAACGCAGAAAAACGGCATAGTTAAAGAATACGCAAAAACTCTTAAAATTAATAAAAAAAATGCTCAAGGGCAGTATGAAAATGAAAAGTATGGGGGACTATTACTTGAATTACCTTATATTTGGGGTTTAACTTCTCAAAAAGATGTGAATGGAAACTATTGGAGCATTGAATATCTGGAAGATAAAAAAACAGATGGGTTGTATCCTAAAAGCATTAAATATACGGGTAATACAAATGGGGCTTCTCCTCTAAACTCAATTGATTTTGAATATTTGGATCGAAACTTTTTTGAAAAATCAGTGGCTTATAATGAAGGAAGCACAATAATTTCAGATAAAAAACTTTCAAAGCTGAATTTGAAAGTTAATAATGTAATTAAAGGAGAATATCGATTTAACTATGAAGATATTAATGATACACAAGCGAATAAAGTACGATTAAAAAGCATTGATTTCTGTAGTGTAAGTGGTGCAGATAAAAACTGTATTGTTCCGACGCAGTTACAATGGAGCTCTTATGGGAGTGATAAGTTATATTTCTCATCTGGGTTGGTCCCAGGGGTATCGGTTCTTGAGGATTTACCATTAAGTGAAAAAATACAGACTGTTCGGCTGAATGATGTAAAAAATAGCCGAGTTCAAAATCTTAAAATTTTGAGTATTAAAGGAAATGATTTAAAAATTTATGCGAACAGTTCTAATCTTGATAGTCAAGGAAAGATTACTTTGAATCATCCACTCTTTGGTAGTTTTAAAGAGTGGAAGCCAATTATCATGGATGTTAATGGTGACGAAATCTCAGATCTGGTGATTTATGGTAAAGATGCATCAAATAATGTTTCTTTAGTGGAATATATCTCATCCTTTAATCAATCAGGTAAACGTCAATTTACTTTCTTTAAAGTATTGGAAAACATTATTAATTCTGTAGCTCCTTTAGCAGACCATGCAGTTCGAGATACGAATAAAGATGGCATACTGGATTTAGAATTTAAATTTATTGATGCAAATACAATCCGTTTTGATACTATTGAGTTGGATTTACAAGGAAATAAAACAAGTTCAAAAAGTATTCCTGTAGATAGTGATTCAATCAATATGTTAAAAACTAAAATTGGCCCAGACTTTAGAGCCAATATGTTGATTGGTAGTTTTTCAAAAGCATATAAAAGCCCACAAGTAAAATTTTATTATTTTGATAATGATGGACTGCAGTTATGTTATTTCAATGGTGTTATTATTAATAATAACGCTGTTTGTACTAAATATACACTTATACAAGGGACAGAGAGTCAAAGTTACAAAGACTATGAATTCTCTGTGGTCGATTATAATAAAGATGGTTTAGATGATATTGTCTTGTCTAAAGTGGAGCGTTTAAGTATAGCAAATAGTACTGACACCCATTTTAAAGAAAAATTCCTCCCTATACTTTCAAAGGGGAATGATAGCTATGAAAAACAAGCATTAACTGAAACTAGCCCATATACAATAAATACCACAGGGTGGTCAACCACCGCATGGGCGGAGAACTTCTCAAGACCAATATTTTCTGATTTTAATCAGGATGGCTATGTTGACTTATATCGCTATACTACGGTTGATGAACCTAATTTAATTGGGCATTTATTAAGCTATAATAAAACTTATGAAACCTTTAATCACTCTATGAAAGGATGGAGTAAACCACCAAATAATAGCTTGGTGCAGGCACTATATGCAGTATCAGGGTTGCCATCAAATGTTACTTCTCAAAACTATATGTTGAGCTTTATTCCTGAACCAAATTTAGATCTCAACCTTGATGGATATCCAGATGCAGCTTTTTTAATCCTTGCGCGTTCAAGATCAAATGGCAAAGCTTATGCCTATTCATTTACTTCGCGGATAATCAAGAAAAGCAGTGCGGATCAATTAATTGTAGGACAATTAGCGCCATATCCTGAGTTTCAGGATTTGTTGTCAAGTGTTGATCAGGGAGATGGTAAAAAAGTTAATATTAGATATAAGAACCAGGTACAGTTACCAGATTCTGTAGAGAAAAAGCCTTTTCCTGTGCGAAGCACAGAAGCTCCAATGTTGGTGGTTGATAATATAATAAATTTGTTGAATGGCGTGGTTGGATCAAAAATAAGTTATAACTTTTTCTCTCCACGCGTTGACGTAAAAGAAGGAAAATATTTAGGCTTCGAACGTAAGAATATAAAAACTGAATCTTATAATAGAAACATATCTGGAAATAATATTACCAATACTACTGAGTCGGACACAATATTTAATCAAAACGTTGATTTTTTAGGCATGCCCAAATCTATCGTAAACAAAGTCAATGATGCATTAGTCTCCAAAGTTACTGTTGCAGATGCAGATTTTGTCAGTGATAGTGCTTATCCTTTGGGTGGTGTTAAATTTCCACGGATAAAAACGACAACAACAGAAAATTATGATCTTGGGAAATTTATTTCACGGAGCATAAATACAAATAGCTATGAAAAGGTATTTGGGAATTTATTAGAATCAACAGTACAAACCATCAGTGCAGATGGAAATACCACTCATAGCACTAAAGTAAACGCAAATTACACAGCAAATGATCTGGCTAATTGGAAACCAGGACTGGTTGCAGAGCGGATAGTAACTACCAGTCGCACGGGTGAGGCAACAATTGTAAAAAAAGATGCGTTTGAATATGATGATAAACAGCGCATAAAAAAAACCATTTCGGAGCCTGAAGATCTCGCATTCAAAGTGCAAACTGACTTTCAATATGATGTATATGGTAATCCGATAAAAGTTACAGTCAGCGGGACAGGCAGTGCTGCGGATACAGGCATTGGTTCAAAAAGTGTAACAACGGCTTATGAAGCTGGCAATGGTTATCCTGCTGGGGTATTTAGAACTAAAGAAAGCAATGATTTGGGGCAACAAGCAAGCTTTACTTATGATGCAACGACGGGGCAATTACTCAGTACTACCGATATTAATGGGGTGACCAGTACTCAGAGTATTGATGGGTTGGGTCGAGTTATTTCAAGTAAACCTGCAGGTGGTGCGCAAACAGATGTTAGCTATGAGTTATGTAAAACGTTTGTAAGTATTGGTTCAAACTCCAGGGCATGTGAAACAGGCGAAAATTATAAAATTACGACTACGATAGCGTTGAATGCATCAGTCATTGTTTATAAGGATGCGCTTGGAAATGTAAGAAGAACGATCACAAAAGCTTATGACAATGTGAATGATGTTATTGTCCGCAATGAATATGATGCATCGGGTCGTTTATACCGCAGTAGTGAGCCGACATTGAGTAATGTAGGGTATGGTAACTTACAATGGACCGTGGTTGAGTATGATGCATTAGGTCGTGTTACGAAAATTGTTGCACCGGGCAATCAGGTGACAACATACAATCGCAATGGTCTTGAAGTAACCATGACCAATGCAAAACAACAAAAACGTACTGAAAGATCAAATATCGCCAATGAAACAATTGAAATTATAGATCATGACGGCAATAGCTTAAAATACAAGCGAGATGCTTTAGGTCGGTTAACCCAGACGACAGACGCAATAGGGCGTAATATTGTTCTTACTTTGGATAAAAATGGCAATAAACTTCAGCAAGTTGATCCAAACTTAGGAACCTGGAATTATCGTTATAATGTGCTTGGTCAACCTATTTGGCAACAAGATGGGAAAGGACAACAAACGACCTTCCAATACGACAACTTAGGTCGATTAATCAAACGCACTGAACCCGATTTGGTATCGGAGTGGAAATGGGATACCAGTGCCAATGGTAAAGGGCAAATAGCACAGGTAAGTTCAACCAACGGTTTTGTACAAACTTTTGCCTATGACAGCTTTGGCCGACCGTACCAAAGTACGACCAGTAAAAGTATCGATCCTAAAGCGCAAGGTGCAGGTGATACAAACTTTATCAATAAATGGAATTATGATGCGGCAGGGCGTGTTTTAGCTTATGCATACCCAACAGGGTTTGGGTATCGTAATATTTACGATACCAACGGTTATTTAAAAGAAGTAAGAAGTATTGCAGGAAACCAACTGTATTGGACAGCAAATGAGCGTGATGCGCGTGGTAATGTAACAAAGGAAACACTGGGTAATGGGTTGATTACCACAAGAAGTTATAAACCAGATACAGGTTTTATTGATTCAATTAATACTGGAAATTTCTCAATACAACAAAATAGCTACGCTTTTGATGCGCTTGGAAATTTGACCAATCGTAACCAAAACCTGGCAGGTATTTCAAATAATGAAGCTTTTACTTATGACAACATCAATCGCTTAAAGACGGTTGTGAATCAACAAGGACAAACAACATCGGTTAACTACGATGCGATTGGGAATATTACTCAAAAAACCTCAAATTTAGATTATACCCCTGCAAAAGAACAAGCTTATAGCTGGAATAGCTTTAATATGCCTATAAGCATTCAGCAGGGCAGTGATTCTGAAAGTTTTCTTTATGATGCAAATCATCAGCGTGTAAGACGTACCAGTATTGAAGATGGAAAAACCACAACGACAGTATATATCAACCCACGTATAGATACTGGTGGTACATTTGAGAAGACTTACTTACCAAATGGAACGACTGAATATACGCATTACATCTATGCCAATGGAGATGCTATTGGTAGCTATGTGTCTAATGATAAAGGTGTAGCACCAACAGGTGATTTAGGTAGCGCCTATAATACGGGTGTGGCACCAAATAGTGCATCAGCTGGTATTGATAAAACAGGACCATACCGTTACTTCCATAATGATCATTTGGGTTCGATTGAGGTAATTACAGATTCGGCAGGTAATCCAATTGAGCGCTTAAGTTATGACCCTTGGGGCAAACGTCGCAATGTTAATGGCAGTGAAAGTGAAGTAGAGATCAACGGAGAAAAAAGTTCTCGGGGCTATACTGCACATGAGATGTTAGACAATATTGGCTTAATCCATATGAATGGTCGAGTTTATGACCCGAAAATTGGACGATTCATAAGTGCAGATCCAAACATTGATGGGGCAGATGACACGCAGGGTTATAATCGTTATGCGTATGTAAGGAATAATCCTGGGACACTTTTAGACCCGAGTGGGTATGGATTATTCAGTAGGGCATTAGGTGCAATTGGTTTAAAAAGTGCTGGAAAGGCGATAGATAAAGCCTTTACTGACACCGGAAAGGCTATAGTTTCGGTAATGGATAAATGGAACCTGTGTGATGCAAGTAAGGGAAATTGTGGTTTTGAAGTAGGTGCGGGGAATAATCCTAATAATCAAGGAATAGGTGGAGCTCAAAATGGACAAAATACAATACAGCCATATATAGGGTTAAATGGTAATAATAATTATAAAATAGTATTCTCCTATGAGAATAACCAATTAGAGTTTAATAGTTTTGATTATAATGGTATTAAAATCAATGCTAATTTATTTTCTTCGAACTCTAATAATGTTTCTGGATTTGATGATCCAAGAACGATTCCAGATAAGTTAGCGTTAAGTGAAGAAGACAGGGCAGAAGGGTTGGCTGTAATTAATAATGAATTACAAGCATTTAATAGTGAATTGTCACTGGGTATCGTACCTTGGCCAGAATCTGCTGGATATTTGGGGGGAACACTTGGAGTGGCTTTTGGTTTCTTCAATGGTTCTTTTGGGGTAAGATCTGCTCAAAAATTGCAAGGAGTATTTGGTTCTGTATTGAGTATTTTGAACCGTTCGCCTTGTGGCTGTTTTGATGATGATACGCCTGTTTTAACAAAAGAGGGCTATAAACGTATTGTTGATATTAACGTTGGAGATTTGATTCTTGCACGTAATGAAGAAAATGGTGAAGTTGCATATAAACCAGTAAGTCGAGTGTTTGTTGTACCTAACCGTCGTATTTATTTGTTAACGATTGAGGATGCTCAAGGTAAACAAACTGTTATTGAAGTCTCGGATGACCATCCTTTCTGGGTTGTAGGTAAAAAATGGGTTGAAAGTATTGATTTAAAAGAAGGTGACCAACTTTTAGATGCCAATAATCACGTACTTAAATTTGTTTCATTGCTTGCAACAGATCGTGTAGAAACCACTTATAATTTGGAGGTTGAAGGTTATCATACTTACTTTGCAGGTGATGCAAATGTATGGGTGCATAATGCTAATTGTATATTTGGATCTACACAGTTAGCTGCTGAAGCAGCAGAAAAATTGGGTTATAAGCGAGTTAAAGAATTTCCATTTAACAGTCATGGTCAGGCGGTATTTAAAAAGGGCAACAAATATATCAGCCCTGAAGTTGCTCCAGCGCACAATGGTGGGATTTGGAAGGTTTTTGATCATAAAGGAAAACGACTAGGAACAGCTGATGCTGATCTAAATATTTTTAAGAGATAATAGAATGCTTAATTTGATAAAATTTTTCCCCGAAGAAGGGACTGTTGGTATTTTTTTAGATGATGAGTATGAGAGATTTATTTTAAGTACGAAAGATTGGACAAAAGGTGATTATATCAATCAATGGAAGCATGCTGTAATGTATGCATTAAAGAATCGTGAAGTATCAGGAATTATTAAATATTATGAATGTGCTAAATCTAAAGTAAAAAAAATGAGTATATATACGATTATTCCTGAAGAGCAGACTAAGTCAAGTGATGATTTTTTTTCAGAGAGTGATGCCAATGATTTTTTTATTACAGAAAGTTTTCTTTTTATTACGGAAAATGAAAAAACATTTACATCAAATGAACCTTTTGATCAAATTAAAGAGACTTATGGTAATTATTTTCCAATTTTTTATTTTGATAAATATAGAATAGATAAATTTTATTTATATTTGTCAGATAATATACATGGTATGTCAAGTTGGAAAATTAAAGCAGAAGATCTGGAAAGTGTCTTGAATCTATCTGAATGATTTTTTGCTTATTGATCCAACTTATTGTTTTGTAAATATTAAATTATTGTTAATTCTTTAGTGTAAATATAGATGGGTAGAACTAATGGGGAGAGCAAATTACAAAGGCTTCACCTTGCTGGAACTAATGATCGTTCTTGTAATCATTGGCTTGCTCGCTGGTATTATTGGACCAAACCTATTTAAAAACTTAGATAAGTCTGAGAAAACGACAGCCAAGTCACAAGTGGATGCTTTAACCAAGGCGATTGATCAATATCGTATAGATAATGGTGCATTTCCTGACAATAGTAATGGACTTAATGCATTGTTGGTTGCACCTTCGGGTGCACCACGCTGGAATGGGCCTTATATCAAAAAAATTCCACTTGATCCGTGGGGAATGTCCTATCAGTACCAACTTCCGGGACAGCATAATCCAACAGAGTATGATGTTTATTCATTTGCTAAAGACAAGGCAGTTGGAGGGAAAGATGATGCTGCAGATATTGGTAATTGGTAAAAAAACATCTGTAAATTTCAAATGGGGAAAAGTGATGGGTATAAAAAAAGTGATAAAGAACTTGGTGTTGAGTTCAATATTATTTACGAGTACGATATATGCAAGTACTTATACAGGTAAAATATCTTCAATTATTGTTAGAGATTCTGATGGGCTTGTATATGTACATATAGCTGGAGAGAGAGTAGGGAATACGCCTGAATGTGCAAAAAAACATAACTATATGATGATAAAAAATGAAAATAATGCTACAGGTAAAAGACAACTTGCACAGCTATTAATGGCTCAGGCAACAAATAAAAAAGTTGTAATTACTGGCTATGAAACATGTAGCCGTTGGATAGATGGGGAAGATATTAACTATGTTGATATCAGAACAAACAACTAATTTTTTTAAATATTCTAATTGCTAATACTTTTAGTGATTAAAAAAGAAGGGCTTATTGAAAAATGAAAAATATAAGATGGAACGGAAAATACAGAACACTTATACGCTATATTTGTGTAGGTATTTTCTTGGGCAGTACGACAATAGCGGCTGCTACTGAGTTTGACCTCAATAATCTGACAATAAAAAAAATTCGTGCTGTAGGTAATTATAGCAGTCCCATTTATGCAAATACAGTTGAGCTTTGGTTTACAACGCCATTAACTTATCCAAATGGAATGAAGTGTAATGAAATAACACGTGTTTATGTCGATGTTAAACACAAGCATATTATTTCGACTGCTTATCTAGCTGTTGCAAGCAAGAAAAAAGTAAATATCCATATCGATGATGCACTACCAATAAGAACAGGCGCTTGTGAAATATCATTTTTAGATTTAGAAAATACTTAAATGCGTTGTCAGTAGATAAAAAGGGTTGTTAGGTTGAAAACATACATGCTTCAAAATATTAAACTAGAATTTTTTATATAGGATTAAAATAATGCCTATTTATAAAGTTCGTTTAATCAATTCTGATGGAATTCAACAAGAACTCAAAATCGAAGGTCAAAATGGGATAACTGTGAAAAACCAGTTAATTGCTCAAAATAAGTACGTTATTGATATTTTGGAACAAAAAAAATCATTTACTTTTAAGAAGCCCAATAGTTTTAATGTAGTTATATTTGTACACGAACTTAAAACCCTTTTAAGTTCTGGCTTGTCTATAACAGAGGGTTTAGATGTTTTATTGAGTCATCATAGTATTTCACAATCAAACTCTCCAATTACACAAATTCGAGAAGCCTTGAACCAAGGTAAGCCACTTTCTCAAGCCATGATTTTATGTGGAACAGATGTATTTCCACCATTACTTATCGCGACAATTTCAGCCAGTGAAAAGAATGGCACAATTGTAGAGGCATTAAATAGTTATATAAAATATGATGAACAAATTTCTTCACTTAGAAATAAAATATATAATGCAGCTATGTATCCATTGCTTCTAGTTGGAATTGCATTGTTAGTTACATTATTTTTATTGATGTATTTAGTACCACGTTTTGGTGCCATTTATGAAGGTGTTGATATCGACTTACCACTTGCTTCAAAGTTAATGTTGGAACTTGGCGTTTGGTTAGGTGAATACCGTTGGTGGGTTATTGCTATAATTTTATTCGGTTTTATTTGGATAACACGAAAAATACTCATGCAAGGCATAGAGAATACCTTAATGTTCTTACTTTCAGGATTTAAACCATTAAAAGTACGCTTAGAAACTTTGTATCTGTCTCGGTTTTTTAGAGGCTTGGCACTATTACTTGATGCTGGTGCTACTGTTATTCAATCTTTTGATATGCTTGAAACAGTATTGTCCCCGAAACAACAGCAACAATTAAAACAAGCAAAAGTTTTAGTTTTACAAGGCAACAGCATTAGTAATGCGTTATACGAATCAAAATTGAATACGGCAGTTTCTTCTAGATTACTCGCAGCAGGCGACCAAAATGGTGAAATATCGGCGATGCTTAGACAGTCTGCCGATTTTCATGATCTGGATTTGAGCCAATTCATTGAACGTTTTTCACGTCTATTAGAACCTGTGCTGATGCTGGCAATTGGGGTTTTCATCGGTCTTATTGTTGTATTACTTTATATGCCTATTTTTGAAATGGCGAGTGGAATACAGTCATGAGTCTCGTTAAACGGTGGTTTAAAAAACAAGATATTGCCTTATTAAAACCGCAATTTCACTATATAAATCGTAAACTTGCAATACAACAACAATGCTTTGTGGCATTGTTTGAAAATCAACTTTGGGTTATTTTTTTTAAAGAACCTATTTTTAATGATTTAACGTGGCTAGGCTACACTCTAGATCAGGAATTCCAAATAGGGCAGATCCAAAGTGATGAACTCAATTTTTATAATCAGTTGATCGTTGAATCACATCAAGAAGATGTGGAAAGTTTTACAGTTAAAACAACGCATCAAGTTCTAGAACAACAAAGTACAGACGATAACCCAGTTATTCAATTGGTTAATCAAGTCTTAAAGGATGCTTATCAAAAAGGTGCAAGTGATATTCATTTTGAAAATACCTTGCAAGGGCTAGTCATCAAAAGCCGTATAGACGGTGTTTTAGTTGAAACTACAAACCTATTGGAACGTACTTTAGCTGAACACACCATATCACGTCTTAAAGTCTTGGCTGAATTGGATATTGCTGAAAGACGTATTCCTCAGGATGGTCGATTATCCGTAAAGCTTGAAGGACAGGATGTCGATTTACGAATATCCATTATGCCGGGTTTACATGGTGAAGATGCGGTATTGCGAATTTTGGATAAAAAAGCATTAACCCAAAATGATGATCCGTTGAATCTTGAATTGCTGGGTTTTGATCAAAAAACAATGTCAGAAATTCGGCAGCTCGCACTTCAGCCTTATGGCATGATGTTGGTAACAGGTCCAACAGGCTCGGGGAAGACCACAACACTTTATGCATTGCTTTACGAACAACATGATGGACAACAAAAAATTATTACCATTGAAGACCCAGTAGAGTATCAAATTAAAGGAACTCTACAGATTCCAGTGAATGAAAAAAAAGGACTCACCTTTGCGCGTGGGCTTCGTTCGATCCTAAGACATGATCCAGATAAAATATTGGTTGGGGAAATCCGTGATCATGAGACCGCTGATATTGCAGTACAAGCAGCCTTAACGGGGCATTTAGTTTATACATCGGTTCACGCCAATCATGCATTAGATGTGATCGGGCGTTTCAGGCATATGGAAATAGATTTGTTTGGTTTTGTCAGTAGTTTAAACGGCATCATTGCACAAAGATTAATACGCTTAAATTGTACATATTGTAAACAGCCTATTCAGCAAGATCCTAAACTAATTGAATATTCCGGTATTCAAGAATCTGAATTAAATCAATATAATTTTTATCAAGGAACGGGTTGCGAACATTGCCAAGGAACAGGATATAAAGGCAGACAAGCAATTGCTGAAGTGCTCATCATGACGGATGAACTTAGAGAATTAATGATTCAAGGGATTCCAATTGGTCAAATACGCAAAGTACTTCAAACACAAGGCATGCGATTTCTACGACAACAAGCACTCGCTGTAGTTGCTGCAGGTGATTCAACTTTACAGGAAATTAATCGTGTCACTTTTGTGGAAAGATAAAATATTACAACTCACATTGGGTAATGGTCATTATCATTGGGCATTTATTGATAAGAAAATGATAAAAATGGGGAGTAGTTCTAGTTTCGTCGAATTGATGGAATTCCTAAAAAAAATCAATGTTAAACGTGTAAAAATGGAGATAACGTTATTTAGTGAAATATGCCGTTATGCTACAATTCCCGCATTACAGACATGGCCAGAACAAGCAGCCTTAGATTTTTTGATGAAACAACAATTAAAAAAACAATATCCTGATCTTGATATTGCCCAATATGTACTATTACATGATCAGATAAAATTTAAAATGCCGACTGTGATTACAGCCGTTCCGATTAAATTTTGGAATGAAATTGAGCAAATTAATGCAATCATAAAAATTGACTCCATCATTACGGATGTTATAAAAATATGGAATAATTATGAAATGTTTCTTCATGAGTCAAGTTTGTTGGTTTTAAAACAGAAAATGGCAATTTTAGTTCATTATCAAAATAAGAAAATTGTTGAGATCAATTCTTTTCCAAAAACAATGATTAATCATATTCAATATGATCATAAATTTGACTTTTCAAATATGGAATATGCATCAAAAGCATTTGTAAATGGCTTTGGCCTTGAAGGGCGTTTACTTCTGCCTGCACATTTGGAAAGTTATATTACAGAGAATGAAAATCAAGCAATGAACCTGCTGGGATCAAAATAAAATGACGAAAGTGGCTTTTGTATTAAAAGGAAAAAAGTATCAAAAGTTATTTTTAATGATCAATATTTTTATACTTTTTTTAATTATTTTTACTGTATTTAGATTGCTATACCTTATTGTTGATTATAAAAAAGAATCAAGTCTTTTTGAGAAAAATAGTGAAACTTTAAATCAAGTTACTCAAGGAAATATTCCTCAGGAAAACCATAAAAATAAAATTGATATGCTTGTTTTAGATAAATTAATGCAAGCCCGCAGTACGCAAACAAATTATAATCATATTCAATATGCAGTTAATAAAGAGTTAATAGTCAGCGGAAATACAAAAAATCCAACAGATGTTAACTTAATTGTAAGTAATGCTTCAGCTAAACAGTTAAATTTAGCGATTGTTCAAGTTCAAATAGATGCTGAGAAGAGTGTGAATTTTGAACTAAAGCAGGTGCTTAAATGAAAAATTTTAAGCTAAGAATGAAATGGTATTTTGATCAGTTTTTGTCACAATTGAGCTTGTATCAAGTTATTTTGTTTGGATTGTTCCTTTGGCTATGTGGAGTATGGTTATGGATCATTCCAACATATGAGAGCAGATTGCAAAGTATTCATTCACAAAATATACAAATGAATACGTTCATATCTGAAAATCAAAGTAAATCTAACGAGGAAGAATCAAAACGTATTATTATTAGTGAGCCAATCAATTTCAGTAACTTAATTTCTATTTTGTTTCAGTATGATCTAGTTTTAGAAGATTACAGAGAGTTAAAAACTGATACTTCGAAAAAGTATTTTATCCAAGTAAAAGGAAGTTGGTTGCAAGTACGGCAGTATTTAAATCAATTATCCAAGTTTTATAAAGATGCATTATATATACAATCTATAGATCTACAAAGAGATGAAGTCACTAACCAAGTTAGTCTAAGCATTCGTATTCAGGAGCCATAAGATGAGGGAGGAAATTTTTAATAGTTTAACAAAAGAAAAACGTCGTTTGTTTTCTCTAACTGCTTTAGCTATTGTAGTTGCTTTATGGTGTATGACTTTACCCCCTGTACTAAATACAGACCCTATACTGCAACCCAGGGCACAAAGTGTAGACTCGACTGACGTAGAGCAGTTTTATTCCTTAAATAATGAAGATAATATTGATTTTCATGTTTGGGATTTAAAAGAAATTAAGCCTGAACAAGAAAAAACTAAAGTTATCAATATGAAACCATTAAAAGAAATTAAAGTAGAAAAAGTCGCTCCTATTAAACCGAAAGTTATTACCGAAGTACCTGTTCAGCATATTCCTATTGTTCCAGTTGTTACACAAAGTTCTTTACCGAATGTAAAATACTTAGGGCAAATTATTGACTCAGCGGGATTGCAAGTTTTTTTATCATTCGATAACACCAATGTAGTGATGCGCCCTCAAATTATCTATGATAACATATGGAAAGTTATTAGTGTTGATGATCGTGAAGTTAGACTTGAGTACGTTCCAACAAAACAAATTATTAATGTGTCTAAAATAATATGAAATCAATTTTTTTATCACCCGTGTTTTTTAAATATAGTCTATTAACCTTTAGCATGTTAATAATAGCGGGTTGTAATTCTGCTCTGACTCAACATGAAAAACAAGTTACGTCACTCAATAAATTAAAAGAAGACGCTGAAGAAAGACCTTCAAAATACCGTATTGAGTATACTTTTGAACAGCAACACATAATTAATTTAAGGCTGACACAAGGATTGCAAGAAAAGCGTGCAGGTAATATTGAAGGTGCAATTCTTTTGTTCCAGCAAGTCTTAGATTTTGATCAAAACAATGCCACAGCAAAACAAGAGATTAAATTATTAAAACAAAGGCAACAAAATAAGCCTTTATTAGAATTAGCGCAGAATACTTTTGAAAAGGGAAATAGCGAATCCGCATTAATTATATTAAAAGAAATTTTACAGAGCACCCCCGATTATGAGGATGCGATAAGTTTACGAACAAGAATTTTTGAAGAAAAAAATCGACGATTAATTAATCCACCTCAGATGAATGAAAAACTTACACAGAGGATTTCATTAGAGTTTAAAATTGCTCCAGTACAATCTGTATTAGAAGTGCTTTCTGAACATTCTGGAATAAACTTTATATTAGATAAAGATGCTAAGTTAGATCAAAATACAACGATTTATGCCAAAAATACAACTGTTCAAGAAGCGTTAAATATGATTATGCGAACTTCTGGGCTTGGCTATAAGGCATTAAATTCTAATACATTTTTGATATTTCAAAATACAGCAGAAAAAAGAAAAGCATACGAAGAGATGATAACACGTTCATTTTACTTGGGCTCAGCTGATGCAAAAAATGCACAAGAAATGATTAGTAAACTCTATGAACCAAAATCAATGTATTTTGATGATCGTTTAAAAATGTTAATTATTAGGGATAATACTGATGTATTGGCCAGTATAGAACAGTCTTTGCAGGCATACGATTTACCTACACCTGAAGTCGTCTTAGATATAGAGGTTTTAGAAGTAAATCGAGATACATTATTGGGTCTAGGCATAGACTTTCCAAATCAAATAAGTGTAAAAACATTAAATGACTTAGGCGATGTTGGAAAATTCACATTAAATCAGGTGAAAAATTTAAACTCTAATAATTTGGGATTGGTTGTTGCAGATCCTTTAGCAACATTGAATTTTAAACAAACGAGTAATAAATCAAATTTATTGGCTAATCCGAGAATTCGAGTAAAAAGTCGAGAGGAAGCGAGTTTTTTAATTGGTGATAAAGTCCCCGTTATTACCTCTACAATAGGTGAAAACTCTAATTTTCTGACTCAAAATGTAAATTACTTGGATGTAGGCTTAAAAGTTAATGTAAAACCTGAGGTTAATAAAGATAATCAGGTACAGATTAATATAAAAATGGAGGTTAGTAATATTGCAAAAGAAATACGTGAAGCAAATGGGGTAGTTGCGTATCAAATCGGAACACGAAATGCTTCAACAATCTTGCAGTTAAATAATGGTGAAACACAAATGTTAGCAGGATTAATTCGAGATGATTCGAAAACATCCGCAACACATTTACCTGGCATTGGAAAAATACCATTGCTTGGTCGTTTATTTTCAAACACTTCAGATTCAAAAAATAAAAGTGAAATTGTATTACTTATAACTCCTCGTATAGTAAGACCATTTGAATTACCAGCACCACATATACAAGAGTTCATTTCAGGTACTTTAGATCAGGTGACAACGAGACCATTACGGCTAAATGAATCAGCTAAATATACACCAAATGCAGAATCGATGCTCAGTCAGATGGAAGTAGCATCACCTTCAAGCGCAAGCGCAAGCGCGACTACGACTAATATTGTAGAAGTGGCAGACAAAGCTGTACAAACTGCTAAAGTTACACCTCCAGCGACTACTAGCTATGGTGGGGCACCAGCATCTGCTCAGTTTCAGCTGAGTGGTCCAAGTAGTGTAACTCCAGGACAAGAGTTTACAGTTGCTTTGATTCAGAATACCCCTGCTTTTGAAAGTCTAAAAGTAGATGTTGCACATCCTGAAAGTTGGGAAATGAGTAGGATTGTTTTAGTTGCTCCTTCTGCAAAAATTGAACAAACAAAATTACAAGCGGGGACTCAATTAAACTTTGGTGCAACTCCAGCTCACCAAGGGCCCGCTGCATTATTAACCTTTAAAATTCCG
The DNA here is from genome assembly GCF_052544965.1 of Acinetobacter sp. WZC-1. Lineage (NCBI taxonomy): Bacteria > Pseudomonadati > Pseudomonadota > Gammaproteobacteria > Moraxellales > Moraxellaceae > Acinetobacter > Acinetobacter sp. WZC-1. The sequence continues at coordinate 306,200 of NZ_CP199370.1, forward strand.
ATTGGCGAAGTAAAAGCGAAACGTGAACTCATTGTAGAGCATGGGAGTATTAAACTAGGTGATGGAAAACCAGAAAAGTTTTTAACTGATAAAGTTATAAAAGAAATACAAGTAGAATCAAAATGATTGAAAATCGTGGATTTACTTTTGTTGAATTATTGGTATGTTTAGTGCTATTGGGGATTCTTGCTTCAATTGTTATTCCTGTTACTGAAATTACGTCAAGAAATAGTAAAGAAAAAGATCTAAAACGATCTTTAGTAGAAATTCGACAGGCTATTGATGCATTTAAAACTGCAAGTGAACAAAATAAAATTCCAAAATCTTTTAAAACGGAAACTGGATATCCTTCGAATTTAAAAGTGCTTGAAGGTGTTAAAACTAAAGGTGGTAAAATAGTAGTAGAAAGATTTATTCGTAATATTCCTAGAGATCCTTTTTTTGAAGGGAACATTGAAAATGTTTTACCTGAGGAAACATGGGGGAAGCGGGCTTATTTGAGTGACTATGATAAGCCTAAGAACGGTGATGATGTCTATGATATATATTCATTATCTGAACAAAAAGGGACAAATGGGGTTCCTTATAATCAATGGTAATTTTAATGAAAGATAAAAAAAATAACGGTTTCACAATTGTAGAATTGCTGGTTGTTCTTTCTGTTATTGCATTATTACTTTCAATTATAACGCCAAGATATTTTGGTAAAATTAAAGAAGGGCAAGAGGTTGTATTAAAACAGAATTTATCAACGATAAGACGTGCAATAGATCAGTATTATTCAGACCAAGGAAAATATCCAGATACTTTGGAAAATTTAAAAACAAAAAAATATTTAAGAGAAATACCAGAAGATCCGATCATGAAAAGTCAAGAATGGGAAATTATCAAAACACCCAATGAAGCTGGTATATATGATGTTAAATCAAAGAGTACTGAAGTATCGAGTAACGACAAAATATATGCTGAATGGTAATATGTCTAATAGATCACAATTAGGTTTTGCATATATTTGGATACTTGGAATCATGATTCTTTTATCTTTAGGAATTGGGCAGTGGGCAATCAATTATGCAACTTTAAAACAAAGAGAAAATGAGCAAGAATTGTTGGGCATCGGGCGAACTTATCAAAATGCGATCAAAAATTATTATGAAAATACGCCAGGTGGTGTTAAAATGTATCCTTCAGAATTGAATGACTTACTTAAGGATCCAAGGCATTTGTCGGTAACTCGTTATATGCGAAGATTAGAAAAAGATCCTATAACGGGTGACGATTTTTTAATTATTCGAAATTTAGATCATTTGATTATTGGTGTTTATAGCCGATCTGATAAAACGCCTATTAAAAAAGATGGATTTGATGAAAAAGAGACTTCTTTTAGAAATTCAAACCATTATAATGAGTGGAAATTTCTAGTGAAATAAAGATGTTATTTAAAAGGATAAGTTATAATGAAAAATATTTTTTTTGTGTTGTTGTTTAGTTTGTTGCTGAATACGAATGCTTTAGCAAATAGTGGGTTTTACAATACAAAAATTAGTGCTATTACAATTCATGATCATTGGAATGCTTTAATTATTGAGTTTCCGAATGGTGTTGCAAATGGTGAAGGTTGTACTATCTCATCTGCTGTTATTCTTCAAAAAGACCATTATATGTTCAAAGAAATGTATGCAGCATTATTATCCGCATTTCATGCACAGACAACTATCAGTGGTTGGGCAAATGGCTGTAATGGATCTTATCCTATTTTGACTCGATTAGATTTAAGAAAATAATATATAAAAGGAGGTTTTAAATGGATATCGATAAAGGGTTTTTTAAAGTAAAAATAAGTTGGCTATACTAATATTGAGTAGTTTTATATTAATATTAAGTAATGTAAATACTTTAACTTTCTTTATAGCATCAAAAATTTCTCAATTAATTGTGCATGATTCTGGTGATATTATTATTCAATTGAACGGAAGTGTTGCAAATAGTGAGAATTTTACTATGCTAGATCGATTGGTTTTACAACGTAGTCATATAAGTTTTAAAGAAATGTATGCAGCTTTACTATCCTCTTTTCACAGTCAGACTTCTGTTTCAGGATTTGTAAATGGATGCTCTGGTGAGTGGCAATCTAAAGGGATGCCTTGTTTGATACGTTTGGATTTATCTAAGTGACTGTGTTAAAATATAATTTATATAACATGCTGTCGAAATATTATGATTAAACAACCATAACTTGTTAATCAACTTCTTCCAATATTTTTTATCCATTGTAAATAAGGGTAAATGAAATAATTTTTCTTTTCCTTTATTAAATTAGAGATTATTTTATGATTAAAAATATTTTATTGAGTTCAATGTTGCTGCTTTATTTAGTTTGTGCGAAAGCACATGCTGTTGAAGTGGTTACAGGTAAAGTGAAAATTTTGGAAGCAACTTATATGCCCGCAAAAATATTACTCCAACTCAATGCAGGAACCAGCTCTTGTCCAGCTGGAACTTGGTTAAGCTGGTCAAATCCTAATACTGATAATATGAAAGCTACTTATGCTACCCTTCTAATGGCACTTTCATCAGGAAAATCAATAAATATTTATATAAATAATTCATGTGAAGGTCAATATTTACATATTATTAGTTAATTTTTATAAGTCTAGAGTCTTAATTTAAAAATATATGCAGTTTCTCTATGTGTTTTTAAATTAAATTTATAGGGGCTGTAGTAGATTAGCTTTGTGATAGTCTACTTTTATGAAGATAACTGGATGTAAATTAAATAAAAAAAACTCAAAGAAAGCTATTGGAGTTTTTTTATTGCTGAAGTAACTGCCAGAACTGCTGCTGATTTACTTGGGATACAACCCAATTCTGCTGCATTGTTCTATATAGCCACATGTAAATTAAGAGCTACATTTCTTTAAACCCTGTATCCAGAGCCTCACAGATGGAAATATTCTGCTGACTTACAATATTCCTGACTTTTCTTTTCAGTACAGACCATGCCTGTTCAATCGGATTCAAATCAGGACTATATGCCGGAAGGTAGGCGATTCGTACATTTTGAGCTACAATAGATAAAACCCTTTAGATCACATTGTATAGCCACATGTGGATTAAGGACTACATTTCCTTAAAACCGATCTCCAGAGCCTCACAGATGGGAATATTCTGCTGACTGACAATATTCCTGACTTTCAGGTGCAAATCTTCTGAATATATTTTTGGCATGATAGCAGGCAATCTAATAAGGGTTTACTATTGTAGCTCAAAAAATATATCTGGCTATAATACTTTATGACAGTTAAACAATAAGGGAATCCATGGTGGATTCCCTTATCTTTCAGCAGGATGTTTTTACCGTTTTCTGATCATTTTTTTGTATCAAAAAGGAACCCATTTATCACTGCGGTATGACACTACATCAAAAAGTGCATGATTGGTACGGAATTGAAAAATTTTATGTTTTATGAAAAGTAACAAAAAATACTTAATTTACCAATAAAACAGGACTAAGCTTAGGGTAAGCAAATGTTATTGGGATGTGACCAGATGAAAAAATCTCTTATCGTTTTATGTACGGCTTTGCCGCTGATTATGCTGGCAGGCTGTGAAAGTATGTCCGCCAATGATAAACGGATTGGTGCTGCTGCATTGGGTGGTGCGTTGGGCGGTGGCGTTGGCAACCATGCCGGTGGTGGTGTGGGTGCGGCAATCGGTGGTGGCGGTGGTGCAGCAGTGGGCAGCAAGGCCCAGAATGGCTCCAACCGTAACGCGACCTACAGTGGTGTAGGGGGGGCAATTGGTTCAGTGGTCGGTAAAGGCATTTTTGGTGGTGACTCAGGTGCAGCCATTGGCGGTGCTCTTGGTGGTGGTGCCGGTGCTGCCATAGAACAAAGAAAATAAAGGTCTGAAAAAGCGCTGTTGATACAGCGCTTTTTTTACGCCTGGGGTTTTATGGCTTTGGCCCGTTTCTTACGAATGTAGAGGGTCTTCTGAACTTCGGCAATTCTGAGTCCCGATTCATCAACAATATTCAGGCTATAGTTGCGATAAACTGGCGCATTGTTTGCGGCAAGTGATTTAATCTGTTCAATTTCAGCCGCATCCAGATGAATATCTGCAAATACTGTACTACGACCCGGTGCCAGGAAGTTAATACTGGCGGCTTTATCCCAGACGATATATTCAGGGCCCAAATGCTGGATCAGCATTAACATATAAAATGGATCAACCATCGCATAGAGACTGCCGCCAAAGTGAGTACCGACAAAATTCTGATTTTTGCGGTTCAGTGGCATTTTGACCCGAATATGGTAGTTCTTCAGATCAAATTGATCAATTTCAATGCCTGCACCTTTATACGGCGCATAATGGTTCAGCATGAATTTTGAAATGAAGGGAATGGTTTGTAATTTGCGGATAATATTCTTCATGGTCAATTCTGATACGATGATTTTCAACTATAATAAACCAGCAAGCAGGGATGTGGCATTGATTTATTATGCCGCCAACGGGGAATGAACAGCCAATGTTGAAAACGGCACATCAATCAATACAGGGACAAAGTCACTGGATTTTAACCCGGGACGGGCAGACGCTGCATGCAAAAAGCTGGGGGGGATCGGCAGAACCATGCCCTGGTATTGGTGCACGGTTATCCGGATCATCAGCAGGTATGGGATGCGGTGATTGAACAGCTGACCAATGATTTTTATATCGTGAGCTATGATGTCCGGGGGGCAGGTCAGTCCACTGTGCCTGAACGAATTGCTGATTATGCGTTACCGCGTCTGTCACAGGATCTGGATAGTGTGGTCAGTGAATTATTGCCGGGCCGGGCCTTTCATCTGGCCGCGCATGACTGGGGATCGATACAGTCGTGGGAATCGGTAACAGATGCCAAATTCAAAGGCCGGATTTTGTCCTATACCACCATATCCGGTCCATGTCTGGATCATGCTGCATGGTGGATGCGGGATCAGTTTAAACATCAGAAAGCCAGGTTTTTTAAGCAGTTGTTTAAATCCTGGTATATTATTGCTTTTCAGCTACCCTTGCTGGCGCCGACCGTGTGGCATTTCTTCAGCCCTGAACGCTGGGGCAGGCTGGTCAGTCAGCTGGAACAGACCCATGATTTGCCTCTGAATCAGCATATTGTGGCCGATGGGAAATATGGCATTGGATTATATCGGGCAAATTTTCTGCCACGCCTGATCCGTCCGCGTCAGCGCCATGCGATCTGCCCGGTGCAAGCCATTGTGTTGAAACAAGATAATCTTGTCAGCCTTGAACTGATTGATGAAATGCAGAAATGGGTCAGTGATTTTGAACGTATTGAGGTGGATGCCAATCACTGGGCCATACTGAGCCGGCCTGTGGAAATGGCAGAACATATCCGAAATTTTGTGAAAAAAACAATTAAAAAATAGAAATATAGGCGATATTTGCTGCAACGGGAGGCTGAGCAGGGTTGGTCTGTTAGCATCCATTTGACTAAATTGCGGTTTCATGGTCATGAATCTGCTAAAATGCGGTCTTTTCATATTTTGTAAATTTTTCATGAATGCTGTCGTTATTGCGATTGCCGTGATGTTTATTTTGTCACTGGCACGTGTTTCTGTGGTTCTGACGCTGGTGATTTCAGCAATGGTGGGTGGTCTGGTGGCAGGTTTAAGTCTGTCCGAGACCGTAAAGGCATTTAATGCAGGCCTGGGAGATGGTGCCGAAGTGGCATTGGCCTATGCGGTACTGGGGGCTTTTGCACTGGCACTTTCCAAGTCCGGTCTGCCTGATTTACTGGCGCATAAGCTGATTGGGCTGCTGGGCGCAGAAGCCACTCACAGCCAGGCCCGGAAAGTCAAATATGTATTACTGAGCATTTTACTGATCGCAGCGATCTGTTCACAAAACCTGATTCCGGTGCATATTGCATTTATTCCGGTGCTGGTGCCGCCCTTGCTGAAAGTCATGAACCATCTGAAACTGGATCGTCGTGCTGCAGCCTGTGTCCTGACACTGGGATTGGTGGGAACCTATATTTTTCTGCCGGTGGGCTTTGGTGCAATTTTTCTTGAACAGATTCTGATGGGAAATATCAACAAAATTGGTGCGGCATATCATCTGCATGTTGACCGCTGGATGATGCCGGTCGGGATGGCCATTCCTGTGGTGGGGATGGTGGTGGGGACGTTGATTGCTGTATTTTTCAGTTATCGTAAACCACGTATTTATGTGGATCGGAATGTCACGCCAGTGGCCACGATTGATCTGGATAAGCCATTGCGGACAGGAACTGTTGATGATTTAAAGGCAGACGGGCTTGAATTGGAGCAGGAAGCCAGACAGGTTCCGGTTATTGCCCGAAAAACCATATTGATGGCGTTATTGGCCATTTCCCTGACATTGGTGGCACAGCTTTATTCAGGTTCCATGATTCTGGGTGGTCTGGTGGGTTTTTCGGTATTGTCCGCTGCCGGTATTTTTAAATGGCAGGAAGCCGACGATGTGTTTGTACAGGGCATGCGCATGATGGCACTGGTGGGATTCATCATGATTTCTGCAGCAGGATTTGCCTCTGTCATGACACATACCGGTGATATTAACGGCCTGGTGAATGGTATTGTGCATGTGATTGGCGACAACAAGGCGCTGGCTGCATTTCTGATGCTGTTTATTGGTCTGTTTGTGACCATTGGCATTGGGTCATCATTTTCCAGTGTGCCGGTGCTGGCCGTCATTTATGTGCCGCTTTGCGTACAGTTCGGATTTTCTCCACTGGCCACAGTGGCATTGATCGGTACGGGTGCTGCATTGGGTGATGCCGGTTCTCCGGCTTCGGATTCAACCCTGGGACCGACGGCCGGGCTGGGGGTGGATGGTCAGCATGACCATATCTGGGATACGGTGGTACCAACCTTTATTCATTTTAATATTCCATTGTTAATTTTCGGCTGGATTGCTGCGATGGTGTTATAGAGGCGACGCAGCTGGCCGGAGTTTTTTAAATAAAAAATTTTAGCTTTGCCATTGAAAAATGGCAAAGCCACTCCAATTCATAAAGCATTCAGAAAAAATGACGTTATGTATTTAAGGAGTGATTTATGAGCGAACAGAGCGCACAAAAACATAGTTTTCAGGCTGAGGTGGCTCAGCTTTTACATCTGGTGACGCATTCCCTCTATTCCAACCCTGAAATTTTCCTACGCGAGCTGATTTCAAATGCTTCCGATGCATGTGATAAATTGCGCTTTGAAGGGATTAACCACCCTGAATATTATGAAAATGATCCCGATTTACGTGTCCGTGTCCGGTTGGACAAAGACCATAAAACCATCACCATTTCAGACAATGGCATTGGTCTGAGTCAGCAGGAAGCTATTGATCATCTGGGGACCATTGCAAAATCCGGGACCAAAGACTTTATGTCTAAATTGACCGGTGACCAGAAATCAGATGCGCAGCTGATTGGTCAGTTTGGGGTGGGTTTTTATTCGGGCTTTATTGTTGCAGATAAAATTACGGTGGAATCCCGTCGTGCCGGTGCGGACGTAGCTGAAGGCGTTCGCTGGGTCAGTGGTGGAACCGGCGATTTTGAGGTGGAACAGATCACAAAGCAGTCACGGGGGACTGACATCATTCTGCATTTACGCGATGATGCGCTGGATTATCTGGAATCCTATAAAGTGAAGCAGATTATTAATAAATATTCTGATCACATTAGCCTGCCCATTGAAATGCAAAAAGAAGTGTGGCAGCAGGAAGAGGTCGCCGAAGGTGAACAGCCTGCCGGTGGTCAAATGGTTAAAACCGATGAGTGGGAAGCCATTAACTCTGCCAGTGCGCTATGGACCCGCAATAAAAATGAGATCACTGAAGAACAGTATATCGAGTTTTATAAAAACTTAAGCCATGCTTTTGAAGCACCATTGGCCTGGGCGCATAACCGTGTTGAAGGCAGTACCGAATATACACAATTGCTGTATATTCCTGCAAAGGCCGCAGGCGATATTTTTACCCGTGAAGCCAAAGCCGGCATTAAACTGTATGTAAAACGTGTGTTTATTATGGATGATGCGGATAACCTGATTCCAAACTACTTGCGTTTTGTACAGGGTGTGGTGGACAGTGCAGACCTGCCACTGAATGTGAGCCGGGAGTTGCTGCAGGAGAGCCGTGATGTCAAAACCATCCGTGAAGGTAATGCCCGTCGGGTACTGACCCTGCTGGATGGACTGGCAAAATCCGAAGATGAGCAGGACCAGCAGAAATTCAGACAATTTCATGCAGAATTTGCGTCAGTCATTAAAGAAGGTCTGGGAGAGGACTTCTCCAATCGTGAGCGTATTTTAAAATTACTGCGCTATGCGACTTCAGGCAATGATGAAATCTCCACCTCACTGGCAGATTATAAGGCCCGCATGAAAGAAGGGCAGAAGGCCATTTATTATGTAACGGCTGAAAGTCTGAGTGCTGCAAAAAACTCACCACAGCTTGAACTGTTCAGGAAAAAAGGCATTGAAGTGCTGTTAATGGCGGATCGTGTCGATGAATGGGCCATGAACTTCGTCAATGAGTTTGATGGCATGCCAATGCAGAATGTCTCCAAGGGCGCTGTGGATCTGGGGGATCTGCAGGATGCAGAAGAGAAAAAAGCGCTTGAAGCGGCGGCTGAACAATTTAAACCGGTGGTGGATAAACTGTCCGATTCATTGAAAGCCAAAACCAAAGAAGTCCGGGTGACCACTCGACTGGTCGATTCGCCGGCCTGTCTGGTGACCAGTGACGGTGAGCTGTCTCCACAACTGATCCGCATGCTGAAACAGGCAGGTCAGGAGGTGCCGGAGAACAAACCGATTCTGGAAATTAACCCTGAGCATCCATTGGTAAAAAAACTGGAAGGCTCGACTCAGTTTGATGATCTGGCCAATGTGATTTTTGATCAGGCGGTGATTGCTGAAGGTGGATTACCGGATGATCCTGCTGAATATGTCAAGCGGATCAATAGCCTGTTGCTCAAATAAACTTTCGGAATCAAATAAGATTCTGGCATAATGTGCATGAAATTCTAAAAAGCCTGTCCATGTGACAGGCTTTTTAGTGAATCAGATTCACATTGAAAATACAGGTTTTGCCGACTTATAGTTTATAGCCAAAAGATGGGTCACTGACTGAATCCTGACCGGTTTCAACACGGCCGGCAAAGCGCCGATAGAACTCGGCTGCTTCCTGACAGCTGACTTCAAAGTCATACCAGTATCCTGAATCCTTCAATTTCCAGGACAGCTCCACTTCAGCATTCGGCTGTACGGTTACTGTTTTTGCCTCCTGCTGAAAATAGGCTTTATCCCGGATGCTCAGCGTACAGGGCTGTGTTCCGGTATTATGCAGTTTGACGTAGACATCTCCATTTTCATTGTCATAACAGACCTGAATTTCCGGCTGAATTTTTGCCGTGAGTAATTCATCGGCGTTGCCCTTAAAATGACGATGGAAGCCATTGTGGCTGAGTACCCATAAGTCATAACTGCGGTTATCCATACGCCAGGTGTCATCCAGCTGTTTATCCGGTTCCACCACATAACGCTTTGGATAATTTTCCAGATGCAATTTGTCATAGACATGGAAAATTGCACCCTGCTGTCCTGCATTGGCAAATTTCAGACTCAGGTTTCCGTCGCCTGTATGACTGACCGCACTGGTATGCAGGATATAAGGTAAGGCACGTGACGGCCGGATCCCGGTTTCCTGTTCCGGTGACTTTTGTTCAGCGGGAACCGGAATTACATCAAGTTTACCCTGCGCCAGGGCAATGTCATCCACTTCCGCCTGGGTCTTGCGCCCATTCAGCACAGGCAGACTCAGATCGTTGGGATTTTTAAAATCAAATGCAGAGGTTAAATCACCACAGACCGTGCGGCGGAAGGTACTGATATTGGTGTTCTGAATATTAAAGCGTTTCTCCAGGAACTGGATGACAGAGGTATGGTCAAAAGTCTGAGAGTTGACCCAGCCGCCACGGCTCCAGGGCGAAATGATATACATGGGAACCCGCATACCGGGGCCAAAAGGCTGGCCATCAAAATCAGGCTGCCTGGTGGTGCCTTCCGGTTTTGGATAATCGCAGTATTCAAAAGCCATCTCGGCATCATCAATGGTGCTTTTGCCATGAATCACACCGTCTTTATCCTTATACGGTGCCGTCGGTGGCGCCAGGTGGTCAAAATAGCCATCGTTTTCATCATAGGTAATGATCAGCGCAGTTTTGCTCCACACCTCAGGATTTTCCGTCAGGGCATCGAGTAATTCCTGTACATACCAACCACCCTGTACCGGGGAGGACGGGGACGGATGTTCTGAATACTGTGCGGTCGGTACAATCCAGCAGACTTCGGGAAGCTTATTGTCCAGCACGTCCTGCTTCAGGGTATCAAACAGTCCCTGATTGGGCAGGGTGTTGGCGACACCCTTAAATAATGGATTATCCTGGTCGTCAATCGCGGGGTCATAGGCAGGGCATACGGCATTGGCATCACTGGAGACACGACGTTCCGGAGGGGCTTTTTCATTGGCTGCACGAAATTGCCGGAAAGAAATAAACTGATTACAGCCAAAATTATCCGGCATATTCTGGTAGACACGCCATGTCACACCAGCCTGTTCCAGTTGTTCTGCAACGGTTGTCCAGGTCAGGCCGACAGAGGAAGGTCCCATTTCCCCCAGTTCATTGTTCAGCATGGCCACACCGGCCGCTTTGGGGCCATTACAGCCAGTATAATAAAACAGGCGGTTGGAGTGTGTGCCGGTATGCATGGCACAGTGATTATTGTCACAGACCGTGAATGCTTCAGCCAATGCATGCTGAAAATTCAGCTCCTGGGTTGGAAAATAGGACATGGAATGGTCTTTTTTGATTTTTGGCCAGCTGTCCATACGTCCGCCATCCCAGGCCTGGTGGGAGTCGACCCAGGTATGTGGCGTACTTTTTAAACGCTGGGCATTGCCTTTGGCACTGTCCAGTTCATAAGGCAGAATTTCCCTGCCTTTAGCATTCAGCTGTTGCCATACGCTGCGTCCGCCTGGCAGAGGGATGGTGAAACGATCCCCAAAGCCCCGGTAACCCTTGCGTGTGCCGTAATAACTGTCAAATGATCGATTCTCAAGCATCAGCATTACGACATGTTTGACATCCTGGATGGTTCCGGTCTGATTGTAGGCATCAATGGCCAGCGCTCTTTGAATGGATGCCGGGAAAGCCGTCATGGCGCCCAGACCTGCCAGGCCCTGTAAGAAGTGGCGACGGTTCATTTTAATATTTGGCATGATTTAATCTCTGGTCCCTGAAAATTATGGCGCACAATTTAATTTGGGTGAGCCGGGCTGTGCCGCTGTGTCGGATGCTTTGTCGTCATTACAGGCACTGAGGAAGGTACTGCATGCAATGAGTAGACAGATCATTAGAAATTTTCGGGGCTTTTGCTGGGGTAAAACAGAGTCCATATGGGAATTCTCCGGATTTGGAAGACAAGACCATAGGTAAATCGGGTTGCAGCCAGGTGACGCTTTTTTGAAAGCATGATGACAGCAGGGGAGATACGTGTCGGTGGTTTAATTACAAATTTGAATTTTATAGCATTATCTGAAGTGTTTGCTTTTGTATCAGTGCCGGTATAGCCAGGCCTCTGGAGATGAGGCACAAAAAAGCCTCCGAAGAGGAGGCTTTTCGTCTTACACAGTAAGAAAATAAACAAGAAACTACAGCGCTATGAAATACGTGAGAACGTAAATTCTGATGACCATTTTATGTTCAGTTGAGGCATCTGAAAAGTACTGTTTTTGCAACACAGCATCCTGGTTTAAAATGTATGGCGCTGTTGGATAAATAGAATCAGATCGCCTTGTTCTTCCAGTTATTTTAGTTTTGTTGGTTGGTCGCCCAATGATCAGAGACATAACAGCCGTGTACGCTGATTTCTTCGGCTTTTGTCGGATAAATATTTTAGAAACCCCTTTTCCGCTTGTGCCAGGGGCTGATTATTGGTGATATAGAACACATCATAGAGGTATTTCATTTTTCTTTTTTTCACGAGCAAGGGATAGCTTGCTTCTGTGCTTTGAATTGTTTAAACGCCCTATGTTGTCTGGTGCCAAAGATTGGGATGCAAAACATGACCGCCTGAAAGTAGACTGGCATCGTGCAAATGAATGTGAAAAAAGTTGAAAGGCGATATTGACCTCCCCCCGAAAAGAATACTGTGAAAATATAATGATATTCCGAAGGAGTCATTCCCCTTGTTTTTGAAAGAATGTGAGTTTAGATTTAATTATGGAAGCCCAAAACAAAAATTGAAAATTTTGCGATTCTGGATTGGAATTTGAACCTTATCCAGGACAGCCCTTTTTCATTTATGAAAAGAGGCTTAATTTAATTGTTACAATTTTTTGCTTTCATATTCATTGTTAAAAATATAAATTTAACAATACAGTTACAAAACTTATGTGTAAGTCAATAATTTGGCTATATGCCTTGAGTTATCGAAGTTTAAATGCTGTCGTCATAAGTATTTTTCGACTTCAAATTGTCAATTATTAAAACAAGAGATACTGCGTAGTATGAATAAAACTGAACTTTGGGGGGAGATTTTAAAAGAGTTGTCGCCATTTGGACAAAAGTACTTCTTTTTTATCTTTATTTTTTTATTTACATTAATTGCAATTAGTCTACCAATTGAAAATTACTTTGGTATTCTTCCAAGTAGTAGATTAGATTTGTTGAGTACTAAGCATAAGATATTGTTTGACATGATATTAATAACAACCTTCTTGGCTAATATTTATATGATAATAAAATACCTTTTAAATGGGTTACCAGGTTTTGTTTGGAAACGTATGATAGAAATTAGAGAAAAATCTAATGGATCAAAACTCACAAAGAGTATTTTAAAAAAAGAAATGTGTTTCTTGGGTGTTATGTATCTAGTTAGTTGGATCGCTTTTGTTTTACTTCCACCGTTGGATTCGTCGAAATATCTTTGGATGAGTCAAGGTAATATATATGTTGTTTTTTTTATCATGTATATGTTTTGTATTGGTTTTATTGTTTTAACTGTGCTTTTAATAATTTATAGTGAGTTAATTAAACATGTCAAATAATCACGAACCTAATTCTAATGCACTTGGGGCTATTGCATCTGGAGTGGATGCTGCAAGAGGTGCTATCACTGCCGCAGGGGTACAAATTGATCAACCTAATGCTGGGCCGAATAGTCTGCCAAAAGCAATAAAAGTAGGTAATCTTGCTACCGCATTAGAAGTTGGACATCATATCAACTCTGGTAATTATGCAGATGCTTCACAATCTATAGGAGTAGCTGCGGCTTCAAGCCTGGTGGGAGGAGCTACAGTAGCAGTAGCAGTTGGGTTTGCACCTTTATCATTGGCAGTACTGGGTGGTGCTTTGGTTGCATACGGCGTTGGCCGCTTGTTGGACAAAGCCATTGATAAAATACAAGACAATCCTCAATGGTTGGATCCTCTATTTCCTGATCCAAACTCACCTAATTCAAATAATGGACAACCTCCTTCAAGAGATTACCGAATTGAGTACTATGATCCTTTAATTCTTGATTTAAATGGTGATGGAATTATTGGAACAGTTACTATAAATAAATTTCAAGGGGCTGTATTTGATGGTGATAATGACGGTCTCAAAACCGCTACGGGATGGGTTTCGCCTGAAGATGGTCTTTTGGTCAGAGACATAAATAATGATGGCATAATCAATTCAGGTGCTGAACTATTTGGCGATAGTACAAAACTGGCTAATGGTACAAATGCACAAAATGGATTTTCAGCTTTATCAGATCTCGATAGTAATGGCGATGGTAAAGTTGATAATAATGATGCAAATTTTAATGAATTGAAGGTATGGAAAGATACCAATGGTGATGGAGTTAGTCAAACAACTGAACTTTTCACTTTGAATGAAGTCGGTATTGAAAGTTTAAATACAGGGATCAGCAGCATTGACAATCAACAAGTAGATGGTGGGTATATTGCTGAAACAGGTTCATATACGAAGATAGATGGATCTATTGGAAAAATGGCTGATGTCAATTTTGAAAAGAATGATTTTTACAGTAAGTATATTAATCAAACCACCGTTACAGAGGATGTTGCAGCTCTACCACAATTAAAAGGATATGGGCGATTACAAGATTTGCATCAAGCTGCAATGCAATCTACAGAGTTCAAAGAACTATTATCACAATATGCAACAGCTACAACAAGATTCCAGCAAAAAGAATTGCTTGATGAGTTGATTATGGCTTGGGCAAAATCAGACCCTTCTTATTCTAGTGATTCGATTGAGATCTTTCGCTTAAGCCATGTTACCTGGGTTTCGTCATCAGATTCTGATAATGTAATTTATGTTCGTAGAGGGGATCCAATTCCTGCCTATTTAACTATGCCACCGCCACCATCTGAAATCGCAGATGCTACACTTACAGCTAAGATTAGATTTGTTGATGCGTTATTAGGAAAAGAACCGACAACACAACTCAATCAATATAGTACTGATCAGATATCAAACGTTAATCAAGTATATGATCTTATGAAGGAATCAATATATTTTGATTTGCTGAATCAAACTATACTAAAATCTTATCTGGATTCTATTGATATGTATTTAGGATTGGAAAAAGATGAAATGTATTTCGATTTTTCTAATCTGGAACAATTACTCTCTCAAAAAATACTACAGTCCCCGCTGACCGCTCTTGAGGATCTAAAAGACTTATTAAAAATAAATGGTAAATTTTTAGATATTGCTGGGTGGGAAAATGGCTTTGTATTACTTCAACAGTGGAGAGATGAACTCTCAGATGATCCTACCCTGAAAATAGTGATTGACCAAATTTTTAGTGACATGGATGTACAAAGTAATAATGGAACCAATGATAATGATTACACCATGATTACGGAATCTCCGAATAGTATTTTTAATGCTGGAAATGGGGATGATATTGTTGTTATTGGCACAGAAACGGGGCTCACTGTTAATGTTGGAAATGGGGATGATGTTATTGTTTCAGGTAAAGGAAATGATTTCTTAAATGGTGGTGACGGCAATAATACCTACATTTTATCTAAAGGTACTGGAAAAGATATCATTAACTATGAAAATACGTCTTCAGGTACTGATAAAGTTGCATTTGCTGAAATTTCTATAGATGAAGTAGTATTTTATCAACTAAATCATAATTTAGTGATTCAGTTTGGGACTGATGAAGTAACTTTGCTAGGGGCATTAGACTCAACATCAACTAAAAATATTTCTTTTAGATTCAGTGATCAAGTTATTTCTTTGAGTTCCATATTGGAAATGCCACTTCAAAATCTTAGCAGTTTTTCTAATGAGCTGTATATTAATGGATGGAGAGGTACTGATGTATTAACTGGTACCAATGCAGATAATCAAATCTATGCTTTTGATGGTAGCGATACATTAATTGGTGGAAAAGGTAATGACAGATTGTATGGTGGAAATGGTCAGGATAACTATGTTCTACAATCAGGAGATGGTATAGATGAAATCTATGAGCCAGATTTTTCAACAGAGCAAAATATTCTGAACTTTCAAGATATAAACCCTTCAGATATTTCTAAAATTACCTTTGAGGGTAATGATTTAATTATTCAGTACGGAGTTGCTGATAAAATTATTCTAAAAAATTATGTTCATAACTCTCAAAATTCAGCTTTATTGATTCAATTTTCAGATCAGACTATATGGCAAAATAGTGACCTTATGTCCAGGGTTACTGAATAGCCACTAAGTTTGTCGATACCGAATAGTTAGATAAAATAGCTAATTAAGAGGTGTTTTTATGAGTGGCAAACGATTTACCGAAGAGTTCAAGATTGCAGCAGCGCAGCAAGTCATTGAGAAAGGCTACAGTGTTGCAGAGGTTGCGGGAAGATTAGGCACAACGACCCATAGTGTTTATGCTTGGGTTAAGAAATACTTTCCTAAAACACCCCAAGCTACTGCTCTTGAAGATCAAACCAAAGAGTTGGCTCGATTAAAGAAAGAGCTGCAACGAGTTACAGAAGAGCGTGATATCTTAAAAAAGGCCGCGGCGTACTTCGCCAGCCAGTCAAAATGAGGTACGCCTTTATCAAGGATCACCAGCAGGTCTGGTCAATTTATAGAATGTGCTCGGTACTGGAGGTTCATCCCAGTGGCTATTATGCATGGTTGAAACAACCTTTGAGTGCTACAGCCAAACGTAGCAAACAACTGTCAGGCCTGATTAAACAGTTTTGGTTAGAGTCAGGCGGTGTATATGGCTATCGCAAGATTTTCTGTGACTTGCGTGATATTGGTGAGCCTTGTGGAGTTAATCGTGTACATCGACTGATGCGACAGGAAGGCTTGAAATCCCAACGTGGCTATCGAAAACCAGGATATTCAAAGGGCTATCAACCTATTGTTCAAGCCAATACATTAGATCGGCAGTTTAATCCTGCACAGCCAAATCAAGCATGGGCAACAGATATCACTTATATCCGTACTCATGAAGGCTGGCTGTATTTAGCTGTTGTGATTGACCTTTTCTCAAGGTTAGTCGTTGGCTGGTCTATGAAACCAATGATCACTAAAGAGCTAGTTCTTGATGCTTTATTGATGGCAGTTTGGCGTAGATCGCCAACAAATAAAGTATTGGTTCACTCTGACCAAGGTAGCCAATATACCAGTCATGAATGGCAAGCCTTTCTGAAGCAACATGGTTTGGAAAGCAGCATGAGCCGTCGCGGCAACTGTCACGATAATGCTGTGGCAGAGAGCTTTTTCCAATTACTGAAACGAGAAAGAGTTAAACGGAAAATATATTCAACGCGTGCTGAAGCTAGATCAGATATATTTGAGTATATTGAGATGTTCTACAACGTGAAACGTCGCCATGGTGCTAACGACCAGCGGTCGCCAAAGGACTTCGAGACGTTTTATGAAATGAAGCTGGCGTGTATCTAGATTCTTAGTGGCTATTCATACCTTTGAAGGTAATAATAGTAGTGAAACTATTATTGGCGTTTTAAATGATCGAACTAATATCATTAACGCTCATGGAGGTGATGATATTGTTTATGGAAATGAAGTAGCTCAAAATTTCATTGATGGTGGTGATGGCGACGATCAACTTCGTGGTGGAAATGCAATAGATTATATTCAAGGTGGGCTTGGTGATGATTTCATTTTTGGTTTAGCTGGTAATGATGAAATCCAAGGCGGAAATGGAGATGACACCCTATTTGGTGGATTAGGCGATGATCTCATTATTGGTGGAGACGGTAGAGACTGGCTTCAGGGTGATGAAGGAGCAGATACCCTAATTGGTGGATTGGGTGATGATTCATATGATGTTGATGAATTTGATACTATTATCGAAAATCTAGATGAGGGATATGATGCTATTTTTATAGCGGATAATTTCGATCTTGAAGGAACTAACCTTGAGGAAATCCGTTTAAAAGGTACTGGAAATTTTAGTGCTATTGGTGATGCTAATAATAATGGGCTTTATGGTAATGATGGTAATAATTACCTTGATGGAAAAGGCGGTGCTGACATTATGAGTGGTGGTGCTGGCGATGATTATTATGTGGTTGATCAGTACGATAGGCTAATAACAAATCCAGATGAGAGTACTACTTTAATTCGTGGTGATCAAATTGTAGAAGGATTACTTAATCCAGTTGGTTATGTATTTGGTGATAGTGGCGGTATAGATACAGTAGAACAATGGGATGACCATAGATTTTATTCTCAGGATAGTAGTGGCAATTGGTACGATACAGGTAACTATAGCCACATGCAAATTAAGAGCTACATTTCTTTAAATCCGATATCCAGAGCCTCACAGATGGAAATATTCTGCTGACTCACAATATTTCTGACTTTCCTTTTCAGTACAGACCATGCCTGTTCAATCGGATTTAAATCAGGGCTATATGCCGGAAGATAGGCGATCCGTACATTATACGTTTCAGCAAGCTGTTCTATTTCCCGGCCTTTATGAATGGATGCATTGTCCAGGATCAAAAGATACCCTGACCCGGGTAAATTCCGAAATAAATAATCAAGCCACCCTGTAAATAAATGTCTGTCACATGAACCCTGAAAAACCAGGGGTGACAGAAAACTGTAGGGTGCATTCGATCTCACGGCACTGATCATGCTCATTCTTTTTCCATGACCGCCTGACTTTAAATCCTGACAGCGTTTTCCTTTAATGGACCATCCATATTCTGCTGTGTCAGTTGTATTGATTCCTGATTCATCGATATACAGAATATTTTCCCTGCCATATTCCTGTTCCCACTGAGGAAGAATCCACTGAAATACAGTTCTGCTTATTTGACAGGCCTGCCTGTAGAGGAAACTCTTTTTTTATGCGTCCATCCCAGCTTATGAAGTGTTGCCAGTATGACATCATAGGAAACTGCATATCCGAACTGGTTTTTAAAAAGTGGAACCAGGTCTTTTGCCTGTGAGAACTTTGTATTTTCAACAAATACTTTGAAAGAAGCCAGATCCTTAATGGTTGAAGGTCTGCCGACATTGACAAGTTTAGGCTGAGCCAGCTGTCCTGTCTGCTGTTCAAGCAGAATCCAGTCATCCAGTGTTGTCCGGGCGATATTGAAAGTTGTGCAGGTATTCGATTTATGACCACTCTTTCGGTAGAATTCCATGACTTTCCGGCGTAAATCTTCTGAATATATCTTTGGCATATGGATAAGCAATTTAAAGGACTTTACCCATTGTAGCTCAAAAAATGCATTTTGCTATACCATGTTCTGCATTCAAATGTTGAAAATCTAATATTGAAAGGACAAGCAAAGACTGGTTTTGGTAACGAGTTAGACAATGTGATCAGGGGTAATGAGCAAGATAATTTTATTGATGGTCTTGCTGGCAATGATACTTATATTTATACAATTGGAGGAGGTATTGATACATTTAATTTTAAGGACATTAGCTCTGCGACTAATGTTTTAAGAATAGAAGGTCATGATGCATCACAGATGTATGGGAAACAGTTTGGTAATAGTGTGTTATTAGGGTTTAAAAATAATACAGATAAAATTTGGTTATTCGACTATGCACTGAATGACTATTACGATAATGAAAGCAATCAGATAAGTTATAAGTTTGATAAAATTATCTTTGATTCAGGAGAAATCTGGACAACAACAAATGTTGATGCTTTAGTGACCAGAGCTGAAAACAACCAAGCTCCTGTTATCCAATATTATCCATCAACGTTAAATGTAAAAATCGATGAAGTTTTACAATATACTTTTGAGGATAATATGATCAGTGATCCTGATCAGGATGATCAGCTTAGCTTCAAGCTTACGCTACAAACAAAAGATTCAAATGGTGAATATCAAGATATTCCGGATTGGATAACCTTTGATCCTCAAACATTATCTATCACCGCTAGTCCTCAGGATGATGTTGATATTGGGCAATTAAATTTCTATCTATGGGCGACGGATTTATACGGCATTGGTACAGGTGTTGGTGTAAATATCAATATACAACCTTCAGCAAATACCCCAATTGCTGGAGCTATCTACGATACTTTAGGCAATGACTCATTGATTGGCGGGACGGAAGACAATATTTTCTTCTATATTGGTGGTAAAGACACTCTTCAGGATGCAGGTGGTATAGATATTTTACGCTTTGGGAACGGGATCACTTTTAATCAGGTAGGTTCTGGTCTAATGAAAGCAGGTAACGATCTGATTCTAAAAGTCAATGGTAGTAATAGTAATCAAATTACACTGAAGAGTTATTTCCTTGCAGGAGATAACTTAATTGAAACTATTGATTTTGAAACTGGTGGTGAGCTCACAGCAGAGCAAATCTTTGGAGCGTTTGGTTTAACGATTCCAACCACAACGCCACCAACTGAACCGGAAACAGGTTCTGATGACCCAATCGGTGATTCAATTTATAATTACACTACAGGTGTTCTTATTATTACAGAACAGTCGGGGAATGATAAAGTTGTATTTAAGAATGGAATCACATTTAGCCAGGTTGGATCATATCTAAATAAATCGGGAGATGATTTAATTCTTAAAGTTGATGGTAGTAATACCAATAAAGTGACGGTTAAAAACTTCTTCTTAGGTGGACAATATTTGGTAGAAACCTTCCATTTTGATACAGGTGGTCAGTTATCAGCGGAGCAAATATTTGGTGCATTTGGTTTAACGATACCAACCACATCTGAGCCTGAAATACCAATTGAACCAGGAACGTCAAATGTTCCGGGTAATACGACATATGATTATACAATAGGGGCTTTAACGATTACCGAGCAACTTGGTAATGATAAGGTTCTCTTCAAAAATGGCATTACTTTTGGTCAAATAGGTAACTATCTAACCAAATCAGAAGATGATTTAATTCTGAAAGTTAATGGTAGTAACACCAATAAAGTGACGATTAAAAATTTTTTCTTGGGTGGAGCATTTGAGGTTGAAAGTTTTATTTTCGAAACTGGTGGTCAAATTACATCAAGCCAGATTTATGGTGCATTTGGTTTACAACGTCCACTGAATGCTGAGGATTATACTGATAATAATGTGGTGTTGGGTGAACATCATCAAATAGATACGGTAGTCAGCCAGGCAGATTTAAGTGAAATATTTAGTCTGGGTGATGGTGCTGATGTTGTGGAATTGACTAAGTTGAGTTCGGGGAATGTCGAATTGGACTATTGGACAGATTTTGATGTGTCTGAAGATAAGATCGATATTTCATCTTTGATTGATGAAGTATTATCTTCCTCAAATGTCAATCAGTTTGTTCAAATAAACTATGATAATAGCTTGAAGACCAATACTATCAGTATTAAGCAAACCTCTAAAGGATCTCATGTGGACAGCTTGGTATTGACTAACCAAAGTGAACAATTGCTATTGCAGGATTTATTAAATAATCAAAGTTTGTTGTATTGATGATTTAAAATTTAGAGTTTTACTATGAAAAGTGATCTATCAGATTGACCTCCCCCCTGAAAACAGGCTCACTTAAAATTGGAGATATGCCGTATATTTAACTCATGTTAAGAGGCATGCAAAGATGAAGAGAAGCAAATTTACTGAAGAGCAAATCGCGTTTGCACTGAAGCAATCTGAAAGTGGCGTCCTGGTCGCTGAGGTTTGCCGTAAGATGGGCATATCAGAAGCGACTTTTTATAACTGGAAGAAGAAATTTGGCGGTCTGGGAGTCAGTGAGCTGAGGAGATTGCGGCAGCTTGAGGAGGAAAACCAGAGGTTGAAGCGACTGGTGGCTGATTTGAGCCTGGATAAGGAAATGCTGCAGGATGTCCTGCGAAAAAAGTTTTAAAGCCGGCCCAGAAACGTCAGTTGGTCAATCACTTGCCTGATGCTTACCGTATCAGTCTGAGACGCAGCTGTAATCTGATTGAACAAAGCACATCGGTTTACCACTACCGATCCTGTAAGGATGATCGTGTGATTACACAACGGATCAGGGAAATTGCGGAAACGCGGGTCCGGTACGGATACGAACGTATTCATGTCCTGCTGCGTAGGGAAGGCTGGCTCATTAACCATAAAAAAACCTATCGTATCTATTGTCAGGAAGGGCTGCATTTGCGGCGTAAACGTCCCCGCCGTCATGTCAGCGGGCAACACCGGATGCAGCGTGATCCGGTCTTTGATATCAATCAGTGCTGGAGCATGGATTTCGTCGCTGACAACCTCTTCAATGGTCAGCGTTTCAGGGCCTTGACTGTAGTCGATAATTTTAGTCGGGAATGTCTTATGATTCATATTGCTGCTTCGATTAAGGGGGAACATGTGGTCATGGCTATGGAGGAGCTCAGGCTGTTACATGGCCGGCTGCCGGCAAAAATACGAACGGACAACGGCAGTGAATTCATTTCCAGGGCATTGGACAAATGGGCGTATGAGCAAGGTGTTATCCTGGACTTTTCCCGACCGGGAACCCCGACAGATAATGCCTATATAGAATCATTTAATGGTAAGCTACGGGATGAGTGTTTAAACACACACTGGTTTTTATCCATGGACGATGCGAGAAATAAGATTGAAGCGTGGCGTGAGGATTATAACCGGGAAAGACCCCATAGCTCACTCGGTTATATGACCCCCAGCGAATTTGTAAGGAATCACCAACAGGCCATGTCTACAGTTTAGGTTGTAGCTACTTTGGGGAGGAGGTCAATTTAAGGGGAAACGCTGTCAGGATTTAAAGTCAGGCGGTCATGGAAAAAGAATGAGTATGATCAGTGCGGTCAGATCGAGTGCTCCCTGCAGTTTTCTGTCACCGCTGGTTTTTCAGGGTTCATGTGACAGGAAGCTATTTATAGGATGGCTTGATTATTTATTTCGGAATTTATCCGGGTCAGGGTATCTTTTGATCCTGGACAATGCATCCATTCATAAAGGCCGGGAAATAGAACAGCTTGCTGAAACGTATAATGTACGAATCGCCTACCTTCCGGCATATAGCCCTGATTTGAATCCGATTGAACAGGCATGGTCTGTACTGAAAAGGAAAGTCTGGAATATTGTAAGTCAACAGAATATTTCCATCTGTGAGGCTCTGGATATCGGATTTAAAGAAATGTAGCCCTTAATTTGCATGTGGCTATACTGAAAAAACCCGCATGTGATCTGCTCCTGGAGCCGGACAGCGGGTTTTTTATGGACAGCCGATATCTGTTCAGTGACTGCGGCTGGCCTTTTCAGTCAGTCCTGATAAGCCCTGACGACGGGCCAATTCATTCAGGACCGGCTGTGTATCCAATCCAAAATAACCGAGCATGACAATGCTGTGGAACCACAGATCGGCAATTTCGTGGATCAGGTCATTTTTATTTTCTTCATTGCTTTCAATTTTAAAATCCTTGGCGGCAATAATGGTTTCAATACCTTCTTCCCCAATTTTTTCCAGGATTTTATTCAGACCTTTGTGATAAAGCTGTGCCACATAGGACGAATCCGGATCAGCCGACTTACGCTCTGCCATCATCTGCCCCAGAGCAGCCAGCACATCGATCTGTTCAGACTGAATTGTGGAGGTGTCCAGCGCTGCACTGTGTGAATGTGACGATTTTTCGCCATAAATCTGGGTTGGATCCTTTAAGGGTGCATCGACAATTTCCCAGCCGTCCGCAGTGAGCTTACGGTAGAAACAGGATTCGCGGCCGGTATGGCAGGCAATTCCGCCGTGCTGCTCAATCTGCAGGATAATGACATCGGCATCGCAATCCAGCTGGATTTCGTACACGGTCTGAAAGTGGCCGGATTCCTCACCCTTGTGCCATAACCGATTGCGTGAACGGGACCAGTACACCGCCTGCTTCTTTTCAGCAGTCAGCGCCAGTGATTCACGGTTCATCCACGCCACCATGAGAATACGTCCGGTCTGATGATGCTGGGCAATGGCCGGGATTAAACCCTGTTCGTTAAATTTTACGTCATTGAGCCATTGCACATTGTTCATGAGGATTTTACCAGAAATAGTTCGTTCAATATTAACTGCGGAATTGCGATTTATGATCGCAGTCAGATAGTTTAGGGGATAGTCAGGTTTTTGTGTGAATAATTTTCAGTCAATTTTTACTTCATTGAATTCAGCTGGCTGACGGGCAATATCTGTATAACTGATCTGGCTGAACGGACCGGATTTCAGACCGGCAATGGTGATGGCCATTTGCTTGCAAAGCCAGGGCATACGATACATCCATGCAAAACTCAGGTCCCTGAGTCTGCCTGCCCACCATAAATCTGACTGATAAAGCGGCGTCAGTAAACGACTGAGAAACTGATAGAAAGCAGTGGGTGACTGGCGGTGCTGATGATAATTCTGCCATAACCCATTCCAGTCAATCTGTTCATTTTTTCGGGCTGATTGCACCGCCTGTCCCAGTGCCCAGGCATCCAGCAACGCCATATTTGCCCCTTGTCCCAGTTGCGGGCTCATGGCATGTGCTGCATCGCCCAGCACACCGATACGGTTTTCACCGAATCTGGACATGACCACATCGCGATAATTGGCTGAAAGCCATTGGGGCGGTTGTTGCTGATCAGGCGTGAACACTTGTTCCAGCCAGTCTGCGGCAGGTTTCCAGCGGCAGGCAACCTCCGCCAGCCATTTATGTTTTGCCTGTGGGTCCGTTAAAAAATCATTCAGTTGCCGGGTCGGTAAACTCCAGAAAACACTGGACAGTTGCTGATCCGGCTGTGTGGGGATACGGCCTGTGGGTAAGATTCCCATCATGATATTGGAACGATCATAAAACTGATGCAGGATGTGGGGATCAAAGATCCGACATTCGGGAACAATGCTCCATACTGCTCCCCACGGATAAGGCTGATCAACTTTGACCCACGACCGGGGGCGCAGTGTGCTTTTTGCACCATTGGCGATCAGAACGGCATCAAAACTGGCCTCAAATGTCAAGCTATTGACCCGTCCTGTGACCTGTACACCGTGGCTGTGTTCCTGCAGTTGCTGAACGTCGCTGTGCATTTGCCAGTGAATCAGCCCGGAATATTCATTGCATTTCGCCTGCAGTACATGGCATAAGCTGGCCCGATGAATCCCCAGACCATAAAAATTCGGATCTGCCTGCTGATAATGACTATTCACCAGTAAGTGTCCACCGGGCAGCTGCCCCTCCAGACCGGTCACGATTGTTCCCAGTTTTAAGGCCTCATCCAGTACTCCCAGATGCTCAAAAACCGCCAGGCCAGTGGGTTGCAGTAACAGTCCTGCACCAATGGGTTGCAGCTGGGGAATTTTTTCAAAAAGAGTGACTGAAATATTCTGGCGGGCCAATAGAATTGCCGTTGCCAAACCTGCTGTTCCTGCACCAATGATGGCAAAGTGGGGTTGGGATGCAATGGAAGTCATATTTTATGATGTTAAGGTGATGTGCTTATTTTGTAATCCGCCAGATCGCCAGCAGCGCTGCCAGTAAAATAAGCAGAATGGAAATGTACCACGGACTCATGATGGCAATGCAAAGACAGATTGCCATGAGACTGCCAAAAATCCAGCTGCGTTTCTGCTGATGTTCCATCTGTAAGCGCAGATTCTGTAATTCGTTTAATTGTTTCGAATGCCAGGCAGACTGATTTTTTAAACCGTTCAGACTATCAATCATCAGAGTCGGCAGGTCCTGTGAGCCAAGCAGTAAATCCGGAATTTTCTGCCCCAGTTCCTTCAGGTTTTTCTGAGGGTTCATCTGAGCCTTGACCCATTCAGTCAGAATGGGTTTTGCCAGTTTCCATATGTCCAGTTGAGGATAAAGATCAGTCCCCAGACCTTCGACGTGTACCAGGGTTTTCAGTAACAGCATCAGTTGTGGCGGAATTTCCAGATGGAAGCGGCGGGCGATATCCATGACCTGAATCAGAATGCCGGCAAAATCCAGTTCATGCATAGGTCTGGAAACCATTGGTCCCACAGTCCGGCGCATTTCACGGGCCAGTGCATCCTGGTCAGTGCCGGGGGGAATCCATCCGGCCTGATGCACAATCTGAATCAGTTGCATAAAGTCACTGTTCATGACGGCCAGCAACATACGTGCAACGGTCATCTGATCATGCCTGGACAGCTCGCCCATAATGGCGCAATCCAATGCAATAAAGCGTGGCTGAACCGGATTCAGGGTTTCGACAAAGACGTTACCGGGGTGCATATCCGCATGGAAAAAATTATCCCGGAACACCTGGGTAAAAAATATGGTCAGGCCTTTTTCAGCCAGATCGGCCCGGTCCATACCCAGTCGGTCAAAAGTTGCTGTATCGGAAACCGGAACACCGATAATTCGCTCAGCGACCATGACATCCTGACTGTCCATATAGACTTTAGGCACATACATCATGGTGGAGCCGGTGAAATAATGCCGCATACGACGGGTATTATCGGCTTCGAGTGATAAATCCAGTTCGTTCAGAATAACCTGTCGATAATCCTGAATGATTTCCGATAAGTGCAGGGCACGGGCGGCTTCCAGGCGTTTTTCCAGCAGGTTGCCAAGCCATTGCAGAATCTCGAAATCCTGTAAAATCTGATTGCGGATGTCCGGTCGGGTGACTTTGACCACCACTTCACGACCATCATGCAAAGCAGCAGTATGCACCTGTGCAACCGATGCGGCCGCCAGGGGCTGCTCATCAAAACGGGCAAACAGCGTGTCAATATCGGCCTTTAATGCCTGTTGGATGCGTGTCCTGGCAAGGTCTGAGGCAAAGGGTTTGACCCGGTCCTGCAATAACACCAGCTGGGTCAGAATGTCAGGTGAAATCAGGTCCCGGCGTGTTGAAAGCAGCTGTCCCAGCTTAATCGCCAACGGCCCCATATCTTCCAGCGCCTGTTTCAGCTTCAGTGGGTTTTTACGTTCCCGGCTGGACCAGGCGGCAGGATGCAGTCGGATGATTGCCAGGACATGCCGTGCTTTTTCGGGCAGCTCTTCCGCAGCAAATAACGTGTCGAGCCTGTAATGCGCAGCAATACGCCAGAGTTCGAGTAAACGTGGAAGGTGCGGAATCATAGTGCTTATTCCCTGGTTTTACTGGGGCGAAGTGGGGTGGTGGTTTGTGTCTGCAGCTGTTGAACCCTGGCTTCAAGACGATCCAGTTCCTGATTCAGCTGACGGGTGGTCTGCTGGAGATCCTGCATTTGCCAGCGGGACGCAAACAGTCCACTGTCTTCTTTAATGAAGTCTTCGGCAAAGAACAGATGACTTTGCAGCGAGCGCCGCAGATGTCGGGGAATCAGTTGCAGCTTGCCGATTTCATGCGCCAGGCTCGGCCCGATCCATTGGCTTAAGTGGGTGGCCAGGTCCGGCTCAGCCTGCTGGATAATCCGCTGAATGTCCCAGAGCAGATGATAATCGCCCTGCAGGGGAATATTGCCGATTTTGTCACTGTCCGTCAGCATCAGTCTGATCAGCTCCACGGCATTTTTGACATGCAGGGTTGCCGTGGCTTCGGTCATATGGTTCTGTCGGTCAAAAGGCCGTTGTTCAAAAATGGACGGTACTTCACTGTGTCCGGTCGCGGTGGCTTCCAGTCGTATTTTATTTTCATCCACGAAACTGTCGACAGACAGCTGTGGGCTGTCCATGACCACGCGCAGCATTTTGCCCTGTAACTGATTGAACTGTATCCGGCTGACTGCATCCAGGTCAATCAGCCGGTTGATGAATCGTTCAGCTGCACCCAGTGCAAGAATTGACCACATAAGCGGTAACCTTAAAGTTTGAAACCGCGGTGAACGGCCACGACACCACCGGTCAGATTGTGATAATCACAGTTCTGAAAACCGGCCTGTTCCATCATGCCTTTTAAGGTCCGTTGATCCGGGTGCATACGGATGGATTCTGCCAGATATTTATAACTTTCTGCATCATTTGCCACCAGTTTCCCCATCAGCGGCAGGGCGGTGAAAGAATACAGATCATATAGTTTTGCAAAGGGCTCAAACACCGGTTTGGAGAACTCCAGGATCAGCAGGCGGCCCCCCGGCTTCAGAACACGGTACATGGCCGCCAGTGCAGCATCCTTATCTGTCACATTGCGCAATCCAAAGCTGATGGTCAGCAGGTCAAAACTGTTGTCTGCAAAAGGTTCCAGTGTTTCGGCATTGGCCAGTACAAAATCGACATTGCTGCAGCCGGCATCAATTAAACGGTCACGTCCGACATTAAGCATGGATTCGTTAATATCCGACAGCACCACATGACCTGTCGGGCCGACTTCCCGACTGAATACTTTGGCCAGGTCGCCGGTTCCGCCGGCAATGTCCAGTACGTGCTGACCACGGCGTACACCGGACATGTGAATGGCAAAGCGTTTCCATAAACGGTGAATACCAAACGACATCAGGTCATTCATAATGTCATATTTGCTGGCGACCGAATGAAAAACCTCGGCCACTTTCTGTGCTTTTTCTTCACTTTTTATGGTCTGGTAGCCGAAATGGGTGGTTTCTCCGACATTGCCGCTGCTGGCGCCGCGTGGCAGATTATACCTGGGTACCGTGCCGGAAGCAGGGCTGTCTGCCGGACTGTGCTGTGTTGAACTTTGCTGCAGGGATTGCTGTTGCCCCTGGGGCGTACCCTGAGGCAGAGGGTCAGTCAGGAATGGACTGCGGTCGATCTTTTGTGTTGATTCAGTCTGTGGGGTCGGCTTTGGGGTTTCACTGGACATTCGAGTCGCTCCTGAACACAAAAATAGGGAATCATACCGCGTGTGCATGATGACAGATTCTGTCGGTTTTTACAGACGTTATCCTGCAATTGATATGAATAATATACAGAAAATAGGGCATGCTGTGGATTTCAGATTGACTGAAACCTTATCATATTTTAAATGGCTTGGGTTTGTCTGAGTGAACATTGTCCACGATCAACCGCTCTTTTTCTGTAAATTGCTGAATAAAGTCCGCAGCGGATTTCATGGGTTTCATTGCCACAAAACCTTCACCGATGAAATCATACATCAGTTCAAAATGATATTTCATGGCCACGCCCTTACACATTCTGAATGCAGTATGCATCATAAAGGAATTCATATATTTATCCAGGCTGCTGCCCAGCTCATCCAGTAGTTCAAGCTGCTGTAGGCGTGCCTGCTGCTGGTCCAGGCGGATTAGGGTCAGGCGCATCATTTCATCGTCAATGGGCTGATCCAGAGGATAATCCCGGAGCAGCTGAATGGTCACCTGTTCATCCAGTTGCATGGCCAGTACCGCAAGTCCGACAGATTTTAAACCGGTTCGGATGGCATTTTCCGGGATCATTTTTTCAGCCTTATGCGCATATTTCAGTAAGCGTTCGATCTGAAGGGCCAGTGCATCAAATTCCGACCCGCCATATAAACGCTGCAGGAAATATTGCGCCATTAACTGATTTTCCGGCTGGTTGAACAGCGTCTGATGCGTGTCCTGAATACGGTTTTTGAGCCACTGCTGGGCCTGACCCAGGCGCAATCTGAGGGCCGGATCCTGGTGATATTGAAGCTGTTGATACTGTTCCAGTAACTGGTCAAGTGCTGTGAGTCTGGACATGGCGGAACTCAATTGGAATACAGACCAGCAGCATAACCATAGTCAGGCTTAACCACCATGACGAATATGCAGAAGATGTCTGCAAATAAGTCAGTTGACCCAAACCTGTGGATATTCTATGGTGTGAAAGAGGGCATTTTATGGTCGGTCAGGCATGGATGGGAATGGGGCCGGGCGGGCGGATGGCGATTTTGTCACTGCTCTGGTGTGATGCGTCGGCCCGATAAAATGGATGAAAACCAGCATAATATTTTGAGTGAACATATGTCTGAACAGCAAACAACATTTGAACTGATGGATCCGGATCAATTATCGCTGGATTTAATTGAAGCCCAGTATGCACTAAAGAGTACCCGGGGGCAAAAAAATGCCAAAAGTCTTGTGGTACTGGTCAGTGGCATAGAACTGGCAGGCAAGGGCGAGTCAGTCAAGCAATTACGCGAATGGGTTGATCCACGTTATCTGCGGGTCAAGGCGGATCCACCGCATTTAATCCGCAATGATGAAACCTTCTGGCAGCCCTATACCCGGTTTATGCCGGCCGAAGGTCAGATGATCGTGATGTTTGGTAATTGGTACAGTGATTTGCTGTCCACTGCACTGCATGTCTCGGAACCTTTTGATGATACGCTGTTCGATGCTTATGTCGAGCAAATGCAGAGTTTTGAACAGGACCTGAAAAGTAACCGGGTCGATGTGATTAAAGTCTGGTTTGATTTGTCCTGGAAATCATTGCAGAAACGACTGGATAAAATGGATGCCGCTGACCAGCGCTGGCATAAACTGCACGGTCTGGACTGGCGTAATAAAAAACAATATGACAATGTGCAGAAACTGCGACAGCGTTTTACCGATGACTGGCAGATCATTGACTGTGAAGACGAAGAGGTCCGTGATCAGCAATTTGCGCAGTATATCCTGAAAAACTTAAAGCATTTGCCGAATCACCCGGTGAAGCTCAGAACAAAATGGGCACAGGCAGACATTCCGGCTGAACTGATACATCCGGCTGAGCAGATTATGCAGAAAGACGACTACAAAGCCGAGTTGAAAAAATTAACCGTGAAGGTGGCCGAAGCCATGCGTCTGAGTGGACGTAAGGTTCTGATTACCTTTGAAGGCATGGATGCTGCGGGTAAAGGCGGTGCCATCAAACGCATTGTGAAAAAGCTCGATCCGCGTGAATACGGCATTTATACCATTGCTGCGCCTGAAAAATATGAACTGGCCCGTCCTTATTTATGGCGTTTCTGGATGAAACTGCTGGAAGATGAAAAGATTTCCATCTTTGACCGCAGCTGGTATGGGCGGGTGCTGGTGGAACGGATTGAAGGGTTTGCCACCGATGTGGAATGGAAACGTGCCTATGACGAAATTAACCGTTTCGAGAAAGATCTGGCGGATAATCAGACCATCATTATTAAATTCTGGCTGGCTATCAGTAAGGATGAGCAGGAACAGCGCTTTAAGGCCCGTGAAGAAACTCCGCATAAGCGCTTTAAAATTACTCCGGATGACTGGCGTAACCGTGACAGATGGGATGATTATTTAAATGCTGCTGCGGATATGCTGCAACGCACACACACGTTTTATGCGCCCTGGCATGTGATTGCAAGCAATGATAAATATACCGCCCGCATAGAAATACTGAGGGCCATTCTGAAACAGCTCAGGGCAGAATAATCTGTCCTGATGCCGGTGTTGTGCGGTCAATGGTGCGACTATTGGTCCTATGCTATTGACAGTATGCTGAAGGGTGAGGCCCTGATCGTCATACAGCAGATCAGTTGATGACCTGGGCCTGCTGTTTCTGCTGAATGCCTTTTGCCAGCTGATAACAGTCTTCCACATGTGCCTCAGCCACTTTTTTCATGACAATATAGCCCAGGCTGGCAGCTACAATGGAGCCACCCAGTGGAATGAATTTGGTGACCTGTTTGGTAATGACTTTGGCTGCAACATTATTCAGGGATGATTTCACCGCAGTACGCGCAATGACCAGTCCTGAGAATTCAAAGCCGCGTTTGCGCAGTTCGGTCCAGTGGATTTTCCTGGTTTCCGGGTCATAGACACTGATCTGATCCGGTTCCAGTCCAAAACGGGCATTAATTTCCGGGATCAGGAAGGACAGCATTCCAACGTCAATCACCACATCAAAAAAAGGAATGGGAATTACCGCAGCACCGGCGGAAACGTATGAACGTTTTTTTACGAGTTCCAGGCATTCGCTGCGGATTTGTTCCAGATTCAGATTTGGGTCGATTGAATCCGGAATTTTGTCAATTTTCATAAAATGTACCTGTGTTCAAGTTCTTTATCATATGTTTATTCAGGCATTTATTGAGCTGATGTGTCAAAGTCTGCACGTGAACTATACTTTAAAAGTGACATAGTGGAATTAAAATGTATAGTGAATAATGTTTATGCTTTTGTGTCGGATCAGGCTGCCAGATTGAGGGTTTATGGGGATTCATGTGATTCAGAGCCAGCGGATTGATGTGCTGGTGCAGGGGGTGCTGCAAAGCAGCCCTCAGCCCTCAGCGCATCCGTTTGCAGTACTGCAGGCACAGCATTTTATTGTTCCCACCCCGGCAGTACAGGAATGGCTGACCCGGGAACTGGCCGAACAGCGTGGGATCAGTGCCAACACGCAGTTTCATCAGCGGATTCGTGGTTTTCAGTGGTATGCCTATCAACAGGTGCTTGAAAATAAGGATCAGGTCCGCAAGGCCAATGTCCCGCGTCTGATGATGAAATGGCGAATTTATCACACGCTGCAAGCGTTTATTGCAACAGATGAAATTGCGCTGGATACAGCCCATCCGTTGTATGCGATTATTCTGCGGATTTATGACAGTGCTGCCCGGCTGGAAAATGGTCCTGAAAAGCAACTGAAAAAACAGGGCATGCTGTATTGGCTGTCCGAGCAGGTCTCCCGATTATTCAGTCATTATATGCTGTATCGTGGCGCCAATCTGTCTGTGCATGACAGCGATGGTTCAGGCAGTAACTGGCTACAGGCCTGGGGGCAGGATCAGGCACTGGATCTTGAGCGTCTGTTTTATCAGAGTGGTGCCGAAACTTCAGCGTTCAGGTTCAGCCAGATTGTGGAACTGGAGCAATGGCAGCGCTGGTTGTGGCAGCATACATTTCATGAGGATTTCAGCCAGATGCAGCGCATTGACAGCGATTTCTGGCAGATCATGGATGATACTGAGCAGCGTGAGGCTGCGTTAAAAAAACTACCGTCGCAGCTGATGGTCTTTACCCTGCTGGATTTGCCGCCTGCGCAGTTGCATTTTTTGCGCCGTCTGGGGCAATATCTCGATGTTTTTATTCTGCATTACAACCCGTCTCAGGAATACTGGGCAGACAGTGTCGATCCTCACTGGAAAAAACAATACGATCTGAGGGTGAAAGAGCGATTCATTCAGAAAAACCCGCATGCAACAGATGCAGAAATTGCCCGGTTTTTTGATGAATTTACTTTAAATTTCAATGCTGAAATACGGGAATCACGTCATCCACTGCTGACCCGTTTCGGTAAGCAGGCACGGGACCATTTTTCCCTGTTGTCCAGTCTGTCGTCCGGTGAGGAAGGGCAATGGGTGGATGCCTTTGTTGATGAGTTTCCGGATGGTTTACTGGGCAGGCTTCAGTCGGATATTCTGTATCTGGCAGAACCGGAGCCGCATGGCTGTCTGTTGAAACCGCAGGATGATTCCATTCAGATTCATGTCTGTCATTCCACCTTGCGCCAGCTGGAAGTGCTCAGGGAACAGCTGATTCACTGGTTGTCGCAGGGAACCGCAGCACAGCTACGCCGTCCGGGCGATATTCTGATTCAGGTGCCGAATTTAAAACAGATTGAACCGCTGATACGCAGTGTGTTTCCGCATCTGCCGGATGCTGATGGCGTATTTTTGCCGGTAAAAATTGCCGGTGTTGCCCAGCTGGATGTCCAGCATGCCTGGCGGGCGGTACTGGGCCGTATACAATTGGTGCAGGGCCGTTTCAGTATTGAGGATTTCGCAGACTGGCTGAATCTGCATGCCACCCAGCGTTATTACCGGCTGGAGATACAGGGCACGGAGCGGATCCTTGCCTTACTGAGCCAGGCCGGCTTTAAACGTGGTCTGGATGCTGAACATTTAGCACAGACGCTGAGTAAGGGCGATGCGGACTACCGTTTCAGTCTGAAATTTGCACTGGACCGGCTGGCGCTGGGGATTGCCATTCCTGAACATACGCTGTTTGAGGAAACGCTCAGTTATGCAGACGTATTACCCGGCGATTTTGAACTGATTGCAGTACTGATGCGTATTTATCAGGATTTCAGTGAACGCAGAGACTGGATGATACTGCATGAACAGGGACAGCGTATTCGTGTTGAACAGTGGCTGAAATGTTTGATACAGGACATCAGCGAATTTGAACAGGTCGGAGTTGAATCTTTAAAAACGGTCCGTGACATTATTGAAAAACAGCGAAGAATGCTGACGCTGGCCAGTTTTTATGATGAGCAGCAGCATGCAGCGTTTGAAAATATCATGTTGCCTTTGCCTTATTTGCTGCAGGAAATTCAGCATGCGCTGGACAGTCAGATGGATCAGGTATTGCCGACCGGGCAGATCAGTTTCAGTGAAATCGGTCAGCTTCGCCCTTTGCCGTATCAGCTGATTGTCATGCTGAATCTGGACAGTGGCCAGTTCCCTGATCGCAGTGTACAGCTGCCTTTTGATTTAATGCAGCTGTTGAAACCACAGCTCGGCGACCGGTCCCGGCTGGAGGATGATCAGGGCGCCTTCCTGGATGCGCTGTTGCTGGCGCGGAATCATCTGTGGCTGTTTTATAATGGATTTGATGTCAATGATGGCGAGGTACGTGAACCGTCCAGCGTGTTGCAGGAATTTATCAGTCATATCGCATTGATGGTCCGATTGCCTTCAGCTGTGTCATCACAGCAGATGATTTCAGTGGATGGCATTGAAGTACCGGAGCAGATTCGGCAGCTATATCATGTTCATCCGTTGCAGCCTTTTGACCCCGTTGGCTTTGAGGCTGCAGAAGCACTGCGTTACCAGGACCAGTGGTTTGCCGTGGCTCAGCAGATTCATGCGTTGCAGATGCATCAGGCCAATGCACCATTCAGCACGGCAGGCTGGGTTAATACTGACTATCCGCAGCCACAGCAGAGTCTGATTGTGGTGGATGCAGGACAATGGATTCAGGATGTAACCTTTCCGGCCCGTTTATATTTAAGCACGCTCGGGGTGGAAAACCTGAAAGCTGAAGATGTACCGGAGCAGGATGAACCACTGATGCTGGACGGACTGCGGCGTTATGTCATCCGGGATTTTTTACAGCAGCAGGATGCCGGCAGTGCAGCTGATGCCGATGATCGTGCCGCTTTGTTACAGGACCAGCTGCCGGTTGGCAAAGTGCAGCACAGTGCCTGGCAAATTGGTGTGGCCGAGCAGGAGAATCTCAGGCAGCGGCTGGCAAAATATGCTGCAGCAACCACACCGACCACACAGCGCCAGTGGCGTATTCAGCCGGAAATGGTCATGAACATTAGCGTACCGGTACAGGCCGGTTCGGACTGGGTCAGTGTGGAGGCCTCATCTGCACGGGCAAAACGCCGTGCCCGTGTCTGGCTGGAGTATTTATTGTGGCTGAGTTTTACAAGGCTGGAGGATACAGAAGCCAGTCGTTTAAAACGGATTGCACTGTTCAGTGACGTCACCATCATCAGTACCGGGCTGACTGCCGGTCAGGCACGCAATTATTTACAGCAATGGCTGCAGGCCTATGCCTATGCGCAGACGCAACCTCTGGTGTTGCCTGCTGCACTGTTATTGCAACCGGCGGAAAAAGGCAAACAGCTTGAGTGGGGAACTGATGAAGCCGGTCATGTCACGCTGCTCAGCTTTGCCGATCTGCTGAAGGAGTGGTATGCAGATTCCGCCCGTTTTCTGACGACATTTTCGGTGGAGGATAACGAAGCCACCAGTCAGCATCGTGACTGGCAGTTTATTTTACAGGAACAGGATGCCACGGCATTGCTGAAACAGGCCTGTGATCAGTTTGCTTATGCGCTGTATCAGCCTGTGTATCAGTACCAATCGGTGGCAGAGGAATAAACGGGCATGCGTCATAAAAAAGTGTCGATTCAGCCGATTGAAGATATGCAGTTTGCCGGCCTGCACTGGATTGAAGCGTCAGCAGGGACCGGAAAAACTTATACGTTGTCCAGTCTGATGGTGCGGATTTTACTGGAAAAATATCTACCGGGTCAGGTCATTGCCACCACCTTCACCCGCAAAGCTTCCGCAGAACTGAAAAGCCGCATCCGCAGCCGGTTGTATGACACCCTTCGTTATCTTGAAGCATGCCGGGATTTAACAGAACGCCAATTGCTGCAAAAAGCTGAGCAGGAACCGGACATACTGTTTGCGGTGCTGTTGAGGACGTTTGTCACCCGGCTGAATTATGCCTGTGAGCGGCTGAAACTGGTGATTGACCAGCTGGATGAGCTGTTTGTGGGGACCCTGGACAGTTTTAGTCAGAAACTGTTGCGCGAATTTGCTTTTGAAAGCGGCAGAATTGAACGGGCAGCACTGACGGATGATGCAAAAAGCTATACCCGGCAGCTGATCCATGATGTGCTGCGGGAATGGATTCAGCAGCAACCTCAGCACATCATTGACTACCTGTTGCTGAATAAAAAACTGAAATCGCAGGATGCCTATATTGCTGTGGTTGAAAATAGCCTGAATTTTGCTTCAGCACAATTTAAAACAGTACCACAACCGGAGATTGATCTGGCGCAGTTTGAGCAGCAGATGCAGACCCTGCAACAGATTGATACAGACAGCACGGCGGGTCTTGCAGACTATTATTCGATGGAAGGGCAGTACCATACGTTCATCGCTAAAAAATGGCGTGATGAAAACAGAATGCAGGTTTTGCTGACCGAAACCCTGCCGGTATTTCTGTCGGCGTTGCAGCAACAGGGAGCTTATGCCCTGTTTGCTGCCCGGCATGCCATGACTTTAAAGCTGTTGGCGGACCTGGCGACCAAAAAGGTTTTAAATAAATGCAGCGAAGCGGTGTCACAGGGTTTTGAGCAGCATCCGTTGATTCAGTTGCTGAGAAATTTTGTGGTAGCGCTGCAAAATCTGAGCACAGCCTTGCAACAGCTGGACAGTTATTTGCAGTTTCATCTGGCCAGTGAGGTCAGAAAACGCTTACCGCAGCTTTTACAGCAAAAGGGTGAAACTACATTCAGTCAGCAAATCAGGACCCTGGCGGAAGCGTTGCAGGGCGAGCAGGGACAACGTTTTGCGGCTTTTGTGCATGCACGTTATCCCCTGATACTGGTGGACGAATTTCAGGATACCAGTCAGGATCAGGACAATATATTGGCACAGATCTGGCGCTATCCTGCACGGGTCAGCAATGGCTGTATGATCATGGTGGGTGACCGCAAGCAGGCGATTTATGGGTTTCGTGGCGGAGACATGCTGACCTTTCTCAAAGCACATCAGGATGTTTTCGGGAAGGATGGGCATGCCTATAACCTGATTGAAAATCATCGTTCGGTTCGGCCGCTGGTTGAAGTGGTGGATGCCCTGTTTCAGCGGCAACCGGATTTTGGTGAGCAGGTGTTTTATAGCCCGGTACGGCCGGGGCGCCGTGCGCATCCTGAGTTGGTGGATGATGGGCTGAGCAACCCGGCCCCCTTGCGCTGGATTCAGTTGCAGGACAAAAACACGGAAGCTGAACAGGTGGCCTGGAAAATTCAGGATTTATTGAACCGCGGCATTCAGGGCAGTCTTTATTTTGCTGAACCAACAGTGCAGCGTGGACTGGATGCAAATGATATTGCGGTGCTGTCAAAGAGTCACAATGGGCTGGATCAGGTTCAGTCTGCATTGCAATATCTGGGCATTCAGGTCAATCGACCCTCGAAAAAAAGTGTGTTTGCCGGTCAGGTGGCCAGGGATGCCGGAGCCATGCTGACGGCGATCATGTTCCCTTATGACGAAACAAAAATCAGGCGGGTTCTGCTTAGCCGGATGATGGGTTTCAATTTACAGCAGCTGATTCAGCTTGAACAGCATGCAGATGGCCTGAACCATTATATTCAACAGTTCAGTCAGCTGCGGGACATGTGGCTGAATCAGGGTTTTCTTCCGGCGTGGCAATACTGTCTGAGCCAGTTTGCGGTATGGGAAAAGCTGGTTGCCATCCCTCGCAGGGACAATGAACGTGCCGTGGTGAACCTGCGGCATATTACTGAATTACTCAGTCAGCACAGTGAGCATTATCCGAGAGCGCAGCATTTATACCACTGGTACCTGCGGCAACTGAGCTCTCCAGCAGAGCGTGAATGGGAAATGGAGCGTCAGTTGTCCAGTCAGGCCGGCGTTCAGCTGATGACCATACATCAGTCCAAAGGACTGGAGTTTAAAGTGGTTTTTCTGCTGGGTGCAGACCGGGATTTCCGGGAAATGAACAAAACCCTGAACTTTTCGGTCATTGAGACGGCCAACCCACAGACCGGGCAGGTGGAAGTACAGCGTGTCGTGGCTGTCAATGATAAAACCACCCTGAATCCGGCTGAGATTGAGCAACATGACCAGCGTGCGCTGGCGGAGCATCACCGGCTGTGGTATGTGGCCCTGACCCGTGCCAGTTATCGGGTTTATGCCATGCTCAGTGATCAGAAACAGAGTTCCACCACAGGTCTGGCGTTCTGGCGTGGGCAGGGGGTACATGTTTTTCAGCATGTCTACAGTGTACAGGAACCGTTATTGACCGAGCAGCCGCGCAGACTGAAACGGCCGTTGCAGCAGCCATGCACTGCACTGACAGCACAAGCCCTGCCACAGCAGCGGTTTTATCCGCGTGGGAAAACCAGTTTCAGTTATCTGGCCCGGCATTTAAGCCGTCAGCAGATTCAGGATGCACTGGCCGTGGCTGAACCTCTGCCGGAAAGTGCCGAAGATGATGTGTATCCATCTGAGCTGGAAACGGTCATGGTGCAACAGACGGATACCGGGCAGCCAATTGCATGGATCAAGGCAAATTTCCCCATGGGCACCGTGGCAGGTAATTTTCTGCATGAAATTTTTGAACATATTGATTTTAAGGACCAGGCGAGCTGGCCACTGGAAATTCACCGTCGCTTTAAAAATACCTATGCAGTGCTATGGTCGGAACTGACAGAAAAATTTCAGAAAGCTTTCCCACAGCGGGACCAGGTGGAAGCAACACTGATTCAGTGGATGACCGACTGGTTACAGGATGTTTTAAACACACCGATTCTGTCGGACTTTCAGCTGAGCCAACTTCAGACAGGAGAATATCTGGCAGAGTTTCCTTTTTATCTGGCGCTGTCAGATCGTGTACTGGCCATTCAACGCATTCATCAGTTGTTTGCTGAACATGGCATCAGCATGCCGGAATTCCGGGAAGCCAATTCGGCACGCTATCTGAACGGATCGATTGACCTGGTGCTGTTTGATGGCCGTCAATACCACATCGCCGATTATAAAAGTAATTTTCTGGGACAGGATCAGCAGGACTACCGTCCGGAGGCCGTGCAGGCCAGTATGTCGCAGGCCAGTTACTGGTTGCAGGCCGCATTATATCTGGTTGCCCTGCATCGTTATTTAAGTGTACAGCTGGCGGGGTATCAGATTGAACGTGACCTGGGCGGAGCAACCTATCTGTATCTGAGAGGGATGAATGCTCAGCCGCAGCAGGGTTGTTACAGCTGGAATCCCGGCGCCGAATTTATTCTGCGGCTGGATGCGATTCTTGGTTACTACTATACTCAGACTCAACCGGCGTAGCTGAGGATAAACTGGCGAAAACTGTGTGCATAGTCCGGTGAATGTCTGTATAAACATAAGGTTGGTCTGTGGATAACTATGTTGAAAACCTTATGGATAACTCTGAGGATAACTGTGTGGAAAATCAACAGGATTTAACAAACCCACTGCCGCAATGGATTGAGGACTGGAGTCAATATATGCTGGGGCAGTTATTCACAGGTATGGGAAACAGTGAAGATGCACTTGAAATGATTCGTGACCTGTTGCTGGCGACAACACGTGGTGACAGCTGTATTGAATATCGGGGCAAAAATATTCAGGCGATGCAGCAGATTGCTGTCAGTGATCAGGTGGCTGAACAGCGGGCGGCCCCATTTGTATATGATGATCAGGCACTGTATCTGTACCGCTACTGGCATCAGGAACAGCGGCTGGCGATACAGGTTGCACGATTAAAGCAGCAGCAGACAGTGCCTGTGGATATACAGCCTTTTGAGCATCTGCTGGAAGATATTCATCAGCGCAATGCATTGAAAATGGTTGCCGAAAATGCCCTGAACCTGATTACCGGAGGACCGGGAACCGGCAAGACCTATACCCTGGCCAGAATCATTGCCGTGCTGAATCAGGCCATTCCTGATTTACGGATTGCCCTGGCTGCTCCGACCGGCAAAGCGGCACAGCGGATGAAGGAAGCCCTGCAAAACTCGCTGAATGATCCAAAGCTGAATGACTCAGGACTGGTGACAGAACAATTGAAGCAACAGGAAACCCTGACGATCCATCGTCTACTTGGTCTGGGGCACCGGCACCGGGCACGCTTCAATCAGAAACAGCCATTGCCTTTTGACGTGATTGTCATTGATGAAGCTTCAATGCTGGATTTAAATCTGGCGACTTTATTGCTGGAAGCGGTGCCTGAGCATTGCCGTTTAATTTTACTGGGAGATGCAGATCAATTGGCGTCAGTGGATGTCGGTTCCGTGCTCGCAGATTTACAGCAGGTACCCGGCCTGCAGGAAAATAGTGTGCAACTGGTGACCAGCCGCCGTTTCCGGGAGGGAGCACTGATTGGAACCATGGCACGGTTTATTCAGGCACATAAATATGCAGATACTGAACCCCGGCAGTTGCTCAGCGATTTTGAACAGCAGGTGACCGCTGCATCAGAGATTCAACCCATTCACTTACAGCCGGATATGTCCGATATCATCCAGCTGCAATACTTGCCGAAGCACAGCAGCCCGGCAGAGATGAGCCGGCATTATCAGATACTCAGCCAGGGCTATCTCGCTTATTTTGACTGTCTCAGACAATACACTGCTGATCATTGTCCGGATCAGGTCGGCCAGGTGGTGCAGGCATTTGATCAGTACCGGATTCTGGCGGCCATTCATTATGGACCACTGGGTGTGGATCATCTCAACCTGGAAATGGAAAAAGCTCTGTTTGAACATTTACCTGCGACCTCCAGACAGGGCAACTGGTATGTGGGGCGTCCGGTCATGATGAGTTATAACGATTATCAGCTGGGGTTGTCCAATGGCGATATTGGCATCTGTCTGCCACATCGTAGCCAGCCGGATCAGTTTGAGGTGTATTTTCCGGGGCTGGATCAATGGATTGCGGCGACCCGATTGCCAGGTTCAGTACAGACCGCCTTTGCCCTGACCATTCATAAATCACAGGGATCGGAGTTCACACATACTGCTGTGGTGCTGGACGAGGCGGCAACCGGATTGCTCAGCCAGGAATTGATTTATACTGCCATTACCCGTGCCAGGCAGGTGGTCAGTCTGCTGGTCCATAAAGAGGCATTTGCTCAGTCACTGAGTATTGCTACAATCCGGCAGAGTGGACTGGCCCGGAAAATCAATGCCGGGTGCTGACAGTAAAGCAG
The DNA here is from genome assembly GCF_052544965.1 of Acinetobacter sp. WZC-1. Classification (NCBI taxonomy): domain Bacteria; kingdom Pseudomonadati; phylum Pseudomonadota; class Gammaproteobacteria; order Moraxellales; family Moraxellaceae; genus Acinetobacter; species Acinetobacter sp. WZC-1. The sequence continues at coordinate 347,100 of NZ_CP199370.1, forward strand.
GGAGTTTTGGTATGGATGTACGAAATTGCTTACATGAATTCAGGAAATTTGCGCATGGAGCTTCAGCACATATTTTGCGATGATGAGTTCATACAAAGAGCACAACATGGATTGTTGGGCAAATCGCATAGAATAAGAAGAAATGAAAGTCGGGAGACTGCGAACTTACAGGAAGGTAAGTGATAAAGAGGAAACTTACAGCCGCTAAGCCTTGTAGTTTTGGGAGAGACTACAGGGCTTTTTTATGTCTGTTCAATGCCAGCTTGTAATCAACCTGTTAAAAAACTCATACGCATGAATACAATTTCTCTTGATTAATATTTTTAATTAAATCAATTGTATGAGAAAACGAGTTGTTTGATTATAAAAAAACTTTGATTGCCATATTTTGCTTTGAAGGCAGCGCAAGTCCGCCAACGGCGACATCCATGTCACCCCACGGCAGGACAACCATCCATGATTCAAAAGTACAAAAAACCAATTGATAACCCATAGTTTCTAAAAGCTTATACAAGAATATAAGTTTTATTTATAATCATTCATTTGAATTGAATCGCTCGTATGAATAATTAGATGGTTTGACTGTAAATAAAAATCGGTGTCTGAATTGCCCGAAAACGGACAGCAATCATGCAAGTTGGTCTGGGGTGGAGGATAATTTTGCAATCTATGGGGAGTTCATTTAAAATAGCGGCTGCTGTAGTGATGCACGGCAGTCAGACTGGTTTTGAAGAGCCAGTATGATTTGTATCAATGATTTATATATTAAGCATCTCGGAGAAATCGAATGGCTTTAACAAACACAGACCGCGCAGAGGTTATTGCAAAATTTGCCCGCGCTGAAAATGACACAGGTTCACCGGAAGTACAGGTTGCCTTACTGACTGCACAAATCAATGATTTGCAGGGTCATTTTAAAGAGCACAAGCATGATCATCACAGCCGTCGTGGTCTGATCCGCATGGTAAATCAGCGTCGTAAGCTGCTTGACTATCTAAAAGGTAAGGACGCGACGCGTTACAGCGATTTGATTGGTGCTTTAGGTTTACGTCGTTAATCGATTTAAACTTTTATTTTCGGATGATTGCATGTTCAATGCCGTACTGATGAAAACTAAAGTGTATCTGACACGGGTCAGATCATCTGGAAGGGGCGATGTTTCGCTCCTTCTTTGTGTTTAAAAATAGTGTATTTATAAATGTTTACTGTCTGGTGAGGTCGGCTTCTAAGCTTTGTCATTTATCGTTACGCAGCTAATGTGAATGCCAGACCTTAGGGGTCTCCACTGGCATAAAATCAGGAAAAAACAATATATGTCGATGTTTAATATCGTTCGTAAAGAATTTCAGTTTGGCCAGCATCAGGTGGTGCTGGAAACAGGTCGTGTTGCCCGTCAGGCAAATACGGTATTGGTCACAATGGGTGGTGTCACCGTACTGGTTGCTGTAGTGGCTCAGCCGACCGCAAAAGCGGGGCAGGATTTTTTTCCGTTAACCGTAAACTATCAGGAAAAACAATATGCTGCAGGTCGTATCCCGGGCGGCTATGGCAAGCGTGAAGGCCGTGCTTCCGAAGCTGAAACCCTGATTTCACGCCTGATTGACCGTCCAATCCGTCCATTGTTCCCGGAAGGTTATTATAACGAAATTCAGGTGACGGCAACGGTGGTGTCTTCTGACAAAACCATGGATGCTGATATTGCTGCCATGCTGGGGACTTCTGCTGCACTTTCCATTGCCGGGACACCTTTTCGTGGCCCGATTGGCGGAGCGCGTGTTGGTCTGATCAATGGTGAATATGTACTGAACCCGAATCATGAACAACTGGCACAGTCTGATCTTGATTTAGTGGTTGCCGGTACGGAAGCTGCTGTATTAATGGTCGAATCAGAAGCAAAAGAGCTGTCTGAAGACCAGATGCTGGGTGCGGTACTGTTCGGTCATGATGAAATGCAGATTGCCATTCAGGCAATTAAGGAATTTGCAGCTGCGGCCGGTGCGACTGAGTCAAACTGGGTTGCTCCTGCCAAAAATGAAGCACTGGGTGCGAAACTGAAGGATGCTTTTGAAGCAAAAATTTCTGAAGCCTATACCATTGCAGTCAAACAGGATCGTTATACAGCCCTGGATGCGCTGCATGCAGAAGCCCTGGCTCAGTTTGCACCTGAAGGTTCAGATGCTGATGCTGCGGATGAAGTCAACGAATTATTTGAAGACCTGAAATACCGGACCGTTCGTGACAATATTCTGTCAGGTAAACCACGTATTGATGGTCGTGATACCAAAACTGTCCGTGCACTGGATGTACAGACAGGTGTGTTGGATCGTGCACACGGTTCTGCCTTGTTTACACGTGGTGAAACTCAGGCATTGGTCACAACCACCCTGGGTAATACCCGTGATGCCCTGATGGTGGATACACTGGCAGGAACCAAAACTGACAACTTCATGCTGCACTATAACTTCCCGGCATACTCTGTAGGTGAGACAGGCCGTGAATCAGGTCCTAAACGTCGTGAAATCGGTCATGGCCGTTTGGCACGCCGTGGTGTACAGGCCGTACTTCCGGCAGCTGACCGCTTCCCTTATGTGATCCGTATCGTATCTGACATTACTGAATCCAATGGTTCATCTTCCATGGCTTCTGTGTGTGGCGCTTCATTGTCATTAATGGATGCGGGCGTTCCGCTGAAAGCACCGGTGGCCGGTATTGCCATGGGGCTTGTGAAGGAAGGCGAGCGTTTTGCTGTACTGTCCGATATTCTGGGTGATGAAGATCACCTGGGTGACATGGACTTTAAAGTAGCCGGTTCTGCCAACGGGATCACTGCGTTGCAGATGGATATCAAGATCGAAGGCATTACAGAAGAGATTATGGAAGTTGCACTGAACCAGGCCTATGCCGGTCGTATGCACATCCTGAATGCCATGAATCAGGTACTTTCCCGTGCCCGTCCTGAAATTTCAATGCATGCGCCGACTTTCCAGGTGATTACCATTAACCCGGACAAGATTCGTGACGTGATTGGTAAGGGTGGTGCAACCATTCGTCAGATTACGGAAGAAACCAAAGCTGCCATTGACATTGAAGATAATGGTACGGTTCGTGTCTTTGGTGAAACCAAAGCTGCGGCGCAGGCGGCCATTGCAAAAATTCAGGCACTGACTGCCGAAGTTGAACCGGGCACAATTTATGCCGGTAAAGTCATTCGTATTGTTGAATTCGGTGCTTTTGTCAACATTATGCCGGGTACTGATGGCTTACTGCATATTTCCCAGATTTCCAATGAACGTATTGCCAATGTGACAGACGTTCTGACCGAAGGTCAGGATGTGAAGGTACAGGTTGCCGATGTTGACAACCGTGGCCGTATTAAATTGACCATGAAGGATGTAGAACAGGCCTGAATCCCGGTCTGAGCTGATAAAAAAGTCCACTTGATGTGGGCTTTTTTTATGGCATCATGCAGCATGGGACTCACCACCGCAATTACGGCAGCTATGCAGACTTTTTATTTTTTCCAGCATCATGCTGAGCACTATATGTTTATTCAGAGGCAGCCTGTTTCGGAGCATGAGCGGCAGTTTATATGGATTGACTGCACCCGGGATGATGTGGTGAATCATGTGGAGGAATGGCAAAAACAGATCCAGCAACAGACCGGTCTGTTACTGAACGAATACCATGTCCGTGATGTATTGAATCTTGAGCATCCCTGTGTATTTGATACCGTGGATGATTATAACTTGCTGATTTTCAGGAAACTGATTACCCCGGATGACCATATTGGCATGGGTGAGCATGCGCTGGAAAAACATGAAAGTGTGTTTGGACTGACCACCTCTCCGGTCAGTTTTATTCTGAGTCCGCAGGCGCTGGTGACAATACGTGAAAGGGGCAATAAAGCGGTTGAGAATTATATTGCCCGGCTTGAAACAGTGCTGCTGCGCAATATACAGGAACAGAACAGTCTAAGAAAACTGGCCATGAATCCGGTTGATCTTGCCCTGCGTCTGCTGAACAGCATGGTGGATGGCTATCTGGATCTGCGGGCACCACTGACCCGCAGAGTGGAATTCTGGCAGAGGGAGCTGTTACAGGGGCATCGGCGGTTTAATCGATGGAATCAGTTGTTGCAGGAAAATATGGCCTTGCAGCAAATGGAAAACCTGTGTGAAGAACAGATTGAGTCCCTGTTGGAGTTCCGGGATGAAATTGTTGAGAACTATCAGCATTTAAAAGGCAGAAAACACGCAGAACGTCAGGACCTTTTACTGGTCAAAATGAATGATTTAAACAGCCATATTGAGCGCATACAAAAACACAGCGTGCGGCTTGGCAATGCGGTTCAGGCAGCAATAGATCTGCATTTTTCAGCCATTGCCAGTCAGACCAATGAAAATATGCGGATTCTGGCAATCATCACAGCCGTGTTTGCGCCACTGACCCTGCTGACCGGGATTTACGGCATGAATTTTGAATTTATTCCCGGTCTGAAATCACCGCTGGGTTTCTGGATTATGCTTGGGCTGATGTTAATGACCACCATTCTACTGCTGTATTACTTTTATCGGCGTCACCTGGTCGGGCGTGGTGAAAAGAGCGTGATTGATTTACTGGCACAGCAGAATCAGAGCCAGCGAAGTAACCTGTTCTGGTTCCTGGACTACGACCCCATTAAGCAAACCATGAAAGGAGTCGGGAAAATCACCCGTTTCAAATAATGATTCAGTCCGGATGAACTGAACGCTCCCGTGCGGTTTTTTTAAGCAACCGATACAGCGCATCCTTATATTTCAGCTTTTTTCTTTTCAGTGTTTCAATATCATCATTGATGACATGTACCGGATCCAGTTCCAGCTGGGTAATTTCGCGATCAAGCGAATCGTGCGCCTCAAGCATATTGGCAAAGTGAGCATTATTCTGTTTTAGAAACATCATTAACCCACTGTATTCCGGGAACATATTTTTGATCTTTTTATTCAGCACCTTAATATTCATTGTGTGACCCACCTCTGTAATATTAAATTGAGAAATTGAACAGAAAACGATCATCATGACAGCCAGGCGGGTAGCTGTCAGCTGATTTAACAAAAAGTTGCGAATTCAGGATGACAGGGTCATGTCATCCACCCGGAAAAATAGAGCAAGATTATGACCGCGATCAATGGCCACGGTATTTTGTGATGGCTGAAAGCTGCTTATTGATGCTGGTGATGATGTCTGGTCTGTTTACGCAGTTGCTGCACTTCGTCAATGAGATCCATCATCATGGCCACGGCAGACAGGCTGGCTTCAAAATCCCGTTGCAGGCGGTAGGCGCGGCGGGCACGGGACACGTCCTCACCGAAAAACTGATGAATACGCTCATCAGGCCGGGCAGGCAGAATTTCATATTCGAGCAGTTGCAGGACCCATTCCGGGCTTTGTCCACATGCCTGCGCAAAATGATAAAGATCAAAACAGTAGCTTTCGTCAATAATTTCAATATCATGATGGCCATTGCTGATGATTTCACGATAATGTATGGTGGTCATGCGAATATTCTCCTTCAGGATGCGCGGGGATTAAACCCGGCGAAACTGTCTGCAAAATTCTGCCAGGCCTGTTTTTCTGCCTCCGTCTGTGCAGCAGGCAGCACAATATTTAAAACCAGATACAGGTGCCCCGGTGTTTTACTGGGAATGCCTTTGTCCTTGAGCCGTAGTTGCTGTCCTGTTCTGGCATTCTGCGGAACGTTGACCTTTACTTTTCCGGCAGGAGTACTGACTTCAATCGGCTGGCCAAGTGCTGCTTCCCACGGTGCAATGTCGACAGTATAGTAAACGTCTGCATCTTCTACCCGGATCCGGTCAGTGTCCTGATAATGGATTTCAATATACAGATCGCCATTTTCCCCGCCGTTGATTCCGGCCTGCCCCTGTCCTGAAAGGCGGATCTGCTGGCCTTCCTTCATGCCGGCAGGGATTTTGACCTGCAGGGTTTTACGCTGAATTTCGGGTTCGCCATAGGCATTATAAGTGGGAATCTGCAGGGTGATCTGCTGAGTGGAACCGTGGTAGGCCACCTCTGCATCCACATGAATACTGGCATGCTGGTCCTCACCCCGGTAGCCGTGTGAACCACGTGCTCCGGACTGTTGCTGCCGGCCGCCGCCAAAACCTCCGCCAAATCGGCCAAACAGGTCTTCAAAGCCGCTGAAATCTGCATTGCCCTGATCAAAACCCTGCCGGTAGAATTGTGCGCCATCAAACCCACCCTGACCTGCCTGCTGCCCAAAGCCTGCCTGTCCCTGCGGATGATCGAGCATAAAATCATATTCCTTTTTCCGCTCAGGATTACTCAGGGTGTCATAGGCAACGTTGATTTCCTGCATCTTCTGTTCAGCATCAGATTCCTTACTGACGTCGGGATGATATTTCCTGGCGAGTTTACGATACGCTTTTTTAATTTCATCAGGATTGGCATCACGTGAGACGCCCAGTGCTTCATAATAATTTTTTGCCATATCTGGAATAAGTAATTTTATCGACGTATTTTATTATGCTGCGATTTCCACCTGGGTGGCTAGTGCGACTTGGTGTTGATATTGTTTCAAATTTTATCTGTTTACCGGGTGGTGCTCTGCATCGCACCAGTCAGAATGAAGTGAGGTGGAAGTAAGCATGGAAATGAAAAAGGACCGGATGCTGTCATGTACCGCACCCAATCCTGAAAAATCTGCTGATTATATTAAATGATTTGCATGTCCCTGCACCTGCCTGTCAGCTTAAATGTTCTCCGAACAGGCTCAGTGCTTCTTCGGCGGTAAAGCTATAGCGGGTATTGCAGAACTGACAGTCCATGGTAATCGGGTTCTGATGTTCCAGTGTTTCCCGTACTGCCTGAACGCCAATCTGTTGTAAGGCATTGGCACAGCGTTCCCTGGAGCAGGTACAGCCAAAGTGCAGTGGTTCGGCGTCCGGTAAGCGGACGTCTTCCTCGTTGTATAAACGGTACAGGATTTCCTGAGCATCCAGTTCCGTCAGCTCTTCGGTTTTCAGGGTTTCTGTCAGCAGGGTTAAGCGTGGCCACAGATCTTCATCCACCCATTCCTGTTCTTCTTCATTGTTGCGGGGTAATAGCTGAATCAGCAATCCGCCGGCCCGCTGTGCTGTACTGGCCAGTACAATATGAGTTGGAATCTGTGCAGAAAGATCATAGTACTGCATCAGACACTCTGCCAGCGTGGCCTTGTCCAGTGCCACGATGCCCTGATAGCGTTCGCCAGAATCCGGTTCGATGCTGATAAAAAGTACAGGATTAACCAGGGTAGCCAACACGGTCTGACTGCTGTCAGCTTCATTAAAACGGGGGCCTGCCTCATAGTCCGCCAGCGCGCGGACTTCGCCTGAATGGTTGCATTCTGCCATGGCCCATTTAAACGTGCCTTCCGCCTGAATCTGTAAACTGATGCGGCCCTGAATTTTTAAAGTGCTGGCCAGTAAAGCTGTTGCACTGAGCATTTCACCGAGCAGAATCTGAACAGCAGGCGCATAGTCCCGTTGTGCGAGAATGGTTTGCAGGGTTTCTTCCAGATGGACCACTTCACCACGGACAGGACAGTTTTCCATATAAAATCGTTGGCGTAAATCAGACATAAAATTCTCCGGATCCCTGATTGAATGGTGGCGATATGATAAATCACAAGCAAATATTACAATAAAATGGCTGCCATCGGGCCAGGGAGTCGGTTCATAACCACTTTATTGATCCCGTGTAACATCAATCCGGTCTGAATGCCGGTCACTGTTTACGGGAGATACAGAGGTTGCTGCATCGGATGGATTTTCCTGGGTATGTAAAGGATCTTCCCATTTTGAAGCCCGCGCATCATTTTCAAACAAATGTTCCAGTTCACCTAAGATACTGCGGTAACTTTCAAAGATTTTCTGTTCATCGGTATAAATGTTCTGCTGCTGAGTGAGCAGTTTTTCATCATAATCCCTGAACAGTTCGACACTGGTCTGCGCCTTATCTTCAGGAATGCCCAGTTCGCATAAGGTACGGTAAGCCATGCCCAGTGAAGACAGGTAGGTTTCCCGCCAGATATATTTGACGCCCAGGTCCCGCAATAAATGTACGTGGTGACGGTCTCTTGCACGCACCAGCAGACTTAGACCAGGATAATTCAGGCGAATGTGACGTGCGACATTCATGGAATCCTCCACATCATCTATGGCCAGTACAAAGACTCTGGCGGTCTGAATGCCTGCTGCCCTGAGCAGATCCGGATAGGTGACATCGCCATAATAGAGCGTGCCGCCATATTTTCTGACAAAGTCTATGCGTTTCATATTATTGTCAATGGCGGTAAATCGGAACTGCTGCATGTGTGCCAGTCGGGCAATGATCTGCCCGAAACGCCCAAAACCGGCAATAATCAGTGCCGGATGCTGATCCGGGATTTCGTCATATTCCGGTGATGTATTTTTATACAACCGGGGGATAATCTGTGAGGAAACCAGCCAGAACACAATTGGTGTCAGTATCATGGACAGTGTGACAATCAACACCAGCGGTTCCTGGATGGTTTCATTGATCATTTTTTCACTGCGGGCCACATTCAGAATCACAAAGGCAAATTCTCCTCCCTGAGCGAGACTGGCGGCAATCATCAGGCTGTTACGCCAGTTGTATTTTTTATAGCGGGCAATGACCAGCATGATCAATGCTTTGCTCAGAATCAGCAGTACCGCGCCGCCAATAATCAGCAAAGGCATATCCACGATCAGCGACAGCTGGGTGGTCATTCCCACGGTCATAAAAAACAAACCGAGCAATAAGCCTTTAAATGGAGCAATACTGGCTTCCAGTTCATGGCGGAACTCTGAATCGGCCAGCAGCACACCGGTCAGAAATGCACCGAGTGTTGTGCTGATGCCCAGGCTGTCCATCAGCAGAGCCACCCCCAGCACAATAAATAACCCCACTGCGGTGATCAGTTCAGTTGCGCCGCTTTTGGTCACAAAGCGAAAGAAAGGCCGCATGATATAACGGCTGAACAGGAATAACCCGGTAAATGCAGCAATGATGGCAGCGAAATAAGAGATGCCATAATGTGCCGATGAGCCACCTGCAAGTAAGGGAATAATGGCTAGCAGGGGAATAGCGGCAATGTCCTGAAACAGCAGAATGGAAAATGACTGCTGCCCATGTGTGGTATTCAGTTGCTGTTTCTCTGCAAGCAGTTGCAGCACAAATGCGGTGGATGACAGGGCCAGCGCAAAACCAATGACAAAACTGACCGACAGCGACTGTTGCAACAGCAGGTAGATGGTCCCCATGAACACCATACCGGTGATGCCGGTCTGCAGGGCACCGGTGACAAAGATCGACTGACGCATTTCCCATAGCCGCTGTGGCCGCAGTTCCAGTCCGATCAGAAACATCAGCAGGATCACGCCAAATTCACCGAGGTGCATGATCGCCTCGGAATCGCTGGCAATATTAGCAACGCTTGGACCCAGCAGAATGCCGGTGAAGAGATAGCCTAAAACGGTGGAGATACCAAATTTTCGGCCTAATGGAACCAGCAATAATGCGGCACCAAGGAATATTGTAATCTGTAGCAATAATGACATTGAATTGCCCTGAGTATTTTTGTGATTTAAAAAAAATTGTAGCCTGAAAACTGCAATGACTGAGTATGATTTTGATTCATTTTTGGGGCTCAGCTGAATTCCTGTGGATCGACATCAATACTGATTTTCATGGAAGACGGTTTTTGCTTTAACAGCTGAGGCCACCAGCGATGCAGATAAAAATGCATTTTTGCCCGGTCAGAACACAGCAGGACCACATGAGCCTGCCAGCGTCCGGCCTTGCGTTCCATCGGGGCAGGAATTGGCCCCCAGACTTCAATCAGATTTTCCTCAGTACTCAGTCGGAGTTGCTGCGTCATGTCCGTCAGGAATTGCTGGTTTTCTTCCTGACTGCGGGATTCGCAGCGGATTAAGACAGCATAGCGGCAGGGGGGCAGTGAGGCCAGTTTACGGTCTGCCAGCATCTGTCTGGCAAATGCCCGATAATCCTGATGAATCAGGGTATTCAGCATGGGATGCTCAGGCCGCAGCGTCTGTAGATAGACATCGCCTTTTTTCTCACCCCGGCCGGAGCGGCCTGCCACCTGCACAATCAGCTGCGCTGTGCGTTCCGGTGCCCGGAAATCGACACTCAGCAGGCCACCATCAATATCCAGAATGGCCACCAGTGTCACAAAAGGAAAATGGTGTCCTTTGGCAAGCATTTGCGTTCCCAGCAGAATGACTGGCTGGCTTTGCTGAATCTGATCATGGATTTTTTGCCAGCTGCCGACACGACTGGTGGAATCACGGTCAACCCGCAGTACCGGAAAGTCCGGGAAAAGTGTGTTCAGGCCGTCTTCAACCCTGGCGGTGCCTATGCCAATGGGTTTCAGGGTCTGCTGGTGGCATTGCGGGCAGGCATCGGGCAGGCGGTTAATGGTGCCGCAGTGATGACAGTGCAGATGGGTATAGGGACTGGTATGCAGGGTAAAATGCGCATCGCAGTTTGGACAGTTGGCCTGCCATCCACAGCTTTCACAGATGACAACCGGCGCATAGCCGCGCCGGTTCAGAAACACCAGCACCTGTTCCTTTCTTTCCAGCCGTTTCCTGATTTCATGAATCAGGGGCTCACTGATGCCGTGTTGCTTACGGCTGATTTTTGAATCAATAACATGCATGGTCGGCATTATGGCGCTACCGGCCCGCTGGTTCAGTTGCAGGCCGGTCAGCTTGCCCTGGTCCACCAGGTAGTAGCTGTCTATACTGGGCGTGGCCGAACCCAGAATAATCGGACAGTTTTCCAGTGACGCACGATACAGGGCAACATCACGGGCATGGTAGCGGAAGCCTTCCTGTTGCTTGAACGACAGATCGTGCTCTTCATCCAGAATGATCAGACCCAGTTGAGGTAAAGGGGTATAAATGGCTGAGCGGGTCCCCAGGATAATTGAAGCTTTCCCGGTCTGTGCATGTTGCCAGGCCTGGAGCCGTTTTGAATCATTCAGACCCGAATGCAGCAGGGCAATATTGCAGTGAAAGCGGGATTGGAAACGGCTGATGGTCTGCGGGGTCAGACCAATTTCAGGCACCAGTACCAGCACCTGTTTGCCCTGTTTCAGGACCTGTTGCATGATCTGTAAATAAACCTCGGTTTTTCCACTGCCGGTTAACCCATCTAGTAAAAAAGCCTGATATTTGTTTTGCGCCTTTAAAATGGTCTGAATGGCTTTTTGCTGATCATGGTTGGGCGTCAGGGGCAGCTGTGCCAGTTGTACGGGTTCGGGGCTGAAATCCTGCTGCTCCAGTTCGCAGCGGATCACGCCTTTTTTCTCAATGGCTTTCAGGGTGGCTGTTTCAATCCCGCTGAGATTCAGAATGTTTTCAGAGGTTCCCTGAGGATGAAGCTTTAAAATTTTGTAGGCATTCAGCTGTTTTTCTGAACGCTTCAACTTCTCTTCTGCGTTTAAGTCGAGTACTTTCCACACATGCGCCAGCAGATCATAGGGTTTGCCCTGACGTAAAAACACCGGTAATGCTGCATGAATGACTTCGCCGAGCGGAAACTGATAATACTGGGCGGCCCAGCTCAGTAGACTCAAAACCTTATCATTTAAAATGGCCTGATCATCCACCAGACTGCTGATGGTTTTCAGCTGAAAACCGGGATCAATCGGTGCATCCGGCGCAAGTTTTTCAACAATCACACCGGTCAGATGCTGACGTCCAAATGAAACCGCAACGCGGGCACCGATTTCCGCCTGCTGATATTGCTCAGCGCTGAGCTGATAGTCGAAACAGTCATACAGATGTACAGGTACAGCAACCCGTATACGGTAAATGGTCTGGCGTGAATCTGTCATATTCAGCATATTAAGGTATCGCCGGTTCCGGGTGAAATAATATCGTGATCGCGAAAAGGTTATGTTAGAGTGTATACGTCATTCACAGTCTGGAATATGAATGATTTTCAGGGTCAGATGCAACAGCAGTGACCGAAAATTCTGGAAAATTAGAGCATAAGCATGCCGGCATATCAATTTACAGCCCTGGATGATTCAGGAAAACAACAAAAAGGCGTGATGGAAGGTGATTCAGCACGTCAGATTCGACAGCAACTGCGTGATAAAGCGTGGATTCCGGTTACTGTTGATCCGGTGGAACAAAAGGATAAAAACCGTAGTTCAGGATGGTTCCAGAAAAAATTCTCAGCCTATGACCTGGCGTTGATGACCCGGCAGCTTTCCGTACTGGTTGCAGCAGCTGTACCGCTTGAAGAAGCCCTGCGCGCCGTTGCCAAACAGAGTGAAAAGTTGCATGTACAGAATATTCTGCTGTCGGTCCGTTCACGAGTACTGGAAGGGCATTCATTGGCGCAGGCTATGCACCAGATCGGACGTTTCCCTGATTTATATATTGCCACCATTGCCGCCGGGGAACGTTCCGGTCACCTGGACCTGATTCTGGACCAGTTGGCGGATTATACGGAAAACCGTTTTTCCATGCAGAAGAAAGTGCAGGGTGCCATGATTTATCCCGTCATTCTGATGCTGATGTCCTTTGCCATTGTCATGGGGCTGATGACTTATGTGGTGCCGGATATTGTAAAAACCTTTGATCAGAGCAAGCAGGCATTGCCCTGGATTACCGTGGCGCTGATGAAAACCAGTGACTTTATCCGGGCCAGCTGGCCCTTCATGCTGGTGGCCACGACCCTGGGCGTTTTGGGGTTGGCCCGATTCCTGCGTACTTCGGCAGGACACTACACGTTTGATCGTTTAACACTCAGATTGCCATTATTCGGTAAATTATCACGTGGTATAAATGCAGCACGTTTTGCTAGTACCCTGTCCATTTTGACCCAGTCGGGTGTGCCATTGGTGGATGCGCTGAAAATTGGCGCTGCGGTGAGCAATAACTGGGTGATCCGGGATGCGGTGAATCTTGCTGCTGAAAAAGTAACAGAAGGCGGTAATCTGGCAACACAACTTGAACGCTGTGGTTATTTTCCACCAATGATGGTACAAATGATCAGAAGTGGTGAAGCATCCGGTGAACTGGACCGTATGCTGGAGCGTGCATCAGGGATGCAGGATCGTGAAGTCACTACATTCATATCCACATTGCTGGCCTTGCTTGAGCCACTGATGCTGGTCTTCATGGCGGGTATCGTACTGGTGATTGTGATTGCCGTAATGCTGCCTATTGTGAATATGAACAATATGATTTAGCCTGGTTTATTTCACTGGAGTTATTTGAAGTTATCTGATTTGGGTTATTTCAGCAGGATTATCCAGTCAGCATTATGGAATCAGGATTACGCTGATACAAAATTAGTTTAATAGAGAGAATAAAGCATGCAACGGAAGATGTCTCAAACCCGGCAATCAGGTTTTACCCTGATCGAAGTGATGGTTGTAATTGTAATTTTAGGTGTATTGGCGGCGCTCATTGTACCAAATGTTATGGGACGTGGTGAAAAAGCCAAAGTGGACACCACCAAAATTACCCTGAAAGGGGTTGCGGGTGCCCTGGATCAGTACAAACTGGACAATGGTCATTTCCCAACCACGCAGGAAGGCGGTCTGGATGCATTGGTCAATCAGCCGGCAACGGCAAAAAACTGGTTACCGGGCGGTTATGTCAAAGGGGGCTATCCCAAAGACAGCTGGGATAATGATGTGCAATATGAAATCCCTGGCTCAGATGGTAAACAATATAACCTTTATTCCTTCGGTGCGGATGGAAAGCAGGGTGGTGAAGGCAACGATGCAGATATTTATTATCAGCCGTGATTAGAAATTAAAGTTTATTTTAAAAACTTTAATGGTATTTATCACTTCACTTGATCGGATGAATAAATATGAAGTGAAGTGATAATGTTTCTTGTTTATTGCATTAATATAAGATTTTGATTTGTAATTAGAAATATTTAATTTTTTGATGATACTTATAATGATAATTATTCCCATGTTTAATGGTTACAATAAACCGGGATTATGAATAAAAATAGGCTTTTTATTTAAACAAAAGCCATCAATAATAATGCCATCAGCAGTACTGCCTATAGGGGTCACCATGAAAGCATTAGGATTATCTGATGAAATCAACCAGTTTCACTGGACCATGCTGAAATCTGTACTGCTGATTCTGAGCTTATTGCCGGCCAGTCATTTTTTTCTGAATCTATGGCAAAGCACTCATGCAGCCAGTCAGATTGTGGTGGGTTTCCTGGCGCTCAGTATGTTCAGTGCATTGGCGATTCTCAGTTTTTACAGTGCACTGAATGCGACAGTATTGAATCTGAAATATGAATTTTCGTCTTTACTGGAGCAGCAAATAGTCAGAGTTTATGGCTATGTTCCCATGCTTTTTTTAATGGCGATGATGTCATATCTGGCAACATGTCTATAATCAGCGATCCACTCATTCAGTGTTCAAAAACCGGGGCAAATCCCGGTTTTTTATTGAATCTGTTTTTTTGTCAGACAGAATTACCGGGTATTTATTGGTGAGCTTTTTAGGAAATGTCAGGCGGATTGATTACACTGTCATACAGTGAATAAATCAGGCAACAGAGAATGACAATGCAACAGATTGAATGGAACGATTTTTTTAAAGTGGAGCTGCGGGTTGGCAAAGTTATCCGTGCGGAAGTTTTTGAGCAGGCACGTAAACCTGCCTATATTCTGCATGTGGATTTTGGGGAAAGTCTGGGCGTAAAAAAGTCGAGTGCGCAGATTACGGCATTATATTTGCCGGAAAATCTGGTGGGGAAACTGGTGGTGGCAGTGGTCAACTTCCCTGCTAAACAAATTGGTCCGATCCAGTCAGAATGCCTGGTGACCGGTTTTCATAATGCTGCGGGTGAGGTTGCCCTGTGTGTACCGGATATGGATGTTCCGCTGGGAACCCGGTTGCTTTGATGTATTTTACTTTAACACATTGCCATTTCGATACTGAATAATCGAAAAAAACCGGGCGCCTGGCCCGGTTTACGATCAGTACTTGTGTTAGCGGCGTGATTTAAAGCTGACATCAACAGTACGTGGGCGATAAATCCAGCCCAGTATCAGCAGCAGCAATGAGAAGCCCAGAATTGGCCAGTCACTGAAACGGGTGTACCAGGTTTCGCCCTGCATGGCCGGTAAATCACCACGTAATACAGCTTCCTGATCCATAGGAGCCTGTTTGACGATATGCCCCTGATGATCAATAAAGGCGGTCACACCGGTATTGGTGGCACGAATAAACCATCGTCCATTTTCCTTGGCCCGCATCTGAACCATCTGCAAATGCTGTAGCGGACCGGCAGTACCCTTAAACCAGGCATCATTGGATACCGTCACCAGAAAGTCACTATGTTGTGCATTACGTCGGGTCAGATTCGGATAAGCCACTTCATAACAGATAGCCGCCGCCAGCTGATGCCCTTTAATGCTGAATGGAGGCTGATCCGCTGCGCCACGGGAAAAGCCACTCATGGATGGATCATTTTGCAGGGCGGGTAAAACCCAGCTGAGCAAGCCATACAGTGGAATATATTCACCGAATGGAACCAGTCGCTGCTTTTTATATAACCCGGATGCGTCACTGCCCATAGCTATCATACTGTTATAGTACATGGGAGATCCCTGCTGTCTGGATTCCGCAGTATCCCAGTAGGGAATACCTGTGACCCAGGCTGTTCCGGTTTTTCTGGCCTGCTGATTCATCATGTCCAGGAAAGGTTGAATATCAGTCTGGAACAGCGGAATGGAAGATTCTGGCCAGACGATCAGATCACGTCCCCATTCGGTACGACTTAAATCGAAATAAATTTGCAGGGTTTTGACCTGGTATTCGGTCAGCCATTTCAGGTCCTGTGGAATATTGCCCTGAATCAGTGAAACCGAGAGCGGTTTTTCAGCTTTGGGCTGAACAAAATGAATGAAGGATGCACCCCACGCGCCCAGTAGTAATAACAGTGACGGAATGATCCAGAAGAGACGTCGGTTTAAAATCTCGACCAGCGCACAGGCGAGCAAAATCACTGCAAAGGACACAGCAAAAACACCAAATAAGGGCGCATAGCCATCCAGCAGCCTTTCTGTAAATGCATAACCTGCAAACAGCCAGGGGAACCCGGTAAACAGCCAGGTCTTTGACCACTCAAAAATCACCCATAAAGGCGCAAAAGTCAGGGGCGTTTCAGGAAAGAAACGTCGGTATAACCAACTCTGTATGGCGGTAAATAAGCCCATGACCAATGCCATGCCCATGATCATCAGCACACTCAGGACTGCATTGGTATCTCCATAAACATGGATGGAGGTATAAAGCCAGAATGCACCGATAAACCATAGACCAAAGCCATAAGCCCAGCCAATGGCAAATGCCTGTCCGGCAGAGCGTCCTTTCAGGCAGGCATATAGCAGTGCCGGCGATAAAATGGCCAGCCACCACCAGTCATGGGGGGCCAGTGCAAGACTGAAGACAGCACCTGAAATGAGTGCAATACATAGTGGATAAATAACAGGCAGCTGCTGTGGAGTGTTCGGTAATTTGTCAGAATATGCGGTCATTGATGTACAGCCCGGATCAGATGAATGGTACGGGCATCTGCTTCCATAATGGTAAATTGCCATTTGCCAAGTTCAACCGTCTGTCCCTGCAGATCACTGACCAGGCCGATTTCCTGTAGTAATAGCCCACCCACGGTTTCCACTTCATCATCTGAAAAATCAGCATTCAGGATATTGTTAAAGTGTTCAATGGGGGTCAGTGCCTGCACAATCCAGCTGTTGGCTGCACTGTGTTCCGGATCCGGGATAATGAACTGGGCTTCTTCATCGGCATTGTCATGCTCATCTTCAATTTCACCGACAATTTCTTCCAGAATGTCTTCCAGAGTCACCAGGCCGGACGTGGTGCCATATTCGTCAATCACGATGGCAATATGCGTCTGGGTATTTTTCAGCATCCGCAGTACCTGATCAGAACGGGCACTTTCCGGGACAAATAAAGGCTGACGCATCAGGGTCCGGATATCCACCCGCACCAGTTGATCCTTCAGGAAGGGCAGCAGGTCCTTGGCCAGCAGAATACCGACCACATTATCCGGCTGATCTGAAGAAAACACAGGAAAACGTGAGTGTGCAGATTCAATCAGCACGTGCAGAATATCCAGTAACTGGTCATCTTCCTGCAAGCTGACCATTGCAGTCCGTGGCGTCATGACTTCACGGACTTTGGTGGCCGGCAGGTCAAGTACGCCTTCCAGCATGGCCACGGTATCGGGTTCCAGAAAACGACGTGAATCCTGAACCAGTCTGAGCAACTCATCCCGGGTTTCTGGGGCGGTTCTTAACCATTTGCGTAAGCCGCGCATACCCCACGACGGGCCTGATTCCTCGTGCATGATCTTTCCTGAAGACTCTTATAGAAAATGTCAATTTTATCATACCGAAGAAAATGCAGATGTCTATCTATAAAGCTGTTCAAATGCGTGAATACATGGGGCATTTTGTGCTGAAATCTGTGTGCTGGTCCGAATCAGGCCGGGCTATGTTAGAATAAGCCGATTTTTAGCAGGCATTTGCAGCAGAGGTGACAATGTCAGAACAGGTTTTCAGTCCGGATATTCAGCTTAATACACGTGGATTACGCTGTCCTGAACCGGTCATGATGCTGCATCAGGCCATCCGTAAATCAAAATCAGGAGATGTGGTTGAAGTCTTCGCGACAGATAATTCCACCAGCTGGGACATTCCGAAATTCTGTATGCATCTGGGACATGAGTTGCTGTTGCAGGAAGAGCGGCTGGATGAAGCCGGTCATAAGGAATTTCGCTACCTGGTGAAAAAGGGATAAGCGATTGCCTGTTCACAGGGCAGGGAGCTGTTGCCCAATGGGATTTTATAACAGTTCCAGGTCTGATTAAAATAAATTAACTCAATAAAATCATGAATCTGAATTTTGAGAGAGACCATAAAAAAATGAGCGTATCAGGATACACTCATTTTTATGCATTTCAGCAATTTTGTCTGATCTTCTGCATGCTCTATATCTGGCATATTACATATTTGGATAGTTCGGACCACCGCCACCTTCCGGTGTAACCCAGATGATATTCTGAGAAGGGTCTTTAATATCACAGGTCTTACAATGCACACAGTTCGCTGCATTAATCTGGAAGCGTTTTGAGCCGTCATCATTTTCCATGACTTCATAAACACCCGCCGGGCAATAACGCTGAGCCGGTTCGTCCCATGTCGGTAAATTGACATCAATTGGAATGGCTGGATCAATCAGTTTCAGATGCGCAGGCTGATTTTCTTCATGCACTGTATTGGACACAAAGACTGAAGATAAACGGTCAAAGGTCAGTTTGCCATCCGGTTTCGGATAGTTCGGTTTGAAGCTGACTGCATCCACCGGTTTCAGCGCACTGAAATCCGGGATCAGGTCATGCAGGGTAAATGGTACCCGGAATACATTCTGATCAATAAAGTTAAATGCGCCACCAATCCACTGACCAAATTTATGCATGGCCGGACCAAAGTTACGGGTGCGGAATAGTTCTTCCTTCAACCAGCTGTTTTCAAATTTGTCGGTATAGGTGGTCAGCTCTTTTGCAAAGAAATCCTCACCTTCAGTCGCGCGGGCAACGGCCAGATCGCCGCCTTTTGCAGCACCGGCAGCAATGGCCTCAAATACCGCTTCACCACAGAGCATGCCGGATTTCATGGCCGTGTGTGAGCCTTTGATTTTGGCAAAGTTTAAGAAACCTGCATCATCACCAATCAGACAACCGCCCGGGAAAGTCAGTTTAGGCAGGGAGTTTAATCCGCCTTTGACTACGGCACGTGCACCATAGGAAATACGTTTACCGCCTTCCAGATATTGTTTGATCAGTGGGTGGGTTTTCCAGCGCTGCATTTCCATAAATGGGTACATATGCGGGTTCTGATAGGACAGGTCGACAATCATGCCTAAAGTGACCTGGTTGTTTTCAGCGTGATATAACCACCAGCCGCCAGAAGAACCGGTTTCATTTAAAGGCCAGCCTGCACCATGCATCACCAGGCCCGGCTTATGTTTTGCCGGATCAATTTCCCATAGTTCCTTAATTCCAATACCGTAATGCTGTGGATCAGCATCTTTATCCAGCTGGTATTGTGCAATCAGGCGTTTGCCTAAATGGCCACGGCAGCCTTCGGCAAACAGGGTGTATTTGGCATGCAGTTCATAACCGGGCGTAAAGTTGCCTGTCGGTTCGCCATTTTTGCCAATGCCCATGTCACCGGTCTGAATGCCTTTAACTGCACCATCTTCATGGTACAGGATTTCAGATGCAGCAAAACCCGGGAAAATGGAGACTTCCAGTTCCTCAGCTTTAGTTCCCAGCCAACGGACCACGTTGCCCAGTGAAATGACGTAGTTGCCGTCATTGTGCATGCTCTTTGGCACCATCCAGTGCGGAGCTTCCTGTGATTTCTGGTCAGACAGCAGGAAAAAGGTTTTGTCTTCAGTCACCGGCACATTCAGTGGCGCGCCTTCTTCTTTCCAGTTCGGGAAGAGCTCATTGATTGCACGGGGTTCCAGTACTGCGCCGGAAAGGATATGTGCACCCACTTCGGAGCCCTTTTCAACAACACACACAGATAAATCTGGAAGATTGTTTTCAATTGCCAGCTGACGAATTTTAATTGCGGCAGAAAGGCCCGCGGGACCTGCGCCTACAATGACTACGTCAAACTCCATCGATTCACGTTCGATGTGCTCCATCCGGGACTCCTCATATTTTTAAGGGTGGCAACCTAAATTATTCAAAGGAATAAAAAATCGGTGCTGCCATGAGTATGCTTAATTCAGTGGTACAATTTTCTGATATCGTACCCTGTATGTCATCTGTATGGGGATGGTAGGTTTAACCCCCTGATCCAGCCAATGGCTGAGTCGTATTATTTTTTGTCAGCAGGGCATATAAACCATGGTAAATCAAAATAATTCAACATCAGCGGATCAACATCAGCCAACAGTGGCTAATGATAGAAACTTAATCAGTATTGCACAATACGTAAAAGATGCACAGCAGGGTCACAAAAGGGTAATTCCTCCTGTAGATCAATGGCATCCGGCGCATTGTGGTAAAATGGATCTGGTGGTGAAAGCCAATGGCGAATGGTGGCACGAAGGTCAGTTAATCCGGCGTCAGCCACTGGTGGATCTGTTTACAAAGGTTTTGTGGAAGGAAAATGGCAGGTTTTATCTGAAAACCCCGGTGGAACAGATTGAAATTGAGGTGGAGGATGAGCCTTTATTGGTGAATCAGGTGGATCAGGTTGAAATTGAAGGGAAAATATATCTGCAACTGACCACCACCAGTCAGGATGTGGTGATTGTGGATGAGCTGCATCCGGTTTTCATGCGTGAATATCAGGGCGATCTGCGGCCCTATGTCCATGTTCGTTTTGGAATGAATGCCCTGATCCAGCGGTCTGCGTTTTTTCATCTGATTGAATATGGTCAGTTAACCGAAAATGAACAGGGTGAAACCATTTTGTCGCTACAAAGTGGTGATTTGCACTTGCAATTGAGCAGCTGATGTTTATCTTTAATACAGTATTTGATTTGCAGATCCAACCATGACAGGTGTTCTTCCCATCTCCGTGCCTGGTCAGCGCATGCCGGCGGCTTCTGCCGATGCGCCGATTGGTATTTTTGATTCAGGCATTGGTGGTTTATCCATTGCCCGGGAAATTGCCCGGCATTTACCGGGTGAGCAAATTCTGTATTATGCCGATACCGCACATGTGCCTTATGGTCCAAGGAATGATCAGAATATCCGGGAACTGACTGCTCAGGCGATTGAGTGGCTATACCGTCAGGGCTGTAAAATTGCAGTGGTGGCATGTAATACGGCATCTGCTTTCAGCCTGGATTATTTACGGGCTTATTATGGTGAAGATTTTCCCATTATTGGGCTGGTGCCTGCACTGAAACCTGCGGTGTTGCATAGTCAGAGTAAAGTTGTAGCGGTGCTGGCTACGCCGGCGACCTTTCGGGGTAAACTCATCCGCGACGTGGTGGAAAATTTTGCAGAACCGGCAGGTGTAACGGTGTTGCCTGTGACCTGTCTGGCGCTGGTGCCCTGGATTGAGGCAGGGCTGCAGGACAGTGAGGCATGCCGGGCCGATTTAAGACAAAGCCTTCAGCCGGTGATTGATCAGGGTGCTGATCATCTGGTGCTGGGGTGTACCCACTATCCTTTTCTAAACAATGCCATACAGCAGCTTTATCCAGGAAAATTAGTATTGGTTGATTCAGGCATGGCTGTTGCAAGACAAACCTCACGCATTTTAACGAAAAACCGGTTAATCTCCGAATCATCATGGCATGCCGGAAACGTAAAACAGTTAAGATGTGTGCTCAGCGGGAACAATGCAGCAGCCCTTGAACCGGTTGTGGCCCGTTTAATGCATGCGGATCTGACATGGTCCGTCGAAAATAGGGTTGATCAAAGGGACTGAGTGGATCAGCGTGGAGCGGAAATGGCTGGAGCCAGTTGTATGAGAAGGAAAGGGATGGCCTATGCTGGATAAGCGTTATCAGGTTTTTATCACCACCTCAGGTCAGGAAATGCAGCCTGAAAGAATGGTGGTGTCTCAGACCCTGATTGGCATGGGTTTCTTTTCGTGGGGACTGGAACAAAGAACGCCCCTGAGCACTGCATTTGCTCGCCGGCAGATTGATGACTGCGATTATGTGTTGCTGTTGCTGGGCAGTCAGTATGGTGAACAATCGGTTTCCGGGGTGGGATATATGCATCTGGAATACATTTATGCAGTAACCAAGCAGAAGCCGGTGATTGTTTTTATGCATGAGCAGCCGGATACAAGAGATGCCGCATTGCAGGAACAGCGACCTGAGTTAAGGGAACGGTTTGATGAGTTCCGCCATCAGCTGCAAAAGGAAGTCGAACAGGTGATCTGTTATCGGACTCTGAGGGAGCTGGAACTGGCTGTGCGCTCCCGCATGCCGCAGATGCTTGAGCGTTATCCGGTGACGGGATGGGTCAGACCGCAGAATATTCAGATATTACAGGATAAAATTGATCATCTGAAATCTGAACTGGCGCAGCTCAGAATTGAGCAGGGCAAAAAGGAAGCCGATCCATTTCTGACGCTGCCGAAAGTGTCCATCCATGATGTTTTTGATTTTGACTATCGCATGCATGCCTATCAGGATGGTAACTTTAAGGAACTGAATCCGATTCGTGAAATGAGCTGGGCTGAGCTGCTGAACGTGCTGTCCACTGAGTTTTGCCAGGTATCACCTGAAGAATGCTTTTCAAAGGTGTTGAATGCTTATTTGAATCGTACCGGTCTGGAGGACGCAAAATGCATGATGCCGCGCGCGCATGCGGTTGCCAGGGCGCAGATTAATGTCCGGGCGCTGCATCGGATTAAACAGCAGATGCGTCAGAATGACTGGATTATTCCGGTGGGTCGGGATGATCGTCAGCGCATGCTGTGGCAGCTCACTGCCCGGGGGCTGAAATTGCTGGAAGAACCCCGCCTGACCGGCCGGCATTCACCATTGTCGTAGTGAATATGCAGGAAGCGGTTCGTTTCTGACGGTGAATCCGGTACTATGAGCGGATTAAGCCTGTTGTAGCTGATGTGGAAAAGATGTCTTCAAAACCCAAAGTATTCATCATCGTTGCCAATTTAGGTACGCCTGATGCGCCAACGGTTCCGGCTGTACGGCGTTTTCTGGCACAATTTTTATCGGATGGCCGGGTCATTGAAATCCCGGCGCTGCTCTGGAAAATCATTCTGTATGCCTGTGTGTTGCCCATACGGCCTAAACGGGTGGCAGCAGCTTATGCAAAAATCTGGTCGGAAGACTCGCCCATGCGGGAAATTCTGCTGCAACAGGTTCAGCGGATTGAGCAGCAGCTTGTTACGGCCTATCCTGAATTTGAGCTGAGAATTGTTCCAGCCATGACCTATGGGCATCCCGGTATGGATCAGGCGCTGACTGAGGCTGCTCAGCATGTATACGATCATCTGATTTTATTGCCGTTATTTCCACAGTATTCTGCTACATCCACGGCACCACTGTACGATGCACTGGCAAAATGGGTGACTGAACAGCGGAATTTACCGGGAATCAGTGTGATTCGTGATTATTATCAGCATCCATTGTATATTCAGGCACTGGCAGACAGTGTCCGTGCATACCGGCAACAGCATGGATCTGCAGAAAAATTACTGATGTCCTTTCATGGGATTCCACAGCCCTATGCCGATCGGGGTGATCCCTACGCTGAACGTTGTCATGTGACTGCGCGTAAGGTTGCTCAGGCCCTGGCGCTGAATGATGAACAGTGGGCCATCAGTTTTCAGTCCCGTTTCGGCAAACAGGAATGGGTCAGACCCTATACCGATCAGTTGTTGCAGCAATGGGCGCAGGATGGCGTACAATCGGTACAGGTGCTGAGTCCGGCATTTTCGGCAGACTGTCTGGAAACGCTGGAGGAACTGGCCATTCAGAACCGTGAGTTATTTCTACATGCAGGTGGTCAGCGCTATGCCTATATTCCTGCATTAAACAGCGGGCAGCGTCATATTGCCCTGTTATCCGGTCTGTTACAGGCGCAGCTGGATGCGTTAAAATATACTTTGTCAGATGAAGGCGGGAGATGATCCATGCTGCAAGTCAAAATTGTTCCTGTGACGGCATTTGCCCAGAATTGTTCCATTGTCTGGGATTCGGAAACCAGGGAAGCTGTTTTAATTGATGCCGGTGGAGAACCTGAAAAATTAAAACAGGAAGTTGAGGCACTGGGGCTGACGGTGAAGGCACTGTGGCTGACACATGGTCATCTGGACCATGCCGGGGCGGTGGGTGCACTGGTCAATGAATGGCATGTGCCTGTCATTGGTCCGCATAAGGAAGACCTATTCTGGCTGGAGATGATTCAGGAGGTTTCTGCCCGTTATGGTTTTCCGATCCCGGAGCCGGTCAGAGTGGATCAATGGCTGGAAGGTGGAGAAACCCTGAAACTCGGTGATGAAACATTTGAAGTCCGTTTTGCACCGGGTCATACCCCAGGCCATGTCATGTTTTATAACCAGAAGCACGGCGTGTTGTGGACTGGAGATGTACTGTTCAAGGGTTCCATCGGGCGTACCGATTTCCCGCGGGGCAATCATGAACAGTTGCTTGAATCCATTCAGCGGGAATGTTTCAGTCTGCCGGATGAGACACAGTTTATTTCCGGGCATGGCCCCATCAGCAGTATTGGCCATGAAAAACAGTTTAATCCCTTTGTTGCAGGCCAGGCCGGATAGAGCATTGTTGCAACCGTGTGGTCATGCATGGCATGCCAGTCTGTAAATCATCGACCTGTGTCGTCTGGAGGAGGAAGATCATCTGATGGCTGAAAACCGGCATCCATCCGGTCAATCAATTCACGCAGTCAGATTCAGCTCTCATCATCGGACGGTGGAGCGTCTTCTGTGGGCAGTTTATAGTCTTCGGTGGCCCATGCACCCAGATCAATCATCTTGCAGCGTTCAGAGCAGAAAGGCCGGTATGCATTGGCTTCCCATGTGGTTTTCTTCCCACAGCGCGGGCAGGGAAAAGTACGTGGCATGATAAACTCCAGCTCATTTTTCAAATAATGGTATCTGTTGATACTTCATAAACTTCATTAATCGTCTGCGTTATACGCTAATCCTGGGCAAACCCGTCAGAAATTGTTAGACTCGTACCGATTTATGCCTGTCTGATCTGATTATGCCCGTTCGTCAATTCCAGCCCAACCGTATGCATGCACCACGTGACTTTCAGCCCATTGAAAATCGGCCCGTCTGTGTGGAAATTGGCGCAGGAAAAGGCCGGCATGCGCTGTTGTTCTCAGCGCAGAATCCGCACAGGAGCCTGATTGCGGTTGAAAGAACCCGTGAAAAATTCCTGGCCATGCAGAAACAGCATCAGGTTGAAGGCAATCAGAATTTAACGCCGGTTCATGCAGATGCCATAGCGTGGATGGTACATGCGGTGTATCCGGTTCAGGTGCAGCAAATTTTTATTTTATATCCAAATCCTGAACCTCACAATCCTGCACAGCGCTGGCTGAATATGCCTTTTTTTGAATTCCTGATTTCCAGGCTGCAATTTAATGGCACGCTGACGCTGGCCAGCAATATTCCTGAATATATTGCAGAAGCAGAACAGCAGTTGCAGCAGGTATGGCAACTGCCTTATGAAAAGCAGGTGATTGCAGCAGACTCAGCCCGGACACATTTCGAAATTAAATATCTGGCACGTGGTGAACTGTGTCAGCAACTGATCATTTCCCGGCCTGAGCATTATCAGACCCGTTTTGATGTGTTTTTGCCTTTGCAGGGCCAGCATGTGCAGAGACAGGCTGTACAGAAACAACGTGTTGCTGTGGCTGATGATCCGGACAATGACTTTGCAGAAAAAAATAACCGGGCAGAAAATAATCAGGCAGAAAACAACCATGCCGAATAAAAGCATTGCCATTATTGGCGCTGGGCCTGCCGGGCTGATGGCCGCCGAGGTGCTGAGCCAGTATGGTCATGCGGTGCATGTTTTTGAACAGAAGCCTTCTGCTGCCCGTAAGTTTCTGATGGCCGGTAAAACAGGATTGAATATTTCACATGCTGAAACGATTGACTGGTTTGTCCAGCGTTATGATCAGGCAGCATGGCTGGCGCCGTGGCTTGAACAGTGGAATGCTGACTGGATTCAGCGCTGGATGCGGGGCCTGGGCATTGCATCCTACACAGGCTCTTCAGGACGTATTTTCCCGGTTGGAATGAAAGCAGCACCTTTACTCAGAGCCTGGCTGAGGCGACTGACGGCACAGGGCGTACAGTTTTATTATCGCCATCAGGTTGTGGCCATTGAGCAACAGTCTGTGCAGGTGTATGACCTGAAAATGGAGCAGCAGCACAGCCGTAGTTTTGATGCAATTGTACTGGCATGCGGTGGGGTGTCCTGGCCGCAGCTGGGCAGTGATGGCGCATGGCAGGCCTGGTTGGCTGCAGCCGAACTTGAGCCTTTTCAGGCCAGCAATGTGGGGGTGTTGAAGCAATGGTCTGATTTTATGCAACCGGTGTTTGGTCAGCCGCTGAAACGGGTTGCAGGCTGGGTGGATGAACGGGATAAAAGCATTGGTGATATTGTAATCAGTCATTATGGGCTGGAAAGCGGCCTGATTTATAAACAGAATCGGGCATTGCGTGAATTAATCCGTCATCGGCAACCCATGCAGATTTATCTGGATCTATTGCCGGATCTGAGCCTTGAACAATTAACAGGCAAATTGCAGGCCAGTAAAAAACAATCACTCAGTAACTGCTGGCGCAAGGCTGGCCTCGATACTGCCAAAGCCAGTCTGGTGCGTGAACTGGTGGATAAATCATTCTGGAATAATGCAGAAGCAGTGGCAAAACAGGTGAAACAGCTTAGGATCGAACTGGAAGGATTCCGCCCGATTGAAGAAGCGATCAGCTGTAGTGGTGGGGTCAGGCGTGAAGCTTTGACGACGGAGTTGCAATTAAAATCCTGCCCGTACATTTTCTGTTGTGGTGAAATGCTGAACTGGGATGCCCCGACTGGAGGTTATTTGCTGACAGCCTGCCTTGCTACCGGGCGTGCCGCCGCCGAAGGTGTGCATCATTATCTTTTAATATCGACTGAATAGTATGTTATTTTGAAATGTCTTCATTCAGGAGAGGGAAGATTGATGGAGGTTGAAAAAAAATCCATGCAGGCAGTTGTCTGTGTGGCGGTATTCGTTATGAAGTGCATGGTGAAATCGGTGATATTATTGAATGTCACTGTAAACGCTGTCGCAAAGCCAATGGCAGTGCCTATGCGACCAATGCCCCGATTAACAGGGCAGATTTTAAGATGGTCCAGGGTGAACATCTGCTGAAAAAATACCAGTCCACTCCCATCACGGAGCGCTGGTTTTGCAGTGAATGTGCCTCGCCGATTATCAGTGTCCGGACTGAATTGCCTGAGATTTATCGCTTAAGAATCGGTACGCTGGATACGCCATTACAACAGAAACCGACCCAGCATATTTTTGTGGCTCACAAGGCCGAGTGGGACATAATCTGTGATAATTTGCCGCAATATGATGAACGTCCATGACGGCATGCACAGTATTGTAAAAGGGATCAGATCGGTCCCTTTTTTACATGAAAATTTTGTGGATGCAGCATCCTGAATCAGGTGCATGGCCTGTATTTTTATACTGATCTGGCCGTTAAGGCGGACTGTTCAAATTGAATGCCATCCCATCCATGCTGCATGAACTGACGGATATTCTGATGATCACTGGCTTCCGGCGTATTCAGTACGGACCTGTAATGCTCTGCAAAAAGACTCAGGGTTTGCTGCGGATTCAGATTATGCAGACGGGCAAAGGAAAAGATCTTTGCACTGCCCTGATTCTCTGTGGCGGTATTGTGTTGCTGGCCATTACGGAATGCTGTCGGGGTGTGGGTATAATGTGCATCGATATAGGCAATCACATCTGAAAAGCCGGCTTTTCCGGTATCTAGCTGACTGAGCAGCGTCTGAGGCATGTTTATTATTCCTTGTGACTGGGAGGGTCTATCATAACCGGAAACTGCCCGGAGCGAAATTCGGCAGATTACATTTGCCTGTTGTGACTCAGCCTGGGTGGATTTATGATTATCTTAAAATATGGGATGAATTGTGGATAAGTCTGCGTTTATACACATACATTGCTGAGGGAGAATCTATTGATCAACTGGTTACTGGTCGCATGCGGGGGAGCAGTTGGGGCAAGCCTGCGTTATGCTGCCGGCTTTATTATCAGCAAGCCACAGAGTTTATTTCCCTGGACCACCTGGTCCATTAATCTGCTGGGATGTTTGCTGGCCGGGATTTTTTTTGCCTTTACACAGCGTTATCCGGTATTACAGCAGGAAACCCGCTTATTGCTTATGGTGGGCGTGCTTGGGGGATTTACCACGTTTTCAAGTTTCGGGCTGGAAACATTTCAGCTGATCCGCCAGGGCCAGCCGGGCATTGCATTGATGTATACCATATCGAGTGTGCTGGTGGGACTGCTTGCCCTGGCAGTGGGCTTTTATATTGTTCAGAGTCTGTTGAGTCCGCGCTGAAAATAAAGACGTGAATGATCCATAAAAAAAGGCCTAAGCAGGAGGAGAGCATGCTTAGACCCTGAACGAACCCGAAAGGAATCGGAAATTTAGCTAACCGCTTAACGCTTGAAACGTGAAAAACGTTTGTTGAAGCTGGCAACACGGCCTTCGTTGTTTGCCTGACGCACTTCACCTGTGTAAAAAGGATGAGACGCACTGGAAATATCAAGTGTCACATACGGATAGACTTTACCCTGATATTCTTTGGTCTGTTTAGCCTGAATAGTGCTTCCTATAATGAAGTACGCATCTGCATTGGTGTCATGAAACAACACTTCCTGATATTCAGGATGGATATCTTTACGCATTTCAATTCTCATTTAAAGCTTATTGCAATGTTATAATATTACAATCAAAGTCTGGCAAAGTAAATGACTGGATGCAGGATAGCCTTATTCAGTGGATGGAATCAGCTCTTCAAATAAATCATTCAGCTGATCATGGACTTTCAGATGGATCAGATTCCAGTATTGTCCCGAAATGGTCCGGTTGACCATTAGCGTATCGGGGGACGGCTTAAAGACATCCCAGTATTTCAGGGACTGCCTGACCAGTTTTACACTGTCCTGATGGGCAGAGTTTTCCGTAAAATCGTAGTGAGTCAGCAGTGGCCGCAATAAAACTTCAAGCCAGGCGTGATACAGATCTTCCGGAAATTTGCCTGACTCCGAAAGGGCATTCAGTCCGATTAAATGCGTTTCAAGGGCAGGGATATCCCGTCTGCGTGCAGCGCGCACCAATGCCTTAAAATGGGTGATAATGTCATTGGACAACGTTTTTACACCACCGAAATCATAAATAATGACACTGCCATCTTCCCGGAAGGCAAAGTTGCCGGGGTGGGGGTCACAATGAAAACGTCTGAGGAAAAAAATCTGCTGCCCCAGTGCATGAATCAGGCGCCGGCCGATTTCATTGCGGGTATCTAAATCCCAGTTGCTGGCGGTTTCAATGGTTTCGCCCTTTTCCAGGCTTAAGGTCAGAATGCGCCGGGTGGAATGCGCCGGAAAAACACGGGGAATAATAATTTTACTGTCGAGCTTTTCATGGAAGGTGCGGAAAACCTGAAGATTCTGTGCTTCAATTTCATAATTCAGTTCTTCATGCAGACTGTCCTGAATTTCCCTGAACAGGCGGTCCTGAAGTTTTTTGTCGACTTTCAGCATGCCCATTAAACGCAGGGCCAGACGAACCTGTTTCAGATCACTTTCACAGGCTTCATCAATGCCGGGGTACTGGACTTTAACCACCACTTCGCTGCCATTGGGCAAAATAGCCTTATGCACCTGGCCAATTGAGGCGGCGGCAAAGGGGTGTTCATCGAAGTGCTTAAATGCCTGATCCAGCGGTTTGCCCAGTTCTTTTTCAACCTGTTGTTTAATTTCCACAAAAGGCATGGCCGGTGCATGGCGCTGTAACTTTGAAATGGCCTTTGCGACTTCCGGTGGGAAAATATCCTTGTATTGTGAGGCAATCTGTCCCACTTTCATCACAGCACCTTTCATTTCACCCAGCGTGTCTGCAATCTGAATACCGATGTCCTGAAACAGTTTACTGCGGGCCAGGTTCTTCTGTTCTTCATCGGCATTAAAGTTGCGAATGGAGCTGGACACCGTTTTGGTTGCAATACTTGCAGTCATACTGGCAAGTTTCATAAAACGTTTACCGGGTGTGCTGGCATTCTTAGACATTCGCTTGAGTCCTTAAACCTTGGTGATGCTGTTATTGAGTTTTGATCATAGGCGACAAATCATGGGCTGCATACTTCTAATTGTTAAGATATTGTTTCATCAGGGCTGGTTGCGACATGTAGCCGGTCAATGTGTGACACCAAGCGGATGACATATGTGACAGCCAATAAAAAAAACAGCGAGCGGGTGACTGCCGGAGGACAACATACCCGCTGAAAATCAGGACAGGCTTTCCCGCCTCAGACGCTGGTTATTCAGATGCAAACGGATCAGCAACAGGCTACAGGCAATGGTCAGACCAATAATCAGACCAATCCATATCCCGCCGGCACCGAGCGCAGTAAAGCGCGCCAGATAAAGGCCTATTGGAAAGGCAACCACCCAGTATGCCAGCATGGTAATCCACATCGGACTTTTTGTATCCTGCATACCACGCAGACAACCTGCGGCACTGACCTGCCAGGCGTCCATGAGTTGATAGGCAATGGCAAACAAAATCAGATGGATGGCGACCTGAGTGACCTGAGCATCGGTCGTGTAGGCAGACACAATCTCAGGGCGGAATATCCACATCAGGCTCATAGTGATCAGCGCACACAGGGTTGCGGTCATTAACCCGAGTGACTGAACTTTACGCATGGCAGCCCAGTTTTTTTCACCATAATAAGTGCCGACCCGGATGGTCAGTGCAATTGCCAGTGACATGGGAATCATAAATAACTGGGCAGTGACCGAAGTGGCGATCTGATGCGCCGCGACAATGGTTTCACCCAGTGGGCTTAAGATAATTGATGCAGAACTGAACAGACTCACTTCAAAAAAAATCGCAAGGCCAATAGGCAGGCCCAGTTTCAGGATGCGCCTGGCCCAGTCACCGTTTATTTTTTCCCAGACGGTAAAAATCCGGGTGGTCTGGTAGCGTTTCGCTTTAAAGGTATACAGCGCCAGGCTCAGAAACATGAGCCACTGTAGAATGGCGGTGGCAAAACCGCAACCGGCACTGCCCAGATGGGGGATCGGACCAGCGCCATACATAAAAATATAGTTCAGCGGAATGAGCGCCAGCAGCGCAATTAAACTGATAGCGGTTACCGGACGGGGATACCCCAGTGCTTCGGTATAGCTGCGTAACGCAGTGTACATGGTCACGGCAGGCATGCCGAAACCGATGGCGTGTAAAAACAGACTGGCTTTGGGAAGCAGGCTTCCAGGCACACCCAGCACAGGCAGCAATAGCGGCAAAGCCTGCAGAATCAGCATGGCAATGATACCGAGGATCAGCGCAACCCACAGCGCCTGATGGATAATGGAAGGAATTTTCTCGGGAGTACGTGCCCCGCGGGCTTCTGCAACCAGCGGTGTGGTGGCAAGCATGATTCCGCTGAACAGCAATAGGACCGGGAGCCATAAACCGACACCCACTGCAATGGCAGCCAGGTCAGCTGGAGACATGTGCCCCGCCATGATAGTGTCAATCAGTCCAAAACCTGCCTGGGCAAACTGGGTGATTAAAATGGGAATCATCAGATGAAAAAGTTGCTTTAATTCAAAGCGACTGGTGGTTAAAGCTGTGACATTGGACACAAAAAATACTCAATTTAATCATTTAAAAACGATCAGCGTTGTAAGCTGAGCAGCACTCCGGCAAAAATCAGAGCGGCTCCTGACAGACGTTGCCAGTTCACCGGGACTTTTTCAACGCCCAGTAAGCCGGTCTGATCCAGCAGCATGGACATGCTGATCTGCCCAAACATGATTAATCCGGATAAGGTCAGAAAACCCAGTCTGGGTGCAGTGAAAATACTGATGCTGATGGCATAGACGCCAAGACATCCACCCAGCCACAAATACCAGGGAATCTGACCGAGACTGTTCAGTGTCGGTCTGGGCGCAGCCTGAAAAAATACCAGTACAGCCAGTACAATTGTACCCGCTAAAAATGACAGAAGTGCGGCCTGCATGGGGGAGTGCAGATATTCCCGTAACTGGGCATTAATGGCGGTCTGAAAAGCCATCGCAATTCCGACACCCATGGCCAGGGGAAGCAGTAACAGCAACTGGCTTGAAATTTTCATTATTTGCTCATCATCAGGGGGGAGTTTGCTCTCCGGTTTCCAGACAGTCTAATGCAATTGCATGACATGAGCGAATTGTTCCTGCACAGTCATGTTAAAATAGTGCTTTAACCCCTGAGCTTTCTTCACTTGGTCGATCTGAATCCTGCAATTATTCCATTGTCACTCTACATTCATATGCCCTGGTGTGTGCGTAAATGTCCGTATTGTGACTTTAATTCACATGCCGTGCCTGACGGAGAGCTATCATTGGTGCTGGAGCAGCACTATTTAACGGCCCTGGTGGAGGATTTTAAAACCCAGCGGGATTTTGCACAGGGACGCCGGATTCACAGTGTATTCATTGGCGGCGGAACACCATCCTTAATTTCAGCCCAGGGCTATGAGTGGCTGTTTGAGCAGCTGAAAAAGGTTATTGCCTTTGAAAATGACTGTGAAATTACCCTGGAAGCCAATCCGGGAACTGTAGAGCATGATCCTTTTGCAGATTATCTGCTGGCCGGGATCAATCGCCTTTCCATTGGGGTACAGAGTTTTCATGCGGAACATTTAAAGCGGCTGGGGCGGATTCACAGCCATGACGATGCAATTGACGCCATTCAGCATGCGCGGAAGGCCGGTTTTGAACGGGTGAATGTGGACCTGATGCATGGCCTGCCCGAACAGACGTCACAACAGGCACTGGATGACCTGAAACTTGCGGTGAACAGTGGTGCCACTCATATTTCATGGTACCAGCTGACCATTGAACCCAATACGGTATTTTTCCGTACGCAACCGGTTTTACCGGTGGATGATGTGCTGGAGGATATTCAGGAACAGGGCGAAGCCTATTTAAAAGCCCAGGGTTTTATCAATTATGAAGTATCTGCCTGGCGCAGGGAAAAACCATCGGCACATAATTTAAATTACTGGCAGTTCGGTGACTATCTGGCCATTGGTGCCGGGGCGCATGGTAAGGTCACCCGACCGGATGGAGTGTACCGTTTTCAGAAAACCCGTTTACCGAAGGACTATCTGGCGAAGGTTCCGGCAGAACATCTGCAGTTAAAAAGGGTGACTGCTGCAGAAATGCCGTTTGAATTTATGATGAATGCCCTGCGTTTAAATGAGGGGGTGGAAGCAAGACTGTATGCGGAAAGAACCGGACAGGATCTGGCCGACCTGACTGATCCTCTGGTGGCATTACAACAGCGGAAGCTGATGCTGGAGGACCAGAACAGGCTGGCATGTACCATGCAGGGGCATGTGTTTTTAAATTCGGTGTTGGATGCGTTTTTGTAATTTATTTTCGCAAAGAGATGATTTCCGGGTGTGAGCTTTGCCGGCTTTGATCATGCCGGTGATATGGAAAAATATAAGAAGTCATATGATATAGTCAAACCACCTAATTATTCATACACGTGATTTGATTCAAACTTTCAAATAAAAATGTGGCAATGAAAGCTTTTTTTATAATCAAACAACTCATTTTCTCATGCAATTGATTTAATTTAAAATATGAATCAAGAGAAATTATATTCATGTGTATGAGTTTTTTGACAGGTTGACTATACATGTTTATAAATTCGGTTTTTAAGCAGCAGTACCTCAGAAAAAAGAGCGCCGTAGCGCTCTTTCCGTATGGCTCTGTATAAAACTCAGTAATCAAAACTGAAATATTCAGGTGCAAGGGAGGTCAGGGTTTTTGATGGATTGGTCATGGCTTCTGCATGGCCCTGAGTCCGTGGCAATAAACGTTCAAAGAAGAAATCAGCAGTTTTGATTTTAGCCTTATAGAATTCAGGTACTTCCTTGCCGTCACCGGACGCCAGTTTCTCGGTTGCCACTGCGGCCTGCTGCGCCCAGTAATATGCCATCATGGCATAGCCGGAGAACATCAGAAAATCTACAGAAGCAGAAGACACCACGTCACGGTCTTTACGTGCTGCCAGCATAATGCGCACGGTCAGGGCATTCCATTGTGCACAGATCTTGGTTAAATCCCATGCAAAACGGCGCATGTATTTATTGCGTGCATGCTGGCCACAGAATTTCAGAATCTCGGCAGTGTACTCACGTACCACTTTACCTTTGGAAGACAGCAGCACTTTACGACCGATTAAGTCGAGGGCCTGAACACCGGTAGTGCCTTCATACAGGGTGGAAATACGGGCATCACGTGCAATCTGTTCCATACCGTGTTCCTTGATATAACCATGACCACCAAAGATCTGCATGCCATGACTGGCCGCTTCCTGACCCATTTCGGTTAAAAAGCCTTTTAAGATCGGGGTATAGAAGCCGAGTTTGTCATCGTATTCGTCAAATTTTGCCTGATCACCCTGGGCCAGTGCATCAGTCATTTTATCTGCCAGCTGTGCAGCATGATAAATCATGGCACGGCCACCTTCTGCAATGGCTTTCTGGGTCAGCAGCATACGGCGGACATCGGCATGGTGAATAATGGCATCTGCGACTTTATCCGGATCTTTCTTACCGGAAAGCGCGCGCATGGACATACGGTCCTTGGCATAGGGCAGGGCCCCCTGAAAAGATAACTCAGCATGTGCCAGTCCCTGAACCGCAGTACCAATACGTGCTGTGTTCATAAAGGTAAACATGGCGTGCAGGCCTTTGTTGACTTCACCAATTAAATAACCGGTGGCTTCATCAAAGTTCAATACGGCCGTTGCTGAGGCGCGAATGCCCATTTTATGTTCAATGGAGCCACAGCTGACCGGGTTGCGTTCACCTATACCCCCATCTGCGGTTGGCATGAATTTAGGGACGATGAATAAGGAAATTCCTCTGGTGCCGGCAGGAGCATCCGGAAGACGGGCCAGCACAATATGAATGATATTCTCTGTTAAATCATGTTCACCGGCAGAAATGAAGATTTTTGTCCCGGTAATTTTATAGCTGCCATCTGCTGCAGGTTCTGCTTTGGTTTTGATCTGCCCCAGATCCGTACCGCACTGAGGTTCAGTCAGACACATGGTCCCGGACCAGGTGCCTTCAGTCAGGCGTGGCATATAGGTGTTTTTCTGTTCCTGAGTACCAAACTGCATGATGGTGTTCATACAGCCCATGCTTAAACCGGGATACATGGTGAAAGACCAGTTGGCGGTCCCCATCATTTCAGATTTGACCAGGTTCAGTGACATAGGCAGGCCCTGACCACCAAATTCTTCCGGGTATGACAGCCCTTGCCAGCCACCCTGTATAAACTGATTGTATGCTTCCTTAAAGCCTTTGGGTGTTTTCACTTCACCGTTTTCAAAATGACAACCTTCTTCATCACCGGTCTGATTCAGTGGAGAAAGAATGTTTTCACAGAAGTCTGCTGCGCCTTCAATAATCATATCAATGGTATCTGCATCGGCATTTTCGCCAATTGACAGCGTTTTATAGTGTGCAGGGTAATCCAGGACTTCATTCATTAAAAAACGAATGTCGCGAAGTGGTGCTTTATATGCTGGCATTTGACTCATCCTAATTTAGAAATAATGCTGTATCATCTTGGATAATGATTTCATTATTCAGTTTTCAGTGAAAGAATGCATTGATAGCAGACATTGAAAAAAGTGTCAGAAAAGCGAATTCAGGATAAAAAATACAGTTGAGTCGTGTTGCTTTTTTGATCGGGGTTTTCAGGATTTGCATCATCGGCTGCATTACTGCGTCTGACCTGGAATACCTATTAAATCAGATGTTTTATCAGTTGGTACAGCTAAAATATTTACGTTTATGTTAACTGCGATTTCGGCCTTTTTATCTGCGCCACAGCTGTCATCAGAATCAGTAGCCGATATGCAGACGGCACTGGATTCGGAGCAGCCGCCAGTCTATTGATCCGGCATTTAAATAAAGTCCTTTAAATCGGGCTTTATGCCATTCCAGATGTAAAAGGCTTCAATGGCCTGACCAGCCAGCATGCCAAAACCGTCAGAAACGGGTACGCCCCGTTTTGCTGCCTGATCCAGAAAGCTGGAGGCTTTGCCATATGCCATTTCATAGGCATGGTCAAAATGCAGGCTTTCAGGCAGGTTCAGTGGAGCGCCAGAAAGGCTTGCCGAAGTGGCATTAATGGCAATATCAAAATCACCGCTCAATTCATCTAAGCTACAGGCCTGCAATTGCGCTTCAGGCACGGTATGTTTCAGTGCTGCAATGAGTTGTTCGGCACGGGCCAGTGTCCGGTTGGCAATGACCAGTTTGTGGACACCTGCCTTGACCAGTGGG
This sequence comes from Acinetobacter sp. WZC-1, assembly GCF_052544965.1. Taxonomy (NCBI): domain Bacteria; kingdom Pseudomonadati; phylum Pseudomonadota; class Gammaproteobacteria; order Moraxellales; family Moraxellaceae; genus Acinetobacter; species Acinetobacter sp. WZC-1. The sequence goes on from NZ_CP199370.1 coordinate 383,384, forward strand.
TAAATGACACCACGGGTTGCTCCGCCGGCTCCGATAATCAGAATCTGTGAATGATCCAGAGGCCAGTTCAGGGTCTGGATAGCATCCACCAATCCCTGACCATCGGTATTATCACCATATAATTTACCGTCAGTCATCCACAGGGTATTGACTGCTCCGGCGATGCTGGCCCGTTCAGTCAGCTGGTCACAGAGTGCAAAAGCCTGTTCCTTGAATGGTACGGTGACATTCATGCCGGTGCCCTGGTGTGCAAAGAAATCCCGGACACTGGCTTCAAAACCATCAAGTGGAGCAAGTCGTCTGACATATTCAAGATCAACCCCGGTTTTTTCTGCAAAGGCATGGTGCAGTTCCGGAGAGCGTGATTGCTCGATGGGGTTGCCGATGACCGCGAATAGTTTGCTCATATCAGAATATCCGTGTACCGCATGTGATGCAAAGTCCACAATATACGTGAATATCTGTATCTGCAAAAGTATTCTGTCTGAGCATTTGAATGGATACTTTCAGTACCAGGGCTTAACCGGTCTGCATGGAGGGGGTGCCAAAACGGATAGGATTGACTGGATCAGGTTTTTTATGGATTGCAGATGGATTCGATGATATCCAGCAGGGTTGTGGAAAATGTAGAGATGAAACCCATTGCCAGTAAAATACTTAAGGTGATGGATAGGTTATCCGACAGTTCATTTGTAGAAATAATGGTCACAGTGACTGAACATATAATCAGAATGAATATGCTTAAAGATAATATTATTTTATGATTTATCTGTAATGCAGGCATGAGTTGGACTCGAAACGTAATGAACCGGATGTTAACCTGACTTAAAGACAAATGCTGTAGTGTTCTGTCACAAGCCTGGTTGTATATCAGGCTATTCTAGCGCCATATCCCGCCAGATTGATATTCAAATTTGCAAATTATATTGAATAATTGTTAGAAATCTTTTCATATATGTAAGTTTTATGAAAGCTGTATGGGAGGTAGGCTCCATCCGGTCAATTCACTATTTAAGCTCCCTTAACCAGTTCCGTGGTTTCAGATAATAATCCGTCAGGCGCTTTTCGGCAGAATCGGCCTCCCATTCCGGGCGGTATGACCAGCCGGCAAGGTTTGGCAGGCTCACCAGAATCGATTCAATCCGGCCACCGGTTTGCAGACCGAATAATGTACCACGGTCATAGACCAGATTGTATTCCACATAACGGCCACGCCGGTACAGCTGGAAATCACGCTGTACCTGAGTATGGGGTTTATGCTGATTATTCCGGAAAATAGGCAGAATGGCGTCCAGATAGCCATTGCCAACGGCCTGCATATACTGAAAACAGGTTTCAAAGCCCCATTCGTTCAGGTCATCAAAAAACAGACCGCCAATCCCGCGTTGTTCATCGCGGTGTTTCAGATAAAAATAATCATCACACCACTGTTTATGTGCTGCATAGACCTGCTCGCCGAAGGGCGCGCACAGGTCGGCGGCAGTCTGATGCCACGCCCGCACATCTTCATCACGGGGATAGAACGGTGTCAGGTCAAAGCCACCACCGAACCACCACACCGGCTGCTGGCCTTCGGGTTCTGCTACAAACAGGCGTACATTGGCATGTGAGGTCGGTACATGCGGGTTACGGGGATGAATCACCAGTGATAGCCCCAGGGCCTGCGCTTTTGCTCCGGCAATCTGCGGATGGCGTTCAGTTGCAGAAGCCGGTAATTGACGGATGTTGATATGTGAAAACATCACACCGCCCTTTTCAATGACAGCACCATTTTGTAAAACACGGGAGCGGCCACCGCCGCCTTCGTGACGTTGCCAGTCATCAATCTCAAAGATTGCATTGCCACCGCCTGCCTGTTCCTGCTGCTCCAGCGCTGTACAGATACGGACCTGTAAATCCAGGAGAAATTCGCGGACGCGCTGAATGTCGGCTGACGTAGGATGCTGCATAATGGTGTTCTCAGGACAACGTGATGATGTTTAAAATGACTTAGAAGTCATCTTCTTCATACATGTGTGACATCCGGTCATGTTTGGTCTGTAAATAGTCTGCATTCAGGGGGTTTCGCCCCACTGTCAGTGGAATCCGGTCTTTCACTTCCACACCAAGGTCTATGAGTGCGTTAATTTTTAATGGGTTGTTGGTGATGAGTCTGACCTGTCTCACCTGTAAATGATTGAGCATGATGCTGCACATGTCGTAGCGGCGGGCATCCGCAGGCAGGTTCAGTAACAGGTTGGCATCGACGGTATCATGTCCCTGGTCCTGAAGGGCATAGGCCCGGATTTTATTGGTCAGGCCAATTCCCCGGCCTTCCTGACGCAGATACAGGATCACTCCCTGTCCCGCATCATCAATCATTTTCATGGTGTTGTGCAGCTGTGGGCCACAGTCACATTTCAGTGAGCTGAAAGCATCGCCCGTCAGGCATTCAGAGTGTATGCGCAATAAAACAGGTACAGTCGGAGGCTGCTCCAGGCCTTTGGACAGTGCGACATGTTCTTCACCCGTCTGCGGGTCTTGAAATACTGTGATGTTAAAATCACCAAAAGCTGTTGGGAGTTTAGAAGTCGCAGCAAATTCAATCGGCACAGATGTATCCATTAATTCTTGGGAAATTACATTTCAAGTATAACGTAATGCCAGGGGGAGTAGAATTGTGAAATGTGATTTTATGGGCAGATTTTCTTTTTTTGTATTAAAGCGGACAATTATGGTTGATAAGTAGTAAGATTATTCAGGATAATCCATCCTACCGGATCGCCGAATTGAACTGTTGCTCTGCATCATTGTTGTCAGTACGGCTGATTGAGGGTGTCTGGATTTGATCTGAGGATCGTCTACCCGTTTACCTAGCTTAGGATTTGCCAGGCTTTAACAAGGCTTAGCCATATATGTTGTATACCGAAATACCCGCTCAACGTCCTGTCACGCCATTGCTGGATGGAATAGATCATCCGCAGCAATTACGTCAGCTTGCACCAGGTCAGTTAACCCAGGTGGCGGATGAATTACGCCAGTATATTCTCTATGCTGCCGGGCAGAGTGGAGGACATTTCGGTGCAAATCTGGGGGTGGTTGAACTGACAATTGCCCTGCACTACTGTTTCAGCACACCGCATGACCGTCTGATCTGGGATGTCGGTCATCAGGCTTATCCGCATAAAGTCCTGACCGGTCGCCGCGAGCAGCTGACCGGTATCCGTTCCAGGCATGGTCTTGCTGCCTTCCCGTCGCGTGAAGAATCCGAATTTGATGCTTTTGGTGTCGGGCATTCATCCACGGCTATTTCTGCCGGACTGGGCATGGCACTGGCGCGTCGCTATCAACAGAATCCGTGTGAAATTGTGGCCATTGTCGGTGACGGGGCCATGACCGCCGGGATGGCTTTTGAAGCCATGAATGATGCCGTGGCACATCATGCTGACTTACTGGTGGTGCTCAATGACAATGACATGTCCATTTCATGCAGTACCGGTGGTTTTGCCAGGCATCTGGCTGCCATCTGGGAAAAAGGACAATCAGTCAATATCAGTGAAAGTGGCGAGGCTTATATCGAGGCGCATCCGGACTGGGGCTATAACTCCAGGCTGCATGAGTCTGCGACCGGCGCAGCCGACAATCTATTTAAAGCCATTGGTTTTGATTATTTTGGTCCGTTTGATGGTCATGATGTCAACCAGTTGGTACAGGTGCTGAATGCGCTGAAAAAGCGTAAAGGCCCCCGCCTGGTGCATGTATACACCAAAAAAGGCAAGGGTTTTGCCCCGGCTGAGGCGGACCAGATCAAATATCATGCCATTGGTAAAATCAATGCAGTGGGTTCAGCATCCAGAGCGCCCAAATATTCAGATATATTCGGTGAATGGCTGTGTGATGAAGCCGCACAGGATAAACGCTTGCTGGCCATTACCCCGGCCATGTGTGAAGGTTCCGGAATGGTGGCCTTTGCAAAACAGTTTCCTGAGCGTTTTTTTGATGTTGCCATTGCTGAGCAGCATGCCGTGACCCTGGCGGCCGGTATGGCCTGTGAGGGCTTAAAACCTGTGGTTGCCATTTATTCAACCTTTCTGCAACGTGGTTATGATCAGTTGATTCATGACGTTGCCCTGCAAAATCTGGATGTCACATTTGGCATAGATCGTGCGGGACTGGTGGGTGAGGATGGTCCCACGCATGCAGGGGCTTATGATTATGCTTATATGCGGACCATTCCCAATATGGTGATTATGGCGCCGAAGGATGAAAACGAATGCCGTCAGATGCTGCATACGGCCTATCTGTACAATGGTCCTGCTGCGGTGCGTTATCCGCGTGGTGCCGGTACCGGGGTAGAGGTTCAGAAACAGCTGACCGAACTTGAAATTGGCCGGGCCGAGATTGTGGCAGTTTTTAATCCGCAGCATGAAGAGCATATCAGCATACTGGCATTTGGCAGCCGGGTCAGCGTAGCAGTAACTGCTGCTGAACAGCTAGCACAGCAACATGACCTGGCGGTTCAGGTGGTGAACATGCGTTATGTCAAACCGCTGGATGAGGCAATCATCAGTCAGCTTGCAGAACATACCGCTTTATTTGTCACCATTGAAGAACATGCAGTGATGGGGGGTGCTGGCAGTGCGGTCAATGAATATCTGGCCCGTGCGCAGATACTGAAACCCATGCTGAATCTGGGACTGGCAGATCAGTTCATGGCTCAGGCGACACATGAGCAGATGTTGCAGGAAAGTGGTCTGGATGCAGCAGGCATTCAGGATGCCATTGAAAAGGCCTGGCTGAAGCTGGTGCAGATGGTATAAACTACGCATTCTGCAACTTCAGAAACATTTTTCCCCTAAAAGCGCTTTCATTTGTTAGAATGTCGGCGCTTTTATGCATTATTCTTTATCAGTATCTCTTTGTGTAATGGGTGTTCAATGGAACCTATGGTGGTGATGGCTGCGCGTGCGGCTCAATTGGTTGGTCAGGAGCTTTTAAAGGCGCATCAGAATCGTCATAAACTTGATCTGCAGGTCGAAGAAAAAGGCATTGATGGCCCGGTGACACGTGTGGATCGTTATATTGAACAACTCACGATTGATACACTGCGTAAGAGCTATAAAAATCACAGCTTTCTGGGCGAAGAATTCGGACTGCAGGAAGGTAAGGGGCATGATGCAGACTGGTGCTGGGTGATTGATCCACTCGACGGAACACTGAACTTCATCAATGGCTTCCCTCATTTCTGCGTATCCATTGCCGTTCAACACAAAGGTGTGACTCAGCATGGTGTGATCTATGACCCGGTCAAGGACGAGTTATTCTCTGCCAGCCGTGGCCGTGGAGCGATGATGAATCAGCGCCGTATCCGGGTCAATATCAAAGACAGTCTGGCTAATACCTTTATTGCTGTTGGTCATGCGTATCGTGCAAAACGTGATGGCGAAATTGTTTCCTATGCAAAAAATCATTTTGAATCCCTGTTGAATGTCACAGAAGCCGGGGCACAGTATCGCCGTGCAGGTTCTGCTGCACTGGATCTGGCGTATGTCGCAGCCGGTCGTCTCGATGGTTATTTTGAGTTGGGCTTAAAACCGTGGGATATTGCTGCCGGGGAGCTGATGGTGAAGGAAGCCGGCGGCACCGTGGTGGATGCACGTGGTGGTGCTGACTGTATGGACAACGGACAGGTGATTGCCTGTTCCATGAAATTGTTAAAGCCATTGATGCAGGCTGTGGTTCCCGCCTGGGGCGACGCTGCAAAATAAGCGGCAGTCATTGCACGAAGGTACATGAAAAAGCCCTTGCTGATTGCGGGGGGTTTTTATAAATTCTGTGTAAATCAAGGCTTCTGGATAAAATTTACGAAAAAAATAATGAAATTCAGTTAAACAGGATGACTTTTAAAATCTTTCTGCTATAATCTGCGCACGCACTTAGTTTCCGTTCATTACCTGAACATTCTTTTCTTATCATTGTGTATGCGCGTCCGGTCCAAAGAGAGGACGATATTTCGCGCCCCGCCCAATCGCTTAAGCGATTCTTTCAGGTTACGGCTGTAATCATGCGTGCGTTATATACACATCGTCGTTACTCGGATCGCCGCTGATTCTTTTCTTTTTCAGCGTTTATTGCTGTGCCGCTTTTTGCCGATGTCCATCTGACTTTATTTTAATGGAGCACCCACATTCGGGTGAAAATCTCTATGAGCAAAACTTTTGCTGAATTTTCCTTAGACGAGTCGCTTCAAAAAGCACTTGAAGGCCTTGGTTTTACAACACCTACGCCTGTTCAGGAACAATCCATTCCCGCAGCCATGGAAGGTAAGGACCTGCTGGTATCCAGCCAGACCGGTTCTGGTAAAACAGCTGCATTTTTACTGCCGACGCTGAATGCGCTGGCAGGTCAGGACACTTTTGTACCTTTTAAAGACCGCATGAAAGCGGTCACTCAACCAGCAATTCTGGTGATTTCACCGACCCGTGAACTTGCACAGCAGGTTTGTCAGGATGCCATTGCATTTGTACGTCATATGAAAGGTGTGCGTGTTGCAGCCATCATGGGCGGTATGCCTTTCGGTAAGCAGATCCAGCAGTTGAAAGGTGCGCAGGTTGTTGTTGCAACACCGGGCCGCTTACTTGATCTGGTGAATCGTCGCCAGATTAAACTGGACATGGTTGATGCGTTAATTGTTGACGAAGCTGACCGTATGCTGGACCTGGGTTTCTCTGAAGATCTGGAAGCCATCAGTGATCTGGCGGCTAACCGTAAACAGACATTAATGTTCTCTGCAACTTTTGCACCACGTATTATTAATCTTGCAGAACGCATGATGAATGATCCGGAGCGTATTGCAATTGAGACAGGTCATTCCACCAATACAGACATCACCCAGACACTACACTGGACCGATGGTTTTGAGCATAAGAAAAAATTGCTGACCCACTGGTTAAATGAAGAAGATCTGGATCAGGCTGTGGTATTTGCTTCCACTCAGGAAGATACTGATATGCTGGCTGAAGAACTGACAGAAGCCGGTCTTTCTGTGGTTGCACTGCATGGTGCCATGCCACAGACTGTGCGTAATCGTCGTTTGCGCAGCATCCGTGAAGGACGTGCAAAAATCCTGGTTGCAACTGATGTTGCGGCACGTGGTCTGGATGTTCCGACCATTTCACATGTGATCAACTTCGGTCTGCCAATGAAGAATGAAGACTACGTACACCGTATTGGTCGTACAGGTCGTGCGGGGCGTACCGGTAAGGCAATCACACTTGCAACCTATCGTGAGCGTGGCAAAATCCGTGCACTTGAAGATTATCTTGAAGCCCGGCTGGATGTGTCTGAAATTGAAGGTCTTGAGCCATCTCCACCACCTGCACGTTCAGGCCGTGGTGGCGGTCGTGACGGCGGTCGCGGTGGTAAACGTGATGGCGGCCGTGGTGGTTTCGGTGGTGGCCGCCGTTTTGAAGGCGAAAGCAACTTCAAACGTCGTGAAGGCGGTGACCGTCCTCGCCGTAGCTTTGATGATAAACCACGTGGTGAACGTCCGGCATTCGGTGGCGAAGATCGTCCGCGTCGTGATTTCGGCGATCGTCCGCCACGCCGTGAAGGTGGCTTTAATGACAAGCCGCGCTTTAACCCAAATGATGACAACCGTGGTAACCGCGTAGACTATAAGCCTCGTGAAAATGGTTTTGGTGATCGTCCAAAACGTTCATTCGGTGGTGAAGATCGTCCGCGTCGTGAGGGTGGTTTCGGTGATCGTCCAAAACGTGATTTTGGTGACCGTCCACCACATCGTGAAGGTGGCTTTGGTGACCGTCCGAAACGTGATTTCGGTGATCGTCCGCCACGTCGTGAAGGTGGTTTCGGTGACCGTCCGAAACGTGATTTTGGCGACCGTCCACCACATCGTGAAGGTGGCTTTGGTGACCGTCCGAAACGTGATTTCGGTGATCGTCCGCCACGTCGTGAAGGTGGTTTTGGTGACCGTCCGAAGCGTGATTTTGGCGACCGTCCACCACGTCGTGAAGGTGACTTTGCTGATCGCCCAAAACGTTCATTTGGCGGTGAAGATCGTCCACGTCGCAAATTTAACGACTAAAGCCCTGTTTTAGTTGTTGATAAAAACCAGCCATTCGTGGCTGGTTTTTTATTGTAGCAATATTCACATTTATAAAAATAAAATGTATAATAATTCATATTTTTATGAAAAAAGTTGTAATTGTGGACAATAAAATTTATTTGCAGACTTCTGTGCTTGCCTATTTTGGCGTGATTATGTTTTATATTTTTGCAACCCTGCTTCTGATCAATATCAGCTACTTCCTGTACTCCATTTTGTCCTGATAGTCAGTCTTTATTCTTATAAAATAGATGGATGGAAAAATTAATAAAAAACACCAGATTCCGTTTGCGCTTATAACAATGATACAATGTATCGATATTCATTATCTTTTTATAACAACACGTTCCGGCCTGTTCAGGGTATATTGAAAGTGAGCGGTAAAATAGCAGGAAACGTTCAACTATGAGTCATCAGATGCCTCCAGACAGTCAGGCGCTAATTGAAGTACGGGATTTAAGCTTTAACCGGGGAGAACGTGTCATTTATGACCGGGTGAACTTAAAAATTCGCCGTGGGCAGATTACTGCAATCATGGGGCCGTCCGGGACAGGAAAGACAACCTTACTCCGATTGATCGGTGGACAACTCAGTCCTGATCAGGGTGAAGTGCTGCTGGATGGCGTGAATATTGCCCGAATGCCCCGTGCTGAATTATTCAGTGCCCGTGCACGCATGGGCATGTTGTTCCAGAGTGGTGCATTGTTTACCGACATGTCTGTCTATGAAAATGTTGCTTTCCCCATCCGCGCACATACCCGGTTGCCTGAAAATTTAATTGCCGAACTGGTGGCGCTGAAACTGGAATCAGTCGGCCTGCGCGGTGCTGAACTGCTGATGCCGGCAGAACTGTCCGGAGGTATGAACAGACGGGTGGCACTGGCCCGGGCCATTGCACTGGACCCAGACTTAATCATGTATGATGAACCTTTTGCCGGACAGGACCCGATTGTCAAGGGAGTATTGACCCGTCTGATCCGCTCCCTGCGGGAGGCGCTGGATTTAACCTCCATTATTGTTTCGCATGATGTTTCTGAGACCCTGTCCATTGCAGACTATATTTATGTGGTTGCCGAGGGCAAGATACAGGGTGAGGGAACCCCGGCAGAGCTGAAAGCGCATGTTTCTCCTTTTGTTCAGCAATTTTTGACCGGTTCCATTGAGGGGCCGGTGGATTATCAATTCAGTCATCAGACCTATTTGAGTCATGAGGTGCGTTCATGAGTGCAATTGCCTTACTGGGTAGATATGTCATTGAACGTGTTCAGGGCATTGGTGTGGCAACGGTCATGCTGCTGCAGATTATTTTTTCCATGCCCACGTGGCAGGGTGTCAGACTGTTTGTTTATCAGATGTATCGGGTTGGCGTACTTTCGCTGCTGATCATTGCTGTATCAGGGCTGTTTATTGGGTTGGTGATCGGATTACAGGGTTATTCAATTCTGATTAATGTCGGTTCAGAAGCCATGCTCGGGACAATGGTCTCACTGACTCTGTTACGTGAGCTTGCTCCCGTGGTTGCAGCACTGCTTTTTGCCGGACGTGCCGGTTCTGCACTGACCGCTGAAATTGGTCTGATGAAGGCGACCGAGCAATTGTCCAGTATGGAAATGATTGGTGTTGATCCATTGAAACGGATTGTTTCTCCGCGTTTGTGGGCGGGGATCGTCAGTTTACCCATGCTGTCCGTGATTTTTGCTGCGATTGGGATTATGGGCGGTAAAATGGTCGGTGTGGACTTTTTGGGGGTGGACGAAGGTTCATTCTGGAGCGGCATGCAAAGCAGTGTCCAGTTTGGAAAGGATATCTTCAATGGCACAATCATAAAAAGTCTGATTTTTGCTTTGATTTGTACCTGGATTGCGGTATATCAGGGATATGCCTGTGAGCCGACATCTGAGGGAATTGCGACAGCGACAACACGTACAGTCGTCTATTCATCGCTTTGTGTTCTGGGTTTTGATTTTGTGTTGACTGCGGTCATGTTCGGAGGAGTTTAATGAAATCACGTACAAGTGAGCTGACCGTAGGTCTTTTTGTGATTATTTTTGGTGTGGCTTTATTTTTTCTGGCCATGAAAGTCAGTGGCCTTGTGGGGACAAATTTAAAAGACAGCTATGACATGACGGCCACCTTCGATAACGTCAATGGCCTGAAACCACGTGCCAAAGTGACCATGAGTGGCGTGACGATCGGACGGGTTGAAACCATTTCCCTGGACCCGGTTTCCCGGATGGCCACGGTAACTTTTGATCTGGATGGCAAACTGACCACATTCAATGAGAAACAGCTGAAGGATGTACAGCAGAATGCGCTGGAAGAGCTACGCTACAGTTCGGACTATCAGGCTGCTGACGCGACGAAACAAAAAGCAATGGAACAGCAACTGATCGGTAACATGAAATCCATCACAAATATTGATGAAGATGCTTACATAATGGTCGCAACCAATGGGCTTCTCGGTGAAAAATACCTGAAAATTGTACCCGGAGGTGGTTTGAACTATTTAAAGCGTGGTGAACGTATTGGCAATACACAGGGTACGATGGACCTTGAGGATCTAATTTCTAAATTTATTACAGGCGGTGCAGGCAAATCATCATCAGATGGCGCATCGGGATCAACAGATGCATCCAAAGCTGATGATGCTCAGACATCATTTGTTGAATAGGCATCAGAGGAGTTATGACGTGAATATTTTATTAAAACAAACCCTGACAGTAAGTGTGCTGACAACCCTGTTGACTGGTACAGCCTTTGCAGCACCTGCTGAGGCCCCACCGGCATTCATTAAGCGTGTTGCAGATGGCTTGATCACGCGTTTAAAAACAGATGGCAATGCATTGCAGAATAATCCTGCGTTGGTGAAATCAGTTATCCGTGAGAACCTGGACCCGTATGTTGACGGTCAGGCATTTACACGGATTGTGATGGGAACCTATGCGACCAATCAGAACAGTACTGCAGCACAGCGGGCGAAGTTTGAGCAGAATTTCCGTAATACCCTGATTGAAAATTATGGTTCGGCGTTTGCCAAATATACCAATCAGTCCTATACCATGCGTCCTTATAAGGCAACTGGCAGTAAAAACCCGGTTGTGACTATTGATTTCAATAACAAGGGTGACAAAATTCCAGTGTCTTTCCAGCTGGCAGATCATGGTTCGCAATGGAAAATCCGTAACATCAATGTTTCCGGCATTGATCTGGGGCTACAGTTCCGTAATCAGTTTGCGGCAAATGTGAAACGTAATGGCGGTAACATTGACAAAGCCATTGCAACTTTCCAGCCGGATGCTGATGCAGCCGTAAACAAGCAATAAGACAGGTGCCTGGGTGATTGAATTTAAGGATCAGCAGCTGCATGTCAGCGGTAAAATTGGATTTGATAATGCAGAAAACATGTATCAGAACGGTTTAAAAGCCATTCAGGCTGAACATAAATTTCCGGTGACGGTCAATTTATCTCAGCTTGAACAGGGCAATACCCTGGCACTGGCGGTATTGGTGCAATGGTTGCGGCATACCCCTGATGCGCGGGGTTTAAGGCTGAAAGCTGTTCCTGATAAAATGCTGAAAATTATCCAGGCCTGTCATTTGCAGGATGACCTGCAGATCATGTGACCCGTGGCAGGGCAGGTTAACTGTGTGTTTCTTCTTCTGCATCATCACCAAAGGTTCGGGCAATTTTTTCAATGTTCAGGCTTTTGGCCATTGCATCGAAAATTTCCTTGTAGCTTCCATCCTGATGATAAAGCTGATGGTGTTCGCCATGTTCCACAATTTCCCCTTCCTGCATGACATAAGTATAATCAGCGTCAATAATCTGTGACAGACTGTGCGAGATCATAATCACAGTACGTCCCTGTTTAATCTCATCCAGACTGAGTTTAATTTGCTCTGTGGCAATTGCATCCAGGCTGGCTGTCGGTTCATCCAGGAAAATAATGGGTGGATTTTTCAGAAACATGCGTGCCAGTGCAATCCGCTGCTGTTGCCCACCTGACAGCATCAGTGCGTCGGCCTCATAGGCATGCGGCAGTTTTAAAATCTGCTCATGAATGGAGGCTTTTTTCGCGGCGGCCATGACATCCTGTAGAGAAGCATCCATTTTCCCATAGCGGATATTTTCAAAAATTGAGCCCTGGAAAATATGATTTTTTTGCAGTACCAGGCCGATATGTTCTCTTAAATGGTGGGTATCGATGTCCTGGAGATTTATACCATCCAACAGGATTTCACCGGATTCTGGCAAATAAAATTTATCCAGCAGACTGATCAGGGTGGATTTACCTGCCCCGGACAGTCCCACCAGTGCGGTGATCTTATTGGGTTGGATGGTCATGTTGATGTTGTGCAGCGCCTGATGACCATTGGGATAGGAAAAACTGACCTGTTGTAATTGAAATCTGCCATGAATTTCAGGTTTCAGCGTGCCACTGGATTCAATTTCATGATCTGCTTCCAGGATGCTGAAAAAGCTCTCGGAATAAATCATGGCATCATTGATTTCATCGTAAATACGATGCAATGAGCGGATGGGGGCAGAGACATTATTAAATAACAGCACATGATACATAATCATGCCGATACTCATTTTTCCATCCAGTACAAAGTAAGCGGTCAGAATGATGATCAGTACGATCCCGATTTGTTCAATAAAACTTTTCAGGCCGTCAAACAGGAAACTGATCTGACGGGTATGCATCTGATTATCGGTCAGTTCCTTTTGTAGTTTGAGCTGTTTCTCAGATTCAATTGATTCCCGGTTAAATGATTTAATCACCGTAATTGAGTTGATAATCCCCAGAATGCCCTGGCTTTTCCGCTCTCGGCCATCGCGCAGGTTCCGTCTGGGTTTCCCCAGCTTCTGTGCCTGTTGATAGGTCAGCCAGAAATAAATCGGCACAATGCACAGCGCTACCAGGCCCACATAAAAATTGGCATAGAACATCAGCGCCAGTGCAACAATGGCACTGGTAAATAAGGGTAAGATATCAATGAAGAAGATTTGTACCAGTCGGGTCAGTGAACCGATTCCCCGGTCAATACGGGTCTGTAATTTGCCGGCCTGATTGTTGTCCTGATTAAAAAAGGCCAGCCGATAGGTCAGAAATTTTTCAATAATTCCCTGCGCCAGATCCTGTGAAACCAGAATCCGCAGCCGTTCGCCATAAAATTTCTGTCCGAACTGTACCAGGGCATTAATGACTTCCTTACCCAGTAAAATTGCTGTGATGTTGATCAGAATGTGCCAACCCTGTGCCAGGCCTTGTCCATCTGCAAGCAACCGGTTGATATTGTCCACTGCATATTGCAGCGTCAGGGCATTGACCTGCGCGGTCAGGGAGCCAATTAAGGTCAGCATCAGTGTTGCAATCACCAGCCAGCGATAGGGTGCCACAAAGGGTCTGAGCTGCTGGAATAAGTTCAATAAATTCATAGACCATCGTTGTTATTGTATTGCCTGTTCCGAGTCTATTCCCGATTGGTGCATGTCACAAGCCCGTATAATGTTTTGAATTGTCAGTCGATTCTAACGGAACATTCCGGTATTTTTGATGACATGAACGTATGAAAATCCATCGCTTATTCAGATGTATATGTGTTATTGGTCAGAATAGGATCCGTCCCTTCGGGTGTATGGTGATATCCAGTCAGTTGATCACTCTCTGACAGGGTCAGAAAGCGCTTTTCAATCTGCGCTGCATTGTCCTGTAAGGTTTCAATGAGTTTATCGGTATTGATGAACTCAAAACGGTTTTTTGAAGCAATCACGGTCAGGGCCAGTGGGGCTTCCTTGCTTGAAAACTTGACCGGAACAGCCAGGCCTGAAATCTGGGGATTCAGTTCGCCATGAGATAAATAATATCCCTGCTTTTTAATTTTTTTCATCCGGGCCAGAAAGCTTTCTTCGTCATGTGAAAAACCCACTTCATTCAGCTGACTGGCAAAGCGTTGATAATAATCATGAATTTTTGTCCTGGAAAGATGGGCCAGTATGACTTTCGGGGAGGCTCCCATAAAGACAGGGCGTGGGCAGCCACGGCCATAGGACAGCAGGTTGGTATCCTTGAAGACTTCGTGATGTATATCAATACAATAGTCAGTATTTAAATAGGTCAGCAGACAGCAGTTTTCAGTTTTCTCGGCAATGTCCCGCATAAAGGGAATACTGATCTGGAGCAGGGGATCGGTGGTTCTGGACACATAATCCATTACGGCAATTTTTGGTCCGAGAATATAGTCTCCGGAGGTTCCGTTCAGGCGTTGCAGAATGTCTGTAGAGACAAGTTCTTTTAAGTAGCGGTAACTGGTCGGTCTGGAGAGTCCCAGCTCTTCACAGATGATATCCACATTGATCACCGGTCGAGATACAGAAAATAAATCCAGTACCGTGAGTATCTTACCAAAACTTGAAAGCGCCATTCATAACCTGCTACTGTGCTGATGAACCATATAAAAGTAAAAGATTTGTTAGTTATACCAAAAAGTATGGGGGGTTGCCGAGTAATTTATGGATTGCTTACAAAGTTCCTGAAGTGAAGAAATTTTAAGCATGGTCTGATCATGACAAAAAAGCAGGATAAATTCAATAAAAATTGGATATATTATCAAAATAAGATACTTTAATTTGACAAAAATATATTTTTTGGTAAAATTTAATAGAAATATCTCAAAATTAAGTTTAAATGTTTTTTATTTAAACCTGATGATGACATGCTGTTGACTCTCTGAGTCAGGGTGTGTTTTTCTCTGAATGAATGGAATGTTGCTCAGTCGTCCATTTATGATCTGCATTTGACCATGAATATCCAACCTGCAGCATACACGTGCAATAGTCGGGGTGTGGTTTTGGTCATTTAAAAGTGCAGTTCAATATCTTCAGGGAAGATATGGATGTACTTTTTACATTCACCTGGAAAGATTCATGTCGTTACTGAAACAGCTGCTTGCATTCCGGCCTGGTCGGGCTGATCTGATTTTTGCGGTGAAAACTTTCATTGCAGGGATGCTTGCGCTTTATATTGCATTTTTACTGAATCTCGATTACCCCATGTGGGCATTGGGAGCCGTGCTGGTGATTGCAAATCCGTATGCGGGAATGTCGTCATCCAAAAGCATGTATCGTCTACTGGGGACATTGGTGGGTGCTGTTTTTGCGGTTGTGATTACACCACCGCTGATCAATATGCCCTGGGTGTTTGTGCTGGTGCTGGCTGCATGGGTTGGTGTCTGTTTATATATTGCATTACTGGATCGGACGCCACGAAATTATGCCTTTTTGCTGGCGGGTTTCAGTGCGGTTATCATTTGTCTGAACGCTGTTGCAAATGCCGACACCGCGTCGATTTTTGATATGGCACTGGGGCGTTCGCTTGAAATTGCGCTGGGTGTAGTGTGCAATGCGGTCGTTTCAGCAGTTATTCTCCCTGTACATGTCGGCCCGGTTCTGCAAAGCCGGGTCGATAAAGTACTGGTGGATACTCAGGCGCTGTTTGATCATATTTTACTGGATGACCAGCATCAGCCGGATTATATCCAGTCACTTGCTGTCATTACCCGTGATACCTCTGATCTTCATGCAATGGCAGTGCATCTGAGTTATGAAAATTCCCGGTTGAAAGGAATGACTCATCCCATACAGGAATTGCTGCATCAGATTGCCATGCTGGTTGCTAACCTTGTTGCCATGTCAGAGAGAATCAGGCAACTGGATCAGAGCGGGCAGGCATATCGTCCGTATTTAAAAAAGCTGCATGATGATATTAGTATTTTTCTGAATGATGAGCAGGATATTCAGATCAATCAGTTAAAATATTTGCCTGAGCAATTTGACCAGTTTTTTATACAGATCTGTGAGCAGGCCAATCCGGCACAGCAGGTTATTCTGACCAGCCTGAAAATGGAAATTCGTCATTTTGTGCAAAATGTACGGGTGATTCGACTCATCTGGCAGCAGATACAACAGGGCAAGCGTGGCTGGCCTGCTGCTATTGCGCCTTTGACTACGTCTTATCCAAGCCTGCATCGTGATTACGGTGTTGCTGCCCGTGGCGGGATTTCGGCCTTTATTGCAATTATCATGGCCAGTGCTGTGTGGATTTTCAGTGGCTGGGCCACTGGTTATATGGTGGTGCAGATGACGGCTGTCAGTTCCTGTATTCTGACTGCACTGGATAATCCAGTGCCTGCCCTGAAAATATTTACCTGGGCAGGTATCTATGCAATCGTTTTTGTATTTATTTATGTGTTTGGAATACTGCCAACGGTCAGCAGTTTCTGGCAGCTGGTGGTTGTGCTGGCGCCACTGTTCATTTATCTGCTGAGTATGTATCCTCATCCTTCGCTTCTGGGACTGAGTTTACCGCTGATTATGAGCATTGCCATGGGCCTGAATCCGCACAACTATTATGCTCCGGATAGAATCATGTTTTTTGAAGGATCAATGGCTTCGGCGCTGGGGCCGATCATTGCTGTATATGTCATTCATCTTGTCCGGGCCATGTCGCCGGAGGTGACGGTGCAGCGTATTCTTGCGTTGCACTACCGTGATATGTATCAGTCCATACAGATGTCGGATGGCCAGAAATTCAGAATACACCTGCGTGGGATGCTGGATCGGATCGGGATGTCAAATGCCAGACCGATTCAGTCCGAAGTACTGAAGGCAGAAATGAACCAGGCCTTGATTGAGACAGTTATGGTGATGGACTTGATCCGTCTGCGCGAACTGGGCAGTCAGTTGACGGCAGCTCCCGGCGTCCTTGCTGAAATATTGCAATTACAGCGAAAACTGAATCGGTGGTTTCGGGCAAAGGAAATAGGGCAGGAAAATCAGCAGCAATGGCAGAAGATTATACAATTGCTTCAGCAGCTGAATATTTCCGTACAGCAGGTTGATGACCGGCAGCTGAGGCATCAGATTGGAGTTTCAGTGAATAATATCTGTAGTGCAATGGGGCAGGATGATATCTCTGTCAGTCCATTGGCGGACATACCGATTGGAGTGGGAAAATGGGCGAGCTGAATATTTATGGCGTTTATGTGCCAATTTTACTGGTCCAGGCAATATTGGCCTATGCGCTGTTAAGATTGTCAGCTGTCGTCACGGATAAATTTATTATCGATGGCTGGATTGCCATGCCGGCAGTCTTCAGCCTGGGTCTGTATCTGATTTTACTGTGGCTGATGCATGGGTTGTTCATCTGGTGGATGAACTGAATTTTGTTGATGGTTTGTCAATAATGACATGATGGAATTGGCTGGAAAATGAAAACTTTTGACATGCGTAAGGTATTGCGTCCCGTTATTCTGATGGTGGTCATTGTCATTGCAATGCTGTGTGTGATTCATCTGTGGAATTACTATAATTCGGAACCGTGGACACGTGATGGCCGGGTACGTGGTGATGTGATACAGGTGTCTTCTGATATCTCAGGACTGGTGACTGAGGTACTGGTCCAGGATAACCAGCAGGTGAAGAGAGGTCAGGTGCTGCTAAGAATTGATCTGGCCCGGCAAACCCTGGGTGTGGAGCAGGCAAAAGCAGATCTGGCCAAAGCAAAGTCCGGGCTGGCTGAAGCTGAGGCAGGACTGGCGCAAAACAAGGCAAATGCTGTGAAATCTCAGGCCAATATTAAACTTGCCGATAAAAATGCTGCCCGTTATTCCGACCTGATGGATGGCGCGATTTCAAAACAGGAACAGGATCAGATTTTTGCTGAACGTGACCAGTCACATGCAGAGTTTGTACAGTCCGGTGCTGCGATTGAACAGGCCTATGCCACTATTCAGCAGCAAAAGGCGCTGGTCGTTGCTGCCACCAGCCAGCTGCATCTGGCTGAACTAAACCTGCAGCGGGCAGAAGTGATTGCGCCGGCAGATGGTACTCTGTCCAATTTTGATATGCGGCCTGGAAAGTATGTCCAGTCCGGGCAGGCGGTTGCAGCCTTACTGGATCGCAGCCAGCTTTATGTGGTGGGTTATTTTGAAGAGACTAAACTCAACCGAATTCATATTGGGGATTCGGCAACGATACAGTTGATGGGTGACAACCAGAAAATAAGAGGTCATGTACAGGGTATGGCATCCGGTATTGAAGACCGGGAACGCAGCAGTTCCTCAGGTTTACTGGCCAATGTCAATCCAACCTTCAACTGGGTGCGACTGGCACAGCGGGTTCCGGTCAAAATCGTGCTGGATGAGTTACCACAGAATCAGCTGGCTTTTGTGGCCGGGCGGACTGCGACGGTGCATATTCTGCCACCTGAGAAGAAGAAGCAATGATTTCTCAGGAATCCTGTGCATCATACAGAAACAGTTCTGGTGGGCAGAAACGGCGCTGCCGGCACCTCAGCCTTTCAGCGGTAGGCCTTCCGGGTGACGGTACCAACTGCTGATCAGCAGGGCAGCAGCGATACTGTCTGCCGCAAGTTTTCTGGCGCGGCCCTCTGCCTGATATTGGTCCAGTGCATGACGTGCTTCACGGGTGGTCAGACGTTCATCCACCATCCAGGTTTCAATCTGGGTCTGATGTTGCAGGCGCCGTGCAAATTTACGGCTGCGGGCAGATAGTTCCGACTCGCTGCCATCCATATTCAGCGGTAAACCCACTAAAAATAAATTGGGTTGATGCTGACTGATGATGTTAAGTAATGCAGTCCAGTCGGGAATGCCATCCTTCATGGGAAACAGGGCCAAAGGTGTTGCGCTTTCGATCAGTGCTGAACCAATGGCCATACCCATTTTCTGGGTGCCAAAGTCAAAGGACATAATCAGTCGGGCAGGTGCTGAGTCAGGCATGCCCGATCTCGGAAGACAGCCAGTTACGGTTGACACCAATTTTACGATAGGCGGCGTCCCAGCGGTCGTCATAGGGCAGATTGAAAATCAGGTCCATGTCCGAGTCACAGATCAGCCAGTCCCCCCGTGAAATTTCCTCTTCGAGCTGGTTTTTGTCCCAGCTGGCATAGCCCAGTGCGATCTGGTAGCGCCCCACGCCCTCATTGCGTGCAATGGCATCGAGAATGTCCTTACTGGTGGTGATACAGACATTTTCACCGACGGCAAGCGAGGAATGCCAGGTTGGCTGACCGGTATGCAGGACAAAACCTGCTTCAGGACGCAACGGCCCCCCCTGAAGGACTTCCTGTGGATGCACATGGTCAGCTTCAATTTCAAGGTCATTGAGTAATTCCTTGATTTTGAGGCCGGATGGTCGGTTCAGAATAATTCCCTGAGCACCTTCTTCGTCATGTCTTGCCAGATATACAACAGTGTGGGCAAAGAAATCATCCGCCATATCGGGTGGGGCAATGAGACAGCGATGCATCAAGTATTGTCTGGACACCTAAGGGCTTCTCCCGTATGCAATATTTATGTGGATCAATATACTGATAAAACTGAAATTGTATCAGGGCCTGTTGATTTTTTGTTCATGGCAGGTGATTGATGAATGGTCAGCAGACCTTTTAATCAACATACTGTAGGAAATCGATTTAGCCAAATGATTTTTATGAATCGGTACATTTTTTTAACCATTCTGAAACTTTAACTGTCGTAATTGTCTGGCATGCTGCAGCGTGGTTTCATTAATTTCCACACCACCGGTCATACGGGCGAGTTCAAGAATTCGCTGCTCTTCCTCCAGTTCAATAATGGTGCTGCTTGCCGGGTCGGTCTGCAGTTTATGCGCCAGTAAATGCTGGTCTGACTGGGCTGCAACCTGAGCCTGGTGGGTAATACATAGAATCTGTACGTGCTGTCCCAGACTGGTCAGCAGCCGACCGACAATTTCTGCTGTTCCGCCGCTGATTCCGACATCAATTTCATCAAATACCAGCACTTCAGCTTCTGTTTTTTCGGCATTCATGACCTGCATGACCAGGGCAATCCGTGACAATTCACCCCCTGAAGCCACCCGGGCCAGTGGCTGGGCAGGCATGCCCCTGTTGGCGGTAAACAGCAGCTGGATAAAGCTGAAACCTTCCGCAGAGGGTTGTTCCAGTGGTTCAAATTTAAATTCAAAATAGGCTTCTGGCAGTGCCAGGGTTTTGACCTGTTCGGTCAGTTGCCTGGCCAATGGTATGGCAGCTTCCCGACGGATATCATCCAGGTGCTGTGCGTGGTCCAGAAATGCACGATGTGAGCTTTCAACCTGTTCAGCCAGGGTGGCCGGGTCCTGCAATTGATTCAGCTGTTCCAGTTCGTCCTGCCACAACTGGTACTGTTCCTTCAGGGTTTCCGGTTGCGTGCGGTATTTGCGGGCCAGTCGGTGAAAAACCTCCAGCTGCGCATTCAGCTCTTCCATGCGTTCAGGGTCGAAACTCTGCCGGTCAACGAACTGGCGTAAATTTGCCGTTGCATCGTCCAGTTCACTCTGGGCATTCAATAAGGCATTATAAATTTCAGAGAGTTGTTCGCTGCGACCGGCATGTGACTCCAGCCGACGGATGATGACAGCAATTTCCTGGCTGATATTCTGTTCAGATTCATCCAGTGCATTTAAGCTGTAGCCACAGTCCTGCATGATATGTTCATGATGGCTGAGCCGGTCAAATTCCTGTTCAATGTCCTTATAGTCAATCTGGATCAGTTCCTCCAGTTCCTCCAGTTGCTGTTGCAGGGTATCCATGCGTTGCAGTCGGTTTGCCTGGGCATCAATGGCAGCCTGATGGCTGCGGATGTTTTTTTGCCAGGTATGATAGCTGTCGCGGACCTGCTGAGCCGGATCTGCAAAATTACTGTAACGGTCCAGCCAGTGCCGTGGATACGGTGGTTCCAGCAATTGCTGCTGGCTGTGCTGACTATAGAGTTGTACCAGCAGACGGCCAATTTCCTTCAGTTCAGAAAGACTGCTCGGGCGGCCATTGACCCAGGCTTTGCTACGGCCGGTTGCAAAAATCACCCGACGCAGATGTATTTCCCCGGAGTCATCATCCAGTTCGTGGTTTTTCAGCCACAAGGCCTCAGGGCTATGCTCCTGATAGTTGAAAATAGCGGTGATATCTGCTTTTTCTGACCCATAACGGACGTACCCCGTGTCGGTGCGTTCCCCCAGGCAGGCGGACAGTGCATCCAGCAACAATGACTTTCCTGCGCCTGTTTCGCCGGTAAGAACGTTAAAACCCTGCTCAATATCAATGGCTAAATTGTCTGCTAAAGCAAAATTGATCAGATTTAAATGTGTCAGCATAAACGCATCCGGACTGCGAAAAGTGTGGTTCTAAGATAGTCAAGTTTTGTTATTGTCACAAGTCAGGAAATCTTCGAATATTCAGTTTATTTTACAGGGCCGACTGAGATGCAGGGGAGAGCTGTTCAGTAACTCATTAACTGATTGATCATTATGTTGTTATTACAGCCTTTTTATCCTTTCTGTTGCGCCAGTCGGTCAACAGGCAGTAAAAAGCCGTGCTGGAATGGAACGTGCTGATCAGACTCAGGTGAAAACATGGATTGATTAGTTGCTCAGGCACAATTAAACTACTTCAATCAAAATTTATATAAATGCGCATTATCTGGAGAATACGCATGTCATCACAATTTGATCATGTATCAGTGATAAAAAAATCAAATGTCTATTTTGGCGGTTTATGCATCAGCCATACAGTTCAATTTGAAGATGGAACGAAAAAAACATTAGGGGTTATTCTGCCGACTGAACAGCCATTAACATTTGAAACCCATGTGCCTGAGCGTATGGAAATTATTTCCGGTGAATGCCGGGTTCGGATTGCGGACAGTGAAGAGCACGAATTATTTCGTGCTGGACAGTCTTTTTATGTGCCGGGCAGTAGCACATTTAAAATTGAAACTGATGATGTGCTGGACTATGTCTGCCATCTTGAAGGTTGATCATCAAAACCGGCCGATTACTAAACGCCGTTTGATGATTAAAAGCTGAATGGACCGGGAAATTCTGGCCTGAATCAGTTAAACTAGATGAAATGGGAATCCTGTAAAGTTGGCTTTGCAGGATTTTTCTTTTCTAACATGATTGTATGCTGAGGTTGTTCATGGCTAAACCCGAATATTATTATGGCGTTCACTCTGTGGAGTCATTACTGGAGCTTGAGCCTGAACGTGTGTTGACCCTGTTTACCTTAAAAGGGCGGGATGATCAGCGCTTGCAGCGGATTCTGGAACTGGCGGAGCCATTTGGCATCAGTATACAGAAAGCCAGCCGGGACAGTCTGGAAAAACTGGCGGGTTTGCCTTTTCATCAGGGCGTGGTGGCGGCAGTACGTCCTCATCCTGTTTTAAATGAAAAAGATCTGGAACAGTTGCTGAGCAGTACGCCATCTGCGTTTCTGCTGGCGCTGGATCAGGTGACGGATCCGCATAATCTGGGTGCCTGTATCCGGACTGCAGCAGCCATGGGCGTGGATGCGGTGATTGTTCCCCGGGACCGTTCTGCCGGGTTGACCCCCACTGCACGTAAGGTTGCAGCTGGCGGTGCTGAAAAAATCAAATTTATTCAGGTCACCAATCTGGCACGCAGCCTGGGGCAGATGAAGCAGGAATTTAATGTCCGGGTGATCGGCACTTTACTGGACGATAAGGCGCTGCCTTTGCATCAGTGTGATTTTACCGGGCCGGTTGCCATTGTCATGGGGGCGGAAGATACCGGCCTGCGTCCGATTACCCAGTCCCAGTGTGATCAGACGGTGTATATTCCCATGGCAGGCAATCTGCAGAGCCTGAATGTCAGTGTCGCAACGGGAATGACACTTTATGAAGCCTGTCGTCAGCGTCATGCCTGATCGGCTGGAATGATGTCGAGTCTGTTGATCTGAGCAAGTGCTTATGACTTCCCGTACCCAGGGTTATCTGTTTGTCGCCATTACCATGTGTATCTGGGGTGGGTTTACCATTACCTCACGTTTGAATGCCCTGTGGCATATCAGTGCCTGGGACATGACTGCATTACGCTTTGCATTGGCATTCTGTATACTAATGCCGATCCTGATTTACAGGAAAGACACCGCCTTTTTATGGAAGAAAGAACCTTTTTTACTGGCGATGGTCGGCGGCGTGGTTTATTGCCTGGCCTGTTATAGCGCATTTCATTTTGTTCCGGCGGCGCATGCGGCTATCTTTCTGAATGGCTGTATTCCACTGTGTACCGCCCTGGCAGCCTTTTTTCTGTTTAAACAGCCTTTTGACCGGCATACCTGGATCAGTCTGGTGATTATGCTCAGTGCCATTACCATCATGAGTCTGCTGATGTATGAACAGACCGGGGTTGCTTTTGGTGTGGGAGATCTGCTGTTTTTTGTCAGTGCTATTTGCTGGGGCATATTCACGGTTTTGTTGAAACAATGGAAATTGTCAGCATGGCATGCCACGGCAGGCGTTGCTATCTGGTCGGCCATCATTTATCTTCCCATTTATCTGTTGTTTTTACCGAAACAGCTGGATCAGGCGTCATGGTCGCATCTGGTGATTCAGAGTGTTTTTCATGGCATCTTTGTGGTGATCATTGCCACGCTGAGCTATGTGGAAGCCATTAAGCGACTGGGTGCTTTCCGGGCAGGCAGTGTGGTCACGCTGGCACCATTTATTGCCGCGCTTATTGCCGTACCATTGCTGAATGAAGCACTGAGTCCAGCTATTGTCTGCGGTCTGGTGGGCATGGGAGTGGGAGCGCTGCAACCCTGGCGATGGTTCAGGTACAAAGACAGTCTGCAACGTCAGCTGGATCGGCAGAATAAAACCGACTCAACAGAATAAGCACTGCTGCAGCGTGCGCTGTTGCTGATCAGGATGATGGGTTATGCCGTTTCACTGCGTGCCAGATATTGCAGGTGCAGGGAGCTAAGCTGGGCATACAGTTGTTCCAATGGTCCGTCATTCAGCACAATATCGTTGGCCATACGCTGCTTTTGCAGGCGGGGCATCTGTGCGGCAATAATTTGTTTAATCTGCTCGGTCTGCTGGTCATCCCGCTGTGCAGCACGCTGAATCTGTAACTCTTCATTGGCGTCAATCAGCAGGGTGTGGCTGGTCAGTTCATGTTGACCGGTTTCAAACAACAGCGGCGATACTAAAATGGCATAGGGGCTGGTTGCTGCCTGTAACTGCTGAATGATGGATGCGCGTATGGCGGGATGGGTGATCTGTTCCAGTTGCTGGCGTGCAGCAGGTTCTTTAAAAATATGTTCCCTTAGTGCGCGGCGGTCCAGTTCTCCATTGGCCAGCAATACCCAGTCGCCAAAGGTCTGCTGGATCTGTTGCAGCGCAGGCTGACCGCCGGCAACCACTTCCCGTGCCACAATATCTGCATCAACCACCTGAATGCCCTGGGTCTCAAACCATTGAGTGGCAGCAGATTTGCCACTGCCAATACCGCCTGTCAGGCCGAGAATAAACGTCATGCATATGTCCAGTTCAGCAGAGTATGTTAACCGCCCAGCCAGGCTTTCATAATTTGTTCGCCCCATAGAAAGGCGATCCAACCGGCAATGGCAATATAGGGGCCAAAGGCAAAAGGCTGATTCTGCCTACGGACTTTCAACAGAATGATACCAATAATGGCGCCGACCAGGGAAGACAGCAGAACAATTAAAGGCAGCATGAGAGGACCCATCCAGGCCCCCAGCGCAGCCAGTAATTTAAAGTCGCCATAGCCCATGCCTTCCTTGCCGGTGATGAGTTTAAACAGGTAATACACCATCCACAGGCAGAGGAATCCGATGATATAACCCCAGATTGCCGATGTTGCCGTGGTGAACAGTCCCATACTGTTGATGCCCAGACCCAGCGCAGCCAGTGTCAGGGTGAATCGGTCTGGCAGCAGCTGTGTATCAAAATCAATAAAGGTCAGGGCAATTAAGGTCCAGGTCAGGATCAGTCCGGCCAGCATCTGCCAGCTGGGACCGAAAACTGCAACCACCACCAGCGAGCAGCCAGCGGTCAGCAGTTCCACCAGTGGATAGCGACAGCTGATCGGCGATTGGCAGCTGCCACATTTGCCACTCAGCATCAACCAACTGATCAGTGGAATATTCTGATACCAGCGGATGGGGCTGTTACAGGCTGGGCAGGTCGATACCGGTCGGCTCAGACTGAGTTTCTGATGTTCAATAATGGGCTGGTCAGGGTGCAATAACAGCTGACATTCCTGCTGCCATTCCTGTTCCATCATTTTAGGCGTTCTGAAAATCACCACATTCAGAAAACTGCCAATGCATAAGCTGACAATTGCAACAGCAATATAGAGTGCTGTAGGTGATGCGATAAAATAGTGAATAAGATCCTGCATTAAACAACTGAACCCATTTGGAAAATTGGAAGATACATAGCGATTACCAGGCCACCGACCAGGACACCCAGCACCGCCATAATCAGGGGTTCCATCATGGAAGTCAAACCATCCACAGCATTGTCCACTTCATTTTCAAAATGTGTGGCCACTTTATCCAGCATGGCATCCAGCGCACCGGATTCCTCGCCAATGGCGACCATTTGTACCGCCATGGACGGAAATAAATTTGAGGCTCGCATGGCAAACTGTAATTGTTGACCGGTGGCGACATCATCCCGGATTTTCATCACTGCCTGTTCATAGACGACGTTGTTGGTTGCCCCTGCGGTAGATTCCAGTGCGTCGATTAATGGCACACCTGCGGCAAAGGTCGTGGCCAGGGTGCGGCTGTAACGGGCAATAATGGCCTTATAAACCAGATCACCAAAAATTGGCAGTTTAAGGCTGAGTTTATCCAGTCCATTCCGGAATTTTTGACTGCGTTTCTTTGCTTCAAGAAAGGTGGTAATGATCACACCGACAATAATCAGGAAAATAAACCAGTACTTCTGCATCCAATTGGACATGTTGACCACCATCTGGGTAAAAGCCGGCAGATCGGCACCAAATGAACTGAACAAATCCTGGAATACCGGTACGACTTTCACCATTAGAATAATGGTGACAATGACAGCGACCACAATCACGGCGATGGGATATTTCATGGCTTTTTTGATTTTTTGTTTCAGCAGCTCACTTTTTTCCTTATAGATGGCCACCCGGTCGAGCATGGTTTCCAGCGCACCGGACTGTTCACCGGATTCAACCAGTGAGCAAAAAAGATTATCAAAATGCTGTGGGTATTTCCTCAGCGCCCCGGCAAAGGTATTACCGCCTTCCACTTCACCCTTAATGCCGAGTACCACTTCACGCATGGACGGGTTTTCCAGCCCTTCAGCGACAATTTCAAAGCTCTGAACCAATGGAACACCGGCTTTCATCATGGTGGCCAGCTGACGGGTGAAAATGGTAATGTCCAATGTTGACACCTTCTTTTTTGTCAGGCCTTCGAAAATGTTTTTACGCTTTTCCCGAATGTGACTGATGGTGATGCCCTGTTTTCTTAATGTGACTTTTGCCAGCGCCATATTGCGTGCCGGCAATTCCCCCTTGATTCTGATCCCTTTGCGATCAACCCCATCATAAGAAAATGTCGGCATCATTTGTGCTTTTTTGACTGCCATGCTTCTATCCTTTATTGTCTATTATCGTTATTCGCTGGTCACGCGGTTAATTTCCTGCAATGAAGTCAGGCCGTTCATGACCTTGATCAGACCTGAACGCCGCAGATTATTAAACCCCAGTTGTGCAGAGGCTTCTGCAATGTGTAATGCATTGCCATCTTCCATAATAATCCTGGAAATTTCAGGTGTGACTTTCATGACTTCATAAATCCCGATTCGGCCTTTGTAGCCTTCCCGGCATTCATTGCAGCCTGTTGGCTGGAAAATCTGGAAGTCCGGATTGGCGAGGTCCTGTTCAGTAAATCCCATTTCCAGCAGGCTCTGTTCAGGAATATCAATGGGTGTTTTGCAATGGTTGCAGAGACGGCGCGCCAGTCGCTGGGCAATCACCAGATTGACTGAAGTGGCGATATTGAAGGATGGAACCCCCATATTACGCAGACGGGTCAGGGTTTCCGGTGCGCTGTTGGTGTGCAGGGTTGACATGACCATATGTCCGGTCTGAGCAGCTTTAATGGCAATTTCAGCGGTTTCCAGGTCCCGGATCTCACCGACCATAATAATGTCCGGGTCCTGACGTAGAAATGATTTCAGGGCGGCCGAGAAGGTCAGTCCCACTTTCTGATTGACATTGACCTGATTAATGCCTTCCAGGTTAATCTCCACCGGATCTTCTGCTGTTGAAATATTGGCGGTTTCAGTATTGAGAATATTCAGACCGGTATAAAGCGAAACGGTTTTACCGGAACCGGTCGGCCCGGTGATCAGCAGCATGCCCTGCGGTTTTTCCAGTGCTTCCATGAACAGGGCTTTCTGGTCGGCTTCATAACCGAGTGCGTCAATGCCGAGCATGGCACTGGAGGCATCCAAAATCCGCAATACCAGTTTTTCACCAAACAGCGTCGGCAGGGAACTCACCCGGAAATCAATGGCTTTGGTTTTTGACAGTTTAAGTTTGATACGTCCATCCTGAGGAAGACGTCTCTCAGAAATATCCATCTGCGACATTACTTTTAAACGCGATGCCAGCCGATTGGCCAGTTGCAGGGGCGGATTGGTGATCTGACGCAGTACGCCATCCACCCGGTAACGGACTCGATAGCTTTTTTCATACGGTTCAAAATGCAGGTCTGAAGCGCCCATACGGATGGCGTCGATCAGCAGTTTGTTGACATATTTGACGATGGGCGCTTCATCTTCCGCCGGTTCATCTTCCTGTTCTTCAGGGCTGTGGGCGTCGTCATTGCCTGCGATAATGGCAACATCGAAATCTTCATCGCCGAAGTCAAAGCTTTCTTCTACAGTAAAGTGCTGGTTTAACAGTTTTTCCAGTTTGTGATGTTCAACAATAATTGGTTCAATACTGAGATTGCTGTTAAAGCGGATGGCATCCAGTGCTTCCATGTCGGTGGGATCACAGGTGGCAACATAGAGTGCATTTCCCCGCTGCATCAGCGGCAGTATCCGGTGTCGGGTATACAGGCTGTTATCCACCAGCGCCCTGGGAAATAACTCCGGGTTATAGGCGTCCAGGTCAAACAGCGGTTCGCCGAATTCCTGTGAAATGGTTTCAGCAATCACCAGTGGATTGATGTTTAAATGTTCAACCAGATAGCTGACAATGCTGAGATGATTTTTCTTTGCTTTTTCCAGTGCCGTCTGCATTTGTTGTGTAGACAGCGCCCCTTCGTCGACCAGGCGACGAATATAGCCCGAGAACCGTAGCGAACTTTGCTGTGAAGACATCCCCAATACACCTTAATCATTCGTTTTATAATTAGAATCTGGAAATTATACGATTCCTTGAAAAAATATCCATATTTAAAAGCATTTATATTACGGGATATTTCCCGGAGAACATGAACTAATTATAATTTCAGGGCCGAATATTGATGTATTTTCCGTTTGGCTACAAAGGAATACCGATTTTTTATGTGGCAGTGGCTGGCGGGTGATGAAAATATTCTTGAAATGGCAAAATTACGTGTAGAATGTGCACATTTTCGGTAAAAGGTTAAATGGATGTCGGCTTCGACTATTCGGTCATGGGTAATTGGCAACTGGAAAATGAACCCAGTACAGGCGGATGCCCAGCAGTTGATTCAGAATTTAAAACAATTGTTACAGCACGGGCCAATTGCTGAGCAGGATTGTCAGCTGGGTATAGCGCCTGTTTCCATCGCATTGTTGCCGGTCAGGGAGCAACTGGAAGATGCCGCTGTCAAGGTGGTCACTGTCGCGCAGGATGTTTCCCGTTTCCCTGCAACAGGGGCCTATACCGGTGAAATCAGTGCTGATCTGTTAAAAGACAGCAGTATTCAGTTTGTTCTGATTGGGCATTCAGAGCGCCGTGAGTTTTTTGGCGATGGTCCGGCCGTTGTGGCAGATAAAATCAAGCATGCACTGGCTGCGGGCCTGACCGTGATTTACTGTGTCGGTGAAAGCCTGGAACAGCGGGAGAGTGGTCTGGCTGAACAGGTGGTGTTGCAACAAATCTGTGATGTGGCCAGCGTTGTGAAGCAGGAACAGTGGTCAAATGTCATGATTGCCTATGAACCGATCTGGGCAATTGGTACAGGAAAAACAGCGTCGCCACAGGACGCACAGTCCATGCACGCAAAAATTCGTGAGGGCTTGCAGCAGATTGCGATACAGGCCGGCAACAGCGCCATTTTATATGGTGGTAGTGTTAAACCTGAAAATGCAGTAGAGTTGGCAGCCTGTCCGGATATTAATGGCGCACTCGTGGGTGGCGCATCCTTAAATGCCGAGTCTTTTTATCAAATTGCTCAGGCATTTGCAAAAACAAAATAGAGGAGTCGAGCATGCATACTCTGGTATTGGTCGTGCATATCATTCTGGCCATATTAATGGTTGTATTAATCCTTGTTCAGCATGGCAAGGGGGCAGATGCCGGCGCTTCTTTTGGCGGTGGCGGTGCAGCAACCGTATTTGGTGCATCCGGTTCGGCAAGCTTTCTGACACGTCTGACGGCCATTTTGACCGCACTGTTTTTTATCACCAGTCTCAGCCTGGCGGTGTTTGCCAAAAAGCAGACTTCTGAGACCTATGGCTTAAAAACAGTCCCGGCGTCGGCACCGGCGCAACCGGTTTCGCCTGAAACTTCACCATCTGTACCGAAATCACCACAATAATTGAAATTAAGACTTTCAATTTACGGTTGAAGCTACTAGAATGCGTCACAGCTGCGGTGGTGGTGGAATTGGTAGACACGCTACCTTGAGGTGGTAGTGCCTTCGGGCGTGGGGGTTCAAGTCCCCCCTTCCGCACCAGACTGAAAATCAGTCATTGGTGCACCCAGTGAATATGTTGATGCGGGATGGAGCAGTTTGGTAGCTCGTCGGGCTCATAACCCGAAGGTCGTTGGTTCAAATCCAGCTCCCGCTACCAATTTTGATTAAGGCGCAGATTAATCAGGGTAAAAAATAAAATTTTCATTCATTGAAAAGATTTATTTTTTATATATAATATTGCAACGTTGATGCGGGATGGAGCAGTCTGGTAGCTCGTCGGGCTCATAACCCGAAGGTCGTTGGTTCAAATCCAGCTCCCGCTACCAAGTTTCTAAAAAAGGCTCACAGGACAAGGTGGGCCTTTTTGCACAGTGAACGATGATTTTCTGTGTAATAATAGGGGCGATTACGCCCTTTTTTATTGGCTGATGTACCGTGTCGATGTAAGTCGGATATGAGCTAAAGTCAAAGTGTCATGTTCCACAACTACTATTATATGATGCGTAGTGTACATGGTACTGTGATGGGTCCGGTCGGGCCATTGAACCGCAAAAATGACGAGAGTAAATGAAGCTATCAAATAAAACGCAGGCACTTCAGGATTTAATTGCCCCCGCAGTTCAGGCCTGTCATGTGGAACTGTGGGGAATCGAATTCCTTCCGCAGGGAAAACGTTCTTTATTGCGTATTTTTATTGATAAACCCATTGATAAAAATGCGGTGCCTGTACTGAATGAAGATGGTGAGGAAGAGCAGGGCCGGGGTATTGGTGTGCAGGACTGTGTGCTGGTGACACAGCAGGTTGGCGCCATGCTGGATGTGCATGATCCAATCTCCGGTGAATACTCACTGGAAGTGTCGTCACCGGGTTGGGACCGTCCCTTTTTTCAGCTTGAGCAGATGCAGGCGTATGTCGGTCAGCAGGTGGCGCTGCGTTTAATTGCTGCGGTGGAAAATCGCCGTAAGTTCCAGGCAAAACTGGTGGCAGTTGATGCTGAAAATGAACGGATACAGGTTGAAGTTGAACAGCAACAGTTACTGGAGATTGACAGTAACAACATCGACAAGGCGAACCTGGTTTATCAGGACTAAGATTTAATTCATAAGAATTTGAACAGTAGGTGACGTATGGGCCGTGAAATTCTTACCGTTGCAGAGACGGTCAGTAATGAAAAAGGTGTCAGTCGTGAAGCGATCTTTGAAGCGCTTGAGCAGGCACTTGTAGCAGCAACGAGGAAAAAATTTTACGAAGGTACCAACGCTGAAGAAGCACAGCTTCGGGTTGAAATTGATCGTAAAACCGGTGAATACCGTACTTTCCGTCAGTGGGAAGTGGTTGCGGACGAAGATCATGAAATGCCGGCCTGTCAGGATGCCATTTCAGATGTCGATCCTGCAAAGTGGTCCATCGGTGATATCCGTGAACTGGAAGTTGAATCGATTGAGTTTGGCCGTATTGCCGCACAGATTGCAAAGCAGGTGATTGTCCAGAAGATTCGTGAAGCAGAGCGTGCACTGGTTGCAGATGCCTATGAATCCAGAGTGGGTGAACTGATCTACGGTGAAGTTAAAAAACAGACCAAAGACGGTTTTATCATTGACCTGGGTGACAACGCTGAAGCCTATCTGGCGCGCGAGGAAATGATCGCAAAGGAAATTCTTCGCCCCAAGCAGCGTATTAATGCCATTTTGCATAATGTGAATCGTGAAGGTCGCGGTGCGCAACTGTTGTTGTCCCGGGCAAAACCGGAAATGCTGATTGCGCTGATGAAAAAGGAAATTCCAGAAATTTCTGAAGAAATCATCGAAATTAAGGCTGCAGCACGTCAACCGGGTGTCCGGGCCAAAATTGCAGTAAAAACCAATGATCATCGTATTGATCCGGTAGGTGCATGTATTGGTATGCGTGGCACACGTATCCAGGCGGTACAGTCTGAACTGAATGGTGAGCGCATTGATGTGGTGGTGTGGTCGGATGATCCGGCACAATATATTGCCAGTGCGCTGGAGCCGGCAGATGTATCCGGTATCGTGATTGATGAAGATGCACGTACTGCCGATATTATTTTTGCCACCAGTGATCAACTGGCACGTGCCATTGGTTCACAGGGACAAAATGTCCGCCTGGCCTCGGAGCTGACCGGTTATAAGCTTGATATGATGCTGGAAGATGAATACCGTGCCCGTCAGCAGAATGAGGCACAGCAGTATCTGGACATGTTTGTGACACGTCTGGATATTGAAGAAGATCTGGCGATGGCGCTGGTTGAAATGGGCTTTACTTCACTGGAAGAGATTGCCTATGTGCCGGCAGAAACATTTGATGAAATTGAACTGGATGCAGATCTGGTTGAGCTGTTGCAGAGTCGTGCCAAGGAAGCTGCCCTGGCAGATGCACTGAAACAGCAGGAAAATATTCAGGATCCGAGTGAGGAACTTCTGGCAATGGAAGGCATCACCACAGAGATCGCACGTGCTTTAGCCGCTCGCGGCGTTATTACAGTTGATGATCTGGCAGATCAGGCAACTGACGATATTTCAGATATTGAAGGCCTGGGTGCTGAAAAAGCAGGTCAGCTGATTATGAAAGCACGTGAATCATGGTTTAACTAGGAGGAAATACATGACGGATAAGTCAATTCAAGAGTTAGCAGTCAGCGTAGGACTCCCGGTTGAAAAACTTCTTGATCAGGTGCGCGAAGCGGGTCTGCCGCAAAATAAGGCTGAGGACAAAATTACTGCTGCACAGCAGGATACTTTGGTCAGCCATCTGAAAAAAGCACATGGTCAGGACGGTGGGCATACAGGAAAAATCACACTGAAACGTAAAACAACAAGTACGGCCAAAGTGGCCAGTACTTCTGGTAAGGCAAAAACCATTAACGTTGAAGTGCGTAAAAAGCATACGTTTACCAAACCGGATCCGGAGCAGATCAAGGCTGAAGCGTTGGCAAAGGCAGAATCTGCAGCAAGAGCACGTGCTGAACAAACAGCACCTGCGGCTGCGGTACCGGCAAAAGAGCAAGCTGTTGCTGACAACAGAACACCTGAAAACAAGGCCCGGGCAACCCTGGATGCCATGCGTGCTGCTCAGCAGAAAGAAACGGCAAAAGCGGCACCAAAGGCGGAAGTGGTGGTTAAACGTCGCGGCGTCGTCAGTAAACCTGTGGCTAAGCCGGTGGTGAAATCCACTGAAACGCCTGAACAGAAAAAAGCACGTGAAGAGCAGGCGGCTCAGTTAAAGGCAACAGAGGAAGCTGTACGCCGTAAGGCAGCGGAGGAAGCACAGCAACGCACCCTTGAACAGATGCGTCAGATGGCGTCGAAATACTCAAGTGATGAGTCGGCAACCACCATCCGTGTTGTGGATGACTCTCCATTGGCCGCCGGTCTGGTGGGGCAGGCCTATGAAGACTCATTTGAAAAAGAAGACCGTGAAATCAAACGGGGCGCCAATACCGCAGGTATTCGTCCGACCAAAAAAGGGCGCCGTGGTCAGGAAGAGCAATCTTTCAGCCATAACCCGCATAAACGTGGTTTCAAAACCAGCCAGGCCAACAAACATGGTTTTGAAAAGCCGGTGAAAAAACAGGTTTATGATGTTGAAATTGGCGAAACCATTGTGGTTGCTGATTTGGCACAGAAAATGGCGGTCAAGGTTCGTGAAGTCATTAAATCACTCATGAAAATGGGTGAACTGGTCACACAGAACCAGGCGATTGATCAGGAAATTGCGGCATTGGTGGTTGAGGAAATGGGACATCATCCTGTGATGGTTTCCGATACTCAGGCTGAAGACAACCTGCTGGAAGCTGCGGAAGAAGCACGTGGTGTACAGACCACACGTCCACCTGTGGTCACCATTATGGGTCACGTTGACCATGGTAAAACCTCGCTGCTTGACCGCATCCGCCGGGCCAAGGTGGCACAGGGTGAAGCCGGTGGGATTACCCAGCACATTGGCGCTTACCATGTGGAAACTGAAAAAGGCATTATCACATTCCTTGATACACCGGGACATGCGGCATTTACTGCCATGCGTTCACGGGGTGCCAAAGCAACCGATATTGTGGTGCTGGTTGTGGCCGCAGATGATGGTGTCATGCCACAGACCGCAGAAGCCATTGATCATGCCCGTGCGGCAGGAACACCGATTATTGTTGCCATCAACAAAATGGACAAGGAATCGGCTGATCCGGATCGCGTACTGAATGAACTGACCACCAAGGAAATTGTACCTGAACAGTGGGGCGGTGATGTACCGGTTGCCATGGTTTCAGCACATTCCGGTCAGGGTATTGATGAATTACTTGATCTGATCTCCATTCAGGCCGAAATGCTGGAGCTGAAAGCTTCTGAAAAAGGTGCCGCGCAGGGTGTAGTGATTGAAGCCCGTGTCGACAAAGGCCGTGGTGCAGTAACTTCCATTCTGGTACAGAACGGTACACTGAACGTTGGAGACCTGGTGCTTGCCGGTTCATCCTATGGACGTGTGCGGGCCATGACCGATGAAAACGGTAAGCGGATTAAAACGGCTGGTCCTTCCATTCCTGTGGAAATCCTCGGTCTGCCGGATGCACCGATGGCCGGTGATGAAGTGCTTGTGGTTAATGACGAGAAAAAGGCACGTGAAGTTGCCGATGCGCGTATGGACCGTGAACGTCAGAAGCGTCTTGAGCGTCAGAGCGCAATGCGTCTTGAAAATATCATGGCGTCCATGGGCAAAAAAGACGTGCCTTATGTCAATGTGGTACTGAAAACAGATGTACGTGGTACGCTGGAAGCATTGATTGTTGCGTTGAGTGAACTGTCCACTGACGAAGTAAAAGTCCGTGTCATTGGTTCCGGTGTGGGTGCAATTACTGAATCCGACGTGGGACTTGCGGAATCTTCTGAAGCTGTATTATTGGGCTTTAACGTCCGTGCTGATAATACGGCTCGTCAGAAAGCCGATGAAGATGGTCTGGATATCCGTTACTACAGCGTCATCTATCAGTTAATTGATGACGTGAAAGCGGCGATGAGCGGAAAACTTGCGCCTGAACACCGGGAAACAATTCTGGGCGTGGCTCAGGTGCGTGAAGTGTTCCGTTCCAGTAAGTTTGGTGCTGCTGCAGGCTGTATGGTGATGGAAGGTACCATTCACCGGAACAAACCGATCCGTGTCCTGCGGGATGACGTGGTTGTCTTCCAGGGCGAACTTGAATCACTGCGCCGTTATAAGGACGTGGTTGAGGAAGTTCGTGCCGGAATGGAGTGTGGTCTGGCAGTCAAGGGTTATAATGACATCAAGGAACTGGATAAGATTGAAGTTTATGATGTCCAATTGGTTAAACGGAGTCTTTAATGGCGGGTAGTCAGCGTCTTAAGCGAATGGGGGATACGGTACAGCGTGAGCTGTCAGAGTTGATTCGTCAGGAGCTTAAGGATCCGCGCCTGGGTGGTCTGGTGACTATTTCCGGCGTGAAAATCAGCCCGGATTTAGGTTATGCAGAAGTTTATGTTACCGTTATGGGACGTGAATTGGGTGATGATCAGAATGAAGCCGCAAATAAGGAAACCCTGGATGTGCTGAATAAGGCATCAGGTTTCCTGCGCCATGAACTGGGCCGTCGTATTAAGACCCGTATCACGCCTCGTCTGCGTTTTCATTATGACAAAACCAATGCATACGGTAACTATATGTTCGGTCTGATTGCGGAGGCAGTGAAAGATTTGCCGGAACGCAAAGATGATGAACAATAGAATAGTAAAAACAGAATGAGGGTGATATTGCCGTATTCTCATTGTGGAACCTGAGCACTGAATAAAGCCATCATGTTGTGATGGCTTTTTTTATTGTCGTGAAAAAAGAGTGGCCATATAAAATCTGCCGGCAATATACAATGTTGAGCGAAAGAGACACGCTTTATATCTCTGATTACATTTACATTGTTGGAAATTTTTACAGGATGAATAGCATAAACTAAACAGAACTTTTGAAATTTGTGTTTAGAATGAATTTAAGTGAACAAATACAAAGAAATACTTGAGGTGAAAATCAATGAATATGATCAAAAAAGGCTTATTGGCTGTCACATTGGCAAGCACCCTGACTTTTTCAGGTTGTGGTTATAATACTCTGCAGGCCAAGGATGAAGCAGTAACGGCATCGTGGTCTGAAGTGCAGAACCAATATCAGCGTCGTTCAGACCTGGTGCCTAATCTGGTGAATGTGGTCAAGGGCTATGCCACCCATGAAGAGAAAGTGCTGACCGAAGTCACTGAAGCCCGTGCCAATGTTGCCGGCTTGAAAGTGGACAGGGAGGTATTGGAAAATCCTGAATTATTTAAAAAATATCAGGAAGCTCAGTCTCAGATGACCGGTGCCTTATCACGCTTACTGGCGGTAACCGAGAACTATCCTGACTTAAAAGCCAATGAACAGTTCCGTGATTTACAGGTGCAGCTCGAAGGCACTGAAAACCGTATTGCGGTTGCCCGTAATCGCTATATTTCGACTGTGCAGGATTACAACACCTATGTGCGTCAGTTCCCGCAGGTCATGACAGCCAAAGTGATTGGTATGAAAGCCAAGCCAAACTTCAGTGCAGATGCCGGTGCAGAAAAAGCGCCGACGGTGAGTTTTAATTAAGCATTAAACTGTTTCAGACTGGGATGTTGATATGCTGGGTTCAGGCAACGGGTCAGTGGTCATGAAAATGCGTGCTGCCATGATGATGGTACTGTTTGTGCTGCTGATTGTCTTTCAATCGGTCAGCCGGGCAGAAGTCGCAACGGCAACGGATGAAGTGGAAGATGCCGTGGTATTGGGTAAAGTACTGAATCCACAGCAAAACCCGGTCAATATTCCTGGTGTCACCGGGAATTCCACTACTGCTGCACAACCGGCATCAGCACCGAAAGCTGAACAGACAACGCCATCGGTGGCCAGTGATATGGCAGAAGGCGAATCGATTCGTCAGCTGCCGACCCTGAATGCGCCGGTGATTGATCAATCCGGTGTTTTATCGGATACAGACAGACAGAATCTCAGTCAGCAGATCCGGGCGATTCATCAGCAGGGCAAGGCACAGATTGGCGTAGTGATTGTCCCGACCACAGGTCAGGAAAGTATTTTTGACTATGCCATGCGGGTTGCCGGGGAGTGGAAACTTGGTTCAGCCAAACAGGACAATGGATTACTGATTGCCGTTGCTGTAAATGACCGCAGAATTCATATTGCAACCGGTTATGGGCTGGAAGGTGTATTACCGGATATTGTACTGAATCGGATTATCCGCAATCAGATTAGTCCGGCATTTAAACAGGGGCAATATGCCCAGGGCATTCAGGCTGCGATCACAGAGATTGATCGGACTTTGAATCTGGATCCGGAAGTGGCGCAGAAAGCGGCTGAAGAGCTGAAAGACAGACAGGCCCAGGCCCTGCATGAACAACAGGCCCGGGAGAAAAGTTTCAGTACGGCATTATTTATTTTAATTGCCGGTATTATTGGCTCATTTGTCATTGGTAACCGTCTGAGTGCTTCTGTGGCTGGTGTGACAGCCTTTGCAGCAGGCCTGATCTATGGATCCGGCATTGTCATGAGCCTGTTAATGGGTTTCGGTATTTTCTTTTTATTGATCACTTCCATTGCTCAGCTGATTTTTCAGGCATTCCTTTCCGGTGCTGGTCGCGGCGGCGGTGGGGGAGGCGGTTTTGGCGGCGGCGGCGGTTATAGTGGCGGCGGTGGTGGTTTTGGCGGGGGAGGCGCATCTGGCTCATGGTAACAAAGACACAGACGACAGAAATTATTACAGAACCCAAACTCCAGGAAACAGTACAACCCAGTTTTAAACGCTGGCTCAGGCATTTTTTGTATATGCCGGCATCAAAACGATACTTTTCAAAACAGGACCAGTTCGCCATTGCAGAGGCGGTCAGTCAGGCTGAACAGGGACATGTCGGTGAAATACAGGTGGTCATAGAAGGCCATATTCCCGGGGCACAGGCGTACCGTCAGAATTCACGCTTACGTGCACAGCAGCTGTTTGCAGAGTTGGGGGTATGGGACACTGAATATAACAGCGGCGTATTGCTGTATTTAAATCTGTGTGACCAGGCCGTGGAAATTGTGATTGATCGTGGTATCAATAAAGCCACGGAGCAGATGGAATGGCAGCAGATTTGTGAACATATGGTTTCAGAGTTAAAGGGCAGGCATTACCGACAGGCGGTGATACAGGGTGTGGTCGAAATTGGTGAAATACTGAACCAATTTTATGATCATCAGCTGCCGGATAATGACAACGAGTTATCCAATAGTCCAATTATCATGAATTGAGCACAGCACTTGTGACGAAAAATGTCACTTTTTTACATAAAATAACCCATAGTCACATGATGATAAAAAAAGCTTGTAAAGCATACCTGACGCAATAGAATAAATAGGGTGCGATTTGGTAAAATATTACTGATTAATCAGTATTTTATCAACTTACAACAACTTAAAAAGCTATAAATTTTTAAATATTGGAGAAATGTTATGAATGCTCAAAAGGGTTTTACTCTTATTGAATTAATGATCGTTGTTGCGATTATCGGTATTCTTGCTGCGATTGCACTTCCTGCTTATCAAACTTATGTACAAAAATCTGCAAATAATGCATGTTTAGGTGAAGGTAAGTCTGCTGTAAATGCAGCGATTGCTGAAATGGCTTCAGAAGGAAAGTTGGTTAGTTCTTACGCTCCTGCTGCATGTAAAGGTGATGGTACTGAAACAGCTAAATCAATTACTGCACTTGCTGTAGATGCAGTACTTAATAGTACTTCAGCTCCTATTTTAAAATTTGATCCTTTAGTTCGTGGTGCTGCTGGTGATGTGCAAGTTACTGAGTGTTCTACAGCGACAGGTACTTGTAAACTTCTAGCAAAAGCTCCTTAATTACAATCCAGTATTAGTAATGTGAAAATTTTTAAAGAGTGCATCAAATATGGTGCATTTTTTATTGTTCATATTAAATTTTCTATAAGTGATTATATTTACTTTTATAAAAGTAAATATAGATAATAGTTAGAGCCCTTACAAAATTCAAAATTTATACAACTATGATTTTTAACATCCAAAATCATTAAAAATGATACTTTCGCAAGAAGTCTATTTTATAAAAGTAAAAGCTTCTTTTTATCAGGCATATAAGGGTTTTAGATAATGCAAAAAGGCTTTACTTTAATTGAAATTATGGTTGCTATAGCAATATTGGGGCTATTGGTGATTATCGCTATACCATTATATAGTCAATATATGTATAAAGCTAATGTCAATGCATGTATGTATGAGGTTAAGGCGTATAGTAATTCGGTGATTTATGCTTTATATAGCCCTGAGCGAGTTTCACCAGCAGCGCCGAATATAAGTGCTTGCAGAACGATTACAAATGCCTCTGGTTGGACTGTTGCAACAATAAAAAAAATTAAGGCAACCACAAAAGCTCCAGTCAATGAACAAATAGAGTGTGATTTGCCTGCTGGATCTCCTTGCAAGTTGATCCATTAGGACTTTGTAAAATCTTATTGATAAATTTTAGAGTATAGGTCGTGATGTCAAAACGGTTAAAATTTTTTTCGGGTCATTTGCTAATTTCATTATTGATAGCTTTGATTTCAATTTGGTTGGTTTTTTTTGTTTGGTATCCTGCACCACTAGCGGAAGCTTTGGGGGTAGGGCATTTGTTTTTAATGTTGATCTTTATTGATGTAATGATTGGTCCTCTATTAGGGCTTATAATTTATAAGGAAGGGAAAAAAAGCTTAAAGTTTGATTTAACAATAATAATTTTAATACAGATTATGGCTTTTAGTTATGGGTTTAATATCATTGCTCAAGGCCGGCCTGTCTGGATTATTTATGATTCAATGGTTTTTCATGTACTTAAAAAGAGCGATATCGAAACAAGTAGAATTGATCAGGCAAAACCAGAGTTCCAGAATACCTCGTGGTTAAAGCCTCAATTTGCTAATTTAGATATTTCATCAACACTATTTCGTGATAACCCTCCACCTAATGGGACTATTGCAATCGATCATCCCATGTATTTTACCAATATTTCGAATGCTAAAAGTCAAATGCAGTCTGTTTCGTTTCCAATCTCTTTACTTGAAAAATATAATGATAATGAGCAGGTCCGTGATGTGATACAAAAGTATCCGCAAGCGAATGCTTGGGCTGGACTTTCAGCACCAGTAAAAGATATGGTTGTTCTCATTAATAAAGAAAAAGGTGAAGCAGTCAAAATCGTCGATTTACGACCCTGGAAATAACACAAAACTTCCAAAAACTGAGCGTATAATACGCTCAGTTTTTCTTTTCACTTTTCCTATGAAAGCCATTCCTTACATCCTTTCAGCTATTTTACTTCTACTCGCATGGCTTCTCCCCATCCATAAAATACCGTGGACCACTTTCGGTAGTGAAATCCTGACCTTTCTTGCCGGGTTGGCATTGTTGACGGCTTTTTTTAAACAGCCGCTGAAGATTGCAAAGCCCCAGTTAATGGCGGGTCTTTTTCTGCTGATTCCACTGGTGCAGTGGTTATTTGGGCAGGTGCTGTATTTCAGTAATGCCCTGTTATGCACGGCCTATATTCTCATGTTCTGGCTGATGGTTGCTGCAGGTTATAATCTGGCTCTGGAGAATGGCAGAGAAAACGTACTCAGGTTATTCAGTGGATTACTGATTGTTGTTGCAGTGGCTTCCAGCCTGATTGCCATTTTACAGTGGTTGCAGTTCAGCACATATTTTTTCCCCTATATGGATCTGTTCAAGGGAAATCGGCCCTATGCCAATTTTGCGCAACCGAATAATTTAGCTACATTTCTGACAATGGGGCTGTTAGGTTGTCTCTATTTTTATGAAAAACGCATTGCTTCAAATCTTATTTTAATTCCGGTTTCATTGGTACTGATTTTCAGTATTGCTTTGACTCAGTCCCGGACCTCATGGGTGGTCTGTCTGTTTATCCTGATTTATCTGGGTATTCAGCAGTTTAAGCAACCCCGACTGTTCAGTTTTATAAAATTACTGAGCTGGGTTGCTGTATTTGTTTTCATGATCAGTGTGTTACCTGTATTGAATGACTGGATCGAATTATTTTTACAGCAACAGGTTGCAGAAACAGCCACTGTGGTGGAACGTGCTTCTTCCGGGTATTTACGTCTGGATATGTGGTCTCAGACGCTGATCGCGATTACTGAACGTCCGTGGCTGGGCTATGGCTGGAATCAGACGGGAATGGCGCAGATTGCTGCATTTGATTTATATCCTTCACACGAATGGTATAAGAGTGCACATAATCTGGTGCTGGATCTGCTGGTGTGGAATGGTATTCCATTGGCTGCATTGATTCTGCTTTATCTGGCGAGCTGGTTGTTCTGGCTGAATAGAGGGATAAAAGACGCGGAATCACTGGTTGCCACGCTGATGGTCTGTGCCATTCTGATTCATGCCATGCTTGAATACCCAGTTCACTATGCTTATTTTCTGCTGCCCATGGGGTTCCTGCTCGGGCTGATTCAGGCGCAATATCCACGTTTACCGGCAATCAATTTCAATACATTGCTGTTGCAGTGCCTGTTGGTGCTGGGATTGATTCTGACTGCTGTGGTGTACCGGGATTATGGTTTATACAAACAACAGAGTGTCTTGATCACATCGAAGATGCCTTTAAATGCATCTCAGCAAAAAATTATGGATCAGAATATCCTGGTGCTGACGCAGTTCCGGGAGCGGGTATGGTGGATTGGTCTGGATCCGAAGACCCGCATGTCAGACCAGCAATTGGCTTACATCGCCCGAATGGTTGCCAATATGGCATCAGAGTATGATTTATATAAATATGCACAGTTGCTTGCCTTTAATGGCCAGCGGGCAGAGGCTGAACATCAGTTGTGGATTTTAAAGCAGCTACATGGAGAGGAGCATCATTATCAGGAATTGCTGATGGACGATGCAAAATAAATGAATTTCTTTTACTGCCGGTGTGTAATTCCATTCTGTACCGGCATTGCCCATTATGGATAGTGCTGGATACCGAATTACATCACTGCGATCAGTTTTACAATTTTGTACTTTATGGTCGTTGCTGTATATATGTTTAACCTCTTTCCAGGATTTTATTCTGTGCTTTAATTGAAAGTAATTTTCATTGATGTGAATGATTTAACTATATCAACGATACCTGGATTATAAGCAATTGACCATAAAAAAATCCCCGATGATGATCGGGGATTCTCTTATGGTGTAAGTGTATTTGTTTCAGTACATCACTGATTACATCTGGCTTTGAATATAATTTTCAATACCGGTATGTTCTGTCAGATCCAGCTGAGTGGTCAGCCAATCCCAGTAATCTTCTTCTTTTTCCAGAATTTCCTGTACCAGATCACGGGTGACATAATCCATATTCTGTTCAGCAATCTCTACAGCAGTTTTAATGGCATCAATATTTTCTTTTACTTTGCGCACATCACAGTTTAAAACTTCAACCGTATGCTGGCCGATATACAATTTACCCAGATGTTGCAGATTCGGTAAACCTTCCAGAAAGAGGATTCGTTCAATAATTTTATCGGCATGTTTCATCTGGCGGATGGATTCTTTATATTCGGCCGATCCCAATTGTTCAATACCCCAGTCATTAAACATGCGGGAATGCAGAAAATACTGGTTGATTGCTGTAAGGTGATGAAAAAGCACCTGATTCAGCTGATTAATGACGTCACGATTGCCTTTCATGCTTTAAACTCCGTTCAACAATTCACGCCCTAATCCTGATTAAGGCCCATTGGATGTGGCTATATTAAACAAGTTCAGCCTGGCTTTCGAGTGATTTATGGAACGGCAAATGAAAATCGCAATCAAAAACAATCATGCTCTGTTCGGACAAAAATAAACCCGCTCTGAGTCGAAGCGGGGGAGGAGAATGATCCTGAGATCATCTGGGATATTGTTATCGTTATCGGGAGATATTTTTATTGTCAGTTTAATTCATGAGCAATCTGGTCATGAGCCATGAAATAAGTGCAATGATGCTCAGGCAGCCACAGAGATCCGTGCTGCAATTTCAGCAAGTTCTTCATTAATAATGCTGCGGGCTTCAGGGGCGCAGCGACCACAGCAGGTGCCAAGATCAAGCTGTTCGCGGATGTCGGCATAGCTGTCTGCACCATCAGCAATGGCATCTCTGATATCCTGATCTGTAATGCCACGGCATAAGCAAACATACATAAGCATAAATCACAATGTTAAATGCAATAGTTAATATTATTGATAATTATTATCGTTTGTCAACACAATTCATCTGTAATTACTATGAAGATGATTGGCATTTCAAATAAAAAAATACCACCTGATCGGCGGTATCATCTGCATCAGAAATCAGGATGCGGGCATTGATACTTATTGATTGATGATGACAATGCCGTCCATCTCAACCAGTGCATCTTTGGGTAGACTTGCCACCCCCAATGCCGCACGGGCAGGATAGGGCTGTGCGAAATATTCGCCCATAATCTGATTGACCAGTTGAAAATGAGCAAGATCAGTCAGAAAAATATTCAATTTGACAATATCTGTCAGTGAGCTGCCTGCCGCTTCACATACGGCTTTTACATTGTCAAAAACACGCCGAATCTGTGCTTCAATACCTTCAACCAATTGCATGCTGTAGGGATCCAGACCGATTTGACCCGAGAGGTACAGCGTATTTCCGGCTAAAATCGCCTGAGAATACGTTCCGATTGCAGCAGGGGCATTTTCAGTATGAATCACTTGGCGGGACATCGATTTTTTCCTTTATTTCAGTTCAATGGAGCGTCAGGCATTATGTTCATGAAAATACCCGGTAGTCAATTCCATTAACATGCCCTGGAGACTTCATTGATGGTAACGGGCATGGCTAAGCGGATAATGCGCGGGAAACCATAATGCATCCGCAATTCACGGATAATTTTTGCAATCTGACGGCGGTTGTTGATCACGATATTGACGTAGGTTTTGCCTTCGTGCGCGCGGACGGATTCAACCCCGATATTTGATTTTCTGCATAAATAGATCAGTTCGGAAATCTGTTCGTCATTCAGCATCAGATCAATACTTAAATAAGCATTGAAATTCACATCCGTTTCTGCTTCGGAGGTCCAGTGCAGCAGCATAATATTTTCCGGATGGAGATGTTGTTCATGCAACAGATTATGGCAGCGGATACGATGCACAATTAAACCACGGCGGGACAAATGCCCCTGAATTGGATCACCCAGCACAGGATTGCAGCAATGCGCATATTTGACATCAATACCGTCCGTTTCCTGAATCAGGCGGTCACATTCCGGATTTTCACTGCCATGATCCTGGGCATATAAATGGTTGGCCACCAATTGAGGCAGTAAATCACCGACTGCAATCTGTTCAAACAGCGCCTCCCTGTCAGGAACGTGGCGCCACTCCAGTAAGTTAATCCAGTCTGATTCGGACAGATCGGTTACCGAACGGTTAAAGAGCTTTAAGGCACGGTTCAGGGCCTGTTGCCCCACCAGGCGCTGTTCATCTGCATCCTGTTCTTTCAGGATATTCTGTAAGGCACGCCGGGCTTTTTGTGTATTGATGAAGCTGAGCCAGTCAGGGTTGGGCGTTGCCAGTACATCCGTAATAATTTCAATCACCTGTCCATTGGACAACGGGGTAGACAATGGCCGGAGTTCACCATTGATTTTTGCACCGACCGCGTGGTTGCCCAGAAACAGGCTGGCCGAATAGGCAAAATCAACCACAGTGGCGCCCTGAGGCAGCTCATGCAGCTGACCATGCGGGGTGTAGACCCAGATTTTTTCCTGGTGCAGATAATCGAGTAAATCGTTAAATGTGGTTTTGGCACATTCTCCACCCACCAACACGTTCAGATTCTGCATGGAAGCCTGAATGGCTGAACGGCAGGCCT
This sequence comes from Acinetobacter sp. WZC-1, assembly GCF_052544965.1. Lineage (NCBI taxonomy): Bacteria > Pseudomonadati > Pseudomonadota > Gammaproteobacteria > Moraxellales > Moraxellaceae > Acinetobacter > Acinetobacter sp. WZC-1. The sequence continues at coordinate 428,215 of NZ_CP199370.1, forward strand.
GTGGCGCATTTTCACCCAATACCACACCAAAACGTGCCGCCTTACGCATTAGTTCCGTCTGAATGGTGAGCGAAAGGGTGGTTTTTTCCCCTTTGAGCTTCAGCATCAGCGATTGATTGCCGCCGGGCAGTGGACGCCGGATATGATCCTCATAATCCAGCACCTGAAAATTTTCACTCAGGGCTTCTTCCAGACGATCACAGTCAGCAATGCTCTGCAAAACAATTTCAAAGGCGTGGCTGTGGGTCAGTTCCTGCAGATCGATTTCATTTTTGACAAAATGGCGGAGCAGTTCAATATTGTTATTTTTCTTTTTAATGCGGCCCTGAATATTATAGGTGTGCAGTAAGTCAGCGAGATTCTGCTCCCAGAGGGTCTGGTATTTACAGCGTTCAGGCCGGGTTTGCCGCAGCGAGTCCTGCACATCATTGTACATATCCAAATCGAGATTCTGATAACACAGATGTTCCAGGTTATCGGCCATTTCATTCATGCCGACCAATCGGGCCATTGGAACAAAAATATCAAATGTTTCCTGGGCAATGCGTGCCCGTTTGTCAGGACGCAGCGCATCCAGGGTGGTCATATTATGATAGCGGTCAGAAAGTTTGATAATAATGACCCGTGGGTCCTGCAGGGTTGCCTGTAGAATCTTTCTGAATGATGCTGCCTTATTATATTCCTTGTCACTGGAAGAACTGAGTTTGGTAACACCATCCACCAGTTCAGCAACAGTTCGGCCAAACTGCTGGCCAATATCCTCTTTGGTCAGTTCGGTGTCTTCAATCACGTCGTGCAGCAGGGCTGCCATCAGGGTTTCTGCATCCATACGCATATGTGCAAGAATACAGCTGACCGCAATCGGGTGTACCACATACGGCTCACCGCTTTTACGGGTAATTCCGTCGTGTGCAATGTCAGCAAAATCACAGGCCGCAAGAACCCGCTCGATATCGCCCGGTTCTAAATAGGCATCGATAATCATATTGAGCTGTTGTCTTGCTTGGCTGACCTCTTCGCCTGGCATATTACTCACACCTGTTTCGGGTTGCAGAAGATGACAATACTTTCCCAATCTATTAATGAAAAGCATATTGCGTCACTTGTCAATTTTTTAAAAAAGAAAAATTCTATTTTTTAACAAAAAAACCGGAATTTGTCTAATTTTTCACATACACGGCTGCAAATAAAAAAGCCCAGTATTCAAACCAGGCTTTATATAAAAATTCAGACCTTATTGGAAGGAGAAACTTTCCAGATTTAAGCTGTTTGCAGACAGGGCCATATCCAGGCTGGAGGTTTGATAGTCCTGATCACGCTGCTTTAAAATTTCTTTGGTCACATGACCTGAGGCAATTTCACGCAGCGCAACCACAGTGGATTTGTCATTGTCCCATTCCACGGTCGGTTCAATACCCTGACGTGCCAATTGACGTGCACGTTTGCTGGCCACCAGCACAAGCTCAAAACGGTTGTCTACGTGGTCCAGACAATCTTCAACAGTTACGCGTGCCATAGGTAGGTATTCCCGGTTGAGTGCAAATTTAATATAGACTGCATAGTATAAAATGCTTTGCTGACAGACTCAAGTTTGATCGGTGTCTGGATGGATTAATTTCTGAATGAGGCTTTCATGCCGGATTGCCTGCTGTTTCAGAGTCAGGCGATTGGCATTTACCACGGATTCCAGGTCATGCAGTGCCTTGTTGAAGTCATCATTGATAATAATATAGTCAAAATTAACATATTGCTGCATATCTTCAACGGCACAGCCCAAACGATGTTCAATCACGTCAACGGAGTCTGTCCCCCGGTTTGACAGCCGCTGACGCAGATCAAACTGTGTAGGCGGTAAAATAAAAATCTGTCTGGAGTCCGGGAACAGTTTACGGACCTGGCCGGCACCCTGCCAGTCAATCTCAAGTAACACATCATGGCCTTTGCTCAGCTGCTCTTTTACCGTGCTCTGAGAGGTACCGTAAAAGTTACCGAATACCTCGGCAAATTCAATGAATCCGCCTTCTTCCACCTGAGACAGGAACAATCCCCTTTCGGTAAAATGATAATGCACGCCATCCAGTTCGCCGGGACGTTGTCCACGGGTGGTATGTGACACAGAAACGTGCAGATTGCTGACACGCTCAAGCAGGGCTTTGACAAGGGATGTTTTGCCTGTTCCCGAAGCAGCAGAAACGACAAACAGGAGACCCGACATGATATTTTCCTGATATGATAAAATATCTTCTCTATTTTAGAGTAGACGGGAATCAAACAAAATAGCCAGCTGTCATTTGTTTGCATTTTCAGCAATAAATTTTATTTGCAAATCCAATTGAACTCTGAGGGTGTTATGGAAATTGTATTGGCCAATCCGCGTGGCTTCTGTGCTGGTGTAGACCGGGCAATCGCAATCGTCAATCGGGCACTTGAGTGTTTTAATCCACCAATCTATGTCCGGCATGAGGTGGTACACAATAAATTTGTGGTGGATGATCTGCGTCAGCGGGGGGCAATTTTTGTTGATGAGCTGGATGAAGTACCTGATGACAATATTGTAATTTTCAGTGCGCACGGCGTATCGAAGGCGGTCCAGCAGGAAGCCGAACGCCGTGGTCTGAAAGTTTTTGATGCGACCTGTCCACTGGTGACGAAGGTACATATTGAGGTGACCAAATATGCCCGTGAAGGGACCGAGGCCATTCTGATTGGTCATGAAGGCCACCCTGAAGTTGAAGGGACAATGGGCCAGTACGATAAAAAAAATGGCGGAAATATTTATCTGGTTGAAGATGAGGACGACGTTGCATCCCTGACTGTACGTCATCCTGAACGAGTGGCCTTTGTGACGCAGACTACCCTGTCGATTGATGACACGGCCAAAGTCATTGATGCGTTGCGTGAAAAATTTCCGGAAATTCAGGGCCCACGTAAGGATGATATCTGTTATGCCACACAAAACCGTCAGGATGCTGTCCGGGATTTAGCTACTCAGTGTGATGTGGTGCTGGTGGTTGGTTCGCCGAACTCCTCCAATTCCAACCGTCTGCGGGAACTTGCAGAGCGCATGGGCAAATATGCCTATCTGGTGGACAATGCAGATGAGCTCAGACAGGAATGGTTTGCAGGGGTGGAAAAAATTGGTGTGACAGCGGGAGCATCTGCCCCGGAAATTTTAATTAAACAGGTGATTCAGCGCTTACGTGACTGGGGCGCAACAGCTCCGCAGGAGCTGAAGGGACGTGAAGAAAATATTACCTTTAGTTTGCCAAAAGAATTACGAATACAAGTGACCCAAGCTTAAATTTAAGCTGGTTTTTTAAAGCAGATAACTGAATTTTTTCAGTTATCTGCTTTTTTATGCCACTTATCCATCTTGTATTGGTTGTGTAAAAAAAACAGTTATGATTTTCATTGGGAAAAGTCGTATTGCAATGGGGATGTGATGCAAAAAAATCGGGGATTCACCTTAATTGAGTTGATGGTGACGATAGCTGTTTTGGCGATTATAGCTTCAATTGCAGTGCCTTCTTTTTCTGATTTGGTGCAAACTTATCAATCCAACCAAAGTAAAGAACAGATGATGAAAGCTTTAAAGGAGGGACGAAGTCGTGCTGCTGCCCTTAAAGCGTCAGTTATGGTTTGTCCTGATAAGGATGGGTTTAATCAGCAAATCACAAAAAAAATTTGTTTAACAAAATCAGGTGTTAATAGCTCAGATGTTTCAAAGTATATTGATGATAATAGAGTTGTTTTGGCAGCTATGGATAAAGTGGTAAGTGTCAGTGGTGATATGAATGTTGTTTTTAGTGCTATAGGTTCATCATTGGATAATGCAACAAGTATAAGTCCAAAAGCTAGAAAAATAGCATTGTGTGGAAATAAAGAGTTATCTGAAATAACAATATCTATTTTAGGAGTTGTAACTTCTGAAAAGAATGGAGCATGCTCATGAAGAATAAGAAAAATCAATTGGGTGTGGGCTTGGTTGAAGTTTTAGTTGCTCTGGTTTTACTTGCAATTGGGGTTTTGGGATTTACTGCTTTGCAGTTAAGGGCTGTGGATGCGACTGGTGAAGCGCTTATAAGATCTCAGGCAACACTAATTTTAAGAGGGTTAACAGAAAGTATTCGCGCTAATCCTGATGGTCAATCAAGTTATCCTGCTGCTGTAAAAGGTTATATTGGTGTGGGAGAAAAGTCTCCCAAAAAAAAATGTTTTAATGAAACGTGCACACCAGCAGAAATGGCGGCATATGATGCATATTTGGCTGCTGATGCAGCCTCTGAGTTAGGTATTAGTATTACAATGACCGATTGCCCTGGGGTAGGCAGTACAATTAAAAGACAATGCCTATTCGCTGCCTGGGATGAAACTGCATCGAAGTTAAAAGCAAGCGATTATAGTGCCTGTATGAGTAACAGTGGAACATATGAGTTTACTGCAAAATGCCTAATGATGGAGGCATATTAAATGAGATTCAGGACGAAGCACGAAATAATGGGACCTCAAAAGGGTTTCACACTAATTGAGCTGATCGTTGCTCTTGCTATTGGTCTTATTATTAGCGCAGCAGCTTTGCAATTGTTCACAGGTGGTTTAATTACTGCAAAAATGCAAGAAGCAAGTGCCGAGTTGCAAGATAGTGGTGTGTTCGGTGTCGATTATATTGCCAGAGATATTCGTCTGGCGAATTTTGGAAATGTAAATAATCCTGTTTTGGATACAACAACACCCAATGGTGGAATTATTTTTACCAGTGGGGATCCTGCTTTAGGTAAAGCAAATTTACAGTTAAAAGATGTCAGTGCAGGATTGTTAACAAAATCAGGAGGTCCTTCTGGTACCGGTTCAGGTAGTGATCAACTGACAATTATGTTTCAGGCACCCAATAAAATGATGAACTGTGAAGGTAGAGAAGTACAGACTAATGAGTATGTTATTCAACGGTATTTTCTTAGAGGAAATAATGGTGAGTTGGCATTAGCTTGCGATGCAAACAGAACAGGAAGCAGTGTTCCTTCCATTGCTGGATTAAATGATTCAAACAATGGTGAAGTGATTATGCCGAGAGTGGATCTTGTTAGATTTTACATCGGAGCAAAAGCTGGAAATAATTTTAGTTATTATACCATTGAACAATTTAAAACAGCAGTAAATGGGGCAACTTCTCCAGATATCCCGAGAGTTGTATCCATTAGAATGATGGTTCTGGTCCGTTCCAGAGATCCAATTACAAATAAAAATATAGATCCTTCTAAAGAAAGTTTTAATTTCCCTGATGGTGCTGTGACTTTGAAAGATCAAAGTACCAAATACTTACGCCGTTTATATACAACAAATATTGCTTTAAGAAATGGCCTGGGAGAGAAGATTTATGAAACATCGAACTAACCTAAGCACGCAAAAAGGTTCGACCATCATCGTTGTGATGATGATGTTGTTGCTATTAACGGTCGTGGGGGTCATGGCGATACGAACCGCTATGATAACATTGAATATTGCGACAAATGCACAAATTGGTCAGCTTTCAGGTCAAACAGCAGATACACCAATTAACCAGGTTTTTTTAGAAGATTTAAATAAGCAAGTGAATCTTTCAAGTGTTATTGGTAAGGCTTTGAAAGATGCAGATACAGAACCTGGTAAAGAATATGTTTTTTGCTATAAACCTAAAGTAAACACTCGCTTTGGTTCGGTTATTTCCATGGCTGTGCTTGGAAATACAAGTTCTGGCGTTGAGCTGGTTGAGGGAAGTACCGATAATTTTTGTAATTTAACCACTGACTTTGGGAGTGCAAGAAGAGGGGTGGTTACACAGGTTTCTATTAAAATTCCAACAGATACAGCGGATTTACCGCCTTTAGCATTACTCGCAAGAAATATTAATGTCAGTGGTGGTCAAACGATTCCACAAGGCATTACTGAGCAAAAACGTATTCGAATGACGACCGTAGCAGTGATGCCGATCTACGCTAAAAGTCTGACGGCTGCACAGGCTTGTCTTAAAAACAATCTCAATGATAATGCTGATACTGAAGTTAAGGCGAAACAAACTACAGCACAATGTTTAGTCAATCTTGGTATTCCTGTAAATAGCCAGGTACAAGAGTTTAATTTGCAAACATTTATAAAAATGGTTAAAGCACCAGTATAAATTCAGGGGAATGTAAAATGAAATCTAAAAAGCTTGCCGCCTCATTGAGTTTTGTCGGTAAACAAAAAAAGTTAAATTCAGGCGGGGTTGGATTTACAGCATTTATTGGTACATTCCTGATCGTTTCTTCGGTCACTCAGGCAAATGATTTACAGATCTATGCTGCACCTACGGCAGGAAAAAAGACCTTGGTGATGATGTTGGATACATCGGGCAGTATGGGGCCAGCGAGTGGCAGTGGATTCAGTTATAAGGATGACTATGGTTTAAACTGTGGAATCAGTTATACCCAAACGGCTTTAGCGACCTTAACCACAAGGCTATCAGGTCTTTCTAATAATAAAGCATATCGGATCAGTTCAGGAACAGTACCAAGTTATGAGCGTAACTTTTGTTATGTATCTTCCGGTTCGGCAACAGCTACAGTTAAAGACGAGGTTTCTGGGTGTGAGCAAATTAAAAATTCGAGTGGAACTATAACAGGATATCAATGTTTAGACCGATTGACTCGATTAAAAGATGGAATGTTTGCATTTTTAAATAGTGAGGATGCTTCATTACGACAAGTTCGTGTTGGTTTAGGGAATTATTCTGCTGGTGGGGATGGTCGAAGTGGTCAAATTTTAGTCCCGGCAAAAGAATTAGAAGAAGTAGATTCTGATCAAAGAACAGCACTGAAAAATGCACTTAAAGATTTAACAGCTTACAATGGTACTCCAACGGCACATGCTTACGCCGAAGCAGCTGCGTATTTAATGGGAACTAACACTTTACAATCTGTCAGTTTAAATAATGCACCAGTTTTCTTTTCATATTCAACTGGGGGGAGGTGGCCAACAACTTATAATTATCAATGTAATCAATGGAATAATGTAGGAACAAATTGTACTTCCTGGAGTGGCGTCAGTTCCATTAATGCAAGTGGTTTAACACCCCAATCGTGTATTATAAATGGTAATAGTGGCACATGTTATAAAAAAACAGGCACCATATTGTTTTCAAATAACGATAGCGGATTTAGTAAATCTGCTGATACCACTAAAATCGGCGATAAGACCACATATGCATCACCTTTACCTGATGTTGCAGATCGACAAAGCTGTGATGGGCAAGGTGTTTACATTCTTTCGGATGGTGCTGCGAACTCTACAAGTGAGACCAGGGCTGGGGATTTGATGTCAGTCTCGCTGGGGGCATACGGTAGTGATTTCAGTTGTGGTAGTGGACTTGCTGAGGGCTATGATGGAAACAATCCCGGTGGTTGGCGTTGTATGGGGGCACTTGCTCAAAAATTATTTGATAAAACAAAAAACCCAACAGGTGTGTCTATCCAAACTGCTTTTGTAGGTTTTGGTAATGAAATGAATAATATAGAGAATGGGTATGTAGAAAATGCTTGCAGACTCAGTTCCCGTACACAGGATGATCGGACTTCAGATGATCAGTGTTCTCCAACAGCACCGAGCTATAAAACCCCTAACCCAGGTTACGGTAACGGTGGTTTTTTTATTGCTAAAGACTCAGATGAAATTACCAATAGTGTTATTCAATTTATTGATAACTTGGGGAGAAATCCAATTAACCCATTGTCAACGGGAGCAATTTCTGTTCCGGTTGATGCATTAAGTCCACAAACATTTCAGCCATATGGTTATTTAAGAGCATTGGAGCCGAAACCAGGTACGCAGAATATTACGTGGACTGGAAATTTAAAAAAGTATGACATTCTGGGGGGTGCACTAAAGTCTGGTAATAACTTTGTTTTCCAGACTGATGGTAAGCTTAATCCTGTTTCTAAAGATCTTTGGAATAAAACATCTCTTACTGATGGTGAGGGAATTACAGTTGGAGGGGTATATTCCAAACTTAAGTTACCAACGATCACAAGTCCCAATGGATTTAGATCATTATTTTCAGATATTAAAGCTGTAGCATCGGGTGGGGCAATTACGACTACAGATAAAAATTCAGATTTATTATTAATTACCCAATCTGCAACGACTGGAGATCAGCTGTTAGATAAATTTAAAACAGACAGCAGATTGAAAAATTTACCTCTGAATATCCAGTTAAAATTATTGAATTATTTAGGTTATGACTTAAGTCTCAGTGCAACAAAGCTTCCAGATCGTTTAAATGCTCCTAAAGAAGCATTTACTTCAATGGGCGCGAGTATTCACTCTTTCCCTGTACAAATGACTTATAAGGGAACACTTGATGCTGATGGGAATTTGAAGCCTACGCGGGATCAATCAGTACTTTATGGCAGTATGGAAGGTGCATTACGTATTGTGGATACATCTACAGGCGAAGAACAAATGGCATTTGTTCCGACAGAAATTTTGAACGATGGAAGGCTGTCAAAAGCACTTAGGAAAGGTGAGTCGGACAGAAATGGAGTAGCACAGGGTATTAACGGCCCCTGGATATCTGACTCTGCCTATACTGTGGTAAGCGAGAGTGATACAGAAACCTCTGTGAAAGCTAACAAAATGAATGTCTATGGTGGCATGCGTATGGGAGGGAAAAGTTATTATGGTTTGGACGTACTTAACCCTAAATCGCCAAAACTACTGTTTCAGGTCATTGGGGGGCAAGGTGATTATGCAAGTATGGGACAGACATGGTCTAAACCAATATTAGCGAATATTCGTTATGATAATAAAATTACCCGGGTCATGATTGTTGGTGGTGGCTATGATCAGTGCTATGAAAATCCACGTTTTAAATTTGGTACTGCAAATCCTGCTGAATATGGAGGGGGTTGTAATAAAACGGTTGCTGAAGGAAATGCAGTCTATATTATCAACGCTAAAACTGGTGAGAGAATTTGGTGGGCGAGTAATACAGGTGCTAATACTAATAATGCAAATATGACTCATAGTGTTGTAAGTCGGATTAGTACACTTGATCGAGATGGGGATGGACTTGTTGATCATTTGTATTTTGGAGATTTGGGGGGGCAGGTATTTCGCGCTGACCTAAATAATGCAAAAGACACATCAACAGCAGCTTTTGGAAAAAGAGTTGTACGTTTAGCGAATTTAGCTACAAAAGCGGATGGAACGATCATCCGTAATGGGGATCAACCTCGTTTTTATCAACCCCCCACTTTGACTGTGCACGATCAGGGAGCCTCTACATTTGTTGTTGTTGGTATTGCTTCTGGAGATCGTAGTACGCCATTGGATGTTTCCCCGGTTAGAGGTCGTGAATTAATGTTACCTTTAAAAGAGTTAACAGATCGCCCAACCAATAAAGTATATGGATTGATAGATCGGGATGTTGCAGAGAAAGGTCTTTTTACAGGAGAACTGGATACTACAACAAAGGCCTATAAGGATATTGAGTTGAAAACGACTGATATCACTTTAGAGTATTTACAGGAAAATCCTCAAAAAATATCAGGTATAGTTGCTCTGAAGTTCTTTCCATATGCAAAAACTGGTTTGCAAGGTTGGTATCGTTCACTATCTGGTGATTATAATGGGAATCCAATTGCAAATCGAACCCCCGGAGGGCTAAAAGCCTTTGAAGAAGAGCCAGTAGCTATGACAGGGCGATTAATTATTCCTGTATATGATCCAGAAGGAACTGGTGTTGATAACAAACAGAATCCTTGTCAGCCACGTATCATTGGTGAAAGTAACACTCAACAATTCTGCTTACCTTTTGGAGCATGTCTGGATTCAAAAGGTAATGTAGATTGGGAGATTGAGAAAAGCACAGGATTCCAGATAAAGGATGGTAGAAATCTCAATATATTAGGATCTGGTATTCAAGGTATTACTTTTGGTCCAGATGATACGAATAATGGTGGGAACAATACGAATACAGGTAATAATTGTGGTGCTTTGACTTTGCTGGGCTTACAACAAGGGAAAGGAAGATGGGAGTGTAATAAAATCCTGAATCCAATTCGATGGTATGAAAAATATGTTGAAGCTAAATAAAACTAATCAATATGAGCCTGTGATAAGCAAAACTTATCACAGGAGGGATGATGGCTTTACATTGATAGAGATGATGGTTGTTGTAGTTGTGATTGCAATTTTAGCAGCAATTATTTATCCAAATTATCAGGATTATGTTAGAAGAGCGGCAGCGGCACAAGCTCAACAGGAGATGCAGAAAATTGCAGAGCAATTAGAGCGTTTTAAATCTAAGAATTTTACATATCAGAATTTTGATTTAAAAAATGTATATGGCTTGAATTCTTCGGATGAAATAATGACACCAATTGGTTCAGCAGGAGATAAAATCAAATATAAAATTACAATCAAAGATTTATCAAATCCAGATTTATCGCTTACAGCTTCAAATGCATCTGGTTTTGGTTGGGCTATTAAAGCGGAGAGTACGGATATCAAAAACTATAACTTATTGATGACAAGTGAAGGGCTCCGTTGTAAAACAATTGATAGCGTAACATATACTAATTGTACTGGTGGCACAGTCGAATCATGGTGATGCATATGAAACAAAAAGGATTTACATTAATTGAAGTGTTAATTGTAATTGTTATTATAGGTATTCTCGCCACAATTGCTTATCCTTCGTACCAGGATTATATAATTAAGACAAATCGAACAGACGTGCAAAGTGAAATGCTGGGCATTAATCAAAAATTGTCAAATTATAAAATGGCAAAAGGTACTTATAAGGACGCACAACTTGAAAATGGTACATTAGAAGAAAACTATCCGAGTACTGGAGCAAATCCAAATTATAAAATCACATTGGTGATTTCTTCTGATAATTTAACATGGTCTTTAACAGCTTCTCCTGTTTCAGGTTCTAAACAAGATGGAAATGGTGCAGTAGTTATAAATAATCGAGACCAAAAATGCTGGACTAAAGGTACTTCATGTACCCCATCTGCTACCTCAAATTGGGATGGTCGTTAAAAATACAAATTCAAAATTGTGGATAAATAAATTTTGATCTTTCTTTCGTTGTAAAGATACCGTAAAATACTGCCCTCTATGAAAGGGGTTTGAAATGTGTCGATGGTCGATACAGGGATAATCCGTAAAAACTATAAGGTTCTATCTATCATGGTCGTAATTCGTCTGGCACGCGGTGGTGCTAAAAAACGTCCGTTCTATCAGGTTGTTGTTACTGATAGCCGCAATGCGCGTGACGGTCGTTTCATCGAACGTATTGGTTTTTTTAACCCGACAGCTCAGGGTCAGGCGGAAAAGCTTCGTCTGGATGCTGACCGTTTTGCACATTGGGTTGCTCAGGGCGCTCAACCGTCTGAACGTGTTGCTTCTTTAGCGGCTCAGGCCAAAAAAGCTGCAGCAGCTACTGCTTAATTATTGATTTAATTGGTAAGCAGGTAACCCATGACACCAGCACAGAATGTACCCGAAGATCGTATTCAGATTGGACAGTTGCGTTCAGCATATGGATTAAATGGGTGGCTCTGGGTCTATTCCAATACAGAACCCATGAGCAACATCTTTGACTACCTACCGTGGTACATTGAAACCGGGGCAGGATGGCAAACAGCAGATGTAAAACGCTGGAAACCACATGGCAAGGGTTTGGTTGTTTCGCTGAAAAGTGTGAGTGATCGCACTGCGGCAGATGGCCTGGTCGGCGCCGGTATCTGGATTTCAAAATCGCAACTGCCTCAACCGGGCGTGGATGAGTATTACTGGTCAGATTTAAAGGGCTTAACTGTGTTGGGTCTGAGTGATGAAGAGCAGGAAGTCAATCTCGGTCAAATCCATGAACTGTTTGAAACAGGGGCCAATGACGTTATGGTGGTTCACGCGACACCGGACAGCGTCGATGGCGAAGAGCGAATGATTCCATGGCATAAGGATGTGGTGCAGCGGGTTGATCTCGAAGCTGGTCGTATCTACGTCAACTGGGGCGTGGATTATTAATCCTTTCAGGATGAACGCAGCAGGAAAATAGGGGAGTCTGTGGTGTTTTTTGCAGTCATTACACTTTTTCCTGAAATGTTCGAAGCGATTACAGCTTACGGAATTAGCGGGCGTGCGGTAAAACGTGACATTTTACAGTTCAGCTGTATTAATCCACGCGATTTTGCCGAGGGTAACTACAAAAGAGTGGATGAACGTCCATTTGGTGGTGGCCCGGGTATGGTGATGATGGCAGAGCCTTTGTCTCAGGCAATCAACCATGCCAGAAAGCTTGCAATGCAGGCAGGATGTGTTCATGTGCCTGTGGTGTATATGTCACCTCAGGGAAATACACTGAATGAGTCTGCAGTACAGCAGTTTGTTGAATATGATGGACTTATTGTACTGTGTGGGCGTTATGAAGGTGTTGATGAGCGTCTGATCCAGCGTTATGTTGACCAGGAATGGTCCATTGGTGATTACGTTTTGTCGGGTGGTGAACTCCCTGCGATGGTTTTAATGGACAGTATCATCCGGAAGCTTCCGGAAGTGATGTCAGATGAACAGTCAGTAGTGCAGGATTCATTTGTGGATGGTCTTCTGGATTGCCCACAATATACCAGGCCAGACCATTTTGAAGGCCTGAATGTTCCGGAAATATTAAAATCGGGACATCATGCCAATATTGAAAAATGGCGGTTTTTGCAGCGTTATCAGCGTACACTTGAACGCCGGCCTGAGTTGGTGGATAAAGTGGAGTTGACAAAGCAGCAGAAGAAATGGCTGAAAGATGAGCGAGGAAGCAACAACCATTGATGATTGTTGTCCGAGCCCAGGACGAGAAGCGGTGCTTCGAGTCAGGACTTAAAACATAAATTTTAAGTATCCATAAACAGGCTTTTTATTGACTGATCACAAAACTCAGCAATAAAGGGAAAGATAAACGGGTCGATATGCGTTTTAGCCTCTATCCCCAGCGGTTGTACAGAGTTTTTCTGTTCCGCACCTATTGGAGATTCCCACAATGAGTGGTAAACATCCTTTAATTCAAGCAATTGAAAATGAGCAGTTAAAGTCAGATATTCCTGCGTTTGCACCAGGTGATACTGTTGTCGTTCAGGTAAAAGTAAAAGAAGGTGAGCGTGAGCGTCTTCAGGCTTTTGAAGGTGTTGTTATCGCGAAGAAAAACCGCGGTCTGAACTCTGCGTTTACTGTTCGTAAGATTTCCAGCGGTATTGGTGTTGAGCGTGTATTCCAGACACATTCACCGATTGTTGCAAAAATCGAAGTGAAACGTCGTGGTGATGTTCGCCGTGCTAAACTGTATTACCTGCGTGAATTGTCAGGTAAGGCTGCACGTATTCGTGAAAAACTGCCTGCACGTAAACAGGGCTAATTTCAGTTTTGTTTTAAAAGCAGCATTTTAGCGGGCTGATAAAGCAAAGTGATGGAATAAGGTTTTGAAGTAAAAAATGCGCCAGATGGCGCATTTTTTATGTTTTTAAAATGATGATGAGTAATTTATAAGCCCTGTTCTTTCAGACGGTTGGCATGCTGACGATACAGTGCCACCGGGTCCGGTGAGAATAGACCACGCAGTCCCAGGAACTGGTTGATTTCATCAAAATGATTCAGTTTATAGTCATTTCTGATGACCCGACCATAGTTGGAACTGCAAATGGATACCAGGCCATCACTCTGGGTTTTCATCAGAGATGAAAAGTAGGCAATCAGTAGGGTATCTGCAACATCCAGGGGATTGGTAAACAGGCGATTCCCTGTCCAGGAATAATGATGGATTCCATCGTCAGTGATATGTTTTCCGGTACTGTTGCAGTCAGCAGCAATTGCTTCGGACGGGTATGCCCTGTTAAATGCTGCTGCACCTTCAGCAGAGATGGAGTTAAATGCATCCTGGTAATTATTGGGCAGGTGGGGATTGCCACTCAATAAGGTAATTGCTCTGCCGACAACTGTGTAAGCCACCAGCGATACAGGATTCAATATGCTGTTTTCCAGTGTGGTATCTGCAAACTCAGCTCCCCTGAATGCGCCGGCAATGGCGGTCAGTGATGCAACCTGATCGGGGATGACTGCCCCGATATACTGAATGGTGGGCCCGCCCTGACTGTGGCCAATCAGATTGGCTTTTTCTGCGCCTGTCACAGCAAGGACAGTTTCCACCTGTTTGAGCAGCTGTTCACCGCGGACCTGTGTTGAATTGACCGGAGAAACCTGAGTTGCATAAACGGTCGCTCCGTTACTGGTTAAATCAGGTAGAATCTGATACCAGTAATCCACACCAAAAGGGTTGCCACCCAATCGTGAAAAGCCGATCAGTCCGTGGACCATAACCATGGGATACCGGGTTTGTGCATAGTCTGATTTTACAGTATTTGCTTGGGCTTTTATTAATAACTCGGAAGCAGAGGCTGTCTGCGCCGTGGTTATACATGACAACAGGCCTGTAAGTGTAAAAATATGTCGGATATGTCGTTTTATTTTCATATATAGAGCTCCTATTGTTAATTTTTTCTAAATTAAAACGTGAACTCTATCGCATATTTTTTGAACAAAAGTAAAATGTGAACAAAAAGCAAACAATATTCAGGCAAAAATAAAATAAATCACTTTTTATAAAAAAATGCGCCGTAAGGCGCATTTTTTGTACATCAGTGCTAAAAAACTACAGTCCCTCGTTTTTCAGGCGGTTGGCATGCTCACGGTAAACCTGGACTGGGTCGGCAGTGAACCAGCCACGTATGCCCATCATCTGGTTGACTTCATCCAGGTGATTCCAGCCGTAGTCATCACGGATGGTTTTACCAAGGCGTGAACTGCAGACCGGAACCAGGCCATCATTTTTACCGGCACTGTTCACAAAAAAGGAGGTTGCTTCCATTGCATAGTCCATTGGGTCAAACATATTGGTAAAAGGTGAGCGGCCTATAAATGAATAGAGCTTGATTCCATTTTCTTCTGCCGGTCCATCTCCACATGCTGTGTTTGGAATTCCCATTGGAAAGTTCTTATTGAAAGCCAATGCGCCTTCAGTGGACAGACTTTTGGCACCGGCCAGTGAATCATGCGGGAAGGTATTCGGGTCCAGGCCACTGGCCCAGGTGATTGCGCCTGAAAAAGCATTGACAATGGTAGCTACGACAACATTCAGTCCTGTACCATTCAGCATGTCATTGGCTTTTACCACAAAATCTGCCATGGGTGAACCACGGTTGGGCCCTGCAACTGAGGTCATGGAGGCAATCTTGCCCGGTATGGTCCCACCGACATAACGGATGGACTGTCCCCCGTGGCTGTGCCCGATCAGGTTGACTTTGTCAGCGCCGGTTACTGCTAGAATGTCCTGGACCTGCTTCAGCAGTTGTTCCCCGCGTACCTCAGAAGAGTTAAAGGGGGAGACCTGGGTTGCATAAACGGTCGCTCCGTTACGGGCTAAATCCGGTAGGATCTGATACCAGTAATCCAGTCCAAAATTCTCTGTTCCGAGACTAATGAAGCCGGTCATCCCATGGGCAAACACGATGGGATATTTGGTTTTTGCATACCCGGAGTCGACTTTACTGGCAGTGACCTGTTTGAACAGATCTGCGGCATTTGTTGCAGTCGTAATAAGTGATGATGCAGTGATTAAAGCTACAGATAATAATTTGTATTGCATTTTTAAAAGTCCTTTTAAAATTTCCACCGATGTAGTTAAACAATAGATAAAGCGATTAAAGTCCTCCGGTTTTAATCGATTGGCGTGCTGACGATATAACGTCACCGGATCAGTGAAGAATAAACTCGTCATGCCCCGGTAGCGGATTGATTCATCAGGATCGGTGTCGTCTGGTCATCACCTATTACCGGCCCATTATGGGTATACAGTGGTTGATCAGACCATCATCATCCTTAATTTTTATAAGAGATCGGTGCCAGCTGGAAAGTGGCAGGATCAATAACACTCAGCGATTTTCCTGTTGTGCTGTGTCAGTCCGTAACTGACGGTAGCCCTCCCATACTGGCTGTTCTTTTTCTTCCTTATTATGTGTCGGAACTGGTAAAATTCCGGCAATAGTCCACACGGCTACAGATCAGCAAAAACCAGATATTTCATGATTAAATATCATGGGGCATCTGGTCTTTACATTGTCAGCCCCCACTTTATGGACTGATACTTTGTGAAAGGATGCTGTTCTGTTGCATGGCCGTTGCAATGACAGATGCAGAAAAAGCAGGCCTGGTCTCTATACGTCAGTATCCGTTGCTGGTCCTGACCTGCTGTTGTTGGTCATCCTCTCGTGATGAGTATTATATCCAGTCAGTAATCAGAGCCCCACATTTTTCAGACGATTGGCATGCTCACGGTAAATCTGGACTGGATCGGCAGTGAACCAGCCACGTATACCCATCATCTGGTTGACTTCATCCAGGTGATTCCATTTGTAGTCATCGCGGATGGTTTTACCGAAGCGCGTACTGCAGACCGGGACCAGGCCATCATTTTTACCGGCACTGTTAACAAAAAGGGAGGTTGCCTGGAATACATAATCTATTGGGTCCAGCAAATTGGTCATCACTGACTGGCCGGTAAGGGAATAGAACTTGATTCCATTTTCTTCTGAAACGCCATCGCCACATTTTGTATCCGGGATACCGGCAGGAAAGTCCTTGTTGAAAGCCAGTGCACCTTCAGTGGACAGACTTTTTGCAGCCGCCAGCGAGTCATGCGGGAAAGTATCCGGGTCCAGGCCATTGGCCCAGACAATGGCACGTGAAGCAACATTGGCAACGGTGGTTAAGACTGTATTCAGACCGACTTTACCCAGTGTGTTATAGAGTTCCAGTGCGGTGTCCGCCATAGGTGAGCCGCGGTTAACCCCTCCAACAGTCGTGGCGGAGGCGACATTTTTCGGCATGGTGCCGGCAACGTAACGAACGGATTGTGCGCCGTGGCTGTGCCCGATCAGATTGACTTTCTCAGCCCCGGTTACTGCCAGAATCTCGTCAACCTGTTTGCGTAACTGTTCCCCGCGGATCTCAGAAGAGTTAAAGGGAGAGACCTGTGTTGCAAAAACCGTTGCACCATTACGTGCCAGGTCAGGCAGAATCTGATACCAGTAATCCAGTCCAAAATTCTCTGTACCCATACGCGTGAAGCCCGACAGCCCATGGGCAAAAACAATCGGATATTTGGTTTTGGCATATCCGGCAGAATCAACTTTGTCGTCAGTGACCTGTTTGTATAATGTTTCAGCATGTGCAGTGGAGGCCAGCGATGATACAGCCATTAAAGCTACAGATAATAATTTGTATTTCATTTTAAAAATTCCTTTTAAAAATTTAATCGGTGTAGTTAAACAAAAGCGATTAAAGTTCTCCGGTTTTAATCGATTAGCGTGCTGACGATAACGTCAATATATGGTAGACAATTGATTTAATGTGGATTAATTCATCGTTGGCGCCCGCTTTGCGGACTGCTGCCTCGTGAAAGGATGTTGTTGCATGGCCGTTGAAGTGACAGATGCAGAAAAAGCAGGCCTGGTCTATACGTCAGTATCCGTTTCTGGTCCTGACCTGCTTTTGTTGGTCATCCTTTCATGATGAGTATTATATCCAGTCAGTAATGTAATCAGAGCCCGGCATTCTTCAGACGATTGGCATGTTCACGATAAACCTGGACTGGATCGGCAGTGAACCAACCACGCACGCCCATGACCTGGTTGACTTCATCCATGTGATTCCATTTATAGTCATCACGGATGGTTTTACCGAAGTGCGTACTGCAGACTGGGACCAGGCCGTCATTCTTGCCAGCCACGTTTACAAACAAAGAGGTTGCCTGGAGTACATAATCTATTGGGTCCAGCAAATTGGTTATCACTGACTGGCCGGTAAAGGAATAGAGCTTGATTCCATTTTCTTCTGAAACGCCATCGCCACATTTTGTATCCGGGATACCGGCAGGAAAGTCCTTGTTGAAAGCCAGTGCACCTTCAGTGGACAGACTTTTGGCAGCCGCCAGCGAGTCATGCGGGAAGATATTCGGGTCCAATTGGCCGGCCCAGACAATGGCACGTGAGGCAATATTGGCAACGGTGGTTAAGACTGTATTCAGACCGACTGTACCCAGTGTGTTATAGAGTTCCAGTGCGGTGTCTGCCATAGGTGAGCCGCGGTTAACCCCTCCAACAGTCGTGGCGGAGGCGACATTTTTCGGCATGGTGCCGGCAACGTAACGAACGGATTGTGCGCCGTGGCTGTGCCCGATCAGATTAACTTTCTCAGCCCCGGTTACTGCCAGAATCTCGTCGACCTGTTTGCGTAACTGTTCCCCGCGGATCTCAGAAGAGTTAAAGGGAGAGACCTGTGTTGCATAAACGGTCGCTCCGTTACGGGCTAAATCCGGTAGGATCTGATACCAGTAATCCAGTCCAAAATTCTCTGTTCCGAGACTAATGAAGCCAGACAGCCCATGAGCAAAAACAATCGGATATTTGGTTTTTGCATACTCGGAGTCGACTTTACTGACAGTGACCTGTTTGAACAGATCTGCGGCATTTGTTGCAGTTGTAATAAGTGACGATGCAGTGATTATAGCTACAGATAATAGTTTGTATTGCATTTTAAAAGTCCTTTTAAAATTTCCATCGATGTAGTTAAACAATAGATAAAGAGATTAAAGTCCTCCGGTTTTAATCGATTGGCGTGCTGAGGATATAACGTCACCGGGTCAGCGAAGAATAAACTCGTCATGCCTCGGTAGCTGATTTATTTCATCAGGATCAGTATCGTCTGGTCATCACCTATTATCGGCCCATTGTGGGGGATATAGTGGTTGATCAGATTCTCATCATCCTTAATTCTTATATTATAAGAGATCGGTGCCAGCTGAAAAGTGGCGGGATCAATACATTGTCAGCGTCCACTTTGTGGACGGGGACCTTGTGAAAGGATGTTGTTGCATGACTGTTGAAATGACAGATGCAGAAAAAGCAGGCCTTGGTCTATACGTCAGTATGCGTTTCGGGTCCTGACCTGCTTTTGTTGGAAGTCATCCTCTCATGATGAGTATTATATCCAGTCAGTAATCAGAGTCCTGCATTTTTCAGACGACTGGCATGTTCACGGTAAACCTGGACCGGATTGGCAGTGAACCAGCCAATCGTACCCATCATCTGGTTGACTTCATCCATGTGGTTCCAGTTGTAGTCATCTCGGATGGTTTTACCGAAGTGCGAACTGCAGACCGGGACCAGGCCGTCATTCTTGCCAGCCCCGTTTACAAACAAAGAAGTTAGTGTGAGTGAATAATCCGTTGGGTCCAGCAAATTGGTCGTCGCTGACTGGCCGGTAAAGGAATAGAGCTTGATTCCATTTTCTTCTGAAACGCCATCGCCACATGCTGTATCTGGAATTCCCATTGGAAAGTCCTTGTTGAAGGCCAGTGCGCCTTCAGTGGACAGACTTTTGGCAGCCGCCAGCGAGTCATGCGGGAAGATATTCGGGTCCAGTTGGCTGGCCCAGACAATTGCACGTGAAGCAACATCGGCAACGGTGGTGAAGACTGTATTCAGACCGACTTTACCCAGTGTGTTATAGATTTCCAACGCGGTGTCCGCCATGGGTGAGCCGCGGTTAACCCCTCCAACAGTCGTGACGGATGCAACATTTTTCGGCATGGTACCGGCAACGTAACGAATGGACTGTGCGCCGTGGCTGTGCCCGATCAGGTTGACTTTATCAGCCCCGGTTACTGCCAAAATCTCGTCAACCTGCTTCCGTAACTGTTCCCCGCGGATCTCAGAAGAGTTAAAGGGGGAGACCTGTGTTGCAAAAACCGTTGCACCATTACGTGCCAGGTCAGGCAGAATCTGGTAGAAGTAATCCAGTCCAAAATTCTCGGTACCGATACGCATGAAGCCCGACAGCCCATATGCGAAAACAATGGGATATTTGGTTTTTGCATAGTCGACAGAATCAACTTTGTCGTCAGTGACCTGTTTGTATAACGTTTCAGCATGTGCGGTGGAGGTCAATGATGATACAGCCACTAAAGCTACAGATAATAATTTGTATTTCATTTTAAAAATTCCTTTAAAAATTTTATGATTGGCACCCGGTAAGGGATGAATAATCTACTACTTTCTTCGTGAAGCAATTAATTGATTTATCAGTGGTATCGGTATAAGCACAGTTCAGTACTCAGTATAAATAACTGCTTAAATGAATTGTCTTATTGATTCCATTTGTATCTCCATTCATGAGTTATCGTAGCCAATTTATTGGTTTTTTGTGCGAAAATCTGTCAATCCGACGACAATTGGATTGCCTATTTCTTTCTAAAATAAGGGCGTTGATATGATAGCTCTGAACACAGCCGATGATTGAAATCAGCTGTGCATTATTATATAAATGAATGTAACTTTAACGTAATTAATCGGCATATGGCAGTTTGCCACCCTGGTCATGAACACCTTCAAATGTTTTTAAGCGAAGTTGTTCCTGCTGATTACTGAACTGCTGATTGCGCAATTGATTCACTGCATCTTCTTTGGCAGAATCGCTCATCGAACTTTTCATGATGTTGTCACGTTCACCCAGATACTGATCGACACGCTGTTTCCAGTCACTGCGCTGAACGTCCAGTTTTTCCAGGCGCTGTGTTGCTTCGGGACCGACCAGTTGTGTACGCATTTGCCGTATCTCTTCAGGTGATCCACCACGCGCCTTGATTTCAGCAGTCAGTTTATTTAAATCGTCAATTTTAGACAGTTGTTGCAGACTTTCCTGCCATTTCTCGGGTAAGCCGTTGAACAGCTGTTTCAGTTTTTCAGCTTTTTCTGTTGCGGACAGCGACTTGTCATTGATGATGCTCATACGGTTAATGGTGTAATCGTTATAAACATCTTCATTGCCAAACAGACCTTCAATTTCATAATCTGAAAAGAACTGTTTCCTCAGGGTTTTAATCTGGGAAAACACCCCACGATAATAGTCAGGATTGTTCTGATCAGCAGCGCTGACGTGACCGCCATTCGCAGGTTTCATTTTACCCAGGCCGTCACGGTATTGCAGATAGCGGGACCACAGGTCTGTTAACTGGGAAAGCAGGGGGTCTTTGTAGCTGGCTTTGGTGTAGCTGATAAAGTCAGCTTTAATCTGATCAAGATTTTTCTCGCCGTACTGGGTAATGAAATATTCAAAACAGTCCCGTGTCTGCTCATTGACGATCAGGCGATTTGAGTCATCAGTACGAATCTGACAGTTGATCTGAGTGTCCTGTTGGCTTTTACTGGAAAAACTGCCTGCCTGAGTACCGGTCAGTGCCGGAGCGACAGTGCCTGTTTCCGCAGCATGTTCAGTTGATTTTACCGCACTTTCGTCGGCAGTCTGATGCTGAGGTTTTAACCAGAAAATAAGTGCAATGACTGCTATACAGCAGATGCCGATCAGAGCCCAGGTCGATTTTTTTTGTTTACCCAGCATAATATGAAAATCCTTTTTTTAATATTTGTTAATCAAACGTTTTTGAATCTAGCATAAAAAAAATCAAATGGAAGCCAAAATTTGTAAAACAGAACAAATGAATTTGATAAAGTGTGTCTTATTATTTCATGAATGTTCAGGTCCATGTCCCCCACTACGCAGAACACACCTCAGAAGTTGCCCCGTCGCCCCATCAATGGTGTGTTCTTATTGAATAAACCGCTGGGGATTAGCTCCAATGCTGCTCTGCAGAAAGTCCGCTGGTTATTCCGGGCGCAAAAAGCCGGGCATACCGGGGCGCTTGATCCGCTGGCATCCGGGCTTTTACCCATTTGTCTGGGAGAAGCAACCAAGTTTTCGCATTATCTGCTGGATTCGGCCAAGCGTTATCAGACCACCATTCAGCTGGGGCACAGCACCACGACTGGAGATGTGGAAGGCGATATCTGGCAACAGCAGCAGGTTCCACCGTTGAGCCGTGAAAAAATTGAGCAGGTACTGGCAGCATTCTGTGGCGGAATCCGGCAGATTCCGCCTATGTATTCGGCCCTGAAAAAGGGGGGGCGTCCTTTATATGAACTGGCACGGAAGGGAATTGAGGTGGAGCGGGAAGCCCGGCCCATTACCATTTATGCCATTGAATTGCTGAGCTTCACTGAAACCACGATTTCACTGGATATTACCTGTTCCAAGGGCACCTATATCCGGGTATTGGGTGAAGATATTGCCATTGCACTTGGCACCCGTGGCCACCTGAGCTGGCTGCATCGGATTCAGACCGGTCATTTTGCCCTGATTCCGGAATATACCATTGAGTATCTGGAAAGCCTGGATGAGGCGGAACGGGACGCTTTATTGCTTGAGGTTTATGCCCCCGTTGACCATTTTACGAAAGTTCAGGTTCCGGCAGGGCGTGCAGATTATTTTAAAAAGGGCATGGAAAGTAATATTGAACATCCGGCAGCCGCTCAGGTGCTGGTATTTGATGCAGAAACCTGCCTGGGACTGGCTGAAATTACTGATAAAAACAGACTGGTCCCCAAACGTGTCCTTAACCTCTGAACCGAGTAAAAAAGATGGAATTTGATCTGGTTGCCAGTCTGATTTTTTTTGCGTTCTGTGCAGGGGCGATTGATGCGGCGGTGGGTGGCGGCGGGCTGATTCAGACCCCGGCACTGATGGGGGCATTACCGCATTATCCAATAGCGACAGTTTTTGGAACTAATAAGCTGGCATCCATCTGTGGCACGGCTTCCGCAGCATTTTCATATATGCGTCAGGTAAAAATTGAGTGGAAGCTGCTTGTTGTGATTGGGGTGACTGCATTTATCAGTTCATTTGGCGGTGCGGCCTGTGTGTCCATGGTCCCCCAGGCAGTTTTAAGACCCTTTGTGCTGTTTATGCTGATCGTTATTGCCATTTATACCTTCGCCAGAAAGCAATTTGGACAGGTGCATTTTCAGCAGGCCATCACGCCAAAAACTTTATTGCTGGCTGCTATTGGTGGCCTGGTCATCGGGTTCTATGACGGCATATTTGGACCGGGAACCGGCAGTTTCTTTATCTTTTATTTTATCCGTTATTTAAAGGTGGATTTTCTGCATGCTTCAGCGCTGTCGAAAATCGGCAATTTTATGACCAACTTTGCGGCACTGAGTTTTTTTATTCCGACCGGACATGTACTGTTCAGCCTGGGATTGATGATGGCTGTGGCCAATATTGCCGGTTCACTGGCTGGGGTAAAAATGGCGCTGAAATATGGCAGCGGCTTTATCCGCATTTTGTTTCTGATCCTGGTCAGCATTCTCATCTGCCGGCTGGGCTATCAGATGCTGGTGACATAATGTGGCTTTTTGCTAAGTGATGCCGGATTGCCGATCGGCTCTGAATGTCACGCCAATAGAGGCCAGCATAATGCAGGCCAGTGCAATGCTCTGCCATATATTGAGATATTCCTGTAACAGGATCATACCACTGACTGCACCGAGTGCCGGCGACAGGCTGGACAGCGTACCGTAGCTGAGTTTACTTAAATGTTTTAAGGCGAGTAAGTCCAGTGCATAGGGAATCACGGTGGCCAACAGGGCAATCAGTGCAGCCAGACCCCAGTACTGGGTCTGCATCAGTGCGGCAGGATGTTGTACGGCACTGATGGGCAGCAGCACCAGTGCAGACAGAGTAATGGCAATACTCAGGGCGTGCAGGCCAATATTCTGACGAACCACTTTCTGTCCAAAATAAATATACATTGCCCAGCATGCGCCGGCACCGATTGCAAAAGCAGCACCTGAATATGAAAAATGATGATCACCGGTATTCTGCCACGGCACCATCAGCACAACTCCGGCAATGGCCAGGCCAACCCAGAGATAATCACTTTTCTGTCGGATGGACAGCAGGGCAAGTGTCAGTGGTCCCAGGAACTCAAGTCCAACGGCAATGCCCTGAGGCAGTTTGCCCAGTGATGCGTAAAACAGGACATTCATCAGACAGACGGAACCACTGTAGAACAACAGATCAGTCCATCTTAAATAAGGCAGCCGCCTGATGATTCTCCAGGAGCGGAAGATCACAATCACCAGAATAGCGGCGAAACAGAGTCGCAGCGTGACCACGGTAAAAGGATCAAGTACTGCAATCAGCTGTTTGGCAAATGACGCGCTGATCTGATAGGCCACCATGGATAAAACCATGTAAAAAACAGCAGTGAGTCGGGCGTTTGGCATAGGTCAGATAAAGTCAGGGTTACTGAACGGATTTCAGTTGTTCAGGGCGGATTTGCAATTTTGAGGATCAGTTCTAAAGATTGGCTCTGATGATCTGCCTGATCAAAAAAGCCACAGCACGGGCTGAGGCTTTTTTGACGGACTCAGAATAGCTCAGAACGTCCTGAGCGCAGGAAATTAAAACAGGATACGGACTCGAATGGTCCCTTCAACATTCTGCAGTGTATCCAGTGCATCCTGAGATGCTGTGGCATCAACATCCATGACCAGGTAACCGACATCACCTTTGGTCATGAGCGATTGACCGGAAATGTTAATGTTATGTTCGGCAAACAGGTTGTTGATTTTGGACAGTACGCCCGGCACGTTTTTGTGAATGTGCAGTAAGCGGTGTTTGCCTTCGGTCAACGGCAGAGCAATTTCAGGGAAGTTGACTGCGGACAGGGTCATGCCTTTGTCTGAATAAGCCACAAATTTCTCTGCAACCTCAAGGCCGATGTTGGCCTGAGCTTCCATGGTTGAACCGCCCACGTGTGGTGTTAAAATCACGTTGTCCAGACCACGTAAGGGTGAAATAAATTCTTCACCGTTCGCTTTCGGTTCTTTCGGGAATACGTCAACAGCGGCACCGGCAATATGACCGGATTTAATCGCATCGGCCAGGTCTTCAATGACCACACAGGTTCCCCGTGCTGCATTTAAGAAGATGGAACCTTCTTTCATTTTGGCAAACTGTTCCCTGGCAAAGAAGTTTTTGGTGGATGGAACATCAGGTACATGCAGGGTAACCACTTCAGCATTGGCCAGCAGTTCATCCAGGGAACCCACCTGACGGGCATTACCCATGGGTAATTTGGTCACGGCATCATAATAGATGACATGCATACCCAGACTTTCTGCCAGTACGGAAAGCTGGGAGCCGATTGAACCATAACCCACGATTCCCAGGGTTTTTCCGCGGGTTTCAAATGAACCATTGGCCGACTTGTTCCAGCCACCACGGTGTGTGGACGCCGATTTTGCAGGAACACCACGAAGCAGCAGAATGGTTTCTGCCAGTACCAGTTCAGCAACGGAACGGGTATTGGAATACGGGGCGTTAAAGACAGGAATCCCGCGCTCCATGGCAGTGTTCAGGTCCACCTGATTGGTGCCGATACAGAAACAGCCAACAGCAATGAGTTTTTGTGCCGAAGCAAAGATTTCTTCAGTTAACTGGGTGCGGGAACGAATACCAATAAAGTGCGCATCCTTGATCGCTTCTTTCAGCGCTTCACCCTCAAGCGCAGTTTTACGGTAATCAATGTTGTTGTATCCGGCAGCATTTAAGGTGTCGACAGCGTTCTGATGAACGCCTTCCAGTAACAGGAAACGGATTTTGTCTTTAGGCAGTGAAAGGTGTTGGCTCATTAACGGCTCCGCTACAAAGGCCAAATTAAGTCGCAGTATGATAGCATAGACAATACGCTATAGATATTTCGTTTATGATCGTGACAGTGGATATTTTATCGGCAATAATTGACGGGTCTGGCGCTGTTGCTGCAATGACGTATACTCCATGATCATGGGCTGATCATCCGGGGTTTCAGTCTATGCAGTGTTGTCGCTGAAATGCAGCGTCAGTGAGTGGTGAGTATTTTTTAAATATTTCCGTTTTCAGTGCTTTATCTGTATTGTCATTCGGCTGTCTTCAGACAGATGCCAGGATTGATCCACAGGTGAGTAAAACTGGAAGTGCCCCCTTTAACCCCTGTTATTTTTCCCAGGCCTGTATACGATGAATGTTCCTGTTGCATTATCCCCTGAATTACTGACTCAGTTAACGGCAATTGTCGGTGAAAACCGAATTAAAACGGATGCTGACAGCCTCGAAAACTGGGGGCGGGATCATACAAAACATTTTGATCCGAACCCGTCAGTCATCGTTTTTCCGTCCACGACAGAGCAGGTGCAGGCCATTGTGCGGCTTGCAAATCAGCTGAATGTTGCAATCACCCCGTCCGGTGGCCGTACCGGTTTATCAGCAGGTGCTGTTGCTGCCAATGGTGAAGTTGTGGTGAGTTTCGACAAAATGAACCAGGTGCTGGAGTTTTTCCCTGCGGATCGTATGGTCCGTGTGCAGGCGGGGGTGGTCACTGAACAATTACAGAATTATGCCGAAGAGCAGGGCATGTACTACCCGGTGGATTTTGCCTCAGCAGGTTCGTCACAGATTGGCGGGAACATTGGCACCAATGCAGGCGGTATTAAAGTCATTAAATATGGCATGACCCGTAACTGGATACTGGGTCTGACTGTGGTGACCGGTAAAGGCGATATTCTGCGTCTGAATAAAGGCATGATTAAAAATGCCACTGGTTATGCCCTGCAGCATTTATTTATTGGCGGTGAAGGTACACTTGGCCTGGTGACGGAAGCTGAAATTAAACTGGAGCGTCAGCCACAGGATTTACAGGTGCTGGTGCTAGGCGTGCCTGATTTTGAGGCGGTCATGCCGGTGTTGCATGCGTTTCAGTCCCGTATTGATTTAACTGCATTTGAATTCTTTGGTGAACTAGCCATGCAGAAGGTATTGGACCGTGGTCACGTACAGCGTCCATTTGATACAGCATGTCCATTTTATGTGCTGCTGGAATTTGAAGCGCCTTATGCACCGATTATGGACGCGGCAATGCAAATCTTTGAGCACTGTATGGAA
The DNA here is from genome assembly GCF_052544965.1 of Acinetobacter sp. WZC-1. Classification (NCBI taxonomy): domain Bacteria; kingdom Pseudomonadati; phylum Pseudomonadota; class Gammaproteobacteria; order Moraxellales; family Moraxellaceae; genus Acinetobacter; species Acinetobacter sp. WZC-1. The sequence continues at coordinate 455,158 of NZ_CP199370.1, forward strand.
CAGGGCTGGGTACTGGACGGTGTCATGAGTCAGCATCTGGAACAGGTGCAGAATCTGTGGCGTCTGCGTGAGGATATTTCAGAATCCATTGCACCTTTTACGCCCTATAAAAATGATATTTCAGTACTGATCACCCATGTGCCGGCATTTATTCAGGAAATTGATGCAATTGTGGCTGAAAACTATCCGGACTTTGAAATCTGCTGGTTCGGTCATATTGGTGACGGCAATCTGCATTTGAATATTTTAAAGCCGGCTGATCTGAGTAAGGACGATTTTTTTGCGAAATGTCAGGTGGTCAATCAATATGTATTTGATATCGTAAAAAAATATGAAGGCTCCATTTCTGCTGAACACGGTGTGGGCATGACCAAAAAACCGTATCTGGATTACACGCGTTCTGCGGAGGAAATCGAATATATGAAAGCACTGAAAAAAGTGTTCGACCCAGCCGGAATTATGAATCCCGGGAAGTTATTTGATCTGTAGGTCATATTTGCAGAGCGAGCGATACATAGTTTCCATAGTGTAAATAAAAAAGGCATAGCATCATTAAGCCATGCTTTTTTTATTCAGGGGAGTCTGCAGATGCTGCGTTTTCTTTCAATTTCCGTTATCTCTGTTGCAGTGATGACAGGGTGTGCAACCACTGAAAAACTGACCAAAAAAAGTTGGTCTGGGAACGTCTGGTACTCCAATGCAGCAGGTCCTGAAAGCACAGCCGGATATTCTGAAAAATCAGAACAGTATTTCGGTCCGTCAGGTGTTTAACCGGGTTGAATCACCGACTGCATCCCAGATTGCAGTGGTTGAGTCACGTTTAATGGATGATTCAGTCGCTGCGGTGCGTACGGATTATATTTTTAAGCGTATGGACCATGATGAGTGGAAGCTGCAGGAAACCCGAAAAAGTTATAAATGCTCGCGCGGCAAAAACACCGGAGCCTTTCAGAGTAAGTTATGTCCCTAGTTTCACCTGTGAATTTTGCCATTGAGCTGTTGGATGTTGTATCGCTTGCATTGATATGAATCACAAAAAAGCGTATTCGATCGGATACGCTTTTTTTCATGTAAAAACGGTCTGCGTATCGCCTGAACATGCTATACATGATCAGCAGTTTTCCAGTCGTTTATATGCTGAGTATTCAGGGTGATATTCACATTTGATGATCCAGAGCCAGGGCAGCAGCATCTGATGAGAGATGATTGCAGCCTGAGACACAATACCATGGTGGTGAAAGCCGGCACGATTAAAGGACAATAATGCGCGTATGAAAACCCTTGCTTTTACGCATCGCAATGATACCCGTTTTGCTATTGGGGATTTTTATCCGGCCCTGTCGGTTTTTTCACATTATGAACTGGGCAATACCATTTCGCCTTTTCTGCTGCTTGACCATCTGGGGCCGGGTGTCTTAAAGCCGACCAGGCTGCGTAAGGGGGTGACTGAACATCCGCATCGTGGTTTTGAAACCATCACTGTAATTTTTGCAGGCGAACTGGAACATCGTGATTCATCCGGCGGCGGCGGTGTGATTGGACCCGGCGATGTGCAGTGGATGACAGCAGCGTCCGGGGTGTTGCATACCGAGACCTTCAGTGAGGCATTTTCCATAGCCGGCGGTGCATTTGAAATGATCCAGTTCTGGGTGAATTTACCGGCAAAGGACAAAATGAAGGCGGCCCGTTATCAGAGCATCCGCAGTGCAGACATTCCCCGCATCAGTCTGGATCATTCAGCTGCTTATGTCCGGGTCATTGCCGGGCAATATATGAACAGTACCGGTCCGGCAGCAACCCATACACCGGTCCGTGTTTTTGACGTTCATCTTCCGGCAGGCGAGCGCATCACTTTACCGGCAGATGCCGGTGATACCACGATCATTTATTTGCGTTCAGGGCGATTGCAGTTTGCTCCGGAAGAGGAAGTAGTGCAGGAACAGTCCATGGCGATGATGTCCAGTCAGGGCGAAAATGTGGAGATCACCGCATTGCAAAACAGTGATCTGCTGTTTTTGTCTGCTCAGCCGCTGAATGAACCGATTCATGCGCGGGGCCAGTTTGTGATGAACAGTTACGCTGAAATTTTACAGGCTTATGATGACCTGAAAGCAGGTAAATTTCTGAATCCACCCATTTCAGACTGAACTGGAAGCTATCTGACATCTGAAAAATATTGCTGATCTTTTACAGCAGCAGATGACATTCAGGCTGAATTAAGGAATCACACCACAGGCAATACGATCGCCACCGCCGCCCAATGGTCTGGGAAAGTCTGAGTAGTTATCGCCACCGGCATGGACAATCATGGCCAGTCCATGGATATCTGACAATTTTAACCTTGGGGCAATGACGGTGGTCGTGGCTGTACCATCAGTGGCGACATTCAGTACCGGCAGGTCACCCAGATGTCCGTTATTGGGAGTGCCGTGGCCTTGTGCATGATTCGGGTTGAAATGTCCGCCGGCTGCGAGCGCAGCGCCCATTTTTCCGTCTTTTTCAGCCGGTGCGCAGGAACCTTTTTCGTGGATATGAAAGCCATGAAAACCGGAAGGCAGCTCAGTCAGTTGTGGACGGATGCGTAAGCCTTCAGGGCTGTCCTGTAAGTTGATGGTGCCAATTTTTTTTACAGCCAGATATATTTTTTGAGCTACAATAGGTAAACCCTTTTAGATTGCCTGCTATCATGCCAAAAATATATTCAAAAGATTTGCATCTGAAAGTCAGGATATTGTCAGTCAACAGAATATTCCCATCTGTGAGGCTCTGGATATCGGATTTAAAGAAATGTAGCTCTTAATCCACATGTGGCTATGCAGGAATGCCGGGTTAATCCCGGCTTTTTATTTCATAATCTGTGAAAATTTAAACTCCTGTAACATGAGGAAAATGTACCAGAATGTCAACAGAAGTTTTTTAATTTTCACACACATCCCGGTTTATCTAAACTTCGGCTGAATATTATTATCTTTGATAATCTTAACAATTGAATACAACACACTTCTCCTTACATGCTGATTAGCATAACTACCTTGATGATCAAAGCCTTGCATTTGAAATACTTGTTTAATGCCACTCTGTTTTGTTGGTGATATCGGGGCAACACCAGAGTAAAAAGGTACAGTGCCATCACCATATAAGTTTTTACTGGAAATTGAAAATTTTCCATATTTTCCATTGGCTAAGCGAATATATCTAAATCCATTGTTTGGAATAAAATTTTGATCAAAGTACGCTTTTTTCTCCTTTTTGTCTTTGATCTGCTTCATCTGTGCAAGCACCTGGTTATTTTTATTTTTAATTTCCTGCCCATTCACACGTGGTAAGGTATGTAACTGGGCTGGATTTAGACCTGTCAAAGGTCGATCCAGGCTCCAGTGTAGTGTACCATAAGTCAGATTTTTAGGGTCAGCACCAAAATGCACATAGGTATGTGGATGATAATGTTTTTCAATAGATTCGTGAAAATCTTGAACTCCTTCAATCAAAAATTCGAAATTTTTTCTAGGCGTTTGTTTAGAATATCTTCTACCAAGTGGATTAATCAGTTCATCTTTGACCATTTCCCACCAGACATTATGAGCTTTATAAATTTCTTTATAAGGATCAGCTTTAGGCAGGTTAACGACATGGATGGTGCCTTTTTCATCCGTACCTCGTAAACTCAACCAGAATGGGGTTGTTGTCTTGTCTTTTTTAAGAATACGATAATCTTTACCGGGTAAAAGCTCCAAGCCACCCTGGGAGTTCGATAAAACAGCAGTTACATGTTCTGTGTTTTTCCCTAAAACCAGTCCAGCTGCGATATCTTTTGCTCCGCTTCCTTCAATAGAACCTGCAACCAGGCGACGATAAACAGCAGGTGCACCTACAGTGGGCATCACCCCATGAATGATGCCTGCAATATCTTCTCCCATTTTTGTGGATAAATTTCGACCCACCAAACCGCCCATCGAGTGGGTGACGACAATAAATTTATGAAAATTCTTCCCATATTTGGCTTTTATGTTTTTCATTGTCTTCATAATGTCATCTGCGGACAGTGCATTGGACTGAAGCCAATTGTAGCCCAGGGCATAAACAGGAAAACTAAACTTTTTGAGTTTTTCAATATCAGTCTTATCTATACTCTCAAACCCAGTTTGCGGTTGCCATGTCTGTTTCTCATTTGAACTCAATAAACTTAACCAGTCTGGTGTATATTTATCATCCTGAACGATTAACTGATAACCTTGCCGACTTTCCAGCCAATTTTTTTCAGTTGCCTCTAAACGTACATTGGCAAGCGCCCCTTCAAAAAACATCAGGGAGGGTCCATAACTTTCCCAATGTACCGTTCCCCATAATCTCTTTCTTGCTTCTTCGGTGGTGATTTTTGCTCTTGGATCGATATATAAATCACCTGTTGGATCGACCTCGGTTTTTTCTGCATCCAATTCATTTTGCAATTGTGCCGGAGACTTTTGAGATTGATTATAAACTGTTCTAACTGCACCAGCATAATTACCTATACGCCAAACAGGCTCTTTGCTTTTTTTATTTCTTAAGTTTGATCCCATAATCCCAGGAATAAAGATAATAGGAATGGTATCTGGCCAGGGAATTTCCACCAGTGTTCCTGTTTTATTGCTGCTTGCTGATGTCGCCTGAATGGTATTATTTTTTTCAATCATGTTCTTTCCCCTGATTAAATCCTGATATTTTTATGCTCTCTAAAATAAAATCATTCAGTTGAAGAATTTGTTTCTGGCTTATTGATGAATTTTCTTTATTGATAGAATCTCTCACTCCTTTTAATCCCAAATATATATAAGAATCCGTAGGATCATCTAAAGTTCCTAAATATTGCCATACACCTGATTCAAAGCCTCGACCAAAGCTTAAACGCTGCTGGTAATGGGTCATCACTTCTTCACCTTTCATACCATTAATTTCTTTAGAACCAGATCGAATGTCACTGACTTTAAGTTCTTTTTTAAGTTCTTCTGGTATTTCTTCCCTATTTTTCTGAATCATTTGTACCAAAGGTAAATCAGACTCATCTCTTGCTCTATTTTCAATATTCATCAAAACTTCAGGATAAGAAGGAAAGGATAAAAAAGCTTCGCTTAAAAAGAAGCGGTTTTCAGTCATATCATCTGCAATAAAATAATCTTTCCAGCATAAGCCTGCTTGATCTGGACCTTTGGATGGTTTTAATTTAAAGTTTTCAATAATATTTTCAACACTGATTAAAGCATCTTTTAATTTATCATCATCTGCTCGGCTTTTTATTTTGATTAATTTTCGATTTAAATAGATATACGCATCTATATTAAACTGTGAAGATGTAAATTTATTATTTCTATAGATAATAATATGGCTAATTGATCTTTGATTCAGCTTTAAACTGCCCATTTTTTCAAACTTAAGCAGACTCCCCTCAGTTTCGTGCTTTTGTTTTTTTAAGGTTTCAATTTTATCTTTGATAAATTGATCATACTGATCAAGATTTTTTACCTCTTCAACAATTTCAAAATCACTCCCATCAAATGAAAATTCACCGAATGTAACATCAGTTTCTTTCGGGACAGTAAATTCAATACGTCCCAAACAAATATTTTTTGTGTCTTTGAAATTAATCATATTATTTTTTTCATCCTCACCTTGAAATTTTGAACAGGATGTTCCAGGTAACATTAAAGAAAGCAGCAGTAAAATCTTTAGTTTCTTCATTCGCAATCTCATTCCCCTATAACTATTTTAGTTGTTAATGGCTCTATCGAATCACGATTACTCAACTTAGCTTTATCATGTTCATTTAAAATCTCTTGATCTAAACTCACATATAAGTCAGTGGCTAATGGAAAATAAATCCTATTATTTTTTTCAATCATGTCCTTTCTCTCGATTAAATGCCGATATTTTTATGCTCTCTAAAATAAAATCATTTAATCCAAGCACGAGCTTTTGATTTAGAGGTGCATTTAGCGCTTTATTATTAACTTCATCCACACTTTCCAAGCCTAAATATAGATAAGAATCCTTAGGATCATCCAAAGTCCCTAAATATTGCCATGCACCTGATTCAAAGCCTCGACCAAAGCTTAAACGCTGCTGGTAATGGGTCATCACTTCTTCACCTTTTAGACCATTAATTTCTCTAACACCAGATCGAATGTCACTGACTTTAAATACTTTTTTAAGTTCTTCTGGTATTTCTTCCCTATTTTTCTGAATCATCTGTACTAATGGTAAATCAGACTCATCTCTTGCTCTATTTTCAATATTCATCGTCACTTCAGGATAAGAAGGAAAGGATAAAAATGCTTCGCTTAAAAAGAAGCGGTTTTCACTCATATCATCTGCAATAAAGTAATCTTTCCAGCATAAGCCTGCTTGATCTGGACCTTTGGATGGTTTTAATTTAAAGTTTTTAATAATATTTTCTGTTCGACTTAAAGCTCTCATTAATCTGTCATTACCTGCTTGGCTTTTTACTTTAATTAATTTTCGATTTAAATAGATATATGCATCTATATTAAATAAAACATCCGTATACTCAGTAGGTCTATAAACAATAATATGACTAATTGATCTTTGATTCAGTTTTAAACTGCCCATTTTTTCCAGTTTAAGCAAATTCCCCTCAGTTTCGTGCTTTTCTTTTTTTAAATTTTCAATTTTATCTTTGATAAATTGATCATACTGATCAAGAGTTTTTACCTCTTCAACAATTTCAAAATCACTCCCATCAAATGAAAGTGTACCGAATTTAACATCAGCATCTTTTGGGACGGTAAATTCAATACGTCCCAAACAAATATTTTTTGTGTCTTTGAAATTAATCATATTATTTTTTTCATCCTCACCTTGAAGTTTTGAACAGGATGTTCCAGGTAACATTAAAGAAAGCAGCAGTAAAATCTTTAGTTTTTTCATTCGCAATCTCATTCTTCTGTAGATATTTCAATTTTTAACTCTTTCATTAAGTCAGCATTACATAATTTGGTTTTTCCATTTTCATCTGAAACCCCTTCAAAAATCTGCCCATCTTCCGCCGTGATTTTGTATTTAAGATTTTTTACAGGTGCTCCATCTGGATAGTACAAAATAAAATGCTCGTCATAGCTGGATTTCAACTCAGGCATTGCTGGAAGCTGACTGGAAAGTGATGCGCCACCACTGATTTTTACCTGGCCTGCCTTAAGTTCCATCAGACCCGGACAGCCAATTTCAATATTTCCACCTTCGATTTTGATATATCCACCACCGGATGTAATGAGAATACCTTTTCCACTTTCCACTCTTACAAGGTCACTGAGTGAATACACATGCATTTGTTGCTTTGAAGAAAGCGTCATTTTTCCTTTTTGTGCTGTGACATCCACATCACCTTCACCGGATTTAATCCTGATCCCTGCATGTTTTGCAAAAATACTGATTTTATCCAGTGCCTTTGCAATCCAGCTTTTACCCGTAAAGAACTGAAGATTTTTCGGTGTACTGACATCAATATTTTGTTTTGCTTCGAGCAGCATGTTCTCTTTACTGTTGAACACCATTGCCGATTCACTGTGTAAAGCGACCAAAGCATCTGAACCTTCATTCCACTGCTCAATCTTTTCCAGAAGAGAGTTTTGTGATTCCAGGTCAGGTTCATCAACTTCATGGGCTGAAGCCAGCTCTTTAAAATATTGATTACTTTCGTTATGAAACTTTAGATTTTCATGAATACTGGATCTGCTTAATTGCTCGCCTTGCGCTTGCTCTGATGACTCTGAAGATAAAAGAATTCCCTTTGACGCACGGATCGCCCCCCACCGGTCCGTCCGCAGTTCAAATCCTTCACCACGACCCTCACTTTCAGCTTTGTCTTTCGGATGACTTAAATGGCCTAAATTCAGCTGGGTTGCAGCATGACTGCTGTGTAACTGGGCACTGATTTGTCCTGTCGTATCATCAAAACGCAGCTGGTTATAACCCTCGCCGCCAACTTCTCTGGAACGAATGCCACTAAGTTTTTTAGTATCCGGCAGCTGGCCCAGTCCGTCAAAACGGGTCGGGGACCGATGGCCTTCGTGCAGCCGACCGGCCACGTAGGGACGGTCCACATTGCCGTCAAAGAACTGGATCACCACAATTTCATCAACCCGCGGCAGAAAGCGTGCGCCGTAGCCATCCCCGGCCCACGGGGTCAGTACATCCACCCAGGCGGAGTCGCTGTCGTTGTCCCTGGTTCCGGCACCACCGTCATGGGCCCGCTGCGGATGCGCCACCGGCTGCTGCCGGGCGTCGTAGTCCGGTACCATCGGGATCTGCCGCCGGATCAGGCTCAGCCGGCTGCGCTGGTGTTGTGGTCGGGTGCTGTGGTGAGTCTGCCGTTCCCGGTCGGTCAGCAGGGCATTGAGTTGTTGCTGCAGCGCTTTGGGCAGGTTGTTCTCGTGCCAGTGGCTTTTTGCCGTGATCAGCAGTTCCCGCTCGGACCGGTCATGCCGCTGCAGTTCCGGGTGGTGTTCCAGTTCAAACCAGTAGCCCACCCGGGCATCGCGGACGCTGCCCTCTGCCGTGAATTGTTTTGCCCGCAGTTCGTGCAGCCGGCTGAGGTGCAGGTTCAGCCGTTCCGGCTGGCTGTTGCCGGCGCGGGTGGCGCCGTCGTCTCCGTTGAGGTCCGCTGTCCACGCCGGGCTGTCCTGCCGGGCATCCTCCAGGCCCAGCCGGGCCACACTGTGCTGGGTCGAGTGCTGATGCAGGCTTTGCACTGAACCGCTGCCGTCCTGCCGGTACAGGCCTTCCGCCTGCCAGCGCTGGATGTGGACTGCGGTCGGCTGCAGGCTGCGCTGTGCGCTGAAGCTGTCGATGCTGTCCCGGGCTTCGGTGGCATCGCTGCGGTGGTAGCGGATGCTGCCCCGCATCAGTGCGCGGTAGTGGCGGTTGTCGTCAATCAGCCGCAGCAGCTGCGGCTGGATCGGGCTGGTCACGTCTGCCGGGACCGGCTCGCTTTCGTCAATCAGGCTGTTGATGGATTCGGAAATCAGCAGGCGCTGGATGAATGCCGCATCGCTTTCCATGCTCTGCATGATGAAAGGCCGGATGTCGTAATCCCCCCTCAGGCCCCGGGTGTCCAGCTGCAGTGACGCGGCAAACAGCGGACTGCGCTGCTGCCATTCCCGGAACAGGATCTCCACCACCTGCGGTACGCTTTTGTTCATGAACACCCGGCTGTTGCGGCGTTTTTCCCACAGTGCCGTGGCATCCTGCAGCTGCAGCCGGTAGATGCTCAGCGCACCGTCCGACTGGCCGGCTTCCGCCCCGGTGATGATGCCGCTGATGCGGTGCAGTTGCCCCAGGTCGGTTACCGTGTCCACGGCCACCCGGCAGCCGATCAGCTGTTTCAGTTCGATATGGGCATTGATGGACAGGCACAGCAGCTCGGCCTTCAGCCCGGCATTGAGGGCGTGTCCGGCATCGATGCGCTGCAGGAACAGCTGCAGGTTCAGGCCCGGGTCTGAAAACTGGATGTGCAGGCTGCGGTTGCGGGCACTCAGCCCGAGCCGGTCCATTTCGGCGTGGATGTGCAATGGCTTGATCATGTTCGGCATGCTGATTATTTTTAAGCAGTTTTTTATAATTATGGGTGGTTTGATCGGCAAGTCCACCCCATAAATTGTAATACTTTATGACAGTTAAACAATAAGGGAATTCATGGTGGATTCCCTTATCTTTCAGCAGGATGTTTTTACCAATTTTAAGCGATATACGCAGGGCTGTAATCTGTCTGCTTATTCATGACCTGATCAGGGCGCAATGAATGGGTAAATAATGGTTTTATGGATAGTTTTACCGGATGGCTTGAGTATTTATTTCAGAATTTATCCGGGTCAGGGCATCTTTTAATCCTGGATAATGCATCCATTCATAAAGGCAAAGAAATAGAGCAGCTTGCCAGAATGTATCATGTACCTGTATACAGTCCTGATTTAAATCCAATTGAACAGGCATGGTCTGTACTGAAAAGGAAATCAGGAATATTGTCAGTCAGCAGAATATTTCCATCTGTGAGGCTCTGGATATCGGATTTAAAGAAATGTAGCTGTTAATTTGCATGTGGCTATACCAATGCCTTCTGCAGAAACAGCATTCATGGTCACCACCTGTATGGGAGATGTGGCTGTTGTAGTATTGCGGGGCGCAGCGGTGCTGCATGCTGTGGTGATCACTGCCAGCACACTGTAAAAAACCGAAACTTTCAAGCGTACAGAGGGCATGCAAAACATCCTGATTCTGCTTTCTATTGCAGTTTATTCAAGCAAAAATCACCCTGCACGGCAATTGGCTTTAAGGCAGCGGATTGTATGAGTTTATTAACTCAGCTCAGTCGCAGCAGAATTCAGCCACAGCAGATTTATGATTTATCGCGGTGTTCCATTCCATCTGTTGTCGTCCTTTCCGGATACTGATCATCCGGTTCCAGATTTTCATGCAGCCATTCACGCCAGATGGCCAGTAAAACAGCAAGAATGACCGGACCAACAAATAAACCGACCAGTCCAAAGCTGGCGAGGCCACCCAGTACACCAAACATGATCAACAGGAAAGGAATGCGGGTAGCGCCTGAAATCACCAATGGCCGTATGACATTATCGGCAGTGCTGACAATACAGACTCCCCATGCCATAACCCCCAGTGCTTCCACAGTCTGCCCCTGAGAAAACAGCCACAGGGAGACGGCGCTGTAGGCAACCGGAGGGCCAAACGGGATCAGTGCCATCAGGAAGGTGACAATGGTCAGCACCATCGGGTTGGGAACACCTGCCACAAAATAACTGATTCCGGCCAGAATCGCCTGGGCAATCGCGGTTAAACCGACGCCGTAGACGACCGCACGGGTTGTTTCAGAAATGGTGTCAACATAATGATGAATACGTGGACCAATGATTTTTTCCATGGCACCACTGACCTGATGCACAATGGTCTGACCATCACGATAGAAGAAAAACAGTGACATCAGCGCAAAACACAGTTTGATGACATTCCGGGTAATACTGTTCAGCACAAATTTGCCATAGTTCATATGTCCCTGAATCCAGGCACCTATGGTCTGTGACAGGCTGGTGGGATCTGCATTAATTTCGGCGATGGTCCGGCTGATTTCCTTGCCAATAATGGGCAGGTTCTGAATCAGTTCCGGTATGGTTAGCTGTCCGGAAGACAACTGACGATGCAGGTCAAGATATAAGTTTCGGCCTTCATGCTGTAAAATAAATATGGCAAAGGTCAGTGGTAATCCAACCACCAGAATCACCAGCGTCAGCATAATGGAGGCACTCAGGTTGGGGCGGTGTTCACCACAGATCTGTTGCACCCGTTTATACATGGGCCAGGTCATGTAGGTAATAATGCTCGCCCAGAGCACGGGCACAATGAAATATTTGAGTATGTTGAAACCCAGATAAATCAGTATAAAAAACAGCCCAAATAACAGCACACGCTGTAAGGTCGGATTAAACTGTTGCACAAGCTACTCTGATCCATTGATCCATTGATTTATTGAAATTGTCACAGGTTCAGCCACGGAAATTGCAGCCTGACCTGCTGATTTTTTTATGCTGTCTGCTGTCTGAATACATGAGACTCAGAACCAGCTGCCTGAATCTTCAATCAGGGCATCCAATACCGGTTGCCATTGTTGCTGAATGGCCAGATAAGTCTTCTGTTGTTTGTCAAAAACACTCAGGCCCTGCATGGCCAGCTGGCCATAGGCACTGCGTTCGGAAATCCAGGCAACCGGGTTGTGGTCAATTTTTTCAAAAAATTGCTGAATGTCCTTTGAGCTTGCACTGTTGGGTTTCATCCGGTTGGCTACCAGATGTACCGCGACCTTGCCCTTACGGATGCGCTTAATGTCCTGAATGTGTTTTAAAAAACGTCTGGTGCTGTCAATATCAAAAAATGAAGGCTGTAACGGCGTCACAATGGCATGACATTCACTGATTAACTGTTCGGCATGTTCCCCGGTCAGGGCACCTGGCGCATCAATCACCAGGTAATCCAGGTTCCCGGGTGCATCACCAATGGATTTTTCATGGCGCCAGTCCAGGCTTTGAATTGCAGCCGCATCTTCTGCGCGCTGTTTTAGCCATTGCAGTGCAGATTTCTGGGTGTCTGCATCTGCAAGGGCGACCTTATAGCCTTTCTGTGCCAGTGCTGAAGCCAGGGTGATGGCGGTAATTGTTTTGCCACAGCCACCTTTGAGATTTGCAATGAGTATCGTTTTCATGGTCTACAATTCAAATGTGAAAGAGTATCTGCTGTTAGCTTAGCATTATTTTAGCGGCAGGTTGATGAAACATGACAAAAGTCTGGATGTTGTTTACATTGTGCAGAGTTTTCATTTCAGGATAAAAACATGTCCGTCTGGATGGCGATGTTTATTGGTGCCTGTATGGGTATGGTACTGACCACGATTGTGTTGTCAGGGACACGCAATGGCAGAATAAAAGCAGAATATGAGCAATATATTGCAGAACTTGAACTGGAACATCAACAGGCGCTGGTGAATGCGCAGAAACGCAGTGTCAACACCAGCCGTGCCGTGTTAAAGGGTAAAATGGCTGAACAGCTGGCGCCGATTCTGCCAGAATTCCGCTATTTGCCAAGCGACGCCAAATTTCTGGGGGATCCTGTGGATTATGTGGTGTTTGATGGTTATACCGACTTTCGGGACAGTGACGGAAGCGTGCAGGACCTGGACATTATTTTTATTGACATTAAAAGTGGTGGTGCCCGACTGACCCGTGGGCAGCAGGCCATTGCTCAGGCCATTCAGGAAGGGCGGGTCCGTTTTGAAACCGTGCGCATTGATTTTGAGCCCTGATTTTCTGTATGGACGCGGTGTATAGGGTTCAAATCCCGATGATCAGGGCGCAGACAAAAAATCACGAAACTTCTGTATGTTGTTACCGGATCTTAATTTTAAGTCTGGTTTTCAGGCCCAGTATGGGCATATGCTAAAATTGGATTCATCTTGTGCAGGAGTAGCCTGGATATGCGATTAATGATAAAAAGACTGGTCTTTGCAGCAGTCTGGGCCACCAGTGTCAGCTATGTCAATGCAGATCAGTCGGTTGAATATAATATTGCCCGGGGACTGGCGCCTGCCCTGAAAGAACAGACCATTTCTGTGCTTGAGCCGTTTAAGGGTGAATTCCGGATCCTGGGTTCAAAGGAATACAGTCATGATGAGCAGGCTAAATTTTCGCCCATTGATTATGCCGTGACCCGGGGACTATTTACAGAACCTGAAATTGCCAGGCAAATTTCCATTAACCAGTATGACCGGTATCTGAACTGGAAAATGGCACGTCCTCCTGTTCCTGCACGGCTGGCCACCCAACTGGTCAGCAATATGCACATTATTCCTGCGACACCCGAGATTGCCAGTCAGATTAAACAGGTGAAACGGGGTGACCTGGTACGTTTACAGGGCGATCTGGTACAGGTCAATGATAAAAACCTGGTCTGGAAGTCTGCGCTGGACTGGAATGGTGTGGGTGATGGCGCCTGTAAATTGATTCGTGTCAGTTCAATTCAATGGGTTGAAAAGCAAAATATTTAAGTAGCTCAAGTGTCGGATTTGAGCGATATTCCGGAAAGTGTTAAACTCATGTCCCAATCATCGGTAGATTCACAATAAACAGATTCACAATAAAGAGTAACACGTAATGAAAAGCCTGGTTTGTATGACCGCTGTGGTGTTGGGTGCAGGCTTAAGTGCCTGCCAGAGTTCCAGTCCAACCCTGGATGGCAGGACCCATGAATATGCGCTGACGCAGAAATGTCCAACCCTGCTGGAAATGAAAGTGGGTGAAAACCTGGTGTTTAATGCGCCGGAAAATCCAAGTACAGGCTATCAGTGGCAACTGGTGCAGCCTTTAAAGTTATTTAAAACCGAAGAAACCTATTTGCAGAACGAGGCAGAAGAAGCTGTTGTGGGCGCAGGTGGGGAAAAGACATTCCGTTTTCATGCAGAGACAGCGGGCCAGGAATTAATTGAACTGGTTTATGTTCGGGCGTGGGAGTCCAGTAAACAGCCTGAACAGCAATGGCAGTGCCGGGTTCGGGTTTCGTAATATTTTAAAGGTTCAGAGAGTGTTTGCCGCTTAATTTAAGCAAATTGAGGTGTAAAATATTATGCCTTTGACGAAGGTGGATATTTTCATTGTTCCGGCATGTAAATATAATATCTTTTATTTATCATAAAATGTTTTAATTCTGTATCTAAGTTTGATGTTTACTGGTGATATTTCAGTAGATTACGTAGCATGGCAAAATGTAATTTGATGTTGGGATATAAATCATGTTGAAAGTTAATGAAAAAATTGGTTTAACGGTTTTGGCAGCTGCCTTGTTATTAGCTGCGTGTCAACCAAAATCAGAGCCTAAAGAAAAGACAGAGGATCAGCAACCACTTGTCGTAGAAAAGCAACAACAGGTGAAATTTAATGGATCCATCGTCAAAGTTAATAGTGGATTACCTGAATGTAATCATGATAACTGTGCAAAATTTGAAATTGAACGTTTACAGAGTAATTACCCATTTATTGATAAAATAATTGATCAGGAAATTCTGAAAAGTGTAGCTCAGGTTGTAGAAACTCCAGAGATGAATACAACGGAAAATGCGGCGTCATCTCCTGCTGAAAACGCTTCGTCTGAAAAGACACCATCTTCTACTGCTGACCAGCCATTAGTGAAGGAAATTACCCCGTATGCTCAGGCGTTTATTCAGTTGGATAAACAGTCAACGGCAAGTAGCCCTGATCATCATATTCAGTTAATGATTAAACCTTCTATTTTAAAGACAAATGATGCATTGGCAGTAGTAGCACTTGAGATGGATAACTATTTAAGTGGGGCGCATGGCTCTGGAACTAAACAGTATTATAATTTCGATTTAAAACAACAAAAACTGATGCAATTAGATGATTTATTAGTGCCAAAACAAAAATCGGCGTTAGAGCAGCAAGCCCATGAGGTATTTAAGGCATGGGTAATGGAATCTGAGCTGACCGATAATTTAAAAGAATATGAGCAAATGTGGAAATTTCATCTTTCTGATAATTTTACATTGGATGAAAAAGGACTGTTATTACAATATGGTGAATATGATATTGCGCCGTATGCGGCAGGCCTGCCTTCATTGGTTATTCCATATGACAAATTACAGGGGATTCTAAAGCCTGAATATTTGCCAGAAACTGTAAAGGTTGCTAAGCCATAGGGTGTGCACTCCGTGATCCTGTCACCTGAGGCCTGAAAAACCATCGGTGACAGAAAACGGTATGGAGCATTCGATCCCTCGAATTTTCAGTTCAGTCTATCGATTTTCCTCTTTGCTTATTTTTTTAGCTGGATGATTGATTGTCCAGTTTTCCGAAATGCCAGGCATAAGTGATATAGGGTAAATCAATCTGATCCTGTGGGTGTTTGCCTGTATAGTGCAGCACAATCTGTTCAAACTGCTGTTTGAGTTGTTGTTGCTGTGCTGGCGGCATACAGGCAATAAAACTGGTGGAAAGCAACCGCTGGCTCACGACATGTTCCACCGTCCCACGGTGCAACTGGGAAAATACTTTGACACTGTTCAGCTGAAACAGGGATTGGTGTTCAAAGACCTGTTTCCATTCGTCACTATGATAGCGCGGCGTGTCACCTTCCAGTGAAATGAGCAGATCTGCCAGTGCTTTAATCCAGTCGATACTTTCATCGCGCTGGTTCCAGACCAGTCCCAGCTGTCCTGTGGGCGTCAGTACCCGGTGAATTTCCTTCAGGGTTTCCATATTGGCAAACCAGTGAAAAGACTGCGCGCATAAAACAGCATCTACTGTCTGGGATGCCAGGGGCAACTGATCACTGCTGGTCTGAAGCGTCTGTATGTCGGGATGCCGCATTTTTAACTGTTGCAGCATTTCTGTGACAGGCTCAACCGCGGTAACATGCGTTGTTGCCTGTTTCAGATAATTCAGGAATTTGCCTGTGCCTGCGCCCAGTTCCAGGGCCACCGATTCAGGACCGATCTGCAGTTCATCCTTCAGCCACTGGACAATCTGCTGTGGATAATCCGGACGGGCCTGTTGATAAAGTTCTGCCGCAGAACTGAAGCCCTGCTGTGCCGCAGGATGTAGGGAATCTGTCATATTTTGCGCTTTTTTATCTGGCCATGATCTATAAAATATGACACTGAACAGGATCAATAGACAAGTGATCCATTCACTGGATTTTTATGCTGAACAGTAACAGCGCCCACTTTCTGGTATTGCAATGGATAAGCAGATAATTTTTGAAGATGAACATATCAGGGCAATTTACCTGGAAGGGAAGGCAGAGACACTGGTTTTTTCGTTTGGTGATCTGATTACCCGGGCCAAAGGACTGGCGATTAATGCAGAAAAATCACTCGATAAATATGGCTATGCTGTGATTGGCATTATGCCTAAGCAGAAATCATGGTTTCCGGCTTCATGCATGCAGGCATTACTGCAGCAGTTGCAACCGATTCTGGCACAATACCGTTATATTGTGGGTTATGGCGGCTCCATGGGTGGCTATGCGGCCATTAAATATTCCGGCATACTGCATATGCAGCGGGTGGTGGCGATGGTCCCGCAATATTCAATTGACCCAAATGATGTCGAAGACCGCCGTTATACAGATTTTTATGATGTGCATGTTAATGGAGATATGCGTATTCAGCCACAGGATATTGCTGGCGATTGTGAATATATCATGGTCTATGACCCGTATTTTCAGGCTGACCGTGAGCACTATCAGAAAATAAAACCGCTGATTCCACAGCTGCATACCCTGAATTTACCTTATACCGGTCACGATGTCATTGCCGTACTGGCGAGTTCATCGCTGTTGCATGATTTGATTGAGCATCCTTATGATCCGGTTTATTTTTATCGGCAAATACGTGAAGTCAAAAAAAACAGTAAATACTATTACCGCAGCGTCATTGCCCATTTACTGGGAAGCCACAATGCCGCGCTCGGGAAAATTCTGAAAGCGAATGATCTGCAGCTCGAAGGCAATTTTCTGGATGCCGGTTTAAAACAGACGATTACCCGGATTTTGCTGACCAACAAACGGGTGGATGAGCATGATTTGCTGAAACTGGGCATCGTTGTCAATTTACCGTTTGAGAAAAAAGCACAGCTTCAGGACAGTTTTGCAAAGGTGCTGGTATTTAATATGATTACGCAGAAAATTGAAAGCTATCAGCAGCAGGTTATTGATATTAATGGTAAATATATTATTCCGCTGAATGTTCGTGAGAGCGGGCTGGCGCAGGTGGAGATCAGCCAGCAGCGTTATCTGATCTGTATGAATGACCGCCGGGTAACCCGTTTGTTTCCGCTGGATCAGGCCCTGCCATTGGATATGACCCCGGTTATGATTAAGAAATGTCCGGAATTTTATGTGCTGATGTATAAAGCGCTGTATATGAGCTGTGATCTACAGGGCAATTGCAGTTTTGAACTGGATGCTGTGCAGGAGACTGCAAAGTTTGTCATCATTTAAGCCTGAACTATTGCCTTGTGTAACATAAAAAGTGCATGGATGTATTCTATCTGACGCTGTGCTGGGTTAAATTCAGTGTGGTCTTTTAAAAAACAGGTTTAAATCATGAAGGCAGTTTATCTGGATCACGCATCACTGGACAAAAATGATCTGGACCTGAGCGCACTGAAGCGGCTTTTTGATGAGTTAATCCTGTACCCGGTGACAGAAAAAACACAGCTGTTGCAGCGTGTCCATGATGCTGAGGTCATTATCAGCAATAAAGTCATGCTGGATGCTGAGATCATCCGCCAATGTCCAGCGCTCCGGCTGATTCTGATTTCTGCGACCGGGACCAATAATATTGACTTAAAACAGGCATCGGCACAGGGCATTGTGGTTTGCAACTGCCAGGGTTATGGAACTGCATCTGTTGCACAGCATACCCTGTGTTTAATGCTGGCAATGGCGACATCACTGATGAAATATGATCAGTCCGTCAGACAGGGGCAATGGAGTCGGTCGCCGACCTTTTGTATCCTCGATTTTCCGGTGATTGAGCTGGCTGGGAAGACATTGGGCATTATCGGTTATGGTGAGCTGGGACAGGCTGTTGCAAAACTGGCTGAAGCCTTTGGTATGAAGGTACTGATCGGTAGACTTGAGGACCGGCCGGAGCATCCGGATCGTGTACCCTTTGCCGACTTATTGCCTCGGGTTGATTTTTTAAGCCTGCATTGTCCCCTGACCACAGAAACCCGGGATTTAATTGGCGCGGCTGAATTTGCCGTCATGAAACCTTCAGCATTTTTAATAAATTGCGCACGTGGCGGCATTGTCAATGAACAGGCGCTGGCAGATGCACTGAGGCAGAAACAGATTGCCGGTGCTGCAATGGATGTGCTGATTGAGGAACCCCCGCAACCTGATCATGTGCTGCTGGCAGATGATATTCCCAATCTGGTGATTACCCCGCACAGTGCCTGGGGCAGTGTTGACGCCCGTCAGCGAATTGTGGATCAGATGGTGGAAAATACCGTGGCATTCATGCAGGGGCAACCCATCAGACAGGTGAATTCAACTGGATGAATTAACGGGGAATCCCTTCATCTGAACCCGTATGCTCTGAATCTGATGCATTTTGATCAGCTCCTGTGGCAGGTTGTACAGCCGTCTGTGGGTCTGTGCCCGGGTTTTGCTGGGCAGTATTTCCCGTGGTTGCCACAGTTTCAGATGTGACGACCTGACGGTTATCATCGGTTACCGGCGTTGTCGCGACAACTGGCGCAGTAGCTGTCGTCTCTGCTGAAGACTGGCTTAATTGCTTTTGTTCAATCGGGACGCCGCCGCTGTTGCCGACGATGGCATCTTTGGCCTGATTGACCTTTTTCACGGTAGCATCCACACCTTTTTCAGCTGCTTTACCAATTTTCCCCGCCGTATTTTCTACAGTTTGCTGGGTCTTATAGCCTATTACCTTAAAGATATTGGGATTATCTCCATAAGGGGGCGGCGTTTTCGTTTCTGTCGGTGTCTGGGCGTACAGTGCTGTTGCCGTCAGCATTGCTGCTGCAATAGATACGATTTTCATCTGCTTTATCATGGATCGATTCCTTTACAGTATGCGGGCTGATGGCAGTATTGTGCTACATCAGGGACGAAATATGAACTGTCTTTGACCAAAAGGCTCACCATTGCAGTAAGCCTTCTGGGACATCTGATGAATGACGGAAAATCTGTCTTTCAAACAGGCAACTCAGCGTGCTGACAAGCTTTAGATAGTCTTATGATAAAGCGAAAAATCCGAAAAGTTGATTTTGAGATAAAAATTACACAGCTCGTCAACATCTCAGAAACATATAGGTATGAATTGTTAATGCTGTGTTTGAGAATGAATATAAGTAATTATTATTTTTTTAAATTAAAAAAATATCGGCAGAATACTTGCAAAGGCACCGTCCCGACAGTTTATCCCGGTCAGTGACGGCGCCCCTGCCATGCCATAAACTGTAATAGGCTATGATTGTTAAATAATATAAGGGAATTAACAATTAATTCCCTTATATTTCAGTATAATATTTTTACCAATTTTGAGTGATGGAAAAACATTCGTTGATGGCTGCGGTATTCCTGTTGCTGTATGATTAATGCTGCAATATTGAAATATCAGCAACACGTGTAAATAAATCACGTAGCTGAGCAAGCAAGCGTAAACGGTTGGTTTTTAATTCAGCATCATCCGCCATGACCATGACATTTTCAAAAAATGTATCAATCGGTGTACGAAGCGCAGCCAATTGAGACAATGCAGCAGTATAGTCCTTTGCGGCCAGTAAAGGTTCAATTACTGGTTTAACGGTTTGAATCTCTGCATAAAGTGCTTTTTCAGCAGCTTCAATCAGTCTGGATTCAGCAATTTCACCCTCAGGCTGCTGTTCTTTTGCCAGGATATTGGCAACCCGCTTATTGGCAGCGGCCAGGGCGGCAGCTTCAGGCAAGCCACGGAAATGATTTACCGCCGTCACACGCTTATCAAAATCAAGGGGGGATTTGGGTGACAGGGCTTGAACAGCTTGAATCACATCAACGGCAACGCCCTGGTCTTCATACCTGGCGCGATAGCGTCCTTCCAGGAAGGCAACAGCATCTGCAAGCGTTTTATCTTGATCTGTCAGGACTGCGCCATAGGCATCCAGCGCCAGACGAATGAGCGTTTCAATGGATACATCCAGATGATTTTCAGTCACCAGACGTAAAATACCAATGGCGGAACGACGTAGTGCAAACGGGTCTTTCGAACCTGTTGGTGCCTGGCCAATTCCGAAAATACCTGTGAGCGTGTCTAAACGATCTGCCAAGGCAAGGGTGGTACCGGTTTTGGTTGTCGGTAGAACATCGCCAGCAAACTTAGGTAAATATTGCTCACCTAAAGCTTCAGCCACTTCATCATTTTCGCCTTCAATACGTGCATAGTAGGTGCCGGCAATGCCCTGTAGTTCAGGGAACTCGCCCACCAGTTCGGAAGTCAGGTCACATTTTGCAAGCAATGCTGCTTTTTCAGCATCTGCCGGATTTGCACCTGTAATGGCAGATAAAGCGACCGCTAAATGAGCAATACGTTCAGATTTGTTCCATAGTGTACCCAGTTGTGCCTGGAACACCATATTGGCCAGCTTTTCCTTACGTGACGCCAGTGGCTGCTTCTGGTCCTGAAGGAAAAAGAATTCAGCATCAGACAAACGGGGCCGAACCACTTTTTCATTGCCTTCAATAATCTGAGTCGGGTCTCTGGATTCAATATTGGAGATGGTAATAAAGTAGGGCTGTAATTTGTGGTTAGCATTGACCAGACAGAAATATTTCTGGTTGTCCTGCATGGTGGTGATCAGCGCTTCCTGAGGTACTGCAAGAAAACGTTCTTCAAAGCTTGCACGTAGCGCAACAGGCCATTCAACCAGTGCAGTCACTTCATCACGCAGATCCGCAGGGACAATGGCGATTGCATTGACTTCATCCGCCAGGGCCTTGACTTGTTGGTCAATGATTGCCTGACGTTCTGCAAAATCAGCGATCACATAGGCATTGCGCAGCGCATCCAGATAGGCATCCGCATGGGTAAGTGTAATCGCCTCAGGCGCATGAAAACGGTGACCATGGGTCTGGTTGCCGGTTTGGTGATCCTGAATGGTTGCATCAATAACCTGATCATCCTTCAGCAAAACCACCCATTTGACTGGACGCACAAATTCAGTCCGGCTTGCTGCTGAACGCATACGTTTTGCAATTGGCAGGTTATCCAGTGCAGTCTGTAGAATCTGTGGAAGTAAGGCATCCAGATCTTGACCCTGTACATCCTTTAAATAGCATACTTTTTCTACTTTACCGGCCTGAAAGGTGGAAAGTTGGTCAACAGTAATGCCCTGACCACGCATAAAGCCTTCCAGTGCCCGGGTCGGCTTGCCGTCTGCATCATAAGCTGCCTGTACAGCAGGGCCATCAAAGCGTTTTTGTGTATCTGGCTGAGCACCATCTACATTGGTAATTTTCAGTGCAAGGCGGCGTGGGGCAGCATAGGCTTCAATGCATGAAAAGTTCAGACCTGCAGCATTCAGACCTTTTTCTGTTTCGGCTTGCAGTGCCTCACTTAAGACTTTCAGACTTTTCGGTGGTAATTCTTCGCAGCCCAGTTCGAATAAAACAGTATGTTGTGTCATTTTAGTTTTTCTCCGCCTTTGCTGCATCTGCTTCAGCCTGTGCCTTCAGCTGAGCCAGGACTTCATCACGTAAATGGGGTTCTGCCATCGGGAAGCCGAGTGCTGCACGTGCCTGAACATAACTCTGGGCGATTGCACGGGCCAGGGTACGGACCCGTAGAATATAGCGCTGACGTTCAGTGACGGAAATGGCGCCACGGGCATCCAGCAGGTTGAAGCAATGTGATGCCTTGATGACCTGCTCATAGGCCGGCAGTGGCAGTTTTGCCTCCATCAGGCGATTGGCTTCCGTTTCGTGGAAGTCGAAAAATTCAAACATTTTTTCAACATTGGCATATTCAAAGTTATAGGTGGACTGTTCCACTTCATTCTGATGAAACACATCGCCATAGGTCACTGTACCAAACTGGCCCCTGGTCCAGACCAGGTCGTAAACAGAATCCACACCCTGTAGATACATGGCCAGCCGTTCCAGGCCATAGGTGATCTCGCCGGTGACCGGATAACATTCCACACCACCGACTTGCTGGAAGTAAGTGAACTGCGTCACTTCCATACCGTTTAACCAGACTTCCCAGCCCAGTCCCCAGGCGCCCAGGGTAGGTGACTCCCAGTTATCTTCCACAAAACGGATGTCATGGACCAATGGGTCAATGCCAATGGCTTTTAATGAATCCAGATACAACTGCTGAATATTGTCCGGATTTGGCTTTAACACCACCTGGAACTGGTAATAGTGCTGCAGGCGGTTTGGGTTCTCCCCATAACGGCCGTCCTTCGGACGGCGTGAAGGCTGCACATAAGCCGCATTCCAGGTTTCTGGCCCCAATGCGCGCAGAAAGGTTGCCGTGTGAAATGTTCCGGCACCCATCTCCATATCGTAGGGCTGTAATACTACACACCCCTGTTCAGCCCAATAGTTTTGTAAGGCAAGAATTAAGCCTTGAAATGTATCAATATGCGATATGGCGCGACTCATGCAGCATCCATTAAAATCAGAGGAAAAATTGGCTTTAAGTATAAGGATTTTGGGGAGGTGTGGCAAAGGCTTCTCTGCAAAATTCAGTCAGCAATCAGATCTATGTGGCCTGTATAAAGCAATGAAAACACGCAATGAACAATCCGTGCTGATTTGCGATGTATTCGCCTGGCTGTCCGGACAGCCAGGCGACCGGAAATAAAAGTACCGAGGTGCTTTTGAGTGTCAGTGAAAGTACCAGTAAATAAAGGCTGGAACCAATACAATGCACATGATGTTCAGCACCAGTCCGACCCGCATCATCTCACTCTGGCGGATATGACCTGTACCAAAAACCACGGCATTCGGCCCGGTGGCAACCGGCAGCATAAAGGCACAGGATGCTCCGATACCCACCACCAGCACCAGCATCTCCTTTGGCACACCAACCTGACCGGCAATTGCCGCAAATACGGGAACCATAAGGGCTGCAGTGGCAGTATTGCTGGTAAATTCGGTCAGAATAATCAGGAATGTAGCAACGAGTACAAGAATTAAAAATGCAGACGCATGACCGAAGGCGCCGGCAAGGGCCTGTCCCAATACCAGTGAGGTGCCGGAGTCCTTGAGGATACCGCTCAGTGTCAGGCCACCGGCCACCAGTAAAAGAACTCCCCAGTCGGTATTATTTGCGACGTCTTTCCAGCTGGCGGTGCCGGTAATCACGACCAGACAGGCGGTTACCATGGCAATCCAGGTGTCCGGCTGGCTGATGCCCAGATGGTCACTGATGTTTTTACTGCACACCCAGGCCAGTGCTGTGCCGACAAACAGCAGCATGGCGGTTATGCGCATACCGGTCCAGCGGATGTTTTCGGTCTGGAAGGTGATTTTCTGATTCAGCGCCGGGCGTAATACCAGATATAGACTGGCGAGCATGGCCGGGAAAAGCAACAGCATCATGGGCAGCCCGACCTTCATCCAGTCGCTGAAGTCATAGCCAATCGCTTTGGCCGTAATGACATTGGGTGGAGAACCCACCAGTGTGCCCAGTCCACCGATGCTGGCGGAGTAGGCAATCCCCAATAAGATGAAAACAAAGGTTTTTCGTTCCCGGACGGTGTCCATGTGTGAGAGCAGCCCCAGTGCCAGCGGCAACATCATAGTGACTGTGGTGACATTGGAAATCCACATGGAAAGTACAGCAGTTGCCGCAAACATCATCAGTACCGCAGCGCCGAGATGCCCCCTGGAAATGGTAATAATCCACATGGCAATTTTCCGGTCCAATTTCTGGACACGCAGAGCTGTGGTCAGGGCAAAGCTGCCGAAAAGCAGGAAAATAATGGGATTGGCAAAGTCACTCAGTGCTTTGACTGTACTGATGGGAACCAGTTTTCCATCAGTCTCAGCCGGTATGCCGATCAGTACCGCCAGTACCGGCACCAGCAGTGCAGCCACAGTGACGTGAATGGCTTCTGTTAACCACAGGGTGGCAATAAAGAACAGCAGGCTTATACCTTTACGGGCATTTTCATCATAGGGGAGAATCTGAAACAGACCGAAGGAGAGTACGGCAGCAACAAGAATAATGATCCAGCCTTTCAGCAGGCCTCTGGGCATGATATGGGCAGGTGTTTCGACAGGAGATGCAGTGTTCATGGGAGACCATCCTTTAGCATTGCTGAATCAGCTGCATGGACCAGGATGCAAAGTGCGGACTCATACAATTGGTTTTTTTAATCAATTTACCGCCGGTTAATCAGGTTAACGCTCATCCGGGATATTTTTTAATCCATTGTGGACTTTGTCGGAAGATCTGCCTGCTGGCAAGTTCAGGATAAGAAAAATAACATAATTGAATATTTATCGATATTCTGCTGGAAAATGGCGGATGAAACTGTGGTAGATGGATGTTCGGTGATCATGCGGCTAAAAATAAAAGCGCCGAAGCGCTTTTATCAGATGGGTTAAAAGAACCAGTAAATAAAAGTGGAAATTAATGCAATGCACATGATATTCAGCACCAGTCCGACCCGCATCATTTCACTCTGACGAATGTGACCTGTACCAAAAACAATGGCATTCGGCGGAGTTGCAACCGGCAGCATAAATGCACAGGACGCACCGATGCCAATCACAATCACCAGGATTTCCTTAGGCATGCCCATATGATCTGCAATGGCAGCAAAGACAGGCACCAGCAAGGCAGCAGAGGCGGTATTGCTGGTGAACTCGGTCAGGAAAATAATAAAAGCGGTCACAATGACAATCACCAGAAATGGAGAAGCCTGCCCAAAGGTGCTGGCCAGTGTCTGTCCAAGCACCAGCGAAGAACCGGAATCTTTTAGCACAGCGCTTAAGGTCAGCCCACCACCGAACAACAGCAATACACCCCAGTCGGTATTGTCTGCGACATCTTTCCAGCTGGCGGTTCCCAGCATGACCACCAGACAGGCGGCAACCAGTGCCACCCAGGTGTCCGGCTGGCTGATGCCCAGGCTGTCACTCAGACTTTTACTGAAAATCCAGGCCAGTGCTGTACAGATAAACAGCAGCATGGCTGCAATACGACTACCGGTCCAGGGAATATTCTCAGTCTGAAAGCTGATTTTCCGATTCAGCGTTGGACGCAGTACCAGATACAAACTGAGTAGCATAGCCGGCAGAATCAGCAGCATCATGGGCAGACCGATTTTCATCCAGTCTGCAAAATCATAACCGAGTGCTTTGGCGGCAATGGCATTGGGCGGAGAACCCACCAGTGTGCCCAGCCCACCGATGCTGGCGGAGTAGGCAATCCCCAGTAAAATAAAAATAAAGGTTTTACGCTCCCGGGCTGCATCAATCTGTGAAAGCAATCCCAGTGCCAGCGGCAGCATCATTGCAGCAGTTGCTGTATTGGAAATCCACATGGAAAGCAGTGCCGTTGCTGCAAAAATCATCAGCACCGAAATGCCCAGGTGCCCCCCGGAAATGGAAATAATCCACATGGCAATTTTGCGGTCCAGTTTCTGGATCCGTAAGGCCGTGGCCAGTGCAAACCCTCCAAAAAACAGAAAAATAATGGGATCTGCAAAGGTGCTGAGGGCTTTGGCTGTGGTGATGGGGGCCAGTTCTCCCTTGCTTTCAGCCGGCATACCGGTGAGTACCGCCAGTACAGGTACCAGTAAAGCAGTGATGGTGATATGAACGGCTTCCGTCAGCCATAAAATGGCAATAAATAACAGCAGGCTTAATCCTTTACTGGCATTTTCATCATAAGGGAGAATCTGAAAAAGACCGTAGGACAGCAATGCAGCAACAAGAATAATGATCCAGCCTTTCAATACCCCTCTGGGCATTGTACTGTCAGGTGCTGCAGAAAGAGGTGCATTCATGGAATATCCTTATAATCTAAGTCGTCATGAGCTGAATTCATAAAATTTCTGACTCGTATGGACCTGGTTTTTAAGAGAAATTGAAATATAACATTCTCCAGGGCATTCATGAAATTCTAAATGCTCAGTATAAAACCCGGTCTACACCTTTTGATGACATTATCCTGCTGGAGCATTCTGAATGCAGTGGCGGATGATTTAACTGTGGTCTGCACGGGGTTATCAGATTTTCTGATTCCATAAAGATATAATTGAAATACCTGTTCAGAAGGGTTTGCAGTATACTCAAGCCATTGATCAGTGACGTAAAAAAGTCAGGGAAGGTGCAAGGTGCGTTTAGCCCGGCAGCAATGGTTAAATACTCTAAAACCCAATTTTAAAGTGATGCCGCTGAAAGAACGGCTCTGGTGTACCCTGGGGGCATTACTGGGGTTGGTGATTTCATCATGCATCAGCTGGTGGGTACTGGGCGATGTTCAGGCCTGGTATATCGCTCCGATGGGTGCATCTTCCGTATTGTTGTTTGCGGTCCCGGCAAGCCCGCTGGCACAGCCCTGGAATATGGTAACGGGCAATATTATTGCTGCCATGATCGGAGTCAGCTGTGCCCTGTATATCCCCGATCTGACCGAAGCATTCAGTCTTGCCGTGGCGCTTTCCATTTTACTGATGATGACCACGGACTCCCTGCATCCACCGAGCGGTGCAGTTGCCATTACTGCCGTACTGGGCGGTGAACCGGTACATCAGCTGGGCTACAATTTTATTCTTTATCCGGTTTTATTGAATTCAGTGCTGCTGTTACTGGTGGCGGTGGTTTTTAATCGGCTGCTGGGAAAGCAATATCCTCAGGCAGTGCAGCTGAATACCCGTTCCAGTGACCCGACCCCGACCCAGAAAGTCAGCATTCAGCCGAAGGACATTCAGGATGTACTGGAACATCAGACGGAGCTGCTGGATATCAGTGAGTATGATTTACAGAAAATCATTCTGGAAGCGCAGGAAAAAGCCAATGCGAGGGCGGTCAGTATTTATCAGTGTCAGGACATTATGAGCCGGGATGTGATTTCCCTGCACATGGAAGATGACATTCCACGGGCGCTGGATAAATTCAGACAGGTCAATTTAATGAGCTTACCGGTGGTGAATTCCAAGCATGAACTGGTGGGAACACTGGCCTTATATGAGGTCGTGGAATGGTTCAGGCGCGCAGCAGATCCAAGGGCGTCATGGGAACATCTGGTGAAACAGATCATGGACCGTAAGGTGGTCACAGTTCAGCCGACACAACCCATTCAGGACCTGGTACCTTATTTTGTGGAGCGTTCCTTCAATTATATTCCAGTGGTTGAGCATCAGCAGCTGGTGGGCATGATCAGCCGTGCCGATATGATTGCGGCATTGCAGCAACAACTGAATCGTTTATAAATACCATTTTAAATCAGATAGATAAAAAAATGCTACGACAGAATAGGGGTGAATCGTCGTAGCATGGAAATTGACTGTAAAAAAGCTGCTGTGAATGAAAGAAAGGCTCAGTGCCTGATACTGTCTTCGTCCTGCACGGTGCGAACCGGATGCTGATAACCCGCCGGGGCATCCAGTTGTAAATCCTGTTTTGGAATCAGGAGCCACAGCACCAGATAGACCAGAATTCCTGGAAATGCAGCACTCATGATGGAAACCAATACGAAAATAATGCGTAATAAGGTTACATTCCAACCAAAACGTTCAGCAATACCGCCCATGACACCGGCGATCATATTATGTCGGCTGGAACGATATAAACCGGATTTGGCCATCTGAACTCTCCTCAGAAAATAAATCAATGGTATGGAACTGAATGAAAATAACATTGCATCTACGTACAGTACATGCTGTTCATTGTGGGATTTTTAAAGTCCGCAGCAATGATAAAATGTTCATTTTATGTAGCTGGCAACATTAAAAAGTACTTTCATTCATACTGATCATTTGTAAGTTTCAGTATTGCAGTCAATTAAGGGCTAAAGATGTACCTTCTTTGTACTTTTGTAAAAAGCGGAGCGCTTTAAAAAATGAACAGAACAATTTGTTGTCTGGTGTGAGTTATGGAAACAGGTGACAGGGGAGATATTGCAGTGATCAGGTTACAATGATCAGAATAAAAAAACCTATCTGAATCGATAGGTTTTTTTGAAATCCTGGTGGGTCGTCCGCGACTCGAACGCGGGACCAACGGATTAAAAGTCCGCTGCTCTACCAACTGAGCTAACGACCCATAACGGGCTTAAAACTGAATCATGGTGGGTCGTCCGCGACTCGAACGCGGGACCAACGGATTAAAAGTCCGCTGCTCTACCAACTGAGCTAACGACCCATCGTCGTTTTAATGCAGCGTATTTTAACAAGATCCTCATCAAGCGCAAGCGAAAATTAATAAACTTTGTTACGTTTGATTAGAAATAACACAATTTAGAATCACCTGAATGGGTATGATCCGTTTCGTTCATTTAAAAGCGGTATTGATAGGCCTGTATGTTGGCATGGACCTCCACAGTAAGATCAGCATATGCTGTGGCACCTGGCAATAGAACCAGCAGGGGGTCAGTAGTCTGGTCTAAATCAAAGCCTTGTTCCTTCAACTTATTTTTCTGATATTTAAAGGTTCCTGTGGTTTCAACAGTCTGCTGAATACGCAGAAATACAGGGACAGCGTAGGATGGTAATTCCTTTTTAAATTCAGCCACCATGTCGCTGAGGTCCTGCGCAGACAGGATTTCACCCGCTGTCAGAGTAATGGCTGCCATTCCTGCACGACCATTGGTGTTGGGAATTTCCACGCCATAGACCACCGCTTCTGAAATTTTAGGGTATGCACTGACAATATTTTCAACCTCAGTGGTGGATACATTTTCACCTTTCCAGCGGAAAGTGTCCCCCAGGCGATCTACAAACTGTGCATGACGAAAACCGATATCCCTGACCAGATCCCCGGTAATAAAATACGAGTCGCCCTGTTTAAAAACGTCATGCATGATGACGGATTTATTTTTCTCCGGGTCAGTATAGCCATCAAAAGGGCTGCGGCTGGTAATTTTGCCAATCAATAGGCCGACATCGCCCTTTTTGACTTTCTGACAGAAGCCCTTGCTGTCGCGGACTCCTTCGTTTGTTTCCTTATCAAATTCGATAATGGCATAAGGCGTTGGGGAAAAGCCGACGGTATTGTCAAAATTAAAGATGTTACTGAAACCGACATTACCTTCACTGGAGGCATAGAGCTCGAGTATTTCCTCAATGCCAAAACGCTGTTTGAATTTACCCCAGATATTGGGACGCATGCCATTGCCAATCATTTTGGTTACCCGGTGAGCGCGATCAATTTCTGAGGCCGGATTATCCATCAGATAACGGCACAGCTCACCCACATAGCCAATGGCAGAGGCATTGAATTTCTGCACGTCAGTCCAGAAAGCAGAAGTTGAATACTTGCGGCGAATGGCAAAAGCAGCGCCACCGGCAATCACGCTGCACCAGCATACCACCATGCCGGTTGCATGATACAGTGGCAGGGTGCAGTACATGACATCGTCTTCATTCAGGTTCAGGATGTGACCATAGGTCCCATATGCCAGTGTCCATCGGCTGTTGGTGAAAATGACGGCTTTGGGTAATCCTGTGGTTCCCGAGGTGTAAATGTAAAATAGCCCATCCTTGCCTTTGACATGATGTGTGGTTGGTACATTGAATTTTGGAAATTGTTCCATCTGTTCAGCTAGGTTGATATAACCCTGCGGTGTATTGCCTGTGCTTTCACGGGTTGGCTGGTCTGCAAACCAATGCAGCCGATCCCCGGCAATATTTAAGTCCTGGCGGATTTCATCAATGGCCTCGCGGCATTCTTCTCCGACAATCAGGGCGATCGGCTGTACCAGGTTGATACTGTGAACCAGGACTTTCCCGGTTTGTGAAGTGTTGACCAATGCCGCAGTGATTCCGGTCTTGGCCAGTGCAATCACGGTTGCAATCATTTCAGGGCGGTTTTCCAGCATGACGGCAATGCAGTCACCCTTTGATGCACCAAGGGATAAAAAATAATGCGCAATCTGATTGGCCCATTCATTCAGTTCCTGGTAGCTGTAGCGCTGATCTTCATAGAGCAGGGCATCACCATAGGGATTGCGCTTTACTGCTTTTTCAAAAGCCAGCCCCAGACCGGCAGCGGTGTTCGGTGTACGGAAATAAGCTTCTTTCAGGCCTGTGATCAGGTTCGGCACTTTTTTCATAAATCTGGGTAGACGTGCTGCAACATCAGCAATACTGATCAAATCGTTTTGTGGCATCTGGCTCATAGGAATCCTGTTTTTTCCATATTCCGAAACTATTTATAGGCAATTTATTTTGCAGTAACTTTGCAGCTTTCTTTGATCAGAACGGCTCAGGCGGACTGCCAGGTCCTGCAGAAGCATTCAAAGTGCTCTGGTTAAAGTACCAAAAAAAAACAGCCATCGAAATGACTGTTTTTTTATTATTTGTCTGTAATTCTGCAAATCATTCAGTTACAGGTGTGGCTTTTTTGGGTGGACGGCCACGTGGACGGCGTGGACGTGCCGGTTTTTCGGTTTCTGAGCCTTCTGCTTTGGCTGATTCACTTTCGCTGCTTTTGGCTTCCAGCGCCAGATCCTGCTGGGCTTTGGCAGTCCCTTTATTCCGGGCTGTTGCGGTTTTTGCCGGAGCTGCTTTGGCTGTGGTATCCGCAGTGTCGACCGTTTCAGTGACGGTTGTATCTTCTGCAGCCGATTCTGTCGGCTGAGCCGCTTCTTCAGATACGGTTTGAGTTACGGATTGACTGGCTGTGGCCTGTGATTCAACAGCAGGTGTTTCAGTGACAGTGGTTTTATTTTCTGTCGGCTGAGTATTTCTGGCCTGTTCAGCAGCGAGTTTTGCCAGACGGCGGCGTTCGCGTGGATCATTGGCGACACGATTGTCAGACACTGCCTTCGGTGGGGTTAAGTCCAGTACGGGTGCAGGCTCTGCTTCCGGTTGGGCTCTGGAGACCGCAACATCACGTGTGACCGGCTGTTTGTCTGCCGGTTCAGCGGTATCTGCCACGGCTGTTGTTGCGTTGAATTCTGTTGTGAATTTAAGCAACGCACGGTTGAAGGTTGGAATCAGACCGAACTGTTCAATCAAGACAGAGCAATCCTCACCATAGACATGCCGGATCAGACTGCCGACGGTGTGCTGAGCCAGGGCCGGAACCTGTGAAGGCAGTACATTGCTGCTTGCCTGGTTTTTTGCATTGGCTGCTGCACGCTGTTGACGGCGACGCTGACGTGGATCATTGCTGGCACGTCTGACCGGCTGCTCCACTGCTTGCGTCTGTGTGCTGACGGCTGCAACTTCTTCAGTGGTCTTTTTCTGCACAGTATCGCTGGTTGCAATTTCAGTGCTGGCCGTTTCAGTCTGAGCCGGTTCTGCTGCTGTAACAGGTGCCGCAGGGCTCAATGCCACGATTCCGCTTTGTGCCTGGTCAACATTGACCACTAAAGCAGTAGTCATGGCCTCATGACGTGGCGCATCCACAAGATCAACCTTCGGTTGTTGATTTCTGTCTGGCTGATTGTTTTCAACCGGTGTGGTGGCTGCATTACTGGTCTGTTCATTCAGGACAGCAGGGTCGCGGTGACGGTCCGGGCGTTGTGGGCGCTGCTGACTGTTGCGGTCACGACGGGGTACCGCCTGTTCAGCCTGAGCGTCATATTGCTGATCCTGCGATGAAGGCTGACGCTTTTGATGGCGCTTTTGTTCACGCTGTTCATGGCGTTGTTCCTGACGTGGTGATGCCTGAACAGTATCTTCCTGTGCCTGTTGTGGCTGGGCCTGATCCTGAGTCAGCTCACGCTGTTCCTTGTACTTATTGTTGTTGCGCTTTTTATTGTTGCGCTGAGATTTTTCTTCCCTGTCTGTATTCTTTTCAGGGTAATCCCGTGGTTCCTGCTTCTGCACAGTGGTATTGGCCATATAGGCATTACTGACTGTTTCAGCCGCCGGTGTTGTATGGGCCGTCGGCGCTTCTGTCAGTTGTCCAAACTGGCCACGACTGACTGCACCGCCATTCACCAGCTGTTCAATGGCAGCGGCGGCATGGTTTGCGGTCCGGGACTGGTCAACTGTAGCGGCCTGTTTCTGTACAAACAGATTTTCCAGCCATGCATATGGACTGGCAGAAGACGCTGCCTGACCCTGTATCGGCTGTGCTTTTTGCGGCTGAGTCTGAGCTGTTTCTGCCCGGGCCGGACGCTTA
This sequence comes from Acinetobacter sp. WZC-1, assembly GCF_052544965.1. NCBI lineage: Bacteria > Pseudomonadati > Pseudomonadota > Gammaproteobacteria > Moraxellales > Moraxellaceae > Acinetobacter > Acinetobacter sp. WZC-1. The sequence goes on from NZ_CP199370.1 coordinate 487,543, forward strand.
TTGTTCTGAACTGCGGCTGCCGGCAGATGTTGCGATGACTCGCCTTCCAGATGCCAGGTGGATGACTCATAACCCAGTTCTTTTTCACTGGAACGGGTGGCCTCAGTGCGTTCATAGCTGCTTGGTGCAAAACCTTCAGGGTTGAAGGAAATTTCATAATGCGGTGTTTCAAGGTGCGGGTGAGGTAAAACCGTTACACGTACATTTGAGGTCTGTTCCAGATACACCAGACTATGACGCTTTTCATTGAGCAGGAACGCTGCAATTTCCACAGGCACTTCAACCTGAACTTCACCCTGACGTTCACGCAGGGCAATTTCTTCAACTCTGCGCATAATGGAAAGCGACAGGGAGCGTAAGTCACGCACCATGCCTGTTCCGTGGCAGCGTGGGCAGACGTAACCGGTTGCTTCTTCCAATGATGGACGTAAGCGTTGACGGCTCATTTCCATTAAACCGAAGCGTGATAACTGGCCGAACTGAATACGGGCCCGGTCACTTTGCGTGGCTTCACGGAGTTTGGCTTCAACCATGCGCTGGTTGCGCTCGCGGGTCATGTCAATAAAGTCAATAACCACCAGACCGCCAATATCACGTAAACGCAACTGACGGGCAATCTCTTCTGCAGCTTCCAGATTGGTGTTCAGTGCTGTTTCTTCAACATCATGACCACGGGTGGATTTTGCTGAGTTAATGTCAATGGAGACCAGTGCTTCAGTCTGATCGATGACAATTGAACCACCGGAAGGCAATTTGACTTCACGCTCATACGCCGTCTGAATCTGACTTTCAATGCCGAAGTGGGCAAATAATGGCTCATTCTGGGTATAGGTTTTCAGTTTATCCAGCTGGTTTGGCATGACCGCTTTGACGAAATTATAAGCTTCGTTATAGGCCTGTTCATTATCAATCAGAATTTCGGAGACATCATCACGTAAATAGTCACGGATGGCACGGGTCACTACACCGGCTTCCTGATGGACCAGCATAGGGGATGGACCTGAACCGGCAGTGTCCTGAATTCTTGCCCACAGGTCCAGCAGGTGCTGTAAATCCTGTTGTAATTCTTCCTGACTGCGGCCAATGCCGGCTGTACGGACGATCACGCTCATTCCGCGTGGTGTATTCAGTGAGGCCAGCATTTCCTTCAGCTCATCACGGACTGAACCGGAAATCTGACGGCTGATACCGCCACCTTTGGGATTGTTCGGCATCAGCACCAGATAACGGCCAGCCAGTGAGATATAGGTGGACAGTGCTGCACCTTTATTACCGCGTTCCTCTTTTTCAACCTGAACCAACAGTTCAGTGCCTTCTGTAATGAGTTCACGGATATTGGAGGTCTGACGGGGGTCCGCTTTGTAATAGGAACTGGCAATTTCGCGCATTGACAGAAAACCCTGCCGGCCTGCACCGTATTCGACGAATACAGCTTCCAGGGATGGTTCTACGCGGGTGACATGACCTTTATAGATATTGGCTTTCTTTTGTTCGCGGGTACGATTTTCCAGGTCGAAATCGTAAAGACGGTGACCGGTGATGAGTGCAACACGGACTTCTTCGGCATGTGTTGCATTAATCAACATACGTTTCATGGGGGTAACACCTAATAGTGATCCACACCGGCAATTCGCTGATTGATGGCTGCAGGGACCGGATACAACAGACCGGTGGCTTAAATCATGGGGATAACCGTGATGATCTAAATCGCTGACCGGCTGTTTGAATGACCGGTGCGGTCTTTGTACTGGCGCTTGCAATACAGCTTTAACTATTCAGTTGAAACATCAAATAATTAAAGTCTTCAAGTTTTTCACTGGTCTCTATAAAGTGGGCACTGGATGATAACTTTCACCGGGCATTTTGCTCGAAGATCAACTCGTCCAATAAGAGCGGAGTGTCTTGATACGGAATTATCATCGTATCTTTACAAAATGCGCAGTTCCAATGCCTCAAACACTTATGTCCTGAATAACGCTTGAAAGCGACTTGTCCTGATGTGTATCAGTTTATGTTTAAAAACCAGCCTCTGAGCTGGCGACATATATTTTTAAACAAACTGATTTATGTGCATAAGCACAATTAAACGCAACAGTTTGTCTTTTTGCCGATATAATACAGCCTTCGGCGTCGGCATATTCTTTAGGGACCATTCCGAGCTGCTGATGAACTGTAAAGGCAGTATTTTTGTTTCAAAAGTTTTGAAATCACTGGAATACAGTTCACTTACGGCGGTATCCGTGCGCTGACTATAGCAAACCTTACAGCATCTGCCTATGGGCTATATTGAGGTTTTCAGTAAAAAGTATTGTTCAGGTGATCGGTTTTTAATCAAATCTGACATTTTTAGGTCATAATAACTGTATGAATTCTACGCAAGAGTGGCAAGGTGTCAGCTGGTTTGAGGTTGATGAGCATCAGGCAGGTCAGCGTATTGATAATTTTTTGTTCAGTCGTTTAAAGGGTGTGCCCAAAAGTCGTGTTTACCGCATGATCCGTGAAGGACAGGTGCGCATCAATAAAAAACGCATCAAGGCAGAAACCCGCCTGGTGTTTGCCGATCAGATTCGTGTTGCGCCCATTCGTTATAGACAGACAGATGAGTCAGCCGTGCCGGTCTCAGACCAGGTGGCCAGTGGTTTACTCAGTCGGGTGATTTATGAGGATGAAGGCCTCATGGTGGTGAACAAACCATCGGGGATCGCCGTGCATGGTGGCAGCGGTATGGCTTATGGCCTGATTGAGGCTTTGCGCATAGCTACGGCTAAACCCTATCTGGAGCTGATTCACCGGATTGACCGGGACACTTCAGGACTGGTAATGATCAGTAAAAAACGCAGTACCTTAAAGATGCTGCAGGATTTACTGCGTGAGCATAAAATCAGCAAAACCTATGCGGCAATTGTCAAGGGGCAGGTGAGCCTGGACAAACAGCTGATTGATGCGCCGCTGTTGCGTTATGAACTGTCCAATGGCGAACGCCGTGTGCGGGTTTCCCGGGATGGCAAGGACAGTAAGACTCAGTGGAATGTTGCGGAGCGTTTTCGTCATGCAACCCTGATTCATGCTTCACCCCTGTCCGGACGGACTCATCAGATTCGGGTGCATGGTCTGAGTATTGGTCACCCACTGGTCGGAGATGACAAATATGGCCATCAGACCGAATACCGGGGTTCTGAAGCCAGGCGACTCTGCCTGCATGCCATGAGGCTGGAAATTCCCGGATATCCAGTGATGGAAGCACCACTTCCTGAAGATATGCAGAGCCTGCTGGCACAACTGAGAGCGCAGTCGAAATGAGCCTGAAAGTGAGTCTGAAACAAAATCCGGTGGAGCTGATTATTTTTGACTGGGACGGCACGCTGTTTGACTCAGTCGGACAGATTGTGGACAGTCTGCAATTTGCAGCCCGGGCATATGCCCAGCCCTTAACGTATGATGCTGCGAAGGGCATTATCGGTCTGGGATTGCCGGAAGTTATGCAGGCCCTGTTTCCAGGGGTACCTGATCTGCATCATGATTTGCTGCAATGTTATGCAGATCATTATGTTGCCCATTCAAAAAACGATGTATGGTTTGATGGGGTTGCCGAATTGCTGGCTGATTTAAAAGGTCAGGGCATTCGACTGGCAGTAGCCACCGGGAAAAGTCGCCGGGGACTGGATCGGGTTCTCAGTCAGACCAATAGCCATGATTTGTTTGAGATCACCCGTGCCGCCAGTGAAACCCGTTCCAAACCGGACCCGCGCATGCTTGAGGAAATTCTGGCTGTCACCGGGGTTGAAGTGGGCAATGCCATGATGGTGGGAGACACATCCTATGATCTGGAGATGGCACAGCGTATTGCCATGCCACGGATTGGAGTGAGTTATGGCGTGCATACACCGCAAATATTGCAGCAGTTTAATCCATTGGCGATTGTTGATAATGTCAGGCAATTGCATCAGTTACTGAATCAGCAGATTCAGGTGAAACAGGCGATTTAACAGGTTCAGGGCCTGAGAAAACTGACTGCAACGTTAATGCAGATTGCCAGGATAGTCGTGTTGAAGCCATAAACCAGCAAATATGCAGGATGTTTAAAATCCGCATTGAACGTGAGCTGATGAACACATCTGTGGTTTGTGCTGAAGTCGATGACATAACGGATTGTAGCAATTGTAAACCGCGGTTTGTATGATGTTTGACCGAATGGTGTGTCAAAACATAAAAAGACCATATTTTTATCTCAATTGATAATGATTCTTGTTATCATGATTGTCCGCTCAACTAAACAAGTACCGCATATGAATACTGCAATCCAGCGTTTATATGTTGAGCATCATTCATGGTTGCATGGATGGCTCAAACAACGTTTAAACAATAATCAAACAGCAGCTGATCTGGCGCATGACACTTTTGTCAGGATTTTACAGCGTAAGGAACACTTGTATTTTGACCAGCCACGCGCCTTGCTGACGACCATTGCCCGTGGTGTACTGGTCAACTGGTTCCAGCGACAGGCCGTGGAACGGGCTTATCTGCAGTCACTGGCTTTACAGCCAGAGGAGTATATGCCGCCCCCTGAACAGCAATTACAGACCATCGAGTCGCTGGTGCTGATTTTTCAGATGCTGGAGGGCATGCCGGAACGGCAACGACAGACCTTTATCTGGTCTCAGCTTGATGGACTGTCCCAGAAGGAAATTGCACAGCGTCACCAGGTTTCGGTGCGTACGGTCATGCGGGATTTATCCTGTGCCCTGGCACATTGCCTGAGTGAAATTGACCTGGAAATTTAAACATGGGAGCAGAGGTCCAACAGCGGCAACGTATTTTCAGGCAGGCTGCAGACTGGATGCTGAAGCAGCAATCAGCACCCCTGAGTGCTGCTGAACAACAGGCCTTTGAACAATGGGTGCAGCAAAGTGAGCAGCATCAGCGTGCATGGGAGTGCGTAGAACATCTGAATATTGCGCTACAGGGGCTGCCTGGAAAACAGGCCCGGCAGATTTTAAAACAGGCCCGGCAGACTCGGCTGCGTCAGCTGGGGGGGAAACTGGCTGTGGTATGTGCAGTGGCGCTCAGTGCTTATGCCGGCTGGATGGGGTGGGATTCTCAGTTGCGTTATCAGCTTATGGCAGAATATTCCACCGCAACAGGTGAGCAAAAACGTGTGCGGATCAGTGATGGCAGCCAGGTGTATTTAAATACCCGTACCGCTTTTGATACACAGTTTGATCAACAGCAGCGTTTAATCAAATTGCATTATGGTGAAATCCATATCAGCACTGCGCCGGATAGTTATCCGGTCAAGCGGCCTTTCAGGGTACAGACCCGGCAGGGGGTGCTGGAGGCACTGGGCACGGTTTTTAATGTCAGGCAACTGGATGATCAGACCTGTGTTGCAGTAATCAAAAGTGCAGTGGAGGTCCGGGTCACGGGGGGGGCGCCGCTGCTGGTCCGGGAAAATCAGCAATTGTGCTTTAACCGGCAGGGCTATCAGCCGTTGCAGATGATGGACGTAAATGCAGTGGAAGCCTGGCAAAGAAAGCTATTGTTTACCTATGACATGCCACTGGAAAAGTTTATTCAGGAAATACGGCGCTACCATCAGCTGACTTATTTTCAGGTCGATGATGAGGTAAAAAACATGCTTATTTCAGGTTCGTATCCCCTGGATGACCTTTCTCAGGTGCTGGCTCTTTTAAACAGGACCTATCCTGTGCGGGTGGAGAAAAAACTGGCAGGACGGGTTATTTTCCTAAGGGCTAAAGCTGAGTAATAAACAGCAGAGTCTGTCAGGGGCGCATGCCAGGACAGGAGGAGTTGGGCCAGGCTTGTGGCCTGCTCAGGCTGAATTCAGGGTTTGCAGGGCTGCAAGCTGCTGCATCGGAAGGTGGTAGGGGGGAGGTAGGATCAGTGGTCTGTCAACGCTATGGTCTGGTCCCGTTTTTGCCCTGTAGGTCGGCTGATACAGCCGATGTCAGGACTGTTCAGTAAATTCAGGCCTGTACAGGGTGAGGTCATTGGCTTGAGGCTGAAAAATAAATACAGATCAAGTTTATTGTTACGCTGATAAAAGCCGGGCTTTGTTTTGTACTCATGAACAGGCTAATCATGCAGTCATCTTCTGAAAAAATCATTTTTTTTGTCACTTTTCCGTATCTCACTTGGTAAGACTTATATAGAAGCGGTTTGATGATAATAATTGGAGTGGAGCATGACGCAATGTCTTTATTAAGGGTAGCCTACAGGAAATCGCATCCTGCGCTCTGGGTTCACGCACTCAGCCTGGGGGCGGTGCTGGGAATGGTTCCGTTGTATGCCGCCCATGCAGCAGATGACGCATCATCACGGGGAGCAGCGTCATCCTATAATATACCTGGCCGGGAACTGGGCTATGTGCTGTCTGCCTTTGCCACCCAGGCGGGAATCACCCTGTCGTTTGACTCGGCCCTGACCCGCGGGCTGCAGAGTCCGGGCTTAAGGGGCAGCTATACGGTTGAGCAGGGGTTGCAGCGGCTGCTGCAGGGGACCCGGCTGATGGCGGTGAAGCAGGGCACTTCCTATACCATCAGGGTCCGGCCACAGCAGGAGACTGTCCGGTCTGCAGCGGCAGGTGGGTCTGCCCCTGCTGCCCCGTCAGGCACCCAGACTGAGGCACACATGGCTCCGATCCATGTGCAGGCCACAGATAAGGAAAGCTGGGCCTTCCAGCAGCCGCGTGCAGTGAGTGTGATAGACCGCAGTTCGATAGACAACCGCCCGGTGCTGCACCTTGCCGACATCCTGAAGGACACACCGGGGGTATACAGTGTGGTGAACCGCCAGGACCCTGCACTATCGATCAATATTCGGGGCATGCAGGATTTTGGCCGGGTCAACATGATGATTGACGGCATGCGCCAGAACCATGTGGAAGTGGGTCATCAGCAGCGCAATGGCCAGATGTACATGGACCCGGAGTTCATCAGCAGTGTGGTGATTGAAAAGGGGCCGCGCAATGGGGTACATGGGGCCACGGCGATTGCCGGTTCAGCTGACTTTAAGACCATTGATTTCAGTGATGTAGTGATGGAGGGCAAGGACCAGGGGGTGAGGATCCGTGCCGGTACCGGCCTTGGGAATAAATATGACGGCAACATTCGCTTTCAGGGCAGTGCGGCGGTAGCGGGCAACTTTGGTGCGGAGGATCAGTTACAGCTGCTGTATGCGCATGCCTACAACAAGCAGGGGGCAACCCGGGTGGGTGAGCATAATCAGAGTAATGTGATTTGGGGCATTGACAGGGACCCGACTATAAATAATACAGGAAGGAATATCAGCATACTGAATGATTCCGGACGGCGTCAGCAATCCAATCTACTCAAGGCCAAATACCATCTCAGTGACATTCAGTCACTGCAGTTGAGCTATATTGATACTGAATTTGACTATAGCAATATGTCCCAGCAGCTTAATGGAGGTGCTTTATATTCAGGTAATCTGAATAATGAATCCCTTTGGAAAAAGAATGGCGATGCCCATACTAAAACCGAATCCTATGCACTGGACTACGCCTACCACCCGAACGATTGGGTGGACCTGAAGGCCAAGCTGTACTATGTCGATACGCAAACTGATCAACTGTCCTGGTCGCCGAGAACCGGTATTCGTTCCGAGGAGTTCTGGCGGGATGGAATATGTCTGGATCCTTCTTTAAGACCACGGACTTCTGTGCAAAGTATATTGACTACTTGCGCGCAGGGTTATGACCGCCAGACAAAAATCAGCACCCGGACCCAGGGGCTGCAGCTGGACAATACCTCGCACTTTAAGGTAGGCGGTGTGCCGGGATTTTCGGCCAATTATGGGCTGGAGTATTTCCGGGATAAGTCAAAAAGCCCGGCATCTGGTTTATCCCGTGACGGAGTGGCTTATGGGGTGGTGGAAGATTCATTTGATGGCAGTGGTCAGCGGGAGATGGGCAGTGTCTTTGGCTCGCTGAACTATGACGGTGACGGGCATCACCTCGAGGCGGGGCTGCGTTATGACTATTATAGACTAAAGGGTGATACGACCCTGAGAACTGAGGAAATGTATTGGGGGTTGCCTCCCAATAATCCAAATCCATCGCTTATTGGGTGGTACACGAGGCCGGAAAATACCCCGGTAAATCTGGATAAGGATTGGAAAAAGCTGCTGCCATCTGTTGCCGGTTCAGTCAATGTGGTGGATGGACTGGACCTGTTTGCCAGCTGGGGCCGGTCATGGCGACCGCCGGCGATTACTGAAACCCTGCTTGAAGGCAGGCATGCAGGAGATAGCATGTCCCGGATGTATCCAAACCCCTATCTACAGCCGGAACACAGTGAGAGCCTGGAACTGGGTTTTAACATCAATAAGCAGGGGCTGCTGACTGCGCAGGACAAGCTGAATGCCAAGGTTAGCTACTACGATACCAAAGTAGATAATTATACAGTGACCAGTATGGCTGTTGGGGTCCCTGGAGGACAGCCAGGCGCTTTAGGACGTTCAATGTATGTGCAGAACCAGATTGCCACTCCCTTTAAGGGGGTGGAGCTGGATCTCAGCTATGATGCAGAAGTGTGGTATGCACGCCTTAATTATAATCATGTGATTGGCGGAGACAATAAGTTCTGTCTTCTGAATTTTCCTCAGGGCAGTGGCCGGCCGGATGATTACGCACAAATAACAAGGTCTGGTGCAACACAACCGCTTTTGTATCAGGAATATGACGAGGCTGCGGGGAGAGGTTATCCGAATGTCAGGTCATATCTGGATGCTCAGATGAACTGTGCTATTGGCATTGATACTATGTTGAACTCTGCCAGAACCATGCCGACCGATAAGGGTACCTTTGTGCTTGGGGCTCGGCTGTTTGACCGCAGGCTGGATATGGGGGTCCGGGTTAACTACAGTGAAAAGGGTGGTCCACGTTATGATTATAATTATGGTTCCCGGGATGATCGTAAGGCTAATGGTGTGCTGGAGGTGGACTCTACTAAACGGCCTGGTTCAGAAGTATGGAAAACTTCCACCACCTATGATGCCTATATTTCCTATATTGTCAGTAAGAACCTGACCCTGCGTGGTTCAGTGGAGAATATCCAGGACAAGAGTTACCTGGCCAACTATGGCGATCCACTGTCACTGACCTATGAGCCGGGGCGGACCTTTTTTGGTGGCATGGAACTACGGTTTTAAGGCACGGGACTATTAAAGAATGAATGGAAAATATAAGGAATGCATGGAATATGGAGTAATAACAGGGCGTTTGTCCTGTTAGTAAGGTAGTCAGCCCTGTGGTTGACTGGTGGTACAGCAGGGTAAATGGTTATCCTGCTGCAATCTGACAATCTCAACAAGAGGATATAATTATGTCAGTAAATTACAGTTTTACCTATAACACTGCGCCTGTGGATTTTAAGAGTCTTGATAACTCTCAAAAAACTCTAAAGGCATTGTTTGATAACTTTGATGCTAGTGGGACTGGGATTATTGAACATGGTGAAAGTAATACAGGAGGTTTCTTTACCAATGGAGTAAATACAGGCCTGGCTGGTGATACCTATGCCGGCAGCAGCAATGGCGGGGGTTATGCCTATTCAATTACTGCTGATGCAGGCAGTAGCCTGACTTATAATTTTCAGCAACATGTTGTTTATGGAACGGTCAAATCGATTACTATCGGTGCTGGTGTTGATTCCCAGGGCCATGTGATTGATGAACTACTTACCCTGACTTTTGACGAGCCTATAACCGGCACCCTGGAAGAAGGTCGTGCCAATGATGTACATGACATTGTATGGGGGCTGATGAACAGCAGTACTACGGGTGCTGACTCTTCAACCTCAACCTCTCAGGGTGGTCTGCAACAGTATCTGACTGATATTGGTATTGATCTGAGCTCTACTGCGGACAACTACCTGGCAGCGGACAGCTCCGGTACACTGCCGGAAACTGTAGCTGCGGATCAGGTTGCACTTGCTGCCTAAAGCAGTTGTTATTTATTTCTGTTTAAGTCACTCATTAGTCACCAGACCTGTATAAATTCAAGTGTTTATAGCGGTCTGTCAGCCAAAAGTGAACGGTCACTGTCCATCAGGTTACTGGGGACGGTGGCCACCCTGTTCGTGAGAATCCAGTTTTCAGATACGGATTTTCACCTGGTTTACACTGAAATCTGGCTATAGAGCATGACATCTTCCCATGAGCCGCAATCCAGTGAACTGCTGGTGGCCCTGAAAAAATACCGTAAAAGTTTCGCCAGTATTGGTGCATTCAGTGCGGTCATTAATATCCTCATGCTGGTCCCTGCCATTTATATGCTGCAGGTCTATGATCGGGTACTGGCATCCGGCAACGAATTTACCCTGCTTATGCTGACTCTGATTGCATTGGGGCTGTATACCCTGATGGGCGTGCTGGAATATATCCGCAGTATAGTGGCGGTAAATATCGGTCTGGGCTTTAATGAGCAGGCCAGGCAGCGTGTCTATACGGCGGCGTTTGAAAAAAATCTGGCAGGACTGAAAAGCAATGCCAGCCAGTCCTTACAGGATATGGATAATCTCAGGCAATTTTTAACTGGCGGTGCTATTTTTGCCCTGTTCGATGCGCCGTGGTTCCCGGTTTATCTTGCAGTAATGTTTTTATTTGATTTCTGGATTGGCATATTGGCGCTGGGGGGTGCAGTCGTACTGGTAATGATTGCATGGATGAATCAGGCATGGAGCAGTCGCCTGTTGAAGGAGTCTTCACAGCTTTCAGTGGCAGCGAATCTGGTGGCCAATAATCAGTTACAGCATGCCGACGCGATTGAAGCCATGGGGATGCTGAAAAACTTAAGCCGCCGCTGGCAAAAGCTGCATCGTGCCTATGTGCATAAACAAAGTATTGCCACAGATCGGATGGCAGTAACTGCGTCGCTATCCAAAAGCCTGAGAATTGCGTTGCAGTCGCTGGTGCTGGGGCTTGGGGCGTGGCTGGTGCTTGAAGGCCGGATGAGTGCGGGTATGATGATTGCCGGTTCAATTCTTATGGGACGGGTGCTGGCACCGGTTGACCAGATTATTGCTGCCTGGAAGCAATGGACCAGTACCCGACTGGCCTATGAACGCTTAAATACTTTGCTGACCGACTATCCGGCACGGGAAAGCACGATGCAATTGCCGGCACCAACAGGACAGATCAGTCTGGAACAGGTCAGTGCAGTTCCTCCCCAGGGCAGTAGTCCGACGCTGGTGCAGATTTCCTGTCAGATTGCTGCCGGAACAGCAGTAGGAATTGTTGGCGCCTCAGGCTCAGGAAAATCAACACTGGCCCGTGTCATTACTGGTGTATGGAAACCCCGGATAGGTGTTGTACGCATGGATGGCGCTGATATACAGCGTTGGGACAAAGATCAGCTGGGACACTCTATTGGCTATTTACCCCAGGATGTCGAGCTATTTGCCGGGACCGTGGCAGAAAATATTTCCCGTTTTGCCGAACCGGATGTGGAAAAAGTGATTGCGGCAGCCAGACTGGCCAATGTACATGAGCTGATTTTAAAACTTCCCAAAGGTTATGACACAGCGTTGGGTGACTCGGGTCAGGGGCTGTCCGGTGGGCAACGCCAGCGGATTGCGCTGGCACGGGCCCTGTATGGTTCGCCCCGGATTGTGGTGCTGGATGAGCCAGATGCCAGTCTGGATGAAGTGGGTCAAAAAGCTTTGATTACAGCCATAGAACAATTAAAAAAACAGCAGATCACCGTGCTGCTGATTACGCATCGTCCACCAATTCTGGCAGTCACAGATCGGTTAATGGTATTGAATCAGGGGCAGCTGAAGATGGATGATAAAACCCAGGAGGTATTGAAACAATTGAGTTCGGCTACAGCTGCAAAACCGGCAACGCCAGTTATGGCGGCAAAACAGGTCAGCAGTTATAACATGTCCATGCAGTCTACAGCTTCAAATAAATCGAATGATAAAAATCAGGGGCCGTCCAATGATACTGCAGCCGACGATAAGAATGCTGTGGCAGAGAATAACCCTTTTGATAAAAAGGCTTCATCTTCATGACTAATATTACTGAACGGGGCAGGATTGAGCAGAGTCTGCAGGAAACCTATGCAAAGCGTCGGGTAAGCCGCTGGGGCTGGATTGTGGTGGCAGCTGGTTTTGTGGGTTTTCTGGTATGGGCTGCGCTGGCGCCATTGGATAATGGCGTAGCATTGCCGGGAACGGTCATGGTGACAGGTAAGCGCCAGGCGGTTGAGACAGCATCCAGTGGGGTGGTCAGGCAACTGCTGGTCAAGGAAGGTGATAGGGTAAAGAAAAATCAGTTGCTGATTGAAATTGATCCAACAGCGGCGCAGAGCCAGCGTGATAATCTGAATATTCAGCAAAAAACCCTGCAAATTAAAATAGCCCGCTTACAGGCAGAGCAAAACAAGGCATCAATTGTGACTTTTCCGGCAGCTATTCAGGCAGACACGGATATGAATGTCATGACTGCAGTGGCAATGCAGCAGCAGCTTTTTAACAGTAGAAAATCGACCCTGAGCAGTAGCTTGCAATCTATTGAAGCAAGTATTAATGGTCAGCAGGCTATTCTGTCTGGCCTGCAGGGTGCGGTTGAACAAAAGCGGATACAGGCCAAAAGTATGCATGAACAGCTGGGAAATATCCGGCAACTGACCGAGGGTGGTTATGTTCCCAGAAATAGATTCCTGGAGCTGGAGCGTCAGTACGCCCAGTTGCATTCGGAAATAGCCCGCGATAGTGGAACCATTGGACAGACCTCCAGGCAGATTGCTGAATTAAAATATAAGTACCAGCAAACGCAGCAGGAATTTACCCAGCAAGTGGATGATGATCTTGCTGCAAGCCAGTTACAACTGCAGGATACAACGTACCGCCTGCAATCTGTCAGCTTTGAATTGGACCAGTTTCAGATTCATGCGCCAAGTTCCGGTGTGGTGGTTGGGCTGAATATCCATACTGTGGGGGGGGTCGTCAATGCCGGTCACCGGTTGATGGAAATCGTGCCTGAAGATGTGCCGCTGGTGATTGAAGGACAATTACCGGTGAATCAGATTGATAAGGTACAGGCGGGTTTACCGGTTGAGCTGTTATTTACGGCATTTAATCAGAGTAAAACCCCGCGTATTGAAGGTGTGGTCAGTCAGGTTGCACCAGACCGCCTGGTCGATGAACAGACCAGTCAGCCTTATTATTCATTACAGGTCCGGGTGGAAGCACAGCAGTTGAAGCGTCTGAAGGGACAGGCGCTGGTTGCCGGTATGCCGGTGGAAATATTTGTAAAGACCGGTGAGCGCAGCCTGCTGAATTACCTATTTAAACCTTTAATGGATCGGACCAGAACCTCATGGGGGGATTCATGAAATTTCCCCGTTTAATACTGAGTGTAGCTTTGCTGGCAATGGTCATGCCGGCTCAGGCCATGAACTTTACCGAAGCTTATCAGCTGGCCTTGCAACATGATGCACAATGGCTGGCTGCACAGCAGGAAGCAAAAGCTGCGTTTCAGGACCGCAATATCAGCCGCGCAAATTTACTCCCAAACATCAGCTATAACTACCGCCGCAATAAAAATGACTCGGATATCGAGGTTGATCGGCAGGGCCTTTCCGCCACTCAGCATAGAAATTATGACAGTTATTTTTCGGCCCTGGTTTTACGCCAGCCTATTTTTGATCTGGCTGCCATCCGTCAGTACAATCAGGCCGGTCTGAGCAGCAAAATGGCTGAGTGGAATTTATTAAAGAACAAACAACAACTCTCCGTACGGTTGCTGCAGGCCTACCTGGATATTCTGATGAGTCAGGAAGAGGTGCAGTTGGGGCAGGCACAGTTGCAGGCCTTGTCTTCTGAAGAAGAGCGTCTTAGTCAGCTCTTTAAGTATGGTGAAGCAACAAGAACCGATCAGCTGGAAGTGCAGTCACGTTATCAGCTGGCACAGGCTGAATTGATTTACAGTCAGAACCAGTATGATGCCCGACTGAGAGTACTGGAAGCCATGACTGGCAGTTCCCTGACCATGAGTAATGGTATTGATGGGCTATCTGAAACTGCATTTAAGGAATTTAAGTCAAAGGCCTTTATGGATAAGGCGGACTTATCGCAGTGGAGTCAGCTGGCAGAACGGCATAATGCGGAACTGGCAACTAAACAGACTGCTTATGAAGTGGCTAAAATGCAAGTGAAACGCCTGAATGCCGACTATTATCCAAAGGTAAATGCCTTTGCCCAGAAGCAGGTATCGTCGTCCAATACAGAAAATACTTTAGGTGAAAAATACGATACTGACAGTGTGGGTATTGAGGTTTCATTTCCCGTTTTTAACGGTGGTTATACCCTGGCCTCGGTGAAGCAGGCAAGGGCAAGAGCTGAGCAGGCACGTTATGAATGGGTGGATATGCAGAAAACGGTCAGTAATGAATTACGCCGTCAGTATTTAAATCTGACCAGTAGTCAACAGCGTATTTTAGCCTACGAGCAGGCCGTACATAGCGCAGATGCGCAACTGGAGGCCACCCGTTACAGTATGCAGGGTGGGGAACGGACCCATCTTGATGTACTGAACGCTCAGCAGCAGTATTATCGGACCCTAAAGGATCTGGCTCAGGCAAATTACGACTTTTTACAGGCCTGGCAGGCACTGCGCTGGCAGGCTGGTATTTTAAATCAGTCGGATATTGAGTTGCTGGCACAATGTTTCCAGCCATCGGCTCATCCGGCATCGCATTAGTGAACAGGGAGAATTTTATGACATTTACTACCGATACTGAAGCGCAAAGTCACACGACCACAGCCAGTCTGGCGCAGCGTCTTAAGGCTGAAACTGCAGGTGAGCATGAACGGATGCACCGGTTGATGGCAAAAGCAGATGTTTTTGCAAGCAAGGAAAGATATTCCCGGTTTACCCTGGCACAATATTATTTCCAGCAGGATGTTGAATATCTGTTTCAGCATCCTGAGTTGGCGGCATTGATTCCTGATATTGAAGTTCGTGGGCGTGCACAGGTAGCCTTGCAGGATCTCCATGATCTGGGAATAAAGCCTGAAGGCCATGAGCTTAAAAGCCTGGATGCAGTTCATCCCGAGGGGCTCGGATGGATCTATGTCTCGGAAGGTTCAACCCTGGGTGCGGCTTTCTTATTTAAGGAGGCTCAGAATAGCCTGGGGTTGTCAGCAGGTTTTGGCGCGAGGAATCTGGCAGCTTATCCGGAAGGGCGGGCCAGGGTATGGAAGCGTTTTGTGCAGGCGCTGGATGCTGCAGACTTTAATGGATCCCAGCAGGATGCAGTCATTCAGGGGGCCTTGAATGCCTTTGGCCACTTTGGACAGATGCTGGAACAGCTGGAACAATTGAGATGACGAAGCCCTTACCTTCAGGAGAGCCTGAGACAGGCCCGCAGTCTACAGCTGCGCCGGCTGAACTGTCCCCGCCACCAATGACAGGATTGTCTGGATCCCGGCTGGTGCGTGGGGTTTATATTGTATTATCATGCCTGAGCTTATCTGTGGGGGTCATTGGCATTTTTGTCCCCGGCCTGCCTACAGTGGAGTTTATCCTGCTGGCTGCATTTTTTGCTTCCAGGGGATCGGAGCGTCTGTACTTATGGTTTTACCGGCATGGAATTTTTGGTCCTATGATCCGGGACTGGAAAGAGTATCGGCGTATTTCCAGGAAGGCAAAGTATATGGCCGCAGTCAGCATGAGTATTGCAGCCCTCATTATGCTGTGGAAAATACCTCATCCATGGTTTGTTGGCATGGCCATAGCCGGTATGGTCTGCGGTTGGCTATGGATGTGGCGTCAGAATGAGCATTAAGGCGGGATCCCATGCAGGGCCGTGCAGGCCTGATATAAAGGTTCAGGAGGAGTGAGTACTGTTATATATTTGATAAACTTAAAAAACATTAGTGCAATTGAAGAGATGGAATGGCCGTTTTATTATTGCAGTGGAGCATAGGGCTTAAGGTGGTCGCGATTGAGCTGACAATATGCTGGTCTGTATATCCCGGTTTATTGTTTCCGTCTTAAATGAAGAATGGGAAAGGGATTACCCTCTGCATCCAGTTCAGAGCGGGCAATTTGCTGAAAACCATGTTTCTGATAAAACGCCAGTGCACCGGGATTCTGCTCATTGACATCAACCTCTTCAACACCGAGAGACAGTGCATGTTCCAGTAACAGGCTGCCTGTACCCTGACGGAAAGAGTCGGGTGCAATAAACAGCATCTCAATTTTTTTATAGGCAAGACCAATAAATCCGGTAATCTGTGCATGCTGTTCCACATGAAACAACTGTACATGATCAAAATAATGATGCTGAATGATCATGGATTTAATCTGGGAAATCTGTTGTTCGCTCAGAAAGTCATGCGTGGCTTTGACAGCATCCTCCCAGATGCTGAGTAATTGTGGGTGTTGTACGGGTTCAGTTTTTTTAATATTGGCTGTGGTATGTTTCATGACTCACTCGTGCAACTGTGAAAGACAACAAAAAATAAAGAAAACTCACATGCTGTTTCGCTAATATGGACCAATATGCAGATAAAAATCAAATCCATATGTATGATTCTGTAAAAACAGGGCAATAAATGTCAGATTCCAGCAAAATTGTCGTATATACAGCATTTTCTGGCGATTCGATCATCACAAGGGTCCAGTTTGTCACTGAGATGAGGCAGGATGCTTGCTGTGACACCTGGTAAAGCAATTCAATGAGTGATGGATCGTTTAAATGAAATATTCCTGCTTTATGGTTTAAGAAAGTGCGGGCAGTAATTTGACTTCACAGAATATTAAAACCTGTTGATTGCCTGTTTAATTATATTGAAATCAGGCTTAAAGTAGGCGCTGATTGTGTGGCATGGTCTGTTCAACAACAAACGGGCGGTATGGATGGAAAGAATGAAAGGGCGTTTAAGGTAATCATGTCGAACAGGACAAAAGTGAATCCGGGTCAGGATCAGGTCGTGGAAAACGCACAGCGTGCGTTATCAGCAACAGAGTCACAGCCATTGCACTACCATCTGGCAGCCGAAGCGTGTTTGTCACACCTGTGGTGTAAGCCGGTATTTCATGCTGTTTTACCGGGGCATCATAATGGCCAGCGGTTTTTCAATGAAATACGGCAGCCCAAAGGACGCAGTCGCTGGCAGCTGGCCAGATGGGTCATGACCCGGAAATCCTATACCTGGAATGTTGATAAAGTCCGGGAAGCTGAAGAGTTTTATGCAACCCGGCGTGCGGTGCCCCAGAACAGACCTGATGCCGATATGGATGACTGGCAGGTGTGGTTTGTCGGGCATGCTACTGTGCTGCTGCAGATTGGTCCCTATAATTTGCTGACGGATCCAGTATGGGCAGATTATGCCGGACCGAAGCAAGGCCGGGGACCGCAGCGGGTGATTCCCGCCGGGATTGCACTGGAGCAGCTGCCGGAGATTCATGCGGTATTGCTCAGTCATAATCACTATGATCATATGGATCTTGCTACCCTGGCGTGGCTGCATCAAAAATTCGGCATGCCGATTTATACCGGCCTGGGGAATTCATTTTATTTACCGGACAGCTTTCATGTGATTGAAATGGACTGGTGGCAGTCGGCACTGCTGCATCAGCTGAAAATCGTCTATACCCCTGCGCAACATGGTTCCGGCCGTGGGCTGCGTGATCAGAATGCGGCACTGTGGGGCGGGTTTTCCATTATTTCTGATCAGGGGCATTGCTATTTTGCAGGAGACACCGGCTATTCTCCACATTTCAGGGAAATTCAGAAACGCTTTGGGGCACCGCGTATTGCACTGCTGCCCATAGGTGCTTATGAACCACGTGAGTTAATGCGCTATATGCATATGAATCCTCAGGATGCATTTCAGGCACATCTTGATCTACAGGCAAAGCGATCACTGGCCATTCATTACCGAACGTTTCAACTGACGGATGAAAACCGGGATCAGCCGGAACTTGATCTGCACGAAGCCATGAAACATTTTTCCCGGTTAATGAATCCGTTTTATTGTGTCCGGGAAGGCCGGAAACTGACGGTGTAGTCAGGTGTAGCGTATGGTCATTGGCACAGAAGCCGGGCTGGCTGTGTTATTGCCGGACAGACACCAACTGAATGGCGACCACTGAAAGCCCTGCCATCGCCACATTCATGACAAAGGGATTGAATGCCTGAGTAAAGGAGTGTGGGTACAGTATGGCAACGATTGCACAGAAGAACAGCATGCCTGTAATATTCAGATAATGCAGAGTTTTTGAATGTCTGAATATGAGAAACAGTAATCCGAAAATGATCTCGGCAATGCCGGATAATTCAATCAGCCGTGCAGTGGGAAGAAACTGAATACCGGTCATTTGCCAGAACAGTTGTTCTTCTATGACCTTATAGATGACTTTAGGAACCAGGCCTTGATAAATCCATAATACAGCCAGAGTGATTTGAATGCTGAATAAGGCGCGATTAATTGCTTGCAGTGGATTCATCAACAGCATATTCCAAAAAGTGTTGTTGATGACGTGAAGAAATGAATAAGCATTGATCTGTTGTACCCAACAGACGATAACGATTGAAAGCGATTTGGCGGTATAGAAAATCCCGGATAAATCTGGGAATCAGATAACCCATTTTCAAACATGAAAAGGGCAGTCCTAAGCTTTCAATCACTTTTAAAAAAGCAGTGGATTCACTATAGGCCTGCCCATTTTTGATCACCAGCATGCTATCAAAATACTCAGTGGGCATTTGGTAATACCTTAAGATGTCTTGCCCTAATGGTGATTGCATCGAAGTTAATTTAAATTGTGCCTGTGTATCATATTTGATTAAAAACTTTGCCCAACCATTACATAAAACACAGATTTCATCAAATAAAATGATGTCATGTTGTTGAATTATCGCTTCAATTTTCTGTTGCATGGCTTTACTCACGATTGGGAGTTTCTCTAATAAATATAGTGTATTTACAGAAAATAAAAAACCACCCGAAGGTGGTTTTTTATCATTGCTTTTTTAATTACCGCTTCAATTACAGCAGGCCTGGATTACCCTGTGCCGGGTCAGTTGCCCGTGCCGCCTGTGCGTCAGCAACTGTCATTCCCAGCGCCTGGGCGACACCTTCGCCATAGGCCGGATCACAGGCGTAACAGTTACGGATATGACGATACTTGATGAAATCCAGCGCATCGCCCATGCCGGCAGCCGTATTATCAAACAGAGCCTGTTTCTGACTGTCATTCATTAAATTAAATAATGCGCGGGGCTGGCTGAAATAGTCTGCATCATCCTGTCGGTAATCCCAGAAATCGGCATCGCCGGTAATTTTTAAAGGTGGTTCCTTAAACTGCGGTTGTTCCTGCCACTGATGAAAACTGTTTGGCTCGTAGTGTGGCAGGCCGCCATAGTTGTCATCACTGCGTCCCTGACCATCACGGTGATTGGAATGTACCGGGCAGCGTGCTGCGTTGACCGGAATCTGCTGATAATTCGGCCCCAGGCGATAGCGCTGTGCATCGGCGTAGTTAAATAAACGGGCCTGTAACATTTTATCAGGTGAAGCCGCAATGCCCGGAACAAGATTGCTCGGTGCAAAAGCGGACTGTTCAACATCCAGATAGAAGTTTTCAGCGTTTTTATTCAGTTCAAATTCACCGACTTCAATCAGCGGATAGTCACCATGCGGCCAGATTTTGGTCAGGTCAAATGGATGATATGGCACTTTTTCGGCATCGGTTTCCGGCATGATCTGGACATACATTTTCCATTTCGGGAAATCACCACGGTCAATGGCATCATACAGATCCCGCTGATTGCTTTCACGGTCTTCGCTGATTACCGCAGCTGCTTCGGCATTGGTGAGGTTTTCAATGCCCTGTTGGGTACGGAAATGGAATTTTACCCAGTAACGTTCATTGGCGGCATTAATGAAACTGTAGGTGTGACTGCCGAAACCATGCATATGCCGGTAGCTTTTAGGAATGCCACGATCTGACATGACAATGGTCACCTGGTGGAATGCTTCGGGAAGCAGCGTCCAGAAATCCCAGTTATAGGTTGCACTGCGCAGATTGGTACGTGGATCACGTTTCACTGCCTTATTCAGGTCCGGAAATTTGCGCGGATCGCGCAGAAAGAAGACAGGGGTGTTATTACCGACCAGGTCCCAGTTGCCTTCTTCGGTATAAAATTTCAGTGCAAAACCACGGATATCTCGTTCAGCATCCGCTGCACCACGTTCACCGGCAACGGTGGTAAATCGGGCAAACATTTCAGTTTTTTTACCAATTTCACTGAAAATTTTTGCACGGGTGTATTTGCTGATGTCGTGAGTGACGGTAAATGTACCAAAAGCACCGGAACCCTTGGCATGCATACGCCGTTCAGGAATTACCTCACGAACAAAGTTGGCCAGTTTTTCATTGAGCCATAAATCCTGGGCAAGCAGGGGACCACGCGCACCTGCCGTCAAACTGTTCTGGTTGTCTGTGACTGGTGCACCAAAATCAGTTGTCAGGTGGGTGACAGGGCATTTTTTAGGGTCTTGACTCATCGCGTTTCTCCATTTTTTATCATCATGCTTAAAACAGGAATCCTCTGATAGGGATAACATGACTTTTTCAGCATGACATTAACCGTTTTGTTAATTCACTATAAACTGCAATTGTGAAAGAAAATCGTCAGCTGACATTTTTATTCAGCCTGAACATCTGCTGTTGTCGCTGAGTGTAATACGTTAAAAATGACCAGAATTGAATGATCGTTATTGACTGTAAAGGCATCACCCGGGAAATTCAAATGGAATAAAATTCTTTTCATGACAGGAATATTCGATCAAACAAGCATATGATTTATCATTGGTTTGCTTTTATTGGAGAGACAATGGGGCATAGGGCTGCTGCAGTTCGCGCCGATCACAGGGTTTTTATTGATCAAACCCGTTATTAACAAAACATGAACCTGCCGGATGTCATTTGCTTTTATACTGAATTAAAATAATTGGCAGTATGGGACAGGATGTCTGAATGAAGATAACTTATAACAACAATGGGGAAACCCATGCCATCACCAATCAGTTTGATGAGCTGACTGACTATAACCTGGCTGATACGGATCAGGTGTTACAGGACATTCTGCAACGTTATGGCTGTCGGCAACAAGCGCAGCTGTCTGAGTTTTCACAGATCGCCGGATCTGCTGAATATTATGCCTATGCTGAACAGGCGAATCGGCATTCACCTGAGTTACATGCCTTTGATGCCCGCGGGCATCGCAGTGACCTGGTGGAATTTCATCCGGCATGGCATCGGTGGATGGCACTGAATCGGCAGTATGCGGTGCATGCCTATCCTTTTTTACCGTCTGCGCCGCAGGCGGGCTGGGTGGCATGGGCAGCACGGTTTTTTGTGGCGGCCCAGGTGGAAAGTGGCAGTCTCTGTCCGGCTGCAATGACATTGGGCAGTATTCCACTGATTCAGCGCGAACCTGAATTATGGGAGAAAATTGGTCAGAAATTGCTGTCAACGGAATATGATGCGCGTGATCTTCCCATTGCACAGAAAAAATCGATCTGGCTTGGTATGGGCATGACTGAGAAACAGGGTGGCTCGGATGTCCGTGCCAATCAGACTACGGCCCGTCCGATTGCTGCATCCGGCAGGGGCAAAGCTTATTTGCTGACCGGGCATAAATGGTTTTTTTCAGCACCCATGTCCGATGCCCACCTGGTGGTGGCACAGACAGAGCAGGATGGTCCGGCATGCTTTTATGTTCCCCGCTGGCTGGAGGATGGCCGGAAGAATCAGATTCATATTCAGCGCTTAAAGGACAAAGTGGGGAATCGGAGCAACTCAAGCTCGGAAGTGGAGTTCAGGGAGGCCTGGGGCATCATGATCGGTGAAGCCGGGCGAGGCATTCCAACCATTATTGAGATGACAAACTATACCCGACTGACCTGTTCCTTAGGTTCGTGCGCCATGCTGAGGCAGGCATTGGTGCAGTGCCTGGCCTATACCCGACAGCGCAGTGCTTTTGGCAGGACTCTGGCTGAGCAGCCATTAATGCAGGCGGTACTGGTGGATCTGGCATTGGAAACAGAGGCAGCCATGCAGCTGAGTTTCCATCTGGCGCATTGCTATGAAAATCAGGATGATCTGTCGCTGGCATGGAAACGGATCATGACCCCGGCTGCCAAGTTCTGGATTTGCAAGCGTGCTGTGGAACTCAGTGGTGAAGCCATGGAGGTGTTTGGTGGCAATGGCTATGTTGAGACCGGCATTATGGCACGTATTTTCAGGGAAGCTCCGGTCAATACCATCTGGGAGGGTTCGGGTAATATTATGTGCCTGGACGTACTGCGTGCCATTGGGCGGGAACGTGAGTCGATTGAGCTGCTTTTCCGGTCATTTGCTGAAACTGCAGGGCAGGATGCTGTATTACAACATGAATTACAGGCATTGTTTCAATTATTCAGCAGTCTGAATTCGGATGAAATGCAGTTTATGGCCCGTAGTCTGGTCAGCCGGCTGGTGATATTGGCACAGGCCGTTTTACTGAAACAGCATGCCCCGGCATTTGTCAGTGATGCATTTATTCAGACGCGATACAGTGTATTTCATGGGCGGGTTGTCGGAATAGTGGATGCCCGGTCGGTGGATGTGGACAGATTACTGCAACGGGCACTGGCGAGCTGATAGTTGTCAGCAGATGAATGATGAGTGCCACAGTATAAAAGTTATATCTCTACAGACAGCAATCGCCAGGTTACAGCGGCTGGGCGTGAAGCGCTTGTATTCTGTGTAGAAAAGCGTAATATCACCCTCCTGGGAAATCCCATGAATCAAATCCACAGCCTGAAGGTGAGGAATATGGCAAGGAAAAAACAGCAATCTGAAGTGGTGGTGCATAATTTTGTGGCAAAATATATGCATGAAGTGAATAAAAGCCAGGTGTTTACAGATCGAAAGAAAAATGTAAAACGTGGCTATAGCAAGCATAAGCAAGGGCGATATTCTGAGGATGATCGCCCTTCTTTATGGCCGTTTATTGGTGCCTGATTTAGTCTGAGGTACGCTCAGTTTTCCTTCAATATCTTCAGTCCTGGACATTCCCTGCTTTAAACAGCTGCTATCAGACAGTCAGCATTCGATTCGATTTCACCATATCTCCCAGGCCATGATTCCTGAAATAATACTCCATCCAGCTTTTTATAATTAATGGATTGTCCATTTTAATGACATTCTCCAGTAACTGTACCGCATCCGTCATGGGAACATGACAGATTGCCTTACGAACCCGCAGAATATTGCTGGAGCTCATGGACAGGGTGTTGAAGCCCATTGCCATCAGCAGAATTGCAGACAGTGGATCACCTGCCATTTCACCGCAGACACTGACCGGCTTTTCGTATTTATGACATTCGGCAACCAGTTGCTGCAAAGCCCGGATAATGGAAGGATGAAAATGTGAATAAACCCCGGAAACACGTGGATTATTCCGATCAACCGCCAGTAAATACTGAATTAAGTCATTGGAACCGACCGAGAAGAAATCCACCAACTCAGCAAATTCACCAATCTGCAGCAGGACACTGGGCACTTCCACCATAATCCCGATTTTAGGTCTATTGATTTTAACCTGTTCTTCTTCCTGCACAGCCTGTAAGTCACGCTCAAGCAAATACAGTGCTTCTTCCACTTCACTGACACTGGTGACCATCGGCAGCAGAATATGCAGATTGTTCAGGCCAATGCTGGCTTTCAGCATGGCCCGGATCTGTGATGAAAAGATTTCAGGATGGTCCAGGGTGAAACGGATGCCGCGCCATCCCAGTGCTGAATTATCTTCTTCAATCTCAAAATAAGGCAGGTCCTTGTCTGCACCGATATCCAGGGTGCGCATGATCACCGGTTTGTTGGCAAAGTGGCTCAGCTGCTGGCGGTAAAGGGCCCGCTGTTCCTCTTCACCGGGGAAGCGTTCACGCAACATAAAGGGAATTTCAGAGCGATACAGCCCCACACCTTTGGCACCCCGCTGTACACCACGAACCACATCAATCATTAAGCCGGTATTGACGAACAGTTTCACGGCAACACCATCCGGGGTAATGGCATCCCGGGTCTCATACTGTTTTAAATCCTTGGCGATCTGTTCTTCTTCTTTTTGGATTTCCCGGTAACGCTGCCGCAGGCGCCGTGGCGGGTTCACAAATATACGTCCCTGGTAGGCATCCACAATCATTTCTGCATCATCCAGGCTGTTGACAGGCAGTTCGGTGACACCGACAACGGTAGGAATGCCAAGCGCACGGGCCACAATGACCATATGTGAATTTGCAGCGCCTTCGGAGGTGACAATGGCGGCAATTTTATCCACCGGCAATTCCACAAGTGCCGCGGTGCTGATTTCCTCACCGACCAGGATGCTTTCTGTGGTGATTTCCCGGTGACTGGCATCCGCTTCCTGGAGGGAAGCAAGGATGCGCCGGCCCAGGTCTTTCAGGTCTGACACCCGTTCACGTAAGTAATCATCTTCCATCTGTGCAAACAGGGCAATATGCCGGTCAATCACCCGCTTTACAGAACCCTGTGCCCAGTTGCCGCCACGGATCAGTTCCTTAATTTCAGCCGGCAGGGCATTTTCATCGAGCATGCGCAGGAATACACTGAACAATGCCCGTTCTTCGGACATCAGCGAGTCCTGCATTTTTTCATCCAGGGACTGGATTTCATCCCTGACCGATGCAACCGCCTGGTCGAGTAATGTCAGTTCTTCACTGATATCATCAGCTTCACGATCCGGCACTGCGGCCAGATCCGCCGGTGGGTAAAGAATAATTGCCCGACCCAGCGCAATGCCGCCGGCACCGGAAGAGCCCTGGAAGGTTTTAAAGTTTGGAACATTATTGACTTTGCGGAAGACATCAATATTTCCTACGGCATGGGCATGGGCAATGACGCCGGACAGCTGGGCGCACAGGGTAACCAGGAAGGATTCCGCCGCTTCGCTGAAATCCTGCGGTTCAGTATTCTGCACCACCAGCACGCCCATGACTTTACGCCGGTACATGACCGGGACACCAAGGAATGAGTTATAGACTTCCTCGCCGGTTTCGGGGAAATAGCTGAAGCGTTCATGTTTGAGCGCATTTTCCAGGTTGACGATTTCCTCGCGCTGACCGACCAGACCGACCAGGCCTTCACCCAGCTGGAGCGATACATTGCCGACAGCTTCAGGGTTCAGGCCTTTGGTAGCCATGAGCACATAGCGCTGATTACGTTCGTCGAGTAAATAGATGGAGCAGACATCCACATGCATGGCCTCAGACACCTGACTGACCATAATTTCCAGTGAATCATGCAGACTGACCGATGCATTGATTTCCTGCACAATGCGTCTTAGTGTGTCCAGTTGCATGTTCGACATGTAGTGCGCTCCTGAAATGGGGCTGAGGTTTGGGAAACAGGGTGGATAACAGCATTTATAACAGCACTGTTTTCAAAAATCATTCACATTTTTGCAGAATTTTCAGGCGACTGCTGTGGCAAATGCATACAGAGTTCCAGCATGGCCCGGCGGTAGACATCGCGTTTGAAATTGACCACCTGTCCAAGCGGGTACCAATAGCTGACCCATTGCCATTGATCAAACTCCGGCGGATCAGACAGGTCCAGCTGAATGTTTTTCGCCGGCACGTTGAGTTTCAGTAAAAACCACTTTTGCTTTTGTCCAATACATACCGGGTCCGAATCAGATCGGATGTATCGGAGTGGCAAACGATAATGCAGCCAGTCGTCAGTCTGTGCAATTATTTGGACATGTTCCGGCAGCAGCCCGACTTCTTCCCGCAGTTCTCTGTAGAGCGCCTGTTCAGGGGTTTCGCCACGCTGGATTCCGCCCTGAGGAAATTGCCATGCATTGTGACCAATGCGCTTTGCCCATAAAACCTGTCCAATATCATTTGCCAAAATGATCCCGACATTGGGTCGGAAACCTTCTGAGTCGATCATCTGGCACCTAAAATATATCAAATTTATTGACTTTGTATTCGGGGACATCCACTCTTTTATATCCGGCTCGAAAAGTTCAAAGTAAAAATGTTTTAAAATTGCTATGATCTTAACGAATTTCTGCTGATTAGCGGAGATAGATTTACATTTTTTTTCTTAAATTTCAGTTTGAACGGGAATTTTCATGCAACTGGCGCTGTTTGATTTAGATCATACCTTGTTAAATACGGACTCTGATCATGCCTGGGGTGAGTTTCTGATCAGTGAAGGCCTGGTGGATCCGGTTCATCACCGTCAGATGAATGATGCATTCTATGAAGATTACAAAGCCGGGCAGCTGGATCCGGTGGCCTATAACCAATTTGTCTTTCAATTTCTGACGCAGCATGACCGGACCTATTTAACCGGGCTGCATCAGTTGTTCATGCAGAACGTCATCAGGCCCCGGATGAGACCGCGTGGATTTGACATGATTAAGAAACACCGGGAACTGGGCCATGTGATTGTCGGGATTACCGCAACCAGTGATTTTATTACGGTACCGATATTTCATGCATTTGGAATCAGTGACATTATTGCGACCAATGCCGAAGTGGTGGACGGTCAATATACCGGCAAAGTTGCAGGAATTCCCTGTTATCAGCAGGGCAAGCTGACACGACTGGAGCAATGGCTGGCGGGTCGTACGGTTTCAGAAAGCTGGGCTTATTCAGATTCAATCAACGACAGTTTCCTGCTGCAATATGCGGATCATGCCATAGCAGTCAATCCGGATGATCGACTGGAGGCGCTGGCCAGACAGCAGCACTGGGACATACAGGACTGGTCCATCTGATGATCCGGATGCCGTGGACATGAACTGCCGTGGTCATCCGGGGATTGTCATCAATGAAAATGATACAGTTGTCCGGATGCTGAATATGGTTTTAGACAGCCTTAAAACGTAAAATGATGAATGAAAGACCTACTGCGATTACTCAATACTACGACTGATGGAGATTCAAAATGAATGGTTTACGACCGGCAATGACCAGTTTGTTTGAACAACTGGGCCTGGATTCAGGCGAAGCGGCCATTACTGAGTTTATTGGCACGCATCAGCTGGATGCAGGAACCTTAATCACACAGGCAACTTACTGGAGTGAAGCACAGCGTCAGTTCCTGGAGGAAAAAATCCGGTCAGATGGTGAGTGGGCCATTGTTGTGGATCAGTTAAACGAAGCCCTGCATGAAGATTCACTGAAATAAGTGGATTCTCGCTGTATTATAACGGAGGGCTATTTCCCGCTGTGGGGAGTGGCTTCATCATTTGAATCAATTCGGATGCGGCCCTGGATTGTGTACGGGCCGGATGCCATACCATGCCCAGCTGACGGTTTATTTCCAGATTAATATCCAGCTGCTGTAAATCCTGATTCAGCAGTGTTCTTGGGAGAACCGACCATCCCAGGCCAATGGACACCAGCATACGGATTGATTCAAGCGGGTTATTGCTCATGATCACCTCCGGCTTCAGCCCCTGTTTTTCAAACACTGATAATGTAATCTGACTGGTATAGGTCTGTGGCGCAGGCAGTAAATTAGGATAGGGGATTAAATCCTCCAGTTTCAGGTTTTTTTTATGTGCCAGCGGATGAAAGGGTGCTGCCACAAAAATCAGTGGATCATTCCAGAGCGTGACGTAGTTCAGCCGGTCATCCAGTTGTGGCGGCAGGGTTAAAAAGGCCAGTTCCAGGTCACCTGAAAAGACCTGTTCATGGGCCTGCTCAGAGTCAACAAAATGCACATCCAGTGTAACGTCCGGAAACTGATGCACATAGTCTTTCAGGTGCATGGGCAGATGATGTAAGCCGATGTGATGACTGGTGCCGATTTTAAGTTTGCCCTGCGCCTGGCGTTGTTCATGGCTCAGGGTATGGTGAATATCACCCAGTTCATTTAACCAGTTTTTGACTTTTGGCAACAGTGAGTTGGCTGCATGGGTTGCCTGTACTCCCCGTCCTGCCGACTCAAATAATTTCACCCCAAAGTATTGCTCCAGACAGTGAATGCGTTTGGTCACGGCTGGCTGGGTAATAAACAGTAAATCTGCAGCCGTGGAAATTGATCCAGTTTCCATCACTTTTACAAAGGCGTCAAAGGCAGCAAGATTCATGATATTTACATCCATAAAGTTTTTTTATGAGAATTTTATTATTCAAAACTTTTTTAAATTAATCAAAATAATAATGAGTCGAAATAATGATGGAGGTCTTATGTTCAGGCCTGACGGAAGTGCCGATGCTCTAAGGCACCGTCAGAACCATGTCAGGCCATGAATATATGGTTTCGGTGGTGCTGGTCAGGTCATTATCCACCTGGCTCATCAGGGTTCAGAGCTGTGGATGACTGCCTGATTCATGGGTTGTGCGCCGGACTCTGTCCGGTTCCATACTTTCTCATGGAAGAAAAAGGCAATGGCCTGTACAGTCGGTTCAATCAGACTCAGCGTGATGGCCATCCAGAAATTACCTGTCACAGCATAGGCCACCAGCATTGCAACTGTAATATGCATAATATAGTAACTGAAAGTTTTTTTCAGGGTCCGTTGGTTGTTATTGAAAAAACGCTGAAGGAACATCATGGCAATCACCATTTTTGATCTATATTTGCAAATAATAATCATTATCATTTAATTTGTAAATAAGAATTTTGCCTTTATGTGATCTGGTGCATTAAATTTTATGAAAGTGCTGCGGTTTACAGTATAAATGATTCCATAAAGTTTTAAGATTAATAAAAATGATAAATTAGATTTATGTTATTTGGGGAGTATAATGGGCTGTAAACAGCAGGATACCCAGTTCTATGGAGTGCATCGACATGGCAGGCAAAACCGAAAAAGCAAAAACACTGTATGACAAATTGTGGGATGACCATCTGGTTAAACAACAGGAGGATGGTTCAAGCCTGTTGTATATTGACCGGCATTTATTGCACGAGGTCACTTCGCCACAGGCCTTTGAAGGCCTGCAGCTTGCCGGTCGTCAGCCGTGGCGCTTAAGTGCAAATATCGCTACGCCTGATCATAATGTTCCGACTTCGAAAAAAGAACGTGAGCAGGGCATTGCCGGAATTGAAGACAATACGTCCCGTATTCAGGTTCAGACCCTGGATGATAACTGTAATGCATTTCATATTGCAGAATTTAAGATCAATGATATCCGTCAGGGGATTGTACATGTGGTCGGTCCTGAACAGGGCCTGACATTGCCGGGCATGACGGTGGTCTGTGGTGACTCACATACGGCAACACACGGTGCGTTTGGCTGTCTGGCACATGGAATTGGAACTTCGGAAGTTGAACATGTGCTGGCGACACAGTGTCTGATTCAGAAGAAAATGAAAAATATGCTGGTGCGTGTGGACGGCGTATTGGGCCGTGGTGTGACGCCAAAGGATGTGGTACTGGCCATTATTGGCAAAATTGGTACCGCAGGTGGAACAGGGCATGCAATTGAATTTGGCGGGCAGGTGTTTCGTGACATGTCCATTGAAGGCCGGATGACCGTGTGTAATATGGCCATTGAAGCAGGCGCACGGGTTGGTATGGTCGCTGTGGATGACAAGACCATTGAATATGTCAGAGGCCGGAACTATGCACCGGAAGGTGAGCAGTGGGATGCTGCGGTTGCCTACTGGAATACACTGCATTCTGATGCCGATGCTGAATTTGATACAGTGGTGGAATTGCAGGGTGAAGACATTGAACCGCAGGTTTCCTGGGGAACTTCTCCTGAAATGGTGGTTGCTGTTTCCAAAAGGGTTCCTGTACTGGAGCAGGCGCAGGATGAAGTCCAGCGTAATGACTGGACACGTGCTTACCAGTATATGGGACTGCAGGCCGGTCAGTCACTGGCGGATATTCAGCTGGATCGGGTGTTTATTGGTTCATGTACCAACTCACGTATTGAAGATATCCGTGCAGCAGCTGAAGTGGTCAAAGGACGCAGAGTTGCAGATTCAATTAAACAGGCGCTGGTGGTGCCGGGCTCAGGTCTGGTCAAGCAACAGGCAGAACAGGAAGGACTGGACAGAATCTTTACTGCAGCCGGTTTTGAATGGCGTGAGCCGGGTTGTTCCATGTGTCTGGCCATGAATGCCGATAAGCTGCAACCGGGAGAACACTGTGCCTCGACTTCCAATCGTAACTTTGAAGGACGTCAGGGCAATGGCGGTCGGACCCATCTGGTCAGTCCGGCGATGGCGGCAGCAGCAGCAATTGCCGGCCACTTTGTTGATGTCCGTTCATTCTGATCAGGTCTAAAGGGAGCAAAATATGAAAGCTTATACTGTTGAACAGGGTATTGTTGCACCATTGGATCGTGCCAATGTGGATACCGACTTGATTATTCCGAAACAGTTTCTGAAATCGATTAAGCGGACTGGCTTTGGTGATAACTTATTTGACGAATTGCGTTATCTGGACGAAGGTTATCCCGGTCAGGATAATTCAGTACGGCCGAAAAACCCTGATTTTGTGCTGAATTTACCGCGTTATCAGGGGGCTTCAGTGCTGATTACACGCCAGAATTTCGGTTGTGGTTCCAGTCGTGAACATGCGCCGTGGGCGTTGAATGAATATGGGTTCAGAACCATCATTGCCTCCAGCTTTGCCGATATTTTCTTTAATAACTGTTTTAAAAACGGGATGTTGCCGGTGGTTTTGTCTGAAACCATTGTAGATCAGCTGTTCCGTGAATGTGCAACGACAGAAGGCTATCAGCTGACCATTGACCTGCAGGCACAGGAAGTACGCACACCCGGCGGAGAAATCTTTCAATTTGAAGTGGATGAATTCAGAAAGCACTGTCTGTTAAATGGTCTGGATGACATTGGACTGACCCTTCAGGTGGCAGATGACATTCGCACTTATGAAGCAGAGACCCGGCAGTCCCGTCCCTGGATTTTTCGGGACATTCAGGCCTGAGATTTTAAACATAGCCTGAGCGTCCAACTCTTGCTAACATGCGGGTATAACGATACATATGTATTTAGTGTTTACTCATTGAGTGAGGTTGGGCGGCAACAATGACCAGAGTCTTAGGTTATCGTGTTTTAGTTGGTCTGGTGGGGCTGGTACTGAGTGCCTGCCAGTCGATGGATGCAATGCGGATGATACAGACAGATAAGAAGCAACATAACCGGAACACGGTCCAGGTGTATTGTGCCGGTGCTGAAATCTGTGAATTCGGGCGCCTGAACGGGCTGATTATTGTGGATGAAAAATCACATCGGGTGACCTCGGAGGCCATGAAAAAAGCCTATGTCAGGCAGATGGCGGACCGGCCTGATCAGAAGGGGACTTATTTAACCATTCCTGCACAGCAATATGAAATGGTGATCCGGTTTTATCCGATTTCACAGCAGCATGCTGAAGTTTTTCATATTATTCATAATTTTAAGGAAAATCAGCGTTATACCTTTAAAATGTACCGTCAGCGCTCCCGGGATTCGGGCAGTCTGCTGAATGTTTCTGCTCCGAATCCCTTATGTGTGGATATGTTGCAGGAACAGCGCACCATTCGCCGTTTTTGTCGCCCTTATAATGTGGTGACGGGGGTCAGCGAATTTATCGAGCAGAAAATTTAAACTCACTCAGTAGCCATGCTGCTGATCATCAGATGGAAACACATAGATGTCTAAACAAATTTTGATTCTGGCCGGTGATGGAATTGGTCCGGAAATTATTGCCGCAGCAGAAAAAGTATTAACCCGTGTCAATGATCAGTTTCAACTGGGTTTAAGCTGGGAGCAGGGCCTGCTGGGCGGGGCTGCCATTGATGCGCATGGTGAACCGTATCCGGCTGTGACTGCTGAGCAGGCAAAAAAAGCAGATGCCATTTTACTGGGGGCTGTCGGTGGCCCGAAATGGGACAATATAGAGCGCTCCATCCGCCCGGAACGGGGTTTATTAAAAATCCGCAGTGAGTTAAACCTGTTTGCCAATTTGCGTCCTGCAATTCTGTATCCACAACTGGCGGATGCCTCCAGTCTGAAAGCTGAAATCGTGGCAGGACTGGATATCCTGATTGTCCGTGAATTGACCGGCGGTATTTATTTTGGTCAGCCACGGGGCATCCGTGAGCTCGAAAACGGCGAAAAACAGGGTTTTAATACCGATGTATATGCCGAATCTGAAATTAAACGGATTGCAAAGGTGGCGTTTGAACTTGCCCGTCTGCGTGGCAGTAAGGTCTGTTCTGTGGACAAGGCCAATGTACTGGAAGTGACTGAATTATGGAAACAGACAGTGACTGCACTGCAGGAACAGCAATATACTGATATTCAGCTGTCACATATGTATGTGGATAATGCAGCAATGCAGCTGGTACGCGCACCGAAACAGTTTGATGTGATTGTAACCGGCAACCTGTTTGGTGATATTCTGTCCGATGAGGCTGCCATGCTGACCGGTTCAATTGGTATGTTGCCTTCTGCATCGCTGGATGAAAATGGCAAAGGTATGTATGAGCCGTGTCATGGTTCTGCGCCGGATATTGCAGGTCAGAATCTGGCAAACCCACTGGCCACCATTCTGTCTGTTGCCATGATGCTGCGTTATACCTTCCGGGAGGAGGCCGCTGCCAGTGCCATTGAGGCTGCGGTGGGGCGTGTACTGGATCAGGGATTACGGACAGCTGATATCATGTCTGAGGGGATGAAAAAAGTCGGAACATCTGAAATGGGAGATGCCGTGATTGCGGCACTGGCCTGATCCGATCAGTGTCTGAGTTTAAAACGCAGCCATTGAGCTGCGTTTTTTATTGATCATGAGTTCTGAGCTGACACCTGCGTGTGGTTCACCATGACAGTCATTTCTGCTGAGAAAGCATCCAGGCAATTCTGATATGCATCAGTAGGCCTGGAGGTAGTCCCGACTTCGGGACATTAAAAAAGCCACGAAGGTGGCTTTGCTTACACTAAAACTCAGCGTGCGCGGTAAGTGATGCGACCCTTGGTCAGATCGTATGGAGTCATTTCCACTTTTACATTATCTCCCGTTAAAATACGAATGTAATGTTTACGCATTTTACCGGAAATGTGGGCAATCACTTCGTGACCGTTTTCTAAACGTACACGGAACATGGTATTAGGAAGCGTTTCGGTGACAACGCCTTCGAACTCGATAAGTTCCTCTTTATTGGCCATAGCCTACCTGATGATCAAATTGGAAAGGCGCAAATTATAGGCAATTTTTTTGAAAAACACAAGGCAAACGGCTGTTTACAGTGGCCTGATATCTGCATAATTGACCAGCAAATCATTAAAAAAATTCTACAAAAAGTTGCGGATAATTGTTGTCAGCATGGTCAATCGACTGTAATCTAAAATCCATGTTTCTGGTATAAATGAATAACATACAGGGAAGGGCATTACGTGGGTCAGCTAACAGATGCTTCAGTTGTTTTACGGTTAGGCTATCAGGCAATCCGTCGTGCGGGATTGCCGACGGAAGAAATTCTGACAAAGGCTGGTGTGGCATTGAATCAGCTGGATCAGAATGCCCGTACACCGCTGAGTGCGCAATATGCATTCTGGGTGGCTGCTGAAGAAGTCAGTAAGGATCCCGATATCGGTCTGCACCTGGGAGAGCATTTGCCGCTGTATCGGGGGCAGGTGATTGAACATCTGTTTATTTCAAGTGAAAATTTTGGAGAAGGGCTGAAACGGGCATTGGCGTATCAGCGTCTGATCAGTGATGCTTTTCACGCAAAGCTGGTGATTGAAGATGGCCGTTGTTACCTGACCAATGGCGAACATTCCTGGTCGGATAATCTTGTCAATCGCCATTTCTCTGAGTGTGCCATTTCCGGAATTCTACGGTTTTTTAAATTCATTACCGAAGGGCGTTTTGCACCGATTTATATTGATTTCAATTTCAGCAGTGGTGCTGCGGATGATGAATATTTTCGGGTCTATGAATGTCCG
This sequence comes from Acinetobacter sp. WZC-1, assembly GCF_052544965.1. Classification (NCBI taxonomy): domain Bacteria; kingdom Pseudomonadati; phylum Pseudomonadota; class Gammaproteobacteria; order Moraxellales; family Moraxellaceae; genus Acinetobacter; species Acinetobacter sp. WZC-1. Next base: position 521,533 of record NZ_CP199370.1, read on the forward strand.
GTGAGTCTGGGGCAAAAGGAAACCCGCCTGTATTTTGATGCATCCATCATGGAATATCCGTTGTGGCAGGCTGAACCTGAGCTGCTGCAGCTGCATGAGCAACTGGCGCTTGAAAAATTACAGGAACTCGCCCGCTATGATTTGGTGGGAGAGGTTCGCCGTGCCATTGGTTCAACCCTGGAAAGTGGTGAAACCACACTGGAGACGGTTGCAGCACAGTTGAATATTACCCCACGCCGTTTACGGACTCAGCTTTCTGAGGCAAATACCAGTTTTCAGCAGATTCTTTCAGATTATCGCTGTCGTCTGGCCAAAAAACTGTTGGCCAATACCCGGGAAAGTGTGGAGCGGATTGTGTATTTGACCGGGTTTTCCGAACCGAGTACGTTTTATCGGGCCTTTAAGCGCTGGACCAATGAAACGCCGGTGGAATACCGGAAGCGTAAGCAGCGTTAAAACGGGTTTGATTGCCTTATGGCTTATTCAGGCAAATTTAACCAGTGAGGCCCGAGGGGCACATGCGGTAAGGCAAATTGTTCAGGATAATCAGCCTGAATAAAATATAAGCCATCCGGCGGGGCGGTAATGCCTGCGGCTTTGCGGTCTTCTGCGGCAAAGATGGCATCAATATGCTCAACTTCATACATGCCCTGACCAATTTCAAGCAGACATCCCATAATATTCCTGACCATGTGGTGCAAAAAGCCATCTGCCTGAATATCCAGCACCAGATAAGCGCCGTGACGGATCAGACGGCAATGTGTTACATGACGGACCGGCTGGTTTGACTGACAGGCTGCGGCCCGGAAGCTTTCAAAATTATGCACGCCCTCAAATTTACCGGCCGCTTCAATCATTTTGTCGACATCCAGCGCGTAGTAGGCATGGGTCACCTGTTTGTGCAGCAGTGCCGGACGGCTCGGATGGTTATAAACCACATAGCGATAACGCCGTGCCTGGGCTTTAAAGCGGGCATGAAAGTCCTGATCCATTTCCCTGATCCACTGAATGGCAATGTCTTTCGGTAACTGGCTATTGGTACCCATCAGCCAGCCACGAATGGGCCGTATGGCATGGGTATCAAAATGCGCCACCATATTGGTTGCATGCACGCCGGCATCCGTCCGGCCTGCACCATGCAGGATAATGGGTTCATCGGCAATTTTACTGAGTACGTTTTCCATGGTCTGCTGGATGCTGCGGACACCGGGCTGCTGCGTTTGCCAGCCTTTATAGCGCATACCACAAAACTCAATCCCCATAGCAAAACGTTGCATAATGATCTCTATTCAGAAGGTGGATACCAATGCTGATGCCATTGCGCCAGCGTCGGGTATTGTAAATAACTTTTCAGAATTCTGGCATAAAGATCTGCCTGGCTGAGTGCATCACTGACCAGAATTCCGGCATCTGTAACCCACTGACTGATGGCATAGCGCTGATCGATCCCGCCAAGTGGAACCTGGGTGGACAGAATCACCACACAGCCTGCCTGCTGCAGCTGTTGAAAACTGTGAATAATTTCAGCATTGACGGCCAGATTCCCGGTGCCGTACGCCTGAATGATCAGGGCGTGGGGCGGCGAGCTGAGCAGATTTTTCAGATTCTGTGCAAGTTGCTCCCGGGTGATGGGAAACATCATCCAGTTGATGATGTTTAAATCACGGACCTGGTGCACATGCGAAGTGTGTACAGTAAATGCAGGCTGCTGTCGGGCATTGGGTGATGGGTCTATTTTGTCCACCTTCTGCCCGCGGAAGGCATCCAGTGCAGTGGTATGTACTTTCAATGCAGTGCCGGCATGGAACACCTGATGGTAAAAGGCCAGATATACACCGGCAGGGGCACGGGTCACATAGTCCAGTGCAGTGTTTAAATTGTCAATGGCATCGGTAAATTCCCGGGTGTCATCCCCCGGTGTATTCAGCAGCGGATATTGACTGCCTGTTACAACCACGTGGCAGGATTGTTGTAAGAACTGTGCCAGCACTGCTGCTGCATAGCTTAAGGTATCAGTCCCATGAATAATCACAAAACGCTGATAATCCTGTTGTTGCAGGCGCTGGATCTGCTGGATTAATTTCAGCCAGTCTTCGGCGGTACAGGCACTGCTGTCAATGACGGAGGGGGCCGTGAAACAGGTGATTTGCTGAAATGGCGGCAGCACACGTTGCAACTGCGGTAAAAAAAACGCTTCAGGCATGGGGGCCAGTGGCGTGCCTGTGCATCCAAAGGTGCCGCCCATATAAATTAAGGCAATTTTTTCATTCAGTTTTTCATCATATGTTTTCATTGCAATATTTTTTTCATCATCATAAAAAAGCAGTCATAAATGACTGCTTCATCTTAAAACGAATTATTTTAAGAAGCTATGAGATTGAGTAAGTTTTGTGACTGTCTGCGTTGTTCGTCAGAATACAGTTGCGGGCTCTGACTCAACAGCTGACGTGCCGAATCAAAAGCCCCCAATGCAATATATTGTTCGGCTAGCTCCAGATTGAGCTGTATCTCATTGACCTGTAACAGCTCTGGAAATATGGCTGGCAATGGATCAGTGCTATCCGCAGATGTTGTCTCCACTTGTTGAAGTGGTTCCAGTTGCAGGGTCAGGGGAACTGCCGCAGGTATGTCAGTCATCGTTGCGGTTTCATCGGTCGCTGTTTCAGCAACAGCCGGCTCGATCAGTTCGGGTGGCTTGTCCGTCGTGTCTTCTTTCGGGCTCAGTTCAAAACTGAATTCCAGTGGTGGGATGACAGGGGACTGCGGGTCTGCAACGGTTGTGGTTTCATCGGCAGCTGCCGGAGTAGTGTCAGGGACAGTTTTTTCAAAGCTAAAGTTAAACTCAAGTGGCTGAACTGTATTTTCTGTGTTTACTTGCGGGCTGGCAGGATTCTGAATGCCTGGCGTTTGAATACTCAGGTTTTGAGTGTTCAGGTCTTGAACATCAGCGCTTTGAATATCGGGGTTTTGTACTGTTGTTGCCAGTGGTTCAGACTGAGCCAATTCCTGTGAGCGATCCGGTGCAGTCTCTGCGGTCAGTTTCAGTGAAGCCGGTTCACCGGGGAATGGCTGAGCACTGTTCTGCTGATGCTGTATGTCCGGCGCATTGACCAATGCATCAAATGCCGCATTTGACCGGAATTGTCGGTCAGGTTGTGCTGTGGCTGATTCAGGTTTGAATTCAATGGCATCGGTCTGTGCCGTCTGATGTTGTTCATCATATGCTTTCTTTCTGGCTTCGGCCTGAACCAGAATGTCATTCAGTGCCAGTGAGCGGATATGATTCAGCAGTTGATTGACTGCAAATTCATCCTTATGCGCTAGATGAATATCCAGCAGATATAAATATAATTCGTGTTGTGAATTGTCCTGATTCAGCGATTGATTGATCCGGGCTTCTGCTGAAAAGTAGTTTTTTTCATGGATCAGTTGTTCAATTTTCTGTTTGAACTCAGCTGTTAAGGGGGTTGTCGTCTTGCTGGCAATGATGGTCTGATCTTCGACGACTACATTGCTGTTCTGTGGCTGCGGAGCACGGGGTGTCCGAGTGGGGCGGACAGCTGTTTTCCTGGTCGTCTTTTTGCCATTGGTCTTTCTGGTTTTTTCAGGACTGCTGCCCTTACTGGCATCTTCACGCTTTTTTAGAATAATCGCGACGACCAGTAATAAGACAAAAGGAATCACGTACAACATAATTTAACCCCTTTACGGAAAATCAGTCATGGCTGATTTTCCTCAAAAATAATAATGCATCAGTGTGCTGACTTTTTCGCATGGTTTTGCTGTTGTAATTGCTGCTGCAACTGAGCAAGCCGTGAATTCAGTAACTGAATTCGATGATTCTTCTGTTGCAGTGACAGAGCCAGTTGCGAGACATTCTGCTGTAATTTAACTGTTTTTTCACGGGCTGTCATAACTTTTGCAGATAATTCAGCAGTGCTCCGGTTTTGCTGGCTGCCTTTTGTCGCTGTGCCATGCCCGGCGTTCTGATCAGTCTCAGCAACAATACTCATTTCTGCCTGATTCAGCTTATATTTTGCTTTACCTGACTGTTTCTGAGCCGTTGCCGGGGTGGTGGAAGCTGCTTTTTTCTGTGCGGATATGGGCTGATAGCCGGCAGCCAGATTAATGGCAACTCCCTGACGGATACGATTGGCGTCTCCCTGAATAAACGCATGCTCATTGCTGGCTTTAATCTGACGCATGACAGCGGGAATGCTCTGATTGGTTTCTGCTGCAATCTGTGATGCAATCTTCCACAGTGACTCATTTGCCCGGACCACATGCTGTTGTTTTGGGTTGGTGACTTTAGCGGTCTGAGCAGACTTATGCTGATTTGCTGAACCTGATTTTGTTGTGCTTGATTTTTCTGAATCTGATTTTGCGGATGCAGATCTGGCCGTATGGGTTCCGGTGGCTGTTGTCTGTTTTTGGGAATGCTCTGCAGTTGTTTGTGCAGCCACTGCAACTGCTGGATTTGCAGCCTGTGATGCAGTAACAGGTTCAGACCCTGAAACCGTTGCAGTCTGAGCTGTGGTCGTTGCAGTGCCTGTCTGAGCTAGGGCAGCTGTAGATGATGTCGTGGGCGGCGCACTGATACTGATTGCCGGCAATTGAGCAGTGCTGGCTGTTGCAGTACCTGAATCAACTGTTGTTGCAGTGGGTTGGTATTGTGTGCTGACTGGCAGATTCAGGGCAATATCCTTTTCACTGACAATCATCTGTGGCGTCAGTTTCTGTTCAGTGTTACTGAGTGTCGGCGTGTCTGATGTTTTGCTTCTGCCCAGCGGGGCTTTAACCTGTTGAATCCGGGTGGCATTGCCTTCTTTAATTTTGACAAGAATATTCAGTTCGGATTCGGTCACGGGCCGGGACGAGGTAATGACAATGACACCGCTGCCATCACTGGAACGCCGGGTAAAGAAATTTAAATGACCGGGTGGTTTATGGCTCACGCCCAGCGTCATCAGATCTTCAGGATCAGCCAGTCCCACTTCCAGTTTTGAGTCGGGACTGGCCTGATGGAATTTCATTTCTGCATACAGCAAATCACCTGAACCGGACTGAATCTGAATGGGATCAAGTATAATCGCACCAATTGATTGCGAAGAAATGATGGCTAAAATGGCAATTTTTAATTTGTTATATACAGTCATCTCTATCCATAACTCAGATGAAGTTCAGGGCAGCAAAAGTATACAATACCGGGATGTTATCCGAATGTAAAATTTTAACTCTTCAGTTACATGAAAAGCCGATCAAACGTGATCGGCTTTTCATTCTCAGCAGGGCTGATTTATGTATTTTTGTATTCAATCAGAATGCGGAGCATGCGGCGTAAGGGTTCTGCAGCCCCCCACAGTAACTGGTCACCTACGGTAAATGCGCCCAGGTACTCCTTGCCCATATTCAGCTTGCGTAAGCGGCCTACAGGAATACTCAGTGTCCCTGTAACTGCAACCGGCGTCAGATCAGTCATGGATGCTTCACGGGTATTCGGAATCACTTTTGCCCACGGGTTTGACTGAGCGATCATGTCTTCAATTTCATCCAGCGGAACATCTCTTTTCAGTTTCAGGGTCAATGCCTGAGAGTGGCAGCGCATTGCTCCAATACGTACACAGTGACCGTCAATAGGAACAATCTGAGCATTTCCCAGAATCTTATTGGTTTCTACCTGACCTTTCCATTCTTCCTTGGACTGACCGCTTTCCAGCTGTTTGTCGATATAGGGAATCAGCGAGCCGGCTAAAGGCACACCAAAATTGGCCGCAGGGAAGTTTTCGCCACGCTGTAATTCAGCAATTTTACTGTCAATATCCAGAATTGCAGATTTTGGATCATCCAGCAGGTCACGGGTATTGTTATACAGATAACCCATACCGTTGATCAGTTCCCGCATATTCTGCGCTCCGGCGCCTGATGCCGCCTGGTAGGTCATGGCGGTCATCCACTCCACCAGATTCTGCTGAAACAGTGATCCCACCGCCATCAGCATTAATGAAACAGTACAATTGCCACCGACAAAGACTTTTGTGCCATTGGCCAGTCCGTCTTTGATGACATTCAGGTTAACCGGGTCCAGTACAATGATGGCCTCATCATTCATACGCAATGTGGATGCAGCATCAATCCAGTAACCATTCCAGCCTTCAGCTTTCAGCTTTGGAAACACTTCCGAGGTATAGTCGCCACCCTGACAGGTAATAATGACATCCATCTGCTTCAGACTGTCAATGTCTGTTGCATCCATCAGTGCCGGGGCGGTCTTTCCGCCAAATGCAGGCGCTTCACCACCTGCATTACTGGTAGAGAAATAGAATGGTTCAAAATGAGCAAAATCATTTTCTTCAACCATACGTTGCATCAGGACGGAACCCACCATCCCGCGCCATCCGACCAGACCTGCTTTCATGTCACTTTGCCTCGGTGCGTTAAAAAAAATTAAAAGGGGGTTTGAGTGTACCAAAAGGATGTGTAACTGCAAGCGCCGCATTATGAAAATGCTGGAAAAAATCTGCAGGATTACCTGATTATTTTACATGCACATGCTGAAATAAATTCAGCGATGGGCAAAAAGTAAGAAAATAATAAATGTCAGCAACGATGACAAAACTGAAAACCCGCTGCATGGTGTGGTGGTGTATTGAATGATGTAAGCATTTGCTTACATGGATTTAGGCCTGGACGAATGGTCTGGCCTGATCAAAATACGTATTCTGTATTCATCGGCACAGGGAATCGGGAATGGAATATCCCATTAAGGAAGACGACGCCGATGGACAGAACATCATGGATATGATGATGGTATGGAATACCGCCCATAATAACAATAAGATCTGAAAGCACAACCTCATCAACCTGGGTTTTGCAGGATGCAGAACCCAGGTTATGCTTGTCCTGAGATATTTAAAATATGCGTCATGGCAACTCAGGGGTGTTATGCATTTATCCAGTTTTCAGGAATTCAAAATTTATATTATTCATCTGACCGGTCTTGACCGTGATGCTCTGCATATCTATGCAGGCTTATTGGTCTTCTTTATTGTTGCATTTTTTCATAAGCGGCAGCTGAAATCACAATTGGCCATGTGGGCTGTGGTGATTGTGGCCGTTGCGGCTGAACTGTTCGATGCCCGCGATGATTTATTTAATCATGGTTACTGGCGGGTTGGCGCGAGTCTGCATGACATCATTAATACCAGTTTCTGGCCGCTGATGATCTGGCTGATGGCAAAATTCAAGCTATGGAAAGGTTGAAACAGGGGCAGGCTGACAGGAGCATACAGAAGCATTCGGCTGAATGGTTTGTTATTTGAACGTTTTCTGACCCTATTATTTTAACGCTGATGAAAAATCAGGTAGGCATTTCAAAAAAGATCATATCCATATCCATATTCAGGCATTTTCCCGCCTGCCGTGGATCAAACCCGAGTTGGGTGAATATATGACAGGCCGGAACCTTTGCAGCATCGGAAAAGGCAAAACCTGCTGAGAGCTCCGGTTTTTGATGTTCTGTATCAGCCGGATTTTAGCAGTTGGTCATACAGGGCAATGGTCTGATCACACATGTCCTGCAGGCTGAATTCAGTCACCGGGGCAATCTGCTGCGGCGTATCCATTTGCTGCCGGATGGCGTGCAGCAGCGCTGCCTGGTCATCCACATCAATTAAGCCCTGAGGATAAAGGCGATTCAGAATTTCTGCGACTCCGCCCCGATTCCAGCCAATGACAGGGGTCCCGACAGATAAAGCTTCCAGCACCGTCCGGCCAAAGGTTTCAGCCTGACTGGAAAGCGACAGCACCACATTGCTGAACGCCAGCCATTCACGGATATCCGGGCGATGCCCGGTAAAGGTGATCCGATCAGTCAGTCCCAGCGACTGAATGTTTGTTTCCAGTTCATCCAGATAAGCGGCTTTTCGGGTGTCAGCACCACCGACTACAACGGCATGCAGGTCAGGGTAGTCGGCTTGAAGTTTCTGTATCAGATGAATCAGTGTTTCATGGCCCTTTAAGCGGGTAATCCGCCCGGGCAGGCAGATTAAAAATTTATTTTCCAGCTGTGGGAAGTCCGCAAAGGTCTGGTGAATCCATTGGGCAGAAGGCTGATAGCCATGAGGAAAGGCCCTGGGATCAATTCCGCGGTAAATTCTGACAATATCTTCAGGCGGGCAGTTTTTATAATGATCAGTAATATATTTCACCACACTGTCCGAGACAGCAATTACTTTTTCTGCCTGTGTCATGATGGCGCTGTACCGGTTCACCGAATAAAAACCGTGTACAGTGCTGATCAGGTGGGGACGCTGAGCCGCCGGAATGCCTTTCAGGGCAAAATGGGTCAGCCAGGCCGGAACACGGGAACGGACATGCACAATATCCGGTTGATGCTGCTGAATCAGCCGGCGCAGCGGACGGATCTGCCATAGGCTGGACAGTGATTTTTTATGAATGGCCAGGTTCAGATGCCGGGAGCCTTCCGCTTCCAGCTGGGCGACCAGCCGTCCACCATTAGACACCACCAGTGATTCATGGCCACTGGCCACCAGTGCGCGGGCAATTTCCAGGGTGCCGCGTTCAACCCCACCACTGTTCAGTTCAGGAAGCAGTTGCATCACTTTCATTTTTATACCTTTTAAATATCTGGAAATTTAAATTCAGAACCTGAAATTGCTATCGTGGTGTGGCGGCAGGATGCCTGCGCTAAAGTGTCTGAATCGTATCTTAAACCGGAGCTGGATTCACTTTCGGTTTAAGACAGTTGTTATCTGTATCAATAAATTTCTTCATAGCCCTCTGGCCGTGTCTTAAAACGACGATGGAACCACATGTACTGAGTGGGTGCAATACGCAGCTGATTTTCAATAATCTGATTGACCCGGGTGGCATCATCGACTTCATCCTCACCTGGCAGATGGGCAACTGCTGGCTCAATCAGAATACGATATTTCGGATTCTGAATTTCCCCATGACGATAAAAATATAAGGGCACTGCAACGGCACCGGAAATTTTCAGCAGCCTGCGGTGTGCGGTAACGGTGGCTGCCGGTATTCCAAAGAAAGGCGCCATGACGCCCTGCTTAAGGCCGAAATCCTGATCCGGGCTGTACCAGATGGCATCGGTGTTTTTCAGGTGGCGGATCAGGCCCCGCATATCGTCATGATCAATCTGTGCTTTGTAAATGGTGGACCGGCAACGGTAAATCAGCATGTCCAGCAGAGGATTATTCTGTGGGCGATACACGACATCAGGATCAAAATATTTTGAGCAGATATAACCACCGGCATCCAGCAGCGTACTGTGTGTACCGAGTAACAGCACCCCTTTGCCTGCAGCCTGCGGCTGTGTAATGTGTTGCAGTCCTTCAATACTGACCCGGTTTTTAAACCACTGTGGTGAATACCAGGCATTCAGGGTTTCAAAGACACCAAGCATCATGTCCACAAATACCTGACGGGCGTTGTCCTGCACCTGATCGGCAGACCATTCCGGGAAACAGACTTCCAGGTTGCGAACTGTGGTTTTTCGCCGTGATTTTAAGTATCGAAAGGCCAGTTGACCAAGAAATGTGCCCAGTCGGTGCTGAATCGCCCACGGTAAAATGGCCAGTAGCATTAGAAACAGCATGGCAATCCAGACGCCCCAGTAGTGTGGGAGTAGAAAAGTCCAGTAAAATCTGCCGGGCTGATAGTGCTGTTGCTCGCTCATAGCTGTGGTGCGTATTCATTCAGTGAAAAGTTGTGCAGAGTGTAGCATGTTCTGTTTTTAAAGGATAAAGCAGTCAGCGGTAACCATTCAGATTAAAGCGGTAATCTGGACACATTCAGCGGGTTTTTTATGGTATTGCAGATGGTTCTGCACAGACTGCCCCCCTGATAATGAAGAAGGACCCGGCAGCAATCTTTTCTCCGGTATTTGCTATTTTGCTTTTCAGTGACTGAACACAGTAAAGGCCTGGCCACTCATCCGGAAGGACTGTGGCGAAGGCCGTGTATGTTGCTGTGAATATGAACAGCGGCTGTGTTATTTTGCCGCCGGGGTCGGGGTTCCGGTCGTTGCAGCGGTTGTGCCGGTTTCAGTTTTTGCCGCTTTTTTATGTACTGTGGCTTTATGTGTTGCAGCATGAACTGGCTTATGCTGCTGTTTCTGATGCGTGGTGACTTTAGCAGGCGCTTGCTGAACCGGGGTTGCAGCCATTGCAGAACCTGCGAAAATTGCGGTGGTGAATGCGGCAACAAGTAATGATGTAACTTTTTTCATGGTCATATTCTCACTAAATAATTCGGGATCTGAACTGGATCCGATCATCATATCCTGGTGGATTTGTATGGAAACATCATGAAGTGCTTGTAGCAAAAATCAGTAGAAATGAAATGATCATTGGTAAGATGAGAGGGGAATGGTAAGTGTTTTGATTTTTTAAGTTTTATTTAATTTTAATCAGTAAGGTGTTGCCGTCATTTTAACCTGAATTGAGTCTGGGCAAAAACAAAGCACAGCCTTGTTTGCAGCGCAAGGTTTGGCATCCCCTACGCAGACTTATTCAAATTTTCAAGGCAAAATGTGGCAATGAAAGTTTTTTGTAATCAAACAACTAATTTCTTCATACAATTGATTTAATTAAGAGAAATTATATTCATGTGTATGAGTTTTTTGACGGGCTTATTATGTGTTGTTGGTTTTAATGTCGGCAGGCTCAATAAAAACTCCGCATCTTTGCGGAGTTTTTATTTGGAGATTTTAAAAGAATTAACCTTTGCTCATTTCTTCTAATGCATCCCAGCGTTCCATTTTTTCAAGCATCAGTTCGTCAATCTCGCCAAGTCGTTGCGACGCTTTGGTCGCTGCATCTGCATCAGTCACAAACCAGGAACCATCTGCAAGTTTTGCAGTCAATTCAGATTGTTCTTTTTCCAGAGCTGCAATTTCTGCAGGCAATTGTTCCAGTTCACGCTGATCCTTATAGCTCAGTTTGACTTTCTTTGGCTGTGTCGCGGTGGTCTGAGCCGCTGCTTCAGCTTTGGCCTGTGCTTTTTTGACATCGGCTTTCTGGTCGACCACTTTTTCATCCGGGCGCTGCTGTAAATAGTCCTGATAACCACCGATGTATTCAGCAATATGCCCTTTACCATCAAATACCCAGGTGGATGTCACCACATTGTCCATAAATGCACGGTCATGGCTGATCAGCAACAGTGTGCCTTTGTAGTCGCCAAGCATTTCCTCCAGTAATTCGAGGGTCACCATGTCCAGGTCATTGGTGGGCTCATCCATCACAATAAGATTAGACGGTTTAAGCAATAACTTCGCCAGAAGGATACGATTACGCTCACCACCTGAAAGTGCTTTTACGGGGGTACGTGCACGCTCAGGTGAGAATAAAAAGTCTTGTAAATAGCTGTAGATATGACGGCGACTACCATTAACATCGACAAAGTCTGAGCCTTCAGACACATTGGCCATGACTGATTTTTCAAGGTCCAGCGCATTACGTAACTGGTCAAAATAAGCCACTTCCAGCTGAGTCCCGGTTTTGACCGAACCACCGTGTTCCAGTTCACCCAGAATGGCTTTGATCAGTGTGGTTTTACCTACACCGTTATCACCGACCAGGCCAATGCGGTCACCACGCATGACCAGTGCGGAAAAGTCCGCAATAATAGGTGGCTGGTCGCCAAAGGCTACACTTAAATGTTCAATGTCGAACACCAGTTTGCCGGAACGGCTGGCATCCTGCGTTGCCATGCTGACTTTGCCCTGCTGGGAGCGACGGGCCCTGGACTCTTCACGCAATTCTTTTAAGGCACGTACCCGGCCTTCATTCCGGGTACGGCGGGCTTTAATGCCCTGGCGGATCCAGGCTTCTTCTTCTGCCAGTCGTTTGTCAAACAGCGCATTCTGCTTTTCTTCGGCTTCCAGCTGCTGCGCTTTCAGCTCCAGGTAACGCGAGTAGTTGCCTTCATAGCTGCGCAGTGTGCCACGGTCCAGTTCCACAATCCGGGTGGCAATGCTGTCCACAAAAGAACGGTCATGTGAAATAAATAATAAGGTTAAGTTGTTCTGGTCCAACAGGAATTTTTCCAGCCACTCAATACTTTCAACGTCCAGATGGTTGGTCGGTTCGTCCAGTAACAGCACATCCGGCTGGGTCAGTAATGCCCGGGCCAGCAGCACGCGACGCTTACGACCGCCGGACAGGTCGGCAAGGTCGGCATGCGGATCCAGGCCCATCTTGCTTAAAATTGAATTGACTTTATTTTCCAGTGCCCAGCCATCGAGCTGATCCAGTTCATGCTGCAGGTTGCCCATGCGGTCACAGGCTTCCATATCGCCCAGTACACAGGCGTCGCTTGCTTCATGATATTGTTTTAAAACCCTGGCGGCTTCTCCTGCACCATCGGCCACAATGTCGGCGACTTTGCCGGAATTCATGGGGACATCCTGTGCCAGCATGGAAATACTGATACCATTTTGCAGGGTGACTTCACCGCGGTCCGGGAGTAGACTTCCCTCAATCAGCTTAAGTAAGGTAGACTTGCCCTCACCGTTACGGCCAATTAAACATACCCGTTCGCCACGTTCCAAAGTAAAGTTCGCGCCATCGAGCAGGAATGGCCCGCCAAATGCAAGCTGAACATCCCTTAATGTAATATAGGCCATATGGTTTCCTGAAATATCCTGAAATGAGGACTAAAAAATGACTGAGCAAAATAATCCTGATGATCAGGCGTCATTTTCCGCACTCATGGAAGATTTGCAAGTCCGAATTGCATTTCTGGATGATTTAGTTGAACAACTTAATGACCAGGTGGTGCAACAGGGTTCCGAAATCGCTGATTTAAAAAAACAAATGCAGCTGTTATATCGCCGTGTTGAATCTTCTGATCTATCGGACGGGATTGCCGCATTTGATCCACTGACCAACCGGCCACCACATTATTAATCTGTCATGATGTTGCATGAGTCATCATCCACTGTTTATGGATGATTGCTGTATTGTGCATCGATTGCCTCTAAAAAGTGAATGGATGTATTCAGCGGCATTATCCAATATAATCTTGCGTTTTATATTCAGCTTATGCAACTCTAATATGGGAATAAAGGGTGAATTATGGAACATACGGGTCTCTGGGTTGCATTGGTCATTATCATTTTTGTGCTTGGCTCGGTGCTGGGGTTGAAAGTCAGTCCCAGAGAAAAAGCACTGGGTTTAATGCGGGACAGTGCCCGGAAAATGGGTTTGCATCCAAGACTGATTGCAGCACCTGAGTGGACACATGTGCCGATGGCGACAGAAAACCGGGCCAGTATGGTGGCCTATTACAGCGTACTGATTCCTGAGGCCCGTTTGCCTTTAATGCGTGCCCGGGTGCAGGATCAGACCCTTCAGGTGGTACAGGGCGATGAAAAATTTACTGATTTGCCCATTGCATTAAAAGGGATTTATGCTATTGATATGCAGGCAAACTGTGTAGGTCTTTACTGGGATGAAGAATCTGACCTTAAGGCAATACAGTTGAATGACATGAAAGCGTATTTACTTCAGCTGGCGGCAATTTAACTTTTAATCGATACACAGGAAAAACGATTCACTATGGCGAAAGCTCCTCAGTCCACATCCGGAAGCACTACAGCTAAATCCCATGATACGAAAAATAAGCGTGCCTTAGTGATTGTGGAGTCGCCGGCAAAAGCGAAAACCATTAATAAATATTTAGGTTCAAACTACATTGTAAAATCTTCGGTGGGTCATGTGCGTGACCTGCCCACAGGCGGATCGGCCAGAACTACAGAAAAAAAACCGGTGACCCGGGCAAAACTGACCGATGCACAGAAGGCTGAAAAAGCACAGCATGCATTGGTCAATCGGATGGGCGTGGACCCGGAACATGACTGGAAGGCACATTATGAAGTGCTTCCGGGCAAGGAGCATGTGGTTGCAGAGCTGAAAAAACTGGCGTCGCAGGTCGACGAAGTTTACCTGGCAACGGATCTGGACCGTGAAGGAGAGGCCATTGCCTGGCATCTGAAAGAAGTCATTGGTGGAGATGATTCCCGCTACCAGCGTGTGGTCTTTAACGAAATTACTAAAAATGCCATTCAGGAAGCCTTTAAGCATCCCGCCCGGCTGGACACCGATAAAGTCAATGCCCAGCAGGCCCGCCGTTTTCTGGACCGTATCGTCGGTTTTATGATTTCACCGCTGTTGTGGGAAAAAATTGCCCGTGGCCTGTCGGCCGGTCGGGTTCAGTCGGTTGCGGCCAAACTGGTGGTGGAACGTGAGCGTGAAATTCGGGCCTTTGTTCCGGAAGAATACTGGCAGGTCTTTGCAGATACGCAGTCCCAGAAAGATGATATTCGTCTGGAAGCAGTCAAACAGGGCGGTAAAACCCTGAAGCTTCAGAACAAGGCACAGACCGATGCCTTGCTGAAAATTCTGACTGATGCTGAATATAAAGTTGCAAACCGCGAAGACAAACCGACAAAAGTCAATCCGAGTGCGCCCTATATCACATCGACGCTGCAACAGGCAGCAAGTACCCGTCTTGGTTTTTCAGTCAAGAAAACCATGATGCTGGCACAGCGCCTGTACGAAGGCGGTTTTATCACCTATATGCGTACCGATTCGACTTTCCTGAGTGATGACGCCGTCAATATGGTACGGGCTCATATTGAATCTGAATTCGGTGAAAAATATTTACCGGCTAAACCCAATCGCTATGGTAACAAAGCCGGTGCACAGGAAGCACATGAGGCCATCCGTCCATCCAGTGTTGCCCTGAAAGGCGATCAGCTGGCCGGTGCTGAACGTGACGCACAGCGTTTATATGATCTGATCTGGCGCCAGTTTGTGGCCTGTCAGATGACCGCCGCAGAATATCTGTCGTCCACAATTCTGGTGGACGCCAGTGGGGTGGAGCTCAAAGCCAGAGGGCGTACCCTGGTATTTGACGGTTTTACCCGGGTCCGTGGTGCCAACAAGTCGGATGATGACGTGTTGCTGCCGGCTGTGAAGGTCGGTGAAGTGCTTGAACTTAAAAAACTGGATCCATCTCAGCATTTTACCAAACCACCGGCACGCTTTACCGAAGCCTCACTGGTCAAGGAACTGGAAAAACGTGGCATTGGCCGTCCGTCGACCTATGCGGCGATTATTTCCACCATTCAGGACCGGGGTTATGTCAAACTGGATAACCGCCGTCTCTTTGCCGAAAAAATGGGCGAGATTGTTACAGACCGCCTGGATGAGAACTTCAATAATCTGATGAACTATGCCTTTACCGCCGATCTGGAAGGTCAGCTGGATAAGGTGGCCATGGGTGAGCGGAACTGGAAAGAGTTACTGGACAGTTTCTACGGCGACTTTAAGAAACGTCTGACCACGGCACAGGGGGAGAACGGCATGCGCCGCAACCTGCCAGTGGAAGTGGCGGCCGTGGGCTGTCTGATCTGTGGCCGTCCGATGCAGATTCGTACCGGGACCACCGGAGTATTTCTGGGATGTTCCGGTTATAACCTGCCGCCGAAGGAACGCTGTAAGGGCACCCAGAATCTGACGCCGGTTGAGTCACTGGCGATATTGTCTGATGACGATGGCGCCGAAACAGCCGATCTGATGTCCAGGAAGCGCTGTCCGGTCTGCGGGACAGCCATGGACAGTTATGTGATTGATGGTGGCCGGAAACTGCATATTTGCGGAAATAACCCGGATTGTAATGGTTATGAACTTGAAGAAGGCGAGTTTAAAATCAAGGGCTATGATGGCCCGACCATTCCATGTGATAAATGCGGCGGCGAGATGCAGCTTAAAACTGGTCGTTTTGGTCCGTATTTTGCCTGTACCAGCTGTGACAATACCCGCAAGGTGCTGAAAAATGGTCAGCCGGCACCTCCCCGGGTGGATCCGATTAAAATGGAACATTTACGCTCTACAAAGCATGATGATTTCTTTGTACTGCGTGATGGTGCTGCGGGTCTGTTCCTGGCTGCAAGTAAGTTTCCGAAAGTCAGAGAAACCCGTGCACCTAAAGTTGCAGAATTGCGTACGGTTGCCGATCAACTGGATGCGAAATACCAGTTTATCCTGGAGGCTCCGGACACGGACCCGGAAGGCAATCCGACCCTGGTGAAATTCAGCCGTAAAAATCAGGCGCAGTATGTAGGTTCTGAAACGCCGGAAGGTAAGCAGACCAAGTGGAGCCTGGTGTATCAGGATGGTAAATGGGCCGAGGCCTGATGGCACCCGCTGCGGTGACTGATGAAAAATGCCGGCTTTGTCCGGCATTTTTTATGGATAATGCGGATGCAGATTTAATACAGACAATATGATTCAAATGAATGAACAATAAAGATAATCTAAAAAGTCCTCAGGAGAAAATAAATGATGAAAACTGTGGGTAATGATCTGGTCCGCCATCAATTACATGAAAATCGAAAATGGTATCTGATACTGGGCGTTCTATTGGTTATTTTTGGCCTGGTGCTGTTGGCGTCGCTCAGTTTTGCCACGCTGACGGTGGTTGCATTGTTTGGTCTGCTGATGATGACTGGTGGTGTCCTGCATCTGATTGCCGCATTTAAAATTTTTGATGGCGGCTATCGCTGGTTATGGGCATTATTTGGTGTACTCTACCTGATTGCCGGTTATTATGCATTTAAATCACCCATTACCACTGCTGTGGTGCTGACCAGTTTACTGGCCATTGCTTTATTGATTGGTGGTTTTATCCGGATTATCAATGCTTTTATGCTGAAACCCATGTCGGGTTGGGGATGGACCCTGCTTTCCGGTATTCTGACGCTGGCGACCGGTATTATTATTCTGGCATCACCGGATTCACCGTTCTGGGTACTGGGCCTGTTCCTGGGGATTGATATTCTGTTTCAGGGGATTAACTACCTGACATTTGCGGCTGCGATTAAACAGATTCCGCCCAGCTCGGCAGATATGTAGTCCTATAGGAAATCATAAAAAAACAAACACATGTTGTGCCTGGTGCTGCAAACCCTGGTATTAAAAACAAGGCGATGCCCTATTTTTTCTCAGGGTTTGACCTGAAAACGACTGCTGATGGCAATCCTGTTCCAGACATTAATGACAATGGCCAGCCATTCAATGGCATTGATTTCATCACTGGATAAATGCTGAGCCGCCTGGGCATACACATCGTCTGCCAGCTGATGCGCAGAGATCAGGGTGATTTCTTCAATCAGCTGTAATGCTGCCTGTTCTTTGTCATTGAAATATTCTGTTTCGCGCCATGCATTCAGCAGGACAACACGGTCAACGCTTTCACCGGCTTTCAGTGCGTCCTGGGTATGCATTCGGATGCAGAATGCGCACTGATTGACCTGAGATGCTCTTAATTTCAGTAGATGGGAAAAACCTTCGGCAATACCGGCATCCTTCATTTTCTGGCTGGTCATCTGATCCAGTTCTGCAACTTTTTTATAAAGGTCCGGTGCAGCTTTAGCCAGATTGATATGTTCCATGAGTTGTCCTGTTTGTTCTGATGATGAGTGAAGGATCAGTGTAAACCAGCTGTGATTTCAGTGAAGCTGATCTTAAAAAATATTTACAGGAATTTATGGCATGACCAGTATGGATGAAGGCAAAGCGGTATTTCCAGTTGCCGCATGACCGAATCAGTTGATTACTGCAGATATAGCTCTGTTAAACTGTCAGTATTCAGCATTGTAACGCAGATTAGAGATTTATGAGTTTAGCCGCCCTGATTGATGAATTAAATCCTCAGCAAAAACAAGCTGCAACCACTCAGGCAAAACACAGTCTGGTCCTTGCCGGTGCCGGCTGTGGCAAAACCAAAACCATTGTTGCACGTGCTGCCTATTTAATTGATCAGGGCATTCCAGCCAGTCAGATCCAGATTCTGACCTTTACCCGTCGTTCGGCCAGTGAAATTGTGGCACGTGTGGAACTGGCACTTGGGTCACAGGCAAAAGGACTGCGGGCTTCCACTTTCCATACATTCTGTATGTATCTGCTGCGCCGTGCGCCGAAAGCTTTCGGACTGGATCAGTTTTCCATTATCGATCGTGATGATCAGATCATGATGTTCCGACTGATCCGTGGCAGGGACGACAAAAATCATCCCAATGCGCTGCCGAAACCACAACAGCTCTGTGACCTGTATTCCTTTGCCCGAAATACCCGTCAGAAGCTCAGTCTGGCACTGGAAAAGCAGCACCCGGAATTTCTGCAATACAGGGATCAGATTGCAGCGATCATGAAGGAATATGAAAGCCGTAAACGGGCACGCAGTTTCCTGGATTACGATGATATTCTGGCCGTGGTGGCAACGGCGCTGGTTCAGTCCGAAGGGCTGGTGGATTATGTGGCATCATTGTGCCAGCACATGCTGGTGGATGAAATGCAGGATACCAATCCATTGCAATGGGCCTTGCTGGAGCCATTAAAAAACCGGACCCATCTGTTCTGTGTCGGTGATGATGCACAGTCCATCTATGGTTTTCGTGGTGCGGATTTTGAGAATATTCATCATTTCAGGGACCGTGTACCGGATGCGCAGATTTTTAAACTGGAACAAAATTATCGCTCCACCCAGCAGATTCTGGATTTATCCAACTGGCTGCTTGAGCAGAGCCCGATTCATTATGATAAACATCTGCAGGCGTACCGTGGCGATGGCATTAAACCCCGCCTGCATATTTTTCCCAATGAATTTGATGAAGCCAAATGGATTGCCATTGATATTCAGGAACGTCATATATTGCAGGGGAGCAGTTGGCATGAACACATGGTGCTGGTGCGTTCAGCCTTTGCTGCACGGCACATAGAAGCGGCGTTTATTCAGGCCGGGGTTCCCTACCGTTTTATTGGCGGTATGAAGCTGCTGGAAACCGCGCATGTCAAAGATCTGCTGAGTTTATTACGGGTGATTGCCAATCCACTGGATGATATTGCCTGGATGCGGTTTCTGACCCTGTGGAATGGCGTAGGGGATGTCGGCGCCAGCAAACTGTCGCATCAGCTGTTGCAACAACCGGGCAATGATTTACTTTTTACACAACTGGAAAAATTTGGCCGCATTCCTGAACAGACCCTGCTGATGATGAAACAGATGCAGGTGCTGAAGGATCAGGTGGAAGCCTGCGTTGGTCTGGCCGTGGAAGCACTGTCTGCACAGCTTGAGGAAAACTATGCCAAAAAGGATTGGTCAAAACGGCGGGGGGATTTTGAACTGGTCAAACAACTGGCCTCGAAACACTCACAATTGAGTGAGTTTCTGGAAGAATACGTACTGGACCCGGTTTCAATCAGCGAGATTGAACGCCAGTCCCAGGATGAAGTGGTCACCCTGATCACCATTCATTCTGCAAAGGGAACCGAACAGAATGTCTGCTATGTGGCCAATGTTTCTGCCGGGCAATATCCGCATGCACGTGCGCAGGGCGATTTTGATGCAGTTGAAGAAGAACGCCGGGTGTTATATGTGGCTTTAACCCGCGCACGGAACGAATTGATTCTGACTAAACAGAACCTGAACCTGTGGGCCAGGGACCAGGTGGATGAGCAGGGACGGAAAATTGAAAGTTATTTTCTGAATGATTTAAGCCGCAATTTATGTATGACCGAAACACATTACAAAACACGTCAGCAGACCGTAAAAAGTACTTTAATGGAACGCCAGGAGATTAATTTAGATTTTGGCATCGATCTCGATTAAACTGTGCAAATAAATGATGATTTTCAGGCAAAAAGTTGCATATAAATGCTTTTTGATACTTTTTGCCTGCTTGATAAGGTTGTGAAATGAAAATTTTAGTCCGTAGTCTGGAACGCAGTGTAACAGAAGCTGAACTGCTGGAGTTGTTTCAACAATATGGCAGCGTAGACTCCTGCACACTGGTCCTGGATGCTGTGACCGGGAAGTCAAAAGGTTTTGCCTTTGTGGAAATGCCGCATGGACGTGAAGCTGTGAAAGCCATAAAAGGCCTGAATACCTTGCGCCTGCATGGGCATGGTATTCGGGTAAAGGCCGCTGAGGATGACAAGGCCTGAACCATCCTGGTGATTATGTACCAGGAACCATCACCAGCTGTAGAGCTGGTTTTTTATTTCATTTCTTTTACTGATTTCATGAGCTGGTCCTCAGGCTGACTTATTTTTTATCTGATCTCAGACCACCTGTCCGAAAAAACAGCGTATAAAAGCCAGTCTGAAAAAGAGAAACAGATAAAATACTGATTAAAATAAATACACTGGTTTGAATGTGACTGTTTGTAACAAAATGTCTGTAAAGAATTATTACCATTAAAATTAAAATGTTGATGGATAAACCGGCAATTCTGTTTCTATAATGCAGACAATGCATTGAATAACAATTAATTTCTGCTAATGAATTTCATATTACAACACATCCACGCCGAAATGGACCGGCTCGGGCTGAGTGCCCGCAACCGCAGCCTGCACATCCAGTTTTCAGACCCGGGCCTGAACCTGCAGCTGTTCCTGCAGCGCATCGACGCCGAACACGCCCTCAATGCCGGGCTGAAGGCCGAACTGCTGTGCCTGTCCATCAATGCCCATATCGAACTGAAACAGCTGATCGGCTGCCGGGTGGCCGTGGACACGGTAACCGACCTGGGGCAACTGCACCGCATCAGCGGCATCATCACCGGGGCGGAAGCCGGCCAGTCGGACGGTGCGCTGAGCATCTACCGGCTGCAGCTGCAGGATGCCACGGCACTGTGGGAAAAACGCCGCAACAGCCGGGTGTTCATGAACAAAAGCGTACCGCAGGTGGTGGAGATCCTGTTCCGGGAATGGCAGCAGCGCAGTCCGCTGTTTGCCGCGTCACTGCAGCTGGACACCCGGGGCCTGAGGGAGGATTACGACATCCGGCCTTTCATCATGCAGAGCATGGAAAGCGATGCGGCATTCATCCAGCGCCTGCTGATTTCCGAATCCATCAACAGCCTGATTGACGAAAGCGAGCCGGTCCCGGCAGACGTGACCAGCCCGATCCAGCCGCAGCTGCTGCGGCTGATTGACGACAACCGCCACTACCGCGCACTGATGCGGGGCAGCATCCGCTACCACCGCAGCGATGCCACCGAAGCCCGGGACAGCATCGACAGCTTCAGCGCACAGCGCAGCCTGCAGCCGACCGCAGTCCACATCCAGCGCTGGCAGGCGGAAGGCCTGTACCGGCAGGACGGCAGCGGTTCAGTGCAAAGCCTGCATCAGCACTCGGCCCAGCACAGCGTGGCCCGGCTGGGCCTGGAGGATGCCCGGCAGGATAGCCCGGCGTGGACAGCGGACCTCAACGGAGACGACGGTGCCACCCGCGCCGGCAACAGCCAGCCGGAACGGCTGAACCTGCACCTCAGCCGGCTGCACGAACTGCGGGCAAAACAGTTCACGGCAGAGGGCAGCGTCCGCGATGCCCGGGTGGGCTACTGGTTTGAACTGGAACACCACCCGGAACTTCAGCGGCATGACCGGTCTGAGCGGGAACTGCTGATCACGGCAAAAAGCTACTGGCACGAGAACAACCTGCCCAGAGCACTGCAGCAACAACTCAATGCCCTGCTGACCGACCGGGAACGGCAGACTCACCACAGCACCCGACCACAACACCAGCGCAGCCGGCTGAGCCTGATCCGGCGGCAGATCCCGATGGTACCGGACTACGACGCCCGGCAGCAGCCGGTGGCGCATCCGCAGCGGGCCCGGGTGGTGGGTCCGAAAAGCGAGGAACTGCACACTGACCGGTGGGGCCGGATCAAAGTCCGCTTCCTGTTCACCCGTGAAGACGACCATGCCCATGACGGCGGTGCCGGAACCAGGGACAACGACAGCGACTCCGCCTGGGTGGATGTCCTGACCCCGTGGGCCGGGGATGGCTACGGCGCACGCTTTCTGCCGCGGGTTGATGAAATCGTGGTGATCCAGTTCTTTGACGGCAACGTGGACCGTCCCTACGTGGCCGGTCGGCTGCACGAAGGCCATCGGTCCCCGGCCCGCTTTGACGGACTGGGCCAGCTGCCGGACACAAAAAAGCTCAGCGGCATCCGTACCCGGGAAGTGGATGGCACGGACTGGAATCAGTTACGCTTTGACGACACCCGGGATCAGGTCAGTGCACAGCTACAGAGCAGCCATGCATCAAGCCAGCTGAACCTGGGTAATTTAAGCCATCCGAAGGATACGTTACAGGACGGTAATGACAGGAGTCCCGGCCGTGGTGAAGGCTTTGAACTCCGGACGGACCGGTGGGGAGCCCTGCGGGCCGGTGAAGGCCTGCTGCTGAGTACGCATGCACGCAGGCGGGCCGAAGGCAGCCACCTGGATGCGGCAGAAGCCCGTCAGCAGTTACAGTCCGGGCTGGAGAGTGCCACGGCGCTGAGTGAAAACGCAGAAAGTCAGCAGGCCAGCCCCTTACCGGTACTGGATCGTCTGAAAAACCTGCTGGAACAGATACAGCAACAGGATGAAGACCAGGCAGCATCCTTTAAACAGGCGCTGATGCTGTTGTCCAGTCAGGACAGCATGGCACTGGCCTGTGACAGGGACCTGCATATCAGTGCCGAGGGACAGCTGAGTCAACAGGCCGGCGGCAGCATCAGCGCCAGCACGCAGAACAACCTGATTGCGCAGGCGAGCGGTAAAATTGATCTGTATGCGGCACAGGGTGACATCAGTGCCGTAGCGGCCAGCGGAAAAGTCAGTATTCAGGCGCAGGCCCGTGAAATGGACGTGACTGCCTGTCAGGACATCCGGATCATGTCCACTGAGGCGGCAACTTACATTACCAGTCCAAAGGGCGTCAGTTTCAAGGCAGGTGGTTCCGAGCTGAAAATAGAAGGATCGGGTATTTTCCCGACCACCGGCGGAATATTTAAAATCCATGCCGGGCAGGTGCTGCTGGAGGGGGGCAAGACGGTGCAGGTGACATCACGAAAATTTAATACATCGCCGTGCTATTTGGCCTATCAGATTACTGATACCGTCGGAGAACCCCTGAAAAATAAAAACTATGCCATGTATATGGCGGACGGCACCGTAAAGAAAGGCGTGACCAATGCCAGTGGGGAAACTGAAAAAATAAAAACATCAGGTCCGCAAAAAGCCAATGTACTGATGGATGATGAAGATCATCAGGGTTACCGGGTTTCAAAGATGAATGACAATGAATAACAAGGGTGGCTTATGAAAACCCCATATCAATTCCAGCTGTTTGCCGGTCAGTCCAGTAAAACCCCTCTGTCCGGTGTTGCATACAGCGTGTTGGCCAGGGGGCAGATACTGGTGCAGGGGAAAACAACGGCACAGGGTAAAACTGCAGTCTTTGAAGTGGATGTTTCCACTATGGTCAGGCTGCTGATCTTCAATCCGAAAATGAACAATGGCAAGGGCGGCTACCTGGTGCCATCCGTGCATGAATATGCTGATGCAGGTGCCATTTTACTGAATAATCCAACGGTGGATCAGCTCAGCCGTGTGGGCAGTACACCGCTGAACTTTGAATATGGGCTTCCCGGCAGTGCAGGTCAGCGGACGCAACAGAGCACGCCACTTGTTTTAAAATCTGCAGGAAACCGTCCGTCTGCATCATCTCAGCCGGTGACGCCGATGCTCAGTAAACCGCCACCGGTGAAGGTGGTCGCACTGCGGCTGAAATCTCATATTATGGTCGAGCTGAAAGACCATTTAAAACACAGCTATAAAACCCGGCTGAACTATGATGTACTGGACCGCAATGGAGTCATCCTCAGGGAAAATAACCGGGAGCTGAAACAACTCAGAACGCGGGCAGCCGGGCTGACCGGGCAACACTACAGTGAACAGCCGCTGAAATTCAGATTTTATGGCGGTGATCTGGGCAAGGTCCGGGTGGTGACCGAAGCAGTGCAGCCATTTTTTGAACATCAGGGGCTTTTTGTCACCCAGTATGTCAAAACAGTGCAGGCAGTGACGGCACCGGATGAAAAAAACACCGTCTTACTGGCCGGTAAAAAGAATATCCCGGTGATTGTTGATCCGGTCAGCAATGAAATCTACGTACTGAGTCCTGACGATTTCAGATCATTCAATGAGATTTCAACCAGCCTGTCGACGGTATTCAACCATCTGCACCAGAGCCGCGAAAGACTGAATACCCTGATGGCGCTGGAGTCCAGAACCCCGGAGCAGATCAGGGAAGCTGAGAAAAACATGGGCATTGCCCAGGATGAAGCCATTCAGATGCTGAATCAGAAATTTAAAAACAAGGCTGATCTGAAGGAAGTACTGGCATTTGAGCTGTTTACGACTGCAGATGGGCAGCAGAAGCTGAATGCAGTGCGTAAATATACCAGTCAGAGTCAGCATCTTCAGAACAAAAACAACCGTCAGAATAAATTTGAATACCAGCTGAAATATCAGGTGCCCTGGAAAAACTCGCCGGATACCCCGAAGGCCGGCATCAGGGAAGGCACGGCCATGACCATTGACAGTGATCAGTTCAAAGAAAAATTCATGGAGACCATCCAGGATATTCACGTCGAAATTTATAAAACCAAGGGGGGGAAGTCGGCCACCTGGGTGCCTGACCCGAAAATATTCGGCATTACCTCTACAGAACTGGCGGAAAGCTATAAAACCAGTGAATCCTCCACGGTGGATGTGCAGGCGCAGTGGCTGCGTCTGGTTGCCGGCACCGGCTATGATGGTACGGTGAAATGGGGAACCAAAGGCTTTCAGGCGTCCGGTTCGGCCTATGCCCAGGCCAGAATGGTGCTGCTGGAAGGTAAGAAAAAGTGGTTA
The DNA here is from genome assembly GCF_052544965.1 of Acinetobacter sp. WZC-1. Taxonomy (NCBI): domain Bacteria; kingdom Pseudomonadati; phylum Pseudomonadota; class Gammaproteobacteria; order Moraxellales; family Moraxellaceae; genus Acinetobacter; species Acinetobacter sp. WZC-1. Next base: position 546,330 of record NZ_CP199370.1, read on the forward strand.
TGGGCCTATCCGAGCCTGAACGGCTGGATTATGGAAGTGGATGACACCCCACTGGGGGCAATCCGTTTTATCTGCGGTGCGGAAATTTATGGTTTTGCCGGTGCAGTTTTTGCAGCCTCTGCGGCCTTTGCAGTGACTGCCGGCAATGAAGGCACCAGCCAGATGCTCTCCAGTGTGGCCCGGGACCCGAAGGCCACCATTGCAGACAGTGTCAGGAACGGACGGTCTGTTTTAAAACTGAAAAAAGGCCAGATGGATGACAAAATTTCCCCGGATAATCACTTCAATGCCGGTATTGACGCCTTTGCCGGCATGCAGGCCAGTATTACCCCCTTTGGCGGGCTGCAGTGGCTGGACCCTGAGAATCCGAAAGACTTTACCGACCTGGCCAGAATCTCCCCGACGCTGGGCTTAAGTGCCGGGATTGGCGGCAGTGCCGATTTTAAACTGTATTATAAGGATGGAGCATTCCGTTTCCGGGCCAGTATTGCTGCCTGTTATGGGGTTGGAGGCAAGGGTTCACTGGAGTTTATGGTGGACTTTAAGAATATCAGCATGCTGATCCGGTTTATTGCCTACCAGCTGACCTATGCCTCCTTTAAACATTTGATCTATATGCTGCATGACGATTTTATGCTGCTGCATAAAGTCAGTATGATGCTGCCGTTTGAAAATGAAAATATTCTAACATCGAGTATTCAGGATATTCTTGACCGTTTTAAACTATTTACCTCAAGAATGCAGGTTGCAGAGCAGCGGATAAAAATTGTCAGGAAAATAAACAGCGACGTATCGCAATGGCTGAAATACCTGAGTCCGGAAAGCCGTGGCTGTTATTTATATCATATCACCCGGCATGGTCTGATCAGCCGCATGCTGGACCCTGCAGAAAGTGAGGGCTGGTGGCTGATGGCAAACCTGAAGGAACATGAACTGCCTGAACATAAACAGGCAGTAATTAACCTGTTTAAAAGTGTGACTGTGGTCAGTCACTGGACCAATACCCTGCAGCACATGAGCCCAGAGGGTGAGAAATCCAGCAAAAGCATCGCCGAAAATGAGAAGGAGTTGCTGCAATTTTTAAACCTGGGAAGTAACGGGGTATTGCCCTTGGCCAATTTGCAGGAGATTATTGCCCTGATTAACCAGGACCATGCCTTTCCGGCCAATTATCGCTCGGGCAATACATATATCGATGAATATCTGAAAATGCGTGGCCAGCGGATACTGGCCTATCCCAAGGATTATAAGATTGCCAGCTTTAATACCCAGGAGTTCCGCCAGGTACAGATTGCCCAGCACTTACAAAAACCGGAGCTGTTTATGGCAAAGGCTCCACGGCCAATTGAGGAGCTGGATATGGAAAGTTATACATCGACATCTAAAGAGCAAACATGGATGGCATAATGCCATCCACAGATTTTATCTATTTGCTTATTTGTTTAAAAAGGGCTGAGCTGCATTGGAAGCGCAACGCACGGAAGTTGCACTATTGGGATTCAGGTATTTAATACCATCCTTATCATCCTTATCAAACTGTCGATTGGGTTCCATTCCCTTCCTGTAAATGGTGGTGACGCTGCCGCCCCATTGCAGACTCTGTGCCGCACCGACCTGACGAGTACTACGCACAGATTTCAGTGTGCCGGTGGCCGGACCCTGCGGATTCTGTTCGGGTGAAGTTTTATAATAGGTCGGATCAAACCAATCCGACATCCATTCATAATTGTCCGTGGCCATGTCATAGAAACCCAGTGGGGTGGGGGGGAATTTACCCAGAACGGGAAGTTTAAGTCCCTCTGCATCTGGCACAGATTTACTAAACTCACGTCTCTGTTCATCACTCCACACATTACGGCCCAGTTCATATTCACCATTGTCGGTGGGGTAGATGATATACTGACCACGATTTCTCGCTGTATATTCCCATTGGGCTTCGGTGGGCAGATTCATCGGTACACCGACCTGCTGGCCCAGCCACTGGCAGTAGTCCTGAGCCTGCTGCCAGCTGATTCCAGCCGGGGCATTCGGCTGTCTATATATTTTTGCGATTTCCTGCATACCGACTTTGGGCAGTCCGATGGCTTCGCTATAGATATCGAAGTCCTCAAAGGTGGTTTTATAGGCGTTCAGGCTGAAACTGTCCAGCGTAACTTTATGTACCGGCATGGCTGCATACAGACCGGTAATCGGCAGTTTATCCTTGCGGGTGATGGGTCCGAAATCGCCCATCATGAAGGAGCCGCCTTCGACAAAAATCATATTTTTTTTAGTTTTTTGTACCAGTTGCTGAATTTTCTGCTGCAGTTCAGGAGACGGAGTTTTCTGTGCGGTATCTGCAGTTCTGGCGCAGGCGGCCAGGGCGACGCCGGCCAGCAGGATCAGGGCGATATGCTGTTTGATCATGTTAAAGTCTAATGCTCCTGTGCTGGGAATATCGTTGTGATGACATATTTTTTTTGATGTAAAAAGTCAGTTGAATTAAGCCATTCTAAACGACTGTGTCGGAGAGATAAAGCGGGGGTCTCCAGTACATGCCGTATGTGAAGGGCGACTATACATATATTGACGCCTATTTGCAGATGCGTGGCCAGCGGATACTGGCCTATCCTAAGGATTATAAAATTGCCAGCTTTAATACCCAGGAGTTCCGCCAGGTGCAGATTGCCCAGCACTTACAAAAACCAGAGCTGTTTATGGCACAGGCTCCACAGCCGATTGAAGAACTTGATATAACAAGATATACCGAAACTGATACTAAAACATGGATCACCTAATGGCCATCCATGTTAAGTGAGGGCGATTTATTTTTGTTCGATAAATGGTTGAGAATGGTTTGAAGCACAACGTGCTGAAGTTGAGCCATTTATATTGATATATTGTGGATTCTCTTGATCATCTTTATCAAATTGTGGATTAGGTTCTTTACCACCTCGGTAGATTGTGGTGACACTTCCACCGATTTGCAGACTTTGGGCAGCACCAACTTGGAAGGTACTGCGAATAGATTTTAATGTGCTTGTTGCAGGGCCCTGTGGATTCTTTTCAAGTGAGTCTTTATAATAGTTTGGATCAAACCAGTCCGACATCCATTCATAGCCATCAGTGGCTAGATCATAGAAACCCAATGGGGTTGGCGGGAATTTACCCAGAACTGGGATTTTCATTCCATCAGCCTCTGGAACAGATTTACTAAATTCACGTCTTTGCTCATCACTCCAGACATTACGGCCCAGTTCGTACTCTCCATTATCAGTTGGGTAAATAATGTATTCACCACGATTCCGTGCTGCATATTCCCACTGGGCTTCGGTCGGAAGGTTCATCGGAATCTCCACTTGTTCACCTAACCATTGACAATAATCATGGGCCTGTTGCCAACTGATCCCAGCCGGTGCATTAGGAACACGTTTAATTTTAGAGATTTCTTGCATCCCGACTTTGGGTTGTCCTGTTGCTTCAGTATAAATATCAAAGTCTTCAAAGGTGGTTTTATAGGCATTCAGGCTGAAACTGTCCAGCGTAACTTTATGTACCGGCATGGCAGCATACAGACCGGTAATCGGCAGTTTGTCCTTACGGGTGATGGGTCCGAAATCGCCCATCATGAAGGAGCCGCCTTCGACAAAAATCATATTTTTTTTAGTTTTTTGTACCAGTTGCTGAATTTTCTGCTGCAGTTCGGGGGACGGTGTTTTCTGTGCGGTATCCGCAGTTCTGGCGCAGGCGGCCAATGCGACGCCGGCCAGCAGGATCAGGGCGATATGCTGTTTGATCATGTTAAAGTCTAATGCTCCTGTGCTGGGAATATCGTTGTGATGACATATTTTTTTTGATGTAAAAAGTCAGTTGAATTAAGCCATTCTAAACGACTGTAGCGGGGAGATAAAGTAGGGTCTCCAGTTGATGCCGTATGTGAAGGGTGACTATTTAGTGCCAGTACTGCTGACAAAAGGCTGAGCTGCGTTAGAGGCACATCGAACAGCTGTTGCGTCATTAGGGTTAAGATATTTTACATCTTCTTCACGAATTTTAGGTTGAGGATTTTCACCACGACGGTAAATGGTGGTGACACTGCCGCCCCATTGCAGACTCTGTGCCGCACCGACCTGATAGCTGCTGCGGACTGATTTCAGTTCGCCACTGGCAGGTCCCTGTGGATTATGTTCCGGGGAGTTTTTATAATAGGTCGGATCGAACCAGTCTGACATCCATTCATAGCTATCAGTAGCCAGGTCATAAAAACCCAATGGGGTTGGAGGAAATTTTCCTAAGATAGGTATTGGCATATCTACACCAACAGATTTTTTAATTTCACGTCTCTGTTCATCACTCCAGACATTACGGCCCAGTTCATATTCACCATTGTCAGTGGGGTAAATCACATACTGACCACGGTTCCTTGCCGCATATTCCCACTGGGCTTCGGTGGGCAGGGTCATGGGGATGCCGACCTGCTGGCCCAGCCACTGACAGTAGTCCTGGGCCTGCTGCCAGCTGATCCCAGCCGGGGCATTGGGTTGACGAAAGTATTTAGAAACCTGTTGGGTACTGATTTTGGGCAGTCCGATGGCTTCGCTGTAAATATCAAAATCTTCAAAGGTGGTCTTATAGGCGTTCAGGCTGAAACTGTCCAGCGTAACTTTATGTACCGGCATGGCTGCATACAGACCGGTAATCGGCAGTTTATCCTTGCGGGTGATGGGTCCGAAATCGCCCATCATGAAGGAGCCGCCTTCGACAAAAATCATATTTTTTTTAGTTTTTTGCACCAGTTGCTGAATTTTCTGCTGCAGTTCGGGGGACGGTGTTTTCTGTGCGGTATCCGCAGTTCTGGCGCAGGCGGCCAATGCGACGCCGGCCAGCAGGATCAGGGCGATATGCTGTTTGACCATGTTAAAGTCTGATGCTCCTGTGCTGGGAATATCGTTGTGATGACATATTTTTTTGATGTAAAAAGTCATTTTAATTAAGCCATTCTAAACGACTGTGGCGGGGAGATAAAGTGGGGGCTGGGAATGCTTGTCGGTTCGCAACTGCAGCAGGGACTGACCATCTGTTGGATAGGAACTTCGCACCACCTTCAGGGTGCCTGTGGCCGGACCCTGTGGATTTTTCTCAGGGGATTTGCTGTATGCTGGAATATAGGCGATTTGTACATTATGCGTTTCAGCAAGCTATTCTATTTACCGGCCTTTATGAATGGATGGATTGTTCAGGATCAAAAGATGCCCTGACTCAGGTAAATTCCGGAATAAATACTCAAGCCATACTATAAATAGCTTTCTGTCACATAAACCCTGAAAAACCATTGGTGACAAAAAAACTGTATGGGGCATTCGACCTTTCACTTGTGTTCAAAACGATGTCGCCATATATTCAGTTATTTTTACGCTCAGCCTGGGGGGGGCTCCACCTCATGCTGTTGGCTACTTTCTTCATCCTTCGCCAGAAAGCAGACCCCGGCAAAAATTAAAACAGCGCCCAGGACCTTGGTCAGTGTCAGGGGCTCATTAAACAACCATACAGAAATGAACATTACACTGATCAACTCAAGGTGTGAGGCGGCAAAAGCCGGACCAATCGGAGCATGTTTCAGTAAATTCAGCCAGATAAAAAAAGCACCGATATAACCAATAAATGCACCATAAATCCACGGATGAGAAAACACCCGGACCAGCCATGCCCAGTCAAAAGTCAATGGCATGGCATGGATGGAAGCCAGTTTAAAACTGAGCTGGGCCAGCGTGTCAAAAGCCATTAATATCAGAAAACCGGTAATGTAAAATTTTCTCATGCCCCAATCCCCACAATGGCTACTCCCAATGCAATCAGAGCAATGCCCACCAGTCTGTTGCGGGTCAGTTTTTCCTTAAAGAACATCCGGCCTGCGAACATGATCACCACGATATTTATACAGCCCAGCATGACACCAATGGACAGCGGAACAAGGGATAAAAAGGCCAGCCAGACCACAAACTCAACTATATAGCAAATGATGCCCAGCCATAGCCAGGGACGCTGCACGATAAATTTCCAGTGGGCCAGGCCCTGGTTGGTTCTGCTTTCAAAGGCAGCAGCCTTAAAGGCCAGCTGTCCGACGGTGTCAATTGCAATGGTCAGCGCCCATACACTCAATACTAAAGTATTCATGTGGGAATACGGAGCTGGTGCCGGCTGTCTTTCAATGCGACAGCAGGGTTGTCAGGCAGGACCTTTGATTTGTGGTCAGTCTGCTGATAATGCTGAATGAAGTGAATGGATTCTTCAATAACCTGTTTGCGGTCATTGTCCAGGGTAATCATATGATAACTGTGATATAGCCATACCAGATGCCTGGGGCCCTGAACCCGGTCATAAATCAGCTGACTATTGCGCCGGTGTGCAATATCGTCAGCATGGGCATGCAATGCCAGTGTAGGGGCTGTAATGCGATATAAACACTTGCGGACATGCTGTGATAAACGCTGTAACTGGTACAGCGCATGCCACGGGTTACCGGGTAAGCCTGCTTCACTGCTGTCACCGCTGTTCATGGCCTGAACAATACGTGAGCGTAATGCCTTGTTTTTTATGCCGTAGGGCTCAGCCTCATTAAACGTGCATTCCCGGCAAATATTCAGATGATACACCACAGGCAGGACAATCGGGGCCAGTAATTTTGACCATTGTGGAATACTCCAGCCGTCATACTGGAACGTGGGGCTATAGCTGATGACACCGGCAACAGGATAAGTCGAAGCATATTTTAAAGCCAGTAATGCACCCATTGATAACCCGGCAACGAATAACTCATCGACATATTGTTTTAATTTTTCGGCAGCCTCACAGACACTTTTGAACCAGTCTTCCCAGCGGGTCTGTACCAGATCGCTGACCTCTCCACAGTGGCCTGCCAGCTGTACGCCATGGACACTGTAGCCGGCCTGATGAAATGTTCTTGCAATGCCGCGCATTTCGTTTGGCGTGCCTGTCAGGCCGTGTATCAGTAAAATCCCGGTACGATTTCCTGCTAAAAAAAATGAATGATCCTGCATTATGTAATCACCATGGCTGAATCATCCAGTTCAAAATCACTGTGTAATAATTTGGCCAGCGGGCGATAAATGTCTGAAAAACCGCTGAATGCAGTATGGGGGATATGATGCTCCCGGCAATGCTGTATTAAACTTTTTTTGGCAAAAACATAATCTGCAGCTGCGGCCAGGCAGAAGTCCGAGCGCCCGTCACCAATTAAAATAATATGCTCCCGGGGGTATTGCTGAGCAACTTTACATTTGCATGTTCCGCTCTGGCTGATGCAGTTTGCATTTTCATTGGGAAATTCAAGCTGCCATGTTCTTTCCGCTGTTTGTACCAGTCGATTGGCGATTACGGGTAAGTGTTGCAGATGATGTTTCTTTAAAATATGGCGGATCACCAGGTCCATGCCGTCGCTGACAATGGTCAGGGGAATCTGAAATTGTGTGGTGATTTTGACCAGTTCCATAAACCCGGGGTCAATTTCAATACGATCCAGACATTGATGCAGTTCATTGACAGACATGTCAAGCAGTGCGATTTGTTGTTGCAGGCACAGCTTTGAACCGATGTGTCCCTGTAACCATTGTTGCTCTATTTCCTGCCATCCCGGTTGTGCAAAATGTTCAAGTAGCTGATCCGTGGTGTCCGTCAGGCTGATCGTCCCATCAAAATCACATAAAATATGCCAGGGAACAGTACCGTCCGTGTGGTAATTTTGACTGATTAGGAACATAAATGGCCTCTCACATTTAAAAGGTTTTACAGGGAATAATGCTTTGACCTTAAGCAGCGAATCTTAAAATTTCTTTAAGCGGTATCATTCAGACATATTTAATTTTAAAAAATGGGAATAAATCTGAATTTTCGGAAAATAAAGTAACAAAATATTGCAATATTTATGGGGAAAATGCTGTGATTCAGCACAAAGAAGCATAGTCATTATCTGTTGTCAAAGAGGCAGTGCTGTGCTTGAAGGTGCTTGCCCTGTAGCAGCAATGTTATGGCTGATTATGTGTAAATTATTGATTATTATTGTTTATGCTAGTGTTGATTAAAGCTGATTTTAATGTTGCTTTCAGTTCGTATGAGTAAGGGTTACCAATTGTCACGGTTGAAACATGTTATCAACAATATATTGTAAAAATCACACAAAATGAAATTTATTTTTACTATCTCTTAAGATTGGTATAAGGATCGAAAAATATATTTTTATAAAGTCTCTCTTAACTTTGAATATTATGCTTCGGTCAATTGATAAAGGCGCCACTACGCTGAACCAGTCATTCAGAACACTAAAGACAGCCATGCTCAGTATGGGTTTTGCTTTTTGTGCTTCTGCTTATGCCGGGAGTGCTCAATCACCGGCTTTAAGTGTGGGCGTTAATTATTCAGTTGATTTCCAGCCGTATAAAGGACATGGAAGTTACCAGAGCGTTTTACCGACATTTTTTTACGATAACAATCGTGTTTACGTTCAAGGGGATGAAGCCGGTCTATATTTGCTTAAAAACAGCCGGGATCAGCTGGCGCTCAATGTGTATTATGACAGTCATTCCTATGATCCGGCCGGTGAACTGCATTTACTGAATAAACGCAAGTGGTCCGTCATGTCCGGTGCAAGCTATCTGCATATTACCCCTTATGGTGGCTTTAAGGTCGGTGTGGGCACGGATGTGTTATCCCGCAATAAGGGCACAGTGGTTACTGCATCGTATCTTGCAGAATTGCATCATCGTCAGTGGTCGTTTTATCCGGAATTCGGACTGCAGTGGAATGATGCGAAATATAACCAGTATTACTTTGGTGTCAGTGATGCTGAGGCATTGCAAAGCGGTATCGCACACTATCAGCCAAAGCAGAGCATTCATCCCTACGCCAGTTTTGCCACCAGTTACCATGTGTCAAAACAGTTGAGCGTATTCAGTACGGTTGATCTGAGCTATTTATCAGATGAGCAATATAAAAGCCCCATGGTCAGGCGAAGGACAGATATTTCGCCTTCTTTTGGTATCAGCTACACCTTTTAGAGGGTGGCGCCATTGAATTGTATTTATTTCTCTCCCCTCAATCCCTGTATTGCAACATACAGACTGAAATTTACCGGTCAAAGGAAACAAACATATGAATAATCGTCATAAATTTACTGAGGAACCATCACTGATGGTGAATTTCCCTGACAGAGCACCGCTTGATGAGGCACAGCTGCTGGAGGATGAGGCAAAATACTGTTCGCATGGCGATACGGTACATTATGTTAATCCGCCTAAAATTTTTACCAACTGTGAGGGCAGTTATATTTTTGATGATCAGAATATCCCGTATCTTGATTTACAGATGTGGTATTCAGCCGTCAATTTCGGTTATAAAAACCCACGGCTGGATCAGGCGCTGATTCGTCAGATTCACCAGCTGCCTCAGATTGCCAGTCAGTATTTACATCCGACCAAAATTGAGCTGAGTAAAGCCATTGCTGAGGATATACTGAAAAAAACCGGTATACAGGGCCGGGTGCATTATAATGTGGGCGGTTCACAGGCTATTGAGGACTCTCTGAAACTGGTCCGCAATTTCTCTAAAGGTAAAAGCCGGATGTTTGCTTTTGAAGGGGGCTATCATGGCCGGACCCTGGCGGCATCTTCCATTACCTCAAGCTATCGTTATCGCCGCCGTTATGGCCATTTTGGTGAAAGAGCGCAGTTTATTCCATTTCCCTATCCGTTCCGTCGTCCCAAAGGGATGACACCGGAGGAATACGCCGACAAATTAATTGCTGAGTTTGCGCGTTTATTTGAAAATGAATACCACGGGGTCTGGGATCCGAAAGTCAGGGAAAGTGAGTTCGCTGCATTTTATATTGAGACAATTCAGGGGACAGGTGGTTATGTTATTCCACCGAAAAACTTCTATAAGGGTCTGAAAAAAGTGCTGGATGATCACGGTATTTTACTGGTGGTTGATGAAATTCAGATGGGCTTTTACCGGACAGGTAAATTATGGTCATTTGAACATTTCGACATTCAGCCTGATGTGGTGGCTTTCGGTAAGGCACTGACCAATGGGTTAAACCCGCTGGCCGGTATCTGGGCAAAAGAAGAAATGATTAATCCGGTGACATTTCCTGTTGGTTCCACACATTCAACCTTTGCCTCAAACCCATTGGGTACTGCAGTCGGTCTTGAAGTCATGAACATGCTGGCTGAAAAAGATTATGAAAAACAGATTATGGAAAGTGGTGCTTATTTCCTGGATGGTCTGAAAGATCTGCAAAAACGCCACCCGGAAATAGGTGATGTCGATGGCCTGGGGTTGGCACTGCGTGCGGAAATCTGCCAGGCAGATGGTTTTAGTCCCAATAAGGAACTACTGGATAAAATGGTGGATATCGGCCTGTCGGGAACTCTGGAATATCAGGGGCAGCAGTGCGGTCTGGTGCTGGATGTCGGTGGGTATTATAAAAATGTCATCACATTTGCACCATCACTGGAAATCTCCCGTGCTGAAATTGACCAGGCGATGGTTCTGCTGGATCAGCTGATGACACGTGCCAAACGGGAAATGTAGATTCAGTCATGAAAACTGACCTGAATCAACTGGAACCTCAGGCACTGGTGGATGCTTTTTTAAAGTATCCACCAGCCGGCTTTCAGGTTCATGAACCGGATAATTTTTTAGCTTTTTTTTATACCCGGTTTAATTTACTGACCACACTGGATGTGGCGCTGCATCAGAAAATTAAGGCATTACCCGGTTATCGGCACTGGCAGAACATGCTGCATCTGCAGACCTGTTTTGTCGGGACCACGGTGACCGAATATACGCTGCTTTCAGCTCAGCTGTCGGCACAGCAGATGACTGAATTTCTGAAACAGCATATTCAAAAGACCCGTCTGACCATTATTAAGGATTTGCCTTTAAATTCACCGTTCATCAGTGAGATGGAAAACAACTATAGCCAGGAGTTGATTAAATCCGCTGAAAAGAATGGGTTTTTATCTGTGGAAGGGCAGGCACTGGCCTATGTACCAATAGATTTTGAAAATCGGGAAGATTATTTATCCAGGCTTTCGAAGAGCCGCCGTAAGAACTTAAAGCGCAAGCTGAAAAGTTTAAATGAAATCGATGTTGAAATCCTGGCGACAGGACATGCAAAGTTTCAGGATGCTGAATTTACAGCACAATTATATCGGTTATATCTGAATGTCTATCATCAGAGTGAAATTCACTTTGATCTGCTCAGCCCGGCGTTTTTTCAGGCCATTCTACAGGATGGCGACAGTGGTGGAACGGTATTGTTCTATTGGGTCGGTACGGCGCTGGCCGGCTTTAATCTCTGTTATGAATATCGGGGTAATCTGGTGGATAAATATATCGGGTTCAATTATCCACTGGCCACTGATCATAACCTGTACTTTATCAGCTGGTTCGTCAACCTGGAGTATGCCCGGGTCAGGGGCATGAAGTTTTATATCGCCGGTTGGACAGACCCTGAGGTCAAGGCGCAGCTTGGCGCTGAATTTACATTTACCCGTCATCTGGTGTGGATCCGTTCGCCGGTTTTACGTTTTATTCTGACCCGGCTGCGTTCTGTTTTTGAAGCAGATCACCACTGGCATCAACAGCAGGAATTGAAGTCATGAGCTCAGTTTACTCCAGACAGCATGTGCTATTAAATTTCGATGATTCCGCTGGAAAGCCTGAAAACGCACTCAATATTGACCTGGCCGAATGGCAGGAAATGATTCGTTTTGGTTGTCAATGGTCTGAATTCAGACAATTGCAAAACTATCTTGCCGGTCATTTACCGCAGTCCAGTCAGTTGGGCTGTGTGTGTATGGGCAGCGGTGACTATCATCATGTGACGCAGCTGTTACTGGAAACCCGGGCGGCAACACAACCGATTCATCTGATTGTCTGTGATAACCACCCGGATAATATGCGTTATCCGCTGGGCATACACTGCGGTTCATGGGTGTACTGGGCAAGCCGGCTGGAACAGGTTGCCCGTATAGATGTAATTGGGATCAGCTCTGGTGATATTGGCCTGGCGCATGCCTGGGAAAATCACTGGTCCCCGCTGCGTCAGGGAAAATTGCACTATTGGAGTGTTCAGCAGAATGCGGCATGGACACGTGTTATCGGCGCGAGAAATGCATGGCATGGTTGTGATCATGCAGATGAGCTGCTGACTGCGTTCCGCGCGGAAATTGCCGGTATGGATGCCCCTGTTTATCTGTCCATTGACAAGGATGTACTGTCCCGGGATGTGGTCGTGACCAACTGGGATCAGGGGCATTTACTGGAAAGTCATTTACAGGATTTGATACAGGCCTGTCGGGGACGCCTGATTGCTGCTGATATTACCGGGGATGTTTCTGCATATCAGTATAAAAATTGGCTGAAACGATTTTTAACAGGTCTGGATGGTCAGCAGGAACCCTCACAGCGTGAGATCGAATGCTGGCAAAAGGACCAGCAGCAGTTGAATCTGCGTTTAATGGCAGCCATGGATTCAGCCTGGCTGTAAATATTTAACCATCTGCATTAAACAACAGAATAAAATCATCCTGTCTGGTGGTCAGATCAGCATGGCCGGCTTTCTGCGCTGAAAGGATCCGGCCGGCATTTGATGTATGCTGCATACTGAAATCACAGTGCAGGCACCGCAGTGCTTATGCCTGGTTAGTCGGGAATGTTTTTTAGCGGTGAACCGCCGAGCGACTGCAACAACGTGACATAAGCGTCGTATTGACTCTGTCGGGTCTGCACCAGTGACAGACGGGCATTGCGTGTGGTTTCCTGGGCATCCAGCAGATTTCTTAAGGCAATGGCCCCGTTGCGATAGCGGACATTGGTCAGACGTTCGGCTTTCTCTGCCAGCTCAAGGTTCTTTTGCTGCAGGGTAACCTGCCGATCCAGTTCAGTCCGGCTGGACAGCGCATTTTCCACATCGGCAAACGCCTGGTACAGAGTCTGACGGTACTGGACAATGGCTTTTTCATAGTCCAGTGCACTGATTTTCAGATTTTTCTTCATGTCATTGTATTGCAGAAAGGGCAGGGTCAGGCCTGCGCCGAGTGTTGCAATTGGATTTTTCAGTGCATCGGACAGGGAAGTGCTGGAGCCGATGCTGCCGGTGCTTAAATTCCCGGTCAGACTGAAAGATGGATAATAACTGGCTCTGGTGGCATCATTATTGGCCAGGCTTTCACGCAAGCGCAATTCGGCAGCACGCAGATCCGGGCGGCGCGCCAGAATGTCAGCAGGCAGACCGGCAGCAATGGCCGGTAACCGGGCCTGTGGCAAGGTCTGCGGTTCCTGTATGTTGAGCTGCTGGACAGGCAGATGTAACAGTACCGCCAGCGCCGTGCGCGTTTCCACACGCTGTTGTTCAATCTGGCTCAGACTGGCCTGCTGACTTTGTACTGCCTGTTCTGCCTGGGTTAAGTCCAGTCCTGAAACCGCGCCGGCACGATACTGGGAACGGACCAGTTCATAGGTTTTCTGTGTTGATGCCAGATTCTGCTGAACTGTGGCATAGCGTTCATTCAGATAACCCAGTTGCCAGTAAAGACTGGCTGTTGTTGCAATCAGGCTTTGCCCGGTGGCCTGTAAATCCTGTTCGGTGGCCAGGGCTTCCCATTTTGCCGCTTCCGTCTGACGGGCAAGTTTGCCGAACAGATCAATTTCATAACTGAGTTGCGGATAACCAATGCGGTAGCCGGTGGATGAGTCATTGCCGCCATCCAGTTCAAACTGATGCCCGGTGGACAATGACGCATCACCAATGCGGACGCCCTGCTGGCTGCGGGCCAGGCCTGCTTTCAGACGGGCCTGTTGCAGGTTGATGCCTGCAACGACCAGGTCGGTATTGCTGTTCAGGACCTGATTGACCAGCTGATTTAACTGAGCATCAGCAAATAATGTCCACCATTGGTCAGCATACAGTTCAGTCTGAAGTGATTTTCCCTGTGGCTGTTCATGGGCAAACGTTGCGGGAATCTGAACCGCGGGTGACTGATACGGCGTTTTGACAACGGCCGCACATCCGACCAATGAACTTCCCAGAATGAAGGTGCCTGCCAGTCGGGTTAAATTAAACTGCATATGATTTTCCTTATTCTCGGGAGAGGGCATCAACGGGATCAAGCTGTGCTGCATTACGTGCAGGAATGAAACCAAACACAACGCCAATCAGGGTTGAACAAATAAATGCCGCAATAATGGAGGTGGTTGAATAGGCCATCTGGAACATGCCTTTTGCTACATAATCAACAATGATGCCCAGGCCCAGCGCGAGCAGCACCCCCATGACCCCACCCAGTAGACAGACCAGGATCGATTCAATCAGGAACTGTTGCAGGATATCGCTTTGCCGTGCACCGACGGCCATACGCACCCCGATTTCCTGGGTGCGTTCCGTTACGGAAACCAGCATGATATTCATGACACCGATTCCGCCGACCACCAGCGAAATAACGGCAATGGCAGACACCAGCAGGGTCATGGTGGCTGTGGTCTGTTCAATGGACTGACGGATGCTGTCGGAGTTCTGGGTAAAGACATCCTGGGCGCCATGACGTTGTTCAAGCAACGACAGAATGGCGTTCTCCGCCGCATTGGTCGGGTAGCCGTCCTTAATCCGGATCACAATATTCCGGACATTGGCCTGGCCCAGCATCCGGCTCATCACTGTGGAGTAGGGTAGATAGGCGTTCAGGCTGTCTGAGGCCATCATGCCTTTTTCCTCGGTCAATACTCCAATCACCCGGCTGGGCACACTGCCCAGCAAAATGACTTTGCCCAATGGGTCACTGCCATCGGCAAAAAAGGTGTCCCGGGTGTTGGCATCAATCACGACATCCTGAGCCAGCTGAGTAACACTCTGTTTGCTGAAAGGCTGACCGGAGGCAAAGCTGATGCCCCTGACATAGAAAAAGTCAGTGCCGACGCCATTGACACTGACCGAGGCCTCGGTGTCTTTGTAGCGACCTGTGACACTGGAGTTGACGGAAGGGCTGACGCCATCGACATAGGGCTGTTCAGCCAGTGCTTCGGCATCGGCCGGAATCAGGGTTTTGGTCTGGGCTGTTCTGGAGTTGTCACCAAAGCCACGGCCCTGATACACGGTAATGGTATTGGTTCCCAGCCCTTTGATGTTGTCCAGGATCTGTGCTTTTGAGCCGTTGCCCAGGGCGACAATGGACACTACCGATGCAATACCGATGATAATCCCGAGCATGGTCAGGAAAGTACGCATACGGTGTGCATTCATTGCCAGCAATGCCATGTGGAAGGCCTCAGCAAAGCGGTCCAGCGCAGAACGCCACGCTGCGGCTTTTTTCTGCTTCCTGGGTTCTTCTGCTTCAAGGGCCGGGTCAATATCATGGTCGGTGACAGGCGTATTGGGCGTATCAGAAATGATCTTACCGTCACTGATTTCAATAATACGGGTCGCATTTTTTGCGACGTTCATATCGTGTGTAACCAGGATGATGGTATGTCCCCTGGCATTCAGTTCACGCAGAATGCGCATGACTTCCACGCCACTGTTCTTGTCCAGTGCGCCGGTGGGTTCATCGGCAAGAATGACGTCACCGCCGTTCATTAAGGCACGGGCAATGGAAACACGCTGTTGCTGACCACCGGACAGCTGACTGGGACGATTGGCCGTTTTATCCGCCAGTCCGAGTTCGGTCAGCAATTCAGTTGCCCGTTGATGGCGGGCGGTTGAATCAACTCCGGCATAAATAGCCGGGACCTCAACGTTTCCGGCAGCGCTTAAATCGCCCAGCAGATGATAGCGCTGAAAAATAAAACCAAAATATTCACGGCGCAATTGTGCCAGTTCATCGGGTTCCAGCTGACGGGTTTCACGGCCATTGACCTGATAACTGCCGGACGTGGGTTTATCCAGGCAGCCGAGAATATTCATGAGCGTGGATTTACCGGAACCGGACTGACCGACAATGGCCACCAGTTCACCCGCATAAATTTTTAAATCAATGCTTTTCAGAATCTGAACGGTACTTTCCCCGGCAGGGAACTCACGGATCAGATGACTGACCTCAAGCAGAGGCTGATTCTGCTGATCCATGTTTTAGAATCCCATGCCGCGGCTGCGTTTTGCAGCATCGTTTGATGTATCTGAGCTGTCTGCAATAATGACTTTCTCACCCTGCTGCACGCCACGTAAAACCTGTGCAACCACCCGATTGTTCAGGCCGATCAGTACCTGCTGACGCTTTGCAGTTCCGTCTGGCTGTAAAACCCGGACCATGGCCACAGAGGCTTTGTCCTGGCTGATCAGATTTTTTTCATCTGCAGTCAGTTGCAGGGGTTGTGGCCGTTCAGTGTTTTCCGGGTTGTCTGTCTGACGCTGACGTTTCCGATTTTCTCCATTTTTACCGCCGCCGGGCTTCTGTGCAGGATTTGCACCATTTTCAGCGCGCTGTGGACGATTCGGCGCCTGTATGGCCGACGCAGGAATGGTCAGGGCATTTTTTGCCTCAGCCAGAATAATGTAAACCTGTGCAGTCATATCAATACGCAGTTTGCCATCATCATTGGGTACATCAAACAGCGCATTATAATAAATGGCGGTACTGGTGGATGAAGATGAGCTGGAATTACTGCCGCTGGATTCAGTATTGATGGATTCCGGGGCAGGTTCAACCTGACGCAGGCTGGCATAGCGTTTCTTTTCACTGTCGCCCAGTGTGGTGAAATAAACCTGCTGACCTTCCTGAACCCTCATGACATCTGCTTCAGAAATCCGGGCTTTAATGGTCATGGTGTCCAGCCTGGCCAGTTTGACAATGGTTGGAGCAGTCTGGTTGGCGTTTACGGTCTGACCTTCTTCGGTGACAATCGCCACCACGGTCCCATCCATCGGCGCAACAATCTGGGTATAACCCACATCTTCCTTCGCTGTGGCCAGGGTTAGACGGGATTGTTCAATCTGAGCATTGATGGCTGCAATATCTGCCTGGGCAGTTTTGTAGCTGGCCAGTGCAGATTCAAACTCAGCACGTGAGGTGGCATCCTGTGTATACATGGCCTGCTGGCGCTTGTATTCTGCGTCGACTTTGGCCAGGTTGGCATCTCTGACTGCAAGTTGTGCCTGCAGGTTTTTAATATTGGCTTCCGCGGCTTTCAGATCATTCTGCTGACGTACCGAATCAATCTGGGCAATCAGTTGCCCCTGTTTGACCTGGTCACCCAGTCGGACGTACATTTTTTTGACCTGACCGGAAACCTGGGCGCCGACACTGACCATTTTGGTGGCTTCAAGGTCACCGGTGGCCATGACGGAATCTTCAATATCACCACGTGCTACGGTTGCAGTAATGTATTGTGGCTGGTCATTCTTCGGTTTGAGCATGGCCCAGGCGATGGCTGCGATGATCGCAACACAGATCGTGATCAGGATGGCTCTGGAGAGTTTTATTTTTGGCATAGTGGTTAAACGTCTGAGCTGAATTCAAAAATTGCTGAAATTATAGAGTTTAATTAAGGATAAAGCGTGAATTTTGTTTTAACAAACAGCAATAACAGTTTTGTGTGAAGCCTTCATTTCAGTGCTGCAGGAAACAGGGGCTGGCCGCATAATTCAGCAATACACTGCTGAATCAGATGCTGCGGGTTTTCATGACTCATGCCTTTAATTGCAGCATCAATATGCAACAGCAACTGAGGCCATGTCAGAAAGCGCTGTGGGGTGAGCCGTCTGAGTGCCTGCTGGTAGTGGGATACCCTGGTTTTCCAGATGCCCAGCTGTAATGCATGCTGTGGTTGTTCATACAGCTGCATCAATAGTCGCATTTCTTTACTGATGGTCCACAAAATTAAACTATCTGCCTCACCGCTTAGCGCCAGGAACTGAAAAATTTTGACCGATTGCGCCAGGTTGCCCTGAATCAGCGCATCGCTTAAATCAAAGGTGCTATAGCGGGACTGGTCCTGCAGGCAGTCCTGCAGCTGCTGAACCTGAATATCTGTTTCATCGGGGAAAATATCATGAACCCGCATCAGGCTGTTTCTGGCTGCCAGTAAATTGTGTTCATGATGCTGTTCCAGCCACAGCCAGGCATCCGCCTGCAACTGAATGCCGAGTTTTTCAGCTTCACCGGCTAAAATGCGTTTGCGGTCCTGTACCGAACTGGCCAATAGGGGGACAACCACTCCATTGGCTTCCACCACCTGAAAAAAAGCTGACTTCAGGCTGCTGCTGTCCTGCCTGGGCATAATCATCAGCAGCAGATTGGATTCATTGTGCTGAAGATAATGTTTCAGCAGTTTCATGCTGGCGGCATCAGGCTTGATATTGCCATGTACTTCAATGGCCAGCTGCTGGGAAAACAGTGACAGGCTGTTCAGTGCATTAAACACGCTTTTCCAGTCACTGACATTGCTGATATCAAATCGCTGTCTTTCTATGTCGTGCTGTTGCCAGCTGTGACGGAAGCTGTCAAGCAGATTCTGCTCGAGCAGCGGTTCCTGACCATGTAATATCCAGGCACCCCGGGCTTCACTGACACGTTTTAGAGCCTGGATATAGTCGAGCTTCATGGGGCTTCATTCATAAATTGAAATATTATGGTGTGGTCTGGGCAGGTTGCGTGGCATTAACACGGGCTTTGGGCAGCCGGTTCGCTGAAATCTGACGGGTCATTTGCTGGGCAATGTCATCAATCAGAATCCGGCTTAAATAGTTATATTGCTGGTCATCGGTGTTGACCGTGGCCACATCGTATTGATAACTGCGTGACGCTGTCACGGTACGGGGCTCAGTAATCGGGTTGCCCTGCTGGTCTTCAATCTGGAACGTGACGGTCAGGCGAAGCAGGGTTTCCACCAGTTTACCGTTCAGTTCATGACGACGGGGTGTGTATTCCAGGACACGCAGTACGTAGGCATCACTGGCGTTACTCAGCTGTACGCCACTGGCTGTTAAATAGACGCTGAGTTTCTGTTCCAGTGTTTCAGTGTCTTTGGGCATGATCAGTTCAAGTTTGGTATAAACCAGGGGTGTTGTCTGTGGATTGGTTCCCTTCAGATAAAACCCACAGCTGGCCAGGCCTGCACTTAAGCCTAAGGTTAAAACGACGGTTGCCATACGTTGAGCGAAGTGCATGTCTGTTCCTCTTGAAAAGATTCCCTGCATAGTGCAGGGCATGGATTATATTTGTATTTCACTCCTGGTCAGGGAAAATCCGGCAACATTTCAGTCTGACCGAATGCCTGAACCAGGGATGTTTCAACTATGGGCTATTAAACCACAAGGTTGACAAGTTTATTCGGTACCACAATTTCTTTTCTGGTTGGACCTGTTAAGAATTGTTGTACTTCTGGCAATGCCCTGGCCTGAGTCAGGATCTCTTCTTTTGAAAGATCCACTGCAACCTCCAGTTTGCCACGCAGTTTACCGTTGACCTGTACCACAATGGTCTGGGTATTGCGAACCAATGCGGACTCGTCCACAACCGGGAAGGAGGCTGTGGTCAATCCAATACCGAACTGGGCCAGCAGCGTCTGACTTAAATGCGGGGCAAATGGTGCCAGCAGGATCAGTAAGGTGGTAATGGCTTCATGTGCCACCGCCGCATCTGAGGCAGATTTCACTTCAAACTTACCGGTTGCATTCAGCAGTTCCATCTGAGCTGCAATGGCGGTGTTAAATGCATGACGACGCTCAATGTCATCACTCACTTTCTGAATGGTTTCATGGGTTTTACGGCGTAAGCCTTGCGCATCGCCTGAAAGGGTAGTGCGGTCGATGTCTGAAACCTGATGACCTTTTTCAAGGAAGCTTGTGGTTAAGCGCCACACCCGTTTTAAAAAGCGGTTTGCACCTTCAACACCGGCATCGGACCATTCCAGTGACTGGTCAGGTGGCGCTGCAAACATAGTGAATACCCGTGCTGTATCTGCGCCGTACTGATCAATAATGGCCTGTGGGTCAACGCCGTTATTTTTCGATTTCGACATTTTTTCCTGGCCGCCGATAACTACCGGTTCACCATCGCCACGGTATTTTGCGCTAAGAATACGGCCTTTTTCATCACGTTCCAGTTCAATATCGGCCGGATTAAACCAGGTCTTTTTGCCGGAATCGGCCTCACGGTAAAAGGTGTCGGCCAGCACCATGCCCTGAGTCAGCAGGTTGGTAAAAGGCTCGTTGCCCTGTACCACACCTTCATCCCGCATCAGTTTATGAAAGAACCGGGCATACAGTAAATGCAGAATGGCATGTTCCACTCCGCCAATATACTGGTTGACTGGTAACCAGCATTGCGCTGCTTCCGGTTTGACCATACCGCCGGTAAAATCAGGAGATGCATACCGGGCATAATACCAGGAAGATTCTACAAAAGTGTCCAGGGTGTCTGTTTCACGGCGTGCATGGCCCCCGCAGTTCGGGCAGGTGGTTTCGTAGAATTCGGGCATTTTATTCAGGGGGTTGCCTGAACCATCCGGAACCACGTCGGTTGGAAGAATCACAGGTAACTGCTCTTCCGGCACCGGCACCTGACCACATTTTTCACAATTGATCATCGGAATTGGGCAGCCCCAATAGCGCTGACGGGAAACGCCCCAGTCACGCAGACGGAACTGAACTTTACTGCTGGCCAGACCCTGCGGTTCCAGTTTTGCCAGTACTGCATCAAAAGCCGCCTGTGTGTCCAGGCCATTCAGTTCACCGGAGTTGATGATCCGGCCTTCCTTTGAGCCGTACCATTCCTGCCATTCGCTTACCGAATAATCAGCGTCTTCTGCACCTCTGGCGTCAATCACCTGAATAATGGGTAACTGGTATTTTGTGGCAAATTCAAAGTCACGCTGGTCATGACCCGGAACGGCCATGACAGCGCCGGAACCGTATGACATCAGCACATAGTTGGCAATCCATACCGGAATGTCTGCTCCTGTGAGGGGGTGCCGTACGAAAAAGCCGGTTGCCATGCCCTTTTTCTCAGCGGTGGCAAGATCCGCTTCTGCAACCGAACCCATGCGGCATTCTTCAATAAAGGCAGCAAGTTCAGGGTTGTTCTGCGCAGCTTTCAGGGCCAGTGGATGTTCTGCGGCGACCGCAACATAGCTGACTCCCATGAGCGTATCTGCACGCGTGGTATACACGGTTAAACCATCGGCATATTGTTCCGGTCGGCTGGACGGAAAGGTGATGTCCATCCCGGTGGAACGACCAATCCAGTTGCGCTGCATGGTCAGCACCTGCTGAGGCCAGCCCGCCTGGAGCTGGTCCAGATCATCCAGCAACTCCTGGGCATAATCGGTAATGCGGAAGTAGTACATCGGGATGTCACGTTTTTCCACCAGCGCGCCCGAGCGCCAGCCCCGGCCATTTTCAACCTGCTCATTGGCAAGTACGGTCTGATCGACCGGATCCCAGTTGACAGTGGACAATTTGCGGTAAATCAGCCCTTTTTTATACAGCTGTACAAATAACCATTGTTCCCAGTGATAGTACTCAGGGGTGCAGGTTGCAAATTCACGGTCCCAGTCAATGGCAAGCCCCAGTTTTTTCAGCTGGCCACGCATATAGGCAATATTTTCAAAGGTCCATTTTGCCGGGGCGACCTGATGCGCAATGGCGGCATTTTCCGCCGGCAGTCCAAAAGCATCCCATCCCATGGGTTGCAGGACCTGTTCACCTTTTAAACGGTGGAAACGGCTGATTACATCCCCAATGGTATAATTACGCACATGACCCATATGCAGTTTGCCGCTCGGATAGGGAAACATCGAGAGAATATAACGACGCTTTCCTTCGGTCGTGTCGGCAACTTTAAAGGCTTTGCGGCTTTCCCAGTCCTGCTGGACCTGTGGTTCAATCGCACTGGCTGAATATTCGGGGTCAATGTGAGAAGTAGTCATAAATCTATGTAGGAAACAACGGTTAAAAGTCAGATGCACAGCATAGCGCAAAATCCACCTGAAAGTGAATTTTGCATGTCATCTGCAAGTAAAAAAATTAGCAGTGAATGAGAGGATGCGTTGTCAGCAGTCCCTGATTACCTGGGGTCAGATATGCCGGCTGGTGCCGGCATCGGGGATGGCTCGGTATTTTCTCCGGCTGGTGCCAGCATGACTGCCGGTTGTGGTTGTGTCCGTTCGCTATCAGGGGCCGGTATGGCTGAAGGGTGCTGGTTGTTGTTCTGTGTGCTGGCTGGTACGGACTGGGCAGGTGTCATGGCGGAGTTCGGATGACCATAGGTTTCCACTTTGCCCTGTTGTCTTGCATTTTTTGGGGGTGGTGTGGTGGTGTAATGGGTCGACCCCTTGTGATCGACCCATTTATAATATTGTCTGGCGAAGCTTTGTGTAGACAGCAATGCTGCAATGATGATCACTGCAGGCAGCAGTGTCAGTTTAAGCCCTGTTTTTGTTTGCATGTGCAATATCCTGTAAATTATTCATGCCATGGTTATGTCGATGTAATGGTCAAATGATCCTGGGTGATGGTCGGCGGATGAGTCTGTGCTGAAGTTGGCTGACGGTGCATCATTGCCGGCCTGGCTATTGTCCGCTCAGTCATTGGTGCTGAATCTTCATCACTGATGAAATCATTTATATTGTTACGGGTTGTGTGGATATTATTTTAATCATTTCTCTGGAATATTATATATTTCCTCTGAAAATTTACCATCTTACCGATCATTGGTATATTTTAAAAAAAATGAAGTGGAAGGGTGTAATGCCCTGAAATGACCGGGCTGTATAACAAGCAATATAAATAATCAGCAAAAAGAGACACTGAATCCTTGACTTTGCCGGTTGAAACAACAAAAATGCAGTTTGGTTTTATTATGTTTTTATTCGATCACCCTTCGGGTAAACTGCATAGCCTGCAATCACATTTCCCCCTAAGCCGGGGAAGTGAATATGTCCAGAATATGTTTATCCCAACATGTTTTAGATTCTGCCGCCGCCATACAGCTGTTGCGTCAGAAAAAATGAGTATTGCTGCAAAAACCATGAAATATGTGTGCTATAACAGCGCACACGTCAATGAATGATACGGCTTATGTCTCCCATACGGCTGTGAAATAAAAGATTAGGGTGAATCACGTTGGAACTTTTATCTGGTGGTGAAATGCTTGTCCGCGCTCTGGCGGATGAAGGCGTTGAACATGTTTTTGGATATCCGGGTGGCGCAGTTTTACATATTTATGATGCGCTGTTTAAACAGGACAAAATCAACCATTATCTCGTACGTCATGAGCAGGCTGCCGGTCATATGGCAGATGCTTATTCACGTGTCACAGGCAAAACCGGGGTAGTGCTGGTCACTTCAGGTCCGGGCGCTACAAATACGGTCACGCCTATTGCAACAGCCTATATGGATTCCATTCCAATGGTGATCCTGTCCGGCCAGGTGGCGACACATCTGATTGGTGAAGATGCTTTCCAGGAAACTGATATGGTCGGGGTGTCCCGCCCGATTGTAAAACACAGTTTTCAGGTGCGGCATGCCAGTGAAATTCCGGCCATCATTAAAAAGGCATTTTATATTGCATCCAGTGGCCGTCCAGGTCCGGTGGTGGTCGATATTCCAAAGGATGTAACCAATCCGGCGGAAAAATTTGCCTACGAATATCCTGAAAAAGTGAAGATGCGTTCCTATCAACCACCGCATCGTGGTCACTCGGGACAGATTCGTAAGGCGATTGATGAGCTGATCAATGCAAAACGCCCGGTCATTTATACCGGGGGCGGTGTGGTCCAGGGCAATGCCTCTGAACTGCTGACCGAGCTTGCACATCTGCTGAACTATCCGGTCACCAATACCCTGATGGGTCTGGGAGGATTCCCGGGTGATGATGCACAATTCCTGGGCATGCTGGGCATGCATGGCACCTATGAAGCCAATATGAGCATGCATCATGCAGACGTTATTCTGGCGGTTGGTGCGCGTTTTGATGACCGTGTTACCAATAATCCGGCAAAATTCTGTCCGAATGCCAAGGTCATTCATATTGATATCGATCCGGCAACCATTTCAAAAACCATTATGGCGCATATCCCAATTGTCGGGGCGGTTGAGCCGATTCTGCAGGAAATGCTGGCGCAGCTGAAACAGATGGATGTTTCAAAGCCCAACCCGGAAACGCTTGCCGAATGGTGGTCTCAGATTAATGAATGGCGCAAGGTGCATGGTCTCCGATATGAACAGCTGACTGATGGCACAATGAAGCCACAGCAGGTGGTCGAAGCCATGTATCGGATCACGGGCGGGGATGCAATCATTACCTCGGATGTGGGTCAGCATCAGATGTTTGGTGCGTTGTACTATAAATATAAACGTCCGCGTCAGTGGATCAACTCCGGCGGTTTGGGGACCATGGGCGTGGGTTTGCCTTATGCCATGGCAGCCAAACTGGCATTTCCTGAGCAGCAGGTGGTGTGTATTACCGGCGAAGCATCCATTCAGATGTGTATCCAGGAGTTGTCCACCTGTAAGCAGTATGGCCTGAATGTCAAAATTCTGTGTCTGAATAACCGTGCCCTGGGCATGGTGAAACAATGGCAGGATATGAACTATGAAGGTCGTCACTCCAGTTCATATGTCGAATCATTGCCGGATTTTGGCAAACTGATGGAGGCCTATGGTCATGTCGGTATTCAGATTGATCATGTGGATGAACTGGAATCCGGTTTGCAGCAGGCGATGGCGATTAATGATAAATGCGTATTCATCAATGTCATGGTCGATCGTGCCGAGCACGTGTATCCAATGCTGATTGCCGGTCAGTCACTCAGCGATATGTGGTTGTCCAGAGGGGAGCGTACCGAATGAGACATATAATTTCAGTACTTGTTGAAAACGAAGCCGGCGCGCTTTCCCGTCTGGTGGGGCTGTTTTCTCAGCGTGGCTATAACATTGAAACATTGAATGTTGCACCAACGGAAGATCTGACCATGTCACGTCTGACGCTGACCACCTATGGTGATGATCATAAAATTGAACAGATTACCAAGCAGTTGAATAAACTGGTGGAAGTGGTTAAGGTGGTGGACCTGTCGGAAGGTGCGCATATTGAACGTGAACTGATGCTGATTAAGGTCAGGGCACTGGGTGCTGCCCGTGCTGAAATAAAACGTACGGCAGATATTTTCCGCGCCCAGATTGTAGATGTGACCCCTGCGTCGTATACCGTTCAAATCACAGGAACAACCGAAAAAATAGATGGTTTTATTGATGCGCTGGCTGAAAATACCATTCTTGAAGTCGTACGTTCAGGTGTGTCCGGTATTGCCCGGGGTGAAAAAGTATTATCCATTTGATTTTCATAGCCCTCAGAACCTCCCTTTTGGGGAAGAGCTTAGCCGGGAAGATTTAAAGTGATGACCTTCCCGGAATAAGCAGAGGATTAAAAAAACTTTTTAGCGGAGACAACAATGCAAATTTTTTACGATAAAGACTGTGACATATCCATTATCCAGGCGAAGAAAGTAGCAATCATTGGTTATGGTTCACAGGGTCATGCCCATGCACAGAACCTTCAGGATTCCGGTGTGGATGTGACTGTGGGCCTGCGTGCCGGTTCAGCGTCATGGAAAAAGGCTGAAAATGCCGGACTGAAAGTTGCTGAAGTTCCGGCAGCAGTGGCTCAGGCCGATTTAGTGATGATTCTGACGCCGGATGAGTTCCAGTCTCAGCTTTATCGTGATGTGATTGAGCCCAATATCAAACAGGGCGCGACACTTGCATTTGCACATGGTTTCTCTGTGCTTTATAACCAGGTGGTTCCACGCCAGGATCTGGATGTGATCATGGTGGCACCTAAAGCACCGGGTCATACTGTACGTTCAGAATTCCAGCGTGGTTCAGGTGTGCCTGATCTGATTGCCATTCATCAGGATGCCTCCGGTAATGCCCGTAATGTGGCACTTTCCTATGCTTCAGGTATCGGTGGTGGCCGTACCGGTATTATTGAGACGTCATTCCGTGAAGAAACTGAAACTGACTTGTTTGGTGAGCAGACAGTGCTTTGTGGTGGTGCGGTTGAATTGGTGAAAATGGGTTATGAAACCCTGGTTGAAGCAGGTTATGCACCTGAAATGGCTTATTTTGAATGCCTGCACGAGCTGAAACTGATTGTTGATCTGATGTTTGAAGGCGGTATTGCCGACATGAACTATTCAGTCTCCAATAATGCGGAATATGGTGAATATGTCACCGGTACTGAAGTCATTAACGAACAGTCACGTGCGGCAATGCGCAATGCATTAAAACGCATTCAGTCTGGTGAATATGCAAAAATGTTCATTCAGGAAGGTGCCTTGAACTATCCTTCCATGACAGCCCGTCGCCGTCAGAATGCAGCACATGGTATTGAAGTCACCGGTGGCAAACTGCGCTCCATGATGCCGTGGATTCAGGCCAACAAAATTGTGGACAAAGAAAAGAATTGATTCTTTGCATGATTTAAAAAAAACCACTCCTCAGAGTGGTTTTTTTATGCACAGCAGGTCATGCGGAAATGGTGTCAGGTCAGATTACAGTTGGTTTTATTAAATTTATATTAATGAAAAAATTCAATTATTTTTTATAATCTAAAAACTTTTGCAAATTGTGGCCGTGCCTGAAACCTGTGGAAGGTATGGATAGATAATTGAATCTGCAATAAAAGTCCATTGGGTATTTAAAGAAACTGTCATCCAGTAATCATCAAAATGTAAGAAACCTGATCTAATCTAAGTTAAAACCAGCAAAATAGGTGCTCGTATGACCAATCCGTACGCAGAAGCCTTACTGTACAAGCAACAGGATTTTCCCGAAAGTTATAAGTTTTATTTTAAGCAGAAAAACAATAATCTGCCTGAGGATGATTCAGGTTTGTTAGAAGATCTTGTCCGCCCAAGGCTGAGAATCGCAATTGTCACTGAAACCTGGCCACCAGAGATCAATGGTGTTGCACTGTCTCTTCTACAGTTAAGTAAAGGTCTGCAGCAACAGGGACACAAGATTTTATTGATCCGTCCTTCACAGCAGCGTCAATGCCACGACTTTCAGCCCAACAGGGAGTGTCTGGTCAATGCGCAGTCCATTCCGAAATATCCGGGGATGCAGTTTGGGTGGCCACAATATCTGAAGGTTTCTCAGGCCCTGGCTGATTTTTCCCCGAATGTGGTGCATATCGTAACCGAAGGACCATTGGGTTTTGCAGCGTTACATGCGGCAAATTCAAAAAAGATCCCTGTTTCAAGTGGCTTTCATTCACCCTTTCAGGAATTCAGTCGTTTCTTTGACCTGGCATTTCTGGTCAAACCTGTACAGAAGTATTTACGGTGGTTTCATAACAATACACAATTGACCTGTGTGCCGAGTAAGGATACAGAGAGAGCGTTACGGGAATTTGGTGTGACCTGTCCACTGGTGGTGGTGGGTCGTGGTATTGATGTTGAACGTTTCTCTGCAAAACGCCGCTCAGAGCAGCTGCGTAAAAAATGGGGTGTCTGTGATGACACCACGGTCATGCTGTATGTCGGACGGCTGTCACCGGAAAAAGAAATCAATGTCGTCATTGACGCATATGCAGCATTGAAACAACAGGGCCAGAAGAAGGTTAAACTGGTGGTGGTGGGTGACGGGCCGGATCGGGCGCGGCTGGAAAAAATGCCGGGTGCTGAACAGGCAATTTTTACCGGCAGTCTGAGTGGCACACAACTTGCTGAAGCATATGCAAGTGCAGATGTATTTGCATTTGCCAGTCAGATGGAAACCTTTGGTAATGTTGTACTGGAGGCGATGGCCAGTGGCCTGCCAGTGGTTGCCTATGATTATACCTGTGCACAGCAACAGGTCAGGCATGACGTGACAGGATGGCTTTGCCCGCTGGGGCAGGTTGACCAGCTGAAGCAGCTGATGATGCAATTACCCGGCAACAGAGTACTGCATCGTATGGGTCAGCAGGCGATGCATGATGTACAGAATATTGGATGGCAACATCCGGTTCAGCAACTCGAACAGGCACTGTATCGGGTAGCGCAGGAGAACCCCCTGGTTACCTAGAGCATCTTAAATATGTGAGAGGAGAACTGAAATGAACTTAAAAAATACCAAAATAAAAATACTCGATCTCGATCTTAAGGGTTGTCTGTATCTGAACAACCTGTCTCAGTCACAGGGAGTTTCTCTGTTCTTTAAGGTCATCAGCCGACTGGGTGATGGTGCATTCTGGTATGTCATGCTGTTGCTGGTGTGGATGCAGAAAGGTCTTGGATACGGACTGCAACTGATTTATGTGATACTCGGTGGAACGCTGGGGACCGGAACCTATAAATTTCTGAAACACAAGACGGTCCGCCCACGTCCTTACCAGGTTCACCAGGTGATTGTCATGGGTGAGCGCCCGCTGGATCATTTCAGTTTTCCATCGGGCCATACTCTGCATGCAGTCATGGCAACGACAGTATTGGGCTATATTCAGCCGATTATGTTGTTTCTGATGCTGCCATTTACGGTATTGGTGGCGTTATCCCGTATGGTGCTGGGTCTGCATTATCCAAGTGATGTGATTGTCGGTGCCCTGATTGGTGCGACAGTTGCGGCATTGGTCATTGCCGGCGCGCCGTTGCTCAATATTATCCTGTGATCGTGCAGCTCTTTTTTACCGGGCGAATTGCTTTTGCCGATTTTTACTGAATATGACGGTATCCTGCCCTATGGGTTCTTTGTTAAAGTAGGACCATGTTTATCGGGTGTATATGGGAGAACCTGAATGGGATTGCGCTGGACAGATACAATTGATATTGCAATAGAACTGAGTGAAGCGCATGCTGATGTCGATCCGCAATGGGTCCGTTTTACCGATCTGCATGCCTGGGTCTGTGCCTTGCCGGATTTCACTGATGATCCGGAAAAATCTACAGAAGGTCTGCTGGAAGCCATTCAAATGGCATGGATGGACGAAGTCCGTTAATCATCCATCGAAAAATCAGGATTTTTTTTATTTGAACAGCAGAAAATGGCCTGTTATTCGGTATAATGCGGCAAAATTTTGTTATTAAATTGACTTTAAGGAGCCAATCATGGCTGTTGAACGTACTTTATCCATTGTAAAACCGGATGCTGTTGGTAAAAACCATATTGGTGACATTTTTGCTCGTTTTGAAAAAGCCGGCCTTAAAATTGTGGCAACCAAAATGAAACAACTGTCCAAGGCTGAAGCAGAAGGTTTTTATGCTGAACATAAGGAACGTGGTTTCTTTGGTGAGCTGGTGGCATTCATGACTTCCGGTCCGGTTGTGGTTTCTGTACTGGAAGGTGAAAATGCGGTACTTGGACATCGTGATATCCTGGGTGCAACTAATCCGAAGGAAGCAGCTCCTGGTACTATTCGTGCAGATTTTGCAGTCAGTATTGATGAAAATGCAGCACATGGTTCTGACTCTGTTGCATCAGCAGAGCGTGAAATCAATTACTTCTTTGCTCAGACAGAGATTTGCCCGCGTACCCGCTAATCAGCAGTTTTCAGACCAGATAAGTGTTATACTGCTTGTCTGGTTTTTTTATTCTTTTAAGATTTTTCTGTTTAAATATTGAACAATTCTTTTCATCATATGGCATGGTCTGGGTATACACATGAATTCTGAAGTAGTCACTTCGCCTCTGGTACAGTATGAACAGCAGTATTCATCTGCTGTTGTGGTGCCGGCTGAAACAGCGCAGAAGGTGAATTTACTTGGCATGTCCCGTGCACAGCTGGAAAAATTCTTTGAGGACATGGGTGAGAAGAAGTTCCGGGCCACTCAGGTGATGAAATGGATGCATCAGTTTTTTGTCACTGATTTTGCAGAGATGACCAATATCTCAGGCAAACTGCGTGAAAAACTGGAGCAACACTGTGAGATTAAGGCACCGCAGGTGGTGCATCGCCATTATTCAAAGGACGGCACCCGTAAGTGGGTATTCCGGGTCGGTGAAGGGGCGGGTTCGCTGGTTGAAACGGTGCTGATTCCGGCAGAAGATAAAACCGGTTCGCGTAAGACGCTGTGTATTTCCTCACAGGTGGGGTGTGCGCTGGATTGCTCCTTTTGCTCTACCGGAAAGCAGGGTTTTCAGCGTGATCTGACGCCGGATGAAATTATTGGTCAGTTGTGGATGGCGAATTATTCCTATATGGAAGATGTTGCTGTTGCAGAACGTGAGCGTTCAGTGACCAATGTCGTGATGATGGGCATGGGTGAGCCGTTGCTGAATTATGACGCGGTACTCAGTTCAATGCATATCATGCTGGATGATTTTGCCTATGGTATGTCCAAGCGCCGGGTTACTTTATCCACCTCGGGCGTGGTGCCGAAAATTGACCAGCTTGCGCAGGATATTGATGTGGCGCTGGCGATTTCACTGCATGCACCCAACAATGCGTTGCGTAATGAACTGGTGCCGGTCAATAAAAAATATCCATTGGAACAGCTGATTGCTGCATGCCAGCGTTATATTGCCAGAGACGGCAACGAAAGTTCACGCAAGCATGTCACCATTGAATATGTCATGCTGGATGGGGTTAATGATCAGCCTGAGCATGCACAACAGATGATTCAGTTACTGAAAAACCTGCCCAGTAAAATTAATCTGATTCCCTTTAATCCGTTTCCGCATGCGCCTTATGGCCGTTCAAGCCGTAATCGGATTATTTCCTTTCAGAAAACTTTGTCTGATGCCGGATTTGTGTGTACGATTCGTCAGACACGTGGTGATGATATTGATGCCGCCTGTGGACAGCTGGTCGGGCAGGTGGCAGATCGGACCCGCCGTGCTGAACAATGGAAAAAGAAAGTTGAAGAACGCAATGTGATTGTGCGGTCACGGCATTAATATTCAGGGGCTGAGTTTTGAAACTTAAGTATCAGACAATAATTTTAAATATATCGATATGTTTCTCTGCACTGGCAATACTCGGATGTCAGAGTACTTCACCGGACACCATTGTAAAAAAAGACCCTGAAAAAGCAGCAAAAGTCCGCACTCAGCTGGCGGCGGAATATATCCGTAATGGCGATCTGGATGCTGCCAAGCGTGCCCTGGATCAGGCACTTGCGTCAGAATCAAGGGATTCTGCTGCCAATATGATGATGGGTGTGCTGTTGCAGCAGGAAGGCAGTCAGCCCAATATGGAAAAGGCAGATGGCTATTTTAAGCGGGCCATTTCCATAGATCCGCAGAATGCCCAGGCCCGGAATAATTACGGCACTTATCTGTATCAGGTCGGGCGCTACAATGAAGCTATAGAACAACTCAGTGTTGCTGGTGCAACATTGGGCTATGATCAGCGTTTCAGGGCACTTGAAAATCTGGGGCGGGTTTATCTGAAGCTTGGTGATGTTGCAAATGCTGAAAAAACATTCAAACAGGCGTTACAGGTGAATCGCGATTCAGTCATATCAATGTTAGAGTTGTCTGAAATATTTTATTTACAGCGTAATATTCCAGCTGCCAGTCAGCTTTATGAACAATATGTGCGTCTGACTGGTCAGAAAAATCAGGGGGCGCAGGCGCTCTGGACCGGCATGCGTATTGCGCGTGCCAATGGTGACCAGATGGGCATGCAGGTGCTGGTGAATCAGTTACGGGCATTGTTCCCTGGAAGCCAGCAATATCAACGTTATTTGCAATTACAGTACAGTACTGAGGCCGTATGGAAGTAAATCCGAATTCACAGCAATCTGCTGGTTCAAATGCAGTACCTGATGCTTTGGGAAATATTCAGCGTCCTGGCGAGTATTTACGCCAGACTCGAGTCTCTCAGGCCCGTGATATTCAGGCTGTTGCTGCTGACTTGAATATACCGGTAAAAATTTTGCAGGCACTGGAACAGGATGAATATAAAAATTTGCCTGAAGTTACCTTTATCAAGGGCTATTACCGTTCCTATGCAAAATATTTAAATGTCGATGCAACGGCAATTATTCAGCGTTTTGATGAAATTTATGAAAATGATACCGGTTTGTTGCCAAATCATGCCTTAAATAATTCTCCGATTAAAATGATGGGGAAATTACCGGGGTCCGGCAGTGGCCGTAATAAAAAATGGTTGAAGCGCGGCTTAATTGCTGTGGTGGTGATTGTGGCAATCTGGCTGCTTGTTGAAGGCATTCAGAAATGGTATGCCAAAAAAACAGATCAGCACGAAGGCCGGGCGCAAAGCTCGGAAGTCGAAGTGCTGTCACTGAATAATAGCGCTTCATCCGCTGCAGGGGATCATATGGTGCTGAACTTTAAGCATCCGACTTCTGTGCATATTGTGGACAGTACCGGTAAGGTACTGGCCAGTGGACGTCAGGCAGCTGCATTGACGGTTGAGGGGCAGTCGCCATTTCAGATTCGCCTGGATGATGCGAATGCGGTATCATTAAGCCTTAATAATGAACAGATTCCATTGTCTCCATATACGGTAAACGGGAAGGCAGAATTCCGTTTATCCCGTTAATCAGATCTGAACCGGGCAATACGATGATTGTGAATCCCATAAAACGCAGACCGACACGAAAAATCCGGGTCGGCTCTGTGTATGTCGGTGGTGATGCTCCCATCAGTATTCAGAGCATGACCAATACCGAAACCTGCGATGTCGATGCAACGGTGGCACAGATTCAGCGCTGTGCAGATGCCGGTGCTGATATCATGCGTGTCTCTGTACCGTCGATGGAAGCGGCAGAGGCATTTGGCGAAATCCGTAAACGGGTGTCCGTTCCGTTGGTGGCAGACATTCACTTTGACTATAAAATTGCTCTGAAAGTTGCCGATCTGGGGGTGGATTGTCTGCGGATTAATCCGGGAAATATTGGTTCGGAAGCCAAAATCCGGGAAGTGGTTGCCGCGGCGAAGCATCATGATATCTCAATACGTATCGGAGTGAATGCCGGTTCGCTGGAAAAGGATCTGCAGGTTAAATACGGTGAACCGACCGGTGCAGCCCTGCTGGAATCTGCGTTGCGTCATATTGATATCCTCGATCGTCTGAATTTTCACGAATATAAAGTGTCGGTCAAAGCATCGAATGTGTTCCTGACAATGGATGCATATCGGTTGTTGTCCGAACAGATTGACAATCCGCTGCATCTTGGTGTGACGGAAGCCGGGATTTACCGTACCGGGACGGTCAAGTCAGCCATTGCACTGGGTGGTCTGCTGATGGAAGGCATTGGCGACACCATGCGTATTTCACTGGCTGCTGAACCGGAAGACGAAATAAAAATTGGTTTTGATATTCTGAAATCACTGAGTCTGCGTTCCAATGGGATTAATTTTATTGCCTGTCCAAGCTGCTCACGTCAGGAATTTGACGTGATCAGGGTTATGCAGGCACTCGAAGAGCGGCTGGAAGATGTCCGCACCCCAATGGATGTTTCGGTGATCGGCTGTAAGGTCAATGGGCCGGGCGAAGCCAAAGAAGCCGATATCGGTGTGGTGGGCGCAAGTCCGCGTTCACTGGTCTATCATAATGGTGAAAAGAGCCATCTGATTGATACAAAACAGCTGGTTGACGAAATTGAGTCCATGGTTCGTCAGCGTGTTACAGAGCTTGAAGAAGCTAAATCCAGGGAAATTATTCGTAGTTCATCATGAGTTCAATTACTGCAATTAAAGGTTTTAATGACGTCCTTCCTGCACAGACCGCTGCATGGCGACGTCTGGAGCAATATCTGGCATCGTTAATGGATGCCTATGGTTATCAGCAGATCCGTTTGCCTGTGGTGGAGCAGACCAGTCTGTTTAAACGCTCCATTGGCAATGCAACCGATATTGTTGAAAAGGAAATGTACACCTTTCTGGATAAGGGTAATCCACCGGAATCGTTGACCTTGCGGCCGGAAGGCACTGCAGGCTGTGTCCGGGCCATGCTGGAGCACAATCTGCTGCGTGGCGCCACGCCCCGGGTGTGGTATGTCGGGCCGATGTTCCGCTATGAAAAACCACAAAAGGGCCGTTATCGGCAGTTTCATCAGTTTGGGGTGGAAACCTTTGGTGTGGCCACACCGGACATGGAAGCAGAACTGATTCTGATGACTGCACGGCTGTGGAAACGCATGGGCGTTGCGGATATGGTGCGCCTTGAGCTGAATACGCTGGGGGAGCCGGATGAGCGTGCTGCGTATCGTACGGCGCTGGTGGATTTTCTGATGATCCATAAAAATGAACTGGATGAAGACTCTCAGCGTCGCCTGAGTACCAATCCATTGCGCATTCTGGACTCCAAGGATGCACGGACCCGGCAGATCCTTGAACAGGCACCGAAGCTGTATGATTTTATCGGTGAAGACAGCATAAATCATTTTGAGCAATTGCAGCAGTATCTGAGCGATGCCGGGATTGCGTTTGTGATTAACCCGCAACTGGTCCGTGGTCTGGATTATTATAACAAAACCGTATTTGAGTGGACCACGACCCATCTGGGGTCACAGGGAACTGTCTGTGCCGGTGGGCGTTATGATGGTCTGGTGGGACAGTTGAAGGCGAAACCGGATCAGTCTGTACCGGCAGTCGGTTTTGCAATGGGCATGGAGCGTTTGCTGCTGTTGCTGGAAATGGTGGAAGACCATAGCGTTATCCGTGACTGTGAAATTTTCCTGGTGGCAGATCCGGTTTCACAGGGTAAGGCCCTGCTGCTGGCTGAGCAGATCCGTAATCAGCTGGAAGACGCAGGCAGTCTGATCCGTCTGAAAACCGGTTCACAGGGGTCCATGAAAAGTCAGATGAAAAAAGCTGATCAGTCCGGGGCTGTCTATGCCTTGATCCTGGGTGAACGGGAATGGGAAGCACAGCGGTTTTCTGTCAAGGCACTGGCCACGGCTGAACAATTTGAAGTTGTGGTGTCTGATGCCGTATCATTCTTCATCGATAAATTTTCTTCAAAATAAACTGGCAAGGACAGGGAAAGGGTAACTCAATGGGCGCAATGACTGGTGATGAACAACTTGATGGTTTAAAGTCATTTATGAAGAAATATGGCTCAGCCATAGTGAGCGGTATTTTAATTGCACTGATTGCTTTTTTTGGCTGGGAATACTGGCAGAAAAAGACCCTGGCAGATCACCAGATTCAGACCGCACGGGTGAAGCAACTGGCTGCTGAAGCACACCAGATGGCTGGACGTCCAGAAGCCTTTGGTGCGCTTGTACCGGCGGCAGATAAAATTGTCCGGGAAGATTCGGATTCCATCCATGCCGTGCAGGCGCAACTGATCATGGCTCATCTGGCCTATGAAAAGGCGGATTATGCTGCGGCTGAGCGTGAACTGAAAAAAGTGGAACATGCGAAACTGAAGGATGAAGGTATTTTACAGATTGTAAAGCTTCGTCTGGCAGATGCGCAGCTGGCCCAGAAGAAATATGATGATGCCCTGAAAACCCTGACAGCCGTAACGATCCCTGCTTTTAAGGCCACAGCTGAAGAAGCGAAAGGGGATGTTTATGTGGCAAAAAATGATACTGAAAATGCCAGAAAATCGTATCAGGCTGCCTGGGATGCATTGCTGCAACGTAAACAGGAACGTCAGATTTTACAAATTAAACTCGAAAGTGTTGGCGTATTAGTGGATGATCCTGAAATTGAACGCCCAATTTTAGCAACACAAGTGGATGAGTCCTGATGGATACAAAGTATAAAATACCTTTTGCCTTAGCAATTTTGTCAGCAGCATTGATGGGCTGTTCAAGTAATAAGATTAAAGAGGAAAAAATTAAGCCGAATCCACTGCCTAAGCTTGCCCAGGCCACCAGTCTGGTGCCTGTATTTTCCCAGAATGTTTCTTCCACCTCAGAAGAAGATCCGTTGCGCCTGAGACTGGACTCAGACAATGGCGTAATTTTTCTGCTGGATCCCAAAGGGACAGTGGCTGCTTATAAGGGTAAACAGCGTCTGTGGGAGACCCGGGTCAGCAAAAATGGTCTGAGTTCCGGGGTCACCGCAGCAGACGGTCTGGTCATTGCCGGCAATAAAAAGGGTCAGCTGTTTGCAGTGGATCAGGCCACAGGTGAACAAAAATGGGTGGCTCAGCTTTCAGGCGCAGTGATCAGTCCTGCCCTGGTTCAGGCTGGCCGGGTCATTGCCATTGCCAATGACGGTACAGTCTTTGCATTTGATGAAAGCACCGGTCAGCAGGCATGGACCTATAAAATGACCAATGCTGCATTCAGTTTACGGGGTCAGGCAGCACCGGTCAGTATTGATGCCAGAACCATTGTGGTGGCAACGTCCAATGGCTATGTCTATGCCATTGACAGTCTGACCGGAATCCCGCGTATGCAGCGTCGGGTTGCGGTTTCAGAAGGTCATTCAGATATCCAGCGACTGGTGGATATTGACGGCGATCCTGTTGTTGCAGGGCAGTACCTTGTCACCAATAGTTTTCAGGGGCAGGTCACCGTACTGGATCTGGCGGCACAACAGGTGGTGTGGAGTGAGGATGTCAGCAGTATTACCCGTCCTGAAGTGGCAGACAATAAAGTGTTTGTTGCGCAGACAGATGGTAAATTAACAGCCTATGACCTGACAACAGGCCAGCAGTTGTGGCAGAATGAGCAGCTTTTAAATCGGAACCTGAGCAATCCTGTCATGCTGGGGCAGAACCTGGTTGTGGGAGACCTGGATGGGATGTTGCATCTGATTAATCCAGACTCGGGACAATTGGTCGGTCGTTCAAAAACCAGCGGTGAAGTGCGTTCCCTGCGGGTGATTGATCAGCAGCTATATGCTTCCACCAGAAAGGGTGCGCTGAGCGTCTGGCAAAACCGTTAATTTTTTTGTCTGATGGCTGGGCCTGGACAAAACTGAGCTTTTTATTAATCCCGGGGTCATTGAATATTCAATACCCCGTGTTTTTGTTGAGCTGATACACTTATTTGCTTTTTATACTTTCCGGTTCAGGCCATTCAGTGTGGCCAACCTGAATATAAGGTTAATCTATGAAACCCGTAATTGCGCTCATTGGTCGTCCGAATGTCGGAAAATCAACGTTATTTAATCAGATTACCAAAAGTCGTGATGCGCTCGTAGCTGACTTTGCCGGGCTGACCCGTGACCGTAAATATGGCGATGCGGTGTATGAGAATAAATCATTTATTGTGGTGGATACCGGCGGTATTGGGGAAAGTGAGGCCGGGATTGACGCCTATATGGCAGAACAGTCAAAAACGGCAATTCATGAAGCAGATATTATTGTCTTTGTGGTGGATGCGCGGGCTGGCCTGCTTGCCTCCGATGAACAGATTGCCCGTGAAATTCGTACGCTGGGTAAAAAAGTTTATCTGGTGGCCAATAAGGTCGATGGGGTGCATGCCGAAGCTGCGGTAGTGGAGTTTTTCCAGCTGGGCTTTGGTGAGCCGATTCATGTTGCTGCCAGTCATGGCCGTGGCGTGGCTCAGATGCTGGAAGACGTGCTTGAGGATGTCCCTGAAGATCAGGACGCAGATGAGCATGATCAGGCCACGGGTTTGCGGCTGGCGATTATTGGTCGCCCCAATGTCGGTAAATCAACTCTGGTGAATCGTCTGCTCGGTGAAGACCGGGTGGTGGCATTTGACCAGCCGGGAACAACCCGGGATTCAATTTATATTCCATTTGAACGGGATGGCCGTCATTACACCCTGATTGATACCGCCGGTGTGCGCCGTAAAGGTAAAGTGGATGAAATGATTGAGAAATTCTCAATTGTGAAAACACTGCAGGCGATTAAGGATGCGCATGTGGTGGTGGTGGTGCTGGATGCCCGTGAAGGAGTGGTTGAACAGGATCTGCATCTGATCGGTTATGCGCTTGAAGCGGGTCGGGCCATGGTGATTGCCATTAATAAATGGGACAACATGACCGAGTATGACCGTAAGCAATGTAAACTGGATGTTGAACGCCGTTTCGACTTTATTCCCTGGGCGAAGGTACATCTGATTTCTGCCCTGCATGGTACCGGTGTCGGTGAAATGTATCCATCCATCCACCGGGCTTATGATTCATCTCACTTAAAGGTTTCTCCGGCAAAACTGACCCAGATTCTGAATGACGCCACCGAGGCACATCAGCCTCCGATGATCAGCGGTAAGCGTATTAAAATGCGCTATGCTCATATGGGCGGGCAGAACCCACCAACCATTGTTGTTCATGGCAATAAAGTGGATAAAACCCCGGCGGATTATCGTCGTTATCTGGAAAACGTATTCCGTAAGGTGTATCAGCTGGAAGGGACACCGGTCCGTATTGATTTTAAAACGTCTGGAAATCCATTTGAGGGCCGTAAGACCCAGGTGGATGAGCGTGTGGCTGCACGCCGCCGCCGTTATGTGCAGAAGTTTAAAAAGGCCGAGAAGAAATTTAAGCGTTAATTGGGTCAGATGCAGATTTATCTGAAAATAATGCAGAGATGTGGCTGATGACCGGGTTTAAATTCGGTTAATTATGCTTTTTAAAAAAACAAGCAGATTTTTGTTGTTTTGTATTTCAGGTGTTATAATTGCCGCGCCACGGCGGTGGGTAAGAGACAAATTAGAATATCGAGTAACGATTGGGCATGATTCAGATCAAGGTATCGCGGCTCACACTGAGTTGTGCCGGGGAAACTTATCCTGCATTGGAATATATTCCTGCCATGCAGCGCAGACGCTTATCCCCCATGGCGAAAATGGCACTGAACAGCGCCATACAGAGCCTTGCAGATACACGGGTGGATTATATTGTGTGGGCTTCGCAATATGGCGATGAAACCAGAACCTGTAAAATTCTGGAAGATGTGTTACAGGCGCATACGCCATCACCGACCCAGTTTTCCACTTCAGTTCATAATGCTGTGGCAGGCTTGTATTCAATTTTATGTCAGGATTCAACTGCGTCCACCAGTCTGTGTGCGAGCTGGTCAGAAGCACTGATTGAAGCCTATGCTTTTTTAAAGACGGCGTCGGACCAGGCACAGGCACTCGTGGTTTATTATGATGAACCCTTGCCGGATATCTATGTGGAACATCAGCAGTTCCAGGGTTTTGCGGTGGCTGCAGTGATTGCTTTACAGCAGCCTGATTTGTATCTGAATCTGGATGCACTGGTGGAGATTGAACCTAAATATCAGGATGCGCTGAATTTTTACCATTGCTGGACGCAGGATCAGCATCACCCGGGCATACGTGTGTGGCCATAATGCAGAATGTAAAACATAAAGCCAGTTATGCCTGGCGTATGGCAGCGACCGGTTTCAGTTTTGCCAGTTTTGGTATGGGTGGTGTTGCCATCGGCAGTATTATTGCACCGCTGGTCAGGTTGAGCAGCGCTGATGCTGAGGTCAGACGACAGCGTGCCCGGAAAGTCATCAAATACAGCTTTAAGGGCTTTACCGAAATGATGGTCAGACTTGGCATCATGACTTATACGGTGGAAGGGCTGGACAGGTTGCAGAGCAGTCATCGGGAGTTGGTGATTGCCAATCATCCCACCCTGATTGATGTGGTGATTTTAATTGGTCTGATGGAGCAGGCCAATTGTGTGGTCAAGCAGGCGCTGTGGTCAAACCCGTTTACTCAGGGGCCGGTACGCAGTGCCGATTATATTTTAAATGCAGGTTCTGAACAGTTTATACAGGACTGCGTGGACAGTCTGCAGCAGGATCAGGCGGCGTCATTGCTGATTTTTCCGGAAGGAACCCGGACTGCAAAAGGAGCATTGCTGAATGAATTTCAGCGCGGTGCTGCCAATATTGCCATTCGGGCAGGGGTTCCCATTCGTCCGGTGCTGATTCGGTGTACGCCTTCTACATTGACCAAAAATGAGAAATGGTATCATATTCCATCAGAGCCGTTTCATGTCCAGATTAAGGTGCTGGATGCAATTCATGTGGATGATGTGCTGACTGACAGTACGGTTTCCCCTAAACAGGTTCGCCAGTTAAATCGGAAGCTTCAACAGTTTTTTAACCAGGAATTATCGAAAAAATGAGCAATCTTGCTGATGAATTAAAACAAATGATTATTGATGTACTCGCCCTTGAGGATATCAGCACGGAAGATATTGACACTGAAGCACCACTGTTTGGGGATGGACTGGGACTGGATTCAATTGATGCACTGGAACTGGGGCTGGCGTTAAAAAAGCGCTATAACATCCATTTAAATGCAGAATCTGCTGAAACCAGACAGCATTTCAGATCAATTCAGAGTCTGGTGGCATTGGTTGAAGCGCAATCGGCGGCATAAGAGGTAAAGATGTTAACGCAAGAACAGGTACTTGAAAAATTACGTGAATGGATGGAAGAACTGTTTGAAATTGAGCCTGCAGAAATTCAGCTTGATTCAAATTTATATTCTGACCTGGATGTCGACAGTATTGACGCCATTGACCTGGTGGTAAAAATTAAGGAATTGACCGGTAAGCAGGTCAAGCCTGAAGATTTTAAAAATGTCCGTACCGTTCAGGATGTTGTAACGGTGATTCAGCATATGTCGGCTGAATGAAACAGATCATCAGGGGCATAGTCGTGATCTTACTGATCCTCTATCCCTTTTTTGTGGGATGGAGTCTGTCTCACGGGCAATTGGTCTGGGTCAGTGCCTTGCTGATTGGTCTGGGTGTTGTGCGTTTATTCAGTCCGGGACATGCTCTGCTGTGGCCGCTGACCGGATTTGCCATTTTGTGTGGCAGTTTAAGTCTGCTTTTAAAGGATCATGCCTGGTTAAAAATGTATCCGGTTTTTATGAGCGTCGGAGCATTGATGATTTTTGCAGGTACGTTAATCCGGCCACCTTCCATGATTGAGCGTTTTGCCCGGCTGGCGGAGCCGGAACTGCCGGCATCCGGTGTGGCATGGACCCGGAATATCACGGTGGTATGGTGCATTTTTTTTACTTTGAATGCCATGATTGCGCTGGCAACGGTATTATTTGCCCCTATGCAGGTCTGGGTTATTTATAATGGTTTTATTTCCTATTTGCTGATGGGCATGCTGCTGCTGGGGGAATTTATCCTGCGCAAGCGTCAGCAGCGGCTGCATCCGGTCAGCAACAGCACCGAAGAATCATAAGAGTTACCCATCAATTATGTTGTGTCACTTTCAGCACCACCTTCAGTCTACACAGACTTTATGCATCCGTGAGGATTTGACGACCATCCGTTTTCTGGATTTCTGGCAGGATGTCACAGCGCAGATGGCCGCCATTCAAAGGTTGGCTGACGGGATTCAGCTGAGCAGCACTCAGGCTGGTGAAACTATTCAGAGCGGGAAAGGCTTTTCCGGAGAAACTCAGCCTGGACAAACCGGGCCTGGACAAATCTGGGCCTTATGGCAACCGGACAGCTATGATTTTCTGGTGTTGCTGCTGGCGGCTGTACTGGCAAAAAAACAGATCATGATTGTACCGAATCGGGTCCGGGAGCTTGAGCGGCAACTGGCCGCTCAGGGGATTTATTTTCTGAGCCGACAGCCGGCAGTCATGGAACATGCAGCGCAGTCACTACAACTGGATGATGCTGTTTTAAATCAGGCCCGTATTTATTTCTATACCTCAGGTTCAACCGGTCAACCAAAAAAAATTCCAAGAACATTCAGACAGCTGCTCAATGAAATACAGGGGCTGGAACAGTATTTTCAGCTACAGCCTGCTGCTGTGGCCGTTGCAACGGTCAGTCATCAGCACATTTATGGTTTGTTGTTTAAATTACTGTGGCCGCTGGCCTGTGGTCGCAGTTTTTATAATCCACAACTGGTTTTCCCGGAAGACGTGGTACAGGCACAGCGTCAGTTAAAACAGATACAGCTGCTGAATTATGTGATTTCCAGTCCGGCTTTATTAAAACGCTGGACGCAGGATGTGTCGCTGCAGGACTGCCTGATGGTGTATTGTTCCGGCGGTCAGCTGGATTCCGGTGTCCGGCCACTGCTGAACAGGCCCATTACCGAAGTGTTGGGCAGCTCTGAAACCGGTGGTATTGCATATCGTCAGCAGGATGAAGCGCTATGGCTGCCTTTTGCAGATGTCGAGGTTCAGGTGGGACCACAGCAGGAACTGACGGTCAGAAGCAGTCATGCTTTCAGTGAGGAATGGATCTGTACCGGAGATCGGGCTGAAATGCAGGAAGCTCATGTACAAAGCCCTTTTCGGTTACTTGGGCGGCTGGA
The DNA here is from genome assembly GCF_052544965.1 of Acinetobacter sp. WZC-1. Lineage (NCBI taxonomy): Bacteria > Pseudomonadati > Pseudomonadota > Gammaproteobacteria > Moraxellales > Moraxellaceae > Acinetobacter > Acinetobacter sp. WZC-1. The sequence continues at coordinate 588,470 of NZ_CP199370.1, forward strand.
CCGCATTGTCAAACTTGAGGAAAAGCGTCTGAGCCTGGACGTCATTGAGCAGGAAATTCAGTCGTTGCCTGAAGTGCAGCAATGTCATGTGCTGATTCTGCAACATGCAAACCGCCAATTACTGGCCTGTGTGGCGGTTCTGACGGATGCAGCGCAACAGCTGTTGATCCAGCAGGGTAAACCAGCGCTGCTTGCTGCATTGAAAGTACAACTGACAGCAAAGCTTGAAGGAATCGCCACTCCCCGGCAGTGGCGTTTTCTCAGTCAGTTACCCCAAAATACCCAGTCCAAACTGAATAAAAACGATATTCAAGCGCTGTTTCAGTCATTATTACTGCCGGTGGTCCTGAAACAGCAGCAGGATTCGGAACAAACTGTACTGGAACTTGAGTTTCCTGCAGAAATGGCCTGTTTTAAGGGACATTTTCCGGGGTATCCCATTTACCCGGGTGTTGGGCAGGTTGGCTTCATTCAGCATTTCGCCCGTGAATGCTGGTCTGAGCTGGCCTGGTGCAGTGGGTATGAACAACTGAAATTTCAGGAGCTGATCCGGCCCTATACTGTTGTACAGTTGAAGTTACAGCGTAAACAGCATAAGGTCCATTTTGAAATGTATGCGGCAGATAAACGACTGGCTTCGGGTCGGTTGCTGTTTGCACTGAAGGATCAGGGAGAAGATGCATGAACAGTGCTGCCGGTATGCAGTATGGTGTGGTTGTTCCGGTATATAACCATCCGGATTGCCTGGTTGCGCTCATGGCACACCTTAGCCAGTTTGAACTACCTGTCATTGTGGTCAATGATGGCAGTGAGCCGGGCTGTACCCGCATTCTGCATGAACTGGCCGGACAGTACTCCTCCCGGATGGTGCTGGTGGAACATTGCCGGAACCAGGGCAAGGGCCAGGCGGTGATGACCGGTCTGAGTCAGGCAGACCGAATGGGATTAAGTCATGTATTGCAGTTGGATGCTGATGGTCAGCATGACTGGCAGGACGTTGCAAAATTTTTAAGGATTTCCAGGGAAAATCCGCAGGCGATGGTCATCGGGCAGCCTGTTTTTGATGACAGTGTACCAAAGGGGCGGCTATATGGCCGTTATGCAACCCATATCTGGGTGTGGATTAACTCGCTGTCGCTGGATATTAAGGACAGTATGTGTGGTTTCCGGGTTTATCCACTTGCTGCAACCCTGCCCATACTGAATAGTGCCAGATTTCAGCCGCGTATGGGTTTTGACAGTGAAATCCTGGTTCGTCTGAAGTGGAACAATGTGCCCTTTATTAATGTGCCGACCCGTGTGATTTATCCTGCACAGGGCATTTCTCATTTTGATGTATGGCGTGACAATTTTGGGCTGAGCAAAGCACATGCCAGTCTGTTTGCCGGCATGCTGATCCGGCTGCCGCAATTATTGAGCCGTAAATTCAGAGGATGGATCAGATGAATGAACCGGACGCTGAGCAGTGGAGTGAGCTGAAGGAAAAGGGGGGCATGCTGCCGCTGATGCTGATGCTGTGGCTGTACCGCCTGGGCGGGCGGTTTTTGTGCCGGCTGATTCTTTACTTTGTCATTCTGTGGTACTGGCTGTTTGCTCAGACGGTCAGGCGGGCATCCTTAGGCTATTTAAGGCAGCTGCATCGGTTTGCCGGTCAGCAATCGCCGTTTCAGCATAGGCCTGTATCCACCAATAGCTATACTCATCTGCTGCAGTTCGGAGAGTGCATTCTGGATAAAATTGAGGGTTGGCTGGGCCGGATTCCGGAGCATAAGCTCAATTTACAGGGGCATGAAAACTTCCGGGCACATTATGGTAACGGGGCGATTATCCTAGTCTCACATTTTGGCAATATTGAGTTGTTGCGGGCCATCAAGTCAGAACATCCGCAGAAAATTAATGTGCTGGTGTACCAGAAGCATGCCACCCAGTTTAATCGGTTTTTAAGGAAACTGAATGATCGGACAGAGATACAGCTGATTTCGGTGGATGAACTGGGCGTGGAAACGGCGCTATTGCTGCAACAGAAACTGGACCAGGGCGAGTGGGTTGTCATTGCGGCAGACCGGGTGCCGGTACAGTCGGATCGGGTACAGACCGTCCGTTTCCTGGGGCAGGATGCAAGCTGGCCGCAGGGCGCGTGGATTCTGGCGAGCCTGTTGAAAGTTCCGGTATTGGCGGTGTTTTGTTATCGCTTTCAACAGGGTTTTGATGTGCATATTCATCATGTGGCTGATCAGGTCCGGTTAGCCAGGGCGAATCGCTTACAGGACATGCAGCTGTACACCCGTCAGTATATTGCCCTGCTTGAACAGCATTGTATGCGTGCGCCTTATCAATGGTTTAATTTTTATCATGTCTGGAATAAATAACATGCAGGTTTTAGTGGTTGGGGAGCAGCCTTTAACGATTGAAGATGTCATTCGGGTTGCCTGTGATCAGGTACAGGTTGCCTTGCCGGATTCTGCAGCGTGGCGTGCATTGATTCAGCGTGGGGCTGATTTCCTGGATCAGCTGCTGGAAGATGAAGGGGTGATTTATGGAGTCACCACCGGTTATGGAGATTCCTGTCTGGTGGACATTCCACCACATCAGGTGCATGAATTGCCGCTGCATTTGTCCCGTTTTCATGGCTGTGGCCTGGGGCAGAACCTGGATCTGGTCACCGCCAGGGCCGTGGTGATCACACGCTTATGTTCACTGGCCCGGGGGTATTCCGGTGTATCGCTGGCATTGCTGCAACGACTGGTCTGGATGCTGAATGAAAATATTATTCCGGTGATTCCCTCTGAGGGGTCTGTTGGCGCCAGCGGTGATCTGACGCCATTATCCTATATTGCCGGTGCACTGGTGGGAGAGCGTGATGTCTATGTGAGAGATCAGCAGCAGATTGTACCGATTGCCCAGGTCTATGCAGAACAGAAGATGCAGCCGCTGGTGCTGCGCCCCAAGGAAGGGCTGGCACTGATGAACGGTACCGCGGTCATGACCGCCATCGCCTGTTTAAACTATAAAAAAGCAGAACAGATTTCACTGGCCAGCAGCCTGATTACCGCAATGAACGTACTGGCACTGGAAGGCAACCCCAGTCATTTCGATGAAGTGCTGTTTGCTCAGAAACCGCATCCGGGGCAGCAGCATGTTGCGGCACAGTTACGCCACTGGTTAAACAGTGAAGTGCAGACGGCACATCAGAGTCCACGTTTGCAGGATCGCTATTCATTACGCTGCGCACCGCATGTGATTGGTGTTTTTGAAGATTCAGCACAGTGGTTGCGGCAGTTTATCGAAAATGAACTGAATTCAAGCAATGACAATCCACTGATTGATCCGGTCAACCTGAGGGTGTTGCATGGCGGACATTTTTATGGCGGGCATATTGCCCAGGCGATGGACAGTCTGAAGATTATGGTGGCCAATATTGCTGATCTGATGGACCGTCAGCTGGCACAGCTGGTGGATCATAAAATGAACCACGGTTTAGCCCGGAATCTGACCGGTGCCAGTACGGAACGGCTACCGCTCAACCATGGGTTTAAGGCGGTACAGATAGCGGTATCCGCATGGACTGCAGAAGCGCTGAAACAGACAGTGGCTGCGTCCATATTCTCGCGCTCAACTGAATGCCATAATCAGGATAAGGTCAGCATGGGGACCATTGCTGCCCGGGACGCCAGTCGGGTGATTCTGCTGACAGAGCAGGTGATTGCGGCACTCTGCTGTGCCAGTGTTCAGGCTATACAGTTGAAGGGACTTTCACAGCAACTGGGAGAGGAATTAACACAATTCCAGGACTGGGTACAGCAGAGCTTCACATTTGTGGGGGAAGATCGTCCCCTGCAACAGGACTTACAGCAGTTGGTGAATCGGCTGGAACAGTTGTCACTGCTGCAATGTACTGCATTCCATTTACCGTACCCACAGGTTTCGACGCATCAGCCGGAGGATCAGCATGCATGCTGAAGTGATCATTGACATTCCATTTCATGATGTAGACAGTATGCATATTGTCTGGCATGGGCATTATCTGAAATATTTTGAAATTGCCCGCTGTCAGCTGCTGGATGCTTTCGACTATAACTATCTGCAGATGCAGGCATCCGGCTATGCATGGCCGGTAATTGAAAGTCATGTACGTTATGTACAGGGTATTCAGTTTCAGCAGAAAATCCGGGTTCGTGCGATATTGAGGGAATGGGAACACCGTTTAAAAATTGAATATCTTATTTTTGATGCTGAATCAGGAAAACGTCTGACTAAAGGTTATACCTCGCAGGTGGCAGTCAGTATTGCAACACGTGAAATGTGTTTCCAGTCACCGCCGGTTTTACTGGAACGGCTGCATGCATGGGCGGATTTTAACGCCGAATAACCCGGATAGAGAGCCAATATGAACGCTGTGAAAATGAGAATGCCTGCGGATGGGCAAAAACCTGATCAAGGGCCATTATTGCAATGGTTGCTGATATTCAGTCTACTGCTCACCCTGTTCTGTTCCACGACTGTCATGGCGCAGCAGAACCCACAGCTTGAGCAGATTTTCAGGCAATTGTCTGCAACCCCCGTGGTGCGGGCTCAATTTCAGCAGCAAAAGAAACTGGCTGCTCTGAACAGAACATTTGTCTCCAGTGGCAGCGTATTATTTTCAGAACAACAGGGCGTATTGTGGCAGATCCGGCAACCGGTGGTGGCTGATCTGATTGTTACACCGGGTAAACTGGTACAGAAAACCCAGCGCACCTACAGTCAGATTGAAATGGATAAATCGCCTTATGCTGCGGTTGCCAATATGTTTTTACAACTGATGTCCGGAAATCAGATTGCGTTGGCCAGAAATTTTAATCTTGTTTCAGTACATTACACTGCGGGACAGTGGAAGCTTAGCCTGACGCCGAAAAGTAGTCTGTTTAAGACATTATTCGTGCGTGTTGAGGCACAGGGCGGTCAGTATGTAGACCGGATTGTGATTACGGAACAGGCTGGTAATGCCACCGTGATTCAGTTCAGTCAGCACAATCCTCAACCTCAGACTTTAACGGCAGCGGAACATGCGCTTTTCCAGCTGGCGAAATAGGCTGTCAGCCGCCTGGTTGATCATCCTGCTGACCATTGCTGCTACACTGGCCTGGTCATGGCTGCATCGGGACATTCATATCCAGACCAATATTTTTGCATTATTGCCTGAGCAAAGCCAGGACAAGGCACTGCAAAAGACCCGGCAGTATGTCAGTGGGCAACTGAACAACCAGGTTTTTCTGGTGGTGGATGCGCCGGATGAACAGACCTTGCAACAGGCCACGGTATTACTCAGCAGGCAACTGCAAAACAGCCCTTTATGGCAGCCATTGAAAGCGCAGCTGGACACAGCGCAGTTTGCAGAGACCCTGTACCGGCATCATGCCGGACTGATCAGTACAGAAGACAGGCAATTGCTGCGCACCGGGGAATATGCCGGATTGACCGAACAGCGTCTGTTGCAGATCATGAGTCCAGGCATGCCGGTGACAGAGGATCTGTTAAAGCAGGATCCGTTATTGCTGTTTCCGCGCTTTGTCATGGGGCTGTCCGCTCAGCAGGGCAATCAGGCCGTGGAGATGGAACAGGGGTTTGCCACGCTGCATGATGAACGGGGTATTTCCAGGCTGTTTACGCTGCAATTGACACAAAGCCCGTACAATATTGATTATCAGAAAGATACTGCGGTGTGGATACAACAGCTGAATCGGCAGATGAAGCAATTGGGTGTGCAGACGCACTGGACCGGAACATTGCTGTTTGCCAGTGCCGGCACCAGCTCGGCAGAAAAGGAAATTTCCACCATTGGCCTGGGGTCCAGCCTGGGAGTATTGTTGCTGGTGTGGTTCGGGTTCAGATCATTCCGACCCATGCTGACCGAGTTTGTCGCGGTGACCAGCGGTACACTGGTGGCTTTTGCCGTGACGCACGGGCTATTTTCAGAAATTCATCTGATGACGCTGGTGTTTGGTGCCAGTCTGGTGGGGGTCTGTGTTGACTTTTCCTTTTATTTTATGGCATTGCAGTCGCAGCACCGGAACATGGATGGTTTTGCCATTCTCAGACCGATTCTGCCCAGCCTGTTTATGGGGTTGATGACCACCCTGGTGGCTTATGTGTTCCTGACGTTTACCCCGTTTCCCGGTTTTCGTCAGATTGCGGTGTTTTCAATTGTCGGATTAACAGCGGCCTGGATCACCAGTGTACTGCTGTTGCCACGCCTGAAAGCGCTGAATGCCGAACCGGCAATCCAGACGCTGCGGTTTATTGGTCATATGCGCCGTTATTTTTTACAGCATCACCGGTTGCGTTACGGCAGTGTGGCGGTGATTCTGCTTACGGCACTGATCAGCCTGTCCTTTTTAAAAACCAATGATGATATCCGCAATCTGCAGAGTATGGACCGGCAGTTAAAGCAGCAGGACCATTATGTCCGTGAACGCTTTGGACAGCAGCAGGGCAGTGATTATTTTGTCATTCGGGCGCAGACTCCGTCACAACTTGAAAAGCTTGAGCAACAGCTGATTCAGCAATTGTCGGTGTTAAAGTCCCGCGGCGCGCTTCAGGATTTTCAGGCCATCGGTCAGTCCATACCTTCCCGGCAGCAACAGCAGCAGAATATCCAGCTGCTGCAACAGATTCCCGCGGCTGAACTGGTCAACTATGCAACAGCCATGCAGCTGAATGTCCGGGCTGTGCTGAACTGGCAAAAACAATTGTCAGCACAGCCTGTCTTGTCGCTGAGTCAGTTCCAGGCACATCCGCTGTCCTTTTTACAACTGCACTCCACGGAACGACTGGTGTTATTGCAGGATGTTCGCAATGAACCGGCCCTCCGGCAGTTACAGACAGCACAGATCAAACTGCTGCAACCGGTGAAAAATTTATCTGATCTGTTTCAGGCTTATCGGATTCAGGCGCAATATTTATTGTTTTATGCACTGATTGCCCTGGCGATCGGACTGGGGCTGATTTATGGCATCCGCGCCATATTGCCGCTGGTTTTTCCGGTCAGTCTGGCGCTGTTAAGCACCTTTGCGGTACAGGCATGGCTTGGTATTGAACTGAATCTATTCAGTATCATGGGCAGTTTTCTGATCATGGGCATTGGCGTGGATTATGCCATTTTCTACCGTCATGGTCATGATCATCCGCAGGTGGTGGGCATGGCGCTGTTCCTGTGTATGATGTCAACCCTGCTGGGCTTCGGCTTGCTGTCCTTCAGCCAGACCTATGCGATTCATTGTTTTGGGCTGACCGTTTTGTTGGGGGTGATTTTTTCATTTATTTATGCAAGCTTACTGACCCGTGCAGACCAGGGACATCGGGTTGTTTTACAACATCAGGATTTACAGAATCAGCACGGACGCTGAACAAGTGGGGAACAATGAATTTAATACAACAGACTGATGTACTGATTATTGGTGCCGGACCATCAGGCAGTTCTGCTGCGGCATTACTGCGTCAGAAAGGTTATCAGGTTACCGTAATTGAAAAGCAGCACTTTCCCCGGTTTTCAATTGGTGAGTCATTATTGCCTCAGGCAATGGTTTTTCTGGAAGAAGCCGGCTTGCTGGAGACAGTGCGTGATCATGCGCAGGAGTACGCCTTCCAGTTTAAAAACGGGGCGGCTTTTCTGCGGGGCACACAACGCAGTTTTTATGATTTTACTGAAAAATTCAGTGCAGGGCCGGGAACCACCTGGCAGGTGCGCCGTGCCGATTTTGACCATTTGCTGGCGGCAAAGGCTCAGGCGGATGGGGCTGATATCCGCTTTGGGCATGAAGTGATCGCTGTGGATATTACAGCAGCACAGCCCTTGCTGACGCTGAATGATGCAACTGGCGTGCCGTATCAGATGCGGGCCCGGTTTTTGCTGGATGCCAGTGGTTTCGGGCGGATTCTGCCAAAACTGCTTGATCTGGAAAGTCCCTCCGATTTTCCGGTACGGCGTGCGCTATTTACCCATATTGCAGACGGTATTGTGGATGGTGATGCAGACGGTTCGGGATTTGATCGTGAAAAAATTCTGATCACCGTGCATGAAAAGGATCACCGTGCCTGGTACTGGCTGGTTCCCTTTGCAGATGGGCGTGCATCGTTCGGTGTGGTGGCAGAGCAGGACTTTTTTGATCAGTACCGGTTTGACAACCTGGAACCCGAAGCGCTGCTGGCCTTATTCAAGCGGATTCTTGCCGATGATCCGAGCCTGTCACAGCTACTGCGTAATATGCAGTTTGATACACCGGTACGTACCCTGGTGGGTTATTCAGCCAACGTAACACAACTGTTCGGTCATCATTATGCTTTATTGGGCAATGCTGGCGAATTCCTGGATCCGGTCTTTTCATCAGGTGTGACCATTGCTCTGAAATCTTCCAGTCTGGCGATTCCGCTGGTGGATCAGGTCCTGCGGGGAGAAACGGTTGACTGGATGAATGCCTATGAAAAACCCTTACGCAAAGGCATTCAGGTGTTCCGGGCTTATGTGGAAGCCTGGTATACGGGAGAATTTCAGGATGTGGTTTTTTCTGAGGTTCAGAATGATAAAATTCGTCGTATGATTTCATCATTACTGGCGGGTTATGCATGGGATGATAGCAACCCGATTCACAAAAATGCCCGTCAGCGATTAAGCACCCTGGCAGAATATTGCCGGAATGGACGGTTGCCCGGGCAGGCGGTTGAGGCTGAATAATGCAATTGAAACGCACTGGAATTGCCGTATTGATGCTGCTGATGATGAGCATCAGCGCATGCAGGCTATGGGTTCCGGAAGCACAGGGGCTGGTGACTCAGCAATGGGTGGCACAGCAGTATGCCCGTCAGGATCAGGTTGAAGTGCAGTGGAAACAGCACAGTTTTAGTTTTTTACTCTATCAGCAACAGCAGGGCCAGATACTGGAATTACTGGCCTTAAGTCTGACCGGACAGCAGCTGTTTCGGCTGACTTTTGATGGGCAGCGGGTCACTGTGGTACAGCGGATTGATCAGATGAAACTGCTACCATTTGACTTTGTGGTCCGGGACATTCTGTTTGCAAGCTATCCGGGCTTCGCTGAGCTTCAGCGGGCACAGGTCGGTGTTCAGCAGGAGACAGCAGATCAGCAGGTTATTTTGATTCAGCAGCAGCCGGTATTGAACATTCAGCGGCAACCGCAACTGATCGTACTGGATAATCTGCAGGTGCCTTATCAGATGGTGTTCACGTCCGTACAGAACACGCTGAAAAATGATCATGATAACGATCAGCATGGCAACAACGACAACAACCATAACAGCCGCCATAACAACAGCAGGGAGCAACAGCATGACTGAAATGATTGATCCTGCACATCCTGCCGTTGGGATTCAGTTTGCTGTCGGCCTTTGTGCAGCTGGTGCCACAGCTGAACAGTTACAGTACAGCCTGACGCAGTTGCCGCATAGTCTGACGTTGAAAAGTGGCTTTATCCCGGAACGTAAAGTATGGGTCGGTGCTTATAATCATGCGCTGACCGAAGAGGTACCCCGGCAGCTGGAGTCTGTGGACAGTCGTCATCTGCGTTTTGCGCTGACCGCGCTGCAAATGATGGAACAGGATATCCGGTCTTATGTTGCCGGTTTTGATTCAGCACGGCTGGCGGTTGTACTGGGAACATCCACGTCAGGAATTGCTGATAATGAACCACGGCTGCAACAGTATTTTCAGGGCCAGCAGGGCATAGCGATTGATCAGAAAAAGCAGGAAATGGGTTATCTGGCAAAAGCCGTGCAGCAGTATCTGGGCTGGCGCGGTCCGGCATATACCATTTCCACAGCCTGCTCATCGGCTGCTAAAGCCTTTGCTGCCGGGCAACGGCTGATTAATGCCGGTCTTGCCGATGTTGTGCTGGTCGGTGGGGTGGATACTTTATGTCAGCTGACTCTGAATGGCTTCAACAGTCTGGAAAGCCTGTCACAGGACATCTGTCAGCCCTGCGGACAGCAGCGTGACGGGATTAATATTGGTGAAGCAGCGGGACTGTTTCTATTGTCAAAGCGGCAGGCGCCGGTATTGCTGATGTCAGCTGGTGAGTCAATGGATGCCTGGCATATTTCGGCGCCGCATCCTGAAGGCAGGGGGGCAGCACAGGCCATGCAGATGGCATTGCAGCAAGCAGGGTTAAGACCGGAGCAGATGGGTTATCTGAATCTGCATGGCACGGCAACACCCCAGAATGATGCAATGGAAATTAAGGCAGTACGCAGTGTATTTCAGGGTTATGATATTCCGCTGAGCAGTACCAAGCATCAGACCGGACATTGTCTGGGGGCTGCCGGGGCGATCGAGGCGTATATCTGCAGCCGGGTTTTACAGGATCAATGCTGGTTGCCACTGCATCACAGTGGTGTGCTGGATGCTGAACTGGATGATCTGAATTATGTGGTGAGTGCTGATCTGACGCAGCCGATTCATTACACCATGTCTAATTCATTTGCATTCGGTGGCAGTAATATCAGTTTAATCTTTGGGACAGCACTGAAATGAGCCATACTGAAAATATCTTACAAACAGGGACAGAACAGGCTGCAGTGGACTTTATTCCGCATCATCCGCCGATGGTATTTATTGATCATGTGGTGGAAATCAGGGAGCACTTTGCCGTTGCAGATTTGCAGATCACACCGAAACTGATGTTCTGTGAAGCTCAGGGCCTGCCCAGCTGGACCAGTATTGAGCTGATGGCGCAGACGATCAGCCTATATGCCGGTTTTAAGGGAAAGCAATCGGGGCAGATTCCGAAAATCGGCTTTTTGCTGGGCACCCGGAAGCTGAATTTACCCATCGCTTTTTTTGCATTGGGAACAACGTTGCGGATTCGTGCGGAACAGCAATATCTGCATGATGGTCTGGGACAGTTTTCCTGCGAAATTCAGTACGGGGAGCATGTGATTTCTGCCATGCTCAGTGTTTATGAACCGGCTGATGATCAGCAGGTTAATCATCAGCAAGGGGATCATCAACAGGTCAGTCATCCGCAGACTGAAAGCGTCAATGACACTGAAAAATAAACGGAACAGCGATGTGAAGCGCGTGATACATGTGACAGACGCAAGCAGAGAGAGCAACATGATGAAAAGAATACTGGTCACCGGCTCCAGTCGGGGAATTGGCAGGGCAATTGCCTTACAGCTGGCCCAGGCCGGTTTTGATATTACGGTACATGCACGCTCCAGACAGCCGGAAGCCGCAGCTGTGGTGGAACAGATCAGGGCATTGGGGCGCAACAGTCATTATCTGCTGTGTGATGTCACGGACCGGACTGCAATGCAGCAGTTACTGACAGAGGATATCGCCGAACATGGTGCATTCTATGGGGTGGTCTTAAATGCCGGGCTGACCCATGACACCGCATTTCCTGCCATGACCGATCATGAATGGGATGAAGTGATGAGTACTTCACTGGACGGTTTTTATAATGTGCTGAAACCACTGGTGATGCCGATGATCCGTCTGAAGCAGGGCGGTCGTATTGTGACCATTTCATCGGTTTCCGGAATAATGGGCAATCGTGGCCAGGTCAATTACAGTGCTGCCAAGGCCGGTCTGATCGGTGCGACCAAAGCGCTTGCACTGGAACTGGCCAAACGTAAAATCACCGTGAATTGTGTGGCCCCTGGGCTGATTGAAACAGAAATGGTTTCTCCAGAAGTACAGGAACATGCGCTGAAAATGATTCCAATGCAGCGTATGGGAACTGTGGATGAAGTCGCCAGCGCAGTCAGGTTCCTCTGCAGTGATGAAGCAGGTTATATCAGCCGTCAGGTCATTTCTGTCAATGGAGGACTGATCTGATGAAGCGTGTGGTTGTGACGGGGATGGCGGGGATTACCTCGCTGGGGGAGACGGCAGATGAAATCTTTGCTCAGTTTGCCGAAGCGAAAAGTGGTATCCGCCATATGCCGGAATGGGACGTATATTCAGATTTAAGATGTAAAATTGCCGGTCCGGTACAGCAATTTCACATACCGAAGCACTTTAACCGTAAGGTGACCCGGGGCATGGGCCGGGTTGCGCTGATGTCTGTGGTCTGTGCAGAACGGGCACTGCAACAGGCCGGGCTGCATCAGCATCAGATACTGCACAGCGGTGAGGCCGGGGTGGCTTTTGGTTCATCTGCCGGCAGTGTCGATGCGGTTTCTGAGTTCGGCAGCATGCTGCTGCACCACAATATGGGAAAATTAAATGCCACCACCTATATCCGCATGATGTCACATACCAGTGCGGTCAATATCAGCGTCTATTTTGGTCTGAAGGGCTTGACTTTGCCTACGTCCAGCGCCTGTACTTCAGGTTCGATGGCGATCGGCCAGGCTTATGAGGCAATCCGCTATGGGAAACAGACCCTGATGCTGGCGGGGGGAGCAGAAGAACTGAGTGCGGCGGGTACAGCAGTCTTTGATGTATTACTTGCCACCAGTGGGATGAATGATCATCCGCAAAAATCGCCGCGGCCGTTTGATGCAGATCGGGATGGTCTGGTGGTCGGAGAGGGGGCCGGCTGTTTAATTCTGGAAGAATATGAACATGCTGTGGCACGGGGTGCCACCATTCATGCAGAAATTATCGGTTATGGCAGCAACACTGACGGGCAGCATGTCACACGCCCGGATTCAGAGATGATGGGGCGCTGCATGCAGCTGGCGCTGAAGGATGCTGGAATCAGTGCAGCGCAGATTGACTATGTCAATGCACACGGGACATCCACGGATCAGGGCGATATTGCCGAAACCCAGGCCACGGCCCGTATTCTGGGGAAAAAACCGATCAGCTCCCTGAAAAGTTATTTCGGGCATACGCTGGGGGCCTGTGGCGCGATTGAAGCATGGCTCAGTCTGGAAATGATGCAGCGAAACCGTTTTATTCCCACACTGAATCTGGATAAGATAGATCCATTATGCGGGGAGCTGGATTATATCTGCGGACAGGCCCGGGTTATGGATGCCAATACGTTGATGAGCAATAATTTTGCATTTGGGGGAATCAATACCTCGCTGATTTTTAAACGTATCTGATCACAGCAACAACGAAAAGAGGATGGATTCATGCTCATTAAAAAAATCTGTATGGTTACAGCACTTTGTGCCGGTAGTATAGTGACGGCACAGGCTGCCGATGAAGTGCATCACTTTAATTTTAAACAGGCTGTTGACCGGGCCATGAGCGATGGTTTTCTGGATGGTTCGGTCAAATTTTATCTGGCCGGAACAAAATCCGGTGGTCAGCTGGTGCAGAAAGAGTTGGTCAGCAATAAAAAAACCAATGGTTTTGCCAAAACTGCTGAAAAATCCTGTGATCATGTGCTGCGTTCAGCCCTGATCCAGCTTCAGGAGGCTGCAAAGGCTCGGGGTGCTAACGCTGTGACTAATATCGTCAGTTATTTCAAGGCCAATGAAAGTAAAAATGCCACTACCTATGAATGTTATAAGGGCACAGCGATTGCCAGTGTGGCGCTCAGGGGTGACCTGGTTAAATTCTGATGACCAATCAATTGAGCCAATGAAAAAACAAAGATGCATTCAGATTGATGTTCAGCCATTGGCGCAGTTATTAAAACGAGGCAGGTCTGATTTTGCAGATCTGCGCAGTTTTAACCATTATCAAAAAACCGTCATACATCAGTTCAGAAACCAATTATTATCCACCCGATTACAGACGCAGATCAGTGATCAGGATATTGCCCTGACTGAAATGGGTAAGCCCTATCTACTGCATCACCCGGAATTTTCATTTAATCATTCGCATAGTCAGCGCTGCTACGCTCTGGCCACCAGTCATCATATGTCCGGTATTGGGGTGGATATTGAAGATATGGACAGGACAGTGCGTTTTGATGCGCTGGCCCGGCATGCTTTTCACTCCCATGAATATCGGATATGGCAGGCAGAAGATTGCAGTGCTGATTACTGGTTCCGGGTATGGACTACCAAGGAAGCTGTTTTAAAGGCAGCGGGACTGGGGATCCGGATCAATCTGAATGAACTGAATACGCAGCTGCATCCGGTACAGGATGGCGGCATCTGTCAGCATCCGGCAATTGGGGCTTTTGCCTACCAGAATTACCGGCTGGCTGATTGTATGCTGACGGTTGCCTGGCCTTCTGAATATTCCTGCCATGGTTTTGCATTTCCTCAGATTCAGATGATTCAGCATTAAAAAAGCCCATCCGGAGATGAGCTTTGGGTGATACGGCATAAGGTTTTAACGTGGGATTTCTTTCTCGTCTTCAAACTCAGGTTTGACCTGTACAATAAAGTCATTCCGGTTCAGACCACGCCACAGTGCAAATGCCGTCCCAATGTAGATGGATGAATAGGTTCCGACAAATACCCCGATAAACATGGCGACAGAGAACCATTTCAGGCCATCACCACCAAGCAGCATCATGGCGACCACCACCAGTAACAGAGTCATGGAGGTATGAATGGTCCGTTTCAGGGTCTCGGTCAATGCAATATTGACCACTTCCACCGGTTCTGCCCCCCGAATTTTACGGAAGTTCTCCCGGATCCGGTCTGAGACCACAATATTATCGTTCAGTGAGAAACCAATTAATGCCAGGATGGCTGCCAGTACGGTTAAGTCAAATGGCCATTGCATCATGGCAAAAATACCGACAGTGACAATCACGTCATGCAGTAATGACAGCACCGCACCAATTGCCAACTTGAACTCAAAGCGGATGGTGACATACACCAGCATCAGCAGCATCGCCAGCGCGACCGCACCGGCAGAGCGGATGTAAAGTTCATTACCGACCTGACCACCGACCACGTCCACTTTATGTACATCTGCTTTGTTGCCTGGCAACTGTACCGCCTGGGTGATGGCCGCAGTTAAGTCATCCACTTTGACATCATCCTGTGCTGGCATGCGGACCAGTAGATCACGGTTGGTACCAATGGTCTGTACTACGGGATCACGGAAACCGGCCTGGGTTAATGCACTGCTGACATCGGTTGTTCTGACCGGCTGGCTGTAATTCAGCTCGGCTGAAATACCACCTGTAAAGTCCAGCCCCAGATTCAGGCCTTTCGTGACAATGAAGAACAGTCCGGCAATGGTCAGAATCAGTGACATGATTGCCGCAGGTCCGGCAATCTTCATAAAGTTTATGACCCGCTCATTATCCGGACGGCCGTATTTTTTATCTTTGGGTTGAGTCACTTCAGTCATCATTGATCTCCTTAAATGCTCAACTTTTTCAGATTACGGCGTTTGCCGTAAATCAGCGTGACGATTGCACGGGTGACTGTAATGGCGGTAAACATCGAACAAAGAATACCGATCATCAGCGTGACCGCAAAGCCCTTGATTGGACCTGTACCAATGGCAAATAAGATGAATGCCACCAGGAATGTGGTCAGGTTTGAGTCAAAAATGGTGTTATAGGCCCGATCATAACCGGCAATAATTGCCTGTCTGGGCGAGGCCCCCCATCGCATTTCCTCACGTATTCGTTCACAGATCAGGACGTTGGCATCCACTGCCATACCAATGGTGATGACAATCCCGGCAATTCCCGGCAGGGTCAGTGATGCACCAATCCATGACATGACGGTCAACAGCATGGCCAGGTTGATCATCAGGGCCAGGTCGGCAATTAAACCGAACAGGCGGAAGAATACGATCATCCAGATGGCCACGAGGATGAAACCAATTTGCGTGGAGAGTACGCCTTTATCAATATTTTCCTGTCCAAGACTTGGACCGACCACACGTTCTTCTACAAAGTACATCGGGGCTGCCAGTGCACCGGCACGCAGCATTAATGCCAGTTCAGATGCTTCCTGCGGTGAATTCAGTCCAGTGATCCGGAACTGTGAACCCAGTACGGCCTGAATAGTGGCAGCATTGATCACGACAGATTCCGCATAAGGGGTACGGACTTCGGTCTGGGCACCCGTCACCGGGTCAGTCACAGTACTGATTTTCTGTTTATTTTCAATGAACAGAACCGCCATGCGTTTTTGCAGGGCAGTGCGGGTGGCATCAGCCATCAGCTTACCACCTGCACTGTCCAGGGTGATGTTGACTTCAGCACCGCCCGTGTCCTGGCTGAAACCACTGGAAGCACTCTGAACACGTTCCCCGGTTAAAATACGGTTACGATTCAATAACAGCTGTTTGCCGCTATCCAGCGACTCATAAGCAAAAACTTCAGTGCCAGGTGGTAAAGGCTGGCCGTTATATTTACCACTGAAACGGTCAATATACTGATCGTTCAGGTCTGAAACCAGACGGAATTCCAGGTTGGCAGTACGCCCAAGCACACGTTTTGCCTCCGCCGTGTCCTGTACACCCGGTAATTCAACCACAATCCGGTTGCTGCCCTGACTCTGGACCAGCGCTTCAGCTACCCCCAGTTCATTAATCCGGTTACGCAGCGTGGTCAGGTTCTGATCCAGCGCATAGGACTGAATTTCCTGACGGGTGGCATCGTTATAGGTCAGTTTCAGTGTTGAACCTGCATCTGTTGCAATGGCCTGCTGGGTATACTTGTTGCCGTCACGACGCAGGAAATCCATGGCACTGGCGCGGTCATCATTATTGGCAAACTGAATGCTGATGGCGTTGTTATTCAGTGACAGGCTGTTAAATTTGATTTTATTGTCACGAAATGCACGGCGTAAATCCGCTACGGATGTTTCCATACGCTGGGCAATGGCTTTGTCCATATCCACTTCCAGCAGGAAGTGAACACCGCCACGCAAATCCAGACCAAGCTTCATGGGCTTGGCACCGATTTTCCGGAGCCATTCCGGTGTGGTCGGTGCCAGGTTTAAGGCAACCGTATAGTTTTCTCCCAGACCTTTGGTCAAGGCTTCCCTGGCTTTTAACTGCGTTTCAGAATTGCTGACGCGCAGCAGTGCTGCATTATTACTGAAGGTATTGTCATGACTGACAATATTTTCACTTTTTAATATCTGCTCTGCTTTTTGTATCACGCTGCGGTCAATTGTGGTACCGGCCTTGGCACCGGAAATCTGAACAGCAGGTTCGTCTGGATACAAACTTGGCAGTGCGTATAATGTACTGATCACCAGCACAACCAGGATCAGGATATATTTCCATGCAGGGTAACGCATTTGTTTTCTTCTTAATGAAAAAGTCGTGCAGGAAGCACGACTGTTTTATGATTAAAGGTTATTTAAAGTGCCTTCAGGTAATACTGAAATGACACTGGCGCGCTGGATTTTAACTTCATTGCCGCGATTGAGTTCAACCACAGCATAGTCACCTTCAAGCTTGGTAATTCGACCCATTAAACCACCGGCAAAAACGATTTCACTGCCAACCCCCAGACTGTCAACCAGGGTGCGGTGCTCTTTGGCACGTTTAGCCTGAGGACGCCAGATGAGAAAATAAAAGATTGCAACGAATACGGCAATCATCAGCAGGTTTGCCATCATGCCCGGACCTTGTGCAGCAGCCGGTGCAGCATGTGCAGAGGAAATAAATAAACTCATTTCAGTTTCCTAAAGTTAAATAACTGGTGTCAGAGATATGACGTTTTAATCAATTTGTTCTGCAATTTACCCTGTCTTGGGGTTCAGCGCAAATACTGCTGAATCAATCCGTCGGGCAGGGCGGAACTTCCAGGCCACGGCGTTGATAAAAATCTTTAACAAAGGCATCGAAAGTCCCGGCGTCCAGTGCATTACGAATATCCTGTGTAAAGCGCTGGTAATAACGTAAATTATGGATGGTTCCCAGCATGGACCCCAGCATTTCACCGCATTTTTCAAGGTGAAATAAATAGGCCCGGCTGAAATTGCTGCAGGTATAGCAGTCACAATGCGGATCCAGTGGGCGCTGGTCATGGCGGTACTGACTGTTACGGATGCGGACCAGGCCGTCAGTCACAAAGTAGTGACCATTACGGGCATTACGGGTCGGCATGACGCAGTCAAACATATCCACACCACGGCGGATGGCTTCTACAATATCTTCCGGCTTGCCGACACCCATCAGGTAACGTGGCTTGTCTTCAGGCATTTTTGCAGGAAGATAATCAAGCACCTGCATCATTTCTTCCTTCGGTTCACCGACAGATAAACCACCAATGGCATAGCCATCAAAACCGATTTCGGTCAGACCCTGCAGTGACTCATCCCGCAGATCTTCATACATCCCACCCTGAATGATACCAAACAGTGCATTTTTATTCTGTAACTGATCGTGGTGTGCTGTTTTACAGCGCTTCGCCCAGCGCAGGGAAAGCTGCAATGACTTCTGTGCTTCTTCATGCGTGGCCGGATAGGGCGTGCATTCATCAAAAATCATCACGATATCCGAGTTCAGGGTATGCTGAATTTCCATGGAAATTTCAGGTGACAGGAACACTTTTGAACCATCAATTGGGGAGCGAAAAGTCACGCCTTCCTCTTTGATTTTGCGCATGGCGCCGAGGCTGAACACCTGAAAGCCGCCTGAGTCGGTCAGAATCGGTTTGTTCCACTTCATAAAGCCGTGTAAGCCACCATGCTCCCGGATCACATCCAGACCAGGCCGTAAATACAGATGAAAGGTGTTGCCTAAAATAATCTGCGCGCCGATTTCTTCAATATCGCGCGGCAGCATGCCCTTGACCGTACCATAGGTGCCGACAGGCATGAATACCGGTGTTTCCACGACACCGTGCGCCAGTGTCAGACGCCCACGGCGGGCACGCCCTGACTGACCCAGTTTTTCAAACTTCATAAAATATCCGAATCCGGCGAAAAGACAGTTCGCTGATTGATGATGACAAAAGGAGGCTATTTTCTCCGAAAATACAGATAAACACCAGCATTCCGGCGCTTAAGTTTGTTATCCAGGCGGAGTGCTGAAGCAGCAGATCTGAAGTATGGGTTGAGTCGTTTGTTGCTGGTCAACCCTGTGATGTTGCCATCATCTTTATCAGCAGGCTAAAAATCAGGTCGATAATTAAAGTTCTGCAGGGTGATGGCATCGGAAAATGGACGAATCGGTTTCTTTGCCAGCGTTACGGTATTGACTAAATTATTCGGGAAAATCTGAATGGTGTTGTTGAATTCTTCCACATTGCGGTTAAAAATGGTGATGGCTGCACCGACGTTTTCATTTTGCTCCTGAATATCATCCATCATTTTGACATAAAGGCTATCTGCTTTTAATTCCGGATAGTTTTCAACCACCACGTTTAAGCTGCGCATTAAATCCTGCCCCAGTTTTTCAATATGCTGTAACTGTGAAACATCGGTGGTGTTCATGTTCAGATTCAGAATCTGCTGACGTAATTCAGTAACCTTTTCCAGTGTGGACTGTTCAAACTGGGTATATTGCGCCAGGGTCTGTTCCAGGCTTTCCAGTGTTTTGACTTTCTGGCGTTCGAAATTGGCCACTTCTGCCCAGGCCCGCCGGGTGGCATTGAAATACCGGACAATATTATTGCGGATGGAAATACCCCAGATGGCCAATATGACGAATATGCCAATAAAAACGAATAACCCCATGTACTTTATTCCTGCTATCGTTTGTTTATTATGAAATTAAGTTTAGCATGCTCTGTCTGAATTGTTCATATTCCGGCAGGGTCAGGGTGCGTAAATGTCCCCTGAGCATGGAAATATCCCGAATCTCCCGCTTTTTACCGGACATCCGTAACAGATCCTGATCGCCTATATAGCATAGAATATTTTCCTGAAAATGATAGATCAGCTCACCGGAATATTGTTGAAAAAAATCACTCAGTTTCAGGGTCAGACTTGGACTGATGGTCCGGGCCAGCTGATGCGGGTCCAGACCGAAAATATGCAGCTGCTGATTGGCCAGAATATCACTGGTCTGCCAGCGCTGGGTATAGGGTGCAATAAACGCATCGTGCTTATTACTGGCGGCAATACCGAGTGCCGGCATCTGAAAAATAAAGGCACCCCATTGGTCGCGCTGGGTTTGCCTGATGCGTTGTCTGGTGTGACTGGTTGTGTGAATGGCCAATTCATTGACATAGCGGTACTGAAACAGCATGAGCTGATGCTCCGTTGTACCATCATGCCAGCAGCCTGAGGCAAACTGAAGCATATCATTGCTGACATTGCCCTTTGAAAATAAGGGGAAAGCCTGTTTCAGTCTGCTCAGCACCAGCAATGGACTGGAGGTGGCGGATAGATGACCGGGGGTTCTGTTGAACTGCAGATTGTACCGGAGCATCATCATGCGTTGCTCCAGGAACAGAATCACTTCCTCTATGGGGTCATCACTTTCGTACATCAGATAAGCAAGAAAACAGCACAGTAGCCCAGCCAGCAGACTCAGTGGGTAGGGCAGATAATCATGAATCAGCCAGCCGAAAAGACCCGTCAGTACACCACCCATAACCAGCAGGCGGGGCAGATTATTATAGAAATATAGATGCTTGCTTTCCATCCAGGGATGCAGAGCGTCCAGAATGTCCTGGTGCGACTGTGCCTGTTGCCCAATGTCCCACAGTCGGGCAATATTGCGCATTACCTGTTGATTTTTACCTGTCCTGATATGCAACAATCGCTGGATGGTGTGAAGGGGCATGGCAATGCACTACGCTGTGATCAAACGGAATCAAACAAAGCATAAACGCAAAATAAGTCATTGTGAATAAACAGCTATTTATATTTTAGCTTATATTTTCAGTCGAATGTCCGATGATCAGCGGTTCTACTGCATTGAAGCCCGGTCAACCAGCATGGCATCGCCATAACTGAAAAACCGATACCGACTGTTGATGGCATGACGGTAAGCATTCAGGATATTTTGCTGACTGGACAATGCTGCAACCAGCATTAATAAAGTGGATTCCGGTAAGTGGAAATTGGTAATTAAACGATCCACCACACAGAACTGATAACCTGGATAAATAAAAATCTGAGTATCTCCAGTCCATGCACCAACCCGTCCACCACAGGCCTGTGCAGCACTTTCCACCGCCCGTGTTGCGGTTGTACCCACGGCAATGACCTTATTACCCCGTGCCTGGGTTTGCTGAATCAGCTGTGCAGTCTGTTCCGGGACATCACACCATTCACTGTGCATGACATGATTTTCAATCTCTGTGGTACGTACCGGCAGAAAAGTTCCGGCGCCGACATGCAGGGTGACAAATGCCGTATTTACCCCTTTTTGCTGCAGCTGATCCAACAGGTCCTGATCAAAATGCAGGCTTGCAGTCGGTGCTGCCACACTGGCCAGTTTGGCAGGATCGTTAAAAACGGTCTGATAGCGTATGGTGTCAATATCTTCTGCTTCACGGTTGAAATAGGGTGGAATTGGCAGCTGACCATACTGATCCAGCACCTGTAAAATCGGCTGGGAAAATTCAACAATAAACAGATTTTCATGACGACCAGTGACAGTGATCCGGACCGCACCTTCTCCAATCAGCAGTTCTGCGCCAGGCTTGGGTGAATTACTGGCTTTAATATGACAATGTGCAATGGTCTGATCAAAAATTCGCTCAACCAGAATTTCAACAGCACCGCCTGTTGCCCGTTTTCCCTTCAGGCGTGCCTTCATGACCCGGGTGTCATTTAACACCATCAGATCGCCGGCTTCGAACAAATCCACAATATTACCAAAGTGCAGGTCTTCATAATGGCCATCTGCTTTTAAATGCAGCAAACGTGAAGCACTGCGACGATCCAGTGGATAACGGGCAATCAGCTCATCGGGGAGCTCAAAATTAAAATCAGAAAGTTGCATAACGGGATCGGTGCTGACAGGACAAAGAAAAAACAGCGGCTAGTATAATCTTTTTTTAACAGATGGCGGAGTCTGATGGATAGATCATTTCAGATAGAAGTTGATGATTGAAAACTTTGTGATTTAAAACCAGGCAATTACCGGACTTGTCGCCGATAATGAAGTTGACAAGAGAAAGAAACACGCTATCATACGCAACAGCAACCCTTCCCGGGGTGGTGAAATTGGTAGACGCGGCGGACTCAAAATCCGCTGTCAGAGATGACGTGTCGGTTCGAGTCCGACCTCCGGGACCACATATAGCGTTGCACAGAATGCTTAAAACCCTCAGGCCTTGATACATAAAGGCCTGAGGGTTTTGTCGTTTCTAGGTGTGTGGTTTTTTTAGGGTATTATTCTGTATTTCCGGGTATAAAGTTCCACACTTTTTCCACATTATTATTGGATGTTTTGGGGTGTAAAGTTATTGGGAATCATTGATTTATGAGTTTGTCTATTTATCAGCTTGAAAATGGCAGCTGGCGAGCGGACCTGAGTGCCTATAATCAGCGTAAAAGTAAAGTCAAAAAAACAAAGGCTGAAGTTAAAAGGTGGGCTGCAGAAACGGAACGGGAATTTTTCCTTAATTACTCGACCGCAGTGGCTTTAAATAAAAAGATTGTTTTAACTGTACATGAAGCCCTGAGCCGTTATTCAGCTGAAGTCTCTATGCATAAGGCAACGGCCAAAAAAGAAATCCAGCGGATTAAGTATTTCCAGGAACATCTGCCGTATGTGGACTGGCCATTGACTGATTACCGCCATGAGTTCTTAAAACAATGGGAGAATTCCGTCACTAAGAGATCCATACGACCACTGAAGGCATCCAGTGTGCTGCGTGATTACTCCACACTGTCTGCATTTTTTAACTGGTGCAAAATGGATAAAGGGTGGATTGACTTTAATCCAGTTGCGAATATCCGGAAGCCAAAAAAGCCGGAGCATAGAGTACGCCGGACTGAAATTGAAGAACTGGAAGCTATTCTGGCTGCACTTAAATATGTACCTGGTACGATACCTGCCACAAAAATGCAGGAAGTAGGTCTAATCTGGCTGATTGCCATGGCCACCGGGATGAGATCCGGGGAAATTGTGAACAGGCCTTTGTCTGATGTATTTCTGAATAAGCGATTCATTCGTTTACCAATTACAAAAAATGGCTCTGCACGGAATGTACCGCTTGATGATTTTTCTCTGCAGCTGTGGTCACTGGCCCTGCAGATTGATCGTAAAAATTCACCCAAAGTATTCACTGTTTCTGACTCTTCCAGGGATACATTATTCAGGAAGGCCCGTAAAAGTGCTGGACTTGAACATGCTGATATTACATTTCACGATTCACGACATGAAGCGGCATCATTGATGGCCAGGCGTATTAAAAATGCGCTGACTCTATGTAAAATTTTTGGATGGAAGGATCCAAAACAGGCATTGACCTATTATAATCCGACAAATGACGAAATATTGGAAGAGTTGAATCAGACTTCAGGCTTAAGCAGATTATTGGCATAAGAAAAGCACCCTTCAAGTTATACTATAAGTGTCTAACTTTCGGGGTGCAGTTCATTCCTTGGTGGCTAAGTTCTTAATTATATTTCACATAGCTTTTGTCAAAAGCCATACCGAATTTAATAACATCAGTGGCTTTCCAGCGGTGAACAGTACGTTCACCATCTACCGAAGTCGGTAGTTCCCGGCTGGGTGGAAAGTTTGGGTTTTTCATAATATGTCTTTTTGTATAGTCTTCTGAATATTTGAAGTACTGCGCAATGTCCTTTTCACTCCATAGCTGATGCTCAATAGGTATAATCGGTTTATCATCAATAAACCTAGCCATTTTCAGAAAAATTTTTTCAATCATTTTGTCATTCATGACTATCCCCTAAAATAAATCCGGCTGTTGGGCTGATGCATTAATCCAGTGTGCTAAACGATATTTACCACCGTGGTAACGGATTAATGGGTGCTTAATTGCGGTAGATTCAGGAGTATTCCGCATTGCTTAACCCTCCACCGTTACAGGATTAAATTCAAAATCTTCATCTCTTACATGGTTTTCAAAATAGAGTTTGGTTATTTGAAAACAGTCTGATAGCCAGCCTTCTTCATGAAAAATAGAATTAACACCATATTTTTCATGCAAAGAATTAGAGTTGTTTTCATAACACCACCAGAAAACAACATTTCCAATCATTTTTAGTATTACAGCTACAATATCTCCGTTATTTTCATTGAGGCGGTCTTTATGGCAAGACCAAAAATTATTGTGTTCATGCAGCATGTTATCGGTACATTTAATGATGACTGTGAATTCAAGTTCACAGGTATCTTCATGCCAATGGTTTAATCTGACTTTGTAGGTACGTGGCTCGCACTTCAGATATTCTGGAATTTTCGCTTGTGGTGTTTTTACGTTAGAATCGTTTTGCATAACTTCTCTCCGTTGTTGTGTGGCACATACAGAAGCGGCAACTTCTGTATGTGTGTTAAAAATTAATAATTAGATGAAACCTGACAGATCCATCCGCAGCGACACTCCCATTGTCCAGATGGATTTCCTGTATGGGATATGCCAATTGAATGGATGGAGGCTTCACAGCGTTGACAGATAAGGTTTGTCTGAACTGGTGAAAATCTTTTTATCTTCATGTGTTTGTTCCACTCTGGTTAAAATAGGGGTTTGAGAAAATCCAGCATTTCACGACACGTTCTTTGATCGGACTTTCCACATTTTTGACGTCATCAGCAGGGAAGTTTTTAGACTTCACCGGCTTGTTCATTTCAATAAATTTATAGCGCCGGCTGGAGCGCAGCAGAGCTCGCATTTCAGTGATGTCCGGCAGGCTCTGATAGTTACGTGCAGCGACTTTGTAGACTTCATTCAGATTGATTGCGATGCTCTGCGCGTTTGCATCGTGATGATTTAAATTGAATGTGGCACTACGGCTGATATTTAAGTACTCGTAGGCATCCCAGAACTGCTGAACGTGTGGGTGATCATTACCCAGTTGTTCCATCCGTTCCCGGGCCATTTCTTCAAGAATCCGTTTGGCGTCACAGATTTCATCCAGGTCAATCACACCATTTAAAACATGCTGTTCCAGGGCATCTATCATGGCCGATACCTGGGCATGACAGAGTGCGATCCGGGTGTGTGTGATGCCATTGCGGTGGAATTCTTCCTCCAGTTCCCTGATTCTCTCAGCATAGGTCTGAAGGATTTTTTCTTCGCTCTTCAGACAGTGCGTCATATAGGTACAGGCATCTTCAAGTTCGATTCGGGATAAACGGTCGGCAATGCGTTTTTTATCCAGATTGTGGCCTTTGGTGGTCACGGTAATATGCAGCGTCCGGGATAGAATCGCTTCAGTTGCCTGAATGGGGGTGTTCTGACTGATCATGATTGCACCGCGAAATGGTGGCTCATAGGTTTCATTACCAGCCGTCTTTAAGCCTTTAGAGCGGATTGCACGGCCATTGAATGCATCCTTCAGTTCATCCCAGCTGAATTTACTTTTCTGACTGATACCTTGCTGGTCGTTACGGTCACCTTCAATCAGTACAATCGGCATATTTGATGCCTGGGCAAAGTTTCGGTAAATTGCCACGCTGGTGGATTTGTTCGGGTCAAAGCCTTCATAGGCTTCACGGCCACTGAACTTCCAGAGCAGCTCGAGCAGTGTGGATTTTCCAGCACCGGCCTGACCGACAAACTCAAAGAATGGGTATGACGAGTTCATTGCACGGATCTGTTCTGCAAAGTAAGAACCGGTCCACCATGCAAGAATAATCAGACCGTTGGCACCATTTAATGTGTAGTAGTCTTTCCACCAGGTTGGTTTGAATTCTTTCTTTGGATTGATATGAATCACGGGGCTATTGGCTAAGCTTTTTAATTCCTTTTTGCCGGTCCTGAAAAAATCATGTTCATTTTTGTGGATAACCTGACCCTTATGCACAGCGTACTGGTCAAAGATATAAGTCTGGTAATCTTTGCTGTAGCCAATAAAATCAATGGTTTTAACTTCACGTAATTTTTCGGTTTTACGCTTGATGAATGTTTCAAGCTGCTGATCTGATCCCGTCCACATTGCGCCGGATAGAACTGACATCACCCGGGGTTTGAATTTGCTGCGTGATGCCATGTGATCTGCTGTAAATGTGGTTTTGACTTCGCCCCAGGGACTCTGCAGATGAAAGTAATACCAGGACTCATCGGTGATTTCGTTGCGCTGGAAATACAGGGGTTCCAGCTGGGCATTACAGATTTCCTTTGCAGATGAACAGGTTTGTAATGCCTGGATCCGAATCTCTTCATCACTGAGCATCTGATCCTGTTTGCTTTCTTCGACATATTGCACTGCTTTGTTGTACTTCTCATAATCCAGTTCCCACCAGTATGTCCGGAAACGATGATTAAAAAAGAACTTACTGAGATTGCTGTCATAAAAGTTATAAATCAGCAGACCGGCTTCTTCCGGTGTTTCAGCAATCTGCAATTTGCCATAATGAATATATGTATTCTGGTGTACGGGGGTAAGCCGGTCATGCTGGAGCAGGTCATTCCAGTCGAGTGACTTACCATTGACCGGGGCAGGAGGCAGGGCTGCGGTAGAGATCCAGCCATCGTCAAGGGCATGCCTGTGATGTTTCGGTAGATATTTCTTCCCGGCCTGGTCGTTATCCAGGGCCCATACCAGGCGTGGGCGCTGGCAATTCAGCTCAAGACAGCGTTTTTTGATTTGATCAAGAATGACGCTCGGATAATTGCCACTGTTCATATTGCTGATGCTGCAGAGTTCAGATTGTGACAGGGCAATGCTGTTAAAAATACCTTCCGTAATCCATATGCTGCCGGTCTGACACAAGTCATCCAGTTCATGCAGTGTCCAGTGCAGTCCGGTCCATTTGCCGATGAAATTGGCTTTTTGCCGCCCAAAACGGTCGGGTCGGTCGATGATACGCTCCCAGTAAATTCCACTGGCCAGCTGGAAGCGCACAGTTGCACTGACGAGGTTTTTATTTTTGGGTGACTGGAATAGTTCCTGGGTATAACGGCCTTTCAAATTGGTTAATTCAAAACCACGGCCTTCACGTAAATAGGCATCTGCAGCAGCATTTGGATTTTCCGGTGTTTTGGGATGATATTCGGACCAGTCTTTAAACAGGTCTTCGCAAATATCTTTAACGTGTTCTTCATAGCCACATTTGTTAATCCGGCCGCATTTAACCATGCGTGGTGTAATGGCATGGGTATACAGCTCCTTTTCATTGCAGTTGGGGCATAGGCCGCGACGGTACCATTCCCCGACTTTTTTAAAATTAAAGAGTTGATTAAGCCTGTCATCAATACGACGTTGAAGGTCCATCATTCAGCCTATAAAAGTTTAATTTGTTGAAGTCGCTGACGGTATGTCTGCGCTCGCGTCAGGTCGATGGTTGAAGCATGAAACAAGGCTGAAATAAAACCTTCGACATAATTCTTTTGTTCATCTGCGATTTCAGGCAGCAGTTCCAGGCTTTTGAGCTGGTGTTCCAGTTCAAGTTCCCACTGCCGTTTATGCTGTGGCAATCCGGTCTGGACGTCAGGATTAGGATTAATACTGTTCTGAATTGGGCGGACCATTTCCAGGCTGGCGGCAAAACTGGCCAGGCAGTTTTCGTTACGGCACTGAACAATCAGTTCGTGCAGCAGTGGTGATGGTTTTTTCCGGCTGGATACATGCATTCGTGTGCCGCAGTGTGGGCAATAGAAGCCAATAGATTTACTCATCGTTCAATTCCTTTCCGAATTTTTTAAACGACCTGGAGTAATCACATCTGATACCTGAATGTGAAAATGAACCAGTGTCCTGCATGTCAGCTCCCGACACTCACCTGCATAACCACGCGGTCCGACTGCAGTAATCACAGTCCCCAAAATGTTTAAAGGCTCTCCGCAGTTGGGACAGCAAATAAAATCATTTTTAATGTGTATTTTTGTTAACGGCATTCCCATTTTCTGTGATTGCCTAAAAGTCCAAAGCCTAAAATGTTTTTGCATTTTGGGAGGAAGTATTGGGTAGTTTCGATTCAACCAATGCCTTGATCCATTCATTGAGGGACATATTTTGTTTTGCAGCCTCAATACGGGCAAGGTGTTTGTTTTCAATGGATGTACGGAAGCTGATCTGAACTTCTTTCTGGGGATGCTGGGTTTGCATAAGTTTTTCCTTTAGTCACAGTTTTTAAACTATGGTGAATAGAGAACTTTGTTAATATGTTATCAATGTGAGTTTATATTATCCCATTTGGGATAATTTACATATGGATTTATCTAAAATGGTTAACGAAATTATCAATAATAGAGGCGATCGTCTTCGTTCAGAACGATTAAGACTTGGTCTTTCTCAATCTGAATTTGCAGGCTTATTCGGTAAAAAAATTATGACGGTTTCCCGTTATGAAAAAGGTATGCGGGAAATGGGGGTGGATGATCTGGAGGCGTTACATCGGGCGGAAGTGGATATATGGTTTGTATTGACTGGTGAACGGACTCGTTCTGATTTGCTAACAGATGAAGCTAAGGAGCTGTTGTTGTTGTGGGATCAGGTGGAACCTGCACAGCATGAAACTTTACTGACTTTGGTACGGAACTTTGCTGAAAGTTTTAAAATTAAAAACTAATACAGGAATTGATATGACAGACATTAAGCCGTTGATTAAATTTGAACGTGGAAATATGAATGATTTCACAGATTATTTATTGGTTGTTGCTATGAATATTGAGGATGGTTTGCTTACAGCAGGTGCAGTCCCCAATGTTGACTACACCTATCTGGATTTGATTAAATTGGCACAGCCTTTCGCTTTAGAAGCCATGAAAGGTGATAAGCCTTTAATCTTGTTTTAATGTTGCGTAATAACGCTGTTCTAACTCCTCTAAGTTGGTGGGAGAAATCCTTCCATTCTCTGAAGCTTCAAAATTAATATTAAGTTGCTGACATAAAAATCTGTATCTACCAGCCATTGTCATATTATGTGATTGCTGTGGTGAATGCGTAGTTTTCATCAATTCAAGGATTTGCTGTTGAATAAAATACAAGGTGCTTGATACAGATTCTCCTGTCAGTGTGTCACAGTTTTCTGTGGCTTCTATCAGTAAGTTTAAATGATTATTTAATAATTCAAGCCGTGTCTGATTTTCCATAAAAATTTCCTCTTATTTGTTTACTTCATAAAACCATTATTTATATGGTCTGAAAGATTATTGAATAAGGCCCAACTTATGTCTGTATTTTCCAGAATCAAAATAGCCTGAACTGCTGAAATACTCAGATTGTAGGTTTGATATTGCTCGTTGTAATGGTAGTCAATGTTGTCCCTTAACCTGGACCATACGATATTTGTTTCAACAAATGTTTTATATGAAACGTCAGGAGTGATTGCTCTATACAGCTGTCTGGAACTGACAAAGAACTGGCGCTTTTTACTGACCGGGTTCTGAATTCTGATGATTAGTTTTTCAATGGTCATAGATCGTACCCTCCACGATAACTTTCGATATAACAGGCCTTACATCTGGCCGTCCATTGCTGGCTGCCATGCCGTAAGCCGTTTTTATAGAAAAAATCCTCATCAAAAGGCCAGTACTGATTGCAGCAGGTACAGCGTTTTTCTGTTCCTAAATCAGTTTGTATATAAGTCCGTATATTCACTGGCTTTTACCCCCATGCGGCAGGTGTAAATACATGTAGATAAAGCCATTGATCAGGGTTTTATATTCTTCAGCGCTGATCAGTTCAAGTTGATGAAGTGCCGTCAGGACACCGTCCAGATGATAGTAATCATGGGTGAACTCACGATGGGTAAATGCGGATCGCAGCGATTTACTTATCTGGTCGGCAATCAGTTCCTGAACGTTTTCGATGGAAATATTCAGAGTCGTCATGGTTTATCTCCGTTTACAGGAACGAAGATAATTTTTAATCTGAATGCTTAGGTTGGGTCTGGCGAAGTCCGGAGACTGCAGGCGCTGGATGCAGAGCTGATCCAGGTTAAGGCGTGGTTGTGCAGATGTCGCACTTTTATTCTGAGTGTTCATAGTCGTTTACTCTTTGATAAGTTTTGAACCTACCTCCATTCTTTCCTACGGAATGGGGGCAGACTAGACAGGGGTAGGAAATACCGCTCAAAGATGCACGGCCAGCACAAAGCTGCCCTGCCTAGCCCACCGTAACGACTGACTAAACAGTAAGCAAAAAAATAGCCGCATAAGCGACTTTTGATTGCGCTCTTTGATAATAAAACAGGTTCCTACGCCTGTTCACAGATTTTGCTGTGATTTTCAAAATATAGCGGACTCTTTTTTTTTATGCAAGTTTTTTCGGAATAGGATGAATGGAATGTACTTCTTTTGTGAAAATGCTGTAAATTAAACATTGTTGGATTTCATGCATTATAGCAATCAGGGGATAAGGTTTGAAAAAAGTACTGCATCTTTTATTTTTATTCTGTGGACTGATTTTTCTGCCCGTTTTATTCATCATTTCATTGGTTAATTCAGAATTATATAAAAAAATAACGCAGAAAATGCTGGACTTTGAAAGTAGTTATTTTGATGTAAAAGATAATACTGAAAATAGTAATGACAGTGTGATCAATGAAAAGAAAGCATTAAATAAATTGGGTTCGTCAAGGTCAGTCGTGGAAATACACTATGACGATTACAAAGATAATTTTTCGATTCGTAAAGTTGAAGTGATCAGGACTTATAAGGATGGAAGGCATTGGTATGTAGATGCCAATTGTCAGTCTGCCAAAGCTGAACGTACCTTTCGGATAGATCGAATTGATTTCCTGACTCAGAAGGCTCCTGGTTCAAATGTTTCATTGAGTGATAAAAAAGAAATTCTGAAATATTTACAAAAGTTCAGAGGCTGATGTTTTATATAAATGAGGGTTTTTTGAAATGAATAAGTTTGTATTGCTGATGGTATTTGCACTTTTGGGCTGTTCAGGGGCAAATACTCATAAACAGGATGAAGCGCTTGGAGTTTCAGTGGTTAATAATCAGTTTGGTGAGAATTGGGCATTTTCTGTTGAATATGGAATGATTGAATGTAAACCGGGCCAGCAAGTTATTTTTACAACTCCTGCTGGTGAATCCTATGCCCTGAATGGTGTAGCAAATAAGAATTATCCGCGGATTAACCCGGTTTGGATTGATAATCAAAATATCCCTGGGACAAAGGTCAGCCTTTCTCCATTTATTGAGATTGGCCTAAAGCAGTGTAAATAGGGAAGTATCATTGATTTAGAAAAACTAAGAGAATGATTTTTTGATTTAAGTCCAGTCGATCCGTTTATCTAAAAATGCATATTTAGTGTTCAATTTAGGTTCATCCTGTAACTTTCCAAAATAATCCAGTTTTTCAGCTTCTTCTATATCAAAGCGTTTCATCCATGCTTCTGCGCGATAGCCTGTAATCAAAGGGTTCTCTTCATTATTATGATTTCCACGATGTAAACTACCTATTTTTTCAACACGTAAAGGCTTTAACACGCTGTTTAACAAAACATAAGGTGCAGGCAAAGGATCGTCTTCAACTGAACCGTTTGATGGTAAAGTCCCTGCCTGAATGACCACACCGGTACCATAGTCATAGCCAATAAACCAGTTCATCGGTAATTCACTATTGAGCGCCCCTTCTTCCCTGATTTTATTAAACCATTGGTAATTGATCGCTGTTAACCAACTGACGGTTTTTATTCCACTAATTAAATTATTAGATTCTTTTGTAGGACTTCCAACATCCATTGCCCACCATTTTCGAGAAAAATAGGCTTCTGTCGGTTCATTTTTATCTTCCCTGATCTGAGATAAAACACAGGCATAACCAGCATAACCATGATTGGCTTTTAAGCGATTTGCAAATTTTATAAATAAAT
Source organism: Acinetobacter sp. WZC-1 (assembly GCF_052544965.1). NCBI lineage: Bacteria > Pseudomonadati > Pseudomonadota > Gammaproteobacteria > Moraxellales > Moraxellaceae > Acinetobacter > Acinetobacter sp. WZC-1. The sequence goes on from NZ_CP199370.1 coordinate 620,172, forward strand.
CAATAAAGAGTTTGGTATTTTCTTCAACCCATTCAATCGGCATCGAAAAAGTTAAACTGCTTTGATATATTCCCATTTCAGATCGCCACTTACTAACACCTCCAACAGCGAATTCCCACGCTCCAGTTGCAAACTTTTCCTTGCCGCTGACATATAAAAAGTAAAAAGCTTTCATTGGACTATAATTTTTTAAGCTCTCCCGAAAAGGCTTAGCATTACTGAAAGCTATACTTTCACTTTCTCCTTTTGGTGGTTCATCCTGCCATAGCCATGTTAAATGGCCTTTGGCAATATCTTGATAATCATCAAAACATTGAGCGATGGCTTCTCGCATCTCATCGCTAAACCCTTCTTTAAAGTAAAGCACGGCACGAATGGCAGGAATCGCCCCGACATAGTCTTCAGGGCCACCTTTGGCAAAAAGCCCTCCACCGATAGCACCTTCTTGTTGTTGTTCAGCCCAGACTTTATATTCTTCTTCGCTTTTTAAATACATTTAGTTCTCCTTTTACCAAGCAGGATTAGGTGAGGGTTTAGGTGATGGAAATCGAGGGAGTTTTGGTATTTGGCCTTTTCTTAATTGTAAAGCAGCAGCGACAATGGCTGCAGCCCAAGTTACAAACTGAAAAACCGTTGATGTTTTACCATTCTCATCATCATTGCCACAATCACATTCATCAGGATCCAGCTTTTTAACTTTATTTTTATCTCCGGCTATGATTGGGTAATCAGTTTCCTGTCCATGGTTAATTTTATCCTTAAATTTAATTTCAACTACATGTTTAATATTGTCCTGGGTGGGTGGTTTAGTCGGGTCTTTGACAATGACTACATCAGGACGACGAACCATACCTTGCCCCCTTTCAAAAGAATAACCTTTTTCCTCTTCCCAATATTTTTTAATCCATCCAGGAAGATAAGGATGTACTTTGGTTATAATTCCTTTCTCCATAATCGGTGCGGGCGGATTACGATGCATATCGTAATTTACCTCCGCCTTGTAAGGGCTTTGATGGTTTAAAAACTGATCCAGCGCTCCTAAACGTTCAGATACACAAGACTGGTGCTGATCACGATTTCCCTTTTTCCCTTTATTTGGATTTATATTGCAGTAGCAAATTGCTTTACAAATAACTTTCTTATCCTGAGGGTCGAGCGCAGTGCTGTCTATTGCAACCACTTTGGTCGTTTTTAATGGCGAGGTTATGAGTGTTCCTTGCGGTTTTCCCTGATCAGCCATTGTTTAATTCATCCACCAGGTTGAGATGGACTTCTTCCTCAGAGGGTGTATAAATCCAGTCGGTAAAGCCCTGATCATCACTGGCATAAATTGTACTGGTACCATTGCCTAAAGTGATCCGTACCCGACGATTCACAATTGGCTTCCCGGTATTCTGGTCAATCAATTGAAAACGCCCCTGAGGGTCTTCAGGGGGTGGGACTGTTTCTTCTCCTTCATCATTTGGATTGCCAGTCAGTTGATATCCAAAAGGTGAACTGGGTGCAACCACGACCAGAAAAGAACTGGGAAGTAGTCTTGACCCACAGGCGGTTCTCATATCCGCTAAAGCAACAGGAATACCGCTGGGTATAGTAAAACTTTCCAGTCCTTCAGATATTGGGAAAACACCTTTACATTTTGGGCAGGCAACCATATAACCTTTTCCAGCCATGCCAATGCCATTGACAGATACTGTTGGGTGTCCCTGTATTACTACACCACCATGATCAGTTTTACAGCCTTGTACTATTACGGCTTTCATCATCATTATCTCTTATGTAATTGGATTCAAATGTATAAAGTCTATTTATTTAATCTATTCATGGATAACACAATACCATCATAACTGTGCGTACAAAAATGGGCAATACATGAATAAATATAACAAAATATTCGTTAATTGTATTGTGTTATAACTTTTTTGGTTATATAATGGCGTCATGGTTTAGGAAATTGTGATCATGAACTCTATTGAATATACAATCAAAGCATTGAAGCAGTTACGAAAGATTCATCCAGATCACAGTAAATTGATCCGTAACAAGATTGATGAATTAGCAGCTATGCCAGATTGTATTAACGTCAAAGCTTTAAAGAATCACCAGTATCAATACCGGTTACGCGTAGGTAATTATCGTGTTTTTTTTAATTTTGATGGTGTCATTGAGATCGTTACGATTGAAGAGGTGAAAAAAAGAGATGAACGCACATATTGAAAATCTAACAGTTTTGAACGATGCCAGTGGTAACCCGGCATTTGTGATCCTGCCGTATGATGACTATGTGGTTTTAGCGAAATCTAATCGTAATAAAATAACAGTACCTGCTGCGGTCGTTAATCTTGTGTTTGATCATGACTGGACACCGGTTCGTGCATGGCGTGAACATTTGCGTCTGAGCCAGGTCGATGTCGCGGATAAGCTTGGTATCTCACAAGCGGCTTACTCGAAGCAGGAAAATAGTGCCAATTTACGGGTATCAAGTAAAACAAAAATAGCTCAGGCCTTGGGTATTGATGTTGAGCAATTAAACTTTTAATTCATCCTGCGCCACAGTTGTGGCGTATCATTTTTTCAACTTAAGGCATGATTAATTGGCCGAGGCACAAAGAGATCTGATACCCTTTGGGGGCAATTTGATTATTTGCCAGTATTGCCTGCCTGACAGTTTCAGCACTTTTAGTGTTTATGCAGTCCCATTCACTGTAACAACGGATCTGTCCGGATGATGCACTGTCATTTGATAAAATATTATAAATATAGCTTCCAGCGATTCCGTAAATATGGCCTGCCGAGCCATTGCCTGAGAATGATTTCAACAATTTCCAATCTGGCTTAAAGTTAAAAATGGCATATCCAGCGGTCACAGTGGATTGCATTGTAAATCCACCACGGAGCCACAGCATTCCATTGATTTTCGCGACTTCAAGATGAATGGTTCCTCCCCAGGAAGTCAGGCTCGTTGTGACGACATTCTCATCAAATGTAAATGCAGTGGCAGCAGGTAACCACGTCACGGTTGAAGTGGCTTTTAATTGTGCCTGCAGTTTTGCCAGTGCAATCAGCACAGTATCCGTATGAGAAATCTCTAACGCATTTTGCTCCTGAAGCCCGGTCAGTGATGTTTCTCGTACACGTTCAGATTTAAAATAAAGATTTATTGAGCCTTCGGCAATTTCATCTGTTGTAGACGCGATATGTACATCATTTACAATCCATCTACTATCCGAGCTGTCCCAGATAGTGAGGAGCCGATCAAAGCTGGAACCACTGTCAATATGTGCATAGTCACCGTCTAATGCAGTTGGTAGTGCTTCAGCCAATGCCGCATAGCTGCTAAAGACGCCTCTGAAATGCTGAACATAATCTAATGCATCCAGTTTGCTGGCGTTTAATGACTCCAGTTGTTGTGTGAGTTGTTCTAAAACATGTTGAGCTGTACCTGCTTTGTCTGCACGTACATCGTCAGCGGATAAAATAATATTTGTACCGGTTTTACCATTGATTGAATGAATACCGCCGATATTCCCGGATGCTGGATGGCTGATCATGACTCCAAACGGAATATCTATCTGCAGGGGAGCATGCTTTACTTTCTCGGCCACGGTCATGGGTTGATTTGACCAGAATACTTTTAATGCAATATTCATGGTGTAATACTCTTTTCAATTAAAAACTGAAATGTTTGAGAGTGGCGAATATTGCCGAATATTTCCAGCTTGATATCCATCAATGCTGTCCCGGCTGGCCATTTAGCTGTATCCGTGGCTGATACTTCAAACAATACCATGCCTGTGTCTGTCTGCTGATCTGGGTAAACAGTGACTGTTGGTATGGCAATTAGTTTATGTGTATGCGTCACAATATGAGCTGTAACCAGCATATCACTGCTGATATTCAGACCATTACCGGTAAGGGTGTCATAAAACTTTATTGGTACTGCAAAACTGTCACCGACTTTAATCGTTGGGTGCATGATTCACCTATCCTGTACGCATTGCAGGCAAATGCTGATGCGTATATTGTTCTGAATGCTGTGTGCAGAGCATCCCACTGAAAGAAGAATGAATAGCAGCACAATGAGTTTCATACCTGAGCTGCCTATATATTGGCTTCAAGATCCAGCTGGCTGGTTAAGCCCCCGGATGTCTGATAACTGTGTGTGGCTTTTGCGATAATCCAGTTCAGTTGATCAATTTCATTTTTAAAGCCCTCCAGTCTCACTGGGGATTCAGTGCTGATCGCAGGGATACCAAAGGCCATGTTTATGCTGAACTTTGCCATTTGACGCTTGATTTCTGCCATTTTTGCTGCTGCAGCACGATCAGCTTCGGCTTTACTGGCATAGGTTCCTTTCAGCCGCTTAACCTTACCTGTGTTGCCTGAAGTCACGGTTTCGCGTTTGGCCTTGCCAATGTCCTGGTAACTGGCTGATACACCAGTATGATCTGATTCCCGGTCCTGTTCGTTGTAACGGAACTGGTCACCGTCGTTCCGGGTGATGGTGACTGCAGGCAGATTCTGACCGGATGCAGTTTTTGCAGTACCGGCCCTGAATATTAATAACCGGTCTTTTTTTACGGACATTTCCGCACCGTTCTGTTTGGCCAGGCGGGTCAGCAGGTTGAGATCCGACTCATTGGTCTGATCAATGTGATTCAGGTCAATGGTCTTTAAATCTGCAGCCATGACCAGGCTTAATTTATGTTTCTGTGCAATTTCAGCAGCGACCTGGCCAAAGCTTTTCCGGTGATATGATTTTGAGATGGCTTCTTTCAGATTGCTTTTAAAATTTGCACTCGATGCCTTCACCGTGATCTGATCCGGTGGACCGGCCCATTCTGACTCGTCAACAATAAAATCACCCTTGTCGTGCAGTTCCTCGCCGACAAAGCCCATTTTGCAGTTCAGGCGTACACCACGTCTGGGCATCTGCAGTATTCCGTCACTGTCATCCAGGGCAATGTCCAGTTGATCTGCTTCATTGGCCCGGTTGTCTGTCACGGTCACGCTGATAATCCGTTTCAGGATTTCATCATTAAGCGGCTTATTGTCGGCAGTGATGATACAGATCGGTGTTCTGATCATGTTGTCACCTCGTGTTTATCCGGTGCGGTCTGTTCTTCAATACGTTCATCATCTGTCCTGGTCAGCTTCAGGGTGTAGTCGACCTTTCTCGGTACACCGTTATCCAGCAGAATCGATTTTGTTTCGTCAATGCTGTCAATAATGTAAACCCCGTACAGGTAGCCATTACCATCCATCAGTACAAAACCCTGTCCAGTACTTGCCATTGCCGCCAACTCATCCAGGGAAAAGCGTGTACCGAAGCCATATTCTTCATAGATCAGGCCAGGCAGGGTAATGGTATCTGTACCGGGGCCAATATATTGTTTTTTGCTGCGGCCTTTGGCCACAGAATTTTCAGCATAGTTCCAGGAACGCTGACGCTGAATTTCGGTAAAACTCAGAGTGTCCGTTTTAAAAATGAACTGTCCGAGACTCATTAACATAATTTAATCCTGGTCGGTGTAACTGCGGACCCCGGAAGTCTGGGGGAAACGCTGGATTTTTGAGACTTCAGAGGCCACCATTTGTGCAATGGCGTGTTCATCCATGCCTGCAGTCGGGTAGATGTTGATTTCGACATGCATGGGTGTTGCAGTACTGCCAGCGATAGCTGGTGACATGCCTGAAATGGCTGGACGCTTGTCAAAAGTGAATGCACTGGTGTCAAATACCCCGAGCATGTCCTGACTGGCTGAAGTCGCAGCTATGCTGGGCAAGTTGCTGTTCTGATCAATCCCCAACGCCAGGCCCTGCATGTTGTATGCACCCAATTCAGCGAAAACGCGGCTTGGTGAATGAATCCCGAAAAAGTTTTTCACACTGTTGACCACGGCCGCTGCAGCGGCTTTGGCTTTGTCTACCACCCAGCTGACTGCACCGGTGATCCCATTGGCCAGACCTTGCATAAGCATTTGGCCAAAACCAGTAAATGTACTTGGTAGCTGTACACCGAACCAGCTCATGACCGCTGCAAACGCACGATAAAAAAGACCGATAGGCGACCAGTTCAGAATGGTTGCACTGATATTTTCAATGCCACTGTTAAAGAATCCGGTCACGCTTTGCCAGACATTGGCTGCACCTGCAGAAATACTGCTCCAGATATTGGCCAGAAACTCTTTGATTGGCCCCCAGTTTTTATAGATCAGATAAGCTGCAGTAGCCAGCAGGGTGATGGCCAGAATCACAGGATTGGCAAGCATAAATCGCCCGACCATGAGCAGGGCTTTACCCAACCACATAAATGCAGGACCAATCATTTTGATAATGTTGAGGAAACCAATACTTTTCAGTCCCAGAGTTGCAAATGACAATTTTAAAATTGCCAGTGGTGCAAGAACTGTGACCATGGCCATGGTTAATGCCCCCATAGCTGCCACAATGGCCATAACGACAATAATTACTTTAGCAATGATGGATACGAGCTGTGGATTTGCCTGGGCAAATTCATTGAACCTGGAGATTACATTGGTGATGCCTTGTAAAAGGATACGCAGATCATCTTTTACAATGTCATAAATGCTGGTGCGGAGGCCATCAAAGCCACTGATCAGGACGGTCCAGTCACCGGCCACATTATTTGACATGACTTTTGAGACTTCAGCTGCAGTGCCTTTATAGTCCCTGATCACGTCTAAATATTTATCAAAAGCACCAGAGCCTGACTTTTCCAGTAATTCAGCCATGCCAGAAGCTGACTCTGTACCAAAGATATTTTTTAAATACTCAAGTCGGTCACCACTTCCCATATTCTCAGTCGCTTTTGCAACATCAGACATAATCTGTGGAATATTCCGTAATTTACCCGTTGCGTCTTTTGTTTCGATGCCAAGTTTCTGCAATGCCTTTGCTGCAGCGGTTGGAGGGGCGGATAAGCGTAAAGTCATAGCACGTAAAGTAGTACCTGCCTGTGTAGATTGGATACCGACATTGCCCAGTAGGCCTGCCATTGTAGCGGCTTCCTCCAGGCTCATTCCGGCTGCTTTGGCAACGGGCGCAACGTATTTCATTGTTTCACCCAGCATACCCAGGGTGGTATTACTGGTAGTGAACGCTTTGGTTAGAATATCTGCTACGCTTTCTGTTTTATCTGCATCAAGGCCAAAACCACCTAAAATATTGGAGGTGATGTCTGCCGCAGTACCCAGATCCAGATCACCTGCTTTTGCAATATTTAAAAGACTGGGCATAGCGGCCTTAATACTTTCCGGGGTAAAGCCAGCCATTGCTAAAAAAGCCTGTCCTGCGGCAGCGTCTGCTGCAGTGAAGGATGTCTCAGATCCAAGCTTCATTGCCTGTTCCCGGAGCATTTTCAGCTGTGGGGAGTTTTTATCAAGCCGTGCCAGCGCCTGGACTTTACTCATGTTCTGATCAAGACTGGTACCTGGTGCCAGGAACCGTGCACCAGCATAGGCAGACATGCCAACGCCAGCAACTTTCATGGCACCGCTGCTAAACTGGGCTTGCAACTCCTTTAGTTTTTGCTGACTTTGGGACACTTTGTCCAACATATTTTTTTTCTTTTGCAGGGCCGTGGTTGCGGATTCAACTCGGGTTCGCAATTCCCGTTCATCCCTGCTCAGTGATTTTGTGCTGATACCAGCCTGACTAAGCCCCTGTTTCAGCATGGACAACTGCCGCATCTGATCCTGTTCAGTCTGTTTCAGCTGTTTAACAGTCTGTTTGGCCTGTTCAAACGCTTTGGTCATGGCCCGGGTCGGATTCTGAACCCTGGCATGCTCCAGGGCAAGATGGGTTACAGCAGCCTGTGCTGCTGTAATTTCCTGTCGTGTGGTTTTCAGTGCAGAGTTCATACGACGGTATGATGCGATATTCGACTGAGCCTGATTGAGTTTTTTCAGTTCTTCACGCTGAGTTTTCAGTGCCCTACTGGTTTTGTCACTTTCGCCCATGATTTCCTTCAGGGGCTTAGTGGCTTTGTCAACCAGCTCAAGCATGGCCTTTAAACTTATCTGGCTCATCGTTTATCTGTTTCCCATCGTTCACGCGCACGTTCGTGCCAGTCCATCAACTCCCCCAGTTCAAAGTCATCACAGTCCGCAGGTCGCCAATGAAAAACGACAGCTAGATCCGCAATGACCTCATCAACACTTACTGGAAGTCGTCGTCCGTCGTACTCACGAAAAAACCAATCACCGTTTTACACAGCTTGGTTAAGTCAGCCGGTTCCAGCTCGTAAACATCATTTTCAGACATGGCCGGGGCCGTGATACGTGGTGCAAGCCTGGCAAGGGTGTCTACATCCAGCTGCAGGATATTGACCACAGTTAAGCCACGTAATGCACGGGATTTTGGTTTCCGGACATCAACTTGCTTAATCATGTTCTCACCACGCTTAAAACCAATGTCAAAATCTACAGTCGTGACATTCGGGTCCTGGGTGGCTTCCTGGTTCTGTAGCTGCTCTTCAGTTTTTTCTGTCATGTTAAATACTCAGTAATAAAAAGTGGGAATGCCTGGTCTGCTTACAGACCAAGTAACTGTTTCAATCCTGCTGCCAGATCGCTGTCACCGAAGCGTTCAATACCCCGGATCAGATCCAGCTCAACTTCGATCACACCGTCAACTTCCATCCGGTAATATGTGTAGTTGTAGCTCATTGTGATTTCGGTTTTTTCACCATTTTTGGAAGCACCTGGGTCAAGCTCCCTGGCCATGCCGCGCATATATATTTCAACGGACTGAGTGGTACAGGTATCCTGTCGGTCATAAACTCCCACGTAACGAACAGGTAAATCTGATGTGCCACAGACCCCCAGCTGACGGTATTGCCTGATATCGAAACCGGCATATTTGATTTCACCTTCCAACTTTTCATAGCCTAACCCCAGAGCGATGTCACCGATCATGCCAGCCCCTCGGTAGTCTTCGGTTTTCTTGGTGATTTTGGGGATTGTGACTTCTTCAGCAACCCCGGCCCAGGAGTGTGTATCAACAAAGACGTTATAGTTTTTGAGTGTGCGAGGTAGCATTTTTATACTCCTTCAGTCGCGTTTGCGCCATTGATCAACTGTGCGAAATCTACCAGGTAGCGCCCTGTGATGCGCTGATTAAGATTAAGATTTTCAAGGGGTGGAACTGGTGTGTAGTCATAATCGATCCACATTTTCCCCTGCTGTAGGTTACCGACTGAATTTTCATTCGGGTCATACCAGACCTTTGCACCCAATAGCCGTTTTGCCTGAACATGTTCCTGCAACTCAAAATCAATTGAATCGATAATGTCCTTTGCCAGGTAGGGTGTCAGGGGTTGGTCAACAAATGGGAAACAGCCGTTAATGATGGTGTCCAACAGAAAGTGAGCGGTACGCGTGGCCACTTCAAAGGCAAAGTTCGGATCTGAAGAACAGGTACGGTTGCCCCAAAAACGGAAACCCTGGTGCTGAATTAATGTCGTAATCTCATGTTGGTTCAGATAGCTTGCATCTGTGTCCATATCTTCCAGATCCCAAGTAATTGGCTGGCTGATTCCGGTCGGACCTGTTACAGGAATGTTGGAAATGGACTTGTGCCATCCCACTTTTTTGTCTGTTTCGACACGTAATGCTGCAGCGACAACCACTGCACTGAGGATACCGGGTCCATACTCTAAGTTCATAATCATCGCTCCTTTTCATTGCCAAGAAATACGTTCCCACTGGTGAATTCAGGCCAGATCAGCATGATTTCCCGATCAGACAACGTGTTTCGGTAAGTTGTAACTTCAGGCATGGTCTGCAACATTAACCCAAACTCATCCCTGGGGGTGACATATGCAAAAGCGCGTAGCTTTTTACAGACTGCGGCAAGGGCCTGTGTTACTGATGGTGCCTCCACATCTGGTGCAATAATAATTTTTGGCGTTAAACCGAGAATTGATTTTGCTGTCAGTAAAGCCTGTATGCCAATTCGCTGGCCAGTATCGAGAGTGGTACCGATGACTTTACTTTGATCGAAACTTTGGCCTGTAAACGGGTCCTGTATCCGGACAACGACAAGGGTCGGGGACGTCATCGCTGCAATGGCTTCCAGTGATGAGCGTAAATTTCCTTCAGTACCTGAATCAGCAATGCCCTGGTTAATGGATGTAATTAAAGCCGGCGTGTTGAGTGGGAAAGTGAATTCATCTGCATCATTTGAAAATGCAATGAGTCCGATAACATTGGTATTGGCATCGCGCATCGGGATAATGCCGGAGCCGGGTTCCATTTTGGAAATACCGTGGTGAAACTGGGCCATGATTGCTCCAAATTGTTTTTGACGATTTGAAGTCATCATGCTGTGTAGTGATTTAAGATGCCACCTGCAAAATCCTGTTTAAAGCTTAAACAGGATTATGACATTGTCGTCTGACCAATTAAGTTGTGAAAGTGGTTCCATGTATCCTCCCGCTATCTAGGCACGAAGCATTTTGGAATGGCATATCCTAGAAATGACATATCCCTGAGTGGAACATCCTTGCTGGGTTGAATGACAATTTTTGCAGTTGCAAACGGGTCGCCTTGATCATCCCCTATATCTGAATTTAAAGGTATTATTACTCGACTTTTACCATTCGGGTGTGTTTTTGCATTTATTGTTTTTAACTCAGGATTCCACTGTTCAGATAAATCCGCCAATAATGCAAATTGAACGCATAGTTCAGGTGATGCTGCAACTGAACAAGAGTCTGCTGGATCTTCTATCCCTGCGCCTGCAATTCTTTCTGTAAGAACATTTACCCCGATTCGATCACCCACTTTGAAATCAAAAGATTGACCATAAACAAGGGTTAGATTGCCCCATTCAACCGCAGCATCTTGATCAACTCTAATATCACAAACTAACTTGCCAATATTAAAGCTTGCCTGGTTTCCATTAAATTGAAGCGTGTCATTTTCAGGATAAAAGAAGCTACTATCAACTCCGATATCTATATTTGATAAGAAGTCTAAGGATATTTCCGCATTTTTTGCATATACATCACCAGCAAATACCACCCGCACTAAGTCTGTCTCACCTTCAAAATCAGCATAGATTCTTTCAAAACCCGTGTAGATATTGTATTGATGCGCCAAAATGTCAGCCAAATCACCGAATAGATTTCCTGTAAATACTTCACCATTGATTGTGATTTTTGCAGGAAAGCTGTCACCCCATGAAGCACTTGTTTGAATTGCTGCATATGGCGGGTAAACGGGCTCCAAACCTGCCAGACAAACTCCACTTCGATTTGCATCAAATGATATTACTGTTGGATTTTCACTAAAAAAAACTCTTTCCAGATTTTGATTATCAGGAATCACTCTATGTTCCAGACGTATATCCTGATTTGAGTTATTCTTAATCTCAATAGAATCTTGCCATGCATATCCGCTCGGCGGGGGAAATGGTGGCGGTGAAGAAGGGTTTACTTCAAGAAACTCCGGTGGTTGCTCAAACACCACCACGCCATTAATGATAAGACTTTCATCCTCCGGAACAACTGTGCTTTCATTTTGATCTATCAATATTGCCCGATGCATTGATACTGTATTTGTTGCTCCTGCACAACTGATTTCTGATTTCGGTTTAGGCTGCAAAACATTCCCATTGGTGAATTCAGGCCAGATCAGCATGATTTCCCGATCAGACAACGTGTTTCGGTAAGTTGTAACTTCAGGCATGGTCTGCAACATTAACCCAAACTCATCCCTGGGGGTGACATATGCAAAAGCGCGTAGCTTTTTACAGACTGCGGCAAGGGCCTGTGTTACTGATGGTGCCTCCACATCTGGTGCAATAATAATTTTTGGCGTTAAACCGAGAATTGATTTTGCTGTCAGTAAAGCCTGTATGCCAATTCGCTGGCCAGTATCGAGAGTGGTACCGATGACTTTACTTTGATCGAAACTTTGGCCTGTAAACGGGTCCTGTATCCGGACAACGACAAGGGTCGGGGACGTCATCGCTGCAATGGCTTCCAGTGATGAGCGTAAATTTCCTTCAGTACCTGAATCAGCAATGCCCTGGTTAATGGATGTAATTAAAGCCGGGGTATTGAGTGGGAAGGTGAATTCATCTGCATCATTTGAAAAAGCGATGAGTCCGATAACACTGGTATTGGCGTCACGCATTGGAATGATGCCGGAACCCAGTTCCCTTTTGGAAATACCGTGGTGAAACATGATTGCTCCAAACTGTTTTTGACGATTTGAAGTCATCATGTTGTGTGGTGATTTAAGATGCCATCTGCAAAATCCTGTTTAAAGCTTAAACAGGATTATGACGTGGTGACTAAAGCAAAACCGATCCCACCATCATCACCATAATTTCCGCTGTTTTTCCAACCCCGGCCACGTTCACCAACGACCAGCGACATGGTGATGGTTTCTTCAGAGTTGTTCGTGAACTGGACTTGTACACGTCCGCCTGAGCCGCCGCCGCCGCCATAAGACCAACGTTCATCACCGATTCCCCATGCTCCCGCGCCACCTCCATTAAGTATGCCTATACTGGATGGGATGCCAGCTGCACCTTCCTGTCGATTCCAGCGTGAGCCGATTACCGCAGTATTACCAATTTGATCGATCAAAACATTAAAATCTGAATCAGCAATGATATTATTTTTACCGCCAGCACCTGCTCCACCATTGAAGTAATGTGAACCATTGCCCCATCTACCCCCCCCACCGCCTTTGCCTCCACCAACGGTCAGAATGTTTGAATCAAAACTGAGAATTACATCACCGCCATCGGTTCCAGGGCAATCTGGAACACCGCCAGTGTAAATAGAGCCACCTCCCCCCCCACCCGGCGCATACATATCAACGGTGATAGTTTGGTTGGCTTCAACAATGAGTTCATGGCTGCCTTGGTAGTATGTTTGCTGACCTATTGGATATTGACTCGTATCAATAATAACTACAGCAACTTGCTTACCATTAATATAAGTTAATGATAGGTTAAGAGTTTGATTACCTTCTGTTTTGTTGTCTTCAATAATATCTAAACTTAATATTGCTTTACCTTCAGCGTCGACAATAAACTGACCGGACAGAGCCGATGGTGAAATATCATCAGATTGAATGCCAGTAATCGTCCAGTCGACAGGTGTGCCGGTAGTCAAACCTGTGGTCTGAAGCGTAAAGATTACTTGGCCACCTTCATCAACTGCCGTTTTATTTGCAGTTAAGCTGTATGTTGGTCCAGAGGCTCCATCCTCAAGTCTTTGCCAGATTCGTGTTGTCGAAGCAGATGCTGAATTACCCACGGCTATTCCTGAAATTACACCTAATACGTCTCCATCTGTTGCTACACCTTTTGGAACGTAAGGCCATAATACCCATGTGGTTTCATAGCCAAAAAATCTGGTTAGAACTTTTGCTGGGTCATAGTTGATATTGTTTGAGCCGTGCCACGAGTTGACATGAAATATTGTTTCCGCAAATGTTTTTAAACTTGCACTGATCGTATTTAATACCCAGGCTTTATTTGCAGTAACAATATTCGGTGAAATTGAAATTAAGACCTGACTACCAGCTTCCGCCTGAATGTCAATAATCAGTTCAATTTCACCACTTGCACCTGCGTCCAGCACTGGCTTTAAGCCGCCATGATAATTACCGATATAAACCAGATTTCCTGTGGTATCTGTCAGCCCTAATTCATGAATATTAAATCCGCCAATATGATTCTCAATTGTTGCAGTGACTCGGGCAATATTGTCGATAATTTCGACGGATTGCACAGGAACTGATGCACGTTGGTTTATTAACGATGTGCGGTTCTTTTTATCAAGTGGGTTATAGGGCTGGCCATTGGCATCACCCAATAATAAATTAAGTAATTCAATATTTCGGTTATTATGGCTCTGTGCGACCAGATTAGAGCCGTAATCAGTTAAAGTTAAATAATATGTGGCTGACATAGTTTTTTAATTCCTTGTCGTCATAAAAATTTTTTCCCCAAAATACGCGGTACCACTCACATTGAATTTACATTCTGCTTTAACACGTGCGTAGATCGCATATAGATCGCGCTGAGATTTTGTGGCATCGACTGCAGTGTGCATCTGCTGCAGTTGATCAACTGAAATGATGATGTGTTTAGGAACAAGCACATAAAATGTAAATTGGGTAAGTTTCGGTTCAAATGCATGCCAGGGTTTCAGCTGATATTCTGTAATGACTGTGTTTAATAAACTCTGTAATGAAGCCCGGGTTCCACGTTGTTCATTAAACTTTTTACTTTCAGTAATTGCACTGCGTTTTTCATGTTCTGACCAGTCAGATCGCCAATATTCAACACGATGTTCCCACGCCAGCCACGGCAAATGGGTAATGGGGCAACGATCAATCCGATGTAAATTAATAAAAGGCACTGGAAGGGTGGAGATCTTTTCACCCAGTTGTTCTATATTTTTTTCAAGTTTTGTGGCATTGGGAGCTAATAGTTTAGACATCGCGGAACTCCGTTATCGTGATATTTACGCCAACATTTCGTGCATAACGGTTTTTTTGTAGCAATATGTCTGAAGCTGGTTCACTGATATAGCAAAATGCATTTTTTGAGCTACAATGGGTAAAGTCCTTTAAATTGTTTATCCAGATGCCCAAAATATATTCAGAAGATTTACGCCGGAAAGTCATGGAATTCTACCGAAAGAGTGGTCATAAATCGAATACCTGCACAACTTTCAATATCGCCCGGACAACACTGGATGACTGGATTCTGCTTGAACAGCAGACAGGACAGCTGGCTCAGCCTAAACTTGTCAATGTGGGCAGACCTTCAACCATTAGGGATCTTCCTGCTTTCAAAATATTTGTTGAAAATACAAAATTCTCACAGGCAAAAGATCTGGTTCCACTCTTTAAAAACCAGTTCGGATATGCAGTTTCCTATGATGTCATACTGGCAACACTTCATAAGCTGGGATGGACGCATAAAAAAAGAGTTTCCTCTACAGACAGGCCTGTCAAATAAGCAGAACCGTATTTCAGTGGATTCTTCCTCAGTGGGAACAGGAATATGGCAGGGAAAATATTCTGTATATCGATGAATCAGGAATCAATACAACTGACACGGCAGAATATGGATGGTCCATTAAAGGAAAACGCTGTCAGGATTTAAAGTCAGGCGGTCATGGAAAAAGAATGAGCATGATCAGTGCGGTCAGATCAAGTGCTCCCTACAGTTTTCTGTCACCGCTGGTTTTCCAGGGTTCATGTGACAGACATTTATTTACAGGGTGGCTTGATTATTTATTTCGGAATTTACCCGGGTCAGGGTATCTTTTGATCCTGGACAATGCATCCATTCATAAAGGCCGGGAAATAGAACAGCTTGCTGAAACGTACAATGTACGAATCGCCTACCTTCCGGCATATAGCCCTGATTTGAATCCAATTGAACAGGCATGGTCTGTACTGAAAAGGAAAGTCAGAAATATTGTGAGTCAGCAGAATATTTCCATCTGTGAGGCTCTGGATATCGGATTTAAAGAAATGTAGCTCTTAATTTGCATGTGGCTATAATCACATTCTGGACCCCACCTTGATGCAATGCCCGATGAATTCCGCTGCGAGTTACATCAAAGCCCAGAGAATTTACCAGGATAATATACTCTTGCAGTGATTCGAGGGCAGATGCTTTAACAACATCAGCATCCGGGCCGGGAAATAACACCAGTACAGCATTGAGTTTCCAATCTTGTGGGGTGGCAGCACGGACAGTCACATGGTCTGTAAAAGGACGACGAGTATTCGGATCAAGTGCATGGTTGACTGTATTGAGCAGGCTCTGTGGCGCAATACTGTCGATATGACTTTGAACCCATATTTCGACTTCTCCCTGCTTAGGGGTTTCGACTGCGATATCCTTGACATGGCCATGTGCACCAAGTCCCCAGAATTGATAAGCACCGGCTGATCCAGCAGACTTACTTTCCGGTTCAAGCTGTACCCGTCGTCTTAAATCTTCATCCGGTTCCATAACCGCTGCAATTGGTGGATTTGCATTCGGCTGTGCTTCAATAATGGTTTTGCGGTAGACATTTCGATTTGCTGCAAGATGGTCCAGGTTAGAGCCTTTGGCATAGGCCAGCATCAGTGCTTTTGCTGTAGCGTTAATTTCTGACCCTTTTAAAAGTAACCGATAGGCAAATGTCTGTAATAACTTGACCAAAGGTTCACTTTCGAGATCCAGGGCAGGGGCAAGTTCTGGGTCTCTTGCAATTAAATCATTTTTACATTCTGCCAGTTCAGCTTCAAAATCCAGCTGCTTGAGTACATCCGGAAACGGCAGGGTTGACAGGTCAATCCGATTAGAACTCATGCAGCAGCTCCGATTAAATGAATTTGATTAAATGGCTGGTCACCGGAGCTGCTAAGTTGTTTGCCGGCGATGGTAAATTCCCAGTATCCCGGTGTATCTGCTGACTGACTGACCATGACCTGAGAAATTTTAATTCTTGGCTCAAAACGGATCAGTGCTGTTGCTGACGCATTCATGAGTTTTAACTGGGTGAACTCGTTACAGGGTTCATCAATCAGATGCGGCACGATTGAACCATACTCGCGCCGGCACAGCCGAGTACCAATCAGAGTGCTTAAAATATCGTGGATTGACTGATATAAGTGATCCGGATATGACACATCATCCCGGATACTGCGTCCTGTAGATCGATGCATGCCTTTCATGGTTTCGGACCTCCAGAGTTGTCATTACCGGATCTGACAAACAGATGGATATGTTTAAACAGGCTGACAGTTTTGGCGATAATGTCCGATGCTGAAGTAATATCCTTGTTTGCATGTACACTGCCTGTAAATACCGTTTCCTGTATGTCAAATGTGCATTTCTTTAATTTAAAAATAGCTTCGCCAGTTTTTATATTAACGCTGAAACTATGCTCCCCTAACTGAACAAAAACTTCATCCGGATTTGTACTGGGTGGGGGATTATTTTCGGAAAATAGACTGATCTGTGGAATGGCACTGGTCAGCTCACCACCCTGGGCAGATAGAGAAAACTGTTCTCCAGGCGATGGGCATCGCCAGATACTGACGACACCTGCAGCCATCGCCGGAATGGGTATCCAGTCCGTTTCATTTTTATCAATTTTTAGACGCATTTTCCAGGCCGGTGCATCGACTTCAATCACGGTACCGACGCTGGCCACATTCTGAAACTGTCTGAAAAGTTGATTATTCATGCTCATATAAACGTAAATTGCCCATGACTGAAATCATGGGCAATTTACATTGGGCTATCCAGTACCTGAATCCTGTTTAAGCCTTAATCAGGAATTTTAAAATTGGTAATGATCAGTTCCTTTCCGTTGTTTTCATTCTGAGTTTTTGAATTATATGACCAACGAATTTTTTCAGCATGAAAATAAAACCCGGCAAATATTTCACGGACTTCCGGTACATCGTTCAGACTTAAAATAAACTTGCCCTTAATATTTTTCAGAATATCCCTAAGCTTTATAAAATCATCACGGCTAAATATATCCTTACCGTAATATTTTTCGCAGTTGTAATAGGGGGGATCTAAATAAAACAAAGTGGATGGGCGATCCCAGCGTTCGATTAATGCATCAAAGTTCCGATTTTCAATACAGACATTTTGTAAACGTTTATGCACGGCAGAAAGTAAGGTTTTCAGATCATTACCACGTTTTAGTCCATTGGGTCGTTCTACCTGTGCAAAAAATGATGGACTCGCTACATTGGCCCCAAAGCAGCTCCGCAGTAGATAATAAAAACGTGCTGCGCGTTGAATGTCAGTACATATATTGGGTGGAGTACTTTTCAGACGCTCAAATTCATCCCGGCTAAGCAATAATGTTTCAAACTCATGAATTAGTGCATCAGGGTGATGTTTAAAAATACGGTATAAATTAATCAGGTCTCCATTAATATCGTTAATGGTTTCAATCGGGGAAGGTGTCTTTTTAAAAAGTACCCAACCTGCACCACCAAAGACTTCACAGTAATGTCTATGTTCCGGCATCATGTCAATGATGGTCCTGGCCAGCTGTGATTTTCCACCCAGCCATCCGGAAAATGGCTTTCCTGAAGCATTGTAAGTGGGTTTTACCTGATTTTCCTGGTTAGTTTTCGGGGACATTTTGTCAGCTCCGTTGGTAGCTCCTGGCTATCTAACCTGACGCTCCGGGGCGTTCCAGTGATTCAGCACTCGACATCGAGGGCATTTGATTTCAATTTTTACTGTAATATTTTCAATGCGGCCGAGTAGCTTACCGCAATGACATCGGAGTTCTTTCATGTGTTCAGAAATCTCTGTATTTCAGACTGAATCCATTGTTCATCATCTTTGCTGAAACCGACCAGCTGCCGTATTGGATAACTGGTTGGTCCTGCGTTTTTACTGGGCCGAATGGTCTGACCATCCTGGTGTACCCGGGCAATGGCTGCTGTACGTCCACCGAAACCGACGGCAGCATGATCGGCTGAATATCCTATTTTTAACTGTTTACCAATGTTCTGGAATAAGGCCCCCTGGCGTTTGATTTTCCCAATCTGATTTCGTTTTCTGGGTACATAGCGGTATCCGGTTGGATCTCGCTGCTGTTTAATCCGGTCTTTAAATCTGATCCTGAGTCCCTGAGCAAGACGACGCATTAACTCACGACGCTGTGCAGGTTCAAGTCGCAGAGCAATCTGATCCAGCCAACTGTTTAAGCCCGAAATCACATCCATTATTCAGTTCCAGCAGCTATAAACTTGCCCTGCCTGTCACTCCAGACCAGCTCTGGGCAGATATGGACTTCATCGTCACAGATAACAATTTTATCCCGTTGCGGGAAATCGACTTCAAGGTCGAATGTCTGTGTGTCAATCACTTCACTGCTGAATGTCAGTGGAAGTTCATTTTTTGCTGCATCAAGGTGCAGGTTCTTTGATCTGAGCCATTGTCTGATCAGCATAATGACCTTAATCGGATCTCCACGATAATCGATAAATAGAAGCCGTGCCGTGTACTCCATATAGCCTTCTTTCTGACTGCCATTCACGATAAGCAAATGACATTTATCTGCAGTCATATGGGGTAATTGCTTCTGTAGATAAAGTTTTAAGTCGGTCATGGCAATCATGATCAGTTATCCATTGCCGCATAATTTAATTGTACTGCGACTCGGATTGTCCAGCCACGACCATAACGGCCCCAGGTACTTAAACTGGTTAAGTGCATCAAACGTTCTGAATTGAATTTCATCAGAATGTCATTGAGATCCATCTTTTTTATGGCTCTAAGTGATAAAGGCCCAATGATTCCATCTTCAGCAACTCCGGCAGCTTTCTGTAGCTTACGTTTTGCTGTGCCCATGCCTGAGTTAATTGCGAAATCCCAGACCTGGAAAATAATTGCTGGATGAAGATCATCCGCGCTAATTTTTTCCCACCAGTCACGTTTATAAATGGTCTTGGCATTTTCCAGGGTCAAATTCTGAATATCAAGGTCCGGATAGGTCATTGCAGAAATACCGAATTTTGTTCCCTTCAGTGTGCCTTTGCCAATGATGCCTGTCGTCCAGTTCCCACGGTCTTTCGGATCGTTTGTAAACTTGCCTTCATGGCCGATAAGCCGCTTAAAAGCCTCGTCGAATGTCAATGCCATAACCTGATCCTTATTTAAAAATAGCCCCAAGTGCTGATTTAATTTCAGAAATAATTTCAGTCAGTGGTTTACCTTTTAACAACTGTAATGACTGATACCAGATGCCAATCAGCAGCATGCCAAAGACTGCAAAAAGTAACATGACAAAGCCCTGAGCCATATGCGAATACACAACCAATTCGTAATATTCAATAAAAGCGGCCCCACCATACAGACTGATTGCAACACTGAATGTAAATTTAAGAATCACACCGAAGGTGATTTTAATTCTGCCCTGGGTATCGATATCACCCGAAAGTGTCAGCGCAAAAATTGCACCGATTATTGCTGCCATAATCTTGACGATCCACGGCATCCCCTTAATTGAAAGTGGGTCATTCATTGGCTTCACCTTGTGGGGTGTTATGCGTTCAGACATAACCTAATCCCATAGTTTTAAAGTTTGTGTACGCTGAGCATGCACAAGCTCAGGTAAATTTACTCGTTGATATTCCTGCAAAACGACATCCTGAAGTTCAGAGTTGGCCTCAAGTAGGGCTGGCAACATGACAACGGATTGCTTACCGTAATAACGATAGGCAATTGAATCAAAAGTATCGTCCTGTATTGCGTGTACTGTGTTCATAGCAACGTAACCCGGTTTCGGTTGGGCCTGCCTTTCGCTATTAGTTTGCCGATGCTGTAGTTCACTGTTCTGCGTAAAGCCTGAGTCTTGACCTGTTGATTTTCACCCCGGATCTGGCCTGTTGTGGTTGTGTCAAAATCCAGGTTGTCTTCACAGATCAGGGCAGCAGCTTCGTAGCAGACTGCCCGTTTGTAATATCGGATTTGAGTTTCAGTTTCTATATTTAGTAAAAGGGTCTGATCATTGATATTGTCCATAGCCAATACAATTTTTTCAGTGATCAGATATTCACCCTTTGACTGATCTAAACGCACCATTCCCAGCAGCTCATTGACACTGACATTTGGACGGTCAGGATCAGGGTTGTGTACATCACTGTCAGGTATTGGTGCATTGATTAACATACTACTTACTCCGCTGACGTATTGGCTTCTGCTGTTGGTGCAGCTGCGTTGGTGTCGGTGGACGCAGGAACAGACCCACCAGCTGACGGATCAGCGGATGCATCTGCCTGCGAGCCGACAGTGGCGTCGGGAGACGACTCGTTCGCTTGACGATTCAACAGTTTTTCAAGTTGCGTGACCTGTTTTTTGCAACCTGCTTTAACGTTGAGACGCAAGGCATTTTTGTATGCGGTCAGGGCTTCAGCCGGTTGGGCTTCAAATAGTGCATCCCCAAGGGCACGGAAAATTTTAGCGCGGACTTCATCGACCATCTGTTCACCGACACCTAATTCAACAATCCGCTGAATTAAATCAGCATTGGCCACAGCCAGTTCCTGATCATCAATGAAATCTGTAGCACTTTGTTCAGTAACAAACTCAGCGATTCCACGGGTATAACCATCCGGCATGGTCATTTCGTTCAAAATTGCATATTCAGCAATGCGTACAGCCAACTCATATTCACCAGCGTCAACTGCCCAGATCATCAAATACACGAGGGTATTATTCTGCTCAGCAGGTGAGACGGCCAGGCAGCCTTCGATATAACCACGGTATTCAGGAAGCCATTCTTTCTTTTTTGCTATTTTTTCCTGAATTGAACGTGTGTCCTTGAGCTGATTCAGATGATTGAACATTCGCAGTTCAATATTTTCCACACCTGTTTCAGTCTTGACCACGGCATTCACAGCAGTGGTACTTTCACCTGCTGCCAGGTCCATACCTAAAAATGTGGCTTTCTTTTTTAGGCGTGGGTCCTGACTCTGGGCTTGTTTAATTGCCTTTTGGGCCAGCATTTTTTCACGATGCTCGCGCATTGAATTGGTCGCCATCAGACTTGTACCTCAATGTTTTCGATTAAAAGTGTCTTCGTGTAATCTTCGACTACAAAGTCCTCATTCACGGATTGGAAGTCCACTGCACGATCCCATTCAGGTTGTTCTGAAATTGAACGGACCAGGGTGCCGGACTGTGTGTAAATCGATAAATTGTCAGGTGTGGTGATCAGAATGGTTTTTGCTGGGAATTTAGGAACATGCATGGCCTGTAATGTTCCTAATTGTTTGTTGGCATAAATAGTACGTGCTGCCAGTTGTTCAGTAGGATCCTGGACCGTATTGAGCAGTGGTAAATATTTATCACTGAGTACGCCACGGCCACAGATTGCAATCAGGCCACTGTCACGGTGTTGTTCCGCAATGTATTCCTCAATACCATATTCAACCAGGCCGTCGATTGTCTTGAATTCATTACCTGCACCAATCTTGACAACTTTTTCACCGGTTCCATCATCTATCCCTTCGTAATGCTGTTCTGGAGCAACGTCACGGATTTTCTGTAACCAACCCTTTTTTACATCCTGCAGTAGTGGGTTTGCCACACGGTCAGATGTAGGAGCACGGTACAGACCATTGAAGCCAATACACAATTTATCCAATGCGACGGCCTTAATCACCATTGCCTGCAACATGGCTTTAAAGTTTGGATGATGTTTCCAGGCATTCAGTAATGACCAGTAATAAGAAACATCATAGTTGGTTTGGGTGCAGTCATATTCGTCAAGAAGGTCCAGCGAACCAACAGGTGTCGGTTTGCGTGGGGTCTGCCGGGTGTCAGTTGTTCCGGCAACAGTAGTCCCCACCTGCATGCCAATTTTCTGACCTTTTGCATTATCAACCGGGAACATATTGATCAGCTTTAGAAAGTCAGCAGCCTGCTGATAAGCAGCAATGATTTTCTGTTCAGGAACAGGCTGAACTGCGAAACTGTCCCTTACATTTTCAACCTGGTTTACACGGGCAATATCTGCCTTGTAAGAATTAAACTTTGTACGTGCTATTGCACTGAGAACGACTGCCATAACGATGAGTTTCCTTTAAAAGTCAACCTGGTCTGCATTGCCACCAGCAGCTGCAGGCGGAGTGTTTACAGGGGTTGAAGAAAGTGTCTGAAGTTGTGTGCTTAAACTGTTGATAGCCTCAAGTAAGGGAGTCATGGCCTGGGTGAACTGATCCTGTGGTGCAGCTGCTGCTGGTTGTTCAGTGTTTTGCACAGCAGGGGGTATAGTTGGTGTTACAGTGGCCACTGCTGACGGAGCTGATTCAGCTGTTGGTGGAGTTAATTTGCTGAGTTTTTCATTCAGTTCTTTGATTCCGTTCAGGGCAGCAATGACACCGGCAGTAATTGCTTTTTCAAAATCGTCATCCGGTTCCTGCTGTTTGGGCTGTGGGGTCAAAAAGGATTTAATTTGCTCTAAAGCACCCTTTTGTTGGGTTGTTGCTGATGGAGTATCAGCTGCTGGATTCGCAATGGTCATATAAATCTCCGCATCGGGTTGAGTACGTAATGCAAACTGATTTGATGAAAATTTAAGGGCTTCTGTCCCCAGGGATGCAGGGTTGTCAGTCATTCCAAGACCGGACTGATAAGCTTTTCCGGTGCCGGCAAAGTTTCTGTAGAATTCAATAGATGGGAAAATCTTCTGACCTTTTTTATTCATGGTCACAAAATTCGGCAAAGCTGAAATTGTGTTGTAAAGACATAATTTCCCGTTTACCTCGATTGCCTCTACTTTGATGACATCACCATAGGCATTAAAGGGTGGTTCAGGTGACCAGCCTGCAAAATGCTCGATATTGATTCGGGCTGCATAATGTTCCGGGTTGTATGTATCAGCCATATCCTGAATTTCCTGACGGTTTAATTCACGACCGTCAACTGTCTGACCCTCCCGGGCAACTCGGAAGCGTTTTTCTACACGGCCTTCTCCTGGTAGTCCCATTAAAGTTTCCATCTTTGTTTCTGATGTATGCAGTCTGCTTGTTGAGCGGGTGAAGTCGCAACGACCTGAATCCTGTTTAAGCTTTAAACAGGATTTTTACATTCGTGAAATATGTCTGGCTGGGGCTACATTAGGCGCATGAATACAGTCAATCCGATTACTTTCGACAATATAAGTCCTCGCCAGCATGGTCGAATCCTGTTCGCGATGGGCATGTCTGTGTCTGAAATTTCAAAGCAGCTGGATGAAAAAAGGTCGACAGTTGAAAGTTGGAAACAACGTGATGGCTGGGAAAAGGCGGATATATTTGATGATGTAATGCTTGCCATGAAAGTGCGTTACATGATGCTGACGTTCATGGAAAATAAGAGTAATGCCAATTATAAGGAAATGGATTTTATCGGGGTTCAGTTTGAACGCTGGGCAAGAATAGAACGATACCGGGCAGGTGGTACCCAGGCGGATCTAAACCCTAAAATTGATAATCGCAATGCAAAACCCAAAAAAAGGAAACTCAGAAATCAATTAACACTTGAAGACCTGGAAAAACTGGAGCAGGCATTCAATGATTTTCTGTTTCTATACCAACAGGAATGGATGCAGGCGATTGCTGAATGCGACATTTTCATTTTGATTAAATCCCGGCAGATTGGTGCCACACATATCATTGCGTTATGGGCTTTAATTGATCTGCTGAAAACAGGGAAAAATAAAATTTTTATGTCTGCATCAAGGGCACAGGCATATCAGTTTATTGAATACATCAAAGTTTTTGTCCTGGAAATCTGCGGTTTTGAACTGACCGGAGATCCTATTGTCATTAATGGGCCAGTTAAGCAAGCAACAGTCTATCATCTGGGAACTAATGCATTGACTGCTCAGGGGCGTCATGGTGATGTCATCATGGACGAATTCTTCTGGATCCGTAATTTTCTGAAGTTTAAAAAAGTAGCATCGGCAATGGCTTCCCAGGAAATGTATAAAGAAATTTATATGTCCACCCCATCCAGTATTTTGCATGAAGCCTATAAATTCTGGACAGGTACTGACGGTGAACGGAAACTGCCGATTGAAATTGATGTCAGTAAAACAGCTTTAAAATTACCAGTGAAGTGTGCTGACGGTAAGACGAGACATATTGTTACTCTTGCGGATGCTGAGGCAAAAGGCTGTCATTTATTCAACCGGGAAAAACTGAAAAATCAGTATAGTGATGATGAGTATGCCAATCTATATGATTGTGAATTTATTGATGATGCCGGGTCCTATTTTCCGTTAAAAATCATTACGCCAAACATGGTGGATTCGTGGCAGATCTGGAAAGATTTCAATCCTCTAGAAACCCCACATTATTCGGGGGAAGTGTGGATTGGCTATGACCCGTCATTTTCAGGGGATAATGCTGCACTTGCCGTTATTGCCCCACCTCAGACACCATTGTCGCCTTATCGTATTCTTGAGATTAAGCAATTCAAAGGACAGACAGCACAGGAACAGGCACTGTATATCAAAAAAGTCTGCAGTCGCTACAACGTCACTTTTATTGGAATCGACAACACAGGTAACGGTATAGCTGTATCTGAACATGTTACTAAATTTTTCCCGGCTTTGACCCGTTTGAACTATAACCCTGATTTAAAAATCAGGATGGGATTAAGAGTCAAGGAGTTATTCCAGAAAAGACGTTTACAGTTCGATGCAGGTCTGACCGTTGTTGCAAAATCATTCCTTTCAATTAAAAAAGCGGTTACCAGTGGGGGTGGAAATAAAACTTTAATTACCACCCGTTCAGCATTAACGGGTCATGGCGACATTGCCTGGGCAATCATGAACGGTTTGGAAAATGCCCCAATTGTCGACACGACTGATGTTTCACAACAAGGCGCACAACGCAGCCGAATCAGAGTATACCAATGATGAAAATTAGTTCTTTACTTGCCCCGTTGCAACGATTCGGCATAGCAAAACCGGATACGGCAGATGATGTCCAGCATAACAGAAATATTGTCATGAGCAGTTTTGGCGATGCTGAACCGGTATTGGACGGCCATATGTTATTTGAGTATGGCTATTGCCCAAAATGGCAGGACTGGTATGAATTACCTTATGACATGCTCGCCACAGCCCGGCTGTATCGGGCAACAAGTCACCACACCAGCGCCCTGATTGTTAAGCGCAATATTCTGACTGGTGACTTTATTCCACATCCCTGGTTAAGCCGACATGAATTCAATGCACTGGCTTTGAATATCTTAACATTTGCCAATTGTTATGCGCACATCAAACGCAATCGTTTCGGCGGTATTCTTGGCCTGGGATCTCGGCCGGCACTGAATATGCGTAGGGGACTGGATCTGATCAGTTATTATCAGCTGGATTATGATCAGACCAATAATTATAAATTTGAATCCCAGGATATTATTCATATCTATGAATCAGACATAGGTCAGGAAATATACGGGATTCCAAATTATCTTAGCAGTGTGAATGCAATACTGCTGAACGAAGCCGCTACTTTATTTCGCCGACGATATTATAGAAATGGCGCGCATGCAGGTTTTATTTTACATATGACTGATGCTCTGCAATCCCAACAGGATGTAGATGACCTGGAAGAGGCCCTTAAACAGTCTAAGGGAGCTGGAAACTTTAAAAATCTATTACTTTACACGCCAGGTGGAAAGGAAAAAGGTGTCAATGTTATACCATTGGCTGAGGTCGCGGCTAAAGATGAATTCTATAATATCAAGATTGCCAGTCGTGATGACCAATTGGCAGGGCATAGGGTACCACCCCAGTTAATCGGTGTTGTACCACAGAATGCCGGTGGCTTTGGTGATGTCGAGAAAGCAGCAAAGGTCTTTTACTATAATGAGATTATTTATTATCAGAATCTGCTAAAACAGATTAATGAGCGTATTGGAGTCGAAGTAATTAAGTTCAAGGATTATGAACTACTATCTACAAATCAAACGTAAATATGCATTAATATTTTACAATAGTTTAGGTGATAAGTATATAGTTATATTGTTTTAATTCAATTATTTAACTTTTGGCTGATATGAAGAATATCAGCTTTTTTTTATGCCTGGACTGAGCTGTCGAGCATTTTTTCAAAAAAAGGTAAGGCAAGGGGGGATGAAAAAGATTTGTAATAACTTCTGAGGGGCCAGGGGGCAAAACGCAGTCCCCTCTCTCACCTGCGCATTTACTAAATATCTCGTTTTAAATGCACTTAATTTAACGCTCCAGGCTCTATGTTTAATAAGGGTTAGAGGGGATAAATGCTATAAGCTATGGATGCATTGTGATGCGATTTGACACATTTAAATAGGGATATAAAACAGGTATGCAAAACAGATGCTTAAACCCAATTTTAAAAGTCATAAAAAAACGGGTTACCAAAGTTACCGACCATAAAAACACTATATAAGCATATAATTTATAAAATAAAAAGTGGTAACCTTCAGCAGGTTACCACGGGTTACCAAAGAGAAAGAAAAAACAATAAATTAAATAAAAACATGTATTTAGTAGGTTACTGATGGTAACCACAAAAATGGGTTACTGGTAACCTAAAAGTAACCTGAAAGTAACTTTTAAAATATGATTAAAAATATAGTAAATACAATTAGATAAGTATTGTTTTAAAAATTGGTAACTTTGGTAACCCGTTTTTTTTATGACCTGAAATTTTAGAAACTTGTTAATTTTTATCCCGGAAATGGCTTCAAAACTTCGCCAATTTTCCGGGTGTTTTTTATATACAGCGTCCACATATGTCCACATTTATTACATAAACTAATGTTTTTTAATATTTTTATGTTTCCGACCTCCGGGACCACATATAGCGTTGCACAGGATACTTAAAACCTCTTGGGGAGATATCCGAAAGATTTTTAGTTATCCTGCTGAAATACATCATGCAATTTATACAACACATGCAATTGATTCGTTGAATAGCATGATCCGCCATCCAACTAAAAAGAAAAAGATATATTCTTCTGATGATTCAGTGACAAAGGTCATTTATTTAGCAACATCAAATACTGCTAAAAAATGCACAATACCAATTCAAAACGGCTTTGTTGCACAAAGATTTAACACTTGTAAAAATTTTGACTTTTGCAAGAACCCTAATATATGAAACTGTTTAGAATAATTAAGATATAAGGTTGAGAAAATTCCCACCATTCATGTGGATGGTTATGGCTTTTAAAGCGGGCTGGTCGTTAATTTTGGCAGGATTTCATCGAGTTTTTTTAAACGCTTGATTTCATTCCACAGCTGGCCGGCTTCAGGATAAGCTCGGGTCATCATGCCCAGCCACTGTTTATAACGTCCGGTGATGCCAATTTCAGTTCTGGCCGGGCCATTTAAAAAACGAATCTGTAAATCGACCAGTTCCGGCCAGCTGAACAGGGCATGATCGGTATTCTGCCGAATACAGGCGGTCAGGTCCGGTGTGGTGACTGCCCCGCGGCCCAGCATTAAATCCTGACAGCCGGATTCCCGTTGGCATTGCCTGGCATCGGCATTGTTCCAGATTTCACCATTGGCAATAATATTGATTTTTAAGGCCTGGGTCATGGGGTGGATTTTGTGCCAGTAAGCCGGTGGTGTATAGCCATCTGCCTTGGTTCGTGCATGTACGGTTAACCAGTTTGCACCGGCATCTTCAATGGCATGCGCATTTTCCAGGCTGTGGTTTTCATCGAGATAACCCAGTCGCATTTTCGCTGAAACTGGAATATGTTCAGGGACTGCATCACGAACGGCCTTGACCAGCAGATGCACGATATCCGGTTCATCCAGCAGGACTGAACCACCCCGGTGGCGGTTGACGGTTTTCGCCGGGCAGCCAAAATTCAGGTCAATGGCGGGCGCTCCCAGTGCAACTGCCTTCATGGCATTGGCGGCTAGCATTTCAGGGTGATTGCCCAGTAATTGTACATGTACCGGTGTTCCGGCTGCGGTTCTTCCGCCATTTTGTAATTCAGGGCAATAGCTGTAATAGACATGATCGGGTAAGACAGTGTCGGTCACACGAATAAACTCAGTCACGCACCAGTCAAAATGGCCGACATGGGTGAGTACGTCCCGCATAATGGGGTCAGTCAGGCCTTCCATGGGGGCAAGAATCAGTTTCAACGCAGATGACCGAGGCAAAAAACAGCGTTATACGCATTTTTAGGCAGTGTGTCCAGCGAATCCTTTTACAGCGGTGCTTCCGCTGGGATTTAAAAGCGGATTCAGCGATGCAGAATCATTTCCAACACAAATTTACTGCCAATAAAACCCATCGCCAGCAGGAAAAAGCCGGTAATAGTGAAATGAATGGCTTTATGGCCACGCCATCCGAATTGGTGATGGCCAATTAACAGAATACCAAAAATAAACCAGGAAATAATACTGAATACGGTTTTATGGGCAAGATGCTGGCCAAAAAAGTTGTCAATGGTGAAAAAGCCAAACAGCAGGGCCACAGTCAGCAGGGCAAAACCGGCTGTCAGCATATCAAAAAGCAATGATTCCATCGCCTGAAAAGGGGGCAATAGACTGGCCCAGATGCGTTTTTTCTGTTTTTTCTTTAACTCCCGGTCCTGCAGCCACAGTAAAATGGCATGGATGGTGGCCATCAGTAAGACGGCATAGGCAGACAGCGACAAAATAATATGAATGTCCAGACCCAGTGAGTGCTGTTCTTCCATAAGCTGGTAGGGTTTGCTGAATGCAAAACCCAGAATCAGACCAAAGGCAGCCACGGGAATCCCCAGCAGATTCAGGGCAATGACTGGTCTGTAGGTGCTGAACAATAAACTGAACAGCAGCATTAAGCCGGAGGTAAACGACATTAAGTTAAATACGTCATAATTAATGCCGGCCGGGGTCAGCATGTCGTTATACAGTACTGCCGCATGTAAAATCAGTCCCAGACTCAGCATAATGCCCATAAACCAATGATCTGGAATACGTTTAGACATCAGATGCACAAACAGATACCAGAAGGATGTGGTATAGGCAATCAATGCTAAAATCGTATAGACCAATGGGAGGCTAATCATGTCTAACCTTTTCAGGGATGATGAATATTCATGGGATGGGATATAAATTCCATGCGAACTAAAGTATCCTATAGCATCTTATGCATAAATTTTCTATTTCGGAAAAGATTTTTTTGCAACCAGTCATTTTAAGCGGATTTTGCAATGTTTGACACCTTAACAGAACGACTCACGCAGAGTTTAAGAAATGTCACCGGCTCAGGACAGTTAACCGAAGATAATATTAAGGATACGCTGCGTGAAGTGCGCATGGCACTGCTTGAAGCAGATGTGGCCCTGCCGGTCACCCGTGAATTCATTGCAAAGGTTAAGGATGAAGCACTGGGTCAGCAGGTGATGGCACAGCTCTCTCCGGGACAGGCTTTTGTTAAGATTGTCTATGATGAACTCACCCGAATGATGGGTGAAGCCAATGAAAGTCTGGACCTGGCGGCAAAACCACCGGTTGTCATTCTGCTCGCGGGTTTACAGGGTGCAGGTAAAACGACGACTGCTGCAAAACTGGGACGTTTTCTGAAAGAACGTCAGAAGAAAAAAGTAGCCATGGTCTCGGCGGACGTTTATCGTCCTGCGGCCATTAAGCAGCTACAGACCGTTGCGCATGATGTCGGTGTGGATTTTATTGAATCGGATGCCGCTGAAGATCCCATCAAAATTGCACAGCGTGCAATTGGTCAGGCAAAAATTAACTTTAATGACGTGCTGATTGTCGATACTGCCGGGCGCTTACATGTCGATGATGACATGATGGATGAAATCAAGGCATTACATGCTGCGATTCAGCCGACTGAGACGCTGTTTGTGGTGGATGCCATGACCGGTCAGGATGCTGCCAATACTGCAAAAGCCTTTAATGATGCCCTGCCATTGACCGGGGTGATTCTGACCAAAACAGATGGTGATGCACGGGGAGGGGCCGCACTGTCCGTCCGGGCGATTACCGGTAAGCCCATCAAATTTCTGGGTATGGGGGAAAAGCTGGATGCGCTGGAACCATTCCATCCAGAGCGTGTTGCACAGCGTATTCTGGGCATGGGCGATGTACTTTCCCTGGTCGAAGAAGTGGAACGTAAAATCGACCGGGAAAAAGCCGAGAAAATGGCCAAAAAATTGCAGAAGGGCGGGAGCTTCAATTTTGAAGACATGCTGATGCAGTTTGAACAGATGCATAAGATGGGCGGCATGATGGGCTTCCTGGACAAGCTTCCCGGTATGAGCAATTCGGGCATGCAGCAGGCGCTGGAGCAGGCGAACCCTGAAAAGCAAGTCAAAAAGATGGAAGCCATTATTCAGTCCATGACCATTAAGGAGCGTCGGAACCCTGACCTGATGAATCCCAGCCGGAAAAAACGGATTGCTGCAGGTTGTGGTATGGATGTTGCCGAAGTGAATAAGCTGATCAAACAGCATGCACAGATGGCAAAAATGATGAAGAAATTTGCCAATCCATCCGGTATGGCAAAAATGATGCGCTCTTTGGGGGGCATGCAGAAGCAATTTGGTGGTGGTGCAGCCGGTATGGGGCCATTGTTCGGTGGCAAGGACAAAAAATAATCGGATACTGCCCATTCCGTTCAGTAAAAAAGGTGCATGATCATGTATCTTTTTTTATGGCTTTTGCTCAGCTGCGCCATATGTCGGCAAATCGCATGAATCTTATTCTGTCTGTGGTCATCAATCTGAAAAAAATGTTAAGTTAATGAAAGACTGAAATTTTATAATGATCTGATAAAAGAATCTGCCCGTATGAAAGTTTTGATTGTACATGGCTATCAGGCCGCGCCGGAAAAGCACTGGTTTCCGTGGATTGCAGAAAAAATCCAGCAGATGGGTGCAGTCTGTGAAATTGTGCATCTGGAAGAGCCGGAACATCCCGAATATCCAGTATGGAAGGAATGTCTTGAAATACAACTGGCGCCATTAAATGATGACAGCATTATTATTGCACATAGTCTGGGCTGCATCAGCACGCTGGATTATTTGTCTCAGGCCCTGCAGGGGCGCAGTCTGAAAGCGATTTTTCTGATTGCCGGTTTTTATGAAAAACTGGCAGCCTTACCTGAACTGGATGCATTTATTGATCATACCTATATACAGGACACGGTCATTCGTTCACGCATCCGGCAGCGCTGGTTATTTTTATCCAGCAATGACCCGGTGGTGCCGGCACCTTTAAGCATACGGCTTGGGCATCTGATCAATGCGCAGATGGTTGAAATCAGGGATGCCGGACATTTTACCCAGGACGATGGCTGGCTGGAGTTTCCTCAGTTGTGGGAACAGCTTCAGCCTTTATTGTCGGATGGGCCTTCTGCATGATGCTGCATATAAAATTGCAGTCCTTTTAACAGTAAATCCGGTTCAATGACTGGATCAAACTCGGACAGTGACTGGGCGAACAGTGCAGCATCGCCACCGGTCAGCACCAGTTTTCCAGGGAATTGCAGCATCACCTGACGGATGGTGCTGAGCAGTCCCAGTAAAATGCCATGATGGACGGCATCAATGGTGTTTCTGCCGGGACTGAGTTCTGCAAAGGCAGCATCCGGAATCTGAATGCCTTTGGTGTTCTGAGTCAGTGCATCACGTTGTAAATATAGATTAGGCAAAATATAGCCGCCCAGGTGCTGTAGACCCTGTGTTAAATCTATGGTCAGCGCGGTTCCACAACTGACCACACATAAATTCTGTTCGGGGCTGGCACTGGCCAGTACCTGTAGCCACCGGTCAATCCCCAATTGTTCCACGTGGTCATAAGCACAGATTAATCCGGCATATTCAGCATGCACCCGGGCAAAGGTCACGGGCACCTGCAGCCGTTTCAGTATGCTGATGATGCGCGCATTGTTGTTTTTATCCAGTACGGAAGAAATGCCGACACAGTCTAGGCCTGCATTGTTGAAGTGCTGAATCAGGCCCAGCAATAGATCAGCTGGGGATTGCAGATGCAATTCTGCTGTGTGTTCCAGAATCTGCTGATTTTCAGTAATCCAGTATTTCAGTCGGGTATTGCCAATATCAAGCCATAGGTTTTTCATTGTTTCTGCCTCGGCCCCTTACTGCGTCAGTGAGCGCAAACGGCCCTGATAATAAGCTGAAATTCCCTGATCGGTGCTGATCTGGATGGAACCGTCATCTGCAACGCCCAGGAATTTCCCGGTGATGGTCTGATCTGACTGTTCAAAGGCAACGTGCTGTTGCAAAAAGGCTGCATAATGGTTAAAGCGGGCGGCAAGACTATGCGAGCCATGATCAAACCATTGACAGGCCTGTTGAATGGCTAGATAGAGCTCACTGATGATCTGAATCCGATCCGGTTGTGTAAGTCCCAGCTGTGTCAGCGAAGTGGTCTGCTGTTCCGGCAATGGCTGGCTCAGCGGTAACAGGTTAATGCCAACCCCGACAATGGCCTGATGGGCATTTAA
This sequence comes from Acinetobacter sp. WZC-1, assembly GCF_052544965.1. NCBI lineage: Bacteria > Pseudomonadati > Pseudomonadota > Gammaproteobacteria > Moraxellales > Moraxellaceae > Acinetobacter > Acinetobacter sp. WZC-1. The sequence continues at coordinate 653,189 of NZ_CP199370.1, forward strand.
CGGTTCCACCAGAATGCCCCCCCATTTGCCCTGCGTGCTATATAGGTCATTTGGCCATTTAATCTGTAAATGCGGCAGTGATCTGAAGCTGGCAATCTGCAGAATATTCAGGGCAATTTCCAGCGCCAACCGGCCATCCAGGGCTGTTCGGGTATGCAGCAATGTACTTAAATAAATGTTGCCGGCAGGTGAAACCCACGACCGCTGATGCTGGCCACGTCCCTGGGTCTGCATTTCACTGCAGACCAGCACGGTCCTGGTCCCTTTTTGTGCCAGTTCCCGTACATCATTATTGGTTGAAGTGGTGCTTTTTTTCAGGATCAGCACTTCAGGTAGCTGTTGTGCCTCGCTCAGGCGCTGACGGAGGGATCGGGATTCTGAATCCATATTGAATCTGAAGAAGTAGGAAGTTCAGTCACGCAGTTAAGCATAGATCTGGCCATGGGTGCAATTGCCGGATAAATGAGTGTTGAAAATAATCTGGATGGTTTGGTTTTTGAAGATGGGTTTTGATTAAAGGCGAAATTTATCTGGAATCATATATATTGAAAAAAAGATAAGCTGATTTGTGCTTAAACGCGATCAGAATTTTCACAGTGGATTGATATTTTCCTTATTTTTTCAGGTCCTGTTTTTGTGTGGGGGGCGATATCTAAAGGTATCGCTTTGCTTTCCTTGCTGCCGGCCTTTTGATTTACTTCATTTATAGGGATGATCTTTGTGCTAAAGTTCCTGTCTGGCATGATCAGGTTTCCCGGGCAGGGTGGATGGGTCCGGCAGTATATCTGCCAATAGGACAGCCATTTGGATTTTTGAATAAAGATTAAAAAGTGGAGAGCTCGCCGGGGCTGATGCTGCAAAAATTTCAGAATCGTTGGAATGTCATGTATGGAACTCATCATATATCTGGCCATTGGTGCAATTGCCGGATTTACTGCGGGCTTATTTGGTGTGGGCGGCGGTTTAATTATTATTCCCATGCTGTATGTGGTATTCAGTCATCTGCATTATGATCCGGCCGTGATCATGCATATGGCACTGGGGACTTCACTGGCGACCATTATCATTACCTCGATCAGTTCGTTGATGGCGCATCATAAAAAAGGTGCAGTGTTGTGGCAGGTATTCAGAAACCTGGCACCGGGACTGGTGATCGGTTCATTTGCCGGCGCCGGGATTGCCGGCGGCTTGTCGGGTGCCGGTCTGCAGCTGATCATAGGTGGTTTTGCCATTCTGATTGCCTTGAGAATGTTCCGAAAAGCCAGTGTGCAGGTGGACGAATCCAGGCATTTACCTTCTGCGCCCATGCAAATGCTTGCCGGTGGAGGCATTGGGGTTGCTTCTGCCATATTCGGTATTGGTGGTGGCAGTCTGACGGTACCTTATCTGAATAAATATGGTGTGGTGATGCAAAAGGCCGTGGCAACTTCTGCAGCCTGTGGTTTTCCCATAGCCGTGGCCGGTGCACTGGGCTCTATGTTTTTTGGCGCGCAGCAGCATGTCGAAATTAAAAATGCCATTGGTTATGTGCAGATTCATGCCTTTCTGGGTATTGGCGTGATGAGCTTTATCACAGCAAAGCTGGGTGTGGCAGTTGCCCATGCGCTTTCTTCGGTCATGCTGAAAAAATGCTTTGCCGGTTTATTGATTGCAATTGGCTGTTACTTTATTTATCAGGGTCTTGGCCACTAAAAAAGGCTGTTACATAATATGGGGTTCAATACAGATTGACTTAAAATAACCAGAAATTGTCTGACAATGACATAGTAAAGCCTGTACCGAATCGGTTAAATATTGGAAGAATGACCAGGGCATTGGTCACAAAAAATAAGACAGGAAAGCTATGCAATTGGACGAAGTGGAGAGCCTTTCAGAACAAATCGCCAGGCATATTGGTGAACAGATTATCAGTGGCGAACTGGTTGAAGGTGAACGGATACAGGAATTACGCATTGCGAAGGAACTCGATGTCAGCCGTGGGTCGGTACGTGAGGCATTGCTGTTGCTGGAACGGACTCATTTAATTGAGATCTATCCACGTCGTGGCGCCATTGTGTCTGAAATGTCTGCTCAACAGGTCCGGGCCTTGTTTGATATCTGTGCGTTGTTGCTGGGGCAGATCGTACAGCGGATGAGTGAGACCTGGCGGAGTCACGAAGCAGAGGCCTTACAGCAGTTATTGAATCATCTGGTGGAACAGGTGAAACAGGGCAATACTGAAAAATTTTATGATGGAATTTTTCAGTATTTATCTGAACAGCAGGCGATGGTGGCCAACCCGTATCTGATGAAGTTTTATAAAGAGCTATTACCGTCCATCCGTCGCAGTTATTTTCTGACCCTGAACACCTCCAGACGGGAGTTAGAGGAGGCGCTGGAACTGCTGAAACTGGTGATTGATGCAATTTTAATCCGAAAATCACAACAAGCTACTTTATTTATGGAAGATTTTTGTCGACACTTGCGTAATCTCGTGTTGGAATCACTGACACGAATGAAACAAATTGAACTCGCTTGGGCGCGTAGATCGCGCCGTTAATCAGGACATTATGCGTTTAAGCAGCTTAAAACTTTCCGGCTTTAAATCTTTTGCTGACAGTACCACATTACAATTTAAAGCGAATCGTACTGCTGTGGTTGGCCCGAACGGTTGTGGTAAATCCAATGTGATTGATGCCATACGCTGGGTGATGGGAGAATCCAGTGCGCGCCAGTTACGGGGCGGCAGTATGCAGGATGTCATCTTTACGGGAACGGCAAAACGTAAACCTGTAGGTATGGCAAGTGTTGAGCTGCGTTTTGAAAATACTTATGGCAAACTCGGCGGTGCCTACAATGCCTATGCTGAGCTGGCCGTGCGCCGTCAGGTCAACCGGGATGGCAAGTCTGAATATTTTTTGAATGGTACGAAATGCCGCCGTCGTGATATCACGGATATTTTTTTGGGCACCGGTTTAGGCCCGCGTTCATATGCGATTATTGAGCAGGGCATGATTAACCGACTGGTGGATGCCAAACCGGAAGAAATGCGGGTGTTCATCGAGGAAGCGGCGGGGGTCTCCCGTTATCAGGCTCGTCGTCGTGAAACACTACAACACTTAGAACATACGACGCAGAACTTAGACCGTCTCGAAGATATTGCCACCGAATTAAAATCCCAGTTAAAAACTCTGAAACGTCAGTCTGAAACTGCGGTTCAATATAAGACTTTAGAAACTGAAATCCGTACGTTAAAGATTGAAATTCTGTCTTTCCAGTGTGATCGTAGTTCCCGTTTACAAGAACAATATACGGTTGAAATGAATGAATTGGGGGAGCACTTTAAACTGGTGCGCTCTGACATGAGTACTTTGGAACATGATTTGACTTCAACCAATGAGTTGTTCCAGCGTTTGATTCAACAATCCACGCCTTTACAAAATGAGTGGCAACAAGCTGAGAAAAAACTCTCTGAGTTGAAAATGACTCTGGAGCAGAAACAAAGTTTATTTCAACAAAACTCAGAAGCTTTGGGAAACTTTGAACAGCAAAAAGCTCAGACCAAAGAAAAAATTCAGTTGATGGAATTACAACTGGAAACCCTGCACAGTCAATTGGAACAGCAGGCTGAACATTTACAACATGCTGAGTCTGAAACACAACAACGTAGTCAGGCATTTACAGACTTAAAAGCGCAGCAATTGCAAGCACAACAACAGTATGAACAGGTCAAAGTTCAGGTTGAAAAGCAACAGCAGCAAAAAGCACAAATGCAGGCGCAAATTGAACAACTGGCAAAAAATGTGGCTCGTATTGAACAGCAAAAAGACACCTTGAAAAACCAGGCAGTTCAGATTCAAAGTCAATTTCAAACTGAGGATGTTCAGCAACTTGAGCAGGATAAACGATCAACCCAGGATGCGATTGTTGAATTGGAACAAAAAATTAATCAGGCAAAGCAGCAGTTTGAACAACTTCAGGAAAGTATTCATCAGCAAAAAACTGAGATTTCTGGTTTAAAATCTGATGTACAGGTGTTGCAGTCTGAACAGAAAAACCTCACGCAATTAATGGCGAAAAGTGCTGTAAATAGCGAGGTTGATACTGTGCAATTGATGCAGGTATTAACACTGAATGCACAAGGCAAAGCACATGCACAGCTGGTTGAAAAGTTTTTAGCCAAATGGTTGTCTGCCCACATTGTTGATCAGGATGCTGATTTTGCCGAAAGTGTGGCACGTCAGCTTAAAGCATCAAGCTCGCAGGATAAAATTCAATTGAATGCATTGGCATGTCTGGCAGATTGGATTGAATCTCCACAGTATTCATTGTGGAATCAGGTTGCTGTAATTGAAAACCTCGCTCAAGCCTTAACTGTACAGGCACAGTTAAAAGCAGGGCAAAGCCTATTGACGCTGGATGGTTATCATGTTGGTCAGGATTGGGTGATTGGTCTGTTCTTTGATGAATCGAGCCAGGCTGCACAGGGTGCACTCAGTCATCGTATTCGTCTTGAAGAAATTGAAACACAACTTGCACAGCGACAACCACAACTAATTGAAGCTGAAACTGTATTGCCAGATTTAAATCAGCAATTGCTGAGCCTGCAAAAACAGATTCAAACTGAGCAGGACACGCTGAAACATCAACAAAAACAACTACAGCAATTTGATGTGCAAATTGCCAGGCAGCAAAGTGCTTCACAGGCATTTGAGTTGCAGAAAGTTCAGCTCAATAGTCAATTGCAACAGTTGGATGAGCAGCTTGAAGAAGATGCAATGCAGAAAGATGATCTTGAAATTGATATGCACTCCGTCATCCTCAAGCTTGAACAAAATCTTCCTGAATTTAAAACCTTGCAATTTAAGTTGGATGAGCTCAATGAGCAGGTTGAAGAACAGCAACAACAATTACAGCTTAAACAACAAGACTCTGAAACCACACGTCGTCTGGCTGAAAAAAATAAACAGCACATTGAACTATTAGACAAAGACCTGTCCTTCTCTAAAACGCAATATCAACAAGTTATTGCGCAAATGGAGCAAGCCAGGAAGTTTGTAGATCCGATTCAATTGGAACTACCGAGTCTGGAGTCGCAGTTTGCAGAGCAGGCACAGCAGACCGAAAAACTCCAGAAGACCTGGAACGAATGGCAGGTTGAATTAAACCAGGTGCAGGCCCGGCAGCAGCAGTTGACAGAGCAGCGGCATGTCCATCAGCAGAATGATGAGCAGCTGCGTGGTCAGCTGGAAGAGCGGCGGCTGGCCTGGCAGGCTGCCAAATCGGATTTGCAGCATTATTCTGACCAGCTGCAGGAAATGAACAGTGAGGTATTGCAGGGGCTTGCTATTGACGTACCTGCCCATCAGCAACAACTGGAAAAGGCACAGCAGCAGTTTGAAAAACTGGGTGCAGTCAATCTGGCGGCATCTGAAGAATATGAAGAAGTCTCAAAGCGTTTTGAAGAACTGAGCCATCAGATTCAGGATCTGCAGAATACCGTTGAACAACTGAAGGATGCCATGAAGAGCATTGACCAGGAAACCCGGAAATTGTTCATGGCAACCTTTGATCAGGTCAATGCAGAATTGCAGAACCTGTTCCCCAAAGTGTTTAATGGGGGGGAGGCCAATCTGAGTCTTGAAGATGACTGGCAGTCTGGTGTTAAACTGATGGCACGTCCACCGGGTAAACGCAACAGTTCACTGGCATTGCTTTCCGGTGGTGAAAAGGCCCTGACTGCATTGGCGTTGGTCTTTGCGATTTTCCGTTTAAATCCGGCGCCTTTTTGCGTGCTGGATGAAGTCGATGCACCGCTGGATGACGCCAACGTTGGTAGATTCTGTCATCTGGTGAAAGAGCTGTCAGAACAGGTCCAGTTCATTTACATTACACATAATAAAGTTGCAATGACGATGGCAACCGATTTACTGGGTGTGACTATGCCGGAACCAGGAACATCAAAACTCGTCACTGTGAATCTGGAAGAGGCAAGAGAGTACGGTTTAGCCGCGGAGTCTTAGTATGGAAATCACCACAATTATTGGAATTGTTGTTGCAGTTATTATCATTCTGGTGGGTTTGAGGATGGTACTGCGAAAACCTGATGATGCAGCCCCCTCACTGGAATCTGAATTGCATATCAACTCAGACTGTAATCAGCCGGTGATTCCCCGTCATGTCCGGGATCAGTTACAGCCTGTTGCAGCCAGTGCTGCTGAAAAAACCGGGCGGGTCGAGCCGAAACTGGATTCACTGGGGACCATAGATACAGATACTGTTGCAGCAAATGCTGTTGTGGCGGATGATGCTGTAGTGGATCGTGTCGTGGCAAATGAGCAGAATGAAGCGCCAGCGCCCGATACAGCTGAACCTGACACCATAAACAGTAAGGCAACAGATCCTCAGACAGAAGCTGCTGTGCAGACATCTGACGAATCTCTCCTGACTGATCATCATACAGCCCATATGGCAAGCCAGCATGCTGTAATTGACCAGGAAGGCACAACCGAAGATCATACCGGGGATCATACAGCTGAAACGCCGGTGCTGCATACTGAACCCGAATTCCAGCTGAATCCGGACATTGAAACGGCCGAGATTCAGGAATTCGATGCCGACAGCAGCATTCTGGATGTACATCTGCATGAACAACAGCGCTTTGATGATGAAAGTACACTGGCGAATGCAGAAAATATTATTGCGCTGCATATCTATCCAAATGCAAAAAAAATACTGTCTGGTGACAAGGCTCTGAAAGTCTTGCTGAAATATGGTTTGCGCTATGGGGAGCTGTCCTGTTTTCACCGTTATGAAAATACAGGAGCGCAAAGTCAGCTGATGTTTTCAGTATTACGGATTACTGATGAAGGTCCGGCCGGCTTTGATCTTGAAACCCTGTCCACTGAGCAGGTGCAGGGACTGGCGTTTTTTCTGGCCTTACCGCACCCGGATGTACAAAAGGGTTTTGATACCATGGTCAGCATTGCCGGCCTGATTGCCCGGGAAACCGATGGGACGGTTTATGATGAAAATAACCTTGAATTTACCCCACAGCTGAAGGAACACTGGCGCCATAAGGCCATTGATTACCGTCCGGGGCAGAAAGTTTAAAATTTCAGATCAAATATTGATCATTGACAACATAAATCTCTGGGCGGAATTTTCCGCCCTTTTAGATGGTGAAAGTGTACATGGATAAAACTGCGGTAGTTGCTCAGATGCGTCAATTGATTCGACTGATTCAGGTGCATAATCATGCCTATCATGTGATGGATCAGCCGGTCATTGAAGACAGCGAATATGACCAGCTGTTTCATCAGTTAAAGGCGCTGGAACAGCAGCATCCGCAACTGATTCAGTCAGACTCACCTACGGATAAAGTGGGAGATGTGCCCTTATCGAGATTTGAAACCATGACACATATGGTCCCGATGCTGTCACTGGGCAATGTCTTTAATCAGGAAGAATTGTTTGCTTTTGCCCGCCGTATCGAAGAACGTCTGCCGAATCAGACCATTCAGTATGATGTGGAGCTGAAGTTTGATGGTCTGGCGATTTCGCTGTGGTATGAAAATGGCGTATTGACCCGGGGTGTGACCCGGGGTGATGGTGAAACGGGAGAAGTCATTACCCAGAATGTCAGGACCATTCGGAACCTGCCTAAAGTGCTGTCCTCTGACACCATGGAGATTCCACAACTGCTGGAAGTCCGTGGTGAGGTGCTGATGCCGAAAGCAGGCTTTGAACGCCTGAATGCCGAGCAGGAAGCCCGTGGAGAAAAGACATTTGCCAACCCGAGAAATGCAGCAGCAGGCAGTCTGCGTCAGCTTGATCCTGCAATTGCCGCAGCCCGCCCACTGGCATTTTATGCTTATGGCATTGCCCAGTGTGAGCCACCGCATGGACTGAGTTCAATGTCGGCAAGTCTGCAATGGCTGTCAGATCTGGGTTTTGCTGTCGGTGAGCGGCAGTTTATCTGTGACAGCATTCAGCAGGTCCAGAATACCTATGAGCAGATTAACCGGGAGCGTCCGGCCTTAAGTGTCGAAATTGACGGCATGGTCATTAAAGTGAATGATTTAAAACAGCAGCAGCAGCTGGGTTTTTTAAGCCGTGAACCGCGTTGGGCAACCGCTTATAAATTTCCGGCGGTGGCAGCCCTGACCACGGTGGAAAATATTGACTGGCAGGTGGGGCGAACCGGAACCTTAACGCCGGTTGCCCGGCTGAATCCGGTGTCTGTCGGTGGGGTGACCGTGTCCAATGTCACCCTGCATAATATCGGTGAAATCCATCGGCTGGATGTACGTATTGGCGATACAGTCAGTGTTTATCGCAGTGGCGATGTGATTCCCAAGGTGGAAAAGGTCTGGCCGGAATTCAGGCCGGAGCATGCAATGCAAATTAGCCTGCCGGCACAATGTCCGGTGTGTTCATCCCCGGTGGTGATGCCGGAAGGTGAGGCACTGGCACGCTGCTCCGGTGGTTTATATTGTGCTGCACAGCGGATTGAAGCCATTCGTCATTTCGTTTCGCGTAAGGCACTGGATATTGAAGGACTGGGAGACCGCTGGGTCGAATCATTACTGCGTCTTGATCTACTGAAGGATGTTGCAGATATCTATCAGCTGCATACGCATCGTGAGCAACTGCTCGGTCTTGAAAAAATGGGGGAGAAATCGGTTCAGAACCTGTTTGATGCCATTGAAACCAGTAAGAAAACCACACTGGCGGCATTTATCTATGCACTGGGGATTCGTGGTGTGGGAGAAACCACTGCCCGGATGCTGGCCAATAGTTTCCAGACCTTTGAGGCGTTGCGCAATGCAGAGATCGATACACTGAAAAAAACGCCGGATGTGGGAGACATTACCGCAGAATGGATTATTGATTTCTTCCGGGCACCGCATAACATGGAGGTGATTGACCGTTTACTGGCCGCAGGCATCCATTGGGATGCGCCGATTGCACCGACACGGCAGCCTTTCAATGGTGAAAGCTGGGTGATTACCGGAACGCTGAGCCAGATGGGACGTGATGAAGCCACGCAGATGTTACAGGCATTGGGCGCCAGAGTCAGCGGTAGCGTTTCAGCGAAAACCAGATGTGTGGTGGCAGGGGAAAAAGCCGGTTCCAAACTGGAAAAAGCAGAAAAACTGGGAATTCCGGTGCTGGATGAAACGGCATTTCTGGCGTTGATGGCGGAGTATGGTCAACGTTCAGCTTAAACACAGTGCAATCAAGCATAATGTAATGAGGAATACCGGGCACTGCATGGCTCGCAGCGACTTTTGATTGCGATCTGTATTGAAAAATCGGTGATTCAGATTCCAGACCAGCTGAAATAAGAAGCATTGTCAATCGTTACAAAAAATAAAATATGGTTTTTTTCAGAGAAACAGCCCTACTCAGAAGCGTGAATTTCTGCAAGGGCTTATTTTTTATGTGGAAACTGAAGTGATTCTAACTGTAAATGCGTATGTTTCTCATTTTTATTTTATAAAAATCATGAACTTACTTTGCTTATTGTTTTGCATTGTCCGATAAAGTTGTCCATAATATCCGCAAATTGACAGGAGTTCCTGAGATGCGTGGCAATCCAGAAGTCGTAGACTATTTAAATATGCTGATCGGTGGCGAATTGGCTGCCCGTGATCAATATCTGATTCATTCCCGGATGTATGAAGACTGGGGATTAAGCAAAATTTATGAACGTATCGATCATGAAATGCAGGAAGAAGCAGAACATGCCGATGCAATCATCCGTCGGGTATTGTTCCTGGAAGGAACGCCGAATATGCATCGGGATGATATTGAGGTGGGTACCGATGTGGTGAGCTGCCTGAAATCTGATCTGAAGCTTGAATATCACGTGCGTGAAAAACTGGCAAAAGGCGTCAGACTCTGCGAAGAAAAGGGTGACTATGTGACCCGTGATATGCTTCGTCAGCAAATGACAGACACCGAAGAAGACCATACTTACTGGCTGGAAAAACAGATCCGTCTGATCGAGCTTGTCGGTCTACAGAACTACATACAGTCTCAGATGTAAGCATTGGCTGTATACTGAATCAGGGGGAAGCTTCTCAGGCCTGGTTCTAAAAAAGCTGTGAGTCACTCACAGCTTTTTTATTGGCGGAATGTTTTGTTGAGCAGCATTGTGCCGGGAAATATTCTGTTTATGATTTGTTTTTGGCAAACTTCTGAATATCAGCCAGTACCTGGTCGGCATGGGTCTGAGTATTGACACTGCTGTAGTGATAAACAATGGTGCCCTGAGGATCAATCAGAAAAGTCTCTCTTTTGGCAATTTTCGTGATACCCAGATTGCGGATGATACCCAATTGGCTGGCCAGCTGATGGTCATGGTCAGCCAGAATCGGAAAGGGCAGTTTCAGTTTTTCGGAAAATTGTTGATGTGATTGAACATCATCCAGGCTGGCGCCCAGCACCACGGCATCATTTTTGAGAAACTGTGGGTAAAGTGCTTTAAACTGATTGGCTTCCTGGGTGCAGCCCGGTGAATTATCCTTGGGGTAAAAATACAGTACAACCCATTTGCCCTGATACTGACTGAGCTGATGCCATTTGCTGTTCTGGTCCTGCAGCTTAAAGGCAGGCGCGGGCTTTCCGACCCATTGTTTCTGCGCAGAATTATTTTTAGGAAAAATGGCGTTTTCAGCGTGGCTAAGGGCTGGAAAGCCGGATAATGTGCTGAGACACATTAGTCCGGTGGTGCAGATTTTTAGAATATTCATATGCTTCACCGTGGAATTGATCAGATGAGTGGGGCTGATCACTGTATATTAGCAAGCCATTGTCCATTCACAAAGTGTTGAAATGTTGATGCGTCGCATGATTACCCCACCGGGAATGGTTGGATGTGCTTATATTTTTGCTTTGATTATGCTTTTATTGTGTTTTTATTGCGCAGGGCACTTTCAGTAATCCGTCATATGCGGGAGGCATGAAGAAAACGTCCGGTGCCGGGGTTTTACCGGATCATGTTACTGTATTCAGTAGGGCAGATTCAGCCTGACTGTACTCAACTCAGGTGGATCCGGAATTAATTGGATCAGCCAATCCAGGCCACGGCGGCAGCAGCTGCCGGTAACAATGGACACATTATCTTGAAGCAGAATATTTTACTCATTACAGGCTGGGGCGGCGGTACCCGACTGCTTGAGCCGTTAACACAGTCCCTGCAACAACAGGGATATCAGGTTGAACTGATCAACATCTTTAATGCTGCGGATGAGCAGACCATGCAGCAACAGGTTGAGTTTGCCCGTCAGTATGATGTGTTGATCGGCTGGTCACTGGGTGGGCAACTGGCCACTTTACTGGTGGATCAGCTTGAAAAACAATATGCGGAACAAAAAATACTGGTGACGCTGGCGTCCACCCCTTGTTTTGTAGCAAATGCGGACTGGCAATCTGCAATGCGGCCGGATATATTTCAGGCATTTAGGCATTCCTTTGAACAGGATGCCAGTGCGACCCTGAAAAAATTTGGTTATATGGTCTGTCAGGGTGTGGAAAGCACAGCTGCCGATTTTGTCAGACTGCAAAGTTTAATCCAGCCACAGCAGATGCATGTGCTGCAACAGGGACTGGATTTACTGGAACACTTAAATGTTGTCGGTATCCTGAAAAACTATCGTGGGTCACAGTATCATCTGTTTGCTGAACAGGATGTGCTGGTTAGTTGCAAAGTTGCCGCAGAAATTCAGAAATTGCATGCAGAGTTTTCAGAGGTGGCGCTGGTTTCAGGTTCGCACGGCTTTCCTGTGTTTCATGCAGAAGCAACAAGTCACAGTATTTCGCAGTATTTACAGAAACTCAGTTAACATATTGCCGGATTGGTCAGATCCTGCAATTTATTTTTTCTGCTGACCGGTTTAATATCTGAAGAGCTGTTTTTCTGTGTTCAGTTTTTTGTGTTTTTAGGCTATTTGCTTTTTACTGTATCGGGTTTTGACGGTATTGAGTTTTCTGCTGTATTCAATGGAGTGATGGATGACCGATTTATTTGACCATGAGCATTTATGGCATCCTTATACGTCCATGACACATCCCTTGCCGACCTTCAAGGTCAAAAAAGCTTATGGTGCGATCATTGAGCTTGCAGACGGACGTCGGCTGATCGATGGCATGTCGTCATGGTGGTGCGCCATTCATGGTTATAATCATCCTGAGCTGAATCAGGCGGTGACAGATCAGTTGCAACAGATGGCACATATCATGTTTGGCGGTTTTACTCATGATCCGGCCATTGAATTGGGAAAATTATTATTAAAAATTACCCCGCCGGGTCTGGATAAGATTTTCTATGCTGACTCCGGTTCGGTTGCAGTGGAAGTTGCACTGAAAATGGCGGTACAGTACTGGACTTCACAGGGCAATGACCAGAAAACCAATTTTGTTACACCACGTTCCGGTTATCATGGTGATACCTGGAATGCCATGTCAGTCTGTGATCCGGTCACGGGGATGCATCAGATTTTTGGCGCAGGTTTACCGGGCCGTTTCTTTGTGCCGGCACCTCAGACGGGTTTTAATGCAGCATGGGATCCGGAGGATATCGCCGGGCTTGAACAGCTGCTGCAACAGCAGCATGCCAGTATTGCCGGGCTGATTCTTGAACCAATTGTACAGGGTGCGGGTGGCATGCGTTTTTATCATCCTGAATATCTGCGTCAGGCCAGATTGCTTTGTGATCAATACCGGGTGCTGCTGATTTTTGATGAAATTGCGACTGGCTTCGGTCGGACCGGTAAGCTGTTCGCATGGGAACATGCTCAGGTCGAGCCTGATATCATGTGTATCGGCAAGGGGCTGACCGGAGGCTATATGACGCTGTCGGCGACCCTGACCACTCGTCATGTTGCAGAAACCATCAGTCAGGGTACGGCCGGTGTATTTATGCATGGCCCAACTTTTATGGCCAATCCACTGGCCTGTGCGGTGGCACTGAAAAGTACGCAGTTACTGCTGGAGCAGGACTGGCAAGGCAATATTCAGCGGATTGAACGGCAGCTTTGTGAATATCTGCAGCCGCTGGTCCGGCTGGATTTTGTGCAGGATGTGCGTGTTCTTGGTGCAATTGGAGTGGTTGAACTGACTTTTGATGTTGATATGCAGACCCTGCAACAGCAGTTTGTTGAACGTGGCATCTGGGTGCGGCCCTTTGGCCGGCTGGTGTACGTCATGCCGCCCTATATTATTACAGATCAGCAGTTAACGGTTTTATTACAGCAACTGGTTGCCGTGGTGCAGACCATGCAGGAGCCGACATGAGTTTGCTCGATCATTATGCTGCACAGCTGGATGTGCTGAAACAGCAGGGAAATCTGCGTCAGCTGACATCGAATCGGCAACAGGGGCGTTATATTGAAATTAATGGTCAGCAGTTGCTCAACCTGGCGTCCAATGACTATCTGGGACTGGCAGCCGATGTTCAGCTGCGGGAACAGTTTTTTGATGAGACGCCGAACGAACTCCGGGTGATGAGTTCTTCATCGTCACGTTTGCTGACCGGTAATTTTCCGGCATATGTGCGCCTGGAAACACGCCTGAGTCAGCTGTTTGCCGGTCGTTCAACCTTGTTGCTGAACAGTGGTTATCACATGAATATTGGCATATTGCCGGCACTGAGTGATGGCCGCACCCTGATTCTGGCCGATAAGCTGGTCCATGCCAGTATGATTGATGGTATTCGATTGTCGTCTGCAAAGTCTGTACGCTACCGGCACAATGATCTGAGCCATCTGACAGAATTATTGATGAAATATCATGAAGATGAATCACTGGATCGGATTATCGTGGTGACGGAATCCATTTTTAGTATGGATGGTGATGAAACGGACCTGGTGCAACTGGTCAGCATTAAAAAACAGTTTGCCAAAGTGATGCTCTATGTCGATGAAGCACATGCCGTGGGTGTCCGTGGTGACCGTGGCCTCGGTTGTGCAGAACAATATGCGGTACTGGATGAGATTGACCTGCTGGCCGGAACCTTTGGTAAGGCCATGGCCTCTGTCGGTGGTTATCTGATCTGTCATCCGGTGATCCGTGACTATCTGATCAACAGTATGCGCCCATTGATTTTCAGTACGGCGCAGCCACCGGTCTGTATGGCCTGGACAGATTTTATGCTGGAGAAAGTGGTGGAGATGCAGCAGGCACGTTCGCAGTTACAGCAGCTCAGTCGGTATTTACAGCAGGCTGTCCTTAATCAGGGCTTTGGCTGTCCGTCCACGTCACATATTGTGCCTGTGATCACGGGTGAGTCACAGCGGACAGTGGCACTGGCCAGGCAAATCCAGCAGGCCGGTTTTTATATCATGCCGGTACGTCCACCGACAGTACCACAGCACAGCTCAAGATTACGGATTTCCCTGACCAGTCAGGTAACCCAGGCCGATCTTGAACAGCTGATTCACCTGTTGTGAGGATAACGCGTGAATAATGCCGGCATTAATAAATCCCGGGTGGCACTGCGTTTTTCCCAGGCAGGGCACAGCTATGCCCGGCATGCCATTGTACAGAAACAGATTGTTCATCATGTGTTGCATCTTATGCATGCCTGCCTTCCGCAGGCTGCTTTTGAGCGTGTTTTTGAAATTGGCTGTGGGTCAGGCAATCTGACCCGGTTAATTCAGCATGATTTTCAGATCAGCCGGTTGATATTGAATGATCTGTATGACGGGGTACAGCAGCATTTTCCAGCAGATCAGCAGTTGCAATGGTGGATGGGTGACATAGAACAACTCACCTTTCCGGAGCAGCTGAATATGATTGTGTCCAGTTCTGCGCTGCAATGGATGACCCGGCTCGAGGAAATTTTCAGAAAATCCGCAGCTGCCCTGACTGAGGGCGGCTATTTGTGTTTTTCCACATTTGGACCGCAGAATCTGCGGGAAATTAAAACCCTGACGGGTCAGGGACTGGATTATGATGATATTGAAAGCATCCGGGAGCAATTAATCCGACAGGGATTTGAGACTCTGCATTTGTCTGAACAGATCGAAACGCTGACTTTTGAACATCCTCAGCAGATCTTGCAGCATTTAAAGGCCACCGGAGTGACTGCCACTGCCGGCGGATATCGCTGGACCCGACAGGGCTTGGAGCAGTTTTATCAGGCTTATGCCCAGTTCCTGCAGTCTGATGCATCAGCGCCGCATGCTCATCTGCGTTATCCGCTGAGTTACCATCCCATCTATTGTATTGCCCGGAGAAAACCATGACAGCACCCGTCTATTTTGTGAGCGGGATTGATACCGGTATTGGTAAAACCTTTGCAACCGGCTATATTGCCAGATTATGGAATGAGATGGGTAAAAAAACCATTACCCAGAAACTGATTCAGACCGGCAATACTGATGTTTCAGAAGATATTGAACAGCATCGTGACCTGATGGGCATGGGGTGGTTCCCGGAAGATGAGACCCGGCTGACCATGCCGGAGATTTTCAGCTATCCGGCCTCACCGCATCTGGCAAGTCAACTGGATGGCCGGGACATTGATTTTGAAAAAATTGAGCAGGCTACCCGACAGCTCGCTGAAAACTATGAGGCAGTTTTACTGGAAGGTGCCGGTGGCCTGATGGTGCCGCTAACCCGGCATTTACTCACGATTGACTATATTCAGCAAAGAAAATTTCCGGTGATTCTGGTGAGTTCCGGGCGGCTGGGCAGTATCAATCATACCCTGCTGAGTCTGGAAGCCTTAAAAGTGCGGGGCATTGAATTGTATGCACTGGCTTATAATCTGAACGATGAATCGCAGGATGAGCTGATTTCCAGGGATGCTGCGACTTATCTTCAGGGTCGGTTGACTGAACATTTCCCGGATGCGCAGTGGATGGAGATTCCTGTCCTGTCAGCTGGAAAGAGCAATGGATCCTGTGTATCAGGACACACGGATACACAGGATAGCGACTGATAAAATCAGCCGGACCCAGTATGGTTTTACGCTCATATAATGCGTTCACTGTTTCAATCGTCAGAAATGATATGGATACCCCGGCCGTTTCATTCGGTTGTAAAAATTTAATCGGGTTTTATTTAAGGAGATCAATCATGGCAGACATGGATTACATCCAGCAGGCCATTCAGCTGGCAGAGCAGAATGTACAGTCCGGTGGGCGCCCATTTGGTGCTGTTATTGTGAAAAATGATGCAGTGATCAGCCGTGGGGTCAATCAGATCCTGCAGACCAATGATCCCACTGCCCATGCAGAATTACAGGCTGTGCGTGAGGCTTGTCACGTGCTGCAAAGTATTTCATTGAAAGGCTGTACGGTTTATGCAAGCGGGCAGCCTTGTCCAATGTGTCTGGCGGCCATGCGGATGACGGGTATTGAGCGTATTGTCTATGCCTATTCAAATCAGGATGCAGAACCCTTCGGACTGTCAACAGAAAACATTGCCATTCAGCTCAGGGCAGAACCCCGGCAGCAGCAGGGTCTGGAATTTATTCAGTTAAAACCTGGCCCGGAACCGGAACTTTACGTATTATGGGCAGGCAAACAAAGCTGAATATCAGGCATCACCATAAATGGCTTTTCAATGATACAGATCAGAGACTGTTGATATTCATGACTGTTTGCGAACAAAAGCCAGTCGGGATGCCGCACCTCTGTCCGTTCATTCAATGAGGGTGTTCACATGAAAATCAGATATTACACTGCTTTTATCCTGACGGCTGTGTTCAGTGCGCAACAGCCGTGGGCGCAGACTTCACATCTGGATGATGTGCTGAAAAATAAGACCTTGAAGGTTTGTACCACCGGAGACTATAAACCGTATAGCTTCCTGAATGATCAGAAGCAATATGAAGGACTCGACATTGCCATGGCACAGTCGCTTGCCAGAAGCCTGGATGCAAAAGTGAATTTTATCCCGGTCAGCTGGAAAACCCTGATGCAGGATTTTCAGGCACAGCAGTGTGATATTGCCATGGGTGGTGTTTCCGTGACCCTGAAACGACAGCAGACGGCGTGGTATTCTTCGCCGCTGGGCGTGGATGGAAAAATTCCGCTGGTGCGCTGTGAAGACCAGCAGAAATATCAGACTGTTGCCCAGATGAACCGTGCTGAGGTAAGGCTCATTGAGCCGGCAGGGGGCACCAATGAAGCCTATGTACGTGAGCATCTGCCGCAGGCCAGTCTGGAGTTCTCGGATAACATCACCATTTTTGATAAATTGCTGGATAAAAAAGCCGATGTAATGATCACGGACACCTCCGAAGCGCTGTATCAGCAGAAGCAAAAACCGGGGTTGTGTGCGGTCCGGCCGGATCAGCCGCTGCAATATGGTGAAAAAGCCTATTTATTGCCGCAGAATGATATGTCCTGGAAAATGTATGTGGATCAGTGGCTGCATCTGAGTCAGGCCAACGGTGAATATCAGCAGCTGCAACAACAGTGGATGCCGCGTTAACTGATTTTCCGGGCAATAAAAAAATGCCTCAGATCTGAGGCATTTTTTATGGTGGATGAATCAGCGGTTAAAATTGTTCTTTATGCCGGGTGGTTTTCCTGCAGCTGAACTGCGCTGATGAGTCTCTTTTTCCTGCTCCGGATGAATGTCATTGTCACGGCGTTGCTGGCGTAAATAACCGCCACGGCGTGCGGACATCGGTTTTTCCTGCATGCGTTCAGTCCGGCGTTTTGCCATACCAAACAAGCCGGTGCCCTGGCGGGGTTTCAGTTCAACACTTTTGGCCAGATTATCAATTTCCGCTCTGTCCAGTTCAATCCAGCGGCCGGTGCGAAGTTCCCGCGGTAAAATTACCGTACCATAACGGGTACGCAGTAAGCGGCTGACTTTTAAGCCCTGGGATTCAAATATACGGCGGACTTCACGGTTACGGCCTTCCTTGACCACCACCTGATACCAGCGGTTAATTCCTTCACCGCCGATTTCAGAAAAAGATTCAAACCTGGCCGGGCCATCATCCAGTACCACGCCGTTCATCATGTTCTGACGCAGCTGAGGTGTCACTTCTCCCATGACACGTACGGCATATTCACGTTCAATTTCATTGGACGGGTGCATTAAACGGTTGGCCAGTTCACCATCATTGGTAAACAGTAACAGACCGGTGGAGTTAATATCCAGGCGGCCCACCATCACCCAGCGGTCATTGCTGATCGGTGGAAGATGATCAAACACAGTCGGACGTGATTCCGGGTCATTACGGGAGCAGATTTCACCTTCAGGTTTATAGTAAATCAGAACACGGCGACGGATTTCATCTTCAATCTGGAACTGAACCTTACGACCATCGATGCGAAGCTCATCGCCCGGTTCAATCCGTTCGCCCACCTGAGCAACCTGCCCATTGACACTCACACGACCGGCAGCAATGACTTCCTCCATATAACGGCGGGAACCTAAACCAACCCGTGCGAGTACCTTTTGCAATTTTTCACTCATGACAGCATAACCTTAGAAATAATGATCAACAGTTCACCTGTTTATGATTTGGGTGCTTGCGCATCCAGTGCCATAAACGCTTCCCTGGCATCCTGAAGGGGAGGCAACTGGTCCAGTGAAACCAGACCAAAAGCATTTAAAAATTGTGGCGTTGTGACTAACAACGCAGGTCTTCCCGGAAGTTCCCGGAATCCGGATTCCTTAATCCAGTTCCATTCAAACAGGGTCCGGAGAATCTGACTGTTATTGGTAACACCCCGAATTTGTTCAATATCGGCTCGGGTAACCGGTTGATGGTAGGCAACCACTGCAACGGTTTCAAGCAGTGATGGCGACAGTTTTGCCGGACGTTCCGGCCAGATCTGACCAATGATATTACGATATTTGCTGCGTACCTGAAAGCGATAGCCCTGGGCTGTTTCCACCAGTTCAACGGAACGGCCATGCTGCAGCACAGCAAGTTGTTGCAGATACTGACGTAATTGCTGTTTTGAATACTGGCCCTGAAAGGCCTCTTTCAGACGGGCAATGGATATCGGCGCATCACTGACAAAAATAATGGCTTCCAGTTGCATGAGCACCTCATGATGCAACTCATCTGCATGAAAACTGCTGTGCTGATCGATGGTCATGCCTGTACTCCCCGGATGGTCAGGGCTGTTTCAACACCTGTGGACACAATACTGATTTTCTGCTGACGGCTCAGTTCAAGAATGGCCATAAAGGTCACCACCATGCCCATACGCCCCTGACTCGGTTTCAGTAATTGTCCAAAACTGAGTGTTGCACCTGAATTCAGCAGTTGCTCAATATGGAAAATCCGCTCTTCCAGTAATACGGGTTCCTGTTCGATTTTATGTGTGACCGGTTCAGGCCGGTTAAAAATACAACACAGGGCATCACGCAGGCTTTCTGCTTCATAGCCTTCATGGGCAATGGCAATCTGACTCAGGGCAACCGCAGCAGGAAAGGTATCACGTTCCAGCACAGGCATCTGCCCAAGATGTTCCGCGGCCTGTTTAATCCGTAAATAAGTTTCCAGCCGGTCAATCAGTTCCTGGCGGGGATCTTTCTCAGGGCTGGGGGTCTGCGGTTTGGGCAGTAACAAGCGCGATTTCAGGTCCGCCAGCAGGGCTGCCATCACCATATAATCGGCAGTGAGTTCAATGTTCAGGGATTTCATGCTGTCCATGTAGGATAAATACTGGGCAGCAATCGGGGCAATATCCAGTTGTAAAAGGTCAAAACCGTTTTGCTGAATCAGATAAATTAAAAAGTCGAGTGGTCCTTCGAAATGTTCCAGCAGAATTTCGAATGCAGCAGGAGGGATATATAAATCCGCCGGGATGGAGTCCTGCCATTCATCCAGAACACGAATGTGCGGGATCTGTTCCAGACGGTCATGGATTGCCTGAGTCATTACTGTTTTTAGCCACGCGAATTTTCAAAAGCATGTTTGGGGCGATTCGAAAAATCACTTTCCGGAACTCATGTGTCAGACATCAGTCAGCAAAAAAATAAAGATCGAACAGCGGTTACAACGTTTTTCATTCTAAAGTAAAAACTGATCTGAATAAATTATTAAATCGGGAAAATGGTAAAAAACCTGAAAATAAAAAGAGAATATTCCAGTAATGGGCGATGGCGCCCAGTTTTATTTGGCAGACTTCCGGCATATTTTTGCATTTTTTAACCATTTGCATAAAGCAGGGAGTGGGAAAATGCGTATGATGATTTTGAACAGGCTCTTGATGAAGCAGCAGAATGTTGAACTATCAAAAAATAGAAATGAACGAATTCGGGCAAAAAGTCGGACTGAAAGTCGTTCCATCCGGTGCAGTTCAGTTTAAGCCGGAAACCCTGGCAGGGGTGTCTGTGACATTGCGGCTGATTGACAGTGCAATATTTAAAAACATGCCTTATTCATATTTATGGCAGGTTGTTGAAACTGAGCCGGATAAAAGTTGCTGGACTTATTTGCCCTATAGTGGCTTTGATTTTTCCATTCAGCTGGAGACAGCCCTGAAAAATAATTTTAACTTTCCGAAATCGGTGCATTATCTGATTGAGGTTGACCATAAAGTACTGGGATGGATTGCGCTGTTGAATCCACGATCGGAACAACGGGCCATTAAGGTGGGAAATGTGTATTTTTCACATCAGATGAAACGCAGTCGGGCCTCTACAGAAACCCTCCATTTGTTATTACAGGCCTGTTTTGATCAGGGCTTTCGCCGGGTGGAATGGAAATGCGACAATCTGAATGAACCTTCAAAACGGGCAGCGGAGCGTTTCGGTTTTCAGTTTGAAGGTGTATTCCGTCAGGATCGCATGAGCAAGGGTCGTAACCGGAACACGGCATGGTTTTCCATATTGGATGAAGAGTGGCCTGCCTTGCAGAAGGCCTATCTGGACTGGTTGAAACCGGAGAATTTCGATGCAGATGGTCAGCAGAAAATTACGCTGAGTGATTTTATTAAATTGTATAGCACGCTTTGATAGACCAATATCTATTTAAAACACACTGATTTAAGTGTCTGGGTTTAACAGCACTTATTCAAAAGCACTGACATCTCCGACACCACGGCGCACAATTTCAGGATTCACCCCGGACAGGTCGACAATACTCGTGGTGCTTAAGGTGCCCAGCCCGTTGTCAATAAACACATCAATGCGTTTTTCAAGTTGCTGCACAATATCAAAAGGATCATCCAGCGGATCATGCTGACCTGGCAGAATCAGGGTGCTGGTTAACAGCGGCTCGCCCAGTTCCTGCAACAGCATCTGACAGATTGGATTACGGGGCACCCGCAGACCAATGGTTTTTTTTCGGGGATGAATTAAACGGCGGGGGACTTCACTGGTGGCCGGTAAAATAAAGGTGGTGACTGCCGGCGTATTGGCTTTGAGCAGCCGGTACATGGCATTGTCCACCCGGGCATACGTGGCAATATCAGATAAGTCTGCGCAGAGAATGGCGTACTGGTGTTTGGGCCCAAGACCACGCAGCTGGCTAATGCGTTCCATGGCATGCTTGTTGCCGATCTGGCAGCCGATGGCATAGGCGGCATCGGTTGGATAGATCACAACATCTCCGGCGCGGATGTGTTCCACCGCCTGGCTGATCAGTCGTGGCTGAGGATTGTCAGGATGTACTCTTAAATGCAGCATATGATTCTCTCCTGATATATTTTCAGCAGATTATCGCTTGAATCGGGAAAATGTTGCAATGTCAGTCCGTTGAAATCCTGCCGCTTAGTCCAGCATTTCACGGCGGAATTCATGACTTTGCAGGGGCCGGTCATCACGGGTACAGGCACAGACACATGCAATAAAGTACCGGGCATCACGTGGCAGCTTTGTCTGACCATTCAAATAACGCTGAACCTGTGCATGCACATTATTTTTAAATGCAGATCCGTCACTGCCTTCACCGGTCAGATTATCCAGCGATACACGGAATTTCCGACCAAAGGCTGTGGCAAATAACCATTCGATGGCCTGTGGTTTCACCTCGACTTGTTCAAATAGCTGTTGTTGCTCTGCGGTACGACCATCCGGTGTATACCAGTATCCCAGGTCTGCCAGTTGCCGCCGCTTGTCACCGGCAATGCTCCAGTGACTGATCTCATGCAGTGCGCTGTTAAAAAAGCCGTGGGCAAACTGAATCCGGGCAGGCCGGTCAGATGTTGCCGGAAAATATTCAGGTTCGGCATTGCCCCGGATCAGTGTCACATTTAAGTGGGAAAACCACCGATTAAAGTGTAAGATAAGCCACTCGACCTGCTGAGCTTCTGTTTGCAGCCCCATCCATGCTGAATGCTGGACAGGCGCAGGATATACCGGAGTGTCCGGGGTTGAATGTAATGAAGTGATGACTTCAGATTGCAGCTGCAACTGATGCATGAGCTGAATTACCAAATGATCTGTCTGAATAAGTACAAAATTGTATCTTATAATCTTTGACAGAGTACCGATGAATTTGTAGAATTGCCGCCTTAATTATGTCAGCAAATACTTTTCCGGCACAGATTGAGCCGTTTAAATGGGCTGAACAGGGCTTTACATGGTCAGGTACCCTGCCATTGTCACGCTTTGTTCGCATTTCCCGTGAAGCTGTTGGATCAATTGATGATCAATTGATCCGTATAGACTGTAAGCTATCAATGGATGCGTATCATCGTATTGTATGGCTGGATGGTTCTGTCGAAGCGAAAGTTCCAATGGAGTGTCAGCGCTGTCTGAATCCGGTTGAAATCACGCTGAACTCAGATTTTCATCTGGCGCTGGTGGATGACGAATCTCTGGTAGAGCGCCTGGATGAAGATGCTGATTTCATCGTGCTGGGTGAAAGTGAAGCGACGATCAAGGGTGATATGGATACCCCTGCATCCGTCAATTTACTATCGCTGATAGAAGATGAATTGCTATTGTTGATGCCCTTGTCGCCGAAACATGACGTTTGTGAGCATAAGCATCAACCTGCCGTTGAGGCTGTCATGGAAAACAAGCGGGATAACCCGTTTGAAGTCCTGGCCAGTCTGAAGGGTAAACTTAACTGATTTGTGTTATACTGCCGGTATAAGACAACTGAATTTGTTCTGATCCATTTTTTCGATCTTTGTAAGGAGCCATCATGGCCGTTCAGCAAAACCGTAAAAGTCGCTCTCGCCGTGACATGCGCCGTTCACATGACGCTTTGACTGAGAGTGCATTAACCGTAGACCAGACTACAGGTGAAACTCACCGTCGTCACCATGTGACTAAGGATGGTTTCTATCGTGGTCGCCAGTTATTCACAAAATCAGCTGATGCTGAATAAGTGATACTGCATCAGCGTATGCATTAAGTGTCAGACTGAGTAGAAAAAATGGGAGCGTAAGCTCCCTTTTTGTTGTATTTCGCAATTAAAAACACCGGTATTTAATGTTAAATTGCTGCATTGGCAACGGGCTGAGCAAGAGTAAAGGACACAAATATGTCTGCTAAACGACTTGGGCAAATGGCTCAGGCAACGAAAACTGCATTTTTATTCCCTGGTCAGGGTTCGCAGAAAACCGGAATGCTGGCTGATCTTGCAGAACAGTTTGCTGGTGTGCAGCAAACTTTCTCTGAAGCTTCTCAGGCGCTGGGTCATGACCTGTGGCATATTGCACAGAGCGGTGAAGGCCTGGATCAGACACAAAACACCCAGCCGGTTCTGTTGACCGCCAGTATCGCATTATGGCGAGTATGGCTGGAACTGGGCGGTATTGCCCCGAAATACCTTGTCGGGCATTCACTGGGTGAATACAGTGCATTGGTGGCCGCAGAGGCCATGACACTGACGGATGCCGTGAAACTGGTGAATCTACGTGGCAAACTGATGCAGTCTGCTGTACCACAGGGTGAAGGTGCCATGGCGGCGATTCTGGGGTTATCCGATGAACAGGTGGTTGCACTGTGTCGACAGGTGTCCGGGCAGGCAGGCGCCCATGCAGCAGCTGCGGTGGAAGCTGCAAATTATAATGCACAGGGGCAGGTGGTGATTGCCGGTTCGGCAGCACTGGTCCAGCAGGTTATGACACTGGCAAAAGAGCAGTCTGGGAAAGCCATTGCGCTTCCGGTTTCAGTTCCCTCACATTGTTCACTCATGAAACCGGCTGCAGAAAAATTTGCTGAGGCACTGGAACAAACGGCCATTGAGTTGCCTGTCATTCCTGTAATACAAAATGTCAACGCGGCTATTGCGACAGATGTGACGCAATTGCGTCAGGCGTTAACCGCGCAGTTGTATCAGCCGGTACAGTGGACCCGCAGCATGCAGTATTTACAGGATCAGGGCATTCGCTATGTGGTGGAATGTGGTCCGGGTAATGTATTGGCCAATCTTGCGAAACGCTTGCCGGATATTGAAAAGGCATTTCCAGTGGATACTCAGAGTCGGCTGGAAGATGCACTGAATGTGATTATGGTTGCAGAAGGGAAAATTGCATGACACAGGAATATAAGGTTGCACTGGTGACCGGTGCAAGCAGAGGGATTGGCGCAGCCATCGCTCAGCAGTTGATTCAGGATGGTTGTTTTGTTGTGGGCACTGCAACCTCAGCAGCCGGTGCAGAAAAACTGACTGCCCAGTTTGCACAGCAGGGGGCCGGTGCGGTACTGGATGTACGGGATGGCACGGCAATTGATGCCCTGGTATCGGATATTGAACAAAAATACGGTTCAGTCATGGTACTGGTCAATAATGCCGGCATTACCCGGGATAATTTATTGCTGCGGATGTCGGAAGATGACTGGGATGACATTCTCAATATTCATTTAAAGGCGGTTTTCCGTCTGTCAAAACGGGTGTTGAAGGGAATGACCAGGGCACGTGCCGGCCGGATTATTAATATCAGTTCCGTGGTTGCACATTTTGCCAATCCGGGGCAGGCCAATTATTCTGCGGCCAAAGCCGGTATTGAAGCATTCAGCCGCAGTCTGGCAAAAGAGATGGGCAGTCGCCAGATTACCGTCAATTGTATTGCACCGGGCTTTATTGCCACAGAAATGACTGAGCAGTTAAGTGAAGACATCCGTAAAAAAATGAGTGATCAGGTGGCGCTGAACCGTCTGGGAGAGCCGCAGCATATTGCAGATGCGGTCAGCTTCCTGGCTTCAGACAGGGCTGCTTACATCACAGGTACAGTGTTACACGTAAATGGTGGTTTATTCATGGCTTAATCCCATGGATAAACTTTGAAAAATTTCCATATTCAATTAAACTAGTGGTAATTATTAAAACGCCACAAGCAATGAGGAGAATTCCTGTGAGCGATATCGAACAACGCGTTAAACAAGCGGTTGCCGAACAACTTGGTATGAAAGCTGAAGAGATTAAAAACGAAGCATCTTTCATGGATGACCTGGGCGCTGATTCCCTGGATCTGGTCGAACTGGTCATGTCTTTTGAAAACGATTTTGACATTACCATTCCCGACGAAGACTCTAATGAAATCACAACAGTGCAATCTGCCATTGATTACATTAGTAAAAAATTGGGTTAATGCACTGGATTGACAGCCATGTTGTTGTAAAAGCCATCGTTACAGATGGCTTTTTTTATTTGAAATCAAAACTATAATTACACATTGTTACGTTTGCCTTACCAAAGACAACCTTTTGCTGAGTGGATATTCGGTATAAAAATAGAGCGATAGATTTTAAACATCACCGATAAAAATACGGAGAAATACAATGGGTCTTTTTGATTTCGTTAAAGGCATTGGTAAGAAAAATACAGCACCGGCTGAACAGCAGGCTGCGCCTGCAACACCGGCTGAGCCATCTGCTCAGGAGATTGCCAACAAATTGCTGGGGTATATCAAGGCATTGGGTTTACCGGTCAGCGGCCTTTCTGTCAGCTATAACAGCACCACGGATCAGGCAACCATTCAGGGTCAGGTACAAAGCCAGGCAGATCGTGAAAAAATTATTCTGGCCGTTGGGAATATTGATCATGTTGCCAAAGTGGATGATCAGATGACGGTTGCGACACCAGAGCCGGAAAGTAAGTTTTATACGGTGAAATCCGGAGATAATCTGTCGAAGATTTCAAAGGAATTTTATGGTGATGCGAATCAGTACAACAAAATTTTTGAAGCAAATCGTCCATTGCTGAAAAATGCAGATGACATTTTTCCAGGACAGGTGCTGCGTATTCCGGCTTGATGTCTGACATTGTAATGTAAAAAATAACCCGGAAATCTGAAAAAGGCGCTGTATTGCGCCTTTTTCATTGGAGTTGCTCTTTTATTGGGGCATGTGAAACCTGCTGGCGGCTGCGGTTCAATACTGATTTTATTCGGGATGCACTGTGGACTGATACCGGTCCTTCCATTGGGTCGGTGCCATACTAACCAGTCCTGGAAGCGGCGACTGAAAATGGACAGCTCGGAGTTTCCGTTCACAGTGCCAAGTCTGTCATGCTGATCGACTCATCGTCCAGCATTCGCAGAGCCTCCTGTTTGTGGATGTCTTCCAGCAAATTACGATAACTGGTGTCATGTTCCTTCAATAGTCGCTGTAACTTTTTCGGATGTATGCCGGCACAGAGTGCAATATTCTGCTTGTTGCATTCTCCTGTGGCCAGCAGTTTCCGAATGGAGCTTTCAATCAGTATCATTTCATCATGCAGTTTTTTTGAGGTCTGGGTGGCAAGTTGCTGGCTGATCAATCAGATTTTCATTTAAGTGAGGTTTGTGCTGTAAAAAAAGCAGTTGGGAAATAAGAGGGCATTCATATCTGCGTTAAAATCAATATCGCAACCGAAGGTCTGAAAAATAGATGTCCTGAAATGTCAAATAAAGTGCAAGCATTTTGTTAATGTAAATTTCAGGAAATAAACTCAGCCCGATTCATGCTGGAAGGGCATGAGTCATATTGATTCCCACAGCGGAAAAACAGGGATGGAAACACAGATGGATACCTCGCAAATTGAACAGCAGTTATCACAGTGTCTGGCGTTGCAGCGTGCAGATTTTCAGAGTAGCGGTGTTGAATCCTATGCAGAACGATGCCAGCACCTGCTTAATTTAAAGGCGCTGATTCTGGATAATCGTGATGCACTGATGGATGCGATCAGTCAGGATTATGGCAATCGCTCCAGACACGAAACCTTATTGGCCGAAATTATTATTGCCAGCGATGATATAAATCATAGCTTAAAGCATCTGAAAAAATGGATGAAGGTGCAAAAGCGCAAAGTGGATCAGACCATGTATTTTGGTGCCAGAAACCGGGTTATCCCCCAGCCGCTGGGGGTGATCGGGCTGATTACTCCCTGGAACTTTCCGGTCAATTTAGCCTTCTCCCAACTTTCAGCAGTCTTTGCAGCGGGAAACAGGGCAATGGTAAAGATGTCGGAAAACTCCCGTAATCTGACCCGATTGCTCATACAGCTGGTGCCGCAATATTTCCCGCCTGAAAAATTACAGTTTTTTGAGGAAACCGGTACGGTCGGTATTGCTTTTTCAAAGTTACCCTTTGATCATCTTATTTTTACTGGTTCAGGTGCTACAGGCCGCAAAGTCATGGCCGCTGCCGCTGCCAATCTGACCCCGGTCACGCTTGAACTGGGCGGAAAATCCCCGGCGGTGATTGACCCGAGTTATCCCATGTCGACGGCAGCTGAACGGATTATGTTTGTAAAACAGTTCAATGCAGGCCAGATCTGTACCAATGTGGACTACTTATTTGTGCATGAGTCGCAACAGGATATGTTTATTCATCATGCACAGAACTGGGTAAACAAGCATGTTCCGGATATTCAGAGCAGGGACTACACCTCCATTATTGATGACACTGCTTTTAATCGGCTGATGCATTGTCTGGCAGATGCAGAAGCAAAAGGTGCAACAGTGATTAACCTCAGTAATCAGCAGCCCGATGCAGAAAATCGCAAGTTTCCTGTGATACTGGTGCTGAACAGTAACGATACAATGGAGATTGATACCCGGGAAACATTCGGGCCGGTTCTAATGGTCAAAACCTATCAGGATCAACAACAGGTGGTCGATTATATTGCCCGGCGTGATCATCCTCTTGCGTTTTACCCATTCAGTCATGACAAATCCCTGGTGAGTTTCTATGTGGAAAATATCATGTCAGGTGGCGTGTCTGTAAATGATGCGCTGTTTCATGTCAGTCAGCTGGATTTACCTTTTGGTGGGGTTGGTGCCAGTGGTATGGGGCATTATCATGGCCATGAAGGATTTCTGTTGTTTTCTAAATTAAGGCCTGTCTTTTATCAGGCGTGGTTTTCGGGAATGAAGTTTCTGGCGCCGCCTTATGGAAAGTTTGCAGATCGCATGCTGAAGTTTTTATTGCGTTTTAAGTCATGAGCTGTTCTTAAGGAAAGGATGGTAAATACCCGGGGAAGTTTTGTACTGGATCAGCAGCATTGAATTCTGCTGATCTGAGATCAGTGGATGTCTCCGATACTCTGCGCAGCCAGGCAGATATTATGGCGATGTATGACCATGATAACTGCTGTGTTGTTGCAGGATGGTTGCCGGGGTTTAAAACTGTGGTTTGACCACCACCAGAATCACCACGGCAAATAAAATCAGCGTTGGCATTTCATTAAAAAAACGCCAGAATCTGTGCGATTTATAATGTGCATTGCCAATCAGTTTTTTGCGGTAATAGCCGCAGATAAAATGATAGATGACCAATAAACCGACTAAGCCGACTTTCAGGTAAAACCACAACGCCTGGTGATAGTGACGGGTCGCATCTCCCCAGGCCACCAGGAAGTGCGCCGTGATGAGGGTGGCAATCATTGAAGGCCACATAATACCACGGTACAGCTTACGCTCCATGATTTCAAAACGCTGATGACTGACGGCGTCATCACTCATGGCATGGTACACGTACAGACGGGGTAAATAAAATAAGGCTGCAAACCAGCAGACTACGGCAATAATATGGAGTGCTTTTACCCACAGGAAAGCATCTGAAGCTGCATCCATGAATGATCCTGCTCTCAGGCATCTGCCCATTTTCTGAAAACGAGGCAGGCATTGACCCCGCCAAAACCAAAACTGTTGCTCATGACCGCATTCAGTGTTGCATCACGCTTTTCAAGCACGACATCAAATGCTGCTGCACCTTCATCCAGTTCAGTGACATTAATATTGGGTGCAATAAAATTATGCTGCATCATCAGAATGGCATAAATGGCTTCCTGTACACCGGCTGCCCCCAGGCTGTGACCGGTCATGGACTTGGTGGAGCTGAGCGGCGGCACCTGGCCTTCGCCAAATGCACGTGCCATGGCCTGAAGCTCCGTGACGTCACCGGCAGGGGTGGATGTACCGTGCGTATTGACATAATCAATCTTGTCGACACCATGTTGTTTTGCTTCTTCCAGTGCCATCAGTATACAACGGGTCGCGCCTTCTCCTGAGGGTGCAACCATGTCGGCACCGTCGCTGTTTGCTGCATAGCCGACGACTTCTGCAAGAATGTCTGCACCACGCGCCTGTGCATGTTCCAGCGATTCCAGCACCACAAAGCCACCGCCACCGGCAATCACAAAACCATCGCGGTCTTTTGAATAGGGCCGTGAAGCTGTTTCCGGAACATCATTATATTTTGAGCACAGTGCGCCCATGGCATCAAACAGCAGACTCTGCGACCAGTGGTCTTCTTCGCCGCCACCGGCCAGCATTAAATCCTGTTTGCCCATCTGAATCAGATTATAGGCATAGCCAATTGCATCGGCTGAAGTGGCACAGGCACTGGTAATGGAATGTGCAATCCCCTGCAGTTTAAAGGCGACACCTACATTGGCCGTGATGGTATTGGACATGTTGCGCGGCACAAAAAACGGTCCGATTTTACGGGCGCCTTTTTCTTCCAGCAGTTTGACCATTTCCGCAACCGATGCCGTTGAGTTACCGCCTGAACCACCGGCAATGCCATAACGTGGATTTCCGCCCAGTTGCTCAACCGTCAGACCGGCATGTTCCACGGCGGCAACGGCTGCATTATAGGCATACATTGCACAGACACCCATAAAGCGCTTGAGTCTGCGGTCAATGTTGTCAAAATTCTGTTCGGCTGCTGCACTGACGTGGCTTTTAAAATTCAGCTCAGCATAAGTCGGGTTAAAACGTGTACCGGCGATACCATGTTCAAGTGAGTGCCTGACTTCGTCCAGGGCGTTACCAATACATGAATTAATGCCCATGCCAGTAATTACAACACGTTTCATTTATACAGTTCCCTTTATGGTGTGATTTGAATCTGTGCCAGTCATGTTCTGAATATCATACAGTGTGATTTCCCGGCATGACTGCCCGTCAGCAGATGATCTACCTGAAATTATCATCCATCATAGCAGAAACAATTTTAAATTCTTATGGCAAATCCATGTCTGTTGAAGCAAAGTACGGTGTGCAGATATGTTCACGGAAATAAACCTGTAAGATACAGATTAAAGTTGTGTTCAATCCGGACTGCGCCTAGTATTTACAGGCAATACGGAAACAGAAGAATGCGGGGGGAGAAATGGCAGATTCCAGTAACAGACCATCACGCGGTTTAATTTCCAGTGCGTTTGGAGTGGCTAAAAAGTTCAGCGCCGTGGGCCTGAATGCCCTGAACCATGTTGCGCCGGGAACAGTCAGTACATTTCAGGCATCAGACAAGGCTCAGGTGCTGGAAGGCGAAGTACGTGAAAAAGCTGCTTTTGAGAAGAAACACTATGATCACCCTCAGCAGATGATGCGTGAGCATCTGCCAAAAGTCTCCAGTCAGCTATTTGGTCGCCATTATAAAAGAGTCAATCAGATTGCATCGTTTATTTCTCCGCAGTTGAATGACAAATTATCCGATTATTTTTTTGATCAATTAAATGATTTTGTTTCAAAGCTCAGTTCTGTGGATGCCCTGTTACGTGAGACCGGGGTGCAGAATTTATCTGAGCTGGTTCAGGACCCTGCGCGTTCCCGGCGGATTACACGAACCATTGCCAGTCAGAATAAGCTGATTGCCGGCTTGCTGGGCGCACTGTCCGGAGGAGGGGGTGTCATTGGGGCGGCCATTGATGTCCCTGCGTCCATCGCCCTGGCATTGCGAAGCATTTATCAGACCGGGCGCGCGTATGGCTTTGAGCTGAAACCCGATGACCATGAAGTGGTTGAATATATTTTTAAACAGATTGATCTGGGGGCTGTGGCCGAAAAACAGGCGCTGCTTGCTGTAGTGCGTAATGTTGCCAGTATGACCCAGACGCATGATGTCAGTCAGTTACAGCAGTTGCTGGGCTCGGGAAATAATACTGAGATTCTGCGAAGATGGTTCTTCAGTGAAGACGGTACGGCGAAATGGTCCTGGCTGGGTCATGTGCCCCGACTGAACGGGCTTTCCAGACTGACCCCACTGGTCAGCATGGGCATCAGTGCTGTATACAGCTGGAAACTGGTTGATGATGCAACTGATCAGGCAGATCGTGTATTTTCACTGGCCCGTCAGTATTTATTGCAGCATCCCGGGCAGGCAGGAGCAGGAACATGGGCAGTCTATGAAAAAGCCGTACAGTTACAGTCGGTTGCGTTATTGTCTGCGCCTGTTGATGTACAGACCGAACAGCAACCACAGCAGCTGAAAAATACTGCTGATGCCGGTCAGGTGGCTGAACCGGATCAGAAAACTGTCAGTGACGAAACGGTAAGCCTGCAAGCGGCGCCGCGCAAAAAACAGGTCGGAAGCAGTACACAGACGGGTGCACAGCCTCAGCAGAATTCAAAAAATAAACGACAGGGGGCTGCTGTGCGTAAAACGACTGCGAAGGCGGCTGTAACCACAGGCAGCAGGAAAACAGCCGCTGCGTCCAATGCGGAAGCCGCGCAAAAAACAGTAACAAAAAAACGTGCTACGCGTAACAGCACTGTTTCTGGTGGGGCCGATCAGACTGGCCCGGCGGTGAAAAAGACAGAGCAATAAGGGCGTGTGTGCTGCATATGGATCATCCGTTCAGAAAGACGGCATCTATTGTCGAGACCGGTATTTACACGGTGTTGAATGTTGACCATTTCCGGTTCCTGGCGTACAATTGCATGCCCTCAAAAAGTGGTATTTTTTGAGGCTATTTCATAACGGGAGAATTGCCATATGGCAACAACAAATCAGTTGATCCGTAAGGGTCGCACAACTTTGGTTGAAAAATCCAAAGTTCCTGCGTTGAAGGCTTGTCCGCAACGCCGTGGTGTATGTACACGTGTATATACCACTACACCTAAAAAACCGAACTCAGCAATGCGTAAGGTTTGTCGTGTACGCCTGACTTCAGGTTTTGAAGTGTCCAGCTATATCGGTGGTGAAGGTCATAACTTACAGGAGCACAGTGTTGTGCTTATCCGTGGTGGTCGTGTTAAAGACTTACCGGGTGTACGTTACCATACCGTTCGTGGTTCACTGGACTGCGCAGGTGTTAAGGATCGTAATCAGTCACGCTCCAAATACGGTGCTAAACGTCCTAAGAAGTAATCTTTTTAAGAACAGCTTCTTAAAGGATTAAAATCCGTATTGCTTTATCGTTTCGCTTGTCTGATTTCTGCATATATTTCTGTGAAATTCAAGCGACGTGTAGTAAGGCCAGCGAATAGTACATGACACTTTGTACTCATGCTGGATCAACCTGAAGTGTCATATTTATAGGTGTATTAAAATGCCAAGACGTCGCGTAGTCGCTGCCCGTGAAATCCTTCCGGATCCTAAGTTCGGCAGCCAAACAATCGCTAAATTCATGAACCACGTGATGCAGGATGGTAAAAAATCCATCGCTGAAAGTATCGTTTACGGTGCGCTGGAACGTGTTCAGGAAAAAAACAAAGTAGATCCGGTTGAATTTTTTGAAGCAACGCTTGAAAAAGTTCGTCCAATGGTCGAAGTGAAGGCACGCCGTGTAGGTGGTGCTACTTATCAGGTTCCTATGGAAGTGCGCCCATCCCGTCGTACTGCCCTGGCGATGCGCTGGTTGGTAGACGCTGCTGCTAAGCGTTCTGAAAAAACCATGGCGTTACGTCTTGCCGGAGAGTTGCTTGACGCAGCTGAAGGTAAAGGCTCAGCGATCAAAAAACGTGAAGATGTGCACCGTATGGCTGAAGCCAACAAAGCTTTCTCTCACTACCGCTTCTAAGCGGCTAAAACAGGCCTTAATCAGGAAAGATGCAGACATTTCATAGCTTTGTCATCTAATCGCTTTAAGTTGTCGTCAGCTTAAAGCGTCCTGTTTTAAACAAACAAAATTTAGGAATGCAAGAAATCATGGCTCGTCAAACCC
The DNA here is from genome assembly GCF_052544965.1 of Acinetobacter sp. WZC-1. Classification (NCBI taxonomy): domain Bacteria; kingdom Pseudomonadati; phylum Pseudomonadota; class Gammaproteobacteria; order Moraxellales; family Moraxellaceae; genus Acinetobacter; species Acinetobacter sp. WZC-1. Next base: position 686,433 of record NZ_CP199370.1, read on the forward strand.
CAATTTCTCGTTACCGTAACATTGGTATCTCTGCGCACATTGATGCAGGTAAAACAACAACAACTGAACGTATTTTGTTCTACACCGGTGTATCCCATAAAATTGGTGAAGTACATGATGGTGCAGCAACAATGGACTGGATGGAACAGGAGCAGGAACGTGGTATTACCATTACTTCTGCTGCAACAACATGTTTCTGGTCCGGTATGGGCAACCAGTTTCAGCAGCACCGTATTAACGTTATTGACACCCCGGGACACGTTGATTTCACCATTGAAGTGGAACGTTCCATGCGTGTGCTTGACGGTGCGTGCATGGTTTACTGTGCAGTGGGCGGTGTACAGCCTCAGTCTGAAACCGTATGGCGTCAGGCAAACAAATACAAAGTGCCGCGTCTGGCATTTGTGAACAAGATGGACCGTACCGGTGCCAACTTCTTCCGTGTTGTTGAACAAATGAAAACACGCCTTGGTGCGAACCCGGTGCCTATCGTTGTGCCAATCGGTGCAGAAGATATTTTCCAGGGGGTTGTTGACCTGATCGAAATGAAAGCGATCATCTGGGATGAAGCATCTCAGGGTATGAAGTTTGAATACGGTGACATTCCTGCTGACCTGGCGGATACTGCTGCTGAATGGCGTACCAACATGGTTGAAGCCGCTGCAGAAGCATCAGAAGAGCTGATGGACAAATACCTGGAAGAGGGTGATCTTTCCAAAGAAGATATCATTGCAGGTTTGCGTGCGCGTACACTGGCGTCTGAAATTCAGGTGATGCTGTGTGGTTCTGCATTTAAAAACAAGGGTGTTCAGCGTATGCTGGATGCCGTGATTCAGTTCCTGCCATCACCGACTGAAGTGAAGGCGATTGAAGGGGTTCTGGATGACAAGGCAGAAACCAAAGCATCCCGTGAAGCATCTGATGAAGCACCGTTCTCTGCGCTTGCATTCAAAATCATGAATGACAAATTCGTGGGTAACCTGACGTTCGTCCGTGTTTACTCCGGCGTACTGAAACAGGGTGATGCAGTTTATAACCCGGTTAAATCCAAGCGTGAACGTATTGGTCGTATCGTACAGATGCATGCCAATGAACGTCAGGATCTGGATGAAATCCGTGCGGGTGACATTGCTGCGTGTGTGGGTCTGAAAGACGTAACCACGGGTGATACACTGTGTGATGAGAAAAACATCATTACACTTGAACGTATGGAATTCCCTGAGCCGGTAATCGCACTGGCGGTTGAACCCAAGACCAAGGCTGACCAGGAAAAAATGTCAATCGCTTTAGGGCGTCTGGCCAAAGAAGATCCATCATTCCGTGTTCGTACTGATGAAGAATCAGGTCAGACCATTATTGCGGGGATGGGTGAACTTCACCTGGACATTATCGTTGACCGTATGAAGCGTGAATTCGGTGTTGAGGCAAACATTGGTAAACCGATGGTTGCTTACCGTGAAACAATCCGTAAGGTTGTGGAACAGGAAGGTAAGTTTGTTCGTCAGACAGGTGGTAAGGGTAAATTCGGTCACGTTTATGTACGTCTGGAACCGCTTGATCCTGAAGCAGGTAAAGATTACGAATTTGCGGAAGAAGTTGTCGGCGGTGTGGTACCGAAGGAATTCTTTGGTGCAGTTGACAAGGGTATTCAGGAACGTATGAAGAATGGTGTTCTTGCCGGTTACCCAATTGTGGGCGTCAAGGCTGTTCTTTATGATGGTTCTTACCATGATGTCGACTCTGACGAATTGTCGTTCAAAATGGCGGGTTCCTATGCCTTCCGTGATGGTTTCATGAAAGCAGATCCTGTGTTACTTGAACCGATCATGAAAGTTGAAGTTGAAACGCCGGAAGACTATATGGGCGATATCATGGGTGACTTAAACCGTCGTCGTGGTATGGTTCAGGGGATGGATGATCTGCCTGGTGGTACCAAAGCCATCCGTGCTGAAGTTCCGCTTGCTGAGATGTTCGGTTATGCAACTCAGATGCGTTCCATGTCTCAGGGGCGTGCGACATATTCAATGGAATTTGCCAAATATGCAGAGACTCCACGTAACGTGGCTGACGGCATCATTTCCAAATTCCAGTCAGGTGGTAAAAAAGGTGACGACGAGTAATCTTTCGATTACTATAAGCCCAAACTAATTCATAGTTAAAAAACCAAGTGCTCATGGAGTGACCCTCCATGAGTAGTTTAAAAAGGAAGATCATCATGGCTAAGGCTAAGTTTGAACGTAATAAGCCACATGTTAACGTGGGTACAATTGGTCACGTTGACCATGGTAAAACAACATTAACCGCTGCGATTGCAACAATCTGTGCAAAAACTTACGGCGGTGAAGCGAAGGACTATGCAGCAATCGACTCTGCACCGGAAGAAAAAGCACGTGGTATTACCATTAATACCTCCCACGTGGAATACGACTCTCCAACCCGTCACTATGCACACGTAGACTGCCCGGGCCACGCCGACTATGTAAAAAACATGATTACCGGTGCAGCTCAGATGGACGGCGCGATCCTTGTATGTGCGGCAACTGATGGTCCAATGCCACAGACCCGTGAACACATCCTGCTTTCCCGTCAGGTGGGCGTACCTTACATTCTGGTCTTCCTGAACAAGTGTGACCTTGTTGATGACGAAGAACTGCTTGAACTGGTTGAAATGGAAGTGCGTGAACTGCTGTCCACTTACGACTTCCCGGGTGATGACACTCCTGTAATCCGTGGTTCAGCACTTGCTGCGCTGAATGGTGATGCCGGTCAGTATGGTGAATCTGCAGTTCTTGCGCTGGTTGAAGCGCTGGATTCCTACATTCCTGAGCCTGAGCGTGCCATTGACAAAGCCTTCCTGATGCCGATTGAAGATGTATTCTCCATTTCCGGTCGTGGTACTGTTGTGACCGGTCGTGTTGAATCCGGTATTGTCAAAGTGGGCGAAGAAGTGGAAATCGTTGGTATCAAGGATACCGTGAAGACGACTGTAACCGGCGTTGAAATGTTCCGTAAATTGCTTGACGAAGGTCGTGCAGGCGAGAACTGTGGTGTACTTCTGCGCGGAACCAAGCGTGAGGAAGTGCAGCGTGGTCAGGTACTTTCCAAGCCGGGCGCAATCAAGCCACACACGAAATTTGATGCGGAAGTTTATGTACTTTCCAAAGAAGAAGGTGGTCGTCATACGCCATTCCTGAACGGCTACCGTCCACAGTTTTACTTCCGTACCACGGATGTAACCGGTGCGATCCAGCTGAAGGAAGGTGTTGAAATGGTGATGCCGGGTGACAACGTTGAAATGTCAGTTGAACTGATCCACCCGATTGCGATGGATCCGGGTCTGCGTTTTGCGATCCGTGAAGGTGGCCGTACCGTAGGTGCTGGTGTTGTTGCGAAAGTTACTGCATAATCCACTGCTGAGTTATATACGATACGCTATCGTGTAAAAAAGCGCTCCTTATGGGGCGCTTTTTTTCGGTCTGTTGAATAGATTGTCTGACAATTCAGGCTGAAGATTGTCCTTAAGTGATATTGGCATGACCTTAACTGAACTTATGCTAAATTGAGAAAAACTTAAAATAACAATGAACAACAAAGATAAAAGTGTGCAGTGAAAGCGCATTGAACAGGAGGTTACACCATGAATGTCAAGGTCAATATTTCAAATCGTGCGGGCGCATCCTTCCCGGTACGCCGTATGCATTTCGATTTTGCTGCAGTGCCGGAATACTGGGTGAATGGTTCCGCAGGGCTCACTCACTTTATGACCGCATTATCGGCCTTGTTTCCGGCTGGTGAAAAATATTTTATAGACAGTGTACGGGCGGTACGACAGCATCCTGCCGTTCAGGACAATGAAGAACTGCAAAAAGAGATCAGCGCCTTTATTGGCCAGGAAGCCATGCATACACATGAACATGCCGGATTCAATACAGCAGCTCAGAAATTCGGTCATGATGTGGCTGCACTGGAAGCACATACGGATATGGTTATTCAGACGGCACGTAAATATGCAGGACGGGCCCTTAAACCATTGGGGATTACTCAGGAAATGTTTGATCTGCTGGGCACCACGGCGCTTGAACATTTTACTGCAACCATTGCATCACAATTATTGGTGAATCAGCATATTCAGTCACTGATGACTGATCCCACCATGTCCGCCATGTGGTACTGGCATGCCGTTGAGGAAAATGAGCATAAAGCGGTGGCCTATGATGTATTTGAAAGCATATTCGGCAAGGGCATGAAGGCTTATCTGGCGCGTTGCAGTTCGCTGACTGTTGCCATGCTGATCCTGTTTGTTGTGCAGTCATATTTTGTGATGCGCCTGCTGTATGCAGATAAAAAACTGAATTTTGCATCGGTCAGGGATATTTATACCTATGCCTACAGTCCATCCAGGGGAATTATCAGTGGTATGGGGCGGGAAATGCTGGCGTATTTCAGACCGGGATTCCATCCGAATGATCATGATACCCATGCTTTGCTTGATGGCTGGAAAGCCCGGCTGGGATTGCCCTCCTGAGTGGCCTGGTGTCTTAACGCATATATTTTAAGGCAGACGGATTGCTGTATGCTGTATCCTGCTAGTGGGCGGGTGCTGCATGCATCCGACAGATTATTGTCTTGCTATAGGTTTTGCTGCGGTAATTTCCTATAATTCAGTTTTCCCCTGAAAGATGCAGAAAAATGATCCGGTCAATGCGAAAAGCTGATGTCCAGACTGTTGCAGCACTTGAAAACATGGTGCAGAGTCATCCATGGACGCTGCAACAGTTTGAAGAATCCGTGGAGGCCTATCAGAGTACCGTGATTGAGCACCAGGGTCAGGTGGTTGGCTTCTGCATTCTGCAGCCTGTTCTTGATGAAGCCAATTTATTGCTGATGGCCATCCATCCCGGGCAGCAGGGTAAGGGTTTAGGGTTTCAGTTGCTGGATGCGTCCATTGCACAATTAAACAATCAACCGCTGCAGATTTTCCTGGAAGTGCGGGAAAGTAATCATGCTGCCATCAGGTTGTATGAAAAATCAGGTTTTCATCAGATTGACCTGCGACCCCATTATTATCCGAAAACGGATGGTGGCCGGGAGCATGCCATGATTATGGTGAAATCCTGTAATGATGATTTTGCCGCATTATTCAGATCGCCCACATAGCATTTGCATTTTTGTTTTTCCATGTTGAAAAGTAAGCGTCGCATGGCATACCTGTTTGCAGGAAACCGAATCAAATCCGGCTTATTTCATCATCAGTTCATCCCATTCAGAGGACAGTGTGGTCATCAGCATTTCCCCCAGCTGCTCGATTTCCTGCTGACCCAGACTACGGTTTAAACGGCGCCATTGGCCATCCAGCAATAATTCAATGGGGGCATACTGGGATTTATAATTCATTTTATTTGAATGCGGTACCCAATACCCGAGATAGACAAATTGCTGTCCCAGGGATCGGACATATTCAATCTGACTGAGAATGGCAAATACCCCCAGCGATCTACGGCTTTCATCCGGATCAAAAAAAGTATAGACCGCTGACAGGCCATCATCCAGCAGATCACAGGTGGAGACACTGATCAGTCGCTCATCTTTCCACAGCTCCAGAAAAAAACTGTCGGTACAGCTGTGCAGCAGGAATTTTTCAAACTGGTCGTAACTGGGCGGGAACATGTCGCCATCGGCATGCCGTTCAATAATATATCTTTCATACAGTTGATAATGCACAGAACTTGCCTGAGACGTCGGAATGATGCGCATGCTGAGATCCTGGTTGCGTTTCCAGGCTTTTTTCTGGGTGCTGCTCATCTGGAAGCTGGTCACAGGAACCCGGCAGGACAGACATTGCCGGCATAAATGGCATTCCGGGCGGTATACAAAGTCACCACTACGTCTGAAACCGAGCCTGGACAGCTCGGACAGGGTCACCACATCGATACGGTGGACAGGATCCAGGAAGACCATGCGCGCAGATTTATGTTCAAGATAACTACAGTCGTGTGGGGGAGTGATGTAGTACTGCAAGTCATTTAACAGGGACTTCGGATGATAAGAGTTCATGGCTTTCAGTGTCCCCCCGTATGATCATTCCATTAGTTGCAGATTTTCTGCAATCAGCTTACTTGAAAATACACCTTCCTGATAGCTTTTCCAATCGATTGCTGGCTGTTTCACAACATCCTGTAACGATTTTAGATACTGCTGCCGAGAAAGTGTGCAGGCGCCCAGGCTGAGCAGGTGGTCATTAACCAGCTGGCAATCGATCCACGGCAGCTGATGTTGCCGTCCAATCAGCATCAGGGTATAAAAAGCCATTTTCGATACATCGGTTTCCGTGCTGAACATCGATTCACCAAAGCAGCCTTTGCCAATGGTCACCCCATATAATCCGCCGATGAGCTGTTGCTGCTGCCATACTTCAATACTGTAGGCATAACCTGCATCAAATAACTGACAGTAACCCTGAATAATGTCTTCGGAAATCCAGGTTTCACTGGTGTAGCTGCGGGGCAGGGAACATGAGCGGATCACCTGTTCAAATGCATGATTCACCGTGATTCGGTAATCCATTTTTTTCATGTTGCGCAGCAGTGATTTATTGGCGTGATAATCCTGTGGCCGGATAATACAGCGGGGTTCCGGGCTCCACCAGCAAATGGGTTCATCTTCTGAAAACCACGGAAATAAACCGTGGGTATAGGCTTCATACAGCGTGGAAGCAGAAAGATCTGCGCCAATACAGATCAGTCCCTGTGCATCAGGATCTGTGATGATGGGATCCGGAAAGATAAATTCTGATGGCGCTAATCGGGTCATTGATGTTCATTTTAAGCAAAACAGGGAGATCTGTTTCATTTTAACTGATCCTTCGCTGTTCCGTCCTGAAATAAGCGGAAAAGTTTTATGCAAAAAGTTTCAGCTGACGGGCAATCTGAATTTTATCACTGTCCAGGAAAGCCTGTGCTTTGCCGTGGATAATTTTCAGGCTGTCCTGTTCATCAGAAACCGATTTACCGTCTTTGTCCAGCACCAGCCAGTTGAGTTGTTTCAGAATATTCTGTAAATAGGCGGCCATCTCTGCTGGTGTTTGCAGACCTTCCAGTAAATATGCCCGGTAAAACAACTGAGTGAACTGGTCTGTCGGAATGCCAATGCCGGTCACCGGACAGGCCAATGCCTGATAACTGGCATGATAACTGGCCTGTTGCAGCAGATAATGATTCAGCTGCTGTGCATACTGCAGCATTTCTGCTGTAGGTTCAGCCTGGCAGGGCTGGGCAAGGCCCAGATGACAGAGAATGACCAGGGCATTCAGCAGTTTTGAATAATTATGCTGAGGTATTGCCTGTTCCAGTTCGGCCAGGGTCTGGGGCTGGTAATCTGCATTTTTAAAATGTGCTCCCAGTGGCTCATAAATTTCCTGGATTAAGTTAAATTCCCCCAGATAGCCGTTAATACTTTTTGGCAGGGTCTGCGGTGATGTCAGCAAGACAAAGGCAGTATCACGTAAGCGTTGCCGGGTCTGGAGGGGAGGTAAATTATTTTTGCCCCGGATGAATAAATCACGCCGGAACTGAGTATTTGCAAAATAATCACGGCATTGTTCCTTAAATATCGGATGTTCAATACCGTTTAAAAACTGCTGATGCGCTTCGGAAAAGTTAATGTTGTCCAGGTGAGTATTCAGATCTGTTGATCCGGCATAGGAAAGTTTAATTTCTTCAAGCGTTCTGACTACCTGCTGAAATGAAAAACACTGCCAGTCCTGATTCAGATATTCATGAATCAGGTAATTGGGATTTTGATTTCTCAGATCCTGGACCTTATTTAAGACATTTGGGTTTTTCTGGGCAAAAATGGGATTCTGTTTTAACAGCGCTTCACTGAAGTCCAGTGAGTCCCTGACTTTTTGCAGTGGATTGGTACTGGTGCTGTTGAATTTGAAGTGGCTATGGAACAATTCGCGAATGGGCATATTGGCCGCCCAGCCGGTGACACAGTTGTAGCTGATATAGACAATACCGTTCGGCTTCAGAAATTTACGCATGAACTGGAGAATAATGTGCTGATTTTCATGACTGATCCAGCTCCAGATGCCATGCAGGCTGATGGAGTCAAACATCGGTAAATTTTTATTCAGTAGTTCTTCAAAACTGGCATCATAAAACTGATGCGGTACATCACTCTGTTCGGCCAATACATTGGCATGTGCAGCATGTGCAGGATTAAAATCGGTCCCTGTAAATAAGCCAAAACTGGATGCAGCATGAATATTCAGGCTAACTCCCTGTCCGAAACCGAGTTCACAGTGCATATGGTCCTGACTGGATGCGGGACAATCGACGCCATTTAACAACAGGCAGAATTTTTGATAGTTTGGGCTTAAGTCCCGATAATAACCATAGGTATAATTCACCTCGGTCTGATAGCCATCTGTCCAGTTTGTTGTCATTGTTTCCTCATTAGATTCATTGTCGGTCTTGTCCTGATCTATTTATAAATCAAAAATAAATAAACCGCCATGAAGGCGGTTTATTGTTACAAAAAACGTCATCAGAGGAAGGCCGGGTTATTCCAGGTTATCCAGGTAACGGTCAGCATCCAGCGCTGCCATACAGCCAGAAGCAGCCGAAGTAATCGCCTGACGATACACATGATCTGCCACATCACCGGCAGCAAAGACGCCCGGGACAGAGGTTGCAGTGGCATTGCCACTGGTTCCACTGTGCACCTGAATATAACCGTTATGCAGTTTAAGCTGACCTTCAAACATTGCCGTATTCGGTTTATGGCCAATGGCCACGAATAGCCCCTGAACATCGACATTCTGTGTACTGCCATCCCGGGTGGATTTCAGGCGGATGCTGTTTACACCGGAACTGCTGTCACCCAGCACTTCATCGACCTCATGGTTCCAGATGATGCTGATCTTGCCCTCTTTTTCTTTATCAAACAAATGATTCTGAATGATTTTTTCAGAGCGCAATTTATCGCGGCGATGCACCAGTGTCACGTGTGAAGCAATATTGGACAGATACAGCGCTTCTTCAACAGCGGTATTTCCGCCTCCAATTACCATGACGTTCTGGTTTTTATAGAAGAAACCGTCACAGGTGGCACAGGCACTGACTCCCTGACCCATATAAGCCTGCTCGGATTCAAGTCCCAGATATTGTGCGGTCGCACCGGTGGCAACAATCAGTGCATCACAGGTGTACTCGCCCATATCACCTTTTAATACGAATGGACGTACCTGTAGATCCACTTCATTGATATGGTCATAAAGGATTTCTGTACCAAAACGTTCAGCATGCGCTTGCATGCGTTCCATCAGGGCAGGGCCTGTCAGACCTTCAGGATCACCGGGCCAGTTTTCAACGTCTGTTGTTGTTGTCAGCTGACCCCCCAGCTGCATACCCGCAATTAAAACCGGATTTAAATTGGCGCGGGCTGCATAGACTGCTGCACTATAACCTGCCGGACCTGAACCTAAAATAATTAAGCGTGAGTGACGAGCGTTGCTCATTTCTGCCATCCTTTATAAAGAAAATTATACAATCTGCTAAAATTATACGTGAAACGCTGCCGTCGTGGTGTGGATTTGATGTGGATAATATTGATCATCTGTATCGAATTGGACTATGAACACCGGGAACCCTATGAATCATTGCCCCCGTTCATGACGGTGTACCCAGGGTCGTCGGCATGGTGCAGTTTGGTCTTGCCGGCAGACCGTAAAGTAAGAGAAGCGTGAAGGAAGCAGGGAAGTAACGTAAAAAAACACCGGACACTGAGGGGTTTGCTAAAATTGCCACATTGTTCAGCTGATGACCGTGGTGTGCTGATGGTCATCTGTTGATTGATGAAGCTCTGTTGATCTGCTGACCGATCATGTTCATGAGAACAGCCCCGGTGTCTCAGAAACAGCTTCGACAGAGCGTGAATATGGCAATTCATCAATGAATTGTGATTTTATCCCTGTGTATCGTGCATCTTTTTTGGCAGAACAGGTGCATAATATAAAAGATTTCCTTTGAAAGCAGCATTTGCTTTAATAAAAGAATATGACGAATTACTGGTTACAGGACAATATATGACTGCGGTGTCAAGTGTTTATGCACAGCGCTTATTATTCACATTATTCCTGGTTTCATCCGGGATCTATCTGTTTCTGGCAACAGTAACGTATACCCCGTTTGATCCTGGCTGGATGCATATTTCCAGTGATACCCAGCAGGTGTCCAATGCAAGTGGTGTCGCAGGTGCCTGGATTGCCGACTTACTGTTTGGATTCCTGGGTTGGGCGAGCCTGCTCATTCCGGTTTTCCTGTTTATTGAGGCCGTGCAGGTCTGGTGGCCGTTCAGCTTTCTGAATCGTCCGTTTCGTTATGCGGCTCAGTTCTTTATTCTTTTAAGTGCTGCAGGGTTGTTTTATCTGTTATGGAATGTTCCGGCAGATACGCTGGACAATGCCGCTGGCGGCATTATTGGCTATGAACTGGGAGCCAGTCTGTCTCAGCAGCTGACGACTTATGGGGCAGTTGCCTTACTTATTCTGATGCTGGGGATTCTGTTTACCCTGGCTTTTGGGGTGCAGTGGAACAGAAGCTGGGCAACCTTAAAGGCAACGCCGGCCTATCTTCAGGATTTATTTTATAAGAATGTGCCTGAAAGTGAATCTGCGTATGATCTGACCACACCATCCGCAGCACAGCAGAAATCAGCACAGGCCCGGGAAAATGGGAATGCACTGACACAACAGCCGGGGGGCACACTGGCGGGAACTGCTGTTCAGGCTGCATCAGCACAGCAGGCAGCTACAGCAGTGCATGTTGCTGATGCTCAGGAATATCCTGCTGCTGAAATGCCGGATGAAGATTTTGAAGCCATGCTGGAAAAAGCACACTGCATGGAACGGGACAGTCAGCGGATTGTCCCGACCGGAGAGGTGTGGAAAGCCGTCGGACGTGAACATAATCATAACCAGGAAATTGATGCCCTGCTTCGGGCTGCCGATGATGATTCCTCAGGTCATTCACAACCTGACCCGACCCAGTTATTGCAGACCCGGCAACGTCTGAATCATACACAGGCTCCGTCTGTACCACAGAAACGCAATATTGACTGGGATGATGATCAGGTCTTTGATGAATTACTGGCTGTGGTGCCTGGGGCCGCGGTCTCTGCGGATGCTGCTTCTCCAGTCATGCCGGATCAGGTCAGTCCTGACCAGACCCATCATAATCAGACCAACTCCAGTCATAATCTGGCTGCTGAGCTGGATGACCTGGCTTTACTGGTGGATGAAGACATCCGCACACCGGCAGCACGCACCACAGGCAATTATGCGCAGTCAACACCTTTTGTCCAGGCGGAAATTCAGACCACACTGCAAGGCGCTTCAGCCGTTTCTGAAGAAGAAAAACAGCGGATTTCTGCGAATAAGGACGCATTCAGGGAAGCCTGGCAGGAAACAGCGGACCAGTCAGCTGCACTGGAAGAAATTGAACCGGATGATGACTTTGATCTGGATGCACCATTGACCGATGCCTTTGGGCGACCAATGTCACGGGCCATGCAGGTGGCACAGAAACGTCGTGATTTATCGCCATTACCTGGTCTGGACATGTTGGATGATGTTGATCCGAATAAGAAAGTCAACTTTACTGCGGAACAGCTGGCGCGGTTGTCCGAACTACTTGAGATCAAACTGCAGGAATTCAATGTCAAAGCCAAAGTGATTGAGGCTCAGCCGGGTCCTGTGGTGACCCGTTTTGAGCTTGATCTGGCACCGGGAGTGAAAGCTTCCAAAGTGACCAATATTTCGCGGGATCTTGCCCGTTCCATGTCCATGGCTTCGGTGCGCGTGGTTGAGGTGATTCCTGGTAAACCCTATATTGGTATTGAAGTACCCAACAGTTCACGGGAAATGGTGCGTCTGATTGAATTGCTTGAAACGCCGACTTACCGTGACCCCAACAGTCTGATTTCCATGGCGATGGGTAAGGATATTTCCGGGAATCCGGTGCTGACTGATCTGGCCCGTGCACCGCATATGCTGGTTGCCGGCACGACAGGTTCCGGTAAATCGGTTGCTGTCAACGCCATGATTTTATCGATGTTGCTGAAATATACACCGGATCAGTTGCGTCTGATTCTGATTGACCCGAAACAGCTGGAACTGGCCAATTATAACGATATTCCACATCTGTTGACACCGGTTGTCACCGATATGAAGGATGCAGTCAGTGCGCTGAATTGGTGTGTCAATGAAATGGAACGCCGCTATAAGCTGATGTCATTTCTGAAAATCAGGAAGCTGTCTGACTATAACCGCAAGGTGGAAGAAGCCATTGCCAATGGTGAAGACCTGATTGATCCCACCTGGAAGCCCGGTGATTCGGCGACACAGGAGCGTGCAGCGCGATTGACACCCTTACCTTCCATTGTCATTGTGGCGGATGAATTTGCCGACATGATCATGCAGGTCGGAAAAAAAGCCGAAGAAATGATTACCCGCCTGGCACAGAAATCACGGGCAGCCGGGATTCATTTATTGCTTGCAACTCAGCGGCCCTCAGTGGATGTCATTACTGGTCTGATTAAGGCCAATATTCCCACCCGGGTTGCCCTGCGGGTCAACAGTAAGATTGACTCCCGGACCATTCTGGATGCCGGTGGTGCTGAAGACTTACTGGGTCATGGCGATATGTTGTTTCTGGGGCCGGGAAAAATTGAGCCGGAACGTGTGCATGGTGCATTTATTTCAGATGATGAAGTGAACCGTATTTGTGATGCATGGCGGGAACGCGGTGATCCGGATTATGTCGATGAAATTTTAACGCCATTTGATGAAGAACCCACCGTCCGTGGTTTTGAAGATGCAGAGGGCGGTTCTGACCGGGATGCATTGTATGATCAGTGCGTGTCCTTTGTACTGGAAACCCGTAAGGCATCCACATCATCACTGCAGCGGAAGTTCAGTCTGGGCTATAACCGTGCGGCACGGATCATTGATCAGATGGAAGAAAATGGCATTGTCAGTTCAATGGGTGCCAATGGTAAGCGTGATGTTTTAGTTTAAATCCTGGAGTTGCAATAATAAAATTACTATTGCAACTCTAAGAAAAAGAGTCCGATTAAAGTAAGTATCCAAAAAATGGAACAGATAATAATGAGAATAATTTGTGCTGTATTAAATTTTTCTTGTTCAATGACAACGAAATTACTTGATTGTTTTTTTGCATAATTCAGTGCTTCAAAGGCAGGCAAAAGAAATACAAAACTGAATGTTGATATCAGCCAATATGGGTCGGGAAGGTGAATTGATAAGAGCATAACAATATAGCCGATAAACATCCAGCCAGCAGAAAAGTCATCGGAATAATGCTTTTCTTTTGCATAACTCTTAATATGATTAAATAGCGAATATAAGAAAAATATAGCAAATACTGCCCGAAGTGCAGGCATAATATTTAAACGATCTTTTCGCATAAAAAAACGCCATGCTTTAAATAGCCACCACACTTCATATAAACCTAACGAAATCAAACATAAAAATATAAATTTATTTCGGCTGATAATTCTTTGCTCTTCTATTTGGTATGTATTTGAACTTGTTTCAGCTGTATTATCATTGGTTATCGTCATGATTCTTCCTTGAATGAAGTTATGTTGGAAGTATCAAAATTATTTTGATATTTGTATTGTGATTTAAAGTATTGTAATAATTAAATGAATAGTAGTGAAGATGATTTCGAATAAAAAACCTGCATTGAGCAGGTTTTTTATGGATAGTGATTAAGCAAATTTTGCTAAAACAACTAAAAACTCATCTTTTTGACGTGGAAATTCTGCAATGACATCATGAATGCGCTTTCCTTCGGGGTTGGTGGCGTTCAGGTCCCTGCCTTCGGCAACAAAGCGGGTCAGCAGGCGTTCATAGTCTGCCGGACGCATATGCTTGAAGGCATGATACAGCACATGAAAATCTGCGTGGGTGCCTTCAGGAGGAAGCTGGTTTAAATAGGCAAAAACACGCTCGTCTGACCATTCTTCATTGAACGTTGCTGGCTGGGAAAGTGCCATGACCATATCTCCTCAATCTGGGCATTGAATTAAAAAAGGCAAAATAACCTGCGTTATTTTGCCTGCGATCCGTTCAATTGACTAATCAATAATGAAATTAACGTTCTTCAGGTAAATTGATATTCATTTCCAGCATTTCAAGATTTGCTTCGGAACGGACCTGCATTTGAATGTGCTGCTCATCCACACCGCGGACATAGCGATTGACCACCTGCATAATTTCTTTTTTCATCTGGTCAATTTTTTCCTGGCTCAGACGTCTGCCCAGACCCTGTTCAGAGGCAACAATGACCTTTAAACGATCTTTTGCAGTCTGTGCGCTGGACGGCTTATCATCACTGCTAAAAAGTTTACTCCAGAATCCTGCCATTGTTATGCTCCAAATAGTCGTGCTAACCAGCCTTTGGGTTTTACGGTGATATGACGATAAGGACGCTCTTCACCTAAGAAACGGGCCACAAGATCATCATATGCCTGTCCGGCACTGGTTTCTTCATAGAGAATTACAGGTTTACCTTCGTTGGAAGCCTGTAATACGATTGGACACTCAGGAATCACCCCTAAGGTCGGCACCCGGAGAATATCCTTGGAAATGTCATCAATGGTCAGCATTTCCTGTTTGTCTGCACGTTCCGGGTTGAAACGGGTAATACACAGATGCTTACGGATACGGCCTTCATTCTGTTCCACTTTTTTGGTTTTGCTGTCGAGCATGCCAATAATGCGGTCTGAGTCCCGGACTGAAGAAATTTCAGGGTTGGTCACAATAATGGCTTCATCTGCATGATACATCGCCAGGATCGCACCCCGTTCAATCCCTGCCGGTGAGTCACAGATAATATAGTCAAATTCCTGAGACAGTTCTTCCATGACACGGGCAACACCGTCATCTGTCAGGGCATCCTTATCACGGGTCTGTGAAGCGGGCAGGATATATAAATTTTCAATATCCTTGTCACGGATCAGTGCCTGCTGTAAGCGGGCTTCATTATTCAGGACATTGACAAAGTCGTAAACGACACGGCGTTCACAGCCCATAATCAAATCCAGGTTACGTAAACCGACATCAAAGTCGATAACAACAGTTTTATGTCCACGACGGGCTAAGCCTGTTGCAAAAGATGCACTTGTTGTAGTTTTACCTACGCCACCCTTGCCTGATGTAACGACAACAATTTTGGCCACCGAATCCACTCCTGTTATGGTCATATACCCTTAAAAATAAGGTTTTATGGGGTCTTAATCTATACTTTAAAATTGCAGGACGTCAAATACAAGTTCCTGCTGATCATTCAGGTAAATATGCACAGACTTCCTGATCACATGCTGTGGGATATCATCTGCGACACAATATGTTCCTGCAATGGAAACCAGCTCGGCTTCCAGTGAATGACAAAAAATTCTTGCGGCAGTATTTCCACCTGCACCGGCAATGACTCTACCACGAATACTGCCATAGATATGTATATTTCCTGAAGCGATGACTTCGGAACCGCTGTTGATTCCGGCATTCAGGATGACATCGCCATGATCCTGGACAATACTTTGCCCGGTGCGCAGAATCTCATCATGATAGGTGGTTGCATAACTGAGACCCCGGCTGGTCCCGGCCGCTGGTTTCTGTCCAGGGCCGGCAACCGCAGCAGGGGTTTCCACAATCTGTTCCCGGGTCGGTTTGATGCGCTGTAATGGACGATCTGCCGGCAATACCGGAAACTGAATGGCCCGTGCCTGATCTCCCAGTAAACCATCAATTACAGCCATTGGCTGTAAATCCAGGCTACTTAATAACTGGATCAGAGCAATCAACTCCTGCTCAACCGTAGTGTCAAGAATGACCAGTGCCCCCTGCCAGGAGGTTTCACCCATCATTTCAGAGAGTTGCTGGCGGATGGCATCGTGGTCATTTGTATCCAGGGTTAATCGGGTAAAATTAACCATTCTGCCTGTAATCCGTATATCAGCCATAATTATTCCTTAAAAGGCATGTGACTTAAATTGCTGTGACCGGGTCATCAATGGGTGAATCAGCGCAAATGCTAGAACATATTGACTGAATTCTCCAGCGAAGATACAAATAATTTCAATGGATTGATTCATCTTTCGCCTGATCATTTTTTTCTAATTCAAGTTGCCATTGTTTAATTTTCACCTGTTTCCTGACTGATTCTAAACTTTCATAGACGGCGGATTCAACCAGTTGCTCAAGGACCTGATTTTCTATATTCACATGACTGATTTTTTCTGAAATCAGCTGATAGATGGCGTTGGGTTGGGTCGCTGTACCGGTGGCCAGGGGCTGGATCAGGCCCTGGGTGATATTTTCGCCCAGTTGCTGACCGATATTCTGAATCTGATGTTCAATCATGCTGCCGGCAATGGGAATCAGTCTGAGCAACTGGGTCAGCTGCGGGGTGTCTTCAACCGCCTGTCTGACAATCTGACCGACGCTTGTGGAAATCAGTTGTTGTCGACTGTTCAACTCTGTTGCCAGTGACTCCTGCAACAGTTCAGTCAGTGCCCTGGCAAACAGTTCCCGGTGGTGATCCACCAGATCATGAATGATTTTTTTATGGGTTGAACTGGTTTCCAGTTCAGTGCGGATACTGTCAATGACGGTAATGACTACCCGGTCTGAAAGCTCTTCCATCACCAGTCGGTAATAAAACAATCCCTGTTTTTTCAGACCGGCAGGGACCACCTGATAACCGAGCTCATGCAGCCGATAGGCAATGATTGCGGCCCGGATCAGCCTTAAAAAGCGCAGATAGGGAATAATGGCCAGTACTTCATACCAGTGAACAAAGGGAAAAAAGAACCAGCGTTTATGATGCCTGTAAATAATCGCAATCAGCCAGCGCAGCAGTAACTCTGCCACCAGGAAGCTGATAAACCAGCTTTCGGTTTTGATCACCCAGGGATGCAGATCCGATTTGTAAAATTGCAGCAGTGGCGATAAATGAATCTGATCAAACAGCCAGCCACCGAAATTGCTCATCAAAAGTGCGTTGGCGCCAAGACAGATCAGATTGACGATAATCAGGATCATCATGAAAATGTCGTAAATTAAAAACAATTTCCATGCAGCTGTGTTGTGCTGTGTTGCCGATAAGCCTTTTTTAGCGGCAGGCTGAGTCTGATCCGTCATATGTCCCTGGTCATAATTTCAAGAAGCGGGGTTTAAGGTGCCGATTGAGCATGGTTTTGTTTCATGCGATTAATGAGCTGATCCTTGTCACGCCAAAGCTGATCCACCCATTGCTGAAAACGTTCCCGGTATTCGGCATCTTCTTCATAGTTACCGCCGGCAACCCATTCCGGAATTTCAATTTTACGCAGATTGACGGCAATGCTGGATACATCCCCCAGCCAGAAATTGCCATAACCGGGGGCACCGTCCGGATAGACAATGGTCATATCCACCAGTGCATCAATCTGATCACCCAGAATATTCAATGCAAGGGCCAGGCCGCCGGCTTTGGGTTTCAGCAAATTGTCATAGGGAGAGTTTTGCTGCGCATGTTTTTCCGGGCTAAAGCGGGTGCCTTCAAGATAGTTCAGCAGTGTGAATGGCTGGCTGAGCAGTTGTTCACAGGCTTTACGGGCTTCTTCCAGGTCACGATATTTCAGCGCCGGATTTCTGGCAATCTGTGCCTTACTGTGACGTTTCATCATGGGGAACCCCAGGATTTTAAACGCCGGGCCGACGAAGGGGATGAAAATCAGTTCCCATTTGGTGAAAAACCGGGTCAGTGGCATGCGTTTCAGACCAAAGTACTGATTGACCGTGGTATCCACCCAGCTCTGATGGTTACAGGTCATCAGGTAACGGCCCTGCATGCTCAGGTCCAGGTTTTCGTCAACGCTGATGTCCCATTTTAATTGTGGCAAAACATGATCAATCAGCCAGTTGTTTACCTTCAGCCAGTTGTTTGTGATGTTGATATTGGCTTCATCGATTTTTCTGGAGGCTCCGAAAATTTTGGTTAATCCCAGCACCAGAACAGGTGGACCATGTAAAAAAGTACTGCCTGTAATGATAGAACCAATGGTCAGGCCATTGGTGATTTTTTTTAAAAGGGGCGGTTTTTTCTGCTGAGACGACATGGAGCAAGTCCTGACTATAAATTAAATAAGTTTAATGAATACACCACACATTGGATAATATAGTCGCAGCCAGATAAATAAAAAAGCATCAAATACGGATGATGTGTAAAATATGATAAAGTGGGCATTGGTTTTTTATAAAACATTACAAAATGTAAACACTAAGTTGAATTTAAACAAAATATCAATGTTTAAACTATACCTACTGGACCATTATGGTCACTGACAAAAAACACAATTTCTGGAGACGTATCATGCGTGCACTTGCAATTTCGACTGTAGTAGGGGCATTAGTATTATCAGGCTGTCAATCTACAGGGAATAACATTGGCGGTGTTGAATATGACAAAGCTGCCCTGGGTTCCCTGATTGGTGCTGCTGCCGGTTACGGTATTTCCAAGGGAAATGCCAATAAATCATCACAAAACAATCGTGCGTTGGCTATTGGTGCACTTGTAGGTGCGGGTGCAGGTCTGTATCTTGACAACAAAGAGAAGAAACTGCGTCAGCAAATGGCAGGTACCGGTGTGGAAGTCAACCGTAATCCGGATGGTTCCGTCGGTTTGGTGATGCCGGGTAATATTACGTTTGACACCAATAAATCAAGCATTAAACCGAACTTCTATACCACCCTGAACAAGGTTGCTCAGACACTGACTGAAGACAACAAGAGTGCAATTCTGGTGACTGGTTATACCGATAGTACCGGTAATGACTCCATCAACATTCCATTGTCTCAGGCACGTGCACAGGCAGTTGCAAACTACCTGGCCGGTCAGGGTGTGCCAGGCGGGCGTATTAATGCTCAGGGCCATGGTGCTGAAAATCCGGTTGCAGATAATAATACGGCATCAGGCCGTGAACAGAACCGTCGTGTTGAAATCAGCATTTATGCGACAAGCTGATGATCCACTGATCTAAGGATCAGTCGCACAGAGCCGAATCGTGGGGAACCATGATTCGGTTTTTTTATGCGTATCAGTTTCGGGTGATGGGCAGCTGCTGATTAAACAGGCCCTATTAAAATAGACCCACCCTGCAAAAATAGATCATACAAATATGGGACATCAATCCGGGCATGCAGATAATGGCAACATGCGTTATTGTATATGGGTGGCTGAATGAAAGTTATTTTGTGATTTTATTTTGATCATGGTTTATTTTCATGATCACTGAACTTAAAAATGATTTGATTTGACGGAGTTTTTCCAATGCGTGCCTTGTTGATTTCAATGGTGGCCGGTGTTTGTGTCCTCGCCGGCTGTCAGCATGTGCAGAATGACAGGATAGCAACAACCGGGGTGGGACTCGGTGCGCTTACGGGATCCGCAGTGGCCGGCGCCGATGATATGTTGCTTGACCGCAAGGAAGCACGGCTCAGGCAGGAACTGACTGGCAGTGGGGTCAGTGTCAGCCGTGATCCGGATGGTGCGATTCAACTGGTGATGCCTGCAGCCACCTTTGCCAGCAGCTCGGCGACCATTCAGCCACCATTTCAGACCGCACTGGACCATATTGCCCGGGTGCTGAACGAGGGCAACAGCACCGGTCAATTGCGTCTGGTGATTCATGGCCATACCGATCGCTCTGGAAATGACAGTATTAATATTCCCCTGTCCCACAGTCGGGCACGTGCGGTGGTGGCTTACCTGGCTGCACAGGGGGTTCCGTCACAGCATATGATGGCGCAGGGTTATGGCTCCGGCGCACCCATTGCAGATAATGCCACGGCGTCAGGCCGTGAACGGAATCGCCGTGTGGAAATTACGGTGTCTGTTGTCCGGTCATGACAAGCTGCCAGGTTAAAGTCAGATCCGGGCATTCGGCTCAGCCTATGCGTGATTCTGGGTGAAACTGTTGTTCAGCCGCTTTCGGCGAGACCGGTTTTTAAAGTGATCAATGGGGGGATTTTCCCTGCCAGGCTTGTCCATGTCAGTGGATTTTAATTTTCGTTATTTTCGTTGATTAAGGTTATGCAAGTCAGGTGCAGATGACTATAATCTAGCGCTGAATGCAACGAGGAACAATGATGTCAAAGGCAAGTCAATTAAACGACAGGCAACTTGAAGCCATGAAATATACTCAGGGCCCCTTGTTGGTACTTGCCGGTGCCGGTTCAGGCAAGACATCAGTGATTACCCGTAAAATTGCGTATCTAGTACAGCAATGCGGCATTCCGGCATATCGTATCACCGCCATGACCTTTACCAACAAAGCCGCACGGGAAATGAAGGAACGGGTGACCAGGCTGTTGTCCAGGGAGGAAGCAAAGGGTTTATCGGTTTCCACGTTCCATACTTTCGGCCTGAACCTGTTGCGGATGG
This sequence comes from Acinetobacter sp. WZC-1, assembly GCF_052544965.1. Classification (NCBI taxonomy): domain Bacteria; kingdom Pseudomonadati; phylum Pseudomonadota; class Gammaproteobacteria; order Moraxellales; family Moraxellaceae; genus Acinetobacter; species Acinetobacter sp. WZC-1. Next base: position 706,946 of record NZ_CP199370.1, read on the forward strand.
AATTGAAACATACGCCACTGAAAAGTAACTTTTCCATTCTCGATGCAGATGACTGTAAGCGCATTCTCATGGACCTGATGCATCGTGACAATCTGTCCGGCGCAGAAAGTAAGGAGTTGATTGCAAAGGCCATGAAAAAGATTTCAGACTGGAAAAATGATCTGATTTTACCGGAACAGGCACACAATACCTGTGAAACCCAGGACGATGTTCAATTTGCCCATTTGTATCAGCTCTATGAACGGAATCTGCGCGCCTATAATGCCGTGGATTTTGATGATCTGATTGTTATGCCGACGCGATTACTGCAGGAAAATGCAGAAGTGCGCGATAAGTGGCAGAATCGGGTTCGCTATCTGCTGGTGGACGAATATCAGGACACCAATACCGCACAATATATCCTGGTGAAACTGCTGGTCGGAGTCATGGGGCAGTTTACAGCTGTGGGCGATGATGACCAGTCCATTTACGCCTGGCGTGGTGCCCGGCCTGAAAATATGGCCCTGCTCAAGCAGGACTTTCCCAATCTGAAAGTCATCAAACTGGAACAGAACTATCGATCCACCAGCCGCATTTTAAAGGCGGCCAATCACGTCATTGAAAATAACCCGCATATTTTTGACAAAAAACTGTGGAGTGATAAGGGGCATGGCGATGTGATCCGGGTAATTACCTGCCGTAATGATGATGATGAATCAGAACGTGTGGTCAAGGATCTGCTGACGCATAAACTGATGAATGGTAAAAGCTGGAAAGATTACGCAGTGCTGTACCGGGGTAATTTTCAGGCACGGGTGCTGGAAACACAACTCCGTCAGATGCAGATTCCCTATAAATTGTCCGGCGGACAGTCCTTCTTTGGCCGGGCTGAAATTAAGGATATCATGAGTTATCTGCGCCTGATCATTAACCCTGAAGATGACAGTGCATTCCTGCGGATTATCAATACTCCGAAACGGGCCATTGGTCCTGTGACACTGGAAAAACTGGGGCTTTTTGCCCAGCAGAATCATCTGTCCCTGTTGGCTGCGGCGCAGGATCAGCGTCTGAGCATGGTCATTCCGAAAAAGGCTACTACCCAACTGGCTGAATTTTCAGGCTTCATTGAGGCATTTACCCGTGAGTTGCTGGATGATGATGAACCCGTACCCAAAGTTCGCCAGATGATGAATGAAGCCGGCTATATTGATTATATCCGGGAGCAGGCGGCGACTCCGGCACAGGAAAAAACTAAGCTGGACAATATTGAAATGTTGTACAGCAGTATTCAGAGTCTGATTAACCGGGCCGAAAATGTCGATGAAAAAAATATTGAAAGTGTGATTCGTAAAATGGTGCTGCTGGATATGCTGGAGCAACAGCAGGAAGAAGAAGATACCGATAAGGTCAATCTGCTGACGCTGCATGCATCCAAGGGACTGGAATTTCCCTATGTGTATATCATGGGGCTGGAAGAGGAATTGTTGCCACATAAAAACTCGATTGCGGCGGAAACCATTGAAGAAGAACGGCGATTGATGTATGTGGGCATTACCCGTGCTCAGCAGGGGCTGACTTTAACCCTGGCGGAACAGCGGAAAAATGGCGGTCAGATGAAACAGATGACCCCCAGCCGTTTCCTGGATGAGTTACCACAGGATGAACTGGACTGGATGGGGCGCAGGAAAAAACTGGCTGAAAATGTAGATCCAAAGTTACAGGCTCAGCAGTATCTGCAGAACCTGAAAGCACTTTTAAAACGTTAAGGAGCTGCTTTAAAACATGAAGGACTGCAATGTGCAATTGCAGTGTACATCTTTGAATTTTAAAAACTGACAGGATTGTAAATATGAAAGTTCAGCTGAAAGTACTGGATCCACGACTGGGTCAGCAATGGCCAATGCCAACGTATGCAACCACGGGTTCAGCGGGGCTGGATCTGCGTGCATGTGTGGAAGAGACGATTCAGATTGAACCGGGACAGACAGTACTGGTTAAAACCGGGATGGCAATTTATATTGAAGATCCGAATTTTGCCGGTTTAATTCTGCCCCGTTCAGGGCTGGGGCATAAACATGGGATTGTGCTTGGCAATCTGGTGGGCTTGATTGACTCGGATTATCAGGGTGAGTTAATGGTCTCTGTATGGAATCGTAGCCAGACCACATTCAGTCTGGAACCAGGTGAGCGGCTGGCGCAGTATGTCTTGGTGCCTGTGGTGCAGGCAGAGTTTAACCTCGTGACTGATTTTGTTGCCACTGAACGCGGTGCCGGCGGTTTTGGGCATACCGGGAAAAATTAATTGGCTGAATGGCGGGTGTGTAGTGGCAGGTTGACAGAGCTATCGGCCGGTAATGTAACAAAAAATATATTTAAAATCGGAGCATACTGGTATCAAATGAATGCCCAGCTATAGCAGCGATGAATGTCGGCTGCAATACCGCATATCTTTATTGTCAGTTTGCTTCACTTCTGAATAGGCTGGGATTTAAGCAACCGGATGCCTGCCTATGAATACATCACAATCCATTTTTCCCTTCCATATTTTTCGTGCTTACGACATCCGCGGCAAAGTGGAGCTGTTGGGGCCGCAATTGATTTATGCTATTGCACATGCACTGGCAGATCAGCTCCGGCAACAGGGACAAATGCAGGTTGTGATTGGCTATGATGCCCGGCTCACCAGTCCTCAGTATGCTGAAATCATTGCAGCAGTGTTTTCAGCGCAGGGGTTTCAGGTGACCGAAATGGGTTGTTGCTCCACCCCTCAGATGTATTTTGCCGCCCGTCAGAGCAATGGCAATGGCATTATGGTCACCGCAAGCCACAACCCGAAAACCGACAATGGAATTAAATGGATTGTGCAGGCGGAACCGCCATCTCCGGAAATGATTCAGCAGATTGCGCAGCAGGCATATCAGTTCATTCAGCAGACGGCTGTTGAAATCGAGCTGCCGAGCACCGTTCACCAGACCCGATCCGAATTCTGCCAGTCCTATCAGCATGCCTTATGCACGGACATTCAGCTGAACAGGCCACTGCGTGTGGTAATAGATGGTTTAAGCGGCTCCGCCGGCTGTTGTGGGCAGGGAACCCTGCAAAGACTGGGCTGTGAAGTGACCGCTTTACGCTGCCATGCCAATGGTCATTTCCCGGATCATGCACCGGACCCTTCCCAGGCCATTCATTTGACTGAACTCAGAAAACAGGTGCTGTTACAGCAGGCTGATATTGGCATTGCCCTGGATGGGGATGGCGATCGGGTGGTACTGGTGGATGAAAAGGGCCACATTATTTCTGCTGACCGCTTGCTGTCACTGTTTGCACAGATTTGTCTGAAGGACCATCCAAACCATGAAGTGGTGTTCGACGTTAAATGTTCATCCATGGTCAGACAGACTGTGGAAGCACTGAGTGGGCAGGCCAGCATGATCCGGACCGGTAGCAGCTTTTTGCGTAAATATTTGTCCCGGTCAGAGGGCCGGGCTGTTTTTGGCGGGGAATATGCCGGTCATTATGTGTTTAATGATGGACGGGGCATGGGCTATGATGACGGCTTATATGCCGCCTTAAGGGTGATGGAATACCTCAGTCAGCTACCCGGAACCACACTGTCAGAAGTGCTGTCTGTTTATCCTGAGCGTTGTCATACTGAAGACACCTATATCAGCACCTATAGTACCGATCCTGCCACGGTTCTGAATGAAATTGAACATTCCGGCCAGCAGACTGGTGCGAAACTCAGTAGAATTGATGGGATAAGACTTGATTTTAAAAATGGTTTTGGCATTATTCGGGCATCAAATACCGGCGAATTTTTTACGGTAAGATTCGATGCAGACAGCCCGTCCGGTTTAAATGAAATTCGTCATACATTTGTATCCATGCTGCGGGACCGTTATCCGATGATCGCGCAGGATATTTTAAATGCCCAGTAAGGAGAGGTGCATGCCATATCAGCATACCGGTGTCGACAAAGCAAAAATTCTGATTGAAGCTTTGCCGTATATCCAGCGGTTTTCAGGTAAAACGGTGGTGGTGAAATATGGTGGCAATGCAATGACCGATCCCGGGCTGGAAAGTTCATTTGCCCGTGATATCGTCTTGCTGAAAACCGTTGGATTAAACCCGATTGTGGTTCATGGTGGTGGCCCCCAGGTGGATTCACTGCTGAAACAGCTCGGACGTGAGTCTGACCGGATTGATGGCATGCGGGTTACGGATGCTGCAACCATGGACGTGGTGGAAATGGTGTTGGGTGGTAGCGTCAACAAATCGATCGTGCATCTGATTAATCAGCACGGCGGCCGTGCCATCGGTCTGACCGGGAAAGACGGTAACCTGATCCGTGCCCGTAAATTACTGATGGAAAAAACGGCTGAAAATGGCACTGTACAACGCATTGACCTGGGGCAGGTTGGAGAAGTGACCGGTATTAAAACCGATGTACTGGAAATGTTTGCCAATGGTGATTTTATTCCGGTGATTGCGCCACTGGGTGTGGATGAAGAAGGCAATACCTATAACATCAATGCTGATCTGGTAGCCGGGAAGGTGGCCGAAGCACTGAGTGCCGAAAAGCTGATTCTGCTCACCAATATTGCCGGAGTACTGGATGAGCAGAAAAACCTGCTGACCGGTCTGAGTACCCAGGAAGTCGATCGTCTGATTGAAACCGGGGTAATTTATGGCGGTATGATCCCCAAGGTGGCCTGTGCACTGGATGCGGTCAAGAGCGGGGTGGTCAGTGCACATATTGTGGATGGCCGGGTGCCGCATGCGACCCTGCTGGAAGTTTTTACCGATCATGGTGTCGGTACCTTAATTACCAATCGAAGTAAATCAGTGCGCTAAACTTTTTCAGACTTCTCATACAGCAGATGACAGCAGAATAACTCAGGCGTTATTTTAAAGTGGTTAGGAAACTGTCATTTTTCTGTCATAAGAATTGCCTAGTGTGATTAAAAGTACAAGGAGTCTGAACTATGTTTGCAAAACTCAATCAGTATCGTCAAAACTTAAGCTTCCCATTGGCCCGCCCAAAAAAATCACAATCACAATATCGCTTTGAATGGGTTGAAGATCTCAAACAGTTAAAAGAAATACAGAAATTCCGCGCAATACAGTTTTCAGATCAGTTTGGTATCCGCTTTGAAAATGGACTGGATCAGGATTTATATGACCTGGATTGCGAACATGCAGTCTTGCGTGACAAATGGAGCAATGAAATTGTTGCCTATACCCGCTTAAAACTGTTTCAGGGACACGAACTGGCGCAGAGTTACAGTGCTCAGGAATTTGATGTTTCACAGTTTGCACATTTGTCCAATATTGTGGAAATTGGCCGGACCTGCGTGCATCCGCGTTATCGCTCAGGCAAAGCCCTGTCCATTCTGTGGCTGAACCTGATCCCGGTGGTGCTGTGGAAGATGAAGGCAAAGCATCTGATCGGCTGTGTCAGTATTCGCCTGGAAGATAATAAGGCACGGGCTTATTATACCCATCAGTATCTGAAGCATCTTGATCCGCAAAAGCTGATCAATATAGCGGCAAAACCGGCTTACGAACCGATGCATCCGGAATTCAGTTTTCCACAGGATGAGCGCATTCCAAAGTTATTCCAGGTGTATCTGTCCATGAATGCCAGACTGTCACCCCAGGCGTTTCATGATGAAACCTTCAATTGCCTGGACTATTTTGTGTTTATGGATGTCAATGGCATTGCCAAAAACTTTGTCATGAAAAAAATGGTACATCGTTAAATCTTACAAATCGCAACCCGTTTGCAGACACTGGGGAATTGCAAGCGGGCCTGCGCTCATGCACAATGTATATATAACTAAAATGCTGTATGACATTCAATATGTGCCAACTCCTTGGAATGAACTGTGCGACACCAACGGACATTACCTTTTCGTTCCGTGGCTTTTCTCAGCGCGCAGGCATTACATCAGATCATTCCGACGGTTTCGGGATAGCCTTTTTTGAAGACAAAGCCTGTCGTTTATTTGTTGACAATCAGTCTGCGGTGGAGTCGCCGATTGCCGAGCTGATCCGCAATTATCCCATTAAATCCCGCAATGTGATTGCCCATATCCGCAAAGCCACACAGGGGAAGATCACCCTGGAAAATTCGCATCCCTTTATCCGTGAATTATGGGGGCGGCAATGGATTTTTGCACATAATGGGGATCTGCATGATTTCAGGCCGCAGTTATCAGGCCGTTTTACTCCTGTTGGAAATACTGACAGCGAACGGGCATTCTGTTATCTGCTTGACCAGTTGGTCGAAAGATTTGGTTATATCGAGCCGGGACTGCCACAGATATTTTCAGTGCTGGAAGAAGTTGCACCACAGATTGCCGAGTTCGGGACTTTTAATTACTGTTTATCCAATGGACAGGCATTGTTCAGTTACGCAACCAGCAAATTGCATTGGCTGGTGCGTGAACACCCATTTCAGCCGGCACATTTAATTGATCTGGATATAGAAGTGGATTTCAGTCAGGTAACAGTGCCGGAAGATCGTGTGGCTGTGATTACCACAGAACCCCTGACTCAGAATGAAACCTGGACAGCCTTTACCGCCGGGGAAATGATTTTATTTCAATCCGGCCGCCCTGTGCAAAAGGCCATGACCCAGGTCCAGCGTTTGATCCGTGAAGCAGAAAATCCTGAGCTGAAACGTCTGACCAGGGCTGATGAATATTAGTTGCCAGGGCATGTGTGGATGATCTGAAAGTGATGCGCTGTCTTTTTCATCGCGAACCTTTGATTTTCCTGCATGACAAAGGCAAAATGGTTCAGAACTTTTTTCACGGGACAGCTCATGCAGGACAATTCCATGTCACGTAGGTCAGGATGGTTATCGCCGCTCATGGCATTCTGTTTATCGTTTATGGTCATTGCCGGCCTGGCACCGGCTTTGAATATCCAGATCGACAGACAAATTGATTTCTGGTTATTGTGGCTGGCGACCATGTTACTGCTGGCCCTGCCATTGGGTTATCTGGAAGTGGCACTGGCCAGGCGTACCGGGACCACTGCACTGAATGCACTCTCCAGTCTGACCCGTGATGCGGATGCATCGCCAAAATGGCGGATGGTTGGCTGGATGGCGGTTATTTTTATTCCCTTTCTGGCCGGTGGTCTGTTAAATCATATTGCTCAACCGGCACTGCAGAATATTCAGCTGCCGGTTCCGGGCGATATGATTCTGATTGTGACAGTGATTCTGGCTTTGGCCCTGTCTTTTGTTTCACGTCAATTACTGGTGTTATTCACTGCGACAGGCGTCATTGTTTCACTGCTGCTGGCGAATATTGCCGGCACTGCCTTACAGCCGTGGCATGTAACACCGGTTGAGTTCAGTGAGTGGGGCAATGCCACCATTCTGGCACTGGTGGCCAGTGGCCTGGGATTGGGACTGTATTGGCAGACCAGCCTGGCAGGTGTCCAGTCCCAGCGTGCTGCAACCCGAGCGGCTATACCGATCTGGATTGCGCAATTACTGGCAGTGGTTGCATTTGGTTTCTTTGCAGTCTCCAGTCCGTTGTCCGCTTATGTGCTGTTATTCACGGCGATTATTGTTGCAGCTTTATTGTTGCAACTGGCACGGGAGCAATTGACCGGACGCCGTGTCGCAGTCCTGATTCAGTATACGGTACTGATTCTTGCATTACTGGTGTGGGCGGTTCCGGGTATACAGATGCTGCTGACACCGCTGCTGATGCTGTGGGGATTGGTGATTTGTTTAATTTATTCGGTCTTTGCCGGCTGGATCATGAAAATCAGCCATTTGCGTAAGGCTATGAATTTCAGTAGTGAACTGTTTTATAACCTGTGGCGCATTGCTGTGCGTATTGTGCTGCCTTTATCGATTATTGTGGCCATGGTGGCCTTTATCGGACAGTTGATCTGATGTCTGCGGCTCAGGTACCGCAAAAAGTATGGGTGGCTTATGCCACACCGGAACAGCAGTTTCATATTGAGGTGGAATATGTGCCGGGCATGTCCGTACAGGATGCGATTCAGCGCAGTACAATTGAACAGCAGGTACAGTTGCCTGAAAACTACAGTCTGGGAATTTTTGGCGTCAGCATACAGGATCGTCATCAGCTTTTGCAGCCGGGTGACCGGGTGGAAATTTATAGACCGCTGCTGGTGAATCCACGGGATATCCGTCGTAATCGTGCTGCAGCAAACCCGGTGGGGCGCTATGGCCGGGGCAATCGTTTCAGGTCATTAAAATGATATGGCCCCCGTAAAAAGGGGGCCGATTACAGCATGGTTATTTATGTGGTTTTGCTTAATACGTCTGCTTGCCAGTCCGCCTCCAATAAGGGCGATAGATGACTATAGCGGAGGCGCGTTAAGAATGGCTTCCCTGGAGGCCGGTAAACCGGGCTGGGTTGCAGGAATACTGTCCAGGCCTTCTATTTTATTGACAATACCGGATTGATCAAAATAGACCTTTAAATGCTGACCATGTGCGGCTGGAATTTTTGCTTTTTTCGCATAGGTTCCTGGGATATAATTATAGATGTAATCCCAACGCAGAGGATTCAGTGGATCCGCTACTGTTGGGCTGCCCAGCAAAAAACGTACCTGCTGGTAAGTCATACCTACCTGAATTTTTGAAGCTTGTGCCTGGGTTAAGGGGGTTCCCTGAGGAATATCAACCTTATATACTCCAAATATTGAACAACCACCAAGCAATGAAGCGACGAATAACGTCAGCATGATTTTTTGCATTTTGCTACACTATCCCAAATTAATTATGATGCAATTGATCCAACGATAGATCATACTGCATCTCAACTCTGTTGCATATTCCAACTTAAAATTTGTTGAGAGACCTTTTTATATGCCTATTTCAAATCAGGATTTACGAAAAGCTGGACTGAAAGTCACCCTGCCACGAATCAAGATTCTGGAATTACTGGAGAATTCAGAGCAGCACCACCTGAGTGCGGAAGACATTTATAAAACATTACTTGAACAAGGTGAAGATGTCGGTCTGGCAACGGTATACCGCGTGTTAACACAATTTGAAGCAGCGGGAATCATTCAGCGGCACCATTTTGAGAACAATCATTCTGTCTTTGAAATCATGCAGGAAGACCATCATGATCACCTGGTGTGCCTGAATTGCAATAAAGTCGTTGAATTTTCAAATGATACCATTGAGCACGAACAGCATGCCGTTGCAAAAACACTGGGTTTTACCCTGACCGGTCACTCCCTGAATCTCTACGGATATTGCGACAAAGAGGATTGCCAGGAAGCGTTACGCAAAAAATAAACCTACATAAATACAACAAATTAAAAGGAGAGCTGAAGTGGACAGATTCTCCTTAAGGTTTTTTCAGTGCTGTGGATTATGCTATTGCCCATCAAAAGTCAGTTTGCTGCTGCTATTCAGCAACTGCGCACCGCCTTCTTCATCCAGCTTAATCTGTAAGCGTAGATCATTGGGCGAATCTGCATGTTTCAATGCATCCTTATAGGTAATCTGACCGGCTTTATACAGGTCAAATAAGGCCTGATCAAAGGTCTGCATGCCCAGTTCCCGTGAGCGTTTCATCAGATCCTTGATTTCATGGATTTCACCCTTGCGAATTAAATCGGACACCAGTGGTGAGTTGATCAGAATCTCAATGGCGGCACGGCGGGAATTGCCATCCGGTGTTGGGATCAGCTGTTGTGCAATCATGGCTTTCAGGTTCAGTGACAGATCCATAAACAGCTGATGATGACGGTCAGATTCAAAGAAGTGAATAATCCGGTCAATGGCCTGGTTGGCGTTATTGGCATGCAAAGTGGCAAAAACCAGGTGTCCGGTTTCTGCAAAGGCAATGGCATAGTCCATGGTTTCCCGGGAGCGGATTTCACCGATCAGAATGACATCCGGGGCCTGGCGCAGGGTGTTTTTCAGGGCGATTTCAAAAGAGTCGGTATCAATACCGACTTCACGCTGGGTAATAATACAGCCGGCATGTTCATGCACAAACTCAATCGGGTCTTCAATGGTGATGATATGCCCTTTGGAGTTATGGTTGCGGTAACCGATCATGGATGCCAGTGAGGTTGACTTACCGGTACCGGTTGCTCCCACAAAAATGACGATACCACGCTTGGTCATGGCCAGATCCTTGAGCACCGGTGGAAGTTTTAATTCTTCCATGGTCGGAATCACGGTTTCAATCCGGCGCAGGATCATGCCGGGCATGTCCCGCTGCTGAAAGGCACTGACCCGGAAGCGGGCAGTTTTGTCCCTGTTGGTAATGGCAAAGTTACATTCACGTGTTTCAGCAAATTCATTGCGTTGTTTTTCACTCATGATCGAGTGAATCAGCTGCCCCACAAGATCACCGGTGAGCTTTGCTTTGGCCACAGGCACAATCTGTCCATTAATTTTCATGGAGGGTTCAACATCGGCGGTTACAAACAGGTCGGATGCCTTGTGCTGAATCATCAGATTCAATAAGTCGTTAAAATCCATATTTCAATCTCCCCGAATTCCGTGATTGGCGGTACCCAGATTTAATTATAGGAATGATTCTGGTTGTTTGGCTGCATGGCGGGCTACCTGAGGACTGATCAGTCCTTTGGCGACCAGGATTTTCAGGCTCTGATCCAGCGTGGTCATACCATGGTTGGCACCGGTCTGAATAGCAGAATACATCTGTGCCACTTTATTTTCACGGATTAAGTTACGAATGGCAGGTACACCGATCATGATTTCATGGGCGGCAACACGGCCACCGCCGGTCTTTTTGAGTAGTGACTGGGAAATAACCGCCTGTAAGGATTCAGACAGCATGGCACGGACCATGTCCTTTTCTTCGGCAGGGAAGACGTCAATTACCCGGTCAATGGTTTTGGCAGCTGAGGTGGTATGCAGGGTCCCAAATACCAGATGCCCGGTTTCTGCGGCAGTCAGGGCCAGGCGGATGGTTTCCAGGTCACGCATTTCACCGACCAGGATAATATCCGGGTCCTCACGCAGTGCAGAACGCAGGGCTTCATTAAAGCCATGTGTGTCCCGATGTACTTCGCGCTGGTTAATCAGACATTTTTTTGACTGGTGTACGAATTCAATCGGGTCTTCCACTGTCAGAATGTGGTCATAGCGGTTGTCATTGATATAATCAAGCATGGCTGCCAGCGTGGTGGATTTACCGGAACCGGTGGGGCCTGTGACTAATACAATTCCCCGCGGATAATTGCAGATATCCTTAAAAATCTGTCCGAGGCCCAGGTCTTCCATGGTCAGTACTTTGGATGGAATGGTCCGGAATACAGCGCCGGCGCCGCGGTTCTGGTTAAAGGCGTTGACACGAAAACGTGCAACACCGGGGACTTCAAATGAAAAGTCAGTTTCAAGCTGTTCCTCGAAATCCCTGCGTTGTTTATCATTCATGATGTCATAGACCAGCCGGTGCACATCCTTATGTTCAAAGGCCGGCAAATTGATCCGGCGGATTTCGCCATCCACCCGTATCATGGGTGGCATGCCTGCGGAAAGGTGTAAGTCCGATGCCCCGTTTTTCACTGAAAATGCAAGAAGTTCTGTAATATCCATAATGATCCTGAATCAAAGCTATTTGCTTCATTATTTTGTAGAATAATAAGGCTTTTCATACAACTTAACCAACAGTTTAATGCGCTGCGTGCTGTATTTCTTAATGAGACCCTGACGGATGAATGATCTGAAGCAAGCCCGAAATAATGTGTTACAACAAATTCAGCTGGCATGTGTTCATGCGAACAGGGATGCCCGGGACGTGCAGTTGCTGGCCGTCTCGAAAACCCATTCGTCAGCCATGCTGCAGGAGATGTATGAGGCGGGCCAGCGCAGCTTTGCCGAAAACTATCTTCAGGAAGCAGTGGAAAAAATGCAGCAGCTTGCAGCACTGGAGATTGAATGGCATTTCATTGGACATGTGCAGCGTAATAAAACCCGACCGCTGGCTGAGCAATTTGCATGGGTGCATGGAGTGGATCGTCTGATCATTGCGGAGCGCCTGTCGGCGCAGCGAACAGCACAACAGCCGCCACTGAATATCTGTCTGCAGGTGAATATTGATGCGCAGCAAAGTAAGGACGGCTGCCAGCCGGATGAGATTGCCGAACTGGTTCGGCAGATCAGTCAGCTCCCCCATCTGAAACTGCGGGGGCTGATGGTGATTCCTGCACCGGGCAATGATCAGGCCTTTCTGGATGCCCGGAAGTTGTTTGATGCTGTGCGGGTGCAGCATCTGCATCCTGAGGACTGGGATACCTTAAGTATGGGGATGTCCGGAGATATGAATGAGGCAATTGCTGCCGGTTCCACCATGGTACGGGTCGGCACGGCGTTATTTGGCACCCGGTGATGGACTGGATGCATTGGTTCAGAACCAGGCGTGCAGAAGGCAGTCAGAGCTGATCGCCCGGGACCAATCATCAGGAACCAATAATCAGCAATCAATATCCGGAATAACAGATTGAGAGATGGTTCTACAGAACATCAGCCTGTAATTTCAATACGACTTGCCCCGGCACCGGTTGCCCTGACCTGAATCTGCACCGGAATACGCTCATGCATTTCCTGTATATGTGAAATCAGCACCACTTTACGGCCCTGATGCTGCAATTGATCCAGCGCATTCATCACCATATGCAGTGAGGATGAATCCAGTGTGCCGAAGCCTTCATCAATAAACAATGATTCAATTTTCATTGAACCGCAAGCCATACTGGCAATGGCCAGTGACAGTGCCAGTGCGGTCAGAAAGGATTCTCCACCAGACAGCGAGGCCACCGAACGGGTTTCACCATCCATATCATGGTCAATAATCGCCAGGCTGAGTGAATGATCCAGGCGTTTTAAGGTGTAACGCTGCGATAGCATGGTCAATTGCTGATTGGCATATTCCAACAGGATATCCAGATGATATTGCTGGGCTAAATCACGGAAATCTTTACCTCTGGCGTCCCCAATCAAACTGGAAATTTTATTCCAGCGATGCTCCTGTTGCTGAATCTGTTGAATTTGATCAGCAAACTGTTTTTGCCTGGCGAGGTTTTGCTGGTGTAATTCAAGCTGGACTTTATACTGATCCCGTTGCTCGGCGTGCTGTTTCAGCTTGTCCTGATTTAAATCAATCAGTTCAGCAAGCTGCTCATATTTGATGTCAGGTTGTTGCTGCTGATGTTCGTTTAATTGTTGTTGCGTGGTTTTGAGGGCATAAGCCACTTCACTCAATAAACGATCTGCATTTTGTAGTGCTAAGCGAATCTGTTGTTCCTGCGCTGAAGAAATGGCCAGCAATTCATTGAGCTGTTGCTCGTCAAAATGCGCGTGCTGTGCTAACCATGCAGCCACTTCTGTTTTGCATTGGGTGTAGGCATGTTGATTTTGCTGCTGCTGCGCTTTGAGTTGTTCCAGTTGATTTTTTTGTGACTCAAAGTTTTGCCGTGCCTGTTCAAAATTTTGTTTAATCAGTTGGTATTGATGTTGCACATGTTGGCGTTGCTGATCATGCTGCTGTAGCCATTCATTGGCTTTCAACTCATTTGAACCTGCTATTGCAACAATGAGTTGACTGGCAGCTTCGCTATTTTGTTGTCCCTTGTTCGCAATGTCCTGTAAGTGCTGATTCAGCTCAGTCTGTTGGGTACTCAAACCATTCAGATTTGACTTTAACACATTGAGTTGTTGTTTAATCTGTTCCTGTTGTTTATTTAAGCCTTCAGCCTGGTCCAATTGCTGAAGTCGTTGTGTTAAACGCTGGACAAGCTGTTGTGACAGGGTAAGCGGTTGTTCCAGCCACAGGGTTTTCTCATTTGTATCCAGACATTCCACGATATGCTGAATCTGATGCTGTAATTGCTGTATTGATTCGAGTTGATAAGTGGTACTTTGAATAGACTGATTTAAATTGAGTTGATGTTTATGGGCTTGATTCAGCTGTTGTAATTCGTTTTCAAGTTGTTGTTTAGCCTGAGTGGATTGTGCTATGAGTTGTTGTAATGACGCATTGATCTCATTTTGTGCCAAATTCAAATCGAGTTGAATATGCCATTGAGCCAGATGCTGCTGTAATTCATTTTGATGACTGTTTAATTTTTCAGTGGCTTGTTGTAACGCAATCTGGCGCTGCTTTTGCTCTGTCTGAATCTGGGTAAATTGCTGTTGTGTCGTTTGCCAGAGTTGCAGACATTGCTGTTCCTGTAGCAAGGCTTGTTGTTCCTGCTGTTGCTGAAGTTCATATAAAGCTCTGGAAATTTCACTCTTATTGTCGCGGTAAGGATGTTCGGTGCTGCCACAGACCACACAGGCTTCACCTTGCTTTAGCCCGGCCCGTAAATGTTCTACATTTTCCGTATGCAATAAACGTTGTTGTTGTAATATCTGCTGTACTTTTTCGCGTTCAGTTCTGGCGGTTTGAAAGTCGCTTTCTACTTTATCCGTGTTTTGTTCAAGTTGCTGATATTGTTGTTGCAGGGTGCTAAGCGTTTGATTGAGATCAGATACTTCATGTATTAATTCAAAATGCTGCTGTAGTTTTTGTTGAATCACATCCAGTTGATTCAACTGAGTGAACAGTTGCTCTTTAAGTTGCTGCTTTTGCTCAAGCGTTGTATCAATTTGCTGTGTGGTGCCAAACTGTTTAACCAGCTCATTGAGCAGGGACTTATCCTGTTCAAGTCTGGACTTCGCTTGTTGAATATCGCCTGGCATATTTTTAAATTTTTGATAATGTTGAATAAATTGATTCAACTGCTGTACATGGGCGTTCAGGCCTTTATCTAAAGGCAAAAATTGTATGCTGTGTTGCAACTGATCCAGGTACAACGCATGCTGTGCCGTTAAGTTCTGAATATCCTGTTCAAGCTGCCTTTGCTGTTGTAACAGAGGTTGTTGTTGAGTTTCAATTTGTGTGATTCGAACTCTGGTCTTTTTATATTCTTCGGCAATATAATCCCGTTCCTGCACATATTTACGAACCTGACTTAACTCATCCTGATATTGTTGTTCAAAATTATGAAACTGTTGCAGTGCCGTTTCTGCCTGGGTGTAGCGTACTTTTTCCTGCTCAAATTGTGTTGTTAAGGTACCAAAGTGCTGTTGTTTCTGTTGAAGCTGTGGCTCAAGCTGCTGTCGTGTTTTTTGAATCTGGTGCTGCTGGAAAACAACAGGACGAATTTCTGAAAAGACTTCCAGTTGTTCAAGCAACTGGCGATCCGCTGCCAATGCGGCATGGGCATTGCGTTGGGTTTCATGCTGTTGCTGTTTAAAGATCACTTCACTTTGCAGCTTTTGTTGCTGTTCAAACCATTGTTGTTGTTGCCTGAGTTGGGTTTGCTCGGTTTCAAGTTGCTGGGTCTGTTGCTGTACTTGCTGGAATTGAGACTGTAATGCAGCAATTTCTTCATCGGAACGGATTTCGATATGTCCTGAAACATTTTCCAGCTGTTTTCGCTGGTTGCTTATTTCCCGGGTTTTTTCAAATGCCAACTGTCCAATTCTGGCAAAGATATTCGAATTGGTCAGGTATTCCAGTAATTCTCCGCGTTCATTGTCCCGCGCCTTTAAAAAAGCGGTCACCTCGGACTGTGCCAGCAGGACTGCCCGGGTAAATTGTTCAAAACTCAGCTGGGTAATCTGATGAATGCCAGCATCCACTGTTTTGGCTTTATCGGCAATGACAATACCATCGGTCAGACATTTCAGGTAGCGTTGCACATTCTGCAGTTTACCCTCGGCCTTTTCACGGGCGCGCTTAATCTCCCAGCGTACCAGATAATGTTTCTGATCCTGCGCCACAAAGCACAGCTCGGCAAAGCCATGAGCAGTCCCCCGACGCAGCACGGTCAGTGGGGAATTGGTCAGCAGTTCAGTACCATCGACATCCTGTAATTTACCGTCACTGTCCTTCAGGCGTGGAATTTTATTGAACAGTGCCAGGCACATGGCATCCAGAATGGTGGATTTTCCTGCCCCGGTTTTACCAACAATGGCAATCAGCCCGGCACTGGCCAGCGGTTCAGATTCAAAATCGATGAAATGTTCACCGGCAAGAGAAGCCAGATTTTTTATGCGGATCGATAAAATTTTCATGGCTGATTACTAAGTCCCCGGCTCATCTTCAAGTGCGCGCTGTGCCTGCTGGGCCAGTTCCATAAAATCCTTTAAAACGGCTTCATCCGGATGATAGCCCTGTTTTTCCCAGAGTTGCCGGAATAGTTTTTCCGGTGTGGGTGGTTCCAGGCTGATGGATGATGGTGACTGCTCCGGATTTGCTGAAAGTGGATATTGCCGTGAAATGCGGACCAGTCGATAGCGATCTGCCGGCAGAGCATCTTCAAATTGCTGCCTCAGATTTGGCTGGGGCGGTGTGAGACTGTGATATTCAATATCGACATATTCCCGCTGGTCAATTGCTTCAATCATGCCGGCTGGTAAAGCCCGTAGCTTCTGTATAACTTCATTCAGCTCACCCTGGATTTTATGCAGCTGAACACTGCGCGGGATCTTCAGTACATCAAGTTGCACACGTGTTTCAGCCGGGGCCAGGGGATCAATAGTGACTTCAACAACCTGATGTTTATAATTAATCTCACTGAATGACAAGGGAATGGGAGAGCCGCTGTAACGGATATGTGCATGCTGTACCTGCTGGGGTTTATGCAGATGGCCGAGGGCGACATAGTCAATTCTGTCATCAAACAGGGCAGTGGACAGCGCTTCTTCATTTCCGATGATAATGGGACGTTCCGAGTCGGAAGTTTCCCCGCCCTGCATATGTGCGTGTGACATCAGAATCAACGCCTGATCATCGGTTTTACGCCGTCTGGCTTCCTTAATTAATTGTTGATGCAGGTAGGCAATCGCATTCTGGCTGTTGGTGGTGTGCTCATTAAAGCCGGTAATCTCCGCTGAACGTAAGAATGGCAGGGCAATACACCATGCAATAATCTGTCTCTGTTCATCATAAACTGGCAAAATTAAATGTTCAGGATCCAGACTTTTATCTTCATTCCAGCGTATCACACCGACTGTTTTTGCATTATATTTTGCTAATAAAGGTTCTACCTGTTCAATCCGATAGCCGGAATCGTGATTGCCTGCAATCATTAATGTTTGCATCTGTGGCGCAAGTTCATGGGCATCCGCCAGGAATTGATATAGCTGTTTTTGTGCCTGCGAACTGGGATTGATGACATCAAAAATATCACCGGCAATCAGCAGGGCATTCGGCTGTCTGGCTTTAATCTGCTGCAGTAACCATGCTAAAAACTGCTCATGTTCATACTGACGGGAGTGGTTATAGAAAAACTGTCCCAGATGCCAGTCAGAAGTATGAAAAAAACGTACAGTCATGCTGCCCTGAAGTATTTGAAATGCCCTGTATAACTTAGCATATTTTAGCGGGAAATGAGGCTGGGATGATTGCTGAGCGACATGAATGGACGTTGATGCCAAAAAATGCATGAATGTGATGCTTTACATCAGGCTATTGCTGTGTGCCATGTTTCAGGCGTGTGGTCGATCATGTGGAGGTCTAATTTTGATTTCATATCAATGGACTGATGCATGTCACTCAATGGTGATGGCAGCATGACTGGCCATAAAATCACTGGAAATCAAAACTGAAAAAATAAAGGCCGACGATTCGAGTGATGATGAAATCGTCGGCCAAAAATACTTCGTTTTATGGGACTCAGGCTGCTCTACCAAATCCAATGCCGGAAGTATGAGTTTTTAGTCTCATGGAGGAAGGTCACTGCAATTATTTGCGGATGCCGTTGCAAATTCATTACAGTTGCTGCTGACCTTATACCTATATAACGACAGGTCTTTTCATTTGGTTGACAATAAAATTAAAAAAAATGCACTTTTTTTCCTATACTGTATGTCTCATGGTTTATGTTGATTCGGATGATGCCAATGCCATCTTTAAATAAATATTTTTTATGGTTCTTTCTGATCAGTCTGGGGCTGACCCTGCTGGTGGGCGTGGTTGCTGCACTGCTGCCACGGGGCATGGGCGGGGTGTTGACTGTATTACCCTATCTGATTGCCATGATCATTGTATTACAGCGCTTTTTAAAACAACAGCGCCGTGCACCGACGACTCAGGAACGAAAAAAGTTTACACTGGGTTATACGCTGATTTTCTGGGGCTATAACTTACTGGGTATGCTGATTTCCATTGCGATTTTTGCTCAGCAGGATCCACAGGTCTGGCAACTCTTTCTGGAATATATGCAGCAGCCGGCATTTATCAGTATTGTGTTGATCATGATAGTGATTCTGGCACTTCCACTTTACCTGGTGACCTGGTGGTTTTATGGCCGACAGGCCCAGCGCATGGCGGCAAAGCTGTATGGAATATCACCGGAACAATGATCCGGACGGTATGGTTCAGACATGCAGAAATCAGCAATAACCGGACCTGAGCAACTCAGGTCCGGTTATTGCTGATTCTGGTCGATCTTATCATGGTGATGGTGCCGGGATCAGTTCATCTGTTTCAGACTGCGGGCGGCATCCTCAGCAAAATAAGTCCAGATGCCATCGGCACCGGCACGGCGGCAGCACAGCAGTGATTCCATAATCACACTTTCAGGCAGCCACTGGTTCTGAATGGCAGCTGCCAGCATGGCATATTCACCGCTGACCTGATAGACAAATGTCGGAACGCCAAAAGTATCCTTAACCTCACGCACGATATCCAGATAAGGCATACCGGGCTTGACAATGACCATGTCAGCACCTTCCTGAATATCCAGGGCAATTTCATGCAGGGCTTCGGCCCGGTTGCCGACATCCATCTGATAGGTATATTTATTGCCCCCCTTTAAGTTGCCGGATGAGCCAAGCGCATCGCGGAAAGGCCCATAGAAACCAGAGGCATATTTGGCCGAGTAGGCCATGATCGCGGTGTGAATGTGGCCGTGGCTTTCCAGCGCCTGGCGAATTGCACCGATACGCCCATCCATCATGTCGCTGGGGGCCACCACATCCGCGCCGGCATCGGCATGGCTCAGTGCCTGCTGAATCAGGCAATTGACGGTTTCATCATTGAGTACATAGCCTTGATCATCAATCAGACCATCCTGACCATGTGTAGTGTAGGGGTCGAGTGCGCCATCGGTGATCAGTAGCATCTCGGGCAATTCTTTTTTCAATAAACGCAGCGTGTTCTGCACCAGGCCATCCTCACGCCATGCGGCTTCTGCGGTCAGGCTTTTATCCTGCTGTGGTGTCACCGGAAACAGGGCCAGTCGGGAGACTCCCAGTTGCAGCAGTGTTTCAGCTTTTTTCAACAGCAGGTCAGCAGATAGCCGCTGTATGTTCGGCATACTGGAAATATCCTGGCACTGGTTCTGCCCGGGAAGTACAAATACTGGATAAATCAGATGCTCGGTTGTCAGCTGGGTTTCCCTGACCATTGCCCGAAGTTTGTCACTGGAGCGGATACGACGCATGCGGGTGGCAGGAAATGCCGGTCGATTGAACGTATAAGTCATAACAATCTCAATATTCAGTATTAAACTAGTCTGGTGCT
Source organism: Acinetobacter sp. WZC-1 (assembly GCF_052544965.1). Lineage (NCBI taxonomy): Bacteria > Pseudomonadati > Pseudomonadota > Gammaproteobacteria > Moraxellales > Moraxellaceae > Acinetobacter > Acinetobacter sp. WZC-1. The sequence goes on from NZ_CP199370.1 coordinate 726,490, forward strand.
ATTGTAGCGTCATAATGAGACACTGGGGAAAGCAGGCGCTTTTTCTGTGGTCGATTAATTCAGGTAGGGTTTGAGAAGTCATGAGTGATTTGCAGCATAAATGGACAGATAATATTCATCCGGGTACGGAAGTTGATATTCAGGTTGTCTTAAATCAGTTGACTCAGGCGTTTAATGCATCCCCTTATTTTGCGCATAACGGTATGCAGATGCGCGTCGTGGACGGAGAAATTGAAGCTTATATTGAGATGCAGCCATTTCTTATTGGAAATATTGCTTTTCAGATTCTGCACGGCGGGGTTGCGGCAACGCTGCTTGACAGCCTTGGCGGGATCGTGGCCATGAGTGAGCTGTATAAGCGTGCGGTACCGGAAACGCTGGCTGAGACACTGAAACAGGTCTCCAGACTGGCGACCGTGGATATGCGGGTGGATTATCTGGCACCTGGTCGTGGGAAATACTTTATTGCCCGAGCCGAAACACTGCGTATGGGGCGTAAGGGCTGTACCATGCGCATGACCATGAGCAATGATGAAGGCCTGGCGATTGCCACCGCAATTGCTTCCTACGCATTTTAAATTGCTGTCAATTAAAATGATGGCCAATCTCAGGCTGATGATTGATGGCCTTCATGTCTAACGAACCATTGGAAAAGGCTGATCATTAACGGAGAATATGAGAATAAAGTTAAATCTTCTTTGGATAAATAACCCTGGAGTTACATTTTTATTCTCATAATATGATTTTTTTCGGTAATATTGTGAACGACAATTTTAACAAGACTCACTGAGTCATCGTCATCATTTTACATTCAGCACTTCACAAAAATGAAAAATGTTCTGTGTAATGAATGATTCAGTGTTGACTTTGATTCATCCATCCTCCAGGAATATGCGATGACAGAAGCCCAGAATACACCTGCCACTGAAGACCCGTCGGGTGCGCATACGGATGCGGCCATGAAATCCCGACGCAAAAAAATGCTGTCCATCTTTCTGCTGGTGGTCATTGTTGCAGCAATCCTTTATGCAATATGGGCCTTGTTGTTTAACAACTCGGTACATACTGACAATGCTTATGTGGGCGCCGAAACCGCAGAAATTACATCGATGGTGACGGGCCAGGTAGCGGATATTCAGGTCAGTGATACTCAGCTGGTGAAAAAGGGTGAATTACTGGCAACGATTGATCCGCGTGATGCCGGTATTGCAGTGGCTCAGGCTGAAGCTGAAGTGGCAAAGGCGGAACGCCAGTATACGCAGAGTTCTGCAAACAGCAGTTCCCTGAGTTCACAGGTATTGGTCAGTGATGATGATATTAACAGTGCCCGCGCGCAGGTTGTTCAGGCACAGGTTGATATGGAACGTGCACAGACCGAACTGGCACGCCGGACCCGACTGGATGCTTCCGGTGCCATTTCAAAAGAGGAACTGGCGACCTCACAGAGCTCTTTTAATACTGCCAGGGCACGTCTGGAAGTGGCCAGGGCAGGTCTGGCACAGGCAGAGTCGAAACGCAAGGCTGCTCAGAGTAACCTGGCGGCAAATGAAGCATTGATTAAAGGCACCAGTCAGGCTACAGCACCGGATGTACGGGTTGCACGGGCCAGACTGAATCAGGCCCGCCTGGATTTTGAACGGACACAAATCAGGGCGCCGCTGGATGGTGTGGTGACAAGCCGCAGTATTCAGATTGGGCAACGGGTTGCACCGGGTTCTGTACTGATGAAAATTGTTCCGATTTCAGCACTGTATGTCGATGCCAATTTTAAGGAAAGTCAGTTAACGAAAGTCCGGGTAGGGCAAAAAGCGACACTGACCTCAGATTTATATGGGAAGCATGTTGAATATCAGGGTACGGTTACAGGTTTTGCCGGCGGTACGGGGTCGGCATTTGCGCTGATTCCTGCTCAGAATGCAACAGGAAACTGGATTAAAGTGGTACAGCGTTTACCGGTACGGATCCAGCTGGATCCGAAACAACTGGCGGAACATCCACTGCGTGTGGGCTTGTCCATGGATGTCACGATTGACCTGGCGTCGAAGTAATTACTGATGAATACTTCAGCCTTTCAGGGTGAACTCAGGGGCGGTCGGTTACTGATGGCTGCTTTTTTCCTGGCACTGGCGAATTTCATGGTCGTGCTGGATATGACCATTGCCAATGTATCCCTGCCGCATATCACCGGAAGTCTGGCGGTTTCGACCTCGCAGGGTACATGGGTGATTACCTCCTATGCTGTTGCCGAGGCCATCTGTGTGCCCCTGACCGGCTGGCTGGCTGGCCGTTTTGGCGCCGTCAGGGTATTTACCACCTGTTTGATTGGCTTCACTGCTTTTTCCGTTCTGTGTGGGCTGTCCAACAGTCTGGCCATGCTGGTCATCTGCCGGATTGGTCAAGGCTTATTTGGTGGCCCGATCATGCCACTCAGTCAGGCGCTGCTCATGCAGATTTTTCCACCGGAAAAGCAGTCTCAGGCGATGGGAATGTGGGCAATGACCACGGTTGTCGGTCCGGTGCTCGGGCCAATTTTTGGTGGAGCAATCAGCGATAATCTGTCATGGCACTGGATTTTCTTTATCAATGTGCCGGTGGGTATCGTCTGTGCAATGGGGGCATTAAGCTTACTTAAAGCAGCTGAAACCCCTACGGCCAGGCTCAAAATTGACAGCATTGGCCTGCTGCTGCTGATTGTATGGATCGGTGCATTACAGCTGATGCTCGATCTGGGCCATGATCACGACTGGTTCAACAGCAGCCTGATCTGTATACTGGCGGTGGTCATGGTCGTGGGCTTTATTGCATTTGTGATCTGGGAGATGTATGAAGAAAACCCGGTGGTGGATATTAAAATTTTTAAATACCGGGGTTTTACCATTTCCACTTTGTCGCTGGCCTTTGCCTTTGGGGCATTTTTTGGCAGCATTGTACTCATACCGCAATGGGTGCAGATTAACCTCGGCTATACGGCAACATGGGCCGGCTATCTGACCGCCACCATGGGGTTTGGCAGTATTACCATGTCGCCTGTTGTTGCAAAACTTGCAACCCGTTATGATCCCCGTGCCTTATCCTGCTTTGGTCTTATGCTGTTTGGTGTGGTAACGCTGATGCGGGCTTTCTGGATCACTGATGCTGATTTCATGGCACTGGCCTGGCCGCAGATCATCCAGGGTTTTGCCGTGCCTTTCTTCTTTATTCCATTGACCAATATTGCATTGGGTGCTGTGCAGAGTCATGAAATTGCCTCAGCAGCCGGGCTGATGAATTTTGTCAGGACCATGGCCGGTGCAATAGGTGCCTCTGTTGCTGTAACTCTATGGGATGACCATGCCAAACTGGCACGCAGCGAAATGGTGTCCAGGATGCAGATTGAGGAGACCCAGCAGAATTTAATCCGTCACGGTTTCAGTCCGGATGGAGCATTGGGGGTGATTTCAAATCTGGTGGATAAGGAAGCGCTGACTTTATCTGTGAATCACATTTTTTTAATCTTTGCAGTCATTTTCGTGCTGGCCGGATTAATCATCTGGCTGTGTCCAAAACCGAAGGCCAATGTTGGCGCCGGTCATGTACACTAGTGGGCATGCGCAAGTCTGATGTCATTGCATGAAAAGGAAAACAACGCCGGTAAAATCCGGGGTTGTTTTTTATTGGTCTGTATCAGGCGAAATCAGGAGGACCTGGCCCTGTGCAGAGCATTATTCCACAGTTGTAAATGCTGCTGACGCTGATCTTCACTCATATTCGGCTCAAAGGCTTTATTCAGTTGCCAGGATGCGGATATTTCGTCCAGATTGCTGAATATTCCTACTTTTAATCCAGCCATGGCTGCAGCGCCCCAGGCGGTGGATTCCAGTAATTCAGGACGCAACACCGGGACATTCAGAATGTCGGCCTGAAACTGCATCAGCATGTCATTCTGACTGGCGCCGCCGTCCACCCGCAATTCCTTTAAGGGACTGGCAATGTCGGATTGCATGGCAGTCAATACGTCAGAGACCTGGAAGGCAATGGCTTCCAGTGCAGCCCGGGCAATATGTGTTTTGTTGGTACCGCGGGACATGCCGCAGAGCAGGGCACGGGCTTCACTGTCCCAGTGCGGTGCTCCCAGTCCGGTAAATGCCGGCACCAATACCACACCGTCAGTATTTTTAACCTGGCAGGCCAGTTGTTCCACCTCAGCACTGTTTTTAATAATGCCCAGATTGTCCCGGAGCCATTGCACAATGGCACCAGCCATAAACACACTGCCTTCCAGTGCATAACTGGTCTGGTTCTGACAATTCCAGGCCAGTGTGGTCAGCAACTGGTTGTTACTGTACTGAATTTCCATGCCGGTATTAAACAGCATGAAGCAACCGGTGCCATAGGTGTTTTTGGCTGTTCCTGCAGTAAAGCAGGACTGACCGAAGAGAGCCGACTGCTGGTCGCCGAGTACACCGGCAATGGGGATCTCTGCTCCCAGCAATCCGGTGGCGGTATTGGCAATATAGGCATCTGAACTGATGATCCGGGGCAGTGTTGACGCTGGAATATGAAATAGTGCCAACAGTTCATCATCCCATTGCTGGGTTCTCAGGTCCATGAGCATGGTGCGTGATGCATTGCTGGCTTCCATTACATGCTCTGCGCCCTGAGTCAGGTTCCAGATCAGCCAGCTGTCGATGGTACCAAACGCAACATGACCCTGTTCGGCAAGTGCCTGTAATCCATTGACATGTTCCAGCAACCACACCAATTTACCGGCACTGAAATAGGGGTCTATGCGCAGACCTGTGGTTTTATGAATTTTATTTTCAAGGTTGTTCTGCAGCAGTTGATTACACCAGTCTGCTGCCCGGCGGTCCTGCCATACAATGGCGGGTGCCAGCGGACGTCCGTTACGTCTGTCCCATACCACGGTAGTTTCACGCTGACTGGTCAGGCCCAGTGCCTTGATGTCCCGGGCCAGCAGGCGCGCAGAAGCAATGGCCTGCTGTACTACAGCAATCTGTGTCGTCCATATTTCCTGTGCATCCTGCTCCACCCAGCCGGAATGCGGGGTTTTAATCTGGGTTTCCCTTTGAGCGGTTGCATGGACTTTTCCGTGTTCATCAAAAATAATTGCCCGGCTGGAGGTGGTTCCCTGGTCGAGTGCAAGTAAGTAGCTCATGTTTTGTTATTGTGGCTCTTGAAAAATGCAATATGGGTGCCATTATATAATCAATCGCTTCCACATTGTGCAGATGACTGGAAATTGCAGTGTAATAGATAGTAATTTTCTGCATGTGTGCTAAGATATGATTGTACTTTGGGGATGTTATTGGCTTCGACGCTGATGATGAAACTCATAGATGCATGCCGAGAGCGCATTTCCTCTCGTAAATAAAATTTGCATTTTAAATAGTCGCAAACGACGAATCTTACGCTCTAGCTGCCTAAGGGCCGCTTGTCCGCTTCACTGAATACTTGTGGTCAGTGAACCCGACCGAAGCGCACGCACACAAGTCCGTATAGAGCCACGCCTCGGGGCTTTATACCAAACTCAGAGGATCGCATCTCGTACCCTGTTCGTCGGGTCACAAGGTGTTAAAACAATAGACGATATCTAAGCATGTAGTATTCTCGAGTGTAGTGTTGGCGGACGCGGGTTCAACTCCCGCCATCTCCACCAAATTTCTTGTTATAAAAAAGCCACTTATATTAAGTGGCTTTTTTATTGCCAAATTTTCCCCGCATCAAGTGTCATTTTCTACCATATTTTTATATTTATTAAAAAGGCACTTTAAGTGCCTTTTGAAGTGTTTAGTTTTGCCATTTCTATCTTATTCTTATCGCCATGAATCCATTTTGCATATCGTTTTATTAGCATTTGAAGGCTGTGGCCTAACTGATCAGCTACAAATACAGGGTTAACTCCATCCATTAAGAGCATCGTCGCATAAGTATGACGTGCATTGTAGGCAGGGCGGTGACGTATTGCGCAAGCCTTCATTGCTTCAACCATCCTATTCCTTGGCGGCTTTTCATTAAAAAATGGCTCGTTGGTTTCAGGGCAGATCATCACATAACTACTGATTAATTTTAGTTTTTTAATTTCTGTTAATGCATTTTTCGATCTTTCATTTAAATAAACTCTCTCCGATAAAAGCGGTACGGTTCAGATAGCTTTGTGTAACAAAGCCTCTGGCTGGTTAAAACAGATCGAATGCCATCATTGATAGATATAGGTCATAAGATTGCAGAGAATATTTTGCCTCCAACCAATCCAAATAAATAGGTATGAAAAAAGCACCGTGAGGTGCTTTCTTATCAATCAATACTCTCATATATACAAACCCTATTGATCAAGCCAATAATAAAGACTGTAATAAATGCAATCGCTATACCAAATAAAGTAAACACTAATACCTTGCTATGGTTATTTACATAAAGCGTAAATGCTAGCGCTCCAACAGTCAAAAACATATTCAAGCAAAATATAAGCTGTCTTTTTTTATGTTCACTCCAAAGAAAAACCCCGCAAATGCGAGGCTTTAAGGGTTTGTTGGAACCACAGTTAGCTGTGGTTTTCATATCTGGTAAATCTTTATAGAATTTTCTTGGATCTCAAATCTTGAAATAAATCACCAATATTTGATGAAATTGCAGATCTCACAGCTTCTGAATCAGTACCGCCCATTGCTTTTGGCGAGGCTACATGAGTTTTGATAGTATTTGTATAAACAGTTTGACCACTTTTAGTTACCAAATAATCAACATCTAAGTAAAAATCAACCTCAATAAAGCCTATCCAGTCATATTCAAATTTTTGAATATTACCTGAAATTTGAATTCCTGCATTTTGTTCTGGATTAAATCCCGCAGCAATTAGCTCTTTTGTAAGTGAGGATTTTAACAATGCATCAGCCTTATCTGACATATACATTGTTCCAAGTGCAGCTGCAGGCTTTTGAAACTCTGAATAGCCACTAAGTTTGTCGATACCGAATAGTTAGATAAAATAGCTAATTAAGAGGTGTTTTTATGAGTGGCAAACGATTTACCGAAGAGTTCAAGATTGCAGCAGCGCAGCAAGTCATTGAGAAAGGCTACAGTGTTGCAGAGGTTGCGGGAAGATTAGGCACAACGACCCATAGTGTTTATGCTTGGGTTAAGAAATACTTTCCTAAAACACCCCAAGCTACTGCTCTTGAAGATCAAACCAAAGAGTTGGCTCGATTAAAGAAAGAGCTGCAACGAGTTACAGAAGAGCGTGATATCTTAAAAAAGGCCGCGGCGTACTTCGCCAGCCAGTCAAAATGAGGTACGCCTTTATCAAGGATCACCAGCAGGTCTGGTCAATTTATAGAATGTGCTCGGTACTGGAGGTTCATCCCAGTGGCTATTATGCATGGTTGAAACAACCTTTGAGTGCTACAGCCAAACGTAGCAAACAACTGTCAGGCCTGATTAAACAGTTTTGGTTAGAGTCAGGCGGTGTATATGGCTATCGCAAGATTTTCTGTGACTTGCGTGATATTGGTGAGCCTTGTGGAGTTAATCGTGTACATCGACTGATGCGACAGGAAGGCTTGAAATCCCAACGTGGCTATCGAAAACCAGGATATTCAAAGGGCTATCAACCTATTGTTCAAGCCAATACATTAGATCGGCAGTTTAATCCTGCACAGCCAAATCAAGCATGGGCAACAGATATCACTTATATCCGTACTCATGAAGGCTGGCTGTATTTAGCTGTTGTGATTGACCTTTTCTCAAGGTTAGTCGTTGGCTGGTCTATGAAACCAATGATCACTAAAGAGCTAGTTCTTGATGCTTTATTGATGGCAGTTTGGCGTAGATCGCCAACAAATAAAGTATTGGTTCACTCTGACCAAGGTAGCCAATATACCAGTCATGAATGGCAAGCCTTTCTGAAGCAACATGGTTTGGAAAGCAGCATGAGCCGTCGCGGCAACTGTCACGATAATGCTGTGGCAGAGAGCTTTTTCCAATTACTGAAACGAGAAAGAGTTAAACGGAAAATATATTCAACGCGTGCTGAAGCTAGATCAGATATATTTGAGTATATTGAGATGTTCTACAACGTGAAACGTCGCCATGGTGCTAACGACCAGCGGTCGCCAAAGGACTTCGAGACGTTTTATGAAATGAAGCTGGCGTGTATCTAGATTCTTAGTGGCTATTCACTCATTAGCCTTAACCAAACCCTTGTCCGCTGGAATATACTTGAAAACACCCACACCAACATCTCCCTGTCCCTTAATAGTTGGGGATGCCACATAATTAATAGGCATGGTGGTCGAACATCCACTTAAAGCAATACCAAAACCAACTAATGCAGCTAAAATCAAATTTTTCATTAAAAAACCCATTGTTATAAAGTGTAATCAATATAACAAAGAGTAAAGGTAAAGTGAAGATTTACTAGACTATATATCTGATTAGATGTACTAGCTCAAACCCGATCTGACAGTTCCCCATTTTTATAGTGCCTGTCAGTTTAAATTTTAGCTAAATTCTTCTCAGCCTAAATTCGTTTTCCACCAGATTTAATTACAAAATCAATATCGAAATCATGATAGCCAATAACTTTTTTTCATATCACTTTCCAGCACGATCTACAGCATTATCTACCAATTGACTTACAAGCTCTGTAAAAGAAATCCCTGCAGCTAGAGCGGCATCAGGATAAAGGCTGGTTGGTGTCATACCAGGCATGGTATTTGTTTCAAGAATATAAATCTCTGAGGTTTCTGTAATTATAAAATCTGATCTTGAAAGATCTTTACAACCAAGAATCTGATGCGCTTTGATTGCAATTTCTGAGGCTCGATCATATAAATCTCTTGACAGTTGAGCAGGCACAATGTGCTGGCTTGCTCCATCAGTATAACGATGCTCAAAGTCATACCATTGGCCCATAGGCGTTATTACTTCAACAATAGGGAGAGCTTTAATCTGATCATGATCTTCTAAAACCCCAATTGTTATTTCACGACCAATAATTCTTTTTTCTATTATAGCTTCTGAACTTGTAGTTAAAGTATTTTGTATTGCTGTCGCAATTTTTTCTTTCCCTTGAGCAAACTTAACACCTAAAGCAGACCCTTGATCACAAGGCTTTATTACTACATCATCACCTATGTTTTCTAATATATTCACTATAATGTCATTTATTTTTTCATCTTTGTTTACTGTTATTCCTAAAACACATGGAAGTTTAATTGAATCAAATAAAAGTTTTGCTGTAGGCTTATGAAGTGCACAAGCACTCGCCTTTACTCCACTACCGATATAGGGTAATCCTAATATCTCCAGAAAACCCTGGATTGTTCCATCTTCACCAATTGCACCATGCAAAACTGGAAACACAACATCATACTTTGGACTGCCACCACTCTCCTGGACAAATATCGTCTATTCTTGGACTGCCACCACTCTCCTGGACAAATATCGTCTATTATTTTTGCATAGGAGAGAACATTATGAGCGGACAACGATACACCCCGGAATTTAAAGATGAAGCTGTTAAATTGATTACTGAACGTGGATATTCTGTCACTGATGTCGCAGAACGTTTAGGGGTATCACAGCACAGCATTTATAAATGGCTAAAGGCAGTACAGCCTTTACGCAGCAACCCGGATGAACATGAACTGCTTGAGGCAAAGAAAGAAATCCTGCGTCTTAAAAGTCAGCTTAAACAGACTGAAGAGGAACGGGATATCTTAAAAAAGGCCGCAAGGTACTTTGCAAGCCTGCCCGAGTAAAGTATCAGTTTATTCTTGAATACAGCCATCAATTTAAGATTAAAACGATGTGTCGGGTTCTTGGGATTGCCCGTGCTGGCTATTACGTTTGGTTGCATGAACCTGAATCAGGCAGGACTATTGAAGATAAGCGATTATTACAGCTCATCCGTTCTTCTTATGATGCCAGTTATGGCATCTATGGTTATCGTCGCATCACGCTGGATCTTAAAGAGCTGGGTGAAAGCTGTGGACCTAATCGTGTGCTGAAGATCATGAAGAACAATGGTATTACCGCTGTTCGAGGATATAAGAAGCATAAAAGCCATAGTCACGGTCGTCCTCAGATTGTTCCACCAAACCATTTAAATCGAGAGTTTGTCGTAAACACACCTGACACCTCCTGGGTGACTGATATAACTTACATTCGCACCTGGCAAGGCTGGTTATATCTGGCTGTGGTTCTTGATTTATATTCGAGAAAAGTTATCGGTTGGTCAATGAAACCTACGCTTGCCAGGAATATCGTATTGGATGCGCTTTTAATGGCAGTATGGCGACGCAGACCCAATGAACCTGTGATCATACACTCAGACCAGGGCTCACAATACAGCAGCGCAGACTGGCAGAAATTCTGTCAGAAGCATAATTTGGTTCCGAGTATGAGTCGTCGCGGAAATTGCTGGGACAATGCCGTTGCTGAATCCTTTTTCAGCAGCCTGAAGAAGGAAAGAATTAAAAAGAGAATCTATAAAACTCGAGAAATGGCCCGTGCAGATGTGTTTGATTATATCGAGATGTTTTACAATCGAATCAGACGTCATTCGCATCTTGATGGGATGAGCCCAGAAGCATTTGAGGCAGCTTCAAAATGAGGCTGTCTCGTGTCCAGGATACTGGGAGCAGTCCACTTAGTATTAAGCAAGCTTTGAGTAAGATTACTATCAAGCTCAAGTATTTGCACATTGCTATAAGAATTTCTTAAAGCTTGTGCTACAGCATTAGCTGAGCTTCTGGAAACTTCTGATTCACTTGAAAGTCCTCCACAAATTACAGCGATATTAAGAGTTTTCTTTACATTTTGCATATACCAAATCCTTCTTTTTAAAGATATAGAGAAAAATTTTCAATAGACCTATTGTGAAAGTATCGTTTTTTATGATTTTTGCCCCTAACAACGCCTGAAAAATCATAGCTTATAGATGTCTGAATTTTGAGTTTTGCAAGAGGTCTAATATTTTAATTTCCTGGCTTTTGGTTCTTTTTGCTCGAAGTTTTTGTCCACTTCCCATTTATTGAGACACTTCTAAACTGGAGTTTTCCAGTTTTGCCCTGTACACCGCAGGGGGTAAATTGCCTAAACTTTCATGTGGTCTTTGCTCGTTATAATCCAAACGCCATAACCACGCCATTTCTCTGACCTGAGTCAAATTCTCAAACAAATACGCATTGAGAAACTCTCGCCTAAACGAACCATTAAATCGCTCAATAAAAGCATTCTGCTGTGGCTTCCCAGGTTGTATATGCACCACTTCAATGCCTTGATCTTTACACCAGTCCAGCAATCGCGCAGATATTAGTTCGGGACCATTATCAACACGAAGCTGCTTCGGCAAGCTACGTTGTTGAGCCAGTCGATCCAATACTCTGACAACACGCTCAGCCGGTAACGATGTGTCTACTTCTATATCCAGACATTCGCGAGTCCCCTCATCAACTATATTCAAGGTACGGAATCGTTTACCGCAATACAGACTGTCACTCATAAAATCCAGCGCCCATTGATGGTTGGCTTGTGCAACCACTTGCAGTGGTCGTGCAATACGCTGGGGCAACGTTCGTTTCTGTCGACGGGGTAAGTTCAATCCCATCTGGCAGTACACTCGATAAACACGTTTATGATTCCAGTCATAGCCCTGCCGACGTATGCGACCAAAACACTTCCAAAAGCCAGACTGGGGAGATTGTTTTAACACCTGATTTAATGCATCAATGACAGCAGCATCCCGTTTGCGCCAGCTCGTACTTTGCCGATAATAGCTGGCTCGACTTAGTCCACTCAGGCGACAGGCCTGTAATACAGTTAACCCAAGTGAAGCCAGAATACGAACGCATTCTCGTTGATCTGCTGTCACCAACCCTTTTTTGAGAACAGTTCCTTCATGGCATGGTTCTCCAGACTGAGTTCCGCAAACATCCTTTTAAGTCTGGCATTTTCTTCTTCCAGCTCACGCATGCGCTTAACGTCAGATGCCTCCATACCGCCGTATTTGCTTTTCCAGACATAATAGGTGGCATTGCCAATACCATGCTTACGGCAGATATCATCCACTTTCATCCCAGCATCTGCTTCTTTCAAAATGCTGATGATTTGGCTCTCGGTAAATCGTGATTTCTTCATGACTGTCTCCTGACCTTATTTAATCAGAAAACTCCAATTATGGATGTCTCAGTTTAAGGGAAGTCGACATTTTACCTTCTAAAAAATCACTCTATTATAATTCCAATAGCAATGATATAGGTTGAGAGGGTTTATGAAAATATCGATTCACTTCTCTAAATCCAGGGTTTAAATAAATTCAGTTTAAATAAAAAATTGCCTGATGCACTGCTACATTGGTAATACTCCCCAAAAATAATTGAACTTAAAAGTAGAAAATCGAATACCCTTGATTTAAGGAGATTTTCCATGAAAACATCTAAATATTCAGACAGCTTAATCATGAGTATTTTGAAACAAGCAGAAGCAGGTACCCCGGTACCGAATTTGTGCCGAGAACACGGTATGAGCTCTGCTACGTTCTACAAGTGGAAGAGCAAATATGGCGGTATGGATCATTCCATGATAACCCGACTGAAAGAGCTTGAAGCCGAGAATGCCCGCCTTAAACGCATGTATGCTGATGAGCGCCTTAAAACAGATATCCTTCAGGATGCACTTTCAAAAAAGTTGTGAGGCCAGCTCAACGTAAACTACTTGCTCAACAAGCTGTTGAGCAATATCAAGTCTCTGTGAGTAAGGCCTGCCTGATCTTTGATGTCAGTCAAACGTGCTATCGCTATGCAGCTCAATTAAAGCAGCAGAACGTGGTGATCGCAGACTGGCTAATAAAGCTTACCAGGGACCATCAGACCTGGGGCTTTAAACTTTGCTTTTTGTATCTTCGCAATGTCAGGGGATATGGTTGGAATCATAAACGTATCTATCGTATTTATAAGGAATTGGAACTTAATCTACGTATCAAGCCAAAGAGGCGCATTAAACGGGAACAGCCTGAATCCCTTGCAGTACCGACAGCTAAGAATGAATCATGGTCCATGGACTTTATGCATGATCAACTCAGTGATGGGCGTAGCTATCGAGTACACAACGTGATTGATGACTATAATCGCGAGTCACTGGATATATTGATTGATTTTTCATTACCCGCAGAACGTGTGCTGAGAGGGCTTAATCAATTGATTGAATGGCGAGGTAAACCTAAACGTATTAGAAGCGACAATGGTCCGGAATATATCAGTGAGCTAATGGAAACGTGGTGTGATCAGCATGGTATTGAGCATGTATTTACTCAGCCAGGCAATCCACAGCAAAATGCCTATGTTGAGCGATTTAACCGTACAGTACGTTATGAGTGTCTAAATCAGTATTTATTTCGAGATCTGAGCGAAGTTGAGGACTATACAACTGGCTGGCAGTACTTTTATAATCATGAACGGCCTCATATGTCAGTAAATGGCTGTCCACCTATTTTTAAACAATAACAGGGGCTTTGGATTTTCTACCCATTAATTCAATTAAAAATGGGGGTATTACCCATTAACCCGACCATACTACGCTTTTTATGAAGTAACATGCTGTTCTGGAGAGAACAGTTTTATTTCATACAAACCCTGAAAACCCGGGAATGCGAAACTCCCACTGCTTAAATCGCTTCTGGTACAGCCTGTAGAAACTCACGACGGGCTTCCTTATCGGTTTTAAAATCACCAACAAAAGATACGGTACGGGTGGTGGATTCCTGTTTGCCGACACCACGCATCATCATACACATATGTGCAGAATCAATCACCACAGCCACACCACGAGCCTCTGTAATTTCCGCCACAGCTTCAGCAATCTGCTGAGTCAGATTTTCCTGAATTTGCAGACGACGGGCAAACATTTCGGTAATACGGGCAAATTTAGACAGTCCGAGAACCTTGCCGGAAGGTAAATAAGCAATATGCACACGACCATAAAAAGGTAGTAAGTGGTGTTCGCACAAAGAATAAAACTCAATATTCTTGACCAGCACCATTTCAGGATTATCAGAAGGAAAAATCGCCTGATTGGTCACTTCTTCCAGGGTTTTGCTATAACCGGACGTTAAAAACGCAAAAGCTTTGGCAGCACGGATCGGCGTGTCGACCAGGCCCGGACGGTTCAGGTCCTCACCGACGGCAGTAAGAATGTTGGCATAGGATTGCTGCATGGACATAAAACGTGTTCACTTACGCTGATTGAACAAGGACGGCATTGTAGCAGAAAAACATGAAAAGTCTGACTGCTGGCCAATAAACTGCCGATTACTTAAATCCGGGATTTTTTTCTGCACGTTTCAGTAAAACCAGTACGGCACCGGTTCCGCCCTGGTTTTCAGGCGCACTGACAAAAGCAAGAACATCACCATGCTGACGAAGCCAGCTGTTGACATGGGTTTTTAAAATGGCTTCCGGCCCCTTGCCATGTACAATTTTAATGACATTCTGATTTTCATCTTTTGCCATTTGAATAATTCGTAATACGGCATCACGGGCTTCTTCCACCGTACAGCCATGTAAATCAACCGCTTCAAACCAGCGTAAACGGCCGGCCTTTAAACTCTCAAAAACTTTGTGCTGTAAAGTCGCAATACGATAGCTCAATGTTGCCTGGCTTGCCACCGGATTCAGCATAGCCTGAGTGTTGGACAGGGCAGCATGATCCGTTTCACGAGGGCCTTCTGCTGCGGCACGCCGGGCAAGTGTCCGGGCATCGGGTTTACGATGCGGGGATTTTTCCAGTTTTGCAGTATTGCCATGATCGAAAGCTCTGACTCCTTGCAGGGCGGTTTTAAACAAATCAGTATCATCCGGTTCCGGGGTGGCAGACACCTGTTTATCAGGCGTGACATCTGCTGTGATGGTTGCCGCATCAGCATGAGTGATCTGTTTTTTAAACGCTTTCAATAACTTTTGCTGTTCCTTTGAAAGCGCAGAATCATTGTTGCTCATAATCAATCGTGAAAAATAAGAAGTGAATTGCGCTGAGGGAATCGGCAGGGATCTCTCAGCATGTAGTACATGGTAAATTCTATACTAGAATGAATGGAAACGTCAGTAAACATGGCAATTTAATGCTGAGAAGGGGTTTTCGATGGTATGGAATGAAATATATGCCGGTGGATATTGAGCTGAAATAGGATGAAAAAATATGAATAAAAACAAATGTTTTTATATTGATGGAGATTGATTTTAACTCAGGTGCGGATCTTAGTAATATAGCTGCATGTGAATTAAAAACTACATCTCTTTAAATCCGATATCCAAAGCCTCACAGATAGAAATCTTTTGCTGACCTACAATATTCCTGACTTTTCTTTTTAGTACCGACCATGCTTGTTCAATTGGATTTAAATCAGGGCTACAGCGGATTTGTTATTAGACCTTGCACAGGGGAAATTGGGCCCAATATACCGATCATGTGGTGAGAACGGTTGGTGTGCTGGGCAGTATTGGTATTTTGTATCGTTTTACTGAGCCACAATAAACCGTGAGGTGGCCTGAAGCAACACGGATCTTATTCAGGGCCATAGGGTGCCGGCGTTCCAAATAAGGCAGTGAATGCATGATCAGGGCGGGGCTGTTTCATAAAGCTTTCACCGACCAGGAAGGCATGGATATCATGTTCCTGCATCATGTGGACATCATCCGGAGTGGCAATACCACTTTCCGTGATCAGTAAGCGGGATGGATCCAGCAGCTTTTTCAGGCGCAGTGAAGTATTTAAATCGACCTCAAAGGTTTTCAGGTTACGGTTGTTGACCCCAAGCAGGCAACGTTCTGACAGTTTCAGGGCACGTTCAAGTTCTGCTTCATCATGTACTTCAACCAGCACATCCAGCTGGTGTTCAAATGCTGTGACTGACATTTCTGCCAGCTGAGTATCTGACAAGGATGCTACAATCAGCAGGATACAGTCTGCATGCAGGGCACGCGCTTCAATCACATTATACGGGTCAATCAGAAAGTCCTTACGCAGCACGGGCAGCGTACAATGCTGACGGGCAATGGCAATATTTTCATCTGCACCCTGGAAAAAATCGACATCCGTCAGAACCGACAGACAGGCTGCGTCGGCCTGTTCATACTGTTCTGCAATTTCCGCAGGATTAAAATTTTCACGGATAATGCCCCGGGAAGGTGAAGCCTTCTTAATCTCGGCAATCACACCCGGACGCTTTGCCTGAACGGCCTGTGCAAAGCCACGCACCGGCGTTGCAGCCCGGGCCAGTTCTTCGATATCGTTCAGACTGCGCTGTTGCAGGCGTGTCGTTAGTTCAGCATGCTTACGGTCAATAATTTTACCTAAAATCGTATTGCGGATATCAATCATGTCATTGACTCTTAAACTTCATATGCTTTCAGCGTTTTGGTAAACTCAGACAGCACACTCATTTTTTCCAGTGCCTGTCCGCCATCAATAATATCCTGAGCCAATGCAACACCCTGCCGATAGTCCCGGGTCAGACCGGAAACATAGATACCGGCACCTGCATTCAGGGCGATCATACTGGCAGCCTTCTCACCTTCCGCTGTTTTCTTCCTGGACAATGCATTCTGAATCAGGCGCAGACTTTCCTCAGCGTTGTTGACAGTCAGTCCTGTCAGCGCCCGGGATTCAATGTTGACATCTTCCGGGCTGATGATCCATTCGGTGATTTCATTATCTTTCAGTTCTGCAACACTGGTCGGTGAGGCCAGGCTGATTTCATCCAGCCCATCCCTGGAATGCACCACCATGACATGCTCTGCGCCAAGCTGCTTCATTACTTCGGCAATGGGCCGGCACAGCTCACTGGAAAAAACCCCGATTACGGCACGTTTTACCCCGGCGGGATTGGTCAGTGGGCCCAACAGATTAAAGATACTGCGGATACCGAGTTCCTTCCTGGGACCAACTGCATATTTCATGGCTTTATGATGATTGGGGGCAAACAGGAAACCGACGCCTATTTCCCGGATACAGCGTTCAAGCTGGGCCATATTCAGATCCAGCTGAATCCCGGCTTTTTCCAGCAGGTCGGAAGAACCGGATCTGGAGGAAACCCCACGGTTGCCGTGTTTGGCAATGGTGGCCCCTGCTGCTGCAATCACAAAACTGGCAGCAGTGGATACATTAAACAGGCTCTGACCATCGCCACCTGTGCCGACTATATCAATCAGATGTGGCAGATCGCTGACATCAATCTTAATGGCGAACTCCCGCATGATCCGTGCTGCTGCGGTAATCTCATCAATACTTTCACCTTTCAGGCGTAAACCCATCATCAGGGCGCCAATCTGGGCATCGGTGGCTTCACCCTGCATGATGCTGCGCATGACATCTTCCATCTGTGGCTGAGTCAGATGAATACTTTTGCTGATCAGGCCCAGCGCCTGTTGAATGTCCATAGTTTTCATTTATGCATAAATTTCTAAAAAGTTTCTGAAAATCTGGTGACCGTGCTGGCTTAGAATGGATTCCGGATGAAACTGCACGCCTTCAATGGGCAGAGTCTTATGTTTCACTCCCATAATTTCTTCCATGGAACCATCCGCTTCATGGGTCCAGCAGGTGACATCCAGACAGTCGGGCAGAGTATGCTGGTCAATCACCAGGGAGTGATAGCGGGTTGCGGAAAATGGAGATGGCAGATTGCTGAAGATGCCTGTATTACTGTGATACATATCTGACAAGCGGCCATGCATGACCGTTTTGGCACGGACAATGTCGCCGCCAAAAGCCTGACCAATGGCCTGATGACCAAGGCATACCCCGAGTAAGGGAATTTTCCCTGCAAAATGCTGAATTGCCGGAACTGAAATGCCGGCTTCTGTCGGAGAACAGGGGCCTGGACCAATCACCAGATATCTGGGTTGCCATTGTTCAATATCTTCCAGGGTCACGGCATCATTACGGACTACTTTGACTTCCTGATTTAACTCGCCAAAATATTGGACGATGTTATAGGTGAAAGAGTCATAATTGTCGATCATTAGGAGCATTTTTAAATTAAACCCATGAAAAAGAATGATGTTTTAAGATTGGTATAAAATCGTACTCAATTCTGTACTCAATGTGATTAAAGTGACCTGAATTGCAGGTATAAAAAAGCCACCTTAATTGGTGGCTATATTAGCATTGTTTGGCGTGTCTTTAACAACCGTTTGCACGTAGCTCAACATCCAGTAACTTTTCCTGCCATCCTTAAGTTACTCAACTTCTAAAATGGAAAAACTTTTCACATGCTGAAAAGTTTTTTATGCTTAATTATCTCGAAATTTTGTCTAAATTGTCTCGGCGTGCATCAGGAATACACGACGAATTATTACAATGGTGAACCGTATATTCCAATAAAAAAGAAGCTCACGAAATAGCAGTCAGCCTCTTGGTTCAGAACTGCCAATAGCAGTAAAAGATGTACTGATTAAAGTGGTCATTTTTTACTGCAATTAACACATACTGAATAGTTTTCTATTATTTTATATGGTTACGTTTGGGATAAGCAATGTTAAGATTAAGCTGGTCAAAATGAACCCTATTATCAACAGAGGATTCGGAAACTTTAGGTTTCTGAGATTCATGTGTTTTAGTAGTAGGGTTTGAGTTTTCTTGCTGAATAAAATTTGTTCTATTACGTTCCTGTTCTGTCCTAAGCCTGGTTTTACTGAGACTATTTTTCATGAAGATCATGATAACTTCCTTTCTATGGACTCAAAAAAGATTATTTGGTTTTTGGAGTGTTGGGATTCGGTTGAACGTCTTTATCTGTCTGATCACCGGATGGTTTTGGAGTAGCTGGATCAGGTTTGTTGTCAGTTTTGTTGGGTAGGGTTTGATCATTGGCTTGATTTGAAGCATTTTTTGAAAAACTTTTAAAATTAGACATTTTAATCTTCTCAACTATGTTTTGGAGTCTTTATACTATGCTCTTTATCGACTTACACTAAGGTTGTTGTGAGAGTGAAGTGTGGAGATATGTTCGGGTAGGTGGGTTTATATCTCATTTATATTTCAGGAATTTTTCTTATAAATTTACAATTGCATGATTGGTATCACTATTTAAATTTTTAGTACTATTTCTTTAAATCTTCCTGGTACGCAATCACTACAAATGGTGAAAATATTGTGATCGGAGAATTTATTTTATACCCTTCGGTATCAGATTCTGACCTGGATTCTTCAACTTCCTGTTGAATCGCAGGCCTGTATCGGATTTTTGTTCAGTTGAGGCTGTGCAGATATGGAAAAAACACGATTGAATGCTGATATTTTCAGTCAAACCGGAGATACACAGAAAATTTGCAAATTAACAAAGTGATTTGTTTTGTTTTAATAAATAAAAGTGTTAATCTAGTCACAAATAATTAGATAAGGTCCTTGTGGGGTAAATGAAAGCAGAAATTAATATTGCCATTTTTGGCCTGAGCCTGAATGTACTGGAAAGTATTAAACAAAAAGTTCGTTCACTGTATGATGATGCGCTGAAAATCAGCTGGTCAAATATTGCAGATCCTCAACTGGATATTCTGTTGGTGAATGATATGTTCTTCGGCTCACCGACTATTCAAAACTTAGTCGGTTCCCAGCAGATTCCCTACTTAAGGCTGATTAATAAAAATGAAAAATCAGGGCACATTGAAGGTGACAAACTGTATTTACCTTTTATGGCAACGGATGAAATCAGACAATGGTTCCGGGATCGTCATCTGCACGTTCCAGTCGTTCAGCCGGCAGACAAGAAAGCAGATCAGACAGTACAAACACAGGATTTAAAAAAAATTGTCCAGGAACTGTTTTACGAACGGAATGGCAATCTGCAAATTTTTGACAGTTCAGGAAATATTGGGCTGGTCAATACCCGGACTGAACAGGTCTGGGTTGACAGTGACCGAAAAGTGCAGGGATTGGATTCAAGTCTGAACTATACTTATGCCACGCTGCAGACAGCAGAGAAAGCCAGTGCTGTGCAGGGGCAGGACTTACGGAGCTGGCTGTGGAATGTGTTGTGGCATTCGCCTGAGTTGCCGCAGATCAATCACACACAGGCTTTTTATCAATTACAATACTGGCCACAACCGGATTCGGCGCATAACCGTCAACATGTCTTTAAAATTGCGGCCTGTTTTGAGCAGGGAGCCAGCCTGTCACAGGTTCAGAAAAAACTGGATTTACCACTGCAGGAAATCCGGCATTTTGTTAATGTCGCCCTGATGATGGATATGCTGAAGAAAATTGACGCCAGACAGGCCAGGCTGAGCAGTACCGGGGCAAAACAATCTGAAAGCGCGGTGCGGAGTTTTCTGGGGAAATTACGAAGGCGGCTTGGGCTTTAATGCCACGTTGATTTATTGTATACAGGTTATTTAATGAGTGGGTCTCATTTGAGATGAAGAATACACCGGGAATCGGGAGCGGTTGTGATTTTACAAAAATATAAAATTGTCTTTGGCGGAACAATTGGGGCGGGGAAAACCGAAGCGATTAAATCGCTTTCCGAAGTGGACGTGGTGTCAACAGAAGCAATCAATACCGATGAACAGGCGCACAGCAAAGTGCTGACCACGGTGGGTATCGATTATGGCGAAATTCTGCTTGAAGACGATGTCGTGATCGGCTTGTATGGTACACCCGGGCAGGATCGGTTTGATTTTATCTGGCCTGTGATCTGTAAAGGGGCAATCGGTGCGGTGATTCTGATTGATCACTCCCGGAAAGGGGCGCTGGATGATTTGAAATTTTATTATGATTCGTTCAGTGAGTATGTCAGCAACATTATTGTGGGCATTACTCATGTGGATGAAGACTCCAGCCAGTTGTTAAAGAAATACCGGGACTGGATGGCGATACAGAATTGCATCATGCCGGTTTTTGCTGTGGATGCCCGTAAACGCAATGATGTATTGTTGATGGTTGAATCCCTGATTGCCCGCGCTGAAATAGAGCACGGTTGATTATCCAGGCGGTTGCTGATTGTTTTTTCATCATCAGTATGCTGAAATGGGCTTGACCTGTACGGTTTATGACCTGTGTCATTCAGTATCCCCCTGGTATTCCGCAAAGGATTCGGGCAGACCTGGATCTTCATAGCACCAAATTAAGACAAAAATATGAATTGGCACACAAATAGTGCATTACTGTGGTATTTATAAAACCAGACACCTGAAATATGTCTGAATGTGGTGCAAATATCTGTACAGACAGTATAATGAATCCGGTAAAAAAACAAAGATTGCCTGAATTCTGATAGCTGATTCAAGGTTCTGGAATTTATGCAAAAAGCTGGTATGGGAATTGCTTTATAATTGGCAACGATTAACACGCACTCGATAAGTGCAATAATACTTCATTGGAGCAAGATGAGCATGGCGAACAAGGTCCTTCAACTCATACAGGAAAGTGGCGCAAAATGGGTCGATTTTCGCTTTACGGATACCCGGGGCAAGGAGCAGCACGTAACTTACCCGGCTGACTCAATTGATGAAGACTCATTTGAAGATGGAAAAATGTTCGATGGTTCTTCAATTTCGGGATGGAAGGGGATTGAAGCCTCTGACATGATTTTGCGTCCGGATGCAGAAACAGGCTTTATCGACCCGTTTTTTGCAGAGCCTACCGTCGTTGTGACTTGTGATGTCATTGAGCCATCCACAGGTCAGGGTTATGAACGTGATCCACGCTCCATTGCCCGCCGTGCAGAAGAATATTTAAAATCCACAGGCATCGGGGATACCGCATTTTTTGGTCCTGAACCTGAGTTTTTTGTATTTGACGAAGTGAAATGGGACATCGACATGTCCGGCGCCCGTCACACTTTGTATGCAGAAGAAGCGGCATGGTCAACCAATAAGGATTATGATTCCGGTAACTCAGGTCATCGCCCACGTGTTAAAGGCGGTTACTTCCCGGTGCCACCGGTGGACTCTCATCACGATATGCGTGCAGAGATGTGTAACAAAATTGAAGAAATCATGGGTGCCGGTCGTGTGGAAGTGCATCATCACGAAGTTGCATCCTGCCAGCTGGAAATTGGTGTAAGTTTCAACACCATGGTACGTAAGGCTGACGAAGTACAGCAGTTTAAATATGTGGTGCACAACGTTGCCCACCAATATGCAAAAACCGCGACCTTTATGCCTAAGCCAATGGTTGGTGATAACGGTTCAGGCATGCATGTTCACATGTCCATCGCCAAAGACGGTAAAAATCTGTTTGCCGGTGATGAATATGCAGGATTGTCTGAGCTTGCGCTTTACTTCATTGGCGGGGTGATCAAGCATGCACGTGCATTGAACGCGATTACCAACCCATCCACCAACTCCTATAAGCGTCTGGTTCCTCATTTCGAGGCACCGATTATGCTGGCTTACTCAGCACGTAACCGTTCGGCATCCATTCGTATTCCTTACGTTTCAAACCCGAAAGGTAAGCGTATTGAAGCCCGTTTCCCGGATCCTGCGGCTAACCCGTATCTGGCGTTCGCTGCACTGTTGATGGCAGGTATCGATGGAATTCAGAACAAAATTCACCCGGGTGAAGCAGCGGATAAAAACCTGTATGACTTGCCTCCTGAAGAAGAAGCAAGCATCCCGACCGTGGCGCACAGCCTGGAAATGGCGCTTGATGCACTGCGGGCAGATCAGGACTTCCTGCTAAAAGGCGGTGTATTCACCAAAGACATGCTGGATGCCTATATTGATCTGAAAACCGAAGATGTACGTCGTCTGAACACCACGACGCATCCGGTTGAATTTGACATGTATTACAGCGTGTAAATCCATTTGTTGGAAAAAGCCTGACTGTTGTTCAGCAGGTTTTAAACGTGAATGGGCTGATGGAAGCCGATGAAAAAATCCCGCAATTGATGCGGGATTTTTTTATGGTTCTTTGGCCATGCTGTTGGTGACAAGCGCGGTGAGTTGCCAGAGTCGCTTCAATATCAGGTTATGGTCAGATCGTATGCTGATGCAGGACCACCGCTATTTACTGCTGATGTGGTCAGTGCCTGTTCAGAAAGTGTGGGATATGTTAAAAAATAGGCCACGGCATTGCAACGATGATCATGCATGAAAACAATCGGTTTAATTGGCGGAATGAGCTGGGAATCTTCTGATCTGTATTATCAGCATCTGAACCATCAGATTCAGCAACGGCTGGGTGGTCTGCATTCAGCAAAAGTCATGCTGTACAGTGTTGATTTTTCTGAGATCGAACAGTTGCAGGTGCAGGGGCAATGGGACCAGGCCGGTATGCAGCTGGCAGATATTGCCATGCGGTTGCAACAGGCGGGTGCTGATGTGATTGCATTATGTACCAACACCATGCATAAGGTGGCCGCTCAGATTGAACAGCAGATTTCCATTCCCTTTTTACACATTGCAGATGCAACGATTCGGCAGATTCAGCAGCAGGGTATACAAAAAGTTGGTTTGCTGGGCACAGCCTTTACCATGGAGCAGGATTTCTACAAATCCCGGCTGCTGCAAAGTGGTCTGGAGGTGATGATTCCAGTGGACAGTGACAGAAAGGACGTGCATGACATTATCTATGATGAACTTTGTCAGGGAAAAATTATGCAGTCGTCCCGGCAGCGTTATATTGAAATCGTGCAGGGATTGATTGAATCCGGTGCACAGGGGATTATTATGGGCTGTACTGAAATTGGCATGCTGATTGGTCAGGAGTCCTGTGCAGTGCCTTTATTTGATACTACACGCATCCATGTTGATGCCCTGGCTGATTTTTCACTTTCCTGACTGGATGTAAATTTCATAAAAAACCCGGTGATTCATCAATCACCGGGTTTTGAGCTGACGGGAACAGGCCCGGTCATGAATGCTCAGCTTTCCTGCTGGATTCCGGCAACCACCCAATCCTGTGTGGACGCGACAGGCTTAATGAAATGCCAGATTTCTGCAAAAGGCTGTGGAAGACTGTTTAAATCTTCACTGACCGTACCGGTAAAACGCACACTGACCACGTATTGATTATTTTCAGTCGCAGCGTTAACCACCATCGCATTTAAATTACTGAACTCTGCAACGTCCTGATCCTGATTGCCCATAATGTCGTCACGCATGGACTGGTATAGTTCAGGTGTCAGATAACGCTGAATTTCTGCCAGATTACTTGCCGTATTCATGGATTGAATATGGTTAAAACGCTGACGGGCAATACGCAGGAAAGCGGCTGGTTCGGTACCATCCGGTAACTGATTGCCGCTTTGTGCAGATGCCGCTCCAAACGGTGACTGGGCTGGTGCATCTGCAAAAGGTGCCTGAGTCGTGCCACCGACGGACTGACCAAAAACATTGGTATTGTCATTGCTGCGTTGCAGCGGATTGCCCTGACCGAAGGCAGCAGATGACGAACCTGAGTTATTGGGGGCGTATGGATTAGCGTTGGCTAATTTTTTTTTTGAACCGAATTTACGGAAAATAAGAAATGCAGCGCCGGCAATCAGAATCAGCCAGATCCAGCCGGGGATTCCACCTTTTTGCTGTTCCTGCTGTGCAGCCTGTTGTTGCTGAGCAAGTTCTGCGTCATTGGTCTGAGCATGTGGATTATGGTCATCCGCCATGGCGTTTGCAGCGACTGCACCAATAGCTGCACCTGCAACACCGGCTGCAACCATACCACCTACACCCGGGCCGGATTTCTGTGGTGCAGTAGCCGGAGCAGCAGGTTGTTGCGCAGGAGTTGCACGACGGGGTTGAGAGTAAGATTGATTTGAAGAGTAGGAACGGCTCATGCCATGACTTTTACCGCCACCTGCACGCTTGGCTTCAGCCAGGGGTGCGACCACAAGGGTAGCCATTAATAAACCTGCCATCAAACTACGCTGTCGAACTTCCATCGGTTTTTCCTGTTTAAAATGTAGAGTCGCTATTATATATGCAGTCTTTTGTCCGGAATTTCAATCAAAATCGTGAATTTTTCTTAAATATATGCACAGCCATGTATTTTCTGAGCGATCAGCGATTTCAGTCCACTACATCACAGAGTTGCATGGCTTCGCTCAGCGCTTCATGCAGGCGGGCGACCGGGATGATCTGAACACCATCAATGGCTTTTTGTGGTGCATTGCCCCTGGGCACAATAATATATTTAAAACCATGTTTAATGGCTTCCTTTAAACGCTCCTGTCCATTCGGTACCGGGCGGATTTCACCGGACAAG
The DNA here is from genome assembly GCF_052544965.1 of Acinetobacter sp. WZC-1. NCBI lineage: Bacteria > Pseudomonadati > Pseudomonadota > Gammaproteobacteria > Moraxellales > Moraxellaceae > Acinetobacter > Acinetobacter sp. WZC-1. Next base: position 751,690 of record NZ_CP199370.1, read on the forward strand.
CCGACTTCACCGAAGACCGCGAGCTGCTGTGGCAAGGCTTTTGAACGCAGGCTGGATGCACAGGCAAGCAGTACCGCAAGATCAGAACCGGTTTCGGTAATTTTCAGGCCGCCGACCACATTCACATAGACATCCTGTCCTGAGGTCTGGACACCGCCATGACGGTGCATGACCGCAAGCAACATATTCAGCCGGTTCTGTTCCAGACCCAGTGCAACCCGCCGTGGCTGACTGTGGGCATCATCCACCAGTGCCTGAACCTCAACCAGCAAAGGGCGGGTACCTTCGCGGCTGATCATGACCACAGAACCGGGAATGGCTTCATCATAACGGCTTAAAAAGATGGCAGATGGATTGGCCACCTCTTTCAGCCCTTTATCAGTCATGCCAAAAACGCCCAGTTCATTGACAGCACCAAATCGATTTTTGACGGCACGGATCATCCGATAACGTGAGTCGGACTGACCTTCAAAATACAGCACGCAATCGACCATGTGCTCAAGCACCCGGGGACCGGCCAGTGCACCCTCCTTGGTGACATGACCTACAATAAATAACGCCGTACCACTGTTCTTGGCAAAGCGGGTCAGCAAGGCCGCAGATTCGCGGATCTGGGAGACACCGCCTGGGGCAGATTGCAGGGTTTCTGTGTACAGGGTCTGAATTGAGTCGAGAATGGCGACAGCAGGGCGTTGCTGTGCAAGCACTTCACAGATTCTTTCCACACAGGTTTCAGCCATGACGTTCAGTTGATCGGTCGGTAAATCCAGTCGGTTTGCCCTTAAAGCCACCTGAGACAACGATTCTTCACCGGTGATATACAGTGCGGAGCTGTGAGCATGTGCTGCCATGTGTGTGGCGGTCTGTAACAAAATGGTGGATTTGCCAATACCAGGGTCACCACCAATTAATACCACGGATCCGGTCACCAGGCCGCCGCCCAGTACACGGTCAAATTCGCTGATGCCTGTTTCCAGTCGGGTTTCAGTGGAGACAGTGACTTTATTCAGTGTGGTGATCTGTGCATTTTCCCCGGCGTAGCCACCACTCAGACCGGCTTTGGCCCGGTGTGCTGTAACCGGTTCAATCCGGGCTTCAACCAGGCTATTCCACTCACCGCATTCGGAACACTGACCTGCCCATTTAAGATGCTCGGTGCCACATTGTTCACAGCGGTAAACGGTTTTTGCTTTTGCCATAATTTTCAAAGGGGAGTGCAGGAAATGCTGAAACTATACAGCACATTCAGCGTTAAAAATATAGGGGGAAATCAGAGAGCTGCCATCCGGCAGCTCGTTCTGAATCAGGATACTGTCTGAGACGCTAGTACAATTCACCGGATTTGCGTCGTGCCAGAAAGTCCTTGGTTTCTTTGACAATGACTGTGGAAAGCAGTAACAGGGCAATTAAGTTGGGTATTGCCATCAGACCATTGAAGGTGTCTGCAAATAACCACACCAGGTCAAGTGTCGCCACGGTACCGATAAACACCGTGCAGATGTAAATGACGCGGTAAATCGGGACAAATTTTTCACCGAATAAATAGCTTGCACACTTTTCACCGTAATAGCACCAGCCCAGAATGGTGGAATAGGCAAAGAAAATAATACCGAAGGTCACCACCCAGCCACCGATACCCGGCAATAAGCGATCAAAGACATGTGTGGTCAGTACGGCACCTGTTTCGGTACCAAAGCTATTTCCGGCGACAATATAGCCCATGACCAGTACCAGGCCCGTAATACTGCAGACAATAATGGTGTCAATGAATGTTCCGGTCATGGACACCAGGCCCTGACGCACAGGATGGTCAGTTTTTGCAGCGGCAGCAGCAATGGGTGCAGAACCCATGCCGGCTTCATTAGAGAAGACGCCACGTGCAACGCCATAACGGATGACGGTACCAATGGCGCCACCGGCAATGGCCTGACCTGTAAATGCATCGATAAAAATCAATTTTAAAGCCGGAAGAATAAGGTCAATATTAGTCAGAATAATGGCCAGTCCGCCCAGTACGTAGCCAACAGCCATAATCGGTACAATAAAGGATGACGCTTTGGCAATAGATTTAATCCCGCCCAGAATGACCAGGGCAGAAAAAGCGGTGATGATGATGCCGGTCACCCAGGTCTGTATGCCCAGACTGTTCTGTACAGCCAACGCAACTGTGTTGGACTGGACCGAACTGCCAATACCAAATGATGCAATGGTTCCGAACAAGGCAAACAGAATCGCCAGCCATTTCCATTTCAGCCCATGTTCAATGTAGTACATCGGACCGCCGGATTTTTGTCCATTTTCATTGGTAATGCGGTATTTTACGGCCAGCACGCCTTCGCCGTACTTGGTTGCCATACCCACCAGTGCGGTCATCCACATCCAGAAGACTGCACCGGGCCCACCCAGTACGCATGCTGTTGCAACCCCGGCAATATTACCGGTGCCGATGGTTGCCGACAGGGCAGTCATTAATGCCGCAAAATGTGAAATATCACCTTCATGCTGACTGGCCTTGTCATGTTTGCCAAACACCTGTTTAAACGCAAAAGGCAGCAGCCGGAATTGCAGAAACATGAGTCGCAGGGTTAGAAACACGCCGGTTCCCACAAGCAGGACCAGCATATAGGGTCCCCAGACCCAGCCACTGAGTGTTTCCATAAGAGATTGAATACTTTGCATAGGCCTTCTTCTTCTGACGTCCATTGTTATAGATAACGCTTGCAGATAAGCAATTGTTATGCCATCCCGATTATAAATGATTAAAGCACATATGCATTTTTTGTTATACAGGGAGCATTTATTTTTTTCTGGTATTGATTGGCTGGGACGAGGGAACCCAATCTCTGGGGCGTGATTCAACTGATTTAAGTATTTCGTCGGCATCATGGCGCTGCCAGATATTGAACACCCCAATGCCAGGGCAGCTTATTGCCTCATGAATTTGTAGTAGCTTAAACCTGATCTGACAATTACCGATATTTGATTGAGACTGTCAGATCAGGTCTAAGCTAGTACAGCTGATGTGTCGTTCAACGGCGAATTCAATGTCATACGACACATTGTTTGTCATTTCGAGTTTATTAACTTCAATAGCTTAGGTGTTGCTGCGACACATATTGACATTGATCCGCCACACAACCTCTGTCAATTTTTGAAAAGGTGCTTTCAAAGTGTGATTCTATTGCAGTCTATAACAACAATTTTAACTTTTCCTTCCTGCGCTGATTGGACTGCCACCACTCTCCTGGACAAATATCGTCTATTCTTGGACTGCCACCACTCTCCTGGACAAATATCGTCTATTATTGGACTGCCACCACTCTCCTGGACAAATATCGTCTATTATTTTTGCATAGGAGAGAACATTATGAGCGGACAACGATACACCCCGGAATTTAAAGATGAAGCTGTTAAATTGATTACTGAACGTGGATATTCTGTCACTGATGTCGCAGAACGTTTAGGGGTATCACAGCACAGCATTTATAAATGGCTAAAGGCAGTACAGCCTTTACGCAGCAACCCGGATGAACATGAACTGCTTGAGGCAAAGAAAGAAATCCTGCGTCTTAAAAGTCAGCTTAAACAGACTGAAGAGGAACGGGATATCTTAAAAAAGGCCGCAAGGTACTTTGCAAGCCTGCCCGAGTAAAGTATCAGTTTATTCTTGAATACAGCCATCAATTTAAGATTAAAACGATGTGTCGGGTTCTTGGGATTGCCCGTGCTGGCTATTACGTTTGGTTGCATGAACCTGAATCAGGCAGGACTATTGAAGATAAGCGATTATTACAGCTCATCCGTTCTTCTTATGATGCCAGTTATGGCATCTATGGTTATCGTCGCATCACGCTGGATCTTAAAGAGCTGGGTGAAAGCTGTGGACCTAATCGTGTGCTGAAGATCATGAAGAACAATGGTATTACCGCTGTTCGAGGATATAAGAAGCATAAAAGCCATAGTCACGGTCGTCCTCAGATTGTTCCACCAAACCATTTAAATCGAGAGTTTGTCGTAAACACACCTGACACCTCCTGGGTGACTGATATAACTTACATTCGCACCTGGCAAGGCTGGTTATATCTGGCTGTGGTTCTTGATTTATATTCGAGAAAAGTTATCGGTTGGTCAATGAAACCTACGCTTGCCAGGAATATCGTATTGGATGCGCTTTTAATGGCAGTATGGCGACGCAGACCCAATGAACCTGTGATCATACACTCAGACCAGGGCTCACAATACAGCAGCGCAGACTGGCAGAAATTCTGTCAGAAGCATAATTTGGTTCCGAGTATGAGTCGTCGCGGAAATTGCTGGGACAATGCCGTTGCTGAATCCTTTTTCAGCAGCCTGAAGAAGGAAAGAATTAAAAAGAGAATCTATAAAACTCGAGAAATGGCCCGTGCAGATGTGTTTGATTATATCGAGATGTTTTACAATCGAATCAGACGTCATTCGCATCTTGATGGGATGAGCCCAGAAGCATTTGAGGCAGCTTCAAAATGAGGCTGTCTCGTGTCCAGGATACTGGGAGCAGTCCAATTTTTATTCCTAATGGGTTTGATATTTATTTTAATGAATTTAATAATAACTTTAAAAATGATAGGGATGTTTTGAGGAGATTGATTGATGACTATGGTAGTTTGGGCTATAAATTGGAAAGAGAAACGGTAATACCCCCATTTTTAATTGAATTAATGGGTAGAAAATCCAAAGCCCCTGTTATTGTTTAAAAATAGGTGGACAGCCATTTACTGACATATGAGGCCGTTCATGATTATAAAAGTACTGCCAGCCAGTTGTATAGTCCTCAACTTCGCTCAGATCTCGAAATAAATACTGATTTAGACACTCATAACGTACTGTACGGTTAAATCGCTCAACATAGGCATTTTGCTGTGGATTGCCTGGCTGAGTAAATACATGCTCAATACCATGCTGATCACACCACGTTTCCATTAGCTCACTGATATATTCCGGACCATTGTCGCTTCTAATACGTTTAGGTTTACCTCGCCATTCAATCAATTGATTAAGCCCTCTCAGCACACGTTCTGCGGGTAATGAAAAATCAATCAATATATCCAGTGACTCGCGATTATAGTCATCAATCACGTTGTGTACTCGATAGCTACGCCCATCACTGAGTTGATCATGCATAAAGTCCATGGACCATGATTCATTCTTAGCTGTCGGTACTGCAAGGGATTCAGGCTGTTCCCGTTTAATGCGCCTCTTTGGCTTGATACGTAGATTAAGTTCCAATTCCTTATAAATACGATAGATACGTTTATGATTCCAACCATATCCCCTGACATTGCGAAGATACAAAAAGCAAAGTTTAAAGCCCCAGGTCTGATGGTCCCTGGTAAGCTTTATTAGCCAGTCTGCGATCACCACGTTCTGCTGCTTTAATTGAGCTGCATAGCGATAGCACGTTTGACTGACATCAAAGATCAGGCAGGCCTTACTCACAGAGACTTGATATTGCTCAACAGCTTGTTGAGCAAGTAGTTTACGTTGAGCTGGCCTCACAACTTTTTTGAAAGTGCATCCTGAAGGATATCTGTTTTAAGGCGCTCATCAGCATACATGCGTTTAAGGCGGGCATTCTCGGCTTCAAGCTCTTTCAGTCGGGTTATCATGGAATGATCCATACCGCCATATTTGCTCTTCCACTTGTAGAACGTAGCAGAGCTCATACCGTGTTCTCGGCACAAATTCATGGTAATAATTAGATTTTAATTGATTAATTCTATTTCACATTAATTATTGAGTTAATAACAAAAAAATCCGACATTAAGTCGGATTTTTTATTTCAGTGTCGTTACATGTGTCGCGTAATGTCGTTACATGTGTCGCGTAATGTCGTTACATGTGTCGTAAATGTCAACTTATGTGTCGCGTGACGTGACGGATTCAACTTACCAGCTCAACGCACCACCCGTCTGATAATCTGTCACCCGTGTTTCAAAGAAATTCTTCTCTTTACGCAGATCCATCATTTCAGACATCCACTGGAATGGGTTGTTCACACCAGGGTATTGTTCCGGTAAACCGAGCTGGGATAAACGACGGTTACAGATGAATTTCAGATACTCTTCCATCATGGCTGCATTCATACCCAATACACCACGTGGCATGGTGTCACGTGCATATTCGATTTCAAGGATGGTGCCCTCAAGCAGCATCTGAATGACTTCCTGCTGGAATTCAGCCGTCCAGAGATGCGGGTTTTCAATTTTGATCTGATTAATCATATCAATACCGAAGTTCACATGCATGGACTCATCACGCAAAATGTACTGGAATTGCTCAGCCACACCATTCATCTTATTGCGGCGGCCCATACTTAAAATCTGGGTAAAACCGCAATAGAAGAAAATCCCTTCAAGCACACAGTAGAATGCAATCAGATTACGCAATAACTGCTGATCATCTTCAGGTGTGCCGGTCTTAAAGGTGGGATCTCCCAGTGACTGTGTATACTTCAGACCCCAGGCAGCCTTACGGGCAACCGACGGGACTTCACGGTACATATTGAACACTTCACCTTCATCCATGCCCAGTGACTCAATACAATACTGGTAAGCATGGGTATGAATGGCTTCCTCAAAAGCCTGACGTAAAATGTACTGACGGCATTCCGGGTTAGTAATCAGCCGATAAATGGCAAGCACCAGGTTGTTGGCTACCAGGGAATCTGCTGTTGAGAAAAAGCCCAGGGAACGCATGATGATGGTCCGTTCGTCATCTGTCAGACCATTTTCAGATTTCCATAACGCAATGTCATGGTTCATGTTGATTTCCTGCGGCATCCAGTGGTTAGCACAACCATCCAGATATTTTTGCCAGGCCCATTCATATTTGAAAGGCACCAGCTGATTTAAGTCAGCACGGCAGTTGATCATGGCTTTATCATCAACCTGAACACGTTCAGCACCCATTTCCAGTTCTTCAAGGCCGGGTGCAACATCCAGTGTGTCTAGGGAAGCAGATGCTCTTGCCAGTGGATCGGCTGGATGTGCTGTTCCTGCTGAACCGGTTCCAGCGGGTTGTGCAGCTGCCACACCCGACGATGGCTGCTGTGCATCAGATACCACTTGCGCATGAGCCGTTTTCGGCGGCTCGACGGGCGCAGACTGGTGAGTTTGTGCAACTGGTTTCTGTTCATCATTTTCCAAATCGTCCCAACTCAGGATAGACATATCAATTCTCTCTTCGTTGTAAATGTCGGTGACTGACATCTCAGCTTCGAAGATGTCACCATTTTACGCTTGTTCTGTGTAAGCAAAATTAAGTTTTATCGGTTATTGTGCTGATTTCGTAAAAAATACAGCAGCTGACACTACTTATTTTGATTACGCTTCCGCTGTTTGCGAATGGCAATAAAGGCATAAGCCACAGGCACATAAAAAATCAGAAAGGCCATAATCAATACAATCACACCTAGTTCATAGTTCTGACTTAAATGAAACATGGTGCCGGCCTCCCGTGAATTGATTTCAGACTGACGGTTTAAATCGTCAGCCTGAAGAAGAACCTTAGATTACTGACAGGCTTCACAATCAGGATTGTCAATTGAACACGCCATCGGTACCGGGGCGGCCTGAGCGAAGCCATCTTCTGCAACAGCCGGGGTTTCAGCTTTGATTTCCTGCTGAACAACAGCGGCAGCCGGGGCGGCAACAGTGGTGGTTTTGACTGCATTTAATGCACCGGTATTAATGGTCGATTTTTCTGCAGAAGTTGCACCCAGTGCTCGCAGGTAATAGGTGGTTTTCAGACCACGTAACCAGGCCATTTTGTAGGTGATGTCCAGTTTCTTACCATTTGCACCGGCAATATACAGGTTCAGTGACTGTGCCTGATCAATCCATTTCTGGCGACGTGATGCAGCATCGACAATCCAACGGGGCTCCACTTCAAATGCAGTTGCAAAAATGGCTTTAAGCTGTTCAGGAATCCGGGCAATTTTTTGTACCGAACCTTCAAAGTGTTTCAGGTCGTTGACCATGACCGAATCCCACAAACCATGTTCCTTCAATGCACGGACCAGGTAAGGATTAATCACGGTAAACTCACCGGACAGATTGGATTTGACGTACAGGTTCTGGAATGTCGGTTCAATCGACTGAGACACACCACAGATATTGGAGATGGTGGCAGTCGGTGCAATCGCCATCACATTGGAGTTGCGCATTCCGTCTTTCTGAACTTTGGCACGCAGGCTGTCCCAGTCCAGACGTTGAGTACGATCTACCTCAAACATACGTTCCGGCCGTGTTTTTGCGACCAGATCCAGTGAGTCGATCGGCAGAATGCCCTGATCCCACAAGGATCCTTTAAAAGTTTCATAAACACCGCGTTCAATGGCCAGATCGCTGGAGGTCTGAATGGCGTAGTAGCTGATGACTTCCATGGATTCATCGGCAAAATCCACCGCTTCATCTGAACCATAGGCCAGTTTCATTTCATACAGCGCATCCTGGAAACCCATAATGCCCATACCGACTGGGCGGTGTTTCAGGTTGGAGTTTTTGGCCTGCGGCACAGCATAGTAGTTAATGTCAATCACGTTATCGAGCATGCGAACCGCTGTTTTAACGGTACGTGCCAGTTTTTCACGATCCAGCACGCCGCCCTGCACATGCTGTACCAGGTTGATGGAACCCAGGTTACATACGGCAATTTCATCCTTATTGGTATTCAGTGTGATTTCAGTACACAGGTTGGATGAGTGAACCACACCGATATGCTGTTGCGGTGAACGTAAGTTACAGACATCCTTGAATGTGATCCACGGATGCCCGGTTTCAAACAGCATGGACAGCATTTTACGCCATAGGTCTTTTGCCCGGATTTTCTTGTGCAGCAGGTTCTTTTCTTTGGCAACACTTTCATAATAGGCATAGCGTTCAGCAAATACGGTGCCGGTCAGATCGTGCAGATCCGGGACCTCGGACGGGGTGAACAGGGTCCATTCCGCATCTTCAAACACACGCTGCATAAATACATCCGGAACCCAGTTGGCTGTGTTCATGTCATGGGTACGACGACGGTCGTCTCCGGTGTTTTTACGCAATTCCAGGAACTCTTCAATGTCCAGATGCCAGGTTTCCAGGTAGGCACAGACGGCCCCCTTACGCTTACCGCCCTGGTTCACGGCAACAGCGGTATCGTTGGCCACTTTCAGGAAAGGCACCACACCCTGGGATTTCCCATTGGTTCCCTTGATGTACGAATTCAGCGCACGAACCGGTGTCCAGTCATTGCCCAGTCCACCAGCCCACTTGGACAACATGGCGTTATCCCGCATTGCCCCGTAAATGTCATACAAATTATCATCAATGGTGGTCAGATAGCAGCTGGACAATTGCGGACGCAGGGTGCCGGAGTTAAACAGCGTTGGCGTGGAGGCCATATAGTCAAAGCTGGACAGCAGGTTGTAGAACTCAATGGCACGGTCTTCCCGGTTATCTTCCTCAACACTCAGGCCCATGGCAACACGCATGAAGAACAGCTGTGGCAGTTCAAAACGAACTCCATCCGAATGAATGAAATAGCGGTCAAATAAGGTCTGCAAACCCAGATAAGTGAATTGAGCGGAACGTTCCGGCTGAATGGCTGCAGCCAGTTTAACCAGGTCAAAGTTCAGCAGTTCAGGTGACAGCAGCTCCAGTTCGGCCCCTTTTTTCAGGAATGTTTCCAGCGCATCGCCTTCCGGGGTGTCGGTTGATAAGCCCAGGAATTTCAGTCCGGTTGCCACCAGGTCATCACATAGTAAGCGTGCAGTTACATAGGTGTAGTTCGGTTCCTGTTCAATACGGGTCCGTGTCGCCATCAGCATGGTGGTGGAGATGTCAGACTGTTTTACTCCGTTATAGAGGTTTTTAACGGTTTCATCGACAATGGCCTGAACATTAATACCTTCCAGGCCTTCACTGGCTTTTTCAATGGTGGCCTGTAGCTTGCCCAGGTCCAGCGGCTGAAGCTGACCGTTATAATCGGTAATCTGCAGTGTCGGATGATGATGCGCGCCGGTCTGTTGCCGTGCTGTGGTCCGTTGTTCGCGGTAAATGACGTAAGCCCGGGCAATCTTCTGTTCACCGGTACGCATGAGCGCCAGTTCAACCTGATCCTGAATTTCTTCAATATGAATGGTGCCGCCTGAAGGCAGACGACGATTGAAGGTATTCATCACCATTTCGGTTAACTGGGTAATACGGTCATGAATACGGCTTGAATCTGCACTTTGCTGGCCCTCAACGGCCAGGAAAGCCTTACCAATTGCAACAGCAATTTTATCTGCGTCAAAAGCGGCAACATCACCGGTGCGTTTAATCACCTGGAGTTGGCCCGGGGTTGTAATAGTGCTCATTGTCAGCATAGCTCCATTGGCATCATTGTTATGTTTATGGACCGTTTGAACCGGGGGTCATGGACCACGATATTTTAGGACTAAACACAAGACTTAGTGGTTTGATTGAATTTAAAACACAAGATACGGGAATTTTCCGGGGAGATCAATATTGACTTTCAATAAAAAATTTTGCTGAAAATATGAAAAAAACAGAGGAGAACCGATCCCGTTACAGCCACTTTTTTTATATGTCTTATTTGACAATGAGATAGCATAACAGCGATTGGAAAAACTGCTTATGGATAACCCTGTGAATAACTGAAAACAATTTTTATGGGTTTCCCGGGTGTCACTGACGATGAAATATTTTGTATAAAAATATTTCATGCAGGACAAATGTCTTCAGCAGAAGCCTGAATGAAACAGGGGATGGGAAAAGTAGAGAAAATTCAACAATTAATAAAAGTATAACAAAACGCAACGCTCATGTATCAGTTTGGTGAAAAGGGTCTTGTTTACAATGTAAACGTGTGTATATTGCAATGCATAGCGTATTGAATCTGCGGACTTTATGCAGTAACCATAGCAAATACAGGGGCAAATTATGAGCCAGGAAGAGAAGTTACCCAAAATTTTAATTGTTGAAGATGATGAACGTCTTGCACGTCTGACTCAGGAATATTTAATCCGAAATGGGCTGGAAGTTGGTGTGGAACCGGATGGCAATCGCGCAATCCGCCGTATTATTGCAGAGCAGCCGGATCTGGTGGTGCTGGATGTGATGTTGCCTGGCGCAGATGGCCTGACCGTATGCCGTGAAGTCAGACCGCATTATCATCAGCCGATTCTGATGCTGACCGCACGGACCGAAGACATGGACCAGGTGTTGGGTCTTGAAATGGGTGCGGACGATTATGTGGCCAAGCCGGTGCAGCCACGGGTGTTGCTGGCACGGATTCGCGCATTGCTGCGCCGTACCGATAAAGCGCCTGAGGATGAAGTGGCGCAGCGTATCGAATTTGACGACCTGGTGATTGACAATGGTGGCCGTTCGGTCACGCTGAATGGTGAACTGGTTGATTTTACCAGTGCTGAATATGACCTGTTATGGTTACTGGCCTCCAATGCCGGACGTATTCTTTCCCGTGAGGACATCTTTGAGCGCCTGCGTGGCATCGAGTATGACGGTCAGGACCGTTCAATTGATGTGCGTATTTCACGGATCCGTCCGAAAATCGGGGATGATCCTGAAAATCCGAAACGCATTAAAACAGTACGCAGTAAGGGTTATCTTTTTGTTAAGGAAACCAATGGGCTGTAAGCTGATTCCGGCTTAGGCAGCCTATTCCTTTATCAGGGAAAATCATGTGTTAAAACACAGCATATTTCTGCGTATTTACGCAGGACTCGTTATTCTTGTATTTCTGGTGGCGATTTTTGGATATCTGCTGGTTCAGATCATCAACTATCAGCGTGCGCAGGAATATCGTGAATCACTGACTGACGGTATTTCCTATGTCATCAGCGAGGGCGTGGCAAGGCAGCAGACGCATCAGCAGAAAATGGACTGGATTTCGGATGCTGCGGATTTGCTGGAACTCCCGATTTATTATCTGGATACCCATAAAATTGATTTGTCACGTACTGAACAGAAGCGCATAGAAAATCAGAAAGCCGTGGTTCGTTACGATGCTGAACAGGGGGTTGCCTATCTGGTGATTGGGATCAGGAACGACCCCACACATTATCTTTATATCAAAATTGATGCCATCGGCGAACGTCAGATGAAGGCATTGCCGGTCTTTATTCTGGATTATCTGGTGTACTACCCGGGCCAGGAACAACAGTATCTGGAAAAAATCCAGCAGCACTTTTACTATCCGGTCAGTGTTCGGAAAACTACAGAAATGAATCTGGATTCTGAACAGATTGGCAGGCTGCGGGCAGATCAGAGCGTTATTTTATACCGGGACAGTGCAACAGAGCGGGGCACCACCATCTCCATTGTTTCTCCGATGTCCAATGTGCCGGGGTCCGTATTGGTGATGGGGCCGGTTCCCATGTTCAACTGGATGCCATTCAAACTGGCCGCCGGAATTACCCTGCTCAGTATGTTCCTGCTCAGCCTTGGTGTTTACGGTCTGATTGTTCCCATTCAGCGCAAGGTCCGGCAGGTCAATGATGCACTGGATGTCATGAAGACCGGGGATATGTCCATCCGGGTTCCTGTGGAGGGATATGACGAAATGGCCAGCCTGGCCTCCAGTTATAACAGCATGTCGGATCATATTCAGCGTCTGATTGAAGCACAGCGGGAGCTGATGCGGGCGGTATCGCATGAGCTCAGGACCCCGGTGGCCCGGATTCGTTTCGGTATGGAAATGCTGGCGGATGAAGATGAATATGAACACCGTATGCATCAGATGGAAATGATCGATAAGGATATTGAAGCACTGAATACCCTGATTGATGAGATCATGACCTATGCCAAGCTGGAACAGGGAACGCCTTCACTGGATTTTGAGAACATTGTGCTGGTGGATGTGCTGCAACAGGTGGCTGTTGAAACCGAAGCCCTGAAAACCCAGAAAATCATTGATCTGAAACCGCTTTCGACCAATGTCACGGTGGATGCTGAAAGACGTTATCTGCATCGGGTGGTACAGAACCTGGTGGGCAATGCCGTCAGATACTGTGATCATCGGGTGAAGATCAGCGGTGGTGTCAATATTGTCAGCGGCATGGCCTATGTCTGTATAGAAGACGATGGACCGGGAATCCCTGAGGAAGACCGTGAACGGGTATTTGAGGCATTTTCCCGACTGGATGACAGTCGTACCCGGGCTTCAGGCGGTTATGGACTGGGCTTGTCAATTGTCAGTCGTATTGCCTATTGGTTTGGCGGGAAGATTGAAGTGGATCAGAGTCCGGAACTGGGCGGTGCACGTTTTACCATGTCATGGCCAATGCAGCGATTTAAAAAGAAAAAAGTCTGAGGCTGGATATTGTTAATAAAAGTATGGATAAAAAATCATCGGTCAAAGAGCGCGATGATAGCAAGTTGGTGAAAGAAGCCGGTAAGGCAAGCGTTAAAAGCAAATAAACATGTATCCAAATAATCAAAGCGCCTGTCAGGCGCTTTGATTATTTTTATGTTGCTGAATGTTTATTCGTAGCTGGTGGCATCCGGTTCCATAATGCGCTTGCCGTCTTTGAGTGCGCCCAATGCATCTGTATTAAAATCAATTAACAGGCTGTTCTGTTCAGCATCAATTTTATAGCTGCTGATGATTTTTTTATCGCCATTGATGGTCTCAATGGTGTATTCATCGGCAATATTCAGAATTCCCTCAAGATTGGTCGTGGTCGATGCCAGGTCATGACGGAATATTTCATAAATATCACGCAGGTCAAAAATGGCATTACTGGCATCAGGATGCTTTTTGACATACCCCTCAATGTGGCGAATTAACAGCTGTGCAAATAAAAAATAATTGGGTTTATGTGCATAGTTCAGGTTCATGACTGTTGTACTCCGTTCTTATTGGCTTAAGCATACACATGAAACCGGGCTGAATTGTATAAAGTTAATTAATGCGTGTTATTGAAGCGTGTTGTTGAATTGAAGATCCAGTAAAAATATCGGTATATGGCATGGGGCGGGGCTGATTTTCATATCGGATCTGGTGGGGTTGCGGTATTCGCTGGTTTCTGAAATGGTCTGACTGTAACAGGGTCTGATTGCAACCGGGGCTGGAAGTTCTGTGAGATGAGAGCTTTATTTTTTGGCAATATGCGTTGAAAAATGATTACAAATATCATAAATCGAGAATTTGTAGTGGTCTTTTTCCTGGGGGAAACCGGGGTTTTTTAAAATTTTCAGGTCAATTACTGAACATTGTTCGTGCAAAGTGTAACAAAATATAAATGGTTATTGGCAATCCGGACAGTCGGTGGGGTGAAATGAAAAGTGTATGACAGGTGTCTGTCTGAAAAGTCGGTGCTGTTGGATTGGTCCGGTTTAAGTGACTGATTTATGATTCATAATGTGGCAGCAGTAAAAAATGTTCGGAAAAAATCATCATGAATCACCCGGGGATTTGGTAAAGCGATTACAGGGTGCCATAATCGCCTGAAATCACGTGAATAACCGGTTTTGATTAAAAAATCACCTGAAAGACTTTACCCCGTAAACTAGCAACAGAAATCATAAATCAGGTACAATTGTCTGGAATTTATTTTATGTCTGGCATATTTAAGCGCCAATACATAGATTTCTCTGTTAAATAAATAGGCCTGCCAGGAGTTATCCCCGCATGAGTGCCATTACTCCATACGATTGGGCAATTATTGCCTTCGTGATCGGTGTTACATTTCTGTGTGTCTTTATGCTGACTGTTCCCTTACTCCTCGGTGGTAAGGCGTGGGGGCGTGCCAAGCAGGAACAATTTGAGTCAGGTGTGGTCAGTGCCGGTGGTGCACGCATACGGTTGTCTGCAAAATTCTATCTGGTCGCCATCTTTTTTGTCGTGTTTGATCTGGAAGCGCTCTATCTCTATGCATGGGCCAATACAGTACGTGAAACCGGCTGGATTGGCTTTACAGCAGCTGCGATATTTATTCTGGTGTTACTGGCTGGTCTGATTTATGAGTTTTCGACCGGTGCGCTGAACTGGGCTCCTTCGGATCGTCGTAAGGCAGCAGGGATTAAAGCTAAAGTCGGTTCACCGAATATGGACCTCGCAGAAATTACCCGCTTCAATTCCATTGAAGAGCTGGTGATGGACCCTACAGGACAGATTCCTGCCCAGTCATCCGGTCGTGTGAAGAACAAAACACTGACCACGACATCTGATAAGGAGTAACCGGGATGAAATATACGCTGACCCGCGCGAATCCAGAAGCCAGCCAGTATCCGCTTCAGGAACGTCAGATTGTGACGGATCCACTGGAAGAAGAAGTCAATAAAAACGTGTTTATGACCCGTCTGGAAGATGTCATGCATAACGTGGTCAATTGGGGGCGTAAAAACTCAGTCTGGCCATTTAACTTTGGCACATCCTGCTGCTATGTGGAATATGCCACAACCCTGACCGGAGTACATGACCTGTCACGCTTTGGTGCCGAGGTGATTCGTGCGTCGCCGCGGCAGGCCGATCTGATGATTGTTGCAGGAACCTGCTTTGTCAAAATGGCGCCGGTCATTCAGCGTTTATATGAACAGATGCTTGAACCGAAATGGGTCATCTCCATGGGGGCCTGTGCAAACTCCGGTGGTATGTACGATATTTATTCCGTGGTGCAGGGCGTTGATAAAATTATTCCGGTAGATGTTTATGTGCCGGGTTGCCCGCCACGTCCGGAAGCACTGACGCAGGCGCTGCTGTTGCTGCAGGATCAGATTCAGCTGGAACGGCGTCCTCTTTCTGCCGTGATCGGTGATGATCTTCAGCCGGTGTATAAGCCGAAGATGATGCCGGAACGTGAGCGTAAGAATGCTGAACGCATTGCGGTGAAAAACCTGCGTTCCATGGATGAAATTAAGTAATTGTCCCCGATGAATGATTGACATATCGAGTGGATATGGTCATCGGGAAAAATGACAGAATTTGTATTAAATAGGAAGCCAAGCCAATGGCTGAAACAGAAATTGCTATGCCAGAATCGGTACCTGCCGATTCCCGCCCTGCATTTGCCATTGTAGAAGATCTCAAAACCAGGTTTGGTGAGAATTTCTACGTGCAACCGACTTGTGAAAATTTTCCGACCGTCTGGGTTGAACGCGCACGGGTACAGGATGTTCTGATGTACCTGCGTACGGTATCACGTCCCTATGTGATGCTGTTTGATCTGTCTGCTGTGGATGAGCGCCTGCGGACCCAGCGTGATGGCTTGCCTGCATCGGATTTTACGGTGTTTTATCACCTACTTTCGCTGGAACGTAATAGCGATATTCGTATTAAAGTGGCGCTGAATGAGTCCGATCTGAATATTGCCACGGCAACGACGATCTGGCCAAATGCCAATTGGTATGAGCGTGAAGCCTACGACATGTTCGGGATCAATTTTGATGGACATCCCATGCTGCGTCGGATTCTGCTGCCAACCTACTGGGAAGGCCATCCACTGCGTAAGGAATATTCGGCCCGTGCCACAGAATATACGCCGTATATGCAGGACAGGGCAAAACAGGATTTTGAGCAGGAACACCTGCGCTTTGTTCCGGAAGACTGGGGGCTGAAACGCGGCAATGCCGATGAAGACTTCATGTTCCTGAACTTAGGCCCTAACCACCCGTCTGCACATGGTGCTTTCCGTATCATTCTTCAGCTGGATGGTGAGGAAGTCAAGGACTGCGTACCGGATATCGGTTATCACCACCGTGGTGTGGAGAAGATGGCGGAACGTCAGACCTGGCATTCATTTATTCCCTATACCGATCGTGTGGACTACCTGGGCGGTTGTGCGCAGAACATGCCCTATGTGATGGGCGTGGAACAACTGGCAGGGATTACGGTGCCCGACCGTGCACAGTGTATCCGGGTTATGATGTCTGAATTATTCCGCATCAATAACCACTTGCTGTACATCGGTACGGCAATCCAGGATGCCGGTGGGATGACACCGGTATTTTATATGTTTGCTGACCGTCAGAAAATTTATGATGCGATTGAGGCCATTACCGGCTTCCGTATGCATCCGGCCTGGTTCCGCATTGGTGGAACGGCGCATGATCTGCCGAATAACTGGCAAAAACTCATTCGGGATATTCTCGAATGGATGCCGAAACGCATGAATGAATATTACACCGCAGCACTGAAAAACTCGGTATTTATCGGCCGGACCCGTAATGTGGCACAGTATGATGCAAAATCTGCATTGGCCTGGGGTGTGACCGGTACCGGATTGCGTGCGACCGGTATTGATTTTGATGTGCGTAAGTACCGTCCATATAGTGGTTATGAAAATTATGACTTTGAAGTGCCGCTTGAGTATGAAGGCGATGCCTATGCCCGTGTACTGGTTCACTTCCATGAAATTAATGAGTCACTGAAAATTGTAAAACAGTGCCTGGACAACATGCCATCCGGCCCATATAAGGCCGATCATCCACTGGCGGTACCGCCACCGAAGGACAAAACCCTGCAGGATATTGAAACCCTGATCACTCACTTCCTGAGTGTGTCATGGGGGCCTGTCATGCCGGCAGGAGAGTCCTCTGTCATGGCTGAAGTGGTGAAAGGGGCGTCCAACTATTATCTGACTTCAGATAAGTCAACCATGAGTTACCGGACCCGAATTCGCACACCGACTTTTACGCACCTGCAGCAAATTCCTTCCGTGATTAACGGCAGCCTTGTTTCAGATCTGATCATTTATCTGGCCACCATTGACGTGGTCATGGCTGACGTGGATCGCTAAGGGGTAAACGCATTATGATGATTTTGACTGATAAAAAACCACGTGTGCATGTTGAGGGGATTCTAACCCCTGATGAGATTCATGAAATTCAGCATCACATTGGTCACTATCCTTACCCACGTGCAGCCTCACTGGATGCACTGAAACATGTGCAGCGCCGGAATGGCTGGGTGGATGATGCACAGTTGAACGCTATTGCCCAGTTGCTGGAAATCAGCACCGCTGAGCTGGAAGGTGTTGCCACCTTTTATAACCGGATTTATCGCCAGCCGGTCGGTCGACATGTGATTTTATTATGTGACTCGATTGCCTGCTTTCTGATGGGGGCAGAAACCCTGGCAGAAGCGTTTCAGCGTGAACTGGGTATCCAGTATGGTCAGACCACCGCAGATGGGCGTTTTACCCTGCTGCCGATTTGCTGTCTGGGGAATTGCGACAAAGGTCCAACCCTGATGATTGACGAAGATACCCACGGCCTTGTGGATGTGGCATCAGTGAAACAGTTACTGGAGAAGTATGTATGAATACTGAACCAAAACCAATTTATGGCGACGGCAACCCGGAAACTCATCCACTGACGTGGCGTCTGAGTAAACAGGAACATGTCCGTAGCGTGGATGATTACGAAGCACTCGAAGGCTATGCTGCCCTGAAAAAAGCAGTTGGCATGCAACCGGCAGAAGTACTGGAAGTGATTAAGGCCGCAACGGTAAAAGGCCGTGGTGGTGCCGGCTTCCCGGCAGGAATTAAATGGTCATTGATGGCGCCGAATGATCATTCCGGTGCCCGTTACCTGATCTGTAATGCCGATGAAATGGAGCCGGGGACGTTCAAGGACCGTCTGCTGATGGAACGACTTCCGCATCAGCTGATTGAAGGAATGTTGATCGCAGCCTATACCCTGGAAGCAACGCAGGGTTATATCTTTATCCGTGGTGAATATATTGAAGCGGCTGCTTATCTGAATCAGGCACTTGAGCAGGTCCGGACCAAAGGCTATCTGGGAGATAATATTCTCGGGACCGGCTGGAGCTTTGATCTGCATGTGCATACCGGAGCAGGGCGTTATATCTGCGGTGAAGAAACGGCATTAATCAACTCGCTGGAAGGCCGCCGTGCCAACCCGCGGACCAAGCCGCCATTTCCACAGGTGGCGGGTGCCTGGGGACGTCCGACGATCGTCAATAATGTCGAAACTTTCAATAACCTGCCGGCCATCATGCTGCGGGGCCCTGAGTGGTATATCAGTCTGTCGGCAGATAAATCCAAGGATCCGGGCACCAAAATTTATGGTGCGTCCGGTAAGGTGAAATTCCCGGGATTATGGGAGCTTCCATTTGGCACCACGGCACGTGAAGTGATTGAAGAGCATGCCGGTGGTATGCGTGATGGCTTAAGCCTGAAAGGCTGGTTGCCGGGCGGTGCATCGACTGACTTCCTGACGGCCGATCATATTGATCTGCCCATGGATTCAGACAGCATGATGAAAGCCGGTTCACGGCTGGGAACCTGCCTGCTGATGGTATTTGATGAAAATCAGTGCATGGTTTCAGCTACCCGTAATCTGGAAGAGTTTTTCTCACGTGAATCCTGTGGCTTCTGTACGCCGTGCCGTGATGGTCTGCCCTGGAGTGTCAAGGCGCTGCGGGCACTGGAAAATGGTCAGGGGAAAATGGAAGACATTGAACACCTGTCCGAGCTGACCAGAAAGTTATGGATCGGCAAGACCTTCTGTGCCCATGCACCCGGTGCAATGGAACCTTTACAGAGTGCACTAAAATACTGGCGTAACGAGTTTGAGGCAAAAGTGACGGATCGTCCGGTTGCCCAGCCCAGCCACACAGAACAAGCTTAAGGAATTCGACTATGGCTACAATTCATGTCGATGGAAAATCGTACGAAGTCAGCGGGTCTGAAAACCTGTTGCAGGCATGTCTGTCTCTTGGCATTGATATTCCGTATTTTTGTTGGCATCCATCGCTGGGCTCTGTGGGTTCCTGCCGTCAGTGTGCGGTGATTCAGTATGCAAAACCTGAAGATACCCGTGGACGGCTGGTGATGTCCTGTATGACACCTGCAGCGGATAATACCTATATTTCAATTGAAGATAAGGAAGCAGTGGACTTTCGTGAGTCCATTGTTGAGTTCCTGATGACCAACCACCCGCATGACTGTCCGGTCTGTGAAGAGGGTGGGCATTGTCATTTACAGGACATGACCGTCATGACGGGACATGACCGGCGTCGCTATCGTTTTACCAAACGGACGCATCACAACCAGGAACTGGGTTCATTCATTGCACATGAAATGAACCGTTGTATCGCATGCTACCGTTGTGTGCGTTATTACAATGATTATGCAGACGGAACCGATTTCGGTGTCTATGGCGCTGCATCAAACGTTTACTTTGGCCGCCCGGAATCAGGCACGCTGGAGTCCGAGTTTTCCGGTAACCTGACTGAAGTCTGTCCAACCGGGGTATTTACCGACAAAACCCATTCAGAACGCTATAACCGTAAATGGGATATGCAGTATGCGCCAAGTGTCTGCCAGGGCTGTTCTTCGGGGTGTAACATCTCTCCGGGAGAACGCTATGGCGAGCTGCGCCGGGTGGAAAATCGTTTTAACGGTGAAGTCAATCAGTATTTTCTGTGTGATAAAGGCCGTTTTGGTACCGGTTATGTCAACCTTGCTGACCGTCCGCGTCAGCCGCAGTTCCGTTCAGATGGTTCGGTGACGACCGTATCTGTCGACCAGGCACTGGATCAGGTCATTACCCTTATCCAGGGCAAAAAAGTATTGGGTGTCGGTTCACCGCGTGCCAGCCTTGAAAGTAATTTTGCCCTGCGTGAATTGGTTGGGCCTACACATTTCTCAACCGGTTTATCCACCAAAGAACAGAATCTTGTGGAACTGGCAGCTTCCATCATGCAGACCGAAGGGGTGTATAACCCGGGCATGCGTGAAATTGAGTCTTATGATGCGGTACTGATTCTGGGTGAAGATTTGACGCAGACAGCACCACGTATGGCTTTGTCTGTACGTCAGGCTGCAAAGAATAAAGCAAGGGAAATGGCGGCAGAACGCCGTACCCAGGATTGGCTGGCTGAACCTGTGCGGCGTATTGCGCAGGATGAAAAATCTCCGGTTTATATTCTGGCGACTACACAGACCCGTCTTGCGGATATCGCAGCCGGTGAAGTGGTTGCATCCCCCAATGATATTGCCCGACTGGGTTTTGCTGTTGCAGCCGCAGTGAAAGGTGAAGCAGTGGCGGGTCTGGATGATGATGCAGCAGCATTTGCACAGACCATTGCCGATACGTTAAAAGCGGCGAAAAAACCGTTGATTATCTCCGGGACCAGTTTGCAGGATCCGGCTATTATGGAAGCGGCAGCTCAGGTTGCCCGGAATCTTGGTACGCATGCCGGTCTGACCCTGACTGTGCCGGAAGTTAACTCCATGGGTATAGCAATTCTGGGTGGTTTAAGCCTGGAACAGGCATTTGCCCAGGACTATGATGCCGTGATCATTGTGGAAAATGATTTATACCGCCGCCTATCGGCCGGTCAGGTCAATGCTGCACTGGCAAAAGCACAGCATGTGATTGTGCTGGATCATTCTGAAACAGCTACGCTGGATAAAGCGACTGTGGTTCTTTCAGCGGCGAGCTTTGCAGAGGGTGATGGCACCGTAGTCAGCCAGGAAGGCCGGGCGCAGCGGTTTTATCAGGTTTATGATCCGGGTTATTACAAGCCTGAATATGCGATTAAGGAATCCTGGCGCT
This sequence comes from Acinetobacter sp. WZC-1, assembly GCF_052544965.1. Taxonomy (NCBI): domain Bacteria; kingdom Pseudomonadati; phylum Pseudomonadota; class Gammaproteobacteria; order Moraxellales; family Moraxellaceae; genus Acinetobacter; species Acinetobacter sp. WZC-1. Next base: position 773,262 of record NZ_CP199370.1, read on the forward strand.
GGCTGCATGCCATTGAAACCGGCATGAAGGGCAAGCCGATTTCCTGGACTCTGCTGGATGATGTGATTGAATCCGTGGCCGGCAATGTACCGGCGCTGGAAGCCATTCAGGATGTTGCACCGGATGCAGGTTACCGTATTCATGGGCTGAAAATCGCACGTGAACCACGGCGTTATTCAGGTCGTACCGCAATGCGGGCGCCAATTTCCGTGCATGAGCCGAAACAACCGATTGATGTGGATTCGGCACTGACTTTCTCAATGGAAGGTTATGTCGGCCCACAAAAAGCCTCTTCACTGATCCCATTTGCATGGGCGCCTGGCTGGAATTCACCACAGTCCTGGAATAAATATCAGGATGAAGTCGGAGGTCACTTAAAGGGGGGTGATGCCGGTGTCCGGTTATTTGACCGGTTGCCGAAACGCCCGGCACGCAGTTATGTGGCACCTGCTGCATTGCTGGCTAACCCCGAAAGTTTCCGTCTGGTCCCGATGCATCATATTTTTGCGTCGGGTGAGTTCACGCTGAAAACACCGGCCATGCAATCCCGTATTCCCGCAGCAGCTTTTGCCGTGGGCGAACAGGATGCAGCACGCTTAAATGTGCAGGATGGGCAGAAAATTACGGTGAAAGCAGGAGAGACTTCCATCAGTCTGCCTGTACAGGTGATCGAATATTTACCGACGGGGTATATTGGTTATCCGGTGGGGCAGGCCCCAACTGTGTCGCTGACTGAGCCTGTCTCTGTTGCGGTGGGAGTGTAAACATGAATGAATCTTTACGCGCCCTGCCGACATGGGCACAGGACTGGCCGGTGGCCTATGCCGTGGTACAGGCCGTTGTTATTTTGCTTGCAGTGGTTTTAATGGCTGCGTTGATGTCCTTTATTGAGCGGCGTTTACTGGCTTTATGGCAGGACCGTTATGGACCCAATCGTGTCGGTCCGGGCGGGATGTTCCAGATTGTTGCTGACATGCTGAAAATCATGTTCAAGGAAGACTGGACACCAAAATTTGCCGATAAACTGACGTTCCGACTGGCTCCAGCGGTGGCAATGGCCACTGCGGTGCTGTCATTTATGGTGATTCCGGTCAGTCCAACCCTGGGGGTTGCAGATCTGAATATCGGACTGTTGTTCTTTATGGCAATGGCGGGTATTGCTGTGTATGCGGTGCTGTTTGGCGGATGGTCATCCAATAACAAATATGCATTGCTGGGGGGCTTGCGTTCTGCGGCTCAGACCATTTCCTATGAAGTCTTCCTGGGGATTTCCCTGATGGGCGTCGTGGCCATTGCCGGCTCTTTCAACCTGCGTGAGATTGTGGAAGCACAACGGGATATGTGGTTCATTGTGCCTCAGTTCCTGGGCTTCATGATTTTTGTGGTGGCAGGGGTTGCGGTCACACACCGTCATCCATTTGACCAGCCGGAAGCAGAACAGGAACTGGCCGAAGGTTACCATGTGGAATATGGTGGCATGAAATGGGGGATGTTCTTCGTGGCTGAATACGTCAACATCATCCTGATTTCTGCATTGATGGTGACTTTGTTCTTTGGTGGCTGGCTGGCGCCATTCAACCTGGACATTCCATTTATTCCACCGGTATTCTGGTTCATTGTCAAAACAGCATTCTTTATGATGATGTTTATTCTGGCCCGTGGTTCCCTTATGCGTCCACGTTATGACCAGGTGATGAATTTCGGCTGGAAAATTTGTTTGCCACTGGCGTTGGTTAACCTTCTGGTGACTGGTGCTGTGATTTTGATCAATCAGGCGGCTTAGGCACAGGGAGTATAAAATGTATAAAATTCTGGCTGGAGTCGGATCAATTATTCGGACATTGTGGATGGTGTTTACCCATGCCACACGTAAGCGTGACACAATCCTGTATCCTGAAGTCCCGGGCGAACAGATTGTACCGCCACGTTATCGCGGCCGTATTGTGCTGACACGTGATCCGGATGGAGAAGAGCGCTGTGTGGCATGCAACCTGTGTGCGGTTGCCTGTCCGGTGGGCTGTATTTCATTACAGAAAGCTGAAAAGGAAGATGGACGCTGGTATCCGGAGTTTTTCCGGATTAATTTCTCACGCTGCATTTTCTGCGGAATGTGTGAAGAAGCCTGCCCGACCACTGCCATTCAGATGACCCCGGACTTTGAGCTGGGTGAATATGTACGTCAGGACCTGGTTTATGAAAAAGAAAACCTGCTGATTTCCGGTCCGGGCAAATATCCCGATTATAATTTCTATCGTGTTGCCGGTATGGCAATTGATGGCAAGGGCAAAGGACAGGCACAGCGTGAAACTGCCCCTGTTGATGTACGGAGCTTATTACCATGATGTGGCCATTTTATCTGATGGCACTTGTGGCCATTATTGCAACGATTCGTGTGGTGACCAATGCAAACCCGGTTCATGCACTATTAAGCCTGATCGTTTCATTACTGGCAGTTGCCGGTATTTTCCTGACCATTGGCGCTCCTTTTGCTGCGGCACTTGAAGTGATTGTCTATGCAGGTGCGATCATGGTGTTATTTGTCTTTGTGGTCATGATGTTGAATCTTGGTCAGCATACGGTGGACCAGGAGCGCAAATGGATGACATCGGAAACCTGGGCCTATCCGGCACTGCTGAGCTTTCTGTTGGGTCTGAGCCTGGTGTGGATGCTGTCTCCGGAGTATACCACCCGCGGTGTGATGCTCGGCACTGAAATGGTCGGTCCCAAAGCAGTGGGCCAGGCGCTTTTTACACATTATTTATTGCTGGTTGAAGTTGCTGCAATGCTGTTGCTTGCGGCACTGGTCGCAGCATTTCATCTGGGCAAGCGTGAACCCGCTGCAGAAGAAGAGGAAAGAGAATAATGGGCAACATTCCTTTGGAACATGGTCTGGTCGTTGCGTCCATCCTTTTTGCACTCGGTTTCTATGGGGTGATGGTAAGACGGAACCTGTTATTTATGTTAATGAGCCTTGAAATCATGATGAATGCAGCGGCGCTTGCATTTGTTGTTGCAGGCAGTGCATGGGTGCAGCCGGATGGACAGATTATGTTCATTCTGATCCTGACACTTGCCGCGGCAGAGGCGTGTATCGGTCTTGCGATTGTTCTTCAGTTCTATCATCGCTTCCATCATCTGGATGTGGATGCTGCCAGTGAGATGCGCGGATGAGTTACTTATATTGCACAATTTTATTTCCGCTGATTGGTTTTATTCTGCTGGCAGCGGGTCGGAATAAATTTTCTGAATCTGTTGCCGCAGTCATAGGTGTGGGTTCAGTGGGACTGTCTGCATTATTTGCATTGATTGCCGGTCTGGAGTTCAGCAGCAGCGGTCAGCAGTACTTTGCTCAGCATCTGTGGACATGGTTCAATGTCGGTGGTTTTGCGCCGGGTATCAGTCTGCATCTGGACGGTCTGTCATTGCTGATGATGGGCATGATTACCGGTGTTGGTCTTTTAATTCATATTTTTGCATCCTGGTATATGCGTGGCGAAGAAGATTTTGCACGTTTCTTCTCTTACTTTAACCTGTTTGTTGCAAGCATGCTGGTGCTGGTGCTGGCGGACAACCTGGCGTTATTATTCCTGGGCTGGGAAGGTGTGGGGCTGTGCTCCTATCTGCTGATCGGTTACTACTATCAGAACCCGGCAAATGGCATGGCTGCCATCAAGGCATTTACCGTGACCCGTGTGGGGGATGTATTTTTGCTGATTGCATTGTTCCTGATCTATCAGCAATTTGGTACGCTGCATATTGAAACCATTGTGACGCATGCGTCACAGGTGATGACACAGAGCTCCTCACTGACCCTGTGGACGGCACTGATGCTGTTTCTGGGTGCTGCCGGTAAATCTGCACAGATTCCATTACAGACCTGGCTTGCAGATGCAATGGCTGGTCCGACACCGGTTTCAGCACTGATCCATGCGGCGACCATGGTAACCGCAGGTGTTTACCTGTGCTGTCGTATGTTCTCTGTATTTGAGCTGGCGCCTGAAGTGATGCAATTCATTTCAATTACCGGTGCGGTAACCTTACTGGTGGCAGGTTTTGCAGCATTGGTACAGACCGACATCAAACGGATCCTGGCGTACTCCACCATGAGTCAGCTGGGTTATATGTTTATGGCCGTGGGTGCAGAAGCCTATCAGGCCGGTCTGTTTCACATGCTGGCTCATGCGTTCTTCAAGGCATTATTATTCCTGTCTTCCGGTGCGGTGATTCTTGCTTATCACCATGAACAGAATATTTTCAAAATGGGCGGATTACGCAAAAAAAATCCATTCCTGTTTGCCTGCTTCCTGATTGGCGGTGGCGCATTGGCTGCCATTCCATTCATTACCATCGGTTTCTTCTCAAAAGATGCGATTCTGGGCGCTGTATGGGCTCAGGGACAATCGGTTGCGCTGTATCACAGTTTATACTGGGTGGGTGTGGCTGGAGCATTCCTGACCTCAATCTATACCTTCCGTCTGATCTGGGTAGTATTTTTCGGTGAAGAGAAAACGCCTTATCATGAGATTAAGGGAGCGACCTATTGGGCGCCACTGGCGATTCTGGCCGTGCTTTCCACCGGTCTGGCATATTTCTTAAAAGCGCCGGTGATGAATATGCTGAATACGGCCCGGATTCCTGATTTTGTGATTCCTGAAGCGCTTGAAGCAGGCGTACACAGTGCTGAATATACCGCAGTCGGTATTGCACTGGCGGGTCTGGTGGTCGGTATTGTGCTGTTTGCATTTGCCTATCATGCGATAAAAAGCTTTGCAGCAACGTCATTCGGGGCAGGGCTTGTCAATATCTGCCGCAATGCATTCGGTTTTGACGCCCTGTACAATATTGTATTTGTGCAGCCATACCTGTTACTGACCCGAATTTCCGGTCGTGATCCGGTGGATCGTCTATGGCTTGTATTGCCGGCAATTGTCAAAGGCGGCAACCAGTTTACAAGTGCACGTCAGACCGGTTCATTACGTGAGTACGCTTCCAGTATGTTACTGGGGGGCGTGGTCCTGCTGATGTTGCTGATTGTGACTCAGGTCGTGGGGAAATAAGATGGAAACAACAAACAATTTAATTTTGCCCGCATTGGTTCTGATTCCATTCATTGCAGGTTTCATCTGCTGGCTGGTCGACAAAATTGACGATCATTTACCGCGTTATATTGCATTGGCCGGTATGCTCATTACCCTGGCACTTACGCTATTGCTGTGGCATCACGGCGGTTTCAGTTATGAACTGGGCCAGAGAGCACCGAGCTGGGCTGCAGAATTTCATTTACCATGGATTAAATCGCTGGGTATCAGCATTCATCTGGCGCTTGATGGTCTGTCCCTGCTGATGGTGGGGCTGACTGCACTGCTGGGTGTATTGGCGGTGGGTTGTTCATGGGGTGAAATCCAGAAAAATGTTGGTTTCTTCCATCTGAACCTGTTGTGGTCACTGGGTGGTGTAATCGGGGTATTCCTTGCCATCGATCTGTTCCTGTTCTTCTTCTTCTGGGAGATGATGCTGGTGCCGATTTACTTCCTGATCGCCCTCTGGGGGCATAAAGGTGCAGATGGTAAATCGCGTGTTTATGCAGCAACTAAATTCTTCATCTACACCCAGGTGGCGGGTTTAATCATGCTGATCGGTATTCTGGGCCTGGTGGTTTATGGCTACATGATGACCGGCATGATCCGTTTTGATTATAGTTATCTGCTTGCCGTGGCCAATACACTGGATACGCAGGCACCACACATCGCTTATGCATTAATGATCTGTATGTTCATTGGTTTTGCAGTCAAGCTGCCAGTTTTCCCCTTGCATGGCTGGTTGTCGGATGCACATGCCCAGGCACCTACCGCCGGTTCTGTTGATCTTGCGGGGATTCTGATTAAGACAGCTGCTTATGGTTTATTGCGTTTTGTGATTCCATTTTTTCCGGCTGCCTCTGCACAGTTTGCAGATATTGCCATTGTTTTCGGCTTAATCGGGATTTTCTACGGGGCATGGTGTGCTTTCCAGCAAACCGATATGAAGCGCCTGCTGGCTTATACGTCAATTTCGCATATGGGCTTTATTTTACTGGCCCTGTATGCCGGTAATATTCTGACCTTCCAGGGACTGATGATTATGATGCTGGCCCACGGTCTGTCTTCTGCGGCACTGTTTATTATGTGCGGTCAGGTTTATGAGCGTCTGCATACCCGGGATCTGCGTCTGATGGGGGGGATCCGGGGGCAGTTCCAGTATCTGTCATTTTTCCTGATGTTCTTTGTTGCAGCCCTGGTCGGTATTCCGGGCCTGGGGAACTTTATTGGTGAATTCCTGATTCTGATGGGTTCCTTTAAAAACTTCCCGGTATTTACTGTATTGGCTGCAGTGAGCCTGGTTTTTGCAGGTCTTTACGGTTTAATTCTGATTCACAAAGCATTATTCGGTACGCCGGATGAAGAACAGAAGCAACATTATCAGCATCCGTTAAAGGACCTGAATGCCCGTGAAACGCTGATTCTGCTGATCTGTGCCTTTGGTCTGGTGTGGCTGGGAATTTATCCGCAGACTTTCCTGGATATTTCCAGTTCGAGTATGGGGTGGATTGTCAACAGTTATCTGCCGGTCCAGGAAATCGTTGATGCTACTCAACAGGTCGTGACCCAACAACATGTGGAGATCCAGTAAGCCATGAACTTCACACTTTCTCTTTCTGAGCTTATGCCGCTGGCGCCTGTTATGATTGTGGCCCTGACTGCGATTGTGGTCATGATTCTGACCGCAGTCAGGCGCAGCCATAATTTAATTGCAACAGTATCTGTGGTGGGGCTGAACCTGGCCGTCATCAATATTGTACTGGTGATGTTCGGTGGTATCCATGCATCACCCAATGTCATGGGCCTGTTCACGATTGATTCATTTACCCTGCTGTATCAGCTGATCATACTGATTGCTGCACTGGCCTGCTGTACACTGTCACATGCCTATATTGAAGGCTATCGGGATCATCGTGAAGAGCTTTATATCCTGATGCTGATTTCCGTGGCCGGGGCAATGCTAATGGTGACCAGTTCCCATTATGCTTCGTTCTTTATCAGTCTGGAACTGATGTCCATTCCTGTGTATGGCCTGCTGGCCTATACGCATCAGCGTGCCGGATCGCTGGAAGCGGGCATTAAGTACCTGGTGCTTTCTGCCACAGCATCTGCCATGTTGCTGATGGGGATGGCCTATGTCTATGCCTACACCGGAACATTGTCGTTCAGCAACTTCCCGGGCTTATATGGCAACCAGCTGGCCCAGGCCGGTCAGATTACTGATCTGAAGGATTTTGTGGATCAATTAAAGCTGTTCTTTGTACAGCCGATGATTCTGCTGGGCATGGGTCTGATGATTATGGCCATTGCCTTCAAACTGTCGCTGGCTCCATTTCATAAATGGACACCGGATGTGTACCAGGGCGCACCTGCACCCATTGCAACTTTCCTTGCGACTGTTGCCAAGGTGGCGACCATTGGTCTGATGGTTCGTTTTCTTCTGACATCAGGGGTCATGCTGGTGCCATCAACGGTTACCCTGCTGACTGTGCTTGCAGTACTGTCCATTGTGGTCGGTAACCTGCTGGCGGTACGTCAGGTCAATCTGAAACGGATTCTGGGTTATTCCTCCATTGCGCATTTCGGTTATTTGCTGATTGCCCTGATCAGTCTGACTTATGCCAGCCTGGGAAGTGTCAGCGTTTATGTCATTACCTACACCCTGACCACCATTGGTGCTTTTGGTGCGGTTGCGTTAATGTCCAGCCCATACAATAATCTGGATGAAGCTGAATCACTGGCGGATTACCGCGGGCTGTTCTGGCGTCGTCCGGTATTGACTGCGACCCTGACCGTGATGATGCTGTCATTGGCGGGTATTCCACTGACTGCCGGATTTATTGGTAAGTTCATGGTGGTGCTTGCTGCCGTGACGGCAGAACACTGGTTGCTGGCAGCCATGGTGATTGTCGGCAGTGGGATCGGTTTGTATTATTACCTGCGGGTCATGGTGGTGATGTACATGACGCCACCGGACAAACCACGTATTGATGCGGTTGATCACTGGGGGCAGAAAGTCGGTGGATTGATGGTGCTGGGAGCGGCTCTACTGGTCCTGCTGATCGGTATTTACCCGGACCCGATTATTAACCTGGCTTTAAAGTCAGAGATTCTGTCACCGATGCATTCCATTCTGAGTCAGCAGCATTAATCATCCATAAGATGATGCGTGTAACAAAAAAAAGCCCTCATGGATTGAGGGCTTTTCTTTTTCAGGTAAAAAACCTTTATAATTATTAAAATTTACTTTTATGTTTCAGGTGTCCATTCGTGCCTATCCAGGAAATTCAGCATCCACTTATTCGTCATAAGCTGGGTTTATTGCGTCGTGCAGAGATCAGTACCAAGAATTTTCGTGAACTTGCTCAGGAAATCACCATGCTGTTGACTTATGAAGCCACTAAGGACTTACCTGTCTGTGATCAGGATGTCGATGGCTGGGCAGGTAAGGTCACGGCACAGCGTATTGCAGGCAAGAAAATTACAGTGGTTCCCATCCTTCGGGCCGGTATTGGTATGCTGGAGGGTTTTTTAAACCTGATTCCGAGTGCGAAAGTGTCGGTACTGGGGCTGGAGCGTGATGAGGAAACACTGGAAGCCCGGACCTATTATAAAAAACTGGTTCCGGATGTTCAGAACCGAATAGCCATGATTATTGACCCGATGCTGGCGACGGGAAGCTCATTGGTCGCGGCGATAGATGCCCTGAAAGCCAGTGGTTGTAAGGACATTCGGGTCATGGTACTGGTTGCTGCACCTGAGGGCATTGAAAAAGTTGAACAGGCCCATCCTGACGTGACCATATTTACCGCTTCGATTGATCAGGGGCTGAATGAGCATGGCTATATTGTTCCCGGGCTGGGGGATGCCGGTGATAAAATTTTTGGCAGTGTGCAAAAAGACTGAAGTTGAGCAGGATTGGAGGAAGCAATAATATGCTTCCTTTTTTTAAGTTGACTTGAAGAATAATGAGAACAAAAAATGTTTCATAAGGGGACAGTCCAGAGTTATGACCCGAGTCTAAAATCGGGAAAAATTGTGCTGAATGACAGTGAGCAGGTGCTGATCTTCCTGGAAACAGACTTTCCCAGAAGTCGGCTGGCACCTCAACTGGGGGAGCGCATCAAGTGTCTGATTACGGAACAAAATGGTGAATATCGGGCAAATTATGTGGTCCGGCTCGATTTTAAGAATGTGATGGAGGATGATGAAAACAATATCGTCCATCAAACTGTGGATACTATGTTGGGACTGCCACAGGATCAGCAGCAGGATCCTGCACCGAATGCAGATGCCGCAGTTGCACAGTCAGCCACAGATACAACAGCAACACAATCTGGAACACTGCAGAAACCGGACACAGGCAGCCATTTCAGCAAAGTATTTGCCGGTGTTGGCCACCCGGGAAAATCAAAACTGCGTTCCTCCTACCGAAAAATAAAGACCCGGGTAGCCTATCGGATTTACAGCAGGGAAAAGTCGCAGCTGCACCGGAGGACAGGATCGATTATTCCGCCCTGGCTGCCGGCAGGTGGTCTCAGTCTGTGTATTGCGGTGTATCTGGGGCTATATGGTTATGACCAATACCGGAAATATCAGCAGGAGCAGGAGGTCAAACTGCAGCTATATATGCTGGAACAGCAACGGAGAATTGCTGAACAGCGCCGTGCGCAGGGGAAATTACCGGATCGTATTTTATCTGAAAAAAGCCTGGATGAATTGCTGGGGAAAGATCGGAACAGGGCTGCTGAATCGCATTAGGATCATTTCTGTTTTATATGTTGCACACCGTTTTAGCTGCGTTTGCTCTGAATCCACTCAATTAAACCTGCTCATTGCAGAATTGCATAAAGGCTTTCAGGCCGGGCCCCTGGTATTTTTGTCGATGCACCAACATAAATAACGGACGGGTCAGCTGCCAGAACGGCGTGTCCAGGATAACCAATTGGTGTTTTTCCCTTAAGGGTTCAATGGCGAGCCTGGAAATACAGGACATGCCCAGGCCGCCTGCGACGATTTTCAGAATGGCTTCATTGTGCCCCAGTGTCAGACGAATAGTGGCATCCTGTAAGTCCTTGAGTATGGCATTGTCAAAAACTTCACGGGTGCCTGAGCCTTCTTCACGCAGAATCCATTCGACCTGCTGAAAATCACTTGCTTGCAGTGGTGTGTCCAGTAAAGCCAGTGGATGGTTCGGCGAACAGCAGACTGCAAGTTCATCATTGCGCCAGTGAATACATTGCAGCTGAGGTAAGTGACAGGACCCTTCAATCAGCGCCAGATCAAGCTGAAACTGATTGACCGCTTCAATCATCTGACGGGTATTGCCCACCTGAAGCTGTAAATGTGCCTGAGGCTGACGCTGTAAAAAATCAGCCATCAGATCGGGCATCAGATAATCACTGATGGTCAGTGTGGCCCCGATACGCAGGTCGACGCTCTGTAACTCGCCTTTGGCGGCCTGTTCAAACGCTTCACAGCGACCTAAAATTTCCAGCGCCTGAGGCAGCAGGAAACGACCCAGGTCATTTAACTGTAAACGTTTTCCCAGACGGTCAAACAACGGTGTCCCCAGCCCATCTTCCAGGTCAGCCAGCGCCATGCTGGCCGCACTCTGGGTCAGTCTGACGGCATCACTTGCCCGGGTGACAGTGCCTTCCTGGGCAACTGCAACAAAAACAGCCAGCTGGCGTAAAGTCATGCGCATGGATACTGCCTTAACATTTAAAAAATATTAATAAATTATGCTGTCATGCTACCATGAGCAGTATCTTCCACGCCACGCAGAAATCATGCCAATTGAAAAATTCAGTAGGGAAAAGGTATTATCAGTACATCGCTGGACCGGTAATTTATTCAGTTTTACCCTGACCCGACCGGCACATTTTAAGTTCAGTGCCGGGCAGTTTGCACGTATTGGACTGAAAGTCGGTGATGAACTGGTGGTACGGGCTTATTCCGTGGTTTCCTCACCATTTGATGAAAAGCTCGAGTTTTTTTCAATTGTGGTGCCGGATGGCGCATTTACATCGAACTTGCAGCATTTAAAAGTTGGTGATGAATTGTATCTGGAAAAAATTCCCTACGGATTTTTAACACTGGCCCGCTATCAGCTGCCGCTGCCTCAGGATTTATGGTTACTGGCGACTGGTACCGGTCTGGCGCCGTTTATTTCCATGCTGCAGGACTTTGACACCTGGACAAAGTATGCCCGGATTTATCTGGTTTACAGTGTCCGGACCCAGTCAGAACTGGCCTATGTGGAGCGTATTCAGCAGATTGCAGCAACATTTGGTGAAGGACATGGCGGTTTCAGATTTATTCCGGTGGTTACCCGGGATCCGGATGCAGCCCTGCATGAGCGTTTACCTGTATTGATCAGTAGCGGGGAACTGGAACAGGCTGCAGGTGCTGAATTTAATCCGGCTACAACCCATGTCATGTTATGTGGTAATCCGCAGATGGTGGATGATACCCGTGCGGCACTGAAAGCCCGTGGCCTGAGCATGAATCGTCGTGGCGAGGGAAATATAGCGGTGGAGAATTACTGGTAGTATTTTTCTGCAGCCGAATTAATGCACAAACATGTCCATGAATTCACGCAGTTCGGAAATGGCTGTTTCAATATCAGTGGTCAGCCAGGTGGGTTCAAATAAACCGGCATAATATTGCATACGCTCCTGAGACACCACCAGCCGGATTGGACATTCCTCTTCAAGCAAACGCCAGGGAATAATGGGTACTTCATTATCCAACAGCGCGGTGACATTGCGAATATCAATGATCATGGCATTGATGCAATCCGGGAAGGGCATGACTGAAAACTCTTCAGTACGCCGGCGAAAATACTCCAGATCTTCCCATTTCAGCGTATGCCCGGATTGACTGAATTCAATAATACCGATGAAATGCCCATCCCGGGTGGTATGCAGAAAACATTGCTCGGTGACATCTGTATTTAGCTCGAGAGAGACACTTTGACGAAGATAGGTCATTGTCCACGGCAGTCAGAAAATAGGGTCGACATTATACCTGATTTTTAATGTAGATCAGAAAATTTCATCAAACGCTCGTCCGGTTAAAATATTTTTACACACAGCAATATGATCAGCTGATAGTATAAAATTTCAGCAAAACAACAGGGAGGGAGGAATTATGCGACATGATTTCAATCGGCCATCTCATGTGACCACGGAAGAAGAATTGAACCATAAGAAACGGTTGCCTGTTTATATGTTAATGCTGGTGGGACTGTTTCTGATGGCACTTCTTGTTTATATGCTTGCAGACTGGGTATGAGCTGCATGGCTCATCCGCCTATTCTGAAAGTGGAAATTTCACTGATTTTTTTGAAAGAAAATCGATATCCAGACAGGCAATAATCCTGGTTGATCCGTTTGTGGACGACCAGGGTTCTTTGCAACCTTTTGCAGCGCTTTTGTTGTATTTATGCTGTTGAATATTGAATAAGAAATGCGCAATTTATACAGTTTAACAATCTATAACAACGAGGAATAACGACAATGAACGAATTTTTTACTGGAGGCTCCCGGGGGAGACTTGATGCCATGTATTATTGGGATCAATTTCAACCGATTATTGCTGCCGTGGTTATTTTACTGGTGGGTTGGATTATTGCCCTGATTATTGCTGCAACCATCAAAAAATTGCTTCAAAAAGTAAATATAAACAGCAAACTCTCCAATGCAGCAGGCCATACCGTTGCAGAAGCTTCGCCGAATTATGAGTCGATCATCTCCAGGTTTATTTTCTGGTTTATTCTGGTACTGGCTGTCATTGCCGCGCTGAATGTATTGAATATCAATAGTGTCAGCGGCCCTTTCAGTGACATGATCGGACAGTTTCTGATTTTCGTTCCAAGTATTATTGCCGCAGTTGTTGTGGGTTTTCTGGGCTGGATCATTGCAAGACTGGTACGGGTCGGACTGGTCAGGTTGCTGGCCAGCACCCAGCTGGATGAAAAGCTCAGCTCAGAAGTAGGCGTCAGTCCAATCAGTCAGAATGTGGCTGACATCGTTTACTGGTTAATCCTGCTGCTGTTTCTGCCGATTGTGCTTTCCATTCTTGGACTGGAAGGATTATTACTGCCAGTACAGAATATGATGAATGAGGCCATTTCATTTATTCCAAATCTGTTTATTGCCGGTGTCATTGTTTTTGTCGGTTATATCCTGGCTAAAATTGTGCGCGGTATTGTGGAAGGATTGGCCAACAGCTTAAATCTGCAGGCACAGGCAGAAAAAATCGGCTTGTTTAAAAGCAGCAATCTGGCCCGCCTGCTGGGTTCATTCATTTTTGCGGTGGTGATTATCACGGCATTAATCATTGCATTTGAGGCATTGGGCATTCAGGCGATTTCACAGCCTGCAACCGCGATGCTTGCAGAGATCATGAATGCGATTCCAAATATTATCGCAGCTGGCCTGATTTTAATTGTTGCCTATGTCGTCTCCCGTTTTGTCGGTCAGTTGGTTTCAGAAGTGATTGCCGGTACCGGTGTGGATGAAGTGCCTGCAAAACTGGATCTGCAGCGCTTCCTGGGAGAAACCCGGATTTCAGGTGTAATCGGTTATCTGATCGTATTTTTCACCATGCTGTTTGCGGTATCTGAAGCTGCCAACCGACTTGGTTTTCAGCAGGTCAGTGATCTGATTTCAATGTTCATTCACTTTGGCGGTAATATTCTGCTGGGTGCAGTGATCCTGGTGATTGGTTTCTGGCTCGCCAATGTGGTGGCCAACGTGGTACAGCGCGGTGAATATAACAGTTCACGCTGGCTGGGCAACCTGGTTCGTGTCCTGATTATGGGCCTGGTGATTGCCATGGGCTTAAGAGCGATGGGTATTGCAGATTCAATTGTCAATCTTGCCTTTGGTCTGACCCTGGGTTCTGTGGCGGTGGCTTTCGCACTGGCATTCGGTCTGGGTGGTCGTCAACCGGCAGAGCGTGTACTGACTGATTTAATTGATAAGGCAAAACAGGGCGGTAATCAGCCGAATCCGTTAAATACACCTGTATCAGATACATCAGTCGTGAAAAATGACATTGATATTTCGTCCAGTAATGACAATGACCCGAAATAACATGTAATTTTTCATTCAGATCGATCAGTCTATAGGCTGATCGATCTTTTTTATTTTAAGTGATGAGGATGTCGTCATGTCAAATCAGAAATCAGTGAAAAAACCCGGTAAATTACTGGCACCGATTGTGATTGCAGGTATTACTGTCGGTTTTCTGGTCAGTGCCTATAAGTTTGTCTTTGCCCGTCCTAAAAGCTCAGAGCAATCAGCCCCGGCGCCACGGCAGTTGCCAGCTCAGCTGGAAGAGAAAAAGACGAATTAGTCATCATCATGTGGGCTGAAGGGCCCCGTATTGCCCATATAGCAAATTTCACGATTCATTGATTGGGATAAGATTATAGAAAGTTGCAGGTTCTGGCCTGTATATAGAGGATGGCTTAACTCAGCAGGACGTCAGGATAAATGAGATCAACTGGTCAAATGCATGAACCCGAACATTAAAACCATTTCCCGGAAAATCCATGGCTGATTTTCCATAGAATAAACCGGATGTGTCCAGCAGAGCAGAGGTCGTCTGGCCTGTTTCAGACATAACCCGCTGCCGCATAGGCAGAGGCCCAGGCCCACTGAAAATTATATCCCCCCAGATGTCCGGTCACGTCCAGGACTTCCCCAATAAAAAATAATCCCTTTTGCTTTTTACTTTCCATACTTCTGGATGAAACTTCCGTGGTGTCCACACCGCCCAGTGTGACTTCGGCGGTACGATAACCTTCTGTGCCTGAAGGTTTGACTGTAAAGGCGTGCAGTTGTCCGGCAATGGCAAGCAGTTTCTGATCACTGAGATTGCCGATGGCGGTATCTGCGACATCCGGCCAGATCAGGTTTTGTAATTCCAGCACAACATTTCTGGGTAAATGTTCATTCAGCAGAGTTCTCAGCAGTACTCTGGGCTGGCTCTGTTTTTTGCTTTTCAGAAAATCAGACAACTGCATGGACGGTAGAAAATCGATTTTAAACGGTTGACCACTCTGCCAGTAATTGGACAGTTGCAATGTGCAGGGGCCACTTAAACCGCGGTGGGTAAACAGCAGCGCTTCGGTAAATGCATTCAGTTCATTGCTCAGTGTACTTTCCACTGCATTGCCACTCAGCCGGGCCGCCGCTTCTCCAAATTGATCGGAAAAGGTAAAGGGAACCAGGCCGGCCCGGGTGGGAAAAACATGATGTCCAAACTGAGTGGCCAGCGTATAACCAAAACCTGACCCGCCGAGGGTCGGAATGGACAGCCCGCCACTGGCGACCACCAGTGATTCCGCTTTAAAAGTGCCCAGTGGGGTGACCACCTGAAATGCCTGCTGCGGGGTTTCAGTGACTGTAACGGTTTTGACCTCACACTGGGTTTTGATATCGACATGACCGGTTTTTTCGCATTCACTGATCAGCATGGCCAGGATCTGCCTGGCACCATTCAGGGTGAATAACTGACCGTGTTTGCGCTCTTCGTATTCGATTCCATATTCACAGACCATACCGATAAAATCCCAGCAGCTGTAACGGCTGAGTGCGGAAATTACAAAGTGGGGATTGTGGGAAATATAGTGTTCAGGTTCGACATGCAGATTGGTAAAATTACATTTCCCACCACCGGACATCAGAATTTTTTTGCCGGGTTTATTGGCCTTTTCAATTACGAGTACCTTACGTCCACGCCGGGCAGCCAGTGCAGCCAGCATTAAACCGGAAGCCCCTGCGCCCAGGACAATGACATCATGGTGGTGTGTGGAGGACATAGTTAAACTCACTGGCAATGCAAGCCCGGCATTATAGACAATTCTGTGGCGGTTTTCAGATTTATTCAGTCCGGGGTGGGGACAGGCCATCCCTGTAAGCCCCCGGAGTGAATGACCAGGATACGGCTCTGTTCCGGAAAATACTGCCTGTCGATTAAATCATGAATGCCATACAGCATTTTGCCGGTATAAATCGGTTCCAGTGGAATCTGGTGCCGCTGCTGAAAATTCTGAATAAAGGTCAGCAATTGCGGCGTGGTTCTGGCATAACCACCAAAGCAATAATCAGCGGTAATGCTCCAGTTGGTCCTGGCGGTATAGTGCCGGATGTCCTGGGTTAAAAAATTTCCTTTCAATGCAGAAAAGCCAAGGACCTGCTGGTGTGTGCCACTGGCTTCGATCAGGCCGGAAATAGTACCCCCCGTGCCGACTGCACAGCAGATGATATCGTAATCACTGCGGTCCTGTGCAGATAAAATCTCCATGCAGCCCTGGACTGCCAGCTGATTAGTGCCGCCTTCGGGAAGCAGGTAATGGTCGGGGAACATTACGGCCAGCTGCTGTAAAAATTCTGGCTGAGTTCTGTGCCGATATTGTTCACGTGATACAAAATGCAGTTGCATACCGAATTGCCGTGCTGTGGCCAGGGTCGGATTCAGTGCTTTTGTGGCCAGTTCTTCACCCCGGATGACGCCGGTACTTTGCAGTCCTGCGGCATGTGCAGCATACGCTGTGGCTGCAATATGATTTGAGTGTGCCCCACCGAAAGTGATCAATCCCTGAAAGCCGGATTGCTGCGCATGCAGTATGTTGTATTTCAGTTTAAAAAATTTGTTTCCGGAAATCTGAGGATGAATTAAATCCAGTCGTCTGATGGTCAGCTCAGGCTGAGCATGGTCAAGTACGAGCGGCTGGTCAGGAATGGACTGTTGCATGGAATCAAAAAGCATGGGACGGGCATTGAAAGGCGTCAAAGTGATTGTATCCCAGGGCGTGTGATCCGGCAGCAGTTTTTTTGTCGATGAAAGGCTGGCATCAATTGCTTTGAACAGTCGATCGCTTTAAAAATAGATTTCATCAGCTCAGCCCAATAAATATAAGGCCTGCAGGAGAAAAAAGAAAAGCAAAGTAGAAAAAGGCTGCTGATGGATGAATCAGAAGCCTTCTGACATCAGTGATGCAAAAAAGTCATGCAAAAATCAGCTGACCTGGTCACCTGGTTTAGCACCGCTGTCCGGCGAGATAATGAAAATACCGTCACCATTGCCGGCGGCCAGTACCATACCATTGGATATACCGAAACGCATTTTGCGTGGTGCCAGATTAACCACTACGACCACCAGTTTGTCTTTCAGTTGTTCCGGTGTATAGGCGCTGCGAATACCGCTGAAGACATTGCGTGGCTCAGCTTCACCGGCATCCAGGGTTAACTGCAGTAATTTATCAGAGCCTTCCACCGTTGTGGCGTCCAGTACCCGGGCAACACGCAGGTCGATTTTCATGAAGTCTTCAATACCAATAACTGCTGTTTCCCCGGCGCTGGTTTCAGTCTTTTTCTCTTTTACTGTTACGGCCTTCTTTTCAGCTTTGGCCGGTGCAGCAGCCAGTGATTCTGTGGATGCTTCCACCATTGCAGCTACGGCTTTGGGGTCGACACGTTGCATAAGCGGCTGGAACTGTGCAATTTCATGGTTGAGCAGAACAGTCTGACGTGATGCAAAATCAAAACGGTCAAGGTTCAGGAAGTGCTGAACCTGCATGGCCAGTGTTGGCAGTACCGGTGCCAGATAAACCGCCAGCTGACGGAACAGGTTAATACCGACTGAGCAGACGTCATGCACCTGTTGCTGCTGGCCTTCCTGTTTGGCCAGTGCCCATGGTTTTTTCTCATCAATATACTGATTGGCTTTGTCTGCAAGTGTCATAATTTCCCGGATTGCCGTGGAAAACTCACGTGCTTCATAGGCGCTGGCAATTGAATCACCGGCAGCAATAAAGCTTTCAATCAGCTCAGGTTCTGCACAATCTGCCGAGAGGGTATGGTTAAAATTACTGTTAATGAATCTGGCACAACGGCTGGCAATATTCACCACTTTACCCACCAGGTCTGAGTTGACTTTCTGGACAAAATCGTCAAGGTTCAGGTCTGAGTCTTCAACTTTATCTGACAGTTTCGATGCAAAATAATAGCGCAGATATTCCGGGTTTAAATGCTGTAAATACGTTTCAGCCTTAATGAATGTTCCCCGGGATTTTGACATTTTCTGGCCATTGACGGTCAGAAAGCCATTGACAAACAGGCTGGTCGGCGTACGGTAATCTGCTCCTTCCAGCATGGCTGGCCAGAACAGGGCATGAAAGTAGACAATGTCTTTGCCAATGAAGTGATAGACTTCATTTCCAGACTCTTTTTTCCAGTAATCGTCAAAGTTCAGCTCAGGCCTGCTGGTTTTGATATAATTTTCAAAACTGGACATATAACCGACTGGAGCATCGACCCAGACATAGAAATATTTATCCGGCGCATCAGGAATTTCAAAACCGAAATAAGGTGCATCACGGGAAATATCCCAGTCATTTAAACCATTTTCAAACCACTCATCCAGTTTATTGGCAATGGAAACCGGCAGGCGGCCCGCATCACGGGTCCACTTTTGCAGGTATTCAGCAAAATTTGGCAGCTTAAAAAAGTAATGATCTGAAGATTTCTCCACCGGCGTTGCGCCGCTCAGGGTTGAGCGTGGGTTGATAAGTTCGGTGGCATTATAGGTGCTGCCGCAGACTTCGCAGGAGTCACCGTACTGATCTTCGGCCTTACACTTTGGACATGTGCCTTTAATAAAGCGGTCAGACAGGAACATGCCTTTTTCAGGGTCAAATAATTGTGTGACCGGACGAATGGCAATATTGCCGGCTTCCCGGTTTTTTAGATAAATTTCAGAGGCACGTGCCTTATTCTCCTGACTATGGGTTGAATCATAGTGATCAAAATGCACGCCAAAACCATCAAAGTCACGAATGTGTTCCTGCCGGACCGTGGCAATCTGCTGTTCAGGGCTGATGCCATTGGCTTCTGCCCGCAGCATAATGGCGGTACCGTGAGCGTCATCCGCACAGACATAAATCACATCATGTCCCATTGCACGCATGGCACGAACCCAGATATCCGCCTGGATATAACCGAGTAAATGACCCATATGGATGGGACCATTGGCATAGGGCAGGGCATTGGTGACTAAAATATTTCGCACGGATATAAATCTCTCGTTCGCGGTTATGCAAGGTTCCCGATTTTACCTGAGCGAGGGAAAACAAAGCAACGCTTTGTCCGAGCGCAAGGCGAAAGTTATACTTGAGTGAAGAGGGAAAACAAAGCAACGCTTTGTCCGAGCGCAAGGCGAAAGTTATACTTGAGTGAAGAGGGGAAACAAAGCAACGCTTTGTCCTGAGTACAGGGAGTGATTTGCTTCGCAGGTTCACAGTAAGGCGAAAGTGATGTCTGTGAGGTAGAAACCTGGGCAGTAATGATGATCTGGATCTGCAGGGCCTGGTGCGGTATGCATGACTCAGTCAGCCTGTATGGCGCTATTGGCATTTGTAAAAAATATTGATTTTCAAAAGGATGCTTTATAAGGTCCAGACTATTTCACTGAGTCGTTATGTTCAGCATCATCTTAAACATCCTGTATCGCAATTGTTTCAAATTGCATTTTAAAGCTGAAACTGCCCTGGATCCGTGTATAAATAAACATTCAATTCAATAAAAGTCCATCAGTACGATGGGTTTACATGCAAAAGCAACATTCAGGAGGTATGACTCATGACAAACGACAGTAAACTGGATGATTTAAAAAATAAGGCATCAGAATTGGGGGATGATCTGAAATACAAGGCGAAAGATGCCCAGCTTCAGGGTGAAAAAGCAGTGGATGATCTGAAACATAAAGCTGCTGAAGCAAAGCTTGAAGGAGAAAAGGCCATTAATGATCTGAAACGGGATGTTGAAGTAAAACATGCCGAAGAAAAGGCCTCGCTGGATGCGAAGGTCAGTGATCTGAAGGCGAAAGCAAGTGAAGCTCAGGGCAGTGTACAGGACAAATTTGATCAGCTGAGAACTGAGGCGAATCATAAGTTTGATGAGGCAAAACTGAAGGCCAGTGAACTGAAACATGAAGCGTCAGTGAAACTGGATGAACTGAAAGTTCAGGCCACAGACAAATTTGATGAGTTGAAGAAAAAAGCCACGGATACCATCAATAGCTTTAAAAACAGTGATAAAGGCTAAAATGTTTTATTGACGGTCAGTTGATGATGCTGTTTCAGTCATTCATTTGATAGCATCCCCGGCAAATACACCCGACCCTCTCAGGATCGGGTGTATTTCTTTGTGGATGAAATATAATTTCTGGATGAAGCATAAGGTGAAGCATAAAAAGAAACGCAAACCATGTTTTCCTATGCTGCTGATGACTAAATGCACAGCGTTGATATCGACATTCAAAAAGCCTGATGGAACTTTGCTTAACCTTGCGCCCATTTAGGGCTAAACTAAAGCCCCGGACGTTTCTTTCTTGCTGGAGCAACTTTATGTCATGGCTTTCTTCGCTTAAATCTGTGTTTTCACCTGCGCAGGAGGTTAAAGAGCAAGAGATTCAGCATGTACTTCAGCATTATGTTTTACCTGGTTCTGACCAGCTCCTGAAAGATCGGATCAGTCAGGTCAATGTGGAAGGACGTCTGTTACAGATCACCATCAACACGCATCCTTCCGAGGCTGAACAGCTGCAAAAAATTCATGATGATCTTGCCGCTGCACTGGAAAAGTGCGGTATTCAGGAGCTGAACATGCATGTGATTCAGCAGAAACATGCACCGGCAAAAAATCAGACAGGGCAGCATCAGGCAAAGCCCGTCAGAACGACTGCTTCAGAACCGCAACAGGGCGCAGAGCAGAAATCGGCATTGCCACCGGTGGTGGATGCCTCGGTGCAGCCAGGCGCTGCCGGACAGCAAACTGACCCGAACAACCCACCCATTCGTAAAGCTGCGCCACAACAACGGGATATTCCCCGACATCCACGCATTCAGCATGTAGTTGTAGTGTCATCCGGCAAAGGCGGTGTCGGAAAATCAACCACCACAGTCAATCTTGCCCTGGCACTGCAAAAACAGGGTCTGAAAGTCGGTGTGCTGGATGCAGATATTTATGGTCCGAGTATTCCCACCATGCTGGGGAATGCCGGCAAGACCCCCATGATCGAGTCTGAGCATTTTGTTCCGCTTGACGCCTACGGAATGGCTGTTTTATCCATCGGGCATTTAACCGGGGATCACAACACCCCGGTGGCCTGGCGCGGTCCCAAAGCAACCGGCGCATTGATGCAATTGTTCAATCAGACCCTGTGGCCGGACCTGGACATACTGCTGATTGATATGCCACCCGGCACCGGAGATATTCAGCTGACCCTGGCGCAGCGGATTCCGGTTACCGGTGCCGTGATTGTCACTACACCGCAGAATGTGGCGCTGATGGATGCCATTAAGGGCATTGAACTGTTTAATCGTGTGAGCATACCGGTGTTGGGCGTTGTAGAAAACATGTCCACCCACATCTGTTCAAACTGTGGTCATGAAGAGCAAATTTTCGGCGTGGGCGGTGGTGATCAGCTGTCTGAGCAATACCATATTCCCCTGCTTGGGCGTTTACCGCTGAATATTCAGATACGTGAAAATACAGATGCAGGAAAACCATCGGTCATTACCGGTGATGCAGCAGCAGAGCATTATATGGATATTGCCCGGGCAGTATGGCAACAGGTACAGAAAACACCACAGGCTCCCCGGGATGATAAGCGGATTTTCTGATTATTGGTGGGACAGTCCGTCCGGCAGGTGCAGAGTTTCAGTTGTCCCGGGCTTGATGTGAAGCTGATCGAACCGGTTTGTGGAATCATCGGTTGAATGTGATTTTTATCCATGAAAAAGTCAGCTGCTTTAAAACTGGTATATCACTTGCTTGTGTTATGGTCCCGTTGTCCTCAGCGTTATTGTCGCGGTTGTTCTTATCGCATGTCAGGGTTGCAGTGGTTATTGTCTGAGGCGACTGGCTGTTTTTATAAATGAATTTATGAATTTTTCTGATTTTTTTAATATGGGAAGGTGACTCATGCAAGTAAAGCGTTTTCTGGGGATTTTTGGCCTCTGTGGCAGCATCTGTCTGGCCGGTTGCAATGATGATAAATCTTCGGTTGCAGCACCTTCTGCCCAGCAGGCAGAAACCACCTTACAGCCGATTATCATTCAGGGGGCTTTGCCGGTGGAATCTGAACGTATGGCTGCGGTTTTAAGTGATGTCACAGAGGAAACCGTGGGAGGCTGGAAGTTCTGGAAAGGGACCTATAAGGGATATCCGGTGATTATTTCAAAAACACGGATGGGCATGAGTAATTCAGCGGCAGCTACCGCAATTGCCATTGAACGTTACAAGCCAATTGCCATTATCAATCAGGGTACATCCGGTGGGCATGATCCGGATTTACAGGTCTATGATATTGTTCTGGGTAAATATGCCACCAATATTGGTGCATTCAGAACCCCGAAGCAGCCTGTGGGTGGCGGTTCGAATTCGCTGAGCTGGGTTGAGGCTTTTGACGTGCTGCCGGATGATGAGTCAGACCCGGAACCCATCGCCATTCGCAAGTTTGAAGCAGATCAGGAACTGCTGTCAGCTGCACATATTGCTCAGGCGAAATACACCAGAGGCAATGTTGTGGAAGGAACCATTGGTTCAGCGGATGTATGGAACAATGAGCTGGACCGGATTCAGTTTCTGCATCGCCAGTACGGTACATCGGTCGAGGAAATGGAAGCTGCTTCAGTGGCTCAGATTGCCAGTCAGTTTAACGTGCCATTTCTGGGAATCCGCATTCTGTCAAACAACATCACCAATGGCGGTGCCTATGATCCGGGAACCGGAGAAGCCTGTCAGCATTTCGTGCTGGACGTTGCTGAAGAATATATGAAGCAAAAACAAAAAGCGCTGTAATTACAGCAGCTGTATTTCATCTGTTCATGCATGAACACTGTACAGAAACTGACTTTAAGGGTTAAACTTTTTTAGCTTTTCTTTTATTGATAAAATTAATTTATTGAGTTACTCGGTAATCTCCCCTAAAAATAAAAGGATCTAAAAGTGGAATTTTCTCTTAAGATATACACAGGAGATCCTGCATGAAAACATCACGCTTTACTGACAGTCAGATGCTGTCCATCCTGAAACAGGCTGAAACAGGCTGAAACAGGCTGAAACAGGCACCGGGTACCCATGCTTTGCCGTAAACACGGCATAAGCAATGCCTGATCCTGGCCATTTAATTTAACTTTAGATTGTATTGCCACAGATGTCTTTAGTGCCTGTAGGATAAGCTTGTGTCATCTGCGCATGATCTGTAATCAATTCAACTGATACCTCAGTACCAATGGTTGGTGAGTTTTCAGGAAAATTTCCTGTACCCGCTCCATTCATGAACCATAAATTGGTTGGAACATCTAAATAGTTTGCAAAATAACCGTAATTTGTTCCATTGACTATTGCGCCCATTTGTCTGGAGTCCTGGTTAAAATAAATACCTATACGCTGATAACCATCGGAAGTATCTTGAATATCAGTTCCAAATTGCCCTGGTCCATTATCACCATTTATAAGAGGTGTAAAACCAAACCCAATTGCTGTTGCATTCTTCATGTTCAGGTAGGAAATAAGCATCCCTGTTTTTTGTCTTCCATCCTCGTTGAAAGCTGTTAGTAGAAGTAACCCTGTTGTTTCATTATCAGGTAATTTATTTAACGGTACCTTTATTTTGTATTCATAAGCAAAAATACCCGTTGGGCTAATGGTGGCATCGCCAGCTGCACCAGGATTTTGTGCTACCGCTCTGGCGTAAGCTCCACTCAGTGAATTATATGCAACACTTCTTGTTGAAGTAACAGGAGTAACATTAAATGAAACTTTTTGTCCGCTAACATTTGGAAATCTGGTTCCACCTGAAGATGTCGCTGATAATTCAGCCTGAGTTGCATCCAGATTATAAGTACAGGCACTCCAGCTTACCGCACTCATCGATGCTATCATCATTCCTAATAATAAAGTTTTCATTTTTCTATCCTTTATGGTTGTGAAGTAAAAATATAAAATAAAATTTGATTGTGAGGTAAAAGTTCAGATGAATGGCGGTATTGAAATAAAGTGATCTATTTTTCAATTAAGCATTTCTAATATTTTTTCTCCAGAGTGAACCTTACCTTGACCTTAGCTTTAGAGGGGCTGTATGTCCATTGTTTTGACTGGGATCAGAATATTCAGATGAACTGCTGTGGTTTATGTCGTCGTTTCCATTTTTCCACCACACTCCAGCGCCAGCAAATCCGGGTCAGTATAAAAAATAATACGGCGAAAAACAGTGCTTCAATCACCAGGCCTGTGAGCAGGATTTCAGCCAGGCTGAAATCGATATGGCTGTGTCCGAAACTTTTGATCCAATGGCCGATCTGGTGAAATACCCCGAGTAACATGTGTTGATCAATCATCTGCACATGATAGATTCTGGTACCAATCCAGAAGGCAAAAATAAGGATGGGAATAATGGTCAGTGGATTCATGATCCAGGCCAGTAATAAACCAATGGGTAAATTGGCTTCAAAAATCAGTACGGTCACAATAATCAGCAGACTGTGCAATGGAATAGGCAGCATGCCCCAGAAGGTTCCAATGAACATGGCCTTTGAAATGGATCTTCGATTGACATACCACAGCTGTGGATTGAAAATTTTGTCACCAAAAATTTTAAGCGTACGGATTTTGCTGACTTGTTCGGGTGAGGGAAGCCAGGATTGAAAAAAATGCTTTGCCATAACGGTTCAATGCTGGGAGGTCGCTATATTGTGCCCGAACGCATGCAAAAACGACAGCTTTTCTGAACATTATCCGATGACCTGGCTTGATGGCATGTCTGTTTAAGGCATTGGCCCCCGTTTTAAAGACAGACATTTCCTTCATCCCGGTTTTACGTTAAAGTACAGCGCAATAAACGTTTTTTACTGATGGTTTTTACTGATTCCGGGATATTCCAAATGGCCATAAAATCTGATCGCTGGATTCGTGAAATGAGCGAAAAGCACGGCATGATTGAACCCTATGCAGCAAATCAGGTCCGCCTGGATGAACAGGGTGCAAAAATTGTGTCTTACGGTGTGTCCAGCTATGGTTATGATGTGCGCTGTGCACGTGAGTTCAAAGTGTTTACCAATGTGCATTCTGCGATTGTTGACCCTAAAAATTTTGATGACAACAGTTTTATCAATATTGAATCCGATGTCTGTATTATTCCCCCGAATTCCTTTGCACTGGCACGTACGGTGGAATATTTCCGTATTCCACGCAATGTCCTGACCATCTGTCTGGGTAAGTCAACCTATGCCCGTTGCGGTATTATTGTGAACGTCACCCCGCTTGAGCCGGAGTGGGAGGGGCACGTGACCCTTGAATTTTCAAATACGACCAATTTGCCGGCACGTATTTATGCCGGTGAAGGGGTTGCACAGATGCTGTTTTTTGAATCTGATGAAGTATGTGAAACCTCTTACAAAGATCGTGGTGGTAAATATCAGGGACAGACGGGTGTTACCCTGCCCAAGGCATAAACGGTGCAGCGATATTGAACTGATGATAAAAAGCGGACCCCCGGTCCGCTTTTCATTTGTCGGAAATATACCGCTTTACTGAATTTTGTTTTGCTTTTGTTTAAAAAAGTAGCATAATTAACACTGAAGAAATGTCAGCAAAAAGGAGTTGGCATTTTCAGGGTGATCAGCTATTCCCATGCGGAATAAAGATTACACCTGAATAAGGGATTGCAATAAAAAGAAAATATGATGCAGAGCATTGTATAAAAAGGAAATCAGGATGACTGGGCTTGGTTATACGACAAAATTTCAGAAGACTTTACTGGCGAGTCTGACAGGACTGTGCATCAGTCACTCCTGTTTTGCACTGGAAGCTCTGTCGGATGAATCCTTAAGTGAATCGACAGGAGAAGGTCTTGCACTTTTGCCTGAAAATTACAGTATGCGCTTTAATGGCAGCAACGATGCTGCCGGTGGTGGCTCCATTCGTTTCATTCCGGTAGGGCCGCTGTCTCAGGCTGCTGAAAGTAAGGGTTATGCAAAGGCTGATGTTTTTGTAAACGGTATTTCACTGGGACAGTCCAAAAAAGATGTAGGGGTTGCCCGTGATGCAACTGACTGGGGTGTCGGTTATGGAAATATCGGTACAGCGGCGAATGATTTTGCCAGAACGATTACTTCATGGGGAAGCGCCAGTAATCCGTGGATCTTAAAGACGGTAACCAACAATAATGTTCCGGATTTTTCCGGGGTAGTCAAAAGCGTTTCCTATTTAACCCTGGAAGCCCCGCTCATGCATAATGTGATTCCGACCACCGGGCCGGAAGCTTCTGCATACAATTTGAAAATGGGCCTGTATTCAGATGCATTCATGCGGGATAAAACCGTTGCTGAAAGTACAACCGGCAATTTAACTGCGGGATTGTCAAACCGGCTGCGCCTGAGTCTGGTCTGGGACGGTTTTGGTATCAATGGTTCAAGCCTGAAACTGTTCAGAACCCTGGATGGCGTGACTGATAATAATATTGGCGGGCAATACACGGCAAACCTGAAAATCAATAACGTGATCACGCCTAAAACATTTAATTATGGACTGAACAAGTCCTACAATCAGACCCTGGGGCTGGCAGGTGTATTCCGTATGAACAGTGGCGATACCACTGGCGCGAACTCACGGGCGACGATCACCACGGGGGCGGTCACAGGCAATATTTATCAGCTGGATTTCAGCCGTAATGCAGACAACAGTGTAAAACGCGATGAAGCCGGCAATGTGATCTATACCCAGGGCGCCAATGTGACTGCTGCCCCCAATACCGCCAGTGGTGTATTGCAGACCTATAGACCACCGACCAATTCGCCAAAAACCAATACATATGATGGTCTGCCGCCAGGCGGGAGTTATCCGAGTGGCGGGATGTGTACCGATCCGAAGGCGAACAACCGTGATGCGGCCGGTTGTATGGTGCAGGAAGGGGTAACCGCACGCAGGTTTGTGGCATCAGCCAGTAATTCCTGGAACATGCCCGGGGCCAGAAGTGTCATACGCTTAAGTACTCAGGAGCTGACCGGCAGTATCAATACAGATGGTACTCCGGCACTCGGAGGTGCCATCCCCAATTTCAGACCCAATGCCAATGCAGAAGGGGTGTTTTTATATAATCCCAATATCAACCTGGTGCTGGGCAATTTAAGCCAGCCGCTGATCTTTAATACAGATGGTTCAAACTTTTCAATGGAGTTGACCCGTATTCCCAATAACGTCAATGTATACAGCCGGATTTATCAGCGCTATGCAGATATTCCCGAAGATCAGCTGGTTGATCAGAATATTACCTATCTGGGCAATACCTGTACGGTGAATAAATGCGGTGGCACCGTAAATATTGGCGGTGTGACCTATCAGGATTCAAAAGCGACACATGGCAGTATTTCCTTTGGTTCCACAGTGCTTGATCAGTATGGTTATCTCAAAGCATATAACGGCATTGGCGCGTTTGGTGTTTCCATTGGCGAGTTGAAATCAGGAACCAATCTGACCAGTCAGCTTGTTCAGGATTATACCCAGGTGTGGCAACAGTCAAGATCAACCTATGCCTGTGGTTTTTTATGGACCAGCACCTGCTGGGGAGACTGGGGTGCATGGTCAGCGGTTACGCCGAAAACAGCTACAGCCACCAATCCGAATCCCTATGAAACCACCAATCGTCAGAATATGAATGGGCAGATTCTGGGGGTCCAGACCACCATGCCGGCCAACCCGCAGACTATGTTGAACAGTATGCAGCCTGTTGGACAGACCGTTGGTAATAACCTGGGGTCTGTGGCGATTGATGGTCTGTTGATTCAGCATTTTAAATTTACCACCACGGGTCTTTAGTCAGAGGCAACAATGAAAAAGATATATTCATCAATTTTATGCTGTATGACTGTGCTCTGTCACCAGGGATGGGCCGGAACGCTGACTGAATTGAATGACCGGGATTTGCAGTCTGTCAATGGTCAGGCCGGGGTGGACCTGAGTCTGACACTGAGCCTGAACCAGGACAGTCAGTATAAATTTGATACTTCCGTGTGCAAATTAAATGGTCTGGAATATTGCCGTCTGGCGCTGTCGTTCAACAACCGGTACGATGACGGCTCCAATGACAGCTATAATGCATCCGGGGTCAGGGTACCTTCTGCAACAGGCAAGCAGCAATGGCTGGTGTTCAAGGGGATTCAGGGGACGGTGATCATTGACAAGCTTTCCCTGGACGGTGCAGATGTAACATTTAAAAATAAGACCACTGGCAATGATACTTATCGTGGCGCATTGAACTTTGGCTTTGATCCGAATCGGCCAATCAAAATCAGGAATTTTGGTTATCAGTCACTGTCGATTGAAACAGACAGCAGTACCGCCACGGATGTTGCCAATGTGGCCGGTTATCTGAACAAAGCACAGTATACCAGTACCACCAGTGCATTTGATGCCTATAACCCGGATACCGGGGTAGGACGGGAAAAAGGATTTCTTGGGGTGAACATGAATGGCAATTTGTCCATGACCGGCTCAGTCAAGATTTTTTCCTGTGTGGATCATGCAAGATGCTGAAAGCAGAAGGGAGACGGATGGATATGGAATATCAGTTGAAAAGATGGAATACCCGGAAAAAATTCGCCTTGTCTGCTTTATCGGTCAGTCTGATACTGATGTCTCAGAGTGGTTTTGCTTTACAGGAGCTGAATGACAGTGACCTGAGCAACATTAATGGGCAGGATGGTGTGGATATCACCCTGGGGTTTGATCATGCAAATTTTGACCGGATTTACTGGGAAGACAAAGCCGGCAGTGCCAGTAATACTGAGCAGCGTTTACGCCTGAATGCAGATGCACTGACCATTCGGGGGATGAATGGGCAGAATCCTGATCTGAATCTGAAACTGAATGTCGGCAGTGATGGTGCCCGGGCCGGACTGGATGCTCAGCTCAGATTAAACCCGTTTATCCTGGCAATGGGCGATATCAGTGTGTGCAACAGCAGTGCGGTGGCCAATTGTAACCCAGCCGGTCTGAGTAAATATAATGGCAGTATGGGAAGTCTGGGCATACAGGTGGCCGATGCACTGAACATGAGACTCACCACACCGAATGGGTTGTTCAGCAGTACTGATCAGGGCACAATGACACTGGGTTTGAATAACCTGAATATCTTTCTGGGACAGCGGCAGTCACTTTCAGCTGCAACACAGAATCAGTTGCTGACCGGGCTGAATTTCAACCTCTCAGGCAAGGGGTTTCTTTCCGTAGACAGTAACCGGGGATTGTTGCTGACCACCAACCAGGGAAGTCAGATGGCGTCAATGACGTCCACACCCTCTGCAACGCTGGGTTATGTCGATTTTGACCGGGTGGATGAACCGAATAAATCGGCCATTCCGGTCAGTGAATATGGTTCTTATGCTGCAACCAGTCCGGGTATTAAAATTGAACTGGCGACAGTGAAGAATGCCGTCCCGGGCGTTTACAATGCGACAGATTCAAAAGGACTGATCCGGGTCGGTGCGAGTGGGCGTATTGTCAATGCTTATGTTCAGGTCAGGGGAACCAGTGCTGAAGGCAAAGCTAACCCGGTTGATGACAATGTCACGGATACTCATACCCTGAATAATATTCTGGGCATGGCAAACAGCGGTACAGCCACAGCCCAGAACTCAACTGTCATCGGCAGTAGCGGGATTGGTTTCCGTATGCGTGGTGAATTCACCAATCGCGGTGACTCAATGCTGGGAGGCAGTAAAGCAGGTCAGGCAACCACCCTGGAAATTGGCGGTGCCGGGCGTAATTCCTATGGTTTCGAATTTTCCAGCCTGAGTCCATTGGTTTCCGGCTCAAATGCCCGGGCATATTTTGACAGTGGCGATATACTGCTCAACCTGGCAGACACAAAAAGCATTCGATTGCCTGAAAACTCTGTGCTTCGAAACTCACGTTTTGGTGGGGTGGCAGGGACTTATCTGACCAGTGCCAGTGATTATGTACAGCAGATTAATAACACCACGATTAATCCGTATAGCCTGATTATGGCAATACGGGGCATGGAATTTCAGGCCCTGTCCAAACAGGGGCGTTTTACCGGAAATACCGGGAATTTAACCGCGGGTGCATTTACCAGTCAGCAGAACTACTGGGGGCTGGCACTGCCGATTTATAACATGAATGCCAATCTGGCCACTTATGCCACCACTTATAGCGGTAATGTTTTTGATCTGAACAATGGTGTGGTCAGCAAATCAACCGTGACGGATTCACAGCGGCTGGGGCTGTCGCTCGGTCTGAGTACTCAGGGGCGTAATGCCGATGGCAGTAAAACCACGTCCATTATGCTCATTGACGGTGGCCCTGTTGCGGCAAATGCCAATAAGCCGGTCGACTATTATCTGGGGCTTCGTAATATTGATATGTTGTTACGTGGTTATGGCAGTATGGGTTTTGAAAATGGTCATGTGAATCTGACCCTGCCTGATTTATTAATGGTGATGTCTGCCGAACTGGCCGCAGGTTATTTGCCGGGCGCAAAATATAAAACGGCCAATTATGTTTCTCCACTGGATAACTTTAAATTGAACCAGGATATATTGCTGGGGATAAAAATCAAACTGCTGGGAGATATGGGGTTTGCACTGATTCCGAACAATGCAGTGTCTGATGGCTCCATGCTCAGCATTGTCGGTGATTATGCTATGACAGATGGTGCCATGCAGCTGAGTGATCCTGTCGATGGTTCAATGATTGGACTGGACAATCTTTCAGGTAAGGTCAGATTTAACAACAGCATTGGCATCAGCAAAAAAACCGTTGACGAAACACCGGGCCAGCAGGGCAATGTCAGTTTTAATTACGCTATGAATTTTAATCCGGAAAATAATGCCAGGGATGTATTCCGGGTCAGGGACATCAACTTTTATCCACCGAATTCTACCAATACCACAGGACAGCGGCTGGGCGAAATGGTGATTACCGGAGGACGGCTGAGCAGCAATTTAACGCTGTCTCCCCGTAACTGATGAGCAGAGGGACTAAAATGAAGAAAAAATATCCATCATTGCTGGCACTGGCGATTGCAGCATTGTTACCTGTTTCAGCCTCTGCGATGTCTGAACTGAAACAGTTGACCGATCAGGAGCTGTCTGAGCAGACAGGTCAGGCTTTGTTGTCCATGGGATTTACCGCTCCTTCAGGCTCGGGAACCGGGGCAAATCCGAGTGATTTTGGATTTTATAAACTGGGCCTTGAAGGCAAAATGGAATTAAACGCCAATATTAAAAATATGCAGCTGGGTTGTGGCGGTGTGAATGGTGCAGGCAATTGTGATATTGACATGTCCAATGTTTCCCTGAGTGGACCTGCCGATGGCAAGGCTGCAGACGGCACGCCAATATGGTCCAAAGGACGTGCCAACTCAAGTGCGGTGATTACCAACCCATTTATTGAGTTTGCCATTAAAAACCCAAACTCTCCTGCAACCCGGGAGGTCAGTGGTTTCCGCTTAAGTGCTGAAGAAATTCTGGGTTATTTGTCGGCAGGTACCGCAAACGTGGCGAATCCGACAGATGGTATTAAAAGTTTCAGTGGATTTCTGAAAGTGGCTGAGACACCGGTGAACTCATTTACCGATCCAACTTCTTTTGGAACGACGGACGATCAGCGGATTTTTGCTAAAATTAGCTCGTTGGGGATTCCCCGGACAGTATTTACAGATGCCGGTGCAATGCTGAATGCGCCACCTGCCGGATTGAATATTGCGCAATGGGGAATTGCGGTGCCACGGCAGGAGGTTAAGTTTAACTTTCCGGAAACCATTGTGACAGGGAACCGATTGTCGCAGCTGAATCTGGTGGTAAAAGACGTACCGATTCCAACCATTACTATTGGTTCTGACAGCGGTGCGATAAAAATGAAACTGGATGAACCGATTAATGCGATAGTTACCAGTATCAACGATTCAACGTTTTATATGGGTGAAAAAACCATGGCACAATGCGGCAGTGGCGCAACCATTGTCAGTGGCTGTACCTACATTACCAATTT
The DNA here is from genome assembly GCF_052544965.1 of Acinetobacter sp. WZC-1. Taxonomy (NCBI): domain Bacteria; kingdom Pseudomonadati; phylum Pseudomonadota; class Gammaproteobacteria; order Moraxellales; family Moraxellaceae; genus Acinetobacter; species Acinetobacter sp. WZC-1. The sequence goes on from NZ_CP199370.1 coordinate 805,432, forward strand.
AAAAGCCAATGTGACCGTGAAGCAGAATTTTAATCTGATTCATAACCTGCCCATTACCAGCGGTGGTTATCTGGGCTTACAGAGTACTGCTGTGAAATGGCCGGGCAGTGATGCTGCTGACACGGCTCAGCGTGGCTGGTGGCTGTCCTTTAAGGACCCGCTGGATTTTGGTGCCCTGAATCCGACGGCCGGAATTCCAATGCAGGATGTCTTACCGCAGATTGCGACATTTATTACCAATTATTTATCATTGAATAATATTGCCCTTGATGCGGGGAATACATGGAATGCACTTGTGGGGTTGCCGATTTATAAAGGGATTGGTGATGTGCATCTGGCAGACAATGCCCGGGCAGTGATGGTACTGGAAAACCTGTTGCTGGACAGTAACCAGCGGCCGGTGAGTAACTGTTTTGGTAATCTTAAGTTTTGCTGAGTGTGCGATTTATCCGGATTCAGTTGATGCTTTGCATAAAATTGTTTAGTTTGAAGCAAAGCCGGTTGTCTTAAGGATTGGGACAAATGACGATAAAACCGATAATGATGTATGGCCTGGTGGCCAGTATGCTGTCCATGCCGGTCATGGCAATGGAAGCACTGGATGACCAGCGGATGGCTGCAACGGTGGGCCAGGATGGTATTAATCTTGGCCTTCAGCTCAGGAAAGTTGAGCTGGACCAGCTTGCTGTGATTGATACCGACGGCCTGACGAGCCAGCCCGGCTATGCCGGTCGGGCAGCAGTGGTGCTGGCCGGGCCGGTCAAAACGCCGGTGAAGGTTGAATTGCTTGGTGCAGCCAGTTCTGCACCGGACATTCAGCTGGTGATGGACAGTGATGGTGGGCACGGCCAGCCGTTTGCCAATATTGCATTGGGTTATGGTAACCATGTGACAGGTTTTAAAGTGTCGCCATTTTCACTGTATCTTGCCGGTGGTAATTCAGTTTCTTCGCTGAATGCGAGTAAAAACATTTATGGCGCCAGTGGCAGTTTAAATACCGATGTGGTCAAAATTTTAACCATTGGCAGTGCTGCAAATAATTTTACGGTCGATTTTCATGCGGTGAACAAACCGGGAGTCCAGATTCAGCTGGGGAATATTCCTCAGAGTCATATGATGGCATTTAAGGGCGCGATTCAGTCAATCTGTGGCAGTGGCGAAGGCTGCCCGATCAGTTTTGTGTCTGGTCAGAGCGGTACCGGTTTTGATTTTCAGATGAAAGCCTATAATCCCACTGATGGTTTTGTACTGGATGGTTTTTATGCCGGGGTGACACCTGGTGGTTTGATAATAACGAATCCGGGGACATCCAGTAAAATGAATATGACCATGAGCAATATCATGCTTGGGGACAGTGGTGCGGCTTCAGCCACGGCATTTCAGGGGCTGAATAACAGCAGCATGGGCACTGTCGGCGTGACGGGAGCAGCTGTTTCCAACATGAAAATGACCATAAAAGGCATGTGAGATGACAGACAGCATTCCGTATAAAACGGAATGCTGCGCAGCCTGTTATTTGTTATGACTCTGCCAGTTTTTGCAGCAGTTCCGCTCTGGAAATATTTACAGATGCTTCATCGCTCCGGCCTTTGTATTCAAAGGTTCCTGCATCCAGGCCTTTTTCACCAATGACAATGCGGTGTGGAATACCGGTGAGTTCAAGGTCGGAGAATTTAACTCCCGGACGTTCATTACGATCATCCAGCAATACATCATAACCTGCGGCCTGTAGTTCGGCATACAGGGCTTCTGCGGCTTCCAGGGTGCGTGGGGATTTATGTGCATTCATCGGTACAATTGCCACTGCAAACGGTGCGATTGCTGCCGGCCAGATGATGCCCTTATCATCGAAGTTCTGTTCAATGGCGGAAGCTACCACACGGGTTACCCCCAGGCCATAACAGCCCATGATGACTGTAAACGGTTTGCCATCTTCACCCAGTACTTTACAGCCTAAGGCTTCAGAATACTTGGTGCCTAACTGGAAGATATGGCCGACTTCAATACCGCGTTTAATCTGCAGTGTGCCTTTGCCATCCGGTGATGGATCACCTTCGACCACATTGCGTAAGTCAGCTATTTCAGTAAAGCGGGCATCACGCTCCCAGTTCACGCCGGTTGCATGTTGATCTGCTGCATTGGCACCGGCAACAAAATCAGATAATACCGAAGCCGCCCGGTCAACAATCACGGTCAGACCTTTTTCAGTCAGCCCCTGAGGACCGGTAAAACCGGGTATCAGACCCAGTTCCTTCATTTGTTCTTCAGTGGCAAAGGTCAGCGGCGCAGCAATGAGTGGATGTTTTTCTGCCTTGACTTCATTCAGTTCATGGTCACCACGCAGAAACAGGGCAATCACCGGTGTATTGCCTTTTTCATCTGTTATGCCCTGTACCAGCAGCGCCTTGATGGAATCCCGGGCTTCAATATTTAAAAATGCAGCCACCTCAGCAATGCTTTTCTGGTTCGGGGTGCCCACTATGCTGAATGGCTGGGCAGGTGCAGCACGTTCACCCACCAGAACCGCCTCGGCTTTTTCCACATTGGCGGCATAGTCTGATTCAGTAGAGAACACAATGTCATCTTCACCGCTTGAGGCCAGTACGTGGAATTCATGTGAGCCTGAACCGCCAATGGAGCCGGTATCGGCCTGTACCGGACGGAAATCCAGGCCAAGCCGGGTGAAAATACGGCAATAGGTGTCATACATGGCATCGTAGGTTTGTTGCAGTGATGCCTGATCTGTGTGAAATGAATAGGCATCCTTCATGATGAATTCACGGGAACGCATCACGCCAAAACGTGGACGGACTTCATCACGGAATTTGGTCTGCACCTGGTAAAAATTGACCGGCAGCTGCTTATAGCTTTTCAGTTCGTTGCGGGCCAGGTCAGTAATAACTTCCTCGTGTGTTGGACCGAGCACAAAGGCATTGTCATGGCGGTCCCGAAAGCGCAGCAGTTCAGGACCATATTGCACATAACGGCCGGACTCTTCCCATAAGCCCGCAGGCTGGGTGACCGGCATGAACACTTCAAGTGCTCCGGATCGATCCATTTCTTCACGGACAATGGCTTCCACTTTATTTAATACACGCACGCCCATTGGCAACCAGGTGTATAAACCTGAAGCCAGTTTGCGGATCATCCCGGCACGTAACATCAGCTGATGAGAAATAATTTCAGCATCGTTAGGGGTTTCTCTTAAGGTTGCAAACAAAAAGCGACTCGCGCGCATGGAAACTGTCCTGAAAATATAGGGGTTGAAAGCGGCAATTATACGATAAAAACCACAGATGGATATTTGATAATTCGGTCTGAATTTAAATTATCCATTCAGGCGCTGAATTTCCTGAACTGACGCAGCATAAAAATTTTAAAATCATCCAGATAGCTAAAAATGACAGGAACCACCACCAGCGTCAGCAGGGTGGAAGTTATAATGCCACCAATCACTGCATGTGCCATGGGAGCACTTTGCTCTCCACCTTCACCAGCGCCCAGGGCCAACGGCACCATACCCATGACCATGGCACTGGTGGTCATCAGAATCGGACGCAGACGGGTGGTACCGGCCTGGATGATGGCATCGTGTCGGGTTTCACCGCGTTCCATGGCTTTTTTGATAAAATCGATCAATAAAATGGCATTTTTGGTGACCAGTCCCATCAGCATGATAATGCCGATAATGGAAAATAAATTCATGGTACTGTTGAACAGGAACAGTGCCAGAAATACCCCGATCAGTGACAGCGGCAGGGAGGCCATAATCGCAGCAGGGTGGATAAAACTGTTGAACTGTGAGCCCAGCACAATATAAATAAAGGCAATGGACAGCGTAATGGCGGTCAGGGCGTAACCGGCAGATTCTGCCATGTCTGCATTTGCCCCCTGTGTGTCAAAACTGTACCCGGCAGGGAGGTCAAAATGACTCTGAATTTCCTGAATATCCTGGCCGATATCACCGGAAGGGCGACCGGAGGTATTGGCCTGAATCAGTATTTCACGGGATAAATCACGGCGGTTAATCTGTGCAGCACCCAGGGTCTGGTGCAGTGTGGTGACAGACGACAGGGGAATAAGCGTGCTTTGTCCACTGGCGTCGATCTTACTGGAGTTAATGTACAGATTCTGGATGTCCTGGGGCAGGCTTCTTTTTTCTTCATTTAAGCGCAAATTGACATTATAGGTTTCCCCCTGCTCATCTTCCCAGGTGGTGACGTTGTCCCCGGCCAGCAATGGCCGGACGATATTGGCAATCTGGTTGACAGAGAGCCCCAGGTCACTGGCCAACAGGCGATTAATGGTGATGGACAGCATGGGCTTGGGTGCTTTCAGGGAGCTTTCCAGATCAACCACGCCTTTTACTTTGGCCATTTTCTGCATAAAGCGATCCGAAATGTTCTGTAGCTCATCCAGATCCTGGCCCTTGATTGAAATCATGATGGGTTTTTGTCCACCGGTTACCGTTTCATCTGCGGCAGCAACGGAGGTGACGGTAATTCCTGCCACTGATTTCAGCCGTTCCCGGAATGCATTATTCAGGTCATCCAGGCGCTGACTGCGTTCATGCCGTGGTACAACTGTGATTTGCAGGGCTGCATGGTTTTTCCCCTTATTGGTCACTCCATTGATGACGCCATAGGTAGACTGAACCATCGGATTCTGGCGGATAATCTGATCCACCTGTTGCAGTTTGGCTTCGGTATAGGCCAGTGATGCATCGACCGGAGTTTCAAATTTAATGCGGATCTGACCTTTATCCGGCACCGGTACGAATTCGCTTCCGATCATGCCGGACAGGGCCAGGGCCCCGAATAATGAGGCAATGGCAATACCTATGGTGACTAACCTGAAACGCAATGCGAGTTTCAGCAGTTTTGCATACAGATGGTTGAGTTTGTCCAGCTGAGCTGAAAACCAGTTGAAAAAACGCCTGATGGGGGAGGGTTTCTGATCAGGTCTGTTTTTCTCAGCCCAGTGGGCAGAGAGCATCGGGTCAAGTGTAAAGCTGACAAACATGGAAATCAGCACGGCAATGCTGACAGTAACGCCAAACTGAAAGAAAAACCGCCCAATAATACCGCCCATAAAGGCCACAGGTAAAAATACGGCAACAATGGTCAGTGTGGTTGCCAATACGGCAAGTCCAATTTCCCGGGTGCCTTCCAGGGCGGCAGTCACATGATCTTTCCCCATTTCGGCATGCCGGACAATGTTTTCACGTACGACAATGGCATCGTCAATTAATAAACCAATACACAGCGATAACGCCAGCAGAGTCATCATGTTGATGCTGAAGCCAAAGGCCCAGATAAAAGTCAGGGTACCGAGTAATGCAATCGGCAGTGTCAGGCCTGTAATGACCGTGGAACGGAAGGAACCCAGGAACACCAGTACAATAACTACGGCAAGCACAGCACCTTCGATAATGGTCCGCGCCACATCACTGATGGATGCACGGATGGATGCTGAGCTGTCGGCAACGACTTTCAGTGTTGTACCCTCAGGCAATTGTTTGCGGATGCGTTCCAGTACCTTATAGCTGTTGTCCACCACTTCAATGACATTGGAGTCGGCGCTTCTGAGAATATCAACAGATACCGCAGCCTTGCCCCGCAGGAATGCACTGGTTTGTTGCTCTGCCTGGGTGTCCTGTATGTCGGCAACCTGTTTCAGGTAAATCGGTGTGCCATTTTTACTGGCAATAATCAGGTCTCCAAAGGCCGATGGCTGGATCACCCTGGAATGAATTTCAACCACAACTTCCCTGTTGTCCTGTGTCAGTGAACCTGAGGGTTCCTGGACATTCTCTTTTTTCAGGGTGTTCATGACCTGGTCAATACCAATGCCGTAACTCTGCAGTTTCAGCGGATCAATCCGGATATGGATCTGACGTCTGGCATCGCCCAGTAAATTGACAGTACCTACGCCGGACACCGTTCGCAATTGTGGCACCAGTCGCTGATCAATATAGGTACTGAGCTGTTGCAGTGACAGATGATTGGATTCAAAAACGATGGACAGAACCGGGCTGGAGGATGGGTTGTAACGCTCAATAACCGGTTTATCAATCTCTTCCCTGAAACCGGCACTGACCGCTGCAACTTTATCACGGACATCCTGAGCTGCATCTGCAGATGAAACATTCAGGTTAAACTGTGCAACGATCATGGACAGACCTTCACTGGAACGTGAGGTCAGCTGTTTAAGTCCTGAAATGGTATTGATCTGATCTTCGAGTTTACGGGTGACTTCCGATTCCACTGATTCCGGGGAGGCACCGGGATAGCTGGTATAAACGACCACAAAGGGAAAATCGATATCCGGGAACTCTTCAACATTCATCCGTTGCCATGAAGCCAGGCCAAGCACCATCAGACATAGCATCATCATTACGGTAAAAACAGGATATTTAACACTGATTCGGGTAAACCACATGGCAGTAATCCTGTTTTAACTGGATGAAATGATAGCAGTTTTATTCAGATCTTCCGGGTTCAGCCGGACTTTGCTGATCCGGTCCGTGAGTTTCAGCCCACGAACAATGGCGGTATTGTCTGAGATCTGCTGATCCAGTACTGTAATTTTAATCTGCTGAACTTTATTGTCCCTGATGACCCAGACGTAGGGGCTGCGCTGTACATCCTGAATGGTGTCCAGTGGGATGAGTTGTCCTTCGATCTGTGCGGCTCCCAGAATGGCACCTTCCACGAATGCCCCGATACTGAGTGAATTAATGCTTTCAACAGGACGGGCAAAAAATTCAATCTGCCGACTGACCTGATCAGCAACCGGTGAAATACGGCTCAGTGTTGCGGTCAGGCGCTGCGGATTTCCCTGAATGCGGTATTCAATTTTATTGCCGACTTTCAGCGCTGCCTGCAGATCAGATGGCAGTTTTGCCTGGATTTCCAGCTGATCCGGATCAGTCACTTCAAACAGGGTCTGTCCGGCGGTCACGGTCTGTCCCGGCTCCACCTGTCGTCTGGTAATGACACCGGAAATCGGGCTTTTGATGATGCCATCCTGACTGGCTTTCTGTGCGATATCGACACTGGCCTGTTGCGCTTTGACATTTTCAAGCTGCGCCTGGTAGTCCACCTGAGTTTGTTCATATTCAAGCCTGGAGATAAATCCCTGATCATATAAACGCTTTTTGCGTTGCAGCATGTGACTGGCCTGTGTTGCCTGCGCCTGGGTTGAAGCCAGGCTGGCACGGCTCTGTGCCAGGCGTGCGGCATTATCCTGATTATTCAACACAGCCAGGGTCTGTCCCCGGGTTACTTTTTGTCCCACCTGGACCTGGACGCTGGTTGCTGTTGCCGTGACCTGCGCCTGGATTGAACCCTGATGGACTGCGCGGATGGTTCCGGTAAAAACCGCCCTGGATACCGATGTACCCTGCCGGACGCTGACCAGGTCCTGCTGAATCAGCTCAATATGCTGTTTCTGTACTGAAGCGGCAGGGCCGGCAGTTTGCTGCTTGTCACAGGCAATCAGTAGCAGGCTAAAACAGATGATGCTCAGTTTTTTTATAAATTGTAAATGTGGTGCTGTCGGGTATGCATGCGGCATGCAGATCCATCCTGTCAGAATGACCTGGGCTGAAAATAAAGCAGCTTTCTTATTCCAGGGCTTTTAATCGTTTGATAATTGTGTCGTATTGCAATTGGGTATTACGATAGCTTGTTTGTAACGATTGAATTGTATTTTTTGTATTGAGGGTGTTTTGCTCATTATATCTGAGCCGCTCCTTCAAATGTGCCGGGACAGCATTCCCCTTTCTGTAAAACTCCATTTCCTGGCGTTTAAACAGGATCCGGTCATTCTGAAGCCGTTTCAGTTGCTGCTGTTGCAGCATAATCTGTTTTTTAATGCTCTGTAATTGTTCATTGCGTTTATTTTCAGCAACGTTACTGTTGCTGTAGGCCTGTCTGAGTCGGGTATCCTGTTCAGCTTGCCTGGCTCTGGCAGCCCGGATTTCAGACCGGTGGCTGTCCTGTTCAGCCTGCCAGGCCGGGTTACGCTGAATCACCTGCATATTGCGGTCCAGGGCCTCATAGCCATGCTGCATATGCGCAGGGGTGACCGAACTGCTGATGGTGGCAATTCCCTTGTGATCATAATAACGATACCAGACGGCTTTGGGTTGTTCGTTCATTGCCGCCAGCTGGCTGGTGCCGAAACATAGAAAAGAAACAATGAACATATGAATCAGCTGTTTTACATGGATACTCGTCTGAGTCATGGTCTCAGTCTTCTTTTTATTGAACATTGCTTCCCCTGAAAAAATGAATCATTTATTTGTTATTCAATGAATATCAGCACATTTTAAAGTGTTCGTCGTGATTAAAAAACAGATCACTATGAAAATAAAGCAGAATAAATTGATTTATCTGTGAGCAACTCAGGATCTCAGGGCTAAAATGAGATTTATGACAATAAATGTGCATTGATCAACTTGGTAAATATATGTTAAAAAAAGCGGATTATTTGTAAAAAATAAATAAGTTGAGTTCTGCTGAATCCAGCCATGCTGGAAGGGTCATTAAATGGACGAAAAATTTCAAAATCTAAAAGTCATGGTCATTGACGACTCCAAAACCATTCGTCGTACGGCTGAAACTCTATTACAACGGGAGGGGTGTCAGGTTGTAACAGCAGTGGATGGATTTGAAGCATTATCCAAAATTGCTGAAGCTAATCCTGATATTGTGTTTGTGGATATTATGATGCCTCGTCTGGACGGTTACCAGACCTGTGCCCTGATTAAAAATTCTCAGAATTATCAGAATATTCCGGTCATTATGCTGTCGAGTAAGGACGGTTTATTTGATCAGGCAAAAGGAAGGGTGGTGGGTTCAGATGAATATCTGACCAAACCATTCAGTAAAGACGAATTATTAAATGCGATTCGCAATCACGTAGGTGCGTAATACGCACTGAATGGGGGAAAAATGACACGTATTCTTATTGTTGATGATTCACCAACAGAAATGTATCGATTCAGGGAAATTCTCAGTAAACATGGCTATGAGGTGCTGGAAGCAACCAATGGCGCAGATGGTGTCACCCTGGCACAGGCAGAACAGCCGGATCTGGTGCTCATGGATGTGGTCATGCCGGGGGTCAATGGCTTTCAGGCGACCCGTCAGATTTCACGTGGTGATACCACCAGTCATATTCCTGTGATTATTGTCAGTACCAAGGATCAGGACACAGACCGGGTCTGGGGCAAAAGACAGGGCGCGAGTGACTATCTGACCAAACCGATTGATGAAACGCAGTTAATCAGTGTGATTCAGCAGTGCCTCAGTGCGGGATAATTAGCTATGGCAGCCAATGGATTTATCGAATTACTTCGTTTATCAAAGCGTGGCAATAAGAACTATGCCGACAGTGAACAGGAAGTAAACCGATGGTCAGGTATTGCATTTGAAATGATGGGGCAATATTTTGTTGCGCCCCTGGGTGAGGTGGCTGAAGTCATTTATCCGCCGAAATGTACTCCGATTCCCGGTGTTCAGGGTTGGGTGAAAGGGTTGGCCAATATTCGTGGACGGTTGTTATCGGTCTCCGATCTGGCGTATTTCATTTCTGGAAAGAGAAGTCAGTTTTCACCTGCTCAGAAAGTTTTGTGCATTAACCATAATGATCATTATACCGGTCTGGTGGTGGATCAGGTATTGGGGATTCAGCATTTTAATAAAAAGGGCTTTTTTTCAGAGAATAAGCATCTGGAAGAAAAGCTCAGACCATATTGTCAGGGGTATTTCCGTCAGCATAATCAGGCCTGTAACATTTTTCTGTTCAGTCGTCTGTTGAATGATCCGGAATACATGAATACATCAGAAAAATTTTAAACTGGCTTTGGCGCAGAATGTACAGATGCGCTGTGGGGAGAAGCTGAATGGGCTTTAAGCTGAAAAAGAAAAATACGGGAGAGACTGCCGTAAAAAGTAGTCCGGCAGCATTGACTGTAAAAATGAAATCACGCTTTGAACAATTTTCAAAACTGTTTGGTGACAGTGAGAAATCCAGGCCTTATTTGCAAATGGCAATTATCAGCCTGATGGTCGCACTGATTTTTTTACTTATTCTGTTTTATACGGTTCCCCGCAACAATGAGCTGACCCGTAGCCTGGGGGAGTTGCGTCTGTTATCTCAGACCATGTCCCGTCAGGCAACTGAAGCGACTGCTTCGGGCTCCAGGGAATCCATTAATGCGCTGATGGCATCGCAGAAGAAATTTGCTGAAAATCTGGAAGTGGTCAGTGAAACTCATTCAGATACTGCCACGGTACAGGATGTTGAAAAACTGTGGAAACAGACCTCTACGGACATTAACCTGATTACATCCGAGCAGGAAGTCATTAACCATCTGTATGACACCAGTATTGCCATTGGTGAAGCGATTCCCGGTATTCAGGCGGAATATAACCTGATGGTTGACCAGATGGCACGTGAAAACATGCCGAGCAGCCAGGTGGTTATTGCCAAAAACCAGGTGTTTATTGCGGAACGTATTTTACGTTCAATCAGTTCCGTACTGGGTGGGTCAGACAGCTCACGGGCATCTGCTGATGACTTTAATGCAGATACGGAAACGTTTGGTATCTATCTGAATGCTCAGTTGAATGGCAATGCGGAACTTGGTGTGAAGCGTATTGATCAGCCTGCCCTGCGTGAGTCGCTGGACAGTATTAAAGCCGATTATGACGAAGTTTTACTGTCTGCCTCCGGTTCGGTGTTAAAGAGCTCGTCTCAGATTGTCAAAGTGCGTCAGGCATCCTCGGATATTTTTGCACTGTCAGATAAACTGCTGCAGCACCTGGACAAACTGTCCGGCAATACCGGCTGGGGAAGTCTGTTGCTGGGTCTGCTGTTGTTGCTGTCACTGGGTGTTTTCCTGTTCAGCGTATTTAAGTTACTGATGTTGCGCAGTGAAGCAGATAAAGTCCGTGTGGTCCGTCTGCAGGATGAATATGACCGCAATCAGAATGCAATTTTACGTTTACTCGATGAAATTGCGGATCTGGCTGATGGTGATCTGCGTTCATATGCAACGGTATCTGAAGACTTTACCGGGGCGATTGCTGACTCGATTAACTTTGCCATTGATCAGCTGCGCGATCTGGTTTCACGTATTCATGAAACGTCTCAGGAAGTGGCACAATATACGCAGAATACTCAGCAGATTACCGGTCAGCTGGCAGAAGCTTCCGGGCATCAGGCTCAGGAAATTGCAGGGGCTTCAACAGCAATTCATGAAATTGCCCAATCGATTGATCACGTATCGGCCAATGCTTCAGAGTCCGCAGAGGTTGCCCAGCGTTCAGTAAAAATTGCCTCCAATGGTGCTGAGGTGGTGAACCGTTCCATTGAAGGGATGGACACCATCCGCGAGCAGATTCAGGAAACCTCGAAGCGTATTAAGCGATTGGGTGAGTCATCCCAGGAAATTGGAAATATTGTCTCCTTAATTAACGATATTGCCGATCAGACCAACATCCTGGCTTTGAATGCTGCGATTCAGGCGTCCATGGCAGGAGAAGCCGGCCGTGGTTTCGCCGTGGTGGCAGATGAAGTCCAGCGACTGGCAGAACGTTCTGCATCGGCAACCCGACAGATTGAAACACTGGTAAAAACCATTCAGACGGATACCAATGAAGCGGTGATTTCCATGGAACAGACCACGTCAGAAGTTGTCCGCGGTGCGAATCTGGCCAAGGATGCCGGGGTGGCGCTGGATGAAATTCAGTCTGTATCCGGTAATCTGGCCAAATTGATTGGCAGTATTTCTGAGTCTGCAAAATTGCAGTCCATTTCGGCCGGTCATATTGCGACCACTATGAATGTGGTCCAGGAAATTACGTCACAAACAACCACGGCTACACAGGACACGGCACGTTCAGTTTCTGAACTGGCCAGTATGGCGGACTCACTGCGTCAGTCTGTATCAGACTTTAAATTACCTGAATCACTGAAATAATCCCCTTCGGGACGGCAATATCCGCTGTCAGGCGGATTTGCCGGGGATAAATGACCTACCCTGTGGCGATCTGGTGATGGATTCAGATGGTTATGGGGAACATTCCCAGTGAAGGGAACTAAAATATAGAAGCCTGTGCCATGAAAGAAATATTAAAACATTTAGTGGAAACAATCGTTTTGCCTGACGACAGTTATATGGATCAGGAGGATGAGATTTTAGGAATTTTTACAGAAGAACTCGATGAGATTTTCGAAGATCTGCAGCCACAACTGGAGCAATGGCTGCAGCATCCTGTTCAGGAAAATGACTATAACCTGACGGATATCCGGCGTTATTTCCACACTCTGAAAGGGTCCGGACGTATGGTGGGTGCCCGCCGTTCAGCTGAACTGGCGTGGATGGTTGAAGACATTTTAAACCGGGTGATTGAAAATCATTTATCGGTGACACAGCCATTGCAGCAGTATGTGCTTACAGTCTCCCGTATGTATCAATATAAACTGTTACCGGACTTTAAAAACAGGCATGCGCATCAGCAGGATTTAAGACCGCTGGTTTTACTGGGGCAGCATATACAGCAGAATCAGGAACTGGAGCCGGTACTGGCAGACTTACTGACACTTGCAACAGCGCTGGAACAGCCTGCAGATGTCACCGGGCTGGAAATACAGGCTGAAATTGCCGATGCAGAACCTGTTGAAATGGTTACGGAAACAGCTGCTGAAACAATGGCTGAGCGTCATCCGGTACAGGTGGATCAATCGGCTGAAAGTGATCAACTGTTGTCTGAAACCCTAGCCATATTTACCGAAGAATCTGAAGAACACCTGAGTGTGATTGAAGAATTTTTGCAGCAGGAACAGCATAGCTCTGATCAATATAACCGTCTGATACGGGCACTGCATACCTTGCGTGGCAGTTCTTCCATGGCCCATGTGGCGGAAATTTTTGAGGCCAGTACCCGGGTGGAACATTTATTCAGAATGCTGGTACAGGAAGATACGGAATCGAGTATCAATGAAAATGTATTGCTGACGCACTATGCTGAATTTGTCAGAAACTATCTGTTTACCCTGAAAGCTTCAGGACTGTCTGCACATCGTCAGTTGCAGGAGATTGGTCAGAGGTTTAATGATGCCTGGGCATGTTATGGCTTTCAGTTGCAACAACCGGTAGAGCATTCAGAACTGCAGCATCCGGTTTCGCAGCTGTTGAACCTGCAGATCGAAACCCTGCTGGATACCGGGCCTGAATTTGAGCGGCGTGCCCGGGCAGAGTTTCCGGACTACCTCAGACAGTTGAGTCAGCAGGCACAACAGCTTTCAGAACATACGGAGAATCGCGCTGCTCAGGGAATTCATGATTTCAGTATTGCGCTGAAACAGGGCTATGATGTCCTGATGGAAAAACCGGAACTTTTAAATACAGTGCCTATTTTTCATCTATTTAGCCAGGCACATCAGCAACTGATTTATTTATTTGATACGCTGGCGTCTGGTCAGCGGGTCAGCCTGGATGCTGCTTCGACAGCTATTCTGCAGGAATTACACGATGGTTTACAGTCTGATGGTTTTTATAAAAATAATATACAAAATAATGATTTAAATCAGAGTGATTCGCAGCAGGACGACGTGCAGCCGGGCCAGGCAGACTCTGAAGCTGTTGTTGAATCATTGCCAGTACCTGCAGATCTGACTGAACCTGAGATGGCGATTGAATCGACAACCGGAATCGGCCGAATTGTTGAGCAGATCAATGCAGATAAGCAAGACATGGATTGCAATGAGAGCCTGCGCGATTTCGATGTTGACGTTCTTGAGATTTTTATTGAAGAAGCGGAAGAATTGCTGGTTGGTATGGATCAGGATCTGAATGACTGGTCATCTGATTTGCAGAATCCCCGGGCTTTGAATAATCTCATGCGTCACCTGCATACCCTGAAAGGCGGTGCCAATATGGCGCAGGCTGTGCATATTGGTCAGATTGCACATGAGCTCGAAAGCATTTATGAACGACTGATTAAGCATCAGATGCAGCCGACGGAACAACTGGTTCACAGTATACGTCTGATTCAGGATGATCTGGCTGACCGTATTCAGCTGATTCGTGCTCAGGGTATTGATTATCCGGCAGTACATATCTTGCAGGGATTACGTCAGATTGGTCAGCAATCTGCGGGTGAACAGCTTGTACATGAACAGGTGACGCCTGTTACGGATATAACTCCGGTGGATCATCCGGAAACTGTGGCTGTATTGGATGATGCGGATCGTGACGCTGAGCATCAGGCATCCGAAGCAGAAGCATCAACAGAACAGGTAGCAACCGAAAATCTTGCTGCGTCCACCAATCAGTCTGCTGCGGATCAGGTGGAAGCCATTACCCGGGCAACGTATGCAGAAGAAGCTGAGCAATTATTGGCTGAGGCAGCAATTCTGCTCAAACAATGGTTTGACCAGCGCAATAACCGCAGCCTGTTGCTGAAATTGCAGCGGATTGCGCATAGTCTGAAGGGCGGTGCCCGCATGATCAGACTTGAGCCGGCTTCCGAAATTGCCTATGCACTGGAAAATGCGTTTGAACAGTTTGCTGTACATAATTTCAGTTTAAGCACTTATGATACGCTGCTTGAAACAGCATTCAGCTGGTTAAGGGGGGCTATTTTAAACCAGGATGTTCAGCATTTTGATGGGCTGAAACATCGACTGAATCAGATTGAATATATTGATGTCAGTGCCGGGCACTCTGCCGGACTGACGCGTCCGGAGCTATGGTCTGATCAGCAGGCTGCGGCATTTGTACAGGGCGATGGCAGCGAACCGCCATCCATGCTGGGTGAATGGGATCAAATGCTCCATACGGAGCAGAACAATGAAATGATCCGGATCTCTGCAGATCTCATTGAGAAAATGATTGATTTGTCCGGTGAAAATGCAATTAACCGTTCCCGCATTGAAATGGATCTGAGTCAGCTGGGCAATACGCTGAGCGATATGGAACTGGCGATTCAACGTCTGGCAGATCAGTTGCGTCGGATGGAAGGAGAGCTGGAAAGCCAGATTATGGCAAAACATGGCGATCTCAGTGCCCGTTATACTGATTTTGACCCGCTGGAAATGGACCAGTATTCATCCCTGAATCAGCTGTCCAAATCACTTGCGGAATCTGCTTCTGATCTGGTGGATTTTAGAAGTACACTTGCAGAAAAAATCCGGGACACCGAAGGCTTACTGTTACAGCAGTCGCGGGTTCAGGCAGAAATTCAGGACAGTCTGATGCGGACACGGCTGGTTCCATTTTCCGGGCTGTTGCCCCGTTTGCAACGGGTGGTACGTCAGACCTCAACTGCATTGAGCCGGCCAACGGAACTGATGGTCAACAATACAGAAGGCGAGCTGGACCGCACCATTCTGGAAAAACTGATTTCTCCGCTGGAACATATGCTGCGAAATGCCATTGACCATGGTATTGAGGAAACGGCCGCGCGCTTAAAGGCAAACAAGCCTGCCACGGGGCGTATTGATTTAAACATCAGCCGTCAGGGAACGGATGTGGTGGTGACCTTTCAGGATGATGGTCAGGGGATTGATGCCGCACAGATTCGGGCAAAAGCACTGGATGCCGGACTGATTCAGAAAAACCAGCAGCTGGAACAGGAAGAAATTCTGCAGTTGATTTTTCATCCAGGGTTCAGTACCGCCAAACAGGTGACCCATATTTCAGGGCGTGGTGTTGGACTGGATGTGGTACAAAGCGAGATCAAGTCGCTGGGGGGGCAGGTGACTGTGGAATCTGACGTTGGTATGGGTTCAACCTTTACCATCCGTGTGCCGACGACGGTTGCGGTCAGTGATGCGTTAATGGTCAGGGTCGGAGATCAGCAGTTTGCAGTGCCCTTGTCCCATATTGACCGGATTGTCCGTATCTCACCTGCTGCGCTGGAGGAGTTTTTTAACAGCCGGGAAGAATATTTTGAGATTGATCATCAATCCCATAAGCTGCGTTATCTGGCAGAGTTTACTGCGCATCAGCCTCTGCCGCGCTTACAGGGGATTGCCCACTCATTGCCGGTGCTGCTGATCAAGGGCAGTATGGGCCAGGCCACTGCATTGCTGGTGGACCAGTTGATTGGTTCCCGCTCACAGATTGTGATGAAGCCGATCGGTCAGCAGTTTGCCGGAATCGGCATCATTGCCGGGGCGACCATTCTCGGGGATGGTCAGGTCTGTCTGATTCTGGATGGGCAGCATATTGCACGGCAGGTGCAGCTGAATCTACGTGTGCAGGATGCGGGGGAACAGCGTGATCTGCAGCGGCAGAATGATCAGCGCCGTCTGGTGATGATTGTGGATGATTCAGTTACCGTACGGAAAGTCACTTCGCGCTTACTGGAGCGTAATGGCTTTGATGTGGTAACCGCCAAGGATGGGGTGGATGCAATGGAACAGCTTGAAAATATTCAGCCGGATCTGATGCTGCTGGATATCGAAATGCCGCGTATGGATGGCTTTGAAGTGATTAATCTGGTTCGTCACCATAATTTGCACCTTCAGTTACCGATTATCATGATCACATCACGGACCGGTGAAAAGCATCGCGAGCGGGCCTTTAACCTTGGTGCGACAGATTATATGGGCAAACCTTTCCAGGAAGCAGAGCTGCTGGAACATATTCAGGCATTACTGGAACCGACCGGAGAATAAGAATGAACCAGGATCATATCAGTACGGGGCTGGAAGACGTCAGCAGTCAGGAATTACAGCATCTGATTGCGGTTTCCACAGGGTTTATTGATGCCTATGTCATTGCCTGCCATGCACGGGAGCCGATGTTACTTCCACAGAATATCGTGCTTTCTGCCCGGGATAATGCCAGCCATGTGCAGACGGTTGAATGGCATGAACAGCAGCTGCCTGTTTTCAGCGTCAGTGATCCGGCACGGACACTCGGGGTGGCACTGATCATTGAAGGAGAGCAGGCCAGTCAGCGTTTTGCATTGATGTGTAATGAAATGCCGTTATCCATCCGGCTGCGTATTTCTGAAGTAGTGGATGATCATCGACTTATTCAGGACGCATCGATTCTGCAATATGTCCGTATTGCAGAGAAAATATACCATGTGCCGGATTTATCGGTGATTCAGCATCAGCTTGGTCTTTAATGCATGCAGGTGATTGTCATAAGCGCTGAATTTGTGTGTGCTGCAGATGAGCCAGACGAAAAAGGACGCAGTGATAGCGTCCTTTTCATTGGGCGGAAGCGTTTAGGTCAGCAGACGCACCAGGATCTGTTCATAAATTTCAGCAAGCGGTTCCAGTTCATTGACATTGACATGTTCATTCACCTGGTGAATTGTGGCATTCAATACACCGAGCTCCAATACCTGCGCACCGGTCGGGGCAATAAAGCGTCCATCCGAGGTTCCGCCACTGGTGGAAAGTTCAGCCTGTGTTCCGGTGACCTGCTGAATGGCAGTTCGTGCTGCATCGACCAGTTCACCGACCGGGGTCAGAAAAGGCAGGCCTGACAGTGTCCATTCAATGTCATATGCAACCTGGTGACGATTCAGAATCTCCAGTACGCGGGCTTTTAAGTCATCTGCAGTGACTTCCGTGGAATAGCGAAAATTAAAGGTTACCGTCATGGTGCCAGGAACCACGTTGGTTGCACCGGTGCCGGCCTGAATATTGGAAATCTGAAATGAAGTTGCCGGAAAGTATTCATTGCCGTTATCCCACACGGTGTTACAGAGTTCAGTCAGGGCGCTGGCTGCCATATGCACCGGGTTCACGGCAAGATGCGGATAAGCCACATGTCCCTGCTTCCCCTTGACTGTTAAAACAGCATTCAATGAACCACGGCGGCCATTTTTAATAATATCGCCCAGCGTGTGCGTACTGGAGGGTTCACCGACCAGGCACCATGTCATTTTTTCCTGACGTGCCTCCAGGGTTTCCACCACTTTCACAGTACCGTTAATGGAAGGTCCCTCTTCATCAGAAGTAATCAGAAAAGCAATGGAACCCTTATGGTCCGGATGTTTTTTTACAAAGCGTTCGGAGGCAACCACCATTGCCGCAAGGGCAGTTTTCATGTCTGCACTGCCACGCGCATATAATTTGCCATCACGGATTTCAGGCTGAAAGGGGTCAGATTCCCAGGCATCAGCATGGCCTGTCGGGACAACATCGGTATGTCCGGCAAAACAGAACACCGGTGCCTGGGTACCGCGTCTGGCCCATAAATTGTCCACATCTTCAAAACGCATGGATTCAATATTAAAACCAATCGCCTTTAAACGATCAGCCATAATTTGCTGACATGTATGATCGAGCGGAGTGACTGAGGGCTGGCGGAGGAGTTGCAGACTGAGTTGCAGCGTATCAGAATGGTTCATGCATAAAAATCGATTGATCAAATTGAGGACTATAATAGAGGAAGATAAAAGCGAATCAAAATTAAAAATTTAATTATAAAAAAGCCTTATCGGAAGATAAGGCTTTTTTGCAGACGGGCTGAAAATTACATTTTCTTTTCGACTTTATCTGCTGAATTGGTGACTGCATCACCCGCTTTGGAAACGTCCTGGCCCATGCCTTTAAACGTATTGCACCCAGTTAAAACGAACGCTACAACTAATGAAGCTGCAAGAACCTTTTTCATCATCATCTCCAGTTTGTAAATTTATTCTGATGTTTAAATAGCTTAGGAAATATACGGCGTTGTGAATACAGCTGTTTTATTACTTAAACGTTATTATATGTATGTTTTTCAGGTGAAAATTACACTTTTATTACATTTTGTGTAAAATACAGGGTTGACGGAGCATATAGTAATGCTCATTTTTTTTGTTTTTATACAAGCCATTAGTCCACCAGTGAGCATCTGCTGAACTTTGCTCCTGTGCAACACAAATCCATTCCTGCCGCTGTAATCTGTAATAATCTGTGCCGGCAATCAGGTTACCCCATGTGCCTGTCCGGCGTGCCGGGTTGACCCAGTCGGGTACGGCATTTTCGGTCATCCGGGACTGTACTTGCGGTTCAGGAAAATAAAGCTGACCTTTTAAAACGGCAAAGCGTTGCTGGATGAGATGTGTCTGTACTCGTTCAAACTGAAACTGTTGATGACCGAAATGATGCAGTTTTCGATACAGGGTATCACTGCGATTTAAACCATACCAATGGGGCAGGCTGAAATCAGCTTCTGCCAGATAAAACTTTAAAGCGACTTCCCAGTGCTCGATCTGGTGACTGGCATGGTTGTACAGCAAAAAATCCAGCTCACCGAGGGTATTGCCGCCATGAATGATCTGGATGCTATGTCCCAGTAACTCATAGTCATGATACAGGCTGTCATTCAGCCAGAACCATAACAGATGTTCAAAGCGCAGCCCCAGTCGGGTGCTTTTCAGACCGGCCAGAAAATCAAGCAGCGGTTGTGGGTTCTGATCCAGTGCCTGCAGTCGGGCAGTGTAACGCAGATACTGCTGTTG
Source organism: Acinetobacter sp. WZC-1 (assembly GCF_052544965.1). Taxonomy (NCBI): domain Bacteria; kingdom Pseudomonadati; phylum Pseudomonadota; class Gammaproteobacteria; order Moraxellales; family Moraxellaceae; genus Acinetobacter; species Acinetobacter sp. WZC-1. Next base: position 824,925 of record NZ_CP199370.1, read on the forward strand.
CCAGAATGGATTGTCGTGCAGTGCAAATCCATATTTGACCTGCAACTCACCGGGAACGCTGCCAATGGTATTCGGACTGGCTACGGCAAAGGCCAGTTGCCTGACAATGAGATGCTGCCAGTTGAGCCAGGGTTCAAAAAAAACCGTCATGGAAATGCCTGTATTGTGTTGCGGTATAATGAAAACCGGAGAGCAGCGCATACCGATTAAAAACCTATATACTACCTGAATTCATTCAATTGAGTTGTGGCATGAAAATATTGTTCTGGCGCAGTCTGGTGATTATTTTTGTTACGCTGGGCTTTATTGGTGCGTTATTGCCTGGGATGCCAACAACGGTATTTTTAATTCTGGCAGCATGGGCGGCTTCAAAAGGCTGGCCGCAAATGGATGCCTGGCTATTGAATCATCCCCGATATGGCGCGGTGCTACGGGCATGGCGTGAAAATGGTACTGTGCCCAGGAAAGCAAAATGGCTGGCCAGTATCATGATGTTGATCAGTGCAGTGATCATGTTATTTACTCATGCCCCCTTACTGGTGAAAATATTTACCGATTGCAGCATGCTGATCGTCGCGATATGGTTATGGATGCGTCCGGAGCCAGTTGCCGTGCAGGTCACTGCTGAATCAGAGTCCTGAGTCGGACTTCTGGCTTTACCCGGGATAAAAACAGGACAAGAGATGGAAGGGCAATAAAATGTATAGCATTGATCAGGCGGATATAATCATTGATCTGGCGTCACAGACACTGGCCTTGCCGAAACGCAATAAATTCTATGTGATTTCCACGGCTAAAAATGGCATTGGTGAACAGGAAGGTTCGGAAAAAACCCCACGTGGCTGGCATCGGATTGCCCATAAAATTGGTGCAGATGCGCCTCTGAATGCAGTATTTAAGGCGAGACAGCAGACCGGAGAAATTTATAGTCAGCAACTGGCGGATCAGCATCCGGATCGTGACTGGATTCTGACCCGCATTCTATGGCTTGATGGCCTGGAGGAAGGGTTGAATCGTGGCAAGGGGCATGACACACTGGGGCGCTATATTTATATTCATGGAACGCCTGATACTGAGCCGATGGGTATTCCGGTATCACATGGCTGCATCCGCATGCATGGTCAGCAGCTGATGGAAGTATTTGATCTGGTGGATGACGGTGCGCTGGTGTATTTATCTGAAGATCGGGTGGACTGATCGCTGATACTGGCGGTGTGCAGGCGATGGACTGCAAAAATCCGCTCAATGGACGGGTGATCTTTCGGGGGATACAGCGGGTTAGACAGGGCTTAAATAGATAAATAATAAACAGAAAACAGTTGTTATGATTGAAATGATCTATTTTTTAATCACTCAGACCTGAAAAATTAAATTCGCAGAGAAAAGCGTTTGACAGTCAGTAAAGATTCTCTATAATGCACCTCACAAACGATAAAGTCGTTTGGGCGCTTAGCTCAGTTGGTAGAGCGTCTGCCTTACAAGCAGAATGTCGGCGGTTCGATCCCGTCAGCGCCCACCAGATTTTATACCGGAAATATGCAGTGCAGCGGTAGTTCAGTTGGTTAGAATACCGGCCTGTCACGCCGGGGGTCGCGGGTTCGAGCCCCGTCCGCTGCGCCATTTTATGCTGAGTTTTCGGAACTGTTTGTAACACAAGTGACAATGTGAAAACGCAGCGGTAGTTCAGTTGGTTAGAATACCGGCCTGTCACGCCGGGGGTCGCGGGTTCGAGCCCCGTCCGCTGCGCCATTTTACTGAAATAACAGGTTGTTGAAGTGCAAAACACCTGATTCTCCCGATGTATGGAGTTAATAAAAGAAAAATCGTGGATTTTTCCTTGCATTCGAACAAAGTACTGCTTTGTTCAGCCTCACTCAGGGCGCTTAGCTCAGTTGGTAGAGCGTCTGCCTTACAAGCAGAATGTCGGCGGTTCGATCCCGTCAGCGCCCACCATATTCAGATTTTGATGTTTAAGACCTCGCTTTACGTCCAGTAAAGCAATTACGCAGCGGTAGTTCAGTTGGTTAGAATACCGGCCTGTCACGCCGGGGGTCGCGGGTTCGAGCCCCGTCCGCTGCGCCATTTATCTTCATGCCTGAAATCAGAATGCCAACAAAGCCGCTAATGGTCATGCACAGCAGATTGCATTTGCGCTGTGTTGGAAATTCAGTTAAATTTTCCTGATAGATGAACAGGGCAATACTTTGTTTAACCCCCGCTCAGGGCGCTTAGCTCAGTTGGTAGAGCGTCTGCCTTACAAGCAGAATGTCGGCGGTTCGATCCCGTCAGCGCCCACCACTTCCCCGCATGCTATACCTTTTTTTAATGTTTATATAAAATGCACTGATCATCTTATATAGAAGACTTTATGAGAAATCCCTATCAACGCAAGGCGGTATCGTCCTCTTCGGTCCAGAAGGGCAGTACTGTAGCGCATGATCAATATATCCAGTTTATCAGGCAGATTGTTGCGCAGACGAAGCTTTATGCATTGTATAAGGATGGCGGCTGGGCTTTATGTGCCACACCGTCGGGGCAACAAACCGTGGCGGTCTGGCAGAGTCGCAGTCTGGCTCAGCTGTTGTTGAAAGGTCAGTGGGAAGGTTATGAGGTGCAGGAAGTTGCATTACTTGCATTTGTAGAGAAAATGATTCCCTTTATTCGAAAGCAGCATCTGAACCTGTCTTTAAATCTGACACCTGAAGGGCAGAATGTGCTGGTGTCAGGGGATAAACTGATCATTGATTTAAAAAAATATTTATATGAGTTATATGCCAGCCAGCCAGCTTTATTCCGGAATCAGCAATTGCCACTGCCCCGAAAAATCAGGTTGCATGATCTGTAAGTGTTCAGTATTCATTCAGCAGCCAGCCACTGATATAGGCAAAATACTCCCGCAACCAGGCATTATAACGGGTGGATAACGGTGTGGGAGCGCTGACAGTGACCAGCTTGTGATATCCCTGTTTCCGGGCAATTGCTGCTGCCCTGGGGATGTGGAAATCACTGGTCACAATAGCAATGACGGCCTGATCCCAGACGTGCCGATTCTGTAGTATTTGCCGGCTGTTTTTCAGATTTAAGTCGGTACTGGTGCTTTGATCTTCCTGTACAATCCGTGCTGCACTGATTCTGAAATGCTGTTGCAAATATTCAGCCATAATTGCGGCTTCTGTTTTTGTTTCCCGGTTATCCAGACCGCCACTGACGATGATTAAGGCACTGGGATGGCGCTGGGCAAGTTTTGCCGCGGTATTCAGCCGCTGGGCCAGCGTCGGAGAGGCCTGACCCTGTATAACACGATTGCCCAGTACGACTATTGCATCAATGTGCTGATCGGGCGTGGTTTGTCGGATGGATTGGCTTAAATAAGTGAAAAATCCCGCCAGACTGAGAATCCAGCAGATGAAAAGAATCCATCCCAGTTGCCATAGCTGTTTTAATCTCAGCTGCCGGGCGAGCAAAGGCTGAATGGCAGCATAAAAAAAGGCATGGATACATAGGCATAGTCCAATGACCAATGGCAGGATTGTTCCCAGGTGAATTTTTCCCTGCAGGATTAAAATCAGGCCGTCCAGCCACAGAATCAGACCTGCGAAAAAAACCAGGCTTCTTAAAATGATGGAGTGGTGCATCAGTTTGCATATCATGTCAGTTCAGCATCAAGTCTACCAGAGTTCTGCAGTGTTTTCATCGGAGTACTTTCATGGATAAAAAATAAAAACCGGGCACAGAGGCCCGGTTTGTTGTTTTGGTTCTGAGTCAGTCGATAGCCGGTGATCAGTAAACATCCCGACGATAGCGACCCTGCTGACGCAGTTCATCGACTTGTGCTTCACCCAGCAGGTCAACCAGTGCCTGATTCACATCACTGGCCATGCCCTGAATGCTGCCACAGACATAAATCACGGCGCCGTTGGCAATCCAGCGTTTAAATTCGTCTGCCTGCTCACGTAATTTATGGTGTACATAAACCTTTTCTGTCTGATCACGGGAGAAAGCCAGATCAAGCCGTTTCAGCATGGCGGTATTTTGCCAGTTCTGAATGATGTCGCGGTAGAAATAGTCACAGCGCTGCTGACGTTCTCCAAAAATCAGCCAGTTGTCGACATAATCGGCGCGGACACGGGCAGCAATCAGGCTCATCAGACCGGCAATGCCTGTCCCATTGCCAATGCAGATGATCGGGCGATTATCTGCAATCAGATGGAAGGATTCATTGGTGCGGATGCGCAATGAAATTTTGTCACGCAGCTGAACGTGCCGGGTTAACCAGCCGGAACCCAGTCCGATTTCGCCCTGAGTGTCCGTCTGCTGACGTACCACCAGTCGGAGCACTTGCTGAGATGGAATGCTGGCAATGGAATACTCACGTGCAGGCAGGACCGGTAATTGCTCAAGCAGTTGTTCCAGCCCGGTGAATGGCATCAGCTCCACGGTTAAGTCACGGTTCCATAAGACCTGCTGAATGCTTTGCTGCAATGAATCCACCGGTGTATCTGCGGCAATTTGCAGTTTTTCCAGGAAAGCCTGAATTCTGGCTGTGCTGTTACCGGGCTGGATTTCTGCAATATCACCGGCATGCCAACTGGCCTCATGTGCAGCCTGTAATTCGATATTATAGGCCGGCTCACCCAGGCTGCCTGGATTGAGCAGATCACGTCTGATCAGGGTCCATGAATCAAAAACTTTGTCAATGGACATGGCATGTAATTGCAGCCGGGTTGACTCTGCCAGTGCATTATTCCATTTTTGAATATCATGGTTGCTGGCATTGTCCACTTCAATGGTTGCAAACAGCTGCTGTGCGCCATTTTGCTGTAGCCAGGCATCAATGCGGTGTCCAAAACTGCAATAACTGTCCGGATACTCTTTTGAACCGAGTGCAAGTACGCCATAGCTCAGATGACTTAATTCCATCTGGCTGTGCAGGAATTTTTTCTCGAAGCTCAGTGCCAGATCCGGTGCTTCACCGGTGCCATAGGTACTTGCAATGAACAGGATGCGGCTATTCTGGCTCAGATCATCTGCAGTCAGTTGCTGTACGGATTTTACAGTCACAGGCTGATGTGCTTCCTGCAGGCTGGTTGCAGTGCGCCAGGCCAGTTGCTCAGAGACACCGGTCTGTGATGCATAACTGATCAGCCACGGGGTGGCATCTGGATCAATCTGAACAATGGACGTTGCATTACGGGCGGCTGAGGTCAGTTTTTTCTGTTTGCGTCGTTTCAGGTACAGCATCCACCCGGTTATAAAGAACAACGGCATGATCAGGGAGGCCAGCATGGCCAGGAACTGGTAGATCGGGCCAAAGAAACTGCCACGGTGCACCGCCAGCATACTGCCCATAATTTTTTCATTGAGCTTTTTGTCCTGGTATAGCTCCAGGTTTTCAATCTGCAAAGTCTGATAGTTGTAGCTTGCTTTATTGCGTGACCGTTCATGCTGCGGGATGGCATCCACAAAGAAAATATCCACTACTCCCGGTTTTTGAGGCGTAAGCAGGGTAATACTGGAATAGTCACGCCCAATCCGGTCATTAAAGCCGGTCCAGCTCTGGTTCAGGGCAAAATGGATCTGTGCCGGCTGCAATGCCATTTTTTCCCGGCCGATTCTACTGCCACGCTCAGGATTGGTTCCCCTGACCATTCCGGGCCGGTTTGCAGGACCAGCTGCCGGTGGAGACGATGGTCTGGCTGCACCTGGTGGAAGTGAACCAGGTGGAGGTGATCCAGGCGGAAGCAGGCCGGGTGGTGGCCTGCCGCCTGGTCCTGGAAAAGTCGACCGTTCAACCCCCAGTACTTTGAACATGCCACTGCGCCACCAGTCATAAGACCAGAAAAGCCCGGTACATGCGAGCAACAGATAGAATACAATGACCCATGTCCCGGCGACTGCATGCAAATCCCACAGAAAATTTCGTCCCTTTAATTGGGGTTTAATGGCAAGCCATTGTTTCAGCTTATGTTTCTTTGGCCAACGCAGATATAACCCACTCAGGACAAAGAAAATCAGCATGAGGGTGCAGGCGCCGGTAATCTGTTTGCCGATCGGGCCTGCGGTCAGCGTACGGTGTATTTGCAGCACGAAGCGGAAAAATGCCTGTCCCTTGATTTCAGGTAATACTGCGGCGTTATAGGGATTTACCATCATGTTATAGCCGCGGCGTTCACCTTCTTTCACAATATTAATGCTGGACGATTGTTCCGGGGCTGTGGCAATGGTGATGCTGTTGATCTTCATTTCAGGATGTTGCTGCTGGAAATGCTGATACAGTTCGGCGGGTGTCAGTTTTTCCCTGTTTTCGACTGTAACGATATAACTTTCAGTATTCATCCATTTCAGTATCTGCTCATCATAGGAATAAATTGCGCCGGTAACACCCATGATGGACAGGACAAGGCCGGCGGTAATTCCCAGAAACCAGTGGATCTGGAAAAAGAATTTCTTTAGCATGATTGTAAATGTATATAGGTTTTTGGATGTAAAAAAGTATACCTGAAGATCTGGCAGAGAATGTGAATTTTGAGGATAATATTTATTCTCATTATCATTTTTATTGCGTATTGTAGGTGATTTATAAAAAAACCTCCATTTATGATGATTTGATCATCAGTCCGGGAGGTTTTTTCTGTGTATCCTGATCGGTGCTTGATCAGAGCTTTTTAGGGGCACCGACAGCGTCATTCAGGTGTCTGCGCACCGTGTCAAAAGAAAAGTTTCTGCTGTCCATCCGTCTGGGTAAAATGTAGGCACCCTGCTGGCCTTTGACTGTAAAATTCACCAATAGGAAATCAGGTGTGTCATACCATTCATAAATATCTTTCCAGCCAATGGTTGCCATACCTTCCTGAATTCCCATTTGCTGGCGCATGGCAATACCATGTGGCTGTACGCCCAGTTTAATTCCCTTAATTTCCTGAGCAGGAAATTCATTCATTTTACGTTTGACATACCATTCCAGTCCAAATCTACGGATCAGTAAATAAATGGCGACACAGGCCAATGCAACCCAGAAAATAACAGTGGAGTAGTTTTTAATAAAAATAATACCCAGCAGTGACAGTGCAACAATGACCCCCATAATGATCCAGGCTTTTATACTGATCTTATTGGTGCTGCGCCAGATTAATAACTGGGCATAACGCTGTTCAGCTTCTGAAACCTCATAAGGAACAGGTTGTAAGGTATAGGCGTAAATTTGTTTTGCAGTCATAGTGTCAGTAATAAGCGATCAAACTTGCTAGAGTTTAGCATTAATCAGAATGGATAAGGCTCATAAATCGAAAAATATACAGCGATTTGTCCGGTAAAAAAGCAGCATGTCAGGTCCAGTTCCCTGAACCAGCTGAATCAGAGTGAAGCCAGTTCACTGGCCTGGTCATCACTCTCATAGCTCAGGCTCTGCTTCAGGGTATGCAGTTGCTTTAAGATACCGAACATCAGGGACAACTGTTGCAGGCTGATCAGAATCTCAGGTGGGCTGTCCTCTGCATGGTTCTGGCGTGCCCGGATTGCCTGCAACATCTTGTCAGCTGTCAGATCCGGCATTTCATCACGTAATAGGGCACCTTTGATGTCGTGCAGGGCCTGGTCCAGCAGCGACAGAATTTCAGTGTCCTGAATCTGTGTGCGGTGTGCGCCGAGTGCAGCAATATAACTCAGAAAAGTATGATTCAGGCACAGAAATTCGAATGCTTCGGTTTTGCGGATGGGATCAAAATCAGGTTCGGTGGCCAGGGTGGAAATCAGGGATGCAACTTCTGCATCGGTATTATGGGCAGTGCGGCGGACAATACGATAATTCAGTCCATTGTTGTGCCCATGGTGGTACTGGTTGACCACCTCACTCAGATAATTGCACTGGGCTTCCAGTGAGCGTCTGATGGTGCGGGGCAGTCGGCGGAATTTCCAGTCGGGAAAAATAAAACTGACACCGAACCAGGCAAGCGCACAGCCAATCAAAGTATCAATTAAACGGGGCAGTGCCGCGGCAAAACCCTGGCCATCAAGATTAAAGTTAATCAGGGCCAGAATGGTAATGAATGCAGTGGCCTGTGCATATTGTCGGCTGCGCAGTTCAAAGAACAGAACTGCACTGATGACCAGCAACAACAGCTGACCTTCGACGGATGGCACAAAATGGAGTACAGCATAGCCCAGCACAATACCGGCCAGGGTACCGAGAATTCGCAGTCGCAGTCGTCTTTTGGTGGCATTGAAATTCGGCTGGCTGACAAACAGTGCAGTCAGTAAAATCCAGTAACCATATTCAATATTGGCAATTTGTATAAAGACATAGCCAATAAACAGGACGATTGAAACCCGGATGGCATGTCTGAATAAAATTGACTCCGGTGTCAGATTCTGTTTAATCCGGATTTTAATATCACTCCAGCCTTTCAGGTCGTCATCACGCAGTTGATGTTCAACCTGCCTGGCTTTATCGTGGTTGATATTACGTATGGTTTCAATATTTCGCAGCTGGGCATCAATGGATTTTAAATTCTGATAGAGCGCATACAGGGCATTGACCCAGATCTGGTCATAATGCTGTTCACTGCGTAATTTTTTCAGTGATTTGCTGAGATTGTTGAAAATATAGTCAAAACGATTGTTATGCTGGTAGCTGCTGTGGTCGAGGATGCTGTTTTTCAGTTCCTTACAGGCTTTGCCCTGTAAAAACAGAACTCGTTGAAAACGAAACAGGACGTCACTGTGTTCGAACATGCCGGCCAGTTTCTGATAGTCAATATGAGCGGAATCCGCCCGTTCGTGGATGTCCTGTGCAACAAAATAATATTGCAGGCTGCGCCGGGTGTCCTTCTGGCCACGGTCTCCCTTCAGGCGGGTGAGCAGTGCTGTTTTCATGGTGTTGAACAGGTTGACCAGTTTGCCATTTTCCATGGACAGATCAATCATGCTTTGCTGATAGCTTTCGGCAGTCATATCCACATCAAACAGGCTGGATTTTGAAAACAGAAAATCCCCCAGTGACGAATAGCATTGTGCCAGGTTGTCCTGAACATGGCGGGCAGGAAACAACAGGTAACTGATGGTTGAAAGCAGACCATACCACGCAGCACCGGCAACCAGCAGGGCCGGTTGCATATACCAGGCGTCAAACAGATGTGTGCCCAGCATGGCATATACAGCGATAACCAGGCAACCATAGGAAATGGTGGCATAGCGGCGCCCCAGTGAGCCGAGTAAAATCCAGCCGACACAGGAAATCAGTAATCCGAAGGCAAATATAACCGGGTAGGGCGACAGCAGTTGCACCGAAGCTGCGGTAATAAAGAAGCCGATATAGGTATAGACCAGATTCATGAGTCTGACCGAAAAGCGGTCATCGATATCACTTAAACCGGCAGTGAGCACCCCCAGTGCCAGTGGAATGGTCATCAGCTGATCGCCCATGAAATAAGGAACGACGGCTGCACCTGAAAATGCAATCAGCATACGCAGGTTATACATGAGTGTCGTGTTGTAGGTCGCTTTGCGCAGCCGGGTCAGCCAGGCGTTCAAATCTGAATCCTTATTCTGTGCCATCTGAAATATCATATTGCCCTGAAAATGTGAATCTTCACTTTTCCGGATATACAATCATACTATGCAGTGTGTAAACTTGTCTGTATCCATAAATTAAATCTGAAATCAACTTTTATGTCTGAAAAAAATGCCGGGAAAAGATACTCCACACAATGGATTGCATTATTGGCCCTGTTGACTGCACTGGCCCCATTATCCATTGATATGTATTTGCCGGCATTGCCACAGATGGCACAGGATTTCAGTGTCAGCACGCAGCAGATTGCCAATACCCTGCCGGCTTACTTTACTGGACTCGCCATTGGGCAGCTGATTTATGGTCCGCTCAGTGACCGGATCGGACGGAAAAAACCCTTGTACTTTGGTATGGTACTGTATGTGATTGCTGGCTTGTTGTGCATGCTGGCACCGGATCAGTGGGCGCTGATCGCTGCCCGGGTGTTGCAGGCACTCGGTGGTTGTGTCGGCGTGGTGGTGGCACGGGCTGCCATTCGTGACCGGCTGGATGTACAGGGTTCTGCCCAGGCCTTTGCCAGTATGATGATTGTCATGGGGGTTGCACCTATTCTGGCGCCGACCATTGGTGCCCTGATTCTGCATTTTTTCAGCTGGCAGGCGATTTTTGCTGTGTTGATGATGGTGGGGCTGACTTGTCTGGTTTGTGTACATTTTTTCTTTGAAGAAACTCTTGAGCCGGAACGCCGGCTGAAGCTGAATGTTCAGCAGGTGGTGAAGCTGTATATCACTATTTTCAGAGACAGCAGTTTCAGACTACCCATGCTGGCAGGCTGTCTGACCGGGGCTGCGCTGTTTTGTTATATCAGTTCTGCTGCTGCGGTATTGATGGATCACTATCATCTGAGTCAGCAGCACTTTGCCTGGGCGTTTGGTTTGAATGCCATGGGGATTATTTTACTGTCTGCCTTGAATAAACAGCTGGCAAGTCAATTCAATGTCATACAACGGCTTAAAATTGGCGGATGCATCCAGCTGATGGGTGCATTGATGATTGTTGTTGCAGCCCTGCTGGGTTATGCGCCGCTGTGGATTGTCATGAGTGGTTTATTTCTTGCTGTTGCCGGGATAGGTTTTACCGGACCCAATTCGGCGGCACTGGCGATGGCTGAACAGGGAGAGCGGGCAGGAACGGCCAGTGCAGTCATGGGCAGTATGCAGTTTGTCTGCGGCCTGGTGGGGGGCGTGGCACTAAACTTTCTGATCTGGGGCCCGCTGCTGAATATGGGGCTGCTGATGCTGTTTTTTACTGTGACTGGCTTGCTGATGATCTGGATGCTATCAGCACGGGATGATCATGCACACGGTATTGCCTGACCTGATTCAGAGTATAGCCTGAACCAGGCTATTAAAAAGAGACCGGATTCCGGTCTTTTTATAGGTGCGGTATGGAGTTAATCCAGGAAAACTGCAAAATTTTCAGCCGATTCTGGGCGTGACCAATGTGTTTACAAGATGCTCAGGGTCGGTATAACCGAGTGTAACCGTACAGATCAGCTCTTCATCATTCAGGGCCTGCAGTGCATCGGCAATAATGAAGTGAAAATGATTTCAGGCAAGCCGGAGAGCAGGTGTCCAGACCACGTGCCTTTGCTGTAATCATGACGTTCTGTACCATCATGGAAATGTCCATTTTTGAATCGGTTGCCATCATTTATAATAGTGTAGTCTATCCTGAACAGGCGTTTTTCTATGTGTCTGTAAATACAGGACTATATCATAATTACAGAAAAAATAATCTAAATAAAGAATTGAATTATTGTTTTCGCTCGGTAAAACTGATTGTAATAAGGTGACTGATACGCTAAATTACATCAGCGTAATATCTATTACAAAATATTACTTTTAACCTTTGCTTGGTTTCACACTTTTCATAATTTAACAACAAGGCATGTCTGTGCATTGTTTTTTTTAATGCAGTAAGTGAATTACTGCCTGATCAAAACAAAATTGATTTTTTGGCAAGAAATGGGGTTAAAAAGTCAGCGTGCGCGGATGCATTACATTAAATATAAGACCAGGAGCATTTCATGAGTCTATTCCTTCGCCATAAATCCTTTATCCAGCAGGGTGTAGCAGTTGCTGTCACTGCGTTAATGATGTCTTCAGCAAACGCAGCAACAGACAAAGAGGAAATCCAGAAACTTCGTGAAGAAGTACAGGCTTTAAAATCATTAATCCAGCAACAACAACAGGTCCAGCAACAGCAGCAGGTTCAGATTGAGGAAGTAAAAACCAAACCGGTCCAGCTGGCAGCAGCGCCTGCACCGACACCGGCCTCTTCTCCGGTGACATCCTTTATTTCCAAAGCAGGCTCCAGTGTCAATCTGTATGGTTATGTCCGTGCAGATGCGGAATATCAGTTTAAGGGCGGTGATGGTGTTTTTAACAACATTAATAAAGTGGATCTAAACGGTAATGACAGAAATAAAGACCGTTTGTATGGGACTGCCAAGGGGACCCGTCTTGGCCTGGACTTTAAGGCACCGGTGCAGGATGCGGATGTTGGCGGTAAAATTGAAATTGATTTCAACAATGCCAACGATAGCATTCGTATTCGTCATGCCTACCTGACCTATAACGACTGGTTATTTGGTCAGACCACATCTACATTCCTATCCACTGATACGCAGGCAGAAATGATGGACTTCGGTTCACCATTGGGAATTGGTACAAAACGTACACCAATGGCCCGCTATAGCAATAAGATTGATGCCAGCACCAAGTACTTTGTCAGCCTGGAAAAAGGGCGTGATGGCAATCGTTTACCGGCAGCTGCGGGGAAACTGGTTCATACACTTGATGATGGTGCCGGTGTGCTGAGTGCCCGTGCGCTGCTTCAGGAAGTCCGTGCCCGTGATGCAGATGATGCCAAGGAATTTGGCTGGGGTGTGGGTCTGGGGGCCAAATACAACATTCTTGAGCAGCTGTCTCTGAGTGCGGATTATTCACACGTCAAAGGCGATGACTTTTATCTGTTGTATACAGAAAATCCATATGAGAGAACCTCTGCGGATGATATTGACCTGAATGAATACGATGCCTTCCTGATCGGTGCGACTTATAAATTTACCCCTAAAGTCCGCAGTACCCTGGCTTATAGTGCAGTGTTCTATGATAAGTCAGTCGATACTCAGAATGACAATCTGCAACAGGCCTGGTTAAACGTGATGTTTAACCCGGTTAAGCCGATTACCTTCGGTGTGGAATATGTGTATGGTGAGCGTGAACAGGCGAACCGTCAAAAAGGTCGTGACAGCCGTTTAGGCGTGATGGCGCAGTATGATTTCTAATCCGTTCTGAAGCTGAACGAACGATTTAAAAACCGGGGTCAGATATGACCCCGGTTTTTATTTTAAGTTCCCGATATTATGTATCTATTTTTTTAAGAAATATTTCCGGGAAAACTATAAATGCGGTTGATATATGAAAAATGTAAAAAAATAAAGACTTTTTTTGAAAAAAATGCATAATAGCCACTCTTTTTTATGTATGGTTTCTGTGTTTTGCGGATTGCAATCGCTGTAGCTTCAAAAAATTACAGTCTATGTTCTGCATGAGTCCGGTACTTTGCCAGAAATAATTTTCTGTGTTTAAGTCGTTTTCAGTCGCACATTCATAAATACGTTTAGTTTTGTTTTTACCGTTTTATTTTTTTCAGTTCTGAAAAAAGGTTGAACATTTTCTTCATTTCTTTTTGTCGTACAGCTTTAAATATTGGGCGTAGCCGAACATATAAATTGATCTGATATGATCGGTATAAGACTGTAGTACAAAAAGTATTCACCATAATTGAATGGAAAACAATGATGGAATTTACTTTCAATGCATTTTACACGCTGATTGCAGCCGTAATCGTACTGTTGCTGGGGCGTTTTCTGGTTAAGAAAATTGACTTTCTGCGAAGATACAATATTCCTGAACCGGTTGCGGGTGGCCTGGTTGCAGCAATTATTTCGTTACTTGTGCATAATCTGTGGGGATACAGCATTACCACCAGCAGCCAGTTACAGACCAGTTTTATGCTGATCTTTTTTGCGTCTATTGGTTTAAGTGCAAACTTTGCGAAACTGAAGGAAGGCGGGATCGGTCTGGTCCTGTTTCTGATCTGTGTTGCTTCATTTATTGTGGTACAGGACTTTGTCGGCATGGGGCTGGCAACGGTATTGGGGCTGGATCCATTAATTGGTCTGATTGCCGGTTCGATTACCCTGACCGGTGGACATGGAACGGCTGGTGCCTGGGGTGAAATCCTGGAAACACAGCACGGCATTCAGGGTGCACTGGCACTGGGGATGGCCAGTGCAACTTTCGGTCTGATTATTGGCGGAATCATTGGTGGTCCGCTGGCAAAGTTGTTGATTAATCGCTATCAGCTGGCTCAGCCACGGACTGAAAAACAGGTACGGGAGCGTGATTCACAGCCTGAAGCTGAAAATGATTCAACCGAATTTGCACCTTTTGAATATCCACACCAGGTTCGTCTGATTACTTCGGACAACGCCATTACCACGCTGGGAATGTTTGCGGCCTGTCTGGCATTTGCTGAGTTTATGACCGGTTTCAGTAAAGGCACATGGTTTGAACTGCCGACATTTGTGTGGACGCTTGGCGGCGGTGTGATTTTGCGTAATGTGCTTGAAGGTATCTTCAGAGTCGGTATTTTTGACCGCGCCATTGACGTGTTTGGTAATGCGTCACTGTCGCTGTATCTGGCTATGGCATTACTGTCACTGAAACTATGGCAACTGGCAGATCTTGCCGGACCGCTTGTGGTGATTCTGAGTGCACAGACGCTGACCATGGCATTGTATGCTGCATTTGTCACTTTCCGGGTCATGGGTAAAAATTATGATGCGGCTGTACTCGCGGCAGGTCATTGTGGTTTTGGCATGGGAGCAACACCGACAGCGGTTGCCAATATGCAGGCCATTACCAATATGTACGGTCCTTCACATAAGGCATTTCTGATTGTTCCATTATGTGGTGCATTCTTTGTGGATTTAATCAATGCAACTGTGATTCAGGTTATTCTGAAATTCTTTGTATAAATCCAGTCGGTTGTAAAAATCCTGAAAGCCCCGGAAAAACCCGGGGCTTTTTTATATAATCCATTCCAGCAGGCAGGTGATGAACAGCGTCAGTGGAACGCTGACCAACAATGAAAGCTTAAAATATAAGCAGCTGATGAACGTGATCAGGCAGATCAGATCGAGCCAGTTCAGCAGACTGGTACTGGCCATGGGAATAATCATGGCGACTAGGAAACCGACCACTGCGGCATTGATGGCTGTGACGGCATTGAAAAACCGGGGATTGTTCAGGAAAAAAGACCAGTAGGGCAAGCTGCCAAAAACCAGCAGGAAAGAAGGCAGGAAAATGAAGATGACAGCCAGTCCTGCACCAATGACCGGTGGCAGCCCGGAGGGCAGTAAGGCCCCGAGATAAGCCGAGAAGGTAAATAAGGGGCCGGGCATCAGCTGAACGAAGGCATAGCCCAGTTCAAACAGCTGGCGGTCAATGACATCTGTGACAACAAAATTCTGATAGAGCAGGGGCAGGACAACATGTCCGCCACCGAATACCAGGCTGCCGGTGCTGTAAAAATCATAAATGGACTGGCTGACGACAGAAGCATGCATTTGTTTGAAGATGAAAAGCAGGATAAAAATCACCACCAGTAATAGCAGCCATAGGTAGGCACGGGACATGGAATCAATCGGCCGGGTGGTTTGACGTGCAGGCTGCCGAAGGATTTGTGCTGTGGTCCCGGTCGGGGGGAACTGTGTGGTCTGATTTGGCTGTGTGGCAGTATGCCTGTGAATGGATGCTGAAAATATAAGACCAATACCGGCGGCAATCAGAATCACCAGCATCTGCATGCCGGGAACAGGAGCAAACGTCACTGCAAGGCAGCTGGCCAGCATCAGCAGATATTGCCAGCCCTGCTGACAATAGCTTCTCAGCATTTGCCAGCATGCGAAACAGACGATTCCGAGTACCATGGTAAAAATATGATGAATAATCGGAGCATTCATATTGAAATGCCAGTGTCCGATACTCAGGGCGAACAGATACATGAGTAATGCCGAGGGCAGGGTAAAACCAAGCCAGGCCACAAAGCCACCTGCATAGCCTTTGCTGTGGTAACCAATTGCAATTCCGGCCTGGCTGCTGCTGGGGCCGGGTAATAACTGGGTCAGTGCCAGAATCTGTGCATAGTCCGTGTCAGATAGCCATTGCCTGTTTTGTACCAGTGTCCGGTGAAAGAAAACCAGGTGTGCGGCAGGTCCACCAAAAGCACTGCAACCCAGTGTGAGAAAAACCCAGAAAATCTGCCGGATGGAAGGTGACTGCATGATACTTTTTTATTGGTTATAGTTTTTAGCAATATAAAAAATAAAAATGACAATTTAAATAAATATCACAGTCACATGAAAAAAAATATGCTTAGATAGCGTGGAGTTTCACAGTTAATTTTGAAGTACATGCAATTCTTAAAGGCCTCTATTCTGATCAGTAGTCTGATGCTGGCAGCATGTCAGCATGCGTCCATACGGCCAATACAATCAGCACAAGTCACAGCACCACCTGTTATGGAAGCTGAGTCCAGACTTGACAAAAGTTTTTATAAATACCGGCGCAGCTCCGGCAAACCTGTTGTTGCACTGGTGCTGGGCAGTGGCGGCGCGCGTGGCTATGCACATATTGGTGTGATTGAAGTACTGGAAAAATACGGGATTCGACCTGACTTTATTGTCGGCGTGAGTGCAGGAAGCATTGTCGGGTCAATTTATGCCAGTGGTAAAAATGCAGCACAATTACGTGACATCGCCATGGAGATGAAAGTCGCAGATGTACGTGATTTTACCATTGGGCTGAAAGGTTTTTTTGATGGAAAAAAAGTCGAAAGCTATGTCAATCAACAGGTGGATTCAACCCCGCTTGAGAACATGAAGATTCCCATGTATGTGGTGGCAACTGAGTTAAAGGAAGGCCGAAAGGTCGTATTTAACTATGGCAACACCGGTCAGGCCGTGCGGGCATCTGTTTCCATTCCCAGTATGTTTGTTCCGACAAAAATTGCCGGTAAGGAATATGTGGATGGCGGACTGGTCAGCCCTGTTCCTGTCAATGTCGCACGGGATCTGGGCGCAGATGTCATTATTGCTGTGGATATTCTTGCTCAACCGGTGCATACCGAGACCACAAATGTCTGGGGACTGTTTAATCAGAATATTAATATCATGCAGAATAAGCTGGCGATTGAAGAAATGAAAAATGCCGATATTATCATTCAGCCTGATTTACGCAGAAAAGCACATATTTTTGATGTGAAAGGGCGGCAGGACACCATAGACGCCGGTGTGGAGGCAACGATGGAAAGAATAAAGGATATTGAGGTTGTGCTGAAAAATAAGCAGGCCAGGCTGAACGCGGCACAATAATTTTTTGTGAAAAAGCGGGGGGCTATTTCCTGTGGCGGAGAATAAGCCAACAGGGTCAATCGTCTGTCACGATGCTGTTGATGCTTAAAATTCTGAATATATATGGTCAGAGTGATATATAATAAAGCCATTCTCCTGTTTTAAAACTGAGTCTAAAACCATGTCTCCACTGGATCAAGTCGCCCCGGCAGCAGACGATCAGTCTGAACTGACCATGTCCTTTTTAATGACACCTGATATGGCAAACTTTTCAGGCAATGTACATGGGGGAACCATTCTCAAATTGCTTGATCAGGTGGCTTATGCCTGTGCAAGTCGTTATTCCGGCAGTTATGTGGTGACCTTGTCTGTAGATAAGGTCAATTTTAAAGAACCCATTTATGTGGGTGAACTGGTGACTTTTCTG
Source organism: Acinetobacter sp. WZC-1 (assembly GCF_052544965.1). Lineage (NCBI taxonomy): Bacteria > Pseudomonadati > Pseudomonadota > Gammaproteobacteria > Moraxellales > Moraxellaceae > Acinetobacter > Acinetobacter sp. WZC-1. Next base: position 842,346 of record NZ_CP199370.1, read on the forward strand.
GCAAGTGTCAATCATGTGGGCCGTACGTCCATGGAAATCGGAATTCGAGTGGAAGCACAGAATATTCAGAAACGTACAGTGCGCCATACCAACAGTTGCTATTTCACCATGGTTTCAGTGGATGAAAACGGTAAACCCAGACAGGTTCCACCATTGGATCTGGACAATGAATGGAAGCGTTGCCGGTTTGAAGCAGCTGAGCAGCGAAAGGTCGCCAGGTTGCATGAAAATCATCATCCATCCTGTGGTACCTATAAAAAAACGGTTTAGTAATGCTGTAGTGTATTTATGGCATCCAATGGCCCTGAAAAGAGACTGTAGCAACAGTCTCTTTTTTTGATTTTAAGGACTGATTTTCTGGATGGTGTAACCATCAACCACCATGCTCCAGTTGCCCTGATCATCCTGAACCGGTGGCTGAGTCACTTTGAACTCTGTGGTAAATGGCCCGACACCGGCATTGAAATTATCGCCCTGGAAGTCCTTGATGGGCAATGAAAGCGATGTACTTTTACCGGGTTGTTCATGGCTGTATTCGATTCGGCCTTCCGGTGTGATGCTGATATTGACACGGCCATCAGTACTCTGCCATGTTCCTGCAAAATTACTTTTATCTGCCGGTAAGGGTTTGGCACATCCAGATAAAAAGATGGATAAACATAGTGTGGATAAAATGGATTTGATTTTCATCATTCAGCCCCAAAAATTATTAATATGAAGTACGCAATAAATTATTGTGCATGGCCTGTCTGCCTGGTGATTCAGCATGAGAGGACGGCAGTTAAATGCAGTGAGCATAAAACATCACATTGCTCAGCCGGTCGTTCTGCTGTAGGAATCTGCAGAAAGATAAGCCTTAATTATACTTAAAATTCGGCTAAAACAAGTGGCCCATATCATTAAACCGGGGTAATGAAATCAATGTAATTAAACCCGGGTAATGGAACCAGGACAATGAAAATCGATCAGCAGGTAGCTGGATGGTGAGAACATACCGTCATTTTCCATGCAGCATAAAAAAGACCATGCGGACATGGTCTTTTCTTGGCTGGGAAATCAGACGATAAACAGGGAAAATTACGGTTTGAACTGGCCGGAGCAGGTGCCGTTTTCAGCCATTTTCAGACTGCGGATTGCGGCTGTTCCTTTTGTTTCATCCACCTGTCGTAGTTTTGCGCCACTGACGACGAAGCCAGGTTTCATTAATTGCTGTACGAAATAGTTTTTACCTGCTTCTGTTCTTAACTTCAGTGTATTCGGTGAAAATTCTGATTCAGTGGCAAGCAGATGTTCCTTGCCCCCTTCGACTTCCTGATGGAAAAACACACCCCGGGCAGATTCACCGACGCATTTGCCATCAATCCAGATATCTCTTTTGACCATGCCAGCGACTGGATTACTGTTACGGTAAATATAGATGCCGGCTTGCCCTGCTGATGGGGCATTGAGTTGCTGAACCTGTCTGGTGATTTCAGGTGTTGATGTAGGCACTGTTGCACAGCCGATCATCAGGGAAGAAAGTGTTGCTGAAATAAATAAATGTTTAAGCATATTAAGCCTGGATTTTTTTGGGAGCGTGATTTTACTGATTTTTACAGTGAAAAAGAAATGATTTTTGACCTGTCTGGCCTGAATCCAGCCAGATAGCTCATCAGTTTTGATGCTGATTATGTGGCCCTGTGGGCGGAGCATTGGGTGATTCAGCATAAAAAAGACTGAGTCGCAGCATGACCCAGTCTTTTCATGTTTAAGCCAATATAGACTGGCTTAAACAATACCTATCTTCGGTGTGAAGAAATTATTGGTTTGCCTGTGTAGCAGGTGCAGAAGAAGAGTCTTCAGCAGCACTTTCAGTTGCAGGCTGTTCTGCTGTAGGTTGAGCAGCAGCTGATGCTTCGTTGACATCACCTGGTTGTTCCTGAGTGGAAACAACGACTTTGTCTGATTCGTCAGTAGAGTGAGTCGCAGCAAAAGCAGCAGTTGCAGCAGTTAAAGCAAAAGTTGTTGCTAAAAGTGTTTTAACCAGTTTCATATTGGGCATCCTTCGTTCATTAAAAAAAAACCTGTAAAAACGCTGTTCTGCTCAGAATTTAAGTTCCGTCACAGCAATTACAGGAGATAGGGTTATGCTAAGTGCTGACAGGGGAATGGGCAACCTTCTCAACAAAGCGAAACAGTTTGAGTTACGTTTATAAGACAAAGCGTGGTGTTCTGTTCCTGTTTTGTAAAAAGGCTGATGCTCAGCTGACTTAAGATGTATGGAAATATGAAAAAACGCTCAAATAATAGCCGCTGTTTTTACCTGGACCAAACAAAATGTGCTGAGTGGGCAGAAAGTTTGTATTGGAGTTTTAGATTAATAAATAAATTATAATGGTTTTTATAGATTACGGTGCTGGCAAATATGCATTGATTTACATATGATGCAAGCATACAGGTCAGTCCATGAGTTCAACATCAGCGTGAAGCTTATTCATCACCCAATGGTTAAAACACACATTATCTCCGGTTTTCTGGGGGCCGGTAAAACCACGTTATTACAGCAGCTGTTATTACAGAAGCCTGAGGATGAAACCTGGGCGGTGCTGATGAATGAATTTGGCCAGATCGGGGTCGATCAGCAACTATTGCCACAACAGAACGGTTATCAGATTAAGGAATTGACTGGTGGTTGCCTGTGCTGTACCAGTCAACTACCCATGCAGATTGCATTGTCCCGCTTGATCAGTGAAACACGACCACATCGTTTGTTTATTGAACCCACAGGTCTTGGACATCCGGCGCAATTACTGGAGCAGCTGACGGAACCGCACTGGCAGAGTCTGCTGGACATGCGGGCGTCGGTGACTGTGGTGGATGGGTCCAGATTGCATGATCAGGCATGGACGCAGCAGCATCTTTATCAGGATCAGCTCAGGGCGGCACAGATTGTTGTAATTTCTCATGCAGACAGCATGACCGCAGCAGATGACGTGGCATTGCAGCAATTGCAGGACGAGTATCCGGTGCATGTTCAGCAGTGGCTGAGGAGTGTGCAGGGTCATCTTGAACTGGCACAGATTGACCTGCCATTTCAGGGTGTCCAGCGCAAGGTTCAGCCTTTATTGCAGGTACAGCGGCGGTTGGCCACAGATGAAAGCATGCCTGAGATTAAGCAGTTACCCTATCATTATGTCGAAACTTCGCAGGGGTATACCGTGGCTGGGTGGAAATTTTCCCGCACATGGCAGTTCAACTTTCATACCTTGCTGGATGTGCTGTGTGAGCAGCAGGGCTGGCTGCGGATCAAGGCTATTTTTAATACGGATCAGGGTTGGATGACTTTTAATTTTAATCCGGAGCAACTGAACTATAAGTCCGGTCAGGAAAATATTGATAACCGGATTGAGCTGATTACCCGACAGCAGCATGTTGCATGGGAGCATTTTGAGTCAGCTTTGTTAAAATGCCGGATTGATCAACAGGATGTGACTGATTCTGCCGCTGTATAAACAGGCAAAATCAGTATGGGTAAGAACTGACAACAGAAATCAGTCCGTAAACCTGTATGGAGAACGCCAGTATTATTTTTCCCGGAAAAATTTGTGTGGGCAACGAAACTGCATGGAAAAATCGAGTATGCTTAGGCGCAATTTGAGGATTTGTTTATGGCGCTGAAAGCAACAATTTATAAGGCAGATTTGGATATTGCCAATATGGATGTCCACCAGTATGCGGATTATCAACTGACGATGGCATTGCATCCGTCGGAAACCATAGAACGGCTGATGGTCCGCCTGCTGGCCTATGCCCGTTTTGCCGATGAACAGCTTGAGTTTAGCCGGGACTTGTTTGAGACCGATGAACCTGCGCTCTGGGAACGGGATCTGACCGGCCAACTGGTGAAATGGATTGAAGTGGGTACCCCGGATGAAGACAAAGTGAAAAAAGCCAGTGCGCGCTGTAAACAGGTGGCGGTTATTACCTATGGTTCCGGTGTTGCAGAATGGTACAAAAAGAATGCCCGATTAAAAACCCTGAGCAATGTGCAGGTGTGGCAATTGTCAGAAAAAACCACCGCGGCCATTCAGCAATTGTGTGAACGCACTATGCAATTGCAGCTGAATGTCATGGATGGTGAGTGGACGCTGATCGGTAATCATGCACAGGCTGAAATAGAATGGACTCAATTGCAGTAAAATGATCAACGGGTCTGTGCGCAGAACATGATCCGGACTTTTTTAACGTGCAGTACGGGGGAAATGATATGCGTGACGCTTATGAGCGGATTCTCGGTTTTAATCAGGGGCGTGATCCACGGTTTTTAGCACTGAAATTCAGTTTGATGTCCCGGAGCGCTTTTCGTTTTTTCCGTGGCTCATGCCATTTGTTTTATGAGGATCTGGCTGAACAGCAGAACTGGAAAGATCCGGCCGTGAGCTGGATATGCGGCGACCTGCATGTGGAAAACTTTGGTACCTATAAAAGTGGTCATGGTGTAGTGTATTTCGACATTAATGATTTCGATGAAGGCTTACTGGCTCACCCCACGTGGGAGCTGGCCCGCTTTTTATGCAGTGTGTTGCTGGCAGGTCGTGAGCTGAAGCTGGAACTGGATGAACTGAAAAGTATCAATATCGCTTTGCTGGAAGACTATCTGACAGCGTTAAAAAATGGCAAGGCCTATGCCGTTGAAAAGGAAACCATTGACGGAATTCTGAAAAAGTATATTAAAAGTGTTGAACAAAGAGACCCTCAGGTTTTTCTGGATGCACATTCTGAACAGACCAGAGACGGGCAGCGGTTGTTGCGGATTGATCAGAAAAAATATTTTCCGGTGGATGACCCGCAGTTAAAGCAGCACTTGTTGCAACAACTGAGTGAGTATTTCACACGCAGCAAAACCGGGAAGGCGAATACTCAGGTGGCTGATACTGAGGAAGCTGATTATGGGGATGGGCGTTATCAGGCTGTGGATGTGGCCATCCGCCAGGCCGGGACCGGCAGTATCGGGATTAAGCGCTACGGCTTTCTGGCCTATGATGCACAGTCTGATTGCTATGCGTTGTTTGACATGAAACAGGCTCAGCCTTCATCACTGAATCACATGTCCACCCTGAATATAAAACAGCCGGTCTGGGAACATGAGGCGCAGCGGATTCAGACCATTCAGCATTTCATGCAATATGTGACACCATCCGGTCTGGATCAGATCATGTTCCAGGGTGAAGCCTATATCATTAAGCAGTTGCAATCCGAACAGGACAAGATGGATTTTAAGTTGTGCGTGGCAAAGCCTGAAAAGTTTATGCAGGCCTGCCATCATATGGCTTGCTTACTGGCCTATGCACAGATTCGTTCCGCAGGACGCCAGGGCTCATCTACGGTTGATGAACTGATTGATTTTGCAGAACAGGCCGGGGAATGGAAAACACAAGTGCTGGAATATGCGTATAATTACCACTTACAGGTTGTACAGGATTATCAGCATTTCTGTCAGGCGGATAAGCCAGCATTCAGTGCCTGATCAATTTCATGCAGCATAAACGGTTAGGGGAATGATGATGTCAGATGAACTGGAAATTATCGATTTAAAGATCGGCGAAGGAAAAGAAGCGGTCAAGGGTGCTTTAATCACCGTACATTATACCGGCTGGTTACAGGATGGCACACAGTTCGATTCTTCAATTGACCGCGGCAATTACTTTGAAACCGTTATTGGCACAGGGCGGGTCATTAAAGGCTGGGATCAGGGTATGATGGGCATGAAAGTCGGTGGCAGGCGTAAACTGATTGTTCCGGCACATCTGGCCTATGGAGAACGTAAAATGGGTAAGGTGATTCCGGCTAATTCCAGCCTGATTTTTGAAATTGAACTATTTGATGTCAAAACCCGGGATGAATGACCGTTCAGGCTGATTCGTCTGTCCTGATCCATCTGTCAGCTGATTGTCGTGTAAATGATCATCGTGCAATGGATGTTTTGATGATTGTCATGGTGCAGGCGAATATGAGCCGGATGACAGTGGCGATATGAAAATACCACTGAGTGAATACATGGTTTATTTTTTTGATTAAAAATATACTAAAATATACATTTATGTACAGAAAGCATGCTTCAAAAATGGTACAACACATCCAAAATAATTCTGTTCTGAATTGTTTTTAAGATTATCTTCAGCTTTATCCTTTTTAATCATCACGTATAGCTCTGGGTCTTATCTGTGCAAGGGATCAGGGCTTATTGACGCAACTGCCAGTCCATCAAAGCTGGTAATAGAGATATGATCTATGCGAATGCCTTATTTCTCTCCTGCTACAATTATGTGTGCTGCGCTGCTGTGTCCACTTCATTCGGGTTATGCGCTGGCAGACGAAAATACTGAACAGAATAATCCGGAGCAAAAGATGCCCCAGATGGATCTGAACACGCTGACAGTCATTGGTTACCATGAGGTCACGCCTGAAAAAAATGCAGTTATTCCCCAGTATGCTGTAACGACGAAGCAATTCGATATGCATATGGAGTGGTTACAGAAAAACGGTTTCCACTTTGTGACGGTTGATCAGCTGATCCGGGCCAGTGAAGGTAAATATAAATTACCGCCCAAAGCGGTATTGCTGACATTTGATGATGGCTATCAGTCATTTTATCAGTATGCCTATCCGATCATTAAGAAACGGAAGATTCCCGTGGTGCTGTCGGTGGTGGGTTCATGGCTGGAAATCGGAGAAAATCATCCGGTACAGTTTGGAGACCAGAAGCTGCCACGGAACCGATTGCTGAGCTGGGAAGAACTGAAAATCATGCAGGGCAGTGGCCTGGTCGAAATTGGGAACCATAGCTATAATCTGCATCGCGGGATTATGGGCAATCCACAGGGTAACTCGGAACCGGCAGCGATAACCCGTGAATATCATCCTGCGTCCGGAACCTATGAGTCCGATAAGGCGTATGCCGACCGGATCTATAAGGATTTAAAGAAAAATAATACTGTGCTGAAAGCACACGGTCTTCGTCCGCCGCGGGTCATGGTATGGCCATATGGTCGCTATAACCAGCAGGGGATTGAGATTGCCAGAAAAGTCGGTATGCCGATTACCATCAGTCTGGATGATGGGCCTGATCATATTAAAAAATCACTGGGTCAGCTCAACCGGATTCTGGTAGAAGGCGATATGAGTACCGATGATCTGGCGCAGGAGATTCAGAACCGGCAGATGAATCTGGGCGATAATAATCGGCCACAGAAAATCATGCATGTTGACCTCGATTATATCTACGACAAGGACCCGAAACAGCAGGAACGGAATCTGGGTCATTTACTGGACCGTATTCGGGACATGAATGTCAATACAGTTTATTTACAGGCTTTTTCGGACCCGGATGCAAATGGTTCGGCAGATATGGTGTATTTCCCCAACCGTTATATTCCCATGCGTGCCGATCTGTTTAACCGGGTCGCGTGGCAGATTCAGAGTCGGACTCAGGTGAGCCGTGTTTATGCGTGGATGCCGTTACTGGCCTGGGAATTACCCAGACACAATCCTGTATCCAGAAAACTGGTGGTGACAGAACAGGCTCATAAAGGCGATCATCTGAACATGGGTTATCATCGTTTAAGTCCATATTCAGCTGAAGCCCGTAAAGTGATTGAAGGCATTTATCAGGATCTGGCAAAATCAACGCCATTTAATGGAATTTTATTCCATGATGATGCCACTCTGTCCGATTATGAGGATGCCAGCCCCGAGGCATTGCAGGCCTATGCAAAAATCGGTTTGCCGAAAAGTCTGGCGCAGATTCGGGCCAATGATCAGTATTTACAGAAATGGACGGCATTTAAAACCACAACCATTGATGATTTTGCCATGAAACTGGCCAGTCAGGTTCGGTATTATCAGCCGTTTTTACTGACCGCCCGTAATATGTATGCACAGGTGGTGCTGTCGCCGTATTCTGAAAACTGGTATGCCCAGTCACTGGAGCAATCGCTGAAACACTATGATTTTACCGCCATTATGGCCATGCCCTATATGGAGCAGGTGCCGGATAAAAACAAGTTTTTTCATGACATGATCAACCGGGTGAACAAGTATCCGGGGGGCATGAAAAAAACAGTATTTGAATTGCAGGCCGTAAACTGGAGAAACAGTCAGAAGATTCCTACCCGGGAAATTACGGATACCATTCAGTCACTGTACCAGCAGGGAGTGTTGCATATTGGATACTATCCTGATGATCCAATTCAGGACCATCCTGATACGGGTGAAATGCGTAAGGTTTTTGATACAAAATCTCCACGCTTGATTCCCTAAGGTACAGTACAGTCATGACATCTTTTCAGCACCTCTGGCAGGCAGCACTGGATTTTATTTTTTATTATCCGCTGTTTATGTCGTATTTATGGATGATTGGTGCATTAATATTTTACTGGCGTGAGCGCAGGGAACCTGCCTATTCCAGTCCACCGCAATTAACAGATTATCCATTGATTGCGGTGCTGGTGCCCTGTTTTAATGAAAGCGACAACGCAGAGGAAACCATCAGTCATGCACTGAAACTGAATTACCCTCATTTTGAGGTGGTTGCAATTAATGATGGCAGTTCTGACAATACTGCCGATGTGCTGAACCGGCTTACTGAAAGACATGAACGGCTGAAAGTGGTTCATCTGGCGGAAAATCAGGGTAAGGCAATGGCGTTGCAGGCAGGCAGCCTGCTGACCGAGGCTGAGTTTTTAATTGGTATTGATGGCGATGCTTTGCTGGACCCGCATGCTGCACAGTGGATGATTCGTCATTTTCAGGGCGACCCTTCTGTGGCCGCCGTGACCGGAAATCCACGGATACGGAATCGTTCCACGCTGCTGGGGCGGATACAGGTCGGTGAGTTTTCATCCATTGTCGGCATGATTAAACGTGCTCAGAGAACGTTTGGCCGGTTATTTACCGTTTCGGGAGTGATTACGGCCTTTCGTAAAAGTGCGGTGCATGATGTGGGTTACTGGTCACCCGACATGCTGACCGAGGATATTGACATTACCTGGAAACTGCATCGGGCCGGCTGGGATGTCCGGTTTGAACCCAATGCACTGGTGTGGATATTGATGCCGGAGACCTTGAATGGTCTATGGAAGCAACGTTTGCGCTGGGCAATGGGCGGTGCCCAGGTGCTGCTGAAAAATATTGATGTTTTCCTGAAACCGAAACTGAACTTTCTATGGCCTTTACTCATTGAACTATGTCTGACGCTGGTGTGGTCCTATCTGATGCTGGCCATGGTCATTATCTGGATTCTGCATCTGATTTTACCCTATGCCGGATTTCCACAACTCAGTTCACCACTCCTGCCGTTTGGAACAGGGGTTTTACTTGGCGCAACTTGTCTATTACAATTCGCGATCAGTAAATGGATGGACAGTCGTTATGAATCTCAGCTGGCCAGAAATTACTACTGGATGATCTGGTATCCTTTTGTTTTCTGGTTAATCACCGTTTCCGCCAGCATTGCTGCCTTCCCAAAAGTGTTATTGCAGGGCAGTGGCAAGCGTGCACGCTGGATCAGTCCTGATCGCGGCATGCGTAAGGACGATTAATCTTTAGAGTGTATATATGAAAACGAGTTCGTTAATTATTGATTTACGTAATCAATTGCCCTGGCACAGGCGCTATGTGTCCAATACCAGCACGGCAATGCTGTGGGCTGGCTGGTTATTGCTATGGCGGCCAATCGTACTGGTGATTAGCTATATCAGTCTGCAGAAACCGCACCTGATCAATCATTTTCTCGGTACCTTTACCGAGGTACTGGAAAGTGGATTTACTGCATTACTGGCCTGCGCTATTTCTCTGTGGTTGTGGAGCAATTTTGTTCCCTCCAAGACGAAGAGGCAGGCGCAGCCGAAAAGCATGCAGGAATATTCAGATCATTTTGGTTTGAATGCCGGTCAGCTGACGCTGTCCCGTCAGCAGAAAATTGTGACGGTTCATCATAATGCAGATGGTCAGATTACACAGATCAGTTGATGGCCCGGCAGCACAGAGGTCCCACAATGTGGGACTTTTGTTTTATATATGCCCATGGTTATGTGAAATACATCTATTTACATACCACGATTTTAAATACGGCTATTTTCAATAAGACAGGGATGATGCAGTGTTCAGGGAAAAATGTAATGGGTAAAATTAATGCTGCGGAGAGTATCCGCGGTCTGGCATGTCTGGCTGTGGTTTTTTCACACCTCAGTCTGAGTTTTTTCCCTTATCTGCATCATTTCGAGGCAACTGATGTTGCAAATAATGCGCTGATTTATGCAATACATCATTCACCATTTGCCTTCTGGTATTCCGGCACGGCCGCGGTTTATGTGTTTTTCGTATTAAGCGGCTTTGTTCTGAGTTATGCCATTTTGAAAGATCCTGCAAAAGTCAGGAATAAAATCAGCAATATGATGGTGAAACGCTATCCAAGGCTTATGATTCCGGCGCTGGTGTCCTGTGTGCTGACCTGGTTGGTATTCAGTCTGGTGAAAATTGACAGCGGGCCTGTCAACAGCTGGTTAAAAATTTATATTACTCAGGATTTCACCCTGAAACATGCCGTGTATGAAGGCACCATTGGTTCATTCTTTTTCGCTGAAAGTGATACCAACTGGGTCCTGTGGACCATGACCATTGAATTGCTGGGTTCCTTTGCACTGTTTTTGCTGATTTACCTGTATCAGTTAAAAAAGATATTGTTTTTAATCGGTTCAGTGGCTGTGGCCTGCCTGACCTGGTACTGGCGAGGGGAAGGTTTCAGCCTGGGCGTTCTGAGTTTTATTGCCGGCATCTATATCTATCTGTATGGCCGCCGTCTGAGTCTGTCTGTGGCGGCGCCAATGCTGCTGTTTGGGTTGTATCTGGCCGGAGCGCACAATAGCAGTGAGTCTTATGGTTGGATTTACAGGCTGATGGGGGAAAGAACCTATGAATACTGCAATTTTTTTGCAGGAATTTTAATCGTCTACAGTATTTTAATGAGTCGTCAGCTGTCTGCACAACTGGATCGGAAGCCGTTGATCTGGTTGGGGAAACTTTCTTTTTCTGTTTATTTATTGCATTTACTGCTGATTTACCTGGTGTGTCTGCCTGTCTTTAACGCTCTGCTGGCAATCGGCATGCACTATGTCAGCGCTGCCGTACTGGCATCGGTACTGAGTATCCTGGTGATGTTGCTGAGCGCAGATGTATACAGTCGCCTGGTTGATCAGTTCGCCATTGATTTCAGTAACCGTCTGGCCGCATTCATCATCAGGAAAAAATAAATGCTGTCCGGTTATGGCATAAGGGCCGGATTCACACCATTTATAAGTAAGCTTGCTTATATACTATCTCTGTGTTGTACCACATGGATTGCCCGTATTCACGTGGGATCCAGAATCGCTATGGATGAAAGTTAGTTGCAGCGGCCATAAATACGTTATATTGAAGGCAGAAGTATATACGGGCAGATCATTTTAAGCATGATCGGATTGCAGCTCCATGCCGGCTTACGGATGAGGGAATAATATCATGACCAGACTGATTGTTTTTGCGCTGGTGATTGTCACACTGTATCTGTTGTGGCGACTGTTGTTAAAAAACCGGATCCAGGGACAGTCCAGCCATCAGCGCTATGATACTCCCATTTTGCCGGGAGCAGCGGCGCAGCCCCGCACACTTGAGCATCAGGTGGAAAGGGAGGTGATGGATGAAGAAGACCAGCGCCGCTTTGATGATGTTGCACAGCTGCTGTTTGAAAAAGCCATTACCAGAAAGAACAGGACACAGGCTGAACAGATTCAGTGTGAATTCCTGAACAAAATGCCAGCTCCGACGCAAAGTCAGATCGGTGAATTTGATCAGGGAGAATGGTCAATTTTCTGGAATTACAAACAGCAGTCACTTGAATACTATGTCAGTCGCTATGGCGTGTTTTATACACATGTTGACCGGCATGGGGTCGAGCATAAAACAGAATTTAAATAGCGGCGGCATAACTGTAGTCGTCATGCCGATCCGGGGCGGGAGAGATTATTTTCCCTTAAACCGGGGAGTACGGCGTTCCAGCATGGCCATAACGCCTTCCTGGGCATCTTCTGAGTTGAGCAGCGGCATCAGCAGTTGCTGCAGGCTCTGAAAAGCAACTTCGGGGCTGTGCAGAAATGCCTGATGTGCAGATTTCAGCGCAGCCTGAACGGCAAGTGGTGCAGCAGCTGCAATGCGTTCCGCCAGTTCCAGTGCCCGATTCAGTGGATTGCTGTCACTTGTTATTTCGGTAATCAGGTTCATGCGGTAAGCATCTTCTGCATAAAACATATCCCCCGTCAGTATATATTTCATTGCTTTTGCCCACCCGGCGGCCTGTACAAAGCGGACTGTTGCCCCACCAAACGGCAGGATACCGCGCTGGACTTCAATCTGGGTAAACTGGGTATTTTCACTGGCGATCACCAGTTCAGAGTTCAGCATCAGTTCAATGCCTGCGGTATAGCAATAACCCTGTACTGCAGTGACCAATGGTTTACTTCGCTGGCGGCCAGTGGTTCCCCAGGGGTTGACCCTGTTATCTGAAAAATTAAATACACCTTCACTCAGTTTTGGCTGCAGTTCAACCAGGTCCAGTCCGGCAGTAAAATGCTGACCATGTGCAAAAATCACAGCACAGCGCAGTTCCGGGTTGTCTTCGTATTCCGTCAGTGCAAGGGATAAGTCATGAATCATATGACTGTCAAAGGCATTTCTTTTTTCAGCCCGGTCCAGGCCAATTAAAAAAATATGACCGCGGATTTCACGACTGACTTTGCCATGTGGATGCTGCATTTTTTGTTCTCACGGATGATCATTTTATTCAATAGTTTTAAAGGAGCAGCCGGACACTGTCAAATTTATGGCGCTTTGATAATTTTTTGTGATCATTCATGTATAAGGCACTACAATCAATCATCATTGTTTCAGATATTCAGACCTTATGCAGATGTCATTACTGGAAATTGTTGCGGTTATCATCAGTATTATTGGTGTTGTACTGACCATTCAACGCAATATGTGGTGCTGGTGGTTTAATCTGCTGGCATTTATTTTATATGTCTGGTTGTTTTTTGAGGTGAAGCTGTACGCTGAAACAATTCTGCAGCTGTTGTTTATTGCGATGAATTTTTATGGTTTTTATCAGTGGCTGAAAGGCAGACAGCAGGATGCCAGACATGAAATTCGGATTGAACCCATTGCTGCCAGTCGCGCTGGGTTGCAGATGTTGCTGGCCGCAGCAGGTGGTCTGGCTGCCGGCCTGCTCTTAAAAAACTTTACGGATGCCGCTGTTCCCTTACTGGATTCCCAGCTGGCTGCCTTTAGTTTACTGGCAACGTACTGGACCAGCCGCAAACACATTGCCACCTGGATTCTCTGGGTTTTTGTGGACATTGTTTATGTGGGGATGTTCATTTATAAGGATTTATGGCCAACCGCAGGTCTGTATGCAGCCTTTGTGGGGCTGGCTACTTATGGCTGGTGGCAATGGGTGCAGGTAAAACGCAAACAGGCCACAGTGACGGACAGTAGCATCAATTAATATGAACGGGATAAAGTCATGCTTATGCACTTGGTTGAATACCAGCGACAGAAATTTGATGAAATGGCAGCGAAAATTGTCATGCGGCCGGAGGATTATCTGAATTTTGACTCGGTCTCCGACTTTTACAAAGCTGAGTGGCTGGCTGAGTTTCCACAGGGAACTCATTGGTCCGTGACTGGGCTGGATGATGGTGCGGCAGAGTTTTATGTCCTGATTGAATATCAGCATCATTATCTGAAAATTCATTGTGCTGAGCAGGTGACGGTCAGCACAGGTGTGTCAGTCCGGTCATAAATGGTATGCAAACTTGCCCGAAGCTGGTTCAGGTGAGCAAAATAATTACACGATGTAGAATTATTTTTAGCACGCACCGGAGAGAAATGCCCAATGATTTGCATTGGTCACAATTCATGAACAAAATAGGCTAAAAAAAGATAAATTTATTAATTTTTTAAAAATCATATAGTTGGTTGGTTTTTGGTGGGGTGTATTAAAATTTCTATGTATTCGCCATATTATCAATAAAAATTTAATACTGGCTTTAGTTGGGTTCCGGGGCTGATGATAGGATCAACAGAATTATTCCTGCATCTGTGCTGCTGAATTTTCTGCATTAATCATTTTCCGGGGTTGAGCAAAACATAGTCAACTGGATTTTCAGTTCAGCATCTGTAGTTTATTCAGCACAGAATTATTGTTGATTTGTCCACAAAAAATGCATCGGAATACCCGCGTATAACTGCCGAAGCAGCGTCAGAGCTGGAATCCTGTGATGCCGTTGTCGGTATGAGTTATTGCTGTATTTTTTTGAGCGTGATGCCTTGTCCGGGGGAAAGGATTGAGGATGAGTCTGCCTTACAGTTGTGTAGTTATTCTAATTAAAAATATATGATTGAAATGATTTATAAATATTAAGTTTCATATTATTTTTACTGGAAATAAATTTCTGGCATTGTTATTGCTCATCTGAAAATATCTTCATTGGTAATAATATGCAGGGCCGTAATGAAATTTAATGGTAAATCTTCAACCTTACTGTCATTGTTGATGTGCAGCGCTTTGCTGGCAGGCTGTGGATCTGACAATGCAAACTATACAGGACCCGTTCAGGGGACTGCGAAAACTGTTTCTTCGGCAACAGAGAGTGAGGAACTCAGTAACACAGCAGCGCCAGTGCCTGAGTCGAATTATGCAGCATCTGAACCTGAGGTTTCAGTTGAATCCAGTGCAGCATCTGAGCCCGGGGCAGTAGCACCGGACAATAAGGTGGAAACAGCACCCACTGACCAGCCGGCGGATGCTGGTGTGGCAGCATCTGGACCGATTGGAGAAGATCGGCGGTTTACGGAACAGACGCCAGGGATGACTGACGAGGCAAAATATGTGGCGTCGCCTGCAATTGAATATAACTTCGGTCAGCTGGTGGTCAATGGCAAATCTGATTATAGTAATCGGGGGCAACCGGTTGCGAGCGCTCCGAAAGATGTCCGTATTGTACCGTTTCATGGCTGGATTCGTTATCCGCAGGCAAATTTAAATAACACCACGAAAAAATTTCCGATTATTGTCTTTTTACATGGACAGCACACCCCAGCTGATCCGAGTTATCAGGGCTATGATTACCTGGCCCAGAGCCTGGCAGGACAGGGTTATGTGGTGTTGTCCATTGATGCAAATAATATTAATGGCAGTGGGGGGGACGCATCTTCGCAGAGCCGGGCACAACTGGTCCTTGGCACCATTGATAAACTGAAACAGCTGGATGAATATGGCGGTGCAGGTGTACTGACAGCCCTCAGGGGAAAACTGGACTTTGACAGTATTGGGATTATGGGACATTCACGTGGTGGGCAGGCGATTCGACTGGCGATTAAATTTAATACCGCCCGTTTCGGTAATGACCTGGGAACTTTAAAACAGGGATTGTTGCAGGGAAATGCTGAGAATTTCAAGGCTTATCCTGATCTGATCAGTGCGGCAAAAGATGGGGATGACAATAAGCTGAAGGATTTGATGGCGGCAAGAAACATCAGTTTTTCCAAAACAGCGGATTCAGTTCAGCCTTACAACTTTAAGGCAGCTTTTGCCCTGGCACCCACGGATTTTGAGGAATTCAAAGGTCTGACCAACGTGCCGGTTGCAACACTGGTGCCCTCATGTGATGGCGATGTATCGGACCTGCAGGGTGTATATGGTTATGACAATAACCGCTTTGGTTTTAAATATGATACTGCGCCGAGATATCAGGTGCTGGTTCGTGGTGCAAACCATAATTTCTTTAACACAACCTGGTTGAATGATGACTATAGCGTAGGTAATGCAGCTTATAATGATACCTCCTACTGTAATAGGGACCGTCCTGATTCAATGCGCTTGAATCCGGTTGATCAGCGTAGAATCGGTTCCTTCATTATTGGCAGCTTTATGCGTTACTTTGTTGGAGATGAAGCTCAGTTTAAATCATACTGGAATGCAGTTGGACAGTTACCGGGTTCTGCATGTCCGAAGGGAGATGAAACATGTGATGAGCGTGTTATCCTCACCATGCAAAAAAATGACAGTAAATTGATCCAGCGTTTTGAAGACAGTAGTGCATTGACCACCAACCTGTTGGGTGGACTGAACCGACTGGATGGTTTTTTAAAGGATGGCGGCATTATTCAATGCAGCTCATTCCTTGGTTTTAAGGACACCGACAAGACCAGTAAATGTACAAGCCCGGTTGTACCATTGTTCGCCAATGATCATTCGGCCTATACCGGTGGTCTGGTCTCATTCCCGGATCAGTTGCAGCTGTCATGGAACGTGCCGAATCCAGTCTATAGTCTGAGTCTGAATAATATGCCGACTCAGGGATATGACAGTCTGACTTTCCGGGTTGCATTGCCGGTGGATGTCGGTCAGGAAATTTATGTGGAATTGACGGATCACAATGGTAAAACAGCCCGTGTGACTGCAAGTGATTTCTCTGATGCTCTGTATACCATCCCACGGAAAAAGGCCGCAGGCATTCCACTTAAAATTGTAGCAGGGGATGAAGTTTATAAAGGTAAAACAGCAGAAGCACTGAATATGGTGAGTATTCCATTGAAAGCATTCAAGGGCATTGATCCTGAATACCTGGACAAACTGACATTTACCTTCCCTAAGGAAAATGGCTCGATTGTGATGAATGATATTGAGTTGCAGGCGTTGAGAAATTAATCCTTAAACGACATTTCTGAACAGATGACCATCGTACTGGCCGCTCCAACGTGAGCGGCCAGTGCACATGACGGCTGCAAATGTCTGTGCATTCGATTGTACAATCTGAGCAGTGGTTTTTGTCCTGTAAACTGCAGTACTTTCTAAATGCATGTCATGTGGATGGGGCCGGCTGATACAGAAAACTGTTTTACATGAAACTGTTTTGATAAAATATAAAGCAGCTGATAGGATGAGTAGCAGGGTTCTGATTAACTGATGTAAATGATAACCACGAAAATAAAATGACAATGAAATGAGGTATGAATGCCCATCAAACTGATTGCGGTGGATATGGATGGCACTTTTTTAAACTCAGGGAAGACCTATAATCGACAGCGGTTCCTGCAACAATATGCTGCACTGAAACAGTGTGGGATTTATTTTGTGGCTGCCAGCGGTAATCCATTGTATACCCTGAAATCCTATTTCCCGGAAATTGAACATGAGATTGCCTATGTCGCTGAAAATGGCGCCTATGTGGTGGATGGCAACACGGAACTGCAGTATTCACATTTTGCACCTGAGCGATTAACCGCAATTCTCTCCGAGCTATATCCTCGCTATGCAGATCAGCTGGTTCTCTGTGCGAAGCATTGTGTCTATATCAGTCGCCATGTTCCTCAGTCGACCCGGGAGAAACTGAACGTTTATTTTAAAAAACTACAGTGTGTGGATGACTTAAGCCAGCTGGACGAGCTGATTTGTAAAGTGACGCTGATCATAAGCCCTGATGATTTTGAGGCAATCAGCAGTGACCTGCAAATGACAGCCTATGTCCGGCAGCAACAGGTGCATATGGTGTCGAGTGGTTTTGGTTTTATTGACCTGATCATTCCCGGGAAACACAAAGCCTATGGCCTGCAGATTCTGCAACAGCGATGGGGCATTGCCGATGAAGATGTACTGGCCATTGGTGATAATTACAATGACATGGAGATGGTTCAGAAAGCCGGTTATGGCTTTGCCATGAGTAACGCCGTGGCTGAATTAAAACAGATTGCCGGCTATCAGACGGGAAGCAATGAACAACAGGCCGTACTGGATGTGATTGATCAGGTTCTGCACGGAAAAATCTTCCCTGTAGAAATGACTGGCCTGAGTGGGGAGAAGATTTAAGCGTTCTGACTGTGTCAGGTTTTTTAGGCTGTTGCTGCAGTAGGTTTTATTGTCCGATTGAAAAGGGCGACGTTATCCGTGTATTTAACCGGATTGTTCGGGATTTTCTAATACGCTTATGATCTATGGCATTATTGCTGTATTTTTAGGGTACAGGGCCTAAGAATACTCCATAAATCAAAACCATATCGAAGTTTATGTTTAAGCCCCTCATTCCAGGGGGCGCAGTCAGGAAATTGAATCATCCAGATTCGGCGCCAGCCAGCGTCTGGCTTCATCCAGGGTCCAGCCTTTACGTGCTGCATAATCTTCAAGCTGATCCAGTGAAATTTTACCGACATTAAAATACTCACTCTGTGGCAGACTATAATAAAAACCACTGACAGATGAGGGTGGCCACATCGCAAAGCTGCTGGTCAGATAGGTGCCAATTTTGTCGGTTGAGCCCAGCCAGTCAAACAAGATGGCTTTTTCTGAATGTTCAGGGCAGGCAGGATAACCCGGCGCAGGGCGGATTCCGACATATTTTTCCTTAATCAGCTCTTCATTGGAGAGCTGTTCAGCTGCCTGATACCCCCAGAACTCCTTACGGATGCGTTCATGCAGATGCTCAGCAAAGGCTTCTGCAAAACGGTCTCCCAGCGACTGCGCCAGAATGGCTGAGTAATCATCACCTTTCGCCTTGAACTCGTTTGCCATTTCCTCCGCCCCAAAGATGGAAACGGTGAATCCACCCAGATAATCGGGAATGTCTCTGGCTTCAGTTGTACTTTCGTTTTGCTGCTGTGACCGGGCAAACCGTTGTTTTGCATATCCCGATTCGGGCGCAATAAAGTCTGCCAGTGACAGATTGGGTTTGCCGGTGACTTTGTCAGATTGCTGACGCAGATGTTGAAAGGTATGGGTCACATGGCCGTTTTCGTCATAGACAGATACGGTGTCCTGCGCTGTACGTCGGGCCGGGTGAATGCCAAACACGGCCCGGGCATCAAAGCGTTTGTTCTTAATGATGTCCTTCAGCATTTCCTGTGCCTGGTGGTACAGGTCCGTGGCGGCTTCGCCGACGACTTCATCCTGTAGAATTTTTGGGAATTTACCGGCCAGGCTCCACGAGATAAAAAATGGTGTCCAGTCAAAGTAATCCACCAGTCGGTCCAGTGGATAGTGGGTCAGCACCTGCTGACCGATAAAATTCGGTACTGGGGGCACATAGGCTTCCCAGTCAATATGAAAGCCATTTTCCACCGCTTCGGCATAGGACAGTTTGGCTGCCTTAGGCTGTTTATTGGCAATCCGTTCACGCACTCTGGCGTATTCCTCCCGATGCTCTGCCACGAATTTCGGTTTCATTTCAGGCGAAAGCAGGGTGGTTGCCACACCCACGGCACGTGAGGCATCGGCAACATAGATCACCGCATCATTGGAATACTGCGGGTCAATTTTCACTGCAGTATGAGCTTTGGAGGTGGTTGCGCCACCAATCAGCAATGGAACATGGAAGCCCTTACGCTGCATTTCCTTTGCGACAAATACCATTTCATCCAGCGATGGGGTGATTAAACCGGAGAGACCGATGATATCGACTTTTTCATCCATTGCAGTCTGTAGAATGGTTTCAGCGGGCACCATGACCCCCAGGTCGACAATGTCATAGCCATTACAGCCCAGTACAACCCCCACGATATTTTTACCAATGTCGTGGACATCGCCTTTGACCGTTGCCATGAGGACTTTGCCTTTGGACTGGCTGCCGGTTTTTTCAGCTTCGATATAGGGGTTGAGCCATGCCACGGCCTGTTTCATCACCCGGGCGGATTTCACCACCTGCGGCAGAAACATTTTACCGGAACCGAACAGGTCACCGACCACATTCATGCCATCCATCAGCGGACCTTCAATCACATCCAGCGGACGTACCGATTTCAGACGGGCTTCTTCAGTATCTTCATCAATAAAGGTGGTAATCCCTTTGACCAGGGCATATTCAAGGCGCTTTTCAACGGATTCATTACGCCATTCCAGATTTTCCACATTTTTCTGGGCCGCACTCTGCCCCCGGTATTGTTCGGCAACTTCAAGCAGTTTTTCAGTTGCATCATGTGCTCCGGCTGCTGATGAAGCGTCCCCCTGATTCTGATTGAGAATGACATCTTCAACTGCCGCTTTTAACGCTCTGGGAATGTCATCGTAAATAGCCATCTGCCCGGCATTGACAATTCCCATGGTCATGCCCTGCTGAATGGCATGATACAAAAACACGGAATGAATGGCTTCACGGACCGGTTCATTACCACGGAATGAAAAGGATACGTTGGAGACACCGCCTGAGATCATGGCATTGGGCAGGTTCTGCTTAATCCAGCCGGTGGCTTCAATAAAGTCCACAGCGTAGTTATTGTGCTCTTCAATCCCGGTCGCCACCGCAAATACGTTCGGATCAAAAATAATATCTTCAGCGGGATAACCGACATCGTTGACCAGCACATCATAGGAGCGTTTACAGATTTCCCGCTTACGGGCTGAGGTATCGGCCTGACCGGTTTCATCAAAGGCCATGACAATAATTGCAGCACCATACTGACGACACAGCCGGGCTTTGTGGACAAATTCATCATAGCCTTCTTTCAGCGAGATCGAGTTGACGACGGGCTTGCCCTGAACGCATTTTAATCCGGCCTCAATGATTTCCCATTTTGAGGAGTCAATCATGATCGGGACACGGGAAATATCCGGTTCGGATGCTACCAGGTTCAGAAAATGCACCATGGCATTTTCTGAATCAAGCATGCCTTCATCCATGTTGATGTCAATAATCTGAGCACCGGCTTCCACCTGCTGACGAGCCACGTCCAATGCCTCAGCAAAATTTTCCTCACGAATCAGGCGCAGGAACTTTTTGGACCCGGTGACGTTGGTCCGTTCACCGACGTTGACGAACAGTGAATCATCATAAATATTAAAGGGTTCCAGACCACTGAGGCGACAGGCGGGTTTAATGTCGGGAATCTGACGGGGTGGAATATCCTTAACCGCATTGTAAATGGCACGGATATGGTCCGGTGTGGTCCCACAGCAGCCCCCGGTGATATTGATCAGACCACTTTCAGCGAATTCCTTTAGAAATGCGGCAGTTTGTTCCGGTGTTTCATCATAACCACCAAAGGCATTCGGCAGGCCGGCATTGGGGTGTGCTGAAACAAAAACATCTGCTACATCGGCCACGGTTTTAACATGCGGACGCATGGCATCTGCCCCCAGTGCACAGTTAAAGCCAATGGAGAGCAGGTCACCATGACGTACCGAGTTCCAGAAAGCTTCTGCAGTCTGCCCGGTCAGGGTCCGGCCGGATGCATCGGTAATGGTGCCGGAAATCATCAGTGGTAATTCACGGCCAATGTCCCTGAAAACCTCCTTGACGGCAAAAATGGCCGCTTTACAGTTCAGGGTATCAAATACCGTTTCAATCAGAATAATGTCTGCACCACCTTCAATCAGCGCATGCGCAGCTTCTATATAGTTATCTTTCAGTTCATCAAAGGTGATGTTACGAAATGCCGGATCATTGACATTGGGCGAAATGGAGCAGGTGCGTGAGGTTGGTCCCAATACACCGGCAACAAAGCGGGGCTTATCCGGCGTTGAATATTTTTCACAGGCTGCTCTGGCAAGACGGGCCGCCTCCCGGTTGATTTCGGGAACCAGTTCTTCCATGTGATAATCCGACATGGACACCCGGGTGCCATTGAAACTGTTGGTTTCAATGATATCTGCCCCGGCATCCAGATAAGCTTCGTGAATGCCCTGGATAATCTGCGGCTGAGTCAGCACCAGCAGGTCGTTATTGCCTTTTAAATCGGATGCCCAGTCTGCAAAGCGCTCACCACGATAATCCGCCTCTTCCAGTTGATGGCGCTGGATCATGGTCCCCATGGCACCGTCGATAATCAGGATGCGGCTGGCGAGAAGCTCTTTCAGCGTACTAAGCGTGGACATAAATAAAACCCCGGCAATGCGGATGAATCTAATAAAATGGGCGATATTTTAGCAGAATTCAAGGGGGATTCAGCAGAATTCAGATGACGAATCATGCCAGCTTAAAATGAATGTTTATATTGAAATTTTTATGCATCAGGCTGTGTTCAGTCAGGGATATCAGGCACGGCAGATTGATTTTTCATCAATTTGTCATAATTTTATGGAAGAATTTACGCCCAAAAAAAGAAAATAAAAATAATGAGAAAAGGGTGACGGGGTAAATTATTATATTCTGACAAACATATGGCGGTATTTTTTTTGCACTTAATTCATTGTTTTAATTTTATTTTTTGGCTTTATGCTGAAAATTTACCCAACCAGTATCCAGGTGAGGGGGCAGGGAATCCACGTCGCCTGTCAGTGAATTGTCATATAATTGTCACAATTTAATTCAACAATAAGGGGATTTTTTTCCTCTTAATCGTCTGCATGAACCTAAATTTACCTTCTGCTCCAGATTCGACTTATCCATCGGCGATTGAAAAATCGACCAATGTCCATGTTCCGACGCCAAAATTTTTTATACCGGTCTTTCTGACGGTTATTATTGCAACGCTTATTTATATAGGCGTACAGGTCAGTACAGATCTGGCGCATGTTCCTCCCTTAAGTCTGTATTCAGTCATTTTACTGGCAGCGGCGCTGCTGATTGCGCTGGGTTTTGAATTCGTCAATGGTTTTCATGACACTGCCAATGCCGTTGCAACCGTGATTTATACCAATGCCTTGCCTGCACCGGTTGCCGTCATGTGGGCCGGTTTCTGTAATTTTCTGGGTGTGATGGTTGCCAGCGGTGCAGTTGCTTATGGAATTATTGCTCTGTTGCCGGTTGAGCTGATCATGAATGTCGGCAGTGGAACCGGTTTTGCCATGGTGTTTGCCATGCTGATTGCAGCAATTATGTGGAATCTCGGGACCTGGTTCCTGGGAATTCCGGCTTCCAGTTCACATACCCTGATTGGTTCAATTCTGGGTGTGGGCATCATGAACTATCTGTTGCATGCCTCAAGTGGTGCAAGTGGCATAGATACGGATCAGGTCATCAAAGTCGGTAAGGCCTTACTGTTTTCACCGTTAATCGGTTTTGCCTTTGCTGCGCTGGTTTTCCTGTTGATTAAAGGTGTATTCAGAAAACAGCTGGAATTATTTCAGCCACCTGAAGGCAATAAGCCGCCGCCGCCATTGATTCGTGCCATTCTGATTTTTACCTGTACCGGGGTCAGTTTTGCCCATGGTTCAAATGATGGCCAGAAAGGTATGGGATTAATCATGCTGATTCTGATTGGTCTGGTGCCACTGGCTTACTCATTGAATAAAAGCCTGGACCAGCAGCATCTGCAATCATTTGAACAATTATCTGCGCAGACAGCCACGGTAATTTATGCGGATCATGCTGCAATGCCGGATGATCAGGCACGTCAGGTGCTGACCCGGTATATTCAGACACGTGAAATTCAGGCGGAAGTGCTTCCTGCACTGGCGGCGCTGATCGATCATCTGGGGCAACGGGTTGAACAGTATGGCAGTCTGAAGAATATTCCAGAGACTGAAATTTCTGTCTTGCGCAATGATATGTATCTGAGTACAACTGCCTTTAAACGGCTGGATAAAGCGAAAAAGCTGCCGGCATTATCTGCTGATCAGGAAAAAGTGGTGAAGGAATACCGTAAAAACCTCGATGCATTCCTGCAGTATATTCCCTCCTGGGTAAAGGTTGCGGTCGCATTAGCCCTTGGGCTTGGCACCATGGTGGGCTGGAAACGTATTGTTGTGACAGTGGGTGAGCGTATTGGTAAGCACCATATGACCTATGGTCAGGGCATGTCTGCAGAGCTGGTGGCCATGTCAACCATTGCTGCAGCAGACGGCTTTGGTATGCCGGTTTCCACCACGCATGTATTGAACAGTGCGGTAGCAGGGACGATGGTGGCCAATAAGTCCGGTTTAAATTTTGGTACAGTCAAAACCATTTTATCGGCCTGGGTGTTTACTTTACCGGCAACCATTTGTTTGTCTGGTGGTTTGTATTGGCTGTTTTTACAGTTTGTTTAAAGCCATCTTATCTTGTTTTAAAGTCATCGGGATTTAAAAAATGCTGCATCTGCAGCATTTTTTTATGGGTTTGTTTGGTCTGAACCCTGGAAAATCAATGTTTCGCCTGTGAGTCTGCAGTTTTGTGGCGTCCCAGTTTGTCTTTTGCAAAACCGTAGATGGCAGCAAAGGGCAGGGCAGTTCTTGCCAGATAAGCGACCCGCCATAAACCACCATGATTGGCGCCTTCCATCATCAGTTCAAGTGGATGATCCATATGGGTTGCAGGATTGGCCACTGATTGAGGATGACGTAAATCATGAATCCATAAGGCGGCCATAATGGCATTGGTGGTTTCAGGGGAAAAAGCTTCGACATCGAAAAGTTCAGCGCCGTTGAAAGCAGCTTTGAGCAGTGGATTGCTGATAACCGATTTTGTGGTGGTGGAAGGGGCAATATTAATACTGACCTGCTGACCCTGATGTCGGGCCAGGGTGGCACGCCATTGCTGAATCCGTTTTGCCAGCGCATAGTTGGGCCCCTGTTCAGGGACCATGCAGTCGGCAATGCCGTACTGTTTACCGTTGTCCGATGCAATCAACTGCTGATTATTCTGTTGGAACAGCTTTTTCAGGGACATTGTAAAAAAGCCACTGCTGATGGTTTTTTCCATTGCAGAGCGCTGCTGATATTTACGGGTGGAGGCCTGAATAACTTCGCCGGGGACTGCATAGATATCAGTCGGGGTGCACATATACATCAGCGTGCTATCCGGTTTATGTTCACTGACATAACTCATGATGCTGTCCATGGCCATGGAAACCCGGACATGTTTTTCACCATCCAGATAAGCAATGGCTGCCAGGTTCAGCTGGTGTGGATTCTGGATCAGCCAATGGGCAATTTCCGGCAGTTGGGTCAGTAAGTTGACACCCAACTGGGTTTTTAATTGATCAATGGGGGTGTGATCTGCAATTTTTTCAGGGCTGGGCGCATACAGTGTTGCATTGCCCTGTTGTACCGTGCTCAGGATTTTTTCCCAGACTTTTTCATCGGCCAGGTCAATCGCCACAATATTGGCTTTCCATTTTGCAAGCCAGGTCAGTGGTCCGGCTTCGGAGGCGGCACCAAACAGCACCATGGTCTGATCTGATAAGTCAAACCATTCCGGATGCGCATTGACTTCCCTCAGTGCCTGAGCATGACTGGGTTCAATAATTCCAGCCTGCTCCCATTTTTCTATTTGTTTCAGCAGTGTCTGACCCTGTAGCTTTTCGCCGTGATAGGGAACATACCATTCCGGTTCGCTGTGACTCTGGCCCTGAATTTTTACGCTATACAATTTTTGTATGGCGGAAATTTCCATGACATCCTTTAACAGCCAGCGCTGTCCATTCCGATAAAACTCAAAACTGTGTCGGGCTTTGTGGAGTCCCTGCCGGGCAATTGTGACCGGATTCTGAACCGAGGCAATACCCTGGCTGACCAATGCCCTGAAATACTCTGGATAGTTTTTCCGCCAGTTTTTTTCCTGCAGTGCCTGCTGTGATGTTTTGTGGTCAACCAGTGACAGCGCTTCAGCAATGATTTCCCGCCCTGCAATGGAGCTACTGGCTTTCTGGGTTTCCGGGTCTATTGGGAAATGTAAACCATCTAAATTCCTGGGCATGTGAAATATCTCAGTTTCTCTGATAAATATACGACTGTATATATTATCTATATCAATTTATGCTTCGGGTTGGCATTAAGTGACAAAATGACTGGAAAAGCGTGAGAATATTGTTATATGGTCTGATCATCATGAACGGTTATTTTTGTTTTTTTGTTCATGGTTTTGTGGTCTGGAAATCATATTGCAGCCGGAACTGCGGTATGACGGGATACCTTCAGTCCGGCAGTCTGCCACAGTAAAGTGACAGCAACATAACAGGTTGCCATGATCAGCAACGGCCTTTTTTCGCCTGTCCAGGTGGGCAGAAGTCTCCATTGCCACGGTGATCATGATAACCATGGCCATCGGGGTCAACAATGACGCTGCCTGCCGGTGTGTGGACTGCACATGCAGTCAGGCTGAGCATTAAAGCTGCGGCCAGTAAGGTGGATATTTTTTTCATGTTTTCATTTCCCCTGAATGTTGTTGTTCCATTTTAGTTGAAAATAATGAAGCATGATTGAACAGAGTGGAAGAAATATGTCATTCAGGACAAGGGGATTTTAAGCTTTAGCGACATATTTCCTTATGCACTGCTGATTATTTTATTGATCTTCTGCAATGGTACGGAATCCAATATGGGACGCAGCCAGGTCGGCCTCCTGAGGATAGCGGCTGCTTGCCCGGAATCTGGCACAATAATGACGGGTACATAAGAATGATCCGCCTTTAATCACAAACTGCCTGGCATCATTCTTTGACATAGCGGACGGGTTCTGAGGGAGCCGGGGACTTGCCAACGCGGCCATAGGGCGTTTTCCAGGGATAACCTGACTTTAATTGCCACCATTGTTCCGGGTGTTTCCGGTCAGGACTGAATACTGTAGCGGTGTCCTGTTGTTCAGCATCGGTGACATAATGAGTGGCTTGCACAAAAGATGCAAATTGTGCCACGGTGACTTCGGTCTGATCCATCCAGAACCCGGAAACAGCTCTTTGCCTGTCACCGAAATTCTGTTCATCGGGATATGCCAGTTGTGAACCCGGTTCAAATGTACCGGCTGGCATCCAGACCATGCTGGCATGTGGGTCTTTCAGCCAGTTTTCAGGCAAGCCACGGTATTGCTGGCAACTTGCAGTGCTTTCCAGTTTCATAAGGATGCAGCAGATGGTTGCTGGTCTGAACCGGAGTAAGAAAGGTTACAGCCTGCCAGCAGCAGGTTACAACTGAGGTATAAGCATTGCCTGGCTGTCATGGTACGTTATATTCCAGTACACCATTTTGTTTTGCATACTGGTCATAAACCGCAACCAGTCTGGAGACCTGTTCCGGGTAACTGTCTGCCAGGTTGACCCGTTCACCACGGTCATCCTTTAAGTTATAGAGTTCCCATTTTCCTGTGCCCAATCGGGGATTCGACTCCAGTTCAATTTTCCAGTCACCTGCCCGGGCGTATTTATTGCCGTGCAGTTCATCCGCGAAGCTGAAATCTGCCGGTCGGATGGTTCCGGTTTTCTTTTCAAGTGTGGATTTCCACGAGAAACCGCTGGGGTTGTTGATTTTACGGCCTTTGTACTCATCTTTGGGTACAGCGATTCCGGCATATTCAAGTACGGTGGGCAGAATGTCCAGAACGGACGCAAAACCATTGTACTGGGCTTCAGCTTTTTTCTGTTCAGGCAGTTTTACAATGGCCGGAGCAGTCGTAGCCCCTTCACCGGCGGTATCTTTCCAGAGATGAAAAGGTGCTGCGCTGACTTCTGCCCAGCGTGGCCCGATATAATGATAGGATTTCGCGGTTCCCACCTCGGCCAGCGAGTTGTCAAACCCGGATTCACTGCCATAACTGCCTCTGACAAATCCTTCGGCACCATTATCGGATACAAAGAAGATCAGGGTATTGTTATACAGACCATTGTCCTTTAAATACTGGATAATGCGTCCAACGTTGTAATCCAGATTGTCCACCATACCGGCGTAGACTTCCATTTTTCTGGCCTCCAGTGCTTTTTGCTCATCACTGAGTGTGGACCATTGACCATAGGCAGGCAGGCTTTTTGCGTCGAGTGGTTCTGCCGCCTGAAAGTTCAGGGGGATAATGCCAAGTTGTTTCTGACGGGCAATGCGGGCATCACGGATCACGTCATAGCCTGCGTCATAGACCCCTTTGTACTGATCACTATAGGCCTTTGGCGCCTGTATTGGCCAGTGCGGTGCAGTGTAGGCTGCATAAGCAAAGAATGGTTTCCCGGAGTTCTTATCATTTTCCAGATATTGCAGCAGTTTATCGGTGTAATAGTCTGTCGAAAAGAAATCATCCGGTAAGGAAGACACAGGCACCTTTTCACCATCTTCGGTATAGGTTGCATTACGCTGATATTCCGCAGGCCCATGTTTATAATGTAAATCCAGTCCCTGGAGCAGGGTAAAGGAATGATCAAACCCCCTGGCATGGGCATTGGTCTCCCGGGTTAAACCCAGGTGCCATTTTCCGCTGATATAGGTGCGGTAACCATGGTCATGCAATATCTCGGCAATGGACAGCGAGCGGTCATTCAGATAGCCCTCATAGCCCGGTTTGCCTTTTAAATGCGGTGGCGTCAGTTCAGCCATGGCACCAATCCCGGCCTGATGATGATCCGTACCGGAAATCAGTTGTGAACGGGTTGGAGAACAGGTGGCCGCAGTATGATAGTCAGTCAGAATCCGTCCTTCACTGGCCAGTGCATCCAGATTCGGGGTATGAATTTCACCACCGAATGCGGCCAGGTCGGAATATCCCAGGTCATCGGCCATAATAAATAAAATATTTGGTTTTTTTTGTTCTTTGGTCTGGGTTTCAGCATGATTGTCATCATTACAGCCACTCAGGTGAAAGCTGAGCAGGATAAATACAACCGGGCTAACAAGTGTCTGTATTCTCATAAAAATTGTCTGGGCTGTTTGGTCAGCCTAGATTAATGGATGGTTTTTTCAGACAAAAATAATGAATTCAGCTTTGGTTTTCATTTTTTTTGATGAGCACATGTTAAACGATTGAAATCAGAATAAAGGCAAAGCACTTGCCAGGCAGACTGCGGGTTCAGCTGTGGCCGCAGTTCAGCCTGGCAGGTTAATGGATGCTTTGAGCGGGCCGGTCAGGATCAGAACGGAAGTTGACTGAGCTGGTGCAGAAAATGAGGCAATAGACCTGGTTCAAGAATCAAGGTCATGACCACACCATAGGCTGCTCCCCATAAGTGAGCACTATGATTAATATTGGAATTGCCGCGTTTGCCTGACCAGATACTGTAAGCCACATAAAGCACGGCAAAGATAATGGCCGGTACCGGAATAAAGAACACAAAAATCAGTTTCCAGGGCTGAAACAGAATATAGGCAAATAACACCGCGGAAACGGCGCCGGATGCGCCAAGACTAGCCCAGTTACTGTCATTTTTATGTTGCAGATAGCTGGGAAGGATTGCAACAATCAGCCCGCCCAGATAAAACAGTACAAAGCCCAGGTCGTAAAAATACTGCCGGTAAAAGCTTTCAATGACACTGCCGAAAAAGAACAGGGTAATCATGTTGAACAACAGGTGGGTTCCATCGGCATGGACAAAACCGTGAGTGATAAAACGGTCATACTGCCCCCGTTGCATTGCAGGTGGCCAGAAAATAAGACGGTTCATGATCTTCTGGTTTGAAAAAGCCAGCAGGGAAATAATGACGGTAAGAATAATGAGACTGACAGTATGATTAAATGGTAAATGCAACATAAAACGCCATTGGAATAAACTGAATAATGCCACCATCATGCCATTATTCTGCTGTGGACCATAGCTTCTTTTATAAATCATTTGACCGGTTTGCCGACAATGAGCGAAATATCATATCCAGCACAATAGGGAACTTCGCTTTGTTGCCATGACATGCCTTAAAGTGCAGGTGGTCAGTAATTACAGGCAACATGTGAAATCCGACATGCAGTTGTTTTCACGGTGCATTCTGCTGGTCGCTGGTTTGATGACGTGAGGCTTTCTGTCAGTGTTTTGATTAATTCCGACCATTTCGGTTGATTTTTACTTAAATTGCCCCATTTTCAGTTAAAATGGCAGCTTCAGCTTGAGGAAAATGATCATGTCGACTGAAAACACCCCTACTGCAGTTGCAGAAGAAATTCCAAACTTATTGATTACTCCGACTGCTCAGGAGTATCTGCATGACCTGCTGGAGAAACAGGAGACGGCAGGCATTGCGGTACGTATTTTTGTTGAAAATGCAGGGACGCCACGTGCTGAGTGCTGTATGGCCTATAGTGCCCCGGAAGAAGTGGTTCCGACTGACTATAGACAGGACTATGCGGACTTTGCTGCCTATATTGATACGCCGTCCATTCCCTATCTGAAAGATGCGGTCATTGATTACAACAAGGACCGTTTTGGTGGTCAGCTGACTTTCCGTGCACCCAATTCCAAAGTTCCCCGCGTGGGCCCGGATGCTTCGATGGAAGAACGGATTACCTATGTGCTCCAGGCTGAAATTAATCCTGGGCTTGCCAGTCATGGCGGTAATTGTGCACTGGTTGAAGTGGTGGAAGATGAAGAACAGGGCCTGACCGCTGTTCTGAAATTCGGTGGCGGGTGTCAGGGCTGTTCTGCAATTGATGTCACTTTGAAACAGGGTGTTGAAACAACATTGAAACAATACATCCCAGAATTAAGCCGGGTAGTTGACCAGACTGATCACAGCCAGGCGGATGGCGCATATTTCAAATAATATAATCTGCCTGAAAATTCGTTGAAAAACCTCCACTTGTGGAGGTTTTTTGTTTGTGTTCAAAACAGGCATAAAGTTTTTTATATAAATGCTAATGAGAATAATTATTAATATCCATTGTAATTACGGTTGCACTTTGTTACAGTGCTGTAACAAAACATTCATGCTTATTCACAATATTGTTTCTTTGGAATACTTTTATTATGACCAACCGTATCTTCCAGTCCGTGTTATCCCTTTCTGTTGTAACGCTGATGATGAATGCTGCAAATGCAGCTGAATCACAGCAAAATTCAAGTGAAACTCAATCTGATCAGCCGGCAAAGCTGCAAACCATTGTTGTAACGGCGGCCGGTTATGAACAGGATATCAGTAAAGCGCCGGCATCCATGACCGTCATTAACCGGGAAGAGCTGGATAAACGTGAATATACCGATATTACCGATGTGTTGAGAAATGTACCGGGCGTTGCTGTCACTGGAAGCAATGGTTCAGCACAGACCATCAGCATTCGGGGCATGAATTCCAGTTACACGCTGTTTCTGATCAATGGTAAGCGTCAGTATTCCCGGGACGTCAATCCCAATGGTGACAATGACGGTTTTGAAAAAAATATTCTGCCACCGATTGCTGCCATTGAGCGTATAGAAGTGATCCGTGGTCCTGCATCAACGTTATATGGCAGTGACGCAATGGGCGGTGTGATTAATATCATTACCAAAAAAGTCTCTGATGAATGGTCCGGTAC
The DNA here is from genome assembly GCF_052544965.1 of Acinetobacter sp. WZC-1. Classification (NCBI taxonomy): domain Bacteria; kingdom Pseudomonadati; phylum Pseudomonadota; class Gammaproteobacteria; order Moraxellales; family Moraxellaceae; genus Acinetobacter; species Acinetobacter sp. WZC-1. The sequence goes on from NZ_CP199370.1 coordinate 873,511, forward strand.
AGTTGAGCTGGGCACCGTCATTCAGGACAGCAGTAAGGGCGGGGATATTAAAAAAGGGACTGTTTATCTGTCTGGTCCATTGGCGCAGAATAAATTGGGCTTGCAACTCAGCGCCAGTAAACAGGAACGTGAAGAAAGTAGCTATGTCGGTGGGTTCCGCAGAAATGAAGAAGAAAGCCTGGATACCCGGTTAAGCTACGTGGTCAATGACGACCATGATTTGCAGTTTGAAGCAAACTTTGTCAACCAGGACTCAAAGGGCACAGTAGGTAAGACCATTGCACCAGGCCCAAGGGGAGTGGACTGGAATGCAAGGAACTATCGCAGTGTCTATTCGGTTACGCATAATGGCCGTTATTCCGATACACTGGACAGCACAACTTATTTGCAATATGAAGATTCAAAAAACCCGGACCGGGGCAATACGTCACTGGGAACCAATGGGATTGAGCTTGAAACATGGACTTTCAATAATCAGTGGAACTGGAAACTGGCTGATCATACACTGGCATTCGGTGCTTATTATAAGGATGAAAAACTTGAGGATCGGGCCACCAACAGTAATCCGAATGCAGTTGTCACCGAGTTTACCCGGTGGTCTGCCGCTGCATTCCTGGAGGACACCTGGAGCCTGACGGACAAGTTTAATTTAACCGGTGGCTTGCGTTATGACTATGATGAGAATTATAAAGGCAATCTATCACCCCGTTTATATGGGGTATATAGCTTTAATGATAATTTCAGTTTAAAGGGCGGTGTATCCACCGGCTATAAACAACCGGATTTTCGCGCTGTGTCGGATGGCTTCTATCTGATTACCGGTGGCCCTGGATCACCATCACCGACTGGGCGTGCAGTGGTTAAGGCCAATCCGGGACTGGATCCGGAAAAGAGTGTCTCTTATGAACTGGCGGCCAATTGGCAAAATAATTTTATGAGTGCTTCCCTGACCGGTTATTTCACTCAGTTTAAAGATCGGATTACCGATGTCCGGGATTGTGAAACGGACACCGATGGTTCAAATACCAATTCGGATAATGTTGCCGGCTGGAATCCGGAATGTTCGGTTGGTGCTACACCATTTTATTTTACCAGTCAGTATATTAACGTTGACCGGGCAGAGCTGAAGGGGATAGAAGCTACTGTTGCGGCGGATCTGACCGAATATCTGACCCTGGCTGCAAATTATACCTACAGTGACACAGAGATTAAGTCCGGTGACTTCAAGGGACAGCCGTTGAATGGCATTCCTGAGCATCTGTTCAATATCACGGTGGATTACAACATTAATGATGCACTGAATGTCTGGTCACGGATGCAATACCGCAGCAGTACGCCGGCTTATTTAAGCCGGACCTCCATGGGAGCTGCCAGACCTGATCCTGGCTATGAGTTCCTGGATGTGGGCATGAACTACAAATTTACTTCGAATTTAAAGGGTAAATTCGGTGTGTATAATTTGCTGGATGAAAAAGCAGAAAACTCAAATGGTGACCAGATACTGGATGGTCGTCGTTATGGTATCAGCCTGGTGGCCAGCTTTTAAGACGGCATCCGGTTGAATGAGGTAAATAGTCTAAAAAAAGGCGCTTTAAGCGCCTTTTTTCATTTGGGTGAAAATATGCTGTGCCTGATCTGAATAATAGAATTTTTCCAGATAATAACGGGCACGGTCTTTCAGATAGACTGAGGAAACCATCTGCTGGATCACCGGCGCCAGTAAATCCTGTAGCTGATGCTGAATCAGGTTTTCATCAATATTCAGATCGGTCAGCAGCAATTCAAAACTGCGTTGCTGATTGCGCGTGTACCATGCAAATATGCCATCCTGAACCTGTTTTCTCAGATAATCGGTCTGGCGGATGTGATCCCAGATTTCATGTCCCAGCCCGACGGTTTGCGGCAGGTCATGAATTTCAACATAGTTGTGAATACTGGACAGGGGCACTTTTTTGATTTTATGCCATAAACTGGCCTGAAGATGGTAAAGCTGATTATCATCAAATTGCTGGTTGATCACCTGCTCACTGAGCTGGCTGATTTTAATGATGTTTTTTTGCAGATAGTGCTTTACGGTATCATCAAGATTGCTGTCAGTGACTGACTCCAGCACTGATTTCCCCATTTTCATAAAGCGCCCGACGCCCGGAACTTTTTTACTCATGACGGAATTATCAATATAGTCCTGGATGGAGTGGTGAATCAGCTGGCTCAGCATGGTGGAAAAAGAGGGGTTATTGACCATCCGTTTGATCAGTGCTTTGCGATGCGCACTTTTACCTGCAATGTACAGGGCAATTTTATCAATGGTGGTGACTGGAATGATATCTTCAATCAGCGTGTGATCATTGGCTGGATGAGTCAGTGCCAGGTGGATATGCGCAGTAATCTGTTCCATTAGAAAGTCATTGGCTGGTGTGGCAAGTATCTGTTGCTGAATCAGATGATTGATTTGCTCAAAACTCCACAGATCATGCAGTGACTGTTTTTTGAACCAGTCATAAAAGTGCAGGAATTCAGTCTGCACCTGATCGGATTGTGAAAATTCCTGTTCCAGAAATTTGAGATGGGCTTCAATCAGTTGCTCAACCAATGGATGGGTCATAAATATCCTATTTATATATTTTATGTTCAGCCAGTGGATTTTTTTGCTGCTGAACCTTATCCAGGAAACTCAGGTAATTATCTGCTACACGCTCCGGTGCTTCCAGCAGAGGCATGTGCCCGACATTATCCAGCAGTATAGGCGGTTCTGCCCGTTTTAACAGATTTTTTAAGTCCTGAGCGACTTCAATATTGATGATCTGATCCTGTTTTCCCCATAAAATCAGGGATGGTGCTTCGATGCGTTTCAGCATCACTGCAAACGTTGCAGGGGTATACAGCTTATTCAGCTCATTAATCTGGTTAATAATTCTGGAGGTCTCTCCGGATTTTGCAATAAAGAGTTTTTCCTGTTCGCGTTTGACAATACTGGCCGTGAATGGTGGGCGATACATAACTTTTTTCAGTACAAAATCCAGGTCGCCGGGCTGAGAGATCAGTAATTGCTTTAAATACACCGGGTTCTTTAGATAATTAGTGTTGTTGTTCTGGAAGATGCCGCCTGTGCTGAGCAGGAATAGACTCTGTGTGTCAAATGGATACTGTGAAGCATACAGCGTGGCAATGGAGCCACCCAGTGAATGGCCGGCAATATTCAGATTGTTCTGGATATGCGCAGCTTCCACGAAACGACGCAATTGCTCGGTTACATTGGGAACGGAAATGTCGAAATTTTCAGGGACCTGTGTGCTGCCTGCAAGCGGAAGATCGGGGATAATGACATGATAATAAGGGGTCAGTCTGTGGGCAATTTCATTCCAGGTATCACGACTGCTGGCCACGCCATGAATCAGCAGAATTGTAGGTCTGGATTTTTGCCCGCCTTCGCTGTAGGACCAGGCAACATCGCCGACGCGCAGTGTTTTGCTGGTCAGCCCTGCCCATGCTCTTTCTTCCTGCAGCATTTTCTGGTAATCAATGTGTTCAGCTTCGGCACTGTGCGCCGGGTTGCCGGTGAAAACCAGGCCGGTTGTGGAAATGGCCAGTGCGGCAGCCATAGCTGCCTGAAGAAATTTTTTGTTCAGCAATGCGGGCATTGATCGTGTTCCTTGAAGTCAGATGACCATTATATAAAAGCCTGCTGATTATTGATGATCTAATTTATGCTGACATGCGCCATTTTTATTTAACTGGATAATTTTCTGCCAGTCGCTTTTGCTGTCCATTGTGTTTTTGTGCTGAATAAAATTGAATTTTATTACATTTATAATAAAATTCAGCAGCTTAAGTTATCCTGTTTGCTTTAAAGCCACGGCCTGGGTGACATTAACAAAAATTGTAACATAGTTTGTTTTTTGTCAGTGACATTCAAAAATTTCAGGACTAAAATAATTGACTTTGCTGAAAATTGAGAACAGGCATGCTGAGTGCAGAAGAAGCTTTAGACCGTTTAAAACAAGGCAACCAGCGTTTTGTTAATGGGGAAACCTATCATCCTAAGCTTTTAACACATCAGCAACGGGCAGAAATGGCTGGGAAACAAAGTCCATTTGCCATTATACTGGGCTGTTCAGATTCACGGGTGCCTGCAGAAATGGTGTTTGATCAGGGGCTTGGAGATTTATTCGTGATCCGGGTTGCCGGCAATATTGTGGCACCTTCCCAGGTGGGCAGTGTCGAATTTGCAGCTGAAAGTTTCAGTTGTCCGGTGGTTGTGGTGCTGGGACATTCCCATTGTGGCGCCATTCATTCGACCATTGAAATGTTGCGTAATCCGGACCGTCCGCCGTCACCGAATCTGATGTCCATTGTCAATCGGGTGCGTCCTTCGGTTGAAATTTTAATGCAGACCGAGTTGAAGGATGATCTGGAGAAACTGTCCCAGCATGCGGTACGCTCCAATGTTTTTGCGTCAGTGAATCAGTTGCGTCATGGTTCAGCGGTACTGGAAAACCTGATTGTTCAGGGCAGGTTTACAGTGGTTGGTGCAGAATATTCACTGGAAACCGGTGAAGTGACTTTCTATGATTTTTAAATGTATGTTCTGTATGTGTTGAATGTATGGCAGAACCCGGTAATATTGCGATTGCCCTTCATTGATCACCGGATATCATTTAGCGGCTGACTTTTAAAACACTTACAAACAGACCATCTGCAGGATCATGGAAGGAAAAACGTTTTATAGTGCTCCATTGATATAGGGATAGGCATTATCCAGCAGAATCTTTTGTGCAGCAGCGTTCGGGTGGATTAAATCGGCCTGCATCAGTGTGCGGTGGCCGGCGACGCCCTGCATGAAGAATGGCAGCAATTTTACCGAATAGTGCTGACTCAGCACCTGATAATTATTTTCAAATGCCCGGCTGTAGGCCGTGCCATAATTTGGCGGAATTTTCATGCCAAACAGCAGAACGGTGGCTTTTGTTTTCTGACTCTGTTCAATCATCCGGGCCAGATTTTTGTGCATCAGCTGAGGTGGCTGACCACGTAATCCATCATTTCCGCCCAGTTCAATGACAATAATGTCTGGCCGATGCGTCTGTAACAGTTTTGGCAATCTTGCCACGGCACCGCTGGTGGTTTCACCGCTGACACTGGCATTGACCACTTTGTGCTGTTTCGGATATTGCTGATTCAGTCGTTGCTGTAACAGATTGACCCAGCCCTGCTGAGGATCAAAGCCATATCCGGCACTCAGACTGTCCCCCAGAATCATGATGGTTTTTGCAAAACTGCTCGCAGGAAAGAGCCAAATCATGCTAAATATTAAGCAGCGGCCGGTTTTTTTCACAGTATTCAGATTTAACATTTTTTCAGCTTGTCCACAGGTCTTTTATGGTTCAACAGGATTTCACTTCTCCCATCATGCCACAGGCAATTATTTCTGCACAGCAGCTGACACAAAGTATTCAATTGCAGCAGCAGACCCTGAGCATTTTCAGTGCATTGAATCTGGAAATTTTTGCAGGGGAACAGGTTGCGATTACCGGACGTTCCGGTTCCGGGAAATCAACGCTGCTGGGGATTCTTGCAACACTGGATCAGGCGGTGACCGGGCAGCTTTATGTATGCGGTGAGCCGATTCATGCACTCAATGAAGAGCAGAGAGCGGCGGTACGGTTAAAATACATTGGTTTTGTATTTCAGTCCTTTCAGTTGTTGCCGCATTTGACTGCGCTGGAGAATGTCATGCTGCCCCTGCGTCTGCAACCGGGTTTTCATTATGCAAAAGCAGAGCAGCAGGCACGGGCATTACTGGCCAGGGTCGGGCTGGAACGACAAAGTGCACAGACGCCCAGGGTCCTGTCCGGTGGGGAGCAGCAACGTGTGGCGATTGCCCGGGCCTTAATTTCAGAACCGGAAATTATTTTTGCTGATGAACCGACGGGAAATCTGGATGGGCATACTGCTGAAGAAATTGAACAGTTGCTGTTTGACCTGAACCGGGAACGGGGAACCACACTGGTACTGGTGACACATGATCCACAACTGGCGGCACGTTGCCAGCGTCATTTTGAACTGCGTGATGGGCAGCTGACAGAACATGCTGAAACCGCCGGGGTGTGACATGATGCCTTTATTTAAACCGTTACTGAAACAGAGTTTTGGCAGTACCGGAATCTATTTATTGATCATTGCGCTGAGTCTGGCCATCAGTGCAACCACGGCCCTGAAATTCAGCAATGACCAGGTCCGACAGGCGGTGGCGCTGCAGGCGGCCAGCATGCAGGCAGCAGACCTGGTGCTGAGTGACAATGCCCCGATTGCTGAACAGTGGAAAAATCGGGCAACCGCCTTAAATTTAAAGCAGTCCACGGTGACTGCCTTTGGTTCCATGGCACACACCCGGGATCAGTTTGTCATGGTCAATGTCAGGGCAATTGATCAGGCATTTCCATTACGGGGAGAGCTCAGGGTCCGTCCGCAGGCGGCACATATTCAACCCGGTGAAATATGGCTGAGTCAGCGGGCCATGGACCTGTTAAAAGTCAGGGTGGGAGATTCCCTGAATATTGCCGATGGCAGTTTCAGGGTCAGTGCTGTAATTGAGCATGATTCCAGTCAGGAGCTCGGTTTTTCTGCTTTTTCTCCGACGGTGATGATTGCTCAGGAAGATGTGGCCGCAACCCATGCCATTCAGGTGGGCAGCCGGATTGATTATCGGCTGCTAATGGCAGGTGAAGCCCGGGATGTACAGCGCTTTGAACAGGCTTTTAAAACTTTTTCCGAATCTGCAGCACATGTTGCATCTGCTACAGATACAGATGCTGCTACAGACCAGCCGGATGGACAGGCAGGTCATCTGCAACTGAGAAATGCCATGGATGCCAATGCCCGGTTGATGAAGCCGATGCAGAATCTGGACACTTTTTTACAGCTGGCCAATATTCTGACCATTCTGTTATGTGGGATTGCCATTGCCTTAACCAGTCAGCGCTATTTACAGCAGAATCAGGATCATATTGCACTGATCCGCTGTATGGGCGGCAGGAAAAACCGGATTTTTCAGGCTTATCTGGCGTTGCTGATGGTGGTGGTGTTCATTGCCATGTTCGTGGGCAGTCTGATGGGGTTTGGACTGGGCTATGTGCTATTGCAGTTTATGCTGCAATTGATTCCAGCGCTTGCATTGCAGTTTTCCATGCTGGATCTGCTGACTGGGCCGTTACCGGTGGCTATTTTTACCAGTGCCGTGGTACTGGCCGGATTTGTTCTGCCCAGTCTGTGGCAATTACTGAATACTCCGCCGGTCCGCGTGATCCGTCAGCAGGAAAAATCGGTGCGTTCACTGGCCTGGATGTTCAGTACCGGTACGGTCAGTCTGATCGTTTTCAGCCTGGTACTGACGGAAAATGTCATATTGACAGCATTGGTGATTGCTGCGGTTATGTTACTCAGTGGCCTACTGTATAGTCTGGTGTGGCTGCTTCTGAAATCAATAAAAGCCCTGAAAAATCAGTTGGCGGTTTATGTACGTGTGCCGTCACAGACAGCATTGCAAATTACCGCACTGGCGCTGGGTTTAAGTCTGATTACGGTACTGGCTGTATTGCGCACAGATTTGCTTGAGCGCTGGCAACAGCAGTTGCCGGAAGGGACACCCAATCAGTTTATTTACGGCCTGGCCCCTTTTGATGTGGCACAGTTTCAACAGCAGCTACAGCATTATCAGTGGCAGAGTACGCCGCTGTATCCGAATGTCCGTGGACGACTGGTGGCAAAAAATGGTCAACCCTTTGCCGCCAGCCTGGTTGAACAGAATAATTCATTGCGTCGGGAGCTGAACCTGACCCAGGCTGATCAGTATCCGCAGGATAATCAGATTATTAAGGGCACGGCCGGATTACCCCACCGGGGTGGGGTGTCAGTCGAAGAAAAACTGGCTTCAGCACTGGCCATAAACATTGGGGATCAACTGACATTTTCCCTGCCTGAGGGGCAGGTCCAGGCAACAGTTGTCAATCTGAGGACCGTGGAGTGGCAAAGTTTCAATCCCAATTTCTTCTTTATTTTTGCACCGGGTACGCTGGATGAAAATGCAGGCAGTTATCTGGGCAGTTTTTATGTGCCGCCGCAGCAGAGATTACAGCTGGTCAGCATGATTCAGCAATTTCCGGGGACTGTATTTATTGATGTTTCCCTGATTCTGGATGAAATTAAACGACTGGTGAATATCCTGGTACAGATTATTGGAATATTGGCTGTACTGGTGAGTGTGTCCGGTTTTCTGGTTCTGATTGCCTGTATTAATCTGATGATGGATGAGCGTAAGCGGGAAGTCGCCTTATTACGTTCCTTTGGCAGCTCCAGACGGCAACTGAAAAATATGCTGAGCCTGGAAATCGGTTTTATTGGCTTGTTATCCGGGCTGGTGTCCTGTTTATTTGCAGAAGGGATTGGAGCCGTTGCGGCGTACCGAATGAAGCTGGAGCTTCAGCTGCACTGGGAAATCTGGGTGATTTTACCGCTGGTGATGACCGTACTCTGTGTCCTTATCGGTCGTTACCGGCTCAGTTATCTGTCGGATCTGCCACCTTTGCAGAGCTTAAGGGAAATCAGCCAGTAAGCAGTGCTTTGCAGTGGCCTGACTGAAATTTCGCTGAGTGCGGTGAGCGCTCAGCAAGTATGTTTAGCGCCCGGTCAGGCTTTTCAGCTGATGGATTGTTTCCTGCCATAGGGGAGCAATGGGAGGAAGCAGGCTCAGCGAATACTGGTAAAAAGCATAGCAGAGACCGGCAGCCAGCAACAGGACCAGGACATACCCGCCAGGATTGCTGCGCTGACTGCGTTGCAGAAAATACCAGCTGATGGCCAGTATAACGCCCATCAGCATGCCACCGACATGTGCAGAATTGTTGATGCCTGTTGCAAAAAAACCAAAGGCAAGGTTAATGATCATGATGATGATCAGTGCTTTTTTATCCAGGATAAAACGCTGTCGGGGCAGTGGTGCAAAAAAAGACAGAGCCGTCAGTGCGCCGCCCAGCCCCATGACGGCACCGGAGGCGCCGGCTGAAACCCGTGGAAATAAAGCGGGATCAAAATGCTGAAGTAACTGATGGCTGTTACGGATGTCCAGATATCCGCTGAGCAGACCGCCCATGAATCCAGCCAGCAGATACAGACCCAGATAATAAAAGCGTCCGAAAGTCTGTTCGGCAATATTGCCGAAGATATACAGCGCCCACATATTGAACATCAGATGGATGAGTCCAAAATGAAAAAACATGCTGCTGAATAAGCGATATGGTTCCTCTGAATAGGTCAATGGTGCATAATCAGCTCCCCAGCGGATGGCATCCATGGTACTGGGACTGGTAATATCCACACCGCTCAGGATTTGCCAGGCAAACAGACCGACATTCAGTATAATCAGCAGCAGTGTAATCTGACCAATGGGCTGGCGTTGTCGCGTATGTACCTGAGGAGGTTGTAATTCAGACATATCAATATATTCTGTATGTGCATCCGATGGCTCAGCTTAGCATGAAATGATATTTTTTCAGGAGTAACACACTGACATGAAAGCTTTTATTGTTCGATCTTTGTTAATCATTGTCAGCATACTCATTATCATTCAACTGTGGATTTTCTGTAGCCTGGCGTGGTGGCGAACTCATCCTGTGGAAAATACCATGTTCATGCGCTGGACCTATTTCTCTGATTTTAAGCCCATTCAGCATCAGTGGCGTGACTATGATCAGATCAGTGATAATTTCAAGCATGCCATTGTGGCCGCTGAAGATGCAAAATTTGTGGATCATCATGGTTTTGACTGGGATGGTATTGAATTTGCGCTGCAACGCAATCTGAAAAAAGACAAAGTGGTGGCCGGCGGTTCAACCATTTCCCAGCAACTGGCAAAAAATCTGTTCTTTTATAACCGCCGTTCAGTCATCCGCAAGGGACAGGAAGCGATTGCCACCACTATGATGGAAAGAATGTGGAGTAAACAGCGTATTCTGGAAGCTTATATGAATTCTGTGGAATTCGGTGATCATATTTATGGCGTGGACGCTGCGGCACAACATTATTTTGGCAAAAGTGCCCGTAACCTGAGTCGTGAACAGGCGGCATTCCTGGCGGCCATTTTACCCAATCCAAAATATTACCAGCAACATCCGAATGACCGTAAAGTAACATACAGAAAAGGACTGATTCTGAAATATATGCGCAGCACTCGGATCCCTGGCTAATATGCAGTCCTGAACCGCACGGGAAACACATTTCGTGTGCTTTTTTTATGAAATTGTCATAAATTTGAAGCATACTGATTCAGGAAGATTTGATTACAGGTCAATGGCATGAATACCGCAGTGAACAGCACCTCGACAGATACGGAATATAGCTATAACGAACGTTATATTAATCGTGAATTATCCATTCTGGACTTTCATCTGCGTGTATTGGAACAGGCGGTTGACCCGTTGCATCCATTGCTTGAGCGGATGAATTTTCTGCTGATTTTCTCACGCAATATGGACGAATTTTTTGAAATCCGGGTGGCTGGGGTCATGGAACAGCTGACTCTTGGCAATGAAAGCCACAGTCCGGATGGATTGACACCGAAACAGGTACTGGAAAGTATTTCTGCCACCACGCATGCTGCAGTGGAACGTCAGTACCGGATTCTGAATGAAGAAATTTTCCCCAAACTCCGCGAAGAGGACATCTGTTTCCTGCGTCGTGGAGAACTGACTCCGGCACAATCGGTGTGGATTAAAAAGTATTTTCAGGAACAGGTGGCGCCGGTTTTAACTCCGATCAGCCTGGACCCTGCACATCCATTCCCAAGACTGGTCAATAAAAGTCTGAATTTTATTGTCACGCTGGAAGGTAAGGATGCCTTCGGCCGTCAGATTGATCTGGCGGTGGTCCCGGCGCCGCGTTCCCTGCCCAGGGTGGTACGGTTACCGGATGAGTTGACCGGTGGCAAGGAACATTTTGTGATGCTGTCGGCTATTATTCACGAACATATTTCAGACCTGTTCCCAGGCATGACGGCAACCGGATGCTACCAGTTCCGTGTCACACGTAATGCGGATCTGGCGCTGAATGAAGATGTGGAAGATCTGGCCAAGGCGCTGAAAGGCGAATTGAGCTCGCGCCGTTTTGGCCGGGCTGTGCGTCTTGAAGTGACCGAAAACTGTCCGCAGCATATTTATGAATATTTACTCAATGAGTTCGGTCTGGATCAGGATCAGCTTTACCGGGTGGATGGGCCGGTCAATCTGGCGCGCCTGTTTTCAAACTTTAAGCGTCCTCATTTACGTTATGATTCGCATACGCCGGTCATTCCCCGGGTATTGAAAAAAACCGAAAATATTTTTTCTGCCATGCAGAAGCAGGACATTCTACTGCATCATCCCTTTGAATCATTTGCACCAGTGATTAACCTGTTGCGTGAAGCGGCACGGGATCCCCAGGTTCTGGCCATTAAACAGACGCTTTACCGCAGTGGTGCCGACTCTGAAATTGTGCAGGTGCTTGCCGAAGCCGCAAGGAATGGCAAGGAAGTGACCGCGGTGATTGAACTGCGTGCCCGTTTTGATGAAGAGTCCAATATTGCCGTGGCCAATGTGTTGCAGGAAGCCGGAGCTGTCGTGGTGTATGGGATTGTAGGCTATAAGACCCATGCCAAAATGATTCTGGTGGTGCGCCGCGAAAACAATAAACTGGTGCGTTATGTGCATTTGGGAACGGGGAATTATCATGCCACCAATGCCCGTATTTATACCGACTATGGATTGATGACTACCGATAAGGAACTCTGCGAGGACGTCCATCGGATATTTCAGGAACTGACCGGTATGGGCAAAATGGCCAAGCTGAAAAAGCTGCTGCATGCACCATTTACGTTGCATGCGCAGTTACTGTCTTATATTGATGATGAAATTGCCAATGTTAAGGCAGGGAAACCGGCACAGATTATTGTCAAGGTGAATGCCCTGACAGAAGTCCAGTTGATCAATAAACTCTATGAAGCTTCTCAGGCGGGTGTACAGATTGATCTGATCATTCGTTCAATCTGCTGTTTACGTCCGGGGTTGCCGGGGTTGTCAGAAAACATCCGGGTTCGCTCCATTGTCGGTCGTTTCCTGGAACACACCCGGGTTTACTATTTCAGTAATGATGGCAATGCACGTGTTTACTGTTCCAGTGCAGACTGGATGGACCGTAATCTGTTCAATCGTGTTGAAGTCTGTTTCCCTGTCGAGGATGCCGCCCTGAAAAAACGTATTTATCAGCAGGGTCTGGTCAACTATCTGAAGGACAACCAGCAGGCCTGGTTGTTACAGGGAGATGGTCGCTGGATTCGGGCTCAGTTGGCGCAGGGAGAAGAACCACACAATGCACAACAGATCTTGCTGAGCGAAGTGATTTGAACCGGATTGGATTGCCCATGATTTGATTTAACCGGTTGTGGATTGAATCAGCCGGATAGTAGATGTTGTTCCTGACTGGTGATATGAGTCATTGATGATGTATTATGTTGTCTGATTACATGACTATTAAAAAAAGGAGCCCGATTTACCGGACTCCTTTTTTATGTTTTATTGCTCTGTGCCTGTGTTATGACTGATCTAAGGTTGTTGCCGTGATTTTTTGCAGAATCTGCAGCAGTACATCAAACTCACTTTGTAGAGGTGTACTTTTACGGGTAATCAGTGCCAGTACCCGTGAAGGTGCATCATCAATGGCTTTAATGATCAGTTGATCATTGCTTTTGAGCATGCTGGTATGAATGGCAATCTCAGGCAATAGCGTGAATCCAAGATTGGAGCTGACCATTTCCACCAGTGTCGGCAGTGAGCTTGCCTTTAGACGGTGGTCATTCTTACGTTCACCAACCGGGCAGACGCTCAGGGTGTGGTCCCGCAGACAGTGGCCTTCTTCCAGCAGCATCAGGTGCGTTAAGTCGAGGTCATCCAGTGAACGGGCATTGACGGCATTTTTATCAGATTTATTGCAGACCAGGAATAAGTTTTCCCTGGCAATTTCAGCCACTTTTAAACCACGGGTATCAAAAGGCAGGGCCAGTACAATCATATCCAGATTGCCATGTTCCAGCCGTTCTACAATTTTCTCGCTCTGAGCTTCATGCAGATGCAACTGAATTCTAGGGAGCTGCTTGTGTACTTCATCCAGTAGTTGCGACAGAATAAAGGGTGCAATAGTCGGAATAATACCCAGATGTAAATCACCGGTCAGGGGTTCACTCATTTCACGGCTTAGCCGCATCAGATCCTGGGCATCGGCCAGTAAGACGCGAGCCCGGGCAACGACCTGTTCACCCAGCGGGGTTAATCGGACATTCTGACGATCACGTTCAACAAGTACGCCACTCAACAGGCGTTCAAGTTCCATAATCCCACCGGAAAGTGTGGACTGTGTGACGAATGAACGGCGTGCAGCTTCAGTAAAGTGCAGTGTTTCTGACAATGTCACCAGGTATGACAGCTGTCTCAGGGATGGTAATGCAGCCATAGTGTCCTAATGTTTATGATTGGAAGTGATGAACAAATAAACCGCTGAGCTGAGCAATAAAGTGCGGAGGGATATCATGCCCCATTCCTTCAATTAATTCAAACTTAGCGCCGGAAATTGCTTTTGCAACAGCCTTGCCATGACTGGGTGGAAGCAGACGATCCCGGGAGCCGTGTACCACAAGGGTCGGTTTCTGAATCTGTCTGTCCTGTTGCAGCAGGGAGCCTGTACATAATATGGCTAAAAACTGTTGAAGTACACCCGCCGGGTAATAACTGCGCTGATATAGTTTACGCGCGGTCTGCATGATCTCCGGGACATTGACATAGCCTGGTGAGCCAATAGTGGTGAATACTTTCAGGCTGTGATTGATAATGGCGTTTTCATCACGTGATGCCGGTTTACCAAGCAAAGCAAATAATTGTCTGGGAAACGGAGGATGCAGAAAGGGCTGATTATTACTGGTAAACATTAATCCCAGTTTATCAATTTTTTCGGGATACTCTGCTGCCAGGATCTGTGCAATCATACCACCCATGGATGCGCCGATAATGTGGATTTTTTCCAGTCCGAGCCGGTCAATCAGTAAGGCAGCATCTTCAGCCATGTCATACAGGGTATAGGGGGAACCACTGTTTTTTAGACCCAGTGCAAAACGACCCATCAGTTTGATGGGATTCATACGACGGCCCTGAAACTTTATTTTGGATGACAGTCCAATATCCCGATTATCAAAACGAATGACACGGAAGCCCTGTTCAATCAGTTGCTTACAGAAGAAATCAGGCCAGAATAGCATTTGTGCACCCAGGCCCATAATCAGCAGAATGGCTGGATGTTCAGGGTTGCCACCTGTTTCAACGTGTAATTGTATGCCATTGCCCAGGTCGACGCTGGTTTCCTGCATGAAAGAGGTATAGGGGGACGGCTGGTATTGTAATGCACTGTTCATTGTTCTTTTCCTGAAAAAGGATATTCAGTGTGCAGAATATCCCCGCTATTAAACCCTTAAACTGCTGCAGGAATCAAGTCAGGCACCAGTTTAGTCAATGTCAGGCGCTGTTTCCCGGCTGTCTGGCCGAGCAATACAAAGCCCCGGAGAGTGCCCACTGAATCTGTTGCCCTGGAGAGCATGCCATCTTCAAACACTTCGGTTTCCCAGGTGACATCCACGTCAGCAGGCACAGCCAGCACGGTCAGGGGAGCTGCCGGGGTCTTTACTGCAACCGGCATTGCCGGATAGTGTACTGCCGTGGTCTGCCCATTGAGTGTTTTTGCCAGGGCACGGGCTTGCTGTATTATGGGCATGACATAAGGTAATAACAGTCCATTGACTTCGGCGCAGTCTCCAATGGCGTAAATATCAGCCTGGTTGGTTTCCATGAAGCTGTTGGTGATGATACCCCGGCTGGTCTGCATACCGGTTGCCTTGGCCAGGCTCAGATCAGGCTGTAAGCCGATGGCTGACAGTACGATATCTGCAGCCAGTGACTGACCGCTGGCCAATGTGACCACATAACCGTGCTGTGCCTGTTTTGAAATTTTTTCAACAGTTGTCCCAAGTGCAAACTTGATGCCGGCGTTTTCCAGGTTTTCCTTAAAAGTCTGAGCTACATGTACAGGTAACAGGCGTCCCAGCGGCTGTGCTGCCAGATCAATCACTGTGACCTGATGTCCGGTGTGCTGTAAATCATTGGCAAACTCACAGCCAATCAGTCCGGCGCCGAGAATCACTACTTTTTTATCGGCACAGCTGTTCAGGTTTTCACGGAACGTTCGATAATCAGTCAGTGAATTGACTACATGCAGATCATCACTGCCATCACCGGCAATGGCCAATCGGACTGGGTTTGCACCGACAGCCAGAATCAGCTTTGAATAATTCAGTGTTGAAGTCTGGCCTTCCTTTTCAACAATCAGCTGATGCTGATCGCTCTGAATCTGCCTGACCCAGCTGTGTGGTTCTATGCGGATGTTCAGTTGGGCTCCCATTTTTTCAGCATCCCCCAGACCAATCTGCTCTGGCGTCTTGTTACCTGCCAGCGCGTTGGATAATGTGGGTTTGGCATAGCTCACCGCATCATCTGCAGAGATCATGATCAGATCCTGTTCAGGGTTTAATTTGCGGAATTCCCGGGCCAGGGTATAGCCTGCCATGCCTGAACCCACAATGATGATCGGTTGCATATGTTGCTCCATTTTCAGTTGAATGCAGATAAAAAAAGACCATGTCAACATGGTCTTCGCTGTTTAAATTTAGATTTCTATCATTTCAAAGTCTGCTTTGGAAACACCACAGTCCGGGCATGTCCAGTCATCAGGGATGTCCTCCCATCTGGTTCCCGCTGTAATGCCATCCTGTGGCCAACCCTGTGCTTCGTCATAAATCCATCCACAGACGATGCATTGAAATTTTTTCATTGAACTCTCCATATGACCGCTTACTTCTGAACAGTGATCAGCGACTGTCAGAAAACATCTCCCACGTGTATTATGATATTGATATGACGCCGTGATGTATATATGTCTATCGGAATTCTGACGCAGCTATATGTACAAAAATTCTGACGCAGCTATATGTACAAAGTAAAGCAGAAATCAGCGTCTGACCGGTATGATAAATGGGAATCACTGGTCCGGTGCCGGACTGAATCGGAATTTTATCTGTTGCTTAAAGCGTATAAAATGCTGAATACAGCATGTCTGCTGATGAGATGAAAACAAAGATGAGACGAAAATAAAAAGGACGGAATCATGAAAAATCTGAACTATGAAATTGTGATTGAAGCAACACCGCAAAAAGTCTGGGAAATATTGTGGACTCCTGAATCCTACAGTACATGGACACAGTTTTTTACTCCGGATTCGACCATGCAGTCGGACTGGAAAGTCAATGGACGTACGCTGTTTCTGGATGCATCCGGGGATGGCATGGTTTCAACCATTACCCGGCTTGAACCATTTAAAGTGGTTATTTTTAAGCATCTTGGAACCCTGCAGGGCGGGGTTGAAGACCTGGACAGTGAAGACGTAAAAAAATGGAGTGGATCGCTGGAAAAATATATGCTGGATGATCTGCAGGGGAAGACCCGGCTGCGCGCAGAACTGCAAACTGATGAAGCATTTCAGGACATGATGGACAAAGGCTTTCATCAGGGTTTTGAATTGGTCCGGCAGATGGCAGAAGGCCAGTAAGTATTGAATGAAGATACGGCCCCGGTTCATTTATTCAGGTCGGTCATTAAGTCATACGAAATTGCAGTTGAATCTGCTATGCTATGCAACTTCCGTTTTTTACCATAAATTGAGGCACAGATGGCGCAAGATAACGCTCAATCGACTTCTGAACAGGACATTTCCGAAAACGATTTAATTGCACAGCGTCATGCCCGATTAAGGCAAATACAGGAACAGGCACGGGAAACCGGTGTGAGTGCCTGGCCCAACACATTCAAACGTGAACATTATGCACAGGACCTGCAGCAGCAATTTGCAGATCAGTCCAAGGATGCCATAGAAGCTGCTGAACATGTGCATGTCAGCGTTGCCGGTCGTGTCATGCTGAACCGTGGTTCCTTCATTGTGATTCAGGACATGACCGGACGTATTCAGCTGTATGTGGACCGTAAGGAACTGGCGCCGGATGTACTGGACAGCATTAAGGGACTGGACCTGGGCGATATCATTGCCGTTCAGGGCTATATTGGCCGTTCCGGAAAAGGTGATCTCTATGTGCATATTGAACATTTTGAACTGCTGACCAAATCCCTGCGTCCCTTACCGGATAAATTCCACGGTCTGACCGATACTGAAGTGAAGTACCGTAAGCGTTATCTGGACTTGATAGTCAATGAAGAAACCCGTAAAACCTTTGAGATTCGTGCAAAGGTGGTTGCCGGCATCCGTAATTTTCTGAACAGTGAACGTTTCATGGAAGTGGAAACGCCAATGATGCATGTGATTCCGGGGGGCGCGTCAGCACGTCCGTTCGAAACACATCATAATGCACTGGATATGCCGCTGTTCCTGCGTATTGCGCCGGAATTATACCTCAAGCGCCTGGTGGTGGGTGGCTTTGAACGGGTATTTGAAATTAACCGTAATTTCCGTAATGAAGGTGTTTCAACCCGTCATAACCCGGAATTCACCATGATTGAATTCTATCAGGCCTATGCCGACTATCAGGACCTGATGGTGCTGACTGAAAATATGCTGGAAAAACTGGCCATTGATATTCTTGGTTCCACTGATGTGCCTTACCAGGGTGAGGTTTACAGCTTTAAGGGGCCATTCAGAAAAATTTCAATGTTTGATGCCATTCTGCAGCATAATCCGGGCCTGACGCCGGAAAATGTGGCAGATCGTGACTTCCTGGCCGGCTTTATTCAGAGCGAGCTGAAAGAGCAGGTGAAACCTGGTTTTGGACTTGGTCGTCTGCAGACCATTGTTTTTGAAGAAACCGTTGAAGCCCAACTGCGGCAACCGACATTTATTACTGAATATCCGGCAGAAACCTCACCACTGGCGCGTCGTAATGACAATAACCCGCACATTACTGATCGGTTTGAATTCTTTATTGGTGGTCGTGAACTGGCGAATGGTTTCTCTGAGTTAAATGACCCGATTGATCAGGCAGAGCGTTTTCAGGCCCAGGTGGCTGAGAAGGATGCCGGAGATGATGAGGCCATGCACTATGACGCAGAGTTTGTGGAAGCGCTTGAATATGGCCTGCCACCGACGGCGGGTGAGGGGATTGGGATTGACCGTCTGGTGATGCTGTTTGCCGATGCGCCGAGTATCCGTGATGTGATTTTATTTCCGCATATGCGCCGTAAGGATGTCTGATCCGGGAAGTTATTCCGCCACTGAACCCGTGATATTTATTTTACACAGGCATTTTTAGCTCACAGGCCACTTGAACAGTGGCCTTTTTGATGATGCCGCCGATGTGTGTGGCAATAAAAATGCAATTACACAGTTTTCATGTTGAAAATTGATCATAAAGAACTTATGGTGAAGGCGGTAAATAAACTTGAGAAATGAAAGCGCATGTTTTTAAAGAAATCATTATACACAGCCTTGTTTACAACAATATCAATGCCGGTATTTGCACAGGGGCTGGTGCTGAATGATCAGAATCTCCGTACCGATTTAAACTGGTTGAATCAACAGGGTGTGATCCAGATCAGCACCTCCACCTGGCCCATGAGTGGTGATGAAATCCAGCGCGCTTTATCTCAGGCAAAAGTTTCAGACAATACCCAGCAAAAAGTCATTGATTCGGTTCAGAATGCCCTGAAAGCAGATAATCAGACAGCAAAACTCGGTTTATTTGCTGAGACAGACCAGAAGAATATTCCACAGGCCTTTGGCGATAACCATAAAGCACAATATGTCGGCTCACTTGAACTGAATGCCGGCGGTGACAACTGGGATGCAAAAATCAGAGTAAATGGTGAAAAAGATCCCCAGATTGACAATGGGCACGATGTCAATGTTGAAGGTTCCTATCTGGCCGGTAAATTGTGGAACCAGTGGATTGTGGCTGGACAGATTCCGACTTACTGGGGGCCGGGACATGACGGCAGTTTAATTCGTGGTGATGCCAGTCGTCCGGTGTATGGATTTACAGCACAGCGTGCTGAACAGAAGGCGTTTGAAACAAAATGGCTGTCCTGGATCGGACCGTGGCAGTATCAGGTATTTGCAGGGCAGTTGGATGACTATAAAGCCGTACCGAATACCAGGCTGATTGGTCTGCGTTTTACTGCTCAACCTTTACCATATCTGGAGCTTGGAGCTTCCCGTGCAATTCAAATTGGGGGTAAAGGCCAGCCAAATAGCTTTAAGGCTTATTGGAATGCAATGATTGGCAAAGATAATGGTTGTGATAATAGTGGCTGTGTAGGAGATGACAATGCATCTAACCAGATTGCCGGTTTCGATGGACGCTTATTGCTTCAGCCTTTATTTAATGTACCAGTAAGTTTATATACTCAATTCGTTGGTGAAGATGAAGCGGGTGGATTGCCTGCTAAGTATCTTTATCTCGCGGGTGCAGATTTTTCATCGAGCTATAAAAATATGCCTTATCAACTTTATGCTGAATGGGCTGATACGCGTACGAATGGTGAGGTAAAAGGGATTTCATATAACCATCATCAATATACAGATGGTTATTACCAGCATGGTTTCCCATTGGGTCACGCCATTGGTGGTGATGGTCAGATGGTTTCCGTGGGCGGGGATATTCGCTTTGATGTGATGAACCGCCTGAGTGGTCGTGTGATTTATGCAGATGTCAATAAAGCAGCGGCAATGATGGGGAACCGTGTGATCAATCAGGCTTTCCCTGAAACGGATAAGATCAAGGCACTCGATCTGACCTGGACCCATTATATCAAACCAAGCATTCCCCTGAAAATTAATGGCTGGGTCAGTGATTCAGATAAACATGGAAATGATACCGGCGCGTCGATTGGCGTTGAAATTCCGCTGGATAAAAGCTTATTCGGTTATTAATCTGAGTCGCCGTAAAAAAACCTGCAATTCAATTGCAGGTTTTTTTATTTGTCCCTGTTTTTATTACCGGTGCTTTGATGACCGCAGATTATGGTGGCAGTATCTTCTTATATTGAATGAAGCCTGTTTTGTCTGCAATCCGGTCATACAGCAACTGTGCAGTCAAATTGGATTCATGCGTCAGCCAGTAGACCCGGTCAAAGTGTTCTGAACAGACCGCATAGCTATGCTCAATTAATTTGCGGGCCAGCCCCTGATTTCTGTATTTTTCATCGATAAATAAATCCTGTAAGTAGCAATATGGACGCGTTGTCCAGGTGCTGGCGTGTGAAATTAAATGCACGAATCCGACCATCTGATTATCCTGCCGGATCATATAGCCCGACATTTCCGGGTATTCCTGACTGGTCAGGCGCTGCCAGTTGAGCAGGGACTGCTGTTCAGATAATGCAGTCTGGTAAAAACTCAGGTAAGCTTGCCACAGAGTTAACCACTCTGTGTAGCTGCATGTGGCGATTGGGATAATCTGTATGGCCAAGGGGAAACTCCTTTTTTGCATATGATGTTTTTGAATATTCATATCATAAAACAAGCAAAAGAAATGCAGTGTAAATCACTATAATGAATATCAATTTTCAATTGTGTGATAAGCACACAAATATAGTAGAGCCGGTGTTGTCAATGTCCATGACTGAGGAAAGACTTACTCATCTTAAACAGCTTGAAGCTGAGAGTATTCATATTATTCGTGAAGTAGCTGCCGAATTTGAAAATCCGGTCATGCTCTATTCAATTGGTAAGGATTCAGCAGTGATGCTGCATCTGGCCCTTAAAGCATTTTATCCTGCCAGACTTCCATTTCCACTATTGCATGTCGATACAGGATGGAAATTTAAGGATATGATTGCGTTCCGTGACAATATGGCAAAAACCCATGGTTTTGATCTGATTGTGCATCAGAATAAGGAAGGCCGTGATGCCGGAATTAATCCATTTGATCATGGCAGTTCAAAATATACCGATATTATGAAAACCCAGGCGCTGAAACAGGCTCTGGATCAATATGGTTTTGATGCAGCTTTCGGTGGTGCGCGCCGTGATGAAGAAAAGTCGCGTGCCAAAGAGCGGGTGTATTCATTCCGTGATGCAAAGCATCGCTGGGATCCAAAGAACCAGCGCCCTGAATTATGGAATCTTTATAACGGTAAAGTGAACAAGGGCGAAAGCATCCGGGTATTCCCATTGTCCAACTGGACGGAACTGGACATCTGGCAATATATCTATCTGGAAAGCATTCCATTGGTACCGCTGTATCTGGCCGCTGAACGTCCTGTGGTGGAACGCGGTGGAACGCTGATTATGGTGGATGATGAGCGTATGCGTTTAAAAGAGGGTGAAGTTCCACAAATGAAATCGGTACGTTTCCGTACGCTGGGATGCTACCCATTGACGGGTGCGGTTGAATCAACAGCCAATACCCTGCCGGAAATTATTCAGGAAATGCTGCTGGCAACCAGCTCAGAGCGTCAGGGTCGGATGATCGACCATGATGAAGCCGGCTCAATGGAAAAGAAAAAGCAGGAAGGCTATTTCTAACCCATATTCAGTCCCCGATTTTTAAATATTTGTGGAGTGTGAGCAATGTCTCATCAATCAGAATTGATCAGTCAGGATATCCTGGCCTATTTAAAACAGCACGAAAATAAAGACCTGCTGCGTTTTTTAACCTGCGGTAATGTCGATGACGGTAAAAGTACCCTGATTGGCCGTTTACTTTATGACTCAAAACTGATCTATGAAGATCAGTTACAGGCGGTGACCAGGGACAGTAAAAAAGTCGGAACCACGGGAGATGCACCGGATCTGGCATTATTGGTGGATGGTTTACAGGCGGAACGTGAGCAGGGTATTACCATTGATGTGGCCTATCGCTATTTCTCAACAGAGAAGCGTAAATTCATCATTGCTGATACGCCGGGACATGAACAATATACCCGTAACATGGCAACCGGTGCCTCGACCTGTGACCTGGCAGTTATCCTGATTGACGCACGTTATGGGGTTCAGACACAGACGCGTCGGCATACCTATATTGCCAGTCTGCTGGGCATTAAAAACATTATTGTTGCGATCAACAAAATGGATCTGGTTGGATTTTCTGAAGCACGTTTCAATGAAATCCAGGTTGAATATGATGCTTTTGTGAGCCAACTCGGTGAGCGCCGCCCTGAGAATATTGTATTCGTACCGATTTCGGCACTGAATGGCGATAACGTTGTTAATCCATCTGCAAGTACGCCCTGGTACAAGGGTCAAACCTTGATGAGCATTCTTGAATCAGTGGAAATTAAACGCGAATCGAATAAACATGAATTTCGTTTCCCTGTTCAATATGTGAATCGCCCAAACCTCGATTTTCGTGGTTTCGCAGGGACCATTGCGTTGGGTAAAATCAACGCTGGTGATGAAATTGTTGCTTTGCCATCTGGTAAAAAATCAACAGTTAAAGAAATTGTAACCTTTGATGGCAACCTTGAACAAGCTGTTGCCGGTCAAGCCGTGACCTTAACCTTAAACGATGAAATTGATATTTCTCGTGGTAACGTTCTGGTTCGTGCAGGTGAACAACCGTTGATTTCACGTAGCGTACGTGCATCAGTGGTATGGATGAATGAGCATCCATTGGTAAAAGGGAAGCTTTACAACGTTAAAATTGGTACACAGACAGTTCCTGCTAAAGTCACTGCAATTAACTTCCGTGTCAATGTAAACACATTAGAACATACTCAGGTTGAAGCGCTTGAGCTGAATGCAATTGCAGATGTTGTGGTTGAGTTTGATGCGTCAGTGGTCTTTGATCAATACCAGGACAGCCGTTATACCGGTTCATTTATCTTTATTGACCGTCTAAGCAACGTCACTGTTGGTGCAGGTATGGTTGAGGCTGCGGTTGAATGGACTGCACATACCACACCGGTCACTGCTGAAGAACGGGCGGCCCGGCTGGGACAGAAACCGGCAGTGGTGGCAGTTCCTGCAAATGGATTGCAAAACGCACAGGCACTTGAAAATCTGTTATTGCAACAGGGTGTTGTCGCCCTTGCCCGGGCTGATCTTGACAGGGCTCAGCTTACTTTGTTGCGTGAAACAGGCGTTACGGTAATCAGTACGGTGGCTGAAGACGCTGACGTGGTATTGACTCAGCTGTCCGCCGAAGAGTTGGCTGAAAAGATTGTGGAGCTGGTTCGTCTGTAAGGCTGAATTGTTTCATATAATAGACTTCTTGCGAAAGTATCACTTTTAATGATTTTGGATGTTAAAAATTCCTGAAAAATCATAGTTCATAGTTGTACAAATTTTGACTTTTGCAAGAGCTCTAATAAAAATCCACTTTCTAAGTGGGTTTTATTATATTTGTCTAGGCGATTTGCATAATATAGCCACATGAAAATTAAGAGCTATATTTCTTTAAATCCGATATCCAGAGCCTCACAGATGGAAATATTCTGCCGACTTACAATATTCCTGACTTTTCTTTTCAGTACAGACCATGCCTGTTCAATCGGATTTAAATCAGGGCTATATGCCGGAAGATAGGCGATCCGTACATTATACGTTTCAGCAAGCCGTTCTATTTCTTTACCCTTATGGATGGACGCATTGTCCAGGATCAAAAGATACCCTGACCCGGGTAAATTCCGAAATAAATAATCAATCCACCCTGTAAATAAATGTCTGTCACATGAACCCTGAAAAACCAGGGGTGACAAAAAGCTGTAGGGTGCATTAGATCTCACGGCACTGATCATGCTCATTCTTTTTCCATGACCGCCTGACTTTAAATCCTGACAGCGTTTTCCTTTAATGGACCATCCATATTCTGCCGTGTCAGTTGTATTGATTCCTGATTCATCGATATACAGAATATTTTCCCTGCCATATTCCTGTTCCCACTGAGGAAGAATCCACTGAAATACGGTTCTGCTTATTTTACAGGCCTGTCTGTAGAGGAAACTCTTTTTTTATGCGTCCATCCCAGCTTATGAAGTGTTGCCAGGGTAATACTCCCCAAAAATAATTGAACTTAAAAGTAGAAAATCGAATACCCTTGATTTAAGGAGATTTTCCATGAAAACATCTAAATATTCAGACAGCTTAATCATGAGTATTTTGAAACAAGCAGAAGCAGGTACCCCGGTACCGAATTTGTGCCGAGAACACGGTATGAGCTCTGCTACGTTCTACAAGTGGAAGAGCAAATATGGCGGTATGGATCATTCCATGATAACCCGACTGAAAGAGCTTGAAGCCGAGAATGCCCGCCTTAAACGCATGTATGCTGATGAGCGCCTTAAAACAGATATCCTTCAGGATGCACTTTCAAAAAAGTTGTGAGGCCAGCTCAACGTAAACTACTTGCTCAACAAGCTGTTGAGCAATATCAAGTCTCTGTGAGTAAGGCCTGCCTGATCTTTGATGTCAGTCAAACGTGCTATCGCTATGCAGCTCAATTAAAGCAGCAGAACGTGGTGATCGCAGACTGGCTAATAAAGCTTACCAGGGACCATCAGACCTGGGGCTTTAAACTTTGCTTTTTGTATCTTCGCAATGTCAGGGGATATGGTTGGAATCATAAACGTATCTATCGTATTTATAAGGAATTGGAACTTAATCTACGTATCAAGCCAAAGAGGCGCATTAAACGGGAACAGCCTGAATCCCTTGCAGTACCGACAGCTAAGAATGAATCATGGTCCATGGACTTTATGCATGATCAACTCAGTGATGGGCGTAGCTATCGAGTACACAACGTGATTGATGACTATAATCGCGAGTCACTGGATATATTGATTGATTTTTCATTACCCGCAGAACGTGTGCTGAGAGGGCTTAATCAATTGATTGAATGGCGAGGTAAACCTAAACGTATTAGAAGCGACAATGGTCCGGAATATATCAGTGAGCTAATGGAAACGTGGTGTGATCAGCATGGTATTGAGCATGTATTTACTCAGCCAGGCAATCCACAGCAAAATGCCTATGTTGAGCGATTTAACCGTACAGTACGTTATGAGTGTCTAAATCAGTATTTATTTCGAGATCTGAGCGAAGTTGAGGACTATACAACTGGCTGGCAGTACTTTTATAATCATGAACGGCCTCATATGTCAGTAAATGGCTGTCCACCTATTTTTAAACAATAACAGGGGCTTTGGATTTTCTACCCATTAATTCAATTAAAAATGGGGGTATTACCGTTGAGATTCTCTCCAGCATTTATTCGTTGTTGGCTGTGATCTTGCTCATCTCTCGAACTTTGCCATTGATCTGCTCGGTGTACTGCGTTGTACTTTGAAACTGCTTCTGTATTGCGCTGAACGACTGTAGTGCTTGTTTCAAGCTGTTTTGTGCGTTCTCGATTGCCTTTGACTGAAAACAGTTTCATCATTGCTGATGAATAAAAGCACGTTCTGCCAACCCAGTGATATAGGTTTTTAAATCGGCAGGGTAAGCCTGAATCAACTGCAGAAATACCGCCCGATTGCCTTGATACAGGGCACGGGTGGCCTCCTCATAATTCGGCATATTTCCCAGCATGGCGGACATAAAACGGTCCGTTGCCTGTTTTGCAAGCATGATATTGCTTTCAGACGCCGGGTTATTCAGTTCCTGATCAATCAATTTACGGATCACCGCTGAAGCACTTGTGCTTTGCTGGTCCAGCCAGTTCCAGTGTTTCTGCTGCAAGGTCACTTCACGGGAGATAACCCCCAGTTTTGGACGACCGACTTTTCTGACGCTATCAGGTTCGGCATAACGCTGCTGAATCTCTGCTTCAGCACCAGTGGTATCGACATCAACCTGTTGTCCGGTCTGATCATTAAAAATCAGTATGGTGCGGTCAGTTTCAGTCCGGTTTTTAAGGGCCAGGGCGACGTTCAGCAAATGATCAGTCATTAAATGCTGATCATCTGCAAAAACGCTATAGGTATTTTCAGGATTCATTTTAAAATCTCAGCAAATAATTTTATGGGGGTAAAATAATATTACCCTGGTAAAATTAAAACTGCAAGCAGAAAATAATCATAAAAGATCCGTTTAAATAAAAATTAATTGAAGATCAAAACTTTAAAATCAGACATACATAAGTCCACTGTTCTTCACTGCTGCCGGGCTTTATGTTCAAATAGAGAAAACCTGAACAGTAATGAATTCATCGGGACGTAAATCATGACTCAAAATACCATGCAACAGGTGATCATCACAGCGCCCGGCGGCCCTGAAAAACTGGTGATTGAAAACACGGCTGTTCCGGTTGCAAAAACAGATGAAGTATTGGTTAAAGTGCATGCGTTTGGCATTAACCGCCCGGATATCCTGCAACGGCAGGGTTTATATCCGATGCCGGAAGGAGTAACGCCGGTACCGGGCCTTGAGGTTGCAGGCGAAGTGGTGGCTGTGGGGTCAGCTGTCCGTTTGTTTCAGGTGGGGGATAAAGTCTGTGGCCTGACCAATGGCGGTGGTTATGCGGAATACTGTGTGGTTCCTGAAACCCAGCTTCTGTCGGTTCCTGTGGGTGTGAGTTTCGTCCAGGCCGCTGCGATCCCGGAAACCTTTTTTACGGTCTGGGCAAACCTGTTTCAGATGGGGCGCGCCAGTGCAGGTGAAACGGTATTAATTCATGGTGGCAGCAGTGGAATTGGCACTACGGCCTTAATGTTATGTCAGTCGCTGGGAATTAAGACTTTTGCCACGGTAGGCTCCGATGAAAAAATTCAGGCCATTGCGCACTTAACTGACGCCATTAACTATAAAACCCATAACTTTGAACAGGTCATTAATGAAAAAACCAGTCAGGGTGGAGTTGATGTCATTCTGGATATTGTCGGTGCGCCATATCTTGAGCAGAATCTGAATCTGCTGCGCCGGGATGGCCGACTGGTCTATCTGGGGTTTATGGGGGGTTCCATGGCCAGTCAGGTACAGTTGTGGCCCATCATGATGAAGCGCCTGACCATCACCGGTTCAACCATGCGGGCACGTAATGCGGCAGAAAAAGCAGAGATTGCGCAGGGTTTGCAGCAACATGTCGTACCGTTATGGGCGAAAGGTGAATGCCTGCCCATGATTGATCAGATATTTACATTTGACCGGATTCAGGCTGCACATGCGGCCATGGATAGCGGTGATCATGTGGGCAAAATTGTCGTGCAAGTGATTTAAACGCGATTAAAACCCTTCCAGTACAATTTTACCGATACTCTGACCACTTTCAATCAGGGCATGCGCACGGGTGATATTTGCGGCACTGATGCTGCCGAAATGTTCAGCCAGCGTGGTTTTGATTTTTCCGGAATCCACCAGCGCTGCAATCTGATCCAGTATTTCGCCCTGTCTATCCATATCTGCGGTCTGGAAAAATGACCGGGTAAACATGGACTCCCAATGAATGGATACTGATTTGGCTTTAAAGCCCTGGATCATAAAATTTTCAGGATCATCAATTAATCCCAGTCGTCCCTGTGGTGCAATCAGGTTTTCCAGATCACGGGTATAGTGTGTGGTCCCTGTAACTGAAAAAATATAGGAAGGCAGGCCCATACCCAGCGCCATCACCTGCTGCTGTAAAGGCTGATTGTGGTCTACAATATAATCTGCGCCAATTTTTGTCAGCCATGCACGGGATTCAGGACGTGATGCTGTGGCAATGACTTTTAAATCCGTCAGGGCTTTCAGTAATTGTACGGTAATCGAACCGACCCCCCCCGCAGCACCAATCACTAAAATGGAAGGGCTTTGTCCTGCCACTGGCTTATGTACCCGTAACCGATCAAACAGCATTTCCCAGGCAGTGACCGAAGTGAGGGGTAAGGCGGCTGCTTCAGCATGGTTCAGGGAGACGGGTTTATGCCCGGTAATGCGTTCATCAACCAGCTGATATTCTGCATACGAACCGTCCCGGTGAATGGTGCCGGCATAAAAGACTTCATCACCGATTCCAAAATGTTCAACTTCTTCACCGATTGCCCGGACCACACCCACGGCATCATGCCCTAAAATTTTCCATTGCTGATTATCTACCGGTGTGCGCTGACGGACTTTGATATCAATGGGATTAATGGAAATGGCTTTGACTTCAACCAATAAATCACGGCCCCGGGCAATGGGCATGTCATATTCAATATCGGAAAACACTTCAGGGTGGCTGACGGGATGGGGGCTTTTAAAGGCAATGGCTTTCATGTATTTGTCCTTAAACTATTCTGGTGGAGTAAAAAATAGGGTGATTAAATCAGGGTGACTGAAAAAAGTATCAGTTTGGGTTCCATTATTGTTCCTCAGAGCATAACCAATGCATTGCAATGTCGACAAGTGATATGTGGCTGATGTGGGCCTGAAGATATTTTATTTCTGTTTTGATATGACTTTTATGAGACAATGACCGGACCTTAACCTTATATATCAGGCCTGTTTCATGACCGATCAATCTTCTTTAAGCGATATCGAAATCCTGGATATTCTGCAGTCCATGAAAAAAGATGTGCTGAATACAGAAGCCTGTGAGATTATTCGTGAAGAAGGCAAAGCAAGACGTCAGGAAGCACATAAAAAGGCGCTGGTTGCACTTTATACCGACTTTGAACATAAATTTGTTGAAGCAGTGACTGTGGCATTGCATTTAAATGATGGCCAGGCCAAAAAAATCCGTTATAAAAAAGACCGGATCCGTATTCTGAAAGCCCGGGGCATTGATTATCTGGCCGTGGATGGGGCAGAAACCGCACAGGTGCTGTCACAGATTACCCAGGCCATCGCCCGGGAAGATGCCATTGTGACCCGTGAGCTGCATAATATTTTCCCCTTCTGGAAAGAAGGCTGGCCGATGGTTCAGCTGGACAATGTTTATAAAATTCTGGAAGACGACATTTATATTCATTATCAGGCGGTACTGGATGTGCTGATTGCCCGGTATTAATCCGGGGTTTCAGTCAATTCGTTTCCATCCAGACCACAGGGGAGTCCTTGCCATTTCTCACTCAGACAGTTATTTACTCAGTGTGTTATGGATCAGAGAGAAGAATAGAGCGGAAAAATACCGAAAAGCATGGCAGTCAGCAGCATCACCAGACAGGTGACGATTGCCCATTTCAGGGTGAATCTCTGATGATCTCCCAGTTCAATCCCTGCTAGCCCACACAGCAGATAGGTGGAGGGAACCAGCGGTGAAAGCAGATGGACCGGCTGGCCGATAATCGAGGCCCGGGCTATTTCCACGGGATGAATGCCATAATGGGTTGCAGCGTCTGCCAGAACGGGCAGCACACCATAATAAAAGGCATCATTGGACATAAAGAAGGTTAAAGGCATGCTGATGATGGCAGTCAATGGCGCCAGGAAAGGTCCCATGCTGGCTGGAATAATGTCAATCAGCTGTCTGGACATGGCGTCCACCATGCCGGTACCGGACAGGATTCCTGTGAAAATTCCGGCAGCAAAAACAATGCCTGCCACCGCCAGGGCACTGCCGGAGTGACTGGCGATCAGGCGTTTTTGCATATCCAGATCTGGATAATTGACCATCAGGGCAATACATAATGCGATCATGAACAATACCGGCATGGGAAGTACACCCTGAATCAGACAGATCATCAGCCCAAGGGTAAGCAATGCATTAAACCATCTTAAATCCATGCGATTGACGCCGGGGTTGTCTGAAATCTGAATTTTGTCGCCATGACTGATATCCAGTTGAATGATGCCCAGCCGTTTGCGCTCCATACGGCCATACATAAAGCCGATAAAATAAATCCATCCAATTGCAAACAGCATTGGAAGAATCATCGGTACAAAGATATCGCTGGGATCCACATGCAGGGCGCTGGCTGCACGTGCCGTTGGTCCACCCCACGGGGTCAGATTCATGACACCACTTGAAAGCATCATGAGACATGCCATGACAAGTGGACTCATCTGCAGGCGCCTGTAAAGCGGCAGCATGGCTGCGACACAGATCATATAGGTGGTTGAGCCATCACCATCCAGTGAGACAATCAGCGTCAGGGTAATGGTGCCCAGTGTGACTTTCAGTGGATCACCTTTCACCTGTTTCAGTATCCATTTAACCGAAGGATCAAACAGCCCGGTATCAATCATGACCGCAAAATACAGAATGGCAAACAGCAGCATGACCCCCGTTGGTGCAAGTTTTTTGATGCCATCCAGCATCATTTCACTTAACCCGACCAGCTGAATATGACTGAGACTGTCAAAGTAAAAACCGAGTACATAGCTGATCAGGGCAAAAAGAATGGGGATCAGGGTCAGGGCAACCAGGGCACTGAGACGTCTGGACATGATTAAATACATAAAGCATATAATCATTGACAGACCTAAAACCGTAAGCATGATGGGCAATCCTTTGTATGGTGAAATGGTAATTTATATATGCTGATAAATTGATATTAATCGCTTTCGGGTTTTAGTTGAATAATCATATATAAATGGACTTTTAAAAAGCATGTCATGAATAAATATTTTTGAAAAACAATATATTATTTTTTTGGTTGTTATGGCTGGTCAGCATAAAGTATGAACATCAATTTAACCAGATACATCAGAAAAATAGCAGAGTCATGTGATTAATATCATTTGTATGCAGAATTCATGCAATGCCGGGGTGTATGGCTGGATTGTACATGGTGTGATTTAAACGGTCTGGCGGCATCGTGCCGCTCAGTTTTGTGATGCTGAACATCAGTCCTTAACATCAGTTCAGTGTCCCGGGGTAAAAGATCAGAAAGGCAGAAGACCGGAAGGAACAGTCTCAATCCTCATCAGTCAGGGCGTCTTCCTGTGCTTCAAGCAGCCGGGTGACAAGCAATTGGTCAATTTTGAAATGGTCCACATCCACCACTTCAAATTTATAACCGCCAAAAATGACGGTATCGGCAGGGCGGGGAATTTTCCTGAGCTGATACATCATGAAACCGGCCAGTGTCTCATAACTTTCTTCATCCGGCATTTCGTCAATTTCAAGCGCATGTTTCAGGTCTTCAACCGGGGTGCTGCCATCAATCAGCCAGGAGTGATGATCCCGCCGGATAATCTGCTGTTCTTCTTCCATTGGGATAACCCAGTCGCCCATGACGGTAATCATGATATCGGAAAGTGTAATGACACCGACCACCAATGCATATTCATTAATCACCACCGCAAACTTTTCCCTGGTGGAACGAAAACGGTCCAGTAACTCGGACAGGGTCAGCGTGTCCGGCACCGTCAGCACAGTCCGGATGGTATTTTCATTCAGCTGTAATAAGGACTGATTATTCAGGATACGCACCAGGATGTCCTTGGCATCGACATAACCAATTACATCGTCAATGGATTCACTGCATACCAGGAATTTGGAAAAAGGGTATTCAGCCAGTTTCTGGCGGATGCTGGTTTCGGATTCCTTCAGCGTGAAGTACACGACATTTTCACGTGGTGTCATGCTTGATGGAACATTGCGCTCTTCCAGTTCAAATACATTTTCAATGAAATGATGTTCCTGTTTCTGCAATACACCGGCCTGGGCGCCCGCATCCATCACAGCAGAGATGTCATCAAAGGTGATATTGTCATCACGGATGGTATTGACCTTGAACAGACGGAACAGCAGATTGGCAATGGCATTGATCACCCAGGCCATCGGTTTACAGATTTTAATGAAGATCTGCACCATGTTAATGACTGAAATGGAAATTTTTTCCGGGGCAATCATGGCCAGTCGCTTGGGCATCAGATCGGCAAATAAAATAAACAGTGAAGTGACCAGGGTAAAGGAGAGAGTGAAGCCGATGGTATCTGTCCAGGGGCCTGTATAGAAGCGGTCAATCAGTGTGACAAAATAAGGGCGGAAAGCAGCTTCACCGAGGATCCCCCCCAGAATTGCCACTGCATTCAGTCCGACCTGTGATGCGGCAAAAAAATCGGCAGACTGTGCCTGCAGGTCCAGCACTTTTTGTGCCCGGTCATCCCCTGATTCGGCGAGTATTTTTAATTTAACCTTACGGGCACCTGCAAGTGCAATTTCAGCTAATGATAAAAAACCTGCACTGATAATCAATATGACAATAATTACAATATTCTGGAAGAGACTCACATATCACCTGGGGGTGTCATTATTATGAGATGGTTGTAACACAAAAAACGGTCAGGCGGTGAATTATCACCCCCTGAGGCTAAAGTATAATATTAAAGCGGCCACAGTTTAAGAGTCAATTGTTGTTAATATTGTGAAAAAGCGGAGTTATTCATTAAAAACTCACGGTTTTCCTCTTCAATCATCTGACGGGCCACATAAAGAATCAACTGACGCAGCCAGCGATGTGCCGGATGATGGTGCAGTAACGGACACCAGGCCATTTTAAGTTCGAACTCAGGAATATAAAATGGTGGATCCTTAATCAGCAGATTCTGGTTTTTTGCCTGCAACTGGGCAATCCGCGTTGGCAGGGTGGCAATCAGGTCCACGTTTGACGCCAGCAGGGCAGGCATCTGGTAATGACGGGTAAAGACCGAAATCTTACGTTTCTGACCAATCCGTTCCAGCGCCTGATCAATCCAGCCCAGTCCGGCCTGTTTTTCTGGATTGACACCAAAACCAACCCCCATACCTGTTTTGGACACCCAGATGTGCTGGGCATCGAGGTAACTTTTCAGGTTCAGATTGCTGTTGGCCGGGTGCTTATTGTTCAGCAGGCAGGAAAAGCTGTCACGCCATACCAATACCTGATGGAAACTCTGTGGGATTTCATTAAAACGGTTAATCGCCAGGTCAACTTTACCCTGTTCCATATCCCGATAGGATACATCACTGGGTGTCAGAAAATCGAGAACCACATTGGGTGCTTCGGAACGCAGTGCCTTGACCAGTCGGGGAACCAGGGTTGCCTCTGCATAGTCCGAGGTCATGATGCGAAAAACACGATTTGAAGTATAGGGGCGGAACTCGGTACGCGGTTCCAGAATCATGGATAAATCAGACAGTGCATCCCTGATCCGGGGCTGCAGTTCCAGTGCTCTTTCGGTCGGGGTCATGCCCTCAGAGGAACGGATCAGTAGCGGGTCATTGAATAAATTACGCAAACGGCGCAGAATGTTACTCATTGCAGGTTGAGTAACCCCGAGTTGTTCTGCGGCACGAGTCACATTTTTTTCACGTAAAAGCACATCCAGGTAAATCAGTAAGTTGAGGTCAACCCGCTCCAGATTCATAAAAAAAATACCGAAAATAAAATCATGAAATCATTTTGGATTATGCCACAGCTGAATGCTTTTGTGTAAAAACATACCGGGAAAAGTATTATATTCAGAGCATGATGAGCTAATTTATTTGTTAAATGCCAGGTTGCCAGTTTAAAACCATTATTTAAATGGCTGAAACACCTGTTGATCTCTAAAATTATCTATCTGGTCGGGGGGAAGAGGATACGGTAATTTACCTGATGTTGGGGCAATTTGATCGGAAAATTGCATGACGGCATGAAATCTTAAGTATAAAAAATAATATAAAACATGTAATTATAGTTGATCTCGGTGCTTATAATACGAATTTGATTACTATATTTTTTAAATAAATACTGAGAATTAACGCAGAATATTGGATTAATTAACAGAGTCACTCTAAGCTGTGCTCAATAACAGCAAAGCCCTCTCGAATCCCTGCAGATCTCCAACGGGTGGATCCGGTGCTTTGCTTGATGAAATCCTCAAATGAGTACAGGAAAATATCATGACTACTTATCAGACAGCGATTGATGCAATCCGTGAATTAAAAGCAAAATTCGGAAACACATGGCGCGATATTAGCCCAGAAGATGCTGCACGTATGCAACTGCAAAACCAATTCAAAACTGGTCTGGATATTGCTAAATATACTGCTGCAATTATGCGTCGTGATATGGCTGCTTATGATGCTGATTCCAGTAAATATACTCAATCTCTGGGTTGCTGGCATGGTTTTATCGCGCAACAAAAAATGATTGCGAACAAAAAATACTTCGGTACAACTGAACGTCGCTATATCTACCTGTCTGGTTGGATGGTTGCTGCACTTCGTTCAGAATTTGGTCCTCTTCCTGACCAATCTATGCATGAAAAAACTTCTGTTCCTGCATTGATCGAAGAAATCTACACATTCTTACGTCAAGCTGATGCGAAAGAATTAAATGATTTATTCCGTGCACTTAAAAAAGCTCAAGAAGCGGGTGATACTGCAAAAACTGCTGAAATCACTGCTCAAATTGACGGTTTCCAGACTCACGTTGTGCCAATTATTGCAGACATTGATGCTGGTTTTGGTAACGAAGAAGCGACTTACTTACTTGCGCGTAAAATGATTGAAGCGGGTGCTTGTGCGCTTCAAATCGAAAACCAGGTATCTGATGCGAAACAATGTGGTCACCAGGCGGGTAAAGTCACGGTTCCACATGAAGACTTCATCGCTAAAATCCATGCATTACGTTATGCATTCCTGGAAATGGGTCTTGATGACGGTATCATCGTTGCGCGTACTGACTCTGAAGGCGCTGACCTGACTCAGAAAATCCCAGTGGTTAAAGAGCCAGGCGACATCGCTTCTCAATACATCAGCTACCTGGATACAACTGAAATCGACATCGCTGACGCTCAGGAAGACGAAATCCTGATCAAGCGTGATGGTAAATTACACCGTCCTAAGCGTCTGGCTTCTGGTTTATATCAGTTCCGTGCGGACACTCAGATTGACCGTGTGGTACTTGACTGTGTATCCAGCCTGCAAAATGGTGCTGACCTGCTGTGGATCGAAACTGCGACGCCAAACGTAGAAGAAATCGCTCACATGGTCAATCGTGTACGTGAAACAGTTCCAAATGCGAAGCTTGTTTATAACAACAGCCCATCATTCAACTGGACTTTAAACTTCCGTCAACAGGCTTATGACCGTTGGGTTGCTGAAGGTAAAGATGTGTCGAGCTACGACCGTGCTAAATTAATGAGCGCTGAGTATGACAATACTGAATTAGCTGCTGATGCTGATGCCAAGATCCGTACTTTCCAGGCAGATGCTTCCCGTGAAGCGGGTGTGTTCCATCACTTGATCACACTGCCGACTTACCACACTGCTGCGCTTTCTACACACGAGCTTGCACAGGGTTACTTCGGTACTGAAGGTATGCTGGCTTATGTTGCTGGCGTACAGCGTAAAGAAATCCGCGGTGGTATCGCTTGCGTTAAACACCAGGCAATGGCGGGTTCTGACATCGGTGATGATCACAAGGAAATCTTCTCTGGTGACAACGCGCTTAAAGCCCATGATGATGCTAAAAACACCATGAACCAGTTCGCTGCTCACTGAGTATTGAATTGATTCAGAAAAACCGCCCGAATGGGCGGTTTTTTTGTTGTCTGAAAAAACACAGAAATGCCGTCAGACCATGTCAGAAGATCAGGATGCACTGTTCTGCTTTTCGGGGAAAGCCTGAATGAGTCAGTCCATTACCGGCTATCTTTTTTCAGAATATATCGTTCTGGGCAGCTTCTTTCATGCCGTCATTGGCCAGTGGTTCCCGGCTTTATGCATCCGGTCTTTTCTGACCACGATATTTTTCCAGCAACGCGTCCAGCCTTGCGACAGTTTCAATATCGGCCTGACCATCATATTTTTCAGGATAAAAATGCATCTGAAATGCAGAAACGGCAAATTCAGTGGCCTGGTCATAAATACCATTGTTGGGTACGTCATAGCCATAAAGGGCAAGTTTGGTCTGCAAATCGGTAACATCGCCTTCCCATGGTGCATACAGCCGATAATAATTGACAGCTTCATCGTCATACCAGGCGCCAATATTATAATCGGTATAAAGCTGTTTCCACGGCAGTAATGGGCCTGGATCAAACTTGCGGCCTGGTGATATATCACTGTGACCAATAATACGGGTCGGCGTGATTTTATATTTCAGTACAATTCTCTGGATCACCTCAGCCAGCACTTCCAGTTGCTGTTTTGAGTCATAAGGGTACCAGCGTCTTTGCATCAAGGGCAGATTTTCATCTTCGGCCGGAAAGCCCGGGTTTTCGAGTTCGATGCCAATACTGGAAGCATTCAGGCTGCGGTTTCCCTGCCAGTAACTGGCACCGGCATGCCATGCACGCTTATCATCCGGTACCAGGTTATAGACCGTAAACTCTGCTCCCACAGCTTTTTGCGGAATCAGATAATGACTGCTTACCGCATATTGATCATTCATAAAAATACGCAAAGTTTCGTCCAGGGGCAGGGCGGTATAATGCAGAATCAGCATCATTTGCCGATCATCCTGATTGGGAGACAAATACTGGGTGTCGACCTGGTAATGATCACTGATCATATATTCAGGTGCATTGGAAGACAGGGTGGAAGATGAAGTAACAGGTTTGCTATTCTCTTCTTTTTTATCATCATTATTACAGGCAATCAGAAAAAAACTCAGGCAGCTTATAATAAAAATACGAGTTAGTTTACTTTTCATTATATTTTACTCATTTGGGGAGGAATTTTAATTTATTTTTATTTAACAACAAGGTCAATTTGATTAAAAAATATTAACATTAATAAAAACTGCAATAACACAGCCCTGAAATAAAAAAGACAGGGGATTAACCCTGTCTTGCCTTGAAACGTGGATTGGACTTACAGATGACGTACAGTTTGCCGCGGCGTTTTACAATTTGACAATCGCCACGTTGCTTTGCACTTTTTAACGATGAAATGACTTTCATATGGATAATCCTGCTGCTATGTAATGTTATATTATTGCATAATATGCCTGAAATAGAATCACCTGCCTGGTTGTTTTTCAGATCAGGTGTGAAAATATGCGCTATGTGGCTGAATATTTTATTAATTTGCCAACCGGTTCTGATTCCGGTATGAATAAATTCTATTGATTTGTTGAATTTCTATGCTAATTCCAATTCTGTTGATATTTTTTATATTTAATTTTATTAATATCAATATATTATGATTTTTTTATGATAAGTCTGCCGTATAAAATAATGCTTGCAGCCGGATCTGGATTTGATTATAACTATCAGCATTGTTCTGAGTAAATTTCAGGCAAAAAAATACGCAATGATTGGGGTGACCATTGCGTAGAACAACGAATCTGCTCGCACAGCTTCGGTTAAGGAGAAATGTTATGAATATTGGGGATATTCATAACTATGTATAGATATTAATGAACCGCTTTAAAAAGTTCATTGGTATTCACGTAATTAAGTGTAAATTCACGTAATTAGGTGACCATTATGGCGAATAATGCTCCTTGTCATAAAAAAAGCCTTTCTTTTGAAAGGCTTTTTTTATTTCAGATGGTATTAAAAATGGAAAACACCCAGGCCATTTTTTACTTCATCCAGGGTTTGCTGGGTAATTTCACGGCAGCTTGCGGTACCGGTTTTTAAAATATCCATGATGTAATCGGGATCTTTTGCAAGTTCAATCCGACGTTCCCGAATAGGGCCAATCAACTCTTTGAGTACTGCTTCAAGGCGTTTCTTCACCGTACCGTCTCCCAGTCCGCCACGACGGTAATGTGCCTTGAGTTCTGCCACTTCTTCCTTGTTGGGATCAAAGGCATCCAGATAGGTAAAGACCACATTGCCCTCAACCTGCCCCGGATCTTCAATGCGAAGGTGGTTCGGGTCGGTATACATGGCATTCACTGCTTTTTTGATCTCTTTATCTGATGCATCCAGCACAATGGTGTTACCCAGTGACTTGGACATTTTTGCCTTGCCGTCAAAACCCGGTAAACGACTGACGTCTGAGAGCATGGCTTTGCATTCCGGGAGTATTTCATGACCAGTCTGGCGGTTGATACGACGGACAATTTCATTGGTCTGTTCAATCATGGGAATCTGGTCTTCACCGACAGGAACCACACTGGCTTTAAATGCCGTGATATCTGCAGCCTGAGCCACCGGATAACATAAAAAACCGGCCGGAATGTCCCGTTCAAAGCCCCGCAGCTGAATTTCAGCTTTAATGGTTGGATTACGTTCCAGGCGTGAGACAGTCACAAAATTCAGATACAGCATAGTCAGTTCATTGAGTGCCGGCAGGCAGGACTGGACACAAATGGTGGTTTTGGTGGGGTCAATGCCCACAGCCAGGTAATCTGTCGCGACTTCAATAATATTGCGGCGGACTTTTTCAAAATTGTCAGCATTATCGGTCAGGGCCTGTGCATCGGCCAGCAGCAGGTGCTGCTGGTGGCTGTCCTGTAAAGTTACGCGTGAACGCAGTGAACCGACAAAATGTCCTAAATGAAGTTGTCCGGTGGGACGGTCCCCTGTCAGAATGACAGGGCGTGAATCCTGATTACTCATGAGCTGTTCCAGCCGTGTGATACGGCAGTAATATATGATGAATGGGGCATATTGTACGGTATTATTTTTTTTCATGTCACCCACAATTTCAGTTATCGTTTTTGATGTGGAATCATAATCATACAAATTTTACTGGGGGAATCCGGGTTTTCATTTTAAAATGGCGGCATAACTAAAATTCAGGAAAAAAATATGGCAGGCAGTTTATTAATCTTGCTGGATGATATTGCAACCGTGCTGGATGATGTTGCTTTAATGAGTAAAATGGCGGCAAAAAAAACTGCAGGTGTACTGGGAGATGATCTGGCTCTGAATGCACAGCAGGTCAGTGGCGTACGCTCGGATCGGGAACTGCCGGTAGTATGGCAGGTGGCGAAGGGTTCGTTTATCAACAAACTCATTTTAGTGCCGCTGGCATTGCTGATCAGTGTGGTGGCACCATGGCTGATTAATCCCTTACTGATGATCGGCGGCCTGTTTTTGTGTTATGAAGGGGTGGAAAAGGTTCTGCACAATCTCAGACATAAAAAGGCTGGTACACATGAAGCTGCCAGTCATGAGAAACAGGCGCTTCAGACTGATCTGGCAAATTTTGAAAAAGAGAAAGTCCGGGGGGCGGTGCGTACTGACTTTATTCTTTCTGCAGAAATTGTGGTGATTTCATTGGGTACTGTGGCGGCGGCAACCTTTGCTACACAAGTGATGGTGCTTTCGGTGATTGCAATTCTCATGACGGTCGGCGTGTATGGTTTCGTTGCCATCATTGTGAAAATTGACGATTTTGGTCTGTATTTAACGCAACAGGCTTCAGCTTTTAAACAGTCGGTTGGGCGCGGTCTGCTGGCATTTGCACCAAAGCTGATGAAGGCACTGACCATTGTCGGGACCATTGCCATGTTTCTGGTGGGTGGTGGCATTATTAATCATGCTGTGCCTGCGATTCATCATCTGACTGAAGAAACAGTCGATCATGCAGCGCTGATTCCGAATGTCGGCAATATTCTGGGGGCAGTGACACCAACCCTGATCAATCTGGCCATTGGCATCGTGGCAGGTCTGCTGGTGTTGATTGTGATTGGACTTATCCAGAAAATTCGGGGAAAATCAGCATCTGTGTCATCAAATAAAGATAGTTAAAACACGTCCGTTGAACGAAAAATAAGGATAAGGCTATGCGCTGGAAAGGTCGTCGTGTCAGTGAAAATCTTGAGGATCGCCGTGGTGGCGGTGGTGCCAGAGCAGGTGGAATCAGCATTCTGGGTTTGATTGTGGCTTTTATTGCCTGGAAATTTTTTGGTGTTGATCCACAGATGGCCTATCAGGCCACCAAACAGGTGACTTCTGCCGGTCAGGGCCAGCAGGGAGCTGCACCACAGAATTTAAGTCCGGAGCAGAAAGAAGTTGCAGCCTTTGTCGGAACGGTGCTTGCCGATACGGAAGACACCTGGTCACAGATTTTTCAGCAACAGGGGGCTCAGTATAAGCCACCAAAACTGGTCATGTTCAGTGGAGTGGACAGATCTGCCTGTGGTACTGCTGAATCGGCAATGGGACCTTTTTACTGCCCGGCGGATCAGACGGTTTATATTGACACGTCATTCTTTAAGGCCATGCGTCAGCAAATGGACATTTCCGGTGAACAGAATCAGACCGAGCTTGCAGCGAAAGATGCAGCCGGTGATTTTGCACAGGCTTATGTGATTGCACATGAAGTCGGGCATCATGTGCAGAATTTACTCGGTATTTCAGCGCAGGTCCAAAAAGCCCGTCAACAGTCAAGTCAGGCGCAGGGAAATCAGCTGTCAGTTCGTCTTGAACTGCAGGCAGATTGCCTGGCCGGTGTCTGGGCAAATCGCACCCAGCAGAGAACACAGTTCCTGGAACAGGGTGATATTGAGGAAGCAATGGATGCTGCACATAAAATCGGGGATGACTATTTACAGAGAAAAGCCCAGGGGCAGGTGGTGCCCGACAGCTTTACGCATGGCACCAGCGCCCAGCGTATGCAATGGTTTCAGACAGGTCTGAAATCCGGAAATGTCAACGAGTGTGATACTTTCTCAGGTTGAACAGGACCATTCAGGCCTGAACCGGATATGAATGGCAAGTGATGACAAAAAGGGGAGCAGTGGCTCTCCTTTTTTATGTGCCGAAAAGACGCA
Organism: Acinetobacter sp. WZC-1; assembly: GCF_052544965.1. Classification (NCBI taxonomy): domain Bacteria; kingdom Pseudomonadati; phylum Pseudomonadota; class Gammaproteobacteria; order Moraxellales; family Moraxellaceae; genus Acinetobacter; species Acinetobacter sp. WZC-1. The sequence continues at coordinate 914,127 of NZ_CP199370.1, forward strand.
GATGTTTTCGCCTGCTTTATAGCTGAACAGGTGGCTAAAGCCCTGTCAATTTCTGGGTTTATGTTAAATATTTTATATATTGCAAACGTTCATGCAGTATTTTTTGTAGAATTGTATTGTTTTCAGGCACCATCTAAGTGGTTGCCAATTTAAAATATCTGTCCGACGTTGCTGTCTCAATTAAAATCAATACCAGGATTCGCATGGGTAATTATTTTCTCCTTCAGGTGTTTACCGTCGTTTTTGCATTATCCATTGCGACTACCATTTTTAATACGCGAATCCTGGGGTTCCCACAGGCCATTGGTGTGCCACTGGTTTCAGCAATTCTGGTTTTCGTGCTGCAATGGGGCGCAAGTCTGCTGAATGGCAACCAGTTTATTTCAATTAATATTCATAACATTGAAGCCGCGGTACGTCATATTGATTTTTATGATTTCCTGGTGAATGGGGTCATTTGTTTTATTCTGACGTCCTCGGCACTGAAATTTAAGGTTTCCGATCTCAGGGTTCACTGGAAACCCATCACTATTCTGGCAACCATTGCCCTGGTGCTGTGTGCGGTATTGTTTGCCGGATTACTGTTCGGTTTCCAGTATTTAATGGGCAATCCGGTACCCATTCTGGTACTGCTGTTACTGGGTTCTGCATTGGGGGCAACCGATCCCATTGGCATCAAGGGCGTACTGAGTTCAGTACGTGCGCCACACCACCTGATTGTCAAACTGGAAGGTGAGTCATTATTTAACGACGCTATGTGTATTGCCGTGTTTATGACGCTGCTGAATGTGCTCGAGGGTGAACATTTCAGTTTATTGGTGACACTGCAGAATTTATTTTATGAAATTATTGTTGCCGTGGTGATCGGCTGGGCATTCGGCCTGGGCATTCTGCGCTTACTGCGTGGGAAACACGAAATGGAATCGCTGATTTTAAGCACCGCATTGCTGGCCTGTGGTTCCTACCTGGTGGCGTTATTTGCACACGCCTCTGCACCTATTGCCTGTGTTATTGGTGGTCTGATTGTTGGCAATAAATGGAAGGAAATTTTACAGAACAGTGAAATTCTGGAAATTAACCACTTCTGGCATACGGTGGAAGGCATTATTAACTCGTTTCTGTTTACCCTGATTGGCCTTGAAATTTTTATTCTCGATCTGAGCACCGGGCTGATTCTTGGAGGGATTGTGGCATTTTTTGCATTACATCTTTCCCGTTTTGCAGCCAATTTTCTGGCTTTTTCATTTTTCCCCTCATTCAGACACAAAAGTTATAACGGCAGCCTGGCCATATTGTCCTGGGGCGGAGTCCGTGGCGGGATTTCACTGGCATTGATCCTGGCCGTTGCAAATATTGCTGAATTACGTGAATACAGCAGTATTCTGATCGGTTATACATTCATCAGTGTATTGCTGTCAGGGATTGTCTGCGGCCTGGGGTTACCTGCGGTCATGAATGCGTTTTATTATAATCCGGATGAACCTGTCGAAGGCTTTCAGGGATGGTATCAGCGGATGTGCAATAAAATGAACCGTAAGGGCTTTAAATATATTGTCGGTGAAGATGCACAGGGCCATGAAACCATTACGATTTATAATCCTGAAGTGCTGGAGGATAAAAACCTCGAGGCTGGTCTGGCAGCGTCTGATCAGGCTGAAAAGTCGGAGGAAGTGAAACGGCTGGAAAATCCGAATAATTTCTGATGAAACCGTTTTGATGAAATGATTCTGATCAAATGGGTCAGGCTGCCATTCTGAATGGCTGCAATAACTGGTCATATGACTTGATATATAAAACACCGTTGATGTTGTTCATGGGGAGAAAATGTCATGCAGGAAGAAAATCTGTCTCATCGTGATGAACTGGCCAGAATGATTCTGGCGGTGGTGGCTTTAATCCCTCATGGAAAAGTGGCCAGTTATGGGCAGGTGGCCAGAATGGCAGGTTTGCCCAGACATGCGCGACTGGTGGGGCGAGTGCTGGGGCAGATGGAAGCGGGAGTTGATATTCCCTGGCATCGTGTGATTAATTCTCAGGGGAGAATCAGGGTAAATAAACTGAATGAGCAGGGCGAGAATATTCAGCAGATTAAATTGCTGGAAGAAGGGGTTGTAGTCCTGAATGGCAAGGTCAATATGAAACAGTTTGTGTGGTAGGGATTTACCGACAGCATCAGTGCAACGTCATGCATATTTTCAGTGAAATAATGCAGCCATATAGTTTCTGGCTGTATGGATCGTGAATGCTATGTCCTGGGAAGAAAGGGCGTCCTGGGAAGGTCAGAGTCAGCGTGAAAATAAAAAAGACTGCATCCAGGCATCACAGAACCGTGTTTTAAACAAACTGAATCCACCTGTGTGGTGGATTCAGTTGTAATTGATATGGATGAAAGTCTGGGCGGTTAAAGATATTCAACTGCCATGATTTCATATTCCACCTCACCCTGTGGGGTGGTAATTTTGACTTCATCGCCCTCATTTTTGCTCAGCAGACCACGGGCAATGGGGGAGTTGACTGAAATTTTATTGATCTTAAAATCAGCTTCGTCATCACCTACAATTTTATAGGTTTTACGTTCTTCGGTTTCCAGGTTTTCAATGGTCACGGTGACGCCAAAGACCACACGACCATTTTGTTCAAGGTCCTTGACGTCAATGACCTGAACCGCGCCCAGTTTGCCCTCGATATCCTGAATGCGGCCTTCACAGAAGCCCTGTTGCTCACGTGCCGCATGGTATTCCGCATTTTCCTTTAAGTCCCCGTGTTCCCTTGCTTCTGCAATGGCAGCAATAATACGTGGACGATCAACTGTTTTCAGTTGATGCAATTCTTTCTCAAGAGCTTCTTTGCCCTCTGGCGTCATAGGATAACGTTGCATTGTTGTCCCTCATGTTCGGGTATTTAAAAAATACGGGTGTGGAAATGAAAAAATCCCGCCACCGATAGGTGACGGGACTTATCGGTAAAAGAATTAACCTGTGGTCTGCAAATCCTGCAGGCGATATACGTCCATTGGCAGTTTGATTGCTAAAGCCTGGCATACTGCATCAGCGCCACTCAGGGTTGTGGTGTAATACACTTTCCCCTGGAGTGCATAGCGACGGATTGAGAATGAATCCTGCTGAGCCTGTTTGCCTTCAGATGTATTGATAATGAGGTGAATTTCACCATTTTTCAAGCGGTCTACAATATGCGGACGACCTTCGGTGACTTTATTGACCCGTTCACAGGCAATACCTGCATTGGTAATCACCGTATGTGTACCTCCGGTTGCAATCAGCTTAAAGCCATAATCTGCAAGTTGTTGCGCAATTTGTGCAACAGCAGGTTTGTCAGAATCACGCACTGAAATAAAGGCATATTTTATTTCATCTGCGGTCGGTTTGCCCGGTAAACGTTCATTTGAGCCGAGTACCGCTTTATAGAAGGCTTCACCAAACGATTTACCCACACCCATGACTTCACCGGTGGATTTCATTTCAGGCCCAAGAATCGGGTCAACCCCCGGAAACTTGTTAAATGGAAACACCGCTTCCTTCACAGCAAAGTGAGCCGGAATAATTTCTTTTGTAAAGCCCTGCGATACCAGTGACTGACCAGCCATACAGCGTGCTGCAACTTTTGCCAGTGATTCACCAATGCATTTGGAAACAAATGGTACGGTCCGTGATGCACGTGGGTTTACTTCCAGAATATAGACATCATTGCCCTTGACGGCAAACTGTACATTCATCAGGCCAACTACACCCAATTCCCTGGCCATTGCCACGGTTTGACGGCGCATTTCGTCCTGAATGTCGCTGGACAGGGAATACGGTGGAATTGAACAGGCGGAATCACCGGAATGAATACCGGCCTGTTCAATGTGCTGCATAATGCCGCCAATCACTACATCCTTGCCATCAGAAATACAGTCCACATCGACTTCAATCGCGTCGTCCAGGAAGTGATCCAGCAATACCGGTGCTTCGTTGGAGGCCTGAACAGCATCACGCAGGTAGCGTCTCAGTTCGTCATCGTTGTACACAATTTCCATGGCGCGGCCACCCAGCACATAAGATGGACGGACCACCAGCGGATAACCGACTTTCGCGGCTTCAGCCATGCCTTCTTCGGCAGATTTGACAATGCTGTTGCTTGGCTGACGAAGCTGCAGGCGCTGAATCATCTGCTGGAAACGCTCACGGTCTTCTGCACGGTCAATGGCATCGGGGGATGTACCAATAATCGGTGCACCGGCTTCCTCAAGTGCCCTGGCCAGTTTCAATGGCGTCTGACCACCATATTGCACGATAATGCCTTTGGGTTTTTCAGTGCGTACAATTTCCAGCACATCTTCCAGTGTGATCGGTTCAAAGTACAGACGATCCGAAGTGTCATAATCTGTGGAAACGGTTTCAGGGTTACAGTTGACCATAATGGTTTCATAGCCATCTTCACGCATGGCAAGTGCTGCATGTACACAGCAGTAGTCAAACTCAATCCCCTGGCCAATACGGTTTGGACCACCGCCAATCACCATGATCTTATCTCTGGCAGACGGACTGGATTCACACTCTTCATCATAAGTGGAGTACATATAGGCTGTGTCAGATTCAAACTCAGCAGCACAGGTATCCACGCGTTTGTAAACCGGGTATACGCCCAGGTTCCAGCGGTGCTTACGGAATTGTTTCTGTGATATGCCCATCAGATTGGCAATGCGCAGGTCAGATAAGCCCTTGCGTTTGAATGAACGGATGTTGTCTGCATTCAGATCACTGAAGCCCAGTGTCTTCACCTGTTCTTCAGTTTTGATGATGTCTTCAATCTGAATCAGGAACCAGCGGTCAATATTGGTGGCTGCAAATACCTCGTCCAGGCTAAAGCCATGACGGAATGCATCGGCGATATACCAGATACGTTCGGGGCCGGGAACTTTCAGTTCCTGCAGGATTTTATCCCTTGCACCATCGGCACCCACTTCAACTTTTTCATCAAAACCGCTGTTGCCGGTTTCAAGGCCACGGAGTGCCTTTTGCAGTGATTCCTGGAAGTTACGGCCAATGGCCATCACTTCACCGACTGATTTCATCTGTGTGGTCAGAATGGCTTCTGCCTGAGGGAATTTCTCAAAGTTAAAGCGCGGGATTTTGGTGACCACATAGTCAATGGACGGTTCAAACGATGCAGGAGTGGTACCACCGGTAATGTCATTCTTTAATTCATCCAGGGTGTAGCCCACAGCCAGTTTTGCCGCAATTCTGGCAATTGGGAAACCGGTTGCCTTGGAGGCCAGGGCAGAGGAACGTGATACACGTGGATTCATCTCAATGACGACCATACGGCCATCTTTGGGGTTAATCCCGAACTGGACGTTTGAACCACCGGTTTCAACCCCGATCTCACGCAGAACCGCCAGTGATGCATTACGCATTAACTGGTATTCCTTATCGGTCAGGGTCTGTGCCGGAGCTACTGTGATGGAGTCGCCGGTATGTACGCCCATTGGGTCAAAGTTTTCAATGGCGCAGACGATAATGCAATTGTCATTTTTGTCCCGGACCACTTCCATTTCGTACTCTTTCCAGCCGATTAATGATTCATCAATCAGTAACTGGTGGGTCGGAGACAGGTCAAAGCCGCGCTCACAGATTTCAATGAATTCTTCACGATTATAGGCAATACCGCCACCGGAACCGCCCATCGTAAATGATGGACGAATAATGGAAGGAAAGCCCAGTTTTGCCTGGATTTCAAATGCTTCTTCCATCGAGCTTGCAACAGCAGCACGTGGACACTCAAGGCCAATACGATGCATGGCATCATCAAATAATTTACGATCTTCCGCCATTTCAATGGCTTCTTTGGTGGCACCGATCAGTTCAACATTGAATTTTTTGAGAATGCCGTGTTCATCCAGTGCAAGTGCACAGTTCAGTGCTGTCTGTCCACCCATGGTTGGCAGGATTGCATCCGGGCGTTCCTTTTCAATGATCTGCGCCACAGTCTGCCAGGTAATGGGTTCAATATAGGTCGCATCCGCCATTGACGGGTCGGTCATGATGGTGGCCGGGTTGGAGTTGACCAGGATAACGCGATAACCTTCCTCACGCAGTGCTTTACACGCCTGGGCACCGGAATAATCAAACTCACAGGCCTGACCGATCACAATCGGCCCTGCACCAATAATTAAGATGCTTTTTATGTCTGTACGTTTAGGCATATCTGAGTTCCTTAATTACGGTCTGGCGAATTGAATAAGTTCGATAAAATGATCGAACAGCGGGGCACAGTCATGTGGACCGGGACTTGCTTCAGGATGACCCTGGAAGCTGAATGCAGGTTTGTCTGTACGATGAATGCCCTGGTTGGTTCCATCGAACAGTGAGCGATGGGTCACTTTCAGGTTTGCCGGCAAGGTAGACTCATCCACGGCAAATCCGTGATTCTGTGAGGTGATCATGACGGTGCCATCTTCGATGCTCTGTACCGGATGGTTGGCTCCATGATGACCATGATTCATTTTCATGGTTTTTGCACCGGATGCCAGTGCCAGAATCTGATGCCCCAGGCAGATGCCGAATACCGGAATTTCGGTTGTTTCAACAATAGTTTTGACCGCCTGAATGGCATAGTCACATGCCGCAGGGTCGCCGGGACCATTGGAAAGAAAAATACCATCCGGATTCATGGCCAGGACTTTTTCTGCCGGAGTTTCCGCCGGGACCACTGTCAGTCTGCAGCCACGGTCTGCAAGCATACGCAGGATGTTGGTTTTGACACCGTAATCGTATGCAACCACATGAAATTTAAGTTCGGGTTGAGCGAAGCCCTGTCCCAGCCTCCAGGAACCGGCTGTCCATTCAAAACCGTCAGGGTCACAGCATTCCTTTGCCAGGTCCAGTCCGTTTAAGCCCCCGAATGCACGGGCTTTTGCCAGCGCCTCTTCTGCAGTAATATGTTCACCGGCAAGGATGCAGCCATTCTGTGCGCCTTTATCCCGCAGGATTCGTGTGAGCTTGCGTGTATCAATATCGGCAATGGCAACGATCTGGTGTTGTTTTAAATAGTCGCCCAGTGACTGGCTGGCACGGAAATTACTGTGCAACAAAGGCAGATCACGAATGATTAAACCATTTGCCCATACTTTATGAATTCGACCGGACTCAGCATCTTCTTCATTACAGCCGGTATTACCGATATGCGGATAAGTCAAAGTGACCAGTTGCTGTGCATAACTCGGGTCAGTCAGAATTTCCTGATAACCGGTCATGGCTGTATTAAAAACGACTTCACCAGTCGTATTTCCCGTCGCGCCAATGGATGTACCTTTAAAGATCGTTCCATCTGCGAGGGCTAAAATCGCGGGGATGCTCAAACCAAAGCTCCTGAACTCAAAACCACAAAATAGGGCTGTAAAAAAGCGAGTAGACGAAAAAAAAGGAAGGCCATTCTAAAACCTTTCCTCCTCATGTCTGCTCGCTTGAACTTAACAGCGCATTATACGCATGAAAGGGCTTAAAGTCCACGTAAAATACCAGTAAACTACTGGATTATTGGCTTGCTTTTTAAATTTTTTTCTCATTTTAAAAGTGCGATATACAGGTTGGATCGATCGAATTTTCAATCATATATTTTTATCTGGGATTTATTTAAAAGCACGGTTGAGGCTATCTGTTTGATATTGTTTTTAAATCATGCGGCATGCAGCATGTATATTTTACCTGATGGTAAAAAATACCGGGCAGGGCTGTGTTTTATATTTTAAAAGCAATGAATAATTAAACTCAGAAGCGATGCAGCCAGTCCCGTTTGTTATGAAAGTCGGCAGTCGGACTGCTGTGTTGTATGGCGTAGTGATGCTGTTGATCTGCGTGCTGACGGTCTGTAATGTTAATTACGGCGCTGAGACCGAAAAACAGATCCGCCCATTTCAGATTGTTTTCGGTCATGAAGTCGGTCAGATCCAGGCTGACGTTCAGTCCATAATGTGTACGCTGCAATTGATTCAGCGCAATATCATGGGCAGTGCGGGGAGGCATATCTTCAGGGTAGCGGTATTCTTCAAACTGATAGACCTGCCATGCCTGAGAGGGAGAGAGGTTAATTTCCCGATAAAAGTCCTGATGCTGGACACCGACAAAGATTTCAAAGCAGGTTTGTTGCCATAAGTAGTCCCGGCGTGGATGTCCGGCAATTGAATCAGGATATTGAATCAGCTGATCCGGGTCACGAATCCAGTAACCGGCATTCAGGGTAAATGGACTTTGCTGTTCAACCGCTGCAACCACCGAGATGGATGGTGGTGCCCGATCAAAAGCATGTAATTCATAACTTGCCATAAAGAACCAGCGTTATTTTATCTGGCCGAATGCGCATAACGGACAAGGTTGGAGAGCTTCGGGTTCTGCTGCTGAGCTTTTTTATAGAGCAGGACAATTTTACCGATGGTCTGTACAATCTGTGATTCAGTGGCCTCAGCAATTTCCGTGATTGCTGCGGCCCGTGCTTCACGGTCTTCCCCGGCAATTTTGACTTTAATTAATTCATGGTCATTTAAGGCACGTCGGATTTCTTCAATGACATTTTCAGTCAGTCCCTGTCCGCCAGTCATGACCACAGGGTTAAGTGCATGCCCGATTTGACGTAAACGTTTACGTTCCTGAATGGATAAAGCTGCCATATAAAAAAGAAACCTGATTTTAACTAACGGGCTATTATAGCAAAACCGGACCTTAAATGTGCCGGAATTTCAGCAAATAATTCATACAGGCGCCTGATGGGAATAATCTGCAGAAGAATGCAGACAGATAAAGATGAATACTGCATCAAAGCGGATTCTGGAGTACAATTGAACATTGCAATCCTGTATCAGTCAATAAAGAGTTATGGCAACACGCATTACCAACCAGAAATTATCCAAAAGCAGCCGTGCATGGATGAGGGAACACCTGGATGACCCTTTTGTGAAGAAAGCACAGAAAGAGGGGTATCGGGCTCGTGCGGCATATAAACTACTGGAGATACAAGAAAAATATAAAATGATTAAACCCGGGATGACAGTAGTCGACCTGGGGGCTGCACCGGGCAGCTGGTCTCAGATTGCCGGAAAACTGGTGGGAGATCGGGGCCTGGTGGTTGCATCGGATATCCTGGAAATGGACGCATTGCCTGATGTGACTTTTTTACAGGGTGATTTCCGTGAAGAAGAAGTTTTCGAAAAATTGTTAAATATTTTAAATGGACGTACAGTAGACATTGTAATTTCAGATATGGCCCCCAATACATCAGGTAACAGGTCTGTTGACCAGCCCCGGCAGATTTATCTGTGTGAACTGGCGCTGCATTTTGCCAGCAAGGTGCTGGGACCAAAAGGGCAATTTGTGGTCAAAGTTTTCCAGGGAGAAGGCTTTGATGAATTTCGAAAGCAGGTGGTCGACAGTTTTGATGTACTGAAAACAGCAAAACCTGCTGCTTCACGTGCACGTTCGAAAGAAGTTTTTTTAATTGGACAGGGTCGTAAAAAGGTTTCGCAGTAAAGTTTACTTGCCAAGTTGTTAGAAATTGTGCATTTTGTACCTTTTGCGAAATTCATTTTACTTGCTTTTGTCAGGGTCAGCCAGCGGTTGTGGGCATGATCAAATTAGATTGATATGGGAATAGAGCTTTGAGCGATCTTTTCAAAAACGCCGTATTGTGGCTGGTCATACTGGGTGTGCTGATTTTAATTTTCAGTAACATCAGTGACCGCAAAAAGCCGGCAGTAATGAACTATTCAGAGTTCGTTACAGCAGTGAATGCGGGACAGGTTAAGCAGGTCACAATTGATGGCGAAAGAATAAACGGCGAAAAAACAAATGGTTCGCCCTTTGAAAGTATTCGCCCTGCGGTTCAGGATCCTGAGCTGATGCCGAATCTGATCAAAAACAAAGTTGTCGTTGAAGGAACTGCACCTCAGCGTCAGGGTTTGTTGATGCAGCTTCTCATTGCAAGTTTTCCTGTACTTCTGATTATTTTACTGTTCATGTTCTTTATGCGAAACATGGGTGGTGGTACAGGCGGTAAAAACGGTCCGATGAGTTTTGGTAAGTCCAAGGCAAAAATGCTGGCCGAAGATCAGATTAAAGTGACATTCACCGATGTTGCCGGCTGTGATGAAGCCAAGCAGGAAGTAGTTGAAATTGTAGACTTCCTGAAGGATCCGGCAAAATTCAAGCGGCTGGGTGCCAGTATTCCGACCGGGGTGTTGATGGTTGGTCCTCCGGGGACTGGTAAAACCCTGTTGGCAAAAGCCATTGCCGGTGAAGCCAAGGTTCCATTCTTCAGTATTTCCGGTTCTGACTTTGTTGAAATGTTCGTGGGGGTGGGTGCATCCCGTGTCCGCGACATGTTTGAGCAGGCCAAACGCCATGCGCCATGTATCATCTTTATTGATGAGATTGATGCTGTTGGTCGTCACCGTGGCTCAGGTACCGGTGGTGGTCACGATGAACGTGAGCAGACCCTGAACCAGATGCTGGTGGAAATGGATGGTTTTGAAGGCAATGAAGGGATTATCGTCATTGCAGCAACCAACCGTGCCGATGTACTGGATAAAGCCCTGCTGCGTCCAGGTCGTTTTGACCGCCAGGTGATGGTTGGTTTGCCGGATATCAAGGGCCGTGAACAGATTCTGAATGTGCATCTGAAAAAACTGCCTTCAGTAACCGGTGTGGATGTCAAGGTACTTGCACGGGGTACGCCGGGCTTCTCCGGTGCGCAACTGGCAAACCTGGTGAACGAAGCTGCACTGTTTGCTGCACGCCGCAATAAGAACACGGTTGACATGCATGACTTTGAAGATGCAAAAGATAAGCTGTACATGGGACCTGAACGCAAGTCGATGGTGATCCGTGACGAAGAGCGTCGTGCAACAGCTTACCATGAGGCGGGACATGCCATTGTTGCTGAAATTCTGCCGGGGACTGACCCTGTGCATAAAGTGACAATCATGCCGCGTGGCTGGGCACTGGGTGTAACCTGGCAGTTGCCTGAACATGACCAGACCAGCAATTACAAAGACAAAATGCTGAACGAAATTTCAATTTTGTTTGGTGGTCGTATTGCTGAGGAAGTGTTTGTCAATCAGATGTCAACAGGTGCATCCAACGACTTTGAACGTGCAACCAAAATGGCACGGGCAATGGTGACCAAGTATGGTATGTCTGATAGAATGGGTGTCATGGTTTATGAAGATGAATCACAGCAGTCATTTATGGGTAGCCTGGGTAGCCGGACCATTTCTGAGGCAACTCAGCAACAGGTTGATCAGGAAGTACGTCGTATTCTGGATGAACAATATAAAGTTGCCCGGGGAATTCTTGAAAGTAACAAGGATATTGCCCATGCAATGGTCAAGGCACTGATGGAATGGGAAACCATTGATCGTGAACAGATCCGTGACATCATGGAAGGTCGTGAGCCAAAACCACCGAAGATATATGTTGCAGATAATCCGGTGATTGATGTCATGCCGACAGATGGTCCATCCACACCGCCGCCTTTACCGGCAACCTGATGTGATTTGAACTGTCAGTCAAAAGAGCTTCTGTTAAGAGGCTCTTTCCATATGCTGCCCAGGTTAATATTGGGCTGGATATCTTTGGGTGAATAAGGGGAATTTCTGATATGCGTCTTGTGCCATTACCTATGCGGACATTGCAATGCGGGCCTTTGAAGCTGGATCTGTCTGAGCCGAATATTATGGGCATTCTGAATGTCACACCGGATTCATTCAGTGATGGTGGTCAATATCTGAATCCGGTACATGCAGTTGAACATGCCCTGCAGATGATGGCTGATGGCGCAACAATCATTGATATCGGTGGTGAATCCACCCGTCCGGGTGCAGCTTTTGTTGGGGTGGAAGAAGAGATCCGGCGGGTCATCCCCGTGGTGCAGGCCCTGTCTGAATATGAAGTGGTACTGTCTATTGACAGTTCTGAGCCGCAGTTGATTCGTGAAGCGGTCAGGGCAGGTGCACATATCTGGAATGATGTGCGGGGGCTGACCCGGCCCGGTGCGCTGCAAACTGCTGCTGAGCTGGCGATACCGGTCATTATCATGCATATGCGTGGTGAACCGGCGACCATGAATGATTTTGCTCAGTATGACGATGTCAGCCGCGAGGTCATGCAGGAATTGCAGCAGCGGGTGGATGCAGCGCTGAGTGCAGGCATTCATGCTGAAAATATTATCATCGATCCAGGGTTTGGCTTCGCTAAAAATACCCGGCAGAACTTAGAATTGCTGCAGGAATTATACCGTTTGGATGCGATGGGCTATCCACTCCTGTCCGGGCTTTCACGCAAGCGTTTTATTGGTGAAGTATTACAGGGTGCAGACGCGCAGCATCGGGCAGTGGGATCGGTTGCAGGGCATTTACTGAGCATTCAGCAGGGGGCGAGTATCATACGGACCCATGATGTTAAAGCCATGCACGATGCGATCAGTATATGGCGGGCCATGATCCAGGCTTAGCGGTATAAAAATAGTCATAAATGATAAAAATCAGAGAAAGATCAGCTTTTAATTTTTATTTCCGGCCGTATTGAGGGCTTAAAATTCACTATATTTGTGTAGTAATAATGTACATCATTCATCTGGATAAAAGAACTTTCATTCAGTATTCATGGCCTTTTTAATGAATTCATAACTTTACATGACGGACTATTCTGTTCCATAAAATCACTGCGCCGGCCTGTCACCATTCTTTCATTAATCTGATATCCAGCTGAAACATTTACGGTCTAATTTTGACCGGATTCAAATTTCAGGAAAACAAATAATGTCATCGAATATGTCACGCCGTGAACTTATTCAAAAGTCACTGGCCGGCTTTGGAGCGATATCATTACCGATTGGACTGACTGCCTGTGGCGGGTCAGGATCTGAAGGAACGCAGAGTTCATTTATTCCAACAGTAAAGGCTGGATTTCAGCATGGTATTGCCAGTGGTGATCCACTTCAGGACAGAGTCATCCTGTGGACCAGGTTAACGCCGGAAGATACTTCGGCACGTCTGGAAGTCGGCTGGGAAATTGCAACCGACCGGGATTTCAGGAATGTGATCAATAGCGGAAAGGTCCTGACCACACAGGCGCAGGATTTTACCATTAAAGTGGATGCAGATGGATTGCTGCCGGCGCAGACCTATTTTTACCGCTTTACATACGGTGACATCATTTCTCCGATCGGACGGACTAAGACATTGCCTGAAACTACCGATCTGGTCAGATTCGCAGTCTGTTCGTGTTCCAATTATCCGGCAGGCTATTTCTACGTGTATCGGGAAATAGCAAAGCAGGAAGTCGATGTGGTACTTCATCTGGGTGATTATATTTATGAATATGGTCAGGGTGGATATGCAACTGAAGATGCTGAAAAAATGGATCGTCTGTTCGCTGCAGATAATACCAGGGAAATCATTCAACTGGATGATTACCGCAGACGCTATGCCCTGTACCGTACCGATGAAGATTTACAGGCAGTACATCAGCGGCATCCGTTTATTGTGATCTGGGATGACCACGAAGTAGCCAATGATACCTGGAAGGAAGGCGCACAAAATCACCAGTCGGATGAGGGTAATTTTGACGAGCGAAAACTGGCTGCATTACAGGCCTATTTTGAATGGATGCCTATACGTCCAATTGCTGAAAATGATCATTTACACATCTATCGTCAGTTCAATTTCGGTTCACTGGTGCAGCTGACCATGCTGGATACCCGGATACTGGCGCGTGATGAACAATTGAACTATGTGGATTACGCAACCAGTACAGGAGACCTGGACAGGGATCGGTTTATGAAGGATCTGAAGGATCCCAGTCGTACCATGATGGGATATGAACAGCGTGACTGGCTGCTTGAAAAAATTGAGCAGGCAGATGCAGTGTGGAATGTACTTGGACAGCAGGTATTAATGGGGAGAATATCGTTCCCACAGGAACTGATGATTCCTTTATACAAAGTTATCAACGCCGGTGATACTTCACCTGAGGTTGTTGGTGCAGCCAGGAATGAATTGATCCCGAAAGTGGCACAATTACTGTATTTCAAAAACCTGCAAAAGCTGGGTCTGCCGATCATTCTGCCGTGGAACAGAGACCGTATCAACAACGTTGCCCCATATAACCTGGATGCGTGGGATGGTTATTATGCGGAACGTGAAATCATTTTTAACAAGCTGAAAAGTCTGAATAAGAAAATGGTGGTATTGGCTGGGGACAGCCATAATTCATGGCATATCAATCTGCATACCGAAGCCGGTGATTATGTAGGGGTTGAGCTTGGCACGACCTCAGTCACCTCCCCGGGTATAGAAAAATATGTGGGGGCAAATTCAGATCTTGTAGAGAACATTGCTGAATCGGTCATTAAACTGTTTGCAGAGGATGTGAAATACACCAATTTACGTTATCGTGGTTATCTGAAAGTCAGTTTCATGCCGGATGTGATGCAGTCTGAATGGATTCATATCAATACAGTGAAGGACAAGCAGTATCAAGTGGTGGATGCCCAGCATGGCTATAGAGTGAGTTATGATACTCAACTGGCCGAAACAGAATTTGTTGAGCAGGTTAAACCGACTGTTTAAGTATTTATGTGAATGTAGAAAACCGGGCCAGTGCGTCCGGTTTTTTTGTTATGGTGCGGGCATCATGGCTGTCGTGTTCTATGGTGCTGTGATGTATTCAGATACCCAAAATTTCAGCAGATATAAAATAGAAGAAGACATTTCCGGCGAATAAGAGATTTAAAAACCTGGCTGGTTTTAATGTGTGAAAACGGATGGGTGAAAAAATGAGCCGGGATCAGGTGTTGTTATGATTGAAGCCTGATTGAATATCTGATGGTGCCCGGGGCCGGACTCGAACCGGCACGCTTTGAGGGCGGGGGATTTTAAATCCCCTGTGTCTACCTATTTCACCACCCGGGCATCGTTATATATACAAAACTGGAGGCGGAGGTCGGAATCGAACCGGCGTACACGGAGTTGCAGTCCGCTGCATGACCACTCTGCCACCCCGCCATGATTTTGTGATGCACATATTAGCAACCTTTCGGAAAAAAACAATAGAAAATTCAGTCAATATGCACAGAAAAACAACATCTAAAATAAATTTATCCCAATAATCATGTATTATTTGCAAAATTGATTCATATCTACCCGGGAGACGCGCTGTGGCATTGGTTTTAGATGGTCGTGTGCTGGCAAAACAAATAGAAACTGAGTTGTTGACACGTGTTGAAGCGTTAAAGCAAAAAACTGGGCGAACGCCAATTCTGGCAACAATTTTAGTGGGTGATGATGGCGCATCTGCGACCTATGTCCGCATGAAGGGCAATGCCTGTAAACGGGTGGGGATGGATTCGCTGAAGGTTGAGCTGGGGAAGGAAACCACAACAGAACAATTGTTGGCTGAAATTGAAAAGCTGAATGCCAATCCCGATGTACACGGGATTCTTTTACAGCACCCGGTGCCGGCTCAGATTGATGAACGGGCCTGTTTTGATGCCATTTCGCTGGCTAAGGATGTTGATGGTGTAACCTGCCAGGGCTTTGGCCGCATGGCAATGGGTGAGGCCGCTTATGGTTCAGCGACGCCCGCCGGAATTATGACCATCCTTCAGGAAAATAACATTGAGATTTCCGGGAAGCATGCAGTGGTGGTCGGGCGTTCTGCTATTCTGGGAAAACCAATGGCAATGATGCTGCTGCAGGCCAATGCAACAGTGACCATTTGTCATTCACACACTCAGAATTTACCGGAACTGGTCAGACAGGCGGATATTGTCGTGGGGGCAGTTGGTAAGGCGGAACTGATTCAGAGCAACTGGGTCAAACCGGGTGCAGTGGTGGTGGATGCCGGTTTCCATCCGCGTGATGGTGGTGGCGTGGGAGATATTCAACTGACCGGAATTGAGAACATTGCGTCTGCATACACACCGGTGCCGGGCGGAGTGGGGCCAATGACCATTACCACGCTGATCCGTCAGACGGTGGAAGCTGCTGAAAAGGCACTGGTCTGATTCAAATCGTTGCCGGGGGCGACTGCATGTATCCGGCTGGATTGATCAATTTGAAGGATTCGTCCGGAGTTTATCCATGAGCGATACTTTGCAGCCTCCCGGCACTCCTCGGCATTTACTTCAGGCCCTGCATGAGGTGATTCCCGGTTGTGAGCTGATGGTTCAGCAATTGCCGGAAATTCCCATTTCATTGTGGCTGATTCCACCGGTATTTCCGACTGATCGACTGGATGATGAGGTCATACGCCGGATCTGGAATGACACGCCCTACTGGATTTTCTGCTGGGCGTCAGGTCTGGCGATGGCACAATGGTTGCTGGCAGAGCCACATCATGTCAGGGACAAAGTGGTGCTGGACTTTGGTGCCGGCTCCGGTGTGGTGGCAATCGCAGCAAAAATGGCCGGTGCAAAACAGGTGATCTGCTGTGATATTGATCCGGTCAGTCTGGCTGCCTGTCGCGAAAATGCCCTGTTGAATGGGGTGACACTCGAGTACCTGGATGACCTGTACAGCGCGGCACAGGTGGATGTGCTGCTGGCCGCAGATGTGCTGTATGATCAGAGCAATCGCTTTTTTCTGGATGAATTTCTGAACTTTGCAGAAACAGTATGGGTGGCAGACAGTCGTGTAAAAAACTTCAGCCATCCCCGGTACATTAAACTGGAAGAGCACAGCGCAACCACCTGGCCGGATCTGGATGAAGCCAGGGAATTCCGCAATGTCAGTTTTTACAGGACGCGATAGGCGGCGTCCTGTCCATATTGCGGTTTCCGGGGATCATGAACAGGTATAGCGTACTACATGCAATGTCCCGGGCCGGGTTTCCAGGGCCTGACGTGTTGCATAGTCTTCACTATTGGTCAAACTCGGTGTATTGGACAATCCGAATGATGTTCTGGAGTGACCCAGCTGTACACCATACTGCTTTTCATTGGTCACAGCAGGGTTGGCAATTTCACTGCTGCTCAATACCGAGATTTTATAGCTTTTGCCTGGTCCCAGCACTTTCTGGCACGCCCGTTGTAATTTCTCATCATCCAGCTGACGATTTGCCCGCCCGGCCAGTGTGTAGGCCAGTGTTGCACTGGTGGCTGTCTGGTTTTCTATCTGATAGCCTGTAACGCCATTGTACTGACTTGGGGTGGTCTGACATGCTGCAAGCACCAGCGCCAGGCATCCAAGTGCTGTCAGTTTTACTGTATTCATCTTTAAAATACCCACTTTTGTTGTTGTTTTCAGTATGCCATAGCTGATTTTAATTAACGACGCCGGATTGACGTTAATTCTGAAACGCAGCTTTCCATTAAAGTAGCAGCAAAATTATGAATGATGGAGGAGTCTGCTGATGGATTATGAAAAGCTGAATACTGTTGCGGAAAGCTGAATATGGGGAAAGTGGACGTGTGAACTGTGGATGTTATAATCAGGCCCGATGTTCCCTTATATCTTTTTTTATAGAAAATAGATCAGGTGGTGACCGAAATGACCCATCCATCAGACAGTGTGAAATCTTATGATATTGCAGTTATTGGCGGTGGTATAAATGGAGTGGGAATTTCGGCTGATGCTGCCGGAAGAGGGTTATCTGTATTTCTGTGTGAAAAGGATGATCTGGCCAGTCACACGTCGTCTGCAAGCAGTAAGCTGATTCATGGCGGGTTGCGCTATCTGGAGCATAAAGAGTTCCGCCTGGTGCGTGAAGCCCTGGCTGAACGTGAAGTGCTGTTGACCAAAGCGCCGCATATTATCCGCCCCATGCGTTTTGTCATGCCGCATCGACCGCATTTGCGTCCGGCCTGGCTGATTCGTACCGGTCTGTTTTTGTATGATTATCTGGGAAAGCGTGAACAGCTGGCATCTTCAAATTCCGTGGTTTTTAATCCAGTTGAAAGTCCCTTAAAGCAGGATATGTATCGTGGTTTTGAATATTCGGACTGTGTGGTTGATGATGCCCGGCTGGTGGTGCTGAATGCCATGCAGGCACGTGAAAAGGGTGCGACTGTGGTAACCCGGACCCGGTGTGTTGCTGCGTGCAGAGCGCAGGGGAAATGGCAGGTGACCCTTGAAAATGAACAGGGGGTGTTTCAGATCAGTGCCGGTGTGCTGGTCAATGCCGCCGGGCCGTGGGTGAATCGGTTTATTCAGCAGGATCTACAACTGCCATCCCCTTACGGCATTCGCCTGATTCAGGGCAGTCATCTGGTTGTGCCGAAAATTTATGAAGGTGACAAAGCCTTCATTATGCAGAATGACGATCAGCGTATTGTGTTTGCCATTCCGTGGCTGAAACAATATACCCTGATTGGCACCACAGACCGTGAATATACCGGTGATCTGGATCATATTGAAATTACGGATGAAGAAACGGACTATTTGCTGGATGTTGCCAATACGCATTTTAAGGCGCAGCTCAGCCGTCAGGATATTGTCAGCACCTATTCCGGCGTGCGTGCCTTGTGTGATGATGAGTCGGATCAGGCTTCGGCAATTACCCGTGACTATACACTAGCTCTGTCTGAGCAGGAGGAAGGGCAGGCCGCATTATTGTCAGTGTTCGGCGGTAAATTAACCGCCTATCGGAAACTGGCAGAATCTGCAATGAAACTGCTGGACCGGATTTTTCCGGAAATGCAGAAGCCGTGGACAGTACAGGCATTATTACCTGGTGCAGAAGAACTGGATTCGGTTGAGCAGCTGGCGGAGCAGATGCTGCACAAAGTGAAGGGGCCTCTGTGGAACTGGCTGAACGCTGGGCCTGTGCTTATGGCACCAGGGCCTGGAAATTTTTAGATCATTCTGCGTCCATCCATGAACTGGGGCAGCATTTCGGGCATGGATTATATGCCCGGGAAGTTGACTATCTGGTGGATCAGGAATGGGCGATCTCCAGTACGGATATTTTATGGCGAAGAAGCAAACTGGGACTGGTATTTACTGAAGCAGAAACCATACGGCTGGATGATTATCTTGTGAAACTACATCGGCAGCGAAAACAGAACCAGGCGGCATAAATTGGCACAGGCAAATGAACAGACTTAAGCTTTGTCCTGTCTGCTGATGTAAAAGCGATGTCATGTAAAAACCTTGTAAAAATACCGTACAAAAAAGATCGCCATAGGGCGATCTTTTTTGTGTTGCCGGTAATGATTAACGGATTTCCTTACCGCCCATTGCCGTACAGTCGATTGGTGGCTGAGATTGCCACTGGATTGCGGTCCCGGAAACCACAGGTCTGACAATACGCCACGGCCAGAAACCAAAACGCTGACCTGCACGATAGTTGATAATGGCGTCAGCATGCAGCTTTCTTGCACTTTCAGCAAAACGGGGGTACAGCTCTTCAACACCGCCGTAGGTTCCCTTGCCCAGTTTAAGGCGTTTAATTACAGTGAACTTGCTATCGGCCGGTGCGACCTCAAGCAGGCAGACAGGTGTTTTTGCTGTGTCTACTTCTGGCATATTTTCTTCAGCACGAAGTGCGGTGTTCTGCGCCAGTGCAGCGCTGGAAAGGGTCAGCGTGGTCAGTATAAGAAGCAGCGTTTTTTTCATTGTATTCCCCAATTGTTGAGTAAAAAATAAGAAAAAGATCGCCGAAGCGATCTTTTCCATGGTTGATCAGTCGTTATGCAGATTTTACTGCATTCAATAACTCAGTCTGACGGTCCTTCAGTGCCTGAGGCAGACGAGGTCCCAACTTGTTAAACAGCTCAGTATGGCTTTCCAGCTCACTGATCCACTGTTGTTTGTCCTGGGTGGTGACGGTATTGAATTGTTCTTTAGTGAACTCAATCCCTTCCCAGTTCAGTTGTTCATAGGTAGGTACAAGACCAATCGGGGTTTCAGTTGCTTCAGCACGGCCTTCACAACGGTCAATAATCCACTCCAGGACCCGCATGTTCTGACCGAAACCAGGCCATACAAAGTTACCTTCGGCATCACGACGGAACCAGTTGACGTTGTAAATCTTAGGCAGTGCATTGCCGGCAGCTTTCGCTCTGGTGCTGACTGCTTCGCCCATTTCCAGCCAGTGACTGAAATAGTCTGCCATGTTGTAACCGGCAAATGGCAACATGGCAAATGGATCGCGACGTACAATACCCTGCTGGCCTACAGCCGCAGCAGTGGTTTCAGACCCCATGGTTGCTGCTTTATAGACACCATCGATCCAGTCAAAGGCTTCAGATACTAAAGGCACTGTATCTGCACGGCGGCCACCGAAGATAAAAGCAGAAATTGGAACACCGGCCGGGTTTTCCCAGTCTGCATCAATTGAAGGGCACTGACCGGCTGCTACGGTAAAGCGCGCATTCGGATGTGCAGCTTTTTCCTCACCGGTATGCGGCTGGCCTTTCCAGTTGGTCAGGTTGGCAGGTGCTTCCTTTGAAAGACCTTCCCACCAGACTTCGCCATTGTCAGTGACGGCAACGTTGGTATAAATGACATCCTTATACAGGGTTGCCATGCAGTTTGGATTGGTTTTGGTGTTGGTCCCCGGCGCTACGCCAAAGAAACCCGCTTCCGGATTGATTGCATACAGACGACCATCTTCACCTGGTTTAATCCAGGCAATATCATCACCGACCGTTTCAATTTTCCAGCCTTCGTAGCCTGCAGGTGGAATCAGCATGGCAAAGTTTGTTTTACCGCATGCGGAAGGGAATGCTGCTGCAATGTAGTGCTTTTCACCCTGTGGATTGGTCACGCCAAGAATCAGCATGTGTTCAGCAAGCCAACCCTGCTGACGACCCATGGAGGAGGCAATACGCAGTGCCAGGCATTTTTTACCCAATAAGGCATTGCCGCCGTAACCTGAACCGTAAGACCAGATTTCACGGGTTTCCGGGTAATGCACAATGTATTTTTCAGGGTTGCATGGCCATGCCACATCTTTCTGACCATTGATCAATGGCGCAGCGACGGTGTGTACACAGGGTACAAACTCACCATCTGTTCCCAGGACATCGTAGACCGCTTTACCCATGCGCGCCATTTTGCGCATGCTGACTGCAACATAAGGTGAATCTGTCAGTTCGATTCCGATGTGTGCAATATGACTGCCCAGTGGGCCCATGGAAAATGGCACCACATACATGGTGCGGCCTTCCATTGCACCATCAAATAAACCGTTCAGACGGGCACGCATTTCAGCAGGCGCTTCCCAGTTGTTGGTGGCACCGGCATCTTCCTGTTTTTCAGAGCAGATATAGGTACGGTCTTCAACACGGGCAACATCTGAAGGATCAGAATTTGCTAAATAGGAACCAGGATGCTTCTCCTGGTTTAACGCTTGCATGGTGCCGTTAGCGATCATCAAATCGATATAACGTTGATATTCTTCTTCGCTGCCGTCACACCATTCAATTTTTGCAGGTCTGGTTAATTCAGCAATTTCTTCAACCCATGCAATCAGCTTGGGATGACGAACAAATTCTGGTGCGTTCACTTGGGTCATGGTGAGGCCTATCTAAAAGATGTACAGTGTTATGTACACATAATCTGAATGGTGGGGTACAGCATTCAGATTTAAATATGAAAAAAGTGGCAGTATTAAAGCATAAATTCATAAAAAAAATAAGACGCAGGCTGTAAAATAGGTGTGATGCAATTATTGACATAAGTCTTTGTTAATTAATGTTATATAGTTGAATAATCGGGGTATTTTGAAACATATTTTTTTATTATGGATGGTATTTTTAAAAAAAATATTTTTAAAAATTAAAAACTTAATTATTTATTTTTGATGCAATTTATGATTGATTAAATAAATGAGTATCATTTGTATTTTACATAAAGGTACTGTTATCTGGCGAATATTTCGGCGAAATTAAAGGTATTACTGCAGAATAATCAGGACGATGCTGACACATTTAAAACCACTTTCCCTGATTTACAATGAAAAATCAGGATTTCATGCGAGTAAACACGAGGAAGTCTATGAGCAACTCATGACCATATGGACTGCTTATGGCTATGAAATACAGGTATTTGATGTCAGTACAGAGCCGGATATTGCAACGTTAATGGAGAAAGTGCGGCAGAGGCATGGAGAATATACAGCGCAGGGGGTGATTGTGGCGGCCGGCGGCGATGGTACCTTAAATGC
The DNA here is from genome assembly GCF_052544965.1 of Acinetobacter sp. WZC-1. Lineage (NCBI taxonomy): Bacteria > Pseudomonadati > Pseudomonadota > Gammaproteobacteria > Moraxellales > Moraxellaceae > Acinetobacter > Acinetobacter sp. WZC-1. The sequence continues at coordinate 936,287 of NZ_CP199370.1, forward strand.
GGTGGCTTCCATGCTGACCGGTCAGGATATTCCAATGGGGATTTTACCGTTGGGCACCTTTAATTATGTGGCTCGGGCGTTGAATATTCCGCTGGATATTATTGATGCGGCAAAGGTAATTGCAACCGGGGTTGCCCGGGCTTCCCATGTGGCCAGAATCAATGACCATATTTATTTAAATAATGCCAGCCTGGGGCTTTATCCCTTATTTATTAAAAAGCGTGAGCAATATAACCGCTGGTTTGGACGTTTGCCGTTGAATGCCTATACTTCGGGTCTGGATGTACTGATCCGGGACCGGAAGGAGCTGAAACTTGAGGTTGAGGTGGATGGCATAAAGTATCCGGTCAAAACCCCGTTGATTTTCTTTGGGAATAATCAGTTGCAGTTGGCAGAAATGAAACTGAAAATAGCGGAATGTGCAAAAATTGGGCAGGTTGCCGGTGTGGTTGTGGCAAAGGCAGATAAAATGACCTTGTTTAAGACGCTGTTTCAGCTGGTCCGTGGTCAGCTGGAAGAAGCATCTGATGTGTATAGTTTCAGTGCTGTTCAGGTCCGGGTGTATTCCAGAAAATCAAGATTGACGGTTGCAATTGACGGTGAAATTGTAGAAATGAATACCCCATTGCATATTCATGTTGAAAAGAATGCGCTGAACATTATGGTGCCTCATGCTGCTGCATCTGTCTGATCTGCATTTCGGTACCGAACGGGATGAATGTCTGCGGGCCATTCAAAAGTTCTGTGTGCAGCATCGACCTGAAGCGGTGGTGGTCAGCGGAGATCTGACCCAGCGGGCCAGGCGTAGTGAATTCCAGCGTTGTAGAGAATTTCTGACTTCGCTGCAAACACCTTATCTGGTGGTGCCGGGAAATCATGATATTCCGCTGTATCACCTTTGGCATCGACTATTGCGGCCCTTTGGTCTGTATCAGCTTTTTTTTGGCAGTCCTGAAAAAACCCTGGTCACGGCGCATTTTTATCTGATTGGGCTGAATAGCATTCGTCGGCGCTACCATACCCGGGGAGATATCTCAGTGGCACAGATTCAGCAGGTGGACCAGCAACTGCTGCAGGCGCCGAAGAATAAACTGAATATCATTGTCAGTCATCAGCCATTTTATACGGCCATTCAGGATCATCACCGCAGGGACTGTCCGGTACGGGCCCGGCGTGCGGTGAGCCAGTGGGGTGAACATGGTTTATTTGCATTATTGCATGGTCATTTGCACCATACTGCAGTGCATGACCTGAATCAGCTCTATGGCTTGCAGCTTGAACGTCCGGTTTATGAAGTCCACGCAGGGACTGCCACCTCATACCGTCTGTATCACCATATGCCCAACAGTTTTAATGTGATTTTGAATGATGGCCGTTTTCAGCATTATATTTTTGATGAAGCGACCCGGGAATTCATCTTAAAAGTCTGATCTGTACTGAAAATATTGAATATCTGAATAAAAGCATAAAAAAAGTACAAAATGATAAATATTTTTTGGTTTTCCCCTTGAAGAGAGTTTTTCCATCCCCACAAAAGTGTCATCGAAATTATTTTTAATGAATGATGACCCGAGGAATAAAAAGTCATCATCCCTGTCCACTATATAAGACTTAGTCTGATGGAGTTTTTTTATGAGCAATATTCGTCCATTGCATGATCGTGTGGTAATCCGTCGTGTTGAAGAAGAAACCAAAACTGCCGGAGGCATTCTGTTGCCGGGTTCAGCTGCTGAAAAACCTGCTCAGGGTGAAGTGATTGCTGTGGGTAATGGTCAGATCACGGACAATGGTGTACGCGCGTTGGATGTTAAAGTGGGTGATAAAGTACTGTTTGGTACTTATGCGGGTACGACGGTCAAAGTGAACGGTGAAGAACTGCTGATTATGAAGGAAGCTGATATTCTGGCGGTGCTGGAAGGTTGATTCCGACTGGTTTTTTGATGGAAAATTTTTAAAAATTTAAGAATATTTGGAGTTGAACATGTCAGCTAAAGACGTAAAATTTGGTGATTCAGCGCGTACAAAAATGATTGCCGGTGTCAACACACTTGCAGATGCAGTCAAAGTGACTTTAGGCCCGAAAGGCCGTAATGTAGTGATAGACCGTTCTTTCGGTGCACCGCACATTACCAAGGACGGTGTGACCGTTGCCAAGGAAATTTCACTTGCCGACAAATTTGAAAACATGGGCGCTCAGCTGGTTCGTGAAGTTTCATCAAAAACCAATGATATTGCCGGTGATGGTACCACCACTGCAACTGTACTTGCTCAGGCGATCTTAAATGAAGGGATCAAATCTGTGACTGCAGGGATGAACCCAATGGATCTGAAACGCGGTATTGACCTCGCGGTTAAGAAGGTTGTCGAAAACATTAAGGCAACGGCTAAACCTGCTTCAGATACCCGTGCCATTGAACAGGTCGGTTCGATCTCTGCCAACTCTGATGAAACAGTGGGTAAGCTGATTGCTCAGGCGATGGAAAAAGTTGGCAAGGAAGGCGTCATTACTGTTGAAGAAGGCTCAGGCTTTGAAGATGCATTGGATGTTGTGGAAGGTATGCAGTTTGACCGCGGTTATATCTCTCCGTATTTTGCCAATAAACAGGATACACTGACTGCGGAACTTGAAAATCCGTTCATTCTGTTGGTGGACAAAAAAATCAGTAACATCCGTGAGCTGATCACGACACTGGAAGCTGTTGCAAAAACCGGCAAGCCGCTGCTTATTATTGCTGAAGATGTTGAAGGTGAAGCACTGGCGACCCTGGTGGTCAATAATATGCGTGGCATCATCAAGGTGTGTGCTGTAAAAGCGCCGGGCTTTGGTGACCGTCGTAAGGCCATGTTGCAGGATATCGCAATTTTAACCGGTGCCAATGTGATTTCCGAAGAAGTCGGTATGTCACTTGAGCAGGCAACGCTGGAAGATCTGGGAACAGCGCATAAAGTTACCGTTTCCAAGGAAAATACCGTTATTGTTGACGGTGCCGGTGATACTGCTGCCATTGCTGAACGTGTTCAGCAGATTCGTGCCCAGGTGGAAGAGTCAACGTCTGAGTATGATAAGGAAAAACTGCAGGAACGTGTTGCCAAACTGGCAGGCGGTGTTGCCGTGATTAAAATCGGTGCAGCTACTGAAGTTGAAATGAAAGAGAAAAAAGACCGTGTCGACGATGCCCTGCACGCAACACGTGCTGCGGTTGAAGAGGGTGTGGTTGCCGGTGGTGGTGTTGCGCTGGTTCGTGCTGCAAAAGCGCTTGACGGTCTGGCAGGCATCAATGATGACCAGAATGCCGGGATCAACATTCTGCGCCGTGCTATTGAAGCACCACTGCGTCAGATCGTTGCCAATGCAGGTGATGAGCCTTCAGTGGTGATTAATGCAGTGAAACAGGGTGAAGGCAACTACGGTTATAATGCAGCAACCAGTGAATACGGCGATATGCTGGACATGGGGATTCTTGACCCGGCCAAAGTGACCCGTTCTGCACTTGAACATGCAGCTTCTGTTGCCGGTTTAATGCTGACAACTGAATGTATGATTACCGATATCCCTGAAGAAAAACCAGCCATGCCTGATATGGGCGGCATGGGTGGTATGGGCGGCATGATGTAAACCACTCATATGTAGTTTAAGTTATTATAATTTAATAATATTTAAACTATATTTGTTAAACTTACTCATAATGTTACTCACATTCGAGTTTGTTACAAAAAAGGTCACAAATTTATTTGTGACCTTTTTTAATGTTGCGGATTCCCATTCTACATAAAAGGTAAGAGTGATGTAATGCAGTAAGTACATACAACACCTGTACCTGGCCTGTAAATAAAAAATCCTCGCCTTACGCGGGGAGTTTTTTATTTCCCGTGCTGATAAAGCCACAGGCCTTAAGTAAAGAGAATAATTGACCAGGTGGAAAACAGAATGGCCAATGCAATAAACTGGGCTGCGCTGCCCATGTCCTTGGCATTTTTGGAAAGCTGGTGCTGTTCCAGTGAAATACGATCCACCACAGCTTCCAATGCTGAATTAAACAATTCTACAATCAGTAATAACAGACAGACTGCAACCATCAGAGCCTGTTCAGCCCGGCTGACATCCAGCCAGAAGCTCAACGGTATCAGAATTATATTGATCAGCACAATTTGCCGGAATGCAGCTTCATTCAGATAAGCTGCCTTAAAACCTGCCAGGGAATAACCGGTGGCATTGATAATGCGCTTTAAACCCGTCTGGCCTTTAAAGGGAGAGTGTTCATTCATCACTTAAAAACTCTGGAAAGTCGTGGGGAACATAGCACAGTCAGCTTAAAAAAGAATTAAACCCGTTGTATCAGCTAATAAAAAGGCTCAGTCTGAGCCTTTTTATCTGGTTCAGCTTTATGGTTTCATAGATGGGTTATTCTTTAAATAGGCATCCAGTGTTCTGCGGCCAAATCCAGGATCATCGGCAAACAGACCATCGACACCTGCCTTGAAGAAGTTTTCAAACTCGGTAGTGGAACCGCTTTCACAGCGATCCGTACCAGCGGTACCGCATCTTAAGTATTCAGGCATAAAATCATTTTCCGGACGCATGGTATAGGGATGAACTTTTAAGCCTGCTGTATGCGCATCTTCAATGAAGCTGGTTTTTGTGAATTCTGTATTGGAGAAAATATAGGTTTTGCTGGGTCCGACACCTTCTGCATAGGTGGCAATCTGTTTCAGGCCTTCCGGTGTGGCCATATCTGCATAGGTGGTCTGAGCGCTGCCTTCATCGGCATAATCAGCAGGCTGATCTGTCGGGTTGTCCAGCAGCTGAACAAATTTCACATGTTTCAGGTTCTTATCCTGTTCCAGTTGTTTTCTCATTTCCTTTAAATTGTTCACTTCAAAGGACTGCAGGTAGACTGGGGCAATGTCCCGGGTATATTCATGTTCGGCCAGGGTTTTCAGTAAAATGCCATCCATGTCCTGCTGGTTGTGTTTAAAGTAGGTCGGGTGCTTGGTTTCAATATACAGACCGACAATTTTTCCGGTTTTTTTATAATTCTGTTCGACCAGATCAATAATCTGATCCAGGGTCGGAATAGGGAACTGATCATTGTAGGCGGCATTGTCAGGACGATATTGTGGCAGACGTTCGCGGGCTCTGACATTCTGACTCAGTTCATTTGCGGTGAAATCTTCGGTAAACCAGCCCGTATAGATTTTACAGTCATCCTTTTTGATGGTTCTGCATTCAATCTGTTTGGTGGTTTTGCGATCAGCAAATTGTGACAGTGTACTGATATTGGTGGTTTCGCTGATTTCATTTTCATGACGTGCAATCAGCACATTGTCTTTGGTCAGCACCAGATCCGGCTCAATAAAATCTGCACCATCATCCATGGCTTGCTGGTAGCTTGCCAGTGTATGTTCAGGGCGCAGGGCACTTGCTCCGCGATGTCCAATAATAATAATGTCAGGTTCGGAGTATTCTGGTACCGAAATGACAACCGGGTCCTTGTCATCATTACAGGCAGTCAACAGACCGGCCAGGCACAGACCCAGCAATGCTTTCTTAATCATTATATCCTCAGGGAATTTTTGGTTTATTCCAGTTGAGTATAAAAACTTTATTTTTCAGGAAAATGACATATTGATCTGTCTACAATAAAGAATGAGATGAGTGCATCCTGCCATAAGCCTCTCCATAATTCCTTCTTAATTGACTCTAAATATTCAGCTTTCTGTTATTTATTCTTGTATTTTCAATCTGGGACGCAGAATATAAATGTCTCTGAAATGGGTATCCTGCCGGTTTCTTATCATCACTGACCAGAATGAAAACTGATGCTTTCCAGATTCTTTATTGAACGTCCAATTTTTGCAGGTGTGCTCGCCATCATCGTGATGGCATTGGGTATTTTTTCAGTTCTGAATCTTCCTGTGGAACGTTATCCGGATATTGCGCCGCCCCGAATTACCATCTCTGCCAATTATGCAGGTGCAGACGCAGAAACCGTCGAAGAAAGCGTGACGCAGGTGCTTGAACAGCAGATCAAGGGTATTGACCATTTGCTGTATTTCAGTTCAAGCAGTGATTCTTCAGGTCGTGCCCGTATTAACCTGAGTTTTGAAAATGGCACGGACCCGGATACCGCACAGGTTCAGGTGCAAAACAGTATCAACAGTGTCATTAACCGCTTGCCGGAAGAAGTACAGCGCCAGGGTGTCAGGGTGATGAAGTCGCTGGGTGATACCTTTATGGTGGTCGGGCTGTTTGATTCCAATGGTCACAGTAACAATATTCAGCTGTCTGACTATATGGCCGATCATATTGAAGAGCAGATTTCCCGGGTGGAAGGTGTAGGTGAGGTCAATATTTTTGGTTCGCAATATGCCATGCGGATCTGGCTGAACCCCAATCAGCTGCGGCAATATCAGTTGATGCCCAGTGATATCCGTGCGGCAATTGAAGCACAGAATACCCAGGTGGCTGCCGGTGGTGTTGGTGATTTGCCCACGTTGCGGGACCAGTACTTAAATGCGAAGGTCACCGCCGGGTCTCGTCTGCGTACTGTGGATGAGTTTAAGAATATCATTGTCAAATCCAGTCCGGATGGCAGCTTCATTTATCTGAAGGATGTGGCAAGGGTGGAACTGGGTGCTGAAAATTACCAGTCCTATAACACCATTAATGGCTATCCATCGGCAGGTATGGGAGTCTCCTTGTCTTCGGGTGCAAATGCACTGGCCACCTCGGCACTGATTAAAACTGAGCTGAGTCAGATTGCACAGAAATTGCCGGACGGCTATAAAATTGTGTATCCACGGGACAATACACCATTTGTACAGGAATCCATTAAGGAAGTTGTCAAAACCCTGTTCGAGGCGATTGTGCTGGTGGTGATTGTCATGTTTGTGTTCCTGCAAAGCTGGCGGGCTACACTGATTCCGGCCATTACCGTTCCTATTGTGATTCTGGGTACCTTTGCCATCCTGTTTGCGCTGGGGATGAGTGTCAACACACTGACGCTGTTTGCACTGGTACTGGCCATTGGCCTGCTGGTGGATGATGCCATTGTGGTGGTGGAAAATGTGGAACGGCTGATGCATGAACAGCAGCTGAGTGCCACACAGGCTTCAATTGAATCAATGCGGGAGATGAGCGGCGCACTGGTCGGGATTACCGTGGTATTGACAGCGGTTTTTATTCCGATGGCTTTTTTTAGCGGTTCCACCGGTGTCATTTACCGGCAATTCTCAATCACGCTGGTGGCGGCCATGTCACTGTCGCTGTTGGTTGCCCTGATTTTAACACCGGCGCTGTGTGCCCTGATTTTAAAACCCAATGTCAGGGCATCGAACTGGGCGGTATGGTTTAACCGTCAGATGGAACGCCTGAAACGGACATATGTCGGCCTGATTCAGAAAACCCTGAATCTGAAACTGGTGGTGCTGGTGATTTTTGTCGGGTTGACTGGTAGCTTTGCCCTGGTGTATCAGGCCTTACCGACCAGCTTTATTCCCAGTGAGGATCAGGCGATTCTCAGTGTCCAGTTCCGTCTGGTCGATGGCGCACCCATGTCGGCCAGTGCAGCTGTCGGTGAGCAGATCCGTCGTTATTTCCTGGAACAGGAAAAACAGAATGTCGAGATTGTATTGATTCGTTACGGACAGAATTTTTCCGGGACAGGTCAGAATCTGGGTACCGGATTTGTGGCATTGAAGCACTGGGATCAGCGTCCGGGCAGCCGCAATTCAGCCCAGGCCATTCGTGACCGGGCCATGGCCTATTTCAATAAAAATCGCAGTGCCAGAATCATGGTGAATTTGCCCTCTTCGGTGAATGGTCTGGGCGATACCGACAGCCTTGAGTTCTGGATTCAGGATCTGAATGGACAGGGGCGACAGTATCTGGACAACCAGCTCAGCATCTTACAAAAAGAAGCCGGGCAATACAGTAGTTTTACAGACATTGACAAAAAATCCAATCCGGATAAAGCTCAGCTGAAAGTCAATATTGATCAGAAGCTTGCACTGGCAAACGGGCTGAATCAGTCTGCCATCAATAGCACACTGACTGCTGCATGGGGCAGCTCCTATATCAATGACTTTATTGATCGTGGGCGGATCAAGCGGGTCATCATGCAGGGTGATGCGGAGTTTCGTTCGAAACCGGAAGATTTACAGCAATGGACAGTACGCAATGCTGATAATCAGATGATTCCCTTCAGTAATTTTTCTACAATCAGCTGGGATGGCGGAGCTGATGTGGTCAACCGTTTTCAGGGCTATACGGCCCTGCAGATGGAGGCCAATACGGCCAATGGGGTGAGTTCAGGACAGGCGATGCAGGACATCAGTCGGTTGGTTGCTCAGCATAAGGATATTGATATTGCGTGGAGTGGGCTGTCATTTCAGGAACATAAATCCAGCAGTCAGGCGATCTGGCTTTATTTAATCTCGGTTGGATTTATCTTCCTGTGTCTGGCAGCATTGTATGAAAGCTGGTCAATTCCAACGGCGGTGATTGCAGCGATTCCGCTGGGGATTGGTGGGAATATCTTTTTCAGCTGGCTGACAGGCTTCCCTAATGACATCTATTTCCAGATTGCTTTGCTGACAACCATTGGGCTGTCCTGTAAAAATGCCATCCTGATTGTGGAATTTGCGGCCATGGCACAGCAGCAGGGAAAATCTGCCATCGTGTCTGCGGTGGAAGGTGCCGGTCTGCGACTGCGTCCGATTCTGATGACTTCGCTGGCATTCGGCGCCGGCGTGATTCCATTGGTACTGGCCTCCGGTGCCGGTGCTGCCAGCCGTCAGGAAATTGGGGTCAGCGTGTTGGGCGGGGTAATTTTCGGGACCGTGCTGGTATTGATCTTTATTCCCTTTATGTATGTGATTATCCGCAATATGTTCCGTGGAAAAATCAGCACATAACACGATCTTCACCTGGAAATTCGGACTAAAGACAGAGTTGCACGGTCAATGGCCAGGTTGAGTATTTCAGCCGTTTTACCGGGGTACAGGACCAGGGCTGTGTGTTGCTTAATATAAAACAGACATATACCGGAATTTTTCCGCAGAAATAAGGCAATCTGTATCAGATTGCTGTACCGTATAAGCGGTGGAAAATGAATGTATCATTGCATGATGCACAATGATTGATAACACTGAATTGAATTATTTTTTATTGGTCAGGCGGATATGAGGGGCAGCATTGTATGAACGGATTAAGTTGCATTGCCTTTATATCGGTCTGACCTGAAAGGGGCAGGCTTTATGAGCTATAATAATTTTATTGATCTTCTCAGCGATTCCATTAAAAATCAGCACCTGTCACGTGCCCTGGAAGCAGTCAAAAGCTTTAAGGCTGCTGACCTGGCAGATGTGCTTGCTCAGTTGCCCATTCAGACCAGTCAGATACTGCTGATGCATCTGCCAGACCGGGCTTATGTTTTTTCCTATCTGAAACCTGAACAACAGGTCGAGTTTGCCAGGGTGTTGCCACGCGCCACGCTGGCTGAAATCATTGGTGAAATGCCATCAGATAAACGGACGGATGTATTCAAGTGCCTGAACAGGGAACAGCAGAATGCATTGTTGCCTGCATTGGCGCAGGCTGAGCGGGAAGATATCCGTCAGTTGTCCGCTTATGTTGAGGAAACGGCCGGCGCGATTATGAGCTCCGAATATGCCACGCTGAAAACCAATATGACCGTTGCCGATGCGATTAAAATGTTGCGTCAGGAAGCGCCGGATACTGAAACCATTTATTTTGCCTATGTCCTGGATGAAGAGCGGCGTTTGCTGGGTGTGGTGTCACTGAAAGAGCTAATTCTCGCCCAGGAAACGGACCGGATTGATCAGTTGATGACCACGAACCTGATTTTTGCAAATGTGGATACCGATCAGGATGAAGTGGCCAAAATCATTGCCCGTTATGATCTGCTGGCATTGCCGATCGTTGATGCTGAAGGGGTCATGGTCGGTATAGTTACTTATGACGATGCCATGGATGTTGCCCGGGATGAGGCCACCGAGGACTTTCTGAAAGTCGGTGCTGTGGAGGCGTCTTCCAGGCTGAGTCTGAAAACGGCGCCCGTATTGCAGTTATATCAGAAGCGGGTCTACTGGCTGGTGATCCTGGTGTTTGGTAGTCTGTTGTCCGGCATTGGTATTGCGCATTTTGAAGACATTATTGCTGCCAATATTGTGCTGGTATTCTTTCTGCCTTTATTGGTGGGCAGCGGTGGAAATGCAGGTTCACAATCAGCCACACTGATGGTCCGTGCTCTGGCCACGGGGGACGTACATTTTAAGGACTGGTTTTACCTGATTGGCAAGGAAACGCTGGTTGCACTCTGTCTCGGAGCAACCATGGCCTGTGCGGTTTCCTTACTGGGCTATTATCGGGGAGATGCTCAGGTGGCACTGGTACTTGCTTTAAGCATGATGGGAATTGTGCTGTTGGGCTGTTTAATCGGTATGAGTCTGCCGTTTATTCTGAATCGGATGAAACTGGATCCGGCCAGTGCATCAGCGCCGCTGGTGACCTCAATCTGCGATGCAACTGGCGTACTGGTTTATTTATTCATTGCCTCCATGATTCTGACAGGTGTCTGAAACACAGATGAGTGAACAAAAAAAATTAAGCACCGAGCAGGTGATCCGGCTGGAACGTGAACTGGCTAAATTTGCCAATATGATGGATGCTGTGGTGCGGATTCCATTCACAAAACAGGGCATTGGTGCAGACGCTGCATTAAGTACCATTCCAGTTGCCGGTGATGCCGCAGGTTTTGTACTGACCTGTTATGCCGTATATAAAGCCCGACAGATCGGTGTCCCTCAGGCGAAGCTCAATGCAGTGATCCGACTGGCGGCAATTGATGCTGTGGTTGGTTTTATTCCCGTTGCCGGGACTCTGTTTGATATTTTTATTCGCCCAAGCCGTAAAGCACTGGATGTGGTGCATGAACATATCCGGACTGAATATCAGATCAAAACCGAGGATCATGTCATTCATCCATTTCTGCATGAACGACTGGAACAGAAGCAGCAGCACTCTGCATTGTGGAGAAATCCGGTTGTGGCGTGGCTGTGGCTGCATATTCCTGATTTATTCGGTCTGTTGGTGTTGCTGCTGATTGCTGTAGGCAGCTGGTTTGCATTCAGTGGTTTATGGCAGTGGTATCAGGGCCTGTGAATGTAAGAAGGGCTGAATGGCAGGAGCATGTCAAGCGGGAATATGACTAATCGGAGAGAGTCTGGCTCAGGTTGAACATGGACCGGGAGGAACATGGGTACAGGAGGGTGTGATCATGCAGGATTATATTTCTGCCAATTTACCGGCGATTGATTTTGACCAGACCCGGGAGTTTTACCGGCAACTGGGATTTGACTGTCAGTATCAGTCTGATGAGTGGATGATTTTGCAGCGGGGACAATTGCATCTGGAGTTTTTCCATCATCCTCAGCTGGATCGATCACAGTCCTGGCACAGTGCCTGTGTCCGGGTGCAGGCACTGGAGGATTTACTCAATGAGTGGAAGGCACTTGACTGGCGTCAGTATCCGGGGGCACGGATGACGGGCATTGAACAGCTTGAAGAGATTGATCTGTTTTATCTGATTGATCCGAATGGCAGCCTGCTGCGTTGTATCCGTCTGGAAGACGGGGATGACTGAAAAATTGTCAGGATGACCGGCAACAAACAAAAAAACATAAGCCTCCAATGTGGAGGCTTATGTCTGTTGGGGGAATCAATTCATATGATCAGTTGACATTGAGTTGTTGTAAGGCTGCAACACGCTGGTCAATGCTTGGGTGTGTCTGGAATAAGGCCGCCAGACTGAACCCCTGTTCTTTGCCTTCAGCAATTGCAAAAGCCTTCATTTCCTTTGGCATCTGATCCGGCATTTCCGATTCAGCCTGTAAACGGCGTAAGGCAGAAATCATGGCATCCTTACCGGCTAAACGTGCGCCTGCTTCGTCAGCCCGGTATTCGCGATGGCGTGAGAACCACATGACAATGGCAGAAGCCAGAATACCGAACACGATATCCAGTACAATGGTAATTGCAAAATAAGCCAGTCCAGGTGCTTCACCATTGGCACGTCCAAATACGCTGCGGTCAATAAAATCACCGACCACCCGGGCAAAGAACATGACAAAAGCGTTCACCACCCCCTGAATCAGTGCAAGTGTGACCATGTCGCCATTGGCAACGTGGCCAATTTCATGCGCCAGTACTGCACGTAATTCATCCTTATTCATCCGCTCCAGTAAACCGGTTGAAACGGCAACGAGTGCATCGTTTTTATTCCATCCAGTGGCAAAGGCATTGGATTGATATGAAGGGAAAATACCAACATCCGGCATCTTTATACCGGCCCGCTGAGATAATTGAGCAACTTCCTGTAACAGCCAGACTTCGGCCTGACTGCGTGGAGCATTGGGATCAATTAATTCGGTACCTGTTGTTTTTAAAGCCATCCATTTTGACATGAACAGTGAAATCAGCGATCCCACCATACCAAAAATCAGACAAATGACCATCAGGTTGCCTAGGTTAAGACCACCAGCACCGTAATAACTGCCAACACCCAGCAAAGACAGGATGATACCAGCTACAACCAGAACCGCGAGGTTGGTTAGCAAAAACAAACCAATCCGCATCATTGAGATTATCCTCTTATAAATAAAAAATGATCTGATTTATAAATTATAAATCATGCATGAGATATGGGTATGCCTGTTTAAAAAATCAAGAATAATTGCAAAATTAATATTTTAATGGCGAATGGTTAATTTGAAATGGTGATGCGTGCTGACGCCGTGGCGTGAGAGGTGGAATATGAACGGGAAGGGGCATCAGTAAATGTTCCGTCACTGGCAACAATAATGGGGCGCGGTGAATATTTTGCTGCTGTAACAACCGGTGTCGCTGATGCTGTACGGTCTGCATCACCATCACTGACCGACTGGGCAATCACCTGCCGGGGCAGGGCAGATGAATCATTGCTGCTGGAAGATATCCCGTTTGAATAAAGGTTATTCAGCCGACTGGTGACCCGGCGGACATAGTCCTGGGTTTCCCGGAAGGGCGGAATACCGCCATATTTATCAACATTGCCTTCGCCGGCATTATAGGCTGCCAGCGCCAGCTGGGTGTTGCCGTTAAAGCGCCGGAGCAACCAGCCCAGATATTTTGCACCACCGAAAATATTCTGTTGCGGGTCATAGGCATTGGCAACATTGAAGCGCCGGGCTGTTGCCGGCATCAGTTGCATGAGTCCCTGAGCACCCACCGGTGAACGGGCATTGAGATTAAACCCGGATTCGGTATGCATGACTGCTTTGATCAAGCCTTCTGAAATTCCGTGGGTTTGTGCCGCCTGGCGAATCAGATGATCGTAGGCATTTTTATTTTTACTGTAACTGGGCAGTACTGAAGATTCAGATTTTCCCCAGTTGCTATAACTGTGAATATTACTGTCAGGATAATAGGTGACTTTAATGCGCTGTAAGGACTGATCTGAGCTTTTTCGGTTGGTCAGCAGGGTACTGCCATTTTTATCCTGATATACATAAATCTGACCGGCATGACTGTGCGGTATAATACAGACCAGGCTGATATACCCCAAAAAACTGCGCAGCAAACATGTAAACAATATTTTCATTGTAGTAATTCGTTATGGCCCTGACCTGGCGTGTTGAACGACGGGTGTCTGAACAGGTGTTTTTTGCTTTAAAAAGCGTGTTTACAGTTTTAGCAATTCGTCAGCAAAAAATCAAGCAATGATTGCAGTGATAATTCGCAAAAAAATAAAAATTTTTTTTTCCAGTTGAAACTTGACTTGTATAAGATGTTGAAAAATAAAAATAAAAAACAGTGGTTAAAAAGTAGTCAATCTAAACGCGATCCCCGTTGTTGCGATAGTTTCCCATGTCAAGTACTAAAGAATCCACAATTTTATCCACAGGTTTTGTGGAAAACTGTGGAAAAGTCCAAAAGATAAGCACCTTGTATAAAAAAAGATCGTAAACTCCCATTTTAGATACATGAATAAGACAGCAGTAAGACAAAAACATGAAGAAAAAATGAAGATATAAAAATCAGAAAACTTTAGATGCGGGCAGATCGCAAATCAGCTAAAATTGCCCGGTATTTTTTTATGGGTAAATCTTGTCTATGTACGCGCCAGTTGAGTCCGACCAGGGGTTTAATTTTAAACCGGAATTACCGGTAAGCTCGGCATATCACCGCTTACTGAAAAAAATTCGTCGCCAGACCGGTCATGCGATCCGTGATTATAAAATGATTGAAGACGGCGATAAGGTCATGGTGTGTGTGTCCGGCGGTAAAGACAGTTATACCATGCTTGATATTCTGCTGCAGTTTAAACGGATTGCGCCCATCAATTTTGATATTGTGGCGGTCAATCTTGATCAGAAACAACCGGGTTTCCCGGAGCATGTCCTACCACGCTATATGGAAGAAAATAATATTCCATATTATATTCTGGAAAAAGACACCTATACCATTACCAAACGGCTGACACCGGAAGGTAAAACCTACTGTGCGGTGTGCTCCCGCTTGCGTCGTGGTTCCCTGTATGGCTTTGCCCAGGAAATTGGGGCGACCAAAGTTGCCCTCGGCCATCACCGTGATGACATTATGGCAACGTTCTTTCTGAACCTGTTTCATGGCGGCAGTCTCAAGGCCATGCCACCGAAACTTCTGTCTTCGGATAAGAAAAATATCCTGATTCGTCCATTGGCTTATGTGGAGGAAAAAGATATTATCAAATATGCAGAAATGCGTAAGTTTCCAATTATTCCATGTAATCTGTGCGGTTCTCAGGAAAACTTGCAGCGTGCCATGATCAACGAGATGTTGCGTGAGTGGGACAGGCAATATCCCAAACGTCTGCACAGCATATTCGGTGCTTTGCAGAATGTATCGCCATCGCAGCTGGCAGACCGTGAATTATTTGATTTTGAAGCATTGGACGGGCAGCGTGAATTTGACCTGAAATGTGATGCCGGGGAAATGAAGAATCGACTGGAGCTGGTCAATCTCAGCTTTGCTGCGGAGTGACGGTTTTTTCAGACTGATATTTTTTCAGGCACTGATTAACGAATTCAGTGCCTGTTTTTTTATGCAAAATAATTGTTTATATAAAAACTGAATTCTGCGTACAAAAAATTTTATCGCAAACTTTAAATATCATGCTATAACAATGTGCAAGCAAAATCGCTTCACCATCATGTTGCCAGACTGGCAACACAATGAATGAAATAAATAATTTTGAGGAATGGTTATGCCTGCATTTTTAACTGATGACTGGTTTGCAACAGTCGATAAACTGACTGCCGAAGCTGGTGATTTAAATTTACCACCTGCATTGGCGGGTCTGGCACTTAATCTGGTGGTTGCAGATGCAGACGGCAATACAGCGTTATTCCTGGATGGCGGAAAAATCCAGAAGGGCAGTTCACCGAATGCCAAAACAACGCTGAATATGGATGCGGAAACTTTACGTAAGGTATTCCTTGAGTTTGATATGGCTGCAGCCATGCAGGCCTTCATGACCGGTAAGATTAAGGTCCAGGGCGATATGTCTCAGTTAATGGCATTACAGACTGCCAAACCAAGTCAGGAACAAAAAGATCTGTTCACGAAAATTCTTGAACAGACGGCCTGATTTTCCGGTTGCTGTCGTTTTTGCTGTAAATAAAAAAGCTTAACCGTTTCGGTTAAGCTTTTTTTGCATATTGATCGGACCACCGGGCTATCAGATTTGCTGTAGCTTTGGTGTGGTCTTAATATGTTCCAGATAGATGCGGATACGCTTCACGTATTGGACCGCCTGTTTATAACGACCATTGCGTGCCTGATTACGGTTGAGGTAATCATACATGTTCAGCCAGTTGTCAGGATCTTTGCCGCGGGCTTTCAGCTGTTTACGAATATTGTCCACGGCACCCGGCCCCATGTTATAGGCAATCAGTGCATACCAGTTACGGTCTGGATTGGGAATGCCGGCATAGCGGCTCAGCATTAAATCAAAATATCTGGCACCGCCCTGAATACTTTGTGCAGCGTCGGTACGGTTACTGACGCCCATCGCCCGGGCAGTATCATTGGTCAGCATCATAATGCCACGCACACCGGTCGGTGAAACCGAATCTGGTTTTAAGTAGGATTCCTGATAACCGATGGCCGCGAGCAGATGCCAGTCCAGGTCATACTGCCTGGCAGTCTTTTTAAAGCTTGCCTTGTAAATGGGCATACGCTTGCTCAGATCACGCTGGATGGTATCCCAGTCATTCTTTTTGACAATATTACGATTATAAAAAGAAGCCAGTTGCTGAATGGTGCCATTCTGTTTGCTCTGACAGACAAAACCGCTTGCGGTATCGGTCAGTGGATCATCGGCACGCTTAAACACCCAGTTGATTTCACTGTTCAGGCCATTTTTCTGCAGACTGTTAAAGTCACCGCAACTGACTGAGAAAGCCGTCAGTTGCTTTGCTTCAATACCGGACATGCTGGCGGTGGTCATGGCAAAATTTGCTTTACCCTGTGCCACCATGTTCAGTGCCGTGGCATTATCAGGTACTGTTTTGAAATCAAGTCTGACATTCAGACTGTGAGCATAGCTGTTCACCAGGTCATGTCCGAATCCGTGTGCAAAATCACCATCCTTAAAAACAATGGATGGGTTGGATACGGCAACCACGGTCAGTGTGCTGGTTTTGACCACCTCATTAAACTGACTGGTTTTGGTGGCATTGATGTTGTGAAAGGGGATGAAGACGCTGGATAACACCAGTGCTTTTAGGGAAAGTTTGTGAAATGGTGAGTTCAGGTAAGGCCTCAACCCGGAAGTTGAACTACTGTGCATGTTGTCTCCGCTACAAGTAATTTACTGCCCTGAAAAGTTGAAACAAAACATTGCCTGAACTTTTAAAGTTGTGAAATACAATAAGGGTGGGCATTCATGGACGTCATTCAAAATGACATATGGCGTTGAAAGAAATTTCGCAGAAAATTTACAGAATGAAAAAAGCATCTCAGCTAAAACAAGGGCGCATCATAAAGATGAAAAATAGCATTGTCAAATTTTGTACAGAATTTATTGCTCATAAGTAACACAATTAACTGATTCATTTCGGGAATTAATTTTATAATGCAGCGCTGTGTGAAAATGACGGACAAATGATTTCAATATGTAAATTTCTGTTTGGGTTATGGATGTCCTGAATTATGAACATAAACTGAATGATCGTTTTTTTGCTACTGTTTTTCCACACAATCGCCCGTTGGCTGAATGGCAGTATTCCAACGCCGGGAGTTAAATCATGCAGGATCAATCGGTGGCTTGCAGATGGAAAAATTAAGGATCAGAATGATAGTTGATTTGTGCAATAAACCAACTGATTTTCCCTTTGGGGGTCTGGACCTGTATTTCATCATCTGTCGACTTACCTAAACAGGCCTTTGCCATGGGGGACTGAAGGGAAATATAGTTTTTATTTCCATAAATTTCTTCATCACCGACAATTCGGAATTTTACTGTTTCGCCGTCGTCATTCTCCAGTTCAACCCAGGCACCAAAATAGACTTTGCCATCCTGCTGCGGATGGTATTCCACTTTCTGGGCTGTTTCAAAAAGTCGGGTCAGATATCTGATTCTTCGGTCGATTTCCCGTAATTTCTTTTTGTTGTAGGTGTAGTCCGCATTCTCCGATCTGTCCCCTAAACTGGCAGCCCAGGAAACAATTGCGGTAATTTCAGGGCGTTCCTTACGCACCAGATGATTCAGTTCATCCTGTAAACGCTGGTAACCTTCAGCAGTTAAAAGTTTTCGGTTCATGATAAAAACTCCAGGAGGTTGAGAAAGGGCTGGACTTGATGGTAGCTATTCATCAAATATAAATAAATTACGGGTCCTGAATATTTGCTGGAGATTCAGTCATTACAATCTGAATCTCCTGGTGGTATCTGCGTTTCCTGGAAAGAGTGAGAAAAACTGGCATGTGATTTGCTGCTATTTGGTATGATTCACCAGGCTGGGCATAAGAACTTTTAACCATTATAAATTAAGAATGAGGTAGGGAATGAGTAATAAAAACAGAAGGTGGATAATTGGTCAGCAGGCAGGTTTTCGTTTTCATCAGTTGCAGATGGCGATATTGCTGGTTCTGGGAGCCGGTGTGAGTGTACATGGACAAGCGGAAAATTTTATCAATTATGATGGTTCTGTAGCAAATAATCTCAGGTCAGCAGTCATGTCCTGGGAAAATGCACCTGAATTCCAGGCGAACTGGGGGCTGGCTGCCATGAAAGCGCAATATGCCTATGCACAGGGTCTGACCGGTCGTGGTGTGACATTGGGAGCAGTGGATTCAGGCTATTTGGTCAACCATGAGGAATTTCAGGGTGGAAATGTACATGGGGTGGGGATAGAGGGAACCTATGACAGTGCTGGTAGCCAGTATGATCGGGAAACTGATGATGTAAGATGGGAGGCAGGTCAGGCCTTTGGACCGGTTCAGGGCAGCTATATTGAAGGGATAAATGACAACCATGGTAATCATGTGTCTGGTACGATTGTCGCGGCTAAAAATGGAACTGGAATACTGGGAGTAGCATTTGATGGTACTTACTATGTCAGTAATACGAATGGAACTGATGGTTCCATTTATGGCTCGAATATGGACTACAATTATTTTAAGGCGGCCTACGGCAACCTGGCGAAGCAGGGGGTGCGTGTAATCAATAGCAGTTGGGGAAGTCCACCGAAGGGAGATAACTATGATTCTGTTTCAGGTGTGGTCGCAGCGTATATTCGATTGAAGCAGAAAGGGGCTGGAACCTGGCTGGATGCTGCCGCAGATGTCGCTCAGGAATATAATGTATTGCAGGTATGGGCAAATGGAAATGCTGGTGTGGATAATTCAAGTATCAGAGCAATTTTACCTTATTTCAGGCCTGAGCTGGAGCAGCACTGGATCGCAGTCAGTGGTTTGAATCAGGAGGGTGGGACAAGATTCAACCGTTGTGGGGTGGCTAAATACTGGTGTGTTGCAGCACCGGGTGTGAATATTGTCAGTGCAAATATTGCAGGGAATGATCAGTATAAAACCAGTAGTGGAACCTCCATGTCTGCACCGCATGTGACGGGTGCTGTTGGGGTGCTGATGCAGCGCTATCCATATCTTGGGAATAATGAGATTCGAACAATTTTATTGACAACTTCGGCACATCAGGGAGAGGGGGCAGCAGACTTGCCAAATGAAACCTTTGGCTGGGGTGTTCCTGATCTGCAAAAGGGTTTAAATGGTCCTGGCCAGTTACTTGGCGATTTTGTGGCGGATCTTCCGGAAAATATCAGTGATCACTGGAGTAATCCAATATCGGATGCGGCTTTAAGACACCGACAACAGGAGGAGGTAGCAGAGATTGCCGGTTGGTCACAGCAAAAAGCAGCGCTGGAAGCGCAATTATCAGATGCAGCTGATCAGGAAGCGATTTCAAATGAAATTGAAATATTACAGGCTCGTATTGATGCGTTGAAAGTCAAGACAGAGGCGGATTATAGTGGCAGTCTGAACAAGGCCGGTGCCGGTATATTGACCCTTTCAGGGATGAGTACTTACTCAGGACCAACCCTGGTCACAGGCGGCGTGTTGCGAGCCGGTGCTGAAAATGCGTTCAGTCCCAATAGTGCGATGAATGTACACAGCGCGGGGACACTGGATCTGGCTGGGTATTCCCAGCAGGTGGCCAGTGTGACCAATGCCGGTGTTATTTCCATGGCAGCGGGAAATCCATCTTTTCTGAAAGTAACGGGCCCATGGCAGGGAGGAAATGGGTTGCTTCGGATGAATGTGGCTACTGACGGAACAGGTGATCAGGTCATTCTGAGTGGTACAGATGCCGTAGCCAGTGGTGAAACCAGGGTCAGTATTGAAAATGCTGGAACTGTGCTTGGGAAGGTAACTACAGGCTCTGGAATTGAAGTGGTCGGTACCGAGAGCGGAGCAAGGATTGAAGGGGAAGCATTCAGACTTGCAGGCAGTGGCTATATTGATGGCGGAGCTTATCGCTATCGGTTGAATAATATTGGGACAGGCAGTTATCTGGGATCATCCAGTGCGACCGGACAAACATCTTACCGACCTGAGGTTTCCCTGTTTCTGGCATTACCTCAGCAATTGTATCAATCCGATATGACAATGCTTGGGAGTCGGAGCCAGCGAATGGGTAATGAGGTCAATGCCAGTTCTGTGCAGTCTGCTGAATCTGTGGAGATTACAGCTCGCCCACGGCTATGGGGAAGATTTATTGCTTCGGAATGGAAAACCAGTCAGCAGGGTTTAACTTCGCCTGACAGCAATGGAGAGATCAGTGGTTTTCAGACAGGGGTTGATCTGTTTGCCAGTGACCATTGGCGTCAGGGTTTCTATATCGGCCAGCTTCTCGGTGATGCCTCTGTCAGTGGTGTTGTGGGAGGGCTTGCTGATCAATATGCCGGGAAAAATGATTTGCGCAATAAATATGTGGGTTCTTATCTTACTTACCATAATGAGACGGGATTCTATGTTGATGGTGTTGTACAGGCAGGATGGAGTAAGTATTCAATACATCCTCAGAACATGGGGTATGCGGGTAAAGGCCGTAGTTTACTGACTTCTGTGGAAGCAGGTCAGGAAATGTTGCTGGCAGGAAACTGGTGGCTTGAACCACAGCTACAGGTGATTTACACACATCAGCGTTTAAAGGATCTTGATATTGCCTATGCCAGGGTGGCACAGGATTCAGACAATAGCTGGACGGTTCGGGGAGGATTGCAGCTGAAGAATATGATCAATACCCCTGTTGGGCTGGTACAGCCTTATGGTCAGCTTAATGTTTATCATCAGTTTGATGGAGCCAGCCGTACGGATTTTGCTACACAGGTAGGTTCTACTGCTACAGAAGTCAAGGAGGGGGGGACCCGAATGGAACTGGTAGCAGGTTTAACAGTGGCTTTAAATGACAGTACCGGTCTTTATGGGGAAATTGGCAGATTGTGGAGTGTGGGAGGTGAAGCAGAAACTGACCAACCGATTCGTGGCAGCCTGGGGGTCAGGGCAAGCTGGTAAGTGGTTTGATTGAGAATCAGTCGGCTGGGTGAAAACTTTCAGGACAGCAGGAAAAGAAATTTATGCTTATTCTGCTGGTCTACATATGATGGAATGGTTCATGTGCTCAGCCTGGTTTGAAAGGAAGTGCCAGACAGGGCATTTATATTACAAACCTTGTTATATCAGGACTATAACATTATGCAGAGTCAGAATTTCCTGTGTTGATGGATTGATTTTATTTTGAACATTTGCGACTAAAAACACATAAAAAGTTTGCCAAGACGGGTTTTTATTTATATGATAGCCGCCATTGGAAGCGTGGCAGAGCGGTTTAATGCACCGGTCTTGAAAACCGACGAGGGTTCACGCCCTCCGTGAGTTCGAATCTCACCGCTTCCGCCAAATATTTTAAAAAGCCCTTGTTTTTACAAGGGCTTTTTTATTGCTTGTGCTTTTGTCCCACATTGAAACGGCTTTGTTGCATAAAGCCTTTAAAGATAGAGTTCTCCTAAGCAACTCAAATTTAAGTTACAACCTGGGTATGTGGTCGACCTAATTCCGTAAATCTGTTGAGGACTGCTACACGTGCATGAACCTCATTGACTTGGCTTCGAAAGTTTCCTGAACTGAGTTTATCGCCCAATAATTTGATGCAGTGCATCCTGGTTTCTACCAGACTGCGGCGATGATAGCCTGACCATTTTTTCCATAGTGTCCTGCCTGAACGTTTAACTGTCCGAAGTAATTCATTTCGCTCTAGCGAACGGGTCTTTGTATCTTTCCAGGGCCTGGCATTTTTCCTGGGTGGAATCACTGCATGTGCTTGCCAGTCTGCAATGACCTGACGGCATTTTTTTGTGTCATAAGCACCATCGGTATAAACGGAGTCAATCTGCTCATCTTGTGGGATTTGATCAAGTAAATCCCCGAGAACCTGCGAATCACTCACATTATTCGTTGTAAGCTGTATTGCCCGTATTTGCAGGGTTTTAGCATCTATACTAATATGTAATTTACACCATTGGCGACGATATTCAGGTTGATGTTTCTTGCGTTTCCATTCACCTAAAACTTTAAGCCCGTGGAATCGACGAGTATATGAAGCCCACCACTGCTTTTTTGATAGTTAATTTAAATGTCAATATGCTTTTGTCTTCTGCAGATGGTCGAATCATCCGGAGCTGTCCAATCCAGACCACACAGTTTAATGAGACTTTTAACAAAGCCTGTGACCATACGTAAAGACAATCGAAAGAGAGATTTAATCATCAGACAGCACTGGATGGCAGTATCAGAATAAGTTTGATTTCGTCCTTGTTTTCCTTTTGCCTGGGCATACCATTGAGTTTTGGGATCAAACCAAATTGAGAGATTTGCTCGATTGATCAAAGCGCGATTGTAGGATGACCAATTTGTTGTACGATAAATCTTAGGTGTAGGCTTATTCATCTCAGAATTATATTGCGGAATAAGACCTTATCGGTAGGTTTGTGCAACAAAGCCTTTATGAAAGAGATTTTAAGTTCTCTCGAATATTTCTACGCGATTTGCAATATCTGGATAGAGAATGTCCACTTCCCTTAAACTGAGACAGTCATAACTGGAGTTTTCTGATTAAATAAGGTCAGGAGACATACATGAAAAAATCAAGATTTACCGAAAGCCAGATTATCAATATTTTGAAAGAAGCTGATGTTGGTATGAAAGTAGACGATATCTGCCGTAAGCATGGTATTGGCAATGCCACCTATTATGTGTGGAAGAGCAAATACGGTGGTATGGAAGCATCTGACGTCAAGCGCATGCGTGAGTTGGAAGAAGAAAATGCCAAGCTCAAGAAGATGTTTGCTGAGCTGAGCCTTGAGAACCATGCCATGAAGGAGCTGTTCGCAAAAAAGGGTTGGTGACAGCCGATCAACGAGATTGCGTTCGTATTCTGGCTTCACTTGGGTTAACAGTATTACAGGCCTGTCGCCTGAGTGGACTCAGTCGAGCCAGCTATTATCGGCAAAGCACGAGCTGGCGCAAACGGGATGCTGCTGTCATTGATGCATTAAATCAGGTGTTAAAACAATCTCCCCAGTCTGGCTTTTGGAAGTGTTTTGGTCGCATACGTCGGCAGGGTTATGACTGGAATCATAAACGTGTTTATCGGGTTTACTGCCTGATGGGCTTGAATCTGCCTCGCCGCCAAAAGCGAACATTGCCGAAGCGTATTGCTCAACCGCTACAAGTGGTTGCACAAGCCAACCATCAATGGGCACTGGATTTTATGAGTGACAGTCTGTATTGCGGTAAACGATTCCGTACCCTGAATATAGTTGATGAGGGGACTCGCGAATGTCTGGATATAGAAGTAGACACCTCGTTACCCGCTGAGCGTGTTGTCAGAGTATTGGATCGACTGGCTCAACAACGTAGCTTGCCGAAGCAGCTTCGTGTTGATAATGGTCCCGAACTAATATCTGCGCGATTGCTGGACTGGTGTAAAGATCAAGGCATTGAAGTGGTGTATATACAACCTGGGAAGCCACAGCAGAATGCTTTTATTGAGCGATTTAATGGTTCGTTTAGGCGGGAGTTTCTCAATGCGTATTTGTTTGAGAATTTGACTCAGGTCAGAGAAATGGCGTGGTTATGGCGTCTGGATTATAACGAGCAAAGACCACATGAAAGTTTAGGCAATTTACCCCCTGCGGTGTACAGGGCAAAACTGGGAAACTCCAGTTTAGAAGTGTCTCATTAATTGGGAAGTGGACAAGAATACCATTAAGATGATCAATTTCGTGCTATAATTCTTGCATGAAAACCTTCAGCCTCACCTTTAATATGTTCACCATTTAATCCCTGTGCTTGATAGTGAATAAGAGTAGGGCGCGAAATCCAGCCTCTTTGACTAGGAACACTAAAGCAACCTTCCCAGTCTTCTTCTGCTTCTCCTTCGGCATAGGAAATCTCTGGGTTAATTAGTACCGTGGGAGGAATTGGATTCGCATTCGGTGCACGTTCACTTCCTGAAAATTCAAAAATAATAACCCGAAGTAAAATGCCAACCTGTGGTGCAGCCAATCCAACACCACCTCCTTCACGCATTGTTTCAAACATATTTTCAACAAGAATCTGGAGCTCTGTACTCCCAAAATCTGTCACAGGTTTAGCGATCTCACGCAATAATGGTGCATCAGGTAAAAGAAATTCCAATCTCATAACCGCATCTACTTTATTTACTTATGAGTGTTTAATATAGCAATACTTTTTAGGCAAATGAATAATGGGCTGCCACCACTTTGTGTTTGATGATTTGATTGTCAGTATGCAACATGAGAAGTTACCTTTATTGATTGAGATTCGATACCTTTAATCAAAATCGGTAACTTCTTCTTTTTCAAGACCTGTGTCAGATCAAGTCGGAACTAATATAGCCAAATGCACTTTTTGAACTACATTGGATAGACTCTAAGCTCTTCCTCAATGGAAAAGTGACTATGGTTATTTCTAAGAATGGGTTTTTGGTGTCGAATTTAAAGAAATGTAGCCTTTAATTTACATGTGGCTATATGCCTTTGGTTCGCTATCGTAATGATGCGCGGCTGCGTGAATTGATTGAAATTCACCGACAATTAGGGGTACGGGTTTATGATCCTCATGTTTATACCCTGGCGGATGGTAAACATGCCGGTCACTTGGATCCTGCAATTATTCAGGCACAACAAGACTTTGATCCTCAAGGTTTGTTAAACCCAGGGAAAATGGCATCATAAGCGTGGAAGTACGCAAAAGCACTATTGTGATGTATTTAATCCTGCGTTGTTTGGGGAGGAGGTCAATGGCTGCTTAACTTCTACTTTTAACTTCGGTTATTTATGGGAGGATTACCGGGCTGAAAAGAATTTAGCTTAAATTTAAACTGACAGACACAATAAAAATAGGTAACTGCCAGATCAGGTTTGAGCTGGTACACTTATGGAATATTCTGATTTAAAAAGCCGCCAGTCCCGTTTGAGCACGACCCAGAATTAACGCATGTACATCATGGGTTCCTTCATAGGTATTCACAACTTCAAGATTGACCAGGTGACGAGCAATCCCAAATTCATCGCTGATACCATTTCCACCCAGCATATCTCGTGCCAGGCGAGCGATATCCAATGCTTTTCCACAGTTATTTCTTTTAATCAGTGATGTGGCTTCAAGCGATGCGATACCTTCATCTTTCATTCGGCCAAATCGAAGAGCAATCTGTAAACCGAGCGCAATTTCAGTTTGCATGTCCGCAAGTTTCTTTTGAATGAGCTGATTGGCAGCAAGTGGTTTACCAAACTGTTTTCGATCCAGGGTGTATTGACGTGCAGTATGCCAGCAAAATTCAGCTGCACCCATTGCACCCCAGGCAATGCCATAACGGGCACTGTTTAAGCAGGTGAAAGGGCCCTTTAAGCCGCGGACCTCGGGAAATGCATTTTCTTCAGGAACAAAAACCTGATCCATGACAATTTCACCTGTAATAGAGGCTCTTAAACCGACTTTACCGTGAATTGCTGGAGCAGAAAGCCCTTGCCAGCCTTTTTCTAAAATAAAGCCACGAATAGGACCGACATTTCCTTCAGGCGAAACCTCTTTAGCCCATACCACAAAAACATCCGCAATCGGGCTGTTGGTAATCCACATCTTTGAGCCACTTAAACGGTAACCACCTTCTACTTTTTTGGCGCGACTAACCATGCTGCCAGGATCTGACCCATGATCAGGTTCTGTTAATCCAAAACAACCAATCCACTCACCAGTTGCAAGTTTAGGTAAGTATTTCTGTTTTTGCTGTTCTGTACCAAACTCATTAATTGGGACCATAACCAATGAGCTTTGCACACTTGCCATAGAGCGATAGCCAGAGTCTACACGCTCAATTTCACGGGCAATCAGACCATAGCTCACATAATTCAAGCCTGCACCACCATATTGTTCTGGGATGGTGGGTCCGAGTAGGCCTAACTCTCCCATTTCTCTAAAGATTTGCGGATCAGTTTTTTCATGACGGAATTGATCAAGTACCCGTGGCATTAACCTGTCCTGGCAGAATGCATGGGCTGTATCACGAATCATGCGTTCTTCTTCGCTCAGTTGTTGCTCAATTAGAAAAGGGTCATTCCAGTTAAACTCTACACGGCTCATTATTTATTCCTTCATGATTGTTTTATAAAATTCCTATCAATTTGTTTTTAAGCTTAGCTCCCGCAGGAACTAAGCTTACCTAAAAAATTAAAATCGAGAGTAGTAATACCTCAATTTGTTCGGGATAGAGCAATTAAATCTCCGCAAAACTATCCAATCATTACATGTTTGGATAGTTAGGACCACCTCCACCTTCAGGTGTTACCCAAGTGATATTTTGTGACGGATCTTTAATGTCACATGTCTTACAGTGAACACAGTTCGCAGCATTAATCTGGAAATGCCTGGAACCATCATCATTTTCCATAATTTCGTAAACACCCGCAGGGCAGTAGCGTTGAGCTGGCTCATCCCATTTTGGTAAGTTAAGGTTCACTGGAATTGAAGGATCAGTTAACTTCAAATGCGCAGGCTGGTTTTCTTCATGTACAGTGTTTGATACGAATACAGAAGACAGACGGTCAAAGGTGAGCCTGCCATCTGGTTTTGGATAGTTTGGTTTAAACGTTGAAGCATCCGCAGTTTTAAGCACTGCAAAGTCTTGTTTAAGATCATGCAAAGTGAATGGCACTTTAAAGATGTTTTGATCGATAAAGTTAAATGCACCGCCCACCCATTGACCAAACTTGTGCATCGCTGGACCAAAGTTGCGTGAGCGATATAACTCTTCTTTTAACCAGGAATTGTTATATTTGTCAGTATAAGAGGTAAGCTCTTTGTCGAAATGGTCGTCGCCTTCGAGTACGCGTGCAATCGCAAGATCACCACCTTTGGCAACACCCGCAGCAATCGCTTCAAAGACTGCTTCGCCACACAACATACCGGATTTCATTGCAGTGTGTGAGCCTTTGATTTTTGCGAAGTTCAGGAAACCAGCATCATCACCGATTAAGCAACCGCCTGGGAAAGTAAGCTTAGGTAAAGCGTTAAAACCACCTTTGACGACTGCACGTGCACCGTAAGCAATACGTTTACCGCCTTCAAGGAATTGCTTGATGGTTGGGTGTGTTTTCCAGCGCTGCATTTCCATGAATGGGTACATGTGCGGATTTTCATACGATAAATCGACGATCATACCCAAAGTTACTTGGTTATTTTCAGCGTGGTATAACCACCAACCGCCAGAAGAACCTGTTTCAGACAAAGGCCAACCTGCACCGTGCATTACTAAGCCTGGCTTATGTTTCGCAGGATCGATTTCCCAGAGTTCTTTAATCCCGATACCGTAGTGTTGGGGATCAGCATCTTTATCAAGATTGAATTTTGTAATCAGGCGTTTACCGAGGTGACCACGGCAGCCTTCAGCAAATAAGGTATATTTGGTATGCAGTTCATAACCAGGCGTGAAGTTATGTGTTGGCTCACCATTTTTGCCAATACCCATATCACCTGTTTGAATACCTTTTACTGTGCCGTCTTCATGATAAAGAATTTCTGAAGCAGCAAAGCCCGGGAAGATTGAAACTTCTAATTCCTCAGCTTTTTGACCTAACCAGCGAACAACATTACCCAATGAAATGACATAATTGCCATCATTGTGCATGGTTTTAGGAACCATCCAGTGCGGTGCTTCCTGAGATTTTTCAGCAGACATCAGGAAATAAGTCTTGTCTCCCGTAACCGGAACATTCAGCGGCGCGCCTTCTTCTTTCCAGTTCGGGAACAATTCATTCATGGCACGTGGTTCAAGTACAGCACCAGAGAGGATATGCGCACCAACTTCAGAGCCTTTTTCAACCACACAAACAGAAAGATCCGGTAGGTTGTTTTCAATCGCTAATTGACGAATTTTAATCGCAGCAGATAAACCCGCAGGTCCAGCGCCTACGATGACTACGTCAAACTCCATTGACTCTCTTTTTAAATCTTCCATTTTAAGAAATTCTATTTCGCTCAGCGATACTTTAGTTTATTTTTTATGTTATGGCAATTAAAAAACTCCCATTGATGGAAAATGTTTTGAATATACAAAAAAGCCAGCTAATTAGCTGGCTTAGCGTTTTAAAATTTACATTCAGTTTTTTGAGGATCAATTGCTTTTCTTTTGCGATTGCGTTTATCTTGAAACATTAACTTAAGGGTTGAGATATTTTCAGAGTTTTGTTTACTCTTAATATTTCTTTGTAGGCAGCGATTGCTGCCATGCCTGCAAGGGTAAGCTGCTTGACACTCAGCCTGTACTGAACTAAGTCCAGGGCCGGCTTTAATGCTGTTGAGGCTATACGGCAATAACACGGTCTGAGTCATTAATCAGCAAGACGAGAAAGACAAAAATAAATGCAATTTTCCATGTATATGAACGTATTGCACGAACATTATTACTATAACTTGTAGTCATAATCCATTACCGACATAAGACCATAATCACTTTGATTTATGTTAAAGTAATTGAATTTACTCAGAAATCTCTTAAATGTTTAACCTATCCATAGCATCTTGCCCTATCATTTGATATTTCAGCCCCTGGCCTTAGCGGACAGGTGGATTCCGATTTCCTGCAATGCGATATATTATGAATATTTTAATTGGTTGATTTATAAAGTATATATTAATTGATAATCCTTGATTTCAATGGATTCAAAAATTAAAAATTGATTTTTAGATAGAGAAGAGTATATTGAAAAATAATATCGCTATGCGAAATTTATATCGATTCTCCTGAAAGGGAGTAGGCATAATCAAGATCAGTGAGTGGATTGAAAAATGGGTGCTTTAAACGGAATTCGGGTACTGGATTTAAGTCGGGTGTTGGCAGGGCCCTGGTGTGGTCAAATCCTTGCCGATCTGGGTGCGGAAGTGATCAAGGTTGAACGGCCGGAACTGGGTGATGATACCCGTCTATGGGGCCCGCCGTGGATGAAAAATGATGCAGGCGAAGATACCCATGAAGCCGCCTATTATCAGTCGACCAACCGCAATAAATTGTCGGTTGCCATTGATATTGCCAGTCCTAATGGGCAGGAGTTGATTAAGGCCCTGATTCAGGATACTGATGTGGTCATCGAAAATTATAAAGCAGGTTCACTCAGGAAATATGGGCTGGACTATGATTCACTGTCTGCGATTAATCCGAAACTGGTGTATTGTTCCATTACGGGTTTTGGTCAAAATGGCCCACGTGCCGAAGAACCTGGCTATGATTTTATTATTCAGGGCATGGGTGGCCTGATGTCGGTGACTGGGGAACAGGATGATCTGCCTGGAGGCGGCCCGCAAAAAGTGGGTGTGGCTTTTTCTGATTTAACCACGGGTTTATATTCAACCATTGCCATTCAGGCGGCTTTGCTGAACCGTCATAGCACGGGGCTGGGACAATATATTGATATGGCGCTGCTGGATGTACAGATTGCGACCCTCGCCAGTCAGGGTATGAATTATTTATCTTCAGGTAAAGTGCCTGTACGTTATGGCAATGCTCACGCCAACATTGTGCCGTATCAGGTATTTAAAGCATCGGATCGGGAATTTATCATTGCCTGTGGTAATGATGGTCAGTTTGTTCAATTGTGTAATAGTATTGGGTTGCCTGAGTTGCCCAATGATACTCGTTTTAAACGTAATGCAGATCGGATCAGGCATCGCTCTGAAATCGTTGAAATCTTATCACAGCATTTTTTGAATAAAACTGCGGATGAATGGGTTGCTGCAATTCATGCGGTAAAAGTGCCTGTGGGTGTGATTAATAATCTGCAACAGGCATTTAAAGAGCCGCAGGTCATTGCCCGTAATATGTTGATTCATATGCCGCATCCTCTGCGTGAAAACCTGACTTTGATTGGTTCTCCAATTAAGTTGTCACGTACACCTGTTGAATACCGTAATGCTCCACCGTTGCTGGGAGAGCATACCCGTCTGATTTTAGGGCGGGTGGTGTCTGCTGAGAAATTGGCGGAACTTAAAGATAAAGGAGTCATTGGCTGAAATGTCAACAGCCCCTGATGTATTGAGGCATTTTAAAAAATTAAGCAGGCGTAGCGTAAAAGTGGCGTTTGCTTTTTTGCTATTTATTCAGTAAATAGATTATAATTTTCGCAGTGCGAAATAAATGGATGGTTGGGCTAATACATGACAGATGCAATAGAGATCGAGCAAACAGAAAAATTATTAGTGTCTTTAAGGCATGAGTTGTTGCATCCGATTGAAGACATGCAGGATGAAAATGACCGTCAGTTTATTACGGCTTTGGCTCGTGGCTTGGAATTGCTACGTTGTTTTACCCCCAAACACCAGCATCTGGGTAATCAGGAACTGGCACAAATGACAGGTCTGCCCAAGCCGACCATTACCCGTTTAACCTATACCTTGTCCCGTCTGGGCTATATTAAGCAGGTTCCCAACTCAAGCAAATTTCAGCTTTCAGTGGGTGTGCTGGCATTCGGCTATTCCATGCTGTCTAATGTATCGATACGTTCAATTACTCATCCCTATATGAATAATCTGGCCGATTATGCAGGTGCAGCTGTGGCGATGGCTGCCCGTGATCGCCTGAATATGATCTATCTGGATGTTGTGCAGGGCAAGGGCAACATGACCATGCGTCGTCAGGTTGGAACCTATTTGCCGATTCATTTAAGTTCCATGGGGCGGGCTTGTCTGGCTGCCATGCCAGAAGATGAGCGGACATTTCTATTGGATGCGATTCGCAATAAACATAAGGAAGACTGGATTAAAATCAATCGTGATCTGGATAAGGCATTCCGTGATTATCAGGATTTTGGCTATTGTTTCTCGATTGGCGAATGGCATAAGGATGTCAATTCGGTGGCTGTGCCTTTAGTACATGAGCAGCATGGTTTACTGGTGTTTAACTGTGGTGGCCCAAGCTTTATCATGAACCGTGCAAAGCTCGAAGATGATATTGCACCTCGTCTGTTACATATGGTGAATAATATCCGCACTGAGATTAGCTAGATCGGATAACTTAAAAAAACCAGCATGATGCGCTGGTTTTTATTGGGCAAAACAATGTCTAAAATTTATTCTGGCTGTATAGCAGCTTTCCTGTTTTTCTGGAAAGTGGACAGGGCAGCCTTAAATTCATCTCCACTGGTGAATACCCATCTGCTCCTGTCAGCAGTACCACATGCATATCATCATGGATTGCAGCCTGATCCAGTGCCTGACTCATGGCTGGATATATATCATAATGAATGGCATTTTTCTTGTCGGGTGTATTTATGGTCCAGGTCAGGACTTTTCCATCCTGCTCCTGCCTGATTGTGCCTGTAGTTAACCTGCGCTTTTACATTGTCTTCCTGTTGCATTATGACGTCTTATTATTAGGCTAAGTAATGATTTAAAAAGGGAATTTTAAAAGTTACTGTCTTAAATCCCTTTAAATTTAAACGATATTAGCGGAAATGTATTTTGCTAATAATATGTTTTATATTTTGGTATATAATTTTGTATTGTGAAATTTCTGGATAAAATAACGGTGGAATTTGCAATTTATGTAATGATTGTCATTTACAAAAATGTATTATTAACCTAAACATGTTCAGGCAAGTGTGGAAACAAACAATCTGAGCAATACAAGCGGTGAGTAGAAACAACGATGAAAACCAGAATTACCGAATTATTTGAAGTTGAGCATCCGATTATTCAGGGTGGCATGCACTATGTCGGTTTTGCCGAACTGGCTGCAGCAGTCTCCAATGCGGGAGGT
Source organism: Acinetobacter sp. WZC-1 (assembly GCF_052544965.1). NCBI lineage: Bacteria > Pseudomonadati > Pseudomonadota > Gammaproteobacteria > Moraxellales > Moraxellaceae > Acinetobacter > Acinetobacter sp. WZC-1. Next base: position 968,241 of record NZ_CP199370.1, read on the forward strand.
CTGGGCATGATTACAGGACTAACCCAGCGTACCCCTGAAAACCTGGCCAGGGAAATTGCTCGCTGTCGGGAAATGACCGATAAGCCTTTTGGCGTTAATTTAACCTTTTTACCGACGGTGAATACACCTGATTATCCTGGTTTTGTGGATGTGATTATCAGGGGCGGCGTCAGGATTGTGGAAACCGCAGGGCGTAATCCAGTAGCAGTCATGCCTGCCCTGAAAGCTGCGGGAATTAAGGTGATTCATAAATGTACCTCGGTTCGCCATAGTTTAAAGGCGCAGCAAATTGGCTGTGATGCTGTATCTGTGGACGGTTTTGAATGTGGTGGGCATCCAGGTGAGGATGATGTGCCCAACATGATCTTATTACCGTTGGCTGCCGATGCGCTGGACATTCCATTTGTGGCTTCGGGTGGTATGGCGGATGGCCGTTCTCTGGCAGCAGCTTTGGCAATGGGAGCAGATGGCATTAATATGGGAACCCGTTTTATTGCCACACAGGAAGCACCTGTCCATCCCAATGTCAAGCAAGCTATTCTGAATGCAACAGAACGGGACACCCGCCTGATTATGCGCTCCTTACGCAATACTGAACGGGTCATGAACAATACGGCCGTTGAAAAAATTATGGCAACTGAAAAAGCCCTGGGTGATCAACTTAAATTTGAGGATATTATTGAGCAGGTGGCAGGGGTTTATCCGAAAATCATGCTTGAGGGTGATATGGATGCAGGTGCATGGTCATGTGGTTTGGTTGCCAGTTTGATCCATGATATTCCAACCTGTGAAGAGTTGGTAAAGCGCATTGTAAAAGACGCTGAAGATATTATTCGCCAGCGTTTGATGGGGTTGTTATAGTTTTTATGTTTTCCTTTCATCAATACAGAGGACTCAGGGTTGCCTGTATTGCTTTCAATGGAAAATACTCGGGATGGATTTAAGAATGATCTGTCTTTAAGGTCTGCTTTGCATCCATCCTGCAAAAGATCAGGCATAAACAGGCAAAAATCATTCCCAGTATACAAACACCCGTCCAGCCAAAATGCTTCCACGCATAACTGCCTGTGGTTGTCCCCAATGCACCACCTGCAAAATAGCCGGTCATATAAATGGCATTAAAACGGGCATGGAGTTGTTGATTCAGTTTAAATACAATACTTTGATTGGTGACATGGACTGCCGAGAGACTGGCATAAAGTAACAGGGTGGCAATAATATAAAAGCCAAAATGATAAGGCAACAATAAAAATAACAGCCAGCTCAGGATCATCCCGATCCCGCAACACATTGAGATCTGATGTATATAGCCCTGATCAATAAATTTGCCTGAGAAATTGGTAATCAATGTGCCCAGTATTCCCACAAAACCAAACAGCCCGATACTAAAGTCACTAAAATTATAAGGGGCAGGTGCTAAGAGCAATGACATGGTGGTAAAGGTCATGCTTACGCCTGCAAAGGTCAACCCGCCAATATAGGTACGGGTTCTCAGACGCTGGTTGTGTAGAAAAATTGAGGGAAGTGAAGCAATCGTTTTGGCATAGTTTTCCGACCGGGTTGGGGGAAAGATGCCAATATTGCGATATAAAATAATTGCAATCGCCAGTAGCAGAAAACCACTGACCAGATAAATCATATTCCATGCAAACAGACTGGACATTAACCCAGACAGGGAACGGGCGAGTAACACACCCATCATCAAGCCACTGAGCAGGAAACCGACCACACGACCACTCTGCTGAATTGGAACCAGACTAGCAGCGAGCGGAAGTAGCAATTGGGCTGCACTGGAAAATAATCCAGTGATCACGGTGCCGAAAATCAGCAGATGGATATTGTGGGAAAAACCACTGATGATTAATCCAATGGAAGCAAGCAGCATCAAGCAGCATAAAGATAAACAGCAGATTGCGTTTTTCCAGAATATCGCCCAATGGCATTAGGAACAGTAAGCCACAGGCATACATGATTTGCGCCAGAGTCGGCACCCATGCCGTTGTCGTTTCGGACAGATGCAAATTCAGGCTAATCGAGTGAATCAGGGGCTGGCTAAAGTAGTTACCGCCTGTACAGATGCCTGCTGCAATGGCCATTAAAATAATGGTGGGCGTATAAATCGAGTTTTTCATCATAAAGAGTTTCACAATGAAAAAGGTCGCTATTTATCCAGTTGCAGCAGGAATCAGGTTTATACTGTTTTAATGGCTTTCGTTCAGGGCATCCTGAATGTTATTCACCATATGGATTAAATGTGGACCAATTTCATTTTCAAGTTTTTCTGGATTGAGGTGAAAACTGGGCGCACCACAGTTAAACACATAAAGTCCATATTTGGAGCTGACCAAAGGCACAGCCACCGAATTGACCGCCTTATGCCATTCACCCAGAGACAGGCAATAGCCATAATCCTGATAATCCCGGAAGGCACGTTCTAAAGAACGTTGAATCGCTGTCCAGTTCTCAGAATGACGTTTTTTCAGCGCATCCATTAAAAAATTGCGTTCCCGTTCCGGTGTGGCGGCCAGACAAGCCCGTCCCATTGAGCTGCTATACAGGGGCAGGGTTGAACCAATGGGGCGACGCATATTTAATGTCGTTTCAGTTTGTACCACATCAATATAAATCATGTTTAAACGGTCACGGGTCGCTATCGCCACAGGTGCCTGTACATATTTGCTCATCTCCTCCATATAGGGATGGGCAATATTGCGAATCGAGATATTGGACAAGGCCGCATAGCCTAGCGATAACACCCCAATATCCAGTGTATATTTAGTAGAATTAGGCAATTGTTTTAAATAGCCTAAAGAAACCAGGGTATTGGTAATACGGGCAATGGTTGGTTTGGGTAAACCTGTCATTTTTGCCAGTTCCTGATTGCCCAGCACTTGATTGCTGGCAGAAAAACAGCGTAATAGTTCCAGCCCACGAGCCAGAGACGCAATAAATTGCGGGTTATTTTCCCGATGAATATGTGAAATCGGGTCTAAACGTATCTCATCAAAATTGGTGGTTTTTTCAGTTTTTTCTGTTTCTACCGGCTGAGACATTCAATCCTCAAAAATATAATAGCCATTTAATGGGGGCCATTATATTTCGCAATACAAAATTAATCCATTCATCACGCTTAAGCCATGATGAATGGATTTTTAAGCAATGGAAGAAAACGTTAGGCAGCCACGTTTTCAATGACCATTGCCAGGCCCTGACCGACACCGATACATAGGCTGACCACCGCATATTTTTTATTGCGACGGATCAGTTCACGGGATACGGTGAGTGCCAGGCGGGCACCTGATGCGCCTAATGGATGGCCAACAGCAATTGCGCCACCATTTGGATTGACACGGGGATCATTAAAATCAACACCCAGGCCTTTAAGGCAAGATAATACCTGTGAGGCAAAGGCTTCATTGATTTCAATAATATCCATATCGTCCAATGTCAGGCCTGCACGAGCAACTGCCTTTTTAATGGCTTCAATTGGGCCAGCACCCATGATACGAGGTTCAATTCCTGCTGCAGCCGCAGACAGGATTCTGGTCATCGGTTTAAGGCCGTATTTTTGACCTGCCGCTTCTGAGCCGATGAGCAGGGCAGCTGCACCATCGTTAATTCCAGAAGCATTACCCGCAGTCACCACACCATCCTCAAACAGTGGCTTTAATCTGGTTAATGCTTCAACGGTTGAGCCTGGACGGGGATGACCATCTTCTTCAATCAATTTTGGTGGCAGTTTTTTACCTTGAGATACTTCAATTGGGGTAATTTCATCTGCAAAAAAGCCTTCTTCTTTGGCTTTTTGATATTTTGCCTGTGATTGTGCCGCAAATAAATCGGCCTGTTCACGGCTAATACCAAACTCTACGGCAACATTGTCACCTGTTTCAGGCATGCTATGGCCGCCATATTGGGCAATAATTTTTTTGTTCGGAAAACGTGAGCCAATGGTGGTGTCATAAATCTTGGCATCACGGCTATAGGCAGTTTCAGCCTTACCCATCACAAATGGCGCACGGGACATACTTTCCACACCGCCTGCGATATATAAATCACCTTCACCACAGGTAATGGCACGGGCAGAATCAATAATTGCACCCAAACCACTGGCACATAAACGATTCACCGTTTGACCCGGTACGGTCACAGGCAAACCTGCAATCAACAGGGCATTACGAGCCACATTACGGCTGTCTTCACCTGCCTGATTGGTATCGCCCAGAATGACATCTTCGATGTCAGCCGCAGGCACACCTGTTTTTTCAACCAATTTCTGGATTACAGTTGCAGCCAGGTCATCAGGACGAATTGAAGCCAGTTCGCCTGCATGGCGACCAAATGGGCTACGTAAACCATCATAAATATAAGCATTCAGCATGGTGAAGTTCCTTTTTCAGAATTATGCGTTAAAAGTAAGCGGTAAATTGAGGGTGACACGGCGTTGTAGCCACGGACTTGGGCGATAACGTGGGTCATGGGTTAAGGTGGTAATCCGTTCCAGTGTCAGTAGAATCTTTTTGCTGCCGATATGGTCACCCCATTCAATCGGGCCAAATGGATAGCCTAAGCCAAGACGCACGGCTGCATTGATGTCATCCACAGTGGCAATATTCTGCTGTGCAATGTCACAGCCCAGATTGATCACCATTGCCAGAACACGTTGCGCCACAAAACCAATGCTTTCGGCAATCATGCTGACGGTTGCATCATCCAGATTAAAGATCGAGTGAGCGGCTTGACGATAATCGGCTTTGGTGACCAGAGATGGCATTAAGGTACGGTGTTTCTGGATACCATATATCATGTCGATGGCAACCGTATGTTCAGGATTAACCTTAAAACGCTGCGCTGCCTGCGTGGTATCTTCACCATAGCAAGCCAATAGACATAAACTATCTGTTTGCGGTGTTGCGCCTGTATCCAGGTTAATATTCTGACTTGTTAAATAATCAAGCAACTGTTGTTTATCTTCTGGGAAGTCTGCATCAATCCAGACACCTGGATATTGTTTCAGACGTTCAACAATTTGCGCTGGCTGTTCACCCGTTTTGCTGCCTGTAGCATAGGTGTAGAAACCCCGACTAGCTTTACGGCCCAGTTGCCCGGCATCCAGCATTTGCCTGGTCAATGGATTCGGGCGATAACGGGCTTCTTCATAATATTGATGATAAATGGACTCCATCACAGGATGCGATACATCCAGACCTGTTAAGTCCATCAATTCAAAAGGCCCCATACGGAAGCCGACACCATCCCGTAAAATACGGTCAATTTCGCTGATGTCGCAGACATTTTCATTAAGGATTTTCAGTGCTTCTGTACCGTAGGCACGTCCCGCATGGTTAATGATAAATCCTGGGGTATCTTTTGCCACCACGGGACGATGACCAAAGGTACGAGATAGCTCATTTAGTCTATCTACAATACCTGGATCAGTTTTTAAACCCTGAATTACTTCCACCACTTTCATCAATGGTACCGGGTTAAAGAAGTGATAGCCCACTACACGTTCAGGATGCTGGCAGCTGGCTGCAATTGCCGTGATCGATAGCGAAGAGGTATTGGAGGCCAGAATGGTATTTTCTGGGACAATGGTTTCAAGTTGTTGCATCAAGCCCTGTTTAATGTCGAGGCGTTCAATAATCGCTTCAACAATCAGATCACAGGCTTTTAAATCTTCAAGTTGTTCGGCAATGATTAGATTATCATGAGCAGTCTGCGCCTGTTCTGCGGAAATCTTGTTTTTTTCCACCAGTTTTTGAAAGGTTGCTGCCAGTCTGGCCCTGGCCTGTTCTGCTGCGCCTGCCCTGGCATCATATAAATAGGTGACATGACCTGACTGTGCTGCGATCTGGGCAATACCACTGCCCATAATGCCAACACCAATGACTGCAATGGTTTTAATCTGATCACTCATTTTGCTCATCCTGAAAGTTTTATCTTTAAAATCGATTGCTGTTTAAACTGCGGTTAACTTAAATACTGTCTATTACCATCAATCAGCAAAATTTGTCCTGAGTTGCCTACGCTGATAAAAAATTTTATTCATGTTATGTTCCATTCCTTAAGGATTTAATGATTTATTTACCTTGATAGTCTGGCTTGCGTTTTTCAATAAAGGCATTGATGCCCTCATTTTTATCTTCGGTTGAAAACAGCAATTGGAACGATTTACGTTCAAGGGTGAGGCCTGCATTTAACGGCATATCTTCACTCATGAGTGCCACTTCCTTGATTTGTTGCAGCGCAATCGGTGGCATTCTGGCAAGACTTTGCGCCATTTTCAGGGCAGTGGGGATGGTGTCGTCATCTTCAGTAACCTGGGACACCAGACCGATCAGATAAGCTTCTTCGGCGGGTATCATGACCCCTGTCATAATCATGCGCATGGCATGAAATTTACCCACCGCACGGAATAGGCGTTGTGTACCACCTGCGCCTGGCATTAAACCGACCTTGATTTCAGGCTGACCGAAAATTGCACCTTTGCCTGCAATAATAATGTCGGCATGCATCGCCAATTCACAGCCACCGCCCAATGCATAGCCATTGACTGCGGCAATCACAGGCTTTGGACATTGTGCAATTGCATTCCAGTAACGTTCGGTATGACGTAACAACATTTCAGTGGAGTTTGCAGTTGCCATTTCCTTTAAATCTGCACCCGCAGCAAACACTTCTGTACCGCCTGTCAGGACAATGGCATGTATATCATCATTGAAACTCAGTTCAGTAAATGCCTGTGCCAGTTGCTTACGGACTTCGCCATTTAAGGCATTTCTGGCATCAGGACGGTTGATTTGAACCAGAGCGACTTGCGGCATACTGAAGTCGATTTCTACAAAATGCTTCCCTGAATTTGTATTCATTTTTAGATCCTTTGTTTCGCATAACAAAATTTTATTTCTATAATAATGCTTATTTTGAAACTTATTTCAAGCAATTTTTCTTTATCGCTGACAAATTTGATAGACCATCATTAATAAGTCATTGATATTTAAGTGTGGTAGCTTTTTTAATTTCGTTTAACGGAATTAATTTTTAAAAAAGCTTGAATTTTTGCTTTTTGTTCTCGTAATATGAAATGCATAAGATGAAAAATCAGATTTCGGAGTGCGAAGTTTGAACATCGTTGATCGAAATGTTTATTCAGAATTGCTAAAGCAAAATATAAAAGGGAGTGTATCAATGATTCGCGATGAAGGGATGCTGGAGCAGCTACTCTCGACTATTCGGGATTTTGTAAAAAATGAATTGATTCCTCGGGAACATGAGGTTGCGGAAACTGACCGGATTCCTGAAGATATTGTGCAACAGATGCGTGAACTCGGCCTGTTTGGTCTGACTATTCCTGAAGAATACGGTGGTTTAGGTATCACCATGGAAGAGGAAGTCAATGTGGCTTTTGAACTGGGCCATACTTCTCCGGCGTTCCGTTCCCTGATTGGTACCAATAACGGTATTGGTTCAAGCGGTCTGGTGATTGATGGTACAGAAGAGCAAAAGCAGAAATATCTGCCACGTTATGCCAGTGGTGAAATTATTGGTTCGTTTTGTCTGACTGAGCCTGAAGCGGGTTCGGATGCGGCCTCACTGAAAACCACTGCGGTAAAAGATGGTGATAGCTATATCCTAAACGGTACTAAACGCTTTATTACCAATGCACCACATGCCTCAACCTTTACCGTGATGGCACGTACCAATCCTGAAATCAAGGGTGCAGGTGGCATTTCGGCATTTTTGGTGGAAGCCGGTATCCCGGGTATTTCATTGGGCAAAATCGACAAGAAAATGGGTCAGAAAGGTTCACATACCTGTGACGTGATTTTTGAAAATTGTCGTGTGCCTGCCTCTGCCCTGATCGGTGGTGTTGAGGGCGTGGGCTTTAAAACAGCAATGAAAGTACTGGATAAAGGTCGCCTGCATATTGGTGCCTATAGTGTGGGTGTAGCTGAACGTATGCTGGATGATGCCTTGCATTATGCGGTTGAACGTAAACAGTTTGGCCAGCCGATTGCCAGTTTCCAGTTGATTCAGGCCATGCTGGCAGATTCAAAAGCGGAAATCTATGCTGCGAAATGTATGGTACTGGATGCTGCACGTCGTCGTGATAAGGGTGAGAACATGAGTACCGAAGCTTCATGCGCCAAAATGTTTGCCACTGAAATGTGTGGTCGTGTTGCGGATCGTTGTGTACAGATTCACGGTGGTGCGGGCTATATCAGCGAGTATGCGATTGAGCGTTTCTATCGTGACGTGCGTTTGTTCCGTCTGTATGAGGGCACCACACAGGTTCAACAGATCATTATTGCCAAAAATATGATTCGGGAAGTGACTACTTAATAAGAATTTAAATCAGTCATGGGGCAGAGGATGCCTCATGCTTCCTCCGGGGGATATGGAAATGACAACAGATACAATAAAGCAGGAAAGCAATACGGCTGAAGCTATTCAGACGCCTAAAAAAATATGGGTCACCGCATTTATCTTTGCCTTTTTTGCATTGTTATGTGATGGCGCAGATCTGGGTTTTCTTGCATTAAGTTTAACCAGTTTAAAGACAGAGTTTCATTTAACAGGTTTACAGGCAGGTACGCTGGGTAGTCTGACACTGCTTGGTTCGGCAATTGGCGGTTTATTGGGGGGCTGGGCCTGTGACCGTTTTGGGCGAGTTCGGGTTATCGTGTTTTTTGTGGCCTATTCGTCAATTTTAACCTGTGGACTGGGTTTTACCCATTCCTATGAACAATTTGCAACGGTTCGTGTATTTGGTTCGATGGGACTGGGTGCGCTGTATATTGCCTGTAACGTGCTGATCTCGGAAATGATTCCGACCAGGCATCGTTCCACTGCATTGGCTGCCCTGATGACAGGTTATACGCTGGGTTCATTACTGGCGACTTTACTGGCAGGTTATATTATTCCAGAGCACGGCTGGCGTTTCCTATACTATATTGCCATTACCCCGATTGTACTGTCTATCCTGATGCACTTTATGGTGCCTGAATCCGAGTCATGGAAACGTTCACGCCAGCTTCGGGCTGCAAGAATGGAATCCGGTACTCAGGCAGCTAAACCACAAAGCACTTACCGTGAAATCTTCAAGGATAAAAAGCATGGCACCATGTTTATTCTCTGGGTAATTAGTACGGGTGCATTGCAGTTTGGTTATTACGGAGTCAGTAACTGGTTGCCTGCCTATCTGGAATCTGATCTGGGGATCAAGTTTAAGGAAATGGCGATGTATATGGTCGGTACATTCCTGATCATGATTTTTGCCAAAGTCATTGCGGGTATTGTGGCGGACAGGCTGGGTCGTCGTGCGGTATTTGCTTTCGGTACAATTGGGACAGCGTTGTTTATTCCTGTGATTGTCTACCTGAATACCCCAGCCAACATTTTATGGCTCATGCTGTTCTTTGGTTTCCTGTATGGAATTCCATACGCCATCAATGCGGTCTATATGACGGAAAGTTTCCCAACCTCGATTCGTGGTTCAGCAGTGGGCGGTGCCTATAATGTTGGCAAGGTGCTGTCTATTTTCTCACCATTAACAATTGGTTATTTATCTCAAAATGGTTCGATTGGTCTGGGCTTGCTGGTGATGGCAGGGGCCTACTTTATCTGTGGCGTGATTCCATTGCTGTTTATCAAAGACCGTTTATATAACCCACAAAAAGCAGATTAAGGCCAACGGTCCAACTTTAAGCAAAAGGTAAAATCCTATGATAAATAAAGTTACCCGTGATATAGAAGCAGTTTTAAAGCAGATTCCTGATGGATCAACCATCATGACAGGTGGTTTTGGTACATCAGGTCAGCCGGCAGAGTTAATTGAAGCATTGCTCGATATCGGTACTAAAGAACTCACGATTATTAACAATAATGCTTCATCAGGTCCTGACGGATTAACGAAATTGTTTCTGGCAGGACAGGTGAAAAAGTTAATCTGTTCTTTTCCTAAGTCAGTCAGCTCAACAGTTTTCCCTGATATGTATCGGGCAGGTAAAATTGAATTAGAGCTTGTACCACAGGGAAATTTAGCTTGTCGTATTCAGGCCGCAGGTGCGGGGTTGGGTGCAGTATTTACCCCGACAGGTTATGGTACACAAATTGCCGAAGGCAAGGAAACGCGCACCATTAATGGTAAAAACTATGTATTGGAGTATCCACTGGAAGCAGACTTTGCCTTTATTTACGCCGATAAAGCAGATCGTTGGGGCAATCTTACTTACCGTAAGGCAGCTCGTAATTTTGGTCCAATTATGGCGAAAGCCGCTAAAACAACCATTGTTCAGGTAAATGAAGTGGTGCAATTGGGTATGCTTGATCCTGAAGGCATTATTACCCCCGGGATTTTTGTACAGCATGTGGTACGGGTAGGAGATATCTAATGTCAATTCAAAAACGTTCTCGTGAAGATATTGCAAAAATCATTGCTCAGGATATTCCAGAAGGGTCGTATGTCAATTTAGGGATTGGGTTGCCAACCAATGTGGCGAAATATTTACCTCAAGATAAAGAAATCATTTTGCATTCTGAAAATGGCATTTTGGCTTTTGGTCCGCCACCAACAGAAAGTGAGGAAGATCAAGATCTTGTGAATGCAGGAAAACAGCCGATTACTTTATTGGAAGGTGGTTGCTATATGCATCATGGTGACTCTTTTGACATCATGCGTGGAGGACATCTTGATATCTGTGTGATTGGTGCGTTTCAGGTAGCAGTTAATGGCGATCTGGCCAATTGGTACACAGGTAAAGAAGATGATATCCCTGCCGTAGGTGGCGCAATGGATCTGGCAGTAGGTGCAAAAAGCATTTACGTTTATATGGAACATATCACCAGGCAAGGGGAACCAAAAATAGTCAGTCAATTGACTTATCCCATTACAGGTGAACAATGTGTCAATCGGATTTATACAGATCTGTGCATTATTGAACTCGATCATGGGCAGGCAAAGGTGATTGAAATAGTGGATGGCCTGAGCTTTGATGAGTTGCAGGCCGTAACAGGCTGTCCACTGATGGATGTCCGTCACTAAACTTTTCAACTGAATCTCAAACTACACTTGCCTGCATGACGCGATGTTAATGGATACATTACAGGTGATGCAGGTGAGCGACGATTAAGAAATCTTTAAGGAACAAAGATGAAAAAAATAATTGTGGCTACTGCCTGTGCAGTGGCTTCAGGGACTGTTTTCGCAAATACACCAGATAGCACTGAACAGCGAATTAATGTACTTGAGGCTGAATTACAACGCTTAAAGCTTGAACTTCAAGCACAAAAAACGGCTCAAAATGATCTACAGGTCAAGCAAGCCAGTATTGTGCAGCAGGTTGAAAAGGAAAAAGCAGCTGTAAATGATAAACCCATCGCACCGTCATGGATTACCTGGGCAGATAATGTCAAGGTTTATGGGATTGCCCGTCTGGATGCGGCAGTGGATTTTAAGTCTTCACCCGACTCAGGTGGACGTACCACCAGCAGCTTGTTTCGGACACCATTTGAAAGTGCCGCTCGTGCTGATCATGCCCGTTCTGATGCAACCATTAATGCCAGTCGTATAGGGGTTTATTTTAATAGCCCGGATAAAGCAGTGACAGGTAATGTGGAAGCAGACTTTTTTGATAGCTCCAACTGGGGAACGGGAGACGGTAAATTCCGTATTCGCCATGCATTCTTTAACTATAAAGACTGGACTTTTGGGCAAACATGGTCATTGATGTCTAATATGGAAACTCGTACAGAATCTGTGGATTATACTCAATTTGTCGGGACATCTTATACCCGAACGCCACAGGTTCGCTATGACTGGAAAATTGATCAGAATCATGCTCTAAAAGTTGCTTTGGAATATACAGGTTCACGCGTTTCGGCATTTCCATCGTTGACCACTAAATATGTGTTTAAAGACGGCAGTTTAACTGCATTGGGGCAAGCTTTTGTCAATGAAAAATCAGTTGATGTTTCAAAAGACACAGTGAAAAAAGTCAGTTGGGGTGCAGGCGCAGGCATTAAATATCAATTTAATCCTCAACATTCTATACAGGCAAACTATCAATATATTGTGGGTGACCAGAAGTTTATGCCTTACACTGTGCAAAGTGGTTTGGCGAATGCAGGAAGTGCGAATTTAAATGCAGCGGGTGATTTCTCTTTAAATGAAGATAAAACCGATATAGAGATGAATAAACTCAATAGCTTGAATGTCGGGTATAGCTATAAAATTAATGATCAGTGGCGTGCGAATTTATCAGCTTCAGTTTTTGAATATGATGATGGGACAGAATATGCCAGACTCAATCAGGATGCCAATAAGCGTTTAACGGATTATGCTGCCAACGTATTTTATAGTCCTGTGAGTCAAGTTGATCTCGGTGTAGAGTATCATTTGGGCAAACGTGAGGTTTTTGATGGTCGAACAGCAGATGTTTCTCGTGTTAATTTTACGTCCATGTATAAGTTCTAGTAAGAATCATTTAACATGACTTCAAATGTTCGATCCCGTTCAAACCAGCAGGTATTGTCCAGAGGTTTTATTTTTATTATGGCAATGACCTGTGGCATTTGTGCTGGGTCGAACTATTATAACCAACCATTAATTTATTCTATTGCCGGCGCTTTGCATGTGAGTGCAGAGCAAGTTGCGTTCACCATTGTGGTTGGTCAATTATCCTATGCCGTGGGGTTATTTTTACTGGTACCTCTGGGTGATTTGTTTGAAAAGCGCCGCTATATTTGTTTGCTCATGTGTTGTACAGGTCTCGCACAAATAGGGCTTGCCTGGAGCGAAACACTGCCTGTTTTATATCTTTTTACTGGTCTTGCTGCCTTTTTCTCCATTGCTACACAAGTCTTAATTCCGTTTGCCGCAGGCTTAACTACACCTCAAAAAAGTCCCCAATTGGTCGGGACACTGATGGGAGGATTATTTTTAGGTATTCTGTTGGCTCGATCCATCTCAGGTTTAATGTCAACCATCTGGTCATGGCATACCATTTATCTTTCGAGTGGTGTGTTGATTTTACTTTGTGCTGTAATTATGTGGTTAAAGTTACCTACTGCTAAAAATGATCATCAGTTAAATATTTTTCAGGTTTATCGTTCTTTATTTTCCTTATCCATTGATCAGCCGCATTTATTGCGCCGTGGTCTTGCAGGTGGTATTGGGTTTGGTATGCTTGCCCTGATTTTTACCACGATGACTTTTATTCTCGCCAATGCACCTTATCATTTTAATGATTTTCAAATTGGTTTATTTGGGATTGTGGGTCTAGCTGGTGTATTTGCAACGTCGTGGGCTGGTAAAAAGATTGTAGCCAAACGAGAAAATAAAGTTGCAATGATTTGCTCATGGCTGTTGATTTTTGCATGGTTACCTTTGTTCTTTGCCCAGAAATCCCTCATTTTTTATGCCATTGGTGTCATTATGGCATATTTTGGTTTATCAGCTTTTCATGTGCTGAACCAGAATCTGGTTTATCGGCTTTCAGCACAGGCGCGTTCCCGGATTAATTCAATTTATATGACTCTGTATTTTGGTGGCGCAGCGTTGGGGTCTTTTATGGCGGTATATGCGTGGAAACACTGGGGATGGTCAGTCTGTGCCTTGTTGGGATTAGGTATGGCCATCCTTGCTTTTGTGATTGACCGTTTTGATTTTTATAAGATGAAAAAGGTGAAAAAAACCTAACGGAAGGCGAAATTCTCCATCCATATTCTTCAGTTTAGATAGAGGTATAGTCAACCTGTCAAAAAACTCATACACATGAATATAATTTCTTTTGATTCATATTTTAAATTAAATCAATTGCATGAGGAAATGAGTTGTTTGATTATAAAAAAGCTTTAATTGCCGGATTTTGCTTTGAAAGTCTGAATAAGTCCGCCAACGGTGACATCCATGTCGCCCCACGACAGGACAACCATCCATGATTCAAAAGTACAAAAAACTAATGGATAACCAATAGTTTGAATCAAACCAAGTGTATGACAAGTGTATGAATAATTAGGTGGTTTGACTATGGATAAGGATCAAGTCAAATTTTTAATTCTTAAAAAGGCTTATCGAGTTAAGATTAACCAATTAGCAATTGAAAATGATTATCATTTGTATTATTTTGTTAAACTGTCAGAAAATTGAACAGAGAGTATAAGAGAGAAGGTTTTTTAATCGTTGTTTTGGCAATCCATTTTAAACTATCTGGATCAAATCCAATGATGCCTTAAATTTTTATTTTTCAGTATTTTTATCACATTATTTTTGAATGTTCGATTTGACGGTACCAGATAGCGAATGTGTTGAGGATTGGGTTGTATGCAAAAAGATTCAAATCAAGATTTACTAAAAATTGATAGTAAAAATATAAACTTAGAGAATTATCTTCAAAAAATTTATGAAAATATATCAGGTGGAAACTCTAATAAAACAGCATTAATATTCAATGGTCAGCATATCAGCTATGCTGAAGTGGGAAAGAATGTCATTAAAATTGCTGCTGCATTTAAAAAGCAGGATTTAAGAATAGGATCAGTGGTCGCAATTTGTTTGAGAAAAAGTCCTGAACATATTTATACCGCTTTAGCATGTGCGTTAACAGGGATGATTTGGTTACCTATAGATATGGATTCACCGCCATCAAGACTGAATTATCTATTGTCTAATAGTCGTGCAGATATCGTTGTAAGTGATTCATTCGTGGCGGGTATTCTGAATTTAAATATAAATGAGGCGTTGTTCAATGCGATGGCCTGTGAACCAGACTGGGGTTATGAGATCAATCGTGCCCCGGCGTATTACTTATATACGTCTGGAAGTACAGGAATGCCGAAATGTGTTGTATTAAACAATCAGGCAACCGCAAATGTGCTATCCCATACCATCGCAGAATGGAAGCTTGGTTCTGATGATGTCGTTATGGCGATAACACCTTTTCACCATGATATGTCTGTGTTCGATGTATTTGCTACCATGGCGGTTGGTGCAACTTTGATTGTTCCATCGTTTGAACAGAGTAAGAATGCTGTGGTTTGGGCGGAACTATTGGATAGATATAAAGTAACGATCTGGAGCAGTGTTCCAGCAATTGTGGATATGTTAGTCAGTGTAGCTCGTACTGAGCAACTACAGTCGCTACGTTTAATAGCGCAAGGCGGTGACTATGTAAAACCTTCGTTAATATCCAGGTTAAGACAGCAATTGCAGAATGCACGCTTATTTTCATTGGGTGGGCCTACAGAAACCACAATCTGGAGTATATGGCATGAAATTGGTGATGAGGATCAGGATGTTATTCCTTATGGAAAAGCCTTAAAGAACAATCAATATTTTATCCTGAATGAAAATATGCAGCCTTGCCAGATTGGTGAGGTGGGTACGATGTATATGGCAGGGATAAATTTATCAAATGGATATTTACGCGATGGGGAGATTGATTATCAGGACTTTATTGAGATTCAAGTCAATGAAAATGAAAGACAAACTGCATTTCGTATGAGTGATCAAGGTTATTTCAGACCAGATCAAAATATTATTTTTGCCGGGCGTGAAGATGGCTATTTAAAGATAAAAGGGGTGAGAATTTCAGCTGCTGAAGTTGAGAATACTTTATCAAAGAATCCGAATATTCATCACTGTGTTGTGGTGGGTTGTACGCATCCAACCACTGAAACACAGGAGCTGGTGGCGATTTACACAATAGTAGATCGTGATAATACGGCTGAGTTAAATGGTTTAGAGTTAAAGCGTTTTTTAAAAGCTCATTTGCCTGACTCTCATATTCCGTCCAGATATTTAGCCGTCGATCTTATCCCATTAACTCGAAATGGTAAGATTGATCGGAAAACTTTGCAGACAACTGCACAGGATCAAATTTATGCTGCTTATGTTAAAACGGAGTCAACATTCCATGAGGTAGGAAATTCCGTTTTAATGATTTTTCGTGAATATATCTCTGAAAATAAAGATGAGAATATAGATATTTTCTATAGAAGTGAAATATTGGATATGGGAATTCGACCTAAACAACTGATGAGTATTGCACAGAAGATTTCTCAAAGGCTTGATATAAAAATTGATTTTTATACATTGATTTCATGTAAAACGGTTCAGGATGTTGTGAATCAAGTACAGCAGAAAATAAATCCTTAGATTATTTTGTGACAGCTTTGATGTTTCTTTAATCTTTAAGTGGATTCGAATTGTAAAGGATTGCAATGTGCTTAAAAGTTGGATTTATGATCCTTTCTTTTAAGCACAGTTGCTGTTATCAGTCTTTTACGGTACCTGGATTTGCGCTAAGGTTGTATTAATTTTCTCACAAATACATTCTACAAGTGCAGTTGGATAGCGATGCGCCTGATAAGTGATGATCATACTGAGTTGATGTTGTCCATCAATGACATTTTCCATGATTTCAAAATGTAATCCGAACATGGATTCTTCGCGCTCAGGCAGGATTTGACGGTAAGGAATATCCCGACCCTGTGGTGATTTTAGTGCGCCATTTAAAGCATTATTTGAATGAATGTGGATAAATACATCGAATAATAATCCTTCGTCGGCACGCATGCCTAAAGCTTTTTGTATATGGTTAATTGGGATATCTGCATATGCCATTGAATCATTAATCATCGTACTGATATTTTGAAGTAATGACTGGAATGAGTCTAATGGGTTAAATATGGTACGGTGTGCAACCATTGTTGTGAAGTAGCCAACCGTATCAAAAAATTGAGGATCAGTTCGACCAGATGCAGATGTACCAATCACGATTTCTTTTAGTTGCCCTTGTTTATGTAAGGCATCCGCAATAGCTGTATAGAGAACCGTAAAAATAGAAGCGCTGTGCTGTCTGGCAAATTTAGTAAGCCTGTTATGCATTTCTGATTCAAACCTGATTTCCAGCCATTTAACCTGAGGTGTTTTTTCCGAAGTGTTTAACTCCTGATCTGGGATGGTGAGTTGTAACCCTTGGGTTGCGCCTTCCAGCATATGTGTCCAGTAATTAATGTGATCCTGATTTATCCCTTGTTTTTGCTGTAGTAAGGAAAAATCATGAATTGTTTGAGCTGGTGCTTTCCATATAGGCATTTCGCCATTAGATCGGGCAAGATAAGCATGTGCAAGGTCTGACATAATCGTATTTAAAGACCACTCATCAATTACCATGTGATGGACTAAAAATGATAATGTTTGCCGACCTTGTGCATTTCGAAGCAGGCGTATCCTGATCGGCAGTTCATGGCTAAGATCAAATTTATATGCAGCCTCATCTGCAAGCGTAGTATTGTTACTTTCATTACTCTTCCAGAACCATTTTTTTTGACTCAACTCTGAAACGGGGACAGTTTGTTGATAGGTCTGTCCATCATCAGTATGGAAAGTGGTACGCAAGCCTGCATGTCGCTCAACGATATCTTTAACTGCCTGAAAGAAAATATCCTCGTCTATTTCTTCCAGAAACTCTACTGCAAACGGTAAGTTATAAATTGGACTGAAATCGAAAGCAGAATATGCCTGCCAAAGAAAGTCCTGAGCCAGGGTGAGGGGGGCTTTTTCTATATTTTTTAATGTACCTGGTTTAATTTTCTCGGTTTTTATGGATGTATAGGTCGCTAAACCGGCAGCAGATGGGGATTTAAAGAAATCATTAAACCGAATTTCAATCCCGTGTTTGTTAAGTAAATTCCCAATGATCCGTGTTGCTAATAGTGAATGGCCACCAAAATCAAAAAAGTCATCATCCTGGGTCATCTCAGGTTCGGCAAGCGTATTTCGGAACTCCTCCAGAATGACCTGAGAAATAGAGCTTTGATCAGTCTCTGCCTGAGTTTGTGTTGTGTTTTCAACGATATGGTTTGGTATTTCAATTTCAGTCAGTATTAGTGAAGCGTTGTTTTTTGAATGTTGCTGATATTTATCTTTTATTGCCTCAATGAAATTGGCTTTTCGATAGGATTGATCAAGAATGGAGTGAAGGGTTAAAAGCAGGAAAACACCTTGTTCAGTATCAAAAATATAAGTGAAAAAAGGGGGATCGATTTCTGCATTCCAGATTTGTGCTTTTAATCGAGTCACCTGATCAAATATATTTTCAACGTTAATGTTTTTAAGTTCCAGACACGATGACCAATCATCAAACAGATATTTATATAAATCACCGTCATCACTGAATTTATAACGTACATTTAAATAAGGTGTAGTTTCAACGATTTCCTGAATTGCTTTGTTGAGGAGCTGGAGATTGGATCCTTGATTTAGCTTCCATAGATTAAAGTGACGAGTTACTTGCTCTGGTTGTTGTAATTGCAGCATCCAGATGTGCTCTTCGTGGTCACTAACAGGCATGAGAGATGAAGTTTCGGAAGGTTGTGCCAACATAAATGAATCCTGTTTTATCAATTAAGCTATTTTGATCATTTTCCATTTCGCAAATTTTTGGGCATCAGATTAAAATTTATATAATTCATGATGTTATGTATTTGCATGCTTGTAACCCCCCTTTTTTTAATGAATTGACCACCACATAAACGGTATGCATGTGCCAACAGGGGTTACATTTTATTTAAAACATACTATAATTGATTCTCATTTGCACTAAAATTATCATTTTTAATAAGCGCTGTAACAATAATCTACCTCTTGTTGGTTTTTTGTAAGTTATTGATTAATAGTTAAATTGTCTTTAACTTGCACGGTTGTTACAGCTTAAAAAATGATTAAAAAGACTCACGAATATTGATTTGAATTAGTTTTTTCGTGGGAGAACTTGCCATTTAGTTACGACAGGGTTGAGGGATTTTCATGAGAATATTCAATCATGAAAGGTCAATGAATACATTAAATATTGAACATGTTTTCAATCACAATTTTTGTATGTGCCTCGATTTTCGATTCTTTTCAGCTTTATCGCGTTTAAGTGGGGCATGCCCTTAATGCAACCGGGCTTATTCTGTCTTTTTATTGTTTTATGTATCGTTTCATTGTTGCTCGGTGCCGAGCAAATTGAATGGTCTGCATTGCTTTCATTTTCTGGAGATAGCTGGCTCACTCTGACAGCCAGCCGTATACCTCGTTTGATTGCGATTGTGCTGACAGGCATTGGATTATCAGTTTGTGGTGTCATTTTACAGCACATTGTCCGTAACAAATTTGTAGAACCAGGAACGTCAGGTGGTTTAGATGCGGCCAAACTGGGTATTCTGGTGTCGTTAACTTTGGTTCCAGTGACGAGTACGCTCAGTAAAATGCTGTTTGCGATGTTTTTTTGTTTTATCGCAAGCTTAATCTATATCGCGATTCTTCGCCGTATCCGTTTCAGGAATACGGTATTGGTTCCTGTGATTGGCCTGATGTATGGCAGTGTGCTGAGTGCATTAGCTGAGTTCTATGCTTATAGCACCAATATTCTACAAAGTATGCAAGGGTGGCTCATGGGGGATTTTTCAAAAATTGTCCAGGGTCACTACGAAATCATTTACATCATTTTCCCGATCGTTTTACTGACTTACTTATTTGCACATCGCTTTACCGTGATTGGGATGGGCGAGGAGATGGCTTCAAGCCTGGGACTGAGTTATGCCGTTATGGTGGCTATTGGGTTAATACTCGTTGCTATTACTGTGTCGACAACGGTCATTACTGTAGGTGCCATTCCTTTTGTTGGATTGGTTGTTCCAAATTTAGTTGTACTGAAATACGGTGAGAATTTAGCTAAAACCTTACCCATTGTCGCTTTAGGCGGTGCTTCGTTATTGTTGATCTGTGACATTATTGGCCGCTCAATCATTTATCCGTTTGAAGTTCCTATTGGACTGACGGCTGGTGGTGTAGGAGGAGTTATTTTCCTGATCCTCATTTTGAGGGGGCTTCGATAATGCGTATTGCGAAGCTATGGATCGTTTCTCTGTTGGTACTGGGTCTGGCTGTACTTTTTGTATTCCTGAATTCGGGGCTGGATTTTGATTATGTTATTCCTAAACGGCTTGTTCGTCTTGCAACAATCATTCTGGGCGGTATTTGTGTTGCGGTTTCCTCAATTGTTTTCCAGACCATAGTTGGTAATCGTATTTTAACCCCTTCAATTATGGGCTATGAAGCGATCTATTTATTGTGGCAGGTTTTGCTGCTGTTTTTTTTAGGAACACATGGATTAACCCTATTGGGATTAAATGGCAACTTTTTCATTTCTATTATTTTAATGTTGCTCTATTCGTGGGTGATTCATAAATGGTTATTACCATTTGGTCGAAACGATGTCTTTTTGCTATTGCTATTGGGTCTGGTCCTTACGATGGTAGTTGGAACCATTACTCAATTTATTCAACTTAAAATCAGTCCTGGGGAATTTTCTGTCTTCCAGGGCTTTAGTTATGCCTCATTTAATCGTTCCCAGCCAGCAACACTATTTTATGCAAGCCTGGCTGTAGCAATGGTTTTATGGTTGGCCAGAAAAACACTCCCTGTGCTGGATGTTCTCGTTTTGGGTCGTGAGCAAACGATCTCACTTGGAATTAATCATCATCGCTATGTCAGCTTCTATTTAGCAATGATCGCCATTCTTGTCGCAGTATCTACAAGTCTGATTGGTCCTACAGCATTCATGGGGGTGTTTATTGCAAATATCGCTTATGCATTGGCAGGCAATTATAAGCATCAATTAACTTTACCCCTCGGATGCGCGGTTACGATAGCCATCTTTATTATTGCTCAAATTCTGGTTGAGCATGTTTTCAATTACAAAACGACCGTCAGTATTCTTGTCAATCTGGTATGTGGCATTTATTTCCTGACGCTAATGGTTCGTACCAGGGGTATTACATGATTAATGTCAGGAATATCTATAAATCATATGGTGGAAAGCCTGCACTTTCTGACGTGAATGTTGAGTTTCCTACACAGCAAATAACTTCACTCATCGGTCCAAATGGTGCAGGAAAATCAACTTTGCTCATGATGATGGCACGTCTGATTGAGCCTGATAAAGGTGATATTTTTCTGAATAATCAAAATATTGCCAATATAAGCACTGCTGCATACGCCAAAAAGATTGCAACTTTACGGCAGGCCCCGGGATTTAATCTGCGTTTAACCGTAGAGGAGCTGATTTCATTTGGGCGATTCCCGTATAGCCGCGGTGCTTTAACCGAACAGGATCATCAGGTCATTGATGATGCGATTGAATTCCTTTCTTTAGAGCCATTACGAAAATCTTATATAGATGAAATCAGTGGTGGCCAAAGGCAAATGGCTTTTCTGGCGATGACAATCGCTCAGCAAACAGACGTACTTTTATTGGATGAACCCTTAAATAACCTTGATATGAAACATGCCGTTCAAATTATGCGCGCATTAAGGCGATTATGTGATGAACAAGGGCGTACGGTGATTTTAGTCATTCATGACATTAACTTTGCCACGAATTATTCAGACCATATTGTCGCGCTAAAGAACGGCAAGCTTCACTTTAGTGGACCAACGGAGCAAGTCATTACAGAGGCACAACTCAACGATCTGTATGAACTTGATTTTGAAATTACATACAGTGCGCGTGGCTGTATGTGCAATTACTTCAACTCATCTGGAGCTTGAATAAATATGAAATTGGAAAAAAAGTATTGGGGCTTAGCCCTCGCAATCACAGCAGCTATAACTTTACAGGGATGTGATAAAAAAGCTGCTGATACTGCCGAAAGTTCGCAGAAGTTAGCAGCACCGATTACGGTAAAACATGCGCTTGGAAATACAGTGATTGATCATCTTCCACAGCGTGTCGCCGTACTTGATATGAATGAAGCTGATTTTCTGGATCAACTGGATGTCCCGATTGTGGGCATGCCAAAAGATTACATTCCACACTTTCTGGAAAAGTATAAAAGTGATCCGAAAATTCAGGATTTAGGTGCAATTGTACAGCCGAATATGGAAAGGATATATGCATTAAAGCCGGATTTGATTTTGATGACGCCATTGCATGTTAATCACTATCAGGAGTTGTCTAAGATCGCCCCAACCATTCATTACGATATTAATTTTAATGATAGTGAGAGCAATCATATCAATCTCGTTAAAGATCATTTAATGACTTTAGGTCGGATATTTAATAAAGAAGATCTGGCTCGTCAGAAAGCATTGGAACTTGATGCGGAAGTGAAGCAGGTACAGGCGGTAACCGCCAATCGTCCTGAAAAGGCACTGGTCGTTTTACATAATAATGGTGCATTTAGCAACTTTGGTATTAAGTCCAGATATGGCTTTGTTTTTAATGCATTAGGGGTAAAGCCTGCGAGTACCGTTATAGATACAAGTTTACATGGGCAACCAATTTCCAGTGAATTCATCAAACAGGCAGATCCAGACATTCTTTATATCGTTGATCGAACTGCTGTGATGGAGCATCGCCCGAAGATTAATGCAGAAAGTGTTGGTAACCCTTTATTACGTCAAACCAGGGCCTGGAAAAATGGTCGTGTCATTTTCGTCGATGCGGATGCCTGGTACACCACTGCTGCCAGTCCGACATCACTTAAAATCATGATGGATGATGTAAAAAAAGGCTATCAAAAATAATATTTTTTGATGTGGTTTTTATGATTAGTCGTATGAATTTACTCAAAAAATACCCGTATTTTGTGAGTATAAAAACCAGTTAAAATACTAAGGGATCTTCTATGAACAAGTATATCGCTAAAGATAAAGTCAAAAAGATAGAGTGTGCAGCGCATAAAAAATCTTCATTTATGCTAAATCGTATTACCTCAGCACGAACGGCATTATTGTTCGGGAGTGCACTTGGGACATTATTTATCTGTGTACCCAGTGCTTATGCGGAAACGGTGAGTGATGTCAGCCAGAACGAAACACAAGAACGAACCACAGCTACAGATGGTTTAACCTTGCCTGTTATTCGATTAAGAGCTGAAAATGGAACAGTTTATGCGGGTGGGCAAGTTGCAACATCGAGCAATATCGGATTTCTCGGCAGCAAAAAATTTCTAGATACGCCATTTAATACCATTAGTTATACTGATAAATATATCGAAGATAAACAGGCAAAAGATATTACAGAAGTAATTGCCTCGACTGATCCATCAATATATACCAATGGTGCAAGTGGTGGCTGGAGTGAAAACTATTATATTCGCGGATTTGCTGCGAGCACGAATGATATGTCGATGAACGGACTTTTTGGTATCACGCCGTTTTATCGGACTTCTCCAGAAATGTTCAGTCGTGTTGAAGTGTTGAAAGGTCCTTCCGCCTTGTTAAATGGTATGCCACCGGCAGGGTCGGTGGGTGGAGCGGTAAACCTTGTCACCAAATATGCTGCTGATGAACCGCTTGCACGATTGACCGCAACTTATATGTCTGACGCTCAGTTCGGTGGACATGTTGATCTCGGAAGAAGATTTGGAGAAAATAAAGAGTTTGGTGTTCGTATAAATGGCATGTATCGGGATGGAGATGCAGCAGTTAATGATCAAGCAAAAGAAAATCGTTTATTTTCTCTGGGCCTGGATTGGCAAGGTGAGAAAGCACGTATTTTTGTTGATGCTTACGATGCCCTGGATCATGTTGATGGTGTGATACGTGGTGTTAATGCCTCTACTGCAGTTGGAATTCCGAAACCACCGAAAGCAGATACCTTGCTCAGTCCGGATTGGGGCTTTGTTGAAACCAAAGATAAAGGTGCAATGATCCGTGGAGAATATGATTTTTCTGACCAGTTGACGGCATATGCTGTTTACGGACAGAGTAAAACTGAATATAAATACAATGGTGCAATTGTGGGGACTATTACAGACAGCATTGGTACACTGAATACAGCCCTTGGCCAACTTGCTTTTCAAGTCGATAAAAAATCTGCAGATGCAGGGTTTAAAGGCAAGTTTGAGACAGGTCCTGTAAAACATCAGTGGGTCGCCAATGCAACCTATTATAACCATGAGCAAGATGATTATGGTTATAGAAGTACTCCGGGTTTTGGCCCCATCATTACGAATATTTATGATCCAAATCCGAATTGGGGACCTGAACCACCATTTACGTCACCATTTTTATATCACACGACACTCTCCATCTCCAGCATCGGTTTAGCTGATACATTATCGTTTGCTCAGGATAAAGTGCAATTGACCCTGGGGCTTCGTCAACAGACTGTAAAAGCGACAAACTCTGTTAATACGCTGCCCGAAAATGGTAAAACAGCAACCACGCCTGGCGCAGCCTTACTGATTAAAGCAACCGATAAAATTTCTGTTTATGCAAACTATATTGAGGGTTTGACAAGGGGTGAGCAGGCGTCTGCAGCTACATCAAATGCAGGGGTAATATTTCCTCCTCAAAAAACCAAACAGAAAGAACTTGGTTTGAAGGCTGATCTTGGTACATTTGCGCATACATTGAGTGCATTTGAAATTACCAAACCAAGTAGTTATTCAGATGCTTCACAGCTTGTGAATGACTTACCCACTTTTGTTTCAGATGGAGAACAACGAAATCGTGGTGTTGAATGGTCATTTTTTGGTTCGCCAATTGAGCATGTTCGTTTAATGGGTGGTTTTACCTATCTTGATCCTGAACTGACCAATACCCAGAATGGAACAAATGATGGTCATACAGCAATTGCTCTTCCAAAAAGACAAGCTAAGCTTGGGGTAGAGTGGGATACACAAGTGGCACCAGGGACTTTAACCCTATCAGGGAATATCAATGCAGTTTCCAGGCAATATATTAATGCAGAAAATACATTGTCTGTGCCTGGGCGTACACTTTTAGATGTTGGAGCACGCTATAGCACTAAAGTCGCGAATCACCCCGTTACTTTCCGTGCCAATATCTATAATTTAACCAACAAAGCGTATTGGGCACAGCCACAATTGACGAATTTGGCTTTAGGCGCGCCAAGAACGTATATGTTATCTGCGTCATATGACTTTTAATTTGTTGTAACCATTAAACTAATAAAAAACCCGCAATCGCGGGTTTTTTTATTGGATCAATATTTTATTCAGGCAAACCGTAGTGTTGGAAAGATGATTTTTTCGGTATACGATAAGCGTCACGTTTCAAAAGCTGATTAATAATAACAGCATTACGTGTCGCACCGATTCCTAAATCGGGTGAACCTACACCTTGCTGAAAAATTTCAGCATTCTGAATAAAAATTCGCCCTTGTCCTTGATCACAACGTAAAGCGGTAAAGTCTTCCTGAACGATACAATCATTTTGTTCATCAGTTGCTAAGACTGAGCCTTTCATATTTTCAAACCATTCAGGCCAGTCATGAACATAGCCTGTTGCTGCAACAATTGCA
This sequence comes from Acinetobacter sp. WZC-1, assembly GCF_052544965.1. Taxonomy (NCBI): domain Bacteria; kingdom Pseudomonadati; phylum Pseudomonadota; class Gammaproteobacteria; order Moraxellales; family Moraxellaceae; genus Acinetobacter; species Acinetobacter sp. WZC-1. Next base: position 993,566 of record NZ_CP199370.1, read on the forward strand.
TCCGTTTCCAGCTGACAACGCTGTTCTAATTGTGTATGCAAGCAGGTGATGGAAAGCTTGCCAGGCTCTAATTCTTTAATCGCTTCAACTTCACAGCTTGAATATAAGCTAAGACCAGATTTCTGCCCACCGACTGAACGCTCATAGAGGAGATCATATATATCCCCGATGGTCGAGAAGCTAATCCCCTTATAGATGAGGCCCTGACCAGCAGCAATATCGCGACGTTTTGCTCTGGGGAGACTCTGGAAATATTGCATATACGCTGGTGTAAAACACTCTTGTCCAAGTTTGGAGTATTCCATCGGATGAAAACCTGCTGAGCGTGTCACCCATCGAATGGATGCACCTGCATCCACCTGTTCTGGAGTCAGTGCATTAAATAGCGCCAGTACACATTCTGCAGCACTTTGACCAGAACCTATAATAGTGACTTGCTTGCACTGATTGAGTTGTTCCTGAATTTGTGCAAATTCAGCGGCATGTTTGACCAGGGGATGTCTGCATGCTTCCAGCCATTGAGGAATACGGGGTTTGGTTCCTATACCAATCGCCAGATTCTGGCTGATATATTTTTGTTTTTTGCCTGAAGCAGATTCGCTTTCTATCAAAAATTTATCGAGTGTTGAATCATATTCAACATTATTCACATTTTCTCCAAATTGACAGTCAGGTAATTGCTTTGAAGCCCAGCGACAATAATGGTCATATTCACGGCGGGGAATTAGAAAACTGTCGTAATAGTAGAACTGATGTAAACGATCATGCTGATGTAAGTAATTAATATAGCCCAATGGATGACAGGGATTAGCCATGGTGACCAGATCAGCAAAAAAAGGAACCTGTAAGGTCGTACCTTGTAAGAGTAGTCCTTCATGCCAGCGAAACTCTGGTTTACGTTCCAGAAATATACTTTTTATTTCAGGGTGGTGTGAAAGTAGAGCCGCTAATCCTAAATTGAAGGGTCCAATACCAATTCCAGTAATATCTATATTTTTCATGAGTATACTTTATATAATTCCAAAAGGTTTAAAGTTCAGAATACGGGTGAATAGGGTGCAAGGAGTTTTTCCACATCTGTAATGTTTCGACAATGGATAAGTTGAGCAGGTGAGAGCTGAATTGCATAAGTTTCACTGATGCGTTTCGAAATAATCTTTAGATGATGTGGGCGGAGTCCCATATGGGTAAAATTTATCGAATCATCGGTTATGTCATTTTTAGACTGACCCAATGTCTCTAAATAGATTTGCAACAGTTGATGACGCTGTTTGTTCTCCGCAATATTATTGTCAGGTGATCTGTATTGATGTTTAGCAACATTGTTTTTGAAATATTGCCTATTGCTTTGAAGCACTGAAAAAAACTCAGTTAAATCAAATGTAAACATGTTTGAGTCGATCATCTGGTTGATTGCTGATTGAAGCATATGCAAAAAGTCATCAATCAGCTCTGATGAAAGTGCATCTTCGGCATAATCAATATCAAAGACCAAAGCACCATCATTTTGCGTGCTAAAGCGGATATCGATAGCAACCTGAGGTGTTTGAGTGAGCCCGTCCTCCAGTCGGATACAATGAGATTCTGGTAGCATAGACCATGACAATCCATTTGTAATGACAATAGGCAACACAGGAGCTATGCCTGTTTTTTCAAATAGGAGTCGAGCGAGATCAACACCTGAAAATGACAGATGCTGTAAACCCTCCAGGATTTCTGTTTGTAAGTAACTGGCTTGTTGAATAAATTGCTCTGCATGTTTCCATTCAACAGCAATAAATGTAGAGCTATTTGAAAATGGTCCTGTATATAAGGGTAATGTAGGAATGGCGACACATAATGCCCGATCTGTATTCCAGTGAGACAATACTTCTAAAATGACAGCCATAATAACTGAGTTTTTAAACAGTGAATGTTTTGCTCCAATTCTGGACAATTGTTTAAATTGATCTTTTGCAATAATTAGGCTTTTACGTTGGTAATGTGATGTCATCAACTGCTGTAAGGGGGTCGTCCATGGGAGCTGTGGGATACCAGCCAGTCTGGAAAATTTTTCTTTCCAGTATCTCAGATCAGACTGGTGTATAGACGAGCTATCTGGTATTTGATGTTCCAGGGTTTGTGTTTCAATATCATATTGTTGATCATCAAATAGTTCCAGCATCAGTGCAGCAATAGATCGACCATCTAAAATTAATGCATCAAAACGAACAAAAATCGTTAATAGATTATTTTTTAATAAAAATAGCGTTATATTCCATGGGGACTGGTTTAAATCAAACAGGGCATGTGTATAGCGATCTTTATAAGATTGTATTTGATCAAAAGCGAGCTCTGGCGACAACGCTCTTAAATCTATTTCTTTTAGGTTAACCGTAATTTGATCACTTACATATTGAGTCAATTTATTTTTATCAATATAAGTGCGCAGGCTTTCATGCCGTCGTACCATTTCGGTTAAGCGTTGTCTTAATAAAACAATATTCATGCTGCCGTGATATTGGCGAAACTCCTGCATAGCGACACCCCCAAGAGGAAGCGCCTGAGTACGACCTAATAAATATGCCTGCTGTAATGCATTTAATGATTTTGTTGATGTTATATGTGATGGTAGACGCTGTTCTGAAGCGATAATTGGGGTATGGAGCTGTTCGGGATGTGCTGCAAGTTCTCTAAGTAAATTACTGAAAGATTCAAATAAGGTGGTAATCCATGTTTTGGGTAATGCATCCAGACGGATATCCCAGTTGACTAAAATGCCACCATTGAGACTGGCAACCTGAGCATCAAGTGCAACTTGTGGACCTTGTGAAATGACCCAGTTCATCTCACCGAAAACACGGTGTACACGTTCAGAAAGTAAATCACCCTCTGCTAAATCGAGTGCTGCTGTAAACACCACTGGAGCAAGTTCGGCACGACCATGATAGCGTGATAGGTCCCGCAGAATATTTATACCTGAATAATGCGAGTGGTCGAGTAAATCCAGCATTTGCTTTGCTATTTGTTTGCATAGTGTCGCTAAGGTATCTGCTTCCTTCATATGAACATCGAGAATCACCAGATTGGCAAAATCACCGATACTCCGTTCGATATTTTTTAAAATAGGTTCACGCCAGAAGGTCGGAATGTTTAATCGAAAAGCAGGGTCCTGAGTTGCATTGCCAAGGGTATATGCAAATAACCCCAATACCAGACTGGAAAGCGTGATGTGCTGCTTCCGTGCCAGTTGTCGCAATGCTTTGCGTTCTTCGGGCTGTAACCATGTGCTTAAACGATAACTTTTTGCTGTTTGTAACTCTTCATTAATGAAAGGTAATGATGGTGCTGGAGTCATATTGGGCAGGCGTTGTTTCCACCATAATCGATCTCTCTGAGTTAATTTTTTAAGCTCAGGATCTGTGCGCATCTGGTGATGCCAGTCAAAAAAATCAGGGGGGGGAGTGAATGATACTTCTGGATCTTCGTAGAACAAAGAAAGGTCTTCCATCAGCCTGCGAAAACTGGAGGGATCAATTGCAATCATATCGGTATCAATATGAAAACGAAAATGCCCATCTTTGAATACACTGATAGAAAATCTTGCGGTTTGACTGTTGTTTAAATCTAATTTTTGATGCGTCCATTGCTCACGTTTTTGTAAGAGTTTTTGCTCAAGTTCATTTTTACTCAGCATTGAAAAATCTTCGACTTCCAATATTTGAGGATGAATATGCGCTGTGATGTCTGGGACACCATCGACACTTAAATTTAACCGCAGTAGGTCGTGTTCCTGATAAAGCCGTTGAATGGCTAAATTTAATTTTTGCAGATCGATGAGTTGACCATCAAATTCAGCATAAAGATGGGCTGAAACTCCACCTAAGGTTGTACTGCCAGACCGCCCAAACCAACAGGCAGCTTGCATCGAGGTTAATTCACACATTGAACGATAACTCGGTTGACAAATTAATCTTGTTTTAGCATCATACAAACAAATGAAAATGATTACCAGTTGCATTTTGATAGCCATTTTCAGTTAGCTGTAGTAAACAGATCGTTTGTTCGGTCTCAATATATTTCTTTTACTGGATATGGATTAAAAATGTTTGGTAGCCGGTAGAGATGAAATATTGAAAAATCAATATCCTGGTAACCATTAAACCATTTTGAATATTTAGAACGATATGAAAAATCAGATGATTGAATTTGTTTACTGGTCTAGGGAGCGGGCGCAGCGTTATCGAAATAAAGGTTACTGGATTGACCAGCCTTTGACGCGAATTTTAACGGTAGGCGCTGAGTTGCATCCACATTCACCCGCAGTGATATGTGGAGAACGACAGTTTAGTTATGCTGAATTGGATCATCTATCAACCAATTTAGCTTCGCGATTGGCTGAGAATGGCTTGAGTAAAGGTGATACCGCTTTAGTGCAACTTCCCAATGTGGCAGAATTTTATATTGTCTTTTTTGCGTTGCTCAAGGTTGGTGTTGTACCGCTGAATGCATTATATAGCCATCGGCAATATGAGCTGAATGCATTTGTCAGACAAATTCAACCCAGGCTTTTAATCGGTTCACGGCAGCATGAAGTCTTTAGTAATAATCAGTTTATTGATGCACTTCATGAAGTTTGTCTGGCACCTGAAATTGTCCTGATGTTTAATCATCACCCGACAGATTCCGGGTTGGTCGACTGGATTGAAACAGCAGCGACAAGCATTGTGGATTTTGCATCTACGCCTGCCGGTGAGGTTGCATTTTTTCAATTATCAGGTGGAAGTACGGGGACACCGAAACTGATTCCACGGACGCATAATGACTATGATTATAGTGTGAGAGCCAGTGCCGGGATATGTGGTTTAAGTTCAGATACCCGGCTACTGTGTGCTTTGCCTGCACCTCATAATTTTATGTTGAGTTCACCGGGTGCATTGGGTGTTTTACATGCGGGTGGATGTGTAGTGATGGCGCCAAACCCTGAGCCGTTGAACTGTTTTGCGTTAATTCAACGTCATCAAGTCAATATGGCCTCTTTGGTACCAAGCGCTGTCATTATGTGGCTGGAAAAAGCACCACAATATAAAGCTCAAATCCAGTCTTTGGCTTTGCTTCAGGTGGGTGGTGCAAGTTTTCCGGAATCTTTAGCCCGTCAAGTGCCTGAGGTTTTGAACTGTCAATTACAGCAAGTCTTTGGTATGGCGGAGGGCTTGGTCAATTATACCCGACTGGATGATACTGACGAACAAATATTTACCACACAGGGACGTCCAATCAGTCCTGATGATGAAATTAAAATTGTTGATGAGCAGTATAGAGAAGTCCCAGACGGAGAGATTGGCATGCTTGCAACCCGGGGGCCTTATACTTTTTGTGGTTATTATCACAGCCCTGAGCACAATACGCAGGTGTTCGATCAGGAGGGATATTACTATTCAGGTGATCTTGTTCAACGTACTCCTGACGGTAATTTGCGCGTAGCAGGACGGATTAAAGACCAGATTAATCGCGGCGGTGAAAAGATTGCTTCAGAGGAAATAGAAGAACTCATGCTTTTACATCCTGATGTTGTGCATACCGCATTGGTTGCAATCGTCGATGAACAATTTGGTGAAAAAAGTTGTGCCTTTATTGTCTCGCGTAATCCTGCATTAAAAGCTTTGGCGCTTAAACGTCATTTAATGGAATTGGGTATCGCACAATACAAACTTCCAGATCAGATCAAATTTGTTGACAGTTTACCGCTGACTGCAGTGGGTAAGGTGGATAAAAAACAACTTCGCACAATTTTAAATACCTCTACAACATCTTAAATAAATATTGAGCAGCATATGGCTATTTCAAAGATTTCGACTTATCTCATGCCCAAACCGGAGAGCTATCCAGATAACAAAACAGACTGGCAGTTAGATCCTGCTGGAGCAGTTTTATTAATCCATGATATGCAGCGTTACTTTTTGAATTTTTATGATACTGAAAGTGAGTTAATTAAAACGGTTATTGATAATCTGGTCCGATTAAAAAAATGGGCACATCAGCACAATGTTCCAGTTGTTTACACAGCACAGCCTTATGAGCAGCCAGCTGATGATCGTGCATTACTGAATGCAATGTGGGGGGCGGGTTTGCCTGCTTCAACCATTGATCAGCAGAAAATTATTGATCAGCTCTCTCCAGATGAGCAGGACATTGTCTTAACAAAATGGCGTTACAGCGCTTTTAAACGCTCAGATTTGCTTGAGCGAATGCAGAACTGGAACCGTGATCAGCTCATTATTGGTGGTGTTTATGCACATATTGGTTGCATGATCACAGCAGTGGAAGCTTTCATGAGTGATATACAACCATTTTTAGTGGGTGATGCGGTTGCTGATTTCTCAGAAGATGAACACCGTCTTGCATTGAAATATGTTTCTTCACGTTGTGGTCAGGTCACCGATACGCAATCTTTATTACAGGAAGATCTTCAGACCATTACGCGTCAATGGTTAGAAAAACGTGTACAGCAATTGATTGAAGAAGATGAAGAATTAGATCCAGATGAAAATCTCATTCTATATGGATTGGACTCACTTCGTATTATGCAATTTTCTTCTGAACTTAAAGCACAGGGAATCAATGTCAGTTTTGAAGAACTTGGGCGCACTCCCACTTTATCTAACTGGTGGTCACTCGTTGATGCGAGGCAAAGGGTTGCGGGCTAAATGATTGTGGTTATGTGGTACGAGGCAAATCCTGGTCGCTAAATTTATATAGAAAATTTACATCTTTGATAGCGACTCCTTAGACAACTTGTAATCGTCATAGCAACGGAGCAAAAAATGATTTTATCGCCTGCTGATCAAGACCGAATAGAAAGCTTCTGGAATTATTGCTTAAAACATCAATATTTTAATATTGGATATCCTGAATCTGCAGATTTCGATTATTCCTCATTATTTCGTTTTTTCAAATTCTCTATTAATAATTGTGGTGACTGGAAAGATGACAGTAACTATGCCCTGAACTCCTTTGACTTTGAAAAGGATGTCATGCGTTATTTTGCTGAGTTTTTTCAAATCCCATTTGAAGAAAGCTGGGGATATGTAACCAATGGTGGTACTGAGGGCAATATGTTTGGGTGCTATCTGGCACGTGAATTATTCCCGGATGCAACATTGTACTATTCAAGAGATACACATTATTCAGTGGTGAAAATTGCTAAATTATTGCAAATGAAATCCTGTGTGATTGAGTCATTGGATAATGGTGAAATTAATTATGATGATTTGATCAACAAAATCCAGATCGCGAAAGAAAAGCACCCCATTATTTTTGCCAATATTGGAACAACCATGACAGGTGCTATCGATGATATCAATATGATTCAAACGCGGTTGGAACAAATCGGATTAATGCGGCAGGATTATTATATCCATGCCGATGCTGCATTGAGTGGCATGATTTTACCTTTTGTTGATCATCCTCAGGCATTTTCTTTTGCTGATGGGGTTGATTCGATTTGTGTGTCTGGTCATAAAATGATTGGTTCACCTATCCCTTGCGGTATTGTCGTGGCAAAACGTCAAAATGTGGGGCGTATTGCAGTAGATGTCGACTATATCTCCACCCGTGATCAAACGATTAGTGGTTCCCGTAATGGGCATACGGTTTTACTTATGTGGGCTGCAATACGTAGCCAGACATTTTCACAGAGACAGCAGAGAGTTCAACATTGCTTGAAAATGGCCCAGTATGCAGTTGATCGCTTTCAGGCAGTTGGAATCCCGGCCTGGCGAAATCCAAATTCAATTACTGTGGTTTTCCCGTGTCCTTCAGAGCGGGTATGGAAAAAGCATTATCTGGCAATCTCAGGAAATATTGCCCATTTAATTACCACAGCACATCATCGTGATAGCCAGCAGATTGATCGCTTAATTGACGATGTCATTCTTGATTTACAAGGTGCATCGAAACGTACTGTTGGTTTTTAATGATCTCCACCCGTGCGGTTTTATCGAATCAATATTTATTTTAAGACATCGCAAATAAGCTAAAAATGCGCGGATATAGCTGCCAGGAAATAATGTATGCAATTTAATATTTTAAAAGAACACTTATTAAATAGCGTTTTCAGATATGTGCTATTCAAGCTGAAAATAAAGCAACACAAGGACGAGGCCAGAAGATATAGCCTTTTGGTTTTTCCATTCGATATAAAGCGAGTTGAGTATGCGTGATTTAAAGCTATCTCATGTGATGATGGAGCCATCACTGGCACCTGCGCTGAGACCAGCGTTTCCTAAACTATTGATAGGAACTTTAGTTGCTGTACTTTCAGGTTTAGCGATGTTAACTGCGTTATGGGCAATGGTTCAGCTGATTGGTAACTTGTCTTACTATTGGGTCATCTTTTCTGTTGCGTTCTGGATCATCGGAGCTGTATTGGCAGCATTTGCTTCATGGCTGGTACATGATGCTGAAGCTGGATTTTCAGCTCGATTACGCCGTCAGGTTGTCCATCATTTAACTCGTTTACCTACGACTACACTTGCTAAGCAAGGCGATCAAAAATTAAAGCGTCTGGTTTCAGATGATATTGCGACCTTACATCATATGGTGGCACATTTACCTTCAGAAATTGCAATTTTTGTTGTGATCCCGCTGGCTTCAATTATTTTGTTGTTGTTATTGGTGGGTCCAATGGCACTCTGGGTGCTGTTACCAGGTGCAATAGCCTCGTTGTATTATTTGATTATCGTACCTCATGTATCGAAACGAGATGGCGCTGCGCGTATGCAGGTCATGCTCGATATTATTGCGGCTGCCGATGATTATGCGCGTGGCATACGTGATAATCGAATCTATGGTCAACAGTCTGGTGCTTTAACAGCCTATACCCAGTCTGCACAACATTTTACTCAGAGTATGGTTTCCTGGGTGGGTAAAGTGGCAACCGTTGCCGCTGTTGCAATTGCATTATTACAAGCTGTTTCAACCTTTGCCATAGCCTATCTCGTGGCTTATCAATATGACAGCATGACATTGGCTGCAACACTTTTCTTTAGTCTGGCTATCGTGACACCCTCGTTGCGGTTAGGGCATGGGCTTGATTATGTGACTGCCGGGCGGGCAGCAGCTACTCGTTTATCTGTATTCTTAAAAGAGCCAATGCTCCCATCGGGACATATACAACAGCTTGAAGGAAATGCTCCTCTTGAAATTGTAGATGCAAGCTTTGTTATTGATGATCAGCCGGTGTTTGATCAAATAAGTTATTCATTTCCACCTCAGTCAATCACGGCAATTACAGGACCCAGTGGTGCTGGAAAAACAACACTTCTTAGAGCGCTTGCCGGTTTGGCTGTATTGAAAAAAGGCGTTGTCCGATTTGCAGAAACAGATTTATCACAATTACACGAAAAGTTGCGGCATCAACAGATTTTATTTATCCCACAAGGTGGTGATGTATTAGCTGCAACAGTCAGACAAAACTTAGCCTTATCTGCTGTTGATGCAACCGATGAACAGCTTGAGCAGGCATTGTTCAAGGCTCAATTAAAAGTAGATCTGGATGCAGATGCAACTTTACTTTCAGGTGGTGAGAAACAGCGCGTAGGAATTGCCCGTGCATTCTTATCATCAGCTCCTGTTATTTTATTGGATGAGCCAACAAGTGCACTGGATCATGTCAATACCACGAGATTAATGCATGAATTAAATGACCTGGCCAGGAACCAGAATAAAACGATTGTCATCGTAACACATGATCTGGTTTTAGCTGCCGGCGCAGATAGCAGGTTAGCGCTCGATGCAATCAATGATGCAGGGAGATATTTATGAATACTGCAGCTAAATTAAACCAGGAACAGGTTTTTTCAAAGCTTCCTCCTGCTGCCAGACAAAAGTTAATTGTCGTTGGAACAGGATGGATCTTTGTTGCAGCAATTGAGGCAATTGCATATACCGTACTCGCGTTTGCAATGGTGAATCACTGGTCTCCTATCTGGGTTGTGATCAGTGCCTTTGCAGCCATTTTGGTGACAGTGGTTGTTACTCGTGCTGGTTTTCTTACTGGCGTTCGTCTGGCTGGGGATTTATTTGAAGAGCTGGGTAAATCTTTAGCTCGCGCTAAACTTTCCTGGTTTAGCAATGAACAGCGTACTCAGGTTGCTGCGATTGCAGGACAGGGAATCCCTGGATTTATGAGCGTCCCTGCTCATCAATTGCAAACATTTTTACATGCGCCATTCATGCCGTTGTTCTTAGTGGCTGGAATAGCATTACTTGCTGGATTGCGAACTGCATTGGTCGCCTTGATTCTGGTTTTACTCTCGTTATTGGCACAATTCCTTGCACAACGTTCACTGATGCGTACGGATGAAAAACGCAACAGTGTTGATTTAGCTGCTTCGCAAGCAACTTTGGAATTGGTGGATCATATTGAGTTATTACGAACAGCAGCAGGTCCAGAAGGTGCAGTTCAACGTATAGAGCATCGCTGGCGAGAACAGGAAGCGACTTTATTACGTATTAATCGTGCTGCGGCATTTGCAAATTTTATTGCAACCCTGGCAAGTTTTTTACCTATTGCAGGGATGGCAATCTTTCTGGTACTTACGGGGAGTAATAATGCTGCGCTGGTGCTGGCATTGCTGGTGTTGATTGGACGTGCAGCAGCCCCTTTAGCTGAACTCGCCGTGGCAGGCTTACATATTAATGACTTGATTGCGTCCTTACGAAACTTTAATCAGATTACACACCCACCAGAGTTACCTAAGCCATTGCAAGCTCAAACTCCTGCTGGCTTCGATATTTCGATAAAAAGCATAAGTTATGCGCCTGCACTTGAACATATTACTTTCGATATTCCATTCGGTAGCAGAGTATGGGTTACTGGACCAAGTGGCAGTGGTAAAAGTTCTTTACTGGAATTGCTGACGCGGTTCGACGATCCACAAAAAGGAAAAATTACTTTTGGTGGAATATCTCTTGATCAAATGGACTATGAGGATCTGGTCGCAAACATCGCTTATGTAGCTCAGGAACCGATTCTATTCACAGGAAGCCTGGCGGAAAATATCAGGTTGGGAAAACCTGACGCAAGTCCCGAGGAAATAGAGGCTGTTGCGAGAAGGGTTGAATTGGGCACGGTTATTGACCGCAATTCAGAAGGAATCAATCAATCAGTCGGACAACAAGGTTCAGCATTGTCAGGAGGAGAATGTCAGCGCGTTGCGATTGCCCGGGCGTTACTCAAAGATGCGCCAATTTTAATACTTGATGAAGCGACTTCTGCCCTGGATGAAGGGACTGAACAAAAAATCGTTGCAGAAATATGTGGTTTATCTTCTACGGTTATTTTTGTTACGCATCGTGACGCAACGATTTGGCAACCAACCCAGACACTGACTTTAGCATCTGCCTTACCTGATTAATGCAGAACCCCCCTGAGCATTTTGCAATGCTCAGGGGGCTGTAGGATCATTAAAAATGAATAAAGATCAACATAACATGTTCTGTTTGCCGCCAGCAGGGAGTAGTGCGAGTATTTATCACTCATGGAAAAAGATTGAAGTAAAGAATATCTGTATTCAACCGATTGAATATTCAGGGCATGGTCTAAAAATAAATGAACCGTTGCTTGACGATCCTGATTTGCTGGCAAGGCAGATTGTGGAGGAGATACAGCACTATGCTGAACTCCCCTTTATTTTGTTTGGACATAGCGTTGGCGGAGGTTTGATCTGGAAGGTGCTCCATGTGCTTGAGACAAGTTCAATGCTTCATCAGTTGAAATTGATTGTGATCAGTAGCCGTCCAGAACATGGTTATATCCAGCATATGCGTTATAAACATGAGTTGACGGATAAAAAAATTATAGATGAATTAAAGAGATATAATAATTTTCCAGATGAAATCCTAAATAATCCGGAGGCGCTGGCCTTTTTCCTCAGAATCATTCGTAATGATTTCTATCTTAGTGATCAATTGCTGAGCGAAAAACTGCGTAAGACAGAGGTTCCTGTCATGACGTTTTATGGCAAAAATGATCCTGATATCCCGGACAAAATAATGATGGATGCATGGCAGCAACACACAGACAATTGGTTAGGTAGTGTTGAGTTGGAAGGAGATCACTTTTACTTTTTAAATCCAGCGGAACGCATAAAAATGCTTGAAAAAATTTCACAAACAGTAGAAAAATTGACTTTGAATGTTACTTAACATGCATGCTATCGATGACATAGCACACTGGAGTACACTGTCCAGACAATATTTGGATCATTTTAATATTTAATATAAAAAATAACTCTACTTTACGCCATAATACCTATTACGATATTTGGAAGGAGACAAACCTCCCCAACTTATGAATGCTCGTGTAAATGCACTTTGTTCAGCATAGCCGAGCATCAATGAGATTTGTGAAAGTGATAGAGTTTTATCCTGAAGATAAGTTTTAGCTAAGGCAAAACGCGTATCTGCCAATAAGGCACGATAACGAAAGCCCTGTTCATCTAAACGCCTGTAAAATGTTCGTAGTGATAAACCTAATTTTTTTGCAATATCTTCCGCTTTATCTTGTTCATCTTGTAAACCCTCTTTAATTGCCTGCTTCACTAAAGACAGGAAATCACTTTTTTCAGAAAAGTCATGAAGAAGTGCAGTTGCTTGTCTATCGTATAAACTACGAAGATAAGGGTCACTTGTACTTATTTTCATCGAATATAAAGATCTGGGTAAAGTAATTCCTACAGCATCTGCTTCAAATTTAACAGGGCAACCTGAAAGAATTTCATAGATTTTAGGATCTCCATCAGGTTTACAGGGCAGTTCTACACATTCAGGAGGTATATCACGCCCAATCAGTGCTTGATAGAAATTAATAAAAACCATGACTCCAAACTCTCCCCAGATACCATGTGCTGTAGGATCATTCTGCCACCATCGTATCGTAATTTGCGTGTCCGTTGTTTCAAATGATGTATTGAGTGTTGAATCCACTAATAGCTGGTGATGGTGATAACGGCGTAAAGCTTGTCCTAAACTTGAACAGGAAATCCCCATATATCCAACCATGCCAAAGTGTTCTGATTTTAATCCACGGCCAATTCTAAAGCCTAAAGCAGGTCGATTATAACGGGTCTTGATTGCATTCAGTAAATGAAGAAAATCTTCTCTTGGCATCTGCCATTGATAACGTTCCTTGAATTGTTCTATTTTTGAAATGAGTTCTATATCGTCATAGCCATTGGATTCCAAATAGACGAGTAAGGTATTCAGAAAACTGGATGAAACGAAGTTTTTTGACATATTTATATTTTGATCGTACTTTTGGCACAATATGACAAATAGTATAAATTTTGTCAATATTCTTATTTTCTACTGCATTAATATTTTAATGGTCTAATGGATGATGACAGGGATTGGAAAATGGCATACGTAATTACTGGTGCATGCAGTGGCGCTAAATACACAAACTGTGTTGATGTTTGTCCTGTAAATGCATTTCGTGAAGGCGATGATATGCTTTATATCGACCCTGATGTCTGCATTAGTTGTAACGCCTGCTTAACGGAATGTCCTACGCGCGCCATTTACCCAGAGTCATCAGTTCCAGAAGACCAGAACGAATATATTCAAATTAATGCGCTCGAGTCGAAACGCCATCCAGTTATTACTGAGCGCAAGACTGAAAATATTACAAAAAATCAAGAAGTTAATTTATATCATAAAAAGTTTGCTGTTGTGGGGGCGGGTCCTTCCGGTTTTTTTGCCAGCGAAGCTTTATTGAAGCAGTATCCTGATGCATCTATAGATTTAATGGAAAAACTTCCAACCCCGTTTGGTTTAGTCCGGTTTGGTGTCGCACCGGATCATCCTGATATAAAATCAGTCTCAGGAAATTTTACTCAGCTTGTTAAAAAGAATCCCAACCTTAAATTTTACGGTAATGTAGAAGTCGGGAAAGATATTGATCGGGAAACTTTACTTGAAAACTATGATGCAATTATTTATACAACGGGTGGGTCAGCAAGTAAGGCCTTAACAATTCAGGGTGCTTCAGCCTTGGGTATTTATGGTTCAGCTGAATTTGTTGGCTGGTATAATGGTCACCCTGAACAAGCATTACTTGCCCCGGAGTTGAACCATAGCAGTATGTCTATTATCGGTATGGGGAATGTTGCACTTGATATTGCAAGGATTGTTTGTCTGCCTGAAAAAGAGCTACAAAAAACAGATATTGCTGATCACGCTTTGCAAGTGATTGTTAAAAGTCGCATTCAGACAGTGAATGTAATTGCTCGTAAGGGGCCAGCTCAAGCGGCATTTACACCTAAAGAATTACGACAGTTGCTCAACCATTCTGAAATTAATCTTGAGGTGAATCCTCATGATCTGGCATTGGATCAAGCAACTGAAGCTATGCTGGATTTGCCCGAAAATAGTGAAGCAAAGGAAAATGTGGCTTTGCTTCGCAGTATTTTAAAACGGGAAGTTAAAGCAAAAAAAACTATCCGATTCATTTTTAATGCCAATCCGGAAGAGGTCATTCACACTGAACAAGGTATTCAGGGTTTAAGTGTTGGGATCAATAAAGTCACTCTGGACTCTGAACATAAAATTGTCGTGGAAGCCACAGGTGAAAGAAAAACACTGGAAACAGGTGTAATCATCAGTGCAACGGGGTACCAGGGCAAAGCTATACCGGGTCTGAAATTTGATGAAATGCGCGGTACGATTGTTCATCATGAAGGCAGGGCATTATTGGCAAATGGCAGTCTTTCTGAAAAGGAATACGTCGCAGGCTGGATTAAGCGCGGTGCGAGCGGTGTGATTGGTACCAATAAGCAATGTGCTGTGAATACTGTTAAAAAACTTGTGTTTGATTTAAATGAAAAAAAGACTGACTCGAAGATTGATAATCCCATTTCACTTAAAAAATATTTGAGTCAAAAAGGTGTTGGTTTTTTCACTTTTGCGGATTGGATTGCATTGGATAGCCATGAGATGAAGTTGGGTCTTTCTGCTGGTCGCCCTCGTCATAAGCTAATTGATATACAGGAAATGATCCATGTTAAATCTGTAAATGAAGCACTGATCGCTAAAGCGACTTCTGAGAGTGAAAATGTTGTATCTGTAAAAGACTATGATTCATCTCAATCGATTCAAACACATCATCGTACCTGTACACTTTGTGAGGCAATGTGTGGCATTGTTGTTGAATATCAGGGTGAAAAGATCATTTCGATAGCAGGCGATCAGCATGATAAACATAGTGATGGACATATTTGTCCCAAAGGGTATGCCTTACAGGATTTACACAATGATCCAGATCGTTTAAAAACCCCGAAAAAGCGAATTGGTGATCAATGGGTTGATATTGACTGGGATGAGGCGTTAGAAGAAGTTGCACAGCGAATTGTCATGGTCCAGAAGAAATATGGAAATGATGCTGTAGCTGGTTATTGGGGTAATCCTGCCTCGCACAATATTGAGGTCATGATCAATATTGGACCCTTTAGAAAAGCACTTGCTTCAAAGAATATGTTTACAGCATCCAGTCTTGACCAGATGCCGCATATGTTGACCTCATATTTGATGTATGGTCATAGTATGAATTTTACGATTCCTGATATTGATCGTACAGACTATATGCTGATGCTTGGGGCAAATCCTGCGGCATCGAATGGTAGTCTGATGACGGCTGGCGATATCTTAGGACGTTTGGAACGCATTAAAACACGTGGGGGGAAATTAGTCCTGGTTGACCCCCGTCGAACCGAGACAGCCTTATATGCAAGTGAACATCATTTTATTAAACCTGGAAGTGATGCACTGTTTCTACTTGGACTGATTCAAGTCATTTTTTCTAAAGGCTTGGCTCATGTTCAGTCCAGGCTTCCGCTAAATGGAAATATCAAAGATATAGAATCTTTGGTTAATACAATTCCATTAACAAAAATTTCAGAGCTGACGCATATTCCTGTCGTAGAAATAGAGCGTATTGCTGTGGAATTTGCAACAGCAGAAAAATCTGTATGCTATGGTCGAATGGGAATTGCAGCCCAGGAGTTCGGTGCTCTGAATCATTGGCTTATTCAGCTTCTCAACGTGGTTACTGGAAATTTAGACAGTGTAGGGGGGATGATGTTTACGACACCTGCGATAGATATGACTGATATTGTGAGTCGGGGCAGTTTTGCAGGTTTCCATAGTCGAGTGCGTAAATTACCAGAGTTTAATCGTGAGTTACCATCTGCGACTTTGGCTGACGAAATGCTGACATCAGGTGAGGGGCAGGTCAAAGCTTTTGTTGTCACGGCTGGAAATCCTGTGATTTCAACACCAAATGGCAGCCGTCTGGAACAAGCACTGGCTAATTTGGAGTTTATGGTCGCGATCGATTTTTATATTAATGAAACCACAAAACATGCTGATATTATTCTTCCGCCATGTGGACCATTTGAGCATCCGCTTTATGATCTGGTCTTTACTAATTTAGCTGTTCGAAATGTAACAAGATTCTCTGAACCACTCTTCAAGAAAAAAAGTTTTATGCGTTCTGATGCACAAATCTACACAAGTCTGACTAATCGTATTGAAGAGTTGAAAGCGGGTAAACAAAAAACTTTCTCTAAACTAAAAATGAAGCAAAAACATAAGTTAAGGGAATTGATGACGATTGAACATATTATCGATATGGGATTACGTAATGGTCATTATGGCGGTGGCTGGAAGAGCTATCTTACAGGTGAAGGCTTAACTTTGAAGAAACTCAAACAATATAAGCATGGGCTGGATCTGGGAGCGCTTGAACCTCGCTTACCAGATAAACTTTTTACCAAAGATAAAAAAATAAATTTATTTCCAGAGCAATTTATCAATGATTTAAATCGTTTACAAGATTATGTTAACCGACATGAACATGTGCAGAAATTGACTTTAATTGGTCGGCGTGATTTGCGTACAAACAACTCATGGATGCACAATAGTCAACGGTTAGTCAAAGGTAAAAATCGTTGTGACTTGTTTATCCATCCTCAAACAGCAAATGTTTATAGCATTGAGCATGGAGAACAAGTCTATATTACGAGTGAGACTGGGGCGTTAAAAGTCACTATAGCGATCACAGAAGATATTATGCCAAATGTAGTGAGCTTACCTCATGGGTGGGGACACCATCGAAAAGGTATGCAGCTCTCGGTCGCTTCATCTAATCCGGGTATTAGTGTAAATGATATTACGGATCATAACTTTATTGATGCCTTATCAGGAAATGCGGCGCTCAACGGTATTCCTGTTGAATTGCAAAAAATATTTTAGTAATTTTTCAAAAACCTCTTTATCAGAAATGTTAATGGGGGTTCTGGATACTTCTAATTTTAGAAAAGCGTATCGTCAATTGGACAGAGTTTTTTCTCAAGGCATATCGATTTCGAATCGAGCATGTCATTTGACTCAATTGGAAAAATTAGATCGACCCCAATACAATGTCTTTTATATGGATATTTTCAGCCTAATTGCCCACTAAAAAGCAAGATTTTTGAACAAGAGATTTTCAACCTAACTGACTAGTAATTTCCACTAAAATGACCAAAAGCTATAAGTCAATTCAGAAATTGATTTCTACATAGTTTAGATTAATTATTTATGGCAACAATGATTTTGCATCAATTTCTAAGAAACTTGCTATTAAATATAGCTTTGATACGGTTATATTAAGTGACCTCCGCCCTGAAAACAGGCTCACTTAAAATTGGAGATATGCCGTATATTTAACTCATGTTAAGAGGCATGCAAAGATGAAGAGAAGCAAATTTACTGAAGAGCAAATCGCGTTTGCACTGAAGCAATCTGAAAGTGGCGTCCTGGTCGCTGAGGTTTGCCGTATTACCACTACCGATCCTGTAAGGATGATCGTGTGATTACACAACGGATCAGGGAAATTGCGGAAACGCGGGTCCGGTACGGATACGAACGTATTCATGTCCTGCTGCGTCGGGAAGGCTGGCTCATTAACCATAAAAAAACCTATCGTATCTATTGTCAGGAAGGGCTGCATTTGCGACGAAAACGCCCCCGTCGTCATGTCAGCGGACAACATCGGATGCAGCGTGATCCGGTCTTTGATATCAATCAGTGCTGGAGCATGGATTTCGTCGCTGACAACCTCTTCAATGGTCAGCGTTTCAGGGCCTTGACTGTAGTCGATAATTTTAGTTGGGAATGTCTTATGATTCATATTGCTGCTTCGATTAAGGGGGAGCATGTGGTCATGGCTATGGAGGAGCTCAGGCTGTTACATGGCCGGCTGCCGGCAAAAATACGAACGGACAACGGCAGTGAATTCATTTCCAGGGCATTGGACAAATGGGCGTATGAGCAAGGTGTTATCCTGGACTTTTCCCGACCGGGAACCCCGACAGATAATGCCTATATAGAATCATTTAATGGTAAGCTACGGGATGAGTGTTTAAACACACACTGGTTTTTATCCATGGACGATGCGAGAAATAAGATTGAAGCGTGGCGTGAGGATTATAACCGGGAAAGACCCCATAGCTCACTCGGTTATATGACCCCCAGCGAATTTGTAAGGAATCACCAACAGGCCATGTCTACAGTTTAGGTTGTAGCTACTTTGGGGAGGAGGTCAGGGGTAAATTGCCTAAACTTTCATGTGGTCTTTGCTCGTTATAATCCAAACGCCATAACCACGCCATTTCTCTGACCTGAGTCAAATTCTCAAACAAATACGCATTGAGAAACTCCCGCCTAAACGAACCATTAAATCGCTCAATAAAAGCATTCTGCTGTGGCTTCCCAGGTTGTATATGCACCACTTCAATGCCTTGATCTTTACACCAGTCCAGCAATCGCGCAGATATCAGTTCGGGACCATTATCAACACGAAGCTGCTTCGGCAAGCTACGTTGTTGAGCCAGTCGATCCAATACTCTGACAACACGCTCAGCCGGTAACGAGGTGTCTACTTCTATATCCAGACATTCGCGAGTCCCCTCATCAACTATATTCAAGGTACGGAATCGTTTACCGCAATACAGACTGTCACTCATAAAATCCAGCGCCCATTGATGGTTGGCTTGTGCAACCACTTGCAGTGGTCGTGCAATACGCTGGGGCAACGTTCGTTTCTGTCGACGGGGTAAGTTCAATCCCATCTGGCAGTAAACCCGATAAACACGTTTATGATTCCAGTCATAACCCTGCCGACGTATGCGACCAAAACACTTCCAAAAGCCAGACTGGGGAGATTGTTTTAACACCTGATTTAATGCATCAATGACAGCAGCATCCCGTTTGCGCCAGCTCGTGCTTTGCCGATAATAGCTGGCTCGACTTAGTCCACTCAGGCGACAGGCCTGTAATACAGTTAACCCAAGTGAAGCCAGAATACGAACGCATTCTCGCTGATCTGCTGTCACCAACCCTTTTTTGAAAACAGTTCCTTCATGGCATGGTTCTCCAGACTGAGTTCCGCAAACATCCTTTTGAGTCTGGCATTTTCTTCTTCCAGCTCACGCATGCGCTTAACGTCAGATGCTTCCATACCGCCGTATTTGCTTTTCCAGACATAATAGGTGGCATTGCCAATACCATGCTTACGGCAGATATAGCCACATGCAAATTAAGAGCTACATTTCTTTAAATCCGATATCCAGAGCCTCACAGATGGAAATATTCTGCTGACTCACAATATTTCTGACTTTCCTTTTCAGTACAGACCATGCCTGTTCAATTGGATTCAAATCAGGGCTATATGCCGGAAGGTAGGCGATTCGTACATTGTACGTTTCAGCAAGCTGTTCTATTTCCCGGCCTTTATGAATGGATGCATTGTCCAGGATCAAAAGATACCCTGACCCGGGTAAATTCCGAAATAAATAATCAAGCCACCCTGTAAATAAATGTCTGTCACATGAACCCTGGAAAACCAGCGGTGACAGAAAACTGTAGGGAGCACTTGATCTGACCGCACTGATCATGCTCATTCTTTTTCCATGACCGCCTGACTTTAAATCCTGACAGCGTTTTCCTTTAATGGACCATCCATATTCTGCCGTGTCAGTTGTATTGATTCCTGATTCATCGATATACAGAATATTTTCCCTGCCATATTCCTGTTCCCACTGAGGAAGAATCCACTGAAATACGGTTCTGCTTATTTGACAGGCCTGTCTGTAGAGGAAACTCTTTTTTTATGCGTCCATCCCAGCTTATGAAGTGTTGCCAGTATGACATCATAGGAAACTGCATATCCGAACTGGTTTTTAAAGAGTGGAACCAGATCTTTTGCCTGTGAGAATTTTGTATTTTCAACAAATATTTTGAAAGCAGGAAGATCCCTAATGGTTGAAGGTCTGCCCACATTGACAAGTTTAGGCTGAGCCAGCTGTCCTGTCTGCTGTTCAAGCAGAATCCAGTCATCCAGTGTTGTCCGGGCGATATTGAAAGTTGTGCAGGTATTCGATTTATGACCACTCTTTCGGTAGAATTCCATGACTTTCCGGCGTAAATCTTCTGAATATATTTTGGGCATCTGGATAAACAATTTAAAGGACTTTACCCATTGTAGCTCAAAAAATGCATTTTGCTATATCATCCACTTTCATCCCAGCATCTGCTTCTTTCAAAATGCTGATGATTTGGCTCTCGGTAAATCGTGATTTCTTCATGACTGTCTCCTGACCTTATTTAATCAGAAAACTCCAGTTATGGATGTCTCAGTTTAAGGGAAGTCGACAAAAATTAATGAAAAAATGAAAATTCTTTTTAATACAAAATTAACAGATGTAATTGAAAAAATTGACAGTAAAAATTCAGAGCTTTTTTTTATAGAGAAGATACTCGATGAGTATCCATTTACAAAAAGTATGCTTGAAAATATTTGTACTACTGAATCAGATAACCTTAGAACATTAAATGTACATAAAAATGTATTATCCAAATTAATAGATAGATTAGATTAGGTACCGAACTAAATTAGAAAAGACTCCTTTATGTTAGGAGTCTTGGGATAACTTATTTTATTGTCGAAAGTTTCTTCACAACTTCCACGCCCACCTCACGTGGGGACTGCGGATTTTGTCCTGTAATAATACGATCATCAACCACCACAAATGACGTAAATGGCAAGAATCCTTCAGAATATTTTGAACCTTTAGACTTTAGCTGATCCTCAAGTGAAAATGGAACTTGTTTTTTCATACCCGAAAGCACTTCTTCACGATTAGAAAATCCAGTCACTTTACGATTTGCAATCAAAGGTTGTCCTTGTTCATCTTTCAATGCAAGTACCCCCGCCACACCATGACATACCGCAGACACTACGCCACCTTGACGATAAATTTGCTCAGCAAGCCCAGTCAATTCAGGATTATTTGGAAAATCCCACATTACACCATGACCCCCTGTGAAATAAATCGCTTTATAATCAGAAGCTTTTACATCAGTTGGCTTCAATGTGTTATTTAAAAGGTTCATAAAAGCAGGATCAGCCAAATGCGCGCGAGCTTCTTTATCCATATAAATCCATTTTTGGCTACGTTCATCTAAAGGTACAGCACCGCCATTTGGACTAACAAAATCCATGTCATAACCCGCTTTACGCGCCACATCATAAAAATGAGTAAGTTCTGTTACCCATAAACCAGTTGTATCTTTGCGTGTTGGATATTTGGAATGATTGGTCATAACCACCAAAATCTTACCTTTATTTTGAGCTGATATATTTGACATAGCCGTACTCATATTATTGTCTGCAAAAGCCAATTGCATGGTTAATATTGCTGCTAATATAACCAAGATTTGTTGAATAAAACGCTGTTGAATAAACCATACCTTTGACATAACACTGCTCTGTTAATGATTTCAGTATAAGAATAAGCTTAAAGTTAGGTTTAAGGTCAAGTATATTTTTTATTCTTTTTAATTAATTTCGAACATCCTTGTTTTGCATATAAAAATTTCTATCCTGACAATTGCTATGCTTGTCCATCGATATTATCTTTTTCAGGTTCAACCAAATAAATATCCATTAAACGCTGCGCATTTTCAGTACACGTCATATCATTTGGTTTATTTTGAATTGAATCGATCAAGGTTAATAAATTTTTCTTATTCGTCGCAAGCAACTTTTGCATCTGAATAATGTCTTTAACTTTTTCATTTAAGGTGTTGATCAATTTGTCATGATCCCAACGATCTACGCTGGAAGGCATCATCGATTTGATTTCTTCTAAGGTAAAACCCACCTGTTGAGCTTTTTTGATCAAAAGTAACTGCTGTAAATCATTTTTGCTGTATTTCCGATAGCCATTTGCTAGACGCAATGGTTTAGGCAACAACTTGATTTGTTCATAATAACGAATCGTTGGTGAATTTAGCCCACTCAATTTTGAAAGTTCACTGATATTCATATAACGCACCTCATTACTTTAAAGTTTACTTTAATCTTATCCTGAATATATTTCAATAAAAATCCATAGCACTCGATCTGACATACAACTTTATTCAAATGTATAAAATAAATTCAAAACATCCTATTGACCTTAAAGTTAACTTTAAACATAGCATAAGATCAACGTTTAATCTGAGCACAAAAAAATGTCCTCTTTATCCAACCTAAAACGATCTTCTCAAGTCCTCGTCATGAGCTTAGCTTTATCAAACTCGGCTTTTGCAACGGATTTAGTACCAACATTTCAGTTTGCAAGTGATTCACATTCACCAAAGGGTACGGTTATGCAAAATAATACCAATACAGCGCCAAGTACAAATCTAGTCATTGCAGATGAACCAAAGACACAATATCCGAATGCCAAAGAATTTGTGGAAGTTGAATTTGGACCACATAAAGCACTGGTTCCTAAAGATGGTTTTTATGACCGCTTTCATATGCAACCCAATTTAGATGAAGTGGCTAAAGATCCTTTGGTGGGAAATGTAGATTTCTTTAGAAAAATACCGAAACAATTGGTGGAAACACGTGCAGGTAAAGTGTGGTCACCTAACTATTATTATAAAACCAGTAATGTTCAATTGTTGATGCTCGCACCTTTGGAAAAATTAAAAGCCAAATTGCCTGCTCAAGTTGAGCCACTTAGTCCGATTCATGGCTATGGTTTGGTTTCATTAACCTTTTTTGCATATGATATTTGTGATAATGATCCCTATGATGAAGTATCCGTTGCCATCGTAGTACGTCGTCCAAATGCAAAAGGATCAAATTTATCTGAATTGATGAGTTCTATTCGTAATCGTGACTATTATGGTTATGTACTTGCTTTACCTGTAGATACTGAAATTGCGCGTGTTCGTGGTGTATATGGCTATAGCTTACCGAAATGGTTAACTGCGATTGATCTCAAAATAGATGATCAAGTTCAAGCACATCTCTATGATACCAAAGGTAATATAGATATCAGTTTAACTGCGTCAACACCAAAACTAAAAACTGTAAAAAATGAATCTCGCCAGGAAAAGAAAACCATGCTCAATCAAGTAGATGGGACTTGGTATAGCTCTTACGTTCAAGCAAACAACCAAACTTTTGCGCAAAAGTTTTTCCCTAAACATGTGGAGTTAAAACGCAATGGTGGTCCAGTGAGCCAATTGTTAGATCAATTGGGTGCAAAGAAAATCTTGCGTATGGATGTAATCAAAGATGCGCAGTTAGCGTTGCATATGCCAACACCGATTGATGTGTGGAATAAATAATTTTGTTCGGACACAAGCTCCATAAAAAAATCGAGTGCTATTCAGCACTCGATTTTTTTATTTTAATTTTGCATGTTATTTCGATACTGCTTTGTCCTTTTCATCATAGCAAGTTGTTGCAATATCAATGCCCAAAGTGGTGAAACTTTTGCATTGGTTGTTTTTCCTTGACTCAATTTTTTCAGTTGATATTTCACTGTAGACATATTGGCAACGGATGCAAGTGCTTTGTTTTTCCATCTAATCGGTTTAAGTTGAGGAGCATCATTATTGCCCACTTTCCAAGCATTAGGTAAATCAGGTTCGAGTGCAAGAGCAGTCCCAATTCCTACCATTTCCACACCGCTTGCAACCACATTTTCAGCTACTTGTTTACGACGAATACCACCTGTAACCATGATCGGCATTTTGGCAATTTTACGGATTTCAGTGGCAAATTCGAGGAAATACGCTTCACGTGCTAATGTTCTTCCATCACGTGCTTGACCTTGCATAGCAGGTGCTTCATAGCTACCACCAGATAATTCAACCAAATCCACAGGTAATTCATTGAGCATTTGAACGACTTGTTTCGCATCATCTGCACTAAATCCGCCTCGTTGAAAATCCGCTGAGTTCAATTTGACGGCAACCGCAAATTGTTTAGATACGACTAAACGAACTGCTTTCACGATTTCAATCAAAAGACGTGCTCTATTTTCTAAAGAACCACCCCATTGATCTTTACGTTGATTACTCAATGGTGATAAAAATTGACTCAATAAATATCCATGTGCAGCATGGATTTCCACACCTGTAAATCCCGCTTGTTCTGCAAGTTCAGCAGTATGCGCAAAACGATAAATAACTTCTTCAATCATTGGTTGTGTCATTTCAATCGGGGTATCAAACTTATCTGACATTTTACCCAAATCTAATGGAATAGCTGATGGTGCCCATGTTGCTTGCCCCAAATTTGATTGCATTTGGCGACCGGGGTGATTGATCTGCATCCAAAATTGTGCGCCTTTTGAACGCCCGATTTTAGCCCATTTTTTAAAAGCATCTAAATTTGAATCATTTTCTAAAACAACGCCTCCCGGTCCTGTCATCGCACGATAATCCACCATGACATTTCCTGTAATAATTAGACCGACACCACCATCCGCCCATGACTGATAAAGCTTAAATAATGCGGATGATGGCGCATAATGTTGATCTGCCATATTTTCTTCCATCGCTGCTTTCGCAAGGCGATTTGGAATGCTGATGCCGTTTGGTAGAGCCAAAGTTTCGAAGATGTTCATAAGATAGACCTCATGGTTTATGAACATACGATATCCTTAAAGTAAACTTTAAGGTCAATACATCTTCAAAAAAATATTTTCAAATAAAAAAGAGCAACTCATTGAGTTGCTCTTTTCATTGAAATATTCATGTATTAACTTTGGATAAACGCCAACAAATCAGGGTTAATCACATCTGCATTCACAGTCAACATCCCATGTGAATAGCCTGAATACACTTTCAAAGTCCCATTTTGTACCAATTCCGCAGATAATTTTCCTGAAATTTCAAAAGGTACAACTTGGTCATCATCACCATGCATAACCAATACTGGTACTGAAATCTTTTTCAAATCTTCAGTAAAATCAGTTTGAGAGAATGCCACAATCCCATCGTAATGCGCTTTTGCGCCACCCATCATACCTTGACGCCACCAGTTTTGAATAACAGGTTCTGAAGGTTTTGCATTTGGACGGTTAAATCCATAAAAAGGACCTTCTGGAACAGCACGATAAAATTCTGCACGGTTGTTAAACAGTTGATTTTGTAAATCATCAAAGACTGCTTTCGGCAAGCCATTTGGATTTTGGTCTGTTTTGACCATTAATGGAGGAACAGCACTAACCAATACAGCTTTTGATACATGGGCTTCACCATGTTTAGCAATATAATGCGCAACCTCACCACCGCCAGTCGAATGACCAATATGTACCGCTTTATCAATGCCTAAATGTTTCACTACTGCTGCCACATCATCCGCATAATGATCCATGTCATGTCCATCCCAAACTTGAGATGAGCGACCATGTCCACGACGATCATGTGCAACGACTCGGTAGCCTTTTCCAAGAAAATATAATAATTGTGCATCCCAATCATCAGAACTGAGTGGCCAACCATGATGGAAAAACAACACTTCCGCATCACGAGGTCCCCAATCTTTATAGAAAATTTCCACACCGTCATTAGTCTTTACATAGCTCATAATGTGACTCCTTGATAACCGTTTAGATGAGTTGAACAATGATTTCATTTTTGCTCAACCATCATCCTAAGCTTAAAGTACACTTTAAAGTCAATAGAGGTTGCTTAGTAAAAAATATTATTTGTAAGTAGAATATGCAAAGTTAATTTTTTGTGGAGTTTATTTAGTTTTATGTGATTTTAACATTCATGAGAACTACAATTCAGATTTAAGAACATGATCTCTAGTTTTAAAATTCTACTATTCAAATATCCATTTATACAAAATGATTTTCAATGTCTATTATTTAAAACTGCCATCAACACAAATTTAACGGAATATTACCTAATTTATGTACATGTATGCCCATGCGTGTGGGGTTTGTGTGAATGTTGATGCTTTTCATCAGTGTTTTGATCATAATCTTGTCGAATACAACAACCTGCAACGTATTGGCTACTACCATCCGTATAAAATTCTTCTTTCCATACAGGTACTTCGTGTTTTACACGTTCAACTGCTTCTTCACAGGCTTGAAATGCTTCTCTACGATGGGGTGCATAGGCAATTGCAATAATTGCTTTATCACCAATATCTAATGCCCCAATACGATGGATGACACGGACGTAATGCACCGCATATTTTTCTTGTATTTCCTGTTCAATCGCTCGGATCATTTTCTCTGCAACAGGTGCATAAGCTGTATATTTAAGTGTTTGAACTGCACGACCTTCATGGTGATTTCGCACCGTACCAATAAAAATTCCTGTTCCACCACATTCAGGGAAAGCCTGAATGGTGTCAAATGTTTCTAAGTTAAGTGCTGTGTCTTGAATTCGGGGGAACTGTAACATATTAGCCTCCTGCAACAGGTGAGAGTAGAACTAAAGTGCTGTCTTTTTCTAAGATGCTTTGACGTGAAATAATATCCTCACCAATTGCACAGGCACAGCGTTCAACCATCTCTGAAATAGATGGATAAATTACTTTAATTTGATTGAGTACATCCGCAACAGGACTATTTGATGCACAAGTCAGGCTGAGGTCAGCAGGTAGGTGTTTTTCAATAGCACCATAAGATTCGACTTTAATATTAATTTCCTGCATATCTGCCTCTGTTGAAACTGTTTTTAAAATAATCAATCGTGCATCGAGCTAAAATTAGCTATTCACGCACTTTAACATTATTCAATTTAATCATCAAAATGAAAAAGTAATTTTCTGAAAGTGACTTATTCATCAGCTTTCTCAGCAATTTTCTGTGGTGTAGTCAATTTTATCTCCATATAGGATCAAAACATTTATGGTTGTAAATAGAGTTATTTACAAGGGTTATTTTCGATACTGTTGCAATTCTTCCAATGAGTTCAGGCTATGGTAATTCAGCTCCTGATTCTGAATATTCACGACTTGTGGCATAAGTTCTGCAAAGCATCGCCTGATACTGAATTGTTGCTGATCCAGGTGTTTTGTTAATGTTGCAACACTGCTACGTTTTAATAAGCAAAATGGGTAGAGTGCTTGTCCATTAAATGACACATAGGCGACAGAAGATGATGCATTTTGCTTCAATGCTGCGTGTAGACTGGATAAGATTTCGCGTGGAATCTCGGTAATGTCGCATGGTACAAATAAAATATAATCTGACTGAACATGTGACCAGGCACTTTTCATGCCCATTAAAGGGCCAAGAAAGCCATCCTGATCATCTTTGAAATACGCAATATCAGGCATCAACTCAAGATAACGGGCATAGTCTCTATGGCTATTGATCCACATTTCCTGTACGTTGCCTTGAAAAGCATGACATATTTTTAATAGCTGAATTTCATGGTCAAAACTTTGTAAAAGCTGATTAACGCCATTCATCCGTGTGGCTTGTCCGCCTGCTAAAATAACCAGTGCTGTTGCAGGGTAGTCTTGCATCCTATTTACCTGATCTCTGCCTAAAAGCGATATACGATATTTAACTGGCTGTTGAATGAATCTTGAATGATTTATTTTGAAGCATCTACTACATTCATCTGGAACCAGAGTAATGAAATCAATGCTATAGATAGTCATGCAAATGGTTCACTCATAGCGCAATCAATCAGTTTTCATAAAACCGTACACAATTATAAAGAGATAAAATCGACATAGTCCATTGCAATAGTAACATCTGGACGGGCTGGAATGCGAACAAGTGCATTGGCTTGATTCAAATTACTCAGCATGTGCGATTGTTGTTTTCCTAGTTTAGAAACGGTCAATTGACCGTAATCATCTACATTAACCACCATTCTCAATAATTGTTCACGGCTGTCTTGTTTGACCGTTTCTGTGAATCGAGCTTTTTTCCAGGCGGGTGCGGGTGAATCTATACCTTGTAATGCCGCTATTAAGGTTGATGCATGTATAGCAAGGCAGGTGAGCACAGCCGCTGGATTCCCCGGTAAGCCAAGTAAATAGGCGCAGTGATTGTCTCGTTGATATTCTGCAAAATAAAGCGGTTTACCCGGTTTTTGAGCAACTTGCCAGAAAATTTCTTTTGCCCCCAAAGCCATGGAAACAGGTCGAATGAGGTCATAGTCTCCGACAGAAACTCCACCTGTTGTAATGACCAGGTCATATTGATGCATTGCATTGGATAAGGCCTGGCTGAGAATATTTTCATCATCAATCACATGTTGTAAATGTACATCAGTTAAACCTTGCTCTTTGAGCCACGTTAAAATCATAGGCGCATTTGCATCAAAAACTTTAGATTCATTATCAAGCTGGGTACTGACTTCATCACCTGTAATCAATACCGCAATTTTAGGTTGTTGATAAACCTGTACTTCATGCACGCCTGCCATACTCAACGCTGCGATTAAACCACTGCTTAATCGCTGACCTTTATGTGCCAGTATTGTCCCGACAGTGAGTTCTTCGCCTTGATAGCGAATGTCCGTCCCTTTTTCTAAAACCTGATTTAAAATCGTATGATTGTCTGTACGAGTGATGATTTCCTGTCTTGCAACAGTATCTGCTGAATCGGGCAGTTTTCCACCTGTAAAGATACGCACAGTTTGACCTGATTGAATTTCTACGTGTTCTGCGATACCTGCACGGACTTCTCCAGCCAATTCAAATTCAGTGATGCCCGCAAGTAAATCTTCACTTCTGAGTGCATAACCATCGACAGCGCTTTGAGTAAACAGTGGTAGTGAAACCGTTGATCGTACATCTGTGGCTAAAACATGCTGATGTGCCTGAATTAAAGGCAGAGAAGCAGTAGAGAGTGTTTTGACTGAACGATAGTGTGCAAGTGCTTGATCAACTGTAATTAAACCGATACCTGAACAACTCATTCATAACCTCCGGGATGAGGTAGATCTCGGCATACATCAAAAATATGTACCAAAGCAGGTAAAATGGCTGCCATGGATTCACTCGCACCACCACGACTTCCCGGTAGGGTAATCACCAGTGAGCGATCAATAAAACCTGCAACGCCACGGGACATCGCTGCATAAGGGGTACGTCTTTGTCCAAATGCACGAGCAGCTTCCATCAAGCCATTTAACTCACGTTCCAACAAAGGCTGTAGAGTATCTACAGTAATGTCACGCTTACCAATACCCGTTCCACCTACCGTGATAATACAAGCATAGGATTCAGTGAGTTTTAAGACCAATTCTTTTAACTGATCTGCTTCGTCAGGCAAAATTTGATAATGAATCGGGTCAAAACCTGCTTCGGTTAAAGTATCTACCACTGAACGTCCCGCTGTATCTGGTTTTCGACCAGCTGCAACAGTATCAGAGAGCACCAGGACCGCAGCCGAAACGGGTTGGCGTAAATGACGTTTGTAGTGTGATTTTCCACCTTTTTTCAGGTCTAATTTACATTGCTGAATAATGAGTTCGTGGGGTTCACAATGTGGTTTGAGCATATCGTAAATGGTGAGCGCTGCAAGGCTGGCTGCAGTCAGTGCTTCCATTTCCACACCAGTGGGTGCAATGGTTTCAACAGTTGCCTGAATAACGACACGATCTGCAAGTAATTCAAAATCTACATCTGCGCGATAAATCGGGAGAGGGTGACAAAGCGGGATCAGTTCATCGGTACGTTTTGCTGCCAGAATGCCTGCAATTCGTGCTGTTTTCAACGCATCACCTTTTTCGGTATTGCCATCTGCAAGAAGTTGTAAACAATGTGCTGGTGCAAGCAGTTCAGAAGTTGCAGTAGCAATTCGATAGCTTTCTGGCTTCATGCCAACATTTTTCATAGAATATTCCGAAAATTAAGGGACTGACCTACAGTAAACACTTTGATCAGAGGGAAAATAATTTCTTATTTAGATAACATAAAAATAAGTGATGATACAGTCCACTGTCTGATAAACACCAAATTCACCAGGGAATTAACCTCCAATGGCATGCATGCTGATTTTACGGGAAGGTGCTTGTTGATGAGCAATAAATCCCGCTTTTTTATGCCATACAGCATTCATAATTGTGGATGTCAGTGAAGATAAATCATCTTGCTGAAGTAATTGACGCAAAGGTGTTCCTGAGTTGGCAAATAAACAAGTAAACAGTTCACCTGTAGCAGTTATACGTAAACGATCACAAGTCTGGCAAAAAGGTTTGCTAATTGTAGAGATGATGCCTAATTTATAGCGATCATTGAGTCGATAAATTGTTGCAGGATCATGCTGTCTTTGTTGTTTGTTTATGTGAAAATAAACAGCAAGTTTTTGAATAATCCCATCTTCCGTAATCACTTTTTCGGGCTGCCAATGTTCGGGTTGATCTAAAGGCATATATTCAATAAAACGCAATTCTATATTCTGTTGATACGCCCATTGAGTGAGTTCAACAATTTCATGATCATTTTTGCCTGCAACCAAAACGCAATTTAACTTAATAGGAATACCAACCTGTTGTGCTGCAACTATACCTTGTAACACTGGCTCAAGTGGACGTTTAGTCATAAGCTTAAAGGTATCGGCATGAATACTATCTAAACTGATGTTCAGATCATCCAGGCCCGCTTGCTGTAGTGCCTGAGCATATTTTTTTAAATAGAACGCATTGGTTGTCATGGAAATACGTTGTAAACCGTGTACCTTTAACCGATTTAGGTCTTGAACAAAGTTTACAACACCCTGGCGCATTAACGGCTCACCACCTGTTAAACGGATATGTTGAATACCCAGATGCACCATGACTTCGCAAAATTTTAATAATTCTTCAAAACTTAAAATATCTTTTTTGGTCAGCCATTCAGGATTATCGGGCATGCAATAACTGCAACGAAAATTGCAACGATCTGTCAGTGATATTCTGAGTTTATGTTTATGACGACCAAATTGATCGACCAACTGCGCTGATGCATGGGCCATGAGCGGCATTTCAGGTGTAGTGGATACTTTAGAGCCGTTCATAGTCATCATTTACCTTGTTTAATGACAGGATAAGGTCATTTATATAATTCAGTATGGGGCGTTTCATGAAATAAAACTAGCGTGTATCTAGATTCTTAGTGACTATTCAATCCGTTGTCAATAAGCTTTGTAATTTTTCTAAAGCTTCAACATTTAATTGATGTTTTTTACCTAAACGGATGTATGTGTTGAGCATAAAACGAGTTTGTTCTCCTACTTTTGAGAAATGAAAATGTAGATAAGCTTCTAATGGAAGCGGCAATAGAAGTTGGCTTAAAGGTAAAATTATTCGCCAAAGGGTTGTCTTATGTAGCCATTTGAAGCTCTTTATATTTGCTCCAGTTTCGTGATGGACCACTGAAAGTGCTTCACTGGCAGCTTTTAATCCTAAGCGAAGATAAGGGCCACGACTAAAGGTTGAGAGTTGCCATGCATTTGCTTCTAATGCTGCAATAAGGGGTTGCATTAATGCAGGAGCTCTCGCGGCTGATTTTGCAAAGTCAGGAATAATACGTGCTGAAATGCCACCGGAGTTCAATGCTTTAACAACGTCACGGACACGCGTTTTATCACCAGCAAATAAACCAGGTGATATCGGTGTTAAGAAATATGCGATTCCTTCGGGTCCTGTTTGATTTGGCAAAGGTGATTGATAGCTAATAAAAGTAATGAGACCTTGAACCACCTGAGTCTCGTTCGCGACATGTGCTTTAACATAGTCACCATCCTCCATGTCCGGTTGTAGACAAACCACAGTGGCTGCATCTGCTAAGGCCATCACTTGAGCGGCAAGCTCTTCACGTAAAGCATCAGATGAAAGCGTTAACCATATTTGATCCCATTGTCCATTTGCTACTTCACCAAGCTCACTAATAGCCTGTATCTTAGACCAATGTTGTGTCTTATTGCCCAAAAAGCCTAAACGATGCAACGTTAATCCCTGGTACAGCTGGGTGATATATTTATCTTTAACAAAAAAAGTAACGTTATGTCCTGCCTGTTTCAAGTGCCAGCCATAGACTTGCCCAACAGCACCGGCACCCACGATTAAGATTTTCATTATTTATTTGCTATCCTTCATTTTGATGGTTTGAGATGACTTCAATACTTTATAAATTGACCTCCTTCCCAAAGTCGATACACTCTAAACTGTAGGCATGACCTGTTGGTGATTCCTTACAAATTCGCTGGGGGTCATATCTTCATAATGTAAACTCCGATAAATGCATAATGTATATATTATTAATTTAGAATAGATATTTTATATTCTGAGTCATCATTTTTTGGCGAATATCTTCCATCTGACTGAGGCGGATTTCTTTTTCATTAATTTTTTCATTTGATTCGCCCAGGTTCTTTGCATTTTTAATGTCATTTTCTAATGTAGCAATATCATGGTCTGCTGCATCAAAAAATTGCGCAAGAACCTGCTTTTTTTGACTGTCTGAGATAGGTGGTAATGAGCTCAAAGCATTGCTTTCTCCGTTGTTTTCATATGTTGTGGCTGTGTTAGTTTCTGGTGGGGGCTCATTTTTTACGGTAATTTGACTTGATGATGAAGATGGGCTATTTACTATCGGGCGAAAAATGTCTCCTTCTGAAGAGGCTATCATTAAAGTAAAGCCTATGATGGCGAAGATACATAGTCCAACTATGGTTACAAGTATATTTTTTACAAGAATATTAGATTTCATATCATGCAGTCCCTTAATTGTGTGATGCATTGGGTTATATCCATTCCTCAATGCACTGTTTATGTTTTTATTAACGTGGGCGTACAGAGATACCTAAGCGATCTGTGGTTTTGCCATCAAAGGTACCTGTTACGTTAAATCGGTGATATTGTGTTTTCCAACGATCCCAGGCCGGATATAAAGCACGTAATTGGGCTTCATTATTTAAAAAATTAAGGTCAAGTCCCCAATGTGGTCGGCCATTGAACTCTTGTAAATAGGTCTGTTGATGAGCACTTAACAAGTCGCGGACATGCTGACCATCGCGTAAGCCAATAACTTCCATAAACATGGTGTCATGGCCATATTGCATAGCAATTAATGCATTAGATTGTTTAACGAAACGAATGGCTATTGGCGCTGAATGTACTCTGCCTTGACTAAATTCTTCGTTCGCTACTGAAAAAGATCGTTCAATGGCAGAAATGGTTTGGTTAATATCGAAGGCTGTTTCAATACCTAAAGCGGCAGTGTGGTTGACCACCCCGATATTGAAAACCTTATAACTGACATTGGTGTAGTTGTCGTCTTGCTGAGATTTCAATGTGGTCTCAAGTAGCGTTTTACCAAGAGAGGGGAACAGGTCTAAAAATGCTGCAGCGGACACTCCTACTGGGCGAAGCGTTAATAATGTTGAAAGGAAGTCTGTGCCAGGTTGACCACGCTCACTTGCTGATTGTTCAGGTAAAGGTGTGTAAGATCGATAGCGTTCAGTGATTAAAAATGAGTGATCACCATCTTTATCTGCATAAGGGGTATATTGAAGTTCCCAATGTTCAGGTGAGGCTCCCTCCGCATGAACTGGTAACCCTCTCAATAGCCGGTCAAGCTGACCATCTGGTTTTTTTAATTCAGACCATTTGGTTAAAGTTCGCACTTCCCGCAACCAGAATTTTTGATCTGTACGTAATATCACAGAATATATAATTCCCATGGAGCCAATCGATACACGCGCAGCATTAAATGCATCATCATCCTGAATGAGTTGGATAGGGATGTTGGTATTTTCATCTAATCGGCCATGAAATGTTGCTGGATTAGTAATGCCATTGGTAGGTTCAATTTGCACCATTCGGCCACCATCTACGACCATTTGCAGGCTCATCACTTGATCTGCAATTGGCCCATAAGCCAAACCAGAACCATGGGTCGCTGTCATCATCACCCCTGCGATGGTTTGTCCATCATAGCCGCCCATATTCTGTAAAGCTAAGCCATTTTTATCTAAATAATCATTAAGGTCAGAGATACGGATGCCGCTTTGTACGCGTACAAGTTGACTTTCATTTGGGTTTTTTAGGCTATTAACGTTGAGTGATAAGGGTTTGTTTAGTTTTTCTGGTGTGAGTAATGCATCACTGGTAATGGTGATATCTGAGGCAGAGTGTCCCGAACCTGTCATACGAATACGTTTGCCGTTTAAACTTGCTTTTGTCACATAATCTGTGAGCTGTGCGGCGTTTTCTGGCTGAGCAAGATACTCTGGCGTTACTTTCTCGGTTTCAAACCAGTTCATCCACTCACCACCACAACCAGACAGCCCAGTCATCAGTGCGAGCATTATTACCAGCTTACTTTGGTTGCTCATGATGATATTCCCTCTTCAGATTTAATTTAAAGCCTTCATTTTCTTGCTTAACAAGCGGATGGATATCTAATACCTCACTGTATTAGCGCTGCTCATCTTGAATTCTGCGCCAGGGCATTGCTTCTTCAATTGCAAAAGCGATTTCCAATAGTGTTCTTTCCTCTCCATGTTTGGCAGAAAACTGCACACCTATTGGTAGCCCATGATGGGTGTGGCCTACAGGTAGAGAAATAGCTGGTGCGCCAGCAATATTATGTAAGGGGGTAAAGTTGGCGTAATTTTGAAGGCGTTCAAATAGCTGCTCAAACGGCTGATTAGGTGATAAATAGCCAAGCTCAGGAGTGGTATGACCAAGTACCGGTGAGAGAATGACGTCAAATTGATTAAAAACTTTAGAGTAGGTGTACGATATTTTTTTTAGACGGTAGAACATCAATGGTGTTTTATAAAAATTTTTCTTATAAAACAAGGATAATCCTACGCTGAGATTATCCAGCTTACTGGCATCAAAATTTGGACTTAAACTTTTTTTTCCAAAAGTTGATGCCATAAAAGCCAAAAAGCCCCAATAAAGTTTGAAATCACTGCTAAAAACAGGGTCTATGGGAAATCGACTCATTATGATGTGATGCCCCATACTTTCTAACAATTTTGCGGTTGCCAATACGCTATCACGTGTTTCTACATCCGTATTCCCAGTGATTGAGTCGAGAACCAAACCTATCCGTAACGGCCTTTTACTTGAGCCTTCCACTAAGCCGACAGGTGCAAGCTTTTTATTCTGGAAGGTCTTTTCCATACCCGCAAAGAAGTGAGCAGTGTCTCGCACACTACGTGTCACTACGCCTTCTGAAATAATATTGATGGGTAATGCGCGGGCTAAATCACTATCTATAAATCTGCCACGGGAAGACTTTAGTCCGATTAAGCCACAGCATGCAGCAGGAATACGGATCGAGCCACCGCCATCATTGGCATGGGCGATAGGAACTACGCCAGCAGCAACAAGCGCAGCAGCACCTCCCGAGGATGCTCCTGCGGAGTAGTCTGTATGCCAGGGGTTACGTGTAGGTGGAAGAGACATGAACTCTGTACTGGCATTTAAACCAAGCTCGGGTAATGTGCTTTTACCAAGCACTACAAAACCTTGTGCAAGTAGCTGATCTGTAACGACACTATTTTTTTTAGCGGATAATGCTTTAACAGCCAGGGATCCATGATTGCTGGCTATTCCTTTAATATCTGTATTGTCTTTTAAGAAAAAAGGCACACCAGAAAACCCTCCGCTTTTAGCTGAATTTGCTTGTTGCAATGCGTTGTCATAACAATCAATCTGAACTGCATTGATGTAGGGGTTAATTAATTGAGCACGGTTAATCGCTGCACAATTAATTTCCCATGCACTGACCTCACCTGAGTCAATAAGTTTGGCAATGCCCGTTGCATCATGGTCTCCAAGCGCATCATTGCTAAACGTATGCACCTTTTTTGGGCGAGGTGAGACGTTTACTATTGTTGTCTCTATCTGTTGAGATTTATTAATTCTGGAGTTCATCATGGTACCTTTAGGGGCTTATCGATAACACATTTGGTAGTATGCATATTTTTAAATAAGAACAGAACCATTGGAATCACTTGTCAAAATCGTAGAGAGATTTTTAATTAGGAAATTGGCTATTCATTTTGCCATCAACAAACTATTTCCATGCAGGTTAGTTAAACAAAGTTCTGACTTGTTTAAGAGGGTAGCTTTGACTAGAATGAGGGGATAAACGGACATTTTACAATATGTTAAAACCTAAAGACGATCCCAAATACACTGAGGCAACGATTCCACCGCTGGTTATTGCTGGTGTGATAGATTATGGCAACAAAAATAATATGTTTCCAGAACGTTGGATTATGGGGACTGGTTTAACAATGCATCAGCTCTATTTACCAGACACATTAATTTCTTTTCGGCAGGCCGCCATTATTATCCGTCGTGCTTTACGTGAGTTTCCCAAGTCAGCATTAGGTTTACATTTAGGCTATCAAACTGGTTTGGTCTCGTTTGGAATGTTAGGCTTTGCAATGCTATCTTGTCGAAATATGCGAGAAGCCTTTGAAGTTGGCGTGAAGCACCATCAAGCTGCGGGCAGCTTAATTGATGCGGTTGCAGAAATAACAGCCATTGAAGCCGCATTAAAACTTGAAGCGCGCTTTTTTGAGCCAGATATACTCCCTTTCTTGTGTGAAGAAGTGTTTTCCAGTTCCTTTGCGTTATTTAAACTGTTGAATCCAGCAGTAACATCGGCACACCGTGTTGAGTTAACGTATCCACCGCCTATTTATGCGCAGGAGTATAGTCAGTTTTTTAATTGCCCAATTCATTTTAATAGTCCTGCGAATAAATTGGTTTTTGATACGGTGC
The DNA here is from genome assembly GCF_052544965.1 of Acinetobacter sp. WZC-1. Lineage (NCBI taxonomy): Bacteria > Pseudomonadati > Pseudomonadota > Gammaproteobacteria > Moraxellales > Moraxellaceae > Acinetobacter > Acinetobacter sp. WZC-1. The sequence continues at coordinate 1,030,655 of NZ_CP199370.1, forward strand.
TGTTAGAGCATCCTATCTCTACTTATAGCCCTTCCAGTTTTAGTACAGCATTGGCAGTATGTCATCAAATGATTCAAGCATCAGATGTCACTTATGATTTAGTGGGTTCAATTAAAAGAATCTTATTAGAAAGTTTACCTGTTCGATTATCGATGGTGGAAGTAGCCAGACAACTTAATTTAACGGAGAGGACGTTACGACGTAACTTAACTGAGGCTAATGAAAGCTTTAGTGCAATTCGTGATCGCGTTCTTGAAAAACAAGCTCGGTCACTGTTGGTAAACTCTACGCTTTCTTTGACGGCTATTAGTAATCAATTGGGTTTCAATGATTTAAGGGATTTTCGTCGAGCTTTTCAACGATGGACAGGAATGACCCCCAGTAGTTTTAGGCATGGAATATAAAATATAGCTGTTGGAAACTGATGTCTCAACGGCATAATGTTTTATTTGCACCATGAAGAAACGGAGCATCGGTTCAATCATAGGCACACACCTGAGCCCCAATTTGTCCAGGTTACTCCGTAATCATGCGTTTTAGATCTCCAGAATTAAACGATTAGGTGGTGACTTATCCACGTATTGTTGCGGGACGACTATTAGGTTCTACACTGGATTGATATTGTGAATTTAACATTGGAATATAGTCTCCTTTTTTTAAAGCAGGAAAACCAATGTGCTTATAAATTTTGCTGATATAAATTTTAAGCGCATACGCTTCCAGATAGACCGCGTGTCGCTGTGTTTTAATAAAATTTACACCACCTGAAAGGTCTGGGTAGTCGTTTGCTATCAGTTCGTTAAATTGATGGAACTTCTCAGAATTTGCATTTTGCTCCCGCAGATAGCTCGCAATTAAATGTGCCTGCATATCAAATAATTTAAATGCACTAGAGTTGGTTTCTATATAACCAATACCAAACAAGTTTTTATGTTTTCGATTGAATATTGATAAGTACATTTGTGGGCGACCTGATTGCCATTCAAAATATTCATCACCATATTTTACACTCCATTTATAACCTGTGGCATACAATACCAAATCCAGTTTTTCTCGATGACCATTCTTAAACACCACCTCATCACCATCATAATAATCAATATCGGGACGTACCGAAATATCGCCATGTTGCAAATAATGCAGCAATTGAGTGTTCATCAATGGATGACTCTCAAATAACTTGTGATCTGGTTTGGGAAGTCCAAATCTGGACAGTTTCCCAACATTAAACTTAAGAATTACTTTGAATAACTGCTGTTGAAGCCATAGGGGGAAATGGGGGCCTTTCTCAGAGAACTCGTCAGCTGGAACACCAAATATATGTTTAGGGATAAAGTGATAACCACGGCGCATACTAATGAATGCCTTGTCTGCATAAATGGCCGCATCACAGGATATATCTGCACCAGAGTTGCCTGCACCAACAATCATAACCCGTTTGTTTTTAAACTCATCTCCACGTTTATAAGTGACAGAATGGCGAATCTCACCATTGAAACTTCCTTGTATTTCAGGTAAATTCGCATCCCAATTACATCCTGTGGCACAGATAACAGCATCATAAGTCTGACTCTTCATGTTATCTAAAGTGACTACCCAACGATTATTTTCTGTTTTTTGAATCGATTTAACTGAAACACCGAAATTGATATGCTTATAAAGATCAAAGGCTTGAGCAAATGATCTGACATAAGCCAGAATTTGTTGATTATTGGGGTAGTCGGGGTATTCTACTGGCATTGGAAAGTCAGAAAATCCTGACATGGCGCGAGATGAGATAAAGTGAGCAGATTCGTACATTGGACTACCCACATTGTTTATATCCCAAACGCCACCCACATCACTGTGTCGCTCAAACTGTTCGTATTGAATACCTTGAGATTTTAGGGCACGTGCAGCACTAAGCCCCCCAGGCCCCGCGCCAATAATGCATACAAATGGTTCGTTGTTAATAGTAAAGATTGCCGACATATCAACGCTCTGAATTTAGATGAAGTTTCTGATGAAATATTTCTAAATAAATATACTCATATTTTTGTAAATATAGAGAGTACTAAAACGGACTAAAACGGGGTTAAAATCGGACAAAATGGATGTGGGGCAGGTCTTGAGAGTTAGGGGGCGTGCTTATTGTTGATATGGTTTTAATGTAAAAATTCTTATTTAAATATATCAATTTCTTATAAGGTTTGTGGGTTGCAATTTTCACTAATCAATCTTGGGTGAATATATTCATCACGGTGGCCAGATGGGAGTATTGATGCGTATAATCATAGAGTCAAGCTAAAAAAATCAAAAGATACAATGTCCACTTTATTTCTTATGGTGGATTTAAAAAAGGGTACACAAAAATGACATGCGCCTGAACCATTAAAAGAGCCAACTCGTCCAGATCAGGTATGGGGGCACTGGACTTTATATATGACCAACTTGCAGATAGGCGGAAATATCGCTTGTTGAATGTGATTGATGATTATCGACCTGCTATTGATGCCATTCATTGAGTCAATGGATTACCTATTTTTTCCGGCTGTCATGGGGCTGAATGTGTTTAGCCAGTAACAAGAGGTTGATTGATTGGATTGATTTCTCTGACTTTTTTGTCATACCGCAATGATTCTTATCATGAATTCCAGCTGAACAGATCCGGGTGTAAAATTTTTTGCAAAAAAATAAAAATAATGTGGTTTATTTAACATATTTTTCATAAAGTATGATATATATTGAAAATTAGTTAATAATTAAATTGAATCAATCTTCATAATATCCAAAAAAGAGGGGAGCAAAAATGAGCTTAACAGAACTGAAATAAGAAGAAATCAATGAAATTTCCGATGCAGGTACTTTATTGGGCATCATCATCACTGTAGTCAATAGCCTTGACCAGATTTTAAATACTCCCTTGCTTTCATCTGTTGGTGTGGTTGCCAGTGTCGTAGGTCTGGGGTAGTTCATCAGGCCACAGAGAAAGTTAGCCTGGTTGCTTCAAAAACCAGTATTGCCCGGGCCGTGCGTTAGAGGTGGCGATATTGCTGAAACGCAGAATCATTATGAAAAAGAGAAAGGGGAAGGCCTGTATCCTTTCGGCTGAGTTTTATGGCTGATCTGGCGTAGGTTTTATCCGTAACCAGCAGGGAAGCAGTCATCTGCTTCCCTGTCCTAAAAAATAAAAAATCAGACAGGTTTATAAATATGAATGATAACAATGAATTTGACCCATCCAAACGTGAATTTATAAAAACCATGAGCGGACTTGCAGCAGTCGGTATCGTTTCAGCCTGGCTGCCCGTTCAGCGGGCGGAAGCATGGTGGTTTTTACCCCGTGAGAGAATTGAAAATTTTCCTGCAGATATTGAGCTATATAAACAGCTTTATGAAAATTGGTCTGGTGAATCACGCTATGAAGATGCCTGGACTGCTGTTCCGAAAAATCAGAGCCAGATTCTGAGCATTGTGAACTGGGCAAAAGAGAATGGCTATAAGGTCAGAGCCAAGGGCATGTCACATAATTGGTCGCCACTGATGCTGGATGATCAGGACAAGGTGACCCGCATCCTGCTGGTGGATATGTCTTCTCATCTTCATCAGGTCTCAATTGACAGCAATGGCGTAGTCACGGCTGAAGCCGGCATTCAGATGGAAGCACTGCTGAATATGATGCAGGAACAGGGGCGTGGGTTTCTTGCAATACCTGCACCGGGTGACCTGACGCTGGGAGGTGTATTGGCGATTGGCGGTCATGGGACTGGTATTCCTGCCCTGGATGAAAGTCGCCTGGCAGGTCAAAGTTATGGTTCAATCAGTAATCTGCTGGTTTCTGTGACGGCTGTGGTCTATGACCCGCAGCTGGGTCAGTATGTTGCACGGACTTTTTCAAGAACGGATCCGGATATTCGGGCATTCATGGTGCATGTTGGCCGGGCATTTATTCTGTCCGTACAGTTACAGACTTCAGCCGATCAACATCTGAGATGTGAAAGTTTTACAGACATTAACACCCGGGAATTATTTGCAGCCAATCCTGATTCAGGGCGGACCTTTGCCCATTTCCTGGATCGTTCAGGCCGGGTGGAAGCCATCTGGTTTCCCTTTACCGATTATCCCTGGTTAAAGGTATGGTCCGTTACTGCCGAACGACCATTGACTTCACGGATTGTCAATCAGCCGTTTAACTATTGGTTTTCTGATAATCTGATTAAACCCATGACGGATTTGATTCATGCAATTGTTGTCAATAAAAGCACCTGGTTAACCCCGAAATTTGGACGCATGCAGCTGGAGATTTCAAAGGCAGGCTTGCAGGGGACAATGCTGTCTGCGATTTCAACAATACTGACCCAGGGTGTTGCATCGACACAGACGTATGACTTGTGGGGCGCTTCAAAAAATCTGCTGTTATATGTCAAGCCCACAACATTGCGGGTTACCGCAAACGGATATGCTGTGCTGACCAGTCGCAGCAACATTCAGACGGTTATTGCAGATTTTTGTGAATATTACACAGATAAAGTGGATGAATATCAAAAACTGAATAAATATCCCATGAATGGTCCGGTCGAAATTCGGGTCACGGGGCTGGATGATCCATCCGATTCCATGATTGAAAATGCACAGACCGCTGCGTTATCGGCAATTAAGCCCTGTCCCGATCACCCTGAATGGGACTGTGCCGTGTGGTTCGATATTCTGACCCTGCCGGGAACGCCATTTGCCAATGAGTTTTATGCTGAAGTGGAAGCATGGATGAGCAAGCGTTATCAGGGTGATTCACTGATCCGTCCTGAATGGTCCAAAGGCTGGGGCTACAGTGATTTCAGTGCCTGGGATAGTGTGGTTTATTTTCAGCAGGAATTGCCGAAGGTGCATGCCCACGGGCAGCCTGCAGCATTAACCATCAGTTCGGTAAGTCAGGTTTTAAATGACTATGATCCTTTCTCACTATTCAGCTCGCCACTGGTTGAAAAAATTCTTGGCTGATCAGTTTATGTCAATGTGCCGGTTCCATCAAACAGGCTGAGGATGGAACCGGCAATAGAGCCTGAAAATATGAATAAAAACTTATTTAGAGACCAGTCGATTGATGCACAAAAATCGAAATGGATGGGTGGGTTGACTCTGATCAGTCCCATTTCTTTTTCAGTGCTGGCTGCTCTGGTGATTGTTTTTATAGTGCAGTTTAAACTTTGGTCGGTCGGAAACAAAATGCTCGCTCATCTTGCTTCCTCCCGGTAAATTAAGCTCTGTTGCACTTAATCCAACAATCTAAGTTTTTAAAATTTACCATTTCTATTTTTCCATTCAGACGGTGCAGGAATCGTTTCAATAACATCCCAGTGCTCGACAACTTTTCTATTTTCAACACGGAATAAATCGTAAAAAGCTGTTGGCTTGCCGGCAAACTCACCTTCGCTTACCGTTAACACGAAATTACCCTCACCAAGAACCTGGTGAATTTTTGAGTATTTCATGGTAACACCCTGTTCAGCCATAGATTTTAGCGCAGCCTTTAAACCTGTCACACCATCCGCAATTTCAGGGTTATGTTGAATATAATGATCACCTTTAATGTAGTGATTGATCTTATTCATTTTCCCATTCACTAAAATATCGGTTACAAACGAACGAATAAACTCTTTATTATGTCTGGTTAATTTTACATCTTTAATGGTAGTTGATCCATCAATCATACTTCGTTGACTCGGATTTAACTTCGTTGGTTTCTCTTGTAAATTGTCCCAGTGCTCAACAATTTTCCCCTGTTCAAAACGGAAAATATCGAAACCAATTTTTGGGCCAAAAAAGTCATAATCCGTATGTGCAAACACATAAGGTCCATCCTGAAACACACGTACAGTGTTTACTCTGGCACTGCCTTCAGGTAAAGCTTGTAATGCTTCACCAAATCCTGCCAAACCATCTGCAATGCCTAAGTTGTGCTGGATATATTTATTTGGGTTGATGTATGCGACTGGGCCACTCTCGCCAGTTTCAATACTTTTTAACAACGCTACCACTTTTTCTTTATTACTGATTTCACTTGTCGCTGCCATAGCGCCTGTATTGAGCCCGATTAAGGAAGCAACTAATACGCCAGCTTTCATTACTTTATTGAGTAACATTATAAACTCCTAAATTTTTGTTAAATTCATCATTCGTATACCATGCAAAAATTATTAATCAATTGGACAGAACATTAAAGGTACATTAAAGTCATTTAATGGTAAAAATCGAGCAAGGAGGAGGGTTCGGTTTGACGGATACCAATCTACTCAAAAGCACTGAGTTTCGTAATGACCGTTTAGCGTCTTTAGGAATTGAAGTCATTAATTTTTCAGATATTCGGGCAAAAATCAGTCATATCAATTTTGCCACGCCCGAACGTGTGACCTTTTATGTACTTATGCTGGTGACTCAGGGACATGGGCGTCACTCTATCGATTTTATTGAACATAAATTAGAAAAAAACACACTGATTTTTGTGAAACCTAATCAAGTTCAACAATGGTTTCCTTCTGACCCCATTAATTCAGAAATTATTTTACTCATTGCAGATGCAATCCCCTCTCAACACGATTCGTTAGCACAACAAGATCACATTCATTCAATGCTGGAAGAGTGGCCTGCTATTTCTAGATTAACAGAACATCAGACAACTTACTTCTTAAATTATATTCAGCAACTTAAAGCAGATCTCGGACAATATGATGGCAGTAACCTGGATGCATCTTTAGTACGTTTGGGTGTCGTAAATTTACTGTTGCGTATAGAAAAACAACTCTTTTCAAAATTTCAAACCCTCTTTACAACTGCGACACATCGGAACACTTATCGGTTATTTAAAAAAGAATTAGAGTCTTTTTATAGTAAAGAACATAACTTGCAATTTTACGCACAACGATTAGGGTATTCACAAAGTACCATTAGTCGAGCATGTATTGCTGCAGAAGGCAAATCAGGGAAACGTGTTATTGATGATCGTATTATTTTAGAAGCCAAACGCTGGCTGGTGCATACGTCAAAGTCGATTCATGAAATCTCTTATGGTCTGGGTTTTAGTGAATCGACTAATTTTGTGAAATTCTTTCGAAAAAACACGAATGAGACACCAAATCAATTCCGAGACAAAATGAACTAAACAAATCCTGAGTCCGACATAAGAAAATACAAAAATCTCTTGCAATTATAAGGTTCGGTTAACAGGCTACAAGCTTTGTTTCGATGGATAATATTACAGAATTATTTTGTACTCTGGATGGGTTTTGCAGAAAATAGATCATCTCTCTATGTCCGTCTCTGATTTTACTTGATCCTTACAAGCTTCTATTTGTGGTTGGACCAATGGTTGTCCCGGGACATATCTTCTACTGACAGAACTGGATTTACGAAAATAAAAACTTTAATAATGGTTATCCGTCTCGTCCTAAAAAAGCCCCGGATAAACCGGGGCTGTATTGGAGCAGATTGAAGATTAAGCAGCCAGATCAAACCAGATAAACTGACTGTCCTTATGTGCTTTGAGCGTTGCAGGTTCATCAAACAGATATGCATCACCTGCTTTTACACTCTGACCGGCAATCTCAATTTCACCTTCAATGACATGCACATAATTGAACTTCTGAGTTGCCTGTACAGGCAGTTCATGGCCCTTTTCCAGCCACGCAGCTTTGACTTCTGCATTCTGATGAATATGCATGGGTGCATCGGAACCAGGTCCGGTAATCAACTGCCATTCATTCGGCGTCTGTTTCGGATCACGCTGAATTTGCTGATAATTAGGTTTAACATCTTTTACATTGGGAATAATCCAGATTTGCAGCATATGCACAGGATCATCGCCGTGATTCATTTCACTGTGCCGTACACCGGTCCCGGCACTCATCAGCTGCCATTCACCGGCTTTGATATGGCGTTCATTGCCCATACTGTCGCGGTGGGAAATTGTGCCGGCCAATACGCAGGTTAAAATTTCCATGTTGTCATGTGGATGTGTACCAAAGCCATTATGCGCAGCGATGGTGTCATCATTAATGACACGTAAGGAACCAACGCCCATGTATTTAGGGTCATACCAGCTGCCAAATGAAAAACTGTGTCTGGTGTCCAGCCAGCCTGCTTTGACATGACCACGGTCTTCACTGCGGTGTAAGAAAGTATTCATGTTCAATCTCCAAATCTTTATTCTTTCATTGGTTCCCATGTTAATTGTGTGACCGGGACAAAAAAAGTCGATATAAGAGACGTATTGTTTTATTCATGAAACGATGCAGGGCTGGGTCAGGGGCAATAAAATAAAGTCCCCCAGCAAAAATATGCGCAATAAAAAAACCTGCCCGAAAGCAGGTTTTGTATATTGTTCAGTGTACAGCATACCGATTATTCAAGGAATTTTACGGTCACACCTGATTTTACTTTGTTGCCAAGGTCATTGGCATCCCAGTTGGTCAGACGGATACAGCCGTGTGAAGCCGTTTTGGAAATTGCCGATGGATTAGGCGTTCCGTGAATCCCGAATGATTTTTTACTTAAACCAATCCAGATATTGCCGACTGGACCATTTGGACCCGGTGGCAGGGACAGCGGTTTACGGTTGTTGCCCTGCAGGAAGTTGCCTGGAGAATAGCTGTACCACGGGTTGTGTGCGACCCCGGTCACCTTGTAGGTGCCTGTAGGTGATGGTGTATCTGAGCTGCCAATGGTTGCCGGGAAAGACCCTACCATCTGATTCTGGCTGTTGAACAGATACAATTGTTTTGCACCTTTATGAGCAACAATCAAATGAATATTTTCAGGTAATTCATTGCGGATGCTGGTGACAATAATTTTTTCACCGGCTTTTTTAAAAGTGGCGCCAGGGTTAATTTTCTTTAAAAAATTCTCATCCATATGGAATTTTTCACCCAGCATTTCGGTCACGCGGGTGTAATACAGCCCTTTCATTTTTGCCTGTAAGGCGTAATCATGCGGAATTGAAGCAGCATAAGGCCCTTTCAGATCCTGTTCGGTAATGGTGTACTCAACAAAAGCCGGTTTGTTGCCTTGCTTTGCAATCAGGGCGTCCCAGGTCTCTCTGGTGAGAATGCCTGTTGGTTTCAGGCCATTGATCTGTTGAAATGATGCAATGGCTTTCAGGGTATTCATACCACTGGCGCCATCGATTGCACCTGGTGAAGCGTGCGCGTTGTTCAGCATGACATGTGCACGGGCATAGACCGGAAACTGGCCTTTACCAATGTTTTCATACCATTCTGCCTGGTTTAAATCGTCCAGTGTCCATGTGCTTCTGGGTGCAGCAGATCCGGAAGTGGTGGCTGCTGCCGGGATATCCGTCGCTGGAGCCGGGGCTGTATCTGTGGTCGGTGTGGCACCGATGTCTGCATTGGTATCTTCAGTATTTTCCAGATGCTGCAGGGTATTGGCAGCCTGATTGAGATCTTTTTGTTCCTGCTGAGTGACCTGGGCTTCGCCTTCACTGGAAGCCGTATTGACCGGCGCAGATGAAGTCACTGTGTCAATTGCAAGTGGATCAATCGGATCTTCAACGCTTTCTGCAGAGACAACTTTTTTAGGGTTTAATGGTTGCTCAGCGGTGTCAGAAGCGGCGAAAGCTGTGCCAGTCAGGATACAGCTTAAGCTCAAAGCAAGAATTGAGCGTACAAACATGTAATTCAACCTTAAGAATTATTCATATTGATTTTTAAATTAATGTGGGAGTATCGCAGAAAATAAAGTCATATGCAGTATCTGTTTTGTTTAACCCCGGTTTTTATGAAGACAGTGCTGAAATTTCAGTCGAAACATGGACAGAATGCCGAAATCTGGTCTGCAGGAAATTATTATATCTGAAGCCTTTTTGTTATGATGGGGGCAATTTCTAAAGTAAACCGGGAAAGTGAATGACGGCCTTAAAAAATGATCGTTTTCTACGTGCCTTATTGCGTGAGCCAGTGGATGTCACGCCAGTATGGATGATGCGTCAGGCAGGACGGTATCTTCCTGAGTATCGGGACATACGTGCAAAGGCCGGTGATTTTCTTTCCCTGTGTAAAAATACCGATTTTGCCTGTGAGGTAACCTTACAGCCGCTGCGTCGTTATGCACTTGATGCCGCCATTTTGTTTTCAGATATTCTGACCATACCGGATGCATTGGGGTTGGGGCTTTATTTTGAAGTGGGTGAAGGCCCTAAATTTCATAAAACCATCCGGACCGCAGAGGATGTCGCTGCTTTACCAGAGTTGAAAGCCAGTTCTGACCTGGATTATGTGATGAATGCGGTAGCGGCAATCCGTTCTGCACTGGGGGGGCAGGTACCTCTGATCGGTTTTTCAGGCAGTCCCTGGACATTGGCGACCTATATGATTGAAGGCGGCTCCAGTAAGGATTTCAGATTCAGCAAACAGATGATGTATGCGCAGCCTGAAGTGCTGCATGCGTTACTGGACCATCTGGCTGATGCAGTCATTGATTATCTGAATGCGCAGATTGATGCCGGCGCTCAGGCCATCCAGATTTTTGACAGCTGGGGTGGGGCATTGGCACACCGTGAATATATTGAATTTTCCCTGAACTATATGCAGAAGATTGTTGCAGGTTTAAAGCGTGAAAATGAAGGGCGCAAAGTCCCGGTGATTTTATTTACCAAAGGTGGGGGCCAGTGGCTGGAACCGATGCTGGCCACAGGAGCCGATGCATTCGGACTGGACTGGACCACGCCACTGAATGTTGCAAGACAGACACTGGATGGCCGTGCGGCACTCCAGGGTAATCTGGATCCGGCAACGTTATATGGTTCATCTGCTACGATTGAACAGGCTGTGAAAGCCATGCTGGATGATGCTTATGCTCATGGTGAAAAAACTGGCTATGTGGCAAATCTGGGACATGGCATTACCCAGTGGGTGGATCCAGCGAAACCACAGGTCTTTATTGATACTGTACATGAATACAGTGTGAAATATTCAGGCTGACGTGCGGTGATGCGCTATTTAACATTATGTTCCGAACTTTTATATAAGGCAGCCTCCGCTGCCTTATTTGGTATTTTACTGCTGATTGCATTTGCAGTAACGGCGCGCATGGGCAGTCATGAATATCTGGGGCTGTTCCGTTATGATTATCTGCTGATTTATGCACTATTGATCCAGATCTGTCTGCTGTATTTGAAACTGGAGTCATGGGCTGAAGCAAAAGTCATTGCGCTGTTTCATCTCATGGCGATGGTGATGGAAATTTTTCTGACCCATCCACAGATTGCGTCGTGGCAATATCCGCAACCGGCTGTATTTAAAATAATGACAGTTCCTTTGTTTGCGGGTTTTATGTATTCTGCCGTTGGCAGTTTTTTTGCCCGGTCATTGCGTTTGTATCAGGTTTCATTTTCCGACTTACCGACTTTTGCCCAGATGCTGACGCTGGCGGTGCTATCTTATCTGAATTTCATGACCAAGTTTTTTATTCATGATTTCCGCTATGTCCTGTTTTTGTGGAGCGTGGCCATTTTCTGGGGAACCCGCATTCAGTTCAGGCTTCAGCATCAGCTGATACGGCTGCCTATGTTGCCGGTATTGCTGATACTGGCGTTTATGATCTGGATTGCTGAAAATATCAGCACTTTTTATAAGATCTGGCTGTATCCCAGTCAGATGGATGGCTGGCATATGGTGGGATGGGGAAAACTGGGATCGTGGTATCTATTGTTATTGCTGAGTCTGGTATTGGTACTGAAAATACTGGGGACACGGAATGCCCGGGGGAACTGGAAGTTAAAGGGTTAAAAAAAAGTATTTGCTGAATTGCCGGTTCATATGGAAGCGCTATGGGGGATGTCTGTCATTTAATTAAAGCGAAACAGTGGATTGCTTCGTGGTATGACAGCATGAAGACAGTTTTGTCCGTACAGCCCCAAAAATGCTACGGTTACAATCATATATGAAATGTAAATAAGTCCAAATATTTGTTTTATATTCCTCATAAAGTATGGTATTCGTTTAACCGTTTTATGCCCTAAGTAAAAAAACATGACGAATAGAGCATTCATTGACTCAGTAAGAAATATGAAGACAGAAGTAAACTACTTATATACAAAGACTTTATTGGTATTTTTTTTGATATACACGCCCGTTGCATATGCAGCGAAACCCAGTGAGCGATATCACACCTTAAAGGACAACATAACGCAGCTGTTCGCGCCGGCCAGTAATGACGACTTCAAAATTGCAAACCTGCAAAAACTCAGTAACTTTGAAATTGATAAGTCGAAGATTCAGGAATTACCGATCGTCGGTCAGCCCAATCCATTGCCCGATAGCATACAGGGTCATGCATATGGCAAACAGATGACGATTCGCCAGGCTGTACAGATTGCCATACAGCGTAATCCTGATATCTCAGCAGCAATTGCCAGCCTGGCCAGTCAGAATGCAAATATTGATGTTGCAAAGGCCGGTTATTACCCGCAGCTTTCGGGTGGGCTCACTACCGGAGACTTAACCAAGGGTGAGCGGGGCAGGCAGCTGCTGAGTCTGAATGCATCACAAATGCTTTTTGACTTTGGCAAAGTCAAGTCCGGGGTTTCCATTGAGCAGGCGAAACTTCAGGCGGAACAGGCCAATGTGTTGGTCAGTATTGAGGATATTTCCAAAGATATTGCAGAGACCATTGTCAATATCCAGCGTTATGAGAACTTAATCCGGATTGCAGGGCAGCAGGTTGACGGGATTCAGCGAATCCGGGGCATTGCAGATTTGCGTGCCCGGGCCGGGATCAGCAGTCAGGCAGATCCGATTCAGGCACAGTCCTATCTGCAGACGGCTCAGGCCGGGCTGATTGCCCAGCAATCCTTGCTGCGTCAGTATCAGCAGCATCTGAGAACGCTTTTAGGCTTTGATGTCAGCCCGGTGGAATGGGCGATTCCCGAAGATCTGGTCAAACTTTCAGATTTATACAGTGAACCGGAATTTACTCATGTTCCCCGAATGATTGCGGCACAGGCCAATGTGGAAGTTGCAAAAGCCCAGAAAGAGCAGGTCCGTTTAAGCCGTTATCCGACTTTGTCGGTCAGGGGTTCAGTGAGTCAGGCGGTGAATGGGCGAAACCCGAATAATAATGAGGATGACGGGCTGTATAGCTCCATTATGCTGGAAGCATCCAGTCAGTTTTATCAGGGCGGTTCTGTTTCTTCGCAGGTGCGGGCTGCAAGTTATGCTGAAGAAGCGGCAAAGGCCCAGGTCAGCTCAATTTATATGAATGTGCTGGATCAGGTGCGCACGACGCGCGAGCAGATTGAAAATAAACAGCAGCAGATACAGGTGCTGGTGGACCGGCAGGACACCACTGTACGGACCCGGGAGTTGTACCAGGAACAATATAAACTGGGCACACGTTCCCTGGTTGATCTGCTCAATGCCGAACAGGCGATCCACAGCGCAAACAGTGAACTGGAAATTGCCCGGTATGATATTTACGACAGCATTGTGCAGTATGTTGCAGCAACAGGCCGTTCACGGCTGGCTTACGGTTTAAATAATATTTCAATTCAGGGGTTTGAAGTTCAGCCATGACCACAAAAATAAATTATCAACCCTGGTTGCAGGCCATATTGACCATTGCCGGGCATTATCGTATTGAACCTTCTGAAGAAAGAATCCGTCTACAGCTGGACTGGAATCAGAATCAGCAGATTGATGACATTCTGCTACTGATCACCCGTCAGGTTGGATTGAATCTGCGTAAAGTGAAATTTGATCAGGATCTGATCAATCCGTGGCGATTGCCGGTGATGGCTGAATTCAATGACGGGCAGGTCGGTGTGATTGATAAGGCGGATACTGAAGGGAATATCAGTATTCAGTTCAGTGGTGATCAGGGATTATCCCAGCATTTTCATATTGATGCACTGCAGCGGACCATCCGTCATATTTATATTTTAAGACCGGAAACCTCCATACCGGATGCCCGGATTGATGAATACATTAAACCTTATGAAGCCAGCTGGTTCTGGTCCATTGTGCTCAGGGACTGGAAGCGTTATGTCGACATTATGCTGGCGTCATTGATTGCCAATATACTGGCGCTGGCGACCATCATTTTTTCCATGCAGGTGTATGACCGGGTTGTGCCGTCCCAGTCAGTACCAACGTTATGGGTATTGGCTGGCGGTGTGCTGATTGCAGCCATTTTTGAATTTGTGCTGCGTGTGGCTCGTATATATCTATCTGATATTATTGGAAAACGTGCGGATTTGCGAATTTCTGACCGGGTATTTGGCCATGCCTTAAGAATTAAAAATAGTGAGCGCTCCAGGTCGACCGGAACATTTATTTCCCAGATCCGTGAGCTTGAGGGCGTACGTGATCTGGTGACTTCAACCACCGTCAGTGCCATTGCAGATCTTCCTTTTTTCTTTTTGTTCCTGATTATTTTTGCGCTGATTGGTGGCAACTTATTCTGGGTGATGCTGGTGGTGGTCCCACTGATGATTGTTCCCGGGCTGCTGGTCCAGAAGAAACTGGCGCAGCTGGCACAGGAAGGGCTGAGGGAGTCTTCCATTCGGAATGCCATTCTGGTTGAAGCGGTTCAGGGCATTGAAGATATTAAACTGCTCAGGGCAGAGTCACGTTTTCAGAATCAGTGGAATCACATGAATGAAGTGTCTGCCGATATTTCCATGAAGCAGCGTAAAATTGTGGGTGTACTGACGGCATGGACACAGAAAATCCAGGGCCTGACTTATGCCATTGTGGTACTTGTGGGCTGTTTTGCGGTCATGGAAGGGCATATGACCACAGGTGCACTGGTGGCCTGTTCGATTCTGTCTTCCCGGATGCTTGCCCCGATTTCGCAGATTACCGGAATATTGGGGCGCCTACAGCAGGCCCGGGTGGCCAAGCAAAGCCTGGATGGTCTGATGCAGAAACCGGTTGATCAGGCTGATCGTTCTCATCTGGTGCATAAGGCTGTTTTAAATGGTGATTATGAATTAAAAGCTGTGCTGTTTCAGTATGGCCAGGAAGATGCCAGGCCAAGTCTTGCCATTCAGCAGCTGAAAATAAATGCCGGGGGAAAAGTAGCGATACTGGGACGGAATGGGGCGGGGAAATCAACCCTGTTGCAGTTGCTGGCAGGAATGCAGTCTCCTGTGCAGGGTGCCATTCATCTGGATGGACTGGACCTGTCACTGATTGATCCATCCGATGTCCGCCGGGATACCGGTCTGCTGAATCAGAATGCAAATTTGTTTTATGGCACGATCCGTGAAAATCTGACGCTGGGTGCGCCATTGGCCACAGACGAAGATATTCTGCGTGCCCTGAAGATGACAGGTGCACATGGCTTTGTGCAGGAAAAGAAAGAAGGACTGGATCATCTGGTGCTGGAAGGTGGTGTCGGTTTTTCCGGTGGTCAGAAACAGGCGTTATTACTCGCCAGATTGTTGATTCGCCAACCGAATATCCTGCTGCTGGATGAACCGACAGCTGCAATTGATGATGTCGCTGAAAAACAGCTGATTGATCATTTAAAGAGTTGGCTTGCACATCGGACTTTAATTGTGGCCACTCATCGCCGGGCAGTGCTTGAGCTGGTGGATCGGATTATTGTCATCAGTGATGGCAAAATTGTGATGGATGGGCCGCGGGATCAGATTCTCAGTCAATCGGCAAATTCACCGAAACAAATAAAACAGGGAGAAGATTCATGAGCGAACAGAAACCGGAAACTCGTTCAATGAATGTCAGCTATACAGAGCCGCCATTGCCGCGGGCAAGTCTGGTGATCTGGATTGTCGGCATTGGTCTTCTTGCATTTCTGATCTGGGCATGGACCTTTGAGCTTGAAGAGGTATCCACCGGAACCGGTAAGGTGATTCCGACGTCCAAGGAGCAGGTGATTCAATCGCTGGAGGGAGGGATTCTGACTGAATTAAATGTTCAGGAAGGCGACATTGTACAGAAAGGGCAGGTACTCGCCCAACTGGACCCGACCCGTTTTGCTTCCAATGTCGGAGAGTCAAAATCACTGCTGATTTCTGCCCAGGCAACTGCGGCGCGCTTACAGGCGGAAGTGACCGGTAAGCCATTGGCCTTCCCTGAGGTGGTCAGGAAGGATCCCAACCTGGTGCGTGAAGAAACCGCACTTTATAACTCCAGACGGGAAAATCTGGAAGAATCTATTGCCGGGCTCAAAGAAGCTTTACAGCTGGTACAACAGGAGTTGCGCATGACAGAACCATTGGTTGCCAAAGGTGCTGCCAGTGAGGTTGAAGTACTGCGTTTAAAAAGGGAAGCCAACGATTTACAGAATAAAATGAATGACGTCAAAAACCAGTATTATGTCAAGGCGCGTGAAGAACTTGCCAAAGCCAATACAGATACTGAAACACAGCAGCAGGTGGTACTGGGGCGGAATGACAGTCTGCAAAGAGCGGTATTCAAGGCACCGGTCAGAGGAGTGGTCAAGGAAATTGCAGTCCCCACACATGGTGGGGTCGTGGCACAGAATGGCAAATTAATGACCATTGTACCGATTGATGAACAACTGCTGATTGAAGCCCGCATTTCACCCAGGGATATTGCATTCATCCGCCCCGGGCAGGAAGCACTGGTTAAAATTACGGCTTATGATTATTCAATCTATGGTGGTCTAAAAGGTAAAGTGACGGTCATTTCCCCGGATACGATCCGTGATGAAGTCAAACAGGATCAGTTTTATTACCGTGTGTATATTCGTACCGATTCCGACAAGCTTTACAATAAGCAGGGAAAAGCTTTTGGCATCACACCGGGTATGGTGGCAACGGTGGATATCCGGACCGGAGAAAAAACAGTACTCGATTATCTGCTGAAACCGTTTAATAAGGCAAAAGAAGCTTTACGTGAAAGATAATAAAAGAAAAGCCCTGAAATTTCAGGGTTTTTTTATTGCATTAAAAATAAGGGCTAAGTCCTTTATTTACTGATTATTTCCTGTTTGATCCAGATTTTGATTTTCTATTCTGAAAATATTATATGACACTGTAAATCAGCAAGAAGATTGATTTATAAGGAGTCGTTGAAATATTTTGTTTGAAGTTACAAGTTCACCTAATTTCTTATTAAAAATAAGCATTTATTTTTCACAATGAATATGGCTAATATAATCTATAAGTTTTTTTAATCAGACGTACAGAACAAAAGCATAACAAGTTAATTTCATTGAAAATAGCCGTAAGGTGGAGAGTATTCATGTCACAAATACAAATTATTGCCAAGGATAGTCATCAGGTCCTTGCAACAACCACAAATAACTCAGCAACGCTGTCTGAACCTTCCGTCGTGGTCGTCAATGTGCCGGTTGCAGATGTTCAGGAGGTCGTTAGGGATGGTTCCAATGCAGTCATTCATTTAAAGAATGGCGAAGTGATTACCATCGAGAACTTTTTTAGTGATACCGGACCTGTAACAAATAGCCTGGTCTTTCAGGACGCAGCAGGTAAATTGCAATTGGCACAGTTTACTGATGCTCAGGGTGCTGCACTGGATGCAATCTCCTATCAGCCTATAGAATCAATCAATCCACTTCTGTACCATGAAGCATCATCCATCAGCCCGTGGGCATGGGCTGCGATTCCTTTGGTTGCTGGAGGGATTGCAGCAGCTGCCAGTCATGACAGCAGCAGTGATAAATCACCAGCTCAGCCGCCAGTGGATACCACCCCACCACCAGCGCCATCCGGGGTAACTATTAGTCCGGATGGTACCCAGGTGATCGGTACGGCTGAGCCCGGCAGTACAGTGACGGTGAGGGATAAGGATGGTAATCCGATCGCGACATCGACAGTGGGTGCAGATGGTAACTTTACGGCGCCGCTGGACAAGCCGCTGACCAATGGTGAAACAGTCAGCGTCGGCGTGACTGATCCAGCCGGTCATACATCTCCTGCAGTTACAGTCACCGCACCGGACAGTACAGCCCCTGCGGCTCCATCTGATGTTACAGTGAGCCCGGATGGGACTCAGGTGACCGGTAAGGGTGAGCCGGGCAGTACAGTGACGGTCAGGGATAAGGATGGTAATCCGATCGCGACGGTGACAGTGGGTGCGGATGGTAACTTTACGGCGCCGCTGGACAAGCCACTGACCAATGGTGAAACAGTCAGCGTTGGCGTGACTGATCCAGCGGGTCATACATCTCCTGCGGTTACAGTCACCGCACCGGATACTACAGCCCCTGCGGCACCGACGGATCTTGCGGTGAGTCCGGATGGAACTCAGGTGATCGGCAAGGGTGAGCCCGGCAGTACAGTAACGGTGAGGGATAAGGACGGCAATCCGATCGCGACAGCGACAGTGGGTGCAGATGGCAGCTTTACAGCGCCGCTGGACAAGCCGCTGACCAATGGTGAAGAAGTCAGGGCTGTTCTAACGGATGCAGCGGGCAATACTTCACCGGAAACAAGTGCAACGGCACAGGATACTACAGCCCCTGCGGCCCCGTCTGATGTTACAGTGAGCCCGGATGGGACTCAGGTGACCGGTAAGGGTGAGCCCGGCAGTACAGTAACGGTGAGGGATAAGGACGGCAATCCGATCGCGACAGCGACAGTGGGTGCAGATGGCAGCTTTACAGCGCCGCTGGACAAGCCACTGACCAATGGTGAAACAGTCAGCGTGGGCGTGACTGATCCAGCCGGTCATACATCTCCTGCGGTTACAGTCACCGCACCGGATACTACAGCCCCTGCGGCCCCGTCTGATGTTACAGTGAGTCCGGATGGGACTCAGGTGACCGGCAAGGGTGAGCCCGGCAGTACAGTGACGGTCAGGGATAAGGATGGTAATCCGATTGCCACGGCAACCGTGGGTGCAGATGGTAACTTCACGGCGCCGCTGGACAAGTCATTGACCAATGGTGAACAGATCAGTGTGATACAGACAGACCCGGCGAATAATGTCTCCTCTGCGGTTACAGTAACTGCACCGGACAGTACAGCCCCTGCGGCCCCGTCTGATGTTACAGTGAGTCCGGATGGGACTCAGGTGACCGGTAAGGGTGAACCGGGTGATACGGTGACCATTCGTGATAAGGACGGCAATCCGATCGCGACAGCGACAGTGGGTGCAGATGGTAACTTTACGGCACCGCTGGACAAGCCGCTGACCAATGGTGAACAGATCAGTGCAGTCCAGCGGGATGCAGCGAATAATACTTCCCCGGAAACAACCGCGACTGCACCGGTGCTGACCAATCCAGACAGTACGCCACCGCCGGCACCGTCTGATGTTGCAGTCAGTACGGACGGGACAACAGTCACTGGTAAGGGTGAGCCGGGTGCGGCAGTGACCATCAGTGATAAGGATGGTAACCCGATCGGTACTGCGACAGTCGGTGCAGATGGTAACTTTACGGCACTGCTGGAAAAGCCACTGACCAATGGGGAGCAAATCAGGGCTGTACAGACAGATAATGCCGGTAACAGTTCACCGTCAGTCTCTGCATTGGCGCCGGACAGCACAGCCCCTGCGGCACCGTCTGATGTTAGCGTGAGCCCGGATGGAACTCAGGTGACCGGCAAGGGTGAGCCCGGCAGTACAGTGATAGTCAGGGATCAGGATGGTAATCCGATTGCCACGGCAACCGTGGGTGCAGATGGCAGCTTTACGGCGCCGCTGGACAAGCCACTGACCAATGGCGAGGAAATCAGGGCTGTACAGACAGATAATGCCGGTAACAGTTCACCGTCAGTCTCTGCACTGGCGCCGGACAGCACAGCCCCTGCGGCACCGTCTGATGTTAGCGTGAGCCCGGATGGAACTCAGGTGACCGGCAAGGGTGAGCCCGGCAGTACAGTGATAGTCAGGGATCAGGATGGTAATCCGATTGCCACGGCAACCGTGGGTGCAGATGGCAGCTTTACGGCGCCGCTGGACAAGCCACTGACCAATGGTGAACAGATCAGTGTGATACAGACGGACCCGGCGAATAATGTCTCCTCTGCGACAACAGTAACTGCACCGGACATTACAGCGCCTGCGGCACCAACTGATGTTGCAGTGAGTCCGGATGGTACTCAGGTGACCGGTAAGGGGGTGCCTGGAAATACAGTCACCATCAGTGATAAGGATGGTAACCCGATCGGTACTGCGACAGTCGGTGCAGATGGCAGTTTTGCTTTACCCCTGACTACACCATTGACCAATGGTGAAGAAGTAAAAGCGCTACAAACGGACATCGTTGGTAACAATTCGCCTGCAGTGACTGCAACCGCACCGGACAGTACAGCGCCTGCGGCACCAACTGATGTTGCAGTGAGTCCGGATGGTACTCAGGTGACCGGTAAGGGTGAGCCGGGTGCTACAGTCACCATCAATGACCAGAATGGCAATCCGATTGCCACGGCAACCGTGGCCGCCGATGGCACTTTCACGGCACCACTGGCGACACCATTGACCAATGGTGAACATATCAGTGCAGTCCAGCGGGATGCAGCAAATAATACTTCCCCGGAAACAACCGCGACTGCACCGGTGCTGACCAATCCAGACAGTACGCCACCGCCGGCACCGTCTGATGTTAGCGTGAGCCCGGATGGAACTCAGGTGACCGGTAAGGGTGAGCCAGGTGCGGCAGTGACCATCAGTGATAAGGATGGTAACCCGATTGGTACTGCGACAGTGGGTGCAGATGGCACTTTCACAGCACCACTGGCGACACCATTAACCAATGGGGAGCAAATCAGGGCTGTACAGACAGATACTGCCGGTAACAGTTCACCGTCAGTCTCTGCATTGGCGCCGGACAGCACAGCGCCTGCGGCACCAACTGATGTTACAGTGAGCCCGGATGGAACTCAGGTGACCGGTAAGGGTGAACCGGGTGATACGGTGACCATCCGTGATAAGGATGGTAACCCGATTGCTACGGCAACCGTGGCTGCCGATGGAACATTCACTGCACCACTGGCGACACCATTGACCAATGGTGAAGAAGTCAGGGCTGTTCTAACGGATGCAGCGGGCAATACTTCACCGGAAACAAGTGCAACGGCACAGGATACTACTGCACCGCTGACACCGTCTGATGTCGTGATCAGCCCGGATGGCAGTAAAGTCACCGGTAAGGGTGAGCCGGGTGCTGAAGTTATCATCAGTGACCAGAATGGGAATCCGATTACTACGGCGACAGTCGGTGCAGATGGAACGTTTAGTGCAGATTTAACGACACCGTTGATCAATGGCGAACATATCGGCGTCGTGCAGAAGGATGCAGCCAATAATACTTCTCCGGAAGCAACTGCGACTGCACCGGTACTGACCAATCCGGATACCACACCACCATCGGCTTTGACGGATGTTGCGGTGAGTGGGGACGGCAGTCAGGTCAGCGGTAAGGGTGAACCGGGCAATACCGTGACCATTACGGATAAGAATGGTAACGCGATCGGCACGGCAGTTGTGGGTGCAGATGGCAGCTTTACTGCGCCATTGGCGACACCATTGACCAATGGTGAAGAGGTCAGAGCAGCTCAGAAAGATGAAGCAGGCAATAGTTCGCCTTCGGTCTCTGCACTGGCACCGGATACCACAGCACCTGTGGCACCGACCGATGTTGCGGTGAGTGCGGATGGTACCCAGGTGACCGGTAAGGGTGAACCTGGCAGTACAGTAACAATCAGTGACCATAACGGAACACCAATTGCAACAGGCACCGTAGGACCTGATGGAACTTTCAGTGCAAGCCTGGTCCCACCATTGACCAATGGTGAAGAAGTCAGAACAGTTTTAAGGGATGCGGCAGGCAATGGTTCTGCTGAAACAACTGCGACTGCACCGGTGCTGACCAACCCGGATACTACAGCACCTGCAGCCCCGACCGATGTTGCGGTGGGCGGGGATGGTGCGCAGGTGACCGGTAAGGGTGAACCGGGTGCTACAGTCACTGTCAGTGATAAGGATGGTAACCCGATCGGCACGGCAGTTGTGGGTGCAGATGGCAGCTTTACAGCACCTCTGACCACGCCATTGACCAATGGTGAAGAAGTTAAAGTTATTCAGAAAGATGCTACCGGTAACAGTTCACCTTCAGTCTCTGCACTGGCGCCGGATACCACAGCGCCTGAGGCACCGACTGATCTTGCAGTAAGTGCAGACGGTACCCAGGTGACCGGTAAGGGTGAACCGGGCGATACGGTGACCATTACGGATAAGGATGGTAATACATTGGGCAGTGCAACAGTTGCTGCCGATGGCACTTTTACTGCACCACTGGCGACCCCGTTGACCAATGGTGAAGAAGTCAGTGCAGTTCAGCGGGATACCGCCAACAATACGTCGCCGGCAGCCACTGCCACAGCGCCGGACAGCACAGCGCCTGCGGCACCGACGGATCTTGCAGTGAGTGCAGATGGGGTCCAGGTGACCGGTAAGGGTGAACCTGGCAGTACAGTGACTGTAACAGATAAAGATGGTAACCCGATTGCTACGGCAACAGTTGCTGCCGATGGGACATTCACTGCACCATTGAGCACGCCATTGACCAATGGCGAGGAAATCAGGGCTGTGCAGAAGGATGCAGCCAATAATACGTCACCGGAAGCCACCACCAATGCACCGGATACGACTGCCCCTGCGGCACCGACCGACGTTGCGGTGAGTGGGGACGGGACTCAGGTGACCGGTAAGGGTGAACCGGGTGCCATAGTCACTATTAATGATCAGAATGGTAATCCGATTGCCACGGCAACCGTGGCAGCAGACGGAACCTTTACCGCACCACTGACCACACCATTGACTAATGGCGAACATATCAGTGCAATACAGAAGGATGCAGCCAACAATACGTCTCCTGAAGCCACGGCCACTGCACCGGTACTGACCAATCCAGACACGACTGCACCGCCTGCACTGACTGAAGTTACAGTGAGTGGAGATGGGGCCCAGGTCACCGGTAAAGGTGAGCCGGGTACGACAGTGACCATCAGTGACAAGAATGGCAACCCGATTGGCACAGCAACTGTGGCAGCAGACGGGACCTTTACTGCAGCATTGGTGACACCATTGACCAATGGTGAGGAAGTCAGGGCGGTTCAGGCAGATACTGCCGGTAATAGTTCACCTTCAGTCTCTGCATTGGCGCCGGACAGCACAGCGCCTGCGGCACCAACTGATGTTGCAGTAAGTAGTGACGGAACTGAGGTGACCGGTAAGGGTGAACCGGGCAGTACAGTAACAGTGACAGATAAGGATGGTAATCCGATTGCCACCGCGACAGTCGCGGCCGATGGTACTTTTAGTGCACCGTTGACCACACCACTGACCAATGGTGAAGAAGTGAAGGTTGTACAGAAGGATGCAGCCAACAATACCTCAGCGGAAGCTACCACCAATGCATCGGATACGACTGCACCTGCGGCACTGACTGATCTTGCAGTGAGTCCGGACGGAACTCAGGTCACCGGTAAGGGTGAGCCGGGTGCCACAGTGACCATCAGTGACAAGGACGGTAACCCGATCGGTACTGCGACAGTGGCAGCTGGCGGTGCTTTTGTTACAGCATTGGCGACACCATTGACCAATGGTGAAGAAGTCAGGGCTGTGCAGAAGGATGCAGCCAATAATACCTCATCGGAAGCGACCACCAATGCACCGGATACGACTGCCCCTGCGGCACCGACCGACGTTGCGGTGAGTGGGGACGGTACGCAGGTGACCGGTAAGGGTGAACCGGGTGCGACAGTCACCATTAATGATCAGAATGGTAATCCGATTGCGACCGCAACCGTGGCAGCAGACGGAACCTTTACCGCACCACTGACCACACCATTGACCAATGGTGAACATATCAGTGCAGTCCAGCAGGATGCCGCCAACAATACGTCTCCTGAAGCCACGGCCACTGCACCGGTACTGACCAATCCGGACACGACTGCACCGCCTGCACTGACTGAAGTCGCAGTAAGTGCAGATGGGGCCCAGGTGACTGGTAAGGGTGAGCCGGGTGCTACAGTGACCATCAGTGATAAGGATGGCAACCCGATTGCTACGGCAACCGTGGCTGCTGACGGTAGCTTTACTGCAGCATTGGCGACACCATTGACCAATGGTGAGGAAGTCAGGGCTGTGCAGACAGATACTGCCGGTAACAGCTCGCCTTCAGTCTCTGCATTGGCACCGGATACCACAGCGCCTGCGGCACCAACTGATGTTGCGGTGAGTGCGGATGGTACCCAGGTGACCGGTAAGGGTGAGCCGGGTGCGACAGTGACCATCAGTGATAAGGATGGCAATCCGATCGCGACAGCGACAGTGGCTGCCGATGGTACTTTTAGTGCACCGCTGAGCACGCCATTGACCAATGGTGAGGAAGTGAAGGCTGTGCAGAAAGATGCAGCCAATAATACGTCGCCAGAAGCGACCACCAATGCACCGGATACCACAGCCCCTGCAGCACCGACTGATCTTACAGTGAGTGCAGATGGGACTCAGGTCACCGGTAAGGGTGAGCCAGGTACGACAGTAACGCTCCATGATAAGAATGGTAATGAACTGGGAACTGCAACAGTAGGTGCAGACGGAACCTTTAGTGTAACGCCGGAAGCTCCACTGGTGAATGGTGAAGAAGTGTTTGCCGTTCTGAAAGACGCAGCCAATAACGAATCACCAGAAGCTGTGACGACTGCACCGGTACTGACCAATCCGGATACCACCCCGCCTGCGGCGCTGACTGAAGTTGCGGTGAGTGGGGACGGTACGCAGGTGACCGGTAAGGGTGAACCAGGTGCGACAGTGACCATCAGTGACAAGGATGGTAACCCGATTGGCACGGCAACCGTAGCAGCAGATGGCAGTTTTACTGCACCGCTGGCGACTCCGCTGACCAACGGCGAGGAAATCAGAGCCGTGCAGAAAGATGCAACGGGTAACAGCTCGCCTTCAGTCTCTGCACTGGCACCGGATACCACAGCGCCTACAGCACCGACGGATCTTGCAGTGAGCGCAGACGGTACGCAGGTGACCGGTAAGGGCGAACCGGGTGCCACAGTGACTGTCAGTGATAAGGACGGTAATCCAATCGGTACTGCGACAGCAGATGCGAACGGTAATTTCACGGTTGGCCTTGCATTTCCATTGACCAACGGTGAAGAAGTCAGGGCTGTGCAGAAGGATGCAGCCAATAATACCTCACCGGAAGCGACTACCAATGCACCGGATAGTACAGCGCCTGCGGCACCGACGGATCTTGCGGTGAGTCCGGATGGAACTCAGGTGACCGGTAAGGGAGAGCCGGGCGATACGGTCACCATCAGCGACAAGGATGGTAATCCGATTGGTACGGCAACCGTAGCAGCAGATGGCAGCTTTACTGTGCCTCTGACCACACCACTGACCAATGGTGAAGAAGTCAGGGCTGTGCAGACGGATGCAGCCAATAATACCTCACCGGAAGCGACCACCAAGGCACCGGATACCACACCTCCTGCAGCACCGACTGATCTTGCAGTGAGCGCAGACGGTACGCAGGTGACCGGTAAGGGTGAGCCGGGCGATACGGTCACCATCAGTGACAAGGATGGTAACCCGATTGCCACCGCGACAGTCGCGGCCGATGGTACTTTTAGTGCACCGTTGACCACACCGCTGACCAATGGTGAAGAAGTGAAGGCTGTGCAGAAGGATGCAGCCAACAATACCTCAGCGGAAGCGACCACCAATGCACCGGATAGCACAGCGCCTGCAGCACCGACTGATCTTGCGGTGAGTGGTGATGGAACTCAGGTGACCGGTAAGGGTGAACCGGGTGCCACAGTTACTATTAATGATCAGAATGGTAATCCGATTGCCACGGCAACTGTGGCAGCAGACGGTACCTTCACTGCACCATTGGCGACACCACTGACCAACGGTGAACAGGTCAGGGCCGTGCAGACGGATGCGGCCAATAACAACTCACCGGAAACCACTGCCACTGCACCGGATACGACTGCGCCTGCAGCACCGACGGATCTTGCAGTGAGTGGTGACGGTACGCAGGTGACCGGTAAGGGTGAGCCGGGTGCGACAGTCACCATCAGTGACCAGAATGGCAATCCGATTGCGACCGCAACTGTGGCTGCTGACGGTAGCTTTACAGCACCGTTGACCACACCACTGACCAATGGTGAACATATCAGTGCCGTGCAGAAGGATGCAGCCAATAACACTTCTGCTGAGGCTACTGCCACTGCACCGGTTCTGACCAATCCGGATACCACGCCACCGCCTGCACTGACTGATGTTGCAGTGAGTGGAGATGGTACTCAGGTGACCGGTAAGGGTGAACCGGGTGCGACAGTCACCATCAGTGACAAAAATGGTAACCCAATTGCCACGGCAACCGTGGCAGCTGATGGCAGCTTTACTGCGCCATTGGCGACACCATTGACCAATGGCGAGGAAGTCAGGGCAGTTCAGACAGATGCGGCCGGTAACGGTTCGCCTTCAGTCTCTGCATTGGCGCCGGATACCACAGCACCTGCGGCACCAACTGATCTTGTAGTCAGTGAAGATGGTACCCAGGTGACCGGTAAGGGTGAGCCTGGCAGTACAGTGACGGTGAATGATAAGGATGGTAATCCAATCGGAACCGGTACAGTCGGCCCGGATGGTACTTTTACAGTGGGCCTTACAAATCCGCTGAGCAGTGGTGCCGAAGCTCAGGTGGCACTGACTGATGCCAGTGGCAATAAATCACCGGAAACCATTGTACATGCACCGGAAAAACTGGTGGCTCATGACGATCTTGCCGTGCTTGACGCAAAAGTTGATCCTGTGGAAAGTGCTGTTCCGGGGCAAAGTAAAACTTCAGCGGTTTATCCTTCATTTGTCGGGCTGAGTCTTGACACGACCTGGGCTGCCAATAATGCGCTGACGGTTGATGTACCGCAGGGAACACTGGAAAATTTTAAAATCAATATCAGCGGGCTCTATACAGGTCTGGGGACAATTACTCTGGGACTTGATATTCTCCGAATGAATGAAAATACCGGTACCTTTGAAATATATAAACATATTTCCAACGCCGGGCAGGCGGTGGCACTTGCAATCGGGTTCTATACAGGAAGCACGAATATTACCGATTTACCGCAGGGTAAATATGCAATTGTACTGTCAAATGGCCAGGGTCTGAACTTTACCGGTCTGGGCTTCCCGACACTGACAATTCCAGCCGGTGGCGTGGCAACGGATTATGGCGAAACTGTGGCCAAGGGTAATGTGATTGTACCTGTGGCACCGGGTGATGTAGCGGATGTTGACCCTGAAAATCAGGCATTGACCGTCACTCAGGTTCAGTCAGAGACAGGACAGACCCTGGCGGTGAATCAGTCTGTAACCGGTTTCCAGAAAATCGATGGTGCATACGGAACACTGTATATCGATAAAAATGGTAACTATGAATATATCCGTAATCCAAAGGATCTGCACACGATTGGTAAGGTGGACACCTTTACCTATACCATTCAGGACCCTGATGGTCATACTTCAACGGCTAATCTGAACATTCATATTGATAGTTCACAGGTGGATATCACCTGGCCTGCAGATCCAACTCAGGATGGTACGGTTCATCTGGTTGCTGTCAATAACAGTAATGATGCTCAGGTGGATTATACCAACCGTGTTGAAACACGGGCTGTGGATACAGGTTCAATGGCTGCGTCGGTGACACGTACGGGTAGTATATTCAGTGGTTTTACCATGAACCGGGCTGCAGGTGCAGATACATCGGACACGATTACTGTGGATAAAAATGCTTCGGCAGTGTTGTCCATTAAAATCACATCCACGCAGGGCAGTACTGCCAATGGAGACAGTTTCGGTTATATTGTGCAGCAGTTCGAAGGTGGGGTGTGGAAAAGTGTCTATACTGCGCCGACTAAAGTGTATAGTTACAATATATTGTCGGGTGCCAACGTCGTCATTGTGGATGATACCTACACAATTCCTGCTGCAGCAGCCAGTAGTCAGTGGCGTGTTGTGTTCAGCAGCACTGAAAGCAATGAAATTTTCCTTGTCAATGGAACCAACAGTACCACGGTACAGACTTCTGTACAGCCGGTCCTGACCCATAATGATCAGTTCACTGCCTCCGGTACATTTACAGCTGCGTCAGGAAACCTGATGACTGATGACAATGGTGCAGGTAAGGATACGATCGGCGGCACCGGTACCAGGGTGTTCATTGAGAATCCACAGGGTGTCTTTGTTGAAGCAACCGGTCAGACGCTGGCCTATAGTACCGGCGGTTTAAAAATTTCTGCTGATGGCAGTTATACCTTTACACCGAATGCCGGTGCAGACGGTAAGACAGAAGCGATTTTCAACTATAAGCTGGTTGCAGCCAATGGTGACGAAAGCAATGTGGCAATTCTGACCATGCATCTGGGACAGCACTTTAATACAGGGACTGGCAATGATTTTGTAACCAGTACAGCGGGTAATGATGCTTATACCACTGGAGCCGGAGCAGATACGGTCATATTCAGTCTGTTGAATGCAACTAATGCTGCAGGTGGAAATGGTAAGGATCACTGGACTGATTTCAAACTTGCAGAAGGTGATAAGGTTGATGTGACAGCCTTGCTGACAAGCCAGACTGTTAATAATGCCAATATCGGTCAATTTGTTACGGTCACTAAAGTGGGGGCCGATACAGTACTCAGTATTGACAGGGATGGCAGCAGTGGTACCACCTATAATCCGACCGAGTTACTGGTATTGCATAATACCGATACAATGCTGGATCAACTGGTGCAGAACCATCAGCTGTTATTCTGATTTGACTGTTAAAACTGTTGGATAGAAAGGAAGAAGGTCTCAGGACCTTCTTTTTTTATGACTGCTTTTATGAAGATCATTTCTGTCTTGTCCTGAATCAGGCAGACACGTTTCAGTGTTGCATTAACAGTGTGCTGGCAGGCCTGAAAAACTGATCTGAATCAAATCATTCAAATGTGACTTTGATCAGTCATTCTCAAACTTTAAAATCTGTAGAGATCTGGCAATTTTCTGATTGATGACCGGGTTTAATCGTTGCTGTGGGCATAGACTACATATTGCCCCAGTGCGATAAAATCCAACTGAGGATACTGGGCTTTCATCCATGTTTAAATGTTGCAATCCCTTCATGTAGAAATGGGGGGAGCTGTGTTTGATCAGATTTAAATCATCAGATCAATATTTGATTCATCATGTAAAAAACTAAAAATTCAGCGTTCCAGGCCTGTTTATCTGCATGGTGCTGCACAAAGAGTGTTGCCCGGTGCTGGATGTTTAAGCAATGACCAGGTCCGGGAAACTGTGCCGGTATTCTGAAGCTGCAATCTGTGCAGTGGCCCGGCTGTCGGTAATCAGGGTGGAAATGTCCTGCACGCTGGCATAGCGGACACGACTGATGACATCCAGTTTACTGTGATCTGCAAGAATCATGGTGTACCGGCTTTGTCTGATCATGGCCTGTGCAATGGCGGCTTCTTCACTATAAAAACTGCTTGCACCATATTCAGCAGAGACACCGACGGGAGAAAGCAGCGCAATATCTGCATGATAGCGATGGATCTCTGCAATCACCAGATCGCCCTGAGTCTGCGGTCGTTGCTGAACCCGGCCGCCCAGTAAAATGATGTCATGCTTCAGTGAATCCGGCTCTGTTGCCATGCTGAGATTCAGGACTGCCTGAAGACTATTGGTGATGATGGTTAAACCGGACAGGCTGCGCAGCTCCTCTGCCAGAATGGCAGTAGTGCTGCCCGAATCAATAAATAAGCTCTGACCGGCGGTCAAACGGGAAACAGCGGCTCTGGCTATGGCCCGTTTTTCCCGGGCATACCGGGTAGATCGGACATTCAGCGGCGCCTCCGTGGCGGGATTGTTTACCGAGACCATGCCTCCGTGGACCCGTCGGGCCACCCCCATGACCTGCAGTTCAATCATATCGCGGCGTGCTGTTTCCCGGGAAATATTTAATTCTGTCATGATCCGTTCAGTACTGATCTGTTGTAACTGGGTCAGTAATACCTGAATACGATGTAAACGCTCTTGCTGCAGCATAAGCAATTTCCCGGACATAAAAAATGCTGGATTAAAATAACACTGGATCGGGAGATATTACCTGTAAAAGACGAAAAAGCGAATATAGGTATGTATAAAAAAGTATTTGTGTATTTTATTGTGATTAATGCAAAAGCTGACTATGATCAGAACATACAGAAGAATCATCAAAATGATCTGCTGCCGGATCAGACAGAGCTGAGGATTGAAGCATGACAACACGTTCAACCATTATGGATACCAACAGTTTCCGTGCGGAACATGCCGAAGCGCTGGATGCAGGAACCCGCGAACTCACGGATAAACGCAGCAGGGTCTTAGGTGAATCCTATCGGTTGTTTTATCGGAATCCGGTACATCTGGTGAAAGGGGAAGGGCAATATTTATGGGATGCCGCCGGACATAAATATCTGGATGTGTATAACAACGTGGCCAGTATTGGGCATTGTCATCCCGCAGTCATCAACGCAGTGCATGAGCAGATGCAAATGCTGAATACGCATACCCGTTATCTGCATGAAGGCATTCTGAATTACAGCGAGGCATTGCTGCAGACCACACCGCACGAAATTGACCGTGCCATGTATATGTGTACCGGCTCAGAAGCCAATGACCTGGCGATCCGTATTGCCCGGGAGTACAGTGGCGGTACGGGAATTATTGTGTCGCGGGAAGCTTATCATGGCACCAGCGCCCTGACTTCAGGCTGTTCACCGGCATTGGGTGCAGGACAGGCGCTGGCTGAAACCACCCGTCTGGTTGCGGCGCCGGATGCGTACCGGGTGGATGCTGTTGATCTGGGGATATGGTTTGCTGAGCAGATCCAGCAGCAGATTGATGACATGAAGGCACATGGCATTAAATTTGCCGGTTTGCTGGCGGATTCCATTTTTTCATCTGATGGTGTTATGCCCGGGCCGGTGGGTTTTCTGAAACAAGCTGTGGATGTGGTACATGCCAATGGCGGTATTTTTATTGCTGATGAAGTCCAGCCGGGTTTTGCACGTACCGGGGATGCCTTCTGGGGTTTTGGGCGTCATGACGTGGTCCCGGATGTGATTACCACAGGCAAACCCATGGGGAATGGTATTCCGGTCTCGGGATTACTGGCAAAAAGCCATGTACTGGCTGCATTCAGTGATCAGATTCCATATTTCAATACCTTTGGTGGCAATCCGGTTGCCATGGCTGCAGCACAGGCAGTGCTGAACGTGATTCAGGAAGAACAGTTACAGGCGCACAGTCAGCGGGTGGGGGCGCAGCTCCAGTCGGAATTAATCCAGTTAATGAACCGACATGCCTGTATTGGTGATGTACGCGGTGCAGGGCTGTTTATTGGATTTGAAATTGTGAAGGACCGCTCTACCCGGACGCCTGATCAATTGCTGGCATTAGATCTGATTGAAGAATTGAGAAATCAGCACCGTGTTCTGACTTCCGTGGCCGGTCCATATGGTAATGTGCTGAAACTTCGTCCACCGCTGGCGTTCCAGCAACAGGATATTGACTGGCTGGTGGGAGCGCTTGATCAGTCCCTGACCCGACTCGGTGCCTGAGCGACAGCAGCGTTGTATAAGTTGTATAAGATGGTTTTATTCAGTGGCGCAACTGGCGTGGATTGACGCCAAACCAGCGCTTAAAAGCCCGGGACAGGGCACTGACTTCTGAATATCCAAGCAGCAAAGCCATCTCTGAAATGGAGATGTTTTTCTGTCCGATATAGTGTTCAGCCAATTCACAACGCACCTGATCCACCAGCGCACTGAAATTCAGTCCTTCTGTTTTTAAACGCCGGGCCAGTACATAACTGCGCAGCCCTAAATCTGCTGCAACCTTTTCAAGCACCGGTTCACCCTCACTCAGTTCCAGCTGGATATGTGAGCGGACCTGATCGCTGAACTGCTGTGACTGCATGCTGAGATTCAACAGACGCAGACTATCCAGCATAACGGTCAGTAACAGTGGATCACTGGTGGGCATGCTGTGTTGTAAATCCTTTTTCAGCAGCACAATCGAGTTAAAAGGCTGATCAAAATATACCGATGCATTAAATAATTTACTGTGTTCCTGCCACAGTTCGGGGCGGGTATGTTCAAAATGAATTTCACGGGGAGAATAATGAGCACCCAATACTTCCCGAATGACATTCATCAACATGCCCAGGGTTAATTCAGCGTCCTGACGCCGGGTCAGAATTGCACCGTGCTGAATCTGATAATCAAGACGCCAGCATTCACCCAGGTCCACCATGCGGGTCAGCGTGTCTTTCTGGTGCAGATGAAAATATTCAGCCATATTCTGCAGGGCTGTTTCAAGGGTGGGCGAGCAAAGGCCAATATAGCCAATCAGCCCCAGTGATTTAGGCTGAAACTGTTGTCCATAATGCAGGCCAAAGTTGTCACAGCCGGATAATTCCGCAGCCTGTTCCAGCACCCGGCAATAATTGGGCAGCTGTAAACTGAGGGTTGGACTCAGTAAAAGTTCCGGGTTAATCCCACTGATGCCAAACACCCGGTCTACATCGGCGCCTTTGTTGACAATAAAGTCACTCAGTCCGGATGCTGCGGCTGATAATACGCCCTGATTGCACATACTGGCCGTCAGGTGTTGGGTTGAACTGCTCCGGATCATGTAAAACCTCATTCATGCAGGCTGAATTGCTGTATAAATGAAGCAAAATATGTACCAGGCAAATCGCGGGCCGACAAAACGCAGTGAGAGAACGGACAGGCAGTGCAGCAAAAGAACAGATAATCAGACGCCGACCGGGAGCTGGTTGTCCAGATATTTTTTACAGAGGCGGGCGGTTTCATCTGACCACCGGTCTCCCAGACTGAGTGCCATTTCAGTCTGTGCGTGTGAACCATTCCAGGCCATCATCTGAATACGGCGCTGCATGATAAAGGTCGGGATCAATCGATACTCTGCATCACTGATATGCCCCGTCTGCTCATAACCATTCAGCCAGCATTCCACCCATTCAGGGGCAGCAGCATGATGTTCATTGAAACTGATGGCAGCGGCCAGATCATGCATAAACC
The DNA here is from genome assembly GCF_052544965.1 of Acinetobacter sp. WZC-1. NCBI lineage: Bacteria > Pseudomonadati > Pseudomonadota > Gammaproteobacteria > Moraxellales > Moraxellaceae > Acinetobacter > Acinetobacter sp. WZC-1. Next base: position 1,063,755 of record NZ_CP199370.1, read on the forward strand.
AGCTCATGCCACAATCATCAAAGTCAATGACACCAATGCGCTCATGTTGCAGCAATAAATTGGTCAGCCGTAAATCGGCATGAATCAGACCATAACGATCCTCCGATTTTCCAAATGCATTCAGTTCATGGCCAATATTTGCAATGGTTTCTTCCAGCAATGGATGATCTGCCCGTTTTAAATGCGGCGCGTGACGCCATTCCCCCCAGTGACCGTCTGTACCGAGCATGGTTTCATGGTTCCATATAATCCGCTGAAAATTGTCCGGTCGTTGCCAGCTTTTGCTGTGCCGATGCAACCGGGCAGTAATTTGTCCCAACTGCCGGAAAGCGGTTGGATCGACATCCACTGTTGGCATGTCACCTTCAATCCAGTTAAACAGTACGGCAAAGCGATGTATGTCATCTGTCAGTGACAGGGTCAGTACATGTTGCCCATGCATATCAGCAATAGCCTGAGGTACAGCAATGCCATATTCATTCAGGGCATGCAGCCATTGCAGTTCACTTTCAATATCCTGCCTGGAATGATAGTTGGGGCGATGAATTCTGAGTGCATATCGTGCATGTTCGGTCTGCACTGAAAAGGTGGCATTTTCTGACTGACACAGCAGGCGGACGGTGCCTCTGTATTCGGGGGGATAGAGTTGGATGGCCTGCCCGGCAAGTGATAAAAGCTGTTCAGCACTTAAAAATTCATTTTGCTGTACGGACATAAAATCCTCCCTTCGGGCTGGGTTGTCTACACATGGTGTGGTGGTGAATGATCTGATCTTATAAAAGAAAAAATGAATGAACTTGACTTCAGAAGATGGAAGCCGGGTTTTAGAGTCAAGTTTTGTGGATTCTTTTTCAGCAAGATGAACAGGATCAACCGCATGAATAAGGATTACATCACATGAAACATGCAGCGACTGACCAGAAAACCGACATGGAAAATGCCGGAACGCAGCAGGAATATTTTGCAAAACGACAATTAAAAAAGGGCGCTGTCGGCTGGTTGTTACTGGTGGGGCTGGGAGTTTCCTATGTTATTTCCGGTGATTTTGCCGGCTGGAATTTTGGCCTGGCCCAGGGTGGCTGGGGCGGATTATTCATTGCGACACTGATTGCTGCGCTGATGTATTTATGCATGAGTCTGGCGATGTCTGAAATGTCCACCATGCTACCGACTGCCGGCGGTGGTTATAGTTTTGCACGGGTGGCTTTTGGTCCATTGGGTGGGTATCTGACCGGGACCGCCATTCTCATGGAATATGCCATTGCACCTGCCGCCATTGCCGTGTTTATCGGGGCATATTGTGAATCCCTGTTTGGTATTGGCGGGTGGCTGATTTATCTGCTGTGTTATGCGGTATTTATGGCCTTGCATTTAAAGGGTGCCGGCGAAGTCCTGAAAATTATGTTTGTTATTACCGCCATTGCCTGTGTGGCGCTGGTGGTGTTCATTGTCGCCATGCTGCCACATTTTCACAGTCAGCGTCTGTTTGATATTGCTGTGAGCGAAAATACCGGTGCCAGTTCCTTTCTTCCCTTTGGTTATATTGGCATCTGGGCTGCTGTTCCCTATGCCATCTGGTTTTTTCTGGCAGTTGAAGGGGTGCCACTGGCCGCAGAAGAAGCCCGGGATCCGGTACGGGCTTTGCCCCGTGGCCTGATTGGTTCCATGATGATTCTGGCGGTATTTGCCTTGCTGATCTTATTTTTAAGTGCCGGTGCTGCAGGTTCAGATGCACTGAAAAACTCGGGTGCGCCATTGGTGGATGCTTTAATTGCCGTATACGGAAAACAAAGCGGGCTGGCAACTTTTGTTAATTTTGTGGGACTGGCCGGCCTGATTGCCAGCTTTTTTTCCATTATCTATGCATATTCACGGCAAATATTTGCGCTATCCCGTGCTGGTTATCTGCCAAAGCGTCTGTCATTGACCAATCAGAATAAGACACCGTATCTGGCCATTATTATTCCTGGAATTATCGGTTTTCTTCTGTCACTGACCGGCGAAGGCGATCTGTTGATTTTAATGGCGGTGTTCGGTGCCACCATTTCCTATGTGCTGATGATGCTGTCACATATCCGGTTGAGAATCTCCCGTCCTGAACTGCCGCGGCCCTATAAAACTCCGGGTGGCCTGCTGACCTCCGCTATTGCATTGCTGCTGTCTGTTGCTGCAGTGGTTGCCGGCTTAATGGTGAATCCCGCAATATGGTTGCTTTCCGCAGGCATTTATGTGCTGTTTATTGTTTATTTTGTGGTTTATAGCCGGCATCACCTGGTCAGGGGAACACCTGAAGATGAGTTTGCACAACTCAATGAATCACTGTCAGATGAATAATAACTAATCAATGCATAGCGGTGAATTCATGATAACGGTCAGATACAGGCAGGATGATAAGCCTGCATCTGATCTTTTTTATGGCGGGGAAATGTACATATACCGAACTTTTCAGCCAGTCTGTAATGATCCGTTACATCTGAAGTTTGCATTATGCATGTGTTAAACATATGATTTAATAAATAAAGTCATTTCCTTATAATTAATTCACTCTTTTCAGTCAGATCATCCGGAAGGGATATAAAAATGGCCAAGCCGACTTTTTTACATGAATTACCCATTGAACAATTACAGCAAATGTCAGAGGAAGATATTAAGCAGACTTTAAAAGCTGAACAACTCTATTTGGAGAATAAGCCCAGAACCGTTCACGACCTGGCGGTCAATGGTGCCAGATCCAGGGAGAGTGGCCTGGTGAAGGCATCTGTCAGCGGTTTAATCATTGACGGTTTATCCGTTGCCCGGGTCGGTGATGATGTCATTTATGCAGATGGTACAATCTCTAAAATTGTTTCAGGGGCAGGCAGCGCCTGTATTGTGAAAGGGAAGCCTGTTGCATTGGTGGGTAGCCATCTGGAAAATGGTGACGAAATTGTTGATAGTCCCAATAAATTTTTTGCTATTAATATTTTTAAAGGTGACAAAGCTCCAGAAGGTTTTTTAAAACGAGAAGAGGATGTTCAACATGGTTAAGGGTTTTGCGATTCATAATTCCATGACTACTCACGGTGGAATTATTCAGGCAACACAGCAACGTGCATCTCAAATGGGGAATTTATTTCTACGTGCAGGGGATGGTCACTACTGTCCTCAGTGTAAATGCTGGTCAACAATACAGCCAAGTCATAATCATATTATTATGTATGGTCAACCCGTAGCTTATGTTAATGATTTACTCAGTTGTGGTGCGAGAATTTTACCTCAACAATCTCATGTGGTTGGAGATAGTGGTGGTTCAAGTTTCCTTTCTTCTACTCCTATTTTTCAGCCTATTAGTTCCCAACAAAATATCAATAATAATTTAATGGATAGTAATAATGAGCTTTTGAATGGTTATTACTACAATATAGAAACAGGATTATATGAAGGGAGAATTTCTAATGGGAAAGGTAATTTAGAAGATGTATATGCTTGTAATGGAAAGAAATCAGATAGCGAATTTATCTCTCCCCAATATGCAAATATTACTCATAAAAAATTCCAAGAATGTTCAAGGGTTGTTTCACATGAATCAGGAACAGCGACCATAGAATGTATATATATTGCTTTCACTGCTAAAAATTACGCAAAACAAGTAAAAAAGGATTTACATTCATTATTAATGTCAGGCTATTCCACTATGCCCACAGGAACAAAGACCCCCTTACCAGATAAACCAAATAGTGGAAAATTAGAAGACCCTAAATATGGACTTGCACGTAAAGGTGTTTTAAAAGTTTGTCTAGGAGAGGAAGATCCTGCAGGTGGGGCAACACATTGGGATGGAACAGATTTCTTAGCATGGGGGTTAGAAAGTCCGTATAAATATAAAAATAATACAAATAAACCACATGCTAAATTTAGAGAATATAAAAAAATCATAATTCCTAAAGCAATATATGATGAATTTTTAGCTGGATCATTGAAGGAATATCCTAAAGGGCGAGTTAAATATGGTGGTATTTTTTATGAAATTCCTGCAAAAGTTTTTAAAGATAATATAAATTGGGCGAGTGGTAATTTTGAATACAACACGGGTAGCAACGTTAGTAAATCACTAACTGCTAAAGTAACAGCAGGTCATACTATTTTTTGGAAAGCAGCATGAAGTTTAAAATATTCAGTTTAATATTTATGGGTTTTTTATACATAACTATAGGACATGCAAAAACAAATAACTACTTAATTAGCAATGATGTTAAACCAAATCATAATCTTCAATTAAATGGTTCATATCCTTCAATAAAAGGAAATCAATTTAAAGAGATTAATAATTCTATTTTTAAATTTATCGCAACCAATTTTGATAGAGCAGATGAAGAGTATCCTACAGAAATCAGTTTTAAAAAGCTATTTCAGAGTAAAGATATATTAAGTTTTTCAATTAATTATAATATCAGCAACTCAACAGAAAGATACTTTAATAAGTATTACACACTGAGTCTTTCCAATAAAAAGGAGTTGAGTCTTTCAGAGTATCTTAAAGATAAAAAAACTTCTAAGTATGATGTATTGAAGAGCATAAATAGTTTCATTTCGCCGTGTCTTTCCGTAAATAAATCTCTCCCTGATTACTGTTCCGATATAACACTACAAAGTCTAATTGAAAACAATACGAAAGTTATTTATTCAGATATCTCTAGTTTTTTTATTAAAAGTAATAATGATATAGGAGTAGGAGTCGACTCTAACAAATTCACTACTACCTTTATCTATAATATAAAAAGTAAAAAAACTACTCTGAATTAATACAATAGACTTCTTGCGAAAGTATCATTTTTAATGATTTTGGATGTTAAAAAATCATAATTTATAGTTGTGAAAATTTTGACTTTTGCAAGAGCTCTTGTCGACTTCCCTTAAACTGAGACATCCATAATTGGAGTTTTCTGATTAAATAAGGTCAGGAGACAGTCATGAAGAAATCACGATTTACCGAGAGCCAAATCATCAGCATTTTGAAAGAAGCAGATGCTGGGATGAAAGTGGATGATATCTGCCGTAAGCATGGTATTGGCAATGCCACCTATTATGTCTGGAAAAGCAAATACGGCGGTATGGAGGCATCTGACGTTAAGCGCATGCGTGAGCTGGAAGAAGAAAATGCCAGACTTAAAAGGATGTTTGCGGAACTCAGTCTGGAGAACCATGCCATGAAGGAACTGTTCTCAAAAAAGGGTTGGTGACAGCAGATCAACGAGAATGCGTTCGTATTCTGGCTTCACTTGGGTTAACTGTATTACAGGCCTGTCGCCTGAGTGGACTAAGTCGAGCCAGCTATTATCGGCAAAGTACGAGCTGGCGCAAACGGGATGCTGCTGTCATTGATGCATTAAATCAGGTGTTAAAACAATCTCCCCAGTCTGGCTTTTGGAAGTGTTTTGGTCGCATACGTCGGCAGGGCTATGACTGGAATCATAAACGTGTTTATCGAGTGTACTGCCAGATGGGATTGAACTTACCCCGTCGACAGAAACGAACGTTGCCCCAGCGTATTGCACGACCACTGCAAGTGGTTGCACAAGCCAACCATCAATGGGCGCTGGATTTTATGAGTGACAGTCTGTATTGCGGTAAACGATTCCGTACCTTGAATATAGTTGATGAGGGGACTCGCGAATGTCTGGATATAGAAGTAGACACATCGTTACCGGCTGAGCGTGTTGTCAGAGTATTGGATCGACTGGCTCAACAACGTAGCTTGCCGAAGCAGCTTCGTGTTGATAATGGTCCCGAACTAATATCTGCGCGATTGCTGGACTGGTGTAAAGATCAAGGCATTGAAGTGGTGCATATACAACCTGGGAAGCCACAGCAGAATGCTTTTATTGAGCGATTTAATGGTTCGTTTAGGCGGGAGTTTCTCAATGCGTATTTGTTTGAGAATTTGACTCAGGTCAGAGAAATGGCGTGGTTATGGCGTTTGGATTATAACGAGCAAAGACCACATGAAAGTTTAGGCAATTTACCCCCTGCGGTGTACAGGGTGAAACTGGAAAACTCCAGTTTAGAAGTGTCTCAATAAATGGGAAGTGGACACTCTTCTACAAAAAAATGGAAGATATTGTCAGTTTAACTCCTGCAGGGTATGGAATGTTTTCCAAAGCAGAATATATAGGTAGGGCAGGGCAGATTTCAAATAATCGTGGTCAATTCATGATTAGTGAAAGGTTGTATATAATGATTTTTGGAAAAAATTGGAACCGGCAAGCATATAATTTATGCAGATCAGAAGGGTATCAGACGCCGAGAATAGAAGAGTTTTATAAGCAATCCGGGGATTATTATTAATGCAAAAGTTATTTTGTATAATTTTATTGGCATGTTCTATGTCATCTTGCAGTAGTGCAAAAGATACCAGGCATATTAGTGAGGCAGAGTTGGATAAACAAATAGTTCAGACTAGAATTATGGCAATTTCGAGTAATATTCAATTGGCAGGTTTTTTATATAAGGCAGCGTATAAGACTGCAGATCGGCCATCTGACATAAATGATAAACTGTTTATATATGCTTTAGATACAATCGAGTCTTTATTCAATTCTTATGACATGGGAAAATTGAACTATAGTTAGGAGATCGGAACGTATAGACTGGTTTCATCAGAAGGTATTGACTCTATGTGTATTATTAATAAATTTTTAAAAAATATAAACCACAACTAAAAAATGAAAAAATCTTAGAAATGTATGCAGATGTCTTGGCAAAGACTCTTGAATATCAAAATAACTATATTAGTATTCTTAAGGATGACCCTGATTTAATTAACGGATCACAATGCTTAAATCTTAACTGAGACAATTATGGATATTGAACGTTGTTGCATTCCTGGAAAGAGTTATTAGGCTCATATAGCAAAATATACTTTCTGGTACGGCATCAACTCTATAGTCAAAGGTATAGCCACATGTGGATTAAGGACTACATTTCCTTAAAACCGATCTCCAGGTAATACCCCCATTTTTAATTGAATTAATGGGTAGAAAATCCAAAGCCCCTGTTATTGTTTAAAAATAGGTGGACAGCCATTTACTGACATATGAGGCCGTTCATGATTATAAAAGTACTGCCAGCCAGTTGTATAGTCCTCAACTTCGCTCAGATCTCGAAATAAATACTGATTTAGACACTCATAACGTACTGTACGGTTAAATCGCTCAACATAGGCATTTTGCTGTGGATTGCCTGGCTGAGTAAATACATGCTCAATACCATGCTGATCACACCACGTTTCCATTAGCTCACTGATATATTCCGGACCATTGTCGCTTCTAATACGTTTAGGTTTACCTCGCCATTCAATCAATTGATTAAGCCCTCTCAGCACACGTTCTGCGGGTAATGAAAAATCAATCAATATATCCAGTGACTCGCGATTATAGTCATCAATCACGTTGTGTACTCGATAGCTACGCCCATCACTGAGTTGATCATGCATAAAGTCCATGGACCATGATTCATTCTTAGCTGTCGGTACTGCAAGGGATTCAGGCTGTTCCCGTTTAATGCGCCTCTTTGGCTTGATACGTAGATTAAGTTCCAATTCCTTATAAATACGATAGATACGTTTATGATTCCAACCATATCCCCTGACATTGCGAAGATACAAAAAGCAAAGTTTAAAGCCCCAGGTCTGATGGTCCCTGGTAAGCTTTATTAGCCAGTCTGCGATCACCACGTTCTGCTGCTTTAATTGAGCTGCATAGCGATAGCACGTTTGACTGACATCAAAGATCAGGCAGGCCTTACTCACAGAGACTTGATATTGCTCAACAGCTTGTTGAGCAAGTAGTTTACGTTGAGCTGGCCTCACAACTTTTTTGAAAGTGCATCCTGAAGGATATCTGTTTTAAGGCGCTCATCAGCATACATGCGTTTAAGGCGGGCATTCTCGGCTTCAAGCTCTTTCAGTCGGGTTATCATGGAATGATCCATACCGCCATATTTGCTCTTCCACTTGTAGAACGTAGCAGAGCTCATACCGTGTTCTCGGCACAAATTCGGTACCGGGGTACCTGCTTCTGCTTGTTTCAAAATACTCATGATTAAGCTGTCTGAATATTTAGATGTTTTCATGGAAAATCTCCTTAAATCAAGGGTATTCGATTTTCTACTTTTAAGTTCAATTATTTTTGGGGAGTATTACCTCCAGAGCCTCACAGATGGGAATATTCTGCTGACTGACAATATTCCTGACTTTCAGGTGCAAATCTTCTGAATATATTTTTGGCATGATAGCAGGCAATCTAATAAGGGTTTACTATTGTAGCTCAAAAAATATATCTGGCTATAATCCTCCCTAAAAATAAAAGGATGGACTATGTGTCAGCAATAAATTTATTGAAAAATATTCAAAAATCGCTGATTTTAATAAAATGCCTGATTATGCGAAAGAAAAGGAAGAAAATAGTCCATTCCATGATTTCATATGTCATACACTGAAGTAAAATCATAAGGAAAGCACCGGTAAATGGAAGTCTGAGCTTCCATTTACTGATTTTTTTGGGCGTGGTTCTGAACCAACAACCATAAATTGGTGTTTATTCAGCAACAGGTGTTGCAACCTGCTTTTTCCGTGGCGCAGTTTCAATCAGAAATAAGCTGACGATCATACCGGCAATGGTTCCGACCAGGCTGAGATAAAAGATATTCTGAATTCCGTAATGTTCGGCGACCACACCAGATAGAAATGGTGCAATACCGCCGCCAAAAATCTCACCGGCCCCGACCACCAGACCAATGGATGAAGCCACCAGGCCGATAGGCGCAGATTCAGTTGCAATCGGGCCGCTGAGTAAGGCAATCAGCCCTAAACTGAAGAATGACAAAATAAAGAGATGTGTAAACAACGTGACCACACTGGCATCTGCATTTGCAAAGAACCAGATAAAAATACTGGACCCCAGAAACCCAAGAAAACATGCAGTTTTACGACCAATCCAGTCAGAGACCGCTGGAACAAGAAATTGCCCCAGGAAGCCACCGAAGCCGATGGCAGAAACCACGATCCCCATATTCTGGGAACTCAGTTTCAGATAGTTTTCCAGATACAGTGGCACCATGGCACTGATGACGAATACACAGGACATAGTACAAAATAGCCCCAGCATGCTGAGCAGCACGTTGCGTGTTCTCAGCAACTGCCCCCAGTTGACTTTCGGTTTTTCCGCCAGACTGGCAATTTCAGCCTGCAGCAATTGTCCGCCTTGGGTATCCTGAGGTTCTTTAATAATAAAATACATGAAAACTGCCAGAATCAGCCCGGGAATGGCCACCACCCAGAAGACTTCACGCCAGGACGGCACCACCAGTAACAGTTGTGTTGCAATAATTGGCCCCAGGCCTAATCCGAATAATGCGAAACCACTTTGCTGTAAGCCCTGTAAGCTGCCCCGACGTGAAGGTTTCGCTGCAACGGCTGTGGCTGCAAAACTGGTCGGGCAAAATGCACCTTCGGACACTCCCATAATGGCACGGACAAAAATCAGACTGACCAGGCCGGTGGCTGCACCGGAAAAGCCGGAGGCCAGTGAAAAAATAATTAAGGATGGAATCAATATTTTTCGATGACCAATTTTGTCGGAAAGATTACCGGCAATAATGGCAAAAATTCCCCAGGTAATGCCCAGTGCACCAAAAATAATACCGACATCCTGATAACTTAAGGACAAATCCCTCATGATGGAGGGCAGCAATGGTGCAATAATCCAGCGATCCAATCCAACCAGTGCAAAGCCTAAGGACAGCAGTAAAACAGCTTTCCATTCATAATTGGTATTCCATTGTTTCGTATCCATTCTGTATATACCTCAAATCATATCCGTGGGTGAGAAAATCAAGTAAAAGGAAATTAAGCAAAACAGTCAGTCAAAAGAAAGCCAGTCAGAAGAACAGGCTAAGATCCAGTGAGTAACTGAGCTGATCGTCGTATCTGCCGTTGACCAATGGAGGCGCATAGTTGTCAGTGCCCCGGGCGCCATAGGGACGGGCATTCCCGCTGTACCAGTCATAACGGACTTCAGGTCTCAGGCGGATCCACGACACTGGAAACCAGGCAACATTTGCGGTCAGGGCTTTATAGGCTCCGCCATACGGCAACATGACATTGGCGCCATCGGTATCAAAATATTCGGCACGCAGCGCTGTGTTCAGATTGTCATTGAACTGATGTTTGTAAATAAAATTGATCCCTGACCAGGATGCATCCGTGCCGCCTGTTGCGGGGATGCCGATCGGCGGCTGATTATAAATATCTGCAATCAGTGATTTTTGCTGCCGTCCATAGGTGGCTTCTGCGACCACAGTGTTCTTTTCATCCAGCTGATGTGAAACGATTAAATAACTCTGGTAGCGTTTCAGTGAATTGTCCTGGGCCAATGCTGAATCTGTGGGATAGGGTGAACCACAACCACATTTTGCAATGGAGTCATTGGCGTTATTGCCATAGAGATTTTCAAAGTCAATTGCAGTTGCAAAATCCTTACTGCGCCAGCGGAGATTGGCAATTACATTCCAGTTGTCATCTACATGCTGTAGCGTGTTATAGCCATTCACTACACCAAGTTCATAGGAAAGTTTTGCACGGTCGGGCTGATTGATAATATAGCTGTTCCATAGCAGGCCGGCGTGTTTGCCGGGGGCGTGCATGAAACTGTAAGCCCGGGTATAAAACTCTGTCGGCATCGGGCTCGGAAGTGGGAAGCCGATTTCACGGGCCAGGGGGGAATGAAATAAACCGGCCATGAGATTGCTGCCGCCGAAGTAGGGGAAATAAAACTCAAGATAGACCTGCGACAGTGCCACGTAATAGTCAGATGATCTGAAATTACCGACCTGGTTGGTTGACCAGTCTTCGTCCAGTCCATAGGTGCGCATGAAAAATGCATCCGCACCGTAGAGCATGGAAATATTAAATCCCCAATTGAAATCTGCAGGCATTTCGCCGGGCACTGGCCCAACACGACTGATCAGATTACTGTTCAGCTTTTTTTCGACCATAATTCCGGCCTGGTCGAGCGTAAATCCATTATGCCGTCTCAGGCCTGTGGCTGGCGTCAGCTGGCCATGATGGTTGCTGTCTGCGATACTGGCCTGAGCCCATCCGGAGACGCTGATGCCATAATCATTATGGATAACTGGGTCAAATAACCAGCCCTGAGGCTGGGCAGGTTGCTGTTCTGCCAGTGCATCCACTGAAAAGAGCAGCAGCTGACTGACAACCATACTCAGGTTGAATAATGTACTTTTCATCATTGGTTCCCATTGGACGACCATGTCCATGTTTGTTCTTAGTATTGTTCGTATTTCACACATTGTTCCTGTGTGAATCATATTTATTGAAGAGTAAAAGTCATAAATGTGTCAAGTATATAAAATGCCATAAAATCGGATTTATACATTTTCATCGTATAATTTCAGGGGTGATTCAGTTGGGAGTAATTAAAAAATTATGCTGTATTATGAATAATTTTATATTTAATATTGAGTTAATTTTAAAACCATCAATTAATTATTTTTTTATATTTTCTATTCTTTGAATTGTGTTTTAAATTATTTTTAATATTTGCTTTTAATGATTTTCATGGAATATTTTTATTTTCTTTGATTAGTTTGTGTGTTTAGTTGTTTATGATAAAGAATATGGTCTTTTTTTTATTGATTTTATGCATGTGGAGTGAAATGTTCACGCTGCATTTTTTGTTGGAAAAATGAAGTGTTGCCGGAGTGAGTGTTGTGCAGAAATATGTATTTTTATGAAAATATTTTAAATTCAATGAAATATAAGATGCTGAAAAATATAAACTATAAGAATAATGAAATTTTTATGACGGATAATGGATATTTGATTGTTTGTTTTTTAAACACATAAAAAGTTGTGATCTTTATGTGCGGGATGTTAATTGTTCCAGCTGGTACCAATGCCATGGAATGAGGTTATGCATATTTTGTTGTTTTTAATGGTCCGGATATGCTGAAGTGTTGTGTTTGTTATTGCATATAAGTTTTTTGCTGAATTTTCATAATTGATTATTGTTTGATTTTAGCTAATGATTGTTTTGTTTAAGTGTTGAATGTTTTTTATTGCTGCGTGGGATTTTTATATTTACATTCTATTTAATGGGCGTGGCTAGTGGGTTTGAATGGTAGTTGCTGAATATGATTATAAAATTATTGTTCATGAATAACGAACATTCTTGTCGAGAAAATGCCATTGTCATCTGCAGATACTTGACTTACTTTTAGGTATGTCATGAAGACAGTCAAGGAAATGGAATGAATACTTATACAACAAAATTCGGTAGTCTGGATAACTACGAGAAGGGAACCATCCAGCTGATTCAGGGTAAGGCTTCAAACTATGCCTTTTCAAATATATTTGAGGTGGCGGGTAATGCACAACCGTATGATAAGACGGTAGTGGGTATGAACCAGAAATATATTATTGAATCAGTCCGTGCAGAAGGCACTTCAGCCTGGTACACATGTTCTCACGATGAATTTGTGATTGCAATGGACGGTGAGGTTCGTGTTGATTTTCTGAAATTAAACCAGGCTATAGACAGCGCAATTGAAGGTACTCAATTGGCAGGCGAGCAGCCGGATGGGCAACCGATGGGCTATGTTGTATTGAAACAGGGGCATCAGGCCCTTCTTCCTGCAGGTTCAGCGTATCGTTTTAACAGCCAGAAACCGGCAACAATATTGATCCAGACCATTAAAGGCCCACTTTCACTGGAAAAGTGGGATGAGATTTGCCTTAAATAAGCACGGGAGAATACGGATGAACTCTATTAGCAATACTTTCGCAAGCGAGCAGGTCGAAGTCACGGGCCAGGATGCCATTACAGGCTATATGCAGTTCAAACTGGGCAATTTTTATTTGACCCGTGATGAATATTTCGCAAAAATCAGCTGGACTGCCAAAGGCCAGCAACATTCTCATTTAATGTCTGCCGACGCGTTTTTAAGGGCGATCATGCGTGACGTGGCATGGGGCTTTTTTTATGGCTGGGTGAATTTTGACCACGTGGTCGGGACTCAGAACCATTATGGCAGTGTCGATATGTATGCCGGGACCTTTAATGGTGTGCTGAGTGAAGCCGGTGTTGATTACGTGGAAAATTTTGAAACACCGAAAATCATGGCCACATTCAAGGCAATTTTACACGACTGGGTTAATGAGGGCTTTGACCCGTTTGCTGCACCGGAGGAAACCGGCAGTGCATTCGGGCGTAAGCATGGTGATAATGCCGAAGCCATTGATCGTTACCGTATTGCCACCAAACGCATGTCCGGTATGGAAGGAGATTCACCCTTACGTGATGACTTGCCTGTCAACCGGCAGTTTATGGATGTACCACAGGATGAGCCATTGGTTTCCTGTGAGCCGGGCTTTGAAGGTCAGTTGGGCGCATTTAATTTATTTAAATACCTGTCACGTTCAGATGTGACCTGGAATCCTTCCGTGACTTCAGTCTGTAAGGCCAGCCTGTTCTGCCCGACAACTGAGGAATATATTCTGCCGATTTTCCACGGCAATGACCGTGTGGAATGGTTCCTGCAAATGTCAGATGAGCTGACCTGGGATATTGCAGACAAAAATGATGGCAGTCCGTTTGCCCGTATTGTCATGAAAGCGGGAGATATCTGCGCCATGCCTGCTGATATTCGTCATCAGGGTTATTCCACTAAACGTTCCATGTTGTTGGTCTGGGAAAATGCAACGCCGGATTTACCTGAAAAATATGCATCAGGTGAACTGCCGCCATATCCCGTGAGTTTTTAAGCACGATCATTTGGGCTGCTCTTTATGATTGGTTCTCAAATATAGGTAACAAAATGAATACTCAAGTATCGATTGAAGGTTCAGCTGCGCCTGAAAAAAACAGTGCGATGAATATCAATACGCAATTATTTATTAATGGCGAATTTGTGGCTGCAAAAAATGGCGGTACCATTGATGTGCTGAATCCCGCAACAGGTGAATTAATTACCCGTATTGCTGCGGCAGAAGCAGAAGATGTGGATCTTGCCGTCAGTGCTGCACAAAAGGCATTTCCGGCCTGGTCTGAAATGCCTGCGGCAGAACGTGGCCGTTTGCTGTTTAAGCTGGCCGATTTGATCGAAGAGCATACGGAAGAACTGGCCCAGCTGGAATCATTGGACACCGGACATCCGATTCGTGATTCACGTCGTCTGGATGTGCCGCGTACCGTGGCCTGTTTCCGCTATTTTGCCGGCATGGCTGACAAGATTGAAGGCAGCGTCATTCCGGTGGAGCAGGGTTTCCTCAATTATGTGACACGTGAACCGATTGGTGTGGTCGGGCAGATTGTGCCGTGGAATTTTCCGTTGATGTTTACCAGCTGGAAACTGGGTCCGGCACTGGCTGCCGGTAATGTGGTGGTCATGAAGCCATCTGAAATTACCCCGTTATCCACATTAAGGATTGCAGAACTGATTAAACAGGCTGGTTTCCCTGATGGTGTGGTCAATATTGTGCCAGGTTATGGCTATACTGCAGGTCAGCGGCTGGCAGAGCACCCGGATGTTGGTAAGATTTCCTTTACTGGTTCTACACAGACCGGCCGGAATATTGTCAATGCCTCTACCGGTAATTTGAAACGCATTCAGCTTGAACTGGGTGGAAAAGGTGCAAATATTGTCTTTGAAGATGCCAATATTGACGCTGCCGTCAACGGCGCAATCTGGGCAATTTTTCATAATCAGGGGCAGGCCTGTATTGCGGGTTCACGTCTGATGTTGCATGAAAGCATTGCCGATCAGTTCCTGGACAAATTCATTGCACTGGCAAAAACCATTCGTCTGGGCAATCCCATGGATGCAAATACTGAAATGGGCCCTCTGACTTCAGAGCTGCACCGCACTAAAGTGTTGTCTTATGCAAAGATTGCTGTAGAGCAGGGTGGGAAAATTTTATTGGGTGGCACAGTGCCTGAAGATGAAAATCTGAAAAATGGATTCTACGTATTGCCGACCATTGTGGAAGCAAAACCGATGGATCGCGTGGCTCAGGAAGAAGTCTTTGGTCCGTTTGTGGCGGTCATGCGCTTTAAGGATGATGCAGAAGCACTGGCAATGGCCAATAGTACCGAATATGGTCTGGGCAGTGGTTTATGGACCAGTAATCTACAGCGTGCGCACAGTCTGGCCCGAAAAATTAAAGTCGGTATGTGCTGGATAAACAGCTATAAACGTGTCAATCCAGGCAGTCCGTTTGGCGGTGTGGGTAAATCAGGGTATGGTCGTGAAATGGGATTTGAATCCATCCATGATTATACGGAAGCAAAATCTGTCTGGGTCAATATCGATGCGAAAATTCCACCTCACCTGGAGCGGGGCACATCATGATTGAAGATTTTTATTACAGGGCTTTACCTGTTCAGGTTTATTTTGGACAGGGCGAATCCAGTAAAGTCAGATCCATTCTGACCGAACAGGGTTATTCGTCCGTGATGGTGATTACTACGCCGGAACAAAATAAATCGGGACTGGCCATGGCAGAGCAACTTGGGGACTTAACCGCAGAGGTTTATCCGCATGCGGTCATGCATGTTCCCGTTGAAGTTGCAGACCAGGCGGTTGCAACTGCCCTGAATAAAAATATTGACTGTTGTCTTGCGCTGGGTGGTGGGTCAACCATTGGCCTGGCCAAGGCAATTGCATTAAAGACCGGTATTCCGATTGTGGCCATTCCAACCACCTACGCCGGCAGTGAAATGACCACAGTTTACGGACTGACTGAAAACAAGCTGAAAAAGACCGGAAAAGACATTCGGGTGCTGCCGAAGGTGGTGATTTATGATCCTGAATTAAGTCTGACCCTGCCCGCCGATATTTCGGCAAGTTCCGGTATGAATGCAATGGCGCATTCCATTGAGGCTTTATATGCGCAGGATAAAAATCCGATTATCACGCTATTGGCACTGGAATCCATCCGCTCCCTGAGTCAGGCATTACCACAGATTGTCCAGTCCCCGGAAAATCTGGATGCCCGTAAGCAGGCGACCTATGGTGCATGGCTGGCTGGAATCTGTCTGGGATCAGTGGGCATGGCATTGCATCACAAACTGTGTCATACCCTGGGGGGAACCTTTAATTTACCGCATGCCCAGGCACATGCCATTACCCTGGCCTATTCCGTGCATTACAACCGTAATGCAGATATTGAAGCGATGGACCAGTTGGCAAAAGCGCTGGGTGGTACCAGCCATGAACAGGTCGGGCAACTGATTTATCAACTGAATCAGCAACTCAATATTCCATTGGCCTTAAAAGATATCGGCTTACCTGAGGATGGTCCTCAGGAGGTGGCACGAATTACCTGTGCCAACCCATATTACAACCCACGTCCTTATGATCAGGCAGAACTGGAGGCATTGCTGAAGCTTGCTTATGCAGGTTTACCGCCAGGTTAATACCCATCGCTTTAAAAGGATTTTTATATGAATAAAGTGACTCAGAGTGCTATAGACAGTTTTGGTAAAATTGAATCTGAGCGTAATAAATTTCTGATCCAGCAGTTGACCCGGACACTTCATCAATTTGTGAATGAAGTTCAGCTGACTCAGCAGGAATGGGAAAAGACGATTGATTTCCTGACCAGAACAGGACAAAAGTGTGATGAACACCGTCAGGAATATATTTTACTCTCGGATGTCATGGGGCTTTCAATGCTTGTGGATGAAATCAATCATTCAAAAAGTGCTGAACAGACACCAAGCACGGTATTTGGTCCTTTCTTTATTCCCAATATGCCGCTCAGGGAATATAAGGACAGTATTATTGAGGAAGAGACGTCGCAGCCTCCCCTGATTATTCGGGGAAATATTCTGAATCAGCAACAGCAGCCCGTTGCCGGGGCTAAGATTGAAGTGTGGCAGACTGCAGACAATGGCATGTACTCCGGGCAGGATCCGGCACAGAGCATTTCAAATATGCGTGGTGCCTTTATCAGTCAGCCGGATGGTGCCTATGCACTTAAATCCATTTTACCCATCAGTTATCAGATTCCTTCTGATGGTACGGTAGGCGAATTACTCAATTATGCAAAACGCCATTTCTGGCGGCCGGCGCATATTCATTTTATGATTACTGCGCCGGGTTATCAGACCCTGGTGACCCATTTGTTTGTCAGCGGGGATGATCACCTGCGGGAAGATACTGTCTTTGGCGTAAAGGATCAGCTGATTGTGGACTATCAGACCCTGATTGCAGATCAGCAATGGTCTGATTTTGTTGAAGCAGGACAGCAATTTCACTTAATTGAATACCAGTTTGTACTGCCTGAGGCCAGTTAAGCATGGCAGAGCGGATTCAATTGTGTCATATCGATGCATTTCATCAGAAACAGGCGGTTAAGCTGAAACATCCTTTCAGGCCGGAGATTTCAATTGTGGTGATCCATCGGGATGGGCAGTATTTCGGCTACGAAAATGTCTGTCCACATTTTTCCGTACAACTTGATTACAGGGAGGGCGAATTTTCAATTTATAACAATGAAGTCATCATGTGTGCTCATCATTCTGCGCTTTTTAATATTCAGACTGGTGAATGTATCGACGGTCCCTGCAAGGGGCAGCATCTGAGTCAGATCAAATGCGAAGTGATGGACCGGATACTGTATTTCAATAATTGTTCATCCAGTCTGGATATTGAACTCAATTTTTAAAACACTTTTAAAATTAGCTTAATTAAATGGCCGCCAGTCAATGGTGGATTTTTCGTTTAACCTAAAAAGGATGTATTTATGGGTATTAAAAAAATTGCCCTGGGGGTGATTATACCCTCAATGATGGTATGGCAACTGGCTTATGCCAAGGAAGTCAGTAAACCGAATGTGCTGGTGATTGTTGCCGATGATCTGGGATTTTCAGATACAGAACCATTCGGTGGTGAAATTCAGACCCCCAATATTAAAAAACTGGCAAAAGACGGCAGTACGTTGACCAATTTTCATACCGGTCCAACCTGTTCAGTGACCCGGTCCATGCTGTTGACGGGCAATGACCATCACCAGGCTGGTTTTGGCACGATGGCAGAATATTTACAGCCTGAACAGCAGGGTAAGCCGGGTTATGAGGGCATTCTCAATCAGCAGGTGATGACATTGCCTGAAATTCTGAAATCACAGGGTTATGTGTCATTTGTAACAGGGAAATGGCATCTGGGTGCGACAAAGAGCAGTGTGCCAAGCGCCCGGGGCTTTGATAAATCATTTACCCTGATGCCGGGTGGTGCATCGCATATGGATACCAGTCCGATGTTCCCGGGTAAATATAAAGCACGCTATATGGAAGATGGCAGGGATGTACAGCTGCCGATGGGTGATAATTTTTACTCAACAGATTTCTTTACTGACAAAATGTTGTCCTACCTGAAAAATGACCGTAAAAAAAATCAGCCATTTTTTGCCTATCTGGCCTATACAGCACCTCACTGGCCTTTGCAGGCACCGGATGAGTTCCTGAAAAAGTATCAAAATTCCTATAAGGAAGGCTATGAATACATCCGTCAGAATCGTTTAAAGAAACAGATTGCGCTGGGGATTGTTCCGACCGGTACGAAGGCCAATAACCCGATGCTTGATAAATTTCCATCGTGGGATGCACTGACACCTCAGCAGAAGGCCGATCAGATCAAGACCATGCAGATTTATGCCGCCATGATTGATAACATGGATTACAACATTGGTCGGGTGATCAGTTATCTGAAAAGCTCAGGTGAATTGGACAATACCCTGATTCTGTTCATGTCGGATAACGGCGCTGAATCTTCTACACCGGAATCACTGGGAACCAATGATGACCAGCACGGTATTCGTGAATGGGTGGATCAGAACTTTAATAACAGCCTGGAAAATATGGGCAAGAAAGGCTCTTATGTGACACTTGGGCCACAGTGGGCACAGGTGGCATCCACACCGCTGCCATATTTTAAAAGCCTGCTTGCAAATGGTGGCATTCATGTTCCGGCGATTGTCCGCTATCCAAAACTGGTTAAATCCGGTGCTGTGAAATCTGATTTAATTCATGTCAAGGATTTTGTACCAACCATTCTGGAATTAACCCAGGCACCGCGTCCAACGGAATATAAGGGCAATCAGCTATTGGCGATGGATGGTATATCGTTCCTGCCCATCTTTAAAAATCAGCCATTGCCTGAACGTTCACTGGGATGGGAGTTTAACTCAAGACGTGCCTTGTACCGTGGCGACTGGGCTGTTCAGATGCAGTCACCGCCGTATGGCAATGGAAAATGGGAGCTTTATAATCGTAAAACTGACCCGAGTTTCCTGCATAATGTTTCTGCCCAGTATCCGGACAAAGTGGAAGGCCTGGCGATGGAGTGGAATAAATATGCACAGCATGTCGGGGTTGTTGAGGCACCGATCCGGTTTAAATATGGTCAGATGAACTGTTTCTATGACACCTGTATTCAACCGGACTTTTTAAAATAATCAGAACGGCCGACCATTGCTGCGTAAATGGTCGGCCTGGTTTTAAAATAAAAAATGTTGCTGTAATCAGCAGCTGAACAGGGTTTAAACTTACCGGTTTATTTTCATTTTCATGATCGCTGATTTGACCATGATCTGAACATTGAATGCCGGAAAGATGATGACAGGATTGTCATATGAAAAAACAAAAAATCATGTGTTTACTGACCTTGCTGACGGTGACCGGTTGTGATCAGACATCACGGCAACCGGCAGCGTCACCGCAGCAGACAGCAGCATTGCCGCAATTGGGCGACCGTGATAAATGCAGTCAATATAGCGGTTTACCGCCAGGCTGGCAGCAAAGTAAAAATTCAGGCATGGTGCTGGTCAAGGGTGGCTCATTTGAGATTGGCAATAACCATGCCTATCCCGAAGAAAAATCGCTGCTGAACAGTCAGCGGACCGTGGATGATTTTTATATTGATGCAACAGAAGTCACCAATGCCCAGTTTGAATCATTTATTCAGGCAACCGGTTATGTGACCGAAGCTGAACAACAGGGAGAGGCGGCGATCTTTGTCCAGCCTGAACATCAGGTCAGGGAACTGGGGTGGTGGAAACTGGAAAAAGGTATTTCATGGCGTCAGCCGTGGGGCAGCCACAGTGCACGAAAAATTCTGCCTGCGGAACCGGTCAGACTGGTAACGCTGAAGGATGCCATTGCCTATGCTGACTGGCTGGGACGTGAAATTCCCACCGAAGAGCAATGGGAATATGCTGCAAAAGCATTCAGCCATGAACGGGATGTGTCCATGCATGATCATGACGGGCATATCAGCGCTAATGTATGGCAGGGTCAGTTCCCTTATGACAATGAAGTAAAAGACGGTTTTGAGGATGTCGCACCGGTCGGTTGCTATGCGCCGAATCCGTTTGGCCTATACGACATGATGGGAAATGTCTGGGAATATACCGGTTCCCCATTTTCAGGCAGTCATGATGATCACCTGGGAAATCATGAACAGCTGAAAGGCGGTAGCGCCGGAATTGCAAATCATTACACCATCAAGGGCGGCTCATATCTGTGTGCAGAGAATTACTGTGCGCGATACCGGGCGACTGCCAGACAATCCCAGGAAGCCAATCTGGCAATCAGTCATGTTGGTTTCAGGACAGTGAAGAAAAAAGAAACTTAAAAGGATTATTATAATGAATACATGGAAATGGCTTCCTATTCTTGCCGGAATAGGGGGAATAAGCCCGGCTTTGTCCGCAGAAAATATCGAGGCTGAAATTTTACTCAGAAATCTTTACGCAGAACGGGATGCCCGGGACAATCAGCCGGACCGTGGTAGCTGGAGTCAGGGCATTACTGCTAAGCTGAAAGGTAGTCAGCAAGTGGCTTCAGACCTGGATGTACTGTTTACAGGATCGGTGCAGTATGCACAGCGGCTGAGTCAGGACAAACATCTGAATGATATGATTCTGCCCTTTGATACGGAAAATCAGAAACAGGCAGAAAACTATAACAAAGTAGCGGGATCCATTGGACTGAAATATCAGCAGCATCAGTTGAGCTGGGGTGAACAGTGGCTGGATACGCCGCTGGCGACTACAGATTACAGCCGCCAGCTGGTCACCATTTATGACGGCGTGGTCTATAAAGGTAAATTTCCCCACAATACCGAACTTGAAATGGGGCGGATCAATAAATTTTCACCGCGCAATGAAGGAAAATTCAGAAAATTATCGGTAAAAAATACCGACTCAGATGGACTGAACTATGTGGATGTCAATGTTGATGCCACACAGAAAACCAGACTGAACCTTTATTATGGCAATTTAATTGATCTGTATGATCAGTTTTCAGTGGGACTGCAATATCAGCAGAATTACGCAGATTTTCTGCTGACCAGTAAATTCAGGTTTTATAGCAGCCAGGAATCAGGCGATGAAAAACTCGGGAATGTCGACAGCCAGTATTATGGCTTTTTACAGGAACTGAACTACGGGGCGCACACGTTTGGCATGGGTTATCAGAAACTGGAAGGAGACACTGACTTTCCAATGCTGGATGGTGCCGTGCCGGTACTGGATTACATCAACTGGACTCAGGGAACCTTTAACCGTGCCGGTGAGGCATCTGTACATCTGATTTATCGTCATAATCTTGACAGGCTGGTGCCGGGCTTGAATTTCGCTGTCAAATATATAAATGGTGATGATTTCAGCACACAGAACAGACAGGATGCCCGTGAGTCGCAGATGGATTTTATTTTAAACTATAAAGTGCAGCAGGGCATGTTTAAAGGGCTGGCATTTCAGTGGCTGAATATCAATTACCGAAATAACTTTGGTGGTGATTATTCCGAAAACCGAGTCATTACCACATATCGCTATACCTTTTGATAGTGGTTTGTTGATGGCTGTTTGTGGAGTCGCTGTATTTTCTGTATCTGGCACGTCTGGCTTTCCTCCCCCTTGGGGCTGGTCACCGGGATTCAGAGGCATTGATTCAGTGCCGTGTTTATTCAGAACGGTTATTCACAGCAGCCTGTCAGGGCATTGGCGTGGACTGGTAGCAGATTAACTGAAATGAAGCATCGGTTTTTAACCATGTGGATGTGGTTCGGTTATGCAATATTCTTTGTTTGCCATCCACGGTCAATTGAGACCTGAATTCGCCTACAACCAGCAGGGAACTTCCCAGGTCGATGTTGTTCTGAATCTGAAACTCAATGGCTTCATAGCGATAAAAGCCACTACAGAGCTTCTGGTAATATTCTTCGAGATGCTCAATTTTTCCGCTGGTATGAATGTAAATTAAGTCCGGGTGACATAGACTTTTAAAGCGGTCATAATCTTTTTCACTTAATGCGGTACAGCGCAAATTTTCCAGTGTCTGAATGAGTTGCTGATTCATTATGATGTTTCCAGATTGAAAAAAACATCATAAATAGAATTTTAGACATGATTGTTTGTTTTTGACAAACAATCATGTCTGCTGAATCAGCGTTCTTATGATGTATCAATTCATTATGATGAATCTTATTTATTGAGAATGGATGATGGTCAATAAAATTTCAGCTTCATTGATGGAAGCCCTTTCAGGCATAGGTGATGGTTCCCGGATCATGGTGGGCGGTTTTGGCCTGGCCGGCCAGCCTGCGGAACTGATGGATGGCCTGATTGAACAGGGTGTACGCGATCTGGTGATCATCAGCAACAATGCCGGCAATGGCGATCATGGCCTTGCCCGGCTGCTGAAAAGCGGGGCTGTCCGAAAAATCATCTGCTCCTTTCCAAGACAGTCCGACTCGTGGGTCTTTGATGAACTGTACCGGAGCGGGAAAATCGAACTGGAACTGGTGCCGCAGGGCAACCTGGCCTGCCGCATTCAGGCCGCGGGCCTGGGCCTTGGCCCGATCCACACCCCGACCGGCTACGGCACACTGCTTGCAGAAGGCAAGCCGACCCTGCACTACCAGGGGAAGGACTACGTACTGGAAGAACCGATCCATGCCGACTTCGCCCTGATCCGTGCGCATCAGGGAGACCGCTGGGGCAACCTGAACTACCGCAAGGCCGCCCGCAACTTTGGCCCGATCATGGCCATGGCCGCCCGGGTGACCATTGCCCAGGTGAGCGAAGTGGTGGAACTGGGCAGCCTTGACCCGGAACAGATCATCACCCCGGGCATCTTTGTACAGCACGTGATACCGATCCAGCCAGGAGAAACCCCATGAGCCATACCAGACTGAGCCGTGAACAGATTGCCCGCCGGGTGGCACAGGACATCCCGGAAGGAGCTTACGTCAACCTGGGCATTGGCCTGCCGACAAAAATTGCCAGCTACCTCCCACCGGACCGGGACATCTTCCTGCACTCGGAAAACGGCCTGCTGGCCTTTGGCCCACCGCCTGCGGCAGGAGAAGAAGATCCGGACCTGATCAATGCCGGCAAGGAATACGTCACCCTGCTGCCGGGGGGCGCCTACTTCCACCACGGCGACTCCTTCGCGATGATGCGCGGCGGCCACCTGGACATCTGCGTACTGGGGGCCTTTCAGGTGGCGGCCAACGGCGACCTGGCCAACTGGCACACCGGAGCCGCCGATGCCATTCCGGCTGTGGGCGGTGCGATGGACCTTGCCGTAGGCGCAAAACAGGTTTTTGTCACCACCGAACACGTGACCCGCAGCGGAGAACCGAAAATCGTCTCTGCCCTGAGCTACCCGGTGACCGGCAAACAATGCGTGGACCGCATCTACACCGACCTGTGCGTGATTGAGGTGAGCCCTGCAGGGCTGCAGGTGACAGAAATCATTCCGGGCCTGAGCTTTGCAGAGCTGCAGGCACTGACCGGTGCCGAACTGACGGATGCCACCGGCGCCGCGGGACAGGAGAACAAGACATGACACAGATTACAGACAGACAGGCCTGGATCGTGGATGCGATCCGCACCCCGTTCGGGCGCTATGGCGGGGCGCTGTCGGCAATCCGCAGTGACGAACTGGGTGCCATTCCGCTCCGTGCCCTGATGCAGCGCCAGCCCGGACTCGACTGGACACAGGTGGATGACATCATCTACGGCTGTGCCAACCAGGCCGGCGAGGACAACCGCAACGTCGGGCGCATGTCGGCACTGCTGGCGGGTCTGCCCTATAGCGTTCCGGCCACCACGGTCAACCGGCTGTGCGGCTCCTCGATGGATGCCATCGCCATGGCGGCCCGTGCGATCCGTTCCGGAGAAGCTGAACTGATCCTTGCCGGCGGAGTGGAGGGCATGAGCCGTGCCCCCTACGTGATGGGCAAATCGGGTACCGCCTATGGCCGCAGCCAGCAGCTGGAGGACACGACCATGGGCTGGCGCTTCATCAACCCGCAGATGAAGGAAATGTACGGCGTGGACAGCATGCCGCAGACTGCGGAGAACGTTGCGGAACAATTCGGCATCAGCCGTGAGGACCAGGACCGCTTTGCACTGAACAGCCAGCAGCGCACGGCAGCAGCACAGCAGCGCGGTTACTTTGACCGGGAGATCACCGCGGTGACCATTCCCCAGCGGCGGGGAGATGCACTGACCATCAGAGAGGACGAACATCCGCGTGCCTCGACCACGGCAGCGGGGCTTTCGGGACTGAAACCGGTGGTGAAAGCGACAGGGACCGTGACTGCGGGCAATGCCTCGGGGATCAATGACGGTGCCGCGGCCCTGCTGATTGCCTCGGATCAGGCTTTGCAACAGCATGGACTTCGGGCGCGTGCGCGGATCATCGGTTCAGTGACGGTGGGGATTGAACCACGGATCATGGGTTATGCCCCGGTGCCGGCAATCCGCAAACTGCTGGAGCGGACCGGGCTGGAGCTGGAGCAGATGGATGTGATTGAACTGAATGAGGCATTTGCAGCACAGGCGCTGGCCTGTACCCGTGCACTGGGTCTGGCGGATGATGCGGCCCGGGTGAATCCGAACGGGGGAGCGATTGCCCTGGGTCATCCGCTTGGAGCGTCGGGTGCACGGCTGGTGACCACGGCGCTGAATCAGCTTGAAGTGACGGGTGGCCGGTATGCGCTGTGTTCGATGTGTATCGGTGTGGGTCAGGGCATTGCCATGATCATTGAAAGGGTATGAAATCAGGGAAAATGTTTAATCCGTTCGGATAAGTAACCCTGCTCGATTAATTTGATATCCCATTCCGGAATATTGGTTAAGCGTTCAATCAGAAAATCGAGCAGACTTCTTATTTTTGAAATATTTTTGGAATTGGCCGGGAAAACTGCTCTCAGTCCATAATTGGACAGTGGAAAATCCCTTAAAACCGTGGTCAGTTTTCCAGCCAGGATATTTCCATGAACCACAAGCGTGGGCAGGCAGACTATTGCCCCGTGATTCAGGGCAAAATCACGCAGTAAATGAATGGATGAAGAAGAAACCTTGACGTTTAAATTGATGTCCTGAAACTGATCATCAATTAAAAACTGTAATTTATTGCGGGTGGGATAGCCTGAGTAAAATCCGAGGGTAAATTGTTCCAGATCCTGTGGGTGCTCAGGTTTACCATGTTTTTCAATGAATTCAGGAGTGGCACAGACGACCCGGTTCACACTAAACAACTTTCGGTCTATCAGCGTTTCACCATTGGGTGGGAACATCTGAAACACAATGTCGAAACCGGAAGAAATCGGATCAATGACTTTGTCATTCACCACAATATCCATATCGATATCCGGATAGCTCTGCAAAAATAAAGTTAAATATTTCCCAAAATAATCAATGGCAAAGCCGGGTGCCATGTGAATCCTGAGTCGACCATGCAGGGTGGACCTGGAATTTGCCATCTGATCAACCAGTTGTTCAAACTTATTAATTAACCCGGCACATTCTTTGTAATAGGTCAGCCCGGTATCGGAAAGTCTGACCGAGCGGGTGCTTCTGAAAAACAACGGCGCATCGACAAATTTTTCCAGCTGTTGAATTCTGGCTGTAATGACAGATCGTGTGACCCCAAGTTGTTCCGCAGCTTTAATGAAACTGCCACTTTCGGCGACACGGACAAATGCTTCCATGCACTGTAACTTATCCATAATTCATTTAGATTAATCAGTGAGATGATGACTGAATATATATGATTTTATTCATGAAAGGCAAAATAGTTTTGTTTCAGGGCCGCTCATGCAGCGGACATTACAGTATGAACAGCGGCAAATGCCGGGCTGAAGATTCAATGGTTTTAAAACTTATAGAACAATGTCTGCAGTAGGTTTATTTATGAAAAATACGGGCTTTGTCACGCTGCCAGTCCCGGTCTTTTTCAGTGGCACGTTTATCATGCAGTTGTTTCCCTTTCACCAGGGCAATTTCAATTTTGACCAGATGACCTTTCCAGTAACAGGCCAGTGGAACACAGGAATAACCTTTCTGATTGACAGCACCAAGCAGCTTTTCAATTTCACGGCGTGATAGCAGTAATTTACGGGTGCGGGTTGCTTCCGGTACAACATGTGTGGATGCTGATAAAAGTGGCTGGATCTGGGCACCGAACAGGAATGCTTCATTGTTCTTAAACAGAATATAGCTTTCGGTAATGGTCATGCGACCTGCACGCAGTGATTTAACTTCCCAGCCCTGTAAGGCAAGACCTGCTTCAAATTTTTCTTCAATAAAATAATCGTGACGTGCACGTTTGTTTTGTGCAATGGTGCCACCATTATTTTTTTTTACCACAATTGTTTTCGACATAAGACTAATATTCCAGAACTGGCCATATTTTGCCTTAAACTCAGCATAAGGTGAAGTGATTTCAAAATAAAGCAGCATCTTCGCTAAGAAATAAGTTTCAGGTAAACTGTCAGTCTATGACAACGAATCAGAGTATTAATGGATGTCTAAATCCCGTGTTATTTATCCTGGAACATTTGATCCAATGACCAATGGTCATATTGATCTGGTCTCACGTGCAGCGAAAATGTTTGACGAAGTGGTTGTTGCAATTGCGTTTGGACATCATAAGAATCCTGTTTTCAGCCAGGAAGAACGCATAGAGCTGGCCAAAGTATCATTGAGTCATTTACCGAATGTCGAGTTTATTGGTTTCGATGGCCTGCTGGTCAATTTTTTCCATGAACAGGGTGCTACAGCAGTGCTGCGTGGCTTGCGTGCCATTTCTGATTTTGAATATGAATTTCAGCTGGCGAATATGAACCGTCAGCTTGACCCAAAGTTTGAAGCGGTTTTTCTGACGCCGTCAGAGCAATATTCCTTTATTTCATCGACACTGGTCCGTGAAATTGCCCGCTTGAGGGGAGATGTCACCCGCTTTGTACCGCAGGTTGTGGTGGATGCGTTTGAACGCAAGCATCAGCAGGGATGGTAAGGTGTCTCTATATATAACGGATGAATGCATCAATTGTGATGTCTGTGAACCCGTATGCCCTAATGAAGCCATTTTCATGGGAGAGCTGATTTATGAGATCAATCCGGACCTGTGTACGGAATGTGTGGGGCACCATGATCAGCCGCAGTGTTCACTTTTTTGTCCGGTGGATTGTATTCCCCATGACCCTGAGCATGCAGAAAGCCATGATGATCTGATGGCGAAGTATAAAAGGCTGATTGCGCAAAAAAGCACGAGCAATTAAATGCAAAGTTTGCTAACATGCGCCCCTTGAAGTGGGCCAGGCGATCGCTGCTGTGGAGGTCTCCGTGACTGAAGCAGGAGAGGAAAGTCCGGGCTTCACAGGGCAAGGTGCCAGGTAACGCCTGGGCGGCGTGAGCCGACGGAAAGTGCAGCAGAGAGCAGACCGCCTCATTCGTGAGGTAAGGGTGAAAGGGTGCGGTAAGAGCGCACCGCATGGCTGGTAACAGTTCATGGCATGGTAAACCCCACCTGAAGCAAGACCAAATAGGAATCCTGAGGTATGGCCCATACTGGATTCGGGTAGGTTGCTTGAGCGTATGAGTGATTGTACGCCTAGAGGAATGATCGTCTTCGACAGAACCCGGCTTATCGGCCCACTTCAATCAATTTTCTTCTGAATAAGTGCTTGACGTTATGTCTATTACAGCAGATAATGCGCGCACAGTTTCTGGCTATGTAGCTCAGTTGGTTAGAGCACAGCACTCATAATGCTGGGGTCACAGGTTCGAGTCCCGTCATAGCCACCATTTTATAGACCACGTTCCTAAAACGTGGTCTTTTTTTATGTGTTGTATTTTCAAACAAACGGCTTTGTTGTACAAACCTATCTCTAAAGGCCTATTCAGTAATATAATTTTCAGATGATGAGCCTATACCTGAAATTTATCGTACAACCCATTGGCTTTCTTATAACCAACCGGGCGTTGATTAACCGGGAAAATATCGTGATCTTTTGATCCTGATACCTCCATGGTATACAGAAGAAAAAGGCAAACAAGGACGAAATCAGACTTACCCAGATACAGCTATTCAGTGCTGTTTAATGATTAAACAATCGTAATGCAGCCATATAAGGCAAAAGCTGTACTGATTTTAAACATTGATTTATCAATTGTTTAAAGCATGATCAATAGAGCTGGAAAGCGCTTGACTCATGGTCTGTAAGTCTGGATAATTCCGAAACAGTTTTTGGCTATGTAGCTCAGTTGGTTAGAGCACAGCACTCATAATGCTGGGGTCACAGGTTCGAGTCCCGTCATAGCCACCATTTTTATAGACCATGCTCACCGCATGGTCTCTTTTTTTGTGTCTGTAAAATAATTGATGATAACTAGCTAAAAAAATCTGTATTTTTTGTTTCAATCTTTCAGAAGCCAGGCCACTGCCTGCACAATATCATTTGATGAATGAACCAGCTAAAATATGGCCGGATAATTTTTGTTTGATGAAGCTGGGAATGGGCATAAGAAGCATCGGGAAATTTACTCAGATAAAAAGCTGAGTAAATTCCCCGATAGACAATGCTTCTGACGCATAGCAGTGAAAGATTCCGGTGAATCAGATGCCGGGTTTCCATCCGTTGATAATCGGATAGCGACGCTCACGACTGAAAGCGCGGGATGTGATGCGTGGGCCGATGGTACCCTGACGACGTTTGTATTCGTTACGGTCGACCAGTTGAATGACCTTTTCCACCACGTCTTTTGCAAAACCCCTGGCAATAATATCCTGCTGACTCAGATCTTCTTCAATATAGGCATACAGAATTGCATCCAGTACATCATAAGCGGGCAGGGAATCCTGATCCTTCTGGTCCGGGCGTAATTCGGCAGAAGGTGGACGTGTAATGACCCGCTCAGGAATGACCGGAGTCTCACCGATACTGTTACGGTATTTGGCCAGTTCGAAGACGATGGTTTTATACACATCCTTCAGTACGGCAAAACCACCAACCATGTCACCGTATAGCGTACAGTAACCTACGGAAAGTTCAGATTTATTTCCGGTGCATAGCACCAGGTTGCCAAATTTATTGGACAGACCCATTAACAGAGTGCCACGGGCACGTGCCTGTAAATTTTCTTCAGTTGCGTCTGCCGGGGCGTTACCAAAGAAGGGATACAGAGTCTGCATGAAACTATTGACGATGGGGTGAATCTCAGCAATTCCAAAGGTCACACCCATGCGGTTTGCCTGTTCGGTTGCATCTTCAACACTGATCTGTGAGGTGTAGGTATAGGGCATCATGACAGCCTGGACCTTATTTGCACCAATGGCATCCACAGCAATCGCCAGCGTCAGTGCTGAATCAATCCCGCCGGATAATCCCAGGATAACACCTGGAAAACCTGAATGCTGGATATAATCGCGGGTGGCCATGACCAGACTCTGGTAAATTTCGGCCATAGTCTCAAGCGGCGGTTCAGACTCCACCACTTTATAGCACTTATCCTTTGCCTCATATTCAGCAAAATACAGGCCTTCCTTAAAACTGGGTGCCTGTAGTGCAACGTTGCCATCGTGGTTAATCACAAAACTTGTGCCGTCAAAAATCAGATCATCCTGACCACCCACCTGGTTGTTGTACACCACGTGAATATTCAGTTGTTTTGCCAGTTCCTTCAGGGCCGAAATACGATGCTGTGGTTTACCGACTTCATAGGGTGAGGCATTCAGCACCAGCACACTTTCAACATTCAGCTGGGTCAGTTGCTGAACGGTATTGATCGACCAGATATCTTCACAGATCAGCACGCCAAACTTGTGCCCCAGATATTCAAAGACCAGGTGCTGATGACCTTCATTAAAGTAGCGTTTTTCATCAAACACACTGTAATTTGGCAGGTTCTGTTTGTTATAAACGCCCAGTACCTGTCCATCCTTCATAACCGCTGCTGAGTTATAGCGCTGGCCATCTTCCGTATGGTTGACAAAACCGAATACCAGTACAATGTCCCGAATAGCAGCCAGTTGTTCAAAAGCCTGTGCGGTACGCTTATTCAGACTTGGACGCAACAGCAGATCTTCTGCCGGATAGCCGATTGTGGACAGTTCAGGAAATACAATCAGGTCAGCATTCTGCTTTTTCGCTGCGTTGACCTGTTCAATCATTTTCTGAACATTGGATTCAATATTGCCAACATGTGGAGAAAATTGCGCAAGAGCAATTGTAAAACTTTTCATTTAAACAGAGTCCTGTTCCTGTAGCATGACCCACACAAAAATTACTGATTTTTATAAAAATATTTTTCAGTGCTGTGCGTTCAGACATTGCATATGTGGCCAAATGGCGAAATTTTTAAATCATCAGTGAATGATTAAGGAATCTTTATTTTCTTGCAGCGCAAAAATTACAGACATTGACTATTTTAACCAAAAAAACATCAGATGCCAGCGATAAAAATAATTATTCGATGACGTGACGCTCTGAGTCAGTATTCAGTACATTTCCGTGATGAAAACCTGGGGCTTGCCGTAGCCATTTATTTCCTGTTCAGGGGCTGATCTGTGGCCTGAGGATAATATTGTCTATTTTTTGCAGAAAGATATCTTTTGCGATATCGCCCTGTTGCTCAATGTTGTAGTCGGCGTAACTTTTTCCGGGAATCAGCTGGTAGGCATAGGGGTTGTACAGGCCAAAAGTTGCGTAGTGCGCAATCTGTAACACGGCACCTTTCAGGAAGACATTAATCTGTTGCTGATGTTGCAGAATATGGGCCATTTCGTGAATGAAGATCGCCTGCCAGGCCAGACTCTGCTGGGAAAAATCGGTACAGTAATCTGTGTGTTTTAAATGGATATAGCCCTTCGGTGCCATGACCATTCCGGCCGGTTGCCAGGGCAGAAAAGGGTGATTCATAATCCTGACCTGGCGATAGTTAATCAGATGACCAAACACCTGACGGCTGATCCGGATTTCGCCCTCAGTCAGTGGGCGATATCTGAACTGATCGATTTTAAGCAGTTTTATCAATATCCGTGTGGTATTCAACATAGCCCCGGCCCATTGTTCATACTGGAAAAAGTATACTATACATGGTTATACCTTACACGACATGAAGCATTCAGCCCATCAGCTTAAGGGGCGGGTCTGTGTCATCAGCCATTGCAATACTTCTCCCTGTAGGTGAGGGGACAGGCGTTCCCTGACCATCTGATGGTAGGCATTCAGCCACTGGATTTCGGCTGGATTCAGCAGATCACTGACAATACATTCCTGATGAATCGGGCAGAGCGTCAGGGTTTCAAACTCCAGGAAATCTCCGTAGTTTTTGTGTTCAGTCTGTTTCAGACGGTTAACCATCAGATTTTCAATACGGATACCGTATTGACCTTCATGATAAAGCCCGGGTTCGTTGGAAATGATCATGCCTTCACGCAGACCGGAGTAGGGCGTGATTGGCGCGTAATAGGACAATACCTGTGGACCTTCATGTACATTCAGGGCATAGCCGACCCCATGACCGGTACCGTGGCGGTAGTCCAGGCCCTGTTGCCATAAGGTATGCCGGGCAATTGCATCCAGCAGCGGGGCCGCCAGTCCTTCAGGATAAACCGTGGTAGCCAGTGCAATATGGCATTTTAAAACCAGGGTGTAGTCTCTTTTCTGCTCTGCAGATGGAATGCCGACAGCAACCACCCGGGTAATATCGGTTGTGCCGTCAACATATTGGCCACCGGAGTC
This sequence comes from Acinetobacter sp. WZC-1, assembly GCF_052544965.1. Classification (NCBI taxonomy): domain Bacteria; kingdom Pseudomonadati; phylum Pseudomonadota; class Gammaproteobacteria; order Moraxellales; family Moraxellaceae; genus Acinetobacter; species Acinetobacter sp. WZC-1. The sequence continues at coordinate 1,095,855 of NZ_CP199370.1, forward strand.
GATCAGCAGCAGGCCATCGCCCTGAATCATCTGGTAATGCGTTCTGGTTGCCCGATAGTGTGGCAGTGCGCCATTGGCATTGAAACCGGCAATGGTGGCAAAGCTCGGGCCTGTAAAACCGTATTGCTGCGCCCTGAACGCAGTGATTTTTTCATCGATGCTCAGTTCGCTGATGTTTTCCCCATTCTTTAAGGCAGTTTCCAGCCAGTGAAAAAAATGACACAGCGCCACACCGTCACTGATCATGGCATTGCGGATATGTGCGATTTCAGCAGGTGCCTTGCATGATTTCAGCAGAGTAGCCGGATTAATATCATGCTGAACGCTGATCTGTGCAGCAATTGATTGTTGATGCAGAATGGAGACTTTTGCCGGGTCAATCAGTACAGTCCGGTCGCTGAGTTGGCTTAAAAATTGAGTGCTTGCTTCATAGGGCTGAATTTCAATGCCATCCTGCCGGAATTTCTGTCTGAGCGCTGTATTCATTTTTGCAGCATCCACAAATAAAACAATCTGCCGTGCATTCAGGTAAAGATGCGCCAGGAAAACCGGGTTGTAGTCAACATCGCTGCCACGGCTGTTCAGTAACCAGGCGATATCGTCCAGCGAGGAAATGAAATGCCCATCGATCTGTCTATCCTTTAAGCGCTGACGGATGATGGCAATTTTTTGTCTGCGACTGAAGGCATTCAAGCCTTCTGCCATAAGTGTGATCGGTTGCAGCGGCAGCGCCGGGCGATCCTGCCAGAGGTCTGCAATGAAATCCAGCCCGGTCTGTATCTGCAACTGATGTTTTTCGGCGAGCTGCTGGAGTAATTCAAATTGTTGTACCGAGATGGTCTGCCCATTGACCGCAATGACGGCATGTGGGTTTAGATGATGGCCCAGCCATGCCAGATGTGTGGACGATGCATCGCTGCTGAGTTTCTGTAATTTGAAACCGGTATTCCTCAGTTGCTGTTCGGCCTGTACCCAGTAGCGACCGTCCACCCACAGTCCGGCAAAGTCCTGAGTCACGACAATGGTTCCGACAGAACCACTGAAACCGGTCAGCCACTGTCTGATTTTCCAGTGCTCGGGTAAATATTCAGACATGTGCGGGTCTGCACTCATGACGATAAAAGCATCAATTCGGGCAGTCTGCATATGGCGGCGAAGTTGTTGCAGTTTTTCAGGAATGGTCAGTGTATTCATGGTGTTTCCGTTTTAGTGGACTCTGAATGACATTGGTTCAGTAATTTCTGAATCGGGGATTTCAACAGCAGTAAAATAATGGCACCAGCCACCAGTATAAAGACACAGCGCATAAACAGGTCAGGCAGGTGGTCAATCGAGTCTGCGGATACATGACCGCCAATCAGACCGGCGATTAAGCTCCCCAGTGCCGTTGCTGTAAACCACAGTCCCATGACCTGGCCCTGGATGACTGCGGGGGCCAGCCGGGTCATGGCAGACAGGCCCACAGGACTCAGACATAACTCGCCCAGGGTTAAAAGCAGCAGACTGCCGATTATCCACAAAGGAGAAATGGCCACACCATGACCGGTTGCAACGGAATGACTGGCAAATGCCATCAATAGAAAACCGGCTGCTGCCAGTAATAGCGCAATCATAAATTTACTGATGTAACCGGGGTCTTTATTGGTTTTCCCCAGTTTTACCCATAACCATGCGGCAACCGGTGCAAAAATAATAATAAAAAGTGGATTGACGGACTGGAACCAGACTGCCGGAATTTTAAACCCCAGCACATGCCGGTCGGTAAAGTCCTGAGCAAATAGATTAAAGGAAGTGGGCTGTTGTTCAAAGGCCGACCAGAATAATGCTGCCGCCATAAACAGGACAAAACAAACCACGATCTGAATTTTTTCAGTTTTATTCAGGCCCTTAAAAATCAGTAACCATGCAAAATAGCCGAGCACGCCAATTCCGATGACAACGCTCAGTCTGGTTGCCAGTTGAATTGGGTTGATGGTGATGATGCCGGTGAACGTCAATGTAAGAACCGCCATCACCAACAGCAAAAAGAGCAATACAACACGGGGTGCATTTTTATTCCTGACGACGGCATGGTTCCAGTTGTTGCCCTCACCACACAACGTATTGAACGTTTTGAGCTGTGGTATGGCAATAAAACGGAAAATAAGCAGGGCAATCAGCATTCCGATCCCTCCGGCGCCAAAACCCAGGTGCCAGCCATGATCCTGAATCAACAGACCGGTAATGAGTGGTGCCATGAAAGAACCTAAATTGATGCCCATATAAAAGATGGAAAATCCGGCATCACGACGCGAATCCTGAGCTGAATACAGGGTGCCTACAATTACGGAAATACAGGTTTTAAACAGTCCTGAACCGAGTACAATTAACACCAGTCCGAAATAAAAGAAAAACTGGTCGAAAAAATAAGTCAGGGCAATGGATAAATGCCCCAGTGCAATCAGCATGGAGCCATACCATACTGCTCTGGCCTGTCCCAGCCAGTTGTCTGCAATCCATCCGCCCAGGATGGTGATCAGGTACAGCGAACCGGTAAATAATCCAACGATGGCCGCAGCAGTCGGACGATCCAGCCCAAGTCCACCCTCTGCAATCATGGCAGACATATATAAAATCAATAAAGGTCGTATACCGTAGTAGGAAAAACGCTCCCATAGTTCGGTAAAAAACAGACCCTTTAATGGTCGTGGGTGGCCAAAAAATGACTGATCATTCTGTCGTTGTGCTTTAAGCATCTTCAGTCCTTTTGAAGAAAATATGAAATTTAAACTATAAAACTCATGGAAATGGTAAGGAAATTTAACAGGATAAGCCTAATGTTAAATGGTGTAATAATTGTAAGTTTCCGTTCTTATAAGGATGAAAAATGAGCGGTGATGCTGCTTATGCATTTTTTAATCGCAGATATTCAGGGCCAATAGAAATTTTTATGATTGATTATTATTGTGTGATTATTCATGTAAAATCAACAAAGATACTGCTGTCTTACACTAAAATCTTGTGAAATAAAAAACCACCCCGCAGGGTGGTCAGTCTGATCAGGTCGATCAGCGTTTGATATCACGCTGGGTTTCGCCAGTATAAAGCTGACGTGGACGACCGATTTTGTAAGCAGCACTGTGCATTTCCAGCCAGTGGCTGATCCAGCCCACAGTACGTGCAAGTGCAAAGATCACTGTAAACATTTCAGTCGGAATGCCAATTGCTTTCAGGATAATACCGGAGTAGAAATCTACGTTCGGGTATAGGTTACGCTGAATGAAATAGTCATCAGACAATGCAATGCGTTCCAGTTCCATGGCCAGTTCAAGCTGAGGATCGTTAATTCCCAATGCAGCAAGCACTTCGTCACAGGTTTGTTTCATGACTTTGGCACGAGGGTCAAAGTTTTTATAGACACGGTGACCAAAGCCCATCAGTTTGACTTCTTTGGTTTTTACTTTTTCCATGAAGCCAGCAACATTGTCTTTGGTGCCGATTTCATCCAGCATTTTCAGCACAGCTTCGTTTGCACCACCGTGAGCAGGTCCCCACAGTGCAGCAATACCGGCAGCAATACATGCATATGGATTGGCACCTGTAGAACCGGCTAAGCGTACAGTTGAAGTGGATGCATTCTGCTCATGGTCTGCATGAAGCGTGAAAATACGGTCCATTGCCTTGGCAAGAATTGGATTGACTTTGTAATCACGATCTGCCGGTGTGGCAAACATCATATACAGGAAGTTTTCTGCATAAGTCAGATCATTGCGCGGATAAACCAATGGCTGGCCAATCGTATATTTATAGGTCCATGCAGCCAGTGTTGGAATTTTGGCAATTAAACGCACAGCCGTGATTCCACGGTGATCAACATTTTCAACATCAAAACTATTGTGATAAAACGCAGATAGCGCACCGACAACACCACACATGACCGCCATTGGGTGCGCATCACGACGGAAACCATTGAAGAAACGGCTGACCTGATCGTGCACCATGGTGTGGTTACGCACTTTTGCATCAAATTCAACTTTCTGTTCTTTGGTTGGGAGTTCACCATTCAACAGCAAATAACAGGTTTCCAGGTAGTCAGTTTGTGTTGCAAGCTGATCGATCGGATAACCACGATGTAAGAGGATGCCCTTGTTTCCATCGATGAAGGTGATTTTAGACTCGCAGGAAGCAGTTGCCATAAAACCAGGATCAAAAGTGAAATGGCCTGAGGCCAGTACATCTTTAACGTCGATTACATCTGGGCCCAGTGTGCCGCTGTAAATTGGTAATTCAATTTCTTTGCCATCAAGCTGTAAAACGGCTTTTTTGCCAGTTGCTTCAGACATTCAATAGATCTCCTGTCCTGGTGAATGTTTTATCTGACTCGTAAGTGTCATTTTTCATGTACGGGTCAGACGGATCAAAATAGCTATAAGCTTAGTGAGTACTGAAATTTTGTCAATCATATCTATGGATAAAAAGTGACGCTGGCACAGTGGCTTAGTGTCGGATAATCACATGGGAGTATAAGTATGAAAACGTCAGTATCGAATCAGTATAATAAGGTAAATTCAGGAACAGGTGCAGAAAAATAATTGATCCTGACAGACAGGATCGGTTTTTTTGTCAGGGAATGCGGATGACGCTATTTCGGTTCAGAGGCAGTTACTCCGGTTAAAACCATATAAATTTCATAACTTACATTTGTGATGACCGAATATGGATAAGGAATAAGTGATGAAATTATTGAAATATTTTTTTTCATTTTTTATGTTGCATAGGTCCGGACAAGGCAGAACGGTGGCAATTTTCGGTTAAAAAATCGTCGGATTTTACAGTGCAGACCATCATGCTCTGTTCAATGCAAAAGCGCTTTGCTTTGACAGGGATATTTAAAAAATTGTCGGATTTTTGACCGATATCGGCATAATTGAGGAAAACAATGCAGAGAAAAGTATTTCTTTGTCTGCAGCTGTTGAACCGCAGGAGGTGTCAGTCATGAATCCGGCGGGAACACAATGATTTTCTATTGGGTGTAAAGCTTTTGAAAAATAACAAGATACACTTTTATTGTTTTATCATGGGCAACAGGGCGGGATTTGATTTAAATGTAAATGATTCTTATTTTATGAATTTAAAGGAAAAAAGCATCACGGCATCGTTTGTATTTTGATAACTCACGTTTTATAATTCAGTGATGTTTAAAAGTTCAGACATCATATTGTCTGACAATGCTAGCTTTCCTTCGAACTAATTCCAACAAACTCCGGAAGGAGTTTCTACTTACAGGATGCCCGCTGTGAAAAGCAACAGACCTGTCAATTTGTCCATGGGTCAGGTTTTAGAAGTCAATTTAAAATCACCTGTGGCTATTGCATCAATTCTACACCGTCTCTCAGGTGTCATCGTATTTCTGCTTGTACCGGTCCTTTTGTGGCTGCTGGATAAATCACTGTCTTCACCGGAAGGTTTTGCACAGGTTCAGGCAGTTCTGGGTCACTTCATTGTACGTTTCATCGTATGGGTATTTGTAGCCGGCCTGATTTTTCATTTTATTGCAGGGATCAAGCACTTAATTGCCGATCTTGGTTTTGCTGAAGAACTGCAAAGTGGCCGTATTGCAGCTACTATTTCATTGATTCTGTCTGCAATCGGTATTGTTGCAGCCTTTATATGGATTGTTCTCTGATGAAAAGTGCTACAGGTTTAACGGGCTCAGGCTCCCGCGACTGGTATATCCAGCGGGTCAGTGCTGTGGTACTGGCAGTTTATACAGTTGCCGTATTTGGCTGGATACTTTGTCACAGCGGTTTTGACTACACCCAGTGGAAAGGCTTTATGATGACATTGCCAATGAAGATTTTATCCCTGCTGGCGGTCTTATCTCTTGTTGCACACGCCTGGATCGGCATGTGGCAGGTCTTTACTGATTATGTGACGACACGTCAGATGGGTCCTTCAGCTTCCGGTCTGCGTCTGGTGCTGACCTCTGCTGTCATTATTGCAGTCTTTGCGTATGCAATCTGGGCGATCCAGATTTTCTGGGCGAATTGATAGGAAAATATCATGGGCGCGATAACCCCTAAAGAAGATTATACAAACATTCAAAACCTCACTTTCGATGCGGTAATTGTCGGTGGTGGCGGTTCAGGTATGCGTGCTTCATATCAGCTCGCTCAGGCTGGTCTGAAAGTTGCTGTATTAACAAAAGTATTCCCGACACGTTCACATACAGTTGCAGCACAGGGCGGTATTGGTGCATCACTGGGCAATATGCAGGATGATAACTGGCATTACCACTTTTATGATACGGTCAAGGGTTCTGACTGGCTGGGTGATCAGGACGCCATAGAATTTATGTGTCGTGAAGCTCCTAAAGTGGTTTATGAGCTTGAGCACATGGGCATGCCATTTGACCGGAATGCCGATGGTACAATTTATCAGCGTCCTTTTGGTGGTCACTCTGCCAACTATGGCGAAAAAGCAGTTCCACGTGCCTGCGCTGCGGCTGACCGTACAGGTCATGCACTGCTGCATACGCTGTATCAGAGCAATGTAAAAATGGGTACTCAGTTTTTCGTGGAATGGATTGCCCTTGATCTGATCCGTAACGAAGCCGGTGATGTGTTGGGTGTAACCGCAATTGACCAGGAAACCGGTAATATTGCAGTCTTCCAGGGCAAGGCAACATTGTTTGCAACCGGTGGCGCAGGCCGTGTTTACCGTGCATCAACCAACGCCTATATTAATACTGGTGACGGACTGGGCATGGCAGCACGTGCCGGTATTCCGCTGCAGGATATGGAATTCTGGCAATTCCACCCGACAGGGGTGGCAGGTGCCGGCGTATTGCTGACAGAGGGTTGCCGTGGTGAAGGTGCAATTCTTCGTAACAAGGACGGCGAGCCGTTCATGGAACGTTATGCACCGACCCTGAAAGATCTGGCGCCACGTGATTTCGTATCACGCTCAATGGACCAGGAAATCAAGGAAGGGCGTGGCTGTGGTCCCAAAGGTGATTATATTCTGATGGATATGACCCACCTGGGAACAGAAATCATTATGAAGCGCTTGCCGTCGGTATTTGAAATCGGCAAGAAGTTTGCAAACGTGGATATCACCAGGGAGCCAATTCCTGTTGTACCGACCATCCACTATCAGATGGGAGGCATTCCGACCAATATTCATGGTCAGGTGTGTGTACCGGTTGAGCAGCAGCAACAGACTGCACTGGTTGCAGGTTATGACCGCGATTCGAAAATATATCATGTTGATGGCGACCGTGATTTTACCCGACCGGTTAAAGGCTTTTATGCCATTGGCGAATGCTCCTGTGTGTCAGTACACGGTGCAAACCGTTTAGGGACCAACTCATTGCTTGATCTGGTGGTATTTGGTAAAGCTGCCGGTGAACATATCATTGACTATGTAACCAAACATCATGGCGATGACTATCAGCCACTTCCGGTCAATGTGCTTGAAAACACCATGAAGCGGATCCATCAACTGGATGATTCCACTGCCGGTGAAAATGCACAGGAAGTTGCCGATGCAATCCGTGATATTGTTCAGGATCATGCCGGTGTATTCCGTACTCAGGCCTTGCTGGATGAAGGAGTTAGACAGATTCTTGCCATTGAGCCACGGGTACGCAATATTCATCTGAAAGACAAATCCAAAGTCTTTAACACAGCACGTATTGAAGCACTGGAAGTTGAAAACCTGTATGAAGTCGCCAAAGCAACATTGATCTCGGCTGCTGCGCGTAAGGAATGTCGTGGTGCGCATACGGTTGTAGACTATGAACTGGCTGCGGATGATCCTAAATATTCATATGGCCGTCGTGATGATGAATGGATGAAGCATACCTTATGGTATTCATCGGATAATCATCTGGAATACAAACCGGTTCGTTTCAGCCCATTAACGGTTGAGCCCATTGAACCTAAACCACGTACATTCTAATCGGGAGAATAAAGATGAGTAGAGGCACTCGTACATTCGAAATCTACCGCTATGATCCTGACAAGGATAAAGCACCGTATATGCAGACTTTCAAGCTTGAGCTGACAGACAAGCACCGTATGTTGCTTGATGCGCTGCTGGCGCTGAAAGTGCAGGATGAATCACTGACCTTCCGCCGTTCATGCCGTGAAGGGATCTGTGGCTCTGATGGTGTCAACATCAACGGTAAAAATGGTCTGGCCTGTCTGTGGAACCTGAATGATTTACCTGAAAAGATTGTCATTCGTCCATTGCCGGGTCTGCCGGTGATCAAGGATCTGGTGGTTGATATGAACCAGTTCTATGATCAGTATGACAAGATTCAGCCATTCCTGATCAATAATCAGCCAGCGCCACCGAAAGAGCGTTTACAGTCTCCGGAAGAGCGTGATCATCTGAATGGTCTGTATGAATGCATTCTGTGTGCATGTTGTTCAACGTCATGCCCGTCATTCTGGTGGAACCCGGACAAATTCCTGGGGCCTTCAGCACTGTTGAATGCATACCGCTTCATTATTGATTCACGGGATACAGCAACTCAGGATCGTCTGTCACGTCTGGATGATCCATTCAGTCTGTTCCGCTGCAAGGGCATTATGAACTGTGTATCCGTTTGCCCTAAAGGCCTGAACCCAACCAAAGCCATTGGTCATATCCGCAGCATGCTGCTTGAGCAGGCCGGTTAAGATCGTATGAGCGAAGAGAGAGCGCAGTCCTGGGACATGCGCTCTTTTTTATGGCTGATGATTTTTTATTGAATACATTTTTATGCAACATACTTTGATTGAATATGCCTTTATGAAACAGGTCGGCTTTTATAGCCGGCGGACTTATTATTTTATCGATATCCGGTTTTTGCTTTTGTGATTGTCATATTTTAGTCATAAGCAATAAATCCGTCATGATTTTAAGGCAGGCTGTCTGCTTGAAATACGTTATAAAAAGCACCATATGTTATTTGATCATCAGGATTATGTATTTAGCTAATTTATGAATGGTATGTGTCAAAAAAATCAATCGAATGCCAGGATCATGTTAGGATTTATAAAATATTTTATATGTGAAAATAATGGCCTGACATACATTTTTTCAACATATGCCGATGCTGGATAAGTATATAAAATTGAATGGATGAGTCGTTTTAGAAAAGTTGCCCGGCCGGGGTTATTTTTCTAAGTCGATTTGCAAAAATTGCTCGGTCCAGATCGAGTATTGAAATGAGTGATGATACCGAAAGAAAGGTGTTGTGATTCGTCGAGCGCACTGAAAAAAACAGTGTGCAGAACGCCCGTGGTCATAGTGCCAGCTCAGGGTGAATGTCATTTTACCAATTTGGCATAATCAATCATGGGTATGCTTAAAAAGCATCCTGTAATGTTTTTGCAATAGGAAATGGGTCCACAAATGCAAGAAGTTGCTGACGCAATGCGTCTTGATACTGAACTTTCCGCTGATAGTGCAGCGTATATTGAAGAGCTTTACGAACAGTACCTTTCTTCTCCTGATCTGGTTGGTGAAGACTGGCGCAAATACTTTGATAAATTCCCTAAGGGCGACCAGCCACACGGCAATATCCGTGAGCAATTCCTGTTATTGGGCCGCAACTCAAACCGTGTCCAGCCCGTCGTTCAGGGTGAAGTCAGTACGGAGCATGAGCGTCGTCAAATTGGTGTTTTGCAACTTATTGCAGCTTATCGTAACCGTGGCCATCAAAAGGCAAATCTTGACCCACTTGGTCTTGCAGTCCGTGAAGACGTGCCGGATCTTGACCTTGCTGCGCATGGCCTGACCAAATCTGACCTGGACACGGTTTTCAATACCGGTAATCTGGCTATTGGGAAATCTGGAGCCACCCTGGCTGAAATGGTGGAAACAATGGAAGCGGTGTATTGTGCTTCCATTGGTGTGGAATACATGCACATTGTGGATACCAAAGAAAAACGCTGGATTCAACAGCGTCTTGAAGAAGCGCGTGGCCAATTTAATTTTACCTCCGCGCAGAAAAAACATATTCTGGAACGGTTAACTGCTGCCGAAGGGTTAGAGAAGCATCTGGGTAATAAGTATGTCGGTGCAAAACGCTTTGGTATTGAAGGGGGAGAGTCATTTATTCCAATGATGAATGAAATCATTCAACGCGCAGGTGCTGTTGGGTGTAAAGAAGTTGTGATTGGAATGCCCCATCGTGGACGCTTGAATCTTCTTGTCAATATTATGGGTAAAAATCCGGTTGACCTGTTTGGTGAGTTTGAAGGGAAGGCAATTCATAAAAAAGGTTCGGGGGATGTCAAATATCACCAGGGCTTTTCATCTAACGTGATGACGTCAGGTGGTGAGGTTCATTTGGCATTGGCATTTAATCCTTCTCATCTGGAAATTGTCGGGCCTGTGGTGGAAGGTTCGGTGCGTGCACGTCAAGTCCGTCGTCAGGATATTGGTGGTGATGACGTGCTTCCGGTAATTGTTCACGGGGATGCTGCCTTTGCAGCTCAGGGCGTGAATATGGAAACCTTCCAGATGTCACAGACCCGTGGTTATACGGTCGGTGGTACGGTTCATGTTATTGTGAATAACCAGGTTGGTTTTACAACATCAGACCCATTGGATGCCCGTTCAACAGAATATTGTTCTGATGTGGCTAAAATGATTCAGGCACCAATTTTCCATGTCAATGGAGATGATCCGGAAGCAGTCATATTTGCTACTCAACTGGCCCATGATTTTCGTCATACGTTCCGTAAAGATGTTGTGCTCGATTTGTTCTGTTACCGCCGCCGGGGCCATAACGAAGCAGATGAACCTTCGGCAACGCAACCGGTGATGTATCAGGCCATTAGCAAACAGTCAACCACTCGAACATTGTATGCCGATAAACTGGTTCAGGAGAAAGTGCTTGATCGTGCAACAGCAGACCAGATGATGGATGGTTATCGTTCAGATTTAGAAGCCGGCAATCATGTCGCTAATGCGCTTGTTCTTGAGCCTAACAAAAAAATGTTTGTCGATTGGACGCCATATTTAGGGCATAATTACACTGATGTCTGGGATACTTCTTTCCCGCTTGAGCGTTTAAAAGAGCTTGGCGAAAGCATGCATGCACTTCCTGAAGGTTTTGTGATGCAACGTCAGGTGCAAAAAGTAATTGATGATCGGCTGAAAATGCAAACGGGTGAAACGCCTTTGAATTGGGGGGCTGCTGAAACGCTTGCATATGCTACATTGCTGGATCAGGATTACCTGGTGCGTTTAACTGGTGAAGATGTTGGGCGTGGTACCTTTGCTCATCGGCATGCAAAAATACATAACCAGGCGGATGGTTCTGTCTATATCCCGTTATGTCATGTGAAAGAAAATCAACCGCGTTTTGCACTTTACGATTCATTACTTTCAGAAGAAGCTGTCCTTGCCTTTGAGTATGGTTATGCCACCACTATTCCGAATAGTTTAATTATCTGGGAAGCGCAGTATGGTGATTTTGCGAACTGTGCACAGGTTGTGATTGATCAGTTTATTGCTTCTGGTGAAACCAAATGGGAACGTGTGTGTGGTTTAACCATGTTTTTACCTCATGGTTATGAGGGGCAGGGTCCTGAACATTCATCTGCACGTTTAGAGCGTTATTTGCAGTTATGTGCTGAAGAGAACATGCAGGTGATTACACCGACAACACCTGCACAAATTTTCCATGCATTGCGTCGTCAGGCGATTCGTCCAATTCGGAAGCCACTTATTGTGATGTCACCGAAATCACTTGTTCGGCATAAACTGGCAACGTCCACGCTGGATGAGCTCGCAACAGGCACTTTCCAGACCGTGATTGATGAAGTGGATCAGATTAATAAAGCTGATGTGACCCGTCTGGTACTGTGTGGCGGTAAAGTGTATTACGATCTGCTTGAAAAGCGTCGTGAACAGAATCTGAACATTGCCATAGTCCGCGTTGAACAGTTATATCCATATCCAGAAGAACGTATTGCGGAAGTGCTGGCGACTTATCCGAATGTCAGGGAAGTTGTGTGGTGTCAGGAAGAGCCGAAAAACCAGGGTGCCTGGTTGTTCCTCGCCCCACGTCTATACGACGATATCATCAAATCCGGACAACACATTCGTATCAGTTACGCAGGCCGTGAAGCATCCGCTGCACCTGCCTGTGGCTCACCTTATTTGCATGCAAAACAACAAGCTCAGCTGGTCAATGACGCGCTTGCGATCACAGCTGATCAATCAGGAGATTCAAACTAATGGCAACCGAAATTAAAGCACCGGTATTCCCAGAGTCAGTTGCAGATGGAACCATCGCAACATGGCATAAAAAAGTGGGGGAACCCGTTTCACGTGATGAAGTGATCTGTGATATCGAAACTGATAAAGTTGTTCTGGAAGTTGTTGCTCCTGCCGATGGCAGTCTGACTGCCATCATTAAAAATGAAGGTGATACGGTTATTTCCGATGAAGTCATTGCACAGTTTGAAGCCGGTGCGGCAACAGGTGCAGCAGAGGCAACGCCGGCAGCAGCGCCAGTTGAAGCCAAAGCGGAACAACCGGCAGCACAGCCTGAAACTGCACCTGCAGCAGCCAGTGCTCAGACTGCTCAGGACCAGGCACCTGCTGTACGCAAGGCACTGACTGAAACCGGTACTGATGCTGCGGATGTCTCAGGGACAGGCCGTGGTGGTCGCATCACTAAGGAAGATGTGGTGAATCATCAGAGCAAACCGGCTGCAGCTGCGGCGGCACCACTGAGTGTGGCTGTTGGTGAGCGTATCGAAAAACGTGTTCCAATGACCCGCCTGCGTAAGCGTGTGGCTGAGCGCCTGCTTGCTGCAACACAGCAGACAGCCATGCTGACAACCTTCAACGAAGTCAACATGAAACCGGTCATGGAAATGCGTAAGCAATATAAGGACGCCTTTGAAAAACGTCATGGTGCGCGTCTGGGCTTTATGTCTTTCTTCATCAAGGCGGCGACGGAAGCACTGAAGCGTTATCCTGCGGTCAATGCGTCTATTGATGGCGATGATATTGTTTATCATGGTTATTATGATGTAGGTGTGGCGGTATCTTCTGACCGTGGTCTGGTGGTCCCTGTACTGCGTGATACGGATCGTATGAATTATGCCGAGGTTGAATCCGGTATTGCTGCCTATGCTGCCAAAGCACGTGACGGTAAATTGTCGATTGAGGAAATGACCGGCGGAACCTTTACTATTACCAATGGTGGTACTTTTGGTTCACTGCTTTCAACACCGATTCTGAACCCGCCTCAGACTGCTATTCTGGGCATGCACAAAATCCAGGAGCGTCCTATGGCGATCAACGGTCAGGTGGAAATCCTGCCAATGATGTACCTGGCGCTTTCCTATGATCACCGTCTGATTGATGGTAAAGAAGCGGTTGGCTTCCTGGTGACCATTAAGGAATTACTGGAAGAGCCGGCAAAACTTATCCTGGATCTTTAATACTTACCAATAAAATGAAATCCGGAATGGAGTGATCCTCTATTCCGGTCATGGAGATAAAAATGTCTCAACAGTTCGATTTAGTCGTCATTGGCGGCGGACCTGGCGGTTATGAAGCAGCAATTCGTGCTGCACAGTTGGGTTTCAAGGTTGCCTGTATCGAAAAGCGTATACATAAGGGTAAACCTTCATTGGGCGGTACCTGTCTGAATGTAGGCTGTATTCCGTCCAAGGCGTTGCTTGACTCGTCACATCATTATGAATATACCCTGCACGGTCTGGATGATCACGGTATTACCGTGGAAAACGTATCCTTTGACTTGCCGAAAATTCTTGCCCGTAAGGACAAGGTAGTGGATCAGCTGACCGGTGGTGTTGCTCAGTTACTTAAGGGTAATGGCATTGAGTGGCTACAGGGGACAGGTAAATTACTGGCCGGTAAAAAGGTTGAATTTACGCCATTGGAAGGTGGTGATGGTCAGGTACTGGATGCTAAATATGTGATTCTGGCATCCGGTTCCGTTCCTGTGAGTATTCCTGTGGCCAAAGTGGATGATAACCTGATTGTTGATTCAACAGGTGCACTGGAGTTCCAGGAAGTTCCTAAGCGACTGGGGGTTATCGGGGCCGGTGTCATTGGTCTTGAACTGGGGTCAGTGTGGCGTCGCATGGGTTCTGAAGTGGTGGTGTTTGAGGCACTGGACGCATTCCTGCCCATGGCTGATAAGGCACTGTCCAAAGAGTATCAGAAAATTCTGACCAAACAGGGCCTGGATATTCGTATTGGTGCCAAAGTTTCCGGTACGCAGATTGATGGTAATGAAGTCACTGTTCAGTATAACCAGGCCGGTGAAGACAAAACTCAGACCTTTGATAAGCTGATTGTCTGTGTCGGACGTAAACCTTATGCAGAAGGACTGCTGAGCGATGATTCAGGTGTCAAACTGACTGAACGTGGCTTTGTGGAAGTGAATGACTGGTGTGCGACATCTGTCGATGGCGTTTATGCGATTGGTGACCTGGTTCGTGGACCGATGCTTGCGCATAAGGCCATGGAAGAGGGTGTTATGGCCGTAGAGCGTATGCACGGTCAGGCGGCTCAGGTCAACTACGATACCATCATTTCCGTGATCTATACGCATCCGGAAGCGGCGTGGGTGGGTCTGACCGAAGAGCAGGCTGTCGAGAAAGGTCATGAAGTGAAAACCGGGCAGTTCCCATTTGCGGTCAATGGCCGTGCGCTTGCCGCAGCTGAATCTGCCGGTTTTGTCAAGTTCGTGGCAGATGCAAAAACAGATCGTTTACTGGGTATGCATGTGATTGGTGCCGGTGCTTCAGATATCGTACATCAGGGCATGATTGCCCTTGAATTTGTATCTTCAGTTGAAGATCTACAACTGATGACATTTGCACATCCAAGCTATTCAGAGGTGGTTCATGAAGCTGCACTGTCGGTGGATGGACGTGCAATTCATGCGATTCAGCGTAAACGCAAATAAAATGGGAAAGAGCGGTTCCGACCGCTCTTTTCTATTTTGATTTTCAGTGATTGTCGTTCTCTGGAGTGGACAATCATGTTATCGATTCCAATATTTACTGCAATACAGATCCATGTATTGGTCAGTCAACGTGGTCATAAGTCGTAAAAAGGTAATTAAATGAATTTACACGAGTATCAAGCAAAAGCGCTATTAAAAAAATATGGAATGCCTGTTCAGGAGGGTATTCTTGCGACCAATGCTGATGAAGCAGTTGCTGCATTTGAGCAACTCGGCGGAAAATTTGCCGTAATGAAGGCTCAGGTCCATGCTGGTGGTCGTGGTAAGGCTGGTGGCGTCAAGGTTGCCAAGTCCCGGGAAGAAGTTGCAGCGTATGCAAATTCAATTATCGGCACACGTTTAGTGACTTATCAGACCGATGCCAACGGTCAGCCGGTCAACAGTATTTTAATCTGTGAAGACGTTTATCCGGTCGAGCGTGAACTGTACCTGGGTGCAGTGGTGGACCGTTCAAGCCGTCGTGTGACCTTTATGGCATCGACAGAAGGCGGTGTTGAAATTGAAAAAGTCGCAGAGGAAACACCTGAAAAAATTATTAAGGTTGAAGTGGACCCATTGGTGGGCCTGCAACCATTCCAGGCACGTGAAGTTGCGTTTGCCCTGGGTTTAAAAGACAAACAGGTCAGTCAGTTTGTTACCATTATGACCGGTGCTTACAAAGCCTTTGTTGAAAATGATTTTGCACTGTTTGAAATTAACCCGCTTTCAGTACGTGAAAACGGCGAAATTCTGTGTGTGGATGCCAAAGTCGGAATTGATTCCAACGCGTTGTACCGTTTACCGCAGGTTGCGGAGATGCGTGATAAATCTCAGGAAAATGAGCGCGAATTAAAAGCGTCTGAATTTGATCTGAACTATGTGGCGCTGGAAGGAAACATTGGCTGTATGGTCAATGGTGCAGGTCTTGCGATGGCGACCATGGACATCATTAAACTTTATGGTGGTCAGCCGGCCAACTTCCTGGATGTCGGTGGTGGCGCGACCAAGGAACGTGTGATTGAAGCATTCAAGATTATTCTGGCAGATACGTCTGTACAGGGCGTCTTAATCAATATCTTTGGTGGTATTGTACGTTGTGACATGATTGCTGAAGCAATTATTGCAGCAGTTCAGGAAGTCAATGTAACTGTGCCGGTTGTGGTTCGCCTGGAAGGGAACAATGCTGAGCTCGGTCTCAAATTACTTGATGAATCAGGATTAAAATTAATTTCTGCAACAGGTCTGTCTGATGCTGCGGAAAAAATTGTTGCTGCAGTAAAAGCGTAAGGAGTATCAGTCATGAGCGTATTAATTAATAAAGACACAAAAGTATTGGTACAGGGTTTTACGGGTAAAAATGGTACGTTCCATTCGGAACAGGCCATTGCTTATGGTACAAAGGTGGTCGGTGGGGTAACACCGGGCAAGGGTGGTCAGACGCATATTGGCCTGCCTGTGTTTAACACCATGAAGGACGCAGTCCGTGAAACGGGTGCAGATGCATCTGTGATCTATGTACCGGCGCCATTTGTACTGGATTCCATTGTTGAGGCTGTGGACTCGGGTGTTGAACTGATCGTTGTCATTACAGAAGGCGTACCGACACTGGATATGCTCAAAGCCAAACGTTATCTGGAAACCAATGGTAATGGTACTCGTCTGGTGGGACCAAACTGTCCAGGTGTCATTACACCGGGAGAATGTAAAATTGGGATCATGCCAGGGCATATTCATCAGCCAGGCCGTATTGGTATTATTTCCCGTTCAGGTACCCTGACTTATGAAGCTGTGGCACAAACCACCAAGCTGGGTCTGGGACAGTCGACCTGTATCGGTATCGGTGGTGACCCAATTCCAGGCATGAATCAGATTGATGCCTTAAAATTGTTCCAGGCGGATCCGGCGACTGATGCCATTATCATGATCGGTGAAATTGGTGGTACTGCTGAAGAAGAAGCTGCTGAATTCATTCAATCTGATGTGACCAAGCCTGTAGTCGGTTATATCGCGGGTGTGACTGCGCCGAAAGGTAAGCGTATGGGACATGCCGGTGCGATTATTTCCGGTGGTAAGGGTACGGCGGAAGAAAAATTTGCTGCATTTGAGAAAGCAGGCATGGCATATACACGTAGCCCGGCTGAACTGGGTTCAACCATGTTACAGGTGTTGAAGGACAAAGGTCTGGCTTAAGTCGGTCGCTGGCTCAGCACGACTGAACTGAATCAGAAATGAACGTACTCCGGTATGTTCATTTTTTTTGTGCCTGATTTTTGTGCCCGGTTTTTCTGTATCCGGTTTTGTTGCAGGCGAGCTGACAGTCAGTCGAACAAATGGGACTGCATTTTTAAAAATGTGGTTTTCACTGGATATTTTGCATACCCAATAGTTATCCAGGCCATCATACATAAAATTTACACGACCCGGATTAGAAATATTTTCATAGTTAAGTACATGAAAAATAAATATAAAGATAATTAAAAGTTTCAGGTTTTTCCATTGAGCCCTGCATCGTACAAATAATGTTACATATTGTGTTAAATTATTCACTAAAAATTTATAATCAGTGATAATAATCACATTATTCTTAAGAATTTTTAAATATTTAGGTTAGTTTATATAGAGAATGTTTGATGATAAAGCATAGAATCATAATGTCTACATGTTATATATCAGCGCTTTGCTGTATACCATTTTCCGGCTCATTTTCTGCAACAACAGATGGCACTGACAGGCAAAGAGAGCAGGGGGTTGCCCTGATCCGGGCGGGTCAGGTGGACAAAGGCCTGCAACAATTAAGATTATTACTGGCCCGACAGCCGGAAAATCAGAAACTGATTGCAGATTATCTGGTCAGTGCCTATGAAACCGGACATGCTGATTCTGATGCTGTTCAGTATATTTCTCATATCCAGCCTGAACATTATCCAGAATACGGCAAGGTTGCTGTCATCAAGACCCTGCGGGATCTGAAACAGATGGATGTGGCTGAACAATGGGCCAGCAACTTTGCCCGGACATCCAGACAACAGGACTGGCGGGTGTGGATCGCAGTGCTTCAGGCTGAAGCCGGTAAAAAAGAGCAAGCCGTACAAAACCTGGCCCGATTAAATCAGTCAACACTGACCGCAGATTATCTGGCACAGGTCGCTTATGCATATCGATTGGTAAATATGCCGCTGGAAGCGCTGAATGCTGCAACACTGGCGGTGGAACGGCAGCCGAAGACAGGTACGAATACCAATATACAGGAGCAATATGTGCTGGCACTGATTGCCAGCAGTG
This sequence comes from Acinetobacter sp. WZC-1, assembly GCF_052544965.1. Lineage (NCBI taxonomy): Bacteria > Pseudomonadati > Pseudomonadota > Gammaproteobacteria > Moraxellales > Moraxellaceae > Acinetobacter > Acinetobacter sp. WZC-1. The sequence continues at coordinate 1,114,114 of NZ_CP199370.1, forward strand.
ATTACAGCAAAGCCTGGCAGGTTTTACAGCATGGAAAGATTAATGCAGAACGACCGGCATTAAAGCATCTGGTCAAGTTAAGTGAGTTTTCGCAGCGTATTCAGAATGCCGTCCAATACTATAAAGTTGCAATGTATAAAGGACATGGTGATATTGCTTATCAGCAGCTGGATGAAGTACTGGCGGATATGCAGGCTTATCAGTCTGAACTGCCGGAAGATAAAAGTATAAGGCGTGAGTTTTATTACAATTATATCTATGCACTGAATAAAAGAAGTCATGCACAACTGGCTGTAGCGCAGTTGTCTGAAATTGATCTGCCATCCGAGCAGACACCTGCCTATGTCAGGCAGGCACTGGCAGAATCCTATCTGAAAATTCAAAAACCGGCGCTGGCGGAAAAAAACTATAAAAGCTTACTTAATGAAAGGAACTATGCAGATTATAGTGTTTACTCAGGGCTTTATTATTCACTGATAGAACAGGACCGGTACAAGGAAGCCAATCAGCTGATTCAGCAAATGGACAAGCTGCTACCGGTTTTTCGCTACAGTGAAGCCAGGGGCGTTGACAGAACTGCACATGATGATCGGGCTGAATATTTAAGCCTGGTCGGATTGAATTATGCCTATCAGAATCAGCATGCCAGAGCCGAGCAATATTTCAAGGCGCTGGTGGCCCGTGCGCCGAACAACATTGCCTATCAGAATGCGCTGGCGCTGGTGCAGCGCTGGCGTGAAAAGCCCCGGACTTCAGAGCAGACCCTGGCACAGTGGAATGGCATTGAACCGGTGGATCAGTCAACAGAGATTAATCACCTGCAGAATGTACAGGCACTGGGGAAAATTACCGAATGGCGTCAGCAGAGTGCAGCGCTGTCAGCTACAGTTCCCAATGATACCGGGGTCATCAAAAGCCGGAAAGAACTGGAAGACCGACAGCACGCATCCATTCAGCATCAGAGTCATTTTTCCCACAGCAAGGCCGATAATTCGCAGTTGCTGGATCGTTTAAAGGGAACACGTGAACAGAGTAACTGGACCCGGTTGGCCAGTCCCTGGTTTGCCGAAAACTATCGCATGTTTATTGATCACAATTATCGCAAGGCAAAATATGACGAAGGCGTTATTGATGATCAGCGTCTGGGCCTGGGACTTGAATGGGCAGAAAATGGTAAATCCGCTCAGGCAGTATTGTCACAATCTACCGATGGAGACCGCCTGGGGCTACAGCTGAACTGGACCCGGCGGCTGAATGATCATTGGCAATATGTACTGGGCTTTGACAGTCAGGCCAGTATTCCCTTGCAGGCACTGCGGCAGGATCATGAAGGCAAGTCGTATTCAACCGGATTCAGGTGGCAGGAAAATGAATCGCGCAAGGCCGGACTCAGCTATCAGCTGACGGATATTGATGATGGCAATACCCGTCAGGAAGTATCAGCCTATTTCAGACAGCAGCTTTTACAGTCAGCACATCATATTACCCGCGCCACGCTGAGTGGTTACTACGGTAAAAATGATGATGTGCCTGTGGTTTATTACAACCCGAAAAAAAGCCGCAGTGTAGAGTTGTCACTGGAACATGACTGGATGACCTGGCGTAACTATGAACGGCGTTTAAATCAGCATTTTGTGGCCAGTGTCGGCAGTTTCAATCAGGCTGAATATTCCTCAAAAGCTGTTTATAACTTGCTCTATCAGCATGACTGGCAGCTATCCCGCACCTGGGCACTCAACTATGGCATCGGCTGGGGGGTGCATCCCTATGATGGCGAAGATGAAAATAAAACCTATGCAGTCATTGGATTTGAGGGGCGCTTTTAATGAAATCAATCATCATCATTCCTGTTTCAGCCATTGCCCTGGTGGCAATGCTGATTTCAGCCACTCAGAGTTTCGCTGCTGAGAAAAAAGAAAAAACAGCAAAAACAGAAAAGACAGAAAAGACAGAAAAGACAGCCATAGAACGGCCGGAAAATCAGTTTGTGACCTTAACTTTTCATGATGTACGCGATGATGTCGCCAGAAGTGGTGATCGTGATCCTTATGCGATCAGTACGAAAAATCTGGCACAGTTTATGGCATGGCTGAAAAAGGAAGGCTGGCAGCCGATTCGGCTGGAAGATGTATGGCAGGCCAGGATGAAGAAAAAGAAACTGCCGCCCCGGGCCGTGTTATTGACCTTTGATGATGGCGCATTAAGTGGTTATACCCGGGTTTTTCCTTTGCTGAAGCAATATCAGTTCCCGGCGGTTTTTGCCATTCCCACCAGCTGGATCAATGGTAATTTCAAGGATGGTTATGAAGCCTATGGTGAAGGTAACCTGATGAACTGGGATCAGATGCGGGAGATGCAGCAATCAGGACTGGCTGAATTTGCGTCTCATTCAGACGACATGCACAAGGGAATACTGGCCAATCCGCAGCAGAATATGCAACCTGCTGCAATTACACGGCAATACAGCAACCAGACCGGTCAATACGAGTCTGACCAGGCGTATCAGGATCGTGTGATTGCCGACCTGAAAAAATCCAGACAGATCCTGCAGCAGGAACTGGGGATTCAGAGTCGGGCAATCTTCTGGCCTTATGGTGCTGTCACCACGGGAACAGAAGACTTTGCCGGCAAGGCCGGGTTACCAATGTCGTTCAGCCTCGGCAGTATTGCTACGCTTGCGGATTCGGTCAAAACCTATCAGCGGGTTCTGATTATGAATAATCCGACGCCTGAAATGATCCGGGAAGAAATGATGGATTTCCTGGCTTATGCAAGAGCGCCCTATAAACAGCGAAAAAGCTTTATCCGCATGGATCTTGCTGAAATGGAAAGTCAGACAACGGCTCAGTTCGATGCAAAACTTGGTCAGTTTCTGGATCAGTCCAGCGCATTAAGGTCCAACACCATGGTGTTAAAGGCGGTCCGTGATGAAGATGGCGATGGCAATATAGATGTCGCCTACTTTCCGAACAGTCAGCTGAAAGTACGCCAGGACATTCTGAACCGTATGGTGTGGCAGTCACGGACACGGGCACATCACCGTGTATACGCTGAATTGCCGATCCGGCTGGAAACCCGGCAGAAGATCGATCTTGCTGAATTAACCGCAGACATGGTCAGAAATAATCCTTCCATTGAGGGGTTGATGCTGGAAACAGATGATCAGCTGTTATGTGCGGTACAACAGCAGCAATGGACAGAGGCATGTACACAGCAGGTCAACCATGTGGTGCATCTCAAGGAACGGCTGAATCAGCAGGCAAAATATTATTCGAATATCAGTAATAACTATCAGACCGCCTTTAAATTCGGCCTGAAGGGAACGCAGCTTGAGGGCCTAAAGACGCTGTTGAACTACAGCCTGAAATATACGGATTTTTTGTACATTACACTGGATCCTGTTCAGCAGCCTGAAACTTTTGACGCGCTGAAAAAACAGATACGACAGATGAATATGCAGGAGGTTCAGCGCCTGATTGTCAGCTTTACGATCCGGCCGGATGCAAACGAAGCACAGTGGAAGCAGTACCAGCAGGATTACAGCTTATTAAGAAGCCTGGCTGTGCAGAAAATTGGAATTAATAATTATCAGCTGAAACGTGGATCAGCATTTCATCGCTATCTCTATCAGGACCTGAGTTTAAATGGCAGTCCATTAACTTATCGTGATCCCTATCAGAATGATACGATTGCACTGGAGAAAAAATAATGGAATGGTTCAGCCAGCTTCGTGCCAGTGATCTATATTTTGGTTTTGCTTTTTTCTATCCCTTATTCATGGCTTGGGCCTGGATTGCAGGCGGGATATGGTTTTACTTAAAACGTGAGCTCAGACAACCGGCATTGCCACAACCGGGTGATCAGCCCTGCAGCATTATCATTCCCTGTTTTAATGAAGAACTACAAGTGCGTGAAACCATTAAATTTGCCATGCAGAGTCAGTATCCTGCGTTTGAAATTATTGCGGTCAATGATGGCAGTAAGGACAAAACAGCAGAGATTCTGGATGAGTTATCGCATCAGTACCCTTTACTGCGGGTGGTTCATCTTGCAGAAAACCAGGGCAAGGCCTATGCACTGCGGGCCGGTGCCATGGTCAGTCAGAATGAATATCTGATCTGTATTGACGGCGATGCATTGCTGCATCCTCATGCCGTGTTGTGGATGATGCATCATTTAACCACCTACCCCCGGGTGGGTGCAGTGACCGGCAACCCGCGAATTGTGAACCGTTCAAGTGTACTAGCAAAAATTCAGGTGGGCGAGTTTTCTTCAATTATCGGTTTGATCAAAAGGGCACAGCGAACCTATGGCCGGATTTTTACGGTGTCAGGGGCTATTGCCGGCTTCCGTAAATCGGCCCTGGACCGCATTGGCTACTGGCGTGATGACATGATTACCGAAGATATTGACGTATCTTGGCGATTGCAGTTTGATCACTGGGATCTGCAATATATTCCAAGGGCCCTGTGTTACATCTACATGCCTGAGACGCTGAAAGGCCTATGGAAACAGCGCCTGCGCTGGGCCCAGGGTGGCATTGAGGTGTTACTGGCCTATTTGCCGCGTCTTGCCAGTTGCTGGCGATTGCGCCGTATGTGGCCCATTGCCATTGAATCAATGGTCAGTGTGGTCTGGGCTTATGTCATGTCAGGTATTCTGGTTTTATATGTCTATGGTCTGTTCTTTTCATTGCCTGGCGAATGGGCCATCCAGTCTATGTTGCCACAGTGGTACGGTGTGATTCTGGGGCTGACCTGCCTGATCCAGTTTTTTGTGAGCTTATTTATTGATAGACCATACGATAAAAATCGGATGCTTAGAAATTATTTCTGGGTTATCTGGTATCCATTATTTTTCTGGCTGCTGACTATGCTGACCACCGTGGTTGCATTACCGAAAACCCTGTTTAAAACACAGAAACGGGCCCGCTGGGTCAGTCCTGACCGCGGATTCCGAGGAGAAGTTGAAAATGGCCCTTCACAATGACTATAAACCGATCAGTGATGAATCAAAACTTGAATTGCCGGAATATATCGATCAACCGGACTACATTCGTAAAAAAGGGACCGGCTATGGTTTGATTGCCATTGGCTGGCTGGCGTGGATGTGGTTATTTCTCCCATTGCTGACTGCTGTTTTCTGGTGGTTTCAGGGAAAAACCATCTACCAGCAGATGGTGATTCAGGCCGGACCCAACAGTCCGCTCAGCCTGGTGAATATGGCAGTCATGATTGCGGTATTTATTTCGCTTTTATTGCTGTGGGCATCTTATAACTGGATACGCTTTTCGGGTAATGAACGCCGTAAGGCACCGCAGGATCTGAGTAAGCAGCAGCTTGCAGAAAGCTTTAAGGTCGGTATTCAGGACATTCAGATCATGCACACGGCCAAAAGGGTTACCCTGTATTATGATGATCAGGGCAAGCTTGGACGTTATGAAATCAGTCACTGACGGAGTGGGGCCAGTTGTATTGCCCTGTATTTTTCCATCAGCAGGATGGATCCGGGGAAAATTCAACCATGAAGGGAAATGGCATATCGTGTGACTGATATCATAAAAACATTGCAATTTGAAACAGTGCATACCGGGAGAATCCACAGAGCCGCTCAATAATCTCTTTATTCCCATGACAGAATCAGGAATAAAGAGATGAAGAAATTACTATTGCTGGCCTTAACCGGTATTTCACTGACAGGCTGTATTGTTGCTCCTTATGATGACCATCCACGCCGGCACCATCATTATGATCGGGATTACCGCTATGATCGTGATGATAAGCGGCCTGACTGGCGGCATAAAAATTCACAGCGCCCGGGTTGGGATTATAATCGGGGCCGTCCAGGGTGGAATGCACCCAGATAAAGTCTATAGTCAACCTGTCAAACAACTCATACACATGAATATAATTTCTCTTGATTCATATTTTAAATTAAATCAATTGCATGAGAAAATGAGTTGTTTGATTATAAAAAAGCTTTCATTGCCACATTTTGCTTTGAAAGTTTGAATAAGTTTGCGTAGGCGATACCTCACTCTTGCGCTGCAAACAAAGCAGTGCTTTGTTTTTGCTCAGATGAAAAGATGACAAAAATCTTCTGATGGGCGAGGGGGGCATCCTGAGCAACTATAAAAGCATTGCTTTGAAGGCAGCGCAAGTCCGCCCAAAGGCGACATCCATGTCGCCCCACGACAGGACAACCATCCATGATTAAAAAGTACAAAAAACTAATTGATAACCAATAGTCTGAATCAAATTACGTGTGTGAATAATTAGGTAGTTTGACTATATGCGCAGGGCTGTATGTCTGCTTATTCATGACCTGATCAGGGCACAATGAATGGGCTGAAATCAGATAAAGGAATAAATCAGAAAATAAGTCAGTGGGAATAGATGATTTCCATGTTTCCAGTTTATGCTGTGTCGTGGTCACCATGTGTAACTTTCTGAAATAAGCCAGCTTGTACCATTCCGGCGCGGGTCTGCTTCTGTAGTTTCCAGCTGAAGGGGAGGGACAAATCATCCAGCGGTCGGTCTGCTTCCACATAAATATAGCCATTTTCCCTGACCAGCCGATCTGTCAGGATTGCCAGCTCCTGCCACAGATCAAGGCGATAGGGTGGATCCATAAATACAAGATCAAAGTCATGATTTAATGTGGGAATTGCCTGTTGGGCGGTCATGCGCTTTACTGTACAGCGGGTGGCCTGCAGCAAATCAATATTGTTTTTGAGTATGCGGGCCTGGACCGGGTCAGGTTCAATCATGATCACCCGTGCAGCACCACGTGATAATGCCTCAAAGCTTAAGGCGCCGGAACCTGCACAGAGGTCCAGTACATCAGCATGCTGGATATCCCACATCAGCCAGTTGAACAGGGTTTCCCGGACACGGTCCGGTGTCGGACGCAGACCTTCAATCTCTGCAAAAGGCAATAGTCTGCGCTTCCATTGTCCGCCGATAATGCGTAGTTGATTCTTCACGTTATTCACTGACATCTGCGGAGTTGACTGCCGGTGGTGCCTGGGTAGCTGATTGAGCGGGTACTGAGGCAGTTGCGCGATTATCTGACCCGGGTACAGCACGGGGATCAGTTGACAACGGAATTTCGCCGCTGGGTAGGTCACCGGGTTTAATACCGGCAGTCATCAGGCCACCACTGACCTGATGATGAGTGGGGATAATTGGATTTTTTTTGCGGTTGAGTAACCAGTAATCCATAATCGGCCGGGCCAGTTTGGCCGCAGAACCGCCATGACGGCCATTTTCCCAGATGACTGCAATGGCAATTTCAGGATTTTCAGCAGGTGCAAAGCCCACAAATAAACCATGATCCAGCTGACGTTCTGTCAGCAGTGCTTCGTTGTAGCGTTTACCCTGAGCAATACTTTTAACCTGAGCTGTCCCTGTTTTCCCTGCAATTTTATATTGAGCAGTGCGGATTCCACGGCCGGTACCTGCCTGGATCACATCGACCATGGCATTGCGCATTTTAATCCAGTCTTCATCTGTGCCACTGAAATTAATTCTGCCGGTGGGCGCATTATGTACCGGATGTTCCCTGGCACCCCGGGTGGAGCGCAGCACATGCGGGGTGACATGAGCACCATGATTGGCAGTAATTGCGGTGGCCATGGCCAGTTGTAAGGGGGTGGCAATGAATGCACCCTGGCCAATACTGACCGAGATGGTTTCACCTTTGAGCCATTTGCTTTTACGGGTCCGCATTTTCCATTCAGGGTTCGGGTACAGCCCGGAACTTTCACTGGGTAAGTCCACGCCGGTTTTTTCACCGAAACCGAACTGACGCATCCATTCATTCATCCGATCTATGCCCATCTGATAGGACAGCACGTAAAAATAAGTGTCGCAGGACTCCACAATGGATTTGTGCAGATTGACCGTACCATGTCCGGATTTTTTCCAGTCACGGAACTTATGTGAGTCACCCGGCAGGTGAAAATAGCCTGGATCGAAAATGGTGGTATCCCAGTCCACGGTTTTATAATGGATACCGCCCAGACCCTCCATTGGCTTGATGGTTGAACCGGGTGGATAGGTTCCCTGCAATGCCCGGTTATAAAGCGGCTGGTCCAGATTGTCACGCAATGCGCTGTATTCTGCATGGCCGATACCGGTCACAAACAGGTTGGGATTAAAACTTGGACTTGAAACCAGTGCGAGAATTTCACCGGTTCTGGGGTCAATCGCCACGATTGCACCGCGTCGTCCGGCCAGTTGTTCTGCTGCAACGGTCTGCAGGCCATAGTCGAGCGACAGATACAGATCATTGCCCCTGATGGATTGCTTTTGTCCTAAATGACGCAGTACATTGCCATGTGCATCTGCTTCAATGGACTCATACCCGGGAATCCCATGCAATAAATCTTCATAATACTTTTCAACCCCGATTTTCCCGATTAAATTGGTGCCGGTATAGGCATCCTTATCAATGCTTTTCAGTTCCCGGTCATTGATGCGTCCGACATAGCCAATGACATGTGCAAACAGTTCACCATGTGGATAGTAACGGGTCATCTGGGTTTCAATATCCACCCCGGGAAACAGGAATTTGGTTTCACTGAACCGCGCGATATCGGTTTCAGTCAGATTCAGTTTCAGGGTGACACGTTCAGTCTTTCTGGCAGTTTTAACACGACTGTTAAAGCGTTCGATATCTTCCTGTGAAAGATTAATGACCGGGGTCAGCCGTTTCACGGTATCGTCAATATCCTTCACATCGGCCTTGCTTAATGTCGCGGTAAAAACCGGATAGTTGTCTGCCAGTAAAATGCCGTTACGGTCATAAATATAACCGCGTGCCGGTGGGATCGGTTGCAGGCGTATGCGGTTTTTGTCTGAAGCCTCACTGAACTGTTCATAATGAAAAATCTGCAAATAGGCATAACGTGCAACCAGCAACAGCAGACAACATGTGACCAGTCCCATGGCAAAAAAGATACGGCCACGAAAAATACGTTTTTCCTGTTGAACATTTTTGAGGGGGAACTGCTGTTTCATACGTCGTTGGCTTATCTAACTCATTAATCAGGAGAGTGCAGGGTACAATTCTACCCTGAAACAGACCGGGAACGGAAAAAGGTCAAACATGACCGATGGAAATATAACGTACTTTGACTTTGCAGACAGTAAATTTCCATTGTTTTGTATATGATGCAGCTAAATAATTCTGTTAAAGTCAAAAATAGGGAAGGTGCTGGAAGGAATCCAGTGAAAGCCGGGGCGATGGAGATAACTGGGGGTTATGGATAAAATAATGAGAAAAATATTTTCCCTGGTCATGCTGATGATGACCGGAAGTGCGGTTTATGCAGATATTGGGGACTATTTACCTGAAGCAAAATTAAAATCTGCAGCTGTTTCCAGGTGGAATGCCGGCGCAGGGATGACCATGAAGCTTGCTCATCTGAATGCAGAATGGGTCAACGCTTATGGCATTGCCTATGCCAAAGCGGGTGCTTTTATTAATGGTGACCATGAACCGGGAGTTCAGTTCGGTTTTCGTTATCCGGTGGTGCTGAACGGTACAGACAGTAATGGTTTTTATCTGGGGTTCTATGCCGGCCATTTAAAAAGTAAATCGGTTGGAAATGGCGATGATACCCAGGCAGGTGGTGGCGTGGATCTTTCCTATGTATTATTGAATAAGGAAAGAATCAGCACTTTCAGTGTGGGAATTGGAGTGGGCGATGAGTCCTCTCATGGAAATTCAATTGTATTTGAAAGCAAACCTCAAATACAATTTGCGTATACCCTGAGTGTTGGTTTTTAGACGCAGGGATAATTTTATATTATTCATTCACCCGCATATGGAACTGAATATGAGTGTCATGCATGTTTGAATACCTCAGTGGTCTGTGGCAGGCCTTTACCAGTCGACCGGATTATATTGCGATCCTGAGTATTATCCCTGTGACCGCTTTTGTAACATGGGCACATGTGTGGATGGCACTGAAAATGGTGTTTTACCCGATCAAATTCTGGGGTTTCCATATCGGACCATTGCCTGTGGGCTGGCAGGGCATCGTACCGCGTAAAGCAGGACGTATCTCGGGAATTATTACCGACAACACCCTGTCCAAACTGGGGTCACTCAAGGAATTTCTTGAGGCGATGGACCCTGCGGATATGGCGCGCATCATCGGGGAACAGGTCGGTTTTGAGCTTGAGCATCTGATTGATGAAGTCATGATTGACCGTAATGCAGTATTGTGGGAAAACCTGCCTTATTCCATCAAGCGCCGGATTTATGCCCAGGCGCATCGGCAGATGCCTGGCATTCTAAGGGATCTGGTGACTGAACTGACCATGAACGTTGAGTCACTGGTGGACATGAAGGAAATGATTGTCCGGCAGATGGAAGGTGACCGCCGTTTAATGGTCAGCATGTTCCTGAAAGTGGGGCAGAAAGAAATTAATTTTATCTGGCATATCAGTGCATTGATTGGCAGTTTCTTCGGTATTTTTCAGATGTTTGTCTATGTGTTTGTGCCACAGCACTGGACAGTTCCCTTTTTTGCCGCCATCTGGGGCTTACTGACCAACTGGATTGCCATCTGGATGGTATTTAATCCGGTGGAACCCCATTACATCCGTTATCCGCAAATTTTTGAACGGACCAGTAATCGTAAATTTCCCTGGATTAAACCGGTCATTCCCCGGATTGGCAGCTATAATATTCAGGGCGCATTCATGAAGCGTCAGGAAGAAGTCTCTGATGTTTTTGCAAGTGTAGTCACGGAAGACCTGATTACGCTAAAATCAATCATGACTGAAATGATGTATGGACCGAAAAAGGAAAAAACACGCCGGATTATTAAACGGCATGTCAACGGCATTATGGAAACCCCTTTAATCCGGACCGCATTACAGCTTTCAATTGGCCCGTCTGAATATGCTAAACTGAAGTCGGACTTGATTGATCGGTCAATTGAAATTACGATGGTGCCTGTATGTGACCCGGCCTTTAATGCAAGTCGGGCACAGAAAATTTTTCAGATGTTTAAAGAGCGGATTCGTGAATTAACACCGACCGAGTTTCAGAATTTGTTGCGTCCTGCATTCAGGGAAGATGAATGGATTCTGATTGTGCTGGGGGGCGTCACAGGATTTTTTGCAGGTTTAATACATTTGTTTGTGGCTTTCTTATAATTTGATATCGGTGATGCTGCTTTTTCTGACAGTGTGAAAGGTGTCATACCTATTTGTTTTTAATGAGGATGTTTTTTATGCGCATTATTTTACTCGGACCACCTGGAGCAGGTAAAGGTACTCAGGCTCAGTTGATCTGTAAGCGCTACAATATCCCGCAAATTTCAACCGGTGATATGCTTCGTGCGGCAATTCGTGAAGGGACTGAATTAGGTCTGAAGGCTAAAAGTGTCATGGAGTCAGGCGGATTGGTGTCTGATGAACTGATTATTGGTCTGGTCAAGGAACGTATTGCACAGCCGGACTGTGCCAGCGGTTGTATTTTTGATGGCTTTCCACGTACGATTCCGCAGGCTGAAGCCCTGGAAAAAGAAGGGATCAGCATTGATCATGTGATTGAAATTGCTGTGCCGGATGAAGAAATTGTCAAACGCCTTTCAGGCCGTCGCCAGCACCCTGCATCCGGTCGTATTTATCATATTGTGTATAATCCGCCCGCTGTTGAAGGCCGGGATGATGAAACCGGTGAAGAACTGGTTCAGCGTCCGGACGACCGGGAAGAAACCATTCGCAAACGTCTTACCTCCTATCATGCAGAAACTGAACAACTGGTTGGTTTTTATCAGGGCCGCGCAGCGTCCGGTGAAAACGCACCGACCTACAATAAACTGGATGGTCTGCGGGCAATTGAAGAAGTACAGAAGGATTTATTTGCCATTCTGGAACAGGGCAAATAATTTACCGGCCTGTGTGTTGAGTGGCCCGGTTTGAATCCGGATTCGGGGAGCCCTGATTGAAGAAGGCTCCCTTTATTTTATCCGGGCGTCACTGAAGAGCAAGGGAGACCATATTGTGCTGAAAACTGTACTGATTCTGCTGGTGGTGCTGAGTATTGCCTTGCTGTTGTATCTGCTGTATCTCAGTCAGAAATTATTGCGTCAGGCGCAGCAACAGCAGGCGCGGGAACGTCGTGAAAACCCGCTGTCATATCGCGTGCATCCGAAACTGGCTGAAGAATTGAAAAAAATCGAACAACTGAAACAGCAACGATCCGGAAAAAATAAACCTGAAGCGGATCAATAAGCAGCGATATTGAGCAGCTTGCTGCTTTTATGACGCAGCTATGAAGATGTAGCACCGGCGGAGATTTTGAGCGGACGGGCAGCACCGAATTCAAAACGGTCAGGCCAGTTGCATACATCAGACACAACGCATTCATGGCATTTCGGTTTGCGGGCAATGCAGCAATAACGACCATGCAGGATTAACCAGTGATGGGCATCCACCATGAATTCTTGTGGGATGACTTTCACCAGGCGTTGTTCAACTTCCAGCACATTTTTGCCGACTGCCAGTCCAGTCCGGTTGCCCAGTCGGAAAATATGCGTGTCCACAGCCATGACCGGCTGACCAAAAGCAGTATTGAGTACCACATTGGCGGTCTTGCGACCAACGCCGGGCAGGGCTTCCAGTTCAGCGCGGTTGTCGGGAACCTGACTATGATGTTTTTCAATCAGTATTTTACAGGTTTTAATGACATTTTCGGCTTTGGAGTTATATAAGCCAATGGTTTTTATATATTGCTTCAGTCCATCCACCCCCAGCGCATAAATGCTTTCAGGGGTATTGGCAATGGGGAATAATTTATCGGTTGCCTTGTTGACGCTGACATCAGTAGCCTGTGCTGAAAGCGTTACCGCAATCAGTAATTCAAAGGCATTGGAATAATTCAGTTCGGTGGCCGGATGTGGCCGCTGTGCCCTCAGACGTTCAAAAAAAATCTGAATCTGCTTCTTTGTCATATTTTTTACGGTCATGCCTCAGACTCCCTGTAATGCAGATAATTGCTGCTGTAATTCATCCAGTTGCAACTGTTTCTGATCATCAGCACGGACACTTAACTGTTTTTCAAGTTTTTTAATCTGAGTACGTAACCGGGCCAGTTCTATGGTGGTCCCGGCATGTTGACTGACGGCCGACTGGCTTTGATTGGTGATTTCAATGGCGGGAACCACCTGACTGTGCTGCGGGAATTGAGCAAATAACTGAGCAAATAATTCAGTATCAATCTCTGCACGGACTACAGGCCCCTTACGATTCAGGCGGCGTTTTTCCTCGCGCTGGATATGGGCATAGTAACGCTGGCGTAAATCATTCTGTTCCGCAATCCGCAACTGTTCTGCCGGAATGGGCTGATGGTCTTCCACCAGGTCAATACAATCCACAGGGCAGGGTGGAATGCAGAGTTCACAGCCGGTGCACAGTTCTGTCAGAATGCTGTGCATGAGCTTGCCACTGCCGATAATGGCATCCACCGGACAGGCGCTGATGCATTTGGTACAGCCAATGCATTCATCTTCACGGATCACGGCTTTCATCCGTTGTGGACGGCCATCCGGCTGGATGGGCCATACACTGGCCTCAGCAATGAGCCGGGGACGATTCAGCAGCTGTGCAAGTGAGTCTGCAACCGGCTGTCCACCGGGTACACATTTATTGGCTGCTTCTCCATCAGTGATTGCCCTGGCATAGGGCAGACAGCCGTCACGATGCCCACACAGACCGCACTGGGTCTGTGGCAATAAAGCATCGACTTGCTGTATGAGGGAAATATGCGAATTCATGCTGAAAAAACTTGCAGGAGAGAACCAACCATTGATTATAGCGTCATTGTCACACTGGGTGAGCATATGAATGCCTGAAAAGCTGCCTCAATTTTAGCATGTTTTTGTATGGAATGGATTGCATCTATATGGAGCAAAAAATGCACAAACATTGCTCATGTAAATACAGCATGCTTATAAAGCCGCTATTGCTCAAACCCATGAGGTGGCTTTATATCTGTAAAATAAATAACTGATATTAAAAAAATATCATAAATATTTCGTGGAAATTATGATGGAAGTCATGTAAAAGAGATTTAATATTTTGCGCTAAAATGAAACATTTTAAAACGCAGTGATCAATTTTGTTTCACTTTTTCTGAGGGTTAAGCCTTGAAATACACCAGCCTGAATGACTTTCTGAATTGCCTGAAACAGCGTGATCCGGATCAACCGGAATTTTTACAGGCGGTTGAAGAAGTCATGACCAGTTTATGGCCATTTATTGAAAAAAATCCGCAATATGCCCAGCAGGGGTTGCTGGAGCGGCTGGTGGAGCCGGAGCGTGTGATCCAGTTTCGTGTGGCGTGGGTGGATGATCAGGGACAGACACAGGTCAATCGGGCATTCCGGATTCAGTATAACGCTGCCATTGGTCCATTTAAGGGAGGCATGCGCTTTCACCCTTCAGTCAATTTATCCATTCTCAAATTTCTGGGCTTTGAACAAACGTTTAAAAATGCATTGACCACTTTGCCTATGGGAGGTGGTAAGGGAGGCGCTGACTTTAATCCCCGGGGCAAGTCTGAAGGTGAAATCATGCGTTTCTGTCAGGCACTGATGACCGAGCTTTACCGTCATCTGGGGGCAAATACTGATATCCCGGCCGGTGATATCGGGGTTGGTGCCCGTGAGGTCGGCTATATGGTCGGTATGATGAAAAAGCTCAGTAATGACACGTCCTGTGTATTTACCGGCAAGGGCATGTCCTTTGGTGGTTCGCTGGCACGTCCTGAAGCAACTGGTTACGGTACCGTTTATTTTGCCGAAGAAATGCTGAAAACCCGTGGTGAAAGTTTTCAGGATAAAGTGGTTGCGATTTCCGGTTCAGGCAATGTGGCACAATATGCGGCAGAAAAGGCCATGTTTCTGGGGGCAAAAGTGGTCACACTTTCAGACTCAAATGGAACGGTATATCTGAAGGATGGTTTGAACAGCGAACTATTGGCTGAAGTAATACAGCTTAAAAATACTCAGCGTGGCCGGATTGCGGAATTTGCCGCACAACATGGCTTTGAATATATGGAAGGTCAGCGCCCGTGGAGTGTGCCGTGTGATATTGCTCTGCCATGCGCCACCCAGAATGAGCTGAATGCAGACGATGCGGCGACTTTGCTGGCAAATGGGGTCATCTGTGTGGCTGAAGGGGCGAATATGCCATCTACACTGGAGGCAGTGGAAAAATTTGTTGCGGCAGATATTCTGTATGCGCCGGGTAAAGCTTCCAATGCCGGTGGTGTTGCCACTTCAGGCCTTGAGATGTCGCAGAATGCCATCCGTCTGGGGTGGACATTTGAAGAGGTGGATGAGCGTCTGCATGCCATTATGAAGGAAATCCATCGTAATTGCGTGAGGTTTGGCACCGAGCCGGATGGCAGGGTGAATTATGTGAATGGGGCAAACATTGCAGGTTTTGTTAAAGTTGCCGATGCCATGCTGGCGCAGGGCATTTACTGAGCAGAATGTGCGGATGTTCAGGAATTTAAAAAAACATAAGCCTGTCATGTCGGGAAACGTGTGGCATTTATGTCACATCCGCGTGCCTACATTCGATTTTGCAGGGTATGAATGGTTTGGTTGTGCTGATCCTGCATTGTGTAATGCATCAGATCAGCCATGCAATAAATCTGTGGGCTTAAGGCTGCACCATTTCCTGTTCAATGGTCATGTCATAGACATAGGCATATTTCGACTGATCTGCTGCCGGGTTCTTCAGTTCATAACGTTTGACCCGGATAATCCTGCGCTGATCCGGACGGTGGATGTACCCCTGAATCTGATCGTAAAATAAGGTCCAGTCTTTATCAATCTGGGTTTTGGTGCCTTTGCCATCATATTTGATTTCACGCACCTGCAGACAGGTCTGCGGGGCTACACCGGTACATGATCTGGTTTCAGGTGAAATTTCCAGGAAAATGATTTCAGCCTGTGACTGGTATCTGGTTTCAGGGGTCATATTGCCTTTGAAAGCATAAGTCTGGCCCTGAGCATCTGTTAATGTCAGTACCGGGTGCCCGGTATGCGTGCTATCCAGTACAAATGGAACCGAACCTTTCAGAAAAATAGCACTGCTCAGTTGTTCCTGTTTCATCCGTGCAGGGGAGCAGGCCATCATGGTGGATGTCAGTTCAGTGGTGACAATCCGATTCTGTTCAATTTTCCAGGAAGTGCCCTGGTTGTTACAGCCGGTTGTCATGCTCAAATGCTGTTCATCAAAATGTAAAATGAGCGGTTGTTCTGTCCCTGGCAACTGATATGACCATTCATAGGCAGTCAGGGTCTGGGCCGGCTGTTGCTGTGGGGGCATGGTCACTGCGGCATCCTGAATATTTCGTGTCATATCTGCCTGACAGGCTGTCAGTATGACAGGCCATAATATGGTCGCTAAATATTTAAATTTCATAATAAAAATAATGCTGATAAAAATATATATCCGGATTAAACCATGAACCCCGAAAAGAAATGGATACAATTTCAGTTTTTATTTGTATCCATATTCTGTGTGGCATAGAGCAGTTTTTTTACAGGATGCCCCGGTGACTGGCTGCTGCAACATCAGCTGTGATGATCTGAAATCCGGTCCGGTTTAGTCAAAGCGGTAGATGTCCATGCCCAGGGTACTCATGGAAAAACTGCTGTGTACAATACTGAAACGGTGACCGGTTCCCATGGAAAAAAACAGGGGAGAAAGGTGCTCAGGGGTCGGGTGATTATGCTGAACATGCGGAATATTTTTCCAGTCCAGGATCGCCTCATAATCGCCATGCGTCAGTTTACTGATGACGTGACTCTTAAAGGTGGATGCCCATTCGGGCGTATCTGCCTGTTGATCATTCCAGGACAGTTCACGCAGATTATGGGTAATGCTGCCTGAACCGATCAGCAGAATCTGTTTGTCGCGCAGGGGAGCAAGGGTCTGGCCGACCTTATAAATGCCGTGGGCATCCATGTGAACAGGCAGCGATATTTCAATGACAGGAATGGCAGCGTCAGGATACATATGCAACAGAGGCACCCATACACCGTGGTCACGGGGATGAGTGCTGTTGGCATGGGCCGGGATATGCGCATTTGCCAGCAGACGTAAAATTTCCTCAGCCAGTTCCGGGTTTCCTGGCGCAGGATAGCGGATTTCATACAGGGGCTGAGGGAATCCCCGAAAATCATGCCAGGTTTCGGGGCGTATTGCAGTACTGACTTCCATGGCATTGCTTTCCCAGTGTGCCGACATTACCACAATGGCCTGTGGCCGGGGAAGGTTCAGACTAAGACGGTTAAGGGCTGGACCGATCTGCTCAGGATCAAGTGCCAGCATGGGTGACCCATGAGAAATATATAAACCGGGGAGTGTCTGTAAATGCATGTCAGTGCGCCTGATTTGTCCTGCTGTACTCCATCATGCATAAAATAATGTCAAACGAAAACCCATGATCTTTCAACGAATCGTTTTACAATTGCAACAATCGACGGCGCGGTGTTATCCGGCGCGATGATAGGGATGATGATGATTAATACTCATCGCCCGGTACAATTGTTCAATGAGCATCACACGTACTAAAGGATGTGGCAGGGTCAGTCTGGATAATGACCAGTGCCAGGCAGCGGCCTTACGGACCTCTTCAGAATGCCCATCCGGCCCACCAATTGCCAGTGCAATATCCTGTCCTTCCAGCATCCAGCCTTTCATGGTATCCGCCAGTTGTTCAGTACTGAATTCACGGCCACCCACTTCAAGGGCGATCAGCACTTCTGCGCTCTTCAGCGCATTCAGAATGCTTTCACCTTCAATCTGGCAATATTTCTGAATATCTGCTTCCGAATCATTTTTCCCGCGTTTTGCCATAGGCAATTCAATCAGCTGGGTTTGTACAAACGGCTGAATACGCCTGAAATAATCTGCAAAACCGGTCAGTACCCAGTCTGGCATCTTCTGGCCAATGGTGAGAATGCGAATTTTCATGGATTGAAGTCTAAAATGTGCTGTCCGACGCCGATTATAGCGTTATATTGACATTTTTATGGAGTATATCGGCAGATAAAACCTGACCGGTCCACTACTTTTAAGGTAATCTTAAAAATTGAAAAACCATGGAAATAAAGACATGAGGAGATTAAAAAAACGCAGTCCTAAAAGGGGTGATAGGACTGCGATTCAACACTTCATCTGTCTGGAGTACAGAAAAAGTGTCAGTAATTGAAGTAAAACAACACGAATCAGTTCAGTATACCTTGTATATGAGGCTGTCTGTACATTTTTCAAGCATTATTTTAAACTTCAGCTGTTGGATGAACATCCATAAAAAAAAGAGCCGAAGCTCTCTTTTTTCAGGATTTATGACACCGGCCGTCCGCTTAGTGACGTGCAGCCTTGGTTTCATCCACAGGCTTAACAATCGGTGCTTTCGGCAAGGGCTTCGGCATTTCTGTTAATGCAAGTGGCAGGATGTCATCAATACTTTTGACAGCCCTGATTTCCAGTCCTTCTTTGACGTTGTCCGGGATTTCAACCAGGTCACGCACATTTTCCTGCGGGATGAACACCAGTTTAATACCACCGCGGTGTGCAGCCAGCAGTTTTTCCTTTAAACCGCCAATGCGCATGGCTCGGCCACCCAGACTGGTCTCACCGGTCATGGCAATATCTGCACGGATTGGAATCCCTGTAAAGGCAGAGACCAATGCCGTGGTGAGTGCCAGTCCGGCTGAAGGACCGTCTTTCGGGGTTGCACCCTCCGGCAAGTGAACGTGTATATCTGTTTCAGCAAAACGCGTTGCTTCAATACCCAATTCATCGGCACGGGTGCGTACCACGGTCATTGCCGCCTTGATGGATTCCTGCATGACATCACCCAGCGAACCTGTGGTCACAAAAGTACCTTTACCTTTCATGGCCGCAACTTCAATGGTCAGCAGCTCACCACCGACAGAAGTCCATGCCAGACCGTTTACACGACCAACCTGAGCTTCTTCCTCTGCCATACCATAGTCGAACTTATGGACGCCCAGGTAGTCCGGCAGATTCTCGGCAGTCACATCAACATGCAGATTTTTCACTTTTTTGCTGACCGCCTCCTTTACAACCTTACGGGCAATTTTAGAGACTTCACGTTCAAGACTACGGACACCGGCTTCACGTGTGTAGCGACGTACGATGTCACGAATGGCTTCTTCATGAACGGTCAGCTCCTTGCCACGCAGACCATTGTTCTTCATTGCTTTAGGAACAAGATAACGGTCAGCAATGTTGACTTTTTCCTCTTCGGTATAACCCGGCAGACGAATCACTTCCATACGGTCCAGCAATGCCTCTGGAATATTCATGCTGTTTGCAGTACAGATGAACATTACTTCGGACAGATCCAGATCCAGATCCAGATAGTGGTCGTTAAACTTACTGTTCTGAGATGGATCCAGTACTTCAAGCAATGCAGAAGCCGGATCACCACGGTAATCCTGTGCCATCTTGTCTACTTCATCGAGCAGGAACAATGGGTTCTTGACGCCGACTTTGGTCAGTGACTGCACAATTTTACCCGGCATCGCACCGATATAGGTACGACGGTGACCACGGATTTCAGCTTCATCCCGTACACCACCCAGCGCCATACGCACAAACTCACGACCTGTTGCCTTGGCAATGGATTCTCCCAGCGAGGTTTTACCCACCCCTGGAGGACCGACCAGACACAGAATCGGGCCACGCAGTTTTTTGACGCGTGACTGTACTGCCAGGTATTCCACAATACGCTGTTTCACTTCATCAAGACCATAGTGGTCAGTATCCAGGATTTCCTGCGCTTTGGTCAGATTAATGCTGACTTTACTCGCTTTATTCCACGGTGTATCCAGTATGGCTTCAATGTAGTTGCGTACTACAGCGGCTTCACTGGATGCAGGCTGCATCGCTTTCAGCTTACGGAACTCCGCTTCGGCTTTCTTACGGACATGTTCCGGTAAGTCGGCTTCTGCCAGACGTTTTTCTATTTCAGCAATGTCATCTTCGCCTCCGCCATTCATGTCGGAAAGTTCACGCTGAATCACCTTCATTTTTTCATTGAGGAAGTATTCGCGCTGATTTTTCTCCATCTGGCGTTTAACCGAGTCATGCAGGGTCTGTTCAATCTGCTGTTCTTCAGACTGCTGTAACAGATAAGTCATGAGTTCCTGTAAATGCGCTTCGAACTCATCCTGTTCCAGAAACTTCTGCTTGACATCGATATTCAGAGGTACACGTGTTGCAACAAAGAACAGCAACTGAAGCAGATCATCAATTTTATTGGCTGCCGCAATCAGCTCACGGGCATTACGTAATTTTGCTTCTGCATACTGAGCAAACAATGCACGTAATTCCTGGACACGCGTCGCCTGTGTATCCGCATCGGTGGATACCGTCATCGGGCTGAGTGCGTGTTCAGCAGACAGGTATTCGTCATTTTCAATGATTTTGACCAGCTGTGAACGGTACAGGCCTTCAATCAATACCTTGATGCAATTTTCATCATTCTCATGGTTTACAACTTGCACAATTTTCGCAACAGTTCCGTATTGATAAAGGTTGTTGTGATCGATGTCTTCGGTCAGAGAATCTTTTTGTGCAACAACGAATACTAAATTGTCACTGTTACGAGCCACATCAACTGCATTAATGGATTTCTCACGGCCGACAAATAGCGCAATTTGCATGTGTGGATAAACCACCACATCACGTAGTGCTAAAAGCGGTAATACAGTCGGAACCTGTGGTTCTAAGGTTTCTATGTTCATAATATGTTCAGACATGGGCACTCCTAATGAGTGACAACGAGGTTGCCATGTTTTGTATAGTGATGGGTATTTAAAAAATTACAAGGGGATGACAATAGAAAATCTTGAAAAATGGTGCATTGTGCAGCGCAGCATAAACATTGAAAAGCAATTGCTGTCTAGCGTTTAAACCGATAAAAATGATCGGGAGTTAAGAGTGCATCGAGTGACTGGTCCCAGCAAGAGCGCGGTAAATCCGTCTGCATGTATTGAAATTGATGAGCTAAACCGAGACGAAAGGGCCGGTGTTTTGCCGAGGCTAAGGTTCGGTCATAAAATCCACCACCCATTCCTATACGTGTTCCCCAGTGATCGCAGGCCAATAAAGGCATGATTAAAAGATCCAGAATGGAAACATGTTGACCACGGCTGGCCATTGGTTCCTGCATACCGAGTGAATGATGTGAAAAACGCCGATTACGGTATTGATGCTGACTTACCTTCACCCAGACTAATTGCTGGTTCATTGTATTGATCATCGGTAAATACACTTCTTTATGGTGCTGATAACAGGTTTCTATTAAACGGTGCGTAGAGACCTCGCCAAATGCATGCAGGTACAGCCCAACTCGTTGTGCAGATTGAAACCGTGAAAATCGAAGTAAATGATGAGTAACGTGGGTCTGAGTCACCTGTTGTTGATAAATGGAAAGCTGTCGGCGTTGATGTTGTAGTTGTGCTCTTAAGCGAGAGAGGTGAGACATAATGACGACATAAGGGCCTGGATCATTGAGGTGTATTAGTCTGGCGTGAATCCATGCAAATGTCTAAAGTTTTTAGGATGAAGGAGGTGCTCCACGATATTGAGATATAGTTAGCGTCTGTTGTCTTTATCTTGTTAGAAGCTTGTTGGATAAAGAGTATTGAACTGAAGGTTTTAATTTTCCTAAAGAGTGCATGAAGCATATTGGGATCACGATGGAGTCCAAAGAAGTAACTTCAGGGGTCACTTATCAGCATGTAGACAGTCGATGGTTGTCTATCAGTTGAGAGTCGTTCAGTTTACCATATGCTTGATCAAATCAAGCGGGGGGAGAAGCTGACGAGCATGTTATGGGGTATGCTACAGGTATTCCAATACAATGCCTTAAATGAGATAAGACGCCAAAAAAAGTTAAACAATTGATAATGGGTTAATATGATTTAACTGAGAAATTAAATACATGGAAAGTTAGAGTCGAGTATGTCTTGAGTATATTAAAACTCTTTAAAATTTCACTTGAAATATACAGAAATTAAGAGAAAGGGCGGGGCTTAAAACTTCATTTGATTACTGGAACTTACAATTTGGAATTACTTGAAAAATACTTGATGCAACAGGTTTGGTTGAAACCCGAAGTCGAATACGGGAGTGTATAGTTACTTATTCTCATAAAAAATAAATATACCAGCAAAAATAATAATAAATGTGATTTACATCACCTTGTGTTTTGTATAATAATTATACTTAAAACCTACTCAAAGTAGTAAACATCCTGAGTAATCATAACACTATTAATCTTTTGTCAGACCTGGTTGGGAAACTGTATGAACAAAGTATATCGAGTGATTTGGAATGTATCGTTAGGGGCTTGGGTGGCAGTTTCTGAACTGGCAAAGAGTAAAACAAAAACAACAGCAAAATCTAAAGTGGGTACTGCACTTGCTCTGGTGGGGGCGGTCACGGTTACTCCGAATCTGTTTGCTGCGGTTGGAATAGACGGGGGTACGGGTAGTGGGACAGCGATATCTGGTAATTGTGCGAATGGGGATCCTCAAGCAAATACCAGTGAAAATTATGCAGTTGCAATTGGTTGTGTAGCTCAAGCAGGAGGGTTTTTAGGAAATATACTGGATAGGGGGAATCCGTATAATACTGCTTATGTTGCTGGTAAAGCTGGTGCCGGTGTTGCAATTGGCTTAGAAGCCAAAGCTACAGGTCCATTTGGACTGGCGCTCGGTTCATTGGCACAAGCGACAGCCAGTTCATCAATTGCGCTGGGAGTATGGTCGCAGGCTTCTGGAGATAGTAGTTTGGCGATAGGGCGACAGTCAGCAGCAACGGGTAGTGCTGCTCAGGCAATAGGGCATATCTCTGCAGCAACAGGTGCAAATTCATTGGCTGTTGGTAACAAGGCACAAGCTACAGCAAATAATGCAGTTGCACTGGGAAATGGAGCAACAGCGGCAATAGTCAATAGTGTGGCATTAGGGGCTGGGTCTGTGACCAGCGCGTTGACGGGGAATTCATATTTAACGAATCAGGCTGCTCCTACAAGTAATGGATCTGTCGCTGTAGGTGGTCGACGTATTCAGAATGTTGCTGATGGCGCAGCAGCACAGGATGCAGTGACGGTTTCTCAATTAACGGTTGTTAAAAATACGGCAGATACTGCTCAAACTACAGCTAACACTGCAGGAACGAAGGCAGATGCTGCGCAAACCACAGCGAATACCGCAGTGACCAATGCAGCAACAGCGGATGGAAAAGCCGTTGCGGCCCAGACAGCGGCAAATACTGCCCAGACAACTGCAGACAAGGGCCTGAACTTCAGTGCCAATGGCGGTACGGCAGATAACGTCAAGTTGGGAGAAACCGTCAACTTTGCAGACGGGACCAATAGCAAAGCGGTCTACGATGCAGCAACAAACACTTATAAATACAATGTGGTGGATGCCCCGGTATTTGCAGGCCAGGTGAGGGCAAACGGTTTTGATGCAAACAACCAGAAAGTGGTGAATGTTGCAAACGGCACTGTTGCGGCCAATTCAAAGGATGCGGTGAATGGCGGTCAGCTGAAC
Organism: Acinetobacter sp. WZC-1; assembly: GCF_052544965.1. NCBI lineage: Bacteria > Pseudomonadati > Pseudomonadota > Gammaproteobacteria > Moraxellales > Moraxellaceae > Acinetobacter > Acinetobacter sp. WZC-1. Next base: position 1,137,755 of record NZ_CP199370.1, read on the forward strand.
ACCACCAACCAGAATGTCACCACGGCACAGAATGCAGCCAATGCCGCTCAGACTACGGCCAACACTGCAGGAACGAAGGCAGATGCTGCGCAAACCACAGCGAATACCGCAGTAACCAATGCAGCGACAGCGGATGGAAAAGCCGTTGCGGCCCAGACAGCGGCAAATACTGCCCAGACAACTGCAGACAAGGGCCTGAACTTCAGTGCCAATGGCGGTACAGCAGATAACGTCAAGCTGGGTGAAACCGTCAACTTTGCAGACGGGACCAATACCAAAGCAGTCTATGATGCAGCAACAAACACTTATAAATACAACATTGTGGATGCACCGGTATTTGTGGGCCAAGTCAAAGCCAATGGTTTTGATGCGAATAATCAAAAAGTAATTAATGTTGCAAATGGAACGGTTGCAGCAGGGTCTAAAGATGCAGTTACAGGCGACCAGCTTAATACAACCAATACGAATGTAACGACAGCGCAAACTACAGCCAATACCGCAGGAACGAAGGCAGATGCTGCGCAAACCACAGCGAATACCGCAGTAACCAATGCAGCAACAGCGGATGGAAAAGCCGTTGCTGCCCAGGCAACCGCAGACAAGGGCCTGAATTTCAGTGCCAATGGCGGTACGGCAGATAACGTCAAACTGGGTGAAACCGTCAACTTTGCAGACGGGACCAATACCAAAGCGGTATATGACCCTGCCACCAACACTTACAAATACAATGTGGTGGATGCTCCGGTATTTGCAGGCCAGGTGAAGGCAAACGGCTTTGATGCAAACAATCAGAAAGTGGTGAATGTTGCAGACGGTGTTGACGGCAAGGACGCAGTGAACAAGGGCCAGCTGGATGCAGCGAACCAGGCGGGCGGCGCGAAGACCGATGCGCTGGGGAACAGCACTGCGGCGAACCTGGGCGGCGGATCGGGCTATGATCCGGTGACGGGTGCGGTCACGGCGCCGAGCTACGTGACCACGGATCCGACCACGGGTACATCGAAGACATCAGACAACGTGGGTGATGCACTGAGCAGCCTGAACACGGCGGTGAACAAACCGCTGACCTTTAAGGATGCCGGGACCGGCAGCTCAGTGAACCCGCTGGGTTCCGAATTTGCAATTGTGGGTGACAGCAACCTGACCAGCACGGTTGAGCAGGGCAAGGCAACGCTGACCCTGAATAAGGACCTGAAAGGCCTGAACAGTGTTGAAACGGTGGATGCAGACGGCAACAGCGTGGTGACGGACGGCAAGGGCACGACGGTGACGGGAGCGGATGGCAAGCTCACGACGCTGACGGCGGACGGGACCACAGTGACCGATGGCACGAACACCAGCGTCTATGGTCCGGATGGCCTGAATGTCAATGACGGTGCAGTGACGGTCGGCAAGGACGGCCTGAATGCGGGCGGCGTCACCGTCAGCAAGGACGGCATCAACGCGAATGGCACCGGCATCAGCAACGTGAAGGACGGTGTTGACGGCAAGGATGCAGTGAACAAGGGCCAGCTGGATGCAGCGAACCAGGCGGGCGGCGCGAAGACCGATGCGCTGGGGAACAGCACTGCGGCGAACCTGGGCGGCGGATCGGGCTATGATCCGGTGACGGGTGCAATCACGGCACCGAGCTACGTGACCACGGATCCGACCACGGGTACATCGAAGACATCAGACAACGTGGGTGATGCACTGAGCAGCCTGAACACGGCGGTGAACAAACCGCTGACCTTTAAGGATGCCGGGACCGGCAGCTCAGTGAACCCGCTGGGTTCCGAATTTGCAATTGTGGGTGACAGCAACCTGACCAGCACGGTTGAGCAGGGCAAGGCAACGCTGACCCTGAATAAGGACCTGAAAGGCCTGAACAGTGTTGAAACGGTGGATGCAGACGGCAACAGCGTGGTGACGGACGGCAAGGGCACGACGGTGACGGGAGCGGATGGCAAGCTCACGACGCTGACGGCGGACGGGACCACAGTGACCGATGGCACGAACACCAGCGTCTATGGTCCGGATGGCCTGAATGTCAATGACGGTGCAGTGACGGTCGGCAAGGACGGCCTGAATGCGGGCGGCGTCACCGTCAGCAAGGACGGCATCAACGCGAATGGCACCGGCATCAGCAACGTGAAGGACGGTGTTGACGGCAAGGATGCAGTGAACAAGGGCCAGCTGGATGCAGCGAACCAGGCGGGCGGCGCGAAGACCGATGCGCTGGGGAACAGCACTGCGGCGAACCTGGGCGGCGGATCGGGCTATGATCCGGTGACGGGTGCAATCACGGCACCGAGCTACGTGACCACGGATCCGACCACGGGTACATCGAAGACATCAGACAACGTGGGTGATGCACTGAGCAGCCTGAACACGGCGGTGAACAAACCGCTGACCTTTAAGGATGCCGGGACCGGCAGCTCAGTGAACCCGCTGGGTTCCGAATTTGCAATTGTGGGTGACAGCAACCTGACCACGACGGTGAGCCAGGGTCAGGCCGCGATTGCCCTGAATAAGGACCTGAAGGGCCTGAACAGTGTTGAAACGGTGGATGCAGACGGCAACAGCGTGGTGACGGACGGCAAGGGCACGACGGTGACGGGAGCGGATGGCAAGCTCACGACGCTGACGGCGGACGGGACCACAGTGACCGATGGCACGGATACCAGCGTCTATGGTCCGAACGGCCTGAGCGTCAATGACGGTGCAGTGACGGTCGGCAAGGACGGTCTGAATGCGGGCGGAGTCACCGTCAGCAAGGACGGCATCAACGCGAATGGCACCGGCATCAGCAACGTGAAGGACGGTGTTGACGGCAAGGACGCAGTGAACAAGGGCCAGCTGGATGCAGCGAACCAGGCGGGCGGCGCGAAGACCGATGCGCTGGGGAACAGCACTGCAGCGAACCTGGGCGGCGGATCGGGCTATGATCCGGTGACGGGTGCAATCACGGCACCGAGCTACGTGACCACGGATCCGACCACGGGTACATCGAAGACATCAGACAACGTGGGTGATGCACTGAGCAGCCTGAACACGGCGGTGAACAAACCGCTGACCTTTAAGGATGCCGGGACCGGCAGCTCAGTGAACCCGCTGGGTTCCGAATTTGCAATTGTGGGTGACAGCAACCTGACCAGCACGGTTGAGCAGGGCAAGGCAACGCTGACCCTGAATAAGGACCTGAAAGGCCTGAACAGTGTTGAAACGGTGGATGCAGACGGCAACAGCGTGGTGACGGACGGCAAGGGCACGACGGTGACGGGAGCGGATGGCAAGCTCACAACCCTGACAGCGGACGGCACCACAGTGACCGACGGCACGGATACCAGCGTTTATGGTGCGAACGGCCTGAATGTCAATGACGGTGCAGTGACTGTCGGCAGGGATGGCCTGAATGCTGGCGGCGTCACCGTCAGCAAGGACGGCATCAACGCCAACGGCACCGGCATCAGCAACGTGAAGGACGGTGTTGACGGCAAGGACGCGGTGAACGTTGACCAGCTGACTGCGGTGAGCAAGGCGGGCAGCGACAAGAGCGATGCACTGGGGAACAGCACTGCAGCGAACCTGGGCGGCGGATCGGGCTATGATCCGGTGACGGGTGCAATCACGGCGCCGAGCTACGTGACCACGGATCCGACCACGGGTACATCGAAGACATCAGACAACGTGGGTGATGCACTGAGCAGCCTGAACACGGCGGTGAACAAACCGCTGACCTTTAAGGATGCCGGGACCGGCAGCTCAGTGAACCCGCTGGGTTCCGAATTTGCAATTGTGGGTGACAGCAACCTGACCAGCACGGTTGAGCAGGGCAAGGCAACGCTGACCCTGAATAAGGACCTGAAAGGCCTGAACAGTGTTGAAACGGTGGATGCAGACGGCAACAGCGTGGTGACGGACGGCAAGGGCACGACGGTGACGGGAGCGGATGGCAAGCTCACGACGCTGACGGCGGACGGGACCACAGTGACCGATGGCACGGACACCAGCGTCTATGGTCCGGATGGCCTGAATGTCAATGACGGTGCAGTGACGGTCGGCAAGGACGGCCTGAATGCGGGCGGCGTCACCGTCAGCAAGGACGGCATCAACGCGAATGGCACCGGCATCAGCAACGTGAAGGACGGTGTTGACGGCAAGGATGCAGTGAACAAGGGCCAGCTGGATGCAGCGAACCAGGCGGGCGGCGCGAAGACCGATGCGCTGGGGAACAGCACTGCAGCGAACCTGGGCGGCGGATCGGGCTATGATCCGGTGACGGGTGCAATCACGGCGCCGAGCTACGTGACCACGGATCCGACCACGGGTACATCGAAGACATCAGACAACGTGGGTGATGCACTGAGCAGCCTGAACACGGCGGTGAACAAACCGCTGACCTTTAAGGATGCCGGGACCGGCAGCTCAGTGAACCCGCTGGGTTCCGAATTTGCAATTGTGGGTGACAGCAACCTGACCACGACGGTGAGCCAGGGTCAGGCAGCGATTGCCCTGAATAAGGACCTGAAGGGCCTGAACAGTGTTGAAACGGTGGATGCAGACGGCAACAGCGTGGTGACGGACGGCAAGGGCACGACGGTGACGGGAGCGGATGGCAAGCTCACAACCCTGACAGCGGACGGCACCACAGTGACCGATGGCACGAACACCAGCGTCTATGGTCCGGATGGCCTGAATGTCAATGACGGTGCAGTGACGGTCGGCAGTGACGGCCTGAATGCGGGCGGCGTCACCGTCAGCAAGGACGGCATCAACGCGAATGGCACCGGCATCAGCAACGTGAAGGACGGTGTTGACGGCAAGGACGCAGTGAACAAGGGCCAGCTGGATGCAGCGAACCAGGCGGGCGGCGCGAAGACCGATGCGCTGGGGAACAGCACTGCGGCGAACCTGGGCGGCGGATCGGGCTATGATCCGGTGACGGGTGCAATCACGGCACCGAGCTACGTGACCACGGATCCGACCACGGGTACATCGAAGACATCAGACAACGTGGGTGATGCACTGAGCAGCCTGAACACGGCGGTGAACAAACCGCTGACCTTTAAGGATGCCGGGACCGGCAGCTCAGTGAACCCGCTGGGTTCCGAATTTGCAATTGTGGGTGACAGCAACCTGACCACGACGGTGAGCCAGGGTCAGGCCGCGATTGCCCTGAATAAGGACCTGAAGGGCCTGAACAGTGTTGAAACGGTGGATGCAGACGGCAACAGCGTGGTGACGGACGGCAAGGGCACGACGGTGACGGGAGCGGATGGCAAGCTCACAACCCTGACAGCGGACGGCACCACAGTGACCGACGGCACGGATACCAGCGTTTATGGTGCGAACGGCCTGAATGTCAATGACGGTGCAGTGACTGTCGGCAGGGATGGCCTGAATGCTGGCGGCGTCACCGTCAGCAAGGACGGCATCAACGCCAACGGCACCGGCATCAGCAACGTGAAGGACGGTGTTGACGGCAAGGACGCGGTGAACGTTGACCAGCTGACTGCGGTGAGCAAGGCAGGCAGCGACAAGAGCGATGCACTGGGTCAGAGCACTGCGGCGAACCTGGGCGGCGGTGCGGAGTATGACCGGAATACCGGTACAGTGAGTGCCCCGTCCTACACCGTGACCAGCAACCCGAATGACGCCGGCAGCACAACGGCCGTGAACAACGTGGGTGATGCGATCAGCAGCCTGAACACGGCAGTGAATCAGCCGCTGACCTTTAAGGATGCCGGGACCGGCAGCTCAGTGAACCCGCTGGGTTCCGAATTTGCAATTGTGGGTGACAGCAACCTGACCACGACGGTGAGCCAGGGTCAGGCCGCGATTGCCCTGAATAAGGACCTGAAGGGCCTGAACAGTGTTGAAACGGTGGATGCAGACGGCAACCAGACGGTTACAAATGGCCAGGGGATGACGGTAACGGACAAAGCGGGTAACAATACCCACTATGGTGCGGATGGCTTTGGAATCACAGGTTCCAATGGCAGGAACGTCACGGTCAATTCAAATAAGGTCGATGTAGGTGGAAATACCATCAACAATGTCGGTGATGCGGTCAATGATTCTGATGCGGTCAATAAAGGTCAGATGAATAAAATACTGGGCATTGATAATGGACAGGGTGGAGCAGGACAGTTTGCAGTGACCGGTTATACGGCCGCAAATAGTCAGGATCAGCAAACAGACGTAGCCGGTACCAAAGTATCTGCTACGGCTGGCTCGACAAGCACACCAACAGTTGCCGGTGCTGTTTCTGCATTAAATACTGAAATTAATAAGTTACAGGAGACCAACCTGGGGGTGAAATATTTCCGGGTGAACTCTGTCGGAGACGATGCACTGGCTTCCGGTGAGGACAGTATTGCAATTGGTAAATTAAGTCAGGCAACAGGTGATCAGTCCATCAGCATCGGGGTCGGGAACGTGGTTAATGGCCATCACTCAGGGGCGATTGGTGATCCAACAGTGGTTGATGGCAATAACAGTTATTCGGTAGGTAATAACAACACTGTGGCTACGGATGATACTTTTGTACTGGGCAATGATGTCACTGAAACGACAGCCGGGTCTGTTGTGTTGGGGGGCAAGTCTGCTGCAAGAACGGGTGCGGATGTGGATGGTTATATGCCCACTGCATCGGCTGCTGATCAGGCAGCGATTACTGCCACCAGATCAACCACAGGTGCGGTTGCTGTGGGTGATGCTGTAAATGGTGTCTATCGTCAGATTACCGGTGTGGCAGCAGGAACCCAGGACAGCGACGCAACCAATGTGGCGCAGTTAAAAGCTGTAGATAACAGAGTGACTAAAACCGGGGATTCGGTTGCCGGAATTCTGGGCGGTGGTGCAAAAGTCAATGAGGATGGTTCCATGAGCGGTCCGACCTACAATGTGGCCAATACTCAGCAAACCAATGTCGGGGATGCATTGACGGCGCTTGATACTGCCATTACCAATGCCGGCAACACTGCCAATGCCGGCTGGACACTCTCGGCAAATGGTGATGCTACGACCAGCAAAAAAATTAAGCCAAATTCCAGTGTGAATTTTGAAGGCGATGACAACCTGACTGTCAGTCAGACCAGCACAGCTGATCAGGATGGCAACATTAAAGTTGCTCTGAACAAAGATCTGAAAGTGGACAGTGTGACAACCGGAAATACGGTGATCAATGATAACGGTGTGAAAGTCGGTGATACTGTTCAGGTGAATCATACAGGTCTGCTGATCAATGGTGGTCCAAGTGTGACGACAGCGGGGATTAATGCCGGCAACAGGACCATGACCAATGTTGCTGATGGTGTTAATCGGAACGATGCAGTCAACAAGGGACAACTGGATAATGCCATTGGCAACATTAATCAGAACATTGATAACCTGTCAGGCAGTGCTGTTCAGTACGACAGGAATGAGAATGGTGTAGTCGATAAAAATTCGATTACACTGGCTGGTGGCGAAGAAGGTACGAAGATTTCCAATGTGGCAGATGGACAGATTGAAGCCGGCTCCAGAGATGCGATAAATGGTGGCCAGCTTGCGAATGTCCGTGACAACCTGCAGGGACAAATTACCAATAATAGCAATGATATCAGTAATATTAAAAACGATATCAATAGCGGCAGTGTGGGGTTGGTCCGGCAGGCTGACAAGGATGCCGAGGTCACTGTCGCGAAAGACACAGGCGGTAAAAGTGTCAATGTGGCCGGTACGGCTGGTGAGCGTACTGTGACAGGCGTAGCGGCTGGTGCAGTGAATGACAAATCGACCGATGCGGTGAATGGTTCTCAGCTGAATAACACCAATCAGGCGGTTGTTCAAGCGCTGGGAGGAGGTGCAGGCTATGACAATATCACACAAACCTTTAAGGACCCGGACTATAAAGTTGGCAATTCCGTATATAACAATGTCGGAGATGCGGTGGGTGCCCTGAATAAGGCGGATGTGTTAATCAATAACCGCATAGATACCCTGGAACAGGCCTTTTATGACACCAATAGGCGGATTCACGATGTAGAGAAAAGAGCCAATGCCGGTATTGCTTCGGCACTGGCTGTGGCAACCTTACCGCAGCCTACTGAAAAGGGCTATACCATGCTCAGTGCCGGTACCGGTGCATGGCAGGGTGAGTCAAGTATTGCTATTGGGGCTTCGGGTGTCACAGAAGACAAAAAAGTTTTTGGTAAACCGGTCAACTATGTCTGGAAATTCTCAGGGACTGGTGACAGCCGTGGCAATATGGGCGGTGGTGCCGCTGTGGGGATTCAGTGGAAATAATCATGAACTGATGACCGGGTGATTTATGCCTGTCATCTAAAAAACCGCAACCTGGTGTTGCGGTTTTTTTATGAGGGGATTGCTGCCAGTACCGGAATTTTTTCATGGCTGACGGATTAACAGTCACGATGTAAATAATGCTCGACCGGCTTGTATGCGAATAGCGCTATATGGTCATTGTCGTGGCAAAGCGTTATGATGGCGCTGACCTGACGTGGGAGTTGGCATGAGAGCTGAAATGGGAGCGGGTTATGAAAATTGTCGCAGATGAAAATCTGGCATTGACGGAATATTTTTTTTCAGATTTCGGAGAAATTCACCAGGTTAGCGGACGCAATTTGAACCATGCTGATGTAAAAAATGCTGAAGCATTGCTGATCCGTTCTGTGACGCGGGTCGATGAGACGCTGATTCAGCAGACTGGGCTTAAATTTATTGGCAGTGCCACCATAGGCACCGATCATCTGGATATTCCGACCATCGAAAAGCATGCCATTGCCTGGTCAAATGCAGCAGGGTGTAATGCACAGGCTGTTGCAGAATATGTGTTGACCGCACTTGTATATCTGAAACCGGAACTGCTGTCTCAGCATTCACCATTCAGTCTTGGTATTATTGGCCTGGGGAACGTAGGCAAACGGCTGGCCTATATGGCAGGATTGCTGGGCTGGACCGTACTGGGTTATGATCCGCTGGTGCAATCCGGACAGGTTCAGCAGGTTGATCTGGACACGTTGTTAAAATCCGTGGATGCCGTCAGTATCCATGTTCCGCTGACTGAATCCGGGCCATATCCCACCTGGCACCTGATCAATGCAGAGCGACTGGGATTATTAAAACCGGATACGATGCTGGTGAATACTGCACGTGGTGCGGTCATTGAAGAAGCTGCCTTAATGTCAGATATCCAGCAAACTCAGCGTAAGGTGGTACTGGATGTTTTTGAACATGAACCTGAGATTTCGGAACAATTGCTGAATGTGCTCAGTCTGGCAACACCGCATATTGCCGGTTATAGCCTTGAAGGCAAAGCCCGTGGGACACAGATGATTTACGAAGCATTCTGTCATACTTTTCAGTTACAGGCAGATAAGCGATTTGAAACACAATTAACTGAAACGGAAGCATATTTTACCGGAAAGAACATGTCCACACTGGATTTAAAGGCGGTGCTGCAACAATATCTTCATCATATTTATGATATTGCCCGGGATGATGCTGATCTGCATGCCTGTATCCGTGAGGGTAAAGTCGATCAGAAAGCCTTTGACCAATTGCGCAGAAATTATCCCTTGCGTCGTGAGTGGGCTGCACATGGAGGGCCGGCGGCATGAGTGATCTACAGCAAACACGTCATTATCAGCCAACCTGCGAGATTGACATACTGAAAACCCGGGCCAGGCTGTATGCGCAGATCCGGCAGTTTTTTGCGGTACGTGATGTACTGGAAGTTGAAACGCCGATTCTGTCTCAGGCCGGTGCCACCGATGTACAGCTGGCCTCTGTATCAGCACAGCGTCATATGGGTAGCGAGGCACAGACGCATTATCTGCAGACCTCTCCTGAGTTTGCCATGAAACGATTACTGGCCAGTGGCAGTGGTGCAATTTATCAGCTCTGTAAGGTTTTCAGGGATGGTGAGCATGGTCGTAAGCACAACAGTGAATTCACCCTGCTGGAATGGTACAGACCGGGGCTTAGCCTGAAGGGACTGATGCATGAAGTGACTGAACTGCTGAATGTGGTGCTGGCAGAACGTTTTGATGAAGTCCGTCCTGTGGTGATCAGTTATAAGCATGCATTTATGGATCGTCTCGAGATTAATCCCCTGCAGGCAACACTCGGCCAGCTGAAAGATACAGCGCGGCGTGTCGGTTTAAATATTGAACTGGGAGATGATCGGCTGGCTTATATCGACTTGCTGTTTTCCCATATGGTTGAACCGAGTCTTGGATTTGATACGCCGGTGTTTCTGACCGATTTTCCACCGGAAATGGCGTCACTTGCAAAAGTCAGAATGGATGAAGAGGGTGAGTTGGTGGCCGCACGTTTCGAGCTGTATATTGAAGGGTTGGAACTGGCCAATGCCTATGATGAACTGATTGATGCAGAGGTGCTGCGTTCACGTTTCATGAAGGATAATGCCGAACGGCAAAAACTGGGCCTGCAGATCATGCCTGTGGATGAGTATTTGCTGGCGGCACTGGCTCAGATGCCGGAATGCTCGGGTATTGCACTGGGCATTGACCGTCTGCTGATGATCATTACCCGGCAGATGCAACTGGAGAAGGTGATCAGCTTTCCTGCACATCTCTCCTGATGAATACATCCGGGAAAGGTCAGACTTTGCCTTCCCCGGATTCATTTATTTCAGTTCAGGGCAGGCATGCTTTAATTCGGCAATGGCCTCAATACGTTTGTTAATCAGCATTTCACCAATATCCGGGCCTTTGATCTCAGGGGGTAAGTCCTGCGCCTTGATATTTCTGACAATCTCCATTGCTTCCAGCAGGAATTGTGCCTGAGGGTATTCCCGGTCTTCCAGTCCCAGTCGTCCCCGGGCATCACATTCACAGGCCTGGACAAAGGCTTTGACCCGTTCAGGGCGGCGCAGCACATCAAGCCGCTGTAACAGGCGCCATAATGTTCCTGCTTTAAGGTTGAACGCCTGATGACATTTTAAATGTTCCTTACATACTGCAAGTGCCAGCTGCCGGGTTTGTAATGGCACTTTTAACCGGTCACAGATTTCGGTGACCGGCTGAATACCACGCTGTTCATGCATAATGTGGCGTGGCCATTCCTCCCTGGGGGTCAGGGCCTTACCCAAATCGTGTACCAGAACCGCGAAACGGACATCCTGTGAATAATCTGATTTGCAGGCCTGCCGCAGCGACATGAATGTATGAATGCCACAGTCAATTTCAGGATGATATTCAGGACGTTGCGGCACACCGAATAATGCTTCAATTTCAGGGAATAATACTTTCAGGGCACCACACTGGCGCAGTATTTCAAAATAAATGTCTGCATGTGATTCCATTAAGGCACGTGAAGTTTCTTTCCATACCCGTTCAGCAGTCAGGGTCTGTAACTCACCGGATTGTGCCAGTTGCTGCATCAGCGCCAGGGTTTCGTCTGCTACGGTAAAGCCATAGGGATAATAACGCGCTGCAAAACGGGCTACACGCAGCACTCGTAACGGATCTTCAGAAAAGGCATCGGACACATGACGCAATATTTTATGGTTTAAATCATCCTGGCCATGCCATGGATCATAAATTTTGCCCTGATCATCCATTGCCATGGCATTGATGGTCAGATCACGACGGATCAGATCGTCTTCAAGGGAAACATCCGGGGAGGTGAAAAATTCAAAACCGTGATAACCATGCCCGGATTTACGTTCAGTACGGGCAAGCGCATATTCTTCCTTTGTATCGGGGTGCAGGAAAACAGGGAAATCCCTGCCCACAGGCTGGTAACCCTGAGCAAGCAGTTGTTCGGGAGTTGCACCCACCACAACATAATCTTTCTCATGGTAGGGATGTCCGAGTAACTGATCTCTGACAGCACCGCCGACTAAATAAACTTGCATGAAAAAACCTCTATTCTCATGGTCATCATGCTACAGAACAGAGGTTTTCTCAAGGGTGCAACTTTAGTATTTCACACAGGTTGCTGATTTTTAAGCCTGTGCCTGCTGAATTTCAGCAACCGTCAGCGCTGTCATATTGACGACTCTGCGGGTTGTGGCTGTTGGTGTTAAAATCTGTACAGGTTTTGCAGCGCCCAGTAAAATTGGTCCAATGGTCACGTTATTGCCCGAGGTTGCTTTCAGCAGATTGAATGAAATATTGGCTGCATCCAGATTCGGCATGATCAACAGGTTTGCAGAGCCTTTGAAACGTGAGTTCGGGAAGGCAAAATGACGGATGTTCTCATCCAGTGCTGCATCACCATGCATTTCACCTTCAACTTCCAGTTCCGGTGCAATCTGACTCAGAATTTCAAACACTTTACGCATTTTCTGTGCGCTTGGATCGTATTGATCCGAACCAAAGCTTGAATGTGAAAGCAGGGCAATCTTTGGTGTTATGCCAAAACGGCGGACTTCTTCGGCAGCGAGAATGGTCATCTCAGCCAACTGTTCAGCCGTTGGATTGGTATTGACATAGGTGTCAGCAATAAACAGATTGCGGTCTTCCAGCATCAGCGCATTCAGCGTGAAAAAGTTATTCATGCCGGCTTTCAGGCCAATGACGTTGCGCACAAAATCCAGGTGAATGTCATAGCTGGCATAAGTACCGCAGAGCATGCCATCCGCCTTGCCGAATTTAACCAGCATACCGGCAATGAGTGTGGAGCGGCGGCGTGATTCACGCTGTGCATATTCCACGGTCACGCCCTTACGTTTCATGGTCTGATAGTAATCGTCCGCAAATTTTTCATAATCAGGATTTTTTTCCTGATCGACAATTTCAATATTCTGACCATGCTGTAAGCGTAAGCCCAATTTTTTGATATTTGCCTCAATGACTGCGGTACGTCCCACCAGGATCGGGTAAGCCAGTCCCTCATCCACTGCAATCTGTACCGCCCGCAGTACGCGCGGATCTTCACCTTCAGCGTAGGCAATGCGTTTGGGATCAGATTTTGCCTGAGTAAAGATTGGTTTCATGATGAAGGCTGAGTTATAGACAAATTCGGACAGGCGCTGCCGATAGGCAGAAAAATCTTCAATTGGGCGGGTGGCCACACCTGAACTCATGGCCGCCTGAGCAACAGCCGGAGCAATTTCCAGGATTAAGCGCTGATCCAGTGGACGTGGAATCAGATAATCACGACCAAAAACAGCGGATTTTTCCCCGTAGGTGGACGCGTCTGCTTCGACATGTGCCATGTGGGCAATGGCATGCACACAGGCAATTTTCATTTCTTCATTGATGGTGGTTGCACCGACATCCAGCGCTCCCCGGAAAATATAAGGGAAGCAGAGCGCGTTATTTACCTGATTTGGATAGTCAGAACGGCCAGTGGCCATAATCACATCCGGGCGGGCTTCATGAGCATGTTCCGGTAAAATTTCAGGATCAGGATTTGCCAGTGCAAAAATGATAGGATCAGCCGCCATTTCCCTGACCATTTCACGGGTCAGAATTCCCGCTGCTGACAGGCCCAGGAACATGTCGGCATTGGCCATGACATCTGCAAGCTGTGTACCTTCAATATCCTGGACATAGCGTTTTTTGGAATCATCCAGACCTTCACGCCGGGTGGTCAGCAGACCACGTGAATCCGCGACAACAATATTTTCCTTTTTCACTCCCAGCGCACAGAGTAAATCCAGGCAGGAAATGGCAGCAGCACCAGCTCCTGAAGCAACAATCTTGATTTCATCAATTTTTTTATGATTCAGTTTCAGGGCATTGAGCAGGGCAGAACCGACAATAATGGATGTCCCATGCTGATCATCATGGAACACCGGGATTTTCATGCGCTCACGGAGTTTGCGTTCAATATAGAAACATTCCGGTGCTTTAATATCTTCCAGGTTGATGCCGCCGAAGGTTGGTTCCAGTGCTGCGACAATATCAACGATTTTATCTGGATCATTTTCAGCAATTTCGATATCAAATACATCGACGCCGGCAAATTTCTTAAACAGAACGCCTTTACCTTCCATGACCGGTTTTGATGCCAGCGGACCAATATTGCCCAGCCCCAGTACCGCAGTACCATTACTGACTACAGCAACCAGGTTTCCACGTGCCGTATACAGGGCTGCTGTGGACGGATCCTTTTCAATTTCCAGGCATGGCGCAGCAACCCCCGGAGAGTAGGCCAGGGCTAAATCATGCTGGTTAACCAGTTGTTTGCTTGGCGTGACGCTGATTTTTCCCGGTGTAGGAAATTCGTGGTAATAAAGGGCTTGCTGTTTTAATGATTGATCGTCCATCAGAATCTCTATTGTTGCAATATTCCAGCAACGCTGGCAGGGTGACTGAATTTTCTTGAATATACCATTACTTGAGCATTACGGACAGTCAAAAAAGCTGAATTTTCGGACAAACCCGGGCAGGCAGGGATTCTGAATCAGCGGAAATGTTAAAACTTATACTGGCTGAGAAACAGGGTGCTATCGTTTGCATTCAGCGGTTTTGCATAATAGAAACCCTGTAATATGAAACAACCCTGATTTTCCAGGAATTCGACCTGTTGCCGGGTTTCCACGCCTTCTGCAATCAGGGTCATTCCCATGGCTTTTCCCATGGCAATAATGGCATTGACGATGGCCTCATCCTTTTCCTGTCCGATTTTTGAAATAAAGGCCCGGTCAATTTTCAGTGTGTCAATCGGATAGTTGGTCAGGTAGGCGAGGGAGGAGTAACCGGTACCAAAGTCATCCAGTGAGATGGAGATATGACGCTCCTTGATCTGCCGCAGCAGTTGCATGACATGTTCCGATTTATCCAGCAGCGAAGATTCGGTCAGTTCAAGTTCGAGCATATCGCCGGACATCCGGTATCTGGCCAGCGCCTGGTCAATATCATCCAGCAGCTGGCCACGGTGAATCTGCTGAGCCACAATATTGACCGAGACCCGGAGATTATCGAACCCCATATTCTGCCAGCTTTTAATCTGTTTACAGGTTTCAAAAAGCACAAACTGACCAATATCTGTAATCAGGCTGCTTTCCTCAGCCAGCGGTATAAACATGTCCGGTGCAATCAGGCCGAGTTCCGGGTGATTCCAGCGGACCAATGCTTCAAAGCCATAAATACGCCGAGTCTGCAGGCAGAGTTTAGGCTGGTAATAGACTTCAAACTCATTATTTCTGATGGCATTACGCAGATCACGTTCCAGGTTGATGCCCTTATTCAGTAATTGCGCAGATTTATTGGCATAGTAATGAATGGTGTTGCCGCCCAGTCGTTTGGCTTCACACAGGGCCAGCTCGGCATGACTGTTTAAACTGTCAATCTGGCGTCCATGTTCAGGGTAGACCGCAACCCCGATGGAAATGGAAATAATCTGTTCCTGACCATCAATGACAAAAGGCTGCCTGAACGTATTCAGAATATTCTGAGTATGCTGATGAATGGAGGTATTGTTGTGGTTCAGATTATAAATAATGGCAAAATCATCATTGTTCAGATAGGAAATCAGCAGGGCATTGGCACAGCATTGTCTTAAACGCTGCGAGACCTGTTTGAGCAACTCATCGCCGGCATGATTGCTCAGGAATTCATTGAATGATCTGAACCGGTCAATATTGATACGGATCACGGCAAAATGCTTCAGGGATTGTGCATTATTGGTGACGTAATGATGAAGCTGCAAATTGAAATAAAAACGGTTGGGCAGGTCGGTCAGCAGATCATAATTTTCCAGGTAGGACAGGCGCTGTTCCTGTTTAATCCGGTCAGTCAGATCGGTCAGAATACCGACGTAATTAATGACTTTGTTTTTATCATCGGTAATTGAATTGATATGAATCCATAGCGTCAGCTTCCTTCCGGATAAAAATTCCTCCTGGATTTCGGCATCATATTCACCGGTCAGAATCAGCTGCTGGGTCAGCTGACTGTGGGTCTGGTGAATTTCGCGCTGATCGTTTACGGTAATATCAAAAATATGCTGGCCGATGAGCTGTTCCTTTTTGAATCCAATCAGTTTTTCAAAAAATGGATTCACATCCAGGTAACATAGGTTATTGTCCAGGATGAATACACCTTCGGCCACCTGGTCAAAGACACTGGCTGCCAGTTTTAACTGTTCCTGGTCTTTTTTCTCTTTATGAATATCCCGATGGATGCCGACCATGCGCAATGGTTTATTCGTGGCTGGGTGCCGGGCAACCACTTTCCCGATGTCCTGAATCCAGAACCACTCCCCCAGGCGATGAATACGATAGGTGGCTTCAAAGCGTTCAGTGAAGCCCCGTAGATGCCGCCTCATTAACTGACGGTAATTTTCCAGGTCATCGGGATGGATGAGTACGTCAAAAATTGAAGCATGAGTGGTAAATTGGCGATCAGAGGTTTCTGTCCTGGAATGCGAAAAGGAAATTGTTCTTTTATCAATATTCCACAGCCAGGAACTGATGCCGGCAGTCTCATGCGCGAGGGTTAAATTGGCCTGATGATTTTCCAGTCGGTCATTAATCTGTTTAATGTCATAGGTCCGTTCCTTGACCTTTTGCTCCAGCAGCTGATTGTTCAGTTGCAGCTGTTGTTTAATTTCCTGGGATTTGTTGATTTCCTCCTGAAGTTTGCTTTGCAGAAAATATGCTTTTTCCTGATGGATTTCTGATTGCTCAGAGAGGTGGTCACTTTTAAATTTCAGCAGCTCCAGCTGCTTCCGATGTTGGTGTGCAATAACGGCACTGACAAAAATTACAGTAAACCAGATATTAATAATTAAATTATATAATGTCGGTATATTCTGGGGGAATAACAGTTGCCAGAAAAAAATAGAAATAACCGAAGGGATAAAAATAAATAAAAAGTAACGAAATCTTTGTGTTAAATAAGTGATTCCCAATATGTGCACAATGCTCAGTGTTAATCCGGGCAACACAGTAAGATTAATATAATTTAAAGGTTCATTTACCATAACTGAAGAATGGTTGATAATGAAGATCCCGATTCCAAGTGCACAGCCAATAATCAGACATAATAACTGACATAAAATATCGAGATTAAAGACATGGGTATTTCTGGAAAATAATAGATAAGTGATCAGTGACCAGCCGATCACGGCCACACAGCTGATGCCCAGGAAACACAGATTCAGATAATGAGAAAACTGATCGGCATTAAAATGATAGATGGAAATATCATAGAAGCATGCAAATAAGACCCATATAAGGAATATCCGCATAAGATGTGCAGCACTTTTAATGTGCGATGCTGACACTTCATGCGAAAGAAGCTCTTCCTGAACATCAGTCATATATTGCAGTACCTGTAATATCTATGCGGTGAAGATATTGGAATAAATGATGTGATAACACGTGGGGTAAAACACTTCAGTTCGTGCTTTAAGTGATCGTAAATTACTTTGGATCATATGTAAAATCAATATTTTTTTGATTTAAATATCGTTTTCAGGAAATTGTGTTATTTATCTCATAGTTTAATATGGCTAATGCGGCAACAGGCGCAGTTTCTGTACGTAATACCCGGTTACCGATGCACCAGTTTTTAAATCCTGCCAGATTGGCGGACTGAATTTCCATTTCATTTAATCCGCCTTCGGGACCAGTCAGCAGCACAATATCTGTACCGGCATCTTCAAGCGCAGGCCTGTTGTCCTGTTGCTGGTTCAGTGCAAGGACCAGCCGGGTTCCGGGCAGTGTGGTGTTCAGCCATTCATTCAGCGGCAAGGGTGCAAGAACCTGTGGAATACGGTTCATACCACATTGTTCACAGGCTGCAATGGCGACGCCCTGCCAATGATCTATTTTTTTCTGATCACGATCATATTTCAGCCGCATCTCACAGCGTTCAGAGGTCAGCAGCTGAATCTGTGTTACTCCCAGTTCAGTGGCTTTCTGAATGACATAATCCATTCGGTCACCCTTGCTCATCACCTGACCCAGTACTGTGCTGAAGGGCGGCGTACGATCATCAGCATGAAACTGCTGAACCGACACCCGCGCAGACTTTTTGGTGACTTCCGTGAGCGTGACGTCATATTCGCCGCCCTGACCATTGAACAAAACGGCTGTTTCACCGACCTGAGCGCGCAATACCCTGACCCAGTGATGGAAAACGGTCTCGGTTAACTCGAGATCGGTATCGATGGTCAGGTCAGCTTCAATATAAAAACGGGGCATGTCACATACTCTCAGATCAGTGGATGAGCAGGTCTGATCAGGCCAGGCCGAGATCCAGCACCAGCTGACGGTTGGGTTCGATCTGGTTCATGCTATAGAAATGCAGGCTGGGAGCACCACCGTCAATCAGCCGATTACACAGATTGACCATCACCTCATGACCGAAGGCTTTAATGCTTGAACTGTCATCACCATAGGCTGCCAATTGCTTACGGATCCATCGTGGGATTTCCGCACCGGTACCATCGGCAAAGCGGATCAGGTTGCTGGCATTGGTAATGGGCATGATACCCGGAGCAACAGGGATATCAATGCCTTGCTTCTGCAGACGATCCATAAAATAAAAATAGGCATCCGGGTTAAACAAAAACTGGGTGATGGCTGAGTTTGCCCCGGCTCGGACTTTTTCTGCAAAACGCTGAATGTCCTGATCAAAACTTTCAGCCTGTGGGTGCATTTCAGGATATGCGGCCACTTCAATGCTGAAATGATCACCGGAATGTTCACGAATAAAACGGATCAGATCCTGTGCATAAGGCAGCTCACCCAAACCTACCTGACCGGAAGGTAAGTCACCACGGAGTGCCACAACGCGATTAATCCCCAGTGCTTTATAGATATTCAGCAGTTCTGTAATACGTGCCTTGTCATCGCCAATGCAGGACAGGTGAGGGACCACCGGTGTGCCTTTTTCATTAAATTCGCGAATTGCTGCCAGGGTACGTTCACGTGTTGATCCCCCTGCACCATAGGTGATGGAAAAAAATTCAGGTTTCAATAGTTGTAATTGCTGATGCACGACACGCAGTTTCTCTGCACCTGTATCTGTTTTACTTGGAAAAAATTCAAATGAAATCGGAACACGTCGGGTCATTTTCAAATCCTTTTTTATGGGGCTGCTCTGTCACCGTCATCATCTGCAGTACATCTGGCTGAAAGGTGCATTGAAAGACGGGAGTCTGTTCCTGCATGTGGAAGTATTATTGTTTAACGTCATGCAGGAACAGGGTCAGGTTATCGTTTAGTATTTATAGGCATCAGATTTGAACGGGCCTTCAACAGCCACGCCCAGATAATCTGCCTGGACCTGCGTCAACTGGGTCAGTACACCGCCAAAACCGGCAACCATGGCCGCTGCCACTTCTTCATCCAGTTTTTTGGGCAGCAGTTCAACACGGATTTTTTTCGCTTTCTGATCTGCCTGAAGGTCGGCAAACTTTTCAGCAAACAGGTGCATCTGACCCAGGACCTGGTTGGCAAAGGAACCGTCCATGACCCGTGATGGGTGACCGGTTGCATTGCCCAGATTGACTAAACGGCCTTCGGACAGCAGGATTAAATAATCACTTTCATTTTCGGTCCGATAGACCTGATGTACCTGAGGTTTGACTTCCACCCAGGTGTAGCCACGCAGATAACTGGTATCAATTTCAGTGTCAAAGTGACCGATATTGCAAACGACGGCACCGGCTTTCAGGGTATCCAGCATGGCAGCATCACAGACATGGTAGTTACCGGTCGTGGTCACGATCAGATCGGTATTTTGCAGAAGCGCCAGATTAATGTCTTCTTTTTTACCGGTCTGGACGCCATTTTTATAGGGAGATACCACTTCATAGCCATCCATGCAAGCCTGCATGGCACAGATTGGATCGATTTCAGTGACACGGACAATCATGCCTTCCTGACGCAACGACTGGGCAGAACCCTTACCGACATCGCCATAACCGATGACCAGTGCTCGACGACCGGACAACAGCATATCAGTGCCGCGTTTAATGGCATCATTCAATGAATGACGGCAACCGTATTTATTGTCATTTTTGGATTTGGTGACAGAATCATTAACGTTGATGGCCGGGACTTTCAGTGAACCATCCTTCCACATTTCCAGCAGACGCTGAACACCTGTGGTGGTTTCTTCGGTAATGCCGTGAATATGATTCAGCAGCTCAGCATATTTTTCATGTACAAGTGCAGTTAAATCACCGCCATCGTCCAGAATCATGTTGGCATCCCACGGTTTGCCATTGACATTAATCTGCTGTTCCAGGCACCAGTTATATTCTTCTTCGGTTTCACCCTTCCAGGCAAATACCGGAATGCCGGAAGCGGCAATGGCTGCAGCAGCATGGTCCTGAGTCGAGAAAATATTACATGAGGTCCAGCGCACCTCGGCACCCAGTTCAATCAGGGTTTCAATCAGCACTGCGGTCTGGATGGTCATATGGATACAACCCAGGATTTTAGCACCGGCCAGTGGTTTTGCCGCGGCATAGCGTTGACGTAAGCCCATCAATGCCGGCATTTCTGCTTCGGCGAGTTTAATTTCTTTACGGCCATAATCGGCAAGGGAAATATCAGCAACTTTGTAGTCTTGAGAAGCAGTAACCGCGTTCATCAGGATCTCCTGTAAATAATGGACTGGATCATTCTGTTCGCGGATGCCGTTACTGGCCGTTCAGATTTGAATTGACCGGTTGTCGAGCCTGGCGATTTCCCTTGACGTGGATAAACCGTCGCAACATCCCTCGACCTGTGCAGCATTGTACCTGGAAATTAATTCTGTTCCAATGTTCTTTGCTGAAAAATAATCTGACTGAAAAATCGGTTGGAGACACGTCCGGCAAGGGACGTGATCTATATTCTTTAAAGTGACTTACCTTGTTCAAAAAGCCCGAATGGAACAAAGCCTGAATATGGAACAGTACAGGAATACAGTGCAGTGCAATATTGCAATGTTCCCGACTGGATCCGGATCATTCTCAGACGGCTTACGATTCGCCTTGCTGATATTCCTGAATCACTTCCAGTGCCGCACGAAAGGCTTCCTGGGTTGCCGGAGCACCACAGTAAGGCAGGCTGTGCAACAGGACTTCCTGAATTTCTTCGATCGTTGCCCCGTTATTGAGTGCACCACGGACATGGCCTTTCAGTTCAGTCGGGCTTTTCTGGGCAATTAAAAATGCAATGGTGATCAGTGAGCGGTATTTAAGCGGTAATACGCCCTCACGTTGCCAGGTTGAGCCCCATGCATGTTCATTAATCCAGTCCTGAAGGGGCTGGGTAAAAGGTACGGTGTTGTCCTGGGCCCGTTTTACAAACTTTTCGCCCATCACCTGAGTGCGGACCTTTAAACCATTTTCATAATCCTGTTGTGACATTTTTCACCCTGTTCAGCTGGTTACACAAATTTGATCTTTATCATACAGTCCATAACAGCATAAAAGCGACAAAAATCAGTCACTTTTATGCCATTCAGGGGCGGTTAAACCGGTGTTGAAGCAGACGTTGCCGATGGTTCAACCGGTGTCTTCTGCTCAGGTAAATGTGGGTTGTCCAATGGCAGCACTTCATTCAGCTGCTGATCGAAGATATCCGTCAGCATGCTGTCATAACGCATGGCGTTATATTCAATCAACTGATCGGCTTCCTGCTGACTGATAAAGGACGTTGCCACGGCATCCTGAACATGTGCCTCAAATGTTAAACCCTTGAACTGATCTTTTGATTCCGCTTTTTTGAACTTGTCCCACAGCGGTTCAACTTTCAGCAGCATCTGGAAGGTGGCTTCCATACGGCCGGTCACATTATCGGGTTCGGTGCTGTAATACACATGGTGTTTCAGCTGATCCCGGAAAGCATTTTCCTGCATGATCAGCTCAGCGGTTTCGATTTTGAGCTGATCCGAAGGTTTAGCAACAGGACGACCGAATGGGAAGCAGATGAGTTTCACCAGCTTTGCGGCCAATGGCATCGGAAAGTTATCATAGAGTCCCATAAAGGCTTCCTGCGCCCGGTACAGGGCATCTTCCAGAGCCAGTCGTGCATGGGTCTGTTCCTGCTCAGTTTTCTGACCATGTTCATAAAATTTAAGAATGGCCGTGGCAATAAACATGTAGCCATGCATGTCGGCCAGTCGCCCGGATAACATTTCCTTGCGTTTAATGTCACCGGCGAGTAGTCCTAAACACATATCCGCCGTCAGGGCAAAATCGGCACTGAGACGATTAATTTTTTTATAATAAGGCGCACTGAAACTGTCTGCATTTTTCGGGGCATCGCCTGAACCACCGGTAAAGCCATAGGCAAAGGCACGCGCTGCGCGATTAAAGGTATAGCCTAAGTGCTGGTATAGCATCTCATTAAAGCGCTGAAGGGCAATGTCTTTATTCTCTGACTGCAACAGTTGTAATTCTTCAAATAAATATGGATGGCAGCGCATGGAACCCTGGCCAAAGATCATCAGGGAACGGCTCAGGATATTGGCACCTTCCACAGTAATGGAGACCGGAATGGCCTGATACATCGGGGCCAGGAAATTCCGTGGACCCTGCTGGACAGCCCGGCCACCGACCACGTCCATGCCGTGGTTGACCAGTCGACGCATGGTTTCAGTGGCATAGTATTTTGCCATGGCGGTCATGACCGCAGGTTTTCCACCCTGATTCAGACCACAGGTCACCAGATAGCGGAAGGCTTCCATCATATAGGCCTGACTGGCAATATCACTGGTGGCTTCCTGCACACCTTCAAATTTGCCGACTGAAATTTTAAATTGCTGACGGATTTTTGCAAATGCACCGACCGTCAGATAGGTCATTTCTGCTGCTGCGGTGGAAAGTGCCGGTAAGGAGATTCCACGTCCCACGGCCAGACATTCCATCAACATGCGCCAGCCTTTACCGGCATTTTCAGGTCCGCCAATAATCCAGTCAATGGGAATAAAGATGTCTTTTCCTTCAATAGTTCCATTCATAAATGGCGCACCGCCGGGATTATGCCGTGGACCAACTTCCACCCCCGGGTGTGAGGCTGGAACCAGCGCACAGGTAATACCATATTCCTGTTTGTCTGCATCGCCCAGTAAGCCATCGGGATCATAAAGCTTAAATGCCAGCCCGATCACTGTTGCTACTGGCGCCAGGGTAATCCAGCGTTTGGAAAAATTCATTTTCAGGCCCAGCACCTGCTGTCCTTCATATTCGCCGTGACAGACCACCCCGGTATCCGGAATCGCTCCGGCGTCTGAACCGGCTTCTGGACTGGTCAGGCCAAAGCATGGCATTTCAGTACCTTTGGCCAGGCCGGGTAAATAACGGTTTTTCTGTTCTTCGGTACCATAGTGCAGTAACAGTTCACCCGGTCCCAGTGAGTTGGGAACCATACAGGTGACCGCAGCGGTCAGTGAGCGTGACGCAATTTTGCTCATGATGCGGCTCTGGGCAAATGAACTGAATTCACGGCCGCCATAGGACTTCGGAATAATTAAACCCAGGAAACCGTTGTCTTTAATAAACTGCCATGCCTCCGGCGGTAAATCCCGGTCGGTATGAATTTGCCATTCATCCAGCATGCTGCATAGTTGTTCGACTTCATGGTCAATAAACGATTGTTCTTCCTGAGACAGTTCTGGATACGGATAGGCCTCAAAGGTGGACCAGTCCGGTGCGCCCATGAATAACTCCTTTTCCCACCAGCTGGTGCCGGCATCCAGTGCTTCTCTTTCGGTGGTACTCATGCTGGGCATGGCATTGGCCAGTGCCTGATAGGCTGGCCGGGTAAACAGCGACATTCGAAGGGAGTCGACTATGACAATTATACTGACTGCAATCAATGGAATGCCCAGCAGCAGTGCCCACGGTGTAATCAATGCTGCAAATACTGCAATAATGATGGTAGCGATCGCCCCGGATGATCGTGGCAGGGCAAAAAAGAAAATTGCCCAGAGTGCAATAATTTGAATAATGATGCTCAATAGAAATAGTAAAAAGCCCATAAAAATCTTACTCCTTTATAACTTTAAATCTGAATTCAGTGAGATAAGACGAATAGAAATCAGCAGTTGAGCGCTGAATTATTTCTATTTCATTGGAAGAATTCTAAAATGAATATGAAGGCTGGCGACAAAAATTCATCTTTATTAGATTTAGCTGGTTTCTGAGCCATTGATCAAGTGTGAAAACACATTGTTTTGTCACAAAAAGTTAACAATATGCGAACATGTGGGGAGCGCGGGAGAGGGTGTGAAGCGGGTGGTTTCAGTCTCAGCAATCGCCTTTATGTGTAAAAGGCGGTTGCTGCACAGGAACCGGTTTAACAGAACAGCAGCGCCAATTGCAGCTCAGGCTTCAATGGCACGCACTGCGATTTTCTTTGCAGGATCAGTTTTGCGGCGCACCGCAGGCACGGGTTCTCCATAATACTGACGGTCTGCAAAATAACTGGAACGGACCATTGGAGCTGCCCAGATATTTTTAAAACCCAGCTGCTGACCATGTGCAGTGTAACGCTCAAATTCTTCGGGGGTCACAAAACGGTCAATGGCTGCATGTTCCTTTGAAGGCTGTAGATACTGGCCGATGGTGATGTAGTCCACATTATGGGCTTTTAAGTCATCGAGCAGGGCAATCACTTCTTCCTCAGTTTCGCCAATACCGACCATCAGCCCGCATTTTGTCGGGATGTCCGGGCAATATTCCTTAAACATTTTCAGTAAATTCAGCGAGTGCTGGTAATCTGAACCTGGCCGCATGGCTTTATAGAGGCGTGGTACGGTTTCAATGTTGTGATTGAAAACATCCGGCGGGCATTCGGTCATAATGCGTAATGCAATATCCATACGGCCACGGAAGTCCGGCACCAGAATTTCAAGCAGGGTGCCGGGGCTTAATTCACGGGCTGCCTTAATACAGTCGACAAAGTGCTGAGCGCCGCCATCCAGCAGATCATCCCGGTCTACCGAGGTAATCACCGCATATTTCAGTTTCAGGTTGGCAATGGTCTCTGCCATATGCCGTGGTTCATCCTGATCCAGTGCATTCGGACGGCCGTGTGCAACGTCACAAAAAGGGCAGCGACGGGTACAGATATCGCCCATGATCATAAAAGTTGCCGTACCGCCGCCAAAGCATTCCGGCAGGTTTGGACAGGCAGCTTCTTCGCAGACGGTGTGTAGTTTCTGGGCACGCAATGTGGTTTTAATGCGCTGCACTTCATCCGGCGCCGCCATTTTAACCCGGATCCAGTCAGGCTTTCGGGGTGTTTCAACCGTAGGAATCACTTTGACAGGTATACGCGCAACTTTTTCTGCACCACGAAGTTTTACACCCTGTTCAGGTTTACGGTTTACTGACATATTTGACTTTTCCACTGTTTTGCCGGGAGAGACTCCTGCATATTATATGCTTAAATGGCCGGCCCCGATATAAAAACACCATTCATATACTAAATGTGGGTATCATTGAATATATGCAGGGGAAATACAGAAATATCGTGGAGATTCAGTCATAATATAGAGAACATAAGACAGATTTTGAGTATCAGGAGCTTTAGATGCCACGTAAAAAAGAAGTCACCGCCGGAAGTTTTGTGAAATACGATGCAGTCGTACTCGGCTCGGGTCCTGCGGGAGAAGGCGCGGCAATGAAGCTTGCAAAATCAGGTCAGCGTGTGGCAATTGTCGATGTGCGTGAACAACTGGGCGGAAATTGTACCCATGTCGGAACGATTCCGAGTAAGGCCCTGCGTCAGACCGTTTCCAGTATTATCCGTTATCAGCGTGACCCGATGTTTCAGAAAGTCGGTGAATGGAAACAGTTCACCATGAAGCAGGTGCTTCGTCATGCACATAAGGTCATTCAGCAACAGGTTGAAACGCATTCCCGTTTTTATGATCGCAACCGGATCAGTGTTTTTCATGGCCGTGCCTATATCCAGGATAAAAACACCGTCATTATTTTCAGTGAAGACGGAGTAAGGGAAACCATCGTATTCAAACAGCTGGTCATTGCCACAGGCAGCCGTCCGTATCGTCCTCAGGGACTGGATTTTAATCATCCCCGCGTTTTTGATTCAGATAAAATTCTGGACCTGGATTTTTCAATCCAGAAAATCATTATTTATGGGGCCGGGGTCATCGGCTGTGAATATGCCTCAATTTTTATCGGACTGGATTATAAGGTCGATCTGATTAATACCCAGCATCAACTGCTCAGCTATCTGGATGATGAAATTGCAGATGCCCTGTCTTATCATCTGCGTGAGCAGGGGGTACTGGTGCGTCATAATGAGCAGATTGATCAACTTGAAACATTTGATGATCATGTGGTGCTGTCTCTGCAGAGCGGTAAAAAAATTAAAGCGGATGCCATCCTGTGGTGTAATGGCCGTTCCGGAAATACAGATGGACTGGGATTGGAAAATGTCGGAATCACGCCGAACAGCCGCGGTCAGTTGACCGTGAATGATCAGTATCAGACAGAAGTGGACAACATCTATGCCGCCGGTGATGTGATTGGCTGGCCATCACTGGCTTCTGCGGCTTATGATCAGGGACGCTGTGCTGGCTCCAACATGGCAGGTGAGCAGGATATCAACCCGGTGAAGGATATTCCGACCGGAATTTATACCATTCCGGAAATTTCATTCTTTGGTAAGACTGAACAGCAGCTCACGGAAGAAAAAATTCCGTATGAGGTGGGGCAGGCGTCTTTTCGGCATCTGGCCCGTGCGCAGATTACCGGGGATACTGTCGGGGAACTGAAAATTTTATTCCACCGCAATACCCTGGAAATTCTGGGTGTCCACTGTTTTGGCAATAATGCTGCGGAAATTATTCACATTGGCCAGGCAGTTATGCAAAGCGGGCACAATACCATTAAGTATTTTGTGGAGACCACCTTTAACTATCCGACGATGGCCGAAGCATACCGTGTTGCCACTTTAAATGGCATAAACCGCTTGTTCTGATGGTTTGTTCTGAAAACCACCGGTGCTAAAAGCGCAATAAAAACAGCCTGTCAAATGACAGGCTGTTTTTATTGCGGAGATGATATTCAGATTATATGTGCTTAAAATCTGTAGCCGATGCCCATATAGGTCATAATTGGATCAATATCAATTTTGGTTTTGGAATGAATCAACTGATTGCCTGTATTATTGTCGATGACCTCAATGGTGCTGTCACCGCCCAGTTTGGCATAGGATACCGAAGCAACTGCAAACCAGTTCGGATTGAAATCATAGG
The DNA here is from genome assembly GCF_052544965.1 of Acinetobacter sp. WZC-1. Lineage (NCBI taxonomy): Bacteria > Pseudomonadati > Pseudomonadota > Gammaproteobacteria > Moraxellales > Moraxellaceae > Acinetobacter > Acinetobacter sp. WZC-1. The sequence goes on from NZ_CP199370.1 coordinate 1,164,898, forward strand.
TAAAACCCGCAGTTACCATGGGTGCCCATGCATCTTCTGCCTCCAGTTTCACCCTTGGATCAGCACTGGATGTCTTATTATCCAGTGATTGCCCGGCTTTGTTGTCATGAATATTCTGAATCATGTGGCCTGCGGCAATCAGATCAGATTCAATTCCCGGGTCAAGTTTTAAATCATTAAAATAGGCATACATTACACCAATGCCCAGATAAGGTCTGAATTTATTGACCCCTGATTTACCGAACTGGTATTGTAACTCTATGGCAGGTGTCCAGGCGCGGGCTGATGCAGCTTTACTGGGCCCTGATAAATTAGTGATGGGGATATCCTTATTCAGATCAAGGCCAATACCAGGTGATATCTCATCTCTTCCTCTTAAAGGTGCAAAGACCTGGCCTATTCCTTTAATATCCACTCTGGGTGGAATACCGGCTTTCATTTCAATGGAAAGATGATCAGTGAAATAATAGCTGCCCATCAGTCCAAGTGTATCAACATCCTGTGCTTCCAGGCCAGTACCCTCTGACGTCCAGTCGGAAAGTCCATTAATTGTTGCTGTACCTGTTATCGCTCCAGGAAGGTCATTGGATGGCCATAGCTTAATGAGGTTGTACAGGATGGGATTGGAGCTCTCTACGGCTGAATCCAATACAGCGTTCTTTGAGACATCTCCAACCGTGGATTGTGTACCTTCAGAAACAGAAGTATTGGTTTGTAAAGGATTGCCCTTACCTTGCGGCATGACATGCAGCCAGCCGGCAGAGACAGAAAAACGCTTGAATCCGTCTCCATCTTTCAGACTGAAGTAAGGAGAGTCAGCATGACTTAATGCAGGTACAGCAGATGTGAGTAAGGATGCAGTAAGGCACAATAGGGGCTTGTTCATACGTAAGGGACTCCATGTCCATAGATCCAGCAGATTAATGTTAATTTTTATATGCACCCATTATTAAAATTTTCGGCGCTTTTTGATTGTTGAATTTGACATGACTTTTTTTAAGCAATGTTACAATTCTGACAAATTATTTTCACAACGTAAGGAATATGACAAAATCTGTAACATTGTACAGTTTTGTTACATGGTAATAATGGTTTGTATTTTGTAAATAATAATTTTAAAAACAATGTCTTATATTTTATTTGAATTTTGTTGCGGTAAAAAAAGGTCACCCGGAGTGACCTTTTGAAGTATATATGTATAATTTGGGTCAATGACAATCATTGATTAAAGCGTGACAGGTCCTCTTCCGGGCGTGCAGTCAGCACTTCCAGTCCATTTTTTGTGACTAAAATGGTGTGTTCATACTGAGCAGATAATTTATGATCCCTAGTGACGACCGTCCATTTATCCCCCAGCAGCCGGGTCTGCCACACGCCGGCATTGACCATGGGTTCAATGGTGAAAGTCATGCCTTCCTCCAGCACCATGCCACTGTGTGCCTGACCATAGTGCAGCACCTGAGGTTCGTCATGGAAAACCGTACCAATGCCATGGCCACAGTATTCACGAACCACACTGAAACGTTCGGATTCAACATATTTCTGAATCGCATGGCCAATATCACCAATGGTTGAACCCGGTCTGACTGTTTCCATGCCGCGGTACATAGCTTCCTGGGCAGCTGCACAAAGACGATTTGCCAGAATGGATGTCTCACCGCCGACGATATACATCATATTGGTATCGCCGTGGTAACCCTCTTTAATCACGGTTACATCAATATTCAGGATATCACCTTTTTTCAGAATCTTGCTTTCAGAGGGAATGCCGTGACAGACCACATGATTGACGGAGGTGCAGATGGTGTGCTGAAAAGCCGGACGACCGGGTGCTGCGCCGTAACCCAGACAGGCAGGAACAGCATCCTGGACATTGACAATATAGTCATGACAGATGGTGTCCAGTTCCAGCGTGGTTACTCCAGGCTGGATATGCGGTTTGATCATGTCCAGTACTTCTGCCGCCAGTCGCCCTGCCACACGCATTTTTTCAATTTCATCGGGGGTTTTGATTAATCGACGGGGAGCCTGGTAAATACTGTTCATGATCTTTAAAAACTTTTGGAAATTTATATGTGACTATGGTATAAATAGCCGCCCAATTTATCAAATGCTTTTCGTGACTAAATTCATGAAAAAACTGATAGGGCTTATTTAAAAATCCGCACATATGTCGACACATTCCTCTGGGTGCTCTTAAAAAGGGTGGAGAATGCGGACATATGGAGGCCTAACCCAAGACTTTTAAGGTAAAAAAATGGCAGATTACAACGTAAGTATGCGTGACCTTCTACAGGCAGGTGCGCACTTCGGTCACCAGACACGTTTCTGGAATCCAAAAATGCGTCAATACATCTTTGGTGCCCGCAATAAAATTCATATCATCAACCTGGAGCACACTGTTCCGGCGCTGAATGATGCCCTGAATTTTGTTAACAACCTGGCCACTAAAAAGAACAAAGTACTGTTTGTCGGGACTAAACGCGCTGCTTCCGGAATCATCCGTGAACAGGCTCAGCGTGCCGGCCAGCCGTATGTGGATCATCGCTGGTTGGGTGGTATGCTGACCAACTGGAAAACACTTCGTCAGTCCATTAACCGTTTAAAAGACCTGCAGACTCAGTCTACTGATGGTACTTTTGCCAAGCTGACCAAGCGTGAAGCGCTGGAACGTACCCGTGAAATGGATAAACTTGAACGTGCTTTAGGCGGCGTGAAAAACATGGGCGGTTTACCTGACGCATTATTCATTATCGATGTCGATCATGAAGCGATTGCGATTAAGGAAGCAAAAAACCTGGGTATCCCTGTCATTGGTATCGTGGATACCAATTCTGATCCAGATAACGTGGATTACGTGATTCCGGGCAATGACGATGCGATCCGTGCGGTGACACTGTATACTTCTGCAATGGCTGATGCAATTCTTGCCGGTAAGGAATATGCGCAATCTCAGTCCAATGCTCAGGCTAAGAGTGAGGAAGCTGCTGTTAAGGAAGCGCCAGAGGCTTAATGCGTTTTTGACGCAGGCTTGTCATTTTTGCGACATGTAGTCGTGGCAAATTAAGCGTCAAGAAAGCAAAACGGCCCAGGGAATACTTTGGGCCGTTTTTGTTGAACAGATTCATTTTTCTACCGTATTTAGGAGAACAACATGACTGCAGTTACTGCGAGCATGGTAAAAGAATTACGTGACCGTACTGGTCTTGCAATGATGGAATGTAAAAAAGCCCTGACAGAAGCCAATGGGGATGTTGAACTGGCGATTGACAATCTGCGCAAGTCAGGTCAGGCAAAAGCGGCTAAAAAAGCCGGAAACATTGCTGCCGACGGTGCAATCACCATCGTTCAGGAAGGGAACAAGGCCATTCTGGTTGAAGTCAACTGTCAGACTGACTTCGTTGCCAAAGATGAAAACTTTGCCGGCTTCTCAGCACAGGTTGCTGCTGCTGCACTGGCTGCAAATGAGACAGATGCGGCTAAAATTGCTGAGCTGAAACTGGAAGATGGCGCCACTGTTGAAGAAGCGCGTATTGCACTGGTTCAGAAAATCGGTGAAAACATCCAGGTGCGTCGTGCGAAAATTGTTGAAGGTGAAAACCTTGCAGTTTACAGACACGGTTTAAAAATCGGTGTTGTTGTGGCATACACGGGCTCTGCTGAAACCGGTAAGGGTATTGCAATGCACGTTGCTGCGTTCAACCCGGTTGCTGTAACTGCTGAAGATGTTCCTGCTGACCTGGTTGCAAAAGAGAAGGAAATTGCAGAAGCCAAAGCAATTGAATCTGGTAAGCCTGCAAATATTGTTGAAAAAATGGTTTCTGGTTCAGTTGAAAAATACCTGAACGAAGTTGTGCTTGAGCGTCAGATGTACGTGATTGACAACGACAAAAAAGTTGCTGAAATCTTAAAGGCAACAGCAACAACCATCACTCAGTTTGTCCGTTTTGAAGTGGGTGAAGGGATTGAGAAAAAAGCAGAATTAAGCTTCGCTGAAGAAGTTGCTGCTGCTCAGGCTGCTGCAAAATAATTTTTTGCTGAGTTGCATGAAAGGCTCCCGGTTGTTCTGATCGGGAGCCTTTTTTATTGGCTGATCAGTCCTGGCATGATTTAAAAAAATTAAGCGGTCTCCGCAGAAAAAATGCCAGATAAAGTTCAGCTGACTTTGAGCCATTAACAGCGTAAAAATTTAATCGCCGGGGCAGATATAATTCTCATATAATATTTTTTATCTTATTTGAATTTTTGTTCTATGGCGAATAAAACTACAGTGGGAATTGGGATTGCAGCGGCATTACTGGCGGCGGCATATTTTGGTCTTGATCCCCGTCAGCAGACGACTGATCACTCACAATCTCCGTCTGTTACTGAGCAGGGGCAGGCTTCAGCATCTGCACAATACAATGCAAACCGGAATGGGCTGAAAGTTATCCGGCAGGCTTATGAGCGCCGTGCCAGTAATATGCAGGTCCAGGCCGGTGGAACGGTAAAGGCTGTTTTGCGTGATGACAATGACGGTTCCAGGCATCAGAAGTTTATTCTGTCACTGGAGAATGGCCTGACCGTACTGGTTGCTCATAATATTGATCTGGCACCGAGAATTGATCATCTGCAAAAAGGAGATGTTGTCGAATTTTATGGTGAATATGAATACAGTACTCAGGGTGGTGTCATTCACTGGACGCATCATGATCCACAGGGACAGCATGAAAACGGCTGGCTGAAGCATGAAGGGAAAACTTATGGCTGATGCCGGCTGATTGTAAAAATAAAACAGCGACTCTGTGTTGTACTGACTCATGTCAGGTTGAATATTTGAATGCTTTTTCGAAACTTGCCATCAGGTTGTGGTCTTTTTCTGATGTTTCTCTGCTATTTATGCCGGCGATCATGCAGCTGGATGATAAGGATATTATTCGCGGTAGAGTGGGGTGGCATTCCTGGCTGCTGGATGCGTTTGTAGCGAAGTTATGCTCAGGGAGGCTACCCTGGTGCCTTTTAAGACAAAAAAGCCGGACAATGCGCTGTCAGGTTACACAATGGGAAAAAGAAAAGCCACTCAACAGTGGCTTTTATGTTAAATGCGGAGCGATGTGCAAATTTCAGGAATTTGGTCCATCTACACGTTCAATATTTACTTTTGCTGTACCGGCATTGGTAATGCCTAAACGTTTGGCAGCGCCGTAGGATAAATCAAGTACACGGTTACCATGGAAAGGACCGCGGTCATTTACCTTAACCACAACACTTTTGCCGTTTTCCTTATTGGTCACGCGAATATAACAGTTCAGTGGCAGGCTGCGGTGCGCGGCAGTCATGTCATTCATATTGAATGTTTCACCGCTGGCAGTCTTACGGCCATGAAACTGACGACCATACCAGGAAGCTACACCGGTCTGGCTGAATTTACGTACAGTATTGGATGCAACAGTATTCAGTCTGTCAATGACTGAAGGTTCATCTTCAGGCACTTCGATCTTCGCTGCAATAGTCTGACGACGGACCTGATCACCAGAGCGTTCCGTAATGGCCAGGCTGTTCAGGTTTGAAAAATGTGAATTAAAATTACCTGAATCCTTGCTGATCACACGGGAAGCAAGACTCGAGTTGTCTGACTCATTGTTTAAGTATGATGACTGAACCATTTCAGCATTTGCCGTCATACTTAAACCTATAGTCAGCGCGGTGATATATTTAAGCGAAGCATGCATCGTTTAACTCCTGAAACCCGGGTTTAATTTTTCATAAGTTGCTGAAAATTAAACATAGAGGGCTGTAAATTCACTTACGCAACTGCATTTAACGGTAGCGATAATATTCATGCTGTCATAAAACTGTCTACTAATTTTTGATAAACAGTTACAAAAAGGATTAATCTTTACAGTTTATGGTTAATAAATAATCAATATTGTAACAGGATATTAAATGAGCTGTTTTTGTGACCTTATTTGCAAAAATATTTCTTGACTTTTTTGCATTTGTTAAAATTAATGATTAGCGACTGGTGATTTCTGTACCCAGTAACCACAGGGCAGTCGCATACATTCTGCTTTTGTTGTAGGTGGTAATCACCTGAAAATTAGGATAGGTAATGTAATACACCGGCCCATAACTTTCCTGAAGCTGAATGATATTGACCATATCCAGGTCATCAAATTTTACGATGGGGTTCATCGGGGAAATCCCCTGACGTCTGAGCACACCGTAGGGGGTTGGCTGGGTTAAATCCTTTGCAATAACCGCATCGGGATTATTGCCTGTGTAGCGTGCAGCGAAAGCAATGGGTTGATTGCGTTGCCAGCCATGCTGGGCCAGATAATGTGCAATGGAGCCGATGGCGTCCACCGCAGAGTTGCGCAGGTCAATATGTCCATTACCGTCATAATCGACACCGAACTTAGGAATATTGCTTGGCATGAATTGTGGATAACCGATGGCACCGGCATAGGAGCCGACCACTGAATTTGTCAGTACTCCATCCTTATATGACCAGGCAATTAATGCGGAAAGTTCATCCTGGAAATACTGAGCACGACGTGCATAACCAAAGCCCAGGGTGGCCAGTGCATCCCGGGTAATAAAGGAACCCTTGTTGGCACCAAATCCGGTTTCCACCCCCAGAATGCCCAGGATGATTTCCTTTGGCACCCCATACTGCTGTTCTGCGCGGTTCAGGGTATCTGCATACTGGTTCTTAAACCGGACGCCGCGCTGGATGGTACTTTCAACCAGAAAGTTTGGTTTGTACTGATACCAGGGTTTGCTTTCACCTGGACGGTTCATGATATTAATAATATTGGGTAAATTACGGGCGCCATTCATGGCCTGGTCGACCTGTTCACTGCTCAGGCCATAACTTTGCATGGTTCTGGTTTTAAAGTTGTTATAATCGGGATGGCCTGCAAAATCATTGGCCTGTGAAAAATCTGAAAAAGAAAAAGCAGCTGCACAAAAAGTTAAATTGCGTACTTTCTGAAAAAGCCCATATTTAAACATGTGTTCTATTTTCCTGATAATTTGTGGATTAGGTTATTTGTGAATGGTCTGTGCTCAGCGATGTGTATGAATTGACATGACGATACCAAAGGTCGCCATTAAAGTAATAATTGCCGTGCCGCCATAACTCATAAAGGGTAACGGTACCCCGACTACAGGTAAAATACCACTGACCATCCCTGCGTTGACAAAGACATATACAAAAAATGACAAACCGAAAGCTCCGGCAACAAGCCGTCCATAATTATGGAAAGAATTCAGACTGATCTGCAGGATGCGGAAGATCATGGCAAAATAGATCAGAATCAGAATCAGAATACCAATCAGACCGAATTCTTCGGAAAATGCTGCAATAATAAAATCGGTATGGCCTTCAGGCAGAAAATGCAGGTGCGACTGGGTGCCTTCCAGAAACCCTTTGCCAATGAAACCGCCCGATCCAATCGCTGTTTTGGATTGAATAATATTCCATCCGGTACCCAGTGCATCCGCTTCCGGGTTAAGCAGGGTCAGCACCCGTTGCCGCTGATAGTCATGCAGTAAAAACGCCCAGGCAATGGGAATCAACACGCCGGCCGCGGCCACAGCGCCCAGAATCATTTTCCAGGATAGACCACTGAGAAAAAGCACAAAAATACCACTGGCCAGAATCAGCAGGGAAGTGCCCAGGTCCGGTTGTTCGGCAATCAGCACGAATGGAATACCAATGAGCAGCAGGGATGCAAGGACATTCCTGAATCCGGGGGGTAATGGTCCACGGGATAAAAACCAGGCAATCATCAGTGGCATGCCGATTTTCATAAACTCACTCGGCTGGACACTGCCAAAACCCGGAATATCAATCCAGCGCTGGGCTCCCATGCGTATTTCACCAAAAATAATCACGGCAAGCAGACCGAAGACCCCGATAATATAAAAATAAGGTGAAAAGGCCTGATAAACCTTGGGAGGAATTTGAGCGAGGGAAAACATCACCACAAAACCAATACCAAAACTGATGGCCTGTCTGGTGACCAGTGCTGTGTCCTGAGCAGAAGCACTGTAGAGTACGGTCAAACCGAGCAGGGCATTCATGATGAGAAATAGACACAGCCAGGGATCAATATGCAAACGCTGCCACCTGGAAGGCAGCATGGCTGTGCTGAGTCCATCCCGTGGGGCCTGACGAAGAAATTTATACTGAGAACTGGGCGCCATTGATCTTTTGAATATTTAAGGTAAATGCTGTGCAAATGCTAACACAATCCCCGGTGAAGGCAATGCATATCCGTGGATAACTTTATTGGTCCTGCATGGGTTATGGCGGGGTTGTAGTGTTGATGATAAGGCATGATAATCAACAGCCAAACAGTGGATGCAAACCGGCCGATAAAAAAATGCCCTTTATTGAAAAGGACATTGATTATATTCACTGGATCTGACGGACCAATCAGTCAAAAAACAGGGTGTCATGGTATTCGGCTACCACCAGCAATTCATCTTCAGTCAGGTGAGGGATGATTTTATCAATGGCGATATGCACGGCTTTGGTCACTGCTGTTGCACCAAGATCAGCAGCTTTGCGCTTGATCATGCCCAGATCCAGGGTCTGATTGAAATCCCGCATAAAATGCTGAATGGTGGCATCTGCAAACTGTTTGTATTGCCCGGACAGTACAGCCCGATTCAATTCATTGCCTGCTTTAATTGCAGTAAAGCTCTGCTTTATACCGCTGATAAGACTGGCGTCCAGTGGTTCACCTACCCGGTACTGACCCTGCGGGTCTGTAAATAAACTTTTTTCTGAAAACTCAATGGACTGACGCACCACGTTGTTATCGGCTTTGCTCAGCAGCTGTTTCAGCAGTAACGCCACTGTGGATTTGATATAACCGGCAAGTTTTTCTGCGGTATCCCGTTTTTCGCTGGCCGGAAAATGTCGGACCAGTTCAGTTAAAACGGCATCCATGATTTCATCATTAATGAGCAGTGCAGTCTGATCACGTAAGGGATAGAGTGGCTCATTGGAATTTTTTTTCTCAATACCGATCTGAATATTTTTCAGTAAATTTTCAGAAGGTACAAAACCAAAAAAGGGCATGGTCAAAACCTCAATATTTTCGTTTTATTGTCGCGCCAGACGGATCGGCCCCGGCATCCATGTTTCATCGGATACACGACACGGGTTGATATCCAGTCCACCACGGCGTGTATAAGCTGCATATACCATCAGCTTTTCAGGTTTTAAATTCTGCCATAGATCGGCAAAAATCTGTTCCACGCATTGCTCGTGGAAACCATTATGCTGACGATAGGAGATAATATAAGCTAAAATGCTGCGATAACAAGGTCTTTTGCCCCGATATCGGATAAAAATAGTGCCCCAGTCAGGTTGTCCTGTCACCGGGCAGTTGCTGCGCAGCAGATTTGAATAGAGCTGTACTTCCATTGCCTCAGTATTTTCTTCCAGACGCAATAATGATGCATCCGGATGCGTGGCCAGCTGTTCCGGTTGCAGTGCATCCAGACAGATTCCTTCAGGCGGACTGATGGCCAGTTCATCGACCTGAAACAGGCTTAAAGTCACTGCTGCTCCGGCCGCTTGCGACAGATCTTTTTCAACGGTGTCAATAAAGTGCTGTTCCGACTCAAATTCAGTGAAGTTCATACTGTTGAAGTACAGTTTCAGTGATTTGGATTCAATCAGATTGGGTGATGAAGCCGGAAGACTGATCCGGCCAATGGCTACCTGGGGAATGCCATGGGCATTCAGCCATGAAATTTCAAACACATGCCACCAGTCCTGTCCCTGATATATGCCATCAATATGGGCATAATTTTCCCTTGCCTGTGCACGGGCAATCGGGAACAGAATATCCGGTTGATAGCTGACCGGGTAACTGGTGCTTTTGCCCAGTGGGGAAAGTTCTACAGCCATTATTCACGTATTCCTGAGCTGCGGGAAAGTAAATAGTACGCAATCAGATACAGGACACCGCAGCATAGTGTAATGACCAGCAGGGAAAGAGAAACATTGACATCACTGTGGCCTAACATCCCGAAACGAAAAGCATTGACCATATAGACAATCGGGTTGATCAGGGAAAGATTCTGCCAGAATGGGCTTAAGGTATTAATGGCATAAAACACGCCGCCCAGATAAGTCAGTGGTGTCAGTACAAAGGTGGGGATAATGGAAATATCATCAAATGTCTTTGCATATACGCCATTGATAAACCCCCCCAGGGAAAACAATAACGACGTCATGATGATGGTATAGATGGTAATGAAAAAGTTATGTATGCTCAGCTCAGAGAATATCAGACTGACTGCGGTGACAATGACACCGACCAGTACGCCGCGGGCCATCCCGCCAATCACATAACCCCAGATGATCATATGCAGGGGAATCGGACTCATGATCAGTTCCTCAACGCTTTTCTGAAATTTAGCGCTGAAGAAACTGGAGGATACGTTGGCATAGCTGTTGGTAATCACGGCCATCATGATCAGGCCGGGAATAATGAACTGCATATAACTGAAACCGCCCATCTGTCCAATACGGGATCCGACCAGATTACCGAAAATCACAAAATACAGGCTCATGGTAATGGCAGGTGGCAGCAGTGTCTGTGGCCAGATCCGCATAAAGCGGCGAATTTCTTTATGAACAAGTGTAAACAGCGCAATTCTGAGTTGAGTCAGGTTCATTGTGCTGCTCCTTCAAGGTTTTTTTCCACCATTTTCACAAACAGTTCTTCCAGTCGGTTGGATTTATTACGCATACTTCTGACCCGGATGCCCTGTGCTTCCAGCAGCTGAAACAGGTCATTCAGACTATAGGCCTTGTCCATGGTCACTTCCAGGGTAAAAGGGTCAATCAGGTGAAATTTCACCCCGATAATATTCGCCTGTATGGGCAGGGCAGCCTCTTCCAGATCAAAGATAAAGGATTCTTCATGCAGCTGACTCAGGAAGGATTTCATGCTGGTGTCTTCCTTAATAATACCGCGATCAATAATGGCGATCCGACGGCACAGCATTTCAGCTTCTTCCAGGTAGTGTGTGGTCAGAATAATGGAAGTGCCATTTTCATTCATTTCAGTCAGAAAATCCCACATTGAACGGCGTAATTCAATGTCCACGCCGGCAGTCGGTTCATCCAGTATTAACAGACGGGGTTCATGCATCATGGCCCGGGCGATCATCAGGCGCCGTTTCATTCCCCCGGAAAGTTTACCGGCCTGGAGATTACGTTTTTCCCACAGCCCCAGTTTTTCCAGATAATATTCGGCACGCTGTTCGGCCAGTTTCCTGGGAATGCCATAATAACCAGCCTGGGTCACCAGGATATCCATGGTCTTTTCAAAGTGACCAAAATTAAATTCCTGAGGTACAACGCCCAGGCGCTGTTTGGCATGTGATGGTTGCGTATCCAGGTCATTGCCAAAAATCTGGACGATACCTGATGTTTTACGGATTAATGAGCTGATGATACTGATTGTGGTTGATTTTCCTGCACCATTTGGTCCAAGTAAGGCATAAAATTCGCCTTCTGGAACGGTCAGGTCAATTTCGTTGAGTGCCTGGAAACCATTCCGATAGGTTTTGGACAAATTTCTCAGTATCAATGCATCAGTCATGAAATATTTACTCGGGAGAATGTGGGTGTATTGTGCGGTATCCTGGCAGTGAAACCAAGTATCAGGCAGTGAATTATGTGTTGCGTATCTGCAACGTTGTATAAAGCATAAGCAGTTAAAAGCATGAAACAGTGGATAGGTGCTTTACCTTATGCTTTTTTTTGTTATGATGTGCGCAGTCTGAAAATAGCGCTCATAGCTCAACTGGATAGAGTACAGGTCTCCGAAGCCTGTGGCGTGGGTTCGAGTCCCGCTGAGCGCACCATCTTCCTGTTTCAATTGGTCTCAAAAGAGCCTTTATATTTTAGAAGCATCTGGACATTCTTCTCGTAGCAGTTTGTTTCTGTGTATACCCTCATAATAAAGGTAGATATGGGGGGGGATGTTGCAAAATCTAATAAAAATGTACCGTAAAAATGCCTCAAACCATTATAAAACTTACTGATAGCAAATCAGATTTGCTATCTCAGCACATGGAAAATCACCTGATAGTGAAGAAAAAGCGGGTGTTTGGAAATAAAAAATAATGATCGGTTACACCGGGGCATTTGCATTTTTTAATTGATTAACTATATTATTCATTATCTGCAAAGTAAGTTTTTATAAATAATTTAATATTAGACTTCTTGCGTAAGTCATATTTTAATCATCCAGTTGATAAGCCCTGCAATTAAATTCATTCTTAAGCCAAATCTTCTCCGCCTGTTTCTATATCGTTCACTAAGAATACGAAATACTTTTATTCTTCTATTTAAATGTTCAATTGGAATTCGGCGGCGGCTTATTTCCTTATTGATCAGTTTCGCCTCTGGAGAGAGCTCCTTTTTCTTTAACTTTTTTATTGGAATTAGTAACTTACTGCTTATCTCTTTAAAACCCTTATAAGCCAGATCACCTATAACAAACGCAAAATTCGCTAATTCCTTTGCATGTTTACGGGCTATTGTAAGGTCATGGGTTGTTCCTGGATCGATCTGGATACTGATAATTTGATTCAATTTCGTACTAAAAATAACCTGTGTCTTAAGCGTATGTTTCTTCTTTTTCCCACTATAGTACATTTTCTGTTTTTTTAGGGCGTTCTATTTGTGATTCGGTGACATCAATCAGCACAAAGTCATCATTTTCAATCTCCTGATTTCTCTTCGGTAAAACAAAATGGCGGGATTGAACAAGTGCATTCTCTATTTTCTGAATCGTTCGATTCACATTACTTTCAGCTAAGCCATAATCAGCAGATAATTCAATCTGAGTTCGATATGAGCGTAAGTAATTCAAAGTTAATAGTAATTGATCTTGCAGAGTCAGGGAATGAGGGCGACCGGATTTCTTCTTCGCACGTTCTGCCTCTTCCAAAATGCTCAACATTTTAGAAAATAAAGGGCGCGGAACTCCAACCAGACGTTTAAATTCCAGATCATCAAATCGCGTTAAATTTTCATATTTCATTCTCAAATTATAAACCCATTTTATACTTTCGCAAGAAGTCTATTTTCAATAAGATTAATCTGATATATAAAGGAATAGAAACATGGTGAAAGGTTTTGCAATTCATAATTCCATGACTACTCACGGTGGAATTATTCAGGCAACACAGCAACGCGCATCTCAAATGGGGAATTTATTTCTACGTGCAGGAGATGGTCACTACTGTCCTCAGTGTAAGTGCTGGTCAACAATACAGCCAAGTCATAATCATATTATTATGTATGGTCAACCCGTAGCTTATGTTAATGATTTACTCAGTTGTGGTGCGAGAATTTTACCTCAACAATCTCATGTGGTTGGAGATAGTCAAGGTTCTAATTATTCTTCAACATCAGCGACACCTATGACATCTTTACAAAACTCCCTTGTGGAAACTTCATCTGAAGAAATCCATAAAATTCAGTTCAAAATTGTAGATGAGGATACAGAGGAAGGTATCTCTGAAATGCTATATGAGATTTATAGTAAAGATACTGGTAGCTTGCTGGTAAGAGGATATACAGATAAACAGGGGATGACTGCTCTTTATGAAAGCGAATATTCTCCAGAATCAGTCCAGTTAATCACTGTAGATTTATCAAAACCATTAGAAGAGCTTTAAGGGATATATATGGGAAGCAGTAATAGAGTTAGTAGCAATGAAGGTCGATTAATTTTCCATTCAAACTATGATAAAACAGCTATAAGTTCCGAAGCCTTAAGTCGAATAAATCTAAAAGAAACTACTAATTTATGCCGGGCAGATGATGGGTATTTGACAGCATGTAGTGGTTGGAAAAATCTAATAAAAGTAAAAAAAATAGTACCCTATACTTTTTGTATTCCACAACATCTTTGGGATCATATAAAAAGAAAACAGCCGTTTGAATATGATATGGCTTTACGATTTGGTCTGGAATTTGATTTAAGGGAAATTGATAAAGATAATCCGGGGTTTATTTATACACAATACTTTCATACATTGATGTATCTGCGGTTTTCTGCTTATCTATATAGAATTTCTAGAGATAAAGCACTTATTGCAGCTACAGAACTTTTAAAAGATAGTTTTGATATCCGAGTCGCAGCACAGTATAAAAATTTAGAAGATATTATAAAGCTAACTCCCGCAGGATATGGTATTTTTGATAACGCAAGATACACCGCATTAGCTATGAATAATAGAAACAATAGAGGTGCATTGATGATTGGACATAGACTCTATCAAATGATCTTCAATAAAAAATGGAATAGACAAGCCTATGAGCTATGTCGAACAGAATATGGTTATCAAGTTCCAATCTCTGAAGAAAATGAAATCCTTGATATAAAGAAAAAGAGTTGGTAGAGTTCATGAATTATTTAGCAATCTTATTGTTTAGTGTGGCTTTAGTAGGCTGTAGTCATGCAGATGATATGGCTCAAAAAGAGCGTGAAAATGAAATTAGTGATGTACTTAAATCCAGGACTATTGCTATTGCAGATGATATAAGCCAATCACGAAGATTATATATAACGGCATATAACACTATTAATAATAAATCAGAAATAAATAATGAATTATTTATCTATACTGTTCGCAAGGTGGATTCATTAATAGGGAATTATGAAGTGAATCATGATAGTTTTAAGAATGATATTAACGTCAATAAGTATATGTCATTAGAAACAATAGACGGTCTATGTATTATGAATAAGTTCATTCAGAAGTATTCAACACTTATAGATTTAAAAAAAACGCCTCAAAGTATTCAAGAAGATACAAAGAAATCTTTAGAGTTTCAACATCTCTACATTAAGAGACTTAATGAAGATAAAGATTATTTAGATCAACTAAAATGTTTAACATTAAAGTAGGTGTGCAATCATCACCTCCCCAACTTATGCTCTGATCTTTATTAAGTCAGGGCATTTCCATTCCCTTTTTCCGTTCTTTAATTTGGATGATATTTGCTTTGGTAATTCCCCCCTAAACTCTGCAGCCAGACGTGTCCAATGAAAAAATATGTTCTTTCATTATTGATCTGTTTTGCAGTTAGTCCTTTAACTGCATTTAGCACGTCAACACAGGAAAAAAAATTATCTAATGACGTTCATGTTCAGAAAATACAAATTTCTGAACATGATATGGACATTATAGAGGCTTATAATCAAATGTTAATGGATCTAAAAGGATCTGATGACAAGGAAATGTCCACTTCCCATTTATTGAGACACTTCTAAACTGGAGTTTTCCAGTTTCACCCTGTACACCGCAGGGGGTAAATTGCCTAAACTTTCATGTGGTCTTTGCTCGTTATAATCCAAACGCCATAACCACGCCATTTCTCTGACCTGAGTCAAATTCTCAAACAAATACGCATTGAGAAACTCTCGCCTAAACGAACCATTAAATCGCTCAATAAAAGCATTCTGCTGTGGCTTCCCAGGTTGTATATGCACCACTTCAATGCCTTGATCTTTACACCAGTCCAGCAATCGCGCAGATATTAGTTCGGGACCATTATCAACACGAAGCTGCTTCGGCAAGCTACGTTGTTGAGCCAGTCGATCCAATACTCTGACAACACGCTCAGCCGGTAACGATGTGTCTACTTCTATATCCAGACATTCGCGAGTCCCCTCATCAACTATATTCAAGGTACGGAATCGTTTACCGCAATACAGACTGTCACTCATAAAATCCAGCGCCCATTGATGGTTGGCTTGTGCAACCACTTGCAGTGGTCGTGCAATACGCTGGGGCAACGTTCGTTTCTGTCGACGGGGTAAGTTCAATCCCATCTGGCAGTACACTCGATAAACACGTTTATGATTCCAGTCATAGCCCTGCCGACGTATGCGACCAAAACACTTCCAAAAGCCAGACTGGGGAGATTGTTTTAACACCTGATTTAATGCATCAATGACAGCAGCATCCCGTTTGCGCCAGCTCGTACTTTGCCGATAATAGCTGGCTCGACTTAGTCCACTCAGGCGACAGGCCTGTAATACAGTTAACCCAAGTGAAGCCAGAATACGAACGCATTCTCGTTGATCTGCTGTCACCAACCCTTTTTTGAGAACAGTTCCTTCATGGCATGGTTCTCCAGACTGAGTTCCGCAAACATCCTTTTAAGTCTGGCATTTTCTTCTTCCAGCTCACGCATGCGCTTAACGTCAGATGCCTCCATACCGCCGTATTTGCTTTTCCAGACATAATAGGTGGCATTGCCAATACCATGCTTACGGCAGATATCATCCACTTTCATCCCAGCATCTGCTTCTTTCAAAATGCTGATGATTTGGCTCTCGGTAAATCGTGATTTCTTCATGACTGTCTCCTGACCTTATTTAATCAGAAAACTCCAATTATGGATGTCTCAGTTTAAGGGAAGTCGACAGAAACTTTTGAAAAACTGAAAAACTATATTCCTCAGATTAAACGTATAGAAAATGATTCTGAGCGTAATAAAATCTTAATGAATGTTTACCTTTTATTGAACATGTATCAGGAAGCTTATGATTTAAACGAAATACTGTTGAAGCAAGATCCGGAGCAATCAGCCAGGCGGGTTTTCAAATGTCAGATACTATTGCTAATGAATAAAAAAACTTCTGAAGTAGAGGAGTGTTATGAAAATGTTGCGGAACTTTTAGCAAAGGAACTGAAAAAAACACCTGAAAATGATCCTGATTATGTATTGGGGGAATTCGCATATTTATTAATGATGTATAAAGCTGGCCATTCTGAATATAAATCTAAAATGGAGTTATTTATTAAATCTCAGAATAATGAAACTATTAAAGCACAAATGCAGGCAGGATATGATTCGATTTAAAATGGAGTGAGTTAAAACAATTAAGTATACCCTCTGAAAACTGATTACTGCTTATCCTGCATCTGTCTGGTTCATTGCAGTCTATCTCCGTGGCCCCGATGCAATTGATATTCCAACAGTTGCACGGGGTATCAGCATGTGTCTTTCATATCCCGGTAGAAACAGCAAAGCCGGACATTATGGCTACTCCATTCGGGCAGTTCATCGTCATCATGGTGCTGTTGAAGAAGTTGACGCTGGTTCCGCTGAAGCAGCCTGTTGCAGGCGAAGCATCCATTATCCGCCTGAAATACTGTTTTTTCAATCTGGATTTATGGCAGTCAATGTTTTGAAATGCTGGCAGGGATTGTATGCCTGGACAGTCTATCCTATATTTAAATCATCGTAGCCCGTCAGGATGCTACATTGTGGTTGGACGGATCAATGACAGCTTATTGAATTTATCACTCCCTGAGTTTAAATAAGAAATAAGCACTAGCCTTCCAACGTAAAAAGCCCACAGCAATGTGGGCTTTCTTCTGTCTTTTAATCTTTCATTCAGCTTTCGGGAATGGCCTTATGATTTATTTTCCCGGTATCAGGATGTGGCACCAAAATGATTGAGAACTGTCGCCATCAGGTGATATAAAGCCTGTCGGTCATTGTTCGCGTCTTCAATGTCTTTCTTTTCCAGCCGGAAATTATCTGAAACAACAGTGCCATTTCGTAAACGCTCAACCAGTATATGTTGAGTTGAAACCGGGTCATTGCGCAGATTTAATTGGATGGCGGGTTTGATGGCATGCAAACCTGAAATTGAGTTTTCAAAGGTGGAATGGAAGCTGGATAAAATCAGTGCAGTCTTGCTGGTGTGCCTGGTAACAAATTTAGTCATGTCTATTTTCCTTTGATTTATTGGGAAGTTTCTCTCATGAACATAGCGGTTTTCGGGTAAAAATGCCAGGTGGTACTTGTAAGTAAACATCACAGGGTCATGAAAAGGCAGGCCATTTTCAAAGCATGCCTGTTCATGTGTCATCTGGCTTATGAAGGCTGTAACTGATGCAGTGATGAATTAATCTGCTGCATATTCCTGTTGAGCTCAACAGGTGAAATCCGGGTTTCCTGCATGGCTGTCAGCCATTGCATCTGACATAGCTTGAGTGATCTTAAATTCTGCGCGCCCTGAATTTGAATAATCAGTTGTTTTGCCATGAGTCCACAATATTGCTGCAACATGGAGATCATCAGCTGGCGGATTTCGTCAAAACCCAGTCTGGGTAAGGGGGGCAGAGGCGCTTCTGCCTGTGGTGGATGAAAATGCTGCAATTCAGCAGGCGTTATGGTTTCAGTCGGATGGGTATGATTGACGTTCAGGTCGGCTGATGTGATGACCCCGGTTTCAGGCTGAATTGGCGTTGTTTCAGGCCGGGTATTTTCGGGAGTAATCAGCCCCATGTCGCTGAGTTGCTGTAGTAATTCAGGTGGAGCAAGTCTCTGCTTTATGGATGCATTCAGAATCTGAAAATCTTCAGTACCAATTAATACAAGCAGACGACGCTGACGGGCATTTAAATCAAGTGTACGTTGTTTTAAAGTCTGAATGCCCAGTTCAGTTTTTATATAATGACCCATAATCCAATTTATTCCCCAAAATAAATTAGCCATCATTATAATGAGTGATAATTACACTAATATGACTTTTATATTACAAATCAATGGGTTAAATTGTGATATTGATCACATTTTCCAGGGCTTTCTTTAGGTAGGGATCCAGTTCATCCTGGCGTAGTAACCAGCGGATATAGTCGGGTGGCAAGTCGGAAATAGCCGTGCCCCGATGTTTACCAAAACTGATACTGCGGGGGATTCTGGCATCTTCTGAGACTGTAAATAATTCCTCAATATTCTGAATGTTCAACTTATAAATGATATGCATCAGAATATTGGCGGTCAGAATGATGTCTGCATCTGCCCGATGTGCGCCTTTGAGCATTTCCCTGGCTTTCTCACTGCCTTTGCTGATCATATAAATCAGGGCGGAAAGTGTGTGTGCTTCTGCATCCGGCCAGGCCAGGCGGGCCAGTGCCAGGGTACAGATGGCTTTTATCCCGTTTGTATCGACACCGCATTGCTGAATCGCACGAATATCATAATCAATATTATGACCAATAATGTAACGGGTTTCCGGTGGCAGCTCAAAAGTGCCGAAATTGGGCTGATCTGTAATATCCGCTTCCAGAATATGATGAACAGCCATTGCAGCATGCGATATTCTTTCATCACCAATGCTATACAGCTGATCGAACATCCGGCTGCGATCCAGGCTGAGCTTCCCGTTCTGAATTTCAATGGGCGCATAGGCGATTTCGATCGGCAGGCCATTCAGGGTATGTGTTTCGGTATCGAGGATAATGGTTTGCATGATCGGCTTCAGGGCAAATTGGAAGGTAATATTAATGTACCTGCCGGACCGGCAGCTTTCAAATTAAAATCAATCCGGATGAAGAAAACTTCCAATTTTAAATGCATTGACTTTGTCACGAAAGTGAAATGTATTGAATTGTTCATTACATGAGAAAAAAAGGAATAATCCCCTTGCAAAATACCATATTTTTACGTCATGATTCACCCGTTCCCGTTGGTGGAGTCTCAGGATTCTGAAACAGGTGAGAAAAAAATAATCGATTTAAGGATGGACACATGAAAAAGAATCTGCTGACAGCTTTATTGCTCAGTTCCGGATTATTGCTGACGGCCTGTAATGGCAGTGATGATGGTTCTAATGCTGCATCACCTTCTGATAATACAGAGGTCAATCAGATCCAGAATCCTGTAGTGACCACAACGGCCTACACATTGACGGATATGTCGGCGGTGGCCACTGACAGTATTGTCATGACCTATAAAATGCAAGGGGTCAATGGCAATGAAGTTCAGGCAACTGCTCAGGTATTTACACCGAAGACACCGGCTCCTGCGGGCGGATGGCCTATTGTGGTCTGGGCACATGGTGCAAACGGCGTTGCAGATAGCTGTGCGCCAAGTCGGAAAGTCCTGGACACTTCGGTCGAGAAAATGATCAAGAAACTGCTGGCCCAGGGGTATGTTGTGGTTGCCCCTGACTATGAAGGGTTGGGAGAACCAGGAGGCCAGGAATTACATCCTTTCCTGAACTTAAAAAGCGAAGCGTATTCAATTACCGATGCTGTGGTTGCAGCACGGAACTGGCTGGGAAGCAGGGCGTCCGGTAAATGGATGACTGTTGGGGCTTCCCAGGGCGGACATGCTGCATTGGGTGCTGCACAATATGCAGCCCGTGCAAATATGGACTATAAGGGAACCGTTGTGGTTGCTCCTCCATCCTATCTTGAACTGATTATCACCGGCGGTAATGCATCAGTTGCCAGTGCAATCCCGGATCAACAGATCCCGGTTTATGCAGCACTGGATGTGTATACTGCATTTATTGCAGCAGGATTGAAAAGTAACAATCCGACATTCCAATATAATCAGGCATTTAAATCACCGACTGACGATATTGCCAAAAATGCAGAAACAATCTGTCTGGAACCACTGTATCAGCAGTTTGCTGCCGGAATGGCGACTTATGCCGCCAGTAATCAGACACTGAATGGTTACCCACGGACTGTGGATGGCTTTATACAACAGCCGATTATCAGAAAGTTTCTGGAAGAGGATTCACAGCCATTACAGGTACAGATCAAGACTCCGATTGTGATGTATCAGGGGCTGGCAGATACTACAGTACCGGCACAGGTAACCGATGTTCTGTATGCAAGAGCTGGAGTCCTCGGGACCAGGATCAATTATATTAAAAACGCCGAGTGGACTCACGTTACGGCCTTTGAAGATAATATTGATAATATTGTGACCAATGTCAACGATATGTTGTCTAAGTAATGTGCTGATTATCGTGGGGCCGCTTGTTTTGTCGATGCGATCGTCGAAGCTGCACGGCTAAAAACAGGCAGGCGCTGATGTCAAATGGCCTATGTTAATCAACATAGGCCATTTTTTATTGTATTGTGGAAATTTCATTCTATTCGATCATAAACTTTACATAATTTTATACAAATAATGGCAGGATGCGGTTTATCTCTAAAATATTAAAATACATCATGATTTATGAATTTGGTGTGGGGCTGATTGTGTGAACATTTAAGAATTACTTAAAAATATATTGCGCATTGAACAAAATATCCTCTATATTTTGTGAACTACTCGTAATGTTTTTATGTGATGATGAATTCATTCTTAAAGAAGTAGGTTTTCTGAATTTCGTAAAAAACAATGAAATATAACGATTTAAAAGGATCATGACATGAAAAAGACGCTTCTTACGGTTCTATTACTCAGTTCAGGACTGGTGGCTTTTGAAAGTAAAGCCAACCATGATATACAAGCCAGTCATCATGGCAAAACCCATCACCATCATACAATAAGGCCATCGGCTGCTGTTGATGTCAATAACATTAAAAACCCTGTTGTGCGGACAACACCATATACGCTGGATGATATGTCGGACGTGGCGGCTGACAGCGTCATCATGACCTATAAAATGAAGGGTGTTAAAGGTAATGTGGTTCAGGCGACAGCAGAGGTATTTACGCCTAAGACGGCTGCTCCGGCAGGCGGATGGCCAATTGTGGTATGGGCTCACCCGACAACGGGTCTTGCAGATGACTGTGCTCCCAGCCGTAACGTAATGCCGACAGCGATTAAAAGCATGATTACCAAATTGCTGGCCCAGGGTTATGTAGTGGTTGCACCGGATTATGAGGGACTGGGAGAGCCGGGGGGGCAGCAAATGCATCCTTATCTGAACCTGAAAAGTGGTGCCTATTCCATTACTGATGCAGTCGTGGCTACACGCAGCTGGCTGAAAAACAAAACCTCTGAAAAATGGGTGGCTGTCGGTCATTCCCAGGGCGGACAGGCGGCACTTGGGGCCGCCCAGTATGCAACCCGTGCAAATCTGGATTATAAGGGCAGTATCGCCGTTGCTCCTGGATCAAATTTTGAATTCATTATTACCAGTGGTAATGCAGCAGTGGCCAATGGAACGGTGGCAGAAAAGATTGCCTTCTATCGTCAGTGGGATGTATTTACATCCATGATTGTTGCAGGACTGAGAGGTATTTATCCGAAGTATCAGTACAGTCAGGCTTTTAAATCTCCGATGGATGAAATGGCCAGCAGTGCAGAAACTGCCTGTATGTGGCCGATGATCAACCAGTTTGAAGCAGCCATGAATCAGTATGCAGAGACGCATAACCAGACCCTGGATGGTTACCCGCGTACTGTCGACAACTTTATGCAGCAGTCGATTATCAGGAAATTCATGGATAAGGATTCGCAGCCATTACAGGTCCGGGTCAAAACACCAATAACCATTTATCAGGGTGAGGCAGATATCTCCGTGCCTGTACGGGCAACAGACCGGCTGTTTAAACAGGCTGAGGCGCTGGGAACCAAAGTGAACTATATTAAAAACGCCGAGTGGACTCACGTTACAGCCTATGAAGCGAATATTGATAACATTGTCAATGATGTGACAGATATGCTGTCTAAATAATATCTGGATGGTTGTGCAGTAGCAGGGATTCAGGTCAGAGTCAGACGAAAAGGTCTGATGTTGATGGGGGTTCCGAATGGCTTATGTTGCGTGTGACATGGGCCATTTTTATTTGATGCTGAGCAAACTTCACGCTGCTTAATAACAAATTCATGCTACAATATGCGCAATTTTAGCACGGCTTAAAAGCCCTGATTGATAGGACCCATCGCTAATGTTCGCCAATATTTCCATTTCTGAATTTGATCCAGAATTAGCAAAAGCAATTGATGCAGAAGATGAGCGCCAGGAAGCGCACATTGAGTTAATTGCCTCTGAAAACTACTGTTCTCCGGCAGTGATGGAAGCACAGGGATCAAAACTCACGAACAAATATGCGGAAGGCTATCCAGGCAAACGCTATTATGGTGGTTGTGAATATGTTGACATTATTGAACAATTGGCGATTGACCGTGCAAAGCAACTCTTTGGTGCTGACTATGCCAATGTTCAGCCGCATGCCGGTTCTCAGGCCAACTCAGCAGTTTATCTGGCACTTCTGAATCCAGGGGATACCGTGCTGGGGATGAGTCTTGCTCATGGCGGTCATTTGACACACGGGGCCAAAGTCAGCTTTTCAGGTAAAACCTATAATGCAGTGCAGTATGGTTTAAATACGGAAACTGGCGAGATTGATTACGAAGAAGTGGAGCGTCTGGCACTGGAACATAAACCGCGCATGATCGTGGCCGGTTTCTCTGCCTATAGTCAGGTGGTGGACTGGCAGCGTTTCCGTGACATTGCTGACAAAGTGGGTGCTTATTTATTTGTGGACATGGCGCATATTGCAGGTCTGGTGGCAGCCGGGGTCTATCCGAATCCGGTTCAGATTGCAGATGTGACCACGACAACCACACATAAAACCCTGCGTGGCCCGCGTTCAGGTCTGATTCTGGCAAAGGCCAATGAAGAAATTGAGAAAAAACTTCAGTCTGCGGTTTTTCCGGGTAATCAGGGTGGGCCGTTGGTTCATGTGATTGCGGCCAAGGCGATCTGTTTTAAGGAAGCCATGACACCGGAATATAAAGTGTATCAGCAGCAGGTGGTGAAAAATGCTCAGGCGATGGCTGAAGTACTGATTCAGCGTGGCTATGATGTGGTATCCGGCGGGACTGAAAACCATTTATTCCTGTTGTCCTTAATCAAACAGGATATTACCGGTAAAGATGCAGATGCCTGGCTGGGCGCTGCACATATTACCGTTAATAAAAATGCGGTTCCAAATGATCCACGTTCTCCATTTGTTACCTCGGGGATCCGCATTGGTACGCCAGCGGTGACAACACGTGGTTTTGGTGAAGTGGAAGTGCGTGATCTGGCCGGATGGATTGCAGATATTCTTGACAGTAAGGGTGATGCAGCAGTGATCAATGCCGTGAAAGAAAAAGTGGCTGTGGTATGTGCCAGATTTCCGGTTTATGCAAAATAAGCCCTGATCCCTGAAAAGGCCTCCTCAGGGAGGCTTTTTTATGGCGCCTGGAAACAGTGCATAATCACCTGTCTACAGACATTGTGAGCAGCGCACCGTACTTGAAACAAAAATGCCAGACCGGTGATTGATTTGCCGGATTGAATAGATTAAATACAGGACATCAGACGATGACAAAACCGGATATTATTATTTCATCACAGGACTTACAGCGTTTGCAGACCATGCTGGAACATCAGACGCAATTCACGGCGACCATGCAGCATCTTGAAGATGAACTGGCACGGGCTGAAGTGGTTGCTCCACAGGATGTGCCGGCAAATGTGGTGAGCATGAATGCAAAAGTACTGATCAGCCTTGCACCGGCAACTGAGCCGACCGAAGTAAGCCTGGTTTATCCACATGATTTTCATGGTGAGAAAGGGCAGGTGAATGTATTGGCCCCTATTGGCGCTGCGATTCTGGGACTGACGGAAGGCCAGCAGATCGAATGGCCTCAGCCGGATGGTCAGCTGATGAAAGTAAAAATTGAAAAAGTGATTTATCAGCCGGAGCAGGCAGGGGATTATTTATAACAGATGCTGTATTTTTGAGTTATTGCTTCAAGCTGATCAGCCAATGGCCTCCCAATGGGAGGCCCGATTTTTAATGAACTGAAGAGGTTTGCTGTATCTCTAAATATTTTTGCAGATAGTGTTCCCTGATTTCAGTACGCTGCTCAGCGGTGGATGCTTTTTGCATTTTTTTGCGCAATTCATTGCGTTCACTGGTGCTCATTTGTTGCCAGGCTTCACGCATTTTTTGTTTTTCCTGTTCAGGCAGCTGGGTAAACCAATCCATGCGCTGCTGTAGTGCATCACTTTGCTCTTCCGGAATTTCCCTTAAGTTCTGATATCGTTTGATTAACGCGCGCTGTTCATCCTCAGACAAAGCATTCCAGGTTTCACCGGCCTGCTTGTCTGTGTCTTTTGAAAAAATCCAGAAACGTTCAAAACCGGCAAAACTGCTTTGCAGAACACTGAGCGCACAGAATGCCAGCATTAGTTTTCTAGCTGCCATGAGCGGTTTTGTCCTCGCCGAATACCGATAACATTTCCAGATCCTCCACCATTTGCGGTGAAAGTTTGGGGCTGACAATCACTTGCTGAGTAGGCGATTTTTCACTGAGTTCCAATGCATTGGGTAATATCGCAAAACCGGTAATGGCAGCAGCCAGTGCGAAACCTGTCATTTTCCAGGAGCGATAACGTGATACCGATTTATCCTGAATCTGCTCCAGGACATTATTCATGACCATGACTTTATTGCGATGGTGTTTTGCAAGACCATCCAGTCTGGAAATAACCTGTTTTGTAAAATCATCATGATTCATCAGATGACCCTCCCATATAAGGATTTAAATGAGCTAATGTTGTTTTTAAACCCTGAATTGCACGATGGTAATGCGTTTTAACACTGCCTTCACTGCAATTCATAATTTGTGCTGTTGTCTGGGTATCAAAGCCTTCCCAGGCCCTTAACATAAAAGCCTGTTGCTGGCGGGCCGGAAGTTTGTTGATGGCGTCCTGAATTTCTTCAACAGTCAGTTGCTGGTCCAGGAACTGAAGCGGGTTGGGGGTGGAGTCGTCCACCACATCCATGGCTTCATGGTCGTCTGAATCCAGATTTGTTTTTCTGAATAAAGAAAAAGGCGATGCCCGGCGCGCTTCCCGACGGCGCCAGTCCTGTAGTTTATTGTTTAAAATGGTGTAGAACAGCGGATACCATTCTTCGGTACTTTTGTCGGCATAGGCTTTATGCAGCGATATAAAAGCTTCCTGTACCAGATCCATGGCAATACCATTCTGGCCCTGTGTGGCACTTTCCATCATCACCAGTGCACGTCCAGTCACGTCCTGCATAAAATATTTCAGGCGTTGTTCAGTCGTACCCACCTGGGTACTGGCTTTCTCAGACTGTGAATGTTTTGGTGCTAAGTCCATAGAGATGGAAAATCCCGTCATAGGGTACCCACCATTATTTTAAAAATCATTAGTTATATAACGTTTTAAAATAATGATAGGTTGACAACTTAAGCAATTATTTTAACAGTGTAAATGATTTTGTGGGGCTTGAGGCTGTATTTACAATAATTTAACGTTTAAAGCCGCTGCCGGACCATTTCAAAAAAACAGACCGTACCTGCGCTCGCCACATTCAGCGACTCCTGTCCGCCGGGCTGTGGAATGCTGACTGCTTTGGCATGCGTCAGTGCATAATCAGATACGCCCTGACCTTCATTGCCCAGAATCCATACACAGGGCTGGCTTAAGTCTTTATTGTAAAGACTGTCCGAATGATGTGAACTGGTGACATAAACCGGGATGCTGAATTGTTCCAGCAATTGTTCCAGCGTAATGTTTTCATAGGTCTGCAATGAAAAATGAGCGCCCATGCCCGCCCGTAGTACCCGGGGTGACCAGAGCGATGCAGAACCTGTGGTGCAGACCACCTGTCGGATTCCTGCCGCGGCAGCAGAGCGCAGCAGGGTGCCGACATTGCCCGGGTCCTGAACATTTTCCAGGATGAGGGTATCCGCTTCGAAATTCAGCGACTGACTGGAACTGGGTAAATCTACAATAGCCAGGCAGGCAAGGGTGGTGCCCAATGTGCTTAAATCTTTATAGAGTGATTCACTCAGAACAAAGATGGTTCCCTGGTAGTAGGCCGTAATGGCATCAAAATCGGTGTGTTCAAGTGCATGTTCTGTGGTGAATATGGAATTGATTTTCCGGTTTTGCTCCAGCCATGACAGGCACAGATGGGTGCCTTCCAGTACCGTCTGGCCCTGTTTTTTACGATAAGTGTTTTGTTCAATCAAACCACGTAAGTGTTTAATTTTCGGGTTGTCTCTGGATTCCAGGAAAATCGTGGGCATGGGCAGCTGATCCACGGGCGTCCGTGTGTGAACAGACGCCCGGTTTTGAGTAATGGAGGTTTGCGTTACTGATGTGATTGATGATAGCTGGTGACACGTTCAACTTCGCTGCTGGAACCGATCACCACAGGAACACGCTGATGCAGTTCGGTCGGCTGAATGTCCAGAATCCGGACACGGCCTGTTGTTGCGGCACCACCTGCCTGCTCCATCAGCATACTCATGGGATTGGCTTCATACATCAGGCGCAACCGACCTGCTTTTTGTGGATCCTTTGTATCGTATGGATACAGGAAAATACCACTGCGGCACAGAATACGATGAATGTCACCCACCATACAGGCCACCCAGCGCATGTTGAAATCTTTTTCACGGACGGAGGTTTTTCCGGCCTGAAGCTCGGCAATATAGCGTTTCACCGGCTCTTCCCAGTGACGCTGATTGGACGCATTAATTGCATATTCCTTTGTCTCGGCTGCAACCTGAACATTTTCAGAAGTCAGCAGAAACTGCTGGCTTTCAGGGTCCAGGGTAAAGAACACCACGCCGGTACCGATGGTCAGCGCCATCATGGTGGATGGACCATACAGCACATAGCCGGCTGCAACCTGTTGTGTGCCTGGCTGCATGAAATCACTGGCCTGAGTCCGTGCATTTTTTGCAGGAAGAATGGAGAAAATGGTGCCGACACACATATTGATATCGATATTGCTTGAACCATCCAATGGGTCAAATAACACCAGGTACTGACCATTTTCCTGTGCAGGCGTGAAATCATCGAGTTCCTCAGACGCCAATCCACCGACATTCTGATGGGTTTTTAATGCATCGATCAGATAATCGTTTGAAATGACATCGAGTTTTTTTTGTGTTTCGCCCTGGACATTTTCATGTTCAGCACTGCCCAGCACACCGGCCAGTGCACCCTTTTGCAATGCCTGATCAATGGTTTTACAGGTGGTGGCAATGGTCTGAATGACATCCGCCAGTTCAGCTGTCAGATTTCCCTGTCCTGGTTCTGATTGCTGTTCCAGGTATTGGGATAAGGTGCGATAAGACATAATCAGGGCTGCTCCGCGCTGGCAATAAGGCTGATAAATTCAATAGTTCTGTTATTTTAGATGAGTTCAGGACAAAATAAAAATGATCCTGTGTTATTTGTTGCGATTTTTCCCTTGCAAGTGTTGGGGAAAGTGCTATGTTTAATTTGCAGAAGCATGGATAGAGGGAGTACTCACATGACGACTCAGAAGTTTGAAGCGACTCCGACCGAAAGTGAAGGTATTGATCTGGATGAAATCAGTGCTGAACATATGAAGGATGCATGGAAGGATTATGAGGTTAAACCTGAATATAAGAAATTCAATAAACATGATCTGATTGAATCCCTGCAGAATTCTGCTCAGGCAGAGTCAGACGCCTAATTTAATTGATTTCGTAAAAAAGCGCTCATTTCAATGAGCGCTTTTTTATGTCGGATCGATTATTTCAGCAGGGGAGGAACAGCTTCATAGTTGAGTTCCACACGACGGTTTTCTTTCCATGCGGCGTCATTGTGACCCGGATTAATTGGCATTTCCTTACCATAGCTGACAGCTTCCAGCTGGCTGGCATTGACACCGTTGGTGATTAAATAGCTCTGTACGGCCTTGGCACGGCGCTCACCCAATGCCATGTTGTATTCACGGGTGCCACGTTCATCTGTATGACCGGTCAGGGCAATTTTAGAGTTGGCATTGGCAATCAGAAACTGGGCATGCGCCTGAAGGGTCTGGTAGTCTTCAGTGGACAGGTCACTGCTGTCATAGTCAAAGTGTACGGCACGTTTTGCCAGGAATGCCTTATTGGCGTCTGTCACGCCTTTTGCAGAAGCACCCGTCAGATTCTGTGCATTCAGAGCGGCATCTTCACTTAAGCCATCGGTACTGACCGCACCATTTGGATTGGTGCCCGCAGTCACTTCAGCAGCAGGTTTGCGACTGGCACAACCGGTCATCACCAGGCTGGCTGCAAGAAGGGGTAACGCTAAATATTTAAGAGTATTCATACTCATCTCCATGAAGGTAGTCTTTAAAAAGTATAGAGGTATTTATTTGGGTGCCCATGCCGGTTCACGCACTTCGCCCTGTTCACTTGGTAAATTCATGCGGAAGCGGCTATCGGTGGACATAATGGACAATAATCCACGATTGCCTTCACGGGTTGCATAGACCACCATCTGTCCATTGGGTGAAAAGCTTGGAGATTCATCCAGGGTAGTTGGCGTCAGTATATTGGTGATACCGGTCGAAATTTCCTGAATGGCCACTTTATAGTTACTGCCGGATGGGCGGTGTACCAATGCCACATATTTGCCATCTGCACTCAGGGTACCACGTGCATTGAATGCGCCACGGAAGGTCAGGCGCCGGGTACTGCCATCAGCAAAGCTATAGCGGTAAATCTGTGCTGAACCACCCCGATCCGAGGTGAAAATAAAGGATTTACCATCCGGAGCGTAGCGTGCTTCTGTATCAATGGCGCTGTCATTGGTCATGCGTTGCAGCTGGCGTGTACTCAGATCCATCTGATAAATTTCAGGATTACCATGTATGGATGCAGTAAACAGCATGTATTTACCGTCCGGGGAGAAACTCGGTGCGCCATTCAGACCGCGGAATGCAGCCAGTTTTTCACGCTGGCCGGTGGCCAGATCCTGTACATAAATGGCCGGGCGTTTGGTTTCAAAAGAAACATAGGCAATTTTTTTTGCATCCGGCGTCCAGGCCGGTGAAAGAATCGGATCACGTGAGCTGAGTACAGTCTTGGGCCGTTCGCCGTCACTGTCTGCAATCTGCAGGGTGTAACGCTGTTCCGGTGTGGCCGGGTTACGCAGTACATAGGCAATGCGGCCGCTGAAGTCTCCGGGAATCCCCGTCAGTGCCTGGTAAATTGCATCACTGATCATATGCGCCGCTGAACGGACACGTGATGCAGGAACAGTCAGCAGTTCATTCAGCAGAAATTTCTGTTTGTCCACATCATACAGCTGGTATTGCACTGCAAGGCTGCCGTCCGGATTCGGTTTGACATTGCCTAAAACCACATAGGGAACACCGGCAGCTTTCCATGCCTCTGCATTGACATTGTTTAAACTGGCGGTTGCAGGTAAATTTTTTGAAGCACTGGTAAAGCGTCCAGAGCGGTTCAGGTCATTTTCCACAATGGGATAAATGGACTGATCACCACTGAAGGGCACGATGGCAATTTTAGGGGCCTGTTCCGGTGCCTTGGCAATTTCTAAATGAAGTTGTGCATATGAGGTTGTAATTACGGCAGGGCTGAACGCTGCGATAATTGCCAGACCTAAAAAATGTTTAGACGTGATTTTCATTGGGCGCCATGTACTCAAATACGGGTTTTTCGTTGGTTTTAGCTTTGTAACATACAGACATGATTTTAATCTATATAAAGCATGTAAATATGAATCTAAGATGAATTTTTATTCAGTCATAAAATTTGTAGATCCATCTTAAGGTTCTTATGGACAACTCTGCCGGTGAAACCTGATGTCTGAATAAGCATTCACCCTGTCGGGACAGGGTGAATGCAGAGTTAACTGGTTTTATTTAACTGTAAATGATGAGCTGAAGCTTTTGGCTTCACGTCGTGCATCGGGGTCCGAAGGCATCGGATAAGGCGCTGCTGCACGGACAGCCTGTTCCACACTGGCTTTCACGTCTGGATCAGATGCATTGACAACGACAGAGGCGACAGCTCCACTATCTGTTAAAGTTACACGAGCAGTTGCTTTCTGTCCTGAAGAGCCTGGTGGCATCCGCCATGCACCTTTGATTTTGTTCTCAAAATCACGTTTGGCAGAAGATGCAATTTTTCGGACTTCAGCTTTTTTATTGGCCGCGTCTTCTGCTGCTTTTTTGGCAGAAGATGCTTTTGCTTCTGCATCTGCCTGTTCTTTTGCGGCAGCATCTGCTTTGGCTTTTGCAGCAGCGTCAGCTTTGGTTTTTGCAGCAGCATCTGCTTTGGCTTTTGCGGCAGCATCTGCTTTGGCTTTTGCAGCAGCGTCAGCTTTGGCTTTTGCAGCAGCATCTGCTTTGGCTTTTGCGGCAGCATCTGCTTTGGCTTTTGCAGCAGCGTCAGCTTTGGCCTTTGCAGCAGCGTCAGCTTTGGCTTTTGCAGCAGCGTCAGCTTTGGCCTTTGCAGCAGCGTCAGCTTTGGCTTTTGCAGTGGCATCCGCTTTGGCTTTTTCGGCAGCATCTGCTTTGGCTTTTGCAGCAGCGTCAGCTTTGGTTTTTGCAGCAGCATCAGCTTTAGCCTTTGCAGCGGCATCCGCTTTGGCTTTTGCAGTGGCGTCAGCTTTAGCCTTTGCAGCAGCTTCAGTCTTGGCCTTTGTCGCGGCATCTGCTTTGGCTTTTGCAGCAGCGTCAGCTTTGGCTTTTTCGGCAGCATCTGCTTTAGCCTTTGCAGCGGCATCCGCTGCCGCTTTTGCTTCAGCGTCCGCCCGGGTTTTTTCCGCAGCTGTTTTCGCCTGTCGGGCTTTTTCTGCAGCGTCCGCTCTGGCTTTCTCAGCCGCTTCTGCTTTGGCCTGAGCCTGTCTTGCTTCTACGGCTTTTGCTTCTGCCAGTGCTTTTTGCATATCCGCTTTTGGTTGCTGAACAGGTTGTGCAGCAGCAACAGGAATTTCAGGTGCAGTCTGATCAGGCTCAGCTGTCTGCTGGACATGCTCTGCAACCTGAGTGTCGGCTGTTTCGGTGGAATCTGTCTGTTGTAGTGGAGCCAGGTCCTCCGGTTTCACCAGAACAGTTTTGATGGGTCTGGGCGGTTCAGGGGGCTTACTCATTCCCAGAAAAAGTAAAGCTGTAATCGCTACTATATGGACCCCGATGGTAAATCCAAGTGCAATTTTTTTTTCTGTGGATTGTGGCTGCGTGAGATCTTTCATATGTTACTTTACTGGCTTGGTCAGTAATCCAACCTGGGTTAATCCGGCATCCTGTAATGTTGCCATCAGGCTCATGACATCGCCATAGGCCCGGGATTTATCGCCATTGATCATCACCGTCAGTTGATGTTTATTTGCTTCAGCTTCTGATTGCGCTGTGCTTAAAACTTCCTGGAGCTGTTCCAGGGATAATGCTTCATCCCGATGCTCCTTATAAGTCAGCAGAATTTTACCGCTCGCATCCAGTGTCACCATGGCCGGTGCATCTTTTGATTCAATCGGGTTGTTATTTGCCTGCGGTAAATCGACATCAACCCCGGTGGTAATCATGGGTGCTGTGACCATAAAAATGACCAGCAGAACCAACATCACGTCGATATACGGGACGACATTCATATCACTTTTCAGGGGCTTTTTAATACGCTCAAAGCGTCCGGATCGTTGAATCGCCATCAGTCATTTTCCTGTGCAGATCCCACAGACTGACGTTGCAGCAGCGCCACCATTTCCTCGGCAAATAAAGCACGATCAGAGTAAATTTCTTCGCTTTTAGCGGTGTAGTGGTTAAAGGCCAATACGGCAGGAATTGCTGCAAATAGACCAATGGCTGTTGCAATCAGCGCCTCGGCAATGCCTGGTGCCACAGTTGCCAGTGTGACCTGATCAACCTGTGCCAGGCCAATAAAAGCATTCATAATGCCCCAGACCGTGCCGAATAAACCGACATAGGGAGCAACGGAACCGATACTGGCCAGTGCACTTAAACCCTGTTCCAGACGACTCTGGTCACGACTGAGACCGACCCGTAAAATACGTTCTGTGCCTTCAATCATCGGTGTGGTTTCAGCATGTCGTTTTTTCAGTTTTAAAAATTCGCCTAAACCCTGATAGAAGATATCTTCCAGGCCTTCGCGCTTTGAATTCAGCTGGGCATTATTAAACAGGGTATTCAGTTCTGCACCGGACCAGAAAATTTTCTGAAAGTGTTCATCCTGCTGACTGGCTTTTTTATATCCCATGTGCATTCTGGCAATCAGATACCAGCTGAACAGAGAAGCCAGCACCAGCACCAGCATGACCAGTTGAACCACAGGGCTGGCCTGTAAAATTAAATCAGAAACGTGAAGAGAAGATTCGATGTGTGTTGCCATAATTACATGTGCCAATGATGTTTTTTATTCATGATTTAAGGTTTTCTGAATTAAATCACGGATTTGCTCAGGAATTCTGCGGGGTTTCATTTCTGCGCTGATACATGCCAGTTCCACCTCGCCGGAAGCAAGCATGATTTCACCACGATAAATATCCTGTTGCAATACAAATGACGTAGCTTTACACGAAACTACACTTGCTGTAACAGTAATAAAATCATCCATCAGAATGGGTCTTGAGTACTTCAGCGCAATTTTATGTACCACAAAGCCATAATCTTTCTGATGCCAATAGTGATCTATGCCCGAGGCACGCAGCCATTCGGTGCGGGCACGTTCCATAAAACGGATATGATTGGCATGGTAAACAATTCCTCCGGCATCAGTATCTTCAATATATACGCGGAGCTGGAATTCAAATCTGTTTGCCATGATACGGTCCCATTTTTGACATAAATGATGGAGTGCATGCGGGGCAAGCCAACAGGTATTTTTTCAGCCCGATGAACTAAAATCTGTATGGAATCATACGCCGCAGGGCATGACAGTTTAGCATAATGTCATTTTTATGGCATGGCACAAGGGATCAAAGTGATGCAGTATTGCTGTAAAAAAACCTGATGATCCTGGGTCTGCCGGTGTACAGCCCAGGTCTATTTATACAGGCCCAGCTGGTTCAGATGCAGTCTGAGAATTCGTCTTAACTCCAATACTGCCTCCGGAGTTTCCTGAATGGAATGTCCGCCTTTGATGATTTTTTCGGAAACGGCGCCGTCCAGATGTGAGCTGGTATAAGGCACAATGCCATCTGTCATGACCTTTGGATCATGGCTATTGGTAATATTTCCCATAATGGAGTGATAAACCATGCCATTTTTTGGCATGATATTTTCTGTCAAATGGGTGAATTTAGAGTTGTGACTCAGGTCACTTGGACCATTTTGTACCAATCCCTGGCCGGCATCTTTCAGTAGGTTTCTGATATCCATATCCTTGTCATCGACTGCATCTGCAAGGGCACCCAGGAATGCGCCCGGTAATTTAATAATCCTGCGTGCGGCCAGGGTAAACCATCGGTCAGCAAAATCTGTACCCCGGTGTGGCGAGGCAATAAAGATGGCCCGGCTGAAGTTTGGCACTGAATTGATTTGCAGTCGTTCCATCAGCACTTGATTTTTCTGAAACTGGCTGATCTGGTGGTTTTTCATCATTTTTATGGCCGGCTGAGTCAGGTTTGCGTCACTGACCAGTAAACGGGCAATAATTCCGCCCATACTGTGACCGATGAGTACCGCATCCCTGACTGAAGATGAATTCTGGTCCAGCGAGTTAAAGGTCTGATTAATGATGGTATTAATCTGGAATCGGCTTTCCAGGATCGGCATATTGGTGGAATAAAAAATCTGCCAGACCTGATAGTGATCACGCAGCACAGGATCACCCATGACATCATTGGTCAGTCGGATCCAGGCTTCCGGACTGCTGGCCAGGCCATGAATCAGTACAATCACTTTTTTCTGGGGATTATAGGGTTCGAGCATGTATAAATGTGGCATGGTCAGACGTTTATCCCGGTCAATTAAACTGAGATAAGCGGCAATGCCCAGATTATTTTCTGCCAGCCACAGGCCGTAGGGCGCAGAAAAGTTGGCTGCCAATGGGTAATCCTTTGCGCCGACTTTCAGGCTGCTGACGCTGTAGGGGTCAAAAACTTTCAGCTGAAAATCAGGACTGTTTAAAATACTGTCAACCGATTGCTTCGCATTGACAGGCTCTGCCGTGATGGTGACAGATAAATACCGGGGCGGATGAATGTTGGGGTTGATGCCGTTCTGATACCGATGATGTACCGGATCAATAATATATTTATCTTCTTCGGGTGCTTTTGAGTCCGGCAGAATGGCAACAAATTCAGCACCGAAACCATCCCTGCGGTTAATGGACCGTAAACCTGAAAAGTTAAAGTTATAGCTGGAGAGCAGACTGTCCAGTGTAGTATGGGCCAGTTGTGGATAGTTTTCATAATCAATCAGGTAGGTACTTTGACCAACCTGAATCTGTTTTCTGACTTTCTGATCCTGGTGCCGCAGATAATAGGTGCTGATCAGTCTGGCGAGTGCCTGATTATAAAAGTCACGGATCTGAACCTGTCTGTTATCAAAAATCCGGTCCTGAGGATGACGTTTACTCTTAAACAGGTAGGCATAACTATAACGGATGCTTTTATCCAGTAAGTTCATCTGTTCATCCAGGCACTGATGATAACTTTGCTGATCAGCCTGTTGTTTTTCCCTGGACTGATGCCTGGACAATAAACCCATTTTACAGCTTGAAGATGTGCCGAGGGCCAGCGCTTTGGTCAGATAAATTTCGCTGGCGGTGGAAAGCAGCTGTTCATCCTGAATCTGTGGGATTTTTTCCAGTTCCTGTACGCAGTTGACAGGATTTTCAGTACAGACCTTTGCTTCACGACCGGTCATGGACAGTACATTCAGGCTGGCTTCACTCATTCTGGAGCGTGTCAGAATGCTGTCCCGCTCATTGGCCAGCGTTACGTTGACCTTCTGGTTTTTGACGCTGACCACCTGACAACCGCTGAATGCCATGGTGGCGACAACAGCAATGGAGGCAAGCAGAATATTTTTTTTGGAATGCTGCATACTGATCTTGAGAGAGAAGGTCGAGGGTAATGCTGTGATCATACGATATTCAGCAGAGATTGCAATTTGCTGATCAAAAAAATAGACTGAATGTTCAGTCTATTTTTTCATCAGTGTTGTCAGGCCCGGTTATGGCTGTGCCGGGGTTTTCAGAACCTGCCATACATTATAGCGGCCCTGTTTTTCAATTTCCTGAATCAGACGGTCTGCTACTTCGGCTTCGTCAGGGTATTTGACTTTGTAGTTTTTTAAGGTCTGGATGGCATTTTTCTTTTGTTCCATGCCAATGTAGTTGTTGGCAGCAGACAGATAAGCTTCCTGAACACCTGCTTTCATGGCTTTATCCAGATAAGGCACGGCTTCTTTCTGGCCACCGCCCTCAGATAAAGAGAAACCGAACCATAGGTTGGCTTCAGGATCATCTTTATTGAGTTTTAAAATGCGCTGTGCATAGGCCAGTGATTTGGTGGTGTAGCTGGACCCCAGATCCAGGTTGCGCCCCAGCACACTTGCCTTGAACGCACGGATGAGGATATCAAAAGAGGCGTTATCCTTTGCGGCCAGACCGTCCAGCTGTGTAGAGACTTCCTTGAGTTTACTTTCAAAGCCCTTGCGTTCCTGACGGTCACTGAACTGCGGTGGATAGTGTCGTGCCTTGGCTTCCACCATCTGTAAAAAGTCATCAATACTGGTGATATCCATTTCATTTTCACCGGCCAGTACCGCATAGCTCATGGTTCGCTGGTTATTGTTGACTGTCGGGATAATCAGCTTGTTGGTGTCCAGCAGCAGTTTATTGCCAGGGTTTTGCGGATCAGTCACTTCCATTTTATTGACAGGTTCAGCCGCAGCTTTTTTCAGGGCCAGTTCAAAAGCCGGTGGCTGGTCATAATTAAAGGGATTCAGTGGGTAGAAGGCCGATGTCAGGTCAGGTTCCGTGTAGACGATAGGGTCATTATTAATGTTATTCTGTTTAACGGGGGTACTGCACGCTGTCAGGGTTGATGCTGCAATCAAAGCGTACGCCAACGGCTTAATCGTCATATGTTTTATCCGGGAATAGATGTTGTATAGGTGAAAAAATGCATGTTCAACAGTCTAAAAAAAGAAAATTGAACATGCAACTTGAAAAGCATTTTGTTATTAAAAATTATACATTAGGCTTTGGATTGGCTATTCTGAGCTTCACATTCACGCCTGACTTCTTCAATAATCTGTAATTCTTCCTGACTATAGGGTTGTTGTTCATCCTGGGGCCGTTTTTTAAAAGTCGGATCCAGCAGTGACAAACGTTCACATAAGTTATTCATGCGTTTTTCATTCTGTTGTAATCGGTCCAGTAACACCCGTAAACCTTCCAGCACCGGGTCAGATTGATCCTGTGTAGCAGCATAGGGTTGAAAGCCGATACTTTCAGCATAGTCACGACGCCGTGCTTCCTGCTCATTTTCAGCTGTTTTAACCGGGGAGATAAACCGGGCCGGACTGCCGACTGCAGTCACACCTTCGGG
Organism: Acinetobacter sp. WZC-1; assembly: GCF_052544965.1. Classification (NCBI taxonomy): domain Bacteria; kingdom Pseudomonadati; phylum Pseudomonadota; class Gammaproteobacteria; order Moraxellales; family Moraxellaceae; genus Acinetobacter; species Acinetobacter sp. WZC-1. The sequence continues at coordinate 1,202,031 of NZ_CP199370.1, forward strand.
GACAGCTTTGGTTACTACTGCATTGGAACCGACTTTGGCATTTCTGCCAACGGTAAATGGCCCCAAAATTTTGGCTCCTGCACCGACAATGACACCATCTTCGAGGGTTGGGTGGCGCTTGCCTTTATCCCAGGTGGTCCCGCCCAGGGTCACCCCATGATAAAGCGTGACATCATCACCAATTTCTGCGGTTTCACCAATCACCACACCCATGCCGTGATCAATAAAAAAACGCCGGCCGATTTTCGCACCGGGGTGAATTTCAATTCCGGTTGCAAAACGACTGAAGGAAGAGAGCAGCCGTGCGGTGCCCTTGCAGTCTTTTTTCCACAACTCGTGTGCAAGGCGATGCATGAACACTGCATGAACCCCCGGGTAGGTGGTCAGTACTTCCAGCATATTCCGTGCCGCAGGATCGCGTGCGAATACAGCCTGTATATCTTCTTTGAGCTGTTTAAGCATTGGGTTGATCCTCATCTGGTTGTGATTTTTTCCATGTGCCGTTGTTAAGCGCCTGCACCCGGCTGAATATGCCACGGAGTAAATGATATTCCATACGATCCAATTGTATACGACCAAATAATCGACGCAAGCGTAAAGGAAGTAATCTTGGATTATCTGGATCCATAAATTCAATATCAGCCAGCATGTTTTCCAGGTGTGGATAAAACTGCTGCATTTGCTGCTGGGTCACCAGTGGTTCGTCCCAGCGCATGGCCTGCTCATCGGTCACCGGCATGTCGGCCTGATCATCCACTTGTTTATCAGTCAGGGCAAGGGTGGCCATACGCATTTCATAACATAAAATCTGAATGGCCTGTGCGACATTCAGCACGCCATAATCGGTATTGACCGGAATGGTGACATGATAATTGGCCAATGCAAGCTCTTCATTGGTCAGGCCACGGTCTTCCCGACCAAAAACAATGGCAATTTCCTGTTGCTGGCGGATAACGGCCTGCATCGATTTCAGGGCAGCAGGACGGACTTCAAGCAGAGGCCAGGGAATGGTCCGGTTCCGGGCGCTGGTACCAAACACCAGCTGACAGTCCTGAATGGCATCTTCAAGAGAATCCGTGATCTCAATCTGTTCAATCAGATCTGTTGCACCGGCCGCCAGGGCGTCGATATCCGGATGCGGATAGGTTTTCGGTGCCACCAGTACCAGCCGGGATAATCCCATGGTTTTCATGGCGCGCAGGGCACTGCCAATATTGGCTGGCAGCGTGGTGTTAACCATGACAATACGTACATGACTCAAATGCGCTGAAACGGCTGCATTGTCAATAAGATCCATAATATGTTCCGGAATTTAAGAGTACTGACCAGTTTCAGCCTGATACTGATCCATGGCATCGTCCATGCTCATGTCGACGGGCGGAGCCGCCGGCATGGATGCAGGCAGTGAGGGTTCTGCAGACCTGGCCGCCCTGGATTTGACCTGATATTCAATATGAATGGCTTCCTTGCCAAAATACTCGCGCAGGGCATAGAGAAGCTCATCCAGCGGTGCCACCTTCCATTGCTGTGCCAACTGTAATTCAGCCGTTGCATAGTCATAATCCAGTTGAATCTGTACTGGAATATGCTGACACATATCCACATTGCAAAAGGGCAGCAGTATTTTTTTCAGTTCTGAGGCCAGGCTGTTAGTGATCACCTCCGGAGGCAGGGAAATCGCAATGTGGCTGGCCCGTTTCTGGCGGATTTCATTTAAGCTGAAGGCTTTGTTCAGGCGGCCCATCGGGCGGTCAAAACCTTCACGTTCGTAAATTTCGCCTTCAACCACCACCACTTTTTCATTCTGAATAATCTCTCTGAAACGCTGAAAACGCTCATGATTTGCAGAGACTTCTATGCGTGCGGTTCCATCGTCCAGGGTGATCATCATTCGGTTCGGGAAATTGGCAACATCCACCACCAATCCGGCAAAAACCGTGGTGACACCACGGCGGGTCGGTGTCAGTTCATTAATCCGGACCGGAACGAACGCTTTCAGTTCAGGGCGATACATATCAATCGGGTGACCGGTCAGATAAAGTCCCAGCGTGTCTTTCTCACCTTTCAGGCGGACTTCATCACTCCAGGGCTTCACCGGTTTTGCCGGTTTGCGCTGAATTTCTTCCACCTCACCAAATAAATCCATCATACCGGTTTCCCGGTTGGAACGGGCCTGTTCAGCGGCCTGGACGGCTTCCGGTAACTGCGCCATCAGACTGGAACGTTCAATGCGCAGGCAGTCGAGTGCACCGGCACGGATCAGTGCTTCCAGTGTGCGCTTGTTGATTTTTTTAAGATCAATCCGGTGACAGAAATCGAACAGGTCTGTATAGGGACCATCCTGCATGCGTGAGTCAATCACCGATTGCATGGCCTGTTCACCTACGCCCTTAATCGCACCCAGACCATAGACAATGGTTTTTTCATCACTGGCATGGAACTGATACAGCGACATATTAATGGAAGGTGGCAGCACCGCCAGCTGGTTGTTCCGGCAGTCATCAATCAAAAATACCACGTTATCGGTATTCTGCATTTCCGAGGACAGCACAGCCGACATGAATTCAGCCGGGTAATAGGCTTTGAGCCAGGCGGTCTGATAAGCCACCAATGCATAGGCTGCAGCATGGGACTTGTTAAAGCCATAGCCGGCAAATTTTTCCATATAGTCAAAAATATGATTGGCAGTGGCTTCGTCAATCTGTTTGGTTGCTGCGCCTTCAATGAAAATCTGACGCTGCTTGACCATTTCCTCGGGTTTCTTTTTACCCATGGCACGACGAAGCATATCTGCACCGCCCAGGGTATAGCCGGCGCAGTATTGTGCGGCCTGCATCACCTGTTCCTGATACACCATAATGCCGTAGGTGGGTTCCAGTACACCTTCCAGTAAGGGGTGTAAGTACTCAAACTCACCACCATGCATCCGATGGATAAAATCTGGAATCAGATCCATCGGACCTGGACGGTACAGGGAAACGAAGGCAATAATTTCCTCAAATTTGCTGGGACGGGCTTCTTTCAGCATTCGTTTCATGCCGGTGGATTCAAATTGAAAGATTGCCGTGGTATTGGCATCTGCAAAAATTGAATAGGCTTTGGGATCGTTCAGTGGAATATGGGCAATATCCACTTTCTGCTGATCTGGTGGTATCTGTTTATTAATATTCTGTACAGCATCTTCAATGACGGTCAGATTACGCAACCCCAGAAAGTCAAATTTTACCAGTCCGGCTGCTTCGACATCGTCCTTGTCAAACTGAGCCACCCGGTTGGTGCCATCTGCATCACAGAGTACCGCAGAGTAATCAGTAATTTTACTCGGGGCAATGACGACACCGCCGGCATGTTTGCCGATATTGCGGGTAATGCCTTCAAGCTTAAGCGCCATTTCCCATATTTCGGCTGCATCGTCATAATCCGGGTTGGATGGGTTGGTGACAATATCCTTTAATTGTGGCTCCATTTCAATGGCGCCACGTAAATCCACTCCCAGCGGCTTGGTTGGAACCATTTTGGAAATCCGGTCGGCCAGACCATAGGACTTACCCAGTACCCGGGCAACATCACGAATGGCGCCTTTGGCCGCCATGGTCCCAAAGGTGGCGATCTGTGAAACCGCTTCCCGGCCATACTGACGGGAGACATAGTCAATGACCCGGTCCCGGCCGGCGATACAGAAATCCACGTCAAAGTCCGGCATGGAGACACGTTCCGGGTTTAGAAAACGTTCAAACAGCAGGTCGTAGCGCAGCGGGTCCAGATCGGTAATTTTCAGACTGTAAGCCACCAGTGAGCCGGCACCCGAACCACGGCCCGGACCAACCGGAACGCCATTGTTTTTTGACCACTGGATAAAGTCCATGACGATCAGGAAGTAACCCGGGAAACCCATTTTCAGGATAATATCAATTTCGTAGGCAATTCGTTCATCATAAGGCTTACGGACATCCGGCCAGTCTTCATCCCGTTCCGCAGGGGGATAAAGAAAATTCAGGCGCTCTTCCAGACCTTCCCGGGAAATATGGGCAAAGAAGCTATCAATGGTATAACCGTCCGGAATGGGATAATCCGGTAGATCGTTAAAGCCCAGTCGTAAATTGACATTACAGCGTCGGGCAATCTGCCAGCTGTTTTCAATGGCACTCGGGATGTCTGAAAATAACGCCACCATCTGTGTGGCAGTCTTGAAATATTGTTCAGTGCTGTATTGTTTGGGACGACGATTGTCCCCCAGTACATAACCGTCTGCAATACAGACACGGGCTTCGTGGGCTTCATAATCTTCCGGGTGAATGAAATGCACATCATTGTGTGCAACCACACCAATCTGGTATTTAGCCGCCAGTCGGACCGCTTCCTGAATGAACTGTTCTTCCTGGGGACGTCCGGTCCGGGTCAGTGCCAGATAGACCCGATTGCCGAATTTTTCGATCCATGCTTCAAGCAATGGCTCTGCTTTCTGTGGATAGGCAGAGCAAAGCATCTGGCCGACATCACTGTGTAAACCCAGCAGGGCAATCAGGTGCTGGGACTGTTCCAGGATCCAGTCTTTCTGGACGCAGGGAATACTCATCTGCTGGCCTTCTGTGAAGCCACGTGAGACCACTTCGGTCAGACCACGCCAGCCATCATTGTTCATGGCCAGCAGGGTCACTTTATGTTCGGCATCATTTAAGCGCAGGGTACTGCCGAAAATGGGTTTAATGCCCTGGCTCAAACAACTTCTGGAAAATTTAACAGCGGCGTGCAGATTGGACAGGTCAGTAATGGCCAGTGCCGGCATGGTGTCACTGGTAGCAGCTTTAATCAGATCAGGCACACGTACAATCGATTCGGTAATCGAAAACTCTGTATGAATACCAAGATGTACAAACTGCATAAATCAATCCTGTGCTGAACCGGCCATTATTTTAGCACGCTCTTTCACGCTCGTGCTGAGGAAACTTGCCTTCAATGCCATAGACAGGGATCAGATACAGTGGCTCGTGTCTGTAATGTGATCAGCTGATCCCGGATGACTTGAAAGGATGATCCGGGAGCATCCGTGCAGCAGTTTATTTTTTTGTTGCAATTACTTGATTCGCAATGTCTTTGATCTGATCCGGCTCAGGGTTTTGAGCATTGGCCTGATCATAATGATGATCATGAACAAAAGTCAGTTTTTCAATTGAATCCGCGGGGAGTTTTTTATATCTGGCTGAGGTTTTGCATCAAGCTAAAAACATAAAAACATATCGTGATTTATGGCATAAAAGGCAGTACAGATGGATTTTATCCTGAATATTTTACTGGTCTCATCCAGACACGGGGCTATCAGCGGTTATTTTTTGCAGGTCTTTGTGTTGCCGGATCATCATGTGGAGAATCGACAACAGCGTGGATCGTCAGACCCTGGCAGCGCTGTATATCATAAAAAATATCTATAACAAAAAAGTGCTGAAATCAGATCAGCACTTTTAAAAGGGGGATTTAAATAGATGAATGGAACATCCGTTACATCATCAGTATTCCCAGAAAATACGCTGGATTTCCTTTGCATCCTTGCCTTTGGTCAGCGCAAGTGCAGCCAGCAGTTTTGCTTTTTGCGGGTTGAAGTCATGCGCAACCACCCAGCCATATTTATCATCCGGTTGCTCAGCATTACGTAATACAAAACCCTGTGGAACACGTGAAGAACGGATAATCTGTACGCCCTGTTGCTGTAATTGGTTCAGCGTGGGTACCAGATAGCCGGCAACTGAGCCATTGCCTGTTCCTGCATTGACAATTGCTTTAACACCGGCTTTGGCATAGGCGAGGTAGGCATCAGGCAGCATATTACCGGAACCATAGACAATCTGTACGGATGGTAATGCGTCACCCTTGATGTCTTCAATATTGAATTCAGAGCTTTTATTGTGTCGTTTGACCGACTGTCTGAACCAGTAAGGCTTGCCTTCCACCAGGGTTCCCAGTGCGCCCCACTGACTGACGAATGCATTGGTGTGAATGTTAATACCCTTGGTCACATCACGGGCTGCAAAAATATCATCATTCATCATGACCAGGGTGCCTTTGCCTCTGGCACTTTCATCTGCTGCCAGTGCAACGGCACTGTACAGGTTTAACGGACCATCTGCGGACAGGGCTGTGGAAGGACGCATGGAGCCGACCACTACAATTGGTTTGTCTGAATGAATGACAAGATTTAAAAAGAATGCAGTTTCTTCCAGTGTGTCTGTGCCATGTGTAATGACAACGCCATTCACATCAGGTTTTTTCAGTAGGTCATTGACCTGACGGGCAAGAGAAAGTAACTCTTTGTCGGTGATGCTTTCTGAGGCAATCTGCAGCGCCTGAACGCCCGTAACATTTGCCAGATTCTGAATCTGCGGTACTGCATCCAACAGAGCGTTGACAGGAACTTTTGCCGCAGTATAGGTTGCACTGTTGGTTGAGCTTGCACCGGCACCGGCAATGGTACCACCTGTTGCCACCACAACCACATTATTTTTTGCATAAAGAGAAAATGGAACCGCAAGCAGGCTGACCGCTAAAGTCAGTGATTTTAAAATTTGAGATGGCATGAAATAAGGTCCTTTTCTGGCAGGGCGGATGAATCTTTGGCCAATGACTCTGACATTGATCTGTTTTAACAAAGGGATATAAAACATCACTGTGGTAATTGAGTCAATGTAAATGAATTCAATTGCCTAAAATTCATCACGTTTTAAGGATCAGTTTTTAGGTTCGGGGGGTGTCATGCCAAATTGTAAATAAGCCTGAGCAGTGGCAATACGTCCTCTGGCGGTACGCATGGCATAGCCCTGTTGAATCAGGTAGGGTTCAATCACATCTTCCAGTGTGCCTGAGTCTTCGGCCATTGCTGCGGCGAGCGCTTCCACTCCGGCCGGGCCACCATCAAAACGTTCCAGTAACATGCTCAGATAACGACGGTCCAGCGTATCCAGTCCGTCCTTATCGACATTCAGCATATCCAGCGCGCGCTGTGCCATTTCCCGGGTAACTTCACCGGTGCCCTTGACCTGAGCATAATCCCGGACCCGGCGTAACAGCCGGTTGGCAATACGTGGCGTACCCCGTGCCCGGCGCGCAATTTCCCGGGCACCTTCCGGGGTGGTCGGCACATTCATTAAGCTGGCTGAACGGGCTACAATATGAGTAAGATCATCAACAGAATAAAACTCCAGCCGTTGCACAATGCCGAAGCGATCCCGAAGTGGAGAAGTCAGTAATCCGGCCCGGGTGGTTGCGGCCACCAGGGTAAAAGGCGGGAGTTCCAGTTTGATGGAACGGGCGGCCGGACCTTCACCGATCATGATATCCAGCTGATAATCTTCCATTGCCGGATAGAGAATTTCTTCAATTACCGGAGAAAGACGATGAATCTCGTCAATAAATAATACATCGCCTTCTTCCAGGTTGGTCAGCATGGCGGCCAGATCACCGGCTCGTTCCAGTACCGGCCCAGAAGTGGATTTCAGATTCCCGCCCATTTCCCGGGCAATAATATTGGCCAGTGTGGTTTTGCCCAGACCCGGTGGGCCAAAGATCAGGGTGTGGTCAAGCGCTTCACCACGACCACGTGCCGCACCAATAAAGATTTCCATCTGCTCACGGACCACCGGCTGACCAATATAGTCCTCCAGTGAGGTGGGGCGAATGGCCCGATCAAAATGATCTTCCGGTTTTTCGGTTCCACTGATGAGACGATCTTGCATAGGATTCTTTTCTTTATTTCATCATTGATTTAAGTGCAGCACGGATAATATCGGCAGATTCGGTAAATTCACTTTTTGCTGCAGCCACTGCTTTTTGTGCTTCAGCCGGTTTATAGCCTAAAGATTGTAAGGCAGCTTCTGCTTCAGCAACAGGAGAATTTGCACTGAACTGGATCTGAGGGGCGGTGGAATTTATCGGAGCTGATCCGCCCGCCAGTGCCTTAAAGCGATCACGCAGTTCAATCATCAGTCGTTCAGCGGTTTTTTTGCCCACTCCAGGCACTTTAATCAGGGTGTTGATGTCTTCACTTTCAACGGTATGAATCAGCAGTTCCACACTCAGTGTGGATAAAATACCCAGCGCCATCCTGGGGCCGACACCATTGACCTTCAGCAGGGTGCGGAAAATGATTTTGTCCTGTGCATGCATAAACCCAAACAGCTGCTGTGCGTCTTCCCGGACCACCAGATGCGTCCACAGTGTAACCTTCTGGCCCTTTTGCAACTGGCAGAAGGTTGACAGCGGGGTGTCAATTTCATAACCGACACCATTGACATTCAACAGGACTGTGGGCGCTTCCAGCGCAAATACTTCACCAATAAGACATCCGATCATTCAATAGATTCACTTTTTGCTGGTTGAATGGTAAGCCGCCCGAAAATGGGTTGATTGACAGCAGTCCATGATTTTGCGGTCAGCTGTTCTGTGGCCAGTGTATTATCAGGGGTTATTATCAATGGATTGCTGTCATATTAAAAGAACCCCACCTTATTTCCCTGTAATTCCTGTGCCAGATTGTAGGCCTGATGATCTGAAAACTTACTGACAATATCCAGCACCTGCATGATATTGTCGTAATGATCATCACTGAAACGTGCACCAAAACGACTGAGAATGGAGCTTAGGCGGCCATCCTTGAAATTCAGCATTTTATTGGGTGTTGTCAGCGGAATAAAGGCATCCAGTATATGCTGTAAGCTCTGGTGCGCAATAATTTCCAGACCTGATTTCTGAGGATGCTCAAATATTTTGTCCCGTGCCAGGTTTTTGGCTTTATTAATCCCGGTGCCAATGTCTCTGCTGCAATATTGCAATAAACTGCCCCTGAGCTGACCGGACAGAATTTCGCTATGGTGTCTGGCAAATGCAGTGGTGACTTCATCCACCAGTCGTTTCATGACCCGTCCACGCAGGGCAGCAATTTTCTGTTGCCAGGTGGTATAGGGCATATTCAGTTCTTCCGGTTGTCCATAGTCCCCAATCAGGTCAAGGAAAATCGGTTCCACTTCCTCATACTGCAGCATATTTAAAATAATGCCGTCTTCCAGATCAATCAGTGCATAACAGATATCATCTGCGGCTTCCAGCAGATAGGTCAGTGGATGACGGCAATAACGATACTCGTCCAGCTGAATCAGACCCAATTGATCGGCAATCTGTCTGAGAATCTCTTTTTCCGCCTGATAACAGCCAAATTTGGCACGTTGGCTGGCCGGCTTATCTCCCTGGGATTCAATGGTTCTGGAGAGCCACGGATATTTCAGATAAGCGCCTAAGGTGGCGTAAGTCAGACGCATGCCACCGTCATTCGGATGGTAATCAATTTTAGTCAGCAGGCGCAGCCCCTGGGCATTGCCTTCAAACTGGCGGACATCGGCCTGTTGTTCCGGACTGAGATCTTTCAGGAAATCGGTATGTGAGGCATCGTCAAACCATTCCCGGATGGCATATTCTCCGGCATGGCCAAAGGGCGGATTGCCAATATCATGGGCCAGACAGGCCGCCTGGATGATGGCACCGACATCGGCCGGTGAGATCCACATCGGCAGTTCATTTTTAATTTTTTCAGCGGCCAGCATTCCCAGTGAACGTCCAATGCAGGACACTTCCAGTGAGTGGGTCAGGCGGGTATGAATGCCGTCATGCTGAGTCAGGGGGTGTACCTGGGTTTTACGGTTCAGCTGCCGGAAGCTCTGAGAAAAAATAATACGATCATAATCTTTATGGAACGGGCTGCGGGCCTGTTCCGAACTTTGCTTTTTACTGCCAATCCGGACGGTGGAAAGCAGTTCCAGCCAGCGCATTTCAGTCATTGATCTTTATTCGTTGATTACCTGTCTGCATCATGCCAGAAAAGCAGGCAAAGTACCAGGCTTGTGCGACACAACTTGTCTTTTTATTGTGGCGGATGCACTATGCCAAAAGACTAGCCCGTTACTGCGATATTTGCACTGTCCCTGAAATTAAGGAACGGGAATCAGGGGAATAAATATCCTGAAATAAAGCAGATTGAAATAAATTGAAAGGATTGAATCTGAAAAACGCCGATTTTTAAAATGGATATGACTAGCTGAAAATATGCTTTCGAAGTAGAATATGCGCTCTCTTCAAGTCACATTGTGGCAAGGTTCACAAGACCTGCCCGTGGAGCCAAGTTCAGCATGTTTATCGTGGCCGGTGCAGCAGCACACTCTACCTTTAAGAAAACCCAATTATTATCACGTCTGACGTCAGTCAGTGCTGTCCAGTCCTGTGATAGCCAGTGGGTTTATCTGTTTGATCAGACGCTGGACGGGCAACAACAGCAATCTGCTTTACAGCTTTTAAATGACGGTGAGTCTTTTGAATTACGCCAGGCGGCCAATGATGAAGTCCAGGTTTTAGTGACGCCACGTATTGGCACAATTTCACCGTGGTCTTCCAAGGCAACTGATATTTTTGCCAGCTGTAATACCCCGGTACACCGCCTTGAACGCGGTGTTTTGTTTACTTTAAAGGGTATTACTGAGGTTTCGGATGAAATAAAACAGATCCTGCATGACCGTATGACAGAAAGTGTTTTCGATCAGGTGGATGACGCTGCTGCATTGTTTCTGGAGACTGAACCGAAGCCATTAAATTCCATTGACATTCTGGGACAGGGCAAAACAGCCCTGGTCAGGGCCAATGCTGAGTTTGGTTTTGCATTGTCGGATCAGGAAATTGATTATCTGACGGAAGCTTTTATTAAACTGGGCCGTAATCCGCATGATATTGAACTGATGATGTTTGCTCAGGCCAACTCTGAGCATTGCCGTCATAAAATTTTCGGTTCCAAATGGACCATTGATGGTGAAGTGCAGCCATTGTCCCTGTTCCAGATGATTAAAAATACCTATAAGGAATCTCCAACCGACGTATTATCCGCCTATAAGGACAATGCATCGGTGATTGTCGGTTTTGACACCCAGCGTTTTTATCCGAAACTGGATGCTGAAACAGGGCACTATATCTATAAATATAAAAGTCAGGCCGCTCATATTCTGATGAAGGTGGAAACGCATAATCACCCGACTGCAATTGCACCATTTGCAGGTGCTGCAACCGGTTCAGGTGGTGAAATCCGTGATGAAGGCGCAACCGGACGTGGCGGTAAACCAAAAGCGGGGCTGACCGGTTTTACCGTATCCAACCTGAATATTCCGGGTTTTGAACAGCCGTGGGAAGACAACTATGGCAAGCCGTCACGCATGGCATCACCGTTGCAGATCATGATTGAGGGTCCTCTGGGCGGCGCTGCGTTTAATAACGAGTTTGGCCGTCCTGCACTGAATGGTTACTTCCGGACCTTTGAACAGAAGGTCAATGGTGAGGTAAAAGGCTTTCATAAACCGATTATGATTGCCGGTGGTTATGGCAACATCCGTCCTGATCATGTGGAAAAGGACGCCATTCAACCCGGCGATTTACTGATCGTACTGGGTGGGCCGGCCATGCTGATTGGGTTGGGTGGTGGTGCAGCCTCTTCTGTGGACAGCGGTAAATTGGGAGAAAAACTCGACTTTGCTTCGGTACAGCGTGAAAACCCGGAAATGGAACGCCGTTGTCAGGAAGTGATTGACAGTTGCTGGCGCATGGAAGACTTTAACCCGATTGTTTCGGTACATGATGTCGGCGCGGGCGGTATTTCCAATGCCATGCCTGAACTGGTCAATGACCATGAACTGGGTGCGGTGCTGGATCTGCGTAAGATTCCATCGCTTGAGCCGGGCATGTCTCCAATGGAAATCTGGTCAAATGAAGCGCAGGAACGTTATGTATTGGCGATTCATCCTGAATCACTGCCTCTGTTTGAATCCATCTGTGCACGTGAACGCTGTCCGTTTGCTGTATTGGGTGAGGCGACCGAAGCCCGTCAGTTAACGGTCGATGATCCACTTTTTGCAAATAAAGCCGTGGATATGCCTATGCAGGTGATGCTGGGGGGGACGCCACGCATGAGTCGTTCATATGAAACGATTGAGCGCAAAGGCAATGACTTTGATGCATCTCAGCTTGATTTAAAGGATGCTATTTTCCGGGTGCTGAAAAACCCGACAGTGGCGTCCAAATCATTCCTGATCACCATTGGTGACAGATCCATTACCGGTATGGTTGCCCGTGATCAGATGGTGGGTCCGTGGCAGATTCCGGTTGCGGATGCTGCAGTCACCACGACCAGCTTACAGGGATATACCGGTGAAGCGATGGCAATGGGGGAGCGGCCGCCGGTTGCATTGCTGAATCCTGCTGCTTCTGCACGACTGGCGGTGGCAGAGGCCATTTCAAATATCATGTGTGCCAGTATTGAACAGATCAGCGACATTAAACTGTCTGCCAACTGGATGGCTGCAGCAGGTCAGAAAGGTGAAGATCAGGCACTGTTTGAAGGTGTTCAGGCCATTGGCATGGACATGTGCCCGGCACTTGGCATTGCCATTCCGGTGGGTAAGGATTCATTGTCCATGCGCACGACCTGGAATGATCAGGGTGAAGATAAAGCGGTGACTTCGCCGATGTCGGGTGTGATTACTGCTTTTGCACCGGTACTTGATGTCCGTAAAACATTGACGCCTGAACTGAAAAAAGTTCAGGGTTCGCTGCTGGTCCGTATTGATTTATCCAGGGGGCAGTTCCGTCTGGGGGCTTCCATCCTGGCACAGGTGTATAAAGCCATTGGTAGCATCACGCCGGATGTGGATAGCTTTGATGATTTCAAGGCCTTCTTTGCCCTGGTTCAGGATTGGAACAACCGTGGTCTGATCCAGGCCTATCATGACATTGGTGATGGTGGTTTACTGGCCACTGTTGCAGAAATGATGTTTGCATCACGTCTGGGGGTTACGCTGCAGGATCAATCCACTACAAGCTTATTTGCTGAAGAAATTGGTGCAGTACTGCAGATTTCTGTGGCGGACTGGGAAGCACTGCAGGCTGAAATTGCTGCATCCAGCCTAAAGGATGCCATTGCCGTTGTGGGCCAGGTCAATGATACAGATGAGTTATCTGTTAATGGTCTGGTACTGGAACGTGCTGAATTACAACGGGCATGGACTGAGGTGTCACACCAGATCCAGCGTTTACGGGACAATGTGGAAACGGCAGATCAGGAATTCTCTCTGATCAGCGATAGTGTACATCAGGGCCTGATTGCAAAACCGACATTTGACTTGAACGAACCTGTTGAAGCACCATTTATTAATTCACGTCGCCCCAATATGGTGATCCTGCGTGAGCAGGGTGTAAACGGTCATGTCGAGATGGCAGCTGCGTTTGACAAAGTCGGTTTTAATACAGTTGATGTCCACATGAGTGATCTGTTTGCCGGCCGTATAGATCTGGATGATTTCGAGGGACTGGTGGCTTGTGGTGGCTTCTCGTATGGCGATGTGCTGGGTGCAGGCGGTGGCTGGGCCAAATCTGTGCTATTTAACCCTAAACTGCGTGATCAGTTCGAAAAATTCTTTCATCGTGATGAAACCTTCAGTCTTGGTGTCTGTAATGGCTGTCAGATGCTGTCACAACTGGCGCCGTTGATTCCGGGGGCGGACAACTGGCCACGGTTCCATCGTAATACTTCAGAAGTATTTGAAGCGCGTGCGGTCAATGTACGCGTTGAAAAATCAGATTCGGTGTTGCTGGAGGGAATGGAAGGTTCAATTCTACCCATTGCTGTTGCGCATGGTGAGGGTCGTGTTGTAGCAGATGCAGACAGCTTTGCTGCCCTGAGTGCCGGGAATCAGGTGATTCTGCGTTATGTAGACAGCCTGGGTAATCCGACTCAGCAATACCCGATGAACCCGAATGGTTCACCGGAAGCCATTTCGGGTGTTACGTCAAAGGATGGCCGTGCCACCATTATGATGCCACACCCTGAACGTAACTTCCGTGCCATTCAGCATTCATGGAAGCCTGAAGAATGGACTGAAGATGGTGCATGGTTACGTATGTTCCGGAATGCCCGTAAATTTATGGGTTAATACCGGGACTTGCTCAGGTGTTTTCTGACTCGTGCTGGTCCGGGAGGCCTGAGTGCAGGCTGCCAGGTTTACAATCCAGGCATTATGTACCCTGTCCCGGTTCTGGCCGGCAGCTGTACTGTGTAATTTTCTGATTGTGTTTTCTGGTATTAAAATCATATTTAAACCGTAAGGAAGGATGGTTTAGTCCGGCTCATATCGCTAATAACTATAAATAACTATGTAGTGCTGAATCACCAGGGGGGATGGTCAATGAGAAAATTTGATTTATCCATTTTAAATGATGCCGTGCTGGAAAAGAAGCTGACCGAGCTTTATCAGGCAGCCTATAAGGAATATGCCGGGATTAACTTATATTTTTTGCCCCGCCTGGCTGAACTGATGAAAACCGGAAATATCCGCTGGAAAGCCAGCGATATTCAGTTTTTTAAGAATAAAATCATCCCAATTGAACCGGAGCAGGGGGTCTGGCTTTATATGCAGATCCGTGCCTTACAAGCGAAATCGGTGCTGGAATTTGGTACATCACATGGCTTTTCCACCATGATTATGGCCAGTGCAGTCAAGGAGAATGGCGGTGGACGTGTCATCAGTACGGAAATATTGCCTGAAAAAGTGGCAATTGCCAGTCAGCATTTAGAGGATACAGGACTGGCTGAATATGTGCATATATTGACGGGCGATGCCTTACAGACACTGCAGAATAGACCGGAAAGCTTTGATCTGGTTTTGCTGGATGGATTTCCTGATCTGGTCTTTGATGTATTTAAAATCATTGAACATAATTTACATGCAGGAAGTTGTCTGATTGTTGATGATGTCGACTTATTCGGGATCAATATGCAGCAGTACCTGGACTATGTACGTCATCATCCGGATTATATTTCTGCGACCCTGCATTTGAAGAAAAAGGTGGAATGGACCATTAAGGTCAAATAATATGCAATTGCCGGGGTCATGATTGCCCGGTTATGCTGAACCTGCAGGCAGGCAACTTTTAACGATAACGTGCATAAAAATATATTGCAGGATCAGGCTGAGTTAAACCATGTCCAGGGGTTGGTGGCCTGAGGTGGTATCCGGGTCATGAACGCGGGTTATTGACTGCCCCGATCGGGGGTGATGAAGGCCTGAAGCGCCTGAATGGAGAGTATCTGTATCCATGCTGAAACTGATCTACTATGTTCCTGAATCCCATCTGGAATCCACTAAAATGGCGATTTTTGCAGCCGGTGCCGGTGCGGTTGGCAACTATGAACACTGTGCCTGGCAGGTATTGGGCATGGGACAGTTCAAGCCTATCAAGGGAGCGAAGCCATTCATCGGTCTGCAGGACATACTGGAGCAAATACCCGAGTGGCGTGTGGAAACCATTGTTTCTGAAGATAAAGCTCCTCAGGTTGCGAGCGCTTTAAAGGCAAGCCATCCCTATGAAGAGCCAGCTTTTGAGTTTATTCAAATGGTCGATGTTCTTTAATGGTGAATCTAAAAATATATTTGATACACGTTAACGTCATTCGCAACTGTTTGAAGCAGGACTTAATTTATCAGATAAAGTTTCTGCGACTAAATTGATAAAAGGCGGAATAGAACGAGTTTTGCGAATGACAATGGTTTTGCTTACTTTTCCCGAAAGAAAAGTAGGTCGAACCGAAGGTTAATCCTGAAATTAAAACTTTAATAAAAGGATTCCATTGAGAAAGTCAATATTAAACCTTCTGAATAAATAAACTGCGGTCAAAGCGGTATTGTGGGAAAAATACACCATCCTCGGCACGTTCACCGGCACCAATCACCATGACAGGATATTGCTGATCATTCAGCTTAAGCAGTTTACGTACCAGCGGTTCATCAAAACCTTCCATCATACAGCTGTCAAAACCATAAGCGCGTAGTGACAGTACAAAGTTTTCACAGGCCAGCGCCGTGGTTTTACTGGCCCAGAGTTTTGCATCGGCCGGATTGAATGCAGTGACTGGCAGTTGCTTATCCATCGTTCGTGCAATTTTGAAAGCAACTTTCTTAAAGTTACCTAAGGTATTCAGATAACCGGTTTTGTAGTTATAGGGAATAAAACGGTAGTATTTTTTGACTGTGGCAGGGGCTTCGGGAAAGGGGAATTCACTGATGTTCCTGCTGGCCATTTCATCTATACGGTCTGTGCGTGCCACACAGACAATCAGCTCGGCGGCTGTTTTTGCAGCCAGTTGACCTAAGCAGGCTTTGACCAGCTGTTTTTTCTTTTCCGGTGTTTTGACTACATAAAATGTCCAGGGTTGCAGGTTGGAAGAGTTCGGCGCAAGTAAGGCCAGATCCAGGCATTCATTCAGCACATGTTCCGGGATGGCCCTGTCGGTAAATTTACGTACAGAACGGCGGCTCTGAATTACCTTGCGGAAGTTTTCAGTATCAATATCCTGCGGTGCAGGTTCGTAGTAACGTTTCTTTTCGGTTTCTGTCTGACGGGTCATATCGGCACACTCATGCATGAATCAATGGGTAAAAGACGGGGAAAAGATTAAGCCACTCAATTATCCATCTGACTGAGCGGCTTTTGATGTATAGCAACTGTATCAGTTAAACTGAGAAAAATCCGGCTTGCGCTTTTGCATGAAAGCGGCAACAGCCTCTGCCATTTCAGGCGATGAGACACGCTTCATAAAGATTTCTGCTTCACTGTCCACACAGTCAATAATGTCCTGCAAGTTGCGTTTCATCAGTGCCTTGGTCTGTCTGATGGACGCCAGTGGCAGTGCTGCCAGGGTTTGTGCCTGTTGCAGTGCGTGTGTGTAGACGTCATCTTCTATGCTGTTGACGATGCCGGCATTCAGGGCTTTGTCACTGTTGAATTTCTGTGCCGTAAATAGCAGTTCAGCGGCTTTGTGGTAGCCGGCTTGCTGAACCAGTAACTGACTTGCAGCGCCTTCAGGTGAAAGACCAAGGCTGACAAAAGGAATCTGGAACAGGGCAGTTGTGTCACTGTACACCAGGTCTGTGTGCAACAGAAGGGTCACACCAATACCAATAGCCACACCACGCACAGCAGCAATTAAGGGTTTGGAAAAACGGGCGGCGGCCTTGAGCAAAACAAAAGGAGGAGCATCACCGGCTTTGCCCTGCACTGGTGACTGAATAAATTTCATAAAGTCCTGCATGTCGTTGCCTGCCGTGAAATCTGCATCGGCACCGCGTAAAATGACCACCCGGACTTTATTGTCCTGATCAGCTTCATCCAGGGCACGGGCGATCCACAAATAAAGTTCGCCATACAGCGCGTTTTTGGCTTCAGGACGGTTAATGGCCAGCATCAGAACGCCATTTTCCAGATTTGCATTTAAATGTTGATGCGGCTGTTGAATACAACTGAGTGTCATCGTACTATCCTTGCTTTAAACCAAATACAATTTTATGTTTTCATTATGTCGCATATTTGAATTTGTGTTGCAACTGATGAGTTCATAAAAAACTAACGCTATGACATACAGCTTCGATTATCTCGTTTATATTGGTCGTTTCCAGCCTTTTCATCTGGCGCATATGCAAACGGTTAAAATTGCATTACAGCAAAGTCATCGGATTATTCTGGCACTTGGTTCCGCACAGCATGAACGCAATATCAAAAATCCCTTTACGGCGGAAGAACGTGAACAGATGATTCTGTCTAATTTTTCGCAGACTAATCAGCAGCGGATTGAGTTTGTTCCTGTCATTGATGTCCATAACGATGAAAAATGGGTTGAACTGTTAAAAAACCTGGTGGCCGCTGTGGTCAGACCTGAGGATAAAGTCGGTTTAATTGGACATTTCAAGGATGAATCCTCCTACTATTTACAGCTGTTTCCAGACTGGGAACTGGTTGAACTGGCCAGTCTGAATAATGCTATTTCGGCGACGCCCCTGCGGGAGGCATATTATCGTGGTGAAATTGTGGAATCCGAGTTTCCGCTGGGGACACGTGATTTTTTACAGAAATTTATGCATACAGAGATTTATCAGCAATTAAAACAGAAATATCTGAGCGATGATCATTCAGATATTCCTGTTGAATAACGTTGGGCCTGAACATCTGATCAATTGGATTTATTACAAAAAAACCAGTGATGTCCCGTTTTAAAGACAATTTTTGCACAAATCTTAAACACGGGGTTCATTCGTATGAATGCCGGATTATTTAGACTATGCAGATAAAGTTTATGGAGTAGAACTGAATCATGATGATGAATGTAAAGGGCCGTACAAAAAAACAGATGATGCTGGTATTGGGCATGAGTATATGGGGAGCAATGGTTCAGGCTGGTGCCGCAACATGGTCACTGACGCCGTCCAGCAATGTTGGTTTTCATATCGACTCGCTGGGAATGACCCTTGTGAAAGGGAAATTTAATCGTGTGCAGTCCACAATGGATTTTGATGTTAAAGCCCCGGAACGCTCTTCTACCTCTTTTGTTATGGATGTGGATAGCCTCAGTCTCAGTAAATCCTCCCTGAAAAATATGATTATGGGAGAGGACTTATTTTATGCAGCCAGATATAAAACTGTCAGTTTTAAGAGCACCGGTTTTAAATCGCTGGGAAATAACAAATATATCGTGGCCGGAAATTTAACATTGCGCGGAGTGACCCGACCTGTAAAATTCAATACGACTTTAAAACCTGATCCTGCCAATCCTGAACTGATCAGTACCGAAGGATCGACTGTGATCAATCGCAGTGATTTCGGTATGAAAAAAGCAACGGGTGGTGTTGGCGAAAAAGTGAATCTTCAGGTCAGTGGTCAGTGGAAGCTCAAATAATAGGTTTATCAGGCATGGTCAGGGCGCAGTGTTTTATGCATGTTCCTGTCTGTTGAATGCGATGTGCCTGGATTACTGACTGAGTATCTGTTGTGCCTGATTGATGATGTCTACGGTCAGTTGCTGCATGGGAGCTGACGGACGTTTCCAGTGATGCCAGTACAGCATGATGGCGGTACGGGCATCCGGCATGATTTCCAGCAATGTGCCGTTTTCCAGGCTATTTCCCAGCTGAAATTCAGGCACCATACCATAACCCAGCCCCAGTTCAATGGCTTCCACAAAAGCGGTGGATGATGGAATGTAATGACACGGATAACTGTTTTCAGGCAAACCGACCTGGCTGGAGAGGATTTCCGTATGAATATGGTCCTTTGAATTAAAAATAACAGAAGGTGCGGTTTTCAGGCTTTGCCTGTTGATGCCCTGAGCAAACCATTTTCGATGGAACTCCGGTGTGGCCACCATCCTGTAGTACATTTTGCCTAAAGGTTCTGCCAGACAACCAGGCATGGATTGGCTTTCGGTGGAGATACAGGCATTGACCAGGCCATTTTCAAGTAAGGCATAGGTCTGGGTCTGATCTTCAATTTTCAGCTCCAGTACAATATGTTCACGCAACAGCGTCTGTTGTAATGCAGGCAGCAGCCAGGTGGCAAGCGAGTCTGCATTGGAGGCAATGCTGACTTTATAGCATGCGGATGTATCAGACTGCCCCATCAGACGCTGCATTAAATTTTGTTCCATCAACCGGGTATGTTGCAGGCATTGCAACAGAGCTTGTCCGGCTGACGTCACCCGGCAGGGCCTTTCCCGGACAATTAAAATATGTCCCAGTGATTTTTCCAGACTTTGTACACGTAATGTCACTGCTGAGGAGGTGATGCAGAGTTTTGCTGCGGCCAGCTCAAAACTTCCGGTTTCTGCAACAGCCAGAAAGGCCTCACTTTGTTTGCTTTGTAACATGGCGCTGCCTCAATACTTGAACAATAACTAAGAAAAACTTATCAAATATAATATTTTCTTAATTTTACTTATTTTTATAAAAAAACATAGATAATCACAGCATTCATTTTCACGGTTATTTTCGCATTATGTTTCATGCATTTTTACAGGGTCTGATGATTGGGCTGAGTCTGATTGTGGTGATCGGTGCGCAGAATGCCTTTGTACTGAAGCAGGGGCTGAAGCAACAATATGTCTTCTGGATCTGCATGGTCTGTGCTTTGTCGGATTCAATCCTGATTCTGATGGGTGTACTGGGCTTTTCAAAACTGATGCTGGTTTACCCGGCGCTGCTGAGTGTGGCCAGATACACGGGTGCCGTGTTCTTATTTGTTTATGGTATCCAGCATTTTTATCAGTCATTTACGGCAACGCATCGACTGGAACCTGCATCAGGCCAGGAAAATGATTTGTGGAAAATGATTTTAATCTGTCTGGCATTGACCTGGTTAAATCCACATGTCTATCTGGATACGCTGGTTTTAATCGGCTCAGTATCAACTCAGTTTGAAGCCGCCGCCAGACTGTATTTTGCGTTGGGTGCCATTGTTGCTTCATGGTTGTTTTTTTATGGTCTGGGCTATGGCGCCCGCTTATTATTTCCATTGTTCAGAAACCCCAGGGCATGGAAACTACTCGATTTTCTCATTGGCTGCATGATGTGGGGAATTGCAATCTCGCTGGTCAAATAAGCAATACCATAAAAAAACAGCGATGCAGTTTCATCACTGTATCGCTGTGCTGTGTTCGGTATTGCTGAATTTATTCAGCGGTCTGTAGAGCCTTTAAATCCTGCAGCACCTGTTCTGCATGTCCGGCTGCCTTGACCTTGCGGTATTCCTTCACCAGTGTGCCGTTGTGAAAAATAAAGGTGGAACGTTCTATGCCCATTACCTGCTTGCCATACATATTTTTTTCTTTGATGACGTCAAAATGACGGCATAAAATTTCTTCCTTATCGCTGATCAGGTTAATGCTCAGTGACTGTTTTTCGGTAAAGTTCTGGTGTGCCTTGACTGAATCCCGTGATACGCCAATCACGGTGGTGTCCAATGCGTCAAACTGATCTTTCAGACAGGAAAAACCAACGGCCTGAGTGGTGCAGCCCGGCGTGGAATCTTTCGGATAAAAATATAAAATCAACCAGCTGGTGGAAAGTTCGGTTAAGTTAATTTCGCCTGTGGTTGCAGCAAAACGCTGACTGGGAAGGGTAATCTGTGCAGACATGGTGTCATCCGTCATTACAATAAAGAAATTAAAATAAAGTGTATTTTGGTGCAAATACCATAAAGATAGCATTTCTGAGCGATAAAAAAATGGCCAGTCCTGAAATAGCCCGCTATTTTTCAGGATAGCCTGGTTTTTAAACAGGCAGCTTTTTATCAGCAGGGTGCAAATAAAAAGCCTGCATTACGCAGGCTTTTCTATCGCGGAATCAATTACTTCTTCGCTTGAGCGGCCTTCATTGCCTGTTCAGTCAGGCCTTTTAACTTGGTGGTTAACTGAGGGCCGAAACATGCCTGTAAATCCTGATTCTGTTTCTGGACAAAAGCCAGGCTGGATGGATTTTTCTTCTGGTTGATTGAACTCTGAATTTCCCATTTCTGTGCATTGGTCAATTTACCATCGGATTCAACCGCACAGCTACAGTATTTGCTGACTTCAGCCGTACTCAGTTTTCCACCTTTGGCTGTTTCAGTTTTACATACATTAATTAATGCAGATTTTACATCAGTACTTTTATAAGCCTGTTGAATGCCGTTGGATTCAGCGGCCTGAACTGCTGTACCCAGCAATGCTGTTGCAGAAAATAAAGCAGAAAGAATAAGACCTGATTTAAAATTTTTCATAAATTGTACCTATTATTGCGGTATATAACGTGTTGGATCAGCGACACCGGCATCAATGAAGCCCTGCTTACGCAGACGACAGCTATCACATTTACCACAAGCACGCCCCTGGTCATCGGCCTGATAGCACGAGACTGTTTGACTATAGTCTACGCCATGTTCCAGCCCCAGGCGTATTATATTCCCTTTGGATAAATGTAACAAAGGTGTTTCAAATTTAAGGGGTTTTCCTTCAACGCCGGCCCTGGTTGCCAGCCGTGCCATCTGGGCAAAGGCTTCAATATATTCAGGCCGACAGTCAGGATATCCTGAATAATCAACAGCATTGATGCCAATAACAATGGCCTCAGCGTCAAAAACCTCTGCTGCTGCCAGCGCATAAGAGAGAAAGATTGTGTTACGTGCTGGAACATAAGTTACAGGAATACCTTCCTGCAACTGTTCAGGAACATCAATATTATGATCTGTTAGCGCAGAACCGCCCAGATTACCTAAATCGATGTTAATGACACGATGTTCCACACCGCTGCGCCGGGTTAAACCCCTGGCGGCATCCAGTTCAGTACTTGAACGCTGTCCATACATAAAACTTAAGGCCATACATTCATAGTGTGCCTGTGCCCAGGCCAGACAGGTTGTTGAATCCAGTCCACCTGATAACAGGACAATGGCACGAGGGCGCATATTAAATTCTCCGGATTAAATCAGTCATGGGTTGCATCAGCGTCCGCTCTCATCATTCCACAGCAGTTTATGTAACTGCAACTGGAGACGTACCGGCAGATGATCTTCCAGGATCCACTGGGCCAGATCACGGGCCAGCTGAGGCAGATGCGCAGCACCTTTTTCAACGGCAAAGGCAGGCGAAAACCAGACGGTACTGACCTTTTCATGCAGCTGATGCTGTTGCAGCTGTTGTTTTGACCAGTCGTAATCTTCCCGGTTGCAGATGACAAATTTAATCTGATCATGCCGGGTCAGATATTGCAGATTGCTGAACAGATTGCGTCGTTCCTCACCTGAAGCCGGGGTTTTTAGGTCCAGTACCCTGGATACCCGGGAGTCCACCGCAGATATATCCAGCGCACCGCTGGTTTCCAGGGAAACCTGACAACCGAGATCGGCCAGTGTTTTCATCAGGGGCAGTGCATTGGGCTGAGCCAGTGGCTCGCCGCCTGTTACACAGATATAGGGTGTCTGAAAACTGAGGGCTGTCTGAACAATCTGATCCAGTGACTGCCGTTCACCGCCTTCAAAGGCGTAAGTGGTATCACAGTAATTGCAGCGTAAGGGGCAGCCTGTCAGGCGGATAAAAACCGTCGCCAGGCCTGCGGTATTGGCTTCACCCTGCAGGGAATAGAAAATCTCCGTAATGCGTAATCCCGCAGACGGATCGGAAACAGGAATGGCAGAAGATCGAAGAGCGTTCATAACAGACAATAACCACATGATGGAAAAACAAAAATCCCTGCGATCATGACTGATCGTAGGGACTGGATCAGCATGAATTGATTAGTCAGCGCGTAATAAATCGTTCAGACTGGTTTTGGCACGGGTCTGTGCATCCACTTTTTTCACAATAATGGCAGCATACAGACTGTATTTACCGTCGGTGGATGGAAGGTTACCCGGAACAACAACGGAACCGGCCGGAACACGGCCATAATGAATTTCACCGGTCTCACGGTCATAAATACGGGTAGACTGGCCAATATATACGCCCATTGAAATGACTGAACCTTCTTCAACAATGACACCTTCAACAATTTCAGAACGTGCGCCGATAAAGCAGTTATCTTCAATAATGGTTGGATTGGCCTGCAAAGGTTCCAATACACCGCCAATACCGACACCACCGGACAGGTGAACATTTTTACCGATCTGTGCACATGAACCGACGGTTGCCCAGGTGTCCACCATGGTACCTTCATCGACATAGGCACCAATGTTGACATAAGACGGCATCAGCACGACATTTTTTGCCTGAAAACTGCCTTTACGTGCTACAGCAGGCGGTACAACACGGACACCGGCAGCCTGGAACTGTTCTTCCGTCCAGTCCTTAAATTTAGTATCCACTTTAT
This sequence comes from Acinetobacter sp. WZC-1, assembly GCF_052544965.1. Lineage (NCBI taxonomy): Bacteria > Pseudomonadati > Pseudomonadota > Gammaproteobacteria > Moraxellales > Moraxellaceae > Acinetobacter > Acinetobacter sp. WZC-1. Next base: position 1,225,766 of record NZ_CP199370.1, read on the forward strand.
CGTAGAAACGAAGATCACCGGATTCAACAGGTTTATTGTCATTCAGCTTAAAGGACAGAAGCACGGCTTTTTTCAACCACTGATGAACCACCCATTCGCCATTGATTTTTTCAGCAACACGCAGGCTGCCATTGTCCAGACCGGCAATGGCCTCTTCAACGGCCTGACGGATTTCCGCAGGGCACTCCGCTGCAGAATAATCAGCACGGTTTTCAAAGGCCTGTTCAATAAGTGTTGAAAGCTGAGACATAATCTTCCTTCCCAAAAAAGTTTCACAGATTCTACACCAGATTGTGGTATGAATTAGAGAAAAATACGCAAGCCGGCTGTAAAATTCAGTAGGGCAGAGTGAAGGCGGAGATGGCAATCAGGGATTAAGACAATTAAAGTTTTATAAAAATGAATGAAAAACAATGACTAAAAATTAATTGTATCAAAAGATAACAAAAAATCATCAATATGATTGTTAAATTCCCACAAGAAGCCCATTAAATGTGCACAAGTTATCAATTAATATTTGTCAATCAAGAGATATGAATGACTAAAGAACAAACTTTGATTTTTTTTTGAGGAGCTATAGAAATGAAAGTGTTCAAAATACTTGCAGTAAGCACTGCTTTATCCGCATCAGCTTTCGCAATGGCTGATGATTCCGTGGTGAATCCTGGTCACGTGTTTGAAGCAAACAAACTGATTCCGACCGGCGTACGTGCTGAAGTCGGTACCACAGGTTATGGTGGTGCCTTACTGTGGACAGCAAATCCATATGTCGGTTTGGCGCTGGGCTATAATGGCGGTGATATTTCATGGCGTGACGACCTGTCCATTAATGGAACGAAATATGATGTGGATATGGACAATAACAACGTTTATTTAAACGCTGAAGTCCGTCCATGGGGTGCCAGTCAGAACAGATGGGCGCAGGCATTCTACGTAGCAGCTGGTGTGGCTTACCTTGACAATGACTATGACTTATCCAAGCGCTCAAGTGATGGTACGATTAGAGTGAATGGTAATAACTATAACTTTAATGGATCTGTTGATGGCAAAATGTCTTATAAAAATGATATTGCGCCTTATGTAGGCTTGGGTTATGCCCCTAAGATCACAAAAAACTGGGGGGTGTTTGGTGAAATTGGTGCATATTACACAGGGAACCCTTCGGTTAATCTGAATGCAAACGGCAACTTTGTTAATGTAAACGGCGCTAATTTTGATAATGATTTACGTGCTGAAGAAAATAAAATCCGTAATGATGATAAATACGAATGGTTACCGGTAGGTAAAGTGGGTGTCAGCTTTCACTGGTAAAAGTCAGTATTTAAATGAAGCATAAAAAAAACGGGCTGCGGCCCGTTTTTTTATGCAGTGAATGAAGTGATTTTTCAGAGGGTGCCTGATTTGTTTCAGCTGAAACACGGGCCAGGTCTGTGTCAGTCCTCAGGGTAGGAAATTCGCTTCAATGCCTTAATATCTGCATCCGGCGCGCACAGGGAAATAAACTCATAGCCATAGCCACGCAGTAAATGTCCCTTACGCACGGCAATCCAGGTGGTGTTGACACCGAACAGATCGGTATCAATCTGTTTTAAGCGACGGTCACGTTCTGGGTCGTAGGCCACATCATTGACAATGCCGACGCCCATCCCCAGTTCAACATAGGTTTTAATGACATCGGCATCCAGTGCTGACATGACAATATCTGCATGCAGACTGGCATCTTCAAATGCCTTGTCAATTCTGGAGCGTCCGGTGAAACCGCCATGATAGGTGATAATGGGGAACTGCGCCATTTTCTCCAGCGTGATTTCCCGTGGATCCATTTTGGCCAGTGGATGGTCCTGCGTGGTAATAATACAATGCTTCCAGTCATAAAAAGGCACACTGCCCAGATTTTCCTCTGTGGTTAAGGATTCGGTTGCAATGCCAATATCTGCTTCGCCCAGTAAGAGCAGTTCTGCAATTTCCACAGGACTGGCCTGTTGCAAAATCAGGTGTACTCTCGGGAACAGCTTTTTAAAGGCATTGACAATGGGCGGTAGCACATAGCGTGCCTGGGTATGTGTGGTGGCAATGGTTAATGTTCCTTCATCGACTTTATTAAAGTCATCCGCCAGTCGTTTAATATTTTCTGCATCAATCAGCATGCGCTCTACAATACTGAGCAATGCCTGACCGGGGTCGGTCAGACCAAGCAGACGTTTGCCTTTACGGATAAACAGTTGTACACCTAATTCATCCTCCAGGTCCTTAATGTGTTTACTGACACCAGACTGGGAGGTATACAGGGCAGCAGAAGCTTCTGTCAGATTATAATTTTGTCGGACTGTTTCCCGTATAATTCGTAATTGCTGGAAATTCATTGTGGTTAATCCCTCAAAAATAGGTGAGCTTATCCAGGCTCACCTATATTAATATAGCTAAGTCACCGGATTTGCAAATAAATGTAGTGAAACGGCGTGGATCCAGACCGTCTGGCCGGGTTTGAATGGATGCAATGCTGTCTCTTCAGGATTCAGTGAAATTTCAATCAATTGACCCTGACGATCCTGCAACTCGGCCATGACTTTGCCGGCGATCCATATTTCACGCAGAAAGGTCGCCTGTATTGCATGCTCAGTGGGCTGAGTGTGAATGCGTAATTCATCCGGGCGTGAAAAGGCGATAACCTTGCCCTGCGGCGCGTGCTGTGGCTGAGGCACATGAATCCGGTCGTCACCGATGTGAATCACTCCCTGGTGGTTTTCGCCTTCAAAGCGGTTGGCCTGGCCCAGGAAATCAAAAACAAAAGGGGTTGCCGGTTGCTCATAAACTTCCCGGGGAGAACCGGTCTGCTGTACTTCACCTTTGTTCATCACCACAATCCGGTCAGCAACTTCCAGCGCTTCCTCCTGGTCATGGGTGACAAAAATGGAAGTGATATGCAATTCGTCATGCAGTGTTCTTAACCAGCGACGCAGTTCCTTGCGGACTTTGGCATCCAGTGCGCCAAAGGGTTCATCCAGCAGTAATACCCGGGGTTCGACAGCCAGGGCGCGTGCCAGGGCAATACGCTGCCGTTGTCCACCGGACAGCTGAGCAGGGTAGCGGCCAGCCAGGAAACCCAGCTGGACCAGGTCCAGTAAACGGGTCACCCGTTTTTTAATTTCAGCCTCACTCGGACGGGTGGCACGTGGGCGTACCCGCAGGCCAAAGGCAATATTGTCAAATATAGTCATATGACGAAACAGGGCATAATGCTGAAATACGAAACCCACCTGACGCTCCCGGACATGAACATGCGTGGCATCCTGACCTTCAAGCAACACCTGGCCTTCATCGGCAGATTCCAGTCCGGCAATGATTCGCAGTAATGTGGTTTTACCGCAACCGGATGGTCCCAGCAGGGCAACCAGCTGACCTTCGGGAAAGTCCAGTGAGATATTTTTCAGTGCGTGGAATGCACCAAAATGTTTGTCAATGTTTTGAACCTGAATACTCATGAGCTCATTCCTTAAATCGTGGTTTCTTCATGGCGGCGATCCTGCTTTTGCTGGTGTAATTCAACCCATGTTTTTAAAATGAGGGTGACAATTGCCAGTAAAGCCAGCAGTGAAGACACTGCAAATGCGGCGCTGAAGGTATATTCGTTATATAAAATTTCAACATGCAGTGGCAGGGTGTTGGTTTCCCCGCGGATGTGCCCTGAAACCACAGAGACTGCACCAAACTCTCCCATGGCACGGGCATTACATAAAATGACGCCATAGATCAGCCCCCATTTGATATTGGGCAGGGTCACTTTCCAGAAGGTCTGCCAGCCGGAAGCCCCCAGCACCATTGCAGCTTCTTCCTCTTCAGTGCCCTGGGCCTCCATTAAGGGAATCAGCTCACGTGCGACAAAGGGCACGGTAATAAAAATAGTGGCCAGTACTATGGCAGGGGTGGCATAAAGAATTTTAATGTCATGGGCGATCAGCCATGCTCCGATCCATCCCTGGGAACCAAAAATCAATACCAGCATCAGACCTGCAATCACGGGAGAGACTGAAAAGGGCATGTCAATGATGGTGGTCAGTATGGCTTTGCCCCTGAAATTAAATTTTGCAACACACCATGCAGCAGCCACACCAAAAATAACGTTCAGTGGGACAGCAATTGCAGCGGTCAACAGGGTCAATTTAACCGCAGATAAAGTGTCTGAATTGGTCAGGGCCTGAATATAGACATCAATTCCCTGTCTGAAAGCTTCAACAAAGACCAGAATAAGAGGCAGAATCAGGCAGCTGATAAAGAAAATCAGGGCAATGCTGATCAGCAGATAACGCATCCATCCCGGTTCACGGGTGGCATCGCGGGATTGCAGTTTTTCAGCCAGTGCATTGCTGTTGGTGATCAGACTCATTGTACGGTCCTCCCGGTACGACGACTTGCCCAGGCCTGAATCAGGTTAATGAAGAATAAAATGGCAAATGAAATGACCAGCATAACCACGGCAATGGTGGTGGCACCGGCATAATCATATTCTTCAAGCCGGGAAATAATCATCAGCGGTGCAATTTCAGTTTTAAAGGGCTGATTGCCGGCAATGAAAATCACCGAGCCATATTCACCGACACCACGGGCAAAAGCGAGTGCAAAACCGGTTAACAGGGCCGGGAACAGAATCGGTAAAATAATGTGGATGACTGTCTGCAGACGGTTGGCCCCCAGCGCAGATGCCGCCTCTTCAAGCTCGGTTTCCAGGTCGCTGAGCACAGGCTGTACGGTACGCACCACAAAGGGAATGCCGATAAAGATCAGCGCCAGGGTAATGCCGACCGGGGTATAGGCGATCTGAATGCCAAGGGGTGCCAGATACTGCCCAATCCAGCCGGTCGGTGCATAAAGTGAGGTCAGCGCAATACCTGCCACGGCTGTGGGCAGGGCAAAGGGCAAATCCACCAGTGCATCGATAATCCGTTTACCGGGAAAGTGGTAGCGCACCAGGCACCAGGCGAGCAACAAGCCGAAAATCACATTGATCAGGGCAGCAACCAATGCAGTGCTGAAACTGAGCTGTAAGGATTTCAGAATCCGTTCAGAACGGATAATCTCCAGAAAACCGTCCCAGCCAATACCGGATGATTTGATAAAGACTGCGGACAGTGGAATAAGCACAAGCAAGGACAGATACACCAGGCTGAAACCCAGTGAAAGTCCAAATCCTGGCAGCACTCGGGAACGCTGCGACATGTTGACTCCTCAAAGAGAGTAGGCCGACTGAAATCAGTCAGCAAATAAAAATATGACCATAAAACAGGGTGTTCAGGATCAGGTCTGAGATCAGAGTTCAATGAATCCGGATGGAGAAACAAAGTCAGAGCCATCCACATTTAAAACCGGGATCAAACACATCAGGTCAGATCGACCATCCGGGTTAAACTGCAAATCCACATAATGCTGCGCTGTCATCCATGATATGCAGCGACAGGCGTTGCTGCTCAGGAATCAGATGCGCATAAATTTCAGGAAATGGTCCAAAACCTGAAGCAACATTGATATGTCCGACCTGTCCCAGATTACGTGATCTGACTTTCCAGGCAATGGTCAGTTTCAGGGCGTCTTCAAAGCTCAGCCACGGATCATTTTCACTGATGATCATTTCAGTCGGTACCGGTGTTTTCAGCGAATAAAAGTAGGCCTGGTAGTCCGATTGACTGTCACGGGCAAAGCCCCGCTCACCAAAACGAGCGGGATTTGCAGGCGCGACCAGAATCAGTTTCTGCACGCCTGCGGCCAGCTCGGGATACTGATTCAGTGCAGCAAGAGCGGTCAGGCAGCCAAAACTGTGTGCAACAATCTGAACTGGTTTGTTCACCTGAGTTATGGTGTGAACAAAATGAGCAATCCAGTCATCCAGTATTGGCAGGTTCCAGTCCGATTGCTGTACACGGGAGCAGGACATCAGTTGTCGCTGTAACCAGGATTGCCAGTGATCAGCACCGCTGCCACCTACACCGGGTACAATTACTGTATGAATCATGTCTGTGCTCCCCTGTGTCACCCGATTATCTGGCGTTATTGGCTCTGACAATCTGGTCAAAAATACCGTTGTTTTCAAAATGCTGTTTCTGTACTTTGCCCCATCCACCGAATTCCTTGTCAATAGTGACCAGTTTCAGTGGCTTGAATACGGTGCTGTATTTTTTCAGCACAGATGCATTGCGTGGGCGATAGTAATTTTTCGCTGCAATGTCCTGCCCCAGCGGGGAATACAAAAAGTTCAGATAAGCTTTTGCCAGGTTGGCATTGCCATCTTTCTGTACATTTTTGTCTACAATTGCCACTGGAGGCTCAGCAAGAATCGACAGTGATGGTGTAATAATTTCAAACTTGCCGGGCTGTTCACGAACGGCTAAATAAGCCTCATTTTCCCAGGCCAGCAGAACATCTCCAATCCCGCGCTCTGCAAAGGTTGTGGTTGCGCCACGGGCACCGGAATCCAGCACTTTGGTCTGCTTGTAAATCTGGCGGACAAAGTCCTGTGCTCTGGCATCGCTGCCATATTGATGTTTTGCCCATGCCCAGGCCGCCAGATAGTTCCATCGTGCTCCGCCTGAGGTTTTCGGGTTCGGTGTAATAATTTCCACCCCGGGTTTGATCAGATCGCCCCAGTCCTTAATCTGTTTTGGATTATCCTTACGCACCAGAAACACAATGGTGGATGTATAGGGTGTGGAATTCTGCGGAAACTTCTTTTGCCAGTCTTTTGGAAGCAGGGTGGTTTTGTCTGCAATGGCATCAATATCGGCCGCCAGTGCCAGCGTCACCACATCGGCGGATAGGCCGTCAATCACGGCACGGGCCTGTTTGCCTGAACCACCATGTGATTGTTTGAAGTTGATGTCCTGACCGGTACTTTTTTTCCAGTAAGCGCCAAATTGCTTATTGAAGTCATCATACAGTTCCCGGGTCGGATCATAAGAAACATTCAGAAAATCTTTTGCAGCCTGGCTGACAGATGACACAGAGATTAAAGCTGCAACAACGGCCAGTTTTATTTTTGAAAAACGCATGGTTATTTCCCCCAAATAGGTGCGAACTTCGGTAATATGGAGGCAGAATAACGCCAGTCTTTATTCATAAAAAATAATAAAAAAAGCATTTTATATGAACAAAAGAGAAATATATTATGCTGATATGCTTTGAAGAATTCATGCAATAGGAAGGTGGACAGACCACATGATATGTTTTAAAAATGGCCAGCAGATTGACTGCATACCGGTGATGGATCGGGCATTTCATTATGGAGATGGCTGTTTCAGTACAGCACGTTTTCATCAGAATGTTTTTCAGCTTGAGACACTGCATCTGGCCCGCCTGAAACTGTCTGCGGAACGGCTATTTTTAAAGGTGGATTTTGAAGATTTGCAGCGCAGTCTGGATGCATTGCAACAGCAGTTTGCGGTATTGAACGGAACGCTGAAAATCATATTGAGCCGTGGTGAAGGAACACGGGGCTATGCCTTGCCGGAGCATGCTGCAGACATTTATGTATTGTATGAGCCGGGTCCGGTGGTGGAGTTTCAGCCTGTACTGATCCAGAGTGGTGTATTGCAGCAGGCCATTGGCCTGAATATGCCGGGTCTGGTGGGGATAAAAACGCTGAATCGGCTGGAACAGGTGTTGCTGAAAAAAGAAGCACAGCAACGGCAGTGGTCGGAGGCACTGGTGACAGATGTGCAGGGTGCTGTTGTTGAAGGAATAAGCAGTAATTGTTTTATTCGTATAAATGATGGCTGGGTTACGCCGGAACTTCGCTATAATGGTGTGCATGGTGTGATGCGGGCAGAAATTCTCAATCGGATGCAGCAGCATAATGTGGTCTGTATACAGCGCTTTGTTGATTTTGATGAAATTAAAAACATTCAGGCTCTGTTTTTCTGTAATGCGCTGAACCCAATGAAAATAGTCCGGCAGCTGGATGAACGCCTGTTGGACGCTCAGACCTGTATTGAACTATCAGAAACCCTGCAACTGAACCAGCTGACTGCCCATGCCTAAGACCAAGACCAGAACCCGACCGAAAAAGAAAAAAATGCAGAAAAAGCCAGTCGATCGGTTTTATCAGGTCATTGCGGTACTGCTGATTACATTGGTGATTGTTATGGCAGTCATCTTAAAAATGAGTATTTTCAGGACATATCCTGTTCAGGGTCAGACGCTGAAACTTTCCATCAATCAGGGTGAAACCTATACCGGTTTTATTGATCGGCTCGCGGCAGACGGGAAAGTCCATTTTCCGATCATTTTAAAGTTATACCGTAAGATTTTTATCCGCGATACCTTAAAGGCCGGTGTGTATGAAGTGTCCGGGGGGATGAATGTCCGCCAGGTGCTGGAAATGGTATCCGATGCTGAAAATGCACAAATGAATCGTATTCTGGTGATTGAAGGCACCACAGCAAAGCAGCTGATTGCTGCACTGAAAAAAGACCCTGCGGTGAAGCATAGTGTTGTGAGTTTACCCACTGCAAAAATGCTGAAAGCACTGAATATTCCCTATGATCATCCAGAGGGGCTGTTTGCACCGGATACTTATTTTTTCGATAAAGGCGCTACTGATCAGCATATTTTGCATGATTTATACCAGCGCCAGATGAAAATCCTGGACATTGCATGGCAGAAACGGGCGCCGAATTTACCCTATAAAAATAAATATGAAGCGCTGATTATGGCATCCATTATTGAAAAGGAAACCAGTCTGGACAGCGAACTGCAACAGGTATCGGGTGTTTTTGTTCGCCGCCTGAAAAAAGGCATGCGCTTACAGACAGATCCGACAGTCATTTATGGCATGGGAGATCAGTATCAGGGTAATATCCGTCGGCAGGATTTACGCACACCGACTGCCTATAACACCTATACCATCAATGGCCTGCCGCCGACGCCAATTGCACTGCCCGGCAAAAAGGCGATTGAAGCCGCCATGCATCCGGATCATTCGGACACGCTTTATTTTGTGGCAACTGGTAAGGGAGGACATAAATTTACCAGTACTCTGCCGGAGCATAACCGTGCAGTACAGGAATACCTTACCGTCCTGCGTTCAAAAGTGAAGGAGTGAATGATGTTTATCAGTTTTGAAGGGACTGAAGGGGTCGGAAAGACCACGCTGATTACTGCGCTGCATGACTATTTTCAGCAGAACGGTCAGGAGGTGTTGCTCACCCGTGAACCTGGCGGCACACCGCTGGCGGAACAGATCCGTGCTTTATTACTGTCGGTCAGTCATGATGAAGCCATGAGCCATGATACGGAACTATTGCTGATGTATGCAGCCCGGGCACAGCATGTGCAACAGGTGATTATTCCGGCCCTGGATGCCGGGAAAACCGTGTTATGTGACCGTTTTTGTGATGCAAGCTTTGCATACCAGTGTGCAGGGCGTGGCCTGAGCCGGGAAAAACTCAGATTGCTGAATGACAACTTTGTTCTGAGAATGCCGGATCTGACCTTCTGGCTGGATGCCCCGATTGAAACCGGGATGGCGCGTGCCCGTGAACGGGGTGCATTGGATCGCTTTGAACAGGAGAAATATGATTTCTTTGAAAAGGTCCGTTCAGGTTATGCAGAAATTTATGCCCGTGAACCGGAGCGTATGAAACGTCTGGATGCAACTTTACTGCCTGAACAGGTGTTTCAGCAGGCAGTGGATTATCTGAAATAACGGTTTTCCCAAAGTGGAGTTGAACGTTTTTCTGGAAGCGGGTTGTTCTGAAATGGGCCAAGCCTTTTTTTGTATTCCGCTGATGACAGAATTGTATCCAGAATATACAAACCTGGCCGGAAAGCATAATTTTTTGGCTGAATTGCAGGGTGTGGGAAGATCAGAAATAATTAAAAATAATAATCATTCTTATTTTAGGTGGCGGTTATGTTTATTAAAAATACACAGGATTTTCCGGTGGTCAAAGTCAGTTTTCTGCCTGAAGACGAAATTCCATTTGAGGAAAATATGGCGATTTACGAGTCCCTGCTAGATAAAAAGCAACAGTTTGTATTCCTGCATGAAGCTTCTTTCCCACAGGAACGGGCAGAGATGGATGGCCGCAGACAAACTGATCATGAAGAACGTAAAAGAGTTGCTGCCTGGGTAAAACAGAGGCGTGAGATTCTGAGTCAGTATGTCAAAGCATTCATACAGATTGAAAGCAATGAAAAAATTCGTCTGGAGGCCCAGAAATTTGCCAATAACTTTATTAAATTTTCCGGCTATCCGATGTTTATTGTTGAAAACCGGCAACAGGCTGAGGAAGTCATTAACTCAGTGTTAAAGGCGGAGTGATTTAAAATCAGGCTGGTTTAAAAGCCGGCTAATTTAAAAGCAGATGAAGACATTCCATCAGTGGTTTTCAGCCCTATCTGGCAGCACTGAAAAACTGATGGAAGCAGTCTGTTGGCCTTCGGTTAACTGATGAGCAACCCGGTGATATGATTGCTGATGTAAAAACATAGGCAAAATATGGGCAAAATATCAACCAGACAGTCAGGCTCCAGAAAAAGGCCTCAGTGTGTCAGCAGATCTGCACACACTGAGGCTTTATTCGTATTTTATTCTCAGTGATTGACCAATGGTTGCTCCACGCCGAAATTTGGTGGAATCAACACAGTTTTACGCAGCTCGGGAGACAACTCCGGATAATCCAGCGTGTAATGTAAACCCCGTGATTCCTTGCGCTGCATGGCACAGCGGACAATCATTTCGGAAACCAGTACCAGATTACGCAGTTCAATCAGATTTTTACTGACATGGTAGTCGCGGTAGTACTCGGTAATTTCACGTTTCAGCATCTCAATACGATGCAGGGCACGCTCCAGCCGTTTGGTGGTTCTGACAATACCCACGTAGTTCCACATGGTGGAGCGAAGCTCATCCCAGTTCTGCAGAATCACGACATCTTCATCCGGATTGGCAACCTGTGTTGCATCCCATGCAGGAACATCCGGCACTTTCAGGCATGGTCTGAATTTTGCTTCAATATCCCGGGCAGCACTCAGGCCGTAGACAAAACATTCCAGCAGGGAATTACTGGCCATGCGATTGGCACCATGCAGACCAGTATAGGAGGTTTCGCCAATGGCATAAAGCCCTTCAATATCGGTCTGGCTGTTCTCATTGACCATGACACCGCCACAGGTATAGTGTGCAGCCGGAACCACCGGAATCATATCCCGGGTGATGTCAATACCCAGCCCGAGTAAATGCGCATACAGGGTGGGGAAGTGTTCCTTCACGAATTCAGCCGGTTTATGGCTGATGTCCAGCCAGACATGCCGGATGCCCAGCCGCTTGATTTCATAGTCGATGGCCCGGGCAACAATATCACGTGGCGCAAGTTCTGCCCGTTCATCAAATCGCAGCATAAAGCGTTCACCATCCGGTAAGCGCAAATAGGCACCTTCACCGCGCATGGCTTCGGTAATCAGAAATGAACGTGCTTTGGGATGATATAAACAAGTGGGATGGAACTGGTTGAATTCCATATTGGCCACCCGGCAGCCGGCCCGATATGCCATGGCGATTCCGTCACCTGTGGCAATATCCGGATTGGAAGTATACAGATAGGCTTTCATGGCACCGCCACAGGCCAGTGCGGTAAACGGCGCCAGGAAGGTGTGCACCCCTTCATTTTTTTCATCGAGCGCATATAAACCAACGGCCCGATTGGGTTGATTCCCAGAATTCAGTTTCCTGGTGGTGATCAGGTCAATGGCAATAAAATTTTCAAAAATTACAATGTTGCTCTTTTCCCGGGCCTGTTCCACCAGCGTTGTGGAGATTGCACGTCCGGTTGCATCGGCAGCATGGATAATACGTCGCTGGGAGTGGCCGCCTTCACGGGTTAAATGCAGTTGTTCATCTTCATCCAGGGTAAACTGCACTCCATGTTCAAGCAGGAAATCCACAGAGGCTTTTCCGCCCTCAACTGTCTGTCTGACCGCTGCAGTTTCGCACAAGTACGCGCCTGCAATCATGGTGTCATCTATGTGTTGTTGAATGGAATCAGTTTCATCCAGTACTGCAGCAACACCTCCCTGAGCATAAAAGGTGCTTGTATCGGTCAGTTCGGATTTTGCCAGTACGGCAATGTTGAAATGATCAGGTAACGATAAGGCCAGACTTAAACCTGCACCGCCACTTCCCACAATAATCACATCGAAATGATGTGTTGTGTTTAAATTAGGCATGTCCATCAGTGAATTAAAAAATAAAGTCTGCTAATAACACTATTTTTTTCATAAAAATACAAGCGCAGGATGCCCAGCTTTTTCAGTTAAAATCTGTATGGGTAATAAATTTAAGCATTCTTTAAGTAAAGTGTTGTTTTATAAAACTATAGAAACATATTATTACGCAAATGCATCAATTAATATGTTACAAATAATTTTTCGGAAATATCATTATCTAATCTATATGGGTTCGTGTTTCATGAATAGTCGCTCTATACAAAAAGGAATGTACGCTGCGGTATTTACAATGGCAGCAGCGCAAACTCAGGCATCAGCACCAGTGGATTTTTCAAACCTGGTTGAACAGGTCAGCCCTGGCGTGGTGAGTGTCAATGTTGTAAAAAAAATGTCTCAGGAAGAGCTTTTACAGCAGCAGGTTCCTGAAATTCTGAAGCGTTTCTTTGGTAATCAGATCATTATTCCGCAACAGCGCATGCCACAGGAAAAAACAGCTTACGGCAGCGCATTTTTTATCAGCCGGGATGGTTATCTGTTGACCAATCACCACGTGGTGGAAGATGCCTCAAAGGTTACCATCATGCTGAATGACCGCCGTGAAATTGATGCAAAAGTGGTCGGAAGTGATGAACGGACCGATGTTGCCTTACTGAAAGTGGAAGGCAATAATTATCCGGCACTGGCGATTGGCAATATTGATCAGTTGAAAGTGGGTCAGCCTGTATTGGCCATTGGTTCGCCATTTGGGTTTGACTACTCTGCATCTGCCGGGATTGTCAGCGCAAAATCACGCAATATGATGGGTGAAACGTCGGTGCCTTTTATCCAGACAGATGTGGCTTTGAATCCAGGTAACTCGGGGGGGCCGTTATTTAACCAGCAGGGTCAGGTGGTGGGGGTCAATTCCCGGATCTTCAGTGGGACTGGTGGTTATATGGGCCTGTCATTTTCCATTCCGGTGGATGTGGCAATGGATGTCGTGGACCAGTTAAAGAAAAATGGTAAGGTGACCCGTTCCTATCTGGGCGTGATGCTGCAGGATATCGACCGCAACCTGGCAGAAGCCTACAAACTGCCAAAACCGGAAGGATCACTGATTACGCAGGTGACTCCGAACTCCCCGGCGGCAAAAGCAGGACTCAGATCAGGCGATGTGATTATGAAATATAATAGCTCGCCTATTTCAAGAACGGCGGATCTTTTGAATTATCTGAACAGAACCTCGCCGGCTCAGGTGATCCAGCTGGAAGTATTGCGTGATGACAAACCACGGGTGATTTCAGCCACGCTGACCACCGCTCCGGATGATACCCCTGCCAAAGCAGGTGCCACCCCGGCTTTGACCGCCAGAAAAGGACCGGTATTGGGCGTAGCGATCCGTGCTTTAACTGAAATGGAAAAATCCAGATTCAATCTGGATGGCGGTGTGTTGATTCAGGATGTGACCCGGGGTGGTCTGGCGGCACAGTCCCGAATTATGCCGGGTGATGTGATCACGCAGATTAATGGTAAAAAAGTGACCACGCCCAATGATTTTGTCGATGCGGTTTCCGGGCTGCAGAAGAATACCGTTGCCCGGGTTGCCATTGTCCGTGAAGGTCAGCATGCCATGATCGGTCTGCGGATTCAGTAATATGAAATGACCGGACTTAAGAAACCGCTCGAAATGAGTGGTTTTTTATTGCAGCAGATTTCCTGGGCAGGTTTTGCTGGATCAGGATAGCAAGCTTTACATAAAACAAGATATAAACGGTTCAGAGGATAAGTGCTGTGAGTGGAATTTTTGACCTGAAACTGACTGTACAGCCTGAACATATAGATGTACTTGGGCATGTGAACAATGTGGTCTATGTACAGTGGATGCAGGATGTGGCATCTGCTCATATTGAACAGCTCGGGGTTGGACTGCCTCAGTATCTGGCACTTAAACATGCAATGGTTGCAGTTGAGCATCAGGTACAATACCGTAAGGCAGCCCTGGCAGATGAGGAAGTTATACTGCGTACATGGCTGAATGATCTCAGTTCTCTCTATTCTTTCCGTCAGTATGCTTTTTATCGTCCCGCAGATAAAAGTCTGCTGTTTACCGGGAGTACTAAATGGGCATGTATTGAGATTGCAACGGGCCGGCCAAAACGTATGTCTCCAGCTTTTACTCAGGCATATCAGCCATTGGGCCATGAACTGAATCCATTCGATTTTTCAGATGTTGATCATGAAAATGAGGATAAATAGCCATCATCGTATTTTGCTTAAATAAGAGCTGTTTTTTAAAAGTAATTTATCACTGCAGGTGCTCATTGGTTTCATTGATCATTAGTGCTTGTACAAAAGGCTTTTTAATTTGGTTTTAATTTTATTCATGATTAAATAATTTTGATTTAATTCTAGTGTGATATATAAATACAATTCAATTTCTTGAGGATTTTGTGAGGTTGCAAAGTTATTTGTTGACTTTTGGTGTAATTGTTAATGTATTCTTGACATTTAATTTTATTTTAAGTATTTTTTGTTCTTCCTATCATAAAAATTGGAAAAAACGACAATGGTTTTTAAAAAATTATTAATATTATCTACAGTATTTATCAGTAGTGTTACATTGGCAGCTCAATTTGACCCTACAACCCCTTCATATTATTTGTCTAAGGAGTTGTGTGCAGAATATTATACTGATTGCATAGAAATATATGGATCAGCTGGTAGTGGTGGAATGAGTCAGTGTGGAAATTCTTTAAATACATGCATGACTTCAGGTGATTGGATTCCACCAAATCTACCAGTACCAACTGCTAATAAATTGATGAATTTATTTGGATCTATTGATAAAGGTCCAACTTCAATTGAAACTATAATTTAAATTTTTGGCTCTTGAAATTCTAATAATCAAGAGCCAATTTCATTCCCAGAGGCGCTAGATGAGCATATTGGAAACTATAAATTCAGATTTGTATGAAATTGCTTCTAAATTGGATGGTATTCCAAAAATGATTCAGGAAGCTCCAGAATTAGAAAACAGAGAAAATATTTTGTTAATTGGAAAGGCCTTGAGCCATGTATTTGAGTTGCAAAGTAACATACATAAAATTAGACCAGATTTAAAAAAAATCTATGAGAAGAACTAAGTGAAAAAGGTTTTGGGGGATTATTTTGAACTTTACCTTAATCTTAAAATCTAAAACCTGGTTCAGGACGGCTTTGTTGCACAAACATTTAAAAGGCATATTTCTCCCAAGCCTGCCAAATTTAAGATATAACCTGGGTGTGAGGTCTGCCTAATTCAGTAAATTTATTCAATACAGCTATACGAGCATGCACCTCATTCACCTGACGTTGAAAATTCCTTGCGCTGAGTTTATCTCCCAATAGTTTGATACAGTGCATCTTAGTTTCCACCAGACTCCGCCGATGGTAACCTGACCATTTTTTCCATATGGTTCTACCTAAACGCTTTATCGTGTTTAATAGCTCGTTCCTTGCAATCGAGCTTGCTCTTTTATCTTTCCACGGCCTGGCATTTCTTCGGGGTGAAATCACTGCATGCGCCTGTCGATCTGAAATCACCTGTCGGCAGCATTTCGTATCATAAGCTCCATCGGTATAAACAGAATCAATCGGTTCATCCTGTGGAATCTGATCAAGTAAATCACCGAGCACCTGTGAATCACCCACGTTATTTGTGGTGAGCTGAACTGCCCGTATTTGTAAGGTGGTAGCGTCTATCGCAATATGTAATTTACGCCATTGCCGACTATATTCAGGCTGATGTTTTTTACGTTTCTATTCTCCTTCACCCAAAAATTTCGAATCTGTTGAGTTGTCGACTTCCCTTAAACTGAGACATCCATAATTGGAGTTTTCTGATTAAATAAGGTCAGGAGACAGTCATGAAGAAATCACGATTTACCGAGAGCCAAATCATCAGCATTTTGAAAGAAGCAGATGCTGGGATGAAAGTGGATGATATCTGCCGTAAGCATGGTATTGGCAATGCCACCTATTATGTCTGGAAAAGCAAATACGGCGGTATGGAGGCATCTGACGTTAAGCGCATGCGTGAGCTGGAAGAAGAAAATGCCAGACTTAAAAGGATGTTTGCGGAACTCAGTCTGGAGAACCATGCCATGAAGGAACTGTTCTCAAAAAAGGGTTGGTGACAGCAGATCAACGAGAATGCGTTCGTATTCTGGCTTCACTTGGGTTAACTGTATTACAGGCCTGTCGCCTGAGTGGACTAAGTCGA
Source organism: Acinetobacter sp. WZC-1 (assembly GCF_052544965.1). Taxonomy (NCBI): domain Bacteria; kingdom Pseudomonadati; phylum Pseudomonadota; class Gammaproteobacteria; order Moraxellales; family Moraxellaceae; genus Acinetobacter; species Acinetobacter sp. WZC-1. The sequence continues at coordinate 1,242,219 of NZ_CP199370.1, forward strand.
GCCAGCTATTATCGGCAAAGTACGAGCTGGCGCAAACGGGATGCTGCTGTCATTGATGCATTAAATCAGGTGTTAAAACAATCTCCCCAGTCTGGCTTTTGGAAGTGTTTTGGTCGCATACGTCGGCAGGGCTATGACTGGAATCATAAACGTGTTTATCGAGTGTACTGCCAGATGGGATTGAACTTACCCCGTCGACAGAAACGAACGTTGCCCCAGCGTATTGCACGACCACTGCAAGTGGTTGCACAAGCCAACCATCAATGGGCGCTGGATTTTATGAGTGACAGTCTGTATTGCGGTAAACGATTCCGTACCTTGAATATAGTTGATGAGGGGACTCGCGAATGTCTGGATATAGAAGTAGACACATCGTTACCGGCTGAGCGTGTTGTCAGAGTATTGGATCGACTGGCTCAACAACGTAGCTTGCCGAAGCAGCTTCGTGTTGATAATGGTCCCGAACTAATATCTGCGCGATTGCTGGACTGGTGTAAAGATCAAGGCATTGAAGTGGTGCATATACAACCTGGGAAGCCACAGCAGAATGCTTTTATTGAGCGATTTAATGGTTCGTTTAGGCGAGAGTTTCTCAATGCGTATTTGTTTGAGAATTTGACTCAGGTCAGAGAAATGGCGTGGTTATGGCGTTTGGATTATAACGAGCAAAGACCACATGAAAGTTTAGGCAATTTACCCCCTGCGGTGTACAGGGCAAAACTGGAAAACTCCAGTTTAGAAGTGTCTCAATAAATGGGAAGTGGACAGGTGCTCTCCAGTCTGATCCGCAAAGACGAATGAGACTTCGAACAAAGCCTAAACAGATTATGCGTGAAAATCTAAAATTTTTCAGGATGAAAAATAAACAAAAAGATGAACGTTTTTTGATTTATGAAAGAGGTTTATTGTATTTTGCTTAAATAATTCCATGACTGCAGTCATTAAGATGAATACATTGAAAAGGCCATCTGTTATAATCTCCCGCAATTTTGTTTAACTGCTTTGGCTGTGCAATCCGACATATTGTATGGCACTCATATTTTCTCAGGGTAACCCATGGCGCAAGCTAAAAAATCCGTTGATATTAAAAATATACGCAATTTCTCGATTATTGCCCACATTGATCATGGCAAGTCGACGCTGGCTGACCGTTTTATTCAGATGTGCGGTGGTTTGCAGGATCGTGAAATGCAGGCGCAGGTACTGGACTCGATGGAGCTGGAGCGTGAGCGTGGGATTACCATTAAAGCAGCATCGGTGACATTGTATTACACCCATCCGAATGGCCAGGAATATCAGCTGAATTTTATTGATACGCCGGGACATGTCGATTTTTCCTATGAAGTTTCCCGTTCACTTGCGGCCTGTGAAGGCGCATTGCTGGTGGTGGATGCTGCACAGGGCGTGGAAGCCCAGTCAGTGGCCAACTGTTATACCGCCATTGAACAGGGGCTGGAAGTGCTGCCGGTCCTCAATAAAATTGACTTGCCGCAGGCTGACCCGGAGCGTGTCATTCATGAAATTGAAGAAATTATTGGCATAGAAGCCACCAATGCGCCGACTTGTTCGGCAAAAACCGGTCTGGGTGTCGACACTGTGCTTGAAACCCTGGTCAATGTCATTCCGGCACCGCAGGATGACCGTGAGGCGCCATTACAGGCCCTGATTGTCGATTCATGGTTCGATAACTATCTGGGGGTTGTGTCCCTGGTCCGTATTAAACAGGGGCGGGTCCGTAAGGGCGATAAAATGCTGGTCAAATCCACCGGTCAGACCCATATCATCACTTCAGTAGGTATTTTTAATCCAAAACATACCGAAACCGGGATGCTGGAAGCAGGCGAAGTCGGTTTTATCATTGCCGGCATTAAGGATATTTTTGGGGCACCCGTCGGCGATACCATTACCTTATCCACCACGCCCGAGGTTGCTGTTTTACCTGGCTTTAAAAAGGTCAAACCTCAGGTCTATGCGGGTCTATTCCCCATTGATGCCAGTGATTTTGAACCGTTCCGTGAAGCGCTGCATAAATTACAGATTAATGATTCCGCTTTATTCTTTGAGCCTGAAAGCTCAGATGCGCTTGGTTTTGGTTTCCGCTGTGGTTTCCTGGGCATGCTGCATATGGAAATCGTACAGGAACGGCTGGAACGTGAATATGATCTGGATCTGATTACATCGGCACCGACCGTGGTTTATGAGGCATTGACCAAAGCCGGTGATACCATTTATATCGACAGTCCATCCAAAATGCCGGATGGTTCAGCTGTTGAAGACCTGCGTGAACCGATTGCAGAGTGTCATATCCTGGTGCCACAGGAATATCTTGGAAATGTAATGACGTTGTGTGTTGAACGTCGTGGCGTTCAAAAGGATATGAAGTTTCTGGGGAATCAGGTTTCCATTGTTTTTGAAATCCCAATGGCGGAAGTGGTCATGGATTTCTTTGATCGTCTGAAATCATGTTCCCGTGGTTTTGCTTCACTTGATTACAACTTTATACGTTTTGAAAGTTCGTCACTGGTTAAAGTGGATGTGCTGATTAATGGTGAAAAAGTGGATGCGCTTGCCATGATCTGCCACCGCAATGATGCGCGGCATCGTGGTATTGCGCTGGTGGAAAAAATGAAGGATCTGATTCCGCGTCAGATGTTTGATGTTGCCATTCAGGCGGCCATTGGTGCACAGATCATTGCCCGCTCCACAGTCAAGGCAATGCGTAAGAATGTACTGGCAAAATGTTATGGTGGCGACGTTTCCCGGAAGAAGAAACTGTTGTCTAAGCAAAAAGAAGGTAAGAAGCGAATGAAGCAGGTGGGCAGTGTTGAAATCCCGCAGGAAGCGTTTCTGGCTGTATTAAAAGTGGAAAGATAATAAAAGAGGATGTACACCCGTGGATTTTGATTTTAACTTAATTCTGGTCCCTGCCACACTGCTGTTTTTTGTGCTGTGGCTTTTGGATAAATTGGTATTTAAACAGCGTAAAACCAAAGGTAAGGGCAATGAAAATTTTATCATTACCTGGGCTTATGATTTCTGGCCAGTGCTGGCTGTGGTACTGGTGCTGCGTTCCTTCTTTTTTGAACCTTTTAATATTCCGTCTGAATCGATGGTACCGACGCTGGAAATCGGAGACTACATTCTGGTGAATAAATATCAGTATGGTGTGCGTCTACCGATTACCAATACGAAAATTATTGATGTCGGTGAGCCACAACGGGGTGATGTCGCAGTGTTCAGATATCCTGAAAATCCTAAAATCAGTTATATTAAACGTATTATTGGTCTGCCTGGCGACCATATCGAATTTGACCATGGCCAGCTGATCATCAATGGCAAAAAAATTGAGCAGGTGTCGGCAAAATTCAATCGTCAGAAAGATATGATGGCTACGCCTGAACCGGTTTATTATTATGAAACGATGGGGACGCACAAACATCCGGTTCGTTTGTTGCAGGGGCAGAATATTCTGGCCAGTGCATTTAACAGCGGTCAGATTCCGTTTGTTGCACAGGCCACTGACCGGTTTGTCCGTTCAAATGGTCAGGCGTGGGAAGTGACGGTGCCACAGGGGCATTATTTCGCCATGGGGGATAACCGTGATCAGAGTGCGGACAGCCGTTTTTGGGGCTTTGTTCCTGAAGAAAATCTAACAGGGCATGCGATTTATATATGGATGCATAAGGAGCCAGGGCTTAATTTGCCTTCATTTGGTCGCAATGGAACAATTAATTAATGACTGGGCTTGATGCCGGATAATAAAAAATGCGTAAAACACAACAGGGTGCATCGTATATTACGATTTTACTTGGGGTCATGGCTTTTGCATTTATTGCAAAAATAATCGTTGCAGTATGGCCGTCATATTGGGATGATCGTGTCATTAACAATCAGATTACTGAGCTGATGAAGGACAGTACGGCTGAAATGACGCCATTAAAATTCTCATCTCAGATGGGACGGCGTTTGGAAATGAACAATATCCGTGATATTCACTTTGACGATATTGCCAGCGTTTCCACCCAGGATGGTCTGAGCGTCGCCAAGAAATATGAAATCAGGAAACATTTCCTGCTGAATATTGATTTAGTCTTAACATTCGAGAAAAATTTTGATCAAAGGTCAGCTGAAAATCAGTGATTCACGTTTAATCGGCCGTATCGGTTATCAGTTCCTGGAGCCGGAGTTACTCCAGTTGGCACTGACACACCGGTCGGTCAGCCACAAATACAACTATGAGCGTCTCGAGTTCCTGGGAGATTCATTGCTGGGAATGATCATTGCAAACTATCTGTACCATGCTTATCCATATGAAAATGAAGGACGCCTGACCCGAATGAGGGCGACGCTGGTGCGTCAGGAAGCGTTGGGTAAAATTGCAAACGATTTGAAACTCAGTCATAGTTTAATATTGAGTACCGGTGAATTAAAATCGGGTGGGCATCATCGTGAATCCATACTGGCCGATACCGTCGAGGCGATTATTGGTGCGATTTATGTGGATTGTAATGATCTGACCGTATTGGAACCCGTTGTTCTGAAATGGTATGAGCCGTATCTGGAAAATATAGAACCGACAGACCAGCTGAAGGATCCGAAATCACGTTTACAGGAATATTTACAGGCGCATAAAAAGCCGCTTCCTGTTTATGAGGTGATTGATATTCAGGGGGATGCACCGAATCAGCATTTCAGGGTGGAATGTGCAGTGGAAGGCTTGCCAAAACTGGTGGGTGAGGGATCCAGTCGTCGTTTCGCAGAACAGGCGGTAGCGGCAGAATTTTTAAAGCTATTGGAGCAATAATCTTCATGTCGACTCAAGATGAGCACAAGCGTACCGATCAGTCTGAAACTCAGGAAACCAATGATCTGCTGAATCAGTTTTTCAGTTCACAGGGTACAGAGATTCCTGCGGATTATAAAAGCGGATTTGTGGCCATTGTCGGACGCCCCAACGTGGGTAAGTCCACCCTGATGAACCATTTGCTGGGTCAGAAGCTTTCCATTACTTCACGTAAACCGCAGACCACCCGTCATAAAATTGTTGGTATCGACAGCCGTGACAAATCACAGGCGGTGTTTGTGGACACGCCGGGCATGCATAAGAAGGAAGTCCGTGCCATCAACAAAATGATGAACCGGGCAGCACATTCTGCATTGCGTGATGTTAACCTGGTGTTATTTGTGGTTGATGCACAAAAGTGGACCCAGAATGATGAACTGGTGCTGGAAAAACTGAAAAATGCAGATATGCCGGTGATTCTGGTGATCAATAAACTGGATACGCTGGAGAATAAGAACCAGGCATTACCGCTGATTCAGGAACGTGCTAAATTGATGAACTTTGCTGAAATTGTGCCGGTTTCAGCATTGCGCGGTGCAAACCTTAATCATCTGCGGGATACCATTGAGCGTTATTTGCCGTTTCAGCCACCGCTGTATTCACTGGACCAGATTACTGATCGTTCAGAGCGTTTTCTTGCATCGGAAGTGATTCGTGAAAAAATTATGCGTCAGCTGGGTGAGGAATTACCCTATGATTTAACGGTACAGATTGAATCCTTCAAGACCGAAGAAGCGACCGTCAATGAAAAAACCGGACGTCCAAAGCCGGCCTGTACCTATATTGATGCAACAATTTTTGTTGAACGTCAGGGGCAAAAGGCCATTGTGATTGGAGATAAGGGCGCTAAACTGAAGCGTATCGGTATAGAAGCACGAACTGACATGGAAAAGATGTTTGAACAGAAGATCATGCTGACGCTGTGGGTCAAGGTCAAGGGTGGCTGGTCAGATGACGAGCGTGCCCTGAAAAGTCTGGGCTATAGTGATATTTAGCAAGCAATATTTAACAGCGGATAACCGACAGGATAACCGAAAATGATGAAAGTACTCGCAATTGTTGCCTGTGTATTCATGTTGCAGGGCTGTATTCATAAAATCGTTACGGTTCCTGTGAAAATTGCCTATAAGACCACCAAGGGCGTGGTGAAGGGCACTGCTGCTGTGGTCGGCGCAGTCATTCCGGATGGCGATGATGATGAAGATGACAAGAAAAAAGATAAGGATGATTAAGCGACAGCAAGATGCGTAATGAGGTCCTGCATGGCTATTTGATCCATCATCGAAAATATCGTGAACGCAGTCATATTGTGCATTTGTTTACTGAGGAATACGGCCGTATGGATGGAATCCTCAGGCAGACACCGCCTCCGCAATATCAGCCGATCCGTTTGCAGGCCAGTGGCAAATCGGAACTGAAAAATTTTACTCAGCTGGAAATTCTGAATCAGCCGATTTTCTTTTATGGCGATGCTTTTTTTTCCGGGTTTTACCTGAATGAAGTACTTTTGCGACTCTGTCCGCTTGAAGAAGCCATGCCTGAAACTTTTCAGCAATATCACCAGACCCTCGAAGCATTGCAGACCTTAGCCATCCATTCGGATGCGGCTTTGTTTCTGAAACAGATTTTACGTCAGTTTGAACATGTGCTGCTGCAGGAGCTGGGCTATGCCATCGATTTCAGCCATGATTCAACGCAGCAGCAACTGCTGCCGGAGCAGCGCTATCAGTTTCAGCTGAATGATGGTTTTATTCCGGTGGCTCATACGTCATCTGCAACCCTGGCTGGTGCTCAGATTCAGAGTATGCTGAGCCATCAGAAGGGTATGGATTTCAACCCGGAACAGTTACAATTATTAACCCGGTTGTATCGGCAGATGATTACGTCGCTATTGGGTGATCGCCCCTTAAAGAGTCGTCAGCTGTGGATTCAGAATTCTCAATCAAAACTCAGTTAGGACCATATCATGACTGCATTACTTGGTGTAAACATTGATCACGTAGCAACGCTCAGACAGGCGAGGGGAACCGTATATCCTGATCCAGTCAAAGCAGCACTGATTTGTGAACAGGCCGGTGCAGCCGGAATTACCTTGCATTTAAGGGAAGACCGTCGTCATATTCAGGATGATGACGTGCGCCGTATGCGTCAGGTGCTGAAAACACGGATGAATCTGGAACTGGCTGTGACTGAGGAAATGATTGAGTTTGCCAGGGAGATAAAACCGCAGCATGTCTGCCTGGTTCCGGAAAAACGCGAGGAAGTGACCACCGAAGGCGGTCTGGATGTGGTGGCTCAGCTGACGCAGATCAAGGCAGCGACTCAGAGACTGGCGGCTGCCGGATGTGATGTTTCCTTGTTTATCGATCCGGATTTTGCCCAGATTGATGCGGCAATCGCCTGTGGTGCGCCGACCATTGAATTACATACCGGTGCCTATGCAGATGCAGCAACACTGGAGGTGCAGCAGACGGAGCTGAAACGTATTGTCAGCAGTGTTGAATATGCTGTGGCCAAAGGTCTGGTAGTCAATGCCGGACATGGACTGAACCTGGATAATGTGACAGCGATTGCGGCGATTCCCCGGATTCACGAATTGAATATTGGGCATTCGATTATTGCGGACAGTGTCTTTGTCGGGCTGGCACAGGCTGTCAGGGATATGCAGGCGGCGATACAGTCGGCCCGTTAGTCTGTCCCTGGCCATTGAACAAATATCACTGAATCAACACCATTGAATAAAACCATGTCTAATATGAATTATGCTGAACTGATGCAACCGGTGATTGACTTCCTGGGATGTGAGACACCGGCCGCCTGGCTGGAGGAGGCACTGAATCATCTGCCATTACTGATGCAGGATCATGCAAACTGTGAGAAAAAAGCAGCGGGTACGGCCATGAACCTGATGTTCCGTTATAGCTTTTTTATCGATTTACAGGTGAAGCTTGCTCAGCTGGTGCGGGAAGAAATGTTGCATTATGAGCAGGTGCTGGAATTCATGGCAAAGCGTGGGCAGTCATGGAAAGCGGTCAGTGCCGGACGTTATGCCGGTGGTTTGCGTAAGGAAATCCGTACCTATGAGCCGGAAGCCCTGATTGATGTGCTGGTGATAGGTGCTTTTGTTGAAGCCCGTTCCTGTGAACGTTTTTATGCACTGGCTCCGCTGGTGGATGAAGAACTGGGACGTTATTACCGTTATTTGCTGAAGTCTGAGTCACGTCATTTTGAAGATTATCTGGCACTGGCAATGGACGTAGCAAAGACCGCGAAAATGAAGGATCCGGAAGAAGACATTCAGCGTTGTATTGTACATATTCGTGAAGTGGAAAAGCAGCTGATTTTAAGCCCTGATGATACCTTTCGTTTTCATAGTGGCGTACCGGCACGGGTTGCATCATCTGATTCGGAAATCAGCAGCTGATTCTGGAAATAATTATTTTTTATAAAAAAAGCCCGTTAATCATATAACGGGCTTTTTAGAATCTGGCTCTCCAACCTGGGCTCGAACCAGGGACCTGCGGATTAACAGTCCGTCGCTCTACCGACTGAGCTATTGGAGAATCTGCATGCGATTATAAGGGGATTTTAACCAGGGTCAAGCCTAAATGACCATGTTTTTTTTATTTTTAGGTCATCTGCTTTTTATTTGAACAAAAAAACAAGCACGTAAAAAACAGGATATGGCGGCTTGCATCATGGGTATCGTCTTTGTTAGAGTAAAGCCATGAGAAGGTTTGAGTATCAGCTCAGACAGTGTGGATTTAAACCAACTTGCCAGCACTAAAATGGCTAAACAGGAGACAGCTAATGAATACGCTCAGTATTTCCGATATTTTTGCAAATCTGAATTTTTATAAACAACACTACCTTTCCATTATCTCTGATCCTCTTCAGTACAGCACAAAGGTACGGGATGCCTGGATTGAAATCTGGCCTCTGGAAGCCCAGCCCTTGTATCTGGGGGATTTATTACAACTGTGGTTCAGCCAGAAATGGCGTATTGATTCTCCCCGCAATACTTTCCGTCAGTTATGGGGAGCGCAGGATTCACAGGTGCAAAACCAGGCTCTGGCGCATCAGCAGGCTGTTTACCTGTATCAGTTGAAGGGTAATCTTCTGTCCGGGCGCAATCAGGCCAGGTTGTGGTCAGTGCTGGAACAAAAGCAACTCAGCTTTTCCGTGGATAGTGTCTTTCAATATTTCTGTATTTTCAGGGCACTGTCCAGGCCATCGGGACTATTATCATAAAATTATATCAATTCATATCCTTGTATATCATTTAAATTCAAACCCTTGAATTTGAACAATCACCGATTTTGCAGACATTCTTTAGTTAGATAAAATGGCTGATTAACGAGGTGTTTATGAGCAGTAGCAAACGATATATTGAAGAATTCAAAAGCTTTCAGGATTGATTCAATAATTCTGGCTCGAATTTGATGGACATTACGTATATCCGAAAGTACATTACTGATACAAAGCAATTTAGAGGTTATGCTGCGACTAAAAAGCCTGTGAAACTAGTAATTAATCCAGATACAAAATACTCTGGTACTATTGAGCAAACGATTCGAGATTCTAAAGGAACTATTTATACATTTAATCAGAAAACGAAAGATCTGAAAATATTAAAAGATTTCAGCAAAAAATAGGAACTCTACTGATATGAAAATCAGCACTCCCATACGTACAAATATTTATACTCATCAGAACTTGGCCGCTCCCGAAAATTTTTTTCGGCGCATAAAGTTTAGATGTGAAAACTACCCTGAGTTAGTTCCTGAAAAATGTGGTTTTTGGGAACCGTTTGAAATTAAATTTTCTCCAGACATCATCGAAACATTAATACCTGATGATCGTGGTGGACAGGCTGATAGCCTGTATTGGTCTAAAGCTAAGAAAACCAAAGCTTGGGGAGCTTTTAGTGTTCCTATACATGGTAACATGCATGCTAATGAGGTAATTCACAGTGAGTTACAACAAACTGATCAACATAAGCTAACCGAATATGTAAAAAAAGTTTGTCTGGAGTTTAATGCTGACTTAGCTATTATTGATATAGAGGTTAATGATAGTTGGAATCTTGCTAATCCACATATTGGTGGAGTTGAGCCAACAACGGATCAATTACGTCATTGGCTACCTGATATGTATTGGGGAGTCGTATTTGGCAAGCCCTATATTGATTTGTGGGGAGAAAGCTTATTATTAGGTGTACCTGCCTTTAAAGTTGAAAAATTATCAGATGAATTAATTTTTATACAATTAACAGAAAGTATTAGTGATGTTGTAGAAAAAACTGAAGAAATTCGAATTAAGCGTGAAGAAATTAAAAAGTTTTTAAATAGCTATGTGTTTTATACACCTGAGAAAGGATATAAAGGTAGCGATACTTTATGGTTTTTTTCAGGGAGATCTGAAAATGATCTAATTCGGATTCCAAGAGTAGAATATAGCACTAAAGTCTTTAATACACCGCATTTTACAATTGAAAATTCAGAGCAATATGCTGAAAGTGATGTTATGCAAAATGAGTCTGAAAAATTAAGTCAACTTAGACTTATCGATACGGATATGTGGAAGGTGGCTTTATCGAAAGAATGGCTTATACAAGCTTATCCTGAACAAAAAGCAGACTTATCAACTGGAACAGTTGAAGAAATTAGATTTTTTTATACACCAGATGGTTATGATTCACCTATTGAAAAAGAATTGTTTATTGGTGCATGGGATCGACCTGACCAGGAAAAAGAAAGTCGTCAGGACTATGCTGAATCCAGTATTCAAGAATTAATTGAAAGCTATCCGCCAGCGGTATCAGAATGGCAGACAGTAGAAAGTGAGATTAAACATTTTCAAGCGTATTCAGAGGTCTATTTAGATCAAACAGATCAACAGGAATTCAATTTATTTCGTATAGCCATTAAATTAATTATTTTCGATAGTTACTTTGTTAAGCTAACTTTTATGGATTATTGGTGTAACGATTTGAGTGAATCTAAAGAAATCTCTGATCCGGTTTTTTGTTCATTTCAGGCTAAATAATAGTTAATTGTAAATTAATGTATTTATGCAGCCTGTAAATTATATTGTGAAACTGTCATTGTTATAAATGTGGAAAATCTTAACAAAATAAAATGAGTATATCCGTGCTTCTGTTGTTTTAGGAAGAAGCACGATTTTTACACTATTTATTTTTAGGGGGGATTACCCTGAGAATGGTCAAAAACTTTGTGTTAATGGTAATGCAACAGAACATCTTGCTGAATTTGCAAAAACGAAAGCTGGGAATTTTACACCGGAAGCGGTTAAATTATCATCCCAAATACAGCTGAAAAGTCTTCAAAGTGCTGTGAATACAGCAACTTTAAATGGGATTAGGTATGATAAACCAATTGTAGTGGATGGTTGGGAGCTTATTTTTTCTCAGCCTGGACCTGGTGCAATACTACCAGTAATTAAACATGCCTTACCTAAATGAGAGTTAAGCAATGGATTTTTTAATTAATACACCTTTTAAGTTAAATTTAAATGTTATTGAGTTGGATGAGCATCTTCCATCAATGAAACTCTTATTCAATCTTGATACTTCGAATATGCAAAATGAATTAAAGCATGTCGGAGAAGTCTGGGTGGAAACAAAAAAATATGATAGTTTTTTAGCTTCTTTAGGAAGTAAAACTTTCACAAAGTCTGAATTTAACAGTATTGATAATAATTTTAATTTAATTTTGAGTAAAGAAGATAATGAATTTTTTATAATCTTAAATATTAAGAAAGTAGGTCTTTTTGAAACTAGTATAATTCAATCATATGGTAATACTCCCCAAAAATAATTGAACTTAAAAGTAGAAAATCGAATACCCTTGATTTAAGGAGATTTTCCATGAAAACATCTAAATATTCAGACAGCTTAATCATGAGTATTTTGAAACAAGCAGAAGCAGGTACCCCGGTACCGAATTTGTGCCGAGAACACGGTATGAGCTCTGCTACGTTCTACAAGTGGAAGAGCAAATATGGCGGTATGGATCATTCCATGATAACCCGACTGAAAGAGCTTGAAGCCGAGAATGCCCGCCTTAAACGCATGTATGCTGATGAGCGCCTTAAAACAGATATCCTTCAGGATGCACTTTCAAAAAAGTTGTGAGGCCAGCTCAACGTAAACTACTTGCTCAACAAGCTGTTGAGCAATATCAAGTCTCTGTGAGTAAGGCCTGCCTGATCTTTGATGTCAGTCAAACGTGCTATCGCTATGCAGCTCAATTAAAGCAGCAGAACGTGGTGATCGCAGACTGGCTAATAAAGCTTACCAGGGACCATCAGACCTGGGGCTTTAAACTTTGCTTTTTGTATCTTCGCAATGTCAGGGGATATGGTTGGAATCATAAACGTATCTATCGTATTTATAAGGAATTGGAACTTAATCTACGTATCAAGCCAAAGAGGCGCATTAAACGGGAACAGCCTGAATCCCTTGCAGTACCGACAGCTAAGAATGAATCATGGTCCATGGACTTTATGCATGATCAACTCAGTGATGGGCGTAGCTATCGAGTACACAACGTGATTGATGACTATAATCGCGAGTCACTGGATATATTGATTGATTTTTCATTACCCGCAGAACGTGTGCTGAGAGGGCTTAATCAATTGATTGAATGGCGAGGTAAACCTAAACGTATTAGAAGCGACAATGGTCCGGAATATATCAGTGAGCTAATGGAAACGTGGTGTGATCAGCATGGTATTGAGCATGTATTTACTCAGCCAGGCAATCCACAGCAAAATGCCTATGTTGAGCGATTTAACCGTACAGTACGTTATGAGTGTCTAAATCAGTATTTATTTCGAGATCTGAGCGAAGTTGAGGACTATACAACTGGCTGGCAGTACTTTTATAATCATGAACGGCCTCATATGTCAGTAAATGGCTGTCCACCTATTTTTAAACAATAACAGGGGCTTTGGATTTTCTACCCATTAATTCAATTAAAAATGGGGGTATTACCATATATTCGATTTAAGTTGAGTGATGATGAGTATTTTAATGTTATTGAAGAGTTTGAGAAGCTAAAAATATATATAGCCAATTAAAAAAAACTTTGCTACATTTTATTAAATGTAGTAGTTCAAACCTGAGCTGACAGTTACCGATATTTGATTGAGGCTGTCAGGTTAAATTTGAGCTAAATTCTTTTCAGCCCAAATATGTTTTCCATCAAGTAATGTTTCAAATGGCATTCTGCCATTACATACTTTCCCCTGATGTGTTCGTCCGGTTATTTATAGGAGGATTACCAAACCAGCGAAATAAAAATCAGGTTAAATAGCGACGATCGACATTTAACCTGTAATCTAATCTGAAATATTACCCTGCAATAAAGAACCGACAGACGCCTGGTCGCTTAGCGCATTCTGGCCAGAAAACGGCCCAGGCGGGTCATGGCTTCACGCAATTCATTTTCAGCCGGCAGGAACACCACCCGGAAATGATCCGGTGTTGGCCAGTTAAAACCGGTGCCCTGAACTAGCAACACTTTTTCTGCCCGCAGAAAATCCAGCATAAACTGTTCGTCATCCTGAATCGGATAAACCTCCGGGTCCAGGCGGGGGAAGCAGTACATTGCGCCTTCAGGTTTGACACAGGACACCCCGGGAATTTCATTCAGCATTTCCCAGGCAATGTTGCGTTGTTCGTATAAACGCCCGCCCGGACGGATCAGGTCATTAATGGACTGATAGCCACCCAGTGCAGTCTGGATGGCATACTGCGCCTGATGGTTGGCACACAGGCGCATGGATGCCAGCATGTCCAGTCCTTCAATGTAATCGGCAGCACGGGATTTATCTCCGGTAATGACCATCCAGCCGGAGCGGTAACCTGCGACCCGGTAGGCTTTGGATAGACCATTGAAGGAAATACAGAGCTGATCTCCGGCCAGGGCGGCAACGGCCACATGTTCAATGCCGTCATAGACAATTTTGTCGTAAATTTCATCTGCAAACAGAATCAGGTCATATTTCTTTGCCAGCGCAACCATTTGCTCCAGCACATGACGTGGATAAACCGCACCGGTCGGGTTATTCGGGTTAATAATCACGATCCCACGGGTATTGGGGGTGATTTTACTTTCCATGTCGGCAATGTCTGGGTACCAGTTATTCCGGTCATCACATTTATAGTGAATTGCGGTGCCGCCGGACAGATTGACGGCTGCGGTCCACAGGGGGTAATCCGGCATGGGAATCAGCATTTCATCGCCATCATCGAGTAAGCCCTGCATGGCCATGACAATCAGTTCGGAGACTCCATTGCCGATATAGACATCCCTGACATGCAGGTCCAGAATGCCTTTTTGCTGGTAATATTGACAGATGGCCTTACGTGCCGGGAAAATACCCTTTGAGTCGGTATAACCGATTGCATTCGGCAGATTCAGCGCCACATCATTGATGATTTCCTGCGGTGCTTCAAAACCAAACGGTGCAGGATTACCAATGTTGAGTTTAATGATCTTATGCCCGGCTTCCTCCATTTCATTGGCGGCTCGTAACACAGGTCCACGAATGTCGTAGCAGACATGCTCAAGCTTTGACGATTTCCTGATTTCGCGTGGTGTCGTGTTACCTAAAACGGACATTGTTTCATTCACCCATTCTGAATTTGAGAAAATAGATTACTGAAATATCACAATCTATGTTGAAATTTTGCTGGAGTTTTTTAAGACTCTGGCGTAAATATGGAAGTACAGAAGCATGACATTGAATGTCAAAGATTTAAAGGAGTTTAATGATGGGAAAACTCAATAAAACAGACCGGGAATGGCAAAGAGAGTTATCACCAGAAGAATTCAAAATTACCCGCCAGCGGGGAACGGAACCGGCATTTACCGGGAAATACTGGAACACCAGACAACACGGGACTTATGTCTGCCGTTGCTGTGGTACAGCACTTTTCTCATCTGAAACAAAATATGACAGTGGCAGTGGTTGGCCAAGCTTTTATAGACCCGTGAATGCTGCGGCCATTGAGGAACATGATGACCATTCCCATGGCATGGCAAGAACAGAAATCATCTGCCACCATTGTGGCGCACATCTGGGACATGTTTTTGAAGATGGTCCACAACCGACAGGACTGCGCTATTGCGTCAATTCAGCTTCACTGGAATTACAGACACAGGAAAAAAGTGATGAGGAAAGTTATCCATGAGTAATATTTATCAGTTTGAAGCTGAATTACTGGAAGGGGAAAATAAAGCATTTGCAGATTATCAGGGCAAGGTTTTATTAATCGTCAATACGGCCAGCAAATGTGGATTTACCCCACAATTTGCAGGACTGGAAAAATTATACGAAAAGTATAAGGATCAGGGGCTGGAAGTACTGGGCTTTCCCTGTAACCAATTCGGTGGACAGGACCCGGGGAGCAATGAACAGATTGGTGCCTATTGTCAGCGTAATTATGGGGTTTCATTTCCCATGTTTGCCAAAGTGAATGTCAAGGGTCCGGAAGCGCATGTAATTTTCAGATATCTGACCAATAACAGTAAGGGCATTCTGGGCAGTGGCATTAAGTGGAATTTCACCAAGTTTTTAATCAATAAAAAGGGTGAAGTCATTCATCGCTATGCGCCGACCACCAAACCGGAAAGTCTGGAAGAAGATATCGAAAAAGCACTGGCCCAATAGTAATGTCAGCAGGACATGGCAGCGTATATCCAGCCACAGGGCAACAGCCTGTTGAGTTCTGGGGGGATTCCCGGATGCCCTATGTGGAAACACGCAGGGCATGTCACAGCCGGATCTGCTATAAGCCGCACAGTCATCCGACATTTTCCATTGGTGCAGTAGATGCCGGGCAAAGTCAGTTCCGTAGTTATTTTGCCCGGGAACAGCATATACAGGCGGGAAGTCTGGTGGTGATACCGGCGCATGTCGAACATTCATGTAATCCATTGCCGGATCAGGCATGGAGTTACCAGATGATGCATCTGGATGCTGATTGGCTGCATGAATTACTGACTGAAACGGTGGACACTCCACTGAACAGCGTCATGCAATCCAGCTTGCCCAGGCTGAGGCCGCAGGTGCTCAGTCAGCCTGTACTTTATTCTGCTTTTTGTCGCTTAAATCACGATTTATTTAATCCGGATGTCAGTATTTCTGAAAAGGAACAACGATTAATTACAATGCTGATTGATCTGCTGTTGCCTGAGTTTCAGTTACAGCGTATTGGGGCGAAGCATTATTTTACTGCACAGCTGAAGCATTTAATGGATCAGCTGACCCAGTCCACCTCATGGATGAGCCTGCAGGAAATGGCGGATGCAATAGGCGTAAGCCGCTATGCAGTGATTCGTATCTTTAAGGCCCATTCAGGCCTGACCCCACACGCCTTTCAGTTAAATCAGCGGGTTAATCGGGCACGGCAACTGCTGAAACAGCCTGTGGACATTGCCCAGGTTGCCCATGCGCTGGGATTTACCGATCAGAGCCATTTTCATCGGGTGTTTAAAATGCATACCGGCATCACGCCGGGGCACTATCAGCGTGCTTTTAAAAAACGCGCAATTTCATACAAGAATTAATTCCTCTTCACATTTAATCTGTCCGGAAGATGAATGAGGGCAGTATGGAACTTTTTATTGCGATTGCGCTGACACATTTCATGGCTTTGCTGTCACCTGGGCCGGATTTTTTATTGTTGTTGACCACGCTGTTACACCAGGGGAAAACAGCCGCTCGGCAGGTATCAGTAGGGATTGCAGCAGGAAATGCCATTATTCTGGTTGCCCTGCAAGTCGGATTGTCGATGGCGGGTGGCCTGGATGCAGAAATATTTTATCTGATCCGTATTGCAGGCAGCATCTATCTGCTTTATCTGGCGGTACTTTGCTTTTATCGGGGATTTTATCAGTGGGATGACTCCGGCGGGACTGAAATGCCGGGAATGGCTGAAGCGAATGTGCCACATAGCCGATTTTCAGGCTGGGGAAATGTGGCACTGGGGCTGCAATCCAGTCTATTCAATCCCAAAAATATTCTGTTTTACAGTAACCTGATGTTATTGGTTGATGGGAATTTCAACACGTTGCAAACCGTGGGCCTGAGCCTGTGGATGGTGGTGATGGTTCTCAGCTGGAATATGCTGTTACTGCGTTTATTCAGTCACAGCCGGCTGATTCGCAGATTCAGACAGAAATCCCGATGGCTGTATTATGTCAGCGGTAGCGGTTTTGTTCTTTTTGCGGTGTTGTTGCTCTATGCCTGATGCTTACCGGCATGGTGCGGTCGCGTGTAAATTGACATGTTTTAAAGCAATGATCAGCATCAGTTTATGCATCTCTATTTAAAAATATAGGTACATTGATATAAAAATAGTATGAATGATATCTATTCTCATTTATCATTTGAGGCCGGATTTTCTAAAAGTGGAATATTGATGTTAAAGCTCAAACCATTGGCCATGATGATGGCATATGTGTCAACGTGTGGTGTAGTGTATGCGGAGCAGCTTGCTGCAGATCAGACAGCAGCCGACAATAATCAGGTTGCAAAACTGGATACGATTCATATTGTGGCAAGTGCTGATGCATCGGTGGAAGGTCTGATGGGGGAGTTTGCCGGTGGGCAGGTTGCCAAAGGTGGTCGGGTCGGCATTTTTGGCAATCAGAAAAATCTGGATACACCTTTTAACCTGACCAGCTATACCAATCAATATATTCGGGAACGTCAGACAAAAAGTGTGGGTGACGTGCTGAAAGCTGATCCGAGTGTTCGGGTTGGACGTGGTTTTGGTAATTTCCAGGAAAACTATTATATTCGGGGATTTAATTTGGGCTCAGATGATACCGCTTATAATGGCTTGTATTCAATTTTACCCCGTCAGTATATTCCAACTGAACTCTTTGAACGAGTAGAGGTTTTTAAGGGGGCTTCTTCATTTTTAAATGGTGCAGCGCCAAGTGGCGGCGGCATTGGCGGGGTAATTAATGTACTGCCAAAACGGGCAGGTAATGATCCCTTAAATCGAGTCACAGTGGGGACAGATTTTAACGGGGGGTATATCTCCAGTGATTTATCGCATCGTTTTGGTGAAGATCAGCAATTCGGGGTACGCTTGAATACGGCTTACCACGGTGGTGATACACCGGTGGATGATGAAGAAAACTCTTTAGGCGTGGTTTCAATTGGATTGGATTACCGTGGGGACCGTTTACGTTTATCCGGAGATATGGGCTATACCAATAATCGTTTAAAGAAGACCCGTCCAAGTGTGACCCTGGGTAGCGGCATCACTTCAGTCCCTTCGGCTGTAGATAGTTCTGATAATTTTGCCCAGAAATGGTCATATTCCAATGAAGAAGACTATTTTGGCAGTTACCGTGCTGAATATGATCTGAATGATGCCATAACGGCGTACGCAGCATATGGTTTCAGACATGGAGAAGAGCAGAATAGTCTGGGGAATGTCACACTAACAAATGCAGCGACAGGCGATGGAACTTTTTATCGTTTTGATAATGCCCGTAAGGATATGGTGAATACTGGGGAAGTTGGAATTCGTAGTAAATTCAATACTGGTCCGATTGAACACAATCTTGTGGTGTCAGCTTCTGCATTCCAGATAAATACCCGAAATGCTTATTTCATGGATATGGGGAATCAATTCTCAACCAATATTTATCGGCCCGTGAGCTATGATCAGCCACCAGCTTTAACACCAATGTGGCGTGGTAATGATATGGGCTCTCCAAAACTCCAGACCAGGACTCGGCTAAGGAGTATTGCCATTGGCGATAATCTAAAGGCATTGGACGATAAATTGATCGTTATGCTGGGGGGGCGTTATCAGACGATAATGCAGGAAAATTATCAATATGATAACGGAGGGCAGGATCCATCTTATGATAAAAGTAAATTTACGCCAGCCGTTGGGGTAACCTATAGAATTACACCTGAAATCTCAGTGTATGGTAATTATATCGAGTCATTGGCAAAAGGTTTAAATGGCACAGTAAATAATGTAAATACATCACTCAAACCATTTGTGGCTAAACAAAAAGAAATCGGGGCCAAATATGAGAATGATCTGATTGGTGCGAGCATCAGTTTATATGACATCAATAAACAACGTGGCATCATGGAAAATGGTAATTTGAGTGATGGTGGTGAGTATGTCCATCGTGGCATGGAATTAAATACTTATGGAAAATTAACTGAGGATATAAAAATATTGGGTGGGTTGACCTGGATGCATGCCAGGCAAAAAGATACTGGAGATGCAGCTTATGACGGAAAATATGAAGTCGGTGTTCCAAAGTTCCAGGCAAATTTAGGAGCAGATTGGCAATTACCAATTCCTCAGAACATTTCACTGAATGCTCAGATCACATATACCGGATCAACCTATGCCAGCCTGGATAATAATCTGAAGGTAAATGACTGGACAACCCTGGACCTCGGCGCTATCTATAAAACAAAGATTGGTCAGATTCCGACAACGTTTAACTTTATGGTTAATAATGTGTTTGATAAGGATTATTGGGGGTCGGTTGGCTTATACGATAATATCAATAACGAAGGTAATACCAACAATGGTTATTTAGTTGCAGGTCAACCACGCACCTTTATGCTGAGTGCCAGTTTTGATTTTTAATGAATTATAACTCTACAAAAAACCTCAATTTTGAGGTTTTTTGTTTTCCGGATGATCAGAAATCAAAGAATGGTCTTTAACCGCCGGACCACTTCTTCACATTGCGCAATATCGGCAACCAGTGCCATGCGGACATGATTCTCGCCGGGATTTCCATGTTCAGTGTTTCGTGACAAATAACGGCCAGGCAACACTTTAATATTGGCGTGTTGCAGCAACATTCGGGAAAATTTTTCATCATCCTCAACGTTCAGCCAGTAATAAAAACCGGCGTCCGGCTTTTGCAGAGCAAGCAATCCGCCCAGTTCATGCTGAAATAACTCAAATTTTGCACGATAAAGCTGACGGTTTTCTTCGACATGGGTTTCATCATTCCAGGCCGCAATGGATGCAAGTTGATGCTGAACCGGCATGGCAGCACCGTGGTAGGTGCGATATTGCAGATAAGGTTTGAGTAAAGTTGCATCACCTGCAATAAAACCGGAGCGCAGACCAGGCAGGTTGGAACGTTTGGACAGTGAATGGAAAACCACACAGTTTTTATAATCATCACGTCCGATTTCAGCACAGACCTGCAACAGGCCGACCGGGGCTTCATCGAACCACAATTCGGAATAGCATTCGTCAGAGGCAATCACAAAATCATACTGATCTGAAAGTGCAATCAGTTTTTTCAGCTGTTCGCCGGAAAGTACTGCACCTGTGGGATTACCGGGTGTGCAGACAAATAATAATGCAGTTTTTTCCCAGACCTCGGCCGGTACAGCATCGAAATCTCCCAGATACTGGTTCGCTTCAGTACAGTTGATGAAATACGGTCTGGCACCGGCCAGCAGGCTTGCGCCCTCATAAATCTGGTAAAAGGGGTTGGGCATGACCACATAGGGCGCTTCGTCACGGTTAATGCAGGCCTGGACAAAGGAAAAAATGGCTTCACGGGTGCCTGAAACTGGCAGCACATGATCTTCAGCGCTGATGTGATTGAGCTGGAAGCGTCTGTTCAGCCAGTCGGCAATGCTTCGGCGCAGATCCGGCAGGCCTTTGCTGTTTGGATAACTGGATAAATGATTGAGCTGATCAATAATGGCCTGTTTTACAAATTCAGGTGCAGGATGTTTAGGCTCACCAATTGACAGGGGAATGAGCGGTAAATTGGCGGGCTGAATATCCTGAAAAAGCTGATTTAACTTTTCAAAAGGATAAGGGTGTAGCAGGGACAGACTTGGGTTCATGAACGATGTACCGATTTCAATAAATGCTTTTAAAATTCATGCTGGCTGGAGACCAGGCTGGATGCTTCATCCAGTGCGGATTTCAGCTGACTGGCAAAGAGCTGTGCCTGCTCCTGTGGCAGTGGCGTGCCATCTTTCCTGGTGACAAAGAAGATATCTTCCGCCCGCTCTCCCAGTGTGGCAATCCGGGCAGAATGAATGTCCAGCCCCTGCATCATAAAGATTCCACCGACACGGGCCAGTAAACCCGGCTGGTCCAGCGTTGAGATTTCGATCATATTCTGTTGCAGTGCTTCATTCAGGCTGATATCAACCGTATTTTCAATATCAAAATGACGCAACTGTCTTGGAATACGGCGCTGCATCAGGCCTGGATAGACATCTGCATTACTCAAGGCCTGGATCAGTGCCTGTTGTACGGTATGTTCACGTTCCGGGTCGGTCAGCAGGGTCCCGAAGCGATCTAGGACCACATAGGTGTCCAGGCTGAATGCCTTGGTTGCAGTAATAATGCGGGCATCCTGGACATCCAGGTTCATTTTGTCCAGTACCGCCACGGTGGTTGCAAATAAATTTGGCTGGTCCTGGGTATAAATAAAGATCTGTACGGCATCCTGTGCTGCCTTGCGGTGGGCACGTATCAGTACCAGCGGGGCTGGGTTATCACCATGCTGTAAAATGGCGCGGGTATGCCATACAATTTCATCGGCAGACTCCTTGAGGAAATATTCATCTCCCAGTTCCTGCCAGACTTTTTCCACATCTTCCAGGGAAAAGTCGTTGACCAGTTGTTCACTGGCTGCAAACCGGGTATCTTCAATCAGCATCTGATAGTCGACAGGACGCCCCAGCCCAGACCGGATCAGATCCCGTGCATGGGTATACAGCTGTCGCATCAGGGAGGCCCGCCAGGTGTTCCACAGTTTGGGATTGGTGGCGTTGATATCGGCAACGGTCAGTGTATACAAATAATCCAGATGTTCCATATCCCCCAGTTTTTCAGCAAATTCCCTGACCACATCCGGGTCGGAAATATCTTTTTTCTGGGCAGTGATGGACATTAACAGGTGATTCTGAATCAGCCAGGCCACCAGGTTACATTCACGCTCGGTAAAACCATGTGCCCGGCAGAACTCAACGCCATCCACAGCCCCCAGTTCACTGTGATCACCGCCACGGCCCTTGGCAATATCATGAAATAATGCAGCAAGCAGCACAATATCGCGGCGGACCAGTCGCTGATATACCGAGCTGACCACGCTATAGTCCCGGGCAAATTCCGGTTCCCTGAATCGGTTTAAATTTCTGATCAGTAACAGCGTGTGCGCATCCACGGTATAGATATGGAACAGGTCATATTGCATCAGCCCCATAATCTGTCCGAATGCCGGAATATAATTTCCGAGGACGCCATAGCGTTTCATGGACACCAGTGTGTCATACAGGCGATAGGGGGAGCGGATAATCGCCATGAACAGGGCCTGATGTTTCGGGTTATTCCGGTAGTTCTGGTCAATACGCCGTGCCGCCAGAATCAACAGGCGCAGTGTGCGTGCACGAATGCCTTCTATTTCCGGACGATTTGCCAGTAAGTGGAAAATCTCGAGAATTGCACTCGGATTTTCTGCAAAAATTTTATGGTGCTGTACCGCCAGTTTGCCATCCACCAGTTTGAAATGTTCATTGATATGTTCAATATTGCGCTCATAACCCGGCAGACGTGGTGCAATGACGGATTCATAAAAGTAGGCAAGCAGCATTTCATTCAGCGTGGTCACCGACTGAGCCGTCCGGTAGTAACGTTTCATGAACTGTTCAATTGGATAATTAATATGCTTGCCTTCTTCCCGGACATAACCGAATTTGGCTGCAATTTCACGTTGATAATCAAACAGCAGGCGGTTTTCATCCCGTTTGGTCAGGCGATGTAAATGATGGCGGATTTCCCATAGAAAACTTTCCGCTTCTTCCAGTACCCCCAGTTCAAACTCGGAGATGAACCCCAGATGTACCAGGTCATCGATACGATTGACCCGGAAGTGACGTTTGGCAATCCAGCCAATCTGGTTGATATCACGAATGCCGCCCGGTGCATTTTTAATATCCGGTTCCAGGTTGCTTTCGGTATTGTTGTGCTGAGCATAACGCCGGGCCTGTTCATCCATTTTGGCATCAAAAAAAGTTTTGTCGGTCCAGGTCTGGGAAACAATCTGACGGGGCCATTTTTCAAGATGAGGATTTCCGGTGATCAGGCGCGCTTCGATCAGCGTTGTAGCAACGGTCAGGTCACTGCTGGCCTGGTCATAACAACTGGGAATGCTGCGTACGCTGATCCCCGGCTTAAAATTACCGACATCCCACAGTGAAGAAATAAAGGCAGAGACGATTTTTTCCTGTTCTTCGGTCAGTTCCCCTTCTGACAGGATCATCAGATCAACATCTGAATAGGGCAGCATTTCCCGGCGGCCATATCCGCCCACGGCAAATAACCCCAGCTGGATCTGACTCAGTCCGGCATGGTTCCATATAAAAATTAAGGCTTCATCTATGGAGTCTGAGCGGGCACGGACAATTTCACGGATACTCTGGCCCTGATCAAAACGTTCCTGCAACTGCTGTTCGACATCGGTACGCCACTGGTTAATCGCCTGAATGTCGTGATCATCGGATACACAATGGAGCAGAGGAAGGGTTTTAATCATGAATGTGGTCCGACAAGTATAAACTATGAGGTAACTTTAGCTGTTAACCGTGACTTTTGCCGCCGCATCCGCTGCAATTTCACGGGCCTGATCCGTGGTTTCGGCACGGGCAGTTGCAACACCCATGCGCCGGCGTTTAAAACCTTCGGGTTTACCAAACAGGCGCAGGTCAGTGTCCGGATTTGCCAGGGCCTGTTCCAGATGGCTATACGAAAGATTGTCAGCATCCACACCTGCATAAATTACAGCACTGGCTGCAATGCTGTGACGACGGGTATTGACCGCTAAGCCAAGAATGGCGCGGGCATGTAACTCAAACTCACTCTGAAATTGCGATGCCAGTGTCACCAGGCCTGTGTCATGTGGGCGGGGAGACACTTCACTAAACCATACTTTATCACCTTTGACAAACAGTTCCACACCAAAAACACCACAGCCACCCAACGCTGCCGTGACTTTATGGGCAATCCTTTTGGACTCTTCAAGTGCCGACTCTGACATGGGCTGTGGCTGCCAGCTTTCTACATAATCACCGGCTTCCTGACGGTGACCGATGGCATCACAGAAATGGGTTTGAATTTCACCGGTTTCCGGGTTACACGCACGTACCGTCAGCAGGGTAATCTCAAAGTCAAAATTAATCTGTGATTCGACAATGACCTTGCCCTGATTGACGCGTCCGCCGGTCTGTGCATAGTCCCAGGCGGCATCAACTTCTGCAAATTCGCTGATACGGGACTGGCCCTTGCCGGAAGATGACATGACTGGTTTGACAAAGCTGGGGTAACCAATGTCATCACAGGCTGCCCGGAAGCTTTCCAGTGAGTCTGCAAAGCGATAGGCGGATGTGGGCAGACCCAGTTCCTCGGCTGCCAGCCGGCGGATTCCCTCACGGTTCATGGTTAAATTGACGGCTCTGGCAGAGGGAACGACCGTTACGGTCTGGTTGTTTTCAATGTCCAGCAGCACTTCAGTTGCAATGGCTTCAATTTCTGGAACAATTAAATTGGGTCTGACTTTTTCGATCAGTCTTCTGAGTTCAGCGGCATCAGCCATGTTGTGGACATGGGAGAAATGGGCAACCTGCATGGCAGGGGCATGTGCATAACGGTCAGCAGCATGTACCTCCACGCCCAGGCGTTGCAGTGAAATCACGACTTCCTTGCCCAGTTCACCTGCACCCAGTAACAGAACCCGAAAGGCAGAGGGTTGAAGTGGAGTGCCTATGCTTACGCTCATATGAATCATCCGTGCTTAATCTTAATGCGATGAGCTTTAAGCATAGCAGAACTGCAACCGGTGTTAAGCCTTGATTCACATAAAATAATAGTTTTATGAAGTATATATTCAGATCACGTTATTGCAATGATGCTGCAGGCCGGCGGAGCTAAGCGGGGCAATGAACCTGAATTTAAAATAGCTGACACAAGCAGAGGTGGCATCTGCCACTGAAAAGAAGATTAAAATGGAAAATGATGATTGTGTATTCAACCCGAATTCACTAGCATAGTGCCGGATGGTTTATTTCGGGTGATTTAATCATGTCAGTCATAAAGACACGCTTATGTTTGTTGATGCTGGGCGTTACTGTGGTTGGATTACAGGCGTGTGGTGAGTCGTCGGAGTCGGGTTCAGGGCAAAAGCAGAAAGTGGAAATTAAAGCCGCGCCTGTACTGACCAATGACGCGACTGTCTATGCGGCTGCAGCATGGAAACTGATGAACCAGGTTGATGCTTTTGTTTACCGTAAACAGTTGAATTTAATTGAAGCAAAAGTACGTAAACCGATACGCAAATTAAGTACCGACTGGCGTATTCATGTCAAGATGACAGACTCTGTGACGGAAGGTAAATATGCATTGTGCCGTAAGGCATTGACCAGCCTGGATAGCTGGGCCCGTGCAACGCTTGAAAAGGACAGTTTACTGCTTCAGAAACAGCGGGACTATGAGCGTGACAAATTGCAATGTAAGGATGCAATTGATAACCCGGCTCAGGGCAATACAAAAGCCTATAGCAATTTGTTTTAATGGCTTTTAAAAATCCATCTCTTAAAAATTTCTTTGCAGAATGGTCTGAAAACAACAAAAGCGGGATGCCTGATCCCGCTTTTTTAAATGATCAGGATTTAGTCAGCGCTTTAAGATCAGCTTTTGCCTTTGAAGTGCTGCTTTTCGCTTCAGTTTTTTTCGATTTTACTTTCTCTGTTGCTGTGCCTGCAGTGATTGCTGAATCATGTTTTACCGCTGCTGCGGTATCTTTTGCTTTTTTTGCAGTTTTATCTGCTGCTTTTTCAGCAGGTTGACTGACTTTCTCATGGGTGGTTTTAACGGCCGTATGGCTGGTTCGGGTTGTGGTTTTTACCAGGCCTGAAGCACCGACACATTTCCCGCCTTTATGGTTGGGACCGCTTCCGCCGGTAATGGTGGTTCCTTTGGGACATGCAAATGCTGTGGCACTTAGCATTGTGAAGAGACTGACTGTGAACAGGGTTGCGATTTTTTTCATGGTTTTTCAGCTTATTTGACTATGGTAATAGCACCATTTTCGCAATATATGATAATTTTTTAGCTGAAAAAACAAGGGTTCTGTATGTTTTCCTTTAAGAAATATATGTCTTGAAATGATGGATTGTTATTCCGGTGAAATTCTGTAAACGTACGGATGACAGGTCCATTTGATGTTCAATTGACAGGACATTACGGTCTGAATATGACTGTCCTGTGCATGTACTTTTTGTTCTCCTGAAGGTGTGATTACTGACAGACTGGTTATATACAATCTTACCTCAGAATGTTGCTTAACCCGATGAAAGCTGAATAATGCCGTTGGCGGCTTCGGTCAGTTTTTCTATCTCCAGCACTTCAATTTTGCGGAAAGAGACTTTTAACAAACCCTTTTTTTCCAGCAGATGCAATTCCTGATTAATGGTCTGTCTTGAGCACATCAGCATTTGCGCGAGTTGTTCCTGTGACAGATGAATGACATTATTTTCAATATGCAGATGATTGCCATAACCATTCAGAATAAACAGCAGTCGCTGAGCCAGCCGCTGGGTGAGGGGCTGTGTATGAATTGCAATCAGCTCCCTGAAAGCGTAGCGGAGTTTATGCGTAGCCAATTGTGCCAGATGATACCAGAGTTCGGGGTTTGTCTGTAATAAATGCTGAATGTTGGTTCCCGGAATGTGCAGAATCACAGATTTCTGTATGGTGATGGCATCATGTGAGCGTGGCCGGGTATCAATCAGTGAGATTTCACCAAACCACATAAAGGGTTCGGCAATGGCTGCAATCGCTTCTTTGCCCTCAAGGTCAATATAGCCCAGGCGAACGGCACCGTCCAACACAGCATAAAGCCCATTAAAGGGATCACCTGCATGAAAAATGCTCTGCTGTTTATCCAACCGAAGATATCGGGCATGCTCCAGTAGGAGTGTTTTAAATCGCTGGGGCAGTGCGGAAAACCATGTATTATTTTCAAGGTCTTTCAGGTGTGCGGTTCCGTGCATTGTTTGTCCTTTTAATATTTCTTGTAAAGTTGTCAGCTATCTGACATTCCTGTGCTCTGTTTTTTTATATGGTATAAAAATGAATTTTACAAGGAAGAATGTCATGACCAGACTCGAACAGGTATTGAGTAAATATGCAGCATATCATCTGGATCATAAAAATATTGTGACACATTTTATTGGTGTCCCAGTTATTGTATTTTCGATCCTTTGTCTGACTGCACGGGCAGGATTTATGGTCTCAGGTTTTGATGTTACACTGGCCATGGTGCTGATTGTGATCAGTGGTATTTATTATCTGAATCTGGATCGTATCTTTGGTGGCATATTGACGTTGTTGCTGGCAGTGGCGTATCCATTTGCGTGGCAGATTGCCCAGATGGATACCATGAGCTGGCTTGCCATCAGTGTCGGTATTTTTGTCTTCGGATGGGTTTTTCAGTTCATTGGACATTATTATGAAAAGAAAAAACCCGCATTCGTTGATGATTTGCAGGGATTAATCATCGGCCCGTTATTTGTATTGGCGGAGTTGATCTTTTTACTTGGTTTTCGTAAGGAACTACAGAGTATTATGCTGAACGAAGCGAGAAAGCAACGCGCAGAAATGAATGCAAAAAGTACGCATGCAACAATAGGTTGATACGCTGATGAATGATAAAAAAACTCCCGGTAACGGGAGTTTTTTATATTCAAACTTTATACATTGAAGCGGAAATGCAGGATGTCGCCATCCTGTACAACATAGGTTTTACCTTCCAGCCGCCATTTACCTGCTTCTTTGGCACCATTTTCACCATTGAACTGAATAAAGTCGTCATAGGCAACACATTCTGCACGGATGAAGCCCTTTTCAAAGTCGGTGTGAATCACACCGGCAGCCTGAGGTGCAGTTGCTCCTGTTTTTACAGTCCATGCACGTACCTCCTGGACACCGGCGGTAAAGTAAGTCTGTAGCCCCAACAGGGAATAGCCCGCACGGATCACAACATTCAGCCCCGGTTCCTGCATACCCAGTGCTTCCAGGAATTCAGCACGATCTTCATCTTCAAGCAATGAAATTTCCGCTTCAATCTGGTTGCAGAGGGGAACCACAATGGCATTTTCCTCAGCAGCTAACTTTTTCACAGCGTCTAAGTGCGGATTATTTTCAAAACCATCTTCTGCTACGTTGGCAATATACATGGTTGGTTTTAAAGTCATTAAACCGAAACCACGCACCAGTTTATGTTCATCATCATCCAGATCAGCAGCACGGGCAGGTTTTCCTTCGTCCAGCAGAGGCTGAATTTTTTCAAGAACGGATTTGGTGGCAACCGCTTCCTTATCACCGCCTTTTGCCGATTTGGCCAGCCGGGTAATTGCCTTGGCCACGGTTTCCAGGTCAGCAAGCGCCAGTTCAGTGTTAATGGTGGCAATGTCATCCAATGGGTCAATTTTGCCGTTGACATGAATCACATTTTCATCTTCAAAACAACGGACCACATGGGCAATGGCATCTGTTTCACGGATATTGGCAAGGAACTGATTGCCCAGTCCTTCACCTTTGGATGCACCGGCGACCAGTCCGGCAATATCCACAAACTCCATACTGGTGGGAATTACACGCTGGGGTTTTACAATGGCAGTCAGTTTGTCCAGACGCGGATCCGGTACCGGCACAATTCCGGTATTGGGTTCGATGGTACAGAATGGGAAGTTTTCAGCAGCAATGGCAGCTTTGGTTAATGCATTGAACAGGGTGGATTTACCGACGTTAGGCAAGCCAACAATACCACAATTAAAACCCATGAAATGACTCACAAAGTGTAATATAAAAATTGTGGATGATTTTACATGAAAGCCATGACAAAGTCAGGTCATGGCAGACAACTGCCTTAAAAAGCTGCATGGCCTGGCGTGACCGGATTCTTTTTCCCGGATTCAGGCATGATTCATGCCGGGATGAGGGATGAGTCTGTCAGACAGCAGATTCCGATAAATACGCTAAAATGCCCGGAATGACATTATAAACTGATCATAATCAATAGATAGTTCAACAGATTAACATGGATTTTTTGACGGATATTCACTACATAATGTACATTGAAACACGGGTCTGAGATGACTAGAGTCAGTATGATGACGTTTATGGGCTGCTCAGGCTGGCCCGCTGTCCGTGTCAGTATGCCATTTAAAGATAATCCGGAGAATTTATGCGTACGCTTTACCAGTTTCCTTTATCTCATTTTTGTGAGAAAGCCCGCTGGTTACTTGATCATAAAGCGCTTGATTATGTTGCGCATAATTTAATACCGGGTGTACATCGGGCTTTTGCTCAGATGAAAACAGGACAGAACAATCTGCCGATACTCAGGGATGGTGATCACTGGACGGCTGATTCAACACAGATTGCCCTGTATCTGGATGATGTGTATCCCGAGCATGCGTTGCTGCGCTCAGACCCCCGGCTCAGGGAAGCTGCATTGCAGGTCAATCAACTGGCCAGTGAACTGGGATTCCATGTCCGCCGCTGGGGCCTGGCACATACCCTGGCAGACAGCGATGAGTCACTGGAAATCATGATT
Organism: Acinetobacter sp. WZC-1; assembly: GCF_052544965.1. Lineage (NCBI taxonomy): Bacteria > Pseudomonadati > Pseudomonadota > Gammaproteobacteria > Moraxellales > Moraxellaceae > Acinetobacter > Acinetobacter sp. WZC-1. The sequence goes on from NZ_CP199370.1 coordinate 1,271,745, forward strand.
GGTGAAAAAGGGTATTTGCGGCAGTTTGAGAAATTTTCCAAGCCGATTCTCAAAACGCTGGTGTCCAGGAGTTATCAGCTCGATGCTGACAAAGTTGCCGAATCGCGGCAGCGGATGGATGCAATTATTGACGAACTGAACGGTTACCTGGTCCAGAATGGCTGCCGCTATTTCATTGCAGATCGGTTGGGTCTGGCTGATATTGCCGTATGTTCCATGCTGGTGCCGTTGCTCGAACTGGAAGGAACGCCCTGGGAAAAGGAGCATGACCAGACCGGCTCAGAAGAATTCACTCAATATAAGCAAAATCTGCTGAATTTGCCACTGGGGCAATATGTACAGCGCATTTATATGACTGAACGAAATGCCAGAGTCGATTGGCGTGGGATGTAAAACCAGGTATATAAGTTAAAACAGTACAAATACATAAGTTAAAATAGCCTGTGATTCAGCAGTACTCGGCACATCCGTCACTGTGATAAAACAGCAGGGAACAGACCATGCTGTTCATCAGATCCAGTGGAATAAAATTGCAATTTACGACAGGGTTACGAGAAAAAAATCAGTAAAATATCAGGTTTTGATAAAAATTCCCGGAATTATTTTTAAATATGAAAATATTTATTAAAAAATATGGAAATTAATCTGTTTTAGGGAAATAATTCGGGCAGGATAGCGGTAACTTATATCACAGGGTGAGACGGGGATCGAAGAGAGCATGTCAGCTGAATCTGGGAGAAGGACGCTGACAACATCGACAGGAGCTCGATTCGGCTGAAAACGCTATTGACCACAAGTTGATAGGCACAGGCTATAAGTTACAGACCTTATAGTTGTTGAAGTAAACGGAAGTTTTCCCCTGACCCTGATCATTTGCCTGATATCACTTTATGACTATAGGTCCACATCCGCCATGAATGACCACAATCGATGGAGTCCGTGATGGAACTGGATCGTTACGACAAACAAATTCTTGAAATTCTGACCCACGAAGACCTTAATCTGAATGAGCTTTCAGAGCGTATTAATCTATCGGTCAGTTCGGTGCATCGCCGGATAAAAAATCTGATTGAAAGCAGCGTGATGACAGGGCTGAAGCGCGATATTAATTTTGAGAAACTGGGGTTCAGCCTGCATGTATTATTGCAGGTGTCCCTGAATAAACATGACAGCGACACCTTTGCCAGATTCCTGGAAGAACTTGAAAACATCCCTGAAGTCATCAATGCTTTTCTGGTTACCGGTCAGGCGGCTGATTTTATTGTGGAAGTGATTGCCAGGGATATGGAAAATTACAGTGAAATTCTATTAAAGCGGGTGGGCAAGATTGAGCATGTGGTTGCACTGCATTCCAGTTTTGTCATTAAGGAATACAAGGTATTTAATTGCAGTGGTTTACTGGACCGGGTATGAATGACTGAGGGCACAGGATTTTCTATCCATCATGACTGGAACTGGATAGTCCGGGATGATGCAACAGCTTTTACTGAAAATAAAAAACGCACAGCGAACCGTGCGTTTTAATCTGTACTGACTCAACTGAAACCGTCCAGCGTCAAAGCATGCAACTAAGCGTCAAGCTGTTCCAGCACTTCATCTGAGAATTCAACATTGGTATAAACGTTTTGAACATCATCCAGATCTTCAAACATATCAATCATTTTCATAATCTGTTTTGCCTGATCGATATCAGTAATTTCTGCTTTGGTGGATGGACTCATTACCACCTCTGCATTGTCTGATTTCAGTCCTGCAGCGGCCAGGGCATCCTGTACATCACCGAAACTTTCCGGCGTAGTAATCACCAGAATGCCGTCTTCACTGACTTCAATGTCTTCGGCGCCGGCATCCAGCGCGATATCCATGATTTTGTCTTCCAGTGAGACATCCTCAAAGCTGATTTCACCGCGTTTGGTAAACAGATAGGCAACCGAACCTGCGGTTCCCAGATTCCCATTGGTTTTGGAAAAACAATGCCGGACATCCGGTACAGTACGGTTTAAGTTGTCGGTCATGGTTTCAACAATAACTGCAACACCGCCAACTCCATAGCCTTCATACGTGATCTCTTTCAGATCATCATTGTCTTCGCCACCGGCTCCCCGCTGAATGGCACGGTTAATCGTGTCACGTGTCATATTTACTGAAAGTGCTTTTTCAACAACAGCACGCAAACGAGGATTACTCGCTGCGTCTGGACCGCCTAGTCTTGCAGCAGTCACGATTTCACGGATGTATTTAGTAAAAACTTTACCGCGACTCGCATCTTGTTTCGCTTTACGATGCTTAATATTGGCCCATTTAGAATGACCCGCCATGGAAGTAACTCCAAAAAATTAAAACTCAAAAAAGTGCAGGAATATTAGCATAGCGATGGTTTTGTTGAAAACTCTCGGAGCCAATATTCAAAATTTAAAATCTTGATCAAGTATCAAAGATTGATCAAATAGATGGAATAATTTAGTTAATTTTCACATCAATATCATACTCAGCATAAAGTGCTTTGATTTTTTCTAAATCTTGTTGCAAATCTGTTGGGTAAATTTTACCTAAAATTCCGCCTTGTTTAGTGCGTGCATTGGCATACATCAAAATAATCGGCACATTGGCGGCTTTGGCGATATGCCAAAAACCAGTGCGGATAGGTTTGCGCTCTTCACCATCTTTTGCACGTGTTGCTTCAGGCGCAATCACTAGATTAAAGCTGTCATTTTGATTAAATAGCTCAACCATTTGCGTCACGATATCTTTATTGGCTTTACGGTCGACTGCAATGCCGCCTAAACGTTCTAAGACTGGTTTCAACGGGCCTTTGAATAATTCTTTTTTGATTAGGGTATGAATTTTAAGTTCTAAAATTTCAAATAAAGCGAGGGAGAGGATGGTATCCAGATTTGAGGTATGCTCAAAGCCAATAATGACTTGTTTTTTTTCTAAAATGCCTGGGTCAACGTTATATTCCCAACCTGTTGCTTTAAAAATAGATTTTCCTAAAAATTTTTTCATGTTTATCATCATAGGCTTTGCGTCGCAGCAGTGTAATACGAGTTTTCAGGAAAATACATATCCTAAAACACCAGATGAAAAAAATTGGATGTCTTATTAATGATCAAAATAGTGCAATATGATCTTTACTCAAGCTGGGAAGATCAGATAAAATCAGCGCAGTTTATGATTTTTAACATTATTTTCAGTAATTTGATAAAATCATCTGCTTGTAATTTAAGTTAAATTTGACTAAGATCAGGCAGCATTAATCATACATAAAATATGATTTAAGTTTAGGGCCTATAGCTCAGTTGGTTAGAGCAGCGGACTCATAATCCGTTGGTCCCGTGTTCGAGTCACGGTGGGCCCACCATTTATATCTATCAGAATTATTCGCTTACGGGGCATAATCCGTGGCGTTCCATTCTCATCACGCAGGCATTCAGCCGTCTGTAAACTCAATTTACCCATCTAAAATTTAAAACATACATCCATATTGGATTTATTTATGAATGATTCTGGTCAGTTGCCGATTGGTGCTGTATCAGCTTTTCCCACAGCATTAAAATCGATTCCCGGTGCATCAGATTACTTTTAAAAATATAAATTCGCTGATTTCTGTAAATCAGCCGCTCATCGCAGATTGCCAATTGACCGGCAGATAATTCATTGCTGACGGTCAGTTCCGGTAGCCAGGCAATCCCCAGGCCCTGCAGGACCAGATCCTTTACATTGTTGGCATTATCCGTTTCGTATAAAACCCGGTAATTCAGATGCTCTGCAATCAGCAGTTTGTTGACCAGCAGTCTCAGATAGGCTTTGGGGCTGTAGGTGATGAGCGGGAAATTCTGATGAATATTGAATTTTTTATGTTGATGCTGATCCATCAGCGTGACCGGAATAATATCGGTTTCCCCGATTTTCATATAGGACAGAATGCTGGAATTGATGGTGGAGATTAACTGGGTATCTGCATAGCAGATCATAAAGTCACAGGAGCCTTCCTTTAACAGGTTAATACCTTCGTTGACATTGGTGGCAATAATTTCCAGTTTGAAGTTGGCAATATTTCCGGGAAATAATTTAATAAAGTTCGAAAAGAAGTTGGATGCCAGTGAATGGGCAACTGCAAAACGGATGGACAGATTATTTTCCTTTTCCATGTTATGCAAAAGGGTGATGGTTTCGTGTAATTGCCGGGCAATATTCCGGGCAGTTGAAAGAAGGACCTGACCCGCCTCGGTAAACTGAATGTCTCTGAAGTTTCTTTCAACAACCTGAAAACCCAGGGTTTGTTCAATATGCTGTAGGCGTCTGGTGAAGGCAGACTGGCTGATGAAGCGTACCTCGGCAGCCTTTGAAATTGATCTGGTTTTTTCAAGCGCGAGTAAATCTTCAATCCATCTGATTTCTAAATTCATGATGAGGGGCAGCTGACAATTCAGGAATTATTATAAATCAAACTATGCAAAAAACGCATAGCAAAAGATGACAATGCATTAGCGACAGAAAATTCCACTGCTTATGATGAGTCAACGCATTTAAAGTGTAGTGTCAGCATGAACGCAGAAATTCTATCCAGAACTGAAAAAGATTTATTGGGTTTAAAGGAAGTTCCTCAGCAGTTTTATTTTGGTATTCAGACCTTAAGAGCGGTTGAGAACTTCAATCTGACCCAGGCGAAAATCGGTGATCATTTTAATTTCGTTAAAGCACTGGCGATGGTGAAACAGGCCTGTGCAGCAGCGAATCATCAGTTGGGACTACTGGATCAGGAAAAGTACAACAGTATTGTATATGCATGTCAGCAACTGATTTCCGGTAAATTTCATGAGCAATTTCCTGTGGATATGTTGCAGGGTGGTGCAGGGACCTCCACCAATATGAATGCCAATGAAGTGATTGCAAATATTGCGCTCGAGTTCATGGGGCATGACAAGGGCATGTACCGTTATTTACATCCGAATAATGATGTCAACATGTCACAGTCGACCAATGATGTGTATCCCACAGCGATACGGCTGGCGTTATTATTTGACCTGGACCGTTTGAATCTGCGTTTCAAAAGCTTGATTTCCAGTCTGAAAATGAAAGCTGAACAATTCAGTGATGTCCTGAAAATGGGCCGAACTCAGTTGCAGGATGCCGTACCCATGACGCTGGGGCAGGAGTTTTATGCATTTGCGGTAACTCTGGAAAAAGACCTCGCGAAAATCAACAGCATTGTTCCTGACAGCCTGAGTTATGTAAATTTAGGCGGAACTGCGATTGGTACCTGTATCAATACGCATGCCGGGTATGTTCAGCTTGCTGTTACGGCACTGGCCGGTATCAGTCAGAAGACCATTAAATCTGCACCGGATTTAATTGAAGCAACCTCAGATATGGGTGATTTTGTGCTTTTATCCAGTCTGCTCAAAAGAACTGCAACTAAATTATCCAAAATTGCCAATGACTTAAGGTTGTTGTCCAGTGGCCCCCGTACCGGGATTCATGAAATTAATCTGGAGGCCCGGCAGCCGGGTAGTTCGATTATGCCAGGTAAAGTGAATCCCGTGATTCCGGAGGCAGTGAATATTTCGGCATTTCAGGTTATTGCCAACGATCTGGCTGTTACATTTGCCGCTGAAGCAGGTCAGTTACAGTTAAATGCCATGGAGCCACTTATTGCCTTTAAGTTGTTTGAGTCAATGGATTTGCTGGGTAATGCAATGCAGATGTTTGAAACAAAATGCATCAGTAGCATTACTGCCAATAAGCAACAGTGTAAGGACTATGTGGAAAATTCGATTGGTATTGTGACTGCATTGAATCCTTATCTTGGCTATGAAACGACCACCCGGATTGCAAAGAGCGCAGCCGAGTCAGGTAAAAGTGTGATTGAGTTAATCCGTGAAGAAAATCTGTTGTCTGAGGATGTGCTTGCAAAAGTCCTGTCGGTTGAATATATGCTGAATCCTCCCCTGGATATCGCCGTATAAATATATTGCTGGAGAAGCTCATTTTCGGGAGGAGGTCAATCTGGACGACAGATATAAGCGTAAACAGGTGAAAACTAATCCGCAGCGTTTGGCTCATCATCGTGTGAAGCGTGGTGATATTGGTTTTGATGAAGCATTGGTTCGTTATAGCAATGCTGTAATAACAACGGATTTACCTTATATCCAATTGCTAAGTTTAAGTACTTCTGATGAACAAGATAAGAAACGGTTTAAGTTGTTCATTGAAAAGAAACCCGCTGAAAAATCTGAAACTCAGATTTTTAGTACCTATGGTTTAAGTTCACAGAGTTCCGTACCCGAATTTTAACCCAATATTTTTATACTCTTTAATAGCTTAATAAAATCAATAAGTTATAAACGTGGGTTGAAACTTGGGTCTTTGATTGGATTTAAAGCTTAACCTACTGTTATAGCTTTATTTTTTGTGTTAATTTTACTGTTCACTGCCATGTAGGCAGCTTAGAAAAATGGGTGGAATATTTAGAATTCGTTTCCGATGTTCACTGCCATGCAGGTAGCCTGAAAAATATAAGATTCACCGGCAATCCATTGATGACCGGTGAATCGCGCCTTTTCATTAAATTCGGTTATGCGCTAACATCATTCCAGCCTGGGAACGGATTAGCCAGCTGCATCCAGCTTTCAGGTCCCTGCGCCATCTCCGTGTCTGTTAACAGACATTCATCCAATTGATGTCTCAATGCCTGTTCATTCATGTTCATGCCGATAATGACAATTTCCTGACGGGCATCGCCGGTTTTCGGGTCCCAATTGTTTTCAATGGCTGTAATGCTCTGAAGGTCCTGTGGCCAGTTTTCCTGAGGAACGGCAGCCCACCAGTAACCGGCAACACCATGACGTGCCATTGCCCCGGCCTGTGACCATGAACCGGCAAGAGATGGATCAGACGCCAGCCAGAAGAAACCTTTGGAGCGGACCACACCAGGCCAGTCAGTATTCACAAACTGGTAAAAACGCTCAGGGTGAAACGGACGTCTGGCCCGATAGACAAAGCTACTGATGCCATATTCTTCAGTTTCAGGGGTATGCTCACCGCGCAACTCCTTTAACCATCCCGGTGCCTGGGCGGCTTCATTAAAGTCAAATAACTGTGTATTCAGTAGCTTATCCAGATTGACTTTGCCAAACTCGGAAACTTCAATATGTGCTCTGGGGTTCAGAGAGTGCAGAATGGCAAATAAACGTTCTTTTTCCTCATCATTAATTAGGTCGACCTTGTTCAGGACGATCACATCACAGAATTCAATCTGATCAATCAACAAATCCACTACAGTACGCTCATCCTGTTCACCCAGTGATTCACCACGTTCCTGTAAATGATCGGTTGAGCCATAATCCCGTAAAAAATTAAAGCCATCCACAACGGTAACCATGGTATCCAGTCGGGCAAACTCATTCAGTGAAGCGCCTTGTTCATCTTCAAAGGTAAAGGTTTCTGCAACAGGCAAGGGCTCGGAAATCCCAGTGGATTCAATAACCAGGTTGTCAAAACGCTGTTCTTCTGCCAGCCGGCGGACTTCCACCAGTAGATCTTCACGCAGGGTGCAGCAGATGCAGCCGTTGCTCATTTCGACCAGTTTTTCGTCAGTCCGGGAAAGTTCGGCACCGCCTTCCCGGACCAGGGCTGCGTCAATATTGACTTCTGACATATCGTTGACGATGACGGCGATACGGCGGCCTTCACGATTATTCAGGATATGATTTAAAAGCGTGGTTTTTCCAGCCCCTAAAAATCCGGATAAAACCGTTACAGGAAGTCTGCTGGATGTGGCTAAGGAAGTATTGTCCATTGGCTGCTGCTCTCATGTCTGGAGGATAAAATTTTTCAGATAATTGATTGCGTCATGTGGGATGCCCGGGGAAATCATGGCGCTTTAAACATATTGAAGAGGTACTGAGATGATCCGGCCCCCAGGAACGATATCCCAGGCTGTCAATATGAATCTGTCCGGATGCATAAACGCCCAGTCCCATATGCAGTGGTTCACCATATTGCGCCCAGAACTGGCACAATCTAGTTTTGGTGAGCTGGATGTGTGCCTGCTCATCTATGGATGGTTGTTCAGGCCCGATCCGGAAATCCAGTGCGGCATTCAACACATGGCGGGATGAATCTGCACCGCCCGCACAGCGATTCAGGTATGAATTGCGATATACCGAGGTCACTGTGAAATCCGTCAGAATTCTATGATCCACCAGTTGTTTCAGTATGCTGAGGGTGGGAACAATGTTATGCCACAGCGCCTGGGGCGGGACCTCAAACTCCTGCGCATTGCATTTTTGCCAGTCTCTTGCACTGTGGAATAACGCATCATCGGGAACCACACTGGCCAGATGGTATTGGCCCAGGAAGTTTTTATACTGCTGTACCTGTTGCTGGTGTTCAGGGAGGGCTAACCAATTGAGGTAAGTTGCTGAAACAGGTGGATGTGCATGCGATGTGTGGCTGTTCTGTGTAACCAGCGGTTGTGGCTGCACCACCTTCTGTATGGGTTGCCGTGATGGACTGCATGCAGAAAGCAATAACAGCAGGCTCACAGAGTATATTGACTTCATGGTATTTCGTGCCGTCGTCAGTTCAGCGCAGAATTATTAATTGGTTATTTGTTATGTTATAACATAACAATTAATTTAAAAAGCATTTTTAATGATCAGCCTAAGGCTTATTTATGAAATCTGTATTTAACTTTTATACAAATATATGTTTTTTATAAATAAATTTATTGTGATGGAATGGAAATTTAAAACTGAATATAGCGATATGGAGGGGTCAGATGTTATGGATTGATCGGTATGGCGGAGTTGGAAATAACAGATTTTTTTTGCAGATATTGATTTATTGCCGTATCGCTGGGAATTTTTGCTATATCTATATATAGTGGCGGAAGATGTCGGACAATAAAAAAGCCCTGATGATGAATCAGGGCTTTAAATTCTGGAGCGGGAAAGGAGACTCGAACTCCCGACCCCAACCTTGGCAAGGTTATGCTCTACCAACTGAGCTATTCCCGCAATATGGATCAGCATTATAGAGAATTTCATTAAACTGTCAACTCTCTATGCGCTTAAATGGTGAATTAATCAGCACGACGCCAGATGGTTCCCTGACGGGTATCTTCCAGCACCACACCGCGGTCAAGCAGGGACTGACGGATTTCATCTGCCTTCGCAAATTCCTTCGCTTTTTTTGCATTCTGGCGTAGCTGAATGAAATCCTCAATTTCAGTTTCTGTCAGACCAGAAGCTTCCTGACCAATGTCTGATTTAAGAAAGTCATCCACGTTGTGCTGCACCAGACTCAGAATATTGGTGAGGTGACGTAAGGTGGAATAATACACCGTGGCCTGTTCAGCATGCTGATCCTTGACTGCACGATTCAATTCCTTATTGACTTCAAATAATACCGCCAGCGCTTCTGCGGTATTAAAATCATCACGCATAGCCTGATTAAAACGTTCCACCAGGGTCTCATCCAGGGTTTCAACGGTTTTTTCGCCATAGGCCTGCTGATAGGCTTTAAAGGAATGGTAAAAACGGGACAGGGCTGTTTTGGCTTCCTTTAATGCAACATCTGAAAAGTTGACAGGACTGCGATAATGCGAGGACACAATAAAGTAGCGGATGACCTCCGGGTGAAATTTCTGCATGACCTCACGAATCGTAAAGAAATTCCCCAGCGATTTGGACATTTTCTCCCCATCGACATTAATAAAGCCGACATGCATCCAGTAGTTTACATACTGTTCACCTGTTGCCGCTTCACTCTGGGCAATCTCATTTTCATGGTGTGGAAACAATAAGTCTGAACCACCACCATGAATGTCAAAATGGTTGCCCAGGCAGCAGGTCGACATGGCAGAACATTCAATATGCCAGCCGGGACGTCCATTACCCCAGGGCGAAGCCCAGAATGGTTCATTTTCCCTGGCGTGTTTCCACAGCACAAAGTCAAAAGGGTGTTTTTTCTCTACTTCCACATCGACACGTTCAGAAGCACCGGCCTGCATATCTTCCAGTTTACGACCGGAAAGACGGCCATATTTTGCAAATTTTTCCACTTCAAAATAGACATCGCCATTTTTTGCAGGATATGCGGTGCCTTTTTCCACCAGATTGCCAATAAGGTTCTGCATCTGGCCAATATATTCAGTGGCCCGGGGCGCCTGATCCGGCGGCAGACAGCCGAGCTGTGCGGCATCTTCATTCATGGCCCGGATAAAACGGTCAGTCAGTTCGGTGATGGTCTCACCATTTTCATTGGCACGCTGAATGATCTTGTCGTCAATATCGGTAATATTGCGGATATATCTGATCTTCCAGCCCTGGCTGCGTAAAAAACGGGTAATCAGGTCAAAGGCAACCATGACCCGGGCATGGCCAATATGACAGTAGTCATAAACCGTCATGCCACACACGTAGATGTCTATATGTCCTTCCTGACGTGGTACAAATTCAACTTTTTTACGCTGTTCGGAATTATATAGAACAAATGGTTGCATGGCTGATCTGAAAAAAATTTGATAAAAGGTCGATTATCATAACGTAAGCGCCATACTTCATAAAGTTTTATACGTTATTTTTCTATACAGATGAAATTTATACATTTCGAAAAGCAGTCCGTTGCATTGCTATGCTAAAATGCACAAAAATATTCAGACTGAAATTAAACAACTCTTTGCAGAGTTAAGGTAAGCGCACTTTGAACCCATCCAGCCAGTCAGATCAGATTGATTTCCAGAAAATTGCCCTGCACACCCTGCGTATTGAAGAACATGCCCTGCAGGTGCTGGCCACTCAGATCGACGCACGTTTTACCCGTGCCTGTGAAATCATTTTGCAATGCAGGGGACGGCTGGTGATTACCGGCATGGGAAAATCAGGTCATATTGGCCGTAAAATGGCAGCGACTTTTGCTTCAACAGGTACCCCTTCATTTTTTATGCATCCGGGCGAGGCCGGGCACGGTGATCTGGGCATGCTGGTGCGTGGTGATGTGCTGATTGCCATCTCAAATTCAGGCAAAAGCGATGAAATTATGATGCTGATGCCGCTGATCAAACATTTGCAGGTGCCCTTGATTACCATTAGTGGCGATGATCGGGGGCCGATGCCGCAAAACGCGGATGTTGCCCTGACCCTGGGGGAAATCCAGGAAGCTTGTCCATTAGGACTGGCGCCAACATCAAGTACAACAGCGACGCTGGTACTGGGGGATGCACTGGCGGTTGCATTACTGGATGCGCGCGGATTCACCGCAGACGACTTTGCCATGTCTCATCCTGCAGGTGCATTGGGAAAACGGCTACTTTTGCATGTAAAACACCTGATGCATACAGGTGCTGAATTGCCAAAAGTCTCTCCGGACACGCCCATGAATAAAGTATTGTATGAAATATCCAATAAGCGTCTGGGCTTAACCACAGTGGTTGATGCCAGTGACCGGTTATTGGGGATTTTTACCGATGGTGATTTGCGGCGTCTGATTGACCGACAGCAGGGTTTTGATATCAGTTTACCGGTTGCAGATGTGATGATCAGAAATCCGGCCACCATTTCTCAGGAAGCCCGTGCAGTTGAGGCGCTGGAAAAAATGAATGAAAAGAAAATCAGTCAGTTTATTGTGGTGGATGATGAACATAAGCTGATTGGTGTCATCAGCATGCATGACCTGATTCAGGCTGGAGTAAACTAACGCATGGCATCTTATGTTTTGCTGGAACAGGCACGCCATATGGAAGCACTGGTGCTGGATGTGGACGGTATTTTAAGTGATGGCTTTGTGACTCTGACCAATAGCGGTGACGAAATTAAATCCTTTGATATCCGTGATGGGCTGGGAATGAAACTGGTGCAGCAGGCGGGTATGAAAGTCATTATTATTACCGGCCGTAAAAGTCATATTGTTGAAAAGCGCATGTCTGACCTGGGGGTTGATCTGGTTTTTCAGGGACGTGAAGACAAGGGCGTGGCCTTAAGGGAAGCCTGTGCGCAGTTTCAGCTTCTGCCGGAAGACTGTCTGTATATGGGCGATGACTGGCCTGATCTGTCTGCATTTGCAATTGCCGGTATGAAAGTGACAGTGCCCAATGGCCATATTGAGGTCCGTCGCCGAGCTGATCTGGTAACCCAGGCAATGGGCGGGCGTGGGGCAGTCCGGGAAGTCTGCGATATGTTGCTGAGTGCAAAAGGCGTTTACCAGGAACTACTTGAAAAATTTACAGCGATACCACATTAATAAGCAAATACTGATATTTGCCTGAAGTTTTCAGATGATCATTTATGGATACTAGAGTTTTATATATAACCGCGATTGTGATTGCAGCGGTCAGTGGTGGATATTATTGGTACAGTGGTAAGGGGAAAAAACTGGATGCAGACTCTGCACAGAATAGAACCGACTCTGCTGAAGGTATTCATTTGCTGCAAACAGACGAGCAGGGACGGTTATATATCAGGGCAGATGTGGACCGTCTGCAACAGGATGTACAGAAAAAAACGTCTCGGCTGACCAATCTTCATGCGTCGATGTATCACAATGAGCAGGTGGATTCCACCTTCTTTGCCCGGCAGGCGCAGGGGTACAATGACAATGAGAAAGTTATTTTAACCGGTAATGTCAAGGCGACTAAAATTGGCGGGCAGGGTACAATGGTTTTTGAGACGGATCAGCTGACGGGTTATCCTAAGCGGCGGACAATGGAAACAATTCATCAGGTTACGGTGACCTCACCGAATGGTACATTTGTCAGCAATGGTTTACAGGCAAATCTGAATGAAGGTCAATACGAATTCTTTAATATTCGAGGAAAGTATGCACCACACTGAATCACTTTATTTTTCTAAAACTTTCCTTGCAAAAGTATTGATCACCGCAGGAATATGCATGGCTTCTGCAATGACTTTTGCGCTGTCTTCAGATCGTAGTCAGCAGATTTCGCTGGCGGCAGACCGGGCAACTTATAGCGAAAAAACCGGTTTGATGACTTATTCCGGTAATGTGGTTGTTGAGCAGGGCACCATGAAATTACAGGCTGCTTCAATTGTGGCACAACTGAATAAGAGTAAGCAGATCAGTACTGTGACGGCAACCGGTTCTCCGGCCAGATTTCAACAACAGCTGGACAGTAATAAGGGCATTGCCCGCGGTGAAGCGCAGAAAATTATTTACAATGCTGAAACCGGCATCATTAATTTAATCGGGAATGCCTATTTGTATCAGGACGGCGCCAGTATTCGCGGCAACAGTCTGAAATACAGCATGAACAAGGGGGATATTGAAGCCTCAGGCAGCTCTGATGTGGGTGGTTCAGACAAAGGCCGGATTCAGATTATTGTCCCGCCCTCCAGCAGCCGATCATTTCCGGGGGCACGTAACTGATGACTCAGCCAAACCAGCCACAGACCCTGTGCATTAAGCATCTGGCAAAAGTTTATAACAAGCGCTGGGTGGTCAGGGATGTCTCCTTTACCATGCAGAGTGGGCAGATTGTTGGCCTGCTCGGCCCTAACGGTGCCGGTAAAACCACCAGTTTTTATATGGTGGTGGGCCTGGTGCGGATGGATAAGGGCGAAATTCATCTGGATGAGCTGGATATTTCCGATCTAGCCATGCATGAGCGTGCCCGTAAGGGCATTGGCTACCTGCCGCAGGAAGCATCCATTTTCAGGAAACTGACCATTGCCCAGAATATTATGGCCATTCTGGAAACCCGTAAGGATCTGAACAAGCAGCAGCGCAAGCAACGACTGAAGGAATTACTGGAAGATTTTAAAATTTCACACATTAAGGATTCACTGGGCATGAGCGTATCCGGGGGGGAACGCCGGCGTGCTGAAATTGCCCGTGCACTGGCCGCTGATCCCAAATTCATGTTGCTGGATGAACCCTTTGCCGGGGTGGACCCGATTTCTGTGGGTGATATTAAGGATATTATCCGTCAGTTGAAAAACAGGGGCATCGGGGTGTTGATTACTGATCATAATGTCAGGGAAACGCTGGCTATCTGTGAGCATGCCTATATTGTCAGTGAGGGTGCAGTGATTGCGGCTGGAACACCGGAGGAAGTATTGGCTGATGAGACAGTACGTGAAGTATATCTGGGCGATGACTTCAAGGTTTAATTGAATTTTCAGGGGTGAATGAACGTTTTAAGGCTGAATAAAAGTCGGCTTTTGAAAATGGACGCCATAAAAGAAACCAATTATGCCTGTCAGTCTTGTATCTGAAACCACCTGTGAACAGGAAATTAAAAAAAGTCGCTTTCAGGCGATTGCAGCGCCTGTGGAAAATGAACAGCAGCTCAGGGATTTCCTGCACAAATATGCAGATGCATCGGCAACCCATCAGTGCTGGGCGTGGAAAATCGGCCATAGTGTCCGGTTTAATGACGACGGTGAACCATCCGGAACGGCCGGCCGGCCGATTCTGAATGCCATTGAAGCACATGAACTGACCAACAGTATTGTACTGGTCAACCGCTGGTATGGCGGAATTAAATTGGGCACCGGTGGCCTGGCCCGTGCCTATGGCGGCTGTGCCGGTCAGTGTCTGTTGCTGGCAGAAAAAACTGAATTGGTGGAAAGGAAAAAAGTCCGTTTCAGCTGTACTTTTCATGAGTGGGCCATCATGCAATATGAATTACAGCGGCAGGATATTGAATATATCGAGCGGTACACAACAGATGGTGTCGACATTGAGGCGATGCCGGCGCTGCATCTGCTTGATCCACTGGCATTAAAAATTCAGGATATGACCCGTGGACGTGAACAGTTAATCATTGTGGAGCAACAGCATGACTGAGCAGGGCGCTTTGCTGCAATATCGTGAACAGCATAAGCACCGTCTGAATTACATGCCGTGGCTCTATTGGTCACTGAAACCGAAAAACCGCAGCTGGGCGGAACAATGGCAGCATGAATATCAGCAATATTTAATGTCCGTTGAAACTATTGAAATTGGCGAAAACTGCTTTATTTCGCCACTGGCCCATATTTTTGCTGAACCCGGGCGTAAAATTGTCATTGGTGACCATAGTTTTATTGCTGCAGATTGTACCCTGCATGGGCCGTTGCATATTGGTCATGAAGTTGCCATTAATCATCATTGTATTCTGGATGGTGGTCGTGCCGGGATTAAGCTGCATGATCAGGTGCGTATGGCGGCATATTGTCATTTATATGCTTTTGATCATGGTATGGCACTGAGTCAGCCGGTGTATCAGCAGGCAGTGCGTTCCAGGGGCATTGAAATTGAAAGGGATGTCTGGCTAGGGGCGCATACCGGTGTGAAGGATGGTGTCAGAATTGCAGCACAGGCTGTCATTGGAATGAACAGTATGGTGACCCGATCCGTCGGGACAAGGGAGATTGTTGCAGGGAACCCGGCGAAATTCATCCGTTACCGTGACTGATGCATGTTCTGTACGCATATCATATAAAGCCCTGACATTGATTACATTAAAACAGTCCAACACCCTGATCAGTTATGCTAGCTTAAAATCATAAATATAAAAACCGGGGCTGTTCAGACCGGTAGGAGAGACTAAAATGAATCGTGTGATTGCCTGTATAGATTCTTCACCCTGTATTAATGCACTTGCTGAGGCCGCAGCGTGGGTTGCGCAGAAAACTCAGCGTGAACTGGTGTTGTTACAGGTGCTTGATTATTATCCGGCGAGTTACCACCTGGGTGAGATCAGTGGTGTGATTGGCTTTGAAAGTAATGCCATGCTGCTGAAGGAGCTGGCAGAACTTGAGCAGAAGCAGAGTGAGCTTGCACTGGATTACAGCAATAATTTACTTCAGCATATTTCGGATATGATTTCTGAAAAATATGGGATTACGCCCGCCCGTATTCAGGAAAAAGGTGACTTCCTGGAGCAGAGTTTTCAGGTACTGACCGAAAATGATTTCGTGGTGATCGGCCGGGTGGGTGAACGCTCTGCGGAGAAACATAAAATCATTGGTGGGAATGTTGAGAACTTTATTCGTGGTGCCAAATGCCCGGTTTTAACGGTGGGTGATGGCTTTAAACCGCCCACAAGGTTTATTTTTGCCTACGAACTTTCCGAAACTGTTCAGAAAATGCTGAAACGTGTTGCCAGAAGTGATTTGTTGCGTCAGCTGCAATGTCATTTGCTGTACGTCGGTGATCATCCCGAAATTTTAAATGAACCGGCTCAGTTCCTCAGGGATGCCGGTATGGATGTTGTGGTTGAATACCGTTATGGTGATGTAGCTGAAAATATTCTTGATTATCAGCAGCAGCATCAGATTCAGATGATTCTGCTGGGGGCGTTCAGTCACAGTAAAATCCAGCAGTTTTTCCTGGGTAGTGTAACGACCACAATTTTCAGGAATACGAATGTGCCGTTACTGGTGGTCAAATAAAACGGATTCATCATGAAATATGCCATCAACCAGCATGGTTTATGGCATTTTTTTCAGGCAGACATAAGGCTGACCCAGACGTCTATCAGGGCTTTGTAACTCAGGGCCGGTTGATGCTCATTGACTGAGCCGTTGCCGGGGGAGTAGGTGGTTAAACATTGCTCATTTAAACATGGGATGATAGTATCATTCCATGTTTTATCTACATTGAGCTGATGTGATGCTGAACAAAATCAAAAAAAATTCATTGGTGGATGAAACCATTCAGGCCATCAGACGCAATATTCAGAATCAAACCTGGAAAATGAATGAACGGATTCCAGCCGAAGCTGAACTGAGTGAAATTTTTGGCATAGGCCGTAATACTGTTCGGGAAGCCGTAAAAATACTGGCTTATCTGGGGGTGCTGGAAGTCTGTCAGGGCGATGGCACTTATGTCCGTGCTGTCGATGATTTCTCAGAATCCATTCTGATGGTGAACCATGCTTATCTGCGTGATCATCTGGAAATCCGTTATATCCTGGACATTGAGGTGGCCCGTTTTGCTGCACAACGCAGAACTGATGAAGACATTCAGAACATTTTTTATTTTCTGGAAAAGCGTTCCAATGCGGATTATCAGCAAGCGCTGGATGAATTTCTGATGATTGAACGGGATCTGCACCTGGCCATAGCTGCCTCCTGCCATAACCAGGCGCTCTATGGTACCTACCGTTATTTTGTCAACTCAAGCCTGGCTTATACCAGGCAGATCATACTGGACCACCGCTTACAGGAACCCAGTCAGCAGATACATGAAAACCTGGTGAAAGCGATTGTGCAGGGACTGGAGGATGAAGCCATTGAAATTGCCAGGGGCATGAGTTATTCGCTCATTCAATTGCTTGAAAACGTACCGGATCGATTGCATTAAATTTGAAAAGTGATGAAAGAATATAGGTAAAAATATGAGATGCAATGTCACTGTACTTGAATCCACTAATGAAATCAGCAAACGTACGCTGGCATTACTGGCCAGCCAGCCTGAACAATATTCCATTTTTGCAATCTCTGCATCTGGGGCATTGGAACAGCTGGTGGAAATGTGCAGAGTATACCGACCACGTATTGTGGTCGTCCCGGCAAATAAGCAGGATCAATTACAGAAGCTGTTCCGGGAAAATCAGATCAAGACGGACATCATGACCGGTGAAACAGGGATGATTGCGGTTTCTTCACATTCATCTGTTGATATTGTTGTTTCAGCCTTAAGTGGTGTGGCGGCATTGCCTTCATGTTTTGCTGCGGTTAAGGCCGGGAAACGACTGTTGCTGGCGCATACCGATATCTTAATGATGGCAGGCAGCCTGCTGATGCAGGCGGCTGAAGTCAGTCGGGCTGTCATTTTGCCCATTAACTATGAATACAATTTAATTAAGCACAGGCTGTTAACGTATTTTAACCGGCAGGATAAAGATGATTTTCAGCATATGGAGATTTCACAGGTTTTATTGGCAGCTTCAGGTGGCTCGCTGTTGTATATGCCGCTCAGTGAGCTAAAACAGGTCAAGCCGGACGATATTGTAAAAAAATCGGTCACCAGGAATGAGCTGAAGCAATTGATTAATTCATCCACGCTGATGGATAAGGGACAGGAGTTAGTTAACCTCAGTCATTTTTGTGCATTGAGCGAAAATATGCTGGATCTCACCATACATCCGCAGCATAAAGTTCACTCCATTATCAGAATCAGTAATGATTCCAACCTGCTGCAGGCGGTCAATCCTGATCTGAATAAATCCATTGCGGTCGCGCTGGACTGGTCCATTTTCAGGAGTTTTCATTCAGAAGAATCCCTGCCGGATTTATTTACAGGTGCCGTACTGACGTTTCAGCAACCGGCAGCTCAGCGTTTTCCGGCAGTGCAACTGGTAAAAAGCGTCATTCAGTCGGGAGGTGTGTCCGGCGCTATTCTGAATGCGGCAAATGATGTGGCTGTAGATGCCTATATGCATTCGCAGATTGACTATATTGGCATTGTCCAGCTGATTGAGCAGGTATTAAACACGCTTGAAAATAAAAAGTATACGGATATTGAGACCGTTATTGAAGTTGACCGGGAAGCAAGGAGCTTCAGTAAAAAATATATCAAAAGTATTTAAATGGTTCATCTATTGGGCCTTTGCAATATAAAGTGTACAATATGAGTGCATTTTATTTAAGTGGTGCTTTATAATAATCACAATAGGCACCATTATTGTTCTTTTGATAGTTTATAATAGTAGGGTGGTATAGGTTTTTGTTATTTAACTATTCCCCTATTTTATATAGGGGTGTTTGTATCTGCCTGTAATTTTATTTAAATTATAATTGTTTGTATTTTAATTGTATTTTTGTTTTTTTGTCTAAAAATATCACCATGAATCATTTGGGTTATAAGTTTAAAGTTATAAATCACATATTAATTCATTATTGGACGATATAATATATCGTTGTTACCTTTTTTTAAACCAAGTGAAAATGTTTGAGGCGAATAAAACATTTAAAACCAGGATAAAGCGTTTATGGAAAAATATAGCGTTTAAATTAATGGAGAAAGGTATGCATCAACAAGCAAATGAGAATATAAATAAAGATTACATTCCATTTACAGGTCAGGAATACCTGGAAAGTCTGAATGATGATCGTGAAGTCTGGATTTATGGTGAGCGTGTTAAAAATGTGGCAGAACACCCGGCATTCCGTAATTCAGCACGAATGATTGCCCGAATGTATGACTCGTTGCATGACCCTGAACGTAAGGATATTCTGACTGTACCCACAGAGTGGGGAGGTTATACACACCGCTTTTTCCGTGCGGCACACAGCATTGAGGAGCAATTGGCTGCGCGTGATGCCATTGCAGAGTGGCAGCGTATTTCCTGGGGATGGATGGGCCGTTCTCCCGATTATAAGGGCTGTCTGCTGGGTTCGCTGGGTGCCAATGCAGATTTCTACAAAGGTTTTGAAGACAACGCACGCCGCTGGTATCGCAAGGCGCAGGAAAAAACCTGGTTTATTAACCACGCCATTTTAAACCCACCGGTGGACCGTGGCATGGGAGCTGATGCCGGTAAGGATGTATTTGTCCGTGTGGTTAAGGAAGACGATAAGGGAATTTATGTTTCCGGTGCAAAAGTTGTGGCAACAGGTTCAGTGCTGACTCATTACACCTTTATTGGTCATGTGGGACAGGTGCCCATTCAGGACCCGGCATATACCCCGGTGTTTATGATGCCGACCAATGCGCCTGGTGTGAAATTATTGTGCCGTGTTTCCAATGAATATCGGGCCGCTGTTTTAGGCAGTCCCTTTGATTATCCATTGTCCAGCCGTATGGATGAAAACGATGCCATTATCGTCATGGATAATGTATTCATTCCCTGGGAAGATGTCTTCATTTATAACAACCTTGAACAGGCCAATGCGTTCAATATCGGTTCAGGATTTCTGGAAAGAGCGTCTTTGCATGGCTGTACCCGTTTTGCGGTCAAACTGGATTTTCTGGTGGGAACACTTGCAAAAGCCCTGGAAATTACAGGTTCCGAGAAATTTCATGGCGTCATGTCGCAGATGGGCGAAGTGATTGCATGGCGCAATACTTTCTGGGCACTCTCGGATGCCATGGCCAAAAGCGGGATTGCGTGGCAGGGTATGATCCGACCGGATCCGCATCATGCAGGTGCCTATCGGGTCATGAACCAGACGGCAATGCCCCGCATTAAAAATATCATTGAACAGATTGTTGCAAGTGGGTTGATCTATTTGAACTCGCATGCTGATGATTTTAAAAACCCGGAAATCCGCAAATATCTGGACACCTATGTCCGTGGTTCAAATGGCAAGGATGCCATGGAGCGTGTCAAGGTCATGAAATTACTGTGGGATTCCATTGGCACAGAGTTCGGTGCCCGACATGAACTCTATGAAATTAACTATATCGGTAGTAATGATCTCACCCGGCAAACCAATTTATTTGCTGCACAGGGGACAGGCTTACTGGATTATTGCAAGGACTTTGCACAGTCTGCGATGGATGAATATGACATCAATGGATGGACTGTACCGGACTTAATTAATCCTGACGATGTCAGTATTCTGATTCGTAAAAATGCTTGATCATCACGATCTGTACTGTTCTGAAAGGAGATGAACAATGGCAGTAGCAAATCTTGCAGAGACAACATTGGGTGAAATGATGAGTATTGTCAGGGCCAGCCAAATGGATGTTGATTTTAATGAGCGCGATTTTCGCAATGCAATGGGGAAATTTGCAACCGGCGTGGTGGTCATTTCATCACAGCATGAAAATCAGGTGCATGCCATGACCGCCAATGCGTTTATGTCAGGCTCACTGGACCCGGCAATGGTGATTGTTTCTGTTGCAAATCGTGCCGCATCGCATGAGAAAATTACCCTGGGTGAGCGTTTTGGCATCAGTATTCTGACTGCTGAACAGCTTCAGGTCAGTAACCATTTTGCCGGCAAGCGTTCTGAGAATTTTGAACCTGAGTTTGAATATCTGAATGGTTTTCCAGTCATTGAAAATGCCTGTGTGCAGCTGGTCACTGAGTTAAAGTTCGCTTATCCCTGTGGAGATCATACCCTGTTTGTTGGACTGGTCACGGGTCTGAGACAGCATGATCAGGCAGAACCCTTACTGTTCCATTGTGGCCACTATGCTGCGTTGACCTCTTAAAAACCTGCTTATTTAAACTGTATCCGATGGGCTGATTCATCTGTTTTCAGATGAATCATTTCGGTTTCAGCGATTCAGTAAAATAAAGGGGCTAAGGAAGCTAAGAGAATAGAGTAAGAAAGCAGCCAACCGAGTAAGCGGACGCTAAAAGCAGATTGCCTGAACGGGCAATCTGCTTTTTATTCTGGGGTGGTTCTATTGATCGATCAGCGAATCGATAGCTGAACACAACTGAATGCTTTGAGTCTGTAGATATTGTTATGGCGAGTGGGAATCAGATCAGTGATACAATGATTCTGTTATATCCCATTGCTGCTGAACTGGCATTCCGGACGTTTTAAAATCAGCGTTTTCATTATAAAGTATCAGGATGAAATTTTGACTAAAATTTACATTTATTTTATGCATTTTTCTTAAAAAAAGCCCATAATGAATGGGCTGATTTAAGCAGAAGAGACCTGTATATAAAAGAGAAATACATAAGGTCTGTTTGAAGTAAATGGAATTGGAGTAAATTATATATTATGGCTAAAATCGATAATTATTTACGCTCGAATTTAAAATTAAAACATTTGCAATTACTGGTGACGCTGGATGAAATGCGTCATATTGGCAAGGCCGCAAGTTTTTTAAATGTAACCCAACCGGCAGTTTCAAAAACCCTTGCAGATTTTGAAGATGGTCTGAATATCAAGCTTTTTGAGCGTTCCACCAGGGGAATGATACCGACCAGGGCCGGAGTCACCTTACTTAAGCATGCAAAAACCATTTTAAATGAAATTGCATCTGCACGGGATGAACTGGTGGCAATCAGTGAGGGACGGGACACCAGTATTTCCATTGGTATATTGCCTTCCATTTCCTTATCGTTATTTCCAAAATTTGTGTCAACTATCAGTAATGACAATATCATTGCCAGTATTTCAGCAAAGGAAGGCAGCTCAGATGCTCTGTTGGCATTGCTCAGGGCCGGCGAGGTGGATGTGGCCATTGGTAATCTATCGGACAAACCGCTGGGCCTTGAGTTTAAAACCAAACATTTGTACAAGGATCCCATTGTTATTGTCGCGAAAAGTGCTCACCCATTGTTTCAGAAGGAACAGATCAACTGGGCAGATTTATCCAATTATCCGATGGTACTGGCACCGGTATTTGCTTCGACCCGGACCATTATTGAAGAATTCCTGCTGAATAAAAAGGTAAATCTGTCCAAGCGTTATCTGGAATCATTATCCACACTGACCAATATTGGGGTATTGCAGGAAACTGAGGCGATTGGATTTTTATCAAAACAGCTTGCAGATTATTTTAAGAAATCCGGCGTGATTGATATTATACCGCTTGAAATGGAAAATATTTATATTGATATTGGGCTGATCTGGTATGCAGAGCGAAAACTGACACCGTCACAGTCCAATATTATTTCAATTCTGGAAGATACTGCATATAAAAATATGGTTTTGAATGGTTAATTTATCTATGTATGGTTTATTTACTGCGGGTGAATTGCTGATGCATTGCCTGGTTATCTCTGTGGCTGAGAAAACTGTCTGAATATACCCCTGAATATTTAACGGGTTGATCGCCGGACAGGTTCAGCTTAAATTCCCATCATTTCAAAAGTCAGACGGCACATTTCACTGTCGGGATCAGCCATTTCAAAAACAATATCGAAATGATTACTGTCCGGCACAGCAACGAACTGGCATGAACAGCCATTGACCTGACAGGCAGTCATATACCTTTCAGTCTGCATTTTAAATTGTTCGGTTTCATTGGGGGCATAGGAAAAAATCAGTGATACGCCGGCTTCGGGTAAAAACTGGATTGGACTGTTGCGTATGGCTTTGTCTTCATCCAGGTGGGCCCATTCGTTAATATGGGTCGGTACAATGGGTAACAGATCGTATAAACCGCTCAGCATCAGGCCGCCTTTAATTTTTAAGGCAGGAACCTGATAGTGCTCGCGCCAGTTCTGTGCCAGAATCATTCCGGCAAGATGTCCCCCTGCTGAGCTGCCACCAACGTGGATCCGATCGGGATTGCCACCATATTCAGTAATGTGCCGGTATGTCCAGGCAATGGCCTTGCGACACTGGTCTACAATCTGGTCAATACTTGCCGTGGGTGCCAGTGCATAATTGATCACAACAACACAGGCGCCTTGGTCGGCAAAGGTTCTGGCCATGAAACCTGAATCAGCAGCATTCAGCATTTTCCAGAATCCGCCGTGTATAAATACAAATACGGGAGCATCCGACTGGCGATCAGTGGCTGGGAAAATATCCAGTCGTTCAGCTTCAGTATCGCCATAGGCAATATCCAGGAAACAGGGGATTTGCCTGCGGACTGTTGCTGTACGTTCAGCATATTGCTGCATAATGGGCATAATATCCGGCACAGTGCCACGGATAAAATACTGGCGGTCCAGTTCCTGTTGGTCATGGTAACGATAAATATAAGACATAAAAATGATCCGGTTGCTTGTACGTTGCTGCTGTCTGATTGTGGCTGTGGTAATGAACTGCGAGCCATGTATCAGAATGATGTACTCTCCAGTTCATCAGTACAGGCCTGTACCTGCACGTTGCCCATCAGGTGCTGATCCGGATGAGCGACTGGAAGCGCGTTTTAATTAAGAGCAGAATTCCTGAATAATGCTGACGACTTTTTCCGGTGATTCCAGGGTCGGAAAATGGGTTTCTCCTGTAATTTTAAAAGGGTTGAACCAAGGATTCGCCCGGGAGAATGTGGTCTGCAATTCATCATACTCTTCAGACACCGGCTGGGAATAAATGTGTGCGACCGGACGTTTCGGTGCAAGGGCTGCAATGCGTTCCAGTGGAGAGTTCCATTTACCATAGGCCCGTTCAATTTCCCGGCAGGAACGAACCCACATCTCCTGATCAAAGGAATCCATTTCCACCCAGACATGATCAATCACATCCTGATTGTCAGTATGTGAGACCCATTCATTGAACAGATGATCACGGGCCTGTTTCCATTTTTCAGGGATCTGACTGTTACGCAGATCTTCCATCAATCCGGTAAAGGCGCTTTTCATCAGCCAGTCAATCACGATGGTTCTGGGAACCCGCTGTACGCCAAGGCGTTCAGACAGCCCGATATTGGCCCATCCGCCATGGGAGGTTGACACAGGAATGACCTGGTCAATCTGTTTTGCATCCAGGAAGGCCACCACGTCACTGATCTGGTCATCGACAGTAAAATCACCATCATAACTGCGGGCACTGTTATGTCCACGCCAGTCAAGACGGATGACCCGGAAATTCTGTCTTAAGGGTTCAACAATATGTTTGAACAGACGATGGTCCTGACACCATCCGGACAGCAGCAATAACGTCTGTCCGGAACCACCGTCATCATAGTCAAATGAATTTGCACCAAGTTGTATTGATTCCATTTTATTCTCCTGAGTAAAAAAGTAATTTTATCAATGGTCTGAGGGATTGTTTTGCAGTTACATGAAGCCTGGCAGGTCTGTAGGCCGCTGCGTATTCAAATGATTCCAGTATCGGATGGAGTGCTTGGTTGATATCGGCTGTAAATTGCTGGATAAACAGCACATATTCAGACATGCTGTTGCTCCCTGATAACTTTGAAATACAGAGCCATAAATGCCAGCAGGGTTGGAATAGCCAGAATATGGAAAATACCGGCCAGGCTGAATTGCCAGGTGCTGAATCCGGCTGTTTTTAGAATGACAGGTAGCCAGCTGCTCAGCAGATAAAAGACCAGCAGGCTCATAAAACAGCATAACCACAGCATGCAGGAAATCCACAGATGGCGCGTCAGGACCATTTTGACAGGATGCACTGCGGCATTTTTTTCATCTGACGGAGATAACATCAGTGTTGTGTCGGACCCTGGCGGTTTTCCTGTAATTTTTGCCAGAATATTCTGCGCTTTTTGCTGCTGATTATTTAAGGCTGCACTGAATACAGGAGCCAGTACAAATACAGACCATTGCAATGAAGAAAGTTTATTCTGGTCAATTATATCATTTACATGTATAAACGGCATTTTAAATCCTTCTAAAATTGGCACAATGGTGATATGTCCTGTCATTATTCCTTCGTTGCAAAGATTCGTCATTAATAAGTCAGAGAGGAATCATAAGCACAATGTCTGAATGAAAATCACACTGGGGATTATGCATCGCGATGAAAATTTGAGCGTTTCAGTGTGTCGCTTGGCTTTTCTCCAAAGAAAAATTTATATTCACCTGAAAGGCGGCCAATATGGGTGATTCCCCATTTAAAGGCTGTATCGGTAATATTGGCGGAGTTATCTGCATTCATTAATTCATCCCGGATATGATATAAGCGGTAAAATTTGATATAACTCATCGGAGATAACTTAAATTTCTTTTTAAAGGACCGGTACAGCGTTTTTTCAGAGACTCCGGAAGCGATTTCCAGGTCACTGATATGAATTTTACTGACAATATTATTTTCTATATAAACCAGGGCTTTGATCAGAAAAAAAGGCGTATCCAGTGCCGAGCCGC
Organism: Acinetobacter sp. WZC-1; assembly: GCF_052544965.1. Lineage (NCBI taxonomy): Bacteria > Pseudomonadati > Pseudomonadota > Gammaproteobacteria > Moraxellales > Moraxellaceae > Acinetobacter > Acinetobacter sp. WZC-1. Next base: position 1,297,393 of record NZ_CP199370.1, read on the forward strand.
ATAATGGTTGTTGAATGTGCCCGGAGTCCAGTGCCTGTGTCTTTGCCTGGCCTGTCTGTGAATGCTGTGAAGCCTCTGGTGAACGATATGCAATATTGTCATCAAAATTGAAAATAGCCTGATCGTTCAGTGTTATTCCAGTGCGTTTATAATAAGAATAAAAAATCATAACATTCACCATAAATCCATGTGACTAAGAAATACTGATCGATTTCAAATGTATTTTTTTAATATAGCAAATTATATTTCAGTGGGAAGGTCTTCAAAAAATTATTTTAAAAATATTCAATATAAACAGCTGTTTGTGCTGTATGAATGTTTGTGATATTACAGGTATGTAAATTTATATCCATGATTGGTTATATAATATTTACTATTTTAGTATATATTTATGTTTGTCCGGGGGGAATTAATCTGAATACTGGCTAAATTCTCTTTGTTTATAATCTACTGACTGAATAACGGAATAAAAATGATGTAAAAGTGAATACCTTAAAATCACTGATTCAGATAGGGGTTGGTATTTTCAAGTGCTTTGATAAAATTCAGACAAGCTGAACTGAGTGTACGATCCTGGTTATAGCTGATACCGACGCTATCCAGTTCTGTAAACTCCTTTGTAGACAATATTTGCAGTATGCCCATTTCACAATAACTTTTGCTGATCAGTTCAGGCATGAAAGCAATAAAGTGTCCTTTACTGATCAGTTTGATATTGGTTAGTAAAGAGGTGGATTCAACAATATTGGCAGGGATATGAACGTCATGACTGATAAAATATTCGTTAATTGACTCACGCATGGAAGAGCCGTCATGAGGCAGAATCCAGTTTAATTCAGAAAGATCGGATAACTGACCGGACTGCAGATATTTTTCAATATTCGGGTTAGCTGTGGAGGTAACCAGGCACAGTCTTTCTTCGTAGATGGGCTGATGAATAAAGTTATATTTGCTGTAAAACGGAGAGTGCGGCCTGGGTAAACGGCCCACCACCATGTCCAGTTCCCCCTTGGACAGAGAAAGATACAGCTCGTTGATACTGGCGATTTTAATGGATACCACAATTCCTGGATTGTCCTGTTTTAATTTCAGAATGGCCTCAGGAATTAAATATTCGCCGCCGGACAGGACTGAACCAATGACAATATGCCCGGAATTGCCGTTATTAAAACTGTTGAGATCATCAATCAGGTAACGGAGTTCGGTAAATAGGCTGGATACACGATGGGCCAGGATCTGACCGGCATCACTTGGAAATACACCTTTATTGGTTCTGTTGAAAAGTGTGGCACCCAGCTCACTTTCCAGTTCCTGGATGGCTTTGGTAACTGCCGGCTGGCTTAAACTCAGTGCTTTGGCAGCACGCAGTACGGATCCACTCTGCACCACCTGATGAAAAATCACCAGGGGGCGGAGCTTAATTCTGTTTAATGCAATATCCTGAACGCGAAAGGGCTTTTTGCTCACCGAATATCCATATTATGGCAAATTGAAAAACTCCCTGGCATTATTCCATAAAATATTCGCTTTTGCATCATCTGATAAGGTGCTCTCCTTGACCAGTGCCCCAATGTTTTGCTCACCCAGCGGGAAGGGTGCATCTGAGCCGAGCATCACTTTGTCTTCACCCATTTTATCGACCAGGTAATTGAGTGCCGGCTGATCAAAGACGGCTGAGTCCACCCATAGGCGGTTTAAATAGCTGGAGGGTAACTGAGGGCAGTCTTCCCGGACGATGTCCCGATGTTTCCAGGCATTGTCCACACGACCGATCAGATAGGGCAGACTGCCTCCGCCATGTGCAAAGCACAGTTTCAGGTTGTCAGGCAGCCGCTCAAAGGCACCGGAAAGAATCAGGGACAGTGCGCTGAGCTGAGTTTCAGCAGGCATGGACACCAGCCATTGCAGCATCCATTTTTTCAGGCGTGGGCCGCCCATCATGTCCCACGGGTGTATGAACACAGGCATGTTTTCACTGGCACAATGGGTCAGAAAGGTCAGTATGCCTTCATCATCCAGGCTTTTATCATCGACATGGTTCCCAATCTGTACGCCTACATGACCATTTGCCTTGCATCTGGATAATTCCCTGCAGGCAGCGTCAATGTCCTGTAAGGGCACCTGAGCCATCACTCTTAAACGCTCCGGAAAGGCATGACAGAACTCTGAACCCAGGTCATTAATCCGCTGATTCCATGCCACGGCTGCGGCAACGGGCTCGGCATATGCAAATAAAATGGGCGTGGCACAGATGATCTGTAGGTCAATATGGTTTCGATCCAGTTCTTCAACCCGATCCTGCGGTGACCATAACGGACTGATGACCGGTCTGAAATTTTTTCCATTCAGGATAATGCTGCCTGTACGGGCATTTGCATTGACCTTCAGCCACGGCACGGTGCTGGGGTTGATGGCATGGGCACTTTCTTCAGACACAACCGGGAAAAAGTGAGAGTGCATATCGATGACTTTCATACATGATGTCCGTATTTAAAGTTTTAACTCTGAAATCCATTGATTTGCATGTTTACCTGCGTGTATATATCCACAGGATGGACAGGTACGGACTTCGTCACTGGTGTTGTAGAAGGTCCGATAAACGGGCGGTAACTGGGCGACCAGGTCATGGACGTGCTGCTGATCTGAATAGACCAGTGTGGCACACTGGCTGCAATACCAGTTAAAGCGGTCATCTTCCTGTTCCGGACGTTTATGTTCAACCAGAAAGCACAATCCGGGAGTCGGCCGCTGTGGTGAATGCTGTGCATGTGCTGGCATGACAAAAATATCGCCTTCCTTCAGGACAATTTTTTCAAATTTATTTCTGTCCCAGATAATCACATAGGCAGAACCGGCCATCTGATAAAAAATTTCTTCGGTTGGATTGTCATGAAAATCGGTCCTGAAATTTGGGCCGCCAACCATATTGATAAAATAATCACCATTTTCAAAAACAGCTGCATTACAGACCGGTGGGGCCAGTAAATTTGAATGGTTTTCTGCCCAGTCCTTCAGGTTTTTGGGTAAACCGTATTTATAATCCATGTTCATCTCTCCTGATGATTGTGGTCATGCAGAGGGATCAAGATAAGCGATGGCTTTGATCTCAATGCGTAAATGCGGGTGTGGCAGTTGATGCACTGCAACGGTGGTCCGGGTCGGACCGTTATAATCGAAATATTTTGCGTAGACTTTGTTATAGCGGTCAAAGTCATTCATATCGACCAGGAAGGCTGTAATATCGACAATATGTTCAAGTGAAGCACCCTGAGTTTCCAGGATGTCCTTGATATTGTTAATCACAGCTTCGGTCTGAACGCTGATGTCCAGGTTGGTTGAGCCCATTTCATCCACCTGAACACCGGCAAATGAGTTATCCGGTAAGCGTGAGCTTGTTCCGGAAACAAAAATTAAATGGCCGACTTTTTTTACATGAGGAAATCTTCCTCTGGGTTTTGCCTTACCGGTAACGACAGTTGAAGACATGGTGTGCTCCTGAATTAATTTGCAGCGGTGTTGATGGAAACTGTGCCTAAGCCATGAACCTGTGTTTCATAAAAGCTGTGGTTCTGCATATGAATGGCATTGGTCGCAGCGCCGGCCAGAATCAGGGAACCTGCCGGCAGGGTCTGTCCCTGCGCACTTAAAATCTGAGACACCTGGATCAGGGAAAGAATGGGATTCCCCAGAATTGCAGCCGTGGAGCCATAGGCGGCTGCATGTCCATTTTCAGACAGTATGACGCCCATATTTGCGGCATAATGTGAAAAATCCCGGATTTCACCCAGCACAAAAGCGGCGGCTGAGGTGTTATCTGCAACCACATCTGCCAGGGTGAATTTAAAATTCTGATAGCGTGAGTCAATAATTTCCATTGCCGGGAAAATACCGTCAATATAATAAATATAGTTGACCAGTGATAAGGGTTCAGTAATATCCCGGGCGGTGACAAAACCAATTTCCGGCTCTATCCGTGGGTGAATAAAGTCTTTCACATCAACAGTGTCATTGCTGTTGAGCAGCATGGCATCGGTCAGACGGCCAAAGATCAGCTTATCAATTCCCATCTGTTTCATTTTGGCATGACTGGTAAAACCAAGTTTGACACCAATCTGTTTTTCACCGCGTTGTTCACGGAGCTGTACCCCGATGTTCTGAATTTCAAATGCCTGTTCAAGGGTATAGTTGTCCCCGCAGATTGAAGCAATGTCCTGCTTTTCAATACGTGCCTGATCCAGTTGCCCGGCAATTTCCCTTAATTGTTCAGTCATGATTCTGATCCACCTTATCCGTTATTATTCAAAATATACTTGTGTATACCATTAGACAAAATTGACCCGTACACTGCCCAGGGACTGTATTTCGGCACGTACATGCGCAGGCGTGTCAATACTGGTCATGGCGCCCAGTGCGCCACTTAATACCAGATCACCGGCCCGCAGGGGTGAACCCTGTTGTGCCAGCGTGTTGGCCAGCCAGACCGTGGAAATCAGTGGACTGCCCAGGCAACTGGCAGAATGCCCGGTCGTGGCCAGTTCATTATTGACATACAGTGACATGCCCAGCTGGTTGATTTCGATCTCATTCAGATAAACCGGTTTTTGTCCCAATATCACCAGTGCAGAGGAAGCGTTATCGGCAATGGTGTCATGAATGGTGATTTTCCAGTCCCGGATGCGACTGTCCACCACCTCAATGGCAGGCAGTACATAGTCGATGGCATGAATGATATCCAGGAAGGTGTTGTGTTGTCGGTTCAGATCTTTTTTGAGTACAAAGGCAACTTCTGCTTCGACTTTGGGTTGCAACAGGGAAGACAGTGCAATACTGGCTCCGTCGGTATGGATCATGTCATGCAGGATACTGCCAAAATCAGGCTGATCGACCCCCAGCTGTTGCTGAACGACGGTGGAGGTCAAGCCAATTTTCTTGCCGACAATTCTTGCTCCTTCTGCAATCTTCTTTTCAATATTGATTTGCTGAATGGCGTAGGCGTCATGAATGGTGGCATGTTCACCCAATAAGGTGCTGACCGGGGCGCAGGCCTGTTTGTTCTTTTCCGCATCCCAGAGCAAGCTGGCGGCCCTGTTTAAGATATCTTTTTGAATTCCCATAATTTCGACTCTCAATTAGCTATATTTGATGCAGACATTTGTGATTTCAGAATAGCTGTCAATGGAATATTGACCGCCTTCACGCCCCAGGCCGGACAGTCTGGTACCACCAAAAGGTGTGCGTAAATCACGGGAATACCAGGTATTCACCCAGACAATTCCAGTATGGATTTGTGGGGTCAGGCGATGCACTCGTGATACATTTTCCGTCCAGATGGAACAGGCAAGCCCGTATTTGCTGTCGTTGACACGTACCAGCACTTCTTCTTCGGTATCAAAGGGAGCAATATGGCAGACAGGGCCAAATACTTCTTCCGTCACACAGCGGGCATGATCCGGCAGTCCGGTCCAGATGGTGGGCTGTACAAAAGCGGCTTTGTCCCTGTCATCACCAAATACCGGGATACCGCCTCCGGTGATGACCGTAGCGCCTTCCTGCCTGGCAAGCTCAAAATATGATGTGACTTTGTCACGGTGCTTATAGGATACCAATGGCCCCAGATCAACATTTTCCGTATCGGGTAAATCCACAATCAGTGCTTCGGTCTGCTGTTTCAGGGCCTGGACGAATCTGTCAAAAATGGTGCGATGCACATAGACCCGTTCGGTGCACATACAGACCTGACCGCTGTTATAAAATGCAGATTTAACAATACCTGCAACGGCCTGATCAAAATCTGCATCTTCAAAGACGACAGCAGCATTTTTGCCGCCCAGTTCAAAGGAGACTTCCTTTACGCCTCCAGCAACGGCAGCCATAATATGTGAACCGGTTTTTGACTCACCGGTGAATGATACGGCATCGATATCCGGGTGTTGTGTTAAAAATGCGCCGGCTGAATGATTGCCAAAACCATGAAGCAGATTAAAAGCGCCTTTGGGCAGTGAGGTCTGTTCAATAACCTGAGCCAGCAGTGCCGCAGAGGAGGGGGTTTCTTCCGAAGGCTTGCAGACCAGTGCATTTCCCGCGGCAAGAGCCGGTGCAATTTTCCAGGTGAGCAGTAATAGCGGTAAATTCCAGGGCGAAATTACAGCAACCACCCCCAGGGGTTTGCGTACCGTATAATTCAATAGTCTGGAACCATCGCCAATTAAGCTGTCGACACTTTCACTGACACCGGCACGTAAAATGCTGGCAAAAGTTCTGAAATTTGCAATACCACGTGGTACATCCAGCGTTCTGGCCAGATATATGGGACGGCCAGTATCAGCTACTTCAGCCTGAACGAATTCTTCAAAGCGTTTTTCAATACCATCGGCAATTTCATCGAGCAGATCGGCGCGTTGTGAGGGATGATATTTCCCCCATGCGTGATCGACTGCATGACGTGCTGAACGAACTGCCTGGTCAACTTCATCCATGCCGGCTTCAGATACTTCACAGAGTACCTGGCCGGTGACCGGGCTGATATTCTTAAATGTTTTTTTTGTATTTATGAAATGACCATTGATATATAATGGTAATGTTTTAATATCTTCGATCATTACAAACTCCATATGTATATATTCACTCTACCTTACTTGAAGGTGGTCCAGTGAATCCAATGAATTTACGGAATATGGCTATTATTAAAACTTATTGAGTTTTTAAAATTTATCTTTTTGAATTATATTTATTTTTTGAAATTTTTCTACTCACTTAAAATTAAGTAATAAATTTTACATTAATGTCCAAAACTGGATATTCATATTGTGATGCTCTCAACTAGAATCTAAACACAAAACAATTCCAGTGCGGTTGTACTGAAAATAATCGTTTAAACCCAGCATTATCGAGTGGTTACATCATCGATTTTAAATATCCGATTATTTCCATGCTTTTAACTGATTTAAGAGAATGTAAATGAACAAAATTAGATGTGCACTGATCGGGCCAGGTAATATCGGAACAGATCTGCTTTATAAGTTGCAGCGCAGTGAAGTACTGGAACCGGTCTGGATGGTCGGCATAGATCCTGGCTCTGAAGGCCTGGCACGTGCTGCAAAAATGGGACTGAAAACCACTGCCGACGGTGTGGATGGTTTATTGCCACATGTGATTGAAGATGATATCAAAATTGCTTTTGATGCAACGTCAGCTTATGTTCACGCCGAAAACAGCCGTAAATTAAATGCGCTCGGAGTGCAGATGATTGATCTGACGCCAGCGGCAATCGGACCATTCTGTGTGCCTCCTGTGAACCTTGAAAGGCTGATGGAAGCCGGTGAGCTGCCAAATGTCAATATGGTGACCTGTGGTGGGCAGGCGACAATTCCCATGGTTGCTGCAATTTCACAGGTTCAGCCGGTCAGTTATGGTGAAATTATTGCAACGGTTTCTACAAAATCTGTTGGCCCGGGAACACGTAAAAATATTGATGAGTTTACCCGGACCACTGCTGCTGCAATTGAGCAGGTTGGCGGAGCAAAACAGGGCAAGGCGATTATCATTATTAACCCTGCTGAACCACCGCTGATTATGCGTGACACCGTACATTGCCTGGTGGAAGGCGAGCCGGATCAGCAGAAAATTACCGAATCCGTACATGCCATGATCCAGCAGGTGCAGAAATATGTGCCGGGTTACCGACTGGTGAATGGGCCGGTATTTGATGGTAAGCGGGTTTCTGTTTTTCTGGAGGTGGAAGGCCTGGGGGATTTTCTGCCGAAATATGCGGGCAATCTGGACATTATGACGGCCGCCGCCGCACGGACTTCAGAAATGTTTGCAGAACGTTTACTGGCGACGGCCGGGGCTTAAGGAGCAAAACAGATGTTTAAGATTATTGTACATGATATGACCCTGCGCGATGGTATGCATCCACAGCGCCATCAGACTACAGTTGAGCAGATGATTGCCATTTCCACAGCACTGGATGAAGCCGGCGTGCCGCTGATTGAGGTGACGCATGGGGACGGGCTGGGCGGTTCATCCGTCAACTATGGTTTTGCTGCGGCGACGGATGAAGAATATCTCCGGGCAGTTGTTCCCCGCATGAAACAGGCGAAAATCTCTGCATTGTTGCTGCCCGGGATCGGGACGGTTGACCATTTAAAAATGGCTTATGATGTGGGTGTGTCCACCATTCGTGTGGCCACACACAGTACCGAAGCCGATGTTTCAGAACAGCATATTACAGCTGCCCGTAAACTGGGTATGGACACGGTGGGCTTTTTGATGATGGCACACATGGCGACACCGGAACAGCTGCTGAAAGAAGCTGAAAAAATGGTGTCCTATGGCGCCAACTGTATTTATGTGACTGATTCTGCCGGTTATATGCTCCCGCAGGATGTCACTGACCGGGTTGGCTTATTGCGTCAGCAGCTGGATGCGGATATTGAACTTGGCTTTCATGGGCATCATAACCTGGGAATGGGGGTGGCCAATACCGTGGCTGCGGTTGAAGCCGGTGCAATACGGGTGGACCTTGCTTCAGCAGGACTGGGTGCCGGAGCTGGGAATACGCCGCTTGAATTGTTTATTGCTGTGGCTAATCGTATGCAGATGGAAACTGGTGTTGATCTGTTCAAAGTCCAGGACATTGCAGAAGAGCTGGTGATTCCAATGATGCACAATCCGATTCGTGCTGATCGGGATGCTGCAACACTGGGCTATGCCGGCGTGTATTCATCATTCCTGTTATTTGCAAAACGTGCTGAAGCAAAATATGGCGTATCGGCACGTGAAATTTTGCTTGAGCTGGGGCGTCGTGGTACGGTTGGAGGGCAGGAGGATATGATTGAGGATCTGGCCCTGACCCTGTCTAAAATGAAGGAAGCGGAAGCATAAACCGTAATCCGATCTCTTGGTTAATCGGAAAGCACCCTTTTAGTGGGTGCTTTTTTTAGGCTTGCGTTGAGGTTGCTTTTTTGTGTCCGTAGGCTTCACAGCTCGGACTCTCAAATTGGTAGATAAAACAGCTATTGTGCTCAACGAAAGTAAATATTTGACTTATTTGTAGCCCAAAATAAGAATTTAGCTATAGGGTTGTAAGTTTGGTGTGGTAACTCAACTGATGATTCCAGTCTACTGTTTTTTCAAGTCAATTCCTTATCTGTGATTCGGGTTAATTACTTTTAACATCATATAAAACAAGAGATTTATTTTTAATAATTAAGTGAAATTTATATTAAATACAGTGAGATAAAGATTATATCTTTTATTAAAAAATATTAATTTTAAATCAAAAGTTTATCATTTTTTTGGTGGAAAACTAAGCTAATTAAATGTGGGTGTATTGTGGTGGTTTAGTTAACTGTGGTATAGTATATGTACAAAATTAATCTAAAATTAATATTTTAATATTATGGAAATTATCGCAAATAGAGGAAAAATTGTTTTATTTTTAACGATTTCCTATTTATTTACACAAGAAATATCTGCCCAGGATGATTTGTCAATAAATGAAAATATTAGACAAGACCAACGTATCAATGAACTGGAAAAAAAGTTAAATGAAGAAAATAATTTGTTGGCGCCACAACAAAAAAGTGAAAAAGTTAGTCGTGATAATGTCATTGTTCCTGAAGAACCATGTTTTGAAATAAACCAACTCCGTTTCGTTATAAACGATCCTTTACAAAGTGAAAATCAAAATATTTTCAATAGCTTGTTATATGGTCTAAATCAGCCAAACTTTGTTGTTGGCCAATGTATCGGGACAAAGAGCTTACAAAATCTAGTGAAATACGCACAAAATGAGCTGATCAAGCAAGGATTGATTACAACTCAGATTGTGGTAAATCCACAGGATTTGACTCAAGGTAGTTTGGTTTTAAATATATATGTAGGACGAATTCATCAAATTCTTTCAAAGGATAAATCTGTAAATAAGATAGAGATATTCACTGCTTTACCGATAAAAAATAATGAAATTTTAAATCTTAAAAATATTGATCAGGGTTTAGAAAATCTAAAGCGCACTTCAAATCGAGATGTGGATATCAGGATAGAGCCAACGGTAGCTCAAGATGGTACGGAACTGGTTGGTTATAGTGATCTTATTGTGACATCCAGGTCTTATAAAAAACTAGGATTGAGCTTAAATATTGACAATTCCGGATTAAAAAATACTGGGAAATATATTGGTGGTTTAGGGGTTAGCTTAAATAACCCCTTGCGTTTGAATGATGTGCTTAATATCAATTTAAGTCACTCGCTCGATGATTGGAAAAAAGACTTTAATCAAAGCTTTTATATCAATTATTCAATTCCATTTCGAAATTATGAATTATCAGCAACCCATAATGAATATAAATATGAGCAAAAAGTTGCCGGTTTTAATGGGCCGATTTTATATAGTGGGAAAACCAAACAAAGTAATCTCACACTATCTCGTATGATTAGCCGCGGTGCACATCATAAAACCAGTATTTACGCAAAGGGTTATCATAAAGAAAATCAGAATTTTATTGAAAATGTTGAGATCGGTGTGCAGCGTAGAGAAACTGCGGGGTGGAATGCGGGTATTCAACATAGACAATAGACTTCTTGCGAAAGTATAAAATGGGTTTATAATTTGAGAATGAAATATGAAAATTTAACGCGATTTGATGATCTGGAATTTAAACGTCTGGTTGGAGTTCCGCGCCCTTTATTTTCTAAAATGTTGAGCATTTTGGAAGAGGCAGAACGTGCGAAGAAGAAATCCGGTCGCCCTCATTCCCTGACTCTGCAAGATCAATTACTATTAACTTTGAATTACTTACGCTCATATCGAACTCAGATTGAATTATCTGCTGATTATGGCTTAGCTGAAAGTAATGTGAATCGAACGATTCAGAAAATAGAGAATGCACTTGTTCAATCCCGCCATTTTGTTTTACCGAAGAGAAATCAGGAGATTGAAAATGATGACTTTGTGCTGATTGATGTCACCGAATCACAAATAGAACGCCCTAAAAAAACAGAAAATGTACTATAGTGGGAAAAAGAAGAAACATACGCTTAAGACACAGGTTATTTTTAGTACGAAATTGAATCAAATTATCAGTATCCAGATCGATCCAGGAACAACCCATGACCTTACAATAGCCCGTAAACATGCAAAGGAATTAGCGAATTTTGCGTTTGTTATAGGTGATCTGGCTTATAAGGGTTTTAAAGAGATAAGCAGTAAGTTACTAATTCCAATAAAAAAGTTAAAGAAAAAGGAGCTCTCTCCAGAGGCGAAACTGATCAATAAGGAAATAAGCCGCCGCCGAATTCCAATTGAACATTTAAATAGAAGAATAAAAGTATTTCGTATTCTTAGTGAACGATATAGAAACAGGCGGAGAAGATTTGGCTTAAGAATGAATTTAATTGCAGGGCTTATCAACTGGATGATTAAAATATGACTTACGCAAGAAGTCTAATATATCGGCAATGCGTTACTGGATTTAAATATTGATTACCGCCGAGGTACAGGAGCATTGAACGCCCAACCTGCACCAGAAGAAAGAATTACAGCTTATGATCCTGTAAAAAAACAGCAAATCATTCTTCCTGCGGAAGGATATGCTCGAGCTCCGCTATGGAGTGCTGACTTTCGTTATTCCCAGCCTTTCACTATTTTAAACCGTCCTGTTCAGTATCGTCTAAATTGGCGTGGACAATTTGCACCCAAAATTTTAGTTCCTCAGGATCGTTTTTACATTGGTGGGCGTTATAGCGTCAGAGGCTTTGATGGAGATGTGATGCTGTCTGGAGATAATGGTCACTACTTACAACAAGAATTCAGCTGGAATTCACCTATTCCTGCGACACAATTTTATGCAGGTATAGATCAGGGATGGGTAAATGGACACAATAGTTATTCTGGACAACGCCATCTGATTGGCAGTGTCTTTGGCACGCGTAGTTATTTTAAAGGTATCTATTTGGATGCCTTTATTGGACATGGTATTAAGGCACCTAAGGTAATCAAGAAAGAATGGATTACGGGCTTTAGCTTAAATTTTTCATATTAATCAAAAAACTTTTTAGGAATCTAAGAAATGAATAAAAATTGTTATCGTATTATTTTTAGCAAAGCAAAAAATATGTTTGTTGCTGTTGCAGAAAATATAAAGAACCAAACAAAAGCTGCAGGACAAAGCACACAACAAGCTTCCTTTGCAGAGTCAGTAAATATACAAAATTCAAAATCATTTCATCAGTTGTGGCAAGTTAAAAGTATTGTTGCATCGATGAGCTTATTTATAGCATTTTCACCTGTCTATGCACAGATGCAGGCAGATCCTGCTGCAGCGGCTCATCAACAGGCAAGTATTGGTGTAGGGCAAAACCAACAAGGTCAAAATGTCCCTGTGGTGAATATTCAAACACCTAAAAATGGGGTGTCTCATAATATCTATAATCAATTTGATGTATTGCAACCTGGTGTGGTATTAAATAACAGTCGTAATGGTGCAGAATCAGTGATTGTGGGACAAGTGGGAGCCAACCCTTATCTACAAACAGGTGAGGCGCAAGTCATTTTAAATGAAGTAAATTCTGCTGCAGCTTCACGTTTTGAGGGAAATCTTGAGGTCGCTGGTCAGCGTGCAGATGTGATTATTGCCAATCCATCAGGCATTAATATTCAAGGTGGTGGATTCATAAATGCCAATAAGGCAATATTTACTACAGGGAAACCGCAACTGAATGAAGATGGCAGTATTCAACAGTTCGTAGTTGACCAGGGAACAGTCAATGTCAGCTCAAATGGAAACAATTTAGGGCTTGGTGGTAATAACAACAATGCAGATTATGTCGATATTTATGCAAAAGCTGTTGAACTCAATGCCCAGGTTCATGCCAATCAAGCGTTACAAGTGGTTACAGGTTCAAATACAATTAGTGATGATTTGAGTTCAATTACACCCAATCAAGAAAATAGCATCACCCCAACATTTGCATTAGACGTGAAAGCACTCGGTGGGATGTATGCCAATAATATCTACATTATTGGAACGGATAAAGGTTTAGGGGTAAGTAATGCGGGAACTCTGCAAGCTCCGCAAAGTTTAGTCATCACCAGTACAGGTAAAATTGAAAATACGGGGGTTATGCAAAATACCAATCCACAAGGTGGCTTATTGAGTATCAGTACGGGTGATGGAGCTGATATTGTCAGTAGTGGGGCAATGATTACTAATGGCAATTTGTTTTTGGAATCTGGGCAGCATATTACTCTGGATAATGCAAAGCTGGAAAAACATGGCGTTGATAATCAGAATATTATTTCTGTGAGTGCCAAAGGAGATGTCAATTTACAGAACAGTAGCAATGTTCAAAATTTTGGTGAAGGGGGGGATTTATACATTGATGCAAATAATATCAATCTTGGCAATGATATCAATCTTGGAGTCAACGGTTCAATTGTGCTTGACGCTCAACAAAATCTGAAAGCCGATGCAGTAAAAAATATATCAAGCACCAATGATGTTAATTTGTCAGCAGGCGATTTATTGTCATTGAACACGACACCAATTTGGGCAAATTCTGGAAATATAAATTTAGATACGACTAAGCAAGACTCTAATCTGACACTAAATTCAACCAGTTTAAATGCCGAAAAAGATGTTAATATTTATGGGGCAGGTGTTGTTTCTATAAACAATCTTGGTTTAGATAAAGTTGGTGAAACAACAAAAACTAAAAATTTTAATGTAAATGCACAAGGTGATTTGACTTGGCAGAAAGCTGGTACTTCTTTGCCTGTATTTACAGGTAAATTGGATTTACGTTCTAATGGTAAATTAGATATTTCAGGAAGTCAGTTTATTACAAATGATGGAATTAATTTATTGGGAACAGAGTTGATCGTGGACAGTCAGCTCAAATCAAATAAAGATATTAATCTCACAGCATCAGAAAGTGATCTTAATTTGAATTTAGGAACTGATTTATCAGCAGGTTCTGATATCAATGTTTTAGCTTTAAAAGGCAATCTTAATAGTTATGATTTAAAAGCAAAATCAGAAGCAGGACAAGTTTCATTGATCGCTTATGGTGATGCTAATTTAAATAAAAATAAACCATTTAGTGCTTTTCCTGATATTCCAGGTTTGCCTCCTAGGATTCCCGCTGTTACTTCAGATGCCATTGTCATTGAAGCAAAAAATGGAGTTGTTATAGGAACAACAGGAACAGGAAATACCAATATTGAAGCTGCGAAAATAAACTCTACTGAATCTGGTATAAAAATTCGCAGTGAAGGTGGTGCAAATATTAATGATACTTCACTCAATACAAAAGATAATATTGAAATTTTTGCAAAAAATGATTTAGTGTTGAAAGGGATTAGTTCGAACTCTAAAAGTCATACAGCGTTACACTCTGATAAGAATATTGTTCTTGATACCAGTACAAATAATGCTTGGAGAACAACAGATCTGAGCTACATTCCTGTTGGGCCACTTGATTCAACGTCTACTGAATACTCTCAATTGAATTCATTGGGTGTGCTCTCTTTAACAAGTAATCTGGATCAGAATATTAGCAATTCGAATTTGGTTGGGGGAGCCGTATTAATTGAATCTGGGGGTGCATTAAATGTTGCTCAATCAGCTGAATTAAAACCTCGGCAATCGTTTGCAATCAATGCAGTTGGTTCGGATTTATTGAAAAATGATGAAAATCTTCAAAAAATAAATGGAAATTTAAGTGTTAATACAAAGTCCGATTTAGTTCTGAATGCAATTGATAACTCTGGGCGAAGTATTGAATACCAGGAAGTAAAGCCAATTTTTTTATCGACAGGGCTAATGGAAGTTAGAACAGAAGGCAATTTAACTTTAAATGGGAAAGCTCCCCCTGTAAACAACGATAAGTTTCAACAATTAATGGTTGACCCCGTAACTTTGAAGTCTGGAGGTGGGATAAATTTAAATGCTTCAAGTGTTAATTTAAATTCCGCCTTATTAATAAACTCTTCTGCTGATAATGCTGTTAACTTAATATCAACAACAGGTGATGTTGTTGTTAATGCACTTGAGCAAAACGAGGTAAATCAGAGGCAGTATGATTTACTTAATCCTGTGCAGAATCTAAGAGATGAATTAATTGCGAGTGGAAAACAGATAATATAACACAGAATTTAATTAACTCATTAGAAAAAGAAGTTGGGTTTTATTTGGCAGATCTAAATGGTAGTCGCCATATAGGTAGTAAAATTAACTCAGATAGTGATGTCAATATAGCATCTAAGTCTGGTGTGTTACTGAGAAGTGCTGATATACAGTCAAAAGGCAGTGTTAACATAGAAGCACAAGGATTATTGGATAAAACTATAACAGCGACTAATCCAGAAGATCAAATTGATACAGCTATTGTCATTGACGGAACTGTTGATCTATTCAAAAGAGGTGTAGAAACGGATCCAAACTATATGGAAAGAAGTTTGGTGAATAGCACAATGATCAGTGCTGATAAAGATATTAATATTACTTCAAGTGGGAGTTTCGGTGAAATATTGTGGATGGATAATCCACAGTTAAGCGGAGATTACACTCAAGCTGAATTACAACCTATTCAGCTGAAAAAAGTGATTAATAATGCAAAAGATAATATTGTAATTAATGCTGCTGATTTAGTATCTAAAGGTAATATCAATATTAAATCAAACGGTAATATTGCAATGGAGTCTGGTGTAGAAGAATCCTATGATAAATCTACGACAATGTATATTAATGAATCCTGGTCAGGTTTGAAAAGAAAGTCGAAAACAATTGTAGAGCAAAAGCAGTTGGCGACTGCTATACCAACAATATTAACTGGAAATAATATCAATTTACAGGCACGTGGAGACATAGAATTATATTCAACATTGATGGCAGCGAATGGGGGTAAGGTAGATATAATTGGTGAAAATCTTTACTTTTTCACCTCAAAAGAATTAGACAAATATGATAGCGATTCGAAATCTACGTCTTCTTTGTTAGGGATTAAATACGATACAACTAAAGTTAATAGTAATAGAACGAGTGTTTCACAACTTCCTGTGAAACTACAAGGCGATTATTTATCGACGGATTCTAATCAAGATACGGTTTTTGTCGGGACTCAGTTTGATTATTTGAAAGATGCGACTATTAAAGCGAATGGCGATATAGCTCTATTAGGTGCGTCTAATATTATCGAGGAATCAAAAACGTTAGAGAAAAACAGTGTTGTATGGCAAAAAATGGAAGGTGAAGGCAGTACAACACAAACGATGACTTTACCAAGCTTTAATGGCCCAACTGCTCCAGTTTTTAATGCTGAAGGAGGATTGATTGTACAGATACCAATTAGTGAACAAGATCAAAATAAAGTTCAGATTAAAGATGAAATTGTAAAACTTTCAAATCAACCAGGTTATGAATATTTAAAAGAATTTACTCAAAGAAATGATGTTGACTGGAATAGAGTCATTTTAACTCAAAAAGATTGGGATTATTCTCAGCAAGGCCTGACGGGGGCTGGCGCTGCACTTATTGTAATCATTGTAACAGTCTTAACAGCTGGGGCAGGTACAGGAGCTGCCACATCTGTAGCAGGTGCCACTGGAAGTACAGCATTAGGGGCGGGAGCACAAGCTGCTGTAGCAACACTTGCCTCACAGGCTAGTGTTAGTTTGATTAATAATGGTGGTGATATTGGAAAAACGCTTAAAGATTTGGGTAGTAAGGATAATGTTAAAGGGCTTGTAGCTTCCGTGGTTACAGCTGGATTATTAAATCAAGTAGGAACTACACTTGGTTTACGACCTGATAGTACTTTATTGTCTGATCGAATAATTAATAACTTCACTAATTCGGTAGGATCCACTTTAGTTCAAACTGCAATTAATGGTGGTGATCTAAGTGAAAATCTTAAAGTAGCATTATTATCAGGTCTTGCTGGTGCATTACAAGGTGAGCTTGCTCAACAAATAAAGGGATTGGAAGGAAACTACGTTTTACATAAGATTGCCCATGCTGCAGCTGGTTGCCGTTGCAGGTGCTCTACAAAAAAGCTGCGAAGCTGGCGCAATTGGAGCGGCAATTGGTGAAATTGTAGCAGGAGCAATTCCAAGTAATAAACCAGTAGATCAAATGACAGACGATGAACGAATTGAATATGGTAAAAAGGTGCTGGGTCTTTCTCAGTTACTGGCAGGCACAGTTTCAGCTTATGCCGGTTATGATGTGAATATTGCGGCTAATGCAGCTAATGTGGCTGTTAGTAATAACTATTTAACTTCTCAACAAGTGGTTGAGTTAGATAAAGATATCCGAGATTGCAGTGGAGATAGTAGTTGCTTAAACCAAGTTGATAATAAATATTTTGGTAAGAATGGATATTTTGCGATTAATCAGGAAGCATATTTAAATTGTAAAACATGAATAGCCACTAAGAATCTAGATACACGCCAGCTTCATTTCATAAAACGTCTCGAAGTCCTTTGGCGACCGCTGGTCGTTAGCACCATGGCGACGTTTCACGTTGTAGAACATCTCAATATACTCAAATATATCTGATCTAGCTTCAGCACGCGTTGAATATATTTTCCGTTTAACTCTTTCTCGTTTCAGTAATTGGAAAAAGCTCTCTGCCACAGCATTATCGTGACAGTTGCCGCGACGGCTCATGCTGCTTTCCAAACCATGTTGCTTCAGAAAGGCTTGCCATTCATGACTGGTATATTGGCTACCTTGGTCAGAGTGAACCAATACTTTATTTGTTGGCGATCTACGCCAAACTGCCATCAATAAAGCATCAAGAACTAGCTCTTTAGTGATCATTGGTTTCATAGACCAGCCAACGACTAACCTTGAGAAAAGGTCAATCACAACAGCTAAATACAGCCAGCCTTCATGAGTACGGATATAAGTGATATCTGTTGCCCATGCTTGATTTGGCTGTGCAGGATTAAACTGCCGATCTAATGTATTGGCTTGAACAATAGGTTGATAGCCCTTTGAATATCCTGGTTTTCGATAGCCACGTTGGGATTTCAAGCCTTCCTGTCGCATCAGTCGATGTACACGATTAACTCCACAAGGCTCACCAATATCACGCAAGTCACAGAAAATCTTGCGATAGCCATATACACCGCCTGACTCTAACCAAAACTGTTTAATCAGGCCTGACAGTTGTTTGCTACGTTTGGCTGTAGCACTCAAAGGTTGTTTCAACCATGCATAATAGCCACTGGGATGAACCTCCAGTACCGAGCACATTCTATAAATTGACCAGACCTGCTGGTGATCCTTGATAAAGGCGTACCTCATTTTGACTGGCTGGCGAAGTACGCCGCGGCCTTTTTTAAGATATCACGCTCTTCTGTAACTCGTTGCAGCTCTTTCTTTAATCGAGCCAACTCTTTGGTTTGATCTTCAAGAGCAGTAGCTTGGGGTGTTTTAGGAAAGTATTTCTTAACCCAAGCATAAACACTATGGGTCGTTGTGCCTAATCTTCCCGCAACCTCTGCAACACTGTAGCCTTTCTCAATGACTTGCTGCGCTGCTGCAATCTTGAACTCTTCGGTAAATCGTTTGCCACTCATAAAAACACCTCTTAATTAGCTATTTTATCTAACTATTCGGTATCGACAAACTTAGTGGCTATTCAACATTAGATTGTAAATTAGAACATGAGACAGCGCGTCAAGCTGGAATTTTAACTAAAAAGAACACACCATTTGTTGATTATAATTTGCAGACTAAATTTATTAATAGGCAAGATTCTTCTGCTATAGGCTTATTAAAAAGTGCAAGTGGCGATACTGCTTTTATTCAAAGTACATCAAAAGTTTTAGCGTTTATTGATGTCAATTGTGGTGGGACTATAAATGCAACTTGTAATACAAAATGGCAAAACTATCAAGAAAAACAACAATCGGATATCGTACTTTTGTTGGGAATGGTTGCTTCAGTGGGTGGTGGTGTCGTTACTACAACTGCAATTAGAAGTTGTTTAGCAAATACAGCAGCATGTAATGTATCATTTCGCGTAGCAATAGATAGTTTGTTTACTGATGGGGCGATTTATGGTCCTGGAGCAGCTGGAGTTACATTGGCGGCCAGAAACCAAATGCTTAAAGAGGCAGATCAACTAAAGGGTCTTTATAGTAAAGTTGTTTTAAAACAAGATTATAAACCATTAAATGCGTCTCTGTGTGGTAGCACAGCTTGTTTTGTTGCTGGGACATTAGTAGAAACGGATAAAGGATTAAAGCCTATTGAACAATTGAAAAGTGGTGATTTTGTTTGGTCAAGAAATGATTCAAGTTTTGAATATAATTATCAAGCGATTATTGGCACTAAACGTACAGACAATCAAATTATACATAAAATTGTAATAAAAAATGATAAAAACATAGAAGATACTATATTTACAACGGAAGAACATCCATTTTGGATAGAAAATAAAGGATGGTTAAAAGCAGCGTTACTTCAAGCTGGTATGAAGCTTGTGGATAGAGATAATAGAGTTTTAGAAGTTATATATCATGAAAAATTAGTACATACAGACACTGTTTATAATATTGAGGTTGAAGCAACACACACATACCATGTGGGGCGTTTAGGTACATGGGTTCACAATGCGTGTTGTGAAATTAAGGATGGCAAATATGTATTTAATAATTTACTTCCAGAGCGTTTAGCTGATGAGATGGCAGATGCTAGCAGGTTAGGTGTAAAGCCTATGAATATTTCAGATAATGGATTTGCAGGAATCGTTGCTAATGACGGCCATTTAAAATATGCGGTTACTGAAGATGGAAATTTGCTTTTTATTCCTAAAAATGTAGATGGGGTAGAAATTAAACATGCTGTAATCACTGGTGGAAAGCCGGTATTAACTGCTGGAGAAGTCCAAATCGCTTCCGATGGTAAAGGAGGATTTATTGCATTTGATTTGGACCAGAATAGTGGGCATTTTTTAAATGCAGCCACGAAACTTGAAAATCAAGTCGTAAAAGCTGTTGCTGAGGCAGCTTTTAAAAGCAACAATATTAAGATATATTAATCGTGAGGGTTGTATAAATGTTAACTTCAAAAAGTTGGAATGATTTAACAGATGAGCCATTAACTCTAGAAAATGTAAAAAAAAGATATATCCATACTGGTAACTATAGAATTCAATCAAATCATTGGAATCCAACTGATAGCATAAATGGTTTTTGGGCTCATTCATCTGGTATTACTACTTACTATATTCAAAAAGGCACAATGTTATTTCGAAATAGGGATACTCTGGAAGATATTACTGTGAGTACAGGAGATATTATTAGATTGCCTAGAGGTGATTATATTTTTAAAGTTGTTGGAGATACTCGAGTGGAGTTAATACAAGTAAGTGAGCTTCCTGAGGGATGGTCTTGAAAAAGATCCAGGGTCTGTCTCAATTATAGTAAAATTGTTATAAATCCCATACAATGGTAAAATGAGTTATTCAGAACATTTTAGACAAAAAGTATTGGCAAAGCTCGATGAAGGTTATTCTATTCGAGCGGTTGCTGCACAACTTGAAATTGATAAAAATACGATTGTTCAATGGAAAAAACGTATAGAGATCAAAAGAACCCGACCACATAAACCATCGAAAATAGATGATGATGTTTTACGCAATTGTCGACTTCCCTTAAACTGAGACATCCATAATTGGAAGTTTTCTGATTAAATAAGGTCAGGAGACAGTCATGAAGAAATCACGATTTACCGAGAGCCAAATCATCAGCATTTTGAAAGAAGCAGATGTTGGGATGAAAGTGGATGATATCTGCCGTAAGCATGGTATTGGTAATGCCACCTATTATGTTTGGAAAAGCAAATACGGCGGTATGGAGGGTAATCCCCCATACATATCTGTAAAAATAATTGAAATAGTGATGTCCACTCACCATTCTTTCCTTTTCTTCTTCACCCACGCCCACATCTTTTCTTGACCTTCCCCGAAAAACAGGGTCATTTAAAATAAATAATCGTCTGATCCTGGCTGAATTGATAAATAATCTGGCGGGTTGGTGATATATTTACAGGTATTTATTGCATATGATAATTATTCTCAATTCTAATTGCGGTCTATCCGATGACTTATTATTGAATAGACTGCAGCCCGATGACTGATGATCTTTAGTGGTTGTGGACAGTTGAACGTGATCATGGTGTTATTTTGTCGCTCAGTATGCTGCCTGAGTGAGCTGAACCTGAATTCGCCGCTATCAATTACAGTGATCACTTTCAGTCATCGGTGAATGATTTTCAGTTCAAGCATGGTGTAATGTCGTATGTCGCTTCATTCCAGACCAGTCAGACCGAGATGGTTACTCGTCAGTATTTACTCCACCCAGTATATTGGGGTGGCTTTCATTCTTGCTGCTGCGGTTGCCATTCTGCGGGAAAGCGGTATGGAGTTAAAACAGCTGGCCTTATTGAAATTAATCGCCATTCCCATTGCCGGGAAGATTTTCTATGCTCCCTTTATTGACCGTTTTCGTCTATTTTTTAAAGGCAAATATAGAAGCTGGCTGATTTTTTCTCAGTTGGTTATGGCGCTGCTGTTATTTTATATCGGGCTGATGGATATTCACCAGAACTTTAATACGATCCTGCTGTTGCTGATTATATATACACTGGCCACCAGTATTCAGGATGTAGCCATCGATGGCCTGACCTGTAAAGTCTTTGCTGAAAATGACCGACAACTGGCCAATAGTCTGCAATATGGCAGTAATCTGTTGGGGAATATTATTGGTGGCGGTATTATTCTGATGCTTTATCCCTGGTTGCAATGGCAGGGTGCCTTGTGGCTGCTTGCCGGTTTAACCCTGATCAGCTGGCTACAGATTATTGTGTTCCGGGAGCCTGAGCTATCGGCGGATGCTCAGCCTGACCTGAAACAACAGAAGATGAAGGCGATCATTGCCGATGCGGTGAATTTTGTCCGGCAGAATCGTTACTGGTTTTTCTTGCTGCTGTTGTATCCCATTGGTTTCAGTGCAGGATTCTCCATTTTAAATCCGATTCTGGTGGACAGTGGATGGTCCCTGAGCAGTATTGGGTTTGCCACTCAGGTGATTGGTTCATTGATTGGTATTTGCTCGGCATTTTTTGCAACTTATATGATGAATCGGCTGGGACGAAAAAATACATTGGTCTTTCTGACGTTTGCACAGGCTGCCAGTCTGATGCTGTTGTTACCGGTTTCAGTGGGCTATACAAGTACATTGTTTGTTTATATTGCCATTCTGGGCTATAACGCGATCAGTCCTGCATTGCTGGCGACACTGGCTACAATGGCCATGGATCGCACCGCATATAGCACATCCAAGGCAACGGTTTTTACCCTGCAGACGAGTCTGATGGTGTTTATCGGATTCATTTATTCAGCCCTGAGTCTGGTGGTGGCTCAGTATGTCGGTTATACCATGGATATTTTGTTGATTATTGCCCTGACTTTTGTGCTGGCCTGTGTGGTCTGGAAAACCCTGCCTACGGTGAAAATGGGAAATAAAGTGTCTGAAAGGGCACTTGATTGATCCGTTATTCCACCATTTTTTCCGCAAAGAATTTCTTTGGAGAATATTTCATGGCCTTTTTAAACATGGTAATGAAGGAACTGTCATTGATATAACCCAGTTCATTTGCAATGAAGGTGACACTTTTGCCATCACTCAGCCATTGCAGTGTGAGAATAATATGCAGACGCCGCCGCCAGTTGTGCAGTGAAAGAGTGGTTTCCTGTTTGAATATCCGGGTCAGGCTTCTCTCGCTCATGTGGCAAATGGTGGCCCATTCCGCCAGGCTCACCTTTGAATCAGGATGACTCAACAGCGTAGTGCTGATTTTTTTCAGCCGCTTGTCTTCCGGCAAAGGCAGATACAGCCATTGCTGTGGTGCCTGTTTAATTTCATCCATCAGCACATGCATCAGGCGTTCTTCTGCGCTGTTTTCCTGATACTCCACCGCAATTACACTGGTTCTTTTCAGCAGCGAGTCAAGAAAATCGCTGACCTGAATAATCTGACAATTGTCATGGTCAAGAATCTGTTCTTTTACCAGGACAACGTAGCAGGACGAAATACCGACCCCGCTTGCAGAGTGCAGGGTATGGCACGGAATCCAGATGGCTGTTTTTGGCGGGACAACCCAGATGCCTTTATGCGTTGAAATGGTAATCAGGCCGGAAATGGTGGCCAATAGCTGACTCTGGTGATGCTGATGCTCGCCGGACTCCCAGTCCGGTATGCCTGAGTCAACTTTCAGGACGGAAATCGGTCTGTCAATCTGATTCGGATAGGTATAGCGAAGATCAGTGGCGGTATTCATCATTCAGTATGGAAATCCTTTTGAGGGTCATGCAGAGTGTATGACAGGTACAGATTTCAGGTGCAGGATATGTTCACCTGACAATGCACTATGGTGCAATACGGACTGGATTTTCTGTTTCAGCATCCATTTTTCCTATAGACTAACCGGATGACGCATTTGAATAAAGTATGGCACAGTATTTTTATGGGGGTTTATTGATTTTATTCATGTACTGGCCTTTAAAAATATCAGTCTGCCCATACTATTAAATAAGATGTGAAAAATGCCGGATCAATCAGGCCTTATCATATTGAATTTATATTTTCCCAGAGACGATTTATTTTGATGAAATTATTTCCCCTAATCCTGATTGGTACCATTGCTGAAATCCTGGTGTGGATTGGTGTGGCAAAATTTATCAGCGGGTGGTACGTATTTTTCTGGTTCATTATTGCCTTTGTCATTGGTCTGAATATGATCCGTTCCAGTGCATCTGCCATTATGCCGCAATTACAGCAAATGCAGATGACCGGACAAATGGGGACAGATAAACAGGTCAGTAAAAAACTGGCCATGGTGATGTCCGGTTTTCTGTTGATGATACCGGGGCTGATCTCTGATGTGCTTGCATTATTGATTCTGATCCCGGGTGTTCAGTCTGTTGCCCGTCAGGCCTTCATGAAATATATGGCAAAAAAACAACAGGCGATGATGAGCAATATGATGGGGGATATGAATCAGGCAGGCGATGCCCAGCATCCTTTTGCAGATCTGATGCGTCAGATGCAGGACATGCAGAATGCTCAGGGGCGTGGCCAGTATGGTGACTCAGATATTATTGACGGTGAAGCGCGTGAGGTTGAGCCGGAACGTCAGCAGATTGAAGTGAAGGATGTCCGTAAGGAATAAGTGACGGGTGAAGCAGTGACGACAGTCCGTCAAAGCAAATCCGGCCGGATCGATTGAAACGATTCGGCTTTTTTATATGAAAAATCAATCAATTTTTAGTGAAGACATTAGACAGGCGCTATAATTCCTTTTTGTCTGAATCATAATTTTTTCTGCATGTCCTTATTACATTTTGTTGCCCAGCTCAGTCCCGGTCCGGACGTTTTACTGGTGGCCAGGAGTGCAGCGTCGACCACCCGCACCAATACCCTGAAAATTATACTGGGAATTTCTGTAGGCGTTATTGTGTGGGTGGCATTAACCCTGCTGGGTTTTAATGTGCTGATGAAGCAATGGCCGTGGTTACAGCAGCTGTTGATGCTGGCAGGCGGTTTTTTACTGGCAAAAATGGGTTATGCCATGCTCAAAGGTGGGATACTTTTACTGAAACAGAACGTGGTGCTGGATGGCCGTGTTGAGCAGAGAAGTGGCAGTTATTTTTTATGGGGTTTATTTACCAATTTATCCAATCCAAAAATGCTGATCTATTTCAGCAGTGTATTCTCACTTGCACTCAGTGCTGCAACAGATAAAAACCTGACTTTGCTGCTTGCGATCATCATTCCTGTTCAGAGTTTTGTGGTTTTTACATTGTTGATGCTGATGCTGTCCATTCCCCGTGTAAAAGCCTGTTATCAGCGGATGGGCAGTTATATTGATATCATTGCCGGGCTGCTTTTTTTATTTTTTGCGGTATTTTTATGGCTGGCTGCCATTGATCTTTTTTAAGTTTTTTATATAGCTGGATTTTTTGTACTTTATTTTTAATTTCTAAATCTATTTAAGTATTCTCAGAGGGCGCATCCGATTTTTTCGTAAGGGCCCGGGGTGGCGTGGCTGTTTCAGAGCTGTCAGCACATGGTGTTTTTGCCGGTAGATATTGTGCTGGATTCAATACGGCTTGCCGGTTCTCCGAAAACTGATAAGCCTTACTACGATTGGCTCTTTCCCTGAAACCGCCTTTGCTGATGAGTTTAACCATAACTAGGATTCTTTAAAAAAGTGGATGTTGATTGTTGGTTGTACACAAACCATCTGTACGCTCAGCTAAAATTGCACAGATGAGGCTGAAAATGTTAACAGATGGCATCTTAACACAAAAAGTATCATCAAAATGTTATAGCCACATGCAAATTAAGGGCTACATTTCTTTAAATCCGATATCCAGAGCCTCACAGATGGAAATATTCTGTTGACTTACAATATTCCTGACTTTCCTTTTCAGTACAGACCATGCCTGTTCAATCGGATTCAAATCAGGGCTATATGCCGGAAGGTAGGCGATCCGTACATTATACGTTTCAGCAAGCTGTTCTATTTCCCGGCCTTTATGAATGGATGCATTGTCCAGGATCAAAAGATACCCTGACCCGGGTAAATTCCGAAATAAATAATCAAGCCACCCTGTAAATAAATGTCTGTCACATGAACCCTGAAAAACCAGCGGTGATAGAAAACTGCAGGGAGCACTCGACCTTACCGCACTGATCATACTCATTCTTTTTCCATGACCGCCTGACTTTAAATCCTGACAGCGTTTCCCCTTAAATGACCAGCCATATTCTGCCGTGTCAGTTGTATTGATTCCTGATTCATCGATATACAGAATATTTTCCCTGCCATATTCCTGTTCCCACTGAGGAAGAATCCACTGAAATACGGTTCTGCTTATTTTGCAGGCCTGTCTGTAGAGGAAACTCTTTTTTTATGCGTCCATCCCAGTTTATGAAGCGTTGCCAATATGACATCATAGGAAACTGCATATCCGAACTGGTTTTTAAAGAGTGGAACCAGGTCTTTTGCCTGTGAGAACTTTGTATTTTCAACAAATACTTTGAAAGCAGGCAGATCCTTAATGGTTGAAGGTCTGCCCACATTGACAAGTTTAGGCTGAGCCAGCTGTCCTGTCTGCTGTTCAAGCAGAATCCAGTCATCCAATGTTGTGCGGGCGATATTGAACGTCGTGCAGGTATTCGATTTATGACCACTCTTTCGGTAGAATTCCATGACTTTCCGGCGTAAATCTTCTGAATATATCTTTGGCATATGGATAAGCAATTTAAAGGGGTTTGTCTATTGTAGCTCAAAAAGTGCATCTTGCTATATGTGCCTTTTCTGGAATATTTCAGCCGGGAATAGCATGCATGGTTGAATCCACTCCACAGGTTTGCTATATATGGATGATAATTTTTTAATAAACCCAGACATCCATTGCAGGCAGTCATATTTTATTAACGATGCAGGATTGAAATTTTTATCCTGCTGAAATAATATAGTGCTGCAATTATAAAATATGCAAATGGATGGCATATAAAAAAAATAGGAGAAATAAATGATGTACCAATACCACTGTGCTTGCTGTAACAAGGTTCTCAGCAGTAAAGATAAAGAGTGTTCCCATTGCGGTTCCCATCATATTCGCAGTCCGTTCAATGCATGGGTTTTCTGTGTTATGGCATGTCTTGCTGTCGTGGTGACCATTAAGCTGGTGCATGTTTTTGTTCAGGATCAGCAGAGTGAGGTTCTGGAACAGCAGACTTTACTGGATGTACTGAAACAGGATAAAAACAGAGGGTTTTAATGCCGGGAGGAATACTGATTCCGGGGTGTATGGTGGAAACCAGTCCGAACCGGGGCAGATGGGGGAAGAATAAATCATAATCCTGAGCCGATCAGGTTGGAGTGGTCAGGATTCAGGGGCGGATGCATCTGGGTTAAAACGATTAAGTCAGGTTAAATGTTGAATAAAAAAGACGGGTTCTGCTCAGACAGAACCCTTCTTTTTTATTGCCGCTTGTCCAGGGAGGGATCAACCGGTGGAAAATGACAGCAGCAAAAAATTATAGATTTGCTGCTGCTTGCAGATCGGCAACTTTATCTGTTTTTTCCCAGGTAAAGGCCTGATCTGAACCTTCACGACCAAAATGACCGTAGGCTGCAGTTTGTCTGTACATGGGCTGGAGCAGGTCAAGCATACGGGTAATGCCGTAAGGACGCAGGTCAAAATGTTCACGGACCAATTGAATAATCAGTTCATCAGAAACTTTGCCGGTATTGAAGGTATTAATGGAAATGGATGTCGGTTCTGCAATACCGATGGCATAGGATACCTGGATTTCACATTTATCTGCCAGGCCTGCTGCAACAATATTCTTGGCTACATAGCGGCCGGCATATGCTGCTGAGCGGTCAACCTTGGATGGGTCCTTACCGGAGAATGCACCACCGCCATGACGGGCCATGCCGCCATAGGTATCGACAATAATTTTACGACCTGTCAGACCACAGTCACCGACCGGCCCGCCAATAACAAACAGGCCTGTTGGGTTAATATGGAATTTGGTGCCCGCATGGAACATTTCTGCAGGAATAATCGGTCGGATGATTTCTTCGATCACCGCTTCCTTTAAGGCCGCCTGAGAAATTTCAGGATCATGCTGAGTCGACAGTACTACGGCATCCAGTCGGACAGGTTTGCCATTTTCATAGGCAAAGGTTACCTGGCTTTTGGCATCGGGACGTAACCACGGTAAACGACCATTTCGGCGCAGTTCGGCCTGTTTTTCCATGAGTCGATGTGCATAGGAGACAGGCGCGGGCATCAGTACATCAGTTTCACGGCTGGCATAACCAAACATCAGCCCCTGATCGCCTGCACCCTGATCTTCGGGTTTCTGGCGATCCACACCCTGTGCAATTTCGGGGGATTGTTTGCCAATCATGTTAATAATCGCGCAGGTTGAACCATCAAAACCGAGATCCGTATGATGATAGCCAATACCGTTGACGGTATGGCGAACGACAGTTTCAAAGTCTACATTGGCCGTTGTGCTGATTTCACCTGCTAATACAACAGCACCTGTTTTTACTAAAGTTTCACAGGCAACACGTGCATATGGGTCTTCTTTTAAAATTGCATCCAGAATCGCGTCGCTGATCTGGTCGGCCATTTTGTCTGGATGGCCTTCGCTTACTGATTCAGAAGTAAAAACACTGTATTCGCGCATGAAAATCCTACGGCTGTTGTTCTCAGATGCAATATGTTACATCCACTTGCCTATAATCACCAGGCCATTGTGATGAAAAAAATAAATTAAACATGCAATTTACATTTATTTACGGGGGCTGATCGGGCAGCATGGCGGATCCTTGTCATCATTTTATATTTGCCTTTTGGATTAAATATTATATTAAACAATAATTTGTTGTTTTTTTGATGAGTGTGATCAGGCATTGCATCAAATATTTTCAGTATCGGAAAATAGAATGATTATCACTGGTGTGCCCTGACACATCAGTGGATGGCTGAGCATGAAAAATCTCAGTTTATTCTGAGTTTTCCTGATGTTTCGGTCAGGATTGGCTACAAAAAGGGTCCAGGTATTTTTAACATACGGGCTGTGCAGCATCCGGTCCGGTCTGGTGGTTGCTCTCCGGGCTGTACGATTTCATTAATTTGACATCACATTGCATAAATATAAAGTTATGTCTTTACCCCGTACGCTTTTTTTAAGACAATATGTTGCAGTTTCAAGTTTTGATTCTCCTCCTTTATTTTTAATCTTATTGGACTCTGATCTATGACAACCCCGCTGAATGAACGTCGTGTTGCCAATGCAATTCGTGTATTGGCAATGGATGCTGTGCAAAAAGCAAACTCCGGACATCCGGGTGCTCCAATGGGGATGGCTGATATTGCAGATGTCGTATGGCGTGAATTTTTAAATCACAATCCGGCGAACCCTCAGTGGGCAAACCGCGACCGCTTTGTACTGTCAAATGGTCATGGTTCAATGCTTCAATATGCATTATTACATTTAACGGGCTATGATCTGTCCATTGAAGACATTAAGCAATTCCGTCAGTTACATTCCAGAACACCGGGTCACCCTGAGCTGGGCTATGCACCGGGGATTGAAACCACAACAGGTCCATTGGGTCAGGGGATTGCCAATGCAGTTGGTTTCGCACTGGCTGAGAAAACACTGGCGGCACAATTCAATAAAGAAGATATTCAGGTTGTGGACCATTTTACTTATTGTTTTCTGGGCGATGGCTGTTTAATGGAAGGGATTTCCCATGAAGCGTGTTCCCTGGCGGGAACGCTGGGGCTTGGCAAACTGATTGCTTATTATGATGACAACGGCATTTCAATTGATGGTGAAGTGGAAGGCTGGTTCTCTGATGATACAGAACAGCGTTTTCATGCATATGGCTGGCAGGTATTACGGGTTGATGGCCATGATGCGGACGCCATTCGTCAGGCGACTGTTGCAGCAAAAGCTGAAACAGCAAAACCGACATTAATCATCTGTAAAACCATTATTGGCTTGGGGTCACCGAACAAGCAGGGCAAGGAAGACTGCCACGGTGCGCCACTGGGGAGTGATGAAATTGCCTTAACCCGTGCAGCACTGGGCTGGAAGGAAGAATCATTTGTGATTCCTGCTGACATTTATGCAGCATGGGATGCAAAGGATAAAGGGGCGAAATCAGAAGCAGCCTGGAATGATGTACTGGCTGCGTATCAGGCGAAATATCCGACTGAAGCAGTGGAATTGCTGCGTCGTACCAGGGGTGATTTACCGGCAGATTTTCTGGCGAAGGCGGATGCATTTATTTCAGAGACCAATGCCCGTGCAGAAACTATTGCGACCCGTAAGGCCAGCCAGAATACACTTCAGGCCTTTGGTCCGTTGCTTCCTGAATTACTGGGCGGTTCTGCTGATCTGGCCGGTTCCAATCTGACGCTATGGAAAGGCAGTGAAAGCGTAGAGGAAAACCCTGCCGGTAATTATGTTCATTATGGTGTACGTGAGTTCGGTATGACAGCCATTGCCAACGGGATCGCGCTGCACGGTGGTTTTATTCCCTATGTGGCGACCTTTCTGATGTTTATGGAATACGCACGTAATGCGGTGCGGATGTCTGCCCTGATGAAGCAGCGTGTGATTCATGTCTATACCCACGATTCAATTGGTCTGGGTGAAGATGGTCCGACACACCAGCCTGTAGAGCAGATTGCATCATTGCGTGGAACACCAAATCTAAATACGTGGCGTCCTGCCGATACCGTTGAAGCAGCAGTTTCATGGAAGTCTGCATTGACCTATGCAGAAGGACCGACAGCATTAATTTTCTCCCGTCAGAATTTGCCATTCCAGCCGCGTAGCCAGACGCAAATTGAACAGATTGCAAAGGGTGGTTATGTGCTGGCTGAAGAAAAAGGCGAATTGAAAGCGATTATTATTGCAACCGGTTCTGAAGTCTCGCTGGCGATGGAGGCACATACACAACTTGAAGGCGTACGTGTCGTTTCCATGCCATGTGCTGAGGAGTTTGTAAAACAGGATGCGGCTTATCGTGAAGCGGTATTACCGGCGCATATTCGTGCCCGGGTGGCTGTAGAGGCTGCACATGTGGATTACTGGTGGAAATTTGTCGGATTGGATGGCCGTGTGATTGGCATGACCACTTACGGTGAGTCTGCTCCGGCAAAAGATCTTTTCCCGTTCTTTGGGATTACAACGGAAGCAGTTGTTGCTGCGGTCAGGGAATTAACGGTCTGAACAGCATATGGCTGATCTATCTATTCTGAGCGTGTATAGTCGGCATGTAAAAGCCAGGCTTGTGTAAAGCAGTAAGTAAGATAAGTCGGCTGAGATCAGCTGTGCATGAAAAAGGCTGAATTCTGTGCAACAGGATTCAGCCTTTTGATTTTAATGTTGTTTTATCTAAAAACTTTATCTGAAAAATCTTCCGATTATACATAAGAAACATTCTGCCGTTCCAGTGCGGTCAGATTGAGACGGTCACAGTTATGGAAATCAATGCATTCAACCTGAAACTCTCCACAGCCTTCCCAGTGGTCTTTAATGACAGTATGGTCTTCTATGTCGGTGCAGGTTTTATCCATTAAAGGCTGAAAATATCATGTTTCAGCCTGGATGTAGGCATAAAAATCCTTTTTCTTCTGGTACATGCGTTGATCTGCCCGTTTCAGCATATCTTCTATACTTTCACCATCAAGTGTGGTGGCGTGTCCCATGGCAACACTGATCGGATGTGCTGAATAATACTGGTTGTCTATATTCAGTAATTCCTCCATGGTCATCATGATTGATTCAACCACCCGGGTATCTGCACCCGGTAACAGCACGACGAATTCATCGCCACCGATCCGTGACGCTGTGTAGTTGGTATGACTGATGGCCCGATTTAAAATATCTCCCATACGCCTGAGCAGATCATCACCAATGTCATGTCCGAAGGTGTCATTGATTTGCTTCAGTCCATTCATGTCCAGGAATATGGAAGATACCGGTTTCAGAATACCGCGTTCAAGACGATTCAATTCTTCTGTATAAAAAGAGCGATTAAACAGTTTGGTTAAAATGTCATGCTTTCCCAGATACTCCAGATAACTTTCTGCTTTTTTACGCGCGGTGATATCAGTCAGGGCGACCTGAACCAGACTCCAGTCATGTTCATGACCGGGAAAAACGGTAAACTGGAGCAATACATTGCGGATTGAGCCATCCAGCGCATAGTTGATGGCTTCGCACTGGTGATGGGTTCTGCCATTCCACAATTCAATCAGCTGTTCCCTGAAGGTCCGGTACATTTCCCGGGCAAATACCTTATTCAGATTTTTGTACAGCATTTCCTTGCTGTCCGCCTTGAACAGGTCCAGTGTGGCCTGATTGACATCCAGTAATAAAATGTCTTCTATGCACTGATTGACAAAATTTGAATGTACATCCAGGAAAGTCCGGAAATCTTCAATCCCAATCCGGCGCAGCTGATCCATGCGCATTTTCACCCGACTGAAGTCTTCCACCCACAATGAAGTTGGAGAGTAGGTGAATCTGGATTCTGCCAGACGTCGATTTTTTTCTTCAAGACGACAGGCGTTCTGGTAGTCGGTAATATTTTCCAGGGTCAGTAACACAGATTCAAGGGTCTGTTCTGAGCCGGGTAATATCACAGCATTTAACTTGATATCCAGCATTTTGCCCGAAAGGGTGTAATGCGTCATGATCTCTGAAAACTCGCTCTGACCTTCCCAGAGGGAAACCAATGCCATAATGTGTGAGTGCCGCATATCCTGCTGGAATATGGTGCTGAGACTATCACGGAATTGTTGCAAATCTTCGGCTTCGAATATTTCAAGTGTACGGCGGTTCACTTGAACAATTCTGATTTTATTGATGCAGTGTACCACTCGTGAAGATTCTTCTTTTAAAAAGCGCCTGAGGTCGGTTACACCCTGATCCCGCCATAGATCAAATTGTTTTTTTACTTCACGATAATTTTCCAGTCGCATGGGAATAGGTGATAAATCAAATATTGAGGGCTCCAGTATGTCCATTTAAGATATCCCTATTTCACTCTGATTAATATTTCTAAAATATACCACCAAGAATAATGTGATATCAAAAGCAATAACAGTTATTTATGTTAATTGTTTCACAAAAATAAACTATTATACTTATGGCTTAGTGTGTTAGGAGATTATGTTTTATTAAATTGATCTAATGAATCATTAGCTGTAAGAGCGACAGTGTGATGAAAAAAGACAAAAAACCGTCAATTGATATGGATTTTTCAGGGGGGGAGACAGCAGCCGTTTATTTCCTGGATTTACAGGCGGCTTTTGGGCGTGAAACTTCGCGTTCACCATTCCATACATCAATAAAGTCTTTCTCATTGATTTGATAAAGTTCCAGCAGAGCTAAAATTGCACCACCAAAAATCATGGAGTCTTCTGAGCTGTGATTGAACTGGAAAATTTTATGGTTGAGCGTGTTCAGAATATCGCTGATTTCATAACTGCGATCACGGCCATTGCTGTCACAGGGATACATTGGCGTATTGACCGCAATGATGGCCAGGCTTTTTTCAGCTTCGCTCAGGGGTAATTGCCTGATGGCTGTCGTCGGATCATCATGAAAGATAATCGTGTCCTGAAAAATGGTCTGTAATAGTTGCTGACTGAGTTTTGGCAGGGTTTTTTCCACAAAGGCATGGAAAGAGGCAGGGAAAATGACATTATGGGCAATGCCCCTGAACATCGGTGCAATTTCCTCGACTTTATAGCCGGCTACACCACAACCGACGGCTGTAATAAAGAATCTGGTTTTTGGGTGGTTTTTGACATAAATTTTAAAATCGTCAATATAGTGCTGGATATGGGACAGCGGCATTTGCTGCAGGTGTTCATTCATGGTCGGAATGGCAAAACTCTGACCAGCCCAGCCACGACCTGCGCCCTTGATGGCACCAAAATGCAGAAGTGCAGTTTTAGCCGCCCCTCCGGCATGCGTACCTGCCAGATTGCTGCCAAAGACAAAAACACTGTCTTCCGGCAGGTTTTTTATAAGGGTCTCATCATGATAGTGGTAGGTCATGGCATTTTACAGGTGCAATCAGTGTCACTTCATGTTGCAGCTGAATTGTAGTGGGGTCAAGGCTTTTCATCCGGCAATGAGTAAACTTCAGTCCTGTGGCCCTGGCGTTATGCTGCCTTTATTTCCATTTTCCTTCATTTTAATGGAAATGGGTCTTTCTGAAATTTTAAGCTGCAAAGGTGTAAATATTTTTTCCTGGGAAAAAAGACTGAGTGGTATCAATAGCATCAGGAAGATGACAATGAACCCTGGGCTGAACTGATCCAGTTCTTTGGCCAATAATATTGCTTCGGATAAAGTGGAAGAATGTGTTATACCGTATATAAATTTATACCCCAATGTATATATTTGCAGTAATGGTAAATGCAGCATATAAATGGAAAGGGAGGTTTTCCCTAATCGCTCTGTAAAATGATAAAGCAGATTGTTTTTTATTGATAAATGAATAAAAGCTCCAACCAAAGCCAGTTGGGTAAATGTGAATAACCCATTGTGAGAGAGATAAAACCACTGAAACCCATGGTGAAAAGTGAAACCCGGGTATTCATTATTGTTTTTATATGAATTCATCAAGCGTATATTGATGATTCAGGAACTTTTATCATGTCCTTCCCTGGTGTGAAGATCGTGCATTTTTGCAGGTATGGCTGATGCTGATCAATTTGCTCTGGGGATCAGATTTTTGTACGCTGTAGTAGCTTTCATGTTAAGTCATATCATTTTGAATAAAGAGTCCGCCCGTGAGTGATCATCAGCCTTTTGAACTCGTAACCAACTATCAGCCTGCCGGTGATCAGCCTCAGGCGATTGAAAAACTCGTACAGGGGGTACACAAGGGATATCACGATCAATTGCTGCTTGGGGTTACCGGTTCCGGTAAAACCTACACCATGGCCAATGTTATTTCACAGCTGCAGCGTCCGACCATTATTATGGCGCATAACAAAACCCTGGCTGCGCAATTATATGGTGAGTTCAAGGCATTTTTCCCGAACAATGCCGTTGAATATTTCGTCAGTTATTATGACTATTACCAGCCTGAGGCCTATGTCCCGTCTTCAGATACTTTTATTGAAAAAGATTCTGCCATTAATGACCATATCGATCAGATGCGTCTTTCTGCAACCCGTGCATTACTGGAACGTCGCGATGCCATTATTGTTGCGTCAGTGTCAGCCATTTACGGTCTGGGGGATCCCAATGCCTATATGAGCATGCTGTTGCATATTGTGCAGGGCGATCGGATCAATCGTGAAGAGATCATTCGCCGCCTGGTGGAAATGCAATATAGTCGGAATGAATTGGAGTTCCTGCGGGGGACTTATCGTATCCGCGGTGAAATTATTGATATTTTCCCGGCTGAATCAGATCAACAGGCAATTCGGATTGAACTATTTGATGATGAAGTGGATTCCATCCGATGGTTTGACTCATTGACCGGAAAAATGATTCGTAAAGTACCCCGGGTGACCATTTATCCCAAAAGTCACTATGTCACGCCTAAGGATCATCTGGAACGGGCGATTGCTACCATCCGTGATGAACTGAAGGAACAGCTGGCTTTTTTTAAGGAGCATGACAAATTACTGGAAGCACAAAGAATTGAACAACGGACCCGTTATGATCTGGAAATGATGCAGCAGCTGGGGTATACCAATGGCATTGAAAATTATTCCCGCCATTTATCAGGCCGTCCGGCAGGGGATGCACCGCCGACCCTGTTTGATTATATTCCCGATGATGCACTGCTGATTATTGATGAATCACATGTGACTGTGCCGCAGATCGGGGCCATGTATAAGGGCGACCGTTCACGCAAGGAAAATCTGGTCAATTATGGATTCCGTCTGCCCAGCGCACTGGATAACCGACCGATGAGATTTGAAGAGTGGGAGCGGATTATTCCGACAACAATTTATGTCAGTGCGACTCCGGCAAAATATGAACTGGAAAAATCCGAACAGGTGGCAGAGCAGGTGGTCCGGCCAACCGGACTGGTGGATCCTGAGATTGAGGTCAGACCGGTGCTGACACAGGTGGATGATGTCCTGTCTGAAATTAATATCCGTAAGGCATTGAATGAGCGGGTGTTGGTTACAACCCTGACCAAGCGTATGGCAGAGGATCTGACCTCCTATTTAAAGGAATATGGCGTGAAGGTGGCCTATCTGCATTCAGATATTGACACGGTGGAGCGGGTAAAAATTATTCATGAGTTGCGTACCGGAATTCATGATGTGCTGGTCGGTATTAACCTGCTGCGCGAAGGGCTGGATATGCCCGAAGTTTCCCTGGTGGCTATTCTGGATGCAGACAAGGAAGGTTTTTTACGCTCTGAACGCTCATTGATACAGACCATTGGACGTGCAGCGCGGAATGTAAAAGGCCGGGCGATTCTGTATGCTGACCGGATCACTGACTCCATGCGAAAAGCGATGGATGAGACTGAACGGCGTCGGAATAAACAGCTTGAGTTCAATGCAGAACATGGCATTACGCCACGCAGTGCTGTCCGTCAGGTTGTCCGTGAAATTGATACCGGTGAAGTACTGAATGATGATCAGCAGGAACTGAATGCCTCTGATCAGAGCCGTGCGTTAAGTGCAGATGAACAGCATATTCTGGCGGATCCTAAACTATTTGCAAAACATATTTCCAGACTTGAAAAGGAAATGCTGAAAGCTTCAAAGGAGCTACAGTTTGAGCAGGCAGCCCGTCTCCGTGATGAAATTGTCAGGCTTAAAAACCGGATGCTTCAGTAAAATCCGGGAGAAATTTTATCTTCAATTCAGATACATATCGCTACAATTTGATCGGATGAATCGCTATATCTTTAAAGTGGAAAGAATTAAAAAACACAGGTGTTAATTCGATCATCATGAAAAATAATTTAACCCGGTCAGGCGGAGTCCGCCTGGTCAAGATTGTTTTGGGTGGCGTGTTACTGGCCGGCGTGACGGTTAGCGGTGTGAGCCATGCGCAGGGTAAAACCCTGCCGGTTGCAGAAAAGGTGGAGCTGGATAAATACCTGGGGTTGTGGTACGAAGTTGTACGCAAGCCCACATACTTTCAGAATAAATGCGTCAGGGATGTCAGTGTGCGATATACCGTGAATGAAAACGGAAATATCGCAATTGATAACCGTTGCCATGGCCATAATGGTGAACTCATACGTTCCCTGGGCGAAGCTTTTGTCAGTAACGAACCCTTTAATAGTAAGTTCAGAGTCAGTTTTTTACCGGAAGTGGTCCGTTGGCTTCCTGTCGGCCGCAGTGACTATTGGATACTAAAACTTGAAGATGACTATCAGATGGTGCTGATCGGGGAACCAAAACGTAAGTATCTGTGGATTCTTGCAAGGGATCCGCATCCGGATGAAACACTGGTCAATGAATATCTGAAGTATGCACAGTCCGCGGGTTATGATGTGAAGGATGTGATGCATACCCAGCAGCTCACGCAATAATTCCGGATGCCATAAATTGCGTGTTTGGCCCATCAGGCTCAGTTGACAGACTGTCAGCCATGAAAAAGCAGCGCCCACTCTGTTAGGCTTTATGCGATATTGCGGCGTAGCAATACAATAGGTTGAGGTGTGAGGGATGTTTAAGGGGATAGTGCTGTCTGTCATGGCATCGGTCACTTTTGGCATACTTTATTTTTATACCGGATTACTGGGAAACCTTGACAGTCAACAGACTTTTGGCTGGCGTATGCTGCTGACATTGCCATTTCTGAGCCTGTTTATGTGGTGGAGTGGTGATTTTATACAGGTGAGGCGTATTTTTCAGCGCTTATTGGCTCATCCTGGTTTTTTATTGCTGCTGATTTTATCTTCCGTACTGACCTCCATCCAGTTGTGGCTGTTTCTCTGGGGCCCCATGAATGGGCGCGGTTTACAGGTTTCGCTGGGATATTTTTTATTGCCGTTGATGCTGGTGCTGGCAGGTAGTTGCATATATGGGGAAAAACTTTCAAGATTTCAGTGGGCTGCCGTACTATTGGCTGTGACAGGTGTAGGACATGAAATCTGGCGTCAGGGCAGTATTGCCTGGGAAACGATTATGGTGGCAGTGGGGTATACGGGGTATTTTTTATTACGCCGGCAACTGAAAACAGACCATCTGGGTGGGTTCTGGTGGGATATTATGATTATTCTGCCTGTTGCTGTTTATTTTATACTGGCTGGGCATTCCATACCGGCGCAGTTTGCCGGGCAGCCTGTCATGCCACTGGTGCTTATGGGACTGGGATTGCTCAGTGCCATTGGACTGGGGAGCTATATGCTGGCCAGCCGGCATCTGCCGCTGGTCCTGTTTGGGTTGCTTGGTTACCTGGAACCGGTGTTACTTGTATTGGCAGCACTGGCACTGGGTGAGCGCATCAGTTCGACAGAATGGCTGACCTATATTCCCATCTGGGGTGCTGTGGCTTTACTGATTGCCGAAGGTGGCTGGCATCTGTATCAGCAAAGGTGCAAGAAACAGCAGCTGATCCGTAATATGCTGCGTATTGAAGACAGATTAAAGAATAAAAATTAAAGAACGGAAGGTAAGGAATAAAAACTGAGGCAATGTTTTCCTGCGTCCGTCACAGGGACTGCATTTTATGGATCTCCAGGACTGGAGCAGGGATCAGGATGACTGAACATCTGCTGATCTGAGTTTTCATGGAACTGTGTCATCAGTTTCTTCAATCCGAATGCAGAGGTTAATACGGGAGGTTGTGGCGTATGATTTGACCGGTTTACAGGGCATATGACAGGAAAAGTGTTCCCCATTATCAGCTTTTGATTCAATCTTAATGAGAATTCCTTTACAATTACGGGGCTTTTAAATTAATACACTGATTAGAGATTAGAGGACGTAGCTGTGAGCAAAGACACTATCATCGCCCTGCATGCAGAACACCAGAGCCGCTGGAAAAACCGTGAAGAAATTGCGGAATACATGATTGCGTTAATCGGTCGCCTGTACCGTGAAAAAAACATTGTTGTTTCTGTATACGGACGTTCTTTAATTAATCGTTCAGTGATTCAGATTTTAAAAACACACCGTCATACTCGTGTGGTTGATGTTGAACTTTCTGTGGTCAATACCTTCCTGATTCTGGAAGCGTTAATGAAAGTTGAAAATATTGGTTCTGCTGAGGTGGATATCGGTAAGCTTGCCGTTGCCTACAAGGAAAAAGGCGGGGATATTGACGCTTTTGTTGCGCAGGCCGTTGAAGGGGTTAAAGGTAATGCAACCTCTGAAACATCAAAAGATGTGGTGCTATATGGCTTTGGTCGTATTGGCCGTATCCTTGCACGTTTAATGATCAGTCAGTCCGGTCTTGGCCGTGGCCTGGCGCTGAAAGCCATTGTGGTTCGTAAATCTTCAGATGGTGACCTGGCAAAACGTGCCTCATTGCTGCGTCGTGATTCCATTCATGGGACTTTTGCCGGGACAATTTCCATAGATGAAGAAAACGAGGCGATTATTGCCAATGGTAATTTCATTAAAGTGATCTATGCCTCCAGCCCGTCTGAGGTGGATTATACTGCCTATGGAATTGACCAGGCGCTGGTGATTGACAACACCGGTAAATGGCGTGATATGGATGGCTTGAGTCAGCATCTGCAATGCCCCGGTGTTGCCCGTGTTGTATTGACAGCACCAGGTAAGGGAGACATGAAAAACGTTGTGTTTGGTGTCAATCAGGCCGATATTCTGGATGAAGACAAAATTATTTCTGCTGCAAGTTGTACGACCAATGCCATTACACCGGTACTGAAAGTACTGGATGAAAAATATAAAGTACTGAACGGTCATGTTGAAACCGTGCATTCATTTACCAATGACCAGAACCTGATTGACAACTATCATAAGGCGGATCGTCGTGGTCGTGCTGCAACCCTGAATATGGTGATTACTGAAACAGGTGCGGCCAAGGCAGTTGCCAAGGCATTGCCGCAGTTACAGGGTAAACTGACGGGTAACTCCGTACGTGTTCCAACGCCTAACGTTTCACTCGCAATTCTGAACCTGACGCTTGAAAAAGCTGCAGATCGTGAAGAAGTGAATGAATATATCCGTCAGATTTCAATCAACTCAGGTCTGCAGGGTCAGATTGGCTATACCAACTCTACAGAAGTGGTATCAAGCGACTTTATCGGTTCCCGTACAGCAGGGGTGTATGATGCTCAGGCAACCATTGCGTCCGGTACACGTCTGACAGCCTATGTCTGGTATGATAATGAAGTAGGGTATAGCTGTCAGGTCCTGCGTATTGCTGAACAGATGTGTGGTGTGTATTATCCAAAAATTCCTGCATAAATGAGTCATCACATGATGCAGATCTGATCAGAAAATCCATAAAACAAAACCCTGACGAAAGTCAGGGTTTTTTTATGAATGGAATGGGTGACAGTATTTTTTACTGCGCAAAAAAATATCCACCTCTGAGGGTGGATACTGGATCTGTCATTGATTTGCTATGAGGCCTGTATGGGAGAAGATCAGGCTTTGTTGAACAGCGCTTTAACCTGATCCTGAATTAAAGTGGTTTTACGGCCAAGAATCTGTTCAAGATCTTTACTGTCACTGTACATTGCACCTTTTGAGGCCTGGACATCTGCATCTACAATTGCGTCAACCAATCCAGCCGGTAAACCGGCACCTACAAGTGCCTTGTTGTAGTCTTCCGGGCTGATGTCCTGGTATCTGACCGGTTTGCCTGAAGCTTCTGCAATATAACCGGCCAACTCCGTCATGGTAAAGCTTGTTGAACCGGCAAGTTGATAGGTTTTGCCTTCATGTCCTTCGGAAGATAAAACTTTTGCTGCTGCTTCGGCATAGTCCTGACGGGCAGCAGAACTTATTTTTCCATTCTGAGCACTGCCATACAGTACGCCTTCATCTGCAACATGCTGAACATTGGACAGATAGTTGTCGCTATACCAGTTATTACGCAGAATGGTATATTTTAAATCGCTTTGATGAATCAGCTCTTCAGTTTCACGATGTTCCCTGGTAATTCCCAGTGCATCGCTGAATAAACTGGTATAGGCAAGATAAGGCACCTTTGCCTGCAGAGCCGCATCAATCACGGCTTTGTGCTGTATGGTACGGCGGCCAAGCTCAGTGGCCGAAATGAGCAGTAATTTGTCTATGCCCTGGAGTGCAGGTGCTAAAGTCTCAGGCTTGTCGTAGTCAAATGGACGTGTCTCTATACCTTTCGCCTTGTAATCTTCAGTGTTATTGTCATTACGGACCAACGCCACAATATTATCTGCTGAGGTGGCCTTTAACAGTGTTTCAATAACAAGATGACCAAGATGTCCTGTAGCACCAGTAATTGCATATTTCATTTATTTCACCTTTTAAAGTTGTTGCTTCTGTATGACTGATGTTATTATATTAACTTACTTAATGTAAGTACGTACCTTAAAGTAAGTTTATTCCCGCCTGGAGAGATTCAATGAATACCTACACAACAAGTAAACTGATTGGTCAGGTTTTATCGAGTGAATGTCCATCACGTCAAATATTGGAACATTTAACCAGTAAATGGTCTGTGCTGGTTTTACGCTGTTTAAGTGACGGAGTGCAACGATTCAGCACATTAAGAAATCGCATAGAGGGGGTCAGTGAAAAAATGCTGGCTCAGACCCTGAGAGTACTTGAACAGGATGGCTTTATTCTGCGGACGGTTTATCCTGAGGTGCCGCCGAAAGTTGAATATCAGCTGACGATTCTGGGTGCACAGGCTGCCGAAAAATTAAATTATCTGGTGGGTTGGATAGAACGCAGTCTGCCGGAAATCCTGGACAATAAAGCGCAGGTGAGACATTAAAGCATGGACAGCTGATCCATAACTGAATTACTGATGTGATGATAAACAAAAAATTCATGTTTGACTGAACAATACCATTCGAGAAATTCAGTAAAATATGTCAGAATATGCGGTTTTAAAGTGTTCAGAGGATTGGCAGCATGCGCTTTGTTGATGAAGCAGTCATTACCGTAGAGGCTGGCGACGGTGGCAATGGCGTAGCCAGTTTTCGCCGTGAAAAATTTGTACCATTCGGTGGTCCGGATGGAGGGGATGGTGGTCGTGGCGGCAGTGTCTATGTCCAGGCAGATGATGACACCAGCACACTCGTGGATTATCGTTATACCCGTAAATTCCGTGCGGAGCGCGGTAAAAACGGTTCCGGGGCAAACTGTGCCGGTCGTGGCGGTGAATCCGTAACGCTTATGGTTCCTGTGGGAACCACAATTGTCGATACTGAATCCGGTGACATTATTGGTGACCTGATTGAAGATGGCCAGAAGGTCATGGTTGCGGTCGGTGGAGATGGTGGCCTGGGCAATACGCATTTCAAGTCCTCGACCAATCGTGCGCCACGTAAATGCACGCATGGGATCAAAGGGGAATACCGTGAAATTCGACTGGAATTGAAAGTACTGGCAGATGTCGGCTTGCTGGGGATGCCGAATGCCGGTAAGTCCACCTTTATTCGTGCCGTTTCGGCAGCAAAACCGAAAGTGGCGGATTATCCATTTACCACGATGGTTCCAAATCTCGGCGTTGTCGATGCGGACCGCCATCGTTCATTTGTGATGGCCGATATCCCCGGGCTGATTGAAGGTGCTTCAGAAGGTGCCGGGCTGGGTATCCGCTTTTTAAAACATCTGGCACGGACCCGTATTCTGCTGCACATTGTTGATGTACAGCCCATTGACGGTTCTGACCCTGCGCATAATGCCAGGGCAATCCTGGAGGAACTGGAGAAGTTCTCGCCGACGCTGGCAAAATTACCTGTGGTGCTGGTGCTGAACAAAGTGGATCAGCTGGATGAGGATACCCGGGAAGAATGGTGTAACCACATACTGGACGAGCTGCAGTGGGATGGTCCGGTATTTAAGACTTCCGGTTTGCTGGAAGAAGGCACAAAACCGGTGGTGTACTACCTCATGGACCAGATTGAACAACAGCGTGAGCGTGAAGTTGAAGATCCTGAGTATGCAGCAGAAATGAAGGCATTCCGTGATCAGCTTGAAGCTGAA
Organism: Acinetobacter sp. WZC-1; assembly: GCF_052544965.1. Taxonomy (NCBI): domain Bacteria; kingdom Pseudomonadati; phylum Pseudomonadota; class Gammaproteobacteria; order Moraxellales; family Moraxellaceae; genus Acinetobacter; species Acinetobacter sp. WZC-1. The sequence goes on from NZ_CP199370.1 coordinate 1,340,146, forward strand.
ACACGTGAACAGACCCTTGCAGCCAAAGAAGCATACCGTGAAATGCGCCGTCAGCAGCGTCTTGCAGGTTTACTGGCAGACGATGATGAAGATGATGACGAAGACGGTGATGATGGCGAAATGGAAGTATATTACGTACGTTAATCCGCTGTGAAAGCGTAATTGAGGGCAGGATGATAGAAGTGGTGGATGGGCAGCGTCAGCTTACAGCCTGTAAGCGGATTGTGGTTAAAATTGGATCATCTTTACTCACGGCAAATGGGCAGGGGCTGGATGTAGAGGCAATTTCGCACTGGGCGAAACAGATTGCAGATCTGCATCACGCAGGACATGAAATGATTCTTGTGTCTTCCGGTGCTGTGGCTGAAGGGATGGTCCGTATGAAGCTTGACAGCCGCCCCACCGATCTACCCAGTCTCCAGGCCTGTGCTGCCATTGGTCAGATGGGCTTAATCCAGCTCTGGTCCAGTGTGCTGATGAATCATTCCATCCAGACGGCTCAGGTGTTGCTGACCCATGATGATCTGGCAGACCGCCGTCGTTATTTAAATTCCTGTGATGCCCTGCAGAATCTGATTGACTGGAAAGTAATTCCGGTCATCAATGAAAATGACACGGTATCCACGGATGAAATTCGCTTTGGTGACAATGATACGCTGGCCGCGATGGTAGCGGGTCAGGTGCATGCAGAATTACTGATTATTCTGACTGATCAGCCGGGGATGTTTGACTCGGATCCACGCTCCAATCCGAATGCAAAACTGTTTTCCACAGTCCGTGCGCTGGATGAAAGCCTGTTTGACATGGCCGGTGGCGGGGGGAAGTTCGGCCGTGGTGGCATGCTGACCAAGGTTCGTGCGGCCCGTCTGGCCGCGAAATCAGGCTGTCCAACCCTGATTGCCAGTGGTGAAAGTGATCACGTGCTGACCCGATTAATGAATGGCGAGATGCTGGGAACATTATTTATTACCGATAATGACCGGATTACAGCCCATCAACAATGGCTGGCAGCGCATTTGCAGACAGCCGGTCGGCTGGTACTGGATGATGGCGCTGTAAAAGCCATTAAGGAAGATCATCGCAGTCTGTTGCCGGTGGGTGTAAAAGCAGTGGAAGGTCACTTTGAGCGCGGCGATGTGGTGGAGTGTGTGGATCAGTATGGTCAGCGTGTTGCTGTGGGACGGGTTAATTTCAGTTCGCGTTCAGCTGAAATGGTCAAAGGTCTGTCTTCGGACAAGGTGCATCAGCTGTTGGGCGAAGCCCGCTCACTGGAAATGATTCACCGTAATCATATGGCAATTTACTAGATATGATCTGTTTGCGCCGGAGCTGAATGTAATCCGCTCGGGTGATCTGTTTTGGTTTGTACCATATTCCTGTCCGATTCAGGCAAGTTTTTTCTGGTCGTCCAGCCGGGGTAACTCGGTATTTTCACCGACCATATATATATGATCGGCCAGGCTGAACATATCCAGGTCTTCCATGCTGTTGCCATAGGCATAAATATTTGCATACTGACTGACATCATATTTTTTAAGCACACGATGCTTTTTATGTGCACAACTGCAATCTGCTGTGGCGTATTTCCCGGTGAGTTTCCGCTCCTGAATTTCTGTTTCAGTGCAAATTAAATCAACTCCCAGTAACTGACAGACAGGTTCAAGGTACAGGTCCAGGGATGCGGAGACCACTACCACATCATCACCATTATTTTGATGCTGGAGTAATTGCCGGTAGAGGTGCGGACTCAGCTGTCCCAGCAGCCGGGGCGCGTATTCTGAGGCCAGTTCCTGAATTTCACCGGCATCTGCATCTGTAAACATGGCTTTAAATAATCGGGCGCGCATGGCACTGGCGGGATAAATGTTCAGATAATAAGCCTGAATCCAGGGGAGTATTTTAATCCCCTGTTTCACGATATGACGGCTGGAGAGGGCATAAAAAATAAAACCGGTAAAACTGTCCTTCTGGTACAGCGTTCCGTCAAAATCAAATAAAGCTAGGTTTTTATGTGTTTTGCGCGTTGCATGCATGTCTCATATCGTCCGTTTACGCGGCTTGCGTACCAGTTGGTATTATAATCTCTACTCAGTTTCGGACCCGAAATTACCACTTCAGGCATTATAGCGTAAATCGGTGCTTTTCCGGTTTTCTGCTGGTATAACTTTGTGACTGCAATATAGGTGGGGGTTTTTTCGAAACGCTGTTCTTTTTCTTTTTTTAAGTCATTGCGTAGCTGTCTCGGGGTGATCAGTACATTATTTGAGGCAAATAATGCCATCAGGGTTTTTTCAGTATCCGTGGTTGTCGGGCGTGGATCACCGTTTTTATCATAAGACAGCAAATCACCATCCAGGGCCAGGCTGGCGCCGGCGATTTTATCCATCATTTTCTGAAATGCAGCATTACGGCTTGAATACATCCCTGAATTATAGTCAGCAAAACGATAAATTGGTTTATCGTAGGCTGCCGGGTACATCATCAGCCGGTGAATGCCATAATACAAACCGCCGTATTCTGTATATAAATCATCGCGTAATTCATTGGTACTCATGTGGCTGCGTTTATTTTCCCTGGCATAGTTAATATGTACCTGCATGGAACCCAGCGTGGTAATGGGATTCAGTTTTTCTGCAAAATCCTGACCGACAAACTTAGCGGCGCCGGTTAAGGCACTGACATGATAATGTCTGGACATATAGGCAAAGATTTCACGGTACAGTACATCCAGTTCCTGTTCATTTCTGACCTTGCTCATCTGCTTCAGGTAGTTGTTTTCAGGCGATGGCTGGTTCTGTAACACGTCTTCAAAATAATCTGCAATGGTTCCACCAAGGGTGGTGCCCAGTTTATCCTCAAATTTTTCCTTTAAGCGGGTACTGACTTCCTTCACGGCTTTATTGCCCAGTCCGGGGACATTGGGGTTGGCAATAAAGTTGGATTCCTGATCCACCACGGCAATAATCGTGCAGACGTTTTCCCGGGTTCGGGGAATGTTCAGCTCATCTGAAATCTCAAAAATATCCTGCGCCCAGGATTTACGCTCATTGACCCGTGTCGGAATCAGTTTGCGGATCTGCTCACTGTCCAGTCTGGCCTCATTGTCATCTGACCACCATGAGCCATTACCACAGCCGGACAAACTCAGCACCAGGGCCAGTAAACAGGTGGGACGCAGCAACATGGCATGTTGAACAGATTTTTGCATAGGGATGAAAACACATTCAGAAAAGAGTGAGTCAAATAAGCCGATGAAGTATACTATGTCGGTCATAAAATGTATGAATATATATGTATATTGGTCCGTATCAACTGTCAAATAATTTAATTGTTGCTCCGATGGCGGGCGTGACTGATCAGCCCTTCAGGAAATTGTGCAAGTATTTTGGAGCGGGGCATGCGGTTAGTGAAATGATGAGTTCAGACCAGACCTTAAGGATGACAAAAAAGAGTCTGTACCGGGCTAATTTTGATGGCGAACTGGCCCCGATTTCAGCACAGATTGCCGGCTCAGAACCTGCGCAGATGGCTGAGGCGGCGCGTTATCAGGTGGCCAATGGCGCACAGATTGTTGATATTAATATGGGCTGCCCGGCAAAGAAGGTTTGTAATAAACTTGCAGGTTCTGCACTGTTAAAGGATGAAGAACTGGTGGCCCGGATTCTTGATGCGGTTGTGGCCGCTGTGGATGTACCGGTCACCTTAAAAACCCGGCTGGGTTTTTCCAACGGTCATGAAAATATATGCAATGTGGCAAAACGTGCTGAACAGGCGGGGATTGCGGCATTAGCATTGCATGGCCGGACCCGGGAAGACATGTATCTGAATACAGCCCGCTATGATCTGATCAGGGAGGTCAAACAGATGCTGTCAATTCCACTGATTGCCAATGGTGATATTGACAGCCCGGAAAAAGCAAAATATGTGCTGGATTATACTGGTGCAGATGCGGTCATGATTGGCCGGGCAGCACAGGGCCGTCCGTGGATTTTCCGTGAAATTGCCCATTACCTGCAAACAGGCGAACAGCTGGCTGCACCATCCATTCAGGAAGTCCGGGATGTTTTGCTTGGGCATCTGACAGAACTTTATCAGTTCTACGGAGAGTATTCCGGCTGTCGTATTGCACGTAAGCATATCGCATGGTATACCAAGGGCTTGCGTTGCAGTAATGAGTTCCGGCAGCAGATGTATCGGGTGGAAAGTACGGCTCAGCAGGCACAGGTAGTGGAAGCCTATTTTAATCAGTTGCTTGAGCAGGGTAATTTGATGAGTGATGTGCAGGTGGAATCATTGAATTTACTGCAACCCGGATAAATAGATCTGGATAAATAAAAAGATCAGGACAGGGAGACAGAGCAATGATCCGGAATCATCTTTTGCTTTTAGCACAGTATAATCATTGGGCCACTGACCGGCTGAATCAGCAGTTGAAGGATATACCAGCTGATGATTTTCACAGAGATGCAGGTCTATTTTTTAAAAGTATTGCCGGAACGCTGAATCATTTATTACTGGGCGAGCATTATATCTGGTATTCGCGTTTTAAAGCGGGTACATCACTTGCACTGGCACTGGATACCGTTATACATACGGAACAGCAGGCCCTGCTCAATGAATTACAGCAAAAGTCTGTTCACTGGATTTCATTGCTGGATCAACTGGATCCGACAACACTGGATGGGCAGCTGACGTATACAGCAGTGACCGGCAAGCAACTGACTTTACCTTATGCTGCAACATTGATACATGTTTTTAATCATGGTACGCATCACCGTGGGCAGGTAACTGCAGCTTTAACCATGATGGGCTATCCATGCCCGGAACTTGATCTGGTGCGAATGCTTGCTGAACAGTCGAAGGGATAAGACACAAATCATTTCAGCCAGGCTGGCTGAATAAAATAAAGAATCTTTAGGAGGCTGGCAGATTAGTTTTATACTCATATTTTTTAGTGTCACTATTTATAAATGCATAAAATAATCAATTAAAAAATTAGGGGCTGTACTAGATAAGGTTTAAATTCCAGTCCAAAATCGCAAAACTTTCAATTGTTGTTTTGGGCTTCCATAGTTAAATCTAAACTCGCATTCTTTCAAAAACAAGGGAAATGATTCCTTTGGAATACCATTATATTTTCGCAGTATTCTTTTCGCTTGATTCCAAAAATTTTCGATCCCATTAATATGATTTTTCCCATTTGCAAAGTGAGTAGAATGATTAATTCTATGATGGCAGAACCCCGCAACATCCAGAGCATTGTAACTACGCCATTGATCAGTATAGACGATGCTATCAGGTGTTATTTTCTTTGCAATTACAGGCATTAAGGTACTGGATTTAGTGTCTGGAACAACAACGGTATAGACCTTTCCATTACGCTTTAATAATCCAAAAACTATCATTTTATCAGCAGCACCACGACCACGCTTACCTTTACGAGTGCCGCCAAAATAGCTTTCATCTAACTCAATCTCACCATCAAATATTTCGAGAGCTTCCATCTCTAAATAATAAGCAATAATTTTATAGCCACATGCAAATTAAGGGCTACATTTCTTTAAATCCGATATCCAGAGCCTCACAGATGGAAATATTCTGTTGACTTACAATATTCCTGACTTTCCTTTTCAGTACAGACCATGCCTGTTCAATCGGATTCAAATCAGGGCTATATGCCGGAAGGTAGGCGATCCGTACATTATACGTTTCAGCAAGCTGTTCTATTTCCCGGCCTTTATGAATGGATGCATTGTCCAGGATCAAAAGATACCCTGACCCGGGTAAATTCCGAAATAAATAATCAAGCCACCCTGTAAATAAATGTCTGTCACATGAACCCTGAAAAACCAGCGGTGATAGAAAACTGCAGGGAGCACTCGACCTTACCGCACTGATCATACTCATTCTTTTTCCATGACCGCCTGACTTTAAATCCTGACAGCGTTTCCCCTTAAATGACCAGCCATATTCTGCCGTGTCAGTTGTATTGATTCCTGATTCATCGATATACAGAATATTTTCCCTGCCATATTCCTGTTCCCACTGAGGAAGAATCCACTGAAATACGGTTCTGCTTATTTTGCAGGCCTGTCTGTAGAGGAAACTCTTTTTTTATGCGTCCATCCCAGTTTATGAAGCGTTGCCAATATGACATCATAGGAAACTGCATATCCGAACTGGTTTTTAAAGAGTGGAACCAGGTCTTTTGCCTGTGAGAACTTTGTATTTTCAACAAATACTTTGAAAGCAGGCAGATCCTTAATGGTTGAAGGTCTGCCCACATTGACAAGTTTAGGCTGAGCCAGCTGTCCTGTCTGCTGTTCAAGCAGAATCCAGTCATCCAATGTTGTGCGGGCGATATTGAACGTCGTGCAGGTATTCGATTTATGACCACTCTTTCGGTAGAATTCCATGACTTTCCGGCGTAAATCTTCTGAATATATCTTTGGCATATGGATAAGCAATTTAAAGGGGTTTGTCTATTGTAGCTCAAAAAGTGCATCTTGCTATACGAACTTTAGTAAAGAAAAGAGCAGCCGAATTATGATGAATTTCTAATAAATCAGCAGCAGCTCTTGCAGTTACACCGAGCACGAAAAACTCCAGCAACTTTAATTGAGTTTTCTTATTTAATTTACAATTGGTTAGCTTCATTTTCATAGATTAGCACATTGCTAATCTAGTACAGCCCCAAAAATTAAACAGAAAAATTCAGATCAGGCTGTTGGCGGGGGGTGCCGGAAGGCATTACTGGCGTTATTGCCATAGTCCGGCGGTTACTTCAGGCAGGGAAAAACCGAATAACCTTAAACCTTCCTGGAAAAAATTTTAATCACATTCTGTATGTGCTTTTTCATCGCAGTTTTTGCAGTCACGCCATCTTTATTCTGAATCGCATATAAAATTTCCTGATGTTCCAGTTGAGATCTTAAAGGCATGTCTTCAGAGGTATACAGGGTACGCATACGACTGAATAGCTCAGTATAGTGTTGCCCCAGTAAAAATTTCAGAAAGAACGCATAAGCGTTATTCTGGCTTGCTTCTGCGATACGGATATGAAATAAACGATCGCCGATATGATCATGTGAATGCTCCAGATTATCACGAACATTCATAAAAAAAGCTTCTTTAATACTTTCCAGTTGATCATTGGTCCGATTTCTGGCAGCAAGTTCTGCTAAAAATGGCTCGATATGTAAGCGCGCTTCCAGTACCTCAAAGGGGGTGATGGCATTCTCTTCTTTTAAATAGGGCAATAACAGGGGATGAATATTGGTGTCCAGTTCGGTATGGACCTGAGCGTGGTCTACCTGCGTTTTCTGGACATAAACACCGCTACCCAGCTTCACTTCGACGATTCCACAGACTTCCAGTGCGATGATTGCCTCACGTACAGATGTACGACTGACGCCTAATTGCTGAGCCAGATCCCGTTCAGGCGGTAATTTGGCCCCGACCTGGTAAACCCCATTTTCAATATCCTGCTGAATTTTATTAAAAATATTTTGATAGATACGAGTTGGCTGCATAAAATTCAACTTTTATTTCAAAATCAGTGTTGCCAAAAAAAATAAAATCGCTTAAATTGGTTAGACCGAATATTTGGTCCAACCAATATATATCCAAAAGTTATTATAGTGTAAAAACAAGGAAAGTGTATGCGCTTAGTAAATAAAACTTGTGTAATCACCGCCGCAGCACAGGGAATAGGCCGGGCCACGGCGCTGGCATTTGCTAAGGAAGGTGCAAAAGTCATTGCAACTGACATTAACCTGGATTTACTCAAACAACTGCAAAATGAAGACAGCAGTATCCAGATCGAATCCCTGGATGTGACAGATAAAGAACAAATTCAGGCTTTTGCTCAAAAACACCCGGACGTGAATGTACTGTTTAACTGCGCGGGTTGGGTCCCGGTCGGTAATATTCTGGAATGTGATGAAAATCAATGGCAACGTGCTTTTGATATTAATGTTCACTCCATGTATCACATGATCAGTGCTTTTTTACCATCCATGTTAACCCTTGGTACTGCATCCATTATTAATATGTCTTCTGCTGCTTCAAGCATTAAGGGTGTTCCTAACCGTTTCTCATATAGTGCAACCAAGGCAGCAGTTCTGGGAATGACCAAAGCGATTGCTGCAGACTATATTACACAAGGGATTCGCTGTAATGCGATCTGTCCCGGAACTGTTGAATCACCATCCTTGCATCAGCGTATTGAAACTCAGGCAAAAGAGCAGAATAAAACAGCAGATGAAGTGTATGCACAGTTTGTTTCAAGACAACCGATGGGACGTGTGGGTAAGGCAGAAGAAATTGCTGCTCTGGTCCTGTATCTGGCAAGTGATGAGTCTGCTTTTACCACCGGCACAATCAATATGATTGACGGTGGATGGTCGAATTAATTTAGGAACATATTCAAGGAAAAGATCATGAAACTTCTCAGATTTGGTGAAAAAGGCAATGAAAAACCAGGTATTCTGGATGCCGACGGTCATATCCGTGATTTATCTTCAATTGTCCAGGATATTAATGGTCAGGTACTTTCGCACTCACTGGATCAGATTCGGGAAGCTGATTTGTCCTCTTTACCTAAAGCTCCTGAAAATGTGCGTTTAGGTGCCTGCGTTGCCAATATCGGCAAGTTTATCTGCATTGGCTTGAATTATTCAGACCATGCGGCAGAAACCGGTGCTGAAGTTCCAGCTGAACCTGTCATATTCAATAAGTGGACCAGCGCAGTGGTTGGACCAAATGATGATGTGGAAATTCCGCGGAACTCTGTCAAGACCGACTGGGAAGTTGAACTGGGTGTCGTAATTGGTAAAAGTGGTCGCTATATCAGCAAGGAAGATGCGATGGATCATGTTGCAGGCTACTGCGTCATTAATGATGTCTCTGAGCGTGCATTCCAGCTGGAAGGGACTGGAACATGGGATAAAGGGAAAGGAAACGATACTTTTGGTCCAACAGGTCCGTGGCTGGTGACAAAGGATGAAATCGAGAATCCTCATAATCTTAATCTCTGGCTGGAAGTGGATGGTCACCGTTATCAAAATGGCAATACCAGCACCATGATTTTTGATATTCCTGTAATCGTCAGTTACCTCAGCCAGTTTATGAGTTTACAGGCAGGTGATGTGATTTCAACAGGCACACCGCCTGGCGTTGGCTTAGGGCAGAAACCGCCGGTTTATTTAAAAGCCGGGCAGACCATGCGATTAGGCATTGATGGCCTGGGCGAGCAACAGCAAAAAGTTATTGCAGCTGAATAAGCAGGTTCAGCTGAATAATCAGTTTATGGCTTGATTGGACTTCAAATTTCTCAGAGCATTCATGCTGAATGCCGGGGGAAGTGTTGTCTGAAAAAGCGCTGTCTAAAAAATTTCAAGGATAGGCGATAGATATGCTTAAAATAATGGATATGGAAGTGCTGGATATTCGTTTCCCGACTTCACAGCAGTTGGATGGTTCGGATGCGATGAATCCGGATCCTGATTATTCAGCAGCTTATGTCATTTTAAAAACAGAAAATGAAAAGTTATCCGGTCATGGTTTAACGTTTACCATTGGTCGTGGCAATGAAATCTGCTGCGCGGCCATTGAGGCAATGCGTCATCTGGTGGTTGGATTGGACATTGATGACGTCAGAAAAAATCCGGCTTTAATGTGGCGACATTTAACTTCCGACAGTCAGTTACGCTGGATTGGTCCAGACAAAGGTGCAATGCACCTGGCCACTGGCGCAGTTGTCAATGCAATCTGGGATTTATGGGCGAAAAGCGAGGGCAAACCGGTCTGGAAACTGGTTGCTGACATGACACCCGAACAAATCGTGAGTTGTATCGATTTCAGATATCTGACCGACTGTATTACACCGGATGAAGCTTTAACGCTGTTAAAGAACAACGCTGCGGGCAAAGATGAACGTGAACAGATTCTGTTGAAAGAAGGTTATCCATGCTACACCACGTCAGCGGGATGGCTGGGTTACAGTGAGGAAAAACTGGCGCGTTTATGTCAGGAAGCTGTTGATGAAGGTTTTAACTATATCAAGTTAAAAGTGGGTCGTGATCTGGAAGAAGATAAACGCCGTGTAAAAATTGCACGTGACATTATTGGTCCAGACAGACAATTAATGATTGATGCCAATCAGATCTGGGAACGTCAGCAGGCGATTGACTGGGTGAAACAGCTTGCATTTGCTGAACCATGGTTTATCGAAGAACCGACATCTCCGGATGATGTTGAAGCACACCGTGCCATCCGTCTGGCTGTAGCGCCTATTCAGGTTGCAACCGGGGAAATGTGCCAGAACAGAATTATGTTCAAACAATTTATCATGCGTGAAGCCATTGATATTGTACAAATTGATGCATGCCGAATGGGTGGAATCAATGAAGTTCTGTCTGTGTTGTTAATGGCAGCCAAATACAACCTGAAAGTCTGTCCACATGCAGGTGGTGTAGGGCTTTGCGAATATGTTCAGCATTTATCCATGATTGATTATTTATGGTTTTCAGCGTCTAAGGAAGCTCGTGTAACCGAATATGTGGATCATCTGCATGAACATTTTATCGAACCGTGTGTAATTGAAAATGCGGCCTACATGCCTCCGAAATTGCCCGGTTTTTCCATTGAAATGAAACAGGCTTCAATTCAGGAATATCTCTTTGGAAATGGTGAATAGGGACCAGCTCCTGTCCAGGCGGGCTAAACGATTCATATCAAAGGAAACATGATATGTACACGAACGGGAAAAAATGGCAGAAGAGCATAAGGATAAGCTGAATGATTGATAGTCATGTTCATTTCTGGAAATACACGCCAGAAGAATTTCCCTGGATATCGGGCAATTTAACATCAATCGCCAGAGACATGTTACCTGAACACCTGTTGCCTGAATTACCGGAAAAAATAGAGGGCTTAATTGTTGTTCAGGCGCGCCCAAGTTTTGCAGAAAATGACTATCTGAATGCATTGGCAGAACAGGAACCGTTAATCAAGGGCATTATTGCCTGGCTGGATTTTGAAAAAGATGTAGATTCACAACTTGAAATGTTCAGAAACAATGCACGAATAAAAGGATTCAGGCATATGTTACAGGATGAAAAAGATCCGAGTGACTATATGTTGAATCATAAGAAGTTCAACGAAGGTGTGAAAAAAATTCAACAGGCTGAACTGCTTTATGGTGTTTTGATTCATCAAAAAGATATGGAAGCTTCAGTCCGCTTTTGTCAGCGCCATGATCAATATGAATTGGTTATTGATCATCTGGCCAAACCACTGATGTATACATCCGCGGGTTTTCAGAACTGGAAAGCATGCATGCAGAAACTTGCAGAATTGCCACATGTCAATTTAAAAATATCCGGTCTGGTGACTGAAGGTGGTGCGGGTTGCAAGGCCCGGGATTTTCAGAATCACCTGGATGTTGCAGTGGAATTATTCGGTACTGAACGCCTGGTCTGGGGTTCAGACTGGCCGGTTTCCTATGCAACACATTCTTATGAAACTTTAATTGATTTCTGGAATGAATGGACACGAAACTGGAGTGAGTCAGAACGTCTTCAGATTGAAGTCGGTACTCCGGGTCGCTTATATAAACTGTAAATATTGACTTGATTAAGAATCAAAGTAATAGGAGTGGTAAAGATGGACTTACATCTGAAAGATAAAGTTTTCATTGTGACGGGCGGTGGTTCAGGTATTGGTGGTGCAATCACGCTGCGTCTGGCAGAAGAAGGCGCAACGGTTGCTATTTTTGGACGTTCAGTCTTAACTGCAGAATTTGAAACTGAGCTCAAGCAGAAACAGGTTCCTTATTCTTTTCATCAGCTGGATCTGATGGATGAAGACGCGTGTAAAACGCAGATCCAGGGTGTAGTTCAGCGCTATGGACGCATTGATGGCCTGGTCAATAATGCCGGTGTGAATGACAATATTGGTCTTGAAGACAGTGTTGAAGCCTTCAGGAAATCACTGGAAAAAAATGTGATTCATTATTTTGTCATGGCGCATTATTGCATTCCTCATTTAATACAAAGCAAAGGCAATATTGTCAATATCGGCTCTAAAGTTGCTGTGACAGGGCAGGGACATACCAGCGGTTATGCTGCATCCAATGGTGGACGCTTAGCATTGACACGTGAATGGGCTGCGCAATATAGGAATGATGGAATCCGTGTCAATGCCGTTCTGCCTGCTGAAGTGATGACACCGCTTTATCGTAAATGGATCAATAGTTTTCCGGATCCTGAACAGAAATTAAAACAAATCAGTCAGAACATTCCTCTGGGACATCGCATGACCACTGTAGAAGAAATTGCGGATACGACTGTTTTTTTACTATCTGATGTTTCATCACATACCACAGGACAGCTGCTGTTTGTTGACGGTGGATATACCCATTTGGATCGGGCGCTGGACTGATGTTCTGAAACGGCCTTTCTTTTTAGGGAGAGCAGCTATGAAACGATTTTGTCTGGCACTCGATTTAATCAAGGATGATGAGAAAATAAAGAAATATCAGCAATTTCATCGAAGGATCTGGCCTGAAATTGCTGAAAATATTCGAAAGCGCGGTGTGCTGGAGATGCAGATCTGGCAAGTTGAAAATCGACTTTTCATGATTATGGACACCGTGGATGAATATGATGTGGACCAGGCTGAGCAAATTGCGGCATCCGAACCCAGAAATATTGAATGGGAAAATCTGATGTCGCAATTCCAGCAGGTTTTAGAAAGTGCGAAAGATGGTGAAAAATGGATCGAAATGCAAAAAATATTTGATCTGAACCACAACGATTAAACGTACAGGGACAGTATTATGAAGCTTAAAATCACTGAGCCACAATTTAGAGTTGGCTTTATACTGGTAACCACCTTATTTTTTATGTGGGGGTTATCTTATGGACTGGTTGATGTTTTAAATAAACATTTCCAGGAGGCTTTGCATATTACCAAAGCGCAATCCGGATTGGTGCAGGCCGCATACTTCGGCGCATATTTTGTTATTGCATTACCTGCAGGACTGTATATCAATAAAAAGGGCTATAAAGCCGGGATTATTCTTGGATTATCTCTGTATGCCATCGGCGCTTTATTATTTGTTCCTGCTGCAAGTGTCATGACTTTTGGATTTTTCCTGTTTGCCTTATTTGTACTGGCTTTAGGGTTAGGTTGCCTGGAAACAGCTGCCAATCCATATTCATCTGCTCTGGGGAGTCCTGAAACTGCGGAACAAAGGTTAAACCTGTCTCAGTCATTCAATGGCCTGGGGCAATTTTTTGGTCCATTGATCGGTGGATTGTTCTTTTTTAATGAAGGCAGTAATCCAGGTTCAGAGGGACTGGGCGCTGTAACCTATACCTATATCGGTATTGCGCTGATTGTCTTTATTTTAATTATTCTGTTTATTAAAACGCAATTACCGGATTTACGCGAGAATGAAGCGAAACTGGATGCCGAAAATGCAAAAACGAATAATGCATCCCTATGGTCACATGCTGAATTTAAATTTGGTGTGTTGACACAATTGGTCTATGTTGGTGCTCAGGTTGGTGTGGGTGCATTCTTTATTAATCTCGTGGTTGAAACATGGCCGGCCAGCAGCAGTAAAACCGGTGCATATTTTCTGTCAATTGCCATGCTTGCATTCCTGGTGGGACGTTTTGTCAGTACCGGAATCATGTCAAAAATATCTGCATCCAGACTGCTCATGGTCTATGCCATTGTGAATACTGTATTGTGTGTGCTGATTTTATCCGGCATGCAGTATATCTCTGTTATTGCAGCTATTTCAGTATTCTTCTTTATGTCAATTATGTTCCCGACCATTTTCGCAATGGGTGTTAAAAATCTGGGGTCAAAAACAAAAATTGGCAGTTCCTTCATGATTATGGCCATTGTGGGTGGTGCAATCATGCCTTATTTCATGGGCAAAATCGCGGATCATTATGGAACGCATATGGCTTATGTCTTACCTTTAATTTGCTTTATCGCCGTTATATTGTATGCAGCAAATTATAAGAAAATGACCACAACCAATAATACGGTAAACAGCGCATTAACATAGATTTTTTTAATGCGTAATCATACAGATACAGGGACAACATTTCTGCGATAGGGAAATCAAAATGAAACAAATGATGAATCTCAGGGTATTGAAAAAAAATATCCTGCTAATCAGTCTACTCAGTACAATCAATATCTCTGCTTTTGCAGGTTCCGCTTTTGACACAGACAGTCCGTGGATGCTGGGTGACTGGAATGGCAAAAGAACTGAGCTTAAAAATCAGGGTGTTGATTTTACAGTTGGATATACCGGTCAATTTGTAGGGGTCATGGATGCAGATCGATCCGGGAAAGGCAGTGCCTATGCCGATCAATGGACATTTGGATCACATCTGGATCTGAATAAACTGTTGAACTGGCAGGATACAGAAGCACAGCTCACCATTACACATCGTGGTGGTCAGTCGCTGAATCAGGAATCTGATGCGATGAAACCGCAATTTAACCAGACGCAGGAAATCTATGGCCGTGGACAAACCTGGCGATTGACTGACCTCTGGATTAAAAAGAAATTTCTGGATCAGAAACTGGATGTCAAGGTCGGTCGTTTCGGTGTGGGTGAAGACTTTGCCAACTTTGACTGTGAGTTTGAAAACCTGGCATTATGTGGCGGACAAGTCGGAAACTGGGCCGGCGACCAATGGTATAATGGCCCTGTCAGTCAGTGGGCTACACGCATTAAATATAACATCCGGCCTGAACTGTTTACTCAGATCGGAGTTTATGAAAGAAACACGGTGAATGCCAACGCAACATCCGCGAGTGATGGTTTTAATTTAAGCACAGATGGTTCAGATGGCGCGATTATTCCAGTTGAAATCGTGTGGCAACCCAAAGCATTATCCACCCAGTTGGCATTACCGGGTGAATACCGTGCAGGATATTTATTCAGTACTGTCGATGCCCAGAACGTAAAAGTGGATTACACACAGCCATATGTTCCGGCAGATTTTGATGCAGATAATCATAAATGGGCGGCCTGGCTTTCAGGAAAACAACAACTTACGACACATCACGGAGATCCTTCCCGTGGTTTAACTGTGATGGGACAAGCCACCTTCTATGACAGCAAGACCGGCGCATATTCTGATGCTGAAAATTTAGCATTGGTTTATAAGGGCCCATTGGATGCCCGACCAAAAGATGAAATTGGGATCGGTGTGGTGCGTATAGGCGTCAATACGGATGCTGTGAATTTCAGGGGCAGTGTTGATGGCCGGGGCTTTGATAGTGAATGGGATGCAGAAATTTATTATGGTCTGAAAGCGACCAATTGGCTGACCGTACGTCCCAACATTCAATATATTAAAAATATTGGTGCCAATAAAGCCTATGGAGATGCCTGGGTGGGTGGAGTCAAGTTTAATATGGATTTTTAAGCCGGAAATTATCCATAAAATCATCCATGTTTTATAATGTACCCATCAAAAATAGCGCTTTTACAGCGCTATTTTTGATGGGGTTGTTTGGGAAAATGAAAGGATCAACTTAAATTAGGTATAGTCAGCCTGTCAAAAAACTCATACACATGAATATAATTTCTCTTGATTAGGGTCTGTTGACATTTTCAGCTCATAATTTGCTCTGCAATGGCAACTGACCTTGTAGTGGTTTAATCAAGTTGGACACCAAATTAGGTGGTAATCTAATCACCTAAGAGGTGAACCATGAAGAAACAAAGACGTACATTTTAGTCCCGAATATAAACTTGAAGCTGCGAGCCTTGTTTTAGACCAGGGTTATTCTATGCTTGAGGCCAGTCGTTCTTTGGGAATTGGTGAAACAGCAATACGCAGATGGGTTGATCAATTGCGTTTTGAACGTGAAGGCAAAACCCCGGCTTCCAAAGCATTAACGCCAGAACAGCAGAAAATACAACAGCTTCAAGCACGTATCCATCGATTAGAACAGGAAAAAGATATTCTAAAAAAGCTACAGCTCTCTTAATGTCCGACGAATTCAAACATATGCATTGATTAACCGTTTAAGAGAGTCACAACCTGTTGAAATGGTTTGCCGGGCATTTGGTATTTTACGTTCAGGTTTCTATCATTTTCTTAGCGCGAAGAGGAAAATTAATCAGCCCCGTTTAAGGCTAAAAGTTCATGTATGTGAGATTTTTAGACAAAGCCGGGGCTCTCCTGGCAGTCGAGGCATACGCAGTGCTCTGTTAAACAAGGGTATTTCTGTTGGACGTTATTTGGTACGCAAGTTGATGCGTGAGTCAGCATTAATTTCCAAACAGCCGAGTCAACCCAGATACTCAAAGTGTTCAGTTGCACATATTGCGATTCCTGATGTGCTTAATCGGAAGTTTAGTCCTAAAACACCAAATCAGGTCTGGAGCAGTGATATTACATATATCTGGACAGGATCTGCCTGGGGGTATTTAGCAGTAGTCCTCGATTTATTTTCAAGGAGAGTTGTTGGCTGGTCTTTCTCAGAACGTGCTGATAGAACATTGATATTAAAAGCATTAGATCATTCCTGGTTCTGTCGGGGTAAACCTGCAGGCCTTATGTTTCACAGTGATCAGGGCAGTCAGTACATGAGTTATGAATTCCGCAAGAAACTTCAGGATTATGGTATGCAGCAAAGTATGTCTCGTCGCGGGAACTGCTGGGATAATGCACCTATGGAGAGATTATTTCGTAGTTTAAAAACAGAATGGATGCCTAAAACAGGTTATCGGTCTGTATCAGAAGCAAGAGTTGATATAGGCCAGTATTTGATGGATTATTACAATCAGATACGGCCACATCAATTTAATAATGGCATGAGCCCTCAGACAGCTGAGGAAAAACTTAAAACTGTGTCCAATATTTGTTGACCACTACAGGAGATTGCGGCAGCTTGAGGAGGAAAACCAGAGGTTGAAGCGACTGGTGGCTGATTTGAGCCTGGATAAGGAAATGCTGCAGGATGTCCTGCGAAAAAAGTTTTAAAGCCGGCCCAGAAACGTCAGTTGGTCAATCACTTGCCTGATGCTTACCGTATCAGTCTGAGACGCAGCTGTAATCTGATTGAACAAAGCACATCGGTTTACCACTACCAATCCTGTAAGGATGATCGTGTGATTACACAACGGATCAGGGAAATTGCGGAAACGCGGGTCCGGTACGGATACGAACGTATTCATGTCCTGCTGTCCACTTCCCAATTAATGAGACACTTCTAAACTGGAGTTTTCCAGTTTTGCCCTGTACACCGCAGGGGGTAAATTGCCTAAACTTTCATGTGGTCTTTGCTCGTTATAATCCAGACGCCATAACCACGCCATTTCTCTGACCTGAGTCAAATTCTCAAACAAATACGCATTGAGAAACTCTCGCCTAAACGAACCATTAAATCGCTCAATAAAAGCATTCTGCTGTGGCTTCCCAGGTTGTATATGCACCACTTCAATGCCTTGATCTTTACACCAGTCCAGCAATCGCGCAGATATTAGTTCGGGACCATTATCAACACGAAGCTGCTTCGGCAAGCTACGTTGTTGAGCCAGTCGATCCAATACTCTGACAACACGCTCAGCCGGTAACGATGTGTCTACTTCTATATCCAGACATTCGCGAGTCCCCTCATCAACTATATTCAAGGTACGGAATCGTTTACCGCAATACAGACTGTCACTCATAAAATCCAGCGCCCATTGATGGTTGGCTTGTGCAACCACTTGCAGTGGTCGTGCAATACGCTGGGGCAACGTTCGTTTCTGTCGACGGGGTAAGTTCAATCCCATCTGGCAGTACACTCGATAAACACGTTTATGATTCCAGTCATAGCCCTGCCGACGTATGCGACCAAAACACTTCCAAAAGCCAGACTGGGGAGATTGTTTTAACACCTGATTTAATGCATCAATGACAGCAGCATCCCGTTTGCGCCAGCTCGTACTTTGCCGATAATAGCTGGCTCGACTTAGTCCACTCAGGCGACAGGCCTGTAATACAGTTAACCCAAGTGAAGCCAGAATACGAACGCATTCTCGTTGATCTGCTGTCACCAACCCTTTTTTGAGAACAGTTCCTTCATGGCATGGTTCTCCAGACTGAGTTCCGCAAACATCCTTTTAAGTCTGGCATTTTCTTCTTCCAGCTCACGCATGCGCTTAACGTCAGATGCCTCCATACCGCCGTATTTGCTTTTCCAGACATAATAGGTGGCATTGCCAATACCATGCTTACGGCAGATATCATCCACTTTCATCCCAGCATCTGCTTCTTTCAAAATGCTGATGATTTGGCTCTCGGTAAATCGTGATTTCTTCATGACTGTCTCCTGACCTTATTTAATCAGAAAACTCCAATTATGGATGTCTCAGTTTAAGGGAAGTGGACATGTCTCCTGAACTTATTTAATCAGAAAACTCCAGTTTAGAAGTGTCTCAATAAATGGGAAGTGTGAATAGCCACTAAGAATCTAGATACACGCCAGCTTCATTTCATAAAACGTCTCGAAGTCCTTTGGCGACCGCTGGTCGTTAGCACCATGGCGACGTTTCACGTTGTAGAACATCTCAATATACTCAAATATATCTGATCTAGCTTCAGCACGCGTTGAATATATTTTCCGTTTAACTCTTTCTCGTTTCAGTAATTGGAAAAAGCTCTCTGCCACAGCATTATCGTGACAGTTGCCGCGACGGCTCATGCTGCTTTCCAAACCATGTTGCTTCAGAAAGGCTTGCCATTCATGACTGGTATATTGGCTACCTTGGTCAGAGTGAACCAATACTTTATTTGTTGGCGATCTACGCCAAACTGCCATCAATAAAGCATCAAGAACTAGCTCTTTAGTGATCATTGGTTTCATAGACCAGCCAACGACTAACCTTGAGAAAAGGTCAATCACAACAGCTAAATACAGCCAGCCTTCATGAGTACGGATATAAGTGATATCTGTTGCCCATGCTTGATTTGGCTGTGCAGGATTAAACTGCCGATCTAATGTATTGGCTTGAACAATAGGTTGATAGCCCTTTGAATATCCTGGTTTTCGATAGCCACGTTGGGATTTCAAGCCTTCCTGTCGCATCAGTCGATGTACACGATTAACTCCACAAGGCTCACCAATATCACGCAAGTCACAGAAAATCTTGCGATAGCCATATACACCGCCTGACTCTAACCAAAACTGTTTAATCAGGCCTGACAGTTGTTTGCTACGTTTGGCTGTAGCACTCAAAGGTTGTTTCAACCATGCATAATAGCCACTGGGATGAACCTCCAGTACCGAGCACATTCTATAAATTGACCAGACCTGCTGGTGATCCTTGATAAAGGCGTACCTCATTTTGACTGGCTGGCGAAGTACGCCGCGGCCTTTTTTAAGATATCACGCTCTTCTGTAACTCGTTGCAGCTCTTTCTTTAATCGAGCCAACTCTTTGGTTTGATCTTCAAGAGCAGTAGCTTGGGGTGTTTTAGGAAAGTATTTCTTAACCCAAGCATAAACACTATGGGTCGTTGTGCCTAATCTTCCCGCAACCTCTGCAACACTGTAGCCTTTCTCAATGACTTGCTGCGCTGCTGCAATCTTGAACTCTTCGGTAAATCGTTTGCCACTCATAAAAACACCTCTTAATTAGCTATTTTATCTAACTATTCGGTATCGACAAACTTAGTGGCTATTCATAGACGATATTTGTCCAGGAGAGTGGTGGCAGTCCAATTAATGGCCTTTCTTGCCTATAAAAATCAGTTCGGTGGTCGAGTTAGCTCTCTAATTGATAAGTATGTTGAAGTAAAGATGCTCAGTCTACATGGTGAACGTTTGGCAGATATCGTCTTGACTGATCAAGAAAAAACTGATAGCTATTTATTTGTTCCCGAATCATTAGAACTACAAAAAACAGAAATTGATGTTAAATTTCTAAGATTCAGGTATTCAGAAGATGAATCTTGGATCATTCATGGCATCAACTTTAATATTCCAAAAGGACAATCTGTAGCAATTGTAGGCCCTACAGGTTGTGGTAAAACAACACTAATGAATCTACTATTGGGTAATTTAGCTCCTGAACATGGTGAAATTAAAATTGGTGGGCAAAGCATAAAGAATATTGGTTCTAATAAACTCAGAAATTTTATTGCCTATGTTGCCCAAGATGATGTGTTGTTTGCAGGTTCCATTTTAGAAAATATTAGTTTTTTTAATGATGGTGCTCAGCAAGATTTTGTAGAAAAATGCGCAAAAATGGCATCAGTACATGATGAAATTATGGCAATGCCTATGGGGTATCAAACGTTAGTAGGTGATATGGGTAATATTCTGTCTGGAGGACAGAAGCAAAGAATATTATTGGCAAGAGCATTGTATAGAAGACCTAAGATTCTATTTTTGGATGAGGCAACAAGTCATCTAGACATCATAAAAGAGAAAGAAATTAACGGCATGATTAAGTCACTCAATATCACCAGAATCATTATTGCTCATCGCCTGGAGACGATTTCATCGGTTGATCGCATTATTACTTTAAATAATGGTCGTATTGTTAGTGATCAAACTCATAAATCTTTGAACTAAATATTATACATAATTTTCAAGAACAGTTGGATTGAAAATATTGGTTCTTAGTTTAAGGACACTGAAGCAAATCATTCAAATTTTATTCTGATTCCATTCATTGCCCCATCTCCAGTACCAATTGATGCATAAGTTCCTGAGCCTCCATTTCACGAATCTGAGCAACATTACTGCCTGCCCAGAAGGCCCCATAACCGCTGTCACCATGCTGATTTGCCAGTGCATTTAATTGTTTGGCCAGATCGTAGGCATATGGATAAGCCGCAACCTGTGGACGTTCGGGTAAATCAATGCGGGTTTGCCAATGATTGACCAGCCCACGGGCAGGGCGGCCGGAAATACTGTCGGTTATTTGTGTCAGGGGATGGTCAAATAAAGCACTGCGATATGCCGCATTGGCTGCTGATGTTTTACACTGTACAAATGCAGTGCCCAACTGAACGGCTTCAGCCCCCAGCTGCAGCATGATTTTCGCCTGCTGACCATTCATGATGCCACCCGAAGCCACCACGGGCAAAGTGCAATGCTGTTTGATTAACTGAACCAGGTCCGAGGTTTGCATGGCGCCATCCATGTGGGGATTAAAAATACCGCGATGTCCGCCGGCTTCGATGCCCTGAGCAATAATAACGTTAACTCCGGCTGCTTCAATCTCACGGGCTTCAGCCAGGTTCGTCGCTGAAACCATGGTGATGATATCGGCTTGCCTGAGTTGCTGAATTTGGTGAGGATGTGGAATGCCAAAATGGAAACTGACTGCACGGGGTCTGGTGTCCAGTACCAGTTGCAGGAAATCATCATGATCCAGAAAACTGGGATAAATACATTGCAGCTCAGCGGGAGGGACAGCACCAAATTTTGCAAATTCAGGGCTGAGGTATTGAATCCAGCGCTGGCTGATTTCAGCAGGGTTTTGACCGGGCTGATGGCAAAAGAAATTGACCTGAAAGGGTCCGGACGTCAGGACCTGGGTTTCCTGAATTTGCTTACGCGCAGTTTCAACACTGCTTGCACCCAGTCCCAGGGAGCCGAGTCCACCCATGCCGGACACTTCTGCGGCCAGTTGTGGGGTGGACACGCCAGCCATTGGTGCCAGAAAAATAGGATGCTGAATCTCCAGTCTTTGTAATAAAGTCATATCCGGGCTCTTTCCTCTTTTCTATAAAGTAGCCACGGCTACTTTTAATAGCAAATAATATTCACTATTTTTTATGAAAATATGTTTGTTTTAACATATTTCCAGGGGAATGTTGAATAAATAGACAATAAATAACGTTGATCAAGCCAGGAATACTGTTGAAGGATTAAATTTTTTAACCTTTTTAACCTTTTTAACCTTTTTAACCTTTTTAACCTTTTTAACCTTTTTAACCTTTTTAACCTTTTTAACCTTTTTAGACTGGATGACTGAACATTGGCCTTCCTGGGGCATTTACAATGGGCTGACCTGAAACAGGGAGCCAATCCAGCTGGAAAATGCCATCGCCAGGATTCCCCATAGCGTCACTCTGACACTGCCTTTCAGTAAGGAAGTTCCGGCATAGTAACTGGACAACGCACCGAGAACGGCCAGTGAAATGATTCCTGTAATGAGCACAGTCAGTTGTAGCTGCTGTTCAGGGCTGATTAAAATTGCAAGCATGGGGCAGAGTGCGCCCAGGGAAAACGACAGGGCCGAAGAAAAAGCAGCCTGCAAGGGGCGTGCAGCCGTGATTTCATTAATTCCAATTTCATCGCGGGCATGAGCTTCCAGTGCATCCTTATGGGTCAGCTGGACAGCGACTTCATGGGCCAGTTCGGCGGTCAGACCACGCTGGATATAAATCTGAGTCAGTTCCTTTAATTCAAGTTGTGGATTGCGTTCCAGTTCACGTGCTTCAAATTTTAAATCGGCTTCTTCAATGTCCGATTGTGATTTGACGGAGATATATTCACCTGCGGCCATGGAGGTGGCACCGGAAATCAGGCCGGCAATACAGGTAATCAGCAGGGTATGTGTAGAAGCACCACTGGCGGCCATTCCCATGACTAAACTGGTGACTGAAATAATGCCATCATTTGCTCCCAGTACAGCTGCGCGTAGCCAGCCGGTTCTGTGAATATAATGTTGTTCTGTGTGCTGGGAATGCGGCATATTCATAATGTTCGGCTGCTATAGTCTTTTGATGATCAGCATAATGGAATTCAGGCGTATTGTCATAACGGATTTTATCAATTGTCCTGACCGATTTTATGATCTGCAGTAAATAAAAACGAAGCCGGAGCTTCGTTTTTATTCATGTTTTTTTGCACAGAATGATTTTAGATTTTAGTGATTTCAGCAATCAGTGCCTGAATCTGTCTAGCCTGTTCAGTGGCATTGCCCGTATAGGTGGCAGGGGTCAGCTCCGCCAGGCGTACCCGATCAGCGGCAGGAACCTGTGCCAGTTCAGGACCATTGACAAAATCCACCATCATGTCACGTGTCATGGCCTGACCACGGGTCAGTGCCTTCAGTTTCTCGTAGGGTTTTTCGACGTTATAACGACGCATGACTGTCTGAATCGGCTCTGCCAGCACTTCCTGGGCATGATCCAGATCTTCTGCAATACGGGTCGCATTCAGTTCAAGTTTACCAATTCCCTTTGAGCAGGCTTCAAAGGCGATTAAACTCTGTGCAAAACCAACGCCCATATTCCGCAGTACAGTTGAATCGGTTAAATCACGCTGCCAGCGGGACACTGGCAGTTTTTCGCCCAGATGCGCCAGTATTGCATTGGCAATGCCCAGGTTGCCTTCCGAGTTTTCAAAATCAATCGGGTTGACTTTGTGTGGCATGGTGGAAGAACCGACTTCACCATCCTTGAGTTTCTGCTTGAAGAAACCCAGCGAAATATAACCCCATACATCACGGTTAAAGTCGATCAGAATGGTATTGAAGCGGCGTAGCGCATCAAACAGTTCCGCCATGTAGTCATGTGGTTCTATCTGGGTGGTATAGGGGTTAAAGCTCAGCCCCAGTGATTCCACAAAGGCCTGAGCGTGTACCGGCCAGTCAATTTCAGGATAAGCAGACAGGTGGGCGTTGTAGTTACCGACGGCACCATTGATTTTGCCCAGTAATTCAACCTGATTAAACTGTCTGATCTGACGTGCCAGACGATAGGCCACATTGGCCATTTCCTTACCCAGTGTGGTTGGGCTTGCCGTCTGACCATGCGTACGTGACAGCATGGGCTGATCGGCATGTGTTTCTGCCAGTCTGACGAGTGAGTCAATAATCTGTTGCATGGCAGTCAGCAGGACTTCACGGCCATTTTTCAGCATTAAGGCATGTGACAGGTTATTAATGTCTTCCGATGTACAGGCGAAATGGATGAATTCACCAGCATTTTTTAATTCATCAATGTGGGCAATTTTCTCTTTCAGGAAATATTCAACGGCTTTGACGTCATGGTTGGTGGTCCGCTCAATTTCCTTGATCCGTTCTGCATCCGTTTCTGTAAAATCCGTCACAATGGCGTTCAGGGCTGAATCGGTTGCAGCAGAGAAGGGTGGAACTTCAGTAATTTCAGGACGGTTGGCCAGTGCCTGCAACCAGCGCACTTCAACTGTCACACGGGCATGGATCAGGCCAAACTCAGAGAGGTAGGGGCGTAGTGCATCACATTTGGCTGCATAGCGTCCATCGAGTGGGGAAAGTGCGGTTAAAGTGTTCATAAAGATTCCCTGGATTCTGAAATTAAACCGAAAAAACGAAAGGGGTGCATGCCGGGTCTAAACCGTAAGATACTGTAAACGGGCAAGGTCCTGAATATCCTGCAGCAGTTTGCGTTTACTGAACATCATATTCCATGAACTGCCACCGAGCTGACGCCATACATGTGCAAACTGTAAACCGGTAAATAAGCAGGCCCGAATCCGGTTGGTATGTGCCGCATCCTTAAATGCTTCTGCACTGCCACGCACCAGAATCCGGGGAGTAATCTGACCGGCTGTGTCCACATAGGTCTGGGCCAGATTGGCCAGAATACTGGGATGCAGATAATCATGATCAAAAAATGACAACTGTTTGAGGATGGCCTGCTGAGATTTTTCAATCAATTTTACATATTCAGGCTGGCTGTAGACTTTCTTTTCAAGTGCAAGCAGCGACATGGCATAGGACATAGGCAATTTTGCACTGGATAATCTGGGAATTCTGGATTTTGGGGAAGTGGTAAATGGCTGGCTGATACTGCTTTCCAGGGTTCTCAGGCCCAGTGAAATATCTGTGGGCTGACTGAAAAAATCCAGGATGCAGCAGGGCGTATTGTTGGCCGCACGGATATTCAGACTGGCTTTAATGAGCTGTTCAAAATAGAAATTACCGCTTTCACCGATACTCTGTCGCCCTGACATGGCTGTCATATGGGTCAGCTGAGCGGCCTGGAATACGGCTGCCAGCGCCAGCGCACGGTTCTGGCGCTGATTCAAAGTATGAGGCTGTTGAAAGGGTTGCTCAACCATGCCTGATTTCCTTTAAATAAAATCGGGTGTCGGCGCATTGGTATGATGAATGACACCACCGCCCAGACACATTTCATTTGCATAGAACACAACACTCTGACCCGGTGTTACAGCTCTTTGCGGTTCTTTGAATACTGCACGAACGCCATTGGGCACAGTGTCATCCCTGAAAATGGTACAGTACTGGTCAGTCTGACGATAGCGGGTTTTTGCGGTACAGTGCAGGCCTGAGTCAGGAATATCCTGCTCCCCGGCCACCCAGTCAATGGCTTCACTCCACAAAATGGTACTGAGCATGAGTGGATGTTCATGCCCCTGTCCAATCACTAGGCGATTGCCCTCGATATCCTTGTGCAGAACGAACCAGGCACCTTCTTCGGCCCCCTTCATGCCACCAACACCAATACCGCCACGCTGACCGAGCGTATAGTACATTAAGCCGTGATGTTCACCAACCTCTTTTCCTGAATCAAGCACAATTTTACCAGGCTGGGCTGGCAGGTATTGTTTCAGAAAATCGTTGAAGCGGCGTTCACCAATAAAACAGATCCCGGTGGAATCTTTTTTTCTGGCAGTCGCCAGATCCAGCTGTTCCGCAATTCTCCGCACCTGTGGTTTTTCAATTTCGCCTACAGGAAACAGGGTTTTGTTAATTTCACGACCATGTACCGCATGCAGGAAATAAGTCTGATCCTTGTTGTTGTCCAGACCCCGCAACAAGGGAGCATACTGCTCACCCCGGGAATTGGTCCGGCTTTCACCACGGCGGGCATAATGCCCCGTCGCAATGAAGTCTGCACCCAGCTGTACGGCATGGTCCAGGAATGCACGGAATTTAATTTCCTTATTGCACAGAATGTCCGGATTAGGTGTACGACCGGCAGCATATTCGGCCAGGAAGTGTTCAAAAACCCGATCCCAGTATTCCATGGCAAAATTGGCTGTATGCAGTCTGATTCCGATTTTGTCACAGACTGCCTGCGCATCGGCCAGGTCTTCCATTGCCGTGCAGTATTCCGTGCCGTCATCTTCTTCCCAGTTTTTCATGAAAAGTCCTTCAACCTGGTAACCCTGTTGAAGAAGCAGTGCAGCAGAAACAGATGAATCAACACCACCAGACATACCGACGATGACACGTTGTTGCATAGGATCAGGCATCCAGATTTGAATTGAAAGGGAGGTTCTGGTGCTCATAAATGAGCGAAAGCGGGTGACTTTGACCGGACTGGGCATCCTGTACGGCTCTGAGCACCAGCGGGCTGCGGGCACGGGCGGTATCACGCAGCTCTTCCGGACTCATCCACACCGGACCGACAATGCCTGTATCCAGGAGTGCATCGGGATCATAGCTGCTGATCTGTGCCCGGAAACAAAAACGATAATAGGTCTGTGCCGGGAACATGGGAGGCGTGTAGCTATAGATGCCGATCAGTGTATCGATCTGTACGGTATAACCGGTTTCCTCCAGTGTTTCACGGATGGCTGCCTCAGTCAGCGTCTCACCGGATTCAACATGTCCGGCTGGCTGATTGAATACCGTATGTACCACACCTTCAGTCTGTTCTTCTACAAACAGAAATTTTCCGTCTTTTTCAACGACGGTGGCGACAGTTACATGAGGAGTCCAGGCGGTCATAAAAAGCACCATGCTAAAAGGCGTATTCTACAAAATTTAACGCTTGCTGGCTATGTCGATATTTACAGTTGTACACATCACCAGGGCAGAACAGAGTTATCCGGTAGTCTGATGCATTTTATGGTGATTCATCACCTTGACATAATGCCTCGCCGAATAAGACAAAAATTCCTTTTCCTTATCGGTCAGGGGGCGGATTTTCTGTACAGGACTGCCCACATACAGATAACCACTTTCCAGTCGCTTGCGTGGCGGGACCAGGCTGCCCGCGCCAATCATGACATCATCTTCAATAATGGCATCGTCCAGTACTACGGTATTGATGCCAATCAGAACCCGGTCACCGATGCGACAGCCATGTAGATTAACATGGTGGCCAATGGTGACATCCTCGCCAATTACCAGCGGTGAACCATCCGGTCTGGCCTCATTTTTGTGACTGACATGCAGCATGCAGTGATCCTGGACATTGCTGTTTTTGCCAATCCGGATACTGTTGACATCACCACGGATCACGGCAAAAGGCCATACTGATACATTTTCAGCGAGGCTGACATCACCAATAACGACTGACATATCATCAATATAACAGTTTGAAGA
This sequence comes from Acinetobacter sp. WZC-1, assembly GCF_052544965.1. Classification (NCBI taxonomy): domain Bacteria; kingdom Pseudomonadati; phylum Pseudomonadota; class Gammaproteobacteria; order Moraxellales; family Moraxellaceae; genus Acinetobacter; species Acinetobacter sp. WZC-1. The sequence continues at coordinate 1,367,482 of NZ_CP199370.1, forward strand.
AATTTCAGGAGAGTGTTCCAGGTAGGGACGGATATTGTTGTTCATAAGTCAGCGGTATCATGGGAAATAACAACGATTATAAATAAAAAAGCATCCAGATCGCGAAGATATGAATGCTTTGTTGCTGTTTTAACGGGTCGTCGTTTAAGGCGCCAGTCAGAACAGATTACTGAAGAATAATTTGATGTGATCAATCATACGTGAGAAGAAATTGCCTTCTTCCACTGCCTTCAGGGCCACCAGTGGTTTTTCTGCAATCACTTTACCATTCAGGGTGGCGGTCAGTTTACCCACCACCTGGCCCCGTTGCAGGGGTGCATTCAGATTTGGCTGAAGGGTCAGCTGGGTCTTAATGGCATTGGCCTGACCTTTTGGCATGGTGACATTGAAGTTTTCAGCCAGACCGGTTTCGACTTCATTCTCTTTACCAAAATAAACTCTGGTTCTGGCCAGTACCCGATTGGCAGGTTGCAGGCTGACAGTCTCAAAGTTTGAATAACCCCAGGCCAGCAGGGAACGGGTCTGATTGGCACGATCATTCATGGATGAGGCACCAAAAATGACCGAAATCAACCGCATTGGCCCGCGTTTGGAAGATGTAGTCAGACAGAAACCTGCTTCGCTGGTATGACCTGTTTTCAGGCCATCGACACTTGGGTCGGTATACAGCAGCGCATTGCGGTTACCCTGTTTAATCCCATTAAAGGTAAATTCCTTTTCAGAGTAAATCGGGTAATATTTTGAACTGTCATGAATGATATGTCTGGCCAGGGTTGCCATATCCTTTGCTGTGGAATAATGGCCGTCTGCCGGCATACCGGTGGCATTGATAAAATGCGTATTGGTCATACCCAGGCGTTTTGCTTCCTGATTCATGCTGTGCGCAAAGGTGCCTTCATTGCCTGAAATATGTTCAGCCATGGCTTTGGAGGCATCATTACCCGACTGGACAATAATACCACGCAGCATTTCAAGAACCGTTGCCGTACCGTTTAAAGGAACATACATGCAGGACTCTGAACTGCTGCCCCGACACCATGCAGACTCATTCATACGGACCTTTTCACCTTCGGTCAATTCGCCTTTCAGCAGTTTTTGCTCAATGATGAAACTGGTCATCATTTTGGTCATGGAGGCAGGCGCCAGCTTCTCATCTTCATTTTTTGCAGCAAGGATCTGGCCTGTTTCATAATCCATCAGCACATAAGATTTATTATTTAATTCCGGCGGTGTGGACAGGACTGTTGCTGCATAAGACAATGACGGTAACAGCAGCAGGGCAGCAAAGGCACTTTTTCGGGTCATTCTGGGTCGTTCCAATCTTGGTATGGCTGAATATTGGTATAAGTCAGGCATTTTAGGACAAAGCCTGGCCGACTTCCATGCAGGAAGAGGGCTTATTTCTTACTGAATTGTAACTGACTTATTTTATGAATGGTAATTGCTGACATCACTGCATACGGCAAGGTTTCCTTTATCGCCGGCTTTTTTTGCATCCTGGCGGGCTTCATTCAGTACTTTTTTGAAGCTGGCCTGTTTGCTTAGGTTGATCAGTGCTGCCTCCGGATGCTGTTCATCCGGCAGATAATCCTTCACCAGGCGGCTGTAGCCCTGATCAAATTTCTGGTCTTTTTTTACCAGTGAAGGGCAGATTTCAGACAACACATAAATGGCTGCCAATTCTTCCTGGGTCACCTGTTGCTGGGTAACTTCAATATTTTCATCATGTTTTTGTGCTTTTTTGTCTGCAGCAAAGGCCTGAGGCATGAATGTCATAGTGGAAGCAAGAATTCCGACTGTAAGCAATTTGATGAAATTTGAATGCATAATTGACCTGAGTAATTTAACTTGATGATTTGATAGGATAAAGAAATTTGATGTGAATAACATAGAGGAAATGTATTGATGATGTAGGCCAATTGGCCAGCCTGCATGTCGTATGGTCTGGCTGATGTTGTTGATGTGGGCAACCATTGTGTCTGATCCGGCAGTTTTCAACTATTTTTATATTGGGTAAGTGTTGTTTGGTTTTGTAATGACAATGATTGTGCATTGGAATGATATTAAGAAAACTTTCATAATGAAATGCATGAGTGCGCATTATTTCTTTATCAAAAGCTGCTATAAATACGGACTGCGTGGCCTGGCGTGTTATTACCGGTTTGAGTCCACAATGATTTTATAACTGATTTTATGATGACTCAGGAATATATGTGAATATTTTGGTTGCTAATGATGATGGTGTGTTTGCACCGGGGATCCAGGCGCTGGCAAAAGCATTGCAGCCATTGGGACGAGTGGTTGTGGTTGCTCCCGAAAGTGAACGAAGCGGTTATTCCAGTGCCCTGACACTGGATCGGCCATTGAGACCGATTCAGATTGCACCGGATATGTGGGCGATCAATGGTACCCCGGCAGACTGTGTTTATCTGTCCATGAACGGTCTGTTTGATTTTGAGTTTGATCTGGTGGTCAGTGGCATTAACAGTGGCGCTAACCTGGGGGATGATGTGTTGTATTCGGGAACGATCGGTGCAGCATTTGAGGGGCGGCTGATGAAGCAGGCGGCTATAGCGGTTTCACTGGCAGGCAGTGATGTACGGTCCTATGAAAGTCCTGAAAGTTATGAACTGGCAGCACAATGGGTGCATGATTTTATTGCGGGTGGTTTGCCGCAGCTTCCGCCCAGACATATTTTTAATATTAATATTCCGGATGTTGCTGAAATAAAAGGTGCGCAGATTACCTATCAGGGACGCCGGATGCAATCCAAACCCATCAGCAGTCATGTCGACCCAAGAGGACGGCAAATGTACTGGATTGGTCTGTCCGGGGAAGCCGTGACAGAACCCCGGGAAAATATGACGGATATTCAGTCAGATTTTTTTGCCATTGCCAATGGTTTTGTCAGTATCACGCCCATTCAGATGGATGCAACCAATTACGGTATTTTAAAAAGCCTGCGATCCTGGCTGTATGAAACAGAGCAATGAACCTGGCGCAAATGTTATAAGTTTGTGAAAAAGCAAAATTAAATGGGAAAAGTGTTTTCTTTATTTGCTAATCTTAGTGCAGTCAATGAAATTTCAATATGTAGATGTTAAAGAGGGAAGTCAATGTTTCTGGTTCGATCACAGAACGCCATCCATATACCCAGGGGATGGATCAATACGATTTTATGGTCAGCTGTTGTGACATCCATCCTGATCATTACAGGCTGTGCATCAAAACCCCAGATTAATAATCCTGTACGCTATGCCAATGCGCCTGAGTATTACACTGTGCGTTCAGGGGATCATCTCAGTGGCATTGCAGCACGTTATGGTCTGGATTATGTCAGTATTGCTGAAATGAATGATATTGCACCACCGTATCGTATCTATGTTAATCAATCGCTGCGTCTGAAAAAATCAGGAAGCTATAGCAGCAACCGCTCAACAACCAAAGCGCTGACAGGGTCAGAATCACAGATTAAGCGGCAGACCATTCAGTTGCCGACCGGTCAGCCACAACCTGCTGTAACGCCGTCCACGACAGCTCCTGCTGTTGCAACAGCTCCGGTTACGCCAGTGCAGTCAACAGCCTTACGCTGGGTAAAACCGTCCAATGGTCCGATTATTGCGGGTTTTAGCCCGAACAGTAATGTCAAAGGGACCCGTTTTGGCGGCAATCCGGGTGATCCGATTTTTGCTGCAGCAGACGGACAGGTGGTTTATGCGGCAGATGGTTTGAAAGAATATGGTAACCTGGTCTTGATTAAACACATCGATGGGTATATCACTGCATATGCACATAGTAGTAAAATGCTGGTGAAGAGCGGAGAAAACGTTACAGCAGGGCAAAAAATTGCAGAGTTGGGTTCCACAGGTGCCAATCGGACCATGCTCGAATTTCAGGTACGGCTCAATGGGAAACCGATTGACCCTGCAAGCATTCTGCCTGTTAATTAAAATATTTTATGCAAATACGTATTTCTTCGTATAAAATACAATGGGTTGTTTTTATCTTAAAAGCAAGGTAATGCATAATTTCAGAGGGAAATTTATGTTAGATCAACTTCGGGCAATGGGTGTATTTGCTTGTGTCGTTGAAAAAAGTTCATTCAGTGGTGCCGCCCGAGACCTGGGCATTACCACCAGCGCTGTAAGTCAGCAGGTTCGTTCGCTGGAACAGGATATGGAAGTCACGCTTCTGCACCGTTCCACACGAAAACTCAGTCTGACGGAAGCAGGACAGGCTTTTTTCTATAGTTGCCGGGAAATGCTGGCAGCAGCAGAGCGTGGGAAAATCCGAATCAATGAATTGAGGGATGACCTAGTCGGTGATTTACGCATTGCCACGACTCCGGAACTGGGAGCAACACATATTGTTCCTGCGTTGTCACACTGGATGGCCGCACACCGTGGATTAACTGTTTATCTTGAAGCGGATTATCAGTTTATTGATCTGATCCAGGAACGGATTGATATTGCAATACGCATGTATGCCAATCCTGAAGAGGCCAGCCATTTAACCTGCTTGCCATTGGCTCAGGTGGATCAGGTACTGGTGGCATCACCGAGTTATTTAAACCAGACCGCACCGATTTCACGTCCTGAAGATTTGGTCAATCATGACCTGATTCCAATCAATATCATGAAAAACTATCAGCAGTTTTCTTTCCGTCATCGGACCACCGGTGAAGAAATTGGATTGGAAATGAACAGTCGTGTGCAGTCCAACAATGTGTTTGTGACTAAATCACTGTGTCAGCATGGTCATGGTATTGCCCGGATTCTTTATCTGGATGTACAGAAAGAGCTGATGAATGGTACGCTGGTTGAAGTATTGCCAGAGTGGAAGTTACCGGTCTTTCATTTACAGGCCATGATTTTAAATCGTGAACAGCAGCCGATGAAAATTAACCGCTGTCTGGATGCATTAAAGCAGTATTTCGGTCATTTACCTAATGGCAGAATCTATAAACAGGCTTCTTAGCATCATCAGTATTCAGCCGGGATCTGATTCTGAATACTGACTGAATCATATACAAACAGTACAGAAAGCAAAAAGCCGCATTATGCGGCTTTTTGTATATCGGATGGTTAGAAGCTGTTTATGAAGCATTTAAAAAGTTTCTGATCACAGGCAGCAGGCGCTGCAGTAAATCATCTGCCTGTTGCTGGTTCATGTTCAGGGCAGGTAATAAGCGAATGACATTTGCCGAGGTGACATTGATAATTAAATGCTGTTCGTCCCGTGCAATATTGACCAGTTCAGCACAGTCTTTCGGTAGTTCAATACCGATCATCATGCCGAAACCACGGACAATAACCTGCTGGTCTGCCAGTTGGCTGCGTAATTGCTCAGCCAGCCAGGCGCCGATTTTTGCCGCATTGGCCATGATATTTTCTTTCTGGATCAGATCAATCACGGTATAGACCACACGTGAACCCAATGCAGTGCCGCTGTAGGTGGAGCCATGACTGCCGGCAGTGAGTACACCCACAGCACGGCCCTGGGTCATGACGGCACCAATCGGGAAACCATTGCCCAATCCTTTGGCGGTGGTGACTACATCGGGAATGATGTCAGTATGCTGGTAGGCGAAATATTTACCGGTACGGCCATTGCCGGTCTGAATTTCATCCAGCATCATCAGCCAGTTGTGCTGATTGCAGATGCGGCGGATGTCTTCCAGATAGCCAAAACCCTGTGATGCCGTATTGACGCCCCCTTCACCCTGAATAGGTTCAATCAGAATGGCAACAATATCAGGATGATGCAGTGCAGCCTCTTCAATGGCTTCAATGTCGCCAAAAGGGACGCGGATAAAGCCTTCCACCAATGGTGCAAAGCCTTCCTGAACTTTTTTGTTGCCAGTTGCAGAAAGTGTGGCCAGGGTGCGGCCATGAAAAGCCTGGTCGGCAACAATGATTCTGGGAGTACTCACGCCCTGCATATGGCCAAATTTACGGGCAATTTTAATGGCGCCTTCATTGGATTCTGCACCACTGTTTGAAAAATAAACTTCTTCCATGCCTGACACTTCGGCCAGTTTCTGTGCTGCGGCTGTCTGCCAGGGAATTTCATAAATATTACTGGTATGAATCAGGGTTGAAGCCTGATCAGCAATGGTTTCCGCCAGTACCGGGTGTGCATGACCCAGGCCACAGACGGCAATACCGGTCAGTGCATCCAGATATTCGGTCCCGTCTTCTGTGTACAGATAAGAACCCCGGCCTCGGACAAAGCTGATCGGCTGACGGCTGAATACAGGCATCAAATGCGTGGGTTGATCAGTTTTTATCGGAGCGAGGTTGAGGTTGTTCATAACGAACCCTTATCTGTCAGTGGGAAATGAGAAAGTTTATATAAGCAAAATTTGAGGCATATTGAAAGTCCCAGTGCATATTAAAAATCGATTGAACCGCGATTGATTTAGCAGGTAGGGCATATTTTTTATGGTGGATTCAGGTATAATGCAGGCAGATGAGTTGAGGATTTTTTAATGACTGAACAAGTACGTGATACAGAAGCGTTAATCCGGGATCAGATTGCCAGACATGCAGTCCTGCTTTATATGAAAGGAACGCCGCAATTTCCACAGTGTGGTTTTTCTGCACGTGCAGTAGAGGCACTTAGCCAGATTGGTCGTCCATTTGCCTATGTCAATATTCTGGAGAATCAGGATATTCGTACAACTTTACCACAGATTGCCAACTGGCCAACATTCCCGCAATTATGGATCAATGGTGAGTTGATCGGCGGTAGTGACATTATGCTGGAAATGTTTCAGAAGGGCGAGTTGAAATCGCTGGTGGAGCAGTACAGTCCTGCACCGGAAGCTTAATCGCTGACAAATGAGAAATGAAAAAGCACCCGGATCCGGGTGCTTTTTTTCAGGATGTGGAATATGGCAGATCCTGAATCAGGCTGACAGGATTCATCTTTTTAACGTTTATTTTTTCTGGATGCCTTTTTTATTGTCTTCATCGTCAGTGTTTTATTTGCAGTTCGTGTCGGGGCTGGATTTTTTTCAGCAGCTTCTGCTTTTACCGCTTGCTCTGATTTTTCACTTTTTTCTTTTTGGCAGCTTTCTTAGTGGCCGGCTGTTCCTGCTCTGAGCCGTCTTCAATGGCCTGCCAGTATTCAAGCTGTTGCATGACTGCATCATAAATCGAGCCTTTGCTGTAGCGTCCTTTGCTGTTCAGACTGCCCACCGGGCGGGCCATTAGAATTTCCAGTGCCTGGTCAATGGTTTCTATGGCGTGAATATGAAATTTCCCATCGGTCACAGCGTCAATGACATCCTGCCTGAGCATTAGATGCTGCATGTTCTGACGGGGAATGATGACGCCCTGTCTGCCTGAGAAGCCCTGTAGTTTACAGGCGTCAAAAAAGCCTTCAATTTTGGCATTGACTCCGCCAATTGGCTGTACCTGACCCAGCTGGTTCATCGAACCGGTAATTGCCCAGGATTGATCAATCGGCAGTTGTGAAATGGCAGAAATCAAGGCGGAAAGCTCGGCAACGGTGGCACTGTCACCATCCACCTGACCATAGCTTTGTTCAAAGGCCAGTGCGGCGGAGAAATGCAGAATTTGCTCACGCCCAAAATGTGCCTTTAAAAAGCTGGACATCAGCAGAACACCTTTGGCATGCAATGAACCGCCCAGTTCCACACTGCGTTCGATATCGAGAATATCACCGCCACCCTGATAGACTGATGCAGTCAGACGCGAAGGCAGGCCAAATTCCACGTCGGCATAGTGAATCACGGACAGGGCATTGATCTGACCTAAGCGGTGCCCCCGGGTTTCAATCAGCTGGGTCCCGCGGGAAAGATCCTGCCAGTACAGCTCCCGTAAATATCCCAATCGATACTGGCGATGTTTAAGTGCGGTATTAATGTGCTGCTCGGTAACCATTTTATGCCCGGCCTGTACCGCATGATAATGAGACTCACGAATCAGATCACCCAGTGTCAGCGCATGCAGGGAAAGTGAACTCTGGTCCTCTGCCTGACGACTGGAATCCGTCAGCAATGCCGCCAGTGCGGTACGATCAAAGGGCAGCAATTTATCCTGTTGCACATAGTCAGCGATAAGCTGCATATAAGCTTGTTCATTATTGTCATTACGTTGTAATGTGTCGGTAAAATCTGCGCGGATTTTAAAAACACTGCCCAACTCAGGTTCAACTTCCAGAATTTCATAATAAATTTCAGGTTCGGCAAGCAGCACGACTTTTAAATTCAGTGGAATTGACGCAGGCTCTATGGAAATACTGCCAGTCAGGGTCAGCATGTGTTCCAGGGAAGACAGTCGCAACTGGCCGGATTTCAGCGCACGTTTCAGACCCTGCCAGGCATAGGGCTGTTCAAGCAGCTGTTCTGCTTCCAGAATCAGAAAGCCGCCATTGGCACGGTGCAGTGATCCTGGCCGGATTAAGGTGAAGTCCGTGGTGATGGTTCCGTTATGCGTCAGTTGTTCCACATGTCCCAACAGGTTGTAATGAGTCGGGAAATCCTCAAAAATGACGGGTGCGCCGCTGCCGGGTTTGTTATTGACTACAATATTGGCCTGATAGCGGGAAGGTATACGACTGAATAATGCCGGAGAGAATTCTTCTTCTTCCTGGTTCAGGATCATTTCAACATTATCAATGATATCGGTTGCATACAGTCGCAGATATTGCTCAAGCCCCTGAACTTCTTTGTGTTTGTTTAAAATCAGATTGAGGCGGGGCGTAACGACCTGTTTGGCAATATCCCGATTCAACTCAGACACCTGATCCCGGGCGTCATCTTCCAGATTGCCCAGTTGCAGGCCAAGCCGTTCCAGCTTCTTGTCCATATAACGGATGTTGGATGCAATCTCTGCCCGCTGTCGGGTATTCAGGGCATTGATTTCTTCCTGGGTCATTTCCTGAATTTTGTCATTGATGAAATGCGTGGGAACAAAACAATGCTCATCATTGCGGTTAATCAGTTTCAGGTCCAATTGCTCACCCTCACGGGTCAGTTCGACCAGCGCCTGTTGCTGTTCTTCACCGGTGATCTGGCGAATTCGTTCAATCCGGTTGTGATAGGTTTCTGCACTGAAACGTCTTTCAAGTTGTTTTAAAATGGTTTGCCAGGCCTGGTGCAGCTGGGTCTGGAATTTCGTTCCCTGACCGGCTGGAAAATGCAGGGCAATTGGCTGACGGGCATGCTTGAAATTATTGACATAGACCCAATCATCCGGTGTTGCCATGTTTTTGGCATGTTGTTGCAGTAAACGCTTGATCATTGTACGTTTACCCAGGCCTGAGGTCCCGACTGCAAAAATGTTGTAACCCGAGTAAGGCAGGGCAATACCGGCCTCTACAGAGGCCCGGGCACGGTCCTGACCCAGAAAATTATTCAGCGGCTTAATTCTGCGGGTTGAGGACGGAATGGTGGATGCGTCGGGTACATGGGTCAGTTGTTCCGGCTGCAGCCGGGTCTGGATCAGCGTATTCTGAATATTTGACTGATCAAATACGGAAGGAAGGTGTTCATTTTTTTCTATATTCGGTGTAATTGTGGTGGTATTGGATAAAGCACCAGCGGTGATTTGATCGTGTCTTTGAGTCACAGGTGAAATCCAGGGCAGAATACGGTTGAAAAGTTAAAGGTATACAGGTTTGGGGGGAAATATCAAGTTTACTTGCAGAAAATATCGGCAATTTTAAGTGCGGATTTGGTAAAAAACGTTGCAAACAATGTGTATTAAGCGTTTGAATAGCATTATTTCATTTTATAGAAAATAACAGGTTATGACTACACATACAACTGACCGGACTGTGACGCAGCCCAAAGGGTGGTTATCTGCTTTTAAGTCATTTTTAGACCGCCGTGCCGTTATTATGCTGTTCCTCGGTTTTTCAGCCGGGATCCCTATTTTACTGATTTTTTCCAGTCTGTCCTTATGGTTGGGTGAGGCCGGGATTGATAAAAGTGCTGTGACTTTTTTCAGTTGGGCGGCGCTGGGTTATTCCTTTAAATTTGTATGGGCACCGCTGATTGATGAGCTCCCGGTTCCTGTACTGACAAAAAGTCTGGGGCGTCGTCGGGCCTGGTTACTGATTGCACAGTGTCTGATTATTTGTGCCATCTGTATTATGGCATTTTCAGATCCATCGCTTGGCCAGGGGTATCTGATTCAGATGGCTGCCGGTGCAGTCCTGCTGGGGTTCTCAGCGGCCACACAGGATATTGTGATTGATGCTTATCGGATTGAACTGGCTGAAACAGAAATGCAGACCATTCTGGCATCCACCTATAATGCCGGCTATCGGATCGGGATGATCATTGCCGGTGCGGGCGCATTATTTCTGGCAGCATCATTGGGGACAGCCAAAGGCAATTATATTTACGAGGCATGGAAATATACCTATCTGGCGATGGCTGCAGTTATGCTGGTGGGCATCATCACCACACTGGTGATTCGTGAGCCACAGGTTGATCGCATCTATAAGCAGTATCAGCGCAGCGATTATTATCGGCTGGTTGCTGTATTTTTTGTCGCTGTCAGCGGTTTTGTTGTGAGTTATATTTTCTCAGGAAACTTAACCGAAGCTTTAAGTCAGGCACTGGAGATTAAAGACAGTTTTTTATTATTCTGCCTTGAAGCGGTCAGATTTATTGGATCAGGTGCTGTTGCATTAAGTGTTGGTTATGCACTTGTTCAACTGGGTGCAGTCAATAAGCAGATGGCTGTTGAAACCTGGATAGCACCGATTGCAGATTTTTTTAAGCGCTATGGGCTGAAACTGGCATTGGTATTGCTGCTGCTCATTGGTTTTTACCGTATTTCTGACATTATTGCCGGGGTTATTTCCAATGTCTTTTATCAGGATTTAAACTTCAGCAAGGAGCAGATTGCAGAAGCCGTCAAAATTTATGGGGTGGTGTTCAGCCTGGTCGGGGGCTTTCTGGGTGGTTTGCTGGCACAGCGCATGAACATTATGAAATTAATGTTTGTCGGTGCAGTACTGGCCAGCTCAACCAATTTAATCTTTATTGGGCTGGTTAAATCAGGACAGTCCTTATCTGATGTACAGATTCAGGTGGGTACACAGCAATATAGCGTTCAGAGCGATGAAGTCGGATATTTTAAGCTTCAGGTGCCTGCCCGCATTCTGGCTGAAACAGATCATATACAGGTTCAGGCTGGGTTTGTACAGGATCCACAGGCGATGAAACAGGTGAATCTGCCTTATCTGAAACAGTCTGGACATGCACAGATGTTATTATTGCCGATCTCTCAGGACAATCAGTTATCCGGTGAAGAGTTGAAGCAGAATGTGGTGGTTAAGGGACAATTGAATGGTGTGGCTCTCTCTCATCTGAAACATAAGGACCAGGCCATTGTCTATACGCTGGATGCCGGGGAATACCCTGTAAAGATTGATGACCAGGGAGCTTTCAGTGGTGTTATTGACGGTAAATTGCTGGCAAATGCGCAGCATAAGGTGATTGGCATTAAGGCAATTGATTCGGGCTTAAGTGCGGCAGCAGCCAGTGCTCACCTGGCATATCGGGTCAATCCAGCCGATACCGCACAGGTGGACCATTTATCCATTGATGTGGACCCGATTGCTCCGGTCAACCCTCAGGCAGGCGATAATATTGAGATTTCGGGTAAAGTCATTAAGCCATACAGTTCAAACTGGTTGTATTTTGCCATCGTTGTCGACAATCTGGCTTCAGGGCTTGCCGGTGCCGCCTTTATTGCTTTTCTATCCAGTTTAACCAGTGTTTCCTTTACTGCTGTGCAATATGCTATTTTCAGTTCCCTGATGACTTTGACACCGAAAATACTGGGTGGATATTCAGGGACCATTGTCAGTAATATTGGCTATCCGAAGTTTTTCTTAATGACGACGCTGATCGGAATCCCGATTTTAATTCTGGTGGTGTGGGTGGCAAAATTATTAAGTGAACATCAGAAACAGACTCAAAAGTGAAAAAGGTAAATAGCTATGCGCATGTTACATACCATGTTACGGGTAGGTAATCTGGAACAATCATTAAAGTTCTATACTGAAGTGCTCGGCATGACACTGCTTCGCAAACGCGATTATGAACAGGGCCGTTTTACCCTGGCATTTGTGGGGTATGGCGATGAAAAGCAGCATACCGTTCTGGAGTTGACTCATAACTGGGATACTTCATCTTATGAAATGGGCAATGCCTATGGCCATATTGCCATTGGGGTGGATGATGCTTATCAGGCCTGTGAAGAGATCAGGTCAAGGGGTGGCAAGGTAGTCAGGGAAGCCGGCCCCATGAAGGGTGGTGTTACCGTGATTGCCTTTGTTGAAGATCCGGATGGTTATAAAATTGAATTGATTCAGCAGGATCAGCATGCACGAAACAATTAGATCAGGCTATTATTGCGGTGTTTAAACCCGTCAGCCCGTATGTGAGCTGAATACAGTTGAATTGACCCCGGCCCAGCCGGATTTATTTGCCATGGGGTAAATGAATTCTGTTGGGCTTTCCAATGGTGGATAACCACCCACAGCATAACCCACAGAACCAGCCAACGGCAGCAGTCACCAGCGGCAGAACCACAGGATGTTGAAGATGAAACTATTGAAGTCACTGGCGCTGGACCGGTTTACGCTATTGCTGATCAGCACGGTGATACTCGCAAGCCTGTTTCCCATTTATGGCCGGGCTGCCGACATTTTTGGGGTGGTGACCACCATTGCCATTGTGATCCTGTTTTTTTTACATGGTGCAAAGTTATCAAGAGAAGCCATCATTGAGGGTATCCTGCACTGGAAATTACACAGTGTGGTGTTTGCTTTGACTTTTGTGGTTTTCCCGATGCTGGGATTACTGGCCCGGCCGCTTCTGTTGCCCTTGCTGGGACAACAATTGTACTGGGGATTTCTATTTCTGTGTTTTCTGCCATCTACAGTACAGTCGTCCATTGCATTTACGTCCATTGCCCGGGGGAATGTGGCTGCGGCGGTATGCAGTGCATCATTTTCCAATATGGCGGGTATGCTGATCAGCCCGATTCTGGTCAGTCTGTTTATTTTTGGGCAAGCCCGACATGAATATGATGTTACATCTTCCATCATTGAAATTGTCATGCTGCTGCTGGTTCCGTTTGTTGCCGGTCAGCTGCTTCGTCGCTATATATTTCCCTATATGCAGAGAATGCCGGCGCTGGTGAAGGTTTTTGATCAGGGCAGTATTCTGATGGTGGTATACGGTGCATTCAGTGGTGCTGTGGTGGCCGGGCTATGGCAGCAGGTACATGGTCTGACCCTGTTTTATTTAATACTGGCCTGTTCGGGATTGTTAACCATTATCATGTTACTGGCACTGTATATTCCCAGATGGATGGGTTTTAACCGGGCCGATCAGATTGCAATATTCTTTTGTGGTTCAAAGAAAACCCTGGCCAGTGGTGTGCCCATGGCACAGATTCTATTTGCAGGACAGCCCATGGGGATGATTGTCCTGCCGATTATGATTTTCCATCAGATTCAGCTGATGGTGTGTGGGGTGATTGCCGCTCATTGGGCCAGGCGGCAGGATACAGATACAGACCAGTAATATGGCTGGAATTATTCGCATATTGCAGCAGTTTAGCGTATAATACTGCTCACTTGTTGTGCTTAGCCCTGACGGAAGCCGTCTCGGTGGGCCAAAAGAAATGGTCTGTTGTGGTGTTGATCTGCTGATTACGTTTATCCGTTGGGTAACTGATTAGCCCTTGCCTCAGATATATCTGAGAGTGATCAATTGCGATGACAGCAAAACCTTTCTTAACTTAGGAGAATCGACCATGCGCGCCGATATTCACCCAAAATATGAAACACTCGTTGCAACCTGCTCATGTGGTAACGTTATTGAAACCCGTTCTGCAATGGGTAAGGAAACACTTTACCTTGACGTGTGTTCAGCCTGTCATCCATTCTATACCGGTAAACAGAAGAACGTGGATACGGGTGGCCGTATTGACAAATTCAAACAGCGTTTTGCAGGAATGTCCCGTTCAATTAAACGTGACTGATCATGTCATGCAAAAGAAAAAAAACGGGCATTTGCCCGTTTTTTTATGGATATATGGGTGAAGATTTTTTGTGTCGAAGGGGGTCGGCAGTGATGAGCACAGTTGTCCTCCGATCCGTAGCTTTTAACTCACCACCATCCTCAACTCATCATTGTTCCTGGATTATTTGCTGAACGAATGCGATTCATACCGATACAGTATCAGTGCTGTTTGTGGCCCCGGAGCAAATTATGGGTGCGGATCCAGGACGCCGTCGGGAGCCATAATTCACAGCTTCTTACTGATCCTGTACGTCGGTTAAATGATCCAGTTTTTTCTGGAAATATTCTCCTGTCAGAAAACGTGCGTCCACATTCCAGGCATTTGCAAATGAGTTCATGTCATTTAAATTCCGCAGTAATAGTTCAACCGGTCGGATGGCATGGTAGCTTTCCACCAGTTCCTGGAGTTGTGGAATGGCGGTTTCCTGATGCAGCATCTGGGTATATTTTTCGTCCAGTGCCAGGTAGGAAATATCAATTTGTCTGAGAATAGCGTCACTGGAAATGGTGGAACCAAAGTTGCGCAATGCGATTTCAGCGCCATGCGTGCGGATCAGGGCAAGCTGTTTCTGAGACTCGGCCAGATTCCGGGCAATATCTTCTTCGTCAAACTGTAGAATCAGTGGATGTGAAAGCCGACTGCCGACAATGGTAATCAGCTTGGACACCAGCTCCGGGAACTGTTTATCCTTAAATAAAATATGCCGGTTTAAATTGACAATTAATTTTGCTTCCGGATACTGACTGATGAAGTTATGCAGTTGTTTACAGGCTTCAACCAAAATCCAGCGATCCAGTTGAATGGACAATTCAACATCTTCATCCAGTTCCACCAGGCCGCAGGTTTTTTTCCACTGGTTTTCATAAATAAAACCACTGGTCACTTCATAGCTATAGAGTTCGGTATCTTTTTTATCATACAGCTGCTGATATTTAAGATGAATTTCACCTTTTTTAAGTTTTTGCTGAATCTGCAGCAGAACAGGAGATTCATGAATGACAGGTTCGGTATTCAGTATTGGCTCAGGCGCATTCTGTTGTGACATCGTGGCCTGGATCTGCTGATCCGGCAGCAGCTCAATCCTGGTTTCCTGGAGGGTTGCCTCAAGTTGCCGGTCAGACGCAGTTTCACGTTTTGGCAGTGGGGTGTTGTAGGCCTGTGCCAGAATCTGCTCAAAACCGGCTTCTGTAAAGCTATGGGTGTCAAACAGGCTATATCCGAGTTTCAGCTGGAGGGGAAAGGTGCGGGCATGTACCGTCAGTAATTGTGGTTTTTCCAATGCAGCCAGGCCGGAAATCCGTGATTCAAGACTGGACACGGATTCTGCCTGTAACAATACGGCATACAGGGCAGTATCCAGTCGGAATGGAAGATGACTGGTCTGGGCCTGAATGAAGTCTCTCAGATGATAGAAATAGGCTTTACTGGTGTCCCAGTTCAGATGCAGGATTTCATCCGGGCAACTGGCCAGGCTGAACAGAACCAGCGCATTTGCCCTGGCGGGTTGCTGCATCAGGCCACGATGAATTTTCTGATAAGGTGATTCATCGGTATGTGTCGCATGATTCTTCCCGGGGGTAGGATCAGGGGTCGTGGAAGGTGTTTCAATGGTGATCTGAATGGTGTCATCTTCAGCTGAGGGTAAAAACTCAATTTTGAGTGGGTTTTTAAAACCGGCCTGGACGTTCTGGCTGTCCATTTCAAAACGGGAAAATTCAAATTGTCCCTGACTGATTTTTTTAAACCGGGTTTTGAAATCATTGACATCATTGGGTTGCAGAATATCCAGGATGGGCAGGCCAATGATCTCTTCTTCGCTGCTCAGGCCGAACAGTTTCAGATATTCTGCGTTGGCCTGGGTATGAATGCCTTCCTGAAGCGTGGCGATGGCTTTATTCTGTTCATGGACCAGCGCCTGTGCCTGGTTTTTTGCATAATCCAGATCATTCAGTAAATGAAACTGGGCCTGAAGCAGCCGGCTATAGGACAAGGCCCGGATTAAACCGGCATAGAAGGATTCTGCAGCTGCCGGGTCAACCACATCATACACACCCTTATGGATATAACGTGGATACTGTTCCGCCTGATAATCCTCCGGTCTGAGCAGCAGGACAGGAATATCGATCTGCGATGAAGCCTGGATCAGGGTAATGGCCTGTTCAATTTTCAGGTCATAGGCCTGTCCAAAGATAATGATATCCCAGCAGATATTCAGTTGTTTTTCGAAACTGGCTAAATCATCCAGCAGGGTTGCTTGGACCAGGTGCTTCTGAGTTTGAAATATTTCAAGAATTTTATTATATCGGATTTGGTTATCATCAATCACCAGTAGCCTGGTTTCTGATAGCTTTAGTTTTCGGGATAATAATAAATTTCTCACTTCAAGGCTTCCCATACGTCCTGATTGTTTAAATCGGTTGTTTGTTGATGAATAAATTGATCAATTAACGTCTGTTGCTCATCATTCAACAATTCAAAACTGAGTTGTATAAAGCTCTGAGTGATTAACAGTGTCCTGATCAGATGGATTTTAATGTCCTGATCGGCCAGGCGGAGATGGACTGCCTGCTGTTCTTTGAAAAAAGGTAAATTCGGCAGAATCAGTGAGGTGTTGATACTGTCCAGCTGCTGGGTTTGTAACAGCAGACACGGGTGATAGTTTATATTTGCCCGGTCAGTTGTTACCCTGACAGCGCAGGGATAGATATCCTGAGCCAGAATTTCGACCCCCAGTTCATAGGTTTTATGGATTGACTGTTTAATCCATCGGATAATGGCACCCTTCCACTTGTTCTGCATGGTTTCATTGACCAGGATGAATTCGCCGGTCCGCAGACTTTTCGGGGCTTCATTTGCCCAGCGGACCCGATAACCATTAATACTGATATCGAGGACCTGGGTCTGATAAATCTGTCTGGCTTCACGGTCCAGCATCCGGATATTCCGGGTGTTTTCAGCGTCATGATTGCCGGCAATATTCGACTGCACGTTTGATTCAGACTGGAAACTGTAATTATTTTTGAGGTGCAGGGTTTCATAAAAATTTCGCGCTCTGGACAAATAAAAATGCGCCGTGAGTAGACTGAAACAGACCTGCAATTGTGCAGAATATTCATAACGTTCATGTTTACGCTCACTGCTGGTTCCCAGTACATTCTGAACGTGAAATTTCAGGGCAGCTGATAAATGAATTTTTTCATTACGGGACAGATAGGCAGAATCCTTTTGAATGGTGCTATTGATGTGTTCCAGCAGACTCTGAGTCGAAATATACAGATTACTGTGCAGGTTGCTGTGCTGTCTGCGGTTGTAAATGGGTGGATAATCCTGGCTGGTATCTACAATATAGCGGGATAATGTGGTTTCACGGGGCAATACCTGAATCATTTTTGCCCAGTCAAAACTGCACTGGTACAATGCCTGAATTTCAGAAGGCCGGATCTGATGAGTATTGAAAATATCCAGCAGAAGTACCTGGGCGTAGGCCTGCAGAATATTCTGAACAACGTGATGAGTTCCCTGCAACTGATTGACATTAATTAAAAATTCATCATTTTTTACGGCCAGGTCAAACAGGTGATGCGTGGTATGCCATTGGTTGGCCAGTGCGTTGCTATACAGCATTTGCTGTTGTATCAGTAACAAGCCTAACTGTTGCAGAGCATAATAACTGGCCAGGGTGCGTGCGGTTTTCAGATTTTTTTTATGGTTGAATTTCAGAAATGAAAACTTCTGGTTGCTGAGCTGCTGATGACTGCGATGGACAATATTGATATAGATACTGGCAAAATAAGTACGCAGCCGGGTGGTGAGTTCTATAATGTGTTCATTGCGATCGGAGTGAAAAAGCCCCTGATTAATAAAATGCTTTTCCAGGCTTGCCAGTACATTTTCCACAAAGGGGTGCAGCACCTGGATCAGGTCAAACCTGAGCGTTTCACTGCATTGCAACTCTGAAATCTCATAAATTGCCTTGAATACAGATTCGGAAGTATCCCCCAGTTGCATAATGGATAAAGAAGAAGCCCAGCTGTTCATGGCCTGAACAGTGGCTTCTGAAAAACTCAGCCGATCCCTTTTCAGCACCGTGGGAGACTGGAAAATTTCTGAGATTTCTTTATTTATCATTTGTTGTTGAACTCTAAAAGGTTGAAACTCCATACAGCGGTGTCTTGTTTTTTTCGCCTGCGATTTCCCGGACCAGTCTGGGCACCAGATAACCGGGTAAAGCGGCCAGCATTTGCTTGTAAATGTCATCAATCTGATCAGCCTGCAGATCAAAATGATGCGCACCCTTAACCTTATCCAGTACATGCAGATAGTAGGGCATGACCTGCGCTTCAAAAAGCCGGTGGCTGAGTTCGGTCAGCACCCGGGCAGAATCATTGACCCCTTTCAATAGAACAGACTGATTCAGCACCAGGATATTCTGCTGTGCCAACTGTCTGAGTTGTGCACAGGTGAGATCATCCAGTTCGGCAGGATGGTTTGAGTGTACCACCAGAATTATGCGTAGCCTACTGTTTTTCAATAAGGAAACCAGCTCTTCGTCGAGTCGGTTCGGGATGACAATCGGGACACGTGAATGAATTCTCAGAATTTTAATCTGACTGAGGGATTCCAGGCGTTTCACCCACAGGCTCAGTCGGGCATTTGACAGGGTCAGGGGATCACCGCCACTGAGAATGATCTCGTTAACCGCAGGATGACTGAGTAAATAGTGCTGGATGTCCGGCCAGTCATTATTTCTGGGCTGGTTCTGCTGGTAGGGAAAGTGACGGCGGAAACAATAACGGCAATGGACGGCACAGGCACCGGTCAGGGTCAGTAAAAAGCGGGATGTGTATTTATGTAAAACACCGGGTAGCTGACTGGCGGCTTCTTCCGCCAGTGGATCTGTGACAAAACCTTCGTGTTCCTCAAGTTCCAGATGATGAGGCAAAACCTGTAACAGCAATGGGTCCAGGGGATTGCCCGGAACCATTCTGCTGACAAATGCATGTGGCACACGCAGTCTGAACTGTTCGGAGGCGAGCAGAGCGCCCGATAATAGCTGGTCCGGTGACAGCTGCAGCCGTTGCAGTAAGTCCTGTGGGTCGGTAATCAGATCATTGAGTTGTGATTGCCAGTTTTGCTCTTGGTATAAATAGTTTATCATGCCGGGTGTTAAAATAAGGATGGTTAAGGGTCTAAAGACATTCATACAGCCTTGTATTGCGAAGCTGAAATGCTCGCAGTTGCTGAGAT
The DNA here is from genome assembly GCF_052544965.1 of Acinetobacter sp. WZC-1. Classification (NCBI taxonomy): domain Bacteria; kingdom Pseudomonadati; phylum Pseudomonadota; class Gammaproteobacteria; order Moraxellales; family Moraxellaceae; genus Acinetobacter; species Acinetobacter sp. WZC-1. The sequence goes on from NZ_CP199370.1 coordinate 1,386,813, forward strand.
TTCTGCACATGATGCCGTGTTTGTACATATCCCGGAAAAGATGCGTCTGTATCAGATTTCACTGAGAACAATGCAGGGAATTTTACCTGTAATATGACGGCACAGGGATATTTTTTCATTGCTTCGTCAGCTGTTGCTCATTTAGAATGCTGAATATCCGCATATCAGTCTGCATCATCAGAAATATTCATGGTCGTATTGTTTATGAATTATCGATAGACGCTTTGCATGAATAGATTAAGTTAGTAAGTTTGGAGCACGCCTTTCATGGCCAATTATTCTACAAATGACTTTAAGCAGGGTCTTAAAGTAATGCTTGATGGCAACCCATGTTCAATCATGGAAAACGAATATGTAAAACCGGGTAAGGGTCAGGCATTTAACCGGGTCAAACTGCGTAACCTGAAAACCGGTAAAGTACTGGAAAAAACATTCAAATCCAATGAAACCCTGGAAGGGGCTGACATTGTTGAAGTTGAAATGGACTATCTGTACAACGACGGCGAACTGTGGAATTTTATGGACCCGGAAAGCTTTGAACAAATTGCTGCCGATAAAATCGCCATGGGCGATGCTGCCAAATGGTTAAAAGACGATTCCAATGAAAAATGCACCATCATGTTATTTAATGGTGTGCCATTGACCGTCAGTGCGCCTAACTTTGTGGTCCTGAAAATTGTGGAAACTGATCCGGGTGTCCGTGGTGATACTTCAGGTGGCGGTGGTAAGCCTGCAAAACTTGAAACCGGTGCTGTAGTTCGTGTGCCATTATTTGTACAGCAGGAAGAAAGTGTGCGTGTGGATACCCGTACCGGGGAATATTTAGAACGTGCATAATGCGGCATAAATAGACTATGATCGAGGGGATGATGAAAATCATCCCTTTTTTATGCCAGTTTTTTTATGCCAAAGTATTAGATGAAAACAACAACATAAGGAGTAAAGTCTAGAGCATAGCGTCATCTGATGATGGAAATAACAACAATGGGACTGCGTTTTGTAATCAGGATATGAGGTCTTTATGGAAAATATTCAGACGAAATCTACAGCAATGTCCAGGCTGATGTGGGCTGTAGTCGCCGTGATCGGTGCAGTATCTTTCGGGATACTTGCGGTCAGCAGGGGTGAGCATGTGAATGCGGTGTGGCTGGTATTGGCCGCAATATGTGTATACAGCATTGCCTATCGTTTCTATAGCCTGTTTATTGCCAATCGGGTATTTGAACTGAATTCACGGCGTTTGACGCCGGCACATCGCCTGGCAGATGGCCTGGATTATGTGCCGACCAATAAATACGTCCTTTTTGGGCATCATTTTGCTGCGATTGCCGGAGCCGGACCACTGGTCGGCCCTATTCTTGCGGCGCAGATGGGTTATTTGCCCGGGACCATCTGGCTACTGATTGGTGTGGTGGTTGCCGGAGCGGTCCAGGATTTCCTGGTGCTGTTTATTTCCACCCGCCGTGATGGACGTTCGCTTGGTGAAATGGCCAAACAGGAACTTGGTTCCTTTGCCGGGATCATTGTCATGCTCGGCGCACTGGGCGTCATGATCATTATCCTGGCGGTACTGGCGCTGGTGGTGGTCAAGGCACTGGCACATAGTCCGTGGGGCGTATTCAGTATTGCAGCCACCATTCCCATTGCGTTGTTCATGGGCGTTTATATGCGTTATTTACGTCCGGGCAAAATTGCTGAGGTTTCCATTATCGGTTTTGTCCTGATGATGCTTGCCATTGTCTATGGCGGAGACGTTGCTCAGCATCCTTATTGGGGACCCTTCTTTACCCTAACGGGCACACAGCTGACCTGGTGTCTGATTATTTATGGTTTTATTGCATCGGTTTTGCCGGTGTGGTTACTGCTTGCTCCACGGGATTATCTGTCTACATTCCTGAAAATCGGGGTGATTGCCGGACTGGCGGTTGGCATTATGGTGGCGCTGCCCATGCTGAAAATGCCTGCGGTGACGCATTTTATTGATGGGACGGGGCCGGTATTTTCAGGCAGTCTGTTTCCGTTTCTGTTCATCACCATTGCCTGTGGTGCCATTTCCGGTTTCCATGCGCTGGTTTCAAGTGGGACTACCCCCAAACTGGTGGACAATGAAGTCAATATCCGCATGATTGGTTATGGCGGTATGTTAATGGAATCATTTGTGGCAGTGATGGCCATGATCTGCGCCACAGTACTGGAACCGGGGGTTTATTTTGCAATTAATGCGCCAGCAGCCGTGCTGGGTACCACGGTGGAAAGCGCTGCTGAGGCCATACGTCAGCTGGGCTTTGTGGTGACACCGGAAAGTCTGAGCCTGCTGGCACAGGAAGTTGGTGAGTCGACCATTCTGTCACGTACTGGTGGCGCTCCGACATTTGCAATTGGTATGGCGCATATTATTACGGAAATCTTTAATAATCGTTCGATGATGGCTTTTTGGTATCATTTTGCCATCCTGTTTGAAGCACTGTTTATTCTGACTGCGGTGGATGCCGGTACCCGGGCCTGTCGTTTTATGGTGCAGGATACTGTCGGCATTGTGATTCCTGCCATTAAAAAATCCGGGTCATTTATCGGCAACGTACTGGGCACCGCGGTTGCCGTGGGCGGATGGGGGTTTTTTGTCTATCAGGGCGTGGTTGATCCATTGGGTGGAATCAACTCATTGTGGCCATTGTTCGGTGTCGGCAACCAGATGCTGGCAGCGATGGCGCTGATTCTTGGGACAGTGATCCTGTTTAAGATGAAAAAAGAAAAATATGTGTGGGTGACCATTGTGCCTACAATTTTCCTGTTAATTACCTGTATGACCGCTGGCTGGCAGAAGATTTTTCATGAAAATCCGAAAATTGGCTTTTTGTCACAGGCAAATCGCTTTTCCGATGCGCTCGCACGGGGTGAAATGCTGGCCCCTGCAAAAACCGTGACTGAAATGCAGACTGTCATATTATCCAATCAGGTCAATGCGATACTGTGCGGTTTCTTTATGATCGTTGCCGTGGTGATGGTGATTGCCTCCATCGGAGTGATCCGTCGGGCGCTGGCCAGCCGGGAGCCGACCGTCAATGAAGCACCGGCTGTTTATGTGACCTCTGATGATGTCAGTGTCAGTTCAGGAGCAAAATCACCATGAAACTGAAAATTGCCCGTCAGGGCCAGGCAATGATGGTCCGGTTGATTAAAATGACCATCATGTCGCAGAAGGATTTAATTCTGAATCCGAAAAACTGGTCCCGCATCGCCACACTGTGGCAGCGTCTGCAGCAAAGTTTCCGGCTGATGGTCGGTGTGCCTGATTACACTGGTTATCTGGAGCATATGCAGCAGCATCATCCCGATTTAACCCCAATGGATGCCAAAACATTCTATCGTTACTGTGTGGATGCCCGTTATCCCGGAGCAGGTGGCGGTATGAAAAAGTGCCCATGTTAAAGTTTAAACAGGAAATCAATTGATTTCTTTGGAAAAAGTGAAAAACGGTGTATGTTAGCCATACACCGTTTTTTATTGGGGAATAAAGGTGATCCGGGGAATGAAAAAAAGTCAGTATCATGATGAAATCATGCAATCTGATGCTGAACTGCTGATTTTTCATGAGAAAACAGACCAGTTTCTGATACAGATTAATCAGATCATCCTGGATAAAAGCCAGCAGACCAGGCTGGCACTCAGCTGTCTATTGGCCGGTGGCCATGTGCTTTTTGAAGATTTACCCGGTCTGGGGAAAACCACGCTGGCCGGCAGCCTTGCCCATCTGACCGGTTTGGACTTTCAGCGCATTCAGTTTACCAGTGACATGCTGGCCAGTGATGTGATTGGCATTAACATGTTTAATCAGCAGGAGCACCGGTTTGAGTTTAAGCATGGACCGGTTTTCACTCAGATTTTGCTGGCGGATGAAATTAACCGCTGCAGTCCGAAAACACAGAGTGCGTTGCTTGAAGCCATGGAGGAGGGCTGTGTAACGGTGGATGGGATCCGTCATCCACTGCCTCAGCCGTTCTGGGTGATTGCCACACAAAATCCATTATTTCAGAGCGGTACCTATGCCTTGCCTGAGTCTCAGCTGGACCGTTTTTTAATGCGGCTGACACTGGGCTATCCTTCACGGTCTGCTGAAAAACTGTTGTTACAGCAAAATTCCCGGCATACTTTGATTACCACATTCAATGCGATATTCAGCCGGCAGGAGATCATTGCACTTCAGGCACGGGCAAAGCAGGTCGCTGTGGGTGAAACGGTACTGGGCTACTTACTGGACCTGGCAGAGGAAACCCGGAAAGGCCGGCATGGTTTATCCACTCGTGGTGTACTGGCACTGAAACAGGCCGCGCAGGCGTATGCCCTGGTTGGGAAACGCACTTTTGTAACAGCGGATGATGTGCAGGCCGTTTTTGTTGCTGTAACAGCACACCGTATCGGGCTGAGCGAAGCAGAAACCTTGCTGCTGATGCAGAAAGTTGCCGTCAATGGTTGATGGATGGCCAGTATGATCTTCCGGGCAAAATTACAGACATGGCTGAACCGGCGTTTTCAATACCGGGCTGGCAGGACTCTGAAACAAAAAGATGTGCTGGTATTTATTGATCAGCAGGGGCTTTTATATGTTGTGCTGATACTGATCACCTTTGTTGCCGGGATCAACTATGCCAATAATCTGGTACTCGGCTTCTGTTTTTTGATCAGCGCCATTTTGTGTATCAGTTTTTATCTCACCTTTAAACAATTGCATGCCTTATCCGTCGAAATTACCCTGCCTGAAACAGGACGTGTCGGGGAGGCACTGACGCTCAGATTGTTTTTTAAACAGCAAACCAGCACCCCCAGATATTTGTTTCTGAAATGTGGTGATCAACTGCAGCAACTGATGGTGCAGGGCTTAAGCCAGACTACGGAGATACATCTGCTGGCTGATCAGCGTGGTGTGTACCCTATGCCGCGGATTTTGCTTTATTCCACCTATCCACTGGGACTGGTCCGGGCATGGACTTATTTTTATCTGTCTGATGAAATCTGGATTGCCCCCAGGGCACAGGATTTTCAGTGGGAAGATCATGCTTTTGCAAATAGAGGCTTGCCGGACATGAACGAATTTCATGACCTGCGTTTGTTTCAGGCGGGTGATTCCTTCCAGGCGGTGTCCTGGAAACAGCTTGCAAGGGGGCAGGGACTTTATGTCAGACAGTTTGAAGATCAGCAGGATAAACAGCGCCTGAGCATTGATTATGCACACATGCCTGCCCGGTTACATGAACACTCACAGGAGCAGCCACACAATCAGTCACACGAACAAAAGCTCAGTCTGATGATGGGGCTGGTGGATAGCTGTGAACAGCGGCAGATTCAGTATCAGCTGATCTTACCCCGGGCAGAACTGGCTTATGGACAGGGCGCATCACAGTATTTACAGGCCCGGAAATTGCTGGCGCAGGCATGAGATCATGAATCGTTCCATTCAAATATCAATGATTGTGGTCCTGAGTCTCATCTGGCTGGCTCAACTTGCATTTATTCCAGTGCCACTGGCGCTGATTTTCCTGTGTATGTTGCTGACGCTGGTGTGGCGCTATCAAAAAAATACAGGAGTGCAAAATCAGCAGAGCCTGGTGTCCAGGGTCATCAAAATCCTTTTTGTTGTGATGTCACTGGCTGTGATCTATCTGGACTATCAGAGTCTGCTGGGTGTGGGGGCCGGAACGGCTGTTTTAGCCACTTTTTTATATGCCAAAGCACTGGAAACACAGCAGCAGCGGGATGTCATTGTCCTGTTTAATTTTGCGTTATTCGTCAGCGCAAGTTTATTTTTATACAGTCAGTCTATGTGGATGGCCTTATTGGTCCTGTGCTGTTTAACCAGTGGTCTTGTCGGATTATATCGGGTGCAGACCCAGGCATTTTCGCGGGGTGACAGTGATAACCACCCGGGACATTTCAGAGCCGATGCTCGGCATGTCGCTCATATTGTTGCACTGGCGATTCCATTCTTTGTACTGCTTTTCCTGTTTTTTCCGAGGTTGCCACCACTCTGGCAAATTCCCATAGCCAGTGATAAAGGCGTAACAGGCATCAGTGACCGGATGTCTCCAGGGGATATTGCAAGTTTATCGCAGTCTTCCGCGCTGGCTTTCCGCATTCGTGGTGATATGAAGAAGTTGCCGGATCGTCAGAATTTGTACTGGCGTGCGATGGTGCTGGATCAATATGATGGCACCACGTGGACCAGCAGCTTTTTAAACCGGCAAGTCCGAAAAGCACCCATTTTAAAACAATCAACACAGTCGCTGGATTATCAATACCTGGCGGGTGACAATCGGGTGCAATGGATCATGGCACTGGAACACTCCATTCCCTTACAGTCTGGTTTGCAGCTGCATCACGATGGGTCAATTACACTGGAACGTCAGCTGCAGAGCGCACAGCCGCTTTCATTTGCCTGGCTGGGTAATCATCCGGACCAGTCACAGCCAGTACAGAATTCAGCATTTGAATATCGGTTTAATCAGATTTATCTGCAACATGGTGATCCAGCAGCACAAAAACTGGCACGACAATTATTTGACTCGGTTCATCATCATCCTGAGCGTTATATTGCTGCTGTTCTGCAATGGTATAAAAACCAGAATTTTGTTTATACCCTCAGCCCGGGACGCTTGGGACAAAACAGAATTGATGAATTTTTGTTTCAGTCCAGACAGGGTTTTTGTGAACATTATGCCTCGAGCTTTGTCATGCTGATGCGTTATGCTGGAATTCCGGCTCGGGTGGTGGTGGGGTATCAGGGAGGACAACTGGCACCGGATGCCCAGAGCTGGGAAGTGCGTCAGCTTGATGCGCATGCCTGGAGTGAAGTATTACTGAATGGGCAGTGGCAGCGGATTGATCCGACCGCCATCATTGCGCCACAGCGAATTGATCTGGGTATGCAGGACTACATGGGCAATGAGCGTGAGGTTTTTGGGCAGGGAACCACATCTGCCTGGCAATACCGGCAATTTTCCATGCTGAGAACACTGCGGGTATGGAGTGATTACGCCAGTTATCAATGGCAGAGTAAAGTGGTCGGTTATGATGCGGACAAGCAGAATGGCTGGTTGAGTCAACTGGGCCTGAATGCCAGTTATGCGTACGCCATCATGCTGATACTGGGAGGACTGCTCATTGGCGCTCTTTATTTTCTGGTGATGAAACTGCGGACGGCCAGTCAGGTCACTGCTGTAGATCGTGTGTTGAATCGTTTTACCAGACAACTGGCTCAGAAAGACCGAAAAAGGGATGCAGAAACGTTTCAGCAATGGATGTTGCGTCTGGCCGGGCAGGTTGATCAGCAGCAACCTTTCAGGCAGGCGAATGAAATATTTCAGAAAATTGTCTATCAGCAGGATTCAGCTGATGAACATATTGAACAATTGCAGTTATTGCTTAAAGAATGCGCTGATAGACTGAAATCATCGAAAAAAACTTGTCATGATTCTGAAAAATGAATATGATGCTCGAACTTTAGGCGTATAGCTCAGTTGGTTAGAGCGCTACGTTGACATCGTAGAGGTCTCCAGTTCGAGTCTGGATATGCCTACCATATACACATCAAAGGTTTGCAAGGAATTTCATGTGCTTGCAAACCTTTTTTGTTGCCTGCTATTTGCAGTATTTATTGAGAAAAATGCCGAAAATACGGCATAATTTACGCCTAAAAATGAAAATACCAAAACCGAGAAAAGGAGGTGATGCATATCGCATAGAGATTATATTCAATGGTCAGCGATATTCATGTACTCGTGGTATAACAAGGGAATTTGACTGCACTTTTAGGCAAGCTTCCCATTATGGCAAGCCGGGAAAATTGTGTCGCAGCAACTCCATAAGATATTGGCGTCCATAATGAATCCGTAAGTTGGTACGGAACGATAAACATGATTTATGGGTAAGGTCATGGCAGAGATCGAAAAGGGATACAGTAAGATCAATAGGACTCGGCCGGGCCTATGCAGGTTTTGTAGATTCAGGCTTAGGTGTGCATACTGATTGGACCGTCGGTGGACATCACACAATAAGATTTTCATTTAATGATATTCGAACAACTCAAACTACTGCAACAAACTGTAATTTATCAGCAGGATGGCCATGGAGTTGATGAAATGAAATTAGCAAAAAAACACATTCTTTATTTATGTTTTTTTATAGTGGTGGCCGTTACCTTACTCTTCTTTATTAAAAAGGAGGAAACCACAACCAATGGAAATGGATTGCTGCACAAAGAAATATCAAAGGAGGAGCCAGCCATTGAAAACGGGAATCAGGAAGATGTTCCTTTAAATGTAACGAAGGATACCAGGGATAATCAGGGAAGAATGGACAGGAGTTCTTTTGTGGCCCTGGTTAATTTTTCTGAAATCATGAAGAAGGGTGCCGAAAATAATGGTGTGGTATATACCTCTTTGAATAATCTTGATCCCGTCAGCCGAAAAGGGGCTGAAGGCGAGATTAAAAACTTGTATGAAAAGGGCAGTTTAAGTGGGGGACTGCGAGTCAGTGAATTTTCTGAACTGGAAAAGGCCCGGGAGAATCTACAGAAGGAAGGTATTAAAAAAATCTCATCTCAACTTGACAATTTTGCTGGTACGAATGATCAGATTCTAAATGATTATGGACTGAAGCTGACAGGTGCTCAGAATTTTGGTCGCTATGACAGTGAGAATGGCTGGAACAGTATATATAAGCTCTATGAAGGTGCAAACCAGAAAGTTGAAATTGAGCAATCCTATTTAAAGGCTGGCGAATCGTCTCATCAATTTATCGCTGAATCCCTGAATATAGCATTAAATCAAAATACACCTGCTCGGTATGAAAAATTGTCATCAGACTTAATTGAAAAACTAACCTTTGTGAATGACAGTAATTATTATCAGATCAATGGTCAAAATCTTAAGCCTGATCAGATACAGGAAATTGCGAACAAGATTATTGCAACAGAGAAGAAGTAATAATTTAATTCTTTTAAATTTGAAAAAAGATAATTGAGTATAATATTTCAAACTATTGTCGTTATTTTACAACCATCAGGGGCTGTTGTGACTGAATCTGTATTGAAATGCAGGGCTTTTTACAACGATGAATCACGTGTGTTCAGCCGAGGCTTGAGGTCGCCAGTTTCAGCCCAAAACCGCAGAACAGCAGTCCAATGCAGATTATGGCAACCGCGGTTACTTTATATCTGCGATTAAAAAAAGCAGCGAGTTTGATCCCTGAAAAAATTAACATACTTAAATAGACCATACTGAGTGTCAGCAGGATTACTGACAATATGGCAAAACTTACAGCAGGATAGGGATAAGCCGGATCGACAAACTGTATGAAAAACGATAGATAAAACACAATGGCTTTGGGGTTTAAAATACTGATGGTCAGTGCAGTTCTGAATGGATGGGGCTGTTTCAGTACAGATAACGATGATGGCGCAGCACTGGTTTCATGATCCATTTTGCTGTGCCATGTGTGCCAGCCGGAAATGAGCAACTTTATACCCAGCCAGAACAAATAAAGGGCGCCGGCCATTTTCAGGATGATAAATAGCCAGGGAAAAGCATGCAGCAATGAAGCTGCCCCCAGTACTGTACATAAGATCAGTACAACATCTCCGGCAAAAATACCCAATACGCCGGCATAGCCTGCCCGGATGCCGGACCTTGAAGCAATGGACATGATATAGAGAGTATTGGGGCCGGGTAATATCACAATAAAAACCGCGCCAATGATATAGGTCACAATATCGGTGATACCGAACACAGTCTTCTCGTTGATGGATAAAGGGATGAATCAAAACAGCAGTGAAAGTCGATCTGTTCATGGGAGATGACAATTGTTCAGGACAAATCGACTTCAATGGATGCCGGTACTAAGTCCTGATGGTTGCATCTATACCGAAAGACTGACGTAACAGGGTGCTGAGTTGCTCACGGGCCTTAATGAAACCATCGATTCCGCCCTGTAACAGCTGAAATGCCATCAGGTCAGTTTCCAGCTGGTTCTTGAATTGTTCCTTGTCCAGGACCTCATGAATACCGGCAGCCGATTGCTGTGAAGTTTCAGCAGTCAGTTGCCGCTGTACAGTCCGCTGATCCTGTTCAAGTGCTGCCAGCAGTGCAGGAGCAACCGTGAGCAGATCACAGCCTGCAAGTCCCAGCACCTGATCGACGCTGCGGAAGCTGGCGCCCATGATTTCAGTCTGGATACCGTGCTGTTTGTAATATTGGTAAATGTGTCTGACCGATAATACGCCTGGATCTTTTTCAACTGGATAATGCTCAACATTTTCCGCTTTTTTATACCAGTCCAGGATACGGCCAACAAAAGGCGAGATCAGGGTAACACCGGCATCGGCACATGCGCGGGCCTGGTGTAAGCCGAATAACAGGGTCAGGTTGCAGTGAATGCCTTCTGCTTCCAGCACCCGGGCTGCCTGAATGCCTTCCCAGGTTGAGGCGATTTTAATCAGAATTCTATCCTGATCGACGCCATAATCCTGATACAGCGCCAGTAATTCCTTTGCTTTGACAATGGTTGCTTCTGTGTCATAGGACAGTGCTGCATCGACTTCTGTGGAGACACGGCCCTGAATAATCTTAAGAATTTCCACGCCCAGTCTGACAGTCAGAATGTCAATGCTGCGCTCAATCAGCTGATCTGTATGATAGCCTTCAGATTTTGCCTGAATATAAGCGGCTTCAATCAATTCCTTATTTTCAGGTAAATTGGCAGCAACGGTAATTAATGAGGGGTTTGTGGTTGCATCCTGGGGGCGGAATTGCTGAATTGCATTTAAATCACCCGTGTCTGCGACAATGGTGGTCAATGCTTTAAGCTGGTCTAATGCGGATTGAGTCATTGTGATCTAATTCTTGATTCAGGTATCTATATTATTATTTATAACATAATGTGCTTTTTTCTAAAGCAGGAAATCCCGGTAAATATACATTATTTTGTATAAATTCTTTGATTTCTGATGTGATCAATCAAAAAACGGGCAGCGGCTCCCAATGCATTTTCACGGCTCCATACCAGGTCGACATAATATTCAAATCTGGGGGTGAAATCTGAAAAGTTTAAAATTTTTAACTGTTTTTTAAAAATGGGGTTTTCATCCAGCATGTCGCTGGGTAAAACGCCCCAGCCCAGTTGCTGCAGAATCATGGTGCATGCAGAATGATGATTGTCTGTTCGCCAGTATTTTTTTGAATATAACAGTTCAGGGCGAATATGCCGGTCACGGCTGGCCACCACAATTTGCCTGCTCTGTAAAATCTGTTCAAAACTGACCTGTTCAGACTGCGCCAGTGGGTGCTCCCAGGCTGCAACAGGCACCAGTGAAATCCGTTTTAACTCGACAAACTGTTCGCTGCTTTGTAGATGTTCCCGCTCAAACATCAAGGCAAGCTGGGCAGACTGGTTCATCAGCAGCTGCAGGGCATCTTCCTGTGGTGCAGAGTAAATATTGATCTGTAACTCCGGAAACTTTTGTTCCAGCTGTGCAATATAATCAGTCCAGTGGATGTGCAGCAGTTCGGAGACAATGACAATATTCAGTGAAGACTCCAGGCCTGTGCTGAGTGCATTGGCCTGTTGTTTCCATTGATTCATCTCTATTAACAGCTGCTCAGTTTTTTCATACAGGGTCAGGGCCTGTAAGGTGGGAGTCGGTTCTCTGCCTGAACGCTCAAACAGATTGATGTTCAGGTCTATTTCCAGTTGTGCAATGGACATACTGACCGCAGAAGGGACTTTGCCCAGTTTTCTGGCGGCAGCTGAAAAGGAACCGTTTTCAATCACGGTTTTAAAGATGGTGAGCTGTTCCTGGTTAATATTCATCTATCAATAATTCTGAAAGGATCTGACTCGATTTATCAATATTATAAAAATAAAATAGCGATTGTCGAGTTTAAATTGAGCAATTAGATATGCTGATTTCAAAAAGAAGGATCATCCATGCATTCAGCTATGAAATTATTCTGCTGATCATCATTGCGATGGCATTGAGTTTTATTTTTGAAGTGCCACTGGAGCTTTCCGGTACCCTGGGAGTCGTCATGGCACTGACTTCCGTAATATGGAATATGGTCTTTAATCATTTCTTTGAAAAGTTTGAAGCCAGTCGTCAGCTGAAAAGAACTGTTGCTGTGCGTATCTGGCATGCGCTCGGTTTTGAGGGCGGGCTTATGCTGATCACTATTCCAATGGTGGCTTATGCCATGAAGATGGCACTGATTGAAGCCGTATTGCTTGATTTCAGTATAACCCTGTGTATTCTGGTGTATACCTTTATTTTTCAATGGGGCTATGACTATGTTGAAATGCGACTGGACAGTAAGGGTTCTACATGAGTCAATTGTTTTTATCAGCCCTGCCATAAAATAAGCACCCATTGCGGGTGCTTATTTTGTCATAAAAGTCAGTGGATGGACTTATTTTTCCACTATTGCCGTCACGCCCTGACCACCGGCTGCACAGATTGAAATCAGCACACGGCCAGAGCCTTTCTGGTGAATCAGTTTCGCAGCAGTCGCCAGAATACGGCCACCTGTTGCAGCAAATGGATGACCTGCCGCCAGTGATGAACCGTTTACATTCAGTTTTGAACGGTCAATGGAACCCAGTGGCGCATCCAGTCCCAGGCGTTCCTTACAGAATTTCGGATCTTCCCATGCTTTGAGAGTAGACAATACCTGAGATGCAAAGGCTTCATGAATTTCGTAATAATCAAAATCCTGAAGTTTCAGGTTAGCCCGCTTCAGCATACGTGGTACCGCATAAGCCGGTGCCATCAGCAGGCCTTCTTTTTTCACAACAAAGTCAACGGCAGCTGTTTCAGAGAAGCTCAGATAGGCCAGTACTTCATGGCCATTGTCTTTTGCCCACTGTTCAGAAGCCAGTAATACCACGGATGCACCATCGGTTAATGGTGTGGAGTTACCTGCTGTCATGGTGGCGTTTTCGCCTTTACCAAAAACAGGTTTCAGTTTTGCCAGTTTTTCCACAGATGAGTCAGGACGTAAGTTATTATCACGTTCCAGTCCCAGAAATGGCGTCATCAGGTCATCAAAGAAACCGGCTTCATAAGCTTTGGCCATTTTTTGATGGGACGTGGCAGCAAGCTCATCCTGGGCTTCACGGGAAATGCCCCACTCAAGTGCTGTAATTGCCTGATGTTCCCCCATGGACAAACCGGTACGTGGCTCACCATTTTTCGGCGCATCCAGCAGATGTTTGAAGTTAATTGCAGACAGGGCTTTTAAGCGGTCTTTGGTTGTTTTTGCTATGTTCAGTTCCAGCAGTGCTTTACGTAGTCCATCACCGACAGAAATAGGTGCATCGGATGTGGTGTCCACACCACCGGCAATCCCGACTTCAATTTGTCCCAATGCAATTTTATTTCCCACCTGGAACGCGGCCTGAAGACCTGTTGCACAGGCCTGTTGAATGTCATAAGCCGGAGTTTCCGGTGCAAGCTGGGTATTCAGTACGCATTCACGGGTCATGTTAAAATCACGGCTGTGTTTCAGTACTGCACCTGCTGCAACCTCACCCAGACGTTGCCCTTGCAGATTAAAGCGTTCCACCAGTCCATTCAGGGCTGCTGTCAGCATGTCAGAGTTGGACGCTTTAAAATATGGACCATTTGAACGTGCAAATGGAATACGGTTACCACCAATGATGGCAACGCGACGAACAGTATTTTGACTCATGGTTTTATCCTGTTTGGCAGAAGCTTTTGTTGCAGGTGAGCTGGCAGATCCAGTTTTGGCTGAATTTGCAGCAGCGGTTTTACTGCGCGTGGAAGCGGCAGTAGAACGTGTACGGGGTGTTTTGGGAGCAGTTGTGCTGGACGCTGTGCCGGTGCTTTTGGTGGCACGGGTCCGTGGTTTTGATGTATTTGACACAGTTTCCGCTGTCGGATTATCAGTCGTGGAATTCTTCTGAGTTGTTTTGTTCATAAGGCTTTACCAAGCATGTTTACGATATTTCTGAGTATACAATAACATAATCGTTTTATGTGTCGAATTGACTAAGATGACGTTTCAGTATGTATTCAGGTCAAGACATCAAAACTTTATCTCAAGTATGATTAAACGGAAACGAATACGTCTGTTAAAATATGCATGGCTGACCTGACATGGGCATCAGCATTTATTTTTCCGGATTGATTCAAAAAATTAATTTGCAGTGAGATAATAAAATGTCTGATCAATACCAAGTATTTGCAAAATCTCCTATTGGTAATTTCATTATCAAAAACCTGGGATTGCCGTCACCGGTTGAACTGGATCGTTTTGAAGCACCGACCCCGGTCATTCATGGCGCTGTATTACTTGGCGCAGCGCCGGGCAGTTCATTATCCGCTGATATTGCCCAGATACTCAGTAATATTCATGCCAACAGCTATGCCGGTAACAACAGTGAGCTTCAGCAGGTTGCTGCCAGGGCAGGACTGACTTTAAGTGCATTCAATGAAGGTGATAAAGAGTCAAAGTTTAAGGCCGTGGTTTTTGATGCATCCGGTATTCAGAATTCAGAACAACTGCATGAACTGTATAAATTCTTTAACCCGATTGCCCGGCAGATCCAGACGTCCGGTCGTGTGATTGTTGTTGGTCTGACTCCTGAATCTGCCGGCAGTGTTCAGCAGGCCATTGCTCAGCGTGCGCTGGAAGGTTTTGTGAAATCCGTGGGCAAGGAATTTAAAAAAGGCATTGCAGCTCAACTGGTTTATGTGGATCAGGCTGCCTCAGCCAATCTGGAGTCTACGTTACGTTTTCTGCTTTCTCCGCGCTCTGCCTATGTGTCAGGTCAGGTCATCCGGGTTTCAAAAGCCAGTGTGGTGGATGTTGACTGGAGCAAGCCACTGGCCGGTAAAACCGTATTGGTTACAGGTGCAAGCCGTGGGATCGGGGAAGCCATTGCTCATGTCATGGCACGTGATGGTGCACATGTCATCTGTCTGGATGTACCGCAGCAACAGGCTGATCTGGATCGTGTCGCCGCTGAAATCGGTGGGTCAGTGCTGGCGCTGGATATTACAGCAGCAGATGCAGGAGAAAAAATCAAGGCGGTAACGGCCACTCAGGGCGGTCTGGATGTAATTGTACATAATGCCGGTATTACCCGTGACAAAACCCTGGCCAATATGAAGCCTGAATTGTGGGATCTGGTGATCAATATCAATCTGACTGCTGCGGAGCGGATTAACGATTTCTTACTGAATAATGATGGGCTGAACGAAAATGGCCGTATTATTTGTGTATCATCAATTTCAGGTATTGCAGGAAATCTGGGGCAGACCAACTACGCTGTTTCCAAGGCCGGTGTGATCGGTCTGGTAAAATTTACTGCACCCATGCTGAAAAAAGGAATGACCATTAATGCGGTGGCACCGGGTTTCATTGAAACCCAGATGACAGCAGCGATTCCATTTGCCATACGTGAAGCCGGCCGTCGTATGAACTCCATGAGTCAGGGCGGACAGCCTGTGGATGTTGCAGAAACCATTGCATTATTTGCCTCAGCTGCTTCAACAGGATTAAATGGCAATATAGTCCGGGTCTGTGGTCAGAGCTTACTCGGCGCCTGATGTCACTGATTAAAGGGATGCAATGTCATCCCTTTTTTTGAATCATCAACAAAAAATTAAAAGGTCTGATATGAATACTCGCCATTTTAGCCAGCTTCCAAAACCATATATGGCTTATCCGAAAGTCATTCAGGGACTGATTTTTAAGAAACCTACCGGTGAAAAAGTCCTGCCGCAGGTGAAATATGTGGTGGATCGCCTGAAAGTGGATCAGAACCATCTCAAGGCCTATAACGAAATTTGTGGGTTTAAAAATAATGGTTATGTGCCTGCCATCTATCTGGCGGTGCTTTCTCAGAGCCTGCAAATGCAGATGATGACTTCGGAAGCATTTCCATTTGCCATGCTGGGATTGGTGCATATCCGCAATGTAGTAAAACAGCGTCGTAAAATTGGTGTGAATGAACAGCTGACCCTATCATCCGAATTTGGTGAGCTGCGGCCGCATGATAAAGGGGTACAATTCGATTTTATTACTGTTGTAAAAGCCGGTGAAGAAGTCGTAATGGAAGGCAGTATGACCTATCTGAGCCGTCAGAAAACTGATGCCACACCTGCTGAAAAAAATAAAAACGAGATAGTTCCAGCTTATGAACTCCGGGAACAGTGGAGTGTGCCGGAAAACATCGGTCGCCGCTATGCGTTGATTTCAGGTGATTTTAACTTAATTCATCTTCATGCAGTCACTGCAAAAGTATTCGGTTTTAAACAGGCAATTGCACATGGTTTATGGAGTAAGGCGCGGGTGTTGGCAGATCTGGATTTGCCGGCTGCCTATGAGGCTGATGTGACGTTTAAACTGCCGATGTTTCTGCCGTCAAAAGTGGAGTTGCTGGTGGCTGAAAATGCCGGAGAAACCGACTTCCTGATCCGCAATGAAAAATCACATAAACCACATGTATCCGGTGTGGTGAAGACCCTGTAAGTGAATGACTCAACGATATTTAAGTCATGACTATTCAGCAGACAATATGAGCCTGAGCGGAAAATGACTGATCGTTTTTCAAATTGCGCATAAAAATGGATGATGGAAAATGAGCCGCCTCAGGGACATTGTTTTTGCAGATACACATCAGTATACGGGATTCGTGGATGAGCGATTTGCTGATCTGGCTGCTCAATTCAGCCGTTTTCAGTATGGACGTCTGGCCTCGGGCGGGGCAGCACTGGCGGTTTATTTTCAGGACCGGCAAGTGGTCAATATCCATACCGGCAAAAAATCAGCGACGGACAACTGGCAGGAAAACACGCTGTCGATCTGTTATTCCACCGGAAAAGGTATATTGGCAACACTGGCACATATTTTAGTCAGTGAAGGTTTGCTGGACTATGATGTCCCTGTTGCCCACTATTGGCCGGAATTTGCCCGTAATGGTAAGCAGGCCATTACTTTACGTCATATTCTGAGCCATCAGAGTGGCTTATATGACATCCGCAATATGATTGAAAATGCAGTAGAAATGTCAGACTGGCCGCATATGCTTCAGGTGATGGAAGGTGCTGTACCACGTTTTGAGCCTGGAGAGGACATTGCTTATCAGGCGCTGAGTTTCGGCTGGCTGGTCGGTGGTGTTATGGAAAAAGCAACCGGGAAAACACTGGCAGCACTCATGCAGAACTGGCTGGTGGAACCACTGGCACTGGATGGCGCCTATTTTGGTGTGCCGACAGATCAGTTGTCACGGGTTGCAGTACCTTTTTCCGGCCTGAAAAAAGCAACAGCCACCACGCAGCGCAGTGGTCAGAAAAAGAAGCTCAGTATGGCTGATCGACTGATTGAAATCACTGGTCAGAATCCTCAGGATTTTGTGGATGCCATGGTGCCGAAAGGCATGAAAAATTTCAGTTTTTTCAGCAATGAAGGCTTGCAGGCGGTTATTCCTGCTGCAAATGGGGCATTTACGGCAGACAGTCTGGCCCGGGTGTATACGCTGCTGGCTAACCGGGGTAACTGGAATGACCGGCAAATGATCCATCCAGATGTGTTTTCGGCTTTAAGCCGGGTGCAGACACTCAGACGTGATCGGGTCATGCCTATTCCAATGCACTGGCGATTGGGTTATCACAGGGTTATCACCCTTGGAAAGCATGTTCAGCAAGGCTTTGGTCATATCGGTTATAATGGTTCCGCTGCATGGTGTGATCCACAGCGTCAATTGAGTTTTGCCTATACGCATAATTTTAATATAGGCTCCATTACCGGGGACTATCGTCTGTGGGGGTTGACTCAGGAAGCACTGCGTTGTGCAGATGCCATTCTGAACGGACGCAAGGGCTGGTTTTAACACGGAGGGCGCAGTGCTGTCCTTTCAGTGTATGACTTTGTGATCTTCCCATAATTATGCTATTTTATCTGCGATATTTAATGGTTGATGATTCATATGAAAAAGCCAGTTTTATTGCCACTCATTGCAAGCGGTTTTTTATTGGGCTGCCAGGAGCAGTCTCATACGGGTCATCATGACACATCAAAAACTGCTGCTGAAAATGCAAAGCAACAACAGACTGCTGCAGCCAGCTGGAGTGGCAGTTATCAGGGTACAACCCCATGTTCAGCCTGTATCACACGCTGTGATGGCTGTCCGGGAACTGCGGTCGACCTGGTGTTAAACCCGGATATGACCTATGAAATGAAATGCGAAAATTTAAGTGACCATGATGATGTGGAAAGCTTTACAGGTCATCTTCGATTTGTGGATGCAGCACAGACCCGGCTGCAACTGATGAATGTTAAGACCCGCAATTTACTTTATCTGGATGCCGATCAGCATCAGATCGAAATTCTTGAAGATAAAACAGCTATGCCTTATCCGGTACGGGAAGATTTTATTCTGGATATGATCTGATTTTCAGGATTATGCGTTCACTCTTCCGTAAAAAAACAGTATGCTAAGACCTGTCATCAGGAGCACCCATGTATCAGGTACTTGCACGTAAATATCGTCCGCGTAACTTTGCCGAGCTGGTTGGTCAGAATCATGTCTCCCGTGCTTTGACCAGCGCCCTGGATCGTGGCCGTTTACATCATGCATATCTGTTTACCGGGACCCGTGGGGTGGGCAAAACCACCATTGCCCGGATTCTGGCAAAATGTTTGAATTGTGAAACAGGCATTACCTCAACACCCTGTGAAGTCTGTCCGACATGTAAGGCGGTGAATGAAGGCCGGTTTATCGATTTAATCGAGATTGACGCTGCTTCACGTACCCGGGTGGAAGACACCCGTGAGTTACTGGACAATGTGCCTTATGCACCGACTCAGGGGCGTTTCAAGGTTTATCTGATTGACGAAGTGCATATGCTGTCAACGCATTCATTCAATGCACTGTTAAAAACCCTGGAAGAACCGCCGGAACACGTTAAATTCCTGTTTGCAACCACAGATCCACAAAAGCTGCCGATTACGGTGATTTCACGGTGTCTGCAATTCAGTCTGCGTCCATTGGCAGTGGATGAAATTACCCATCATTTAAGCCGGATTTTAGATCAGGAACATATCTCTGCCGAGCAGGATGCCATCTGGCAAATTGCTGAATCGGCCCAGGGTTCCCTGCGGGATGCGCTGTCCCTGACGGATCAGGCCATTGCCTATGGCCAGGGCGCGGTGCGTGGGCAGGATGTCAAGGACATGCTGGGGTTGATTGACCGGAGTATTATTTATGATCTGATGCTGGCGATTCATCAGAATTCTGCCGCAAGGGTCAGCCAGTTACTTTTACAATTGCGACAACAGGCACTGGATGTTGCATTGGTGCTGGATCAATTGATTTCAACCCTGCATGAACTGGCGATGTTACAGTACTTACCGGATTTAAGCCTGAAATACAGTGCTGAAATTAATCAGAAAATCATGCAGTTATCCCGGTGTATTTCTGCTCAGGATTTACAGCTGTATTACCAGGTTGCCTGCAAGGGACGGGCAGATTTGCAGCTTGCCGTAACACAGGAACAGGGTTTTGAAATGACTGTACTGCGTCTGCTGGCATTCAGGCCGATACAGGACGGTGAGGTGCCGGTGGCAGTGCAATCTGCTGACACACAACAACAGGTTGCTGCGAGCATATCTGCGGAATTTGAAGATACTGCCAGTGCAAATGACAAACCATCCTCTGAACCAGACCAGGTGATATCAGCCGATTCAGAGCAGGGCGATGCGGATTATCCGCATGATGCTCAACGCGTTGCACAGCCTGTGGAAGGAGCAGCAACACCAGGAATGGACGTGCCGGTACCGATGGAAACTGCGGAATCACAGCAATCCGTGGCTCAGCAGATCATGACTGAAGTGATAGCGCCTGAGCTCAACCATGGTGGATTATTTGAGCCGGTTGCAAAAACTGAGCGTAATGCCGAAGCTGATCATGCCCAGCTGGTTCAGTCTGTTCCAGACAACATTTTATCTGAGTCTGAGCAGCAGGACCGGCAACCGAGGCAGTCACAGCCACAGATGATACAACAGGTTGAGGCAAAGACGCTGGATGCAGCACCGGATTTAACCTTATTTACTGATGAAATGTCTGAGCAGGCGTTGTCAGTATCTGAAAATAAGACCATGACTACAGAGATGGTCGATCTGTTTGCATCTGATCAGGATGTGTTTTTTTTAGCGCCTGAAATGAATGCTGCTGAAGCTGTGACAGACAATGTAGAGCTTCTGACGGCAGCTGTATCAGTTGTGCCGGATGCACATTTACAGGAAGCCCTGACTGCTTCTGTGCAGGATCAGCAAATGATCACTGAGCAGATACAGACACCTCAGCAGATGCTGCAGCTTCAGCAGCAGCAGCTTGACGGTGAATGGACTGTGGATAAATGGGAATACTGGTTCAGAAACAGCCATCTGTCTCCGGCAGTTCATGAACTGGCCCAACAGGGCATTATGACCGGACAGATCAATGCTGAATCCTGTCTGAGGATTCCCCGGCAGTATGAGAAATTACTGGTGCAATGTCAGCTGACACTTGAAGCTGCCTTAAAGCTGCAATGGCCTGAAACCCGATTCAGTGTGAATTATGAGGAAGTGACTGAAACGACGCCTTATATGATGCAGAATCAAAGAAAAAATAATGCCTTTGATCGTGCCGCAGAAATGTTGCAGCAGGAACCGGTGGTTCAGAGTCTGCTGGAGACATTCAGCGCTGAAATTAAAAATATTCAGTTGAAATCATAAAAAACACGATCAGATTCTTATTTGATCGCCTTCATTGAATAGCCGATACCGAAAAGTGACATAAGAGACGGAAGTGATTGTAGACCAGTCTTTGGTAATGTTGACTTTGACCCCGGCGGTGACAACCGGCGCAATGGCATCATCAACATCAATTTTACCCAGTTCCGGTTTCAGCAGACCGCTTGGAATCGGGTTAAAAGTCTGAAGCTCTGTATATTAACGCCCGGATCAGCCTTGACATCATTGAAATGAGCATACATCAGACCGGCATCCAGAGAGAAGCAGGTCTGGCACCCACTATTGGAGTTGAAGCTGTGGTATTTCCTGAAATATCCTGTTTTTACCCTGGGGCATAACATGCACCATCCGGCTGAGACGGCAGAAATTTTACCATCCGATGTTACTGCATGTGCAATATGAACTGAGCACCAGCCTGATTCGGGTTTCATCATAAATTAAACAGGATTGTTTTACAGTACTATGGGATTCACACTGTAAATCCCTTAACATAAAGCATGATCAAAAAACTGATGCCCGGGGGTGGCTTTGTGCTGTCTGCAACACCATATAAAGTATTATGTGTCTGTCTGGGAAATATCTGTCGTTCTCCGACAGCGGAAGTGGTCCTCAGGAATTTCTGTGACAGACAGCAACTGAATGTTCACGTCGATTCGGCCGGTACCAGTAATTATCATCCAGGCAAGGCACCGGACCAGCGCAGTCAGAAACATGCAGCTGCACGGGGCTATGATTTGTCCGGTTTGCGGGCCCGTCAGTTGAAGACACAGGACTTTCTGGAATTTGATCTGATTCTGGCTATGGATTTTGAAAATTATAAGGATATTCAACATCTGCAACAGCAGGCCATGCAGGATGATGTATTCAGTCAGCCGAAAGCCACCCTTGCCATGATGAGTGCGCATGATCTCGTTTTCCCGGCGCAAGCTTTGCCGGATCCCTATTATGGCGGTGCAGATGATTTTGAACGGGTACTGGATCAGTGTGAATCCAGCAGTCAGGCCTGGGTTCGGGTATTACAACAGATTGCCGGTCATCAGACAGATGCTCATTATGGTCGTCAGGCATGATGGAACCAGCGATGCAGATTCAGTCACAGGTTCAGCTCAGACCTTTTAACACGCTGGGGCTGGATGCAGTCGCCGCTTATTATGTTCAGGTTCATTCCGCTGAGGATGTCGTCAGGGCCATCGATTTTGCAGAAACAAAACAACTGAATCTGCTGGTGCTATCCGGTGGCAGTAATCTGCTGTTACCTCCGGAGATTCATGCACTGGTCATGCACATGCATATTCAGTGCATTGAATCTGTGGCAGAAGATGTTGTCAGTCAGACAATCCGGGTCGGTGCAGGGCAGAACTGGCATGATTTTGTATTATGGACCACAACGCAGCAACTTTATGGTTTGCAGAACCTGGCCTTAATTCCAGGCATGGTCGGTGCTTCACCGGTACAGAATATTGGTGCATACGGTGTGGAAGTGGGCGAGTTTATCAGCGCTGTGGACGTGTATGACCGGGTATTGAAGCAGTTCAGCTCAATTACCGCACAGGATTGTCATTTTTCTTATCGCCACAGTATTTTTAAGGATAACCCGGACCGTTATGTCATTACGCATGTCAGCTTCAGGCTATTAAAAACAGCCGATTTAAAAGTCAGTTACGGTGATTTAAAAGCAGCCATGCAGGATGAGCTGACTGCAGAAAACCTGCAGAAACAGGTGATGCTGATCCGTCAGCAAAAATTACCTGATCCGGCACAATTTCCCAATGCAGGCAGTTTTTTTAAGAATCCGGTGATCGCCCTGTCTGTTTTTAAACAACTGGCTGTAAAATTTCCGGATATTCCACATTATCCGCAGAACAATGATCAGGTAAAAATTGCAGCAGGGTGGCTGATTGATCAGGCAGGATGGAAAGGCAAACAGCTGGGGCCGGTGGGAATGTTTGATAAACAGGCGCTGGTACTGGTGAATTATACCGGTGCTACACTGAATGAAGTCAAAGCAACTTATCAGGCTGTACAATATGATGTATATGAAAAATTTAACATACGGCTGGAACCTGAGCCTGTATTATTTAATGACTCAGGTTTAATACAGGTCCATCTGGATTAATTGATCAATATGGCAAAACTGCACTGGATGATCCGACTGACACGAACAATTGCAATTTTGTTTGTTCTGTTGGGCTGCCTGGTGGTTTTACTTTATACGCCATTTTATGCAAATCTTATGGTCAGAATTTTAAATACGATGGTTCCTGTTGAAGTGAATCAGGTCGCAGCAAAAAGCCAGCAAATGGCGGCCCTGACCGAAGAGGAAAACCTTGAACCTGGCTCCAGTTTATGGATTGCACGCCAGGCTTACCTGCAACTGATGGAAGAGCAGCTGGAACAGAATGATGCCCACAGGTTAAATATTCTGCAGATCCGTTATAAAATTTTACTGTCGAAGATTAAAATGCAACAGGAACACGGTCTGCATCAACAGAAAAAGCCCGTTATTCCATCTGTAAGTGAACAGCTTGAGCCTGGCCTGGCCGCTGAACAGCATTCGGTTGATCATTCAGTGCTGGCTTCTGCACCCCATTCAGCGGATGCCAACCCTGAGCTGGCGGATATTAAGGACAGTGAAGATCAGATGCTCATGGACAGTTATCTGAATTTTTTAAAAACCTATAAAGTCAGTGCAGAAACTGCAAGCAAATATGCTGAATCTGATCCGCAATTGTCCAGGGATATTGCTTATATCAATGCCCAGAATCAGGAAAAAAAGAAAACACCTTCACAACCCTATGCCATTGTTGTATTGGGGGGAGGCTTGACACTGGATAAAAATCAGAAAGATATTATTGTGAATAAATATACCCGTCTGCGACTGGAAACCACGCTTGAGATGGAGAAAAAAACCGGACTACCCATTGTGCTGAGTGGTGTTGAAGCCCCCTATATGCAGACCTGGTTGATGAAACACCATGTAGATGCCAGATTACTGGAAAACAGGAGCATGAATACCTGTGAAAATACCCGGTTCAGTTCGTTGTTATTACAAAAAAAGGGCGGAGCACCAACGGTGTTATTGATTACTGACCGTTATCATATGCCAAGAACACGCCGTTTATTTGCCCTGAATGGCATTGAAACCATACCGGTTGAAGCGCCGATGCCGACACAATTGACACAATGGAAACCGGGGCAGCAGAACTATGATCACAGCCGTCGTGCAAACTATGAACTACTGGCCACCATACGGGATATGTATTTCGGTTCCGGTGGCTGTCGGGAGGTGCCATAAATGTCAGGTATTCCATTTTTAACTCCAACCGTATTAAAACAATTTGATCTACCTGTGCCCAGCCGCGAGCTGACGCCTGAGTCGCTGCAGCCGCTGAATTTAAATCAGCCCTATACACCGGCGCGTGAAATACAGGCTTATCGGCGGCTGTATGGTTTTGACCGAATTGAGTGTGAACACTGGCAGGGTTATATCAAGATGCCGATGTTTAAACTGCATGTCCAGGTATTTCAGCCGCCGCTTTCAGATATTAAAGGCACGGTTTGCCTGATCCATGGTTATCTGGAGCACAGCGGTATTTATCAGCCTATCATTAAGGAATTAGTGGAGCAGGGTTTCAGTGTGCTGACGTATGACTTGCCCGGGCATGGTCTGAGTGATGGGCCATCGGCAAACATTCAGGATTTTGACCACTATCAACAGGTTTTACATGCGGTCCATCAATATGTAAAACGGGCGGACCAGTTGCCGCAGCCCTGGCTGGGGATCGGGCAGAGTACCGGTGGCGCTATTTTAATGCACCATTTGCTTGATTTCGCACAGCACCGTAAAAATCCCATTGTGGAGCGGGTATTGTTATTGTCACCGTTGATCCGACCAGCCAAATCTGCCTGGTGGCACAATTCCATTGGTCTGGGTATTATCCGCCGGATTAAACGGGAAGTGCCCCGTCATTTCAGACACAATAATCATAATCCTGAGTTCCTGCGTTTTGTCCGTTTAAAGGACCCACTGCAACCCAGGATGATGGGAATGGACTGGATTCTGGCGATGTCCAAATGGATGCAGGAAATGGAAGAACGGCCGGCTTGCCGTATTCCGGTCTGGATGGCTCAGGGCGCACTCGATCAGACGGTGGACTGGCGTTACAACATTGAATTTATTCGCAGAAAATTCAGATTGCAGACCCTGCTCATGCTGGAGGAAGGTTCGCATCAGCTGATCAATGAGCGGGATGATATCCGTGCCGCATTGACCGGATTGATTCCGGCCTTTCTGCATGCACATTCCAGCGGTTACTATTATTGAACATTCAGCCCTGCTGACATCAATGACTGAATCTGATGATCAGGCATAAAAAATCCAGCTGTATGCATAGATTGCATCAGCTGGATTTTTTATGTTCGGAAAGGGAAGGCTTGTCATGATTATGTGGGTATACACATGACCGTCTCAGCACAGCTGTTCAGAACTTTTCAGCAGAGGCCATATTCCACATTCTGAAATAAAAGTTTTCATCGTCCTTATTTTCACAGCTTAACAGTTCACCTTTTTTCAGCCAGAAATGCAGCTGGGCATAATTTTTAATTTCCCGGTCATTAATCCGCTGCGCCAGGTGGTGTGCCTTAATTTCAGCCGGATGTTTCAATCCGGCAGCAGCTATCATTTCTGCCAGGGCTTTCAGGGTGTTTTTCTGGAAATTGGTGACACGTTCAGATTTTGAAGGGATATCAATGGCTTTCTGACGTTCCTTGTCCTGAGTCGCCACACCGACGGGACACTGATTGGTATGACAGCTCTGAGCCTGAATGCATCCGACTGCAAACATGAAACCACGTGCAGAGTTAATCCAGTCGGCGCCAATGGCCATTGTACTGGCAATATCAAATGCACTGATAATTTTGCCGCTGGCACCGACTTTAATCTGATCACGCAATCCGGCTCCGATCAGCGTGTTATGTACAAACAATAAGCCTTCTCTTAATGGTGTTCCCATATGATCAATCAGTTCAATGGGTGCGGCACCGGTACCCCCTTCAGAACCATCCACCACGATAAAATCCGGGACAATACCGGTCTGTAGTATGGCTTTCACAATACTCATAAATTGCCACGGCTGACCAATACAGAGTTTAAAACCCACCGGTTTCCCCTGAGACAGCTCACGCAGGTGCTGGATGAATTTCATCATTTCAATCGGTGTGCTAAACGCAGAATGCCGGGCAGGTGATACGCAGTCATGATCACGGGAGATACCGCGGATTTCAGCAATTTCCTGGCTGATTTTATCTTTGGGTAAAATACCGCCATGACCGGGTTTTGCCCCCTGAGAGAGTTTGATTTCAATCATTTTGACCTGAGGCAGCACTGCCTGTCTGGCAAATTTTTCATCATCGAACTGACCGTCCAGGCTTCGACATCCAAAATAGCCGCTGCCGAGTTCCCACACCAGATCACCGCCATATTCAAGATGATAGGGACTGATACTGCCCTCACCGGTATCATGGTAGAAATTGCCCATGGATGCACCTTTATTCAGGGCACGAATGGCATTTGCACTCAGGCTGCCAAAGCTCATTGCGGAGATATTCAGAATGGATGCATGATACGGCTGCTGACATTGCGGACTGCCGATCTGAATACGGAATGTTTCAATATCGACAGGCTTACAGGGCTGCATGGAATGCATAAAAAAACGATAATCGTCCTGATAGACGTCAATGATGGAACCAAAAGGCTTATCTGCATTTTGATTTTTGGCCCGCTGGTAGACCAGGCTGCGCTGAGAGCGTGAAAAGGGTAAGGCGTCTTCATCCGACTCAATAAAATACTGGCGGATTTCAGGGCGGATCGCTTCAAATATAAAACGGAAATGTCCAAGGATCGGGTAGTTTCTTAAAATGGCATGTCGGCTTTGTAAAAAATCATATAAACCGAGCAGTGAAAGCAGAATGCAGATCAGCCATAGAATATTGATGGAGTTGTCTGAAAAAAGATAGGAAATATAGTGATTTGAGCTAAAAAAAATCACCCATGTCAAATAAAGGGTAAGTAAAATGGAGGAAAACCAGACGGAATGACGGGAAAAAAAAGTATTGAGTAGCTTGTATCTGATGATCTGAGCAGGACTGGCCATTGATGAGAATTATCCATTTACTTTTAACATGATAAGGTGCCAGGAATACAGCGAAAGCTCAAGTAATAATTTGTTAGACATGAGAATGATTCCACACCGGTTTTATAAATGATTTACCTTTCATTCATTGAATTGGGCATCAGAGTTGTATATGAGTTAAACTGAAGTTCGATTCTTTCACCGTTCATTGAAGTAGGAAGACAAAATGATTGAAAAATACATGGGTCAGCTCATTAATCCTGACATTACTTTTTTAGCAATTTATGTGAGCGCGGTGGTGGTCATTGCCTATATTGGATTGTTTGTTTTATATCTGAACAATAAAAAACTGAAACAGGAAAATGAATCCTTAAAGCAGCATTTACAGGGACATGATCATAACGACTCTCACCATGGTACAGGTTCCACTGCTGCACATTCGTAAGATGCACATAAAATATGTACATTATATGAAAGATCCGGCCTGTGTTTGCAGGTCGGAGATTGGCTGTTGATATTTCGTCTTATTGTTCATCAGGCACAAGCATCAGAATAGAGGTGCTGATTAAGGCTGCAATATCTTCCAGTTGATGTTGTCCGGCCAGATCGGCATTCAGTTGCAGTGTCTGACCATCTGCCAGTTGTTTTAGCCAGGGAACGAATGTTTCACTGATCTCCAGTTTTTCGGCATTGGCCCAGAACTCAGACACATTATCCTGTTCGGTATAAATCAGGCGTGATGCCGGTTCCATTCTGAGTAAATAACCCTGTTCAAGTACTGTTTCCAGTTCCGTGGCAGTGATTTCATCAGCTTCAGGAATGTTATCAGGATAGTTTGGCTCAGTAATGAGCGACATGATGGCATCATCCAGTAAGGCTGAATGTTCCAGCGCATGTAAAAGTTCTGCTTTTAAATAATTGCGTTCAGCGTTCGTGATCTGTCCTACTGAGGTGGGTGCCTGACGCTGAATATCCATCAGCGGATTTCTGAACAATGCATGGCCTGCAAACTGGTCACTGATCCGGTCCATCAGATCGGCAATGCCCGGCATACGAAAACCAAAGGAATAAGTCAGACAGTCATCTTCGGCAATGCCATAATGTGAAAGGCCGGGTGGTACATAAAGCAAATCTCCCGGTGCAAGGACTTCATCGAAATATACGTCCATTTCCGGCAACAGTTTTAAGGGTTGCCCGGCAATAAATGTTGTACTGGCATCGCATTTCTGTCCCAGTTGCCAGCGACGATGGCCATAGCCCTGAACCAGGAAGACATCATAAAAATCGAAATGCTTTCCGACAGAACCGCCCTTTGGAGCATGGGATACCATAATATCGTCACGCCGCCATTGCGGAATAAATGAAAATTTTTCCCATAATTCAGCCAGCTCCAGCGAATAGTGATCCACAGCCTGTACCATGAGGGTCCATTGTTTTGGCAGCTTCTGAAAATCCCCCTTTAACAGGGGGGATGGTTTGACTGACCACATATCTGGGTTTTTATCCTTTTGCCGGATCAGTCGTGCTGTGACATTCTCCTCCAGTGCCAGTGCCATAATATCGGCAGGTTCAAGCAGATCTGCAAGCTCAGGCAGGGCATTGCGGATCAGCAGGGGTTTCTGTTGCCAGTATTCTGAAAGGAATTGCTGTTCGGTGATCGCACCGGGAATATCCGAAAAAAAAGACATAAGTAACCTGGAATATTTATCTGGGAAATGGGTTAAGGCAGTGGAATACCCAACTGACGAAGAATACGGCACAGTTGCATCACCGGCATGCCCATCAGGGTAGTCTGATCAGCACCGATCATCTGTTCAAATAGACTGATGCCCAGTTGCTCACATTTGAAACTGCCGGCACACTGCAGTGGCTGATCCTGGGCAATATAGCGTTTGATTTCGTCCAGTTGCAATGTTCTGAATTTTACCTGATATTGCTCAACCAGGGTGTGTTCAAAGCTGCTGGATTGCTGCTGCACACTCAGTGCAGTACTGAAATAAAGGCTTTGTCCCGAATTGGCCTGTAACTGTGCAATGGCATGTTCTACAGTCAGCGGTTTGCCAATAAAGTCCTGCGGTGCGTGTTCACGCCATGCTACCTGATCCGATCCGATCACAATGGCATTCGGATACTGCCCGGCGATCAGCTGTGCTTTTTCAAAAGCCAGCCGCCTGGCCAGTTCATCGGCATGGATTTCACCGTGTGGTGACTCATCAATATCCGGTGCAATACAGCGGTATTGCAATCCCAGTCGATTCATCAGATCCCTGCGGGTCTGACTGCCGGACGCCAGAATAATTTCAGTGTGTTTGATCATCAGATTGAATATTCCAGTAACACATCCAGCGGGACATAGGCCAGTACTGCCTGATGGCAGGAGCGAATTTTCAGCGGAGGGGCCATATCTGCCTGCAGGGCCTCAACCCAGCGGGTCACACAGATGCACCAGTAATCACCAGGCTTTAAGCCGGGGAAGCCAAGCTCGGGTAAGGGGGTAATTAGGTCATTGCCAGTTTTTTGTGAATAACTCAGGAACTCAGAAGTCATCTGCGCACAGACCGTATGCTGTCCGGCATCTATGGGCGATGTATGACAGAAACCATCACGGAAATAGCCTGTAATGGGGTCATAGCAACAGCTCGCCAATGGTTCACCCAAAACATTTAAGCGATTGATTTGAGGATCTGGATGGATAGACATAATGACAAAATCTTAAAGGGATATGAACCATGATAATCAAAACAGAAGTTTTCTACAGCTTTTCTGCAAAAGAAGCTAACCTTTTTTTGCACAATCATATAGAATTTATGCGATTTTTATATTCATTCAAGTGAGCAATGCATGAATTTTCAGCGTATGACTGACCTCGATTTAACCGGTAAACGTGTGCTTATCCGTGAAGACTTAAACGTTCCTGTTAAAAATGGTGTGATTACAAGTGATGCACGTTTGCGTGCGGCATTACCCACAATTCAGATGGCGCTGAAACAGGGCGCTGCGGTAATGGTGTATTCTCACCTGGGTCGTCCTGTTGAAGGCGAGCCTAAACAGGAACAGTCACTGGCGCCTGTTGCTGCTTATTTAACTGAAGCGCTGGGCCAGCCGGTCAGATTGCTGACCGATTATCTGGACGGTGTGGACGTCTCTGCCGGTCAGGTGGTGCTGCTTGAAAATTGCCGTTTTAATCCGGGTGAAAAAAAGAATAGTCCTGAACTTGCCCGGAAGTATGCGGCACTTTGTGATGTGTTTGTCATGGATGCCTTTGGTACAGCCCACCGTGCAGAAGCCTCAACAGAAGGTGTAGCCCGTTTTGCCGCTGTTGCAGCAGCAGGTCCTTTACTGGCGGCTGAATTGGATGCATTGGGTCGTGCCCTGCAGACGCCGGCAAAGCCGATGGTGGCCATTGTTGCAGGCTCCAAGGTATCAACCAAGCTGGATGTGCTGACTTCGCTTTCAGCCCTCTGTGATCAATTGATTGTCGGTGGCGGTATTGCCAACACTTTCCTGGCGGCAGCGGGCTTTAATGTCGGCAAATCACTTTATGAAGCAGACCTGATTGACACAGCAAAAACCATTGCTGAAAAAGTATCTGTACCCTTACCAACCGATGTTGTCGTCGCTGATGCATCAGAGATTGATTTTGCAGACTTTCTGGGGTCACTGGCAAAAGCTACAGCAGTTATAAAAAATGTCGCGGATGTTGCTGATAACGATATGATTCTGGATGTCGGTCCTGAAACAGCCCGCACATTTGCTGAAATTTTAAAATCTTCCAGTACAATTTTATGGAATGGTCCGGTCGGTGTATTTGAAGTGGATCAGTTTGGTGAAGGCACCAGAACGCTGTCGCTGGCCATTGCTGAATCCGCAGGGTTTTCCATTGCCGGTGGAGGGGATACCCTGGCGGCGATTGATAAATATGCGGTTGCTGATCAGATCGGTTATATCTCTACCGGAGGCGGAGCATTCCTTGAGTTTGTCGAAGGCAAAACCCTGCCCGCTGTTGCGGTATTACTTGAACGTGCCTGATCTTCTGGTTTAATGTTAATCAGCGTGTTAAAAGGCGGATTGATTCCAGTCTTTTAACATGTTGATACTTTTCATATTCATAAAAATGTAATATAACTGCAATAAAGTATTGTGTATTCAGTCACCTGACGATGGAAAATGTAATGAAATTAAAACTAACGCTTGCAGCATTGCTGATGACTTCCCTGGCCCTGACTGCCTGCTCGAAACAGGAAAAAGCACCGGAATCTGAACAGGGTACTGCTTCCTCAGCAACGCCTGCGGATAGTGGACAGGTTTCAGCTGAACAGCAGGCGGCTATTGATGGCATTGATCAACCTGTGATGGATGAAAAGAATACTGACGTGGCCGCAGAAAAAGCCAATGCACCTGCAGATGCTGCAACACCGGCGACAGAAGAAGAAAAAGCAGCACACTGAGTGTGATTTTTTGTTGTGGTTTCATTAAAAGCCCCTGCAAATGCAGGGATTTTTTTTGAAATAAGATGAATACTTACTGAATTGAAATAATTCCCCATGTAGAATATGGGCATTACCTGGGAGGACATTATGGCTCTTATTTCATTGCGCCAGCTCTTGGATCACGCCGGTGAACACAACTACGGCGTACCAGCATTCAACGTAAATAACCTGGAACAGATGCGTGCAATCATGTTGGCCGCAGATGAAACAAATTCACCTGTGATTGTGCAGGCTTCTGCCGGTGCCCGTAAATATGCCGGTGCTCCATTTTTACGTCATCTCATATTGGCTGCAATTGAAGAATGGCCTCATATTCCTGTAGTGATGCATCAGGACCACGGTACAGATCCCGGTGTCTGTCAGCGTTCAATTCAGTTGGGTTTTTCATCGGTAATGATGGATGGTTCGCTGGGTGCAGATGGTAAAACACCGACAACTTATGAATATAATGTGGAAGTCACCCGGGAAACTGTACACATGGCGCATGCCTGTGGTGTGTCAGTAGAGGGTGAAATCGGTTGCCTGGGCAGTCTTGAGACCGGAATGGCCGGTGAAGAAGATGGCGTTGGTGCAGAAGGCGTACTGGATCATTCCCAGCTGTTGACCTCCGTGGAAGAAGCGCGTCAGTTTGTTGCGGATACCAATGTTGATGCACTGGCGATTGCTGTGGGAACCTCACATGGTGCCTACAAATTTACACGCCCACCGACGGGTGATATTCTGGCGATTGATCGGATTAAGGAAATTCATGCGGCTTTGCCCAACACTCATCTGGTGATGCATGGTTCCAGCTCAGTACCTCAGGATTGGCTAGCGGTGATTAACGAATATGGCGGTGATATTAAGGAAACCTATGGTGTGCCTGTTGAACAACTGGTTGAAGCCATTAAACACGGTGTCCGTAAAATCAATATCGATACCGACCTGCGTCTGGCGTCCACAGGCTCCATTCGTCGTTTCCTGGCTGAAAAACCGAGTGAATTTGATCCACGTAAATACTTTGCTGTTTCTGTCGATGCCATGAAGCAGATCTGTATTGACCGTTATACCGCCTTTGGTACTGCGGGCAATGCCGATAAAATTCGTCCGATTTCGCTGGAAAAAATGGTTGATCGTTATAAATAACGCGGCATCATTTATGGTTGCTGAAAGCCCACAGTTTTGTGGGCTTTTTTATGTATGGTCATTGGAATCAGGGATGCACGGTTTATCTGGATGAAGACGGACTGATATCTGATTTTTTATGGGTCTGAATGGCATTCAGTACAGCATAGGCTGCCCGGATCCGTTCTGTATTGGGAATCCTCTTATTCATCAGCATGATCAGTCCAATTTTTTGCTCAGGAATAAACACGATATAAGCGCCGAAGCCGTTAGTTGATCCTGTTTTATGGTAAATTTTCGGTCCGTTACTTTGCTCAGTAATTTTAATCACAGGATTCGCTTTCATCACAATCTGTTCTGAATTACTGTCCAGCAGGGTCTGCAGTGAAGCCGGCCAGGCAAATGCTTCCCATCCAAGTGCCTGTGTCATTTTACCGAGCTGAAAGTACCCCTGATGTGTTGTGAGCAGTGCCTGGCGAATATGAGTGGCATAATGTTCCGGCTGAAGATTGGCCTGTAGGAATTGCAGCATATCCGGCAGGGTCGATTTAACTCCGTAGGCCTGCGCATCGAATGCACCGGCACTGACACGAATTGGCTGATTCTGTTCATCATAGCCATAGGCATAGTTCATTTGCTGATGTGCAGGAATATCAATATAAGTCTGTTTTAACTTCAGTGCAGGGAAAATATTCTTTTGTAGCAGTGCAGAAAACGACGTGTTCATGGACATTGCACTCAGCTGACCGAACAAACCGATACTGGGATTGGAATATTGGCGATAATGGCCTGGCGGATCTTTCACTTTCCATGTTTTAAAATATTGCAAAGCCTGCTGATCTGTCTTGATTGCATCAGGAAATTGCAGAGGCAGATTTCCGCTGGTATAGGTGGCCAGTTCCAGCATGCTGACCTGGTTGATCTGACTGTTTGTTAAGGCAGGCCAATAGTGACCGGCGGTCTGCTGAAAGGATAATTTACCCAGGCTGTGAGCATAAGCACCGGTGGTTGCAGTAAACAGTTTACTGACGGAACCCAGTTCAAACAATGTCTGGCGGGTTACCGGTAAATGCTGCTGCCGGGATCTGACACCATAGTAGTTCTCATATTTTTCCCCTGCATCAATGATGCCTATTGCCATGCCGGGCACATCATAATTTTTCATCAGGGGTAGAAAGTACTGATTGACCCTGGCCTGAATGTATTGATGCTGATCAGAGACAGCATGAGCAGCCTGACTGATGCAGCTTAAAAAAATCAGTGAAACCAGCAATTGTCTGCTGTTTAAAAACATAAGTTAGGCCTGTTGTCAGGAGATGATTGTTTTAATCATACAATCGATAAATGCCACTGAAGCGTTCGCAGCCTTTCTGGGTGGTCTGTACGATTAACATGGCTTTCTGGAAATTCATCTGATATTTACAGTCATGTTCATTGTCCACAATCTCATTCTTTTTTTCCGGAGTGGTATAGGCCAACAGGGAAACAGCCTGAGTCTCCATGCGATTATTCGGGTTCCGGTAGGCCAGTCCTTCAATTTTAATACGGTCCCGGGTCAGCTGATGCACCTGCAAATACGCCGGTTGTGCAGCAATTACCCCATTTTCGTATTTCAGAAAATGCTGCGTCAGGCTCTGGTTCATGGAGGTATAAAAATTCAGGTCTTCCAGACGCAGGTCTAATTGTTGTTGCAGGCAGCTGCTGTTTTTACATTGTTGCAGTCGTTTAAACCACAGGGCATGGGTATCATTCAGCAGATGAGTCGGTGCATCTGTCACCAGCCAGGCGGTCAGATATTTTTCATTGAGTTGCAGACGCAAATCTTCCAGCCCGGGCGCGCATAATTGATTGAGGATTTTTGATGAAACCGGGGCATCGCACTGGATCGGCTGTGCATGGGAAACACTCATCCCGGCAATACTGATCAAGGTGTTCATAAACAGGACTGAAACGATGTTTTTCATCAAATTAATTTCGGTTTTCAACAGCATGATCGCTTATACTTTCATAATGTCTGCATGGGTACTATAGCGAAATCGCAAGTATTTATACAACATTTTCAAATTTAAAATCTGTAAAAGGAGTCTCAGGTGATGCTACCAATCCGTATTGGACAGGGAATGGATGTACATGCCTTTGAAGCAGGAAATTTTGTCACACTGGCGGGGGTTCAGATTCCACATACCCAGGGGCTGAAAGCACATTCCGATGGTGATGTGGTACTGCATGCACTTTGTGATGCATTACTGGGGGCGCTGGCGCTGGGGGATATTGGTCAGCATTTCCCAGACACCGACCCACAATTTAAGGGCGCAGACAGCCGGACATTGCTTCGGCATGTTTATCAGCTGATTCTGGATAGAGGCTATCAGCTCAACAATGCAGATATTACGGTTGCCTGTGAGCGGCCGAAACTTGCTCAATACCATCTGGCGATGCGGCAGAGCATTGCCGATCTGTTCAATGCAGATATTACCCAGATCAGCGTTAAGGCGACCACGACTGAAAAACTCGGTTTTACCGGACGTCAGGAAGGTATTCTCTGTACAGCGACGGTGTTGATTGTGCATCATGATCCGAAGCCATAAAACAATAAGGTCTGAGGGATAACTCCCTCAGCTCAGATAAAATGATCCACATGCATGAGCGATTGCTGCAGTTCCCGGGTGGCTTTTCGCCCCTGAAGCTGTAAGGCGACTGCATGGATCAGTCCGGTCCAGGTTTCATTGGGTTCCCATATCTGCTGCATGAGTTCATGGGCGGCGGCCTGGTCCATATCCATATAGTATTGCCGGTACAGATACATCAGACTACTGACACGATAACTCTTGGCGCAGTGCAGCCATATGGTTTTTTCCTGAACCAGATGATCAATCATATCCAGAATGAAAAGACACTGATCATCTGCCGGAGTCTCCCATAGAATGGGAACCTGAATATAGTTCAGGCCTATTTCCACACAAATTTTATCTTCATTGTCCAGTCGTAGATCGGCATCTGAAAAGGCCAGATTAATTACCGTATCCACACCGTATTCCCGGATCTGTCGGAACTGGTCAGCAGATGGCTGTGCAGAAGTCAATAAATGTGAATGCACAAACTGAAAACCGGGAATCCGGGTTAACTCGTTTTCAATATCATTCATAAATTTCTAATCAGCCATTCAGTAAAAACGCCATCCGGGATGGCGTCGGAGCAGGTTTTATCGATCGGCCAATACAGTCTTTAAGGCAGCATCCATATCCAGCAGGACTTTTTCTGTGGTTTCCCAGTCAATACAGCCGTCTGTCACAGATTGACCATATTCCAGATCACATAAATTTTCAGGAATATCCTGACGGCCACCCTTGATATGGCTTTCCACCATAATGCCAACAATGGATTTATTGCCGTCCAGAATCTGTTCGGTAATGTTTTTCAGTACCAGCGGTTGCAGGTAGGGGTCCTTGTTGGAATTGGCATGACTGGCATCAATCATGATTTTGTTACTGACTTTGGCCTTGGCCAGTGCATTTTCTGCTTCTGTAACAGAACCTGCATCATAGTTCGGTTTGCCATTGCCGCCACGTAAAACAACGTGTGCATATGGGTTTCCCTGAGTCCGGATAATGGAAACCTGCCCCTGATTGTTCAATCCCAGGAAACTATGTCCATGCTGGACGGATTGCATGGCATTGGTCGCAACTGTTAAACCGCCATCCGTACCATTTTTAAAACCGACCGGAGAGGACAGCCCGGAAGACATTTCACGATGTGTCTGGCTTTCCGTGGTCCGTGCACCAATGGCTGACCAGGAAATGAGATCCTGATAATACTGTGGTGAGTTGGGATCGAGTGCCTCTGTGGCACAGGGTAAACCTTTCTCATTGAGTTCAAGCAATAACTTACGCCCAATCCGTAATCCCTTTTCAATATTAAAGGAATCGTTCATATCCGGGTCATTGATTAAACCTTTCCAACCAATGGTGGTCCGTGGTTTCTCAAAATACACCCGCATGACAATATAAAGTGTGTCCTTCACTTTTTCGCTGAGGATTTTTAAACGATCCGCATAATCATGTGCAGCAACCGGGTCATGAATGGAGCAGGGACCAATCACCACAAACAGACGTTTGTCTTTGCCATCCAGAATATTGCGAACGGTTTCACGTCCCTGCAATACGGTCTGGTAAGCCTTTTCATTCAGGGGTAATTCAGCTTTGAGTTCAGCCGGTGTTATAAGTGGCTGAATGCTTTGCACATTGACGTCATCAATGTCGGAGGAGGCAAGAGAGTTCGAATTGAGTGTATTCATTGCTGTCACTGGTATGGGATGCTACAGAATTATTTTCAGTTGCCTGAATATAACATGATTTGTTCCTGGTTTTTGTGATCAAACCGGTTTTAAACGGCGATATTTACATATATTTCATTGTTTCCAGTTCAGCTGGCGTGGCTTTCAGACAGATGACTGACTGCAACAGCCGTTTGAGGTTTTTCAGCAGGCTTGCTTTTAACCGGATGCAGGATGAAATTTAATCCCAGCGCCAGCAGGGTAATGCCCAGAATTCTGCGGATGAGTTTTTCCGGCATCCGGGAACTGATCAGTGTGCCGATCACAATTGCCGGTATTGAGCCTGCCAGTAACCAACCGAGTAAAGTAAAATCGACATTTCCCGACGACATATGCGCAAGCCCGGCAACGGAGGTCAGTAAAACTGCATGTACAACGTCGGAACCGATAATCCGGATCATGGGCAGATTGGGGAACATGATAATTAAGGCCATAATGCCGAATGCACCGGCACCGACTGAAGACAGGGTTACAAATACGCCCAGCACTATACCCATGATCAGCACATAAAATCTGCGTTTCCCGGTGAAATCCTGTGCCTGCTCAGGGTTCAGCTGTTCACGGTTTCTGAATTTATTAAAAAACTGTTCAATCCGGCCTCTGAAAATAATTGAAAAGCCGGTCAGCGTCAGCATAAAACCGAGGACCGTCGTGAGGACTGCCTTATAATGGGTGGATTGGCTTAAATAATGATCCAGCACCCAGTGCGTTATAAAGGATGCCGGAACACTGCCCAGGGCCAGCCAGATGACAATGGGCCATACAATGTTCAGTTTTCTGGCATGCACCAGTGAACCGCAGAATTTGGAAATTGCGGCATAGAGCAAATCTGTACCAATGGCAATGTGGGGTTCGATCCTGAACAGACTGATCAGAATGGGGGTCATCAGTGAACCGCCACCGACGCCTGTAATTCCCACACAAAAACCCACCAGTACACCGGCTAAAATAAGTTCAACTGGACCAACCATGCTGCATGCCAAATATGAAAAAACCCGTATATCTTATGATTTTTTCAGATAAGTGTTTGTCACGATTGCTGATTTACTTATGCAAAAAAGTGCTAAAGAAAATGAATGTGCTGCATTGATCTGAGCTGTCAGGTTTTAGCGCCGGGGCTTTATTTTCTGTTTTAAATCATTGACAGATAAAATCAGCAGCAGCAAAAACGGTGTTAAAAAAACAAACAGACTGACCAATCCGATGCTGCGGCCATAGCGGCTCATCAGTAAGCCTGTTGAAATAAGCAGTATCAGCCAGGCGATCCAGCGGGTCAGCTGACGGTGAGTGGCCAGCAGATACCATTTTGATTGAAGCGTGCCGGCCAGCTGTTTCTGACTGACCATAAACAACAGATAACAGGCAATCATCATGAGCGGAAAACAAAGCAGTTGTATACTCATGATTTCTCCTGAACGGCCTGTTGCTGCATCTTTTTCAGTATTTTATTTCGTGTTCTGATTTGAATGGGTGCCACCTTCTGGTGTAAGAATATAGCCAGCACTGCAAAACCTAAAATCATCAGGTCCACTTGCAGAAATGCCCCATATTGACGAATATTCTGAATCACCTGGTTATCCATCAGCGTATACAGATTAAAAAAGGGCAGGCAGATTGCCATCACAATAAAAATCTTCAACTGACTTTGCCATAGATATTGCTGCCGGGTGACAAGTGCCAATATCAGACTCAATAGCCAGCTCATAAAAAAAATGTAAATTTCATAATTTGGTCCATTGGCCTGAACCGTGATCATTCTGTTGCTGTACAGATAACTCAGCATGGCAATTGGCAACCCGACAAATGTCGCAATATTCAGCCTGTTCACCAGATAATGTCCAAAATGAAAGGTCTGCTGTTTATGCTGCAGCTGACGTTTCAGACTCCAGAGCAATAAGCCTGAAGCAATCATCAGACAGCCCAGTAAGCCGGAAATAAACAGCGCCATGCGTAACAGGGGCTGCGCAAAAGTCGCGGTATGCAAGCCATAAACCCCGGCATTCAGGGTGGCAATTGCACTGGTGTTCCGGGTATTGGCAAGTGTTGTTCCGGTAATGGCATTAAAGCGGATCTGTGCCTGATCTTTGGTGATGGACTGGTCTTTCAGTTCAGTCAGGGTGATCTGAGCATTGCTGGTATTGGGATTCTTTACAATAATATTGCTGTACTCGGTATGTCCCCATTGCTTCTGGGCGGCTTCAACAAAATGCAGGATTGGCAGCATCCGGGCCGGATGGGGTCCGGACGCTGCCGGTTGAACAACGCTGCGGATCTCCTCAAAATACTGAAAAGGCTGATCCGGATATAGTTTTTTCATTCCCCATGGGAAAAAAGTATAAAAAAGAATGGCAATCCCGGTAAAGGTAATGGTCAGAAAAAATGGCAGCGCAATCACTGAGCTGACATTGTGAAAATCGAGATAGGAACGTGGTCCCTTAAACGCTCTGAGGGTAAAAAAATCAGCAAAAATCTTTTTATGAGTGATGATGCCTGCAATCAGAATAATCAGCATCATGATGGCAGCAAAAGTCACAATCATCCGGCCCAGCATGATTGGGATGCCGGTCAGCTGGAAATGAAAGTTATAAAAGAAATCACCCCCCTGAGTGGCAGAGAGGTTTAGCTCCTGTCCTGTACGGGCATCCAGGGTCTTTTTATCATAGCCACCATCTGCTTTTTGCCAGAAAATATCATTCACCGGATGTGCCGGCGTGGCAATATTGATATACCAGGTCTGAGCATCTGCTGCATTTTTTTGCAGATATTGACTGGCCGTCTGAATAGCCGCGGGCTGGTTCACCTGTATGTCGGCAAGTTGTGGTTGCATCCATAGACTGATGTCATGCCGATAATAGGATGCACTGCCCATCAGGAAAATGGCAAACAATAACCAGCCAAAGACCAGTCCGAGCCAGCCGTGTAACCATGCCATGGATTGACGAATGGATTTTTGCATGAATTAACCTGTAAATCTGAACAGTACAAACAGCAGCGCACACAAGCAAACGCTGCAAACCGTGAGTTTAAGCAGTGAATGAATACAGAAGCTTGTAATGACAAAAGCCGCATAAAATAAAATGGCAATGCAGGCTGCGAGAAAAATGGCTTCAGCGTTGCCCAGCAATCCGGAGAACAGCACAGTCAGACTCAGTGTCAGAAAATAAGTGCATGCATACCCCAGTACGAAGGCGATCATAAAACGCCAGGTTACGGCAAGTGGGTATGGAATGTTTCTGGGCATCATGATCAGTATGTTTAACTCAGTTCAATGAAGTGGATTAATATTCAAAATTCATCGCCATACTATAATTGGCCGATGGTCCATAAAATGCCTGCCCGTCAGGGAAGCTGTATAAATATTTCTTATTGGTGATATTGTTGCCATTGACCTGCAAAGTCATATGATCATTGATGTCATAGCTTGCCATGACATTGACCAGTGCGTAGGCATCCTGCTGAATGGTCCCATTGATATCCGGATCAGCATGATCGACAGCAAGTTTAATGGCATCCTGCCATTGCAAGCCTGCACCCACTTTCAGGCCGGGTAGTACAGGTACGCTGTAAGTGGCTGACAGATTAAGGGTCTGGTTCGGGTTGTAGCTTCGTGCTTCCCCTCCATTTTTCATATCTTTCATACTGAACTGGGTATAACCCAGAGATAAATTGAGATGATCTGTCAGTTGTCCGGCCAGGCCTGCCTCGACCCCCTGTGAGCGTAAATCACTGATCTCATAGGTGCGGTTTATTGGCGGGCCATCTGAACCACGCAGTGGATAATTGCTCTGTTCAGTTCTGAATATGGCCAGATTGCCGGTCAGCTGGTCGTCCAGCCATGCACTTTTAATACCCATTTCATAGCTTTTGCCTTTAATGGGAGCTGCAACCTGTCGGGTGTTCTGGTCGATGGTGGTTTGTGGCCGGAAAATAGAGGTATAACTGATATATCCGGTATATTCAGGGGTGAAGTTATAGGTTATACCGGCATAGGGCGAGACTTTGCTTTCATCATAATCCATTGCAGCGCCATAACTGGAGCCCTTACTGCTGGCCTGCACATAGTTTGCGCCCAGCAGTAATTTTAAATCATCATTCAGATGCAGGCGTGTTGCGGCGTACAGGGAGTTGACTCTCTGCTGATAGTCAGCGGCATCACCGAATTCTGACCAGCTGACGGACTGTGGCGTCCAGCTGGCCCAGTTCGTGGTGGTCGAATTCATGACCGAAGGGTCATCAATTGTGCCGGAAGTCTGCTGATCATGCTGTTTATTCTGTATGTAGCTGTAACCCACAGTTGCTTCATGCCTCAGGCCAAACAATTCATAGCTTCCCTGAACATTCAGGTCTGTAAAATGTTTTTCCTGCTTTTCCTGACCGCCCCAGGCGGTCAGTGATACACCGGAACCGTCTGTTGCCGGGTAGCCATCGTAATAGAGTAGTCTGCTGTTGTGTTCAGTATCCGTATAATTATAAGTCAGTTTTGCTGTCCAGTAATCATTCAGCTGTTGTCTGAGTTCCAGAAAAGTATTTCGGGTGTTGTTGTCCCAATGTGTCCAGTCCGGATTCGGGTTGTATTTACGGTCATAGCTGAGTTGTTTGCCCTCTGCATTCAGCAGGGGTAATGCACCCCAGTTATTGGCATTGGGTTTGTTTTTTTGCTGACTGTATCTTGCAGTGAACAGGGTGGTATCGCTTAGATCTGCTTCAATAACGCCTGCGAAACCATTTTTTTCTGAAGTATATCGATCCAGATAAGAGTCACCGCTTTGTTCATAGCCCATAATCCGGCCACGCACACGCTGATCAGCCGTCAGTGAACCGGACACATCAGCCTGATAACGCTGGGTATCCCATGAACCATGACTGATTCCGGCATTGGCCCGTAACTCCCGGGTGGGACGCTTACGGATATAGTCAATTGTAGCGCCTGGATCACCAAAGGTATTGGTCAGGGCATCAGCCCCCTTAACCACTTCAACCCGGTCATAAAAATAAGTATCAGGGTTGGTATTGTTATAATTTTCTCCACTTGCTGCCGGAAAACCAGTTCCATCGGTCAGCAGGTTGGAAATTTCAAAACCGCGCGCCATATAAACCGTCCGCTCAGTTTCCTGGTTGCTGACAGTAACCCCCGGTGTATTTCTGAGCACATCCCGGGTATTGTTCAGCGCAAAGTCATTCATTTGCTGGCGGGTCACCACATTGACGGTTTGTGGGGTTTCCTTAACCGCCAGTTTTAACTTTGATGCACTGCTGGAGTTTTTGATTGTATAGGCTTTGCTTGCTTCAGAACGCTGATCTTCAGATACTGAGGTTGCCTGAATTTTAATGGTTGGTAAATTCTGTAGATCTTCAGCCTGAGCGTGATGGATGTATAGCATGGCCAGACTGATCATGGACAGTCTGAAATAAGGGCGTGTAAAAGCGTTGGGCATCGGGTGGTCTGAACAGAAATGATTATCGTTTATGATATTATGCAGCTGCTGTGCTTGCAACTGTTCAATCATCAATATTTTAAAGGTTTAAATGAACTGAAAATCATTATTTTATTTTTAATCAAAAATATAGCTCACTCAATCACTAAAATTCGTGACTATTGGAAATACCGGTAATGATGCCGGGATATGCTAAAATGGCCTGAATGCTGGGCGGGGATATAAATCTTGCAAAATCGAAAGCTTAAAATTGGTATGGTGGCGGGTGAGGTATCTGGAGATACGCTGGGCGCAAAATTGATCCGCAGTTTTCGGGAGCAGGGAATTGATGCTGAATTTGAGGGAATCGGTGGCCCTCAGATGATTGCGGAGGGGTTCAAAAGCTTTTATCCAATGGATGTACTCTCGGTGATGGGCATTGTCGAGGTTTTGAAAGACCTGAAAAAACTGTTTGCCGTGCGGGATGGCCTGGTGGCAAAGTGGACGGCTCAGCCGGTGGATCTTTTTATTGGCATTGATGCGCCGGATTTTAATCTGCGTCTTTCCAGAAGTATCAAACAGAAAAATTTACTCATCAGGACAGTACAATATGTCAGTCCATCGGTATGGGCATGGCGTCAGGGGCGTGTGCATGGCATTAAGGCCAGTATTGATCTGGTACTCTGCCTGTTTCCATTTGAAAAAGCGTTTTACCGGAAATTCGGGGTTGCTGCTGCATTTACAGGACATCCGCTGGCCGGGCAGTTGCCTTTGCAGAATCCGGTGGATCAGGCGAAAAAAGCACTGGGCTTGAATGCAGATCAAAAATACATTGCTCTATTGCCCGGCAGCCGAAAAGGAGAAATTGAACGGCTTGGACCATTGGTACTGGACGCAGCGCATATTATTCATCAGCAGCATCCCGAATATGAATTTTTGATTCCCGCCATTAATGATGCGCGTAAACAGCAACTACAGGCCCTGTTAAAAACGTATTCCGCCGAACTGACCGAAAAAATTCATTTAATGGAAAATCATAATACTGATTCCGGTATTGGGCGCCAGGTAATGGATGCTGCCAGTATTGTTGCACTGGCTTCCGGGACTGCAACACTGGAGGCGTTATTGCTGCACCGTCCAATGGTGACTTTTTATAAGCTGAACTGGATTACCTATATCATTGCAAAACTGATGGTGAAAATTCAGTATTATTCTTTGCCGAATATTATTGCCGGTAAGAAAGTGATTGCCGAGTTAATTCAGCAGGATGCGACTGCAGAAAAACTGGCGACTGAAATTGAAAAATTGATGGACATTGAAACTGCCCAGATTCAGGTGATGCAATTGCTGACCATGCATAAGCAACTACAGGCGGAAAACAGTGAAGATCCTGTACAGGCAATTCTGGATTTGCTTGATCACCAGGCTTCAGGTTCTGATCTTTAATTCATAACCGGTATATTTGCGGATATTGATGACGCCACTGTCCAGCATCAGATACTGGCCCTTAATGCCCATTAATTTGCCCCGGATG
This sequence comes from Acinetobacter sp. WZC-1, assembly GCF_052544965.1. Classification (NCBI taxonomy): domain Bacteria; kingdom Pseudomonadati; phylum Pseudomonadota; class Gammaproteobacteria; order Moraxellales; family Moraxellaceae; genus Acinetobacter; species Acinetobacter sp. WZC-1. The sequence continues at coordinate 1,430,623 of NZ_CP199370.1, forward strand.
ATCGGTGTTTTATCCAGGTTATGTGATTTTATTTTCTCAGGATATTCGCTGACCGGATAAATAAATTCATACGCCGATTCATTTTCAAGCAATTCAATATTTTCATCAAACTCTGTGTGCTGGCTGAACTCATCACGGATGGTCTGAATTTCAGGGGCAAAGCTTTTGACGAGTTCATCCCGTATTTCAGGCAGATTTACCGGTTCTGCTTCACCTTTCAGCAGTTTACGCCAGTCGGTTTTGTCTGCCACCTGAGCTGCAAACATGGTTTCCAGATGGCCGGATAAACGACGGGAACCGACTTTCATAATCGGAAGGGCCTGGGTTGCACCCTGGTCCAGCCAGCGGATCGGCATTTGTCCCAGGCGGGTAATTCCGATTTTCAGAGCGCTGGAGTTTGCCAGGTAGACAATATGCGGTTGAAAGCAGACTTCATGGGCAAAACTATCTTCACGGCAGGTGCCCAGATGATAATGACAGGTCTCCGGTTTCATTATGCACATGTCACAGGCTGCTTTGGTCTTAAAACATTTAAAACAATGGCCCTGTGCATAGGATTTTGGTGTTTTCACGCCACAGGAAACACAATAAATATTGCCGGTCCATTCCAGTTCAATTTGCTGGCCGATCTGTATCGGCAGGTCAGTTTCTGCACGATCCAGCACAAATTTATATTCAACATTTGCTTTGTGAGTTTGCTGATCAGTTACACTAGGGTTTTTAAGACCTGCATGCATTTTATGGCAAATGCCCTGTAGTTCCATGTTTTAATTACTCACTTAAAATAAAGGTGCAGTTATGGCTGAGCAAAATGTCATTACATCCATGCTGGATGATTTATCAGCTGAACAGCCCGTGACCACTGCATTATGTATAGGACAGAATCTGTCACAGTACAAAACGCATCATTCAATTCAATGGCAGTATTTTAACTTAACTGAATTTTTAAATCTGCCTTTTATGCAGCGTTATGATCTGGCTTTTGTATTATTCAATACAGAAACGCCGGTTCATGCTGACCAACAGATGAAATCACAGGTGATTGTTAAACTGCGGGACCTGATGGCAAAGCGGATTGTGGTGGTCTGTCGGTTGCAGGATGAACAGTTGTTACGTTCGCTGGGTTTTACTCAGTTGATTGATAAAACAACGCATGACGCGGATTTTGCATTATGGCAATTTAATATTCTCACTTACAAGCATGTTCCGGACTGGCTCAACGCCAGGTTCTGGGCCAATCCGGAGAATTGGAATAAATTTCGCTGGTAAAAATGAACAGGGACTGATGATCGTCCTTGCAAAAATAAACAAATTGAATTTTGGAAAGTGAACTGAATCTCAGTATGCTGTAGGACGATGTTATCACTCTGATACAAGGAAAATTCATGACAAATTTAACAAATATTGTGGAAATCCTGGCAAAGCAGGCTTTGGGGGGACAGCAGCAAGCACCACAGGGCGGCGGTCTGGGCGGAATTTTAGGTTCGGTGTTGGGGCAGGTCAGTGGTGGCCAGTCGCAACAGGGCGGACTGGGTGGTATTCTGGGGTCGGTGCTGGGTGGTCTGGGGGGAACTCAGGGGACTCAGCAACAGGCACCGCAGGCAGGTGGTCTGAATGCTCAGTCCTTACTGGTTGCAGTCGTTCCACTGGTCCTTGGCTGGATTCAGAGCCAGGGCGGATTACAGGGTGCTCTAAGTAAACTACAGGGTGCAGGTCTGGGTGGACAGGTTCAGAGCTGGGTGAGCCCGGATCAGGGTAATACCAGTGTACCTGCTCAGCAGATTCAGGGCCTGTTTGATACTCAGCAGGTGGAACAGGTCGCACAGCAGGCTCAGGTACCAACCCAGGAAGTCTACGGGGCAATATCTTCTGTACTGCCACAGGTGATTGACTCACTGACACCACAGGGTGATGCAACTGATCATGGCGAGGCCAATGGTGATATTCAGAATGTATTGAATATGGTTTCCGGTTTTTTAAAATAAGAACTGAAGCCATCACTCAGGAAACCCCGACGCAGTTGAACTGAGTCGGGGTTTTTTATGATCCTTGCAATGGTAATGCAACGCAGTTTATTTCTGGATAGCGTGGCTCGGAATCAGTGACAGGCTTTTACTGAAATGCATCCTTACGCAGCTGTTCCAGTCGCTGCTGATAAAGCTGTTGCCATTGCTGCTCTGGCATCTGATTCTTTGACTGAGCCATCTCCTGTTTCAGCTGACTCAGTCGTTGCTGATACTGATCCACCTGTTGTTGTTGTTGTTGCAGCTGCTGATCACGTTTTTCCATATGGGCAATTTCAGCAGCGTCAAAATATGATTCACGCAACTGACGGGTAATCTGTTGTCGCTGTGCTGCATCATTGACACCGACCAGCGACAATTGCAGGGCCTGTTCATATTGAACAGTCTGACTTTCGGCCTGAGGGTCAATGCTGAACTGCTGCTGCAGGTGGTTTAGCTTTTCCAGTCGCTGTTGCTGTGGCATCTGAGCAGCCTGTTGCATCAGATCATTCACTGCAAACTGATAGTCTGCATTGTGATGTTCTTCAGAAAACCCAAGTGCGGCTTCCTTTGCGCCAAGCAGTTGCTCACGCAATTTCCACAGTGCATCATAGCGCTGCTTCGGATCCATAGAGGTTGACATAATGGTCGACTGCATTTTCTGCTCATAGGCAGGCAGGCGTTCAACCAGTTTCAACATGGTTTCAGCAAAAGCCTGATCAGGATATTGCGCCAGTACCTTTTTCAGCAGATTCTGACATTCTGTCTGGTCCGGGCAAATATCCTGAAGGGCGTTCAAAAAAGCGTAAATATTACCTGGTTTCTGCTGAAACTGTTTAAGCCGATCATGAATCTGTTGCTGTAACTGCTGAGGTGAAAATTTATTTTCCATGGCAGATGCATTCGCATGCTGTGAGGTTGCTGCTGCCCCTGATAGAGCAGCGGAGGAAGTCTGTGGTGCCGGAACCGGCGTAGATGAAGTACTCTCCATCCACACTCCTGTGATCATACCCACCAGTCCAATGGCAATAACGCCCATCCAGAGAGGTTTCATCGTATTGCCTGTGTTTAAAAGTTAAAATGTCCCATCACCGAAAAGTGATCTGATAAATCCCATACCATGAACAATGGGTCAGCTGTTGAACGCAGAACCCGCACATCATTGCTGGATTTTACTGGTTGCCGATGTGTATTGGATGACAGAACATAATCCAGATATTCCACTTCAGTGCCACCGGAGCCCGGGGCCGTGGCCAGTTTATTGACCCGTGGATCAAAGGTGGATGCAGTATAACCGGTACTGACAGGTGCTGTGGCATTCAGATTTTTCAGCATGGATGCATAGTCATCCGGCCATAGTAGTTTGTTGACGTTCAGATCACCGCCGATCAGCACGGCATCAAAGTCTGGAATCTCTTTTGCATCAATGAAACTGCGGATCTGTTTGAATTGTTTCTGACGTAAATCACGAGCTTCTGTGGTATCAAAAGACGCTGTATGGGTTCCTGCCACATGATAGGCCTTACCATCCTTGATGATTTCAGCATAAATCACGCCTTTATTGGCAAAACAGTCGGTACCACTGCATTCCGGGTAAATATAGTCAGAGGTATTGGCAATCGGATAACGACTGACAATCACCACGCCACTGTCAAATACGTTGAACCCACCTTTTGGAATATGCGTCTGGTAAGGATATTCATCACTGAGCGCACTGAGCAGATCGGTACGTTTTGGTGCAAAGGCTTCTTCAAAAACAATGGCATCGTAGCCTTTTAAGTGCTTCGGCAGTTCGTTCAACCGCTCATCAATTTTAGATGCAACAAGAGGCAGCGCATAGATGTTATATGCAAGTACCTTAAATTCATTTTTGTCTGTTGAAACCGGTTCATTTACAGTTTTCTGGTGAATGGTGTAATGAAAATCATCATAACCCCAGGTGAATTCAGCCTTAAAAGCCATTTCTGAAGCTTTCTTTAAGTACTCGGTATCATAGCGATGAACATCACGATCACTCATCCACTCAGAGGAAAAGTCCTTGCCTTCAGCAGCATGCTGAATATTACTGCCTGTCCATGTACCGGTCATGCTCTGTTTCAGGGTAACAGTTGAATCACCGGAAGTCAGTGTGGTGTCAAAATTATAGGTTGTCCCGGATTTCAGTCCCTGATAACGGTTAAAATGTAAGATTTTTTTCGTTTCATAAGGACCAATCTCGGTAACGTCCTGGCCCCATTGGCTGCCCTGTTCCAGTGTCTGGCCATTGCTGCTATGTCTGACGCTGACTGACACTGTTTCCGGTGTAGTATTGGTGACATAAACTGAAGAGTCTGCGAGCGCCTGTTGTGCGGTGAATATACCTGCAAATAAGGCGAGTATTGCAGCTGCCTGCTTTAAAAAATTCATATTTTGATCACCCGGTAATTTTTAACGCCTCTGAACTATTTTCATTCTGGTGCTGAAAGTCAGCAATGTATGGAGGCTTGTCTGATTTTGTCCTGTGTTGTTTGATTAAGGATGTGGAACCCTGGGGTTTAATTCTTAAAAAGCAACAGGAGTGGTTAGCTGATGATAAAGATGGTTTGTTTAAGAATTGTGATCTGAGGTGCAGATAAAGCCAGAAAAATAGGAAATGATCTGACATGCAGAAAACTGTCAGGCTGATTTTGACGAAAGTACCGACATCATATGAGTGATTTCAACAGTGAATTGGAAATGGAACAGAACATTAACAGTGGGTACGGTTACAGACAATTTGCCGGTTTGGGAATTCCGGCCAGACGACTGAGGTGACGGGCAACCAGTCCGGTTTTAAATTTTTCCTGTAAAACGGCGTTATTTATTTCAGGATGAACAGATTTCATCAGAAATTTAATCAATGGTCGTGTGGCAGGAGAATGTCCAAACTGTGTATAAAACTGACGGACTGCCTGCAGGATTTCCAGATGCCAGGGCGTCAGCTGTAATTCCAGGCTGTCTGCCAGTTGCTGGGCAATGTCTTCATTCCAGCAGGTGTAGTCGATCAGATGACCTTCCTGATCCAGTTCCACATTCATAACAGCACCGCCTGAATAATAACCAAAAATAAGGTTGACAATTATCGCCTGCCATACAGCATTATTTTAAACTGATACAACGTCTGAAATTAAGTACCAGTGTTGCAAATTCAGCATAATTGATTGATTGTATATGAGGTGGCAGGGGAGTGACCCGTATGACTGCATCCGTTTCCAATACGTAAATATGGTTTAAATGCATGATTCGATTGTCGTCAGCATAAAGTACTGCATCACCCATCAGGACAATGGCATCATCCGCTGCGTGAATCTGCTCAAGTTTTCTGAGCATGCCATCCGTGGCGTTAAAACCGGACTGAATTAAATACAGGGTGGGTTCAGACATATGACAAGACTCAGTTTACCAATATAAAACATGATCGAAAGATTGAATCAGTCCACTGTTAAAGTCGACAAACTCAAGCGGTTGCTGTGATTTGAGTACAAAACTGTCATTGCGGTGTTTATTTTCAATCAGAATGGGAGTCAGATCATAAAACTCGAAACTGTCCACCAGATTGGAGGCAACCTTAAAGGCCTGTTGTACTGGATCAAAGGGTAATCCCGGTTTTAAAAGACTGAGTGCGGCATCCTGCAATAAAACCCTGACTTCATTGCCAAAAGCAGCAAGCACCATAATTGCAGACAGGCTTTCATGTACCTGTAAACTGTTCAGGTTGGGCTGGGTCAAAATGACGAGTACAGTTTTCAAACAATTTTCCTTTGAATTGCAACAGTCTAAAAAAAATAGCGATTTAGAATTGAATCAAACGCTCACAGGATTGAATTGCGTCAGCCAGTTCGCCAAGGCCAGTCAGTTCAAAGCCCTGAGCAAGATTATGGGTGGCTAGCTGATGTCGATGTGCATTTTCCTGATCAGTGATACCACGGGCCAGCGCAGCACTGACACAGACGGGCAAACGGATGGACAGTTCCTGCCACTCCCGGGTCAGATCCCGCTGGTCATCCGGTAACCATTGCAAATGACTGGCAACAGAGGCAGCATCCTGGTAGAAGAATACACGAAAATCTTCCTTTTTCTCTTTCAGCGCCTGTGCAAGTCCAAGTGCATGCCAGGCATGAATTGAAACAGGTGCAGAAGTGATCAGTAACAGAGTGCTCATGTAAACTTCGCTTAAGACAGACGCACACTTATGATGCGTGATGAAAGTTTGATAACAGGTAGGTAGTATACAATGATTTTAGTGACTGGTGGTTTAGGCTTTATTGGCTCGCATATGGTGTTAAGCCTGCTTGCCCGGGGCCAGGAGGTTGTTATTGTTGACAACTTAGCCAACTCCAGTTTACAAACTTTGGAAAGACTTGAATATATTGCAGGTATGTATATTCCATTTGTCAAAATTGATATACGCAACACACCGGCTTTAAATAAGGTTTTTGAACAGTATTCCATCGATGCCGTAGTGCACTGTGCCGGTTTTAAGGCGGTGGAGGAATCCCGGCTCAAACCACTTGAATATTACAATGACAATGTCAGCTGTATCATGAGTCTACTCCGTGCCATGCAACGTACCGGAATCCGTAATCTGGTCCATATTTCAAGTCTTACCGTGTATGGTCAGTCCAGTCTGGAATTACAGGAAGAGCTGGCGCTGAATTACACCTATCCGAATCCGTATATTAAATCCCAGCAGATGATGGAAGAAATTATCCGGGACACCTACAAAACTGACAGCGAATGGCGCATTGCCATATTAAGGGTGGCCAATGTCGCTGGTGCCTTTGAAAATGGCATACTCGGCGAACTGGTCAGTCCCTTGCCTAAGAATATTGTGCCACTGGCCATGCAGGTGGCGGCGCTGCAAAGGGAATATATTGAATTGCAGCAACACGCAGACAATAAAGACCAGAGTGCAGAGCGCAGTTTTGTGCATGTACTGGATGTCTGTGAGGCAATTCATGCCGCATTTTTCTGGTTACAGGAACAGCAGAATGTCTGTGAAAGTTTCGATATCAGCGGCGAAGTTACCTCTATTGCACAATTGCTGAAATTGACCACACAGGTTACCGGAACCGAAATTAAAACGGTCCCGGCAGCTTACGAATTTGAAGAAATGGCTCAACTGGGCTCAATCAGTGAAAAATCACTGAATGTCCTTCAATGGAAAGCCCGGAAACCATTGAAACAAATGATTGAAGATGAGTGGCGCTTTTATCAGAACATGCTGAATTTCAGCTAGTTTGATAATGATAATTATTTACATAAACAACCGCTTTGATTACTATCTAATAACATCCGCGATAGCAGTTACAGGGACTTCTGATAGCCTGAATGAGCTGTCAACAGTTGCTGTATCAGACCTGCAATCATCTTAGTTGAAAGCAAGTATTTAAAAGCAAGAGGTTGATATGCAAACACGTATTGAACATGACACCATGGGAGATGTGGAAGTTCCCGGTGATGCAATGTGGGGCGCACAGACTCAGCGTAGTGTTCAGAATTTTAAAATTGGTCATGAGCATATGCCACGTCCAATGATTCGTGCCATGGGCCTGGTCAAAAAGGCCGCTGCAATCGCCAATGCTGAGTTAAAGCAGATCCCGGATGAATTATCCGGTTATATTGTGAATGCAGCCGATGAAGTCATTTCAGGTCAGTGGGATTCACAGTTTCCACTGGTGGTCTGGCAAACCGGTTCCGGTACCCAGAGTAATATGAACTGTAATGAAGTGATCGCCAATATTGCCAATCAGAAGCTGGGAAACCCACTGGGGTCACAAAAACCGGTACATCCCAATGATCATGTTAACCGTGCTCAGTCCACTAATGACTCCTTTCCCACGGCGATTCATGTTGCAGCGGCCTTACAGATGAATGAGCTGTTGATTCCGGCGGTAACCCAGCTGCGTGATACCCTGAATCAGAAAGCTGAGGAATTTAAGGATATTGTCAAAATCGGCCGGACTCATTTACAGGATGCCACGCCACTGACGCTGGGACAGGAATTCAGCGGTTATGTTTCTCAACTGGATCATGGTTTAAAACGACTGGATCAGGCATTGGTCTGGTTATATGAGCTGCCACTGGGCGGTACCGCAGTGGGCACCGGATTAAATGCACATCCCGATTATGCTGAAAATGCAGCAGCGCAACTGGCAAACCTGACCGATTTACCTTTTATTACTGCACCGAATAAATTTGAAGCACTGGCTGGGCGTGATGCCGCTGTATTTGCCTCCGGCGCTCTGAAAACGCTTGCTGCAAGTCTGAATAAGATTGCCAATGACGTTCGCTGGCTGGCTGGTGGTCCACGCTGTGGTCTGGGAGAGCTGCATATTCCAGAAAATGAACCCGGCTCAAGCATTATGCCTGGTAAAGTTAATCCGACTCAATGCGAGGCCATGACCATGGTAGTTGCTCAGGTGATGGGCAATGACACCACCATTAATATTGCCGGAGCTTCCGGTAATTTTGAACTGAATGTATTCATGCCGGTGATTGCCTACAACCTGATTCAGTCCATCCAGTTACTGGGGGATGCCTGCAACAGCTTTAATGAACACTGTGCGGTGGGTATTGAACCGAATCGGGAAAAGATTGATTACTTCCTGCATAATTCACTCATGCTGGTGACAGCGCTGAATCCGGTCATTGGTTATGAAAATGCAGCAAAAGTTGCAAAAACGGCCTATAAGCAGGGCAAAACCCTGAAAGAAGTGGCTGTTGAACTGCAACTGGTGACAGCAGAGCAATTTGATGAAGTGGTGAAACCGGAGAAAATGGTTTATCCGAACGTGAAATAACCGCAGCTTTGCAATAAATAGCAGGCAATGGTTTTTATCCTGGGTGTATATGCGTACAATACGCCCAGGTTTTTGATGAATGATATGATTATGCTGGATGTATATTTGACGGATGTTCAGGACACTGTGCAGTTTAAGGACTATCCTGGTGAGCACCCTGTTAAATTTATTCTGAATTTTAAAAAGATTTTCCCCAGTGTTATGGAACTGCTGCTGCCGGTTTTACCCGCAGATGAAGATCTGGAAAACATGGGCTGGGAGTCAACAAGTCAGGATTTTGAAACCTTTAAGAAACTGCTGAGTGGCTGGGGTGTGATTGAATTACGCTTACAGGCGATCAGTCAATACAAAGACCGGAATTTTGCAGATCAGCTGGTGAAACAGGCTCAGGCAAAGCGTCAGCAGTTTTCCAGTCAGCAGATCCATTTAACCACGGTGGATCTGGATTATTTATTCATGCATGAAATTCATGGACTGATTGATGCCGAACTGGTGAATCTGGGGGAAAAGTTCTATCTGCCTGTACTGCGTGATTTATGGAAAGATGAAGTTTCTGCCAGTGTATTGCATGCCCGGTTTTAATGGGCCTTTGTCAGACAGTTCAGTGGTAGACATGCACATGCGCTGTCCTGCTCAGTGAGAGCGATGTAAAAAGCGCAGATAAGAATAACAAACAAAAATTATGGTAACTGTCATATTAATATGGGACATGGCGTTTTATAGTCATGAAGTCATAAACCAAAAAGCAGGGTAAAAAAATGCCAGATACTTTTCAGACTTTAATTGAAAACCGTCGTTCCATTTATGCCATTGGAAGAAAACTGAAACAGAGCCCTGAACAGCTCACAGAAATTATTGAAAATGCCATTGTTCATTCGCCTTCAGCGTTTAACTCCCAGACCTCCCGGGCAGTCCTGTTGTTTAATACAGAACATGAAGCGTTCTGGGCTGCAGTCTTTGATAAGTTACAGGAATTTTTACCGACGGACGAGGCCAAAGCAGGCACCAAAGGTAAAATTGACAGTTTTGCTGCCGGTGTCGGGACAGTTTTGTTTTTTGAAGATATGGATGTTGTAAAATCGATGCAGGATCAATTCCCGCTGTATGCTGAAAACTTTCCAGTATGGTCTGAACATTCAACAGGTATTGCACAATTTGCAGTATGGACTGCATTGGCTGAGAATGAAGTCGGTGCATCCTTACAGCACTACAATCCGATTATCGATGATTATGTTCATGAAAAATGGCAAATTCCAACCAGCTGGAAACTACGCGCTGAATTGGTATTTGGTTCAGTTGAAGCACCGGCAGGTGAGAAATCCTTTATTGACAATGCTGCACGTTTTAAAGTTTTTAAATAACAGCAACATCAAAAACATTCAGATTGATTCCATTGAACCACTGAAACCTACAGTTCAAAGAGCGTCCTTGAATCCAAAAGGGATTTTTCCTGATTTTTTGCAGGTATCATCTGTCCTTAGTACATGATTCTTTATTTTCATCAATGTAAGGTAGGACGCCTCTTTTGTCTGTTGCGAGAATGGCATAGTTATCCAGGTTAAAGACTACAACTAAAGACATAAAAGTGCCGATATATAGGAATTATTTGATTATAATTTAACAAAATAATCAGATTTTGATAAATAAAGGCCTATAGTCAAACCACCTAATTATTCATACACTTGATTTTATTCAAATTTTCAAAGCAAAATGTGGCAATGAAAGCTTTTTATAATCAAACAACCCATTTCCTCATGCAATTGATTTAATTTAAAATATGAATCAAGAGAAATTATATTCATGTGTATGAGTTTTTTGACAGGTTGACTATAAAAATGGGCGGCTATTCAGAACGCTATAATCGAACCGTACATTATAGCTGGCTGAGTAAGCATTTATTTGATACTCTGGATGAAGTACAGGATTATGCGACTCGGTGGTTGTGGCATTACAACCATGAAAGACCACACCAGGTAAACAAAGGAAGGCCACCTCTGATGGCTGCTTAATCCTTACTTTTAACTTCGGTTATTTACGGGAGGATTACCGATCCAATTAATAAAATCATTTATGTTTTTTAAGGGGGAATGGATTTTCCTCTTCTCAGGATAATTTCAATATATTTCATTACAACGCAAGGTGCGTTCACATTTCAAAGGATTGATTGAGTCATGTTTAAACAACTAAGCTTCTTCGGTTTAAGTTTATTTTTCGTCGGAACGACAACTTCTATACTTCATGCAGCGGAACCAATTAAACAGTCACCTAATGTCATGATTATATTGGCCGATGATTTAGGTTTTTCCGACATCAGTGCGTATGGAAGTGAAATTAAAACTCCGCATATAGATAGCCTGCTTAAGCAAGGCAAAATGCTCTTCAATTTCCATGCATCTTCCATGTGTTCACCAACCCGAGCCCAACTCATGACAGGTGCTGATAACCACGTGGTAGGTTTAGGAGCAATGTATGAAACATCTAAACGTCAGGAAGCTGTTGTCGGAGCCGATAGTCCACGCTCATTGTTAAAAATAGATGGTTATTCAGGACATTTAACTCAAAATGCCTATACGATTGCTGAAATGCTCAAGACCAAAGGCTATTACACCTTTATGGTGGGCAAATGGCATCTGGGCTATGCTCCAGAACAGAATCCGAAAGCACGTGGTTTTGACCAGTCATATGCTTTGATGGATGGTTTTGATGTACACTTCAAAAATCAACCAGAAAACTATCCACGAACTACGCAATATACTGAAAATGGGCAAAAAGTCACTCTGCCAGCGCATTATTATTCTACTGATTATTTCACTCAAAAAGCACTACAATATTTGGATAAAAATCAATCAGGCAAACCATTTTTTGCCTATCTGGCATATACAGCCCCACACTGGCCAATTCAGGCTCCGGAACCTTATCTCAATATGTATAAGGGTCAATATGATCAAGGTTATGATGCAATTCGCAAGCAACGCTTTGAAAGACAAAAAAAACTTGGTCTAATTCCACTGAATGCTGAGTATCCGGTCGAACGTGGCAATCAGGCATTTTCGACCAAAAGCTGGGAACAATTAACGCCTCAGGAGCGTAAATACGAGGCCCGAAAAATGGAAGTTTATGCGGGTATGGTCAAACAACTGGATGACCGTATTGGTGATGTGATTGGCTATCTCAAAAAAAATCATCAGTATGATAATACTCTGATTGTCTTTATGTCTGATAACGGTGCTGAAGGAGGAGATTACAATTTCCCAATGGGTGATGCCGATAACCGTTATGAAAATATTGGAAATGCAACATCTTATGTCTATATGGGACCACGCTGGGCAGAAGTCAGCAGTACCCCCTTCACCTATTGGAAGTCTGCTGCATCTGAAGGAGGCGTACGTGTCCCTCTTCTGGTCAAATACCCATCACAAATTTCTAAAGATCGGGGGATCAATAATAACTTTGCTACTGTGAGAGATATTTTCCCAACCGTCATGGAACTTGCAGGCATTCAAGCGAAGGATATTTACTCAACCACCAGCAAGAAAATCAAACCATCTGGTTTTAGTCTATTTCCAGCCTTAAAAAGCAATACAGCACGCATTCGTCCTGTCAATTATTACGACTTCAAAGAGTTACATGGTAGCCGTTACGCTAAAAATGATGAATGGAAACTGGTTGAAAATTCACCATCAAAATTTAAAAGTCATGGCTGGGAACTTTACAACCTGGAAAAGGATTTTAATGAGCAACATAATGTTTATAGTCAACATCCTGAGTTGGTCAAACTTCTGCGCGAAAAATATCTCAAATATACCCAGGAAAATGGCGTAGTCGATTTTGAGCAGTACATGAAAAAATAGAATGAATATGATGAAAAAAGGCCTTCTGCTTTCATCATTTATCCTCTTGTCTGGCTATCAGAAACGGCTCTGGAAGAAAATGTTCCACCTCAACCTGGCGATACTACTCAATGTGCCATCTATTCAGGTCTTCCAGAGTCGGCCTTGCCAATGAGGCAGGAATGGTGCAGCTTACTGAAGGAAAGATGCTTCCCGGCACCACACACAAGGCTATGATGATGAGCGATCATTTACAAATAAACTCAGCTCGATTCAGCCATTTAAAGGGAAACACTATCAGGATTTTAAGTATTTGAAATTTTGTTGTTTGATACGGTCATTAAAATAGCGGATTTCAGTATTTATTACACAGGACGTGTTTTTTATAAAAACTATGCAGGATAAATCCAGCAATTGTTACACAACACTTTAAAAATAAACGATGATCCACTATAGTGGTAAAAACAAGGGTATGAACAGGCCTGAGTTTCTTCAGTCTGTACTTAATCGTGTTATTGGCTGGTGATTCAGTAGTCGAAAACAGAATCGGTTTGAGATGATGGGTGTGTTGAAACGCAGTGGTTTATTGCTTGCATTTGCAACAATATTTTTACAGTTTGCAGTTTTTTTACAACCGCTGCTTCCTGAGCAATATCAGATTTCTCCGGTCTGCGAAACGATTGAGCATTCGCTATTGCGTCATTATTCCAGTCCATTGCATGACCAGACTGGGCAGTTCCATTTAAATCACCGGCATTTACAGGCCGACCAGCTGCATGAAGACTCGATATCGGATCATCACCATGATATCAGGCATGAGTGTCCGTATTGTACATTCTACGGCAATCTGATTTTACCACCTGAACTGGTCATGCAGGAAATTCTGGTTCGTATTCAGATACGATTACTGGCATTTGCTGAAACATTCCAGCATATTTATTTTCAATTACAACGTCTTTTTTTGATTCCTCAGGGCCGGGCCCCACCTCTGATCCTTACGTAAATCTATCATCCGATGCAATGAAAATTAAATCGATAATGTATTACTGTGAAATAGAGACGAATCATGATGAGCCAATTTTTCCTGAATGTGCAGGGACAACCAATTCATACTTTTTTCAGGCAGAAAAATCCATCCCCTGTAAAACAGCATTATTTTAATATATTTCAGACAGATGCTGAAAAACCTGGACCAGAGTGCCTGGCCCATACAGTGGATATAGCCATTCAACGACTGAAAATACGGGAGGTGATGCCATGACTTTAGGTTTTACAGCGCTTGAACTGGCCAGAATCCAGTTTGCCTTTACCATCTCATTCCATATTATTTTTCCGGCCATTTCCATCGGATTGGCAAGTTTTCTTGCTGTACTGGAATGGCGATGGCTGAGAACACAGAATCCCGTATATCAGGATTTATTTAAATTCTGGGTCAAAATATTTGCAGTTTCCTTTGGAATGGGCGTGGTCTCCGGGGTGGTAATGAGTTACCAGTTCGGTACCAACTGGAGTGAATTTTCACGGATTGCCGGCAGTGTCACCGGTCCATTGCTGACCTATGAAGTTCTGAGTGCCTTCTTCCTGGAAGCCGGCTTCCTGGGAATCATGCTGTTTGGATGGGGTCGTGTCGGACCGCGGGCGCACTTCTTTGCAACGGTTATGGTTGCAGTGGGTACCTGTATTTCCATGTTCTGGATTCTGTCATCCAACAGTTGGATGCAGACGCCACAGGGCTTCAGTATTGAAAATGGCATTATTGTGCCACAGGACTGGTTTGCCATTGTATTTAACCCGTCATTTCCTTATCGCCTGGCACACATGGCAGCCGCTGCATTCCTGGTCACCGCCTTACTGGTGGCTGCAACAGCAGCATGGCATTTACTGAAAGGCCGCCGTGATACGCTGGTGAAAACATCATTTTCCATGGCGCTATGGATGTTGCTGGCACTTGCACCCTTACAGGCCATGATTGGTGATCAGCATGGCCTGAATACGCTGAAACATCAGCCGGCAAAACTGGCAGCAATGGAAGGCCATTGGGAAACCAATAAGGATGAGGGGATGCCGTTGTATCTGTTTGGTATACCCGATATGCAGGCGGAACAGACCCGATATGCTGTCGGTATTCCGAATCTGGGCAGTCTGATTCTCACGCATAGCATGAATGGTGAGGTTAAAGGACTGAAAGAGTTTGCACCGGAGGACCGCCCGAATTCGCTGGTGATTTTCTGGAGTTTCCGCATTATGGTCGGATTGGGCATGCTGATGATTCTGCTGGCCGTGGCAGCACTCTTTCTGCGCAGAGGTGGTCGGCTTTATGAAAATAAATGGCTGCATCGTTTTGCATTCGTCATGGGACCGTCTGGATTAATTGCCTTACTCGCCGGCTGGTTTACCACGGAAGTGGGACGTCAGCCCTGGGTGGTTTATGGGATCATGCGGACAAAGGACGCCTTGTCTCCCGTTTCTGCTGAGCAGGTCGGATTGACACTGGTGATTTTTGTCATCGTGTATTGTGTGGTTTTTGGTATTGGCATCTATTACATGCTGAAACTAATGTATAAGGGGCCTCAATTTGTGCATGCAGATCCGGTTGCGCATGGTGGTGTTGCGGTCATTCAGGCATCCAGACGCCCCTTGAGCAGTGTGGAAGAAAATCTGGATCAGAATACCACGACAAGCTCTGAATCTGACCAGCAGGAGAACAAATCATGATTGATTTATCTTTAATCTGGGTCGTCATTATTGCGGTTGGCGTGTTTATTTATGTGGTGTTGGATGGTTTTGACCTGGGCATTGGCATTTTATTTCCATTTATTCAGGGACAGCAGGAACGTGATGTCATGATGAACACCGTTGCCCCTGTCTGGGATGGCAATGAAACCTGGATGGTGCTGGGTGGTGCAGCACTGTATGCCGCTTTCCCAATGGTCTATGCAACCGTATTATCGGCGCTGTATATGCCAATTATCCTGATGGTAATTGCCCTGATTTTCCGTGGTGTGGCCTTTGAATTCCGTTTTAAGGCAAACCGTACAAAACACCTGTGGGACAAGGCGTTTATTGGGGGGTCCATCCTGGCGAGTTTTTTCCAGGGCATGATTCTGGGTGCATATATTCAGGGCATTAAAGTTGAAAATCATATCTATGCCGGTGGTGGTCTGGACTGGCTGACACCATTTTCAGTGTTCACTGGAATTGGCGTGGTTGTGCTTTATGCAGCACTGGGCTGTGGATGGCTGATTTTTAAAACCGAACTGGCATTACAGCAGAAAATGTATCAGCTCATGCCAAAGCTGATCGTTGCATTGTTCATTATTTTCGGTGCAGTCAGTATTTATACACCACTGGCGCATCCTGAAATTGCAGCACGCTGGTTCAGTCTGCCGCAATTACTGTATTTCAGTCCTGTGCCGGTGCTGGTGATCCTGTTTACGGTACTGGCCTTGCGTGCATGTAAAAATCACCATGAACTCAGCCCATTTGTCTACACTCTGGCGCTGGTGTTTCTCGCGTATACAGGCTTTATGATCAGCCTGTGGCCTTATATCATTCCGCCCTCCATTACCATTTGGGATGCCGCAGCACCAGAAAGCAGTCAGCTGTTTACACTCATTGGCGCACTGATTCTGATTCCGATCATCCTGATGTATACCGGGCTGTCCTATTGGGTCTTTCGACATAAGGTACGTATTGGGGATGATGGCTATCATTAAGCCCTGTTTTTATCCATACAATGAAGCAGGAGGTGAGCGAAATGAAAATTTCGGACAAACTCTCTAAAACCCAGTGGTTTATTTTACTGTGGCTGGCCGGTTTTCTGGGCCTGGCGGTGATCGCAGGGGCATTCAGATTGCTGATTCAGCTGGCGTATCTCTGATCTGTATGATTTCAGCGCCAGCTGGTTTGTATACCTGAATTTGTTCATTCGGGAACCACAGTGAATGGATTCCATAAAAATGGCCTGATCAATCAGGCCATTTTTTTAGTATTTGTTCAAACTGACAAAAGTCAGAATGTTTTTGAATCGGGCTGGTGTTCATCTTCATCATCCGTAATTGCAGACGACTCATCACCATAGACCATGCTGGCTTTACTCATTTCCGTGAAATACTGATTGACCTGATCATGAAACAGTACATACGAGCTCATTATTGCCACATAAAGTACTAATAGCAGGGCCATAAAAATAACATAAATGGACCCCAATAATTTTTCAGACTGTTCGGTTGCCCGGAATGGACCATATTGATTGGCTTCGGTCGACCCTCTGGCCACACAGACATAAATCATAAAAATCAGATTGATGAATGGAACCAGGGTGAGCAACCACAACCAGCCGCTTTTATTCAGATCATGTAAACGGCGAATGGTGATACAAACCGTCGCAACCATAAAGCCCACCACGCTGATCAGAACCAGTACAAGGGCGATCATTGCAGTCGGGGGGAAGCTTTGGCCTGTGGGAATGAAAAAGCTGATGGCGATCAGTGGCAATATAACCAGCAATGCCATGCTATATATTATGACAGAAATAAAATACCACGCCAGATAGGACAGGCGGGTAAAACGCCCTTTAGGAGAAAAGGGGTGATCTTTATATGTCTGAGTATCAAAAGGGCTCATTCTTCAACCTATGTTAAAAAATCATCATTTTCTATGGAAAATGTTAAAAAAACCGCTATATTCTAATAAAAAACGACAAAATAAACAGCCATTCTCAGTGAATTGCAATAAATATCCCATATTTCCAGTATGGACGCTGCCTGTTTTGGTAAAGAGTCGGGCTGAGACCAGGCTGATTCACAGTGGGCGATTTATCATCTGCCAGTGTTCTCAATTCATGAGACTGTCATTTTAGCTTTCTAACATAAGGTTGGTTTTTAATGGAAAGTTAATGAGAAAAATGAAAAAAGCAGCATTGATGGCAGCATTACTGGGCACTTCACTGATCACTGCATGTTCTGACGGCGACAATGGCCAGGATGGTCTGAACAGCCTGATTAATCAGACAGCACTGACACTTGGCAATGATGAGTGCTGGACCGCAGGCACACGTATGGACAGCGGCCTGGATAAAAATAAAAATGGCCTGCTGGACCCGGATGAAATTCAGCAGAGTACAGCTCAGTGCGGACCGAATCTCTTTGCCCAGGGTGCCGTGTTGCCTTATACCATACTGGCCCGGTATAGCGCCAATGGCAGCACCATTGACAGCGATTTTGAAATACACCACGGTGGTTTTGGCTCTGATGTTGCGGCGCATCCAACCAATAAAAAACAATTTTATGCAATGACGGATCGTGGACCCAATGCTGATTATGACGATGGTGTCCATGGTGCAGGCAAGATTTTCCCGGTGCCGGACTATACCCCGGAGATTGGTTTATTTGAAGTGCAGGACAATGGCACGGTTCAACTGATTAAAACCATTCGCTTAAAAGACCGCGACGGCAAGGCAATCAGCGGATTACCTAATACCGCAGCCCTGGGGGGAACAGGTGAAACACCTTATGATGTAAATGGTCAGGTCATTACTGTTGATGCCACCCGGCCATATGACCCGGTAAATAATCCAGTCAAACTGGATGACTATGGATTGGACAGTGAAGGTCTGGCGGCCATGAACGATGGTACGTTCTGGGTAAGTGATGAATACGGCCCGCATATTGTGCATTATGATGCAGATGGTAAGGAAATTGGCCGGATCAATCCATTTACAGCAGATCAGCGGAATACCTTTAATCTACCGAATGAATTCAGTTATCGCCGGGCCAACCGGGGCATGGAAGGTCTGACCGTCACACCGGATCAGAAAACCCTGGTGGGCATCATGCAGTCCACCATGAACCTGCCTGACAAAACAGTCAATAAATCCACCTTAACCCGTATTGTGACCATCAACCTGGAAACAGGAAAAATCGGGCAGTATCTGTATCGTCAGGAAATTAACGAAAACTCAAACTCAGCCATTGTGGCTCTGAGCGATAAACAGTTTCTGGTCCTGGAACGGGATGGCCTGTTCTTACGGGACACGCCGAACATTATGAAACATGTGTACAGAATTGACCTGAGCGAAGCAACTGACCTTGAAAGTATAACCGCACAGGGGGATATGCAGCAGGATGATAAGCTCGGCCTGACCATTGCCGGTAAAACCCTGGAACAATACGTACTGGACAAAGGGTGGGAGGGTTTACAGGCGCTGAACATTCAACCGGTCAGTAAAAGCCTGGTGCTGGACGTTGGCAAACGGCTGAATTATCCGCATGACAAAATGGAAGGTCTATGGCTGATCGACAATCAGCATCTGGGCCTCGTCAATGATGATGACTTTGGTTTATGGTCAAACAAAAAAGGCATGGAACAAAAATATCTGGATACGGGCCGTAAGCGTATGGATGCTTCAACCCTTTATATTGTGGATCAACTGAATTTATCCGGAAAATAAAATCATATTAAACACAACATGATGCCAATTTTATCAATAATGAGGATACAGAACATGCACAAGACACTTATGGCGGTTCCACTGATCAGTCTGAGTTTATTCTCGGCGCAGCTTTATGCTGATGTTCCGGCAGTGACCTCACGGGAATATAAGCTGTTACTCAAACCTGAACAGTTCAGTTACAGTGACGAAGCAAACAATGTCAATGCTTATTTTAAGAAAGCCAGAACTGCGATTCAAAATAAGATTAACCGTGATGTCACAGGTGATTTAACGCTTGATAAACAACGGGAAGTCCGCTTTTACGATACCAAAGGCAGTTGTCCTTTAAATGCCATGGGCTACAGTCTGCGTGAACGGGTTGAAGATGGTAAACAGGAAGTGACTTTAAAATATCGGGGGTATGACCATTATCTGGCCAGTTTTGAAGATCTCAGCAGTGATGTTTCCGGCGCAAAAACCAAGTTTGAAGATGATATTACCCGTAGTGGGGGAATAGGCTTCCTGGTTGCAGCCAGTAAATCAACCACTGTACCCACCAAACGGACTATCAATGACTTTGAAGATATCAATACCTTATTTTCAGGTTTTAAAAACAACTACAGTTTCAGTAACAGTCAGGCACTACAAACCGTTGGTGGTCTGACGGTTTATGAGCGGACCTATAGCGGCGCAACCATTGACCTGGGTGAGTTTGACGCCGATCTGGAACTCAGTTTATGGTATACGCAACAACCTTATTCGGGTTTGAAACCGACATTGGTTGAAGTCTCATTTAAGTACAAAGACAAAAATGCAGAATATACCAAAAAAGTGGTTGGACGGGCTGCATCAGGTTTTGGCGCGCTGAAGGAGCTGAGTCAATATAATGCGGCAGCAAGCGCATTAAGCAAGACTCAGTTTGTTTATCAGTATCAGCCGGATTTCTGTACCAGTTCTTAAATGCCGCTCAGACGTTCCGCATATTCAGATCAGCAAAGCTGAGGTATTGAATAGGCTTTGTTGCACAAAGATTTAAAAGGCATATTTCTTCTAAACCTACCAAATTTAAGATATAACTTGGGTATGAGGTCTGCGTAATTCGGTAAATTTATTCAGTATCTGAGCAGCACTGCTGCGCAAGGTGCATGAATTTCATTGACCTGGCTTTCAAAGTTACCTGCACTGAGTATCTTCCAATAATCTGATACAGTGCAGCACCTTTGTTTCGACCAGACTCTGTCGATGGTAACCCGACCATTTTTTCCATATGGTTCTGCCTGAGCGCTTAACTGTCCGAAGCAATTCATTTCTTTGCTGTGAACTGATTCCTGTATTTTTCCAGGGCCGGGCATTTTTTCGGGGTGGAATCACTGCATGCGCCTGTCGATCTGAAATCACCTGCCGGCAGCATTTCGTATCATAAGCTCCATCGCTATAGACAGAATTAATTGGTTCATCCTGTGGAATTTGATCGAGTAAATCACCGAGTACCTGTGAATCACTGACATTGTTTGTTGTCAGCTGAACTGCCCGTATTTGTAAGGTTTCAGCGTCTATCGCAATATGTAATTTAAGCCATTTCCGACGATATTCAGGCTGATGTTTTTTGCGTTTCCATTCACCTTCACCTAAAAATTTCAAACCTGTAGAGTCAACTAACAGTTGAAGTCCATCACTGCTTTTTTGATAGCCAATGGCAATATTAATATGTTTGTGTCGTCTACAAATCGTCGTGTAGTCTGATGCTTTCCAATCTAATCTACTGAATAGCCACTAAGTTTGTCGATACCGAATAGTTAGATAAAATAGCTAATTAAGAGGTGTTTTTATGAGTGGCAAACGATTTACCGAAGAGTTCAAGATTGCAGCAGCGCAGCAAGTCATTGAGAAAGGCTACAGTGTTGCAGAGGTTGCGGGAAGATTAGGCACAACGACCCATAGTGTTTATGCTTGGGTTAAGAAATACTTTCCTAAAACACCCCAAGCTACTGCTCTTGAAGATCAAACCAAAGAGTTGGCTCGATTAAAGAAAGAGCTGCAACGAGTTACAGAAGAGCGTGATATCTTAAAAAAGGCCGCGGCGTACTTCGCCAGCCAGTCAAAATGAGGTACGCCTTTATCAAGGATCACCAGCAGGTCTGGTCAATTTATAGAATGTGCTCGGTACTGGAGGTTCATCCCAGTGGCTATTATGCATGGTTGAAACAACCTTTGAGTGCTACAGCCAAACGTAGCAAACAACTGTCAGGCCTGATTAAACAGTTTTGGTTAGAGTCAGGCGGTGTATATGGCTATCGCAAGATTTTCTGTGACTTGCGTGATATTGGTGAGCCTTGTGGAGTTAATCGTGTACATCGACTGATGCGACAGGAAGGCTTGAAATCCCAACGTGGCTATCGAAAACCAGGATATTCAAAGGGCTATCAACCTATTGTTCAAGCCAATACATTAGATCGGCAGTTTAATCCTGCACAGCCAAATCAAGCATGGGCAACAGATATCACTTATATCCGTACTCATGAAGGCTGGCTGTATTTAGCTGTTGTGATTGACCTTTTCTCAAGGTTAGTCGTTGGCTGGTCTATGAAACCAATGATCACTAAAGAGCTAGTTCTTGATGCTTTATTGATGGCAGTTTGGCGTAGATCGCCAACAAATAAAGTATTGGTTCACTCTGACCAAGGTAGCCAATATACCAGTCATGAATGGCAAGCCTTTCTGAAGCAACATGGTTTGGAAAGCAGCATGAGCCGTCGCGGCAACTGTCACGATAATGCTGTGGCAGAGAGCTTTTTCCAATTACTGAAACGAGAAAGAGTTAAACGGAAAATATATTCAACGCGTGCTGAAGCTAGATCAGATATATTTGAGTATATTGAGATGTTCTACAACGTGAAACGTCGCCATGGTGCTAACGACCAGCGGTCGCCAAAGGACTTCGAGACGTTTTATGAAATGAAGCTGGCGTGTATCTAGATTCTTAGTGGCTATTCACTCTTTTTTTATGCGTCCATCCCAGCTTATGAAGTGTTGCCAGTATGACATCATAGGAAACTGCATATCCGAACTGGTTTTTAAAAAGTGGAACCAGGTCTTTTGCCTGTGAGAATTTTGTATTTTCAACAAATACTTTGAAAGCAGGTAGATCCCTAATGGTTGAAGGTCTGCCGACATTGACAAGTTTAGGCTGAGCCAGCTGTCCTGCCTGCTGTTCAAGCAGAATCCAGTCATCCAGTGTTGTCCGGGCGATATTGAAAGTTGTGCAGGTATTCGATTTATGACCACTCTTTCGGTAGAATTCCATGACTTTCCGGCGTAAATCTTCTGAATATATCTTTGGCATATGCATAAACAATTTAAAGGACTTTACCCATTGTAGCTCAAAAAATGCATTTTGCTATATGATGTCATATTGGCAACACTTCATAAGCTGGGATGGACGCATAAAAAAAGAGTTTCCTCTACTAAATGAGAGTTTTTATTATTTGTGGTTGGAATGTTTATCGTTCAGTAAAAAGATATTTAGTTTAGTCAAGAGTAATATTTTCCAAATGGAAAAGAATCAAAATGAAAAGTTTACTGTTGATTACCATGTTATAATTTTCATCTCAACTTTCCATCGCTTTCATATATAAATGTCTGAATCTGAAATAGAAACCCACCCACTTCAACCATTTTTGCCTGAAAAAGCAAAGTTGTTGATGCTCGGTAGCTTTCCACCGCCCAGGGAGCGCTGGAAAATGGAGTTTTACTATCCCAATTATCAGAATGATATGTGGCGAATATTTGGGCTGATATTTTTTCAGAATAAAGATTATTTCCTGGATGTGCCAAATAAAAACTTTAAACAACAACTGATCCGTGATTTTCTGACGGAACAGGGCATTGCCATATTTGATACGGCTTACCGGGTGACCCGTTTAAAAGGCAATGCTTCGGATAAGTTTTTACAGATTGATACGCCAACTGATGTATACCAACTCATGCAGGACATTCCCTGTTGCCGGCATATTATGACAACCGGTGACAAAGCCACCGATACATTACTGTTGTCCATGCCTGCAGGAACCGAAAAGCCTTTAATTGGTTCATCTGTAACGACGTATTTTGCTGAGCGTGAAATCAGATTGCATCGCATGCCGTCTTCCTCCCGGGCCTATCCGTTGGCACTGGACCAGAAAGCTGATGCATACCGGGAGTTATTTTTGGAAATAGGCTTACTATAAGTAAGTAAAATACAGAACCAAACCGGAATGGATATGCTATATTGGTTAAACTTTAATTTCTTAAACTATGAACCCGGCCATATGGATCATGCAAATTTTTTGGCCATTGCTACACAGACAACCACTGCAGCACAGACCATAATCATCGACAAACTGACATATTCCCTGAGTAAAACCGCAGATAAGGTCAGGCCAATAAAAGGCTGTAATAACTGAATCTGTCCCACCTGGGCAATTCCTCCCAGCGCGAGCCCCTTATACCAGAAAAAGAACCCAATCAGCGTACTGAACAGGGAAACATATAACAGTCCCAATACAGTGCTCAGGCTGATCTGTGAAGTGCTCGGCGGGAAATAGTACAACATGCATATCAGCATCAGCGGCATGGCAACCACCAGTGCCCGGAAGATCACCTGCCATCCTCCCATTTCACGGGATAAACGCCCACCTTCTGCATAGCCCAGACCACAGATCAGCACTGCGGCAAGCATATACAGATCACCCATCTGAAAGTGCTGTTCATGATGATTGAGTATCATAAAACTGGCTACAAAACAGCTGCCCATGACTGAAAAGAACCAGAATAGAATGCCAGGCCGTTCTCTGGCTCTGAGTACACCAAAAATGGCTGTTGCCAGTGGAAGCAAACCTACAAAAACCAGGCCACGGGCAGAACTGATGGTTTGCAGTGCCAGTGCGGTCAGCAGTGGAAAGCCAATAACTACACCGGAGATCACAAGCAGCAGTGATTTCAGCTGCTGATATGAGGGTCGGGGCTGCTGCGACAGTATTAAACAGAATAATCCAATGATGCCTGCAATGACTGCCCGGGCAGCCGTTAAAAACTCCGGACTGAGCTCCTGCACGGCAATTCGGGTGGCAGGCATGGAGCCTGCAAAAATAATGACGCCTGCCAGACCATTTAACCAGCCGGTATTTCTTTCATTCATGCTGAATCACTCATTGAATTTATGTTGATTAAACGGGGATTCAGCTATTATTCATAGATACAATGCAGTACAATTTAAAGTTACTGTTATGGTTATTTAAGCAGTACGGTTTTAATTGTATTGATCACGGTGAATCAGATATGGCGATGACAAAAATTGAATGGACCATACAGGTGATTAAGAATCAGATCGCCACAAAAAGCCTGTTGCCTGGTTCACGTTTATCTTCGGTGCGTCAGTTTGCAACACAGCTCAACTGTTCAGTTTCCACAGTGGTTGAGGCCTATGCCCGGTTGGTTTCCGAAGGTGTGATTGAATCAAGAGTCGGCTCAGGCTATTACGTGCTGGGAAAACCGTCAGCGTCAGGTTTTGTGGAAACTGAAACGCAATATGACCGTGAAGTGGACCCGTTATGGGTGTCAAGACAATCACTTGAGGCACGGCAGGATGTATTGAAGCCCGGTTGTGGATGGCTACCGCTTGAATGGATGCCGGAGCAGAGCATCCGAAAGGCATTAAAACAGACAGCACGTGCCGATATTCATTTATTAATCAGCTATATGGAACCTTATGGGCATCTGGGATTAAGACAATATATTGCCCGTAAAAAAGAAAATCATGGTTTAAAAATCAATACGTCGCAGATTTTAATTACCGACTCAGGCACCCAGTCCATTGACCTGATTTTCAGACTACTGCTGCAACCGGGCGATATTATACTGATTGATGATCCATGTTATTTCAACTTTCAGGCCCTGATCAAGGCGCATCGCTTACGGGTTATTACAGTTCCCTTTACTGAAACCGGGCCGGACCTCGGCCACTTTGAACAGGCGCTGAGCTTGAAACCGCGTGTTTATCTGACCAATTCTGGCATTCACAACCCAACAGGGGCCTGTCTTTCCGTTCAGAACGCTTACCAGGTTGCAAAACTGGCAGAACAGTCCGGCCTGATTATTATTGAAGATGATATCTTTGCTGATTTTGAATATGCCCCGGCGCCACGTTATGCTTCGTTCATGGGCTTTGAACAGGTGATTCAGATTGGCAGTTATTCAAAAACCCTGTCTGCTTCCATACGCAGTGGCTATGTGGTGGCACATTCAGACATCATTGATAAGCTGATTGATCTAAATATTGCAACGCATTTCAGTTGTAGCCATCTGAATGCTGAAATTATTTATCAGGCGCTGATGGACAGCGGTTATCCCAGACATCTGGAGTGGTTAAAAAAACAATTGATCAAGTCGATGAATGACGCAGTTAAAAGGCTGCAAAATTTAAATATTCATCCGTGGATCATTCCCAGAGCTGGAATATTTCTCTGGTGCCGGCTACCTGAACATGTTGATGCATCTGAATTGTCTAAAATCTGTCTGAAACAAGGGGTGATTCTTGCGCCGGGCAGCTCCTTCAGTCAGGCCGGCAGTGCAGGGCAGTTTATGCGTTTTAATGTCGCTCAGTGTATTGATAAACGGATTTTCGATGTGCTGGCAGAGGCGATGCAGACGTTTCAGCCGGATTTACAGCGCTGACAGGATGTCAGATTACATCATCCATTCAAGCGGCAGACAGGAAACCATCTGCATCATGAATCGCTGGAAGCGGGTGGTTTCCGGATCATGCTGATATTTCACTACAGTGCCATCCGCATGATGATCCAGCCATATCACCTGACCCTGGTCATCCAGCTTCAATTCATAGGCCACCATCAGCAGGGTATCGTCCAGTAATGCAGAAATCTGGGTCTGTAATTGCCTGGATTCCACCACCAGGCCTACTTCAGTGTTCAGATTGAAGGAGCGTGGATCCAGATTAAACGATCCAATAAACACCTGATGATCAATATCAATGAACTTTGCGTGCAGGCTGGAGGTATTTTTGCCCTTTTTGGGGATCACATTTCCTGTCACCACCTCATACCAGGTTCGCCGCTTCCGTTCAATATAGGGCTTAAATTCATACAACCGAACACCGCCCTGTAGTAAGGCAAGCCGGTATTTCTGGTAAAATGCATGCACCAGTGCCACATCATTGGCAACCAGTGAGTTGGTCAGTATCCGAACCTGAATATCCCGCTTTGGAAATGACGTCAGATAAGCCGTACCGGACTCAGTCGGTACAAAATAAGCGGAAATCAGATCCATTTTGACTTCAGGATGTCCCATATGGTCCTGAATCTGGTATGAAATCAGTGCATCTCCCTGAGCATTACCCAGGCTTTTTTCCGGTGAATCTGCCAGAAAATGGGCGTGTGCCCACTGAATATGATTCTGACTCAGTTCATTGGCCAGCTCTTCCTGTTCGGCGCTGACCTTGTCATCCACCGGGTTCTGATTGCGTTCCAGTTTTATATATTTCAGTCGTAATGCCAGCAGATCCCGGGGCTTACTTCTGCGGATGATCTGATGTGCCGGATGGCTGAGTGGATGATCCCAGAATTGCTGATAAACCGAATTGGCGTTTTTAACGGCATAGGCAAAAAACAGGATGTCCATATCTGAGAACTGGAAAAATTCACTGGCATCAAAATATTCACTGCTGATATTTCTACCGCCGGTTACTGCAATGACCCCATCTGCAATAATCAGTTTGTTATGCATCCGATGGTTGATTTTTTTTAAACGAAACAGATAATCCAGCAGACGGAATCTGCGCCAGCGATAGGGATTATAAAATTTAACCTGAATATTCTGATGAACCATCAGCGCCTTAAGCTGACGGTCAATCCGGGTACCATTCTGGTCATCCAGCAGCAGGCGGACCTGGACCCCGCGATCCGCGGCCTTTAACAGCTCAGCCAGCATGAAATTGCCAATAAAGTCATTTCCCCACAGATAATATTGCAGATCAAGCGTGCATTGTGCCTTGCGGATCAGGTGTAATCGGGCGGCAATACTCTGAAAGGCTTCCTTCATGACCAGATAGGCGGTCAGCCCTTGTTGTAGTTTGTCTTCTGCGTCGTTTTCGTTAATCCAGTAGGCTGCATGTGCAGTCATGGGCAAATCTTTTTTTAATTGATTCATGAATAAACAGGATCCTGTTCAGGCAAACAACTGCATAATAGATATAATTAAAGTCATCTGAGCTTTGATTTCATTATTGAGTTCTATAAATGGCTGATCAGCTCACAGCATTAGCTTACATCCTGGATTTGTAAAGTAAAAAAGGTTACTGTAGTTGAACTGTTAATGACAAAGACCAGCGAGGAAAACAGGGAAATGAAATCACGTGCAGCTGTTGCATTCGGTCCAGGGAAACCACTTGAAATTGTGGAAATTGATGTGGCGCCACCGCAGGCCGGTGAGGTATTGGTCAAAATTACACATACCGGGGTATGTCATACAGATGCCTTTACTTTGTCCGGTGACGACCCGGAAGGTATTTTCCCGGCCATTCTGGGGCATGAAGGGGCCGGTGTGGTTGTCCAGGTCGGTGAGGGTGTCACTTCGGTTCAGCCGGGTGATCATGTTATTCCGCTTTATACTGCAGAATGTGGTGAATGTATTTTCTGCAAATCAGACAAAACCAATCTTTGTGTTTCGGTCCGTGCCACTCAGGGTAAAGGCGTCATGCCGGATGGTACAACACGGTTTTCCTATGAGGGTAAACCGATTTACCACTATATGGGCTGTTCAACATTCAGTGAATATACCGTGGTTGCCGAGGTTTCGCTGGCGAAAATTAATCCTGAAGCCAGTCATGAGCAGGTCTGCCTGCTGGGCTGTGGTGTCACAACAGGCATTGGTGCGGTACATAATACCGCCAAAGTACAACCGGGTGATTCTGTAGCGGTGTTTGGTCTGGGGGGCATAGGTCTTGCTGTGGTACAGGGTGCGCGCCAGGCTCAGGCCGGCCGGATTATTGTGGTCGACACCAACCCTGACAAATTTAAACTGGCGGAATCATTCGGTGCTACGGATTTTTTAAATCCTAAGGATTATGATCAGCCGATTCAGCAGGTGATTGTTGAAATGACCGGTTGGGGAGTGGATCATTCCTTTGAATGTATTGGTAATGTCAATGTCATGCGTTCAGCACTGGAATGCGCACATCGTGGCTGGGGCCAGTCGGTGATTATTGGGGTGGCGGGTGCCGGGCAGGAAATTTCAACCCGGCCGTTTCAGCTGGTGACCGGTCGCAGCTGGCGGGGAACTGCATTCGGTGGTGTAAAAGGCCGCAGTCAGTTACCGGGAATGGTGGAAGATGCCATGAAGGGTGAAATTCAGCTTGAACCTTTTGTCACACACACTATGACCCTGGATAAAATTAATGAAGCCTTTGATTTAATGCATGAAGGCAAATCCATCCGCAGTGTGATTCATTTTTAATTTGCTGCTTGAATGCGCCAAATATAAAAACGGGCAATATGAACTGTACCCATTAGTAGGGCATGTAAACTTGCTTGAGCAATCAGTTGCAGGGCTTCAGGGCACAAAAGAAGCCTTGCCCAGGCAATTACAAGTGCTCGAAATGCAAGTGTCGAAGTTAAAGAAGTGAATGAGCCAGAGTATAACGATGGCTCAAGCTTTAATATGAGGTAATAAAAGGGCTTATTGATTTAAATTATAAAACCTGACTTCAGGAACAAATAGTCCAAAAATGAACCAGATTCCTGAACCTATCCAGACTAATAAAGAATAAGCCCTAATTTGCTCAGCATTTAAATCGGAGACAAGCCAATCAAAAAATATACCTGCCGCCCATCCTTTGATTACTTCTGCTCCTCCCCAGGAAATAATCCACTTCCAGCATAAAGAGTTGATGCAAAATAATAATATCCAGACAGTTAAACTCAATTTATTTATATCCCAGGAGATGCCAATTCCATAGTTTGATTGGTACTGTACGTTTTAGTATTAAGATTAGAACTCTTGCAAAGGTCAAAATTTGTACAACGATAAATTATGATTTTTCAGGAATTTTTAACATCCCAAATCATTAAAAATTATACTTTCGCAAGAAGCCTATTATTTGCATAGGCATTTAAGCCTAAGGCTAATAATATTACCACCAATATAGTAATTTTTTTCATTGGATATTCTTTAAAGTTTAGTGTACTCAAATATATATACTATATGTTTATTAAATATAAATTACAGGAATTTTCAATTGATATAAAACTTGGAATAGCTTCTTGCAACCATGAAAGAAGCAGGATTAAATTAAAAGGACTAAGCCCTGTACAGTACAGAACTCAGTCCTTAAACGCTGCTTAATTAACTATCCAACTTATTGGGGCAAATCGATAAGCCCATTTTTATCATTGCAGCACTCAGCTTCCGGAACTTGTCTGAAGCACTTCAGCAATGGATTCTGCAACATAATCAATGTTATTCAGATTTAAACCTGCGACACACATACGACCACTGCGAACCAGGTAAATTGCATATTTTTCCTTTAA
Source organism: Acinetobacter sp. WZC-1 (assembly GCF_052544965.1). NCBI lineage: Bacteria > Pseudomonadati > Pseudomonadota > Gammaproteobacteria > Moraxellales > Moraxellaceae > Acinetobacter > Acinetobacter sp. WZC-1. The sequence continues at coordinate 1,460,290 of NZ_CP199370.1, forward strand.
TTGATCCACTTGTTCAGCGCTTAAACCGGTATAACTGAACATACCCTGCTGGGTCAGCAGATAATCGAAATTACGTCCGGACACAGCATGACTGAGTTTTTCTCTGAGCAATTGACGCATCTGCAGGATACGTTCACGCATTTGCTGTAATTCAGCCTGCCATTTTGCACTCAGGGCAGGGTCATGCAGGACCGTACTGACCAGCAGGGCGCCAGTGGTTGGCGGACTTGAATAAATCCGGCGCACACAGGCTTTCAGCTGTCCCAGTACATTCTGTGCTGTGGGTTGATCATCACAGACGAATGTCAGACCACCGATACGTTCACCATACAATGAGAAAATTTTGGAAAATGAATTACTGACAATAAAATTCATTCCCGAACGGTCCAGTGCCCGGATTGCGTAGGCATCCTGTTCCAGTCCCTGGCCAAAGCCCTGGTAGGCAATGTCCAGAAATGGAATAAGATCCCGTTTTTGCAGAACCTCAATGACCTGGTCCCATTCCGTCGGACTTAAATCGGCCCCGGTTGGGTTATGACAGCAGGGATGCAGCAGGACAATACTTTTTGCAGACAGCTGGTCAAGTGCTGCCAGCATGGCAGGCACATTTACCCCATTGGTTTCTGCATCAAAATAAGGATAAAAGTGCGTCTGAATCCCGGCACCATTGAAAATGGTCATATGATTTTCCCAGCTGGGCTGACTGATCCACACATCAGATTCAGGAAAATAATTTTTCAGAAAATCGGCACCGATCTTCAATGCGCCGGATCCACCGAGCGTTTGAATGGTGACGGCACGGCCATCCTTAAGCGCCTGACTGTTCTGACCCAATACCAGTAACTGTGTAGCTTCGTTGTAGGACTTCAAGCCATCCATAGGCAAATAGGGTTTGACCTGATCATTGCCCGGTGCAATATTTTTACAGGCTGCTTTTACTGCTTCAAGCTGAGGAATGATGTTATCCTCATTGTAGTATAAGCCAATACTTAAATTTACTTTCTGGGTGCGCTCATCCTTCTTAAACTCTTCCATCAGTGAAAGAATCGGATCACCTGCATAAGAATCTACATACTGGAACATGGCATTTATTGTCCTGAATTAAACGGGGTATTCAGCCTCAGATCATATAGGTAATTCAGGGCATGACTCAACAGCAAAGACAACATTATTGCGGTGTCTGATGTTATGGATCAGGTTAAATACGGATGAGTTAAATATTAAGTCCAGTCTGTTTTACAGGATGCGCAGTATTGACTGGTTTAAAACCGATCAGCACATGGCTGAAAGCGGCTGTATCTGCAGTAGATCTGAAAGTTCTCAGGCATTGTCACAGGCCATACAAACAGCAATCACCCTATAAAAATAGGCTTGATTCACCTGAAAATTATGAGAACATGACGGATATCCAATATTAAAGAGAGAAACTGAGCATGCTGCTGAATCATGAATACAAACAGGTTTCAGACACAAACCACCGGGTTCCACTGGTGCTGATTCATGGCTTGTTTGGCAGTATTGGCAATCTTGGTATGCTTGCCCGGAGTTTTCAGCAGACGCATGATATTGTCCAGCTGGATATCAGGAACCATGGCCGTTCTCCACATTCAGATGAAATGAGTTATCCGGAAATGGCGGTAGATATTGTTGAAACGCTGGATCATTTGCATATTGAGCGTTTTTCAGTGATTGGTCATTCCATGGGGGGCAAGCTGGCCATGCAGTTAACTGCAACGGCAACAGATCGGATTGAACAGGTGGTGGTGCTGGATATGGCGCCATTTGCCTATCAGGAAAATCATCATGACTGGATATTTAAAGCCTTATTTGCGGTCAGGGAGGCCAAAGCTGAAACACGTCAGCAAGCCACTGAAATTATGCGTCAGATTTTACGTGAAGACATGGTCATTCAGTTTTTATTGAAGTCATTCGATAAAGGGCAATGGCGTTTCAATCTGGACGCTATATATCAGCATTATGCAGAAATTCTATCCTGGGAGAATATTCCAGTTTGGCATAAACCGGTGTTGTTCCTGCGCGGTGGAAATTCTGCCTACATTAAAGGTCCGCAGCGGGATGCCATTCATCAGCAATTTTCAGATGCGCAGTTGCAGACCATTGAGCAGGCAGGACACTGGTTGCATGCTGAACAGCCTGCTGCTGTGTTACAGGCAATTCAGCAATATCTGCTGGTAGATAGAGTTCAATCCTGAGCAACAAAAGCCACTGCCGCCTGCTCAACTGTCATTGTTAACGCGCGGCTTTTTGCAGTTGTTGCAGCAACCGCTGGGCGGTAAATGTTCCGGTTAGGCGCAATGGACGTATCTCCCTGGCATTTGCATTTAAAAATAGCATGGTCGGTGGACCCAGAATTTCATGTGTCTTTAAAATGCTGTCCTGAGATGCATCATAAGTGGTCAAATCGAGCTTAATCAGACTGAAACCGTGTAATGCCTGCTGAACATCTGCCCTGGGCATGACTTCTTTTTCAATGGGCTGACAGGCCACACACCAGTCCGCATATACGTCAATAATAATGGGCTGTCCAGTCTGTCTGGCCTGCTGTAAAGTCTGATCCAGCTGTTCGGCAGTGGTCACTTTATTCCAGTTTAAACGTTCAGAAACCGTATGTTCCACCTGGTATGCTTCAATACTCTGTTTTATATTCCAGGCTGCCGCTGCGATACAAAGTACCGCTATCAGAGCCAATAGCGCTTTATGGATGGTTTTCTGGATATCCTTCAGTGCTCTGAACAGGTAAATGGCCAGTGCCACACACAATAACGCCAGGGTGGCGGCGTAAATGACAGATGGAAGCATCGGTCGGATAAAATAAACTGCCATCATGAGCATGACAAAGCCGAAACTGACTTTCAGGCGATCCATCCACACACCGGGTTTTGGCAATAGACCGGAACCAAAGACACTGACAATAAACAGCGGCAAGCCAATACCCAGACCCAGAATAAACAGATAAAGCCCGCCGAGTACCGCACTGTGTGTCTGTGAAACAAATAACAATGCCCCGGCCAGTGGCGCGCTCATGCATGGTCCAACAATCAGGGCAGACAATGCACCCATAACTGCTGCACCGGTAATGGTTCCGCCTTTCTGCCGGTCCTGTAAGCTCCCCAGTTTCTGAACCAGCCGTTGTGGCAGGGACAGCTGATAAACCCCAAATAAATTTAAAGCCAGTGCCACAAATGCAATGGCAAAAATGGAAATGACCACAGGACTCTGAAACCAGCGCTGAAAACTATAACCGATTTCAGCCACGGCAATTCCCATCAGGCTGTACACTGCTGCCATGCTGACAATAAAACTTAAGGCAATGGCAACCACCTTATAACCGGTCGCCCGCTGGACAATAATGCCGGACAATATAGGAATTAAAGGCAGGGAACAGGGTAAAAATGCCAGTAAAATACCCAGACCAAAGAAAACCAGCAGATTCAGTAAAAACGAATCTCTGGACAATAAATTGAAAAATGATTGATCGTCATTCCACTGTAATGACGTTGCATGCTCATTTAAAGAGCTATCCTGCACGACTTGCGCCTGTGTTGATGCTGTTACAGCAGACGTTTGCAGGCTTGTTGCAGTCTGATTCAGAATCTTATTGTGCGCATTATTGTCCTGGCCATTGGCTATATTTGTTTTATTCTGTTGATCTGAATCTGTTAAAAGCTTTTCAGAGGATGGCTCAGCAGTATTGGTATTTAAATCCGTGGCTGAGTTTGTGCGGCCGGCTGCAAATAATGTTTTTGAAGCTGTTGCTGAATTCTGCGGAAATAAGCCGTCAGCATCGGTCTGAATGATCATATGCTGCATGGGATAGCACAGGCCATCCTCAGCACAGCCCTGCCAGTTGACCTGATAACGGGTATTCGGCCGAACATTCATATCAGCCATGACCTGATCATAATGTACGTCGGTCACCCCAAAGGTTGGATCATTCTTTTCATGGCCGGCAGGTAAGTTCAGCTGGATCCGGCGGTCATTGACCATGACTTTAAATTGATTATGATACAGATAATAATGTGGTGCGATGCTCCATTGCAGCTGTGCTTTCTGGTTGCTGATGGATTCCACAGAGAATTTGAATGCCTGATCAGCGGGCAAAAAACCATCATTGGCCTGAGCGGGTAAACTGATCGATAAAATTGAAAAAAAGCATAGGCTTAAAAAGGCGCGCAAATTCATTATTCCAGCTGGTAGACTCCCTTGCCATTTTATCCAGCTGAGTCAGGCCTGCAAGTACAGATTGTGTTTAATCGATCGATATTCAGTTAAGGGTTCAGAAAACAAGTACCTGGACTATGGTTGTTTTCAGGGAATCAGTTGGCAGTTTTGACTCCAATTGTAATGTATATCAATTTCCTGATCAGCCATAATAAATCAATATAATTTATCGCTCCCGGAATTTCAGCAGTGTCTGAACGGACCTATAGCAAGTCATTCAAAAAGCGATATGATAGCTGCTGTCATCTTAATAATTTTCAAGGAGCGGACATGTCCATAGATCCAGATTTTCCACAGACTGAAAACCGGGGAATTGCTGTTTATGCAGACAATGCAGAATCCATTGGTAATACACCACTGATACGGATTAATCGGGTGATTTCAGGTGGCGCAACCGTATTGGCCAAAATTGAAAGTCGTAATCCTGCATTTTCAGTCAAATGTCGGGTTGGTGCAGCTTTAATTGCTGATGCTGAAAAACAGGGTGTATTAAAGCCAGGAATGCATATTGTTGAACCGACCAGTGGCAATACCGGGATTGCTCTGGCTTTTACGGCAGCAGCAAAGGGCTACGACATTACCCTGACCATGCCGGCCAGTATGAGTATCGAGCGCAGAAAAGTGCTGAAAGCACTGGGGGCAAATCTTATTCTGACTGAGCCGGCAAAGGGCATGAAAGGTGCGGTTGAAGCCGCTGAGCAATTATGCCGGCAGCAACCTGAGCTGTATTTTTTACCGCAGCAGTTTAATAACCCGGCCAACCCTCAGATTCATGAACAGACCACAGGTCCTGAAATCTGGCAGGCGACCGACGGTAAAGTGGATATTCTGGTTGCCGGAGTTGGTACCGGAGGAACCATTACAGGAGTTTCCCGCTATTTTGAACAGGTCAGAAATCAGCCGATTTATGCTGTAGCGGTAGAGCCGGCAGAGTCTCCGATTATCAGCCAGGCCAGACGTGGTGAGGCTATTACCCCAGCTCCGCATAAAATTCAGGGCATTGGGGCTAATTTCATTCCTGAAAACCTGGATATGAATGTGGTGGATGAAGTTCTGGCAATCAGCAGTGAAGACGCCATTTCCTGGGCACGTCAGACGGCGATTCAGGAAGGAATTCTGGTTGGAATCTCCAGCGGTGCTGCATTGGCCGCAGCATCACAACTGGCTGCACGACCTGAAAATGTAAATAAAACCATTGTTGTAATTTTACCGGACAGCGGGGAACGCTATCTGTCTTCTGTTTTATTTGAGGACATCGCTGCGGAATAGCAGAATCATTACAGATCAAAAGCATCTGTTAAACAGGTGCTTTTTTATGCTCTGTTTCCACTCCATAACAGCGCTGCTCAGCGACGATTTTCCGCAATTAAAAAATCGATGAATAACTGCACTTTCCTGGGAACTTTCTTTTTATCGGGATAAGCCGCATAAAAATAAATCGGGGCACTCTGGTATTCTTCCAGGCACGGAACAATCAGCCCGGTCTGTAAATATTTAGCAGCAATAAAGTCTGGCAGAAACGTAATGCCGTGGTCCTTAATGCACATATCCAGCAAGAGACGGCCATTATTACAGGTAAATTTTGGGAAGCACTGGATGGAGGTCGTCTGATCGGCCTTTGAAAGAAAAATTTTATTATGACTGGCGGTCTGCCGATACAGTAAAAGCTTATGCTGTTTCAGTTCATCAATCGTCTGCGGGGTTCCGTATTTCTGAAAATAAGCCGGAGTTGCATAAAAATTCCGTTGATAGGTGCCAATAATGGTGTTTTCAAAAGCATCCACCGGGTTTTCAGCGACTCTTAAAGTCAGATCAAATTTACTGTCATAAATATCCACGAAGCTATCGGTCAGAAATAAATCCACTTTAATGTCAGGATAATGCAGAATAAATTCAGAAATGATGGAGGTCAGAAAGGTCTGACTGAAGGACAATGGTGCATTAATTCGCAATTCACCTTCTGGATACAGCTGGTCATATCCAATTTCATGTTTTGCCCAGTCGAACTCGCCGAGTATGACTTTGCTGTGCTCATAAAATTTTTCGCCGCATGGGGTTAAATTCATTTTACGGGTCGTGCGTACCAACAGGGTGACTTTCAGATCATGTTCCAGATAGGCGACTCTTTTGGCCACCAGATCACGGGTAATATTCAGCGTCCGGGCAGCGCTGCTGAAATTTCCGGTTTCAACCACATTGACAAAAGCATTAATACAATCCAGTCGATCCATCTTTCCCTGGTTTCCATCTGACGTTTTTTTAACTGAAGAATATTACTCAGAATCTGTCTGACAGTATAGCAGTACAGGAGAGGGGCTTTAAAGGCCGTGGATATTCATTGTATTCATATTGAATACATACTGGCTAAAACAAAGGGACTATTTCATTACATTTTTATATGTCTTTATAAACCTACCGTAACCGATGACGAACGTAAGGACTTGAGATGAACAAATCTATTTTAGAACAGCTTTCTCCAGAAAATTGCCAGATCATTTTTATCGATCATCAGCCACAGATGGCTTTTGGGGTGCAATCCATTGACCGTCAGGTATTGAAGAACAATACCGTTGGACTGGCAAAGTCGGCAAAAGTATTTGGGATTCCAACCACAATTACCACGGTTGAAACTGAAAGTTTCTCTGGTCATACCTATCCTGAGTTACTGGATGTGTTCCCGGATGCTCCGCTGCTGGAACGGACTTCAATGAATTCATGGGACGATCAGAAAGTCCGGGATTCACTGGCGACAAATAAGCGCAAAAAAATCCTGGTATCAGGACTGTGGACTGAAGTCTGTAACCTGTCATTTTCCCTGAGCGCCATGCTTGAAGGTGATTATGAAATATATATGGTGGCCGATGCGTCCGGTGGTACTTCAAAGGAAGCGCATGATTATGCCATGCAGCGTATGGTTCAGGCCGGTGTGGTTCCTGTCACCTGGCAGCAGGTTTTACTTGAATGGCAGCGTGACTGGGCAAAACGCGATACTTACGATGCTGTCATGGATATCGTACGTGAACACTCAGGGGCTTATGGCATGGGTGTGGATTATACCTACACCATGGTTCATAAAGCACCGCAACGAGCCCAGCATCATCATCCGGTGCTGGCGCCGATTGCAGCAAAATAAAAGCACAGCCATAAGGATGCCATGCAGGCATCTTTATGGATTGAATGATCATTTTATGTGAGTGGAGGCAGCAATGTTTGATATTCAATTGATTTTAAAAAATGGCAAAATGACCACACTGGATACTCAGTCACCCGAAGTACAGGCCATTGCCATTGCAGATGGCAAAATTATTCAGGCAGGCTCCACCCGTGACATTATGAAGCTGGCCAGTTCATCAACAGAAGTAATCGACTTAAATGGTCGCCGGGTTATTCCAGGTCTGAATGACAGCCATCAGCACTTGATCCGTGGTGGTCTGCACTACAACATGGAGCTGCGCTGGGAAGGGGTTCCATCGGTGGCTGATGCCTTGCGTCTGTTAAGAGAGCAGGCAGACAAAACACCGGCACCACAATGGGTCCGGGTGGTGGGAGGATGGTCAGCATTTCAGTTTGCTGAAAAACGCCTGCCCACCCTGGAAGAGATTAATCGGGCTGTACCTGACACGCCGGTATTTATTCTGCATTTATATTCAAGCGCACTGTTGAATCAGGCCGCGCTGAATGCGCTGGGTTTCAATAAGGATACACCTGACCCGGCCGGAGGAAAAATTCAGCGAAATGAACATGGCCAGCCCACTGGTCTGTTACTGGCAACACCTTCTGCCATGATTCTATATTCGACCCTGGGCAAGGCGCCAGTCTTATCGCATGATGATCAGCTCAATTCCACCCGGCACTTTATGCGTGAACTGAATCGGCTGGGCATCACATCGGTGATTGATGCCGGCGGTGGTGGACAGAACTATCCGGATGATTATGATGTGATTCGTGAACTGCATGATCAGAATCAGATGACAGTCCGTATTGCCTATAATTTATTTGCGCAAAAAGCCGGAGAGGAATATCAGGATTATCAGAAATGGACTGAAATGACCTTTCCCGGAGACGGAGATTCATTTCTACAGATGAATGGTGCCGGGGAAAATCTGACCTGGTCCGCCGGTGATTTTGAAAACTTTGCTGAACCACGTCCCGATCTTGCTGCACCCATGGAAGGCGAACTGGAAAGAATTGTTGAATTACTGGCTGAAAAAAAGTGGCCATTTCGTCTGCATGCAACGTATGACGAAAGTATTGACCGTTTTCTGAATGTTTTTGAGCGGGTTAATGCCAGACAGCCATTCAGTACCCGATTTATTATTGACCATGCAGAAACAGTGTCTGAACGGAATATTGAACGTATTGGGGCACTGGGCGGAGGGATTGCCATTCAGCACCGTATGGCATTTCAGGGGGAAACTTTTGTACAGCGTTATGGCGCAGAAGCTGCCCGGGCAACCCCACCTGTTAAAAAAATGCTGGAACTGGGGGTGCCGGTTGGTGCCGGAACGGATGCAACCCGGGTCGCATCGTATAATCCCTGGGTCTGTTTATACTGGCTGACCACAGGGAAAACCGTGGGTGGACTGCCGTTGTATGATGAAAAGAACACCCTGGACCGACAAACTGCTCTGCAGCTCTGGACGAAAGGTTCCGCCTGGTTTTCAGGAGAGCAATGCCGTAAGGGCGCCCTGAAGGCCGGTGAATTTGCAGATCTGGTGGTTTTATCGGATGACTATTTTACAGTTGAAGATGAGGGAATTCAGCAGATTGAGTCGGTGCTGACCGTGCTGGGCGGCAAGGTGGTATATGCAGCTGCTGAATTCAGACAGAATAATCCACCTTTGCCACCGGCATCTCCGGACTGGTCCCCTGTCAGGCATCATGGCGGTCAATGGCGCAAAGCTGAGAACCGCAATGCACCATCATTACAACCATTGCAATCTGTTTCGGCAATGTGTGCCTGTTCAAACAGCTGTCATATGCATGGGCACAGTCATGCCTGGATGCTTGATGTTCCAGTGAAGGATAAACAATCCTTCTGGGGTGCACTGGGTTGTTCATGTTTTGCATTTTAACCGATGAAGCCTGCTTGATCGATTTCTGCATGAATCAGGCCGGGAAGGTGTTTTTATGAAGATCTATATTCTTTCACTTGCAGTCGGGCTCTTGGTTGGTGTGCTGTATTATCTGCTGAATGTGAAATCACCTGCACCACCACTGGTGGCACTGACCGGATTGCTGGGCATGGTCATTGGCGAACAGCTTATTCCCTGGATAAAAAGTGTATTCATGTAGGTATAACATGCAGATGCATCGGACCGTTGTTTATGATAAACGTCGGTCCTGTATTTGAAAATACACCCTTGCCACGATACATTGTGTAAATCAAAATCACCTGGCGGTATTCCCCATAAGGAAAATCCATGAACCTGAATCTCAGTAAAATTTTAAGTTTTAATGCCGGTTATGTCGACACGGCGAGTTTCCTGGCCATTCATGGTTTATTTGCAGCCCATGTCACCGGTAACTTTGTGACGCTGGGCGCAGCATTGGTCAGCGATAACCATACCGGGACCATGGCAAAACTGTTTGCCTTACCCATGTTCTGTCTGATGGTGTTCAGTGTGCGTTTTATTGATCTGAAATTTGTCAATATACAGAAAAGTTCCTATCATTTTTTACTGCAGAGTATGTTTTTGTTGTTTACGCTGGCAGCAGTCATCTCGCTGTTTTATTTACCTTTTCCTGATGATGACAATTGGGCCGCTTTTATTACCGGCATGTTACTGGTGGGCGCAATGGCCATTCAGAATGCCGTGCATCGCATTCATTGGTTAAAGGAAACACCGACGACGGTCATGACTGGCTCCACCACACAGTTAATGATTGATGTTGCTGATCTTTTTTCAAAACGCCCGGAAAACAATCGGGGGCAGCTCAGCGCACGATTCAGATCAATTTTACCCACCATGTTCAGTTTTGCACTGGGATGTGCCGTAGCAGCCATCGTTTATAAATTTGCCTTGATCTGGATTTTCATTGTACCGCCAGTGCTGATGTTACTTGCCTATTGGAAAAAGGAACAATATAAGAAAGATTAAGTCGTTCTTTTGCTCTTCTGTCACGCAGAAGAATGCAGGCACGATAAAAACACACAATACAGGGAATATGAAATGCAGCACCATTCTGAGCATAACCCCGCTGAGCAGAATCATACAGAAATCCTATGACAAAGCTGCCGTGATCTCAGTTTTAACCCTTGTCGGTGGAGCCATGGACACCATTGGCTTTATTACGCTATCTGGTTTTTTCACTGTGCATGTTACCGGCAACCTGGTCCTGACAGAAGGGCGCGCTGCCCCTGAACAGGCTACTGTGGCATACCATTACCAGACGTGATTCCCGTCAGTACTTTTGTGCTATGGACATAGACAGCCATGCCCCCCTTATCCATTGAAAATGAAACAATTAGTAAAAAATTTTCATAAATACATGAATAAATTTCAATTGCTTAAATTTAACGAAAATTGTATAAATGAAAAACAATAAATAATAAATAGAGGTTATAGTCATCATGAAAATGAAATCACTGGATTTTATTGTATTTACAATGATGTATTTTGTATTAACACTCCTGGTCTATAACATTGGACAGACTGCATACCAGGGTTTATAACCGCAGTATTTTGTCTATCCAGTGCTGAGATAAGAAGCCACCGATTCAAAGGTGGCTTTTTATTTTTCCTTGCGGAATATTTGACTCGGTCATCAAAACCATATAATTTTGATAATGATTTTCATTATCAATATGAGGGTTTAGCATGAATTTGAGTACCAGGGATTCCACCACAGCAGAAACAGCATCAGGCGCGACAGCTTATACAGGTTTTCAGCAAATGCCATTGCCTTATCGTACTGATGCACTGGAACCTGCAATTGACGACATGACCATGCAAATTCATTATGGCAGGCACCATAAGGCCTATGTCGATAATTTAAATGCCCAGATCAACAATTATCCCGAGTTGGGCAGGCTGAGCCTTGAAGATATTCAGGCACAGATTTCAAAATACAGTGTTGCTGTCAGAAATAATGGCGGTGGGCATTTTAATCACAGTTTCTTTTGGGAAAGCATGGCGCCGACAGACCATGCAGGCAAACCGGCAGTGGCCTTATTACAAAAAATTGATCAGGATTTTGGTTCACTGGAATCGTTTCAAAAGGCATTCAATGATGCTGCTACCGGCCGTTTTGGTTCGGGTTGGGCCTGGCTTGTGCTGACCGCCGACGGCCAGCTGGCAGTGACATCCACACCGAATCAGGACAATCCACTGATGGATCTGGCGGAGGTGAAAGGTCAGCCTTTATTGACCCTGGATGTATGGGAGCATGCCTATTATCTGAAATATCAGAACCGCAGGGCAGATTATACTCAGGCTTTCTGGACCGTGGTGAACTGGAATAAGGTCAACGAACGTTATTTACAGGCCATTGCATAAGAACGGACAAATACTTCCAGGCACTGATCACTTGTTTTAATTGCTGGGCTGGATAATACGTGCGTTATAGTCCAGTCCGGTGTGTTTCCATCCATGGAACACATCTAGTCAGGGATGAACGTTATTTATTATTGCTTTTGTTCAGGACGATCAGACAATGAGCGTAAATCCGCACCGGAAGCGGCCTGATAAATTTTTAGACCGAATTCAGGAATAATGGCCATCAGATGATCAAAAATATCGGACTGTATCGCTTCATAGTCATACCATACGGTTGTATTGGCAAAGGCATAGATTTCAAGTGGCAGCCCCTGACTGGTCGGCTGCAGCTGACGGATGATCAGTGACAGGTTCGGGTTAATGCCGGGGTGCTGTTGCAGATAAAACTCCACATAGGCCCGGAAAGTCCCGATATTGGTTAAACGACGCTGATTGTAAGCGGACTGACTTTCAAACTGCTGATTAAACTGATCCAGTTCAGATTGTTTACTGTTCAGATATTGGTCAAGTAATAAAAATGCTCTCAATTTCTGTTGTTCTTCATGGCTGATAAAACGAATACTGGCCTGATCAATAAATATGGCGCGTTTAATGCGTCTTGCCCCCAGTTGCCGCATGCCTCGCCAGTTTTTAAAGGTATCGGTTACCAGCTTATTGGTCGGAATGGTGGTAAATGTTTTATCAAAATTCTGCACGGTAATGGTATGTAATGACATATCAATGACATCGCCATCCGCATTCAGTGTCGGCATTTCAATCCAGTCACCAATTCTGACCATGTCATAAGAAGAAATCTGTACCGATGCCACCAGTGACAAAATGGTATTCTGAAAAACCAGCATTAATACTGCTGCCATGGCACCAAAACCGGCAAGCAGGGTGAACACGTCCCGTTGCAGAAAGGTCCCCAGAATCATCAGGCCACAGACAATATACAAAATCAGTTTAACCAATTGCAGATAACCTTTAATCGGTTTATTGCGTGATTTGGGATTATGCTGATAAATCAGGTTAAAAACATTTAAAAATTCACTGATCGCCAGCGCAATGGTCAGGAAAATAAACGCCTGTGCAGCCATTTGTACCAGACTGATAATTTTTGTCGATAAATGCGGAACAGTGGCAATACCATTCATCACAACAATGGCCGGAACGATATTGGCTATGCGTTTAATTACACTATGCTGGGAAAAAATATCATGATGTATAAACTTCATTTTCATAATGAGTTTACGAATTCCACGGACCACTATTTGTTTGGCAATGAAATTGGCCAAAAAAGCGAGGAAGACCAGAATGACCAGTGATGTCAGCATTTCCAGCCATTGATATTGATTGGCCCAGTTCTGAATATTCTGGATGAATGGGAGCTTATCCAAAGCCTAAAACCTCTGATCATTCACAAATTTTTCTCTTTATACCATATTATTCAGATGCTCCGAAGCTGACTTTTTCAGGAAAAAGGTTAAAAACTTCCTGCTGGCTCTGATGCATTTGCTGGCTGATCCATTGTCTGAAGAATTGCTTTCTGTCATCAGATTCAAATGAATGTTCAGACAATAAATAATAGCCTGAACCATCTGCATACACCGGAGAAGCCGGCACCAGAATGTGATATTGCAGCTCTTTTTCCAGCATGTAAATTGAGCTGATGCAGCTGCCCAGACTTCAATACATAAATAAAAATGTTCCAGTGTGCTTTGCTGATATGTGTCATCATCAATAAAATCAGGGTTTTTTCTGCTAAAAACCTGCCACGTTTCCGGACGCGAAGAAGAGATTAAAAATGTTGTGTTGTTATGGCCCTGAGGGTGACTGACCGCCAGCATATATTCATCTGCAATATGTGCGCTGTGAATGTGGTCCTGCCATTTAAAATCATTTCTGCGAATGGCCAGGTCAATCTGCTGTTCATGAAAATTGACATCGCCACCGGCCGTCAGCAGGGTAATCCCAAAATCCTGTTGCATGGCATTGAACCGGTTCAGGCGGGGAATCAGCCATTTCATGGCCAGTGTTGGCTCACAGGACAGCACCAGGTTATTTTTCTCTTTGCCGGAAACCTGGAGCTGATGCATACAGTGATCCAGTTGCTGAAAAATATGATCACAGCATTCAAAAAGCTGTTGACCCTCCCGGGTTAAAATCAGTCGGTTATTCTGCCGCAGAAATAAATTCACGTTCAGCTGCACTTCAAGGTTTCTAATCTGCTTACTCACTGCCCCCTGAGTGACAAATAAACGGGCAGCAGCCAGCGTCACCCGCTGATAACGGGCCACATAATAAAAAAATTTAATTGAGTTCAACGATATTCTTTCAATCATTCCATATCCTCATCATGATTGTGAATTTTTTTCCATTTTATTTTCCAGGCATCTATTCAAGAATAGGCCAATCTTAGCCTTCGGGATAGATGTAAATGCATCAATATTCAATCATTAAACACCATGATACTAATAAAAAACCGTATGGCAGTTTTCATATGGTATGTGAGCCCACCATGAATTTGTCAGAAAATCGGCCAGGGTATGAGTTAAATTCATGGTCAATTCATGCACGGAAAACGGATGGAAAAATACAATGTCTGAGATGACAGCTGTTGTTCTGATTATATTGCTGGCAGTGATCAGTCCAGGCGCCGATTTTGCCATTGTCAGCAATAACAGTTATTTTTTCGGTCGGAAATCAGCAATACTGACCAGTACCGGTATTGCGCTGGGGGTCTGGATTCATGTTTCATATACCCTGATTTTTTTATATTTTGCTGTGCATGCGCTGCCGGAAATCGTAACGGTAATCCAGTATCTGGGGGCGGCCTATCTGATCTATCTTGCATGGCAGACTTATCACCGAAAACCGGCTCAATATGATAGGCAGGGGCAATGCATGAACAACAGACAGGCATTCATGCAGGGTTTGCTGGTCAACGCCCTGAATCCCAAAACTGCATTATTTGTCATCAGCCTGTTTACGCAAATGATCAGTCCCAGTGCTTCGGTGCTGACACTGGTGGCTTATGGGTTGTTTATTTCACTGGCGCATCTGGGTTGGTTCAGCCTGGTTTCACTGTTATTTTCAGCGCAGCCGGTCAGAACAAAAATTCTGTGTCATCAGCAGAAGATGAATCAAATGACTGGACTGTGTCTTGGAGTGCTGGGCTGTCTGTTGTTGCTGCATGATTTTTGAATGAATAATTTTAAAATTAACGCTTTTTGAATTCATCAGCAGTCGTATCATTCAGATGAGCCCATCAAAAAAACCGGAGATTTAAACAGCACTGCTTTCAATCTCCGGCTATGCATTCTGCATTGCGCCATGTTAAGGCTACTGTATTACCACATCAGGTCATCAGGAATGACATAGGCTGCATAAGGGTCTTCTTCATCTGTGACATTTTCATTGTTCTGTGACTGATTCACAATCATGAAGCCCTGCATTTTTTCATCAATACGCTTTGCCAGTGCTTCCGGTAAAAAGGCGTAGGACTGATGATTCCGGGCAATCACCAGACTGCCTGCCACCAGCGCATTGTAAATCTGCTGATTGACATATACTTTCTTGATTTTTGTATGATCAATAAACTGATAGGGCACATCACCCGCTGTATTTTTAATTTTATGCTGATCAATCATCTGAATAATCGAGGCTGTTAACGCCTTTGCATCCAGCTGTTTTTGTTTCTCCATATTCAGAGACTGGTCCCTGGCGATTTTCTGCTGTTGATCCTGTTCAATTTTTGCTTTTAGTGCAGCCTCATCACTTTCACCGGTGCGCTGCTGATGCTGAGCCTGTCTGGTCAGCTTTTTTGCTTTTTTATTGTCAACAAGCCCTGTTTTTAATAACTGTGCCTGTAATGCGTTTTTAACCATGTTGAATTCCAGTCATTTTTGAACAAAACCATTTTTCAGCATTATATTTCAAAACGATGCTTTAAAATCATCGTTCAGATAGACCAGCCAATAGACCACGCATAACATCAGACTGAAGCCGGCAGGGATCAGGAATGCATGCCATTGCAGATAAGAATACACCAATGAGGCAATCATGCCTCCCAGTATAAATCCGGTCAGTATCAGCATATGCAGGATAACACGTCTGTTTTCAACCCTTAACCCCCTGAGTCGGTATCCCAGTGCCAGTCCCAGATCAGTCAATACCCCGGACAGATGGGTGGTACGAATAATAGTGCCCTGATAATGGCTCACCATCGCATTCTGAATACCCATGGCCGCACTGGCCCACAGCAATGCATAACGTGGGAAACAGGGAATGAATAACCAGCATAAAAAGATAAACACAGCCACCAGACTCAGGGGCAAACCATAACGGCGCCCCAGTTCAAAATGGCTGTTGCCCAGAATATAGCCACTGAAACCTGAGCCCAGCAGATAACAGGCAATCACTAGCAACAGATAGATGACTACATCATATTGCTGATGTACCAATGCCTGCGCCAGCAGGCTGGCATTACCGGTCATATGCGAAACAGACTGATGTAAAACGGTAATTAAGCCCAATACATTGATCATGCCTGCATTCATGGCGAGCATGAAGGCAGCAGCCTGAATCCATAGGGGTAAACGCTGAAGTGGCATGGATTATTTTCTGGATAAGTCCACAGCGGCTGTAAACAGGACATCCGTGGATGAGTTCAGCGCAGTTTCCGTTGAATCCTGTAAAACACTGATGACCATGCCAATGGCAACCACTTGCATGGCAATATCAGAAGAAATACCAAATAATCCACATGCAATTGGAATCAGCAGCAGTGAACCACCTGCCACACCGGAAGCACCACAGGCGGTAATGACAGCAACCACCGACAGCACCAGCATGGTGATCAGATCTACATCAATATGCAGTGTGTTGACGGCAGCCAGTGTTAAAACGGTAATGGTCACCGCAGCACCGGCCATATTGATGGTCGCTCCCAGCGGAATGGAAACACTGGCGGTTGTCTCAGAGACGCCTAGCCGTTTGGCCAGATCAAGATTGATCGGAATGTTGGCAGCGGAACTGCGGGTAAAAAATGCGGTGATTCCACTTTCCTTAAGACATTTAAAAACCAGCGGGTAGGGGTTTTTACGCATGACCAGCGCAACAAGCAGGGGATTGATCACCAGGGCGACAAACAACATGGTGGCCACCAGTACAACAATCAGATGGGCATAATTTTCCAGGGTGTCGAGTCCTGCTTCGGCAAAAGTCGCAATCACCAGACCAAAAATACCAAGCGGTGCCAGACTGATTACAATACGAATGATGGAACTTACTGCATCAGACAGATCGGTAATGACTTTTTTTGTGGTGTCTGAGCCGTGACGCAGTGCAACCCCAAGACCTGCAGCCCAGGCCAGAATCCCAATAAAATTCGCTTCGTGCAGGGCAGTCACCGGGTTGGTAATAAAACTGAGAAACAGATTTCTCAGCACCTCAGAAACACTGCCAGGTGGCTGTAACTGCATTTCAGGATTAATGGATAAAAATAAAGTACTTGGAAATACTATACTTGCAATGACCGCACTAAGTGCAGCCAGCAGCATGCCAATTGCATACAGCCCCAGAATGGGCTTCAGATCCCGGGCACCTTCACCCACTCTGAAATTGGCAATGGAGGCCATGACCAATACAAACACCAGAATCGGTGCGACGGACTTTAGTGCCTTGATGAATAGATCACCGAGAAAACTCACATAAGGTGCAACATTCGGAAAAAAATACGCAACCAGGCCACCCAGGATGATGGCAATCATAATACGTGAAACCAGACTTAATTTCGTCAGGGCTGAGAACATAACTGAGCCTTATAAAAAATACTGAAAATATGCTGAAAATGAAAAAAATAAGGGGGCTATTTTATACCTAAATCAGGCGGACCCGATACACAAAACAGTCATAAAAAATATCTCATTAAAATATAAATAATTTTTTTATATTTTATAGTTTTTTAAAAAGAAATACATGCGGACTGACAGAATATTTCATTTCCGATACAGTCGGATTTCAGTCATGTTCCAGCTCAGCAATGGCCTGATAGTGCGATAAAAAGATTTTCCCATGCAGATGCTGCAACAGTCTGGAGCGCTGCAGCCTGTCCATGACAGGGCCTTTGATTTCTGAAAAATGCAGAAAAATATTTAGTTTAATCAACTCTGCATTAATTTCCTCCAGCGTTTCCATCGCACTTAAATCAATGCTGCTGATACTGGAACAGTTGATAATGACATGCTTTAAATGCTGATTTTTACTGATTTCGGTAATGATGAACTCTTTTAAGGTATTGGCATTTAAAAAGCTCAGGCTTTCATCAACACGGATGGAAATAAGGTCAGGGTAGGTCATGACCTGATGTCGACTGACATTCCTGAAATGCTGTGTGCCCTGAATCAGTCCAATGACCACAATATGTGGCCGGCTGATCCGCCACAGTAGTAAAATAAAGGTGGAGATGATTCCGATCATCAGTCCGGTTGAAATATCCAGGCAGAGCACACCGGCAAAGGTGATCCACATGGCAATACCATCTGCCCGGGAGTAACGCCATGTTTTTATAAATGACTGAAAATCAAATAACTTCCATACAGATACAATAATGGTTGCTGCCAGAATGGCCAACGGCAACTGTTGAAAAACAGTTGTGAAATACAGGCTGACCACCACAATTAAAATGGAAGATAAAATACCGGATAACGGAGTTCTGGCCCCCGCATCGGCATTGACCACGGTCCGTGATAGACTGCCGGTAACCGGAAAGGCGGATGTTATGCCGGCCCCGATATTCGCCAGTCCAAGCGCAATGAGTTCCTGGTTACTGTTCAGTTCACTGCGTTGCTGAAATGCAGTTGCCTGAGCAATGGAGATGGATTCCACAAAACTGATCATTGAAATCATGGCGGCGCCAGGCAAAAGCTGGAAAACAAGATTCCAGTTCCAGACAGGCATGCTCAGTGGCGGGAAACCCGAAGGAATTTCCCCGACAGTTTTAATGCCGGAATTCGGATACAGAGCATGCATCAGGGCAATGCTGATAAAAATCAGCAGCAAAGGCAGTGCCTTTATCCAGAAATTAATGGTTGCAGGCTTGAAGTAACGATTGATATTCCGACTGGAATGTATCAATCGTGGTGTTAAGACCAGGAAAAGGATGGCAACGCAGCTGATGCCCAGTGTTGCTGTACTGATATAGGGTAAATATGGCCACAGGCTGGCCATGAAAGTGTGAATATTCTCAGCCTGCAGTGGCAGATCGACCAGGAATTTAACCTGGCTCAGGGCAATTAAAACTGCAGAAGCCGTAATAAAACTTTTAATGACCGGATGGCTGATGAGCCGGATTAAAAAACCAAATCTGAATATGCCCAGCAAAAAGGAAATGATACCGACCATCAGTGCAAGCAGGCAGGCTGCCTGGATATACACCGGTGAACCGACCATAAACAGTGGATTTAAAGTGGCAAACGTCATGATGGAAATCAGGGCGACCGGGCCAATGGACAATGTCAGACTGCCGCCGGCAATGGCATAAATAATCATGGGTAGAACACTGGCATATAGTCCAGTGATTGGTGGCAGCCCGGCAAGCATGGCATAGGCCATACCCTGAGGTACAAGCATGGCCACAACAATCAGTGCTGCAAGTAAATCAGATTTGAATTTTGCTGAATTATAGTGTTTCAACCACCTTAAGGCAGGCAGCAGCACACTGAGATCTGACCTGGAATGACGCATGTTGAGCTGAAGTCTTTATGATGTTTGCAGCAACATTATGCAAAAATAACACCCAAAAAGACAGGTCGAATCCGGTTTCATGTGATGCATATCGACAGACTGTAAAAGCATCAATATTCGGGGAGAGCTGAATGCAGATGAATAGACTGTGCTACCTTTCTGTTTAGAGGGAGCTATTTAAAAAAACTTTATTAATTGTTGAGTTTTTTTAGTGATTTATCAACTAATTTTGTACAGAATACACGAACAAACTCACTGTTGTTATGCTAAGGACTGACTATACTGATTTTACTTCAATAGCATCAAAAAAGTGAGACAAAACGATGAGCTTTAACTACGAGTCTAAAGTCAATGTTGGTTTTCCGGATATGTCAACCAAACCGGAAGCTGTTCGCAAACGCTGGGAGCAATTACCAACCAAACTCAACTTATTTCACATGATGGCCCATAGCTCAGGAAGTTTTGTGGAGCTGATGGATGTTATCGATGCAATTTTTAAACGCTTAAGCCTGACAGATACAGACCGTGAATTACTGGTATTGCTGGTTAGCTCACGCATCAATGCAAGCTATGAATGGGATCAACATGTAGTTATTTCTCAGGCATTTGGCGTAACAGAAGCTCAGATTAAAGCAATTGCTGAAGGACATACCAGTGATGCAAAAAACTTCAGTGAAGCACAGCTGGCGTTACTGCAGGTGGGTGAAGCCGTACTGCGTGATGGTGTGGCACCAGGCGTAATTGTTAATCTTGCACGTCAGTTCTACAGTGAAGAGCAAATTTGTGATGTCTTAATTACATTGGGTGTCTATACCATGTTGGCCGGCTTTTTACGCACATTACAAGTGACCAGTGATGCACAGGAAGATGGTTCGTGGATCAAACGCTGATCCTGTCATTTCTTAATCATTAAATCACGTATATATTGAATGATATACGTGATTTTTTTATTGATTTATATCGTAAAAATCATGATCTGATTAAAGGTCCAGAGGAAATGCCTGTGTCACTTAATTGGAGGTATTTAGTTTTGTATAACTCTATGTTATGTTTCTTGAAGATATACTTGACATCGATCCAGTTCAAACTGTCAGGTGGCGCCAATGACCAATTGTGTAGGGCGAGGCTTTAGGTGTTCGATTTAACATAAAATGAAGTTATGCGACTTCGGAATGACTTAATACTTGAGAAAAATATGATTACATCCACACATTCTAGAGCAGGTGGCGATCTTGCTGCTGCTTATAATACAGGAACAATAAATGCACTTATTAATACGAAAGACCTAATTGGTGCGGTTTTACGAATTCACTTCTGTCTTGAGGAGTTTTTAAATGTATGGTGTAGCAAAATAACTAAATGTGAAAACTTCTTTGACTTTAATGATCGTGTCTCATTTGAAATGAAACTCGCTATTGCTAAAAAACTTGGATTGCCTATAGAGTTACAAGCTGTTTTTAAGATAATAAATAGAATAAGAAATAAATTTGCGCATAACACTAATATGGAAATTTCGGATCAAGAATTGGATGATATACGTCATGCAATAAACAGAATTCCCTCGTATGGTTCTGAAACAATTCCTACAATTGGAACACCTGACTGCGTAGGATTGATTGGTAATCGAGAGATTTCTTGGGATATGGAAAATGTTAATGTTTTTGATCGCCTGACATTAATTTACTTTATATTCAGTATGAAATGCTTGAGTGTATTTAATAAAGAATTTACTGACAGAAGCATAGGTAATACTCCCCAAAAATAATTGAACTTAAAAGTAGAAAATCGAATACCCTTGATTTAAGGAGATTTTCCATGAAAACATCTAAATATTCAGACAGCTTAATCATGAGTATTTTGAAACAAGCAGAAGCAGGTACCCCGGTACCGAATTTGTGCCGAGAACACGGTATGAGCTCTGCTACGTTCTACAAGTGGAAGAGCAAATATGGCGGTATGGATCATTCCATGATAACCCGACTGAAAGAGCTTGAAGCCGAGAATGCCCGCCTTAAACGCATGTATGCTGATGAGCGCCTTAAAACAGATATCCTTCAGGATGCACTTTCAAAAAAGTTGTGAGGCCAGCTCAACGTAAACTACTTGCTCAACAAGCTGTTGAGCAATATCAAGTCTCTGTGAGTAAGGCCTGCCTGATCTTTGATGTCAGTCAAACGTGCTATCGCTATGCAGCTCAATTAAAGCAGCAGAACGTGGTGATCGCAGACTGGCTAATAAAGCTTACCAGGGACCATCAGACCTGGGGCTTTAAACTTTGCTTTTTGTATCTTCGCAATGTCAGGGGATATGGTTGGAATCATAAACGTATCTATCGTATTTATAAGGAATTGGAACTTAATCTACGTATCAAGCCAAAGAGGCGCATTAAACGGGAACAGCCTGAATCCCTTGCAGTACCGACAGCTAAGAATGAATCATGGTCCATGGACTTTATGCATGATCAACTCAGTGATGGGCGTAGCTATCGAGTACACAACGTGATTGATGACTATAATCGCGAGTCACTGGATATATTGATTGATTTTTCATTACCCGCAGAACGTGTGCTGAGAGGGCTTAATCAATTGATTGAATGGCGAGGTAAACCTAAACGTATTAGAAGCGACAATGGTCCGGAATATATCAGTGAGCTAATGGAAACGTGGTGTGATCAGCATGGTATTGAGCATGTATTTACTCAGCCAGGCAATCCACAGCAAAATGCCTATGTTGAGCGATTTAACCGTACAGTACGTTATGAGTGTCTAAATCAGTATTTATTTCGAGATCTGAGCGAAGTTGAGGACTATACAACTGGCTGGCAGTACTTTTATAATCATGAACGGCCTCATATGTCAGTAAATGGCTGTCCACCTATTTTTAAACAATAACAGGGGCTTTGGATTTTCTACCCATTAATTCAATTAAAAATGGGGGTATTACCCATAGAGTTTTCGTTTACTGAATAAAATAAAAAGAGTCCACGCTATCTAATGATGGACTCTTGTCTCATAATGAGATTTTTACCCTGGTTTAGAATAATAATAATTTCACCTGACGATGATATTTCTGCCGCTTCGATTGCCTGATCGGTAATACTCCCCAAAAATAATTGAACTTAAAAGTAGAAAATCGAATACCCTTGATTTAAGGAGATTTTCCATGAAAACATCTAAATATTCAGACAGCTTAATCATGAGTATTTTGAAACAAGCAGAAGCAGGTACCCCGGTACCGAATTTGTGCCGAGAACACGGTATGAGCTCTGCTACGTTCTACAAGTGGAAGAGCAAATATGGCGGTATGGATCATTCCATGATAACCCGACTGAAAGAGCTTGAAGCCGAGAATGCCCGCCTTAAACGCATGTATGCTGATGAGCGCCTTAAAACAGATATCCTTCAGGATGCACTTTCAAAAAAGTTGTGAGGCCAGCTCAACGTAAACTACTTGCTCAACAAGCTGTTGAGCAATATCAAGTCTCTGTGAGTAAGGCCTGCCTGATCTTTGATGTCAGTCAAACGTGCTATCGCTATGCAGCTCAATTAAAGCAGCAGAACGTGGTGATCGCAGACTGGCTAATAAAGCTTACCAGGGACCATCAGACCTGGGGCTTTAAACTTTGCTTTTTGTATCTTCGCAATGTCAGGGGATATGGTTGGAATCATAAACGTATCTATCGTATTTATAAGGAATTGGAACTTAATCTACGTATCAAGCCAAAGAGGCGCATTAAACGGGAACAGCCTGAATCCCTTGCAGTACCGACAGCTAAGAATGAATCATGGTCCATGGACTTTATGCATGATCAACTCAGTGATGGGCGTAGCTATCGAGTACACAACGTGATTGATGACTATAATCGCGAGTCACTGGATATATTGATTGATTTTTCATTACCCGCAGAACGTGTGCTGAGAGGGCTTAATCAATTGATTGAATGGCGAGGTAAACCTAAACGTATTAGAAGCGACAATGGTCCGGAATATATCAGTGAGCTAATGGAAACGTGGTGTGATCAGCATGGTATTGAGCATGTATTTACTCAGCCAGGCAATCCACAGCAAAATGCCTATGTTGAGCGATTTAACCGTACAGTACGTTATGAGTGTCTAAATCAGTATTTATTTCGAGATCTGAGCGAAGTTGAGGACTATACAACTGGCTGGCAGTACTTTTATAATCATGAACGGCCTCATATGTCAGTAAATGGCTGTCCACCTATTTTTAAACAATAACAGGGGCTTTGGATTTTCTACCCATTAATTCAATTAAAAATGGGGGTATTACCGATCCAATATACGATGTGCCAATTCACTTATTTTTGATTGATCCAGACATAGAAGGTCATAGCCACGCAGACTTGCGTAGGCTCGACTGAAACGCAAGTCGAGTAGCGATCTGATTTCTGCATAACGAATATTATGTTACTTAGGCCACACTTGACAGCGCTTCAGTTCAAGCTGTCAATGTGCGGTGCCGACCCATAGCAGTGTGTAGTGCACCGTCGTCAAATATCTTATTTAACATAATTTGAAGTTATGCGACTTCAGAATGGCTTAAAGAGAAGAACATGGCAGAAAATACTATTAAATTTGCTCTATATTTGGAATCCATATGAATACAACCACGCATACTAGAGCAGGCGGTGATATAGCAGCAGCTTATAATTTAGATACTATATTTGCTTTAATTGAAACCAAGGACATTTTAGGTGCTGTATTAAGGGTGCATTTTTGTCTTGAAGAATTTCTAAATATCTGGTGCGATAAAATTACGCATTGCAATGATTTTTTTGATTTAGGTAGAGGCAAATTTATTATGTTTGATATAAAGCTAGCTATTTCTAAAAAATTAGGACTTCCTGCTGAATTAGCAGAAGTTTTTACTTTATTTAATCGAATTAGAAATAAGTTTGCACATCAAACTAATGTCTCTATTACTGACGATGAGTTAAATAATATTCGTTATGCTATTGACCGAATATCGACTTATGGCTCACCTATACCCAAAATGGATGATCCATCATGGCGTGGACAATTTGATGATCGTGAAGTTCATTGGAATATGCCTAATGTTTCGGTTATTGATAAATTATTAATGATTTATTTTACATTTAGTATGAAAGCTATCAGTGTTTTTAATAAAAAATTATCTGATAGAGGTATCTCTTTTACTTACTCAGATTAAATAAAAAAGTCCACGTTATCTAATGGTGGACTCTTGTCTCACTATGAGATTTCTAAATGACTTTAATACCCAATTCTATGAGTTTTAAAGCATCTTCATTCGAGATTGCGCATTTGAGTGCATGATAATTTAAGAAGTACCCATTAATACCAACGGCTTTGGCATCAAATAGGTTCATATTTTTATAATCTTCTTTTGTCAAACCTATAGTAATATCGCCAGTTAGATCAAAATGAATAGCCACTAAGAATCTAGATACACGCCAGCTTCATTTCATAAAACGTCTCGAAGTCCTTTGGCGACCGCTGGTCGTTAGCACCATGGCGACGTTTCACGTTGTAGAACATCTCAATATACTCAAATATATCTGATCTAGCTTCAGCACGCGTTGAATATATTTTCCGTTTAACTCTTTCTCGTTTCAGTAATTGGAAAAAGCTCTCTGCCACAGCATTATCGTGACAGTTGCCGCGACGGCTCATGCTGCTTTCCAAACCATGTTGCTTCAGAAAGGCTTGCCATTCATGACTGGTATATTGGCTACCTTGGTCAGAGTGAACCAATACTTTATTTGTTGGCGATCTACGCCAAACTGCCATCAATAAAGCATCAAGAACTAGCTCTTTAGTGATCATTGGTTTCATAGACCAGCCAACGACTAACCTTGAGAAAAGGTCAATCACAACAGCTAAATACAGCCAGCCTTCATGAGTACGGATATAAGTGATATCTGTTGCCCATGCTTGATTTGGCTGTGCAGGATTAAACTGCCGATCTAATGTATTGGCTTGAACAATAGGTTGATAGCCCTTTGAATATCCTGGTTTTCGATAGCCACGTTGGGATTTCAAGCCTTCCTGTCGCATCAGTCGATGTACACGATTAACTCCACAAGGCTCACCAATATCACGCAAGTCACAGAAAATCTTGCGATAGCCATATACACCGCCTGACTCTAACCAAAACTGTTTAATCAGGCCTGACAGTTGTTTGCTACGTTTGGCTGTAGCACTCAAAGGTTGTTTCAACCATGCATAATAGCCACTGGGATGAACCTCCAGTACCGAGCACATTCTATAAATTGACCAGACCTGCTGGTGATCCTTGATAAAGGCGTACCTCATTTTGACTGGCTGGCGAAGTACGCCGCGGCCTTTTTTAAGATATCACGCTCTTCTGTAACTCGTTGCAGCTCTTTCTTTAATCGAGCCAACTCTTTGGTTTGATCTTCAAGAGCAGTAGCTTGGGGTGTTTTAGGAAAGTATTTCTTAACCCAAGCATAAACACTATGGGTCGTTGTGCCTAATCTTCCCGCAACCTCTGCAACACTGTAGCCTTTCTCAATGACTTGCTGCGCTGCTGCAATCTTGAACTCTTCGGTAAATCGTTTGCCACTCATAAAAACACCTCTTAATTAGCTATTTTATCTAACTATTCGGTATCGACAAACTTAGTGGCTATTCAGAATTTAGCATTATTAGGAGTGATTGCAGTATCTGCTGCACTAAAATCAGATGGTTTTATTATTGATGATGTAGATGGAAAAATTTACTACCCCAAACAAACATCGGATACTCAATATAGTTTAGATACCACTAATTGGTTCAATTCGCCATATGATGCGTGTAATTTTGCTTATGGTTCACGTCCTGATGAATCAACATATAAAACGTCACTACCTCAGACTTTTCTTTGTTACAGCTATGAGGATTACCTATCTTCAATTTATAAAGATAAGCGATTAGGGACTTTGCCTAAAAAGCTCGAAGAAGGTTCATTAGATCATGCTGACTACATATATGGATCTTATGTAGGTGGTATTTCTGATCGTATGCAATGGTATGTTTTTACATCACAGACTAAAGAGTCCAATCCACAACCGAATCGTGAAGTATCTGAAAAAGATTTGGGGGATTATATGATGGGAAATCTTCCGAATTTTCAAAGACCAACTTGGGTTGGTGTCACTGATGTTTTTACACCTGTAGATGATTATGAGTTAATAAATAACCCTAATTATGATGTTGCAGATAAAAATATAAAAGAAGATTCAACAGATACTTCTGTTAAACCTATTCCTGATAATTCAGGTGGTTCATCGGGAAATAATGGATTTTCTCTTCCTAATTTCTGTGATTGGGCGACACCTGTTTGTTCTTTTATAGATTGGTTTAAAGACGATTCAGCTATTCCTGATGATCCAAACTATAAAGTTGAAGAGTTAGATAAATCTAAATTACCTGATGGACCACAATTTAGCTTAAATGCCTCATGCCCACCACCTGCATCATTTTCTTTGGATTTAGGTTTAGTTTCTAAAACTATTGATATTCCTTATACATCACTTTGTAATTTTTCAACTGATGCTCGTCCATTTGTGATTTTAGCTGCTTGGTTTCATGCTGCTTTTATTTTTGCAGGATTATTTAGGAGCTAGAAATGGCAGGTGTACTTCTTCGATTGCTTTCATATTTTGCTGCAAGTTTAGTATTCAAAATTTTGAGTTCTTTGGGTGTTGGAATTTTTTCTATGTATTTCTTAAATGAAATTATGACAAGCCTTTCAAACTCTATGCGAGATGCCTTAACAGGTTTAGCACCATCCGTAATTTCGATTTTAGGTCTTTTTGGCTTTGATAAATATATCTCAATTGTTTTTGGGGCGTTTACAACTGTTATGTATTTGAAATCTATGCGTCTTCTTGTGACAAGACAAATTTAGTTTTTGCGAGGAGGAAGAGGAACCGACTGACCGATCGAGCAAAAACTAAATTTAAAATAAATATTGGTGTGAAATGCTTACATTAATTAGTGCAACGCCCGGAAGTGGTAAAACATTAAAATCTATAGAACTTATTTTCGAACATTTAAACAAGGGTTATATTGTTTTTACGAATATTATTGGTTTAAAAATACCTGGTGTAATTTCCATTCCTACGAATCAAGATTGGCGTGATTTAGATCACTTTAGGCGTTCTAATCCTGAAATGTCTAAGATGCCAATAGCCGTATTTTATGATGAAGCACATGAACATCCTGCTTTTGCTGAAAAAAACTTGATTAAAGACAAAGAAAAATTAGAAGAAGTCCGTGATATTGGATATTCATTAAGTATGCATCGTCATTTTGGATTTGATATTTTTCTAATAACACAAAGTCCAAAAAAATTAGCACCTTATGTTTTAGCCGATGTGGGTTGTCATTTATATTTAAGACGTGTCTATAAAATGAAACGTGCAACTATTTATGAGTTTCCTGAAGCTCATGTATTAGTATCGAAATCAACCCGTGATGATGCTGTAAATAAGACGATTTGGAAGTTTCCCAAACAACTTTATCAATATTATACATCGACAGAAATTGATACTCATAAAGGCGGTATTCCACTTAAATACTTGCTAGTTATTTTTATAGTTTTCATTTGTATTCCTGCTTATGTCGCTCGATCTTTTTGGCTAGATCCATTATTTGGTCATAAGAATGAAGAAACTGAGATTGTTTATGATAAACCAAAGATAAATGAACCTGTTAAGTAACAACCTGTTTCTTCATCCACTCAAAAAATTGATCCAATGGATCAGCTAAAACAGGATGAGGATAAAAGGGTAGCGATGGTTATTGAAACAAATGATGATTGTTACGCAAGAAATTCTTATGGGCAAATTATCAATATGAAAATTGATGATTGCAGAATGCTTTCAAGAAAAAACTCACGTATGGAAACATCAAGATATAAGCGAGAAATTTATAAGGATGGATTACCGAATAGTCATTACAATGAAATTTCTCATGAAAATCAGATGACTTCAAATCAAAGTTCCAATTCATCTTCAATGGTTTCTTACAAAGCACCCAATTATTCATAACTGAATTTTTGTCTATATCTAGGACTAAATAATGCGCTTAATACTGCCTGTGATGTTACTTCTTTTTTTACTGACGTTACTCTTAATCAATATTATTGTGAAATTTATTGAATTTAATCCTATAATTTAAACCTGCCTAAAAGTTTACGCTTTTTTTTGTTACCTCAATTTGGCGTATTACCTCACTTTTAGGCAACTGAATTTTGGTCAATATAATGAACTTTAGAAGACAAAATCCGATTTGGAGAACAGTTTCATATAATAGAAATATTGGTTCATTGAATAAAAAAGATTATGAATTTATTCGAAATTCTTTAGAAAACTACTTGAGTTATCTTCAATCCGTACCAATTAATAATCATGATGAAATTGACAAGTTAAAAATTTTCTTTATCAAACTAGATCATCATATAGATAGAATGTAACTGATATATAAGGATTTTATTGTGATTAATGATAATTTATCACCAAATTTGCAAAAAGCAGTCGAAGCATACGCTGAGTTAAGTTTAGAAGAAATTTATCAATTTAATAAATTTATTCAACAAGATATTGAAGATATTGAACAAAAAAAGCTTTTTAATACATTTGAAGAGCTATTCATTGCCTATATGAATCAAGACTTTGATGATAAAAATATGATTAAAGTTATTGAGAATTTAAGAACGGATATAAAAACTAAATTTTCCATCAAAAAACTGCATGAATTTGAAGAAAAAATGCGAAATCAATATGGTTTTAATGATATTCAGAAAAAAATCTATGCAATTTATGATACACAAATGCATAGATTTTTGAATAATGAATCATGGGAATTAACCGAAGATGAAGCTTTAGAATTGGCTATGTATAGAAAGAAACTTAAATCGCTTAATTAACTACAATCTCGAAGAGTTGAAGTTAATTAAGCGAAACTTGCGACAAGATATAATTTTTTTCCATACCATATCAGCAGAGCAAGAATTTTCCCGCATCCTATAATATGCGGGAAAAGGTATACAAATTTTGATCAATAATTCCTAAAATTCCCATCATTCCATCAAATCCATTTTCACTAGAATTCATTACAAGTAACAGGGTCTAGGTCAATTCTTGTCGATTGGCGTAAGATCATTTCAAATTCGCCAATCGACAAGATTCTGATTTCTGCATAACTTATATTATGTTACTTGGGATACTCAGCAACGTGAATTATAATCGCAGATATTCACGTTGCTGAGCTGTAGCTGCAAACAGTATTGCGTAGGCTACAGTCTCAGATATCCTATTTAACATAAAATTAAGTTATGCGAAATACAGAGCCGAAACAATAACTTAATTTTACTAATACTCATTTATAACGATTTTATTAAGATTTTTTATGTCTTAAAGTATCTCATATTTATTAATACGTGCGCCTCCGATGACGAGGAGGCGGACGAGGTACGAGGACAACGACGAGGAAGAGGCGGAAAGCCCGAAAAAAGTCCACCATCTCTAGTGTGGACTTAACTCCCGAAAATGGGAGTATTCACTACTTTATTATTTTTACAGTACCGCTACTAGAAACCTCTAAAAGTTCTAACCCTTGATCAACTAGTATATGTATTAATTCACTATCTCTTAGTGGTTGCTGTCCTTTTTGAATCAAAACTTTGTTCAATTCAACTGCTTTTTTTCTTAACAATTCCTGTTCTTGATCGTTAATTCTGACGCTTTGAACCATCTTTTTCATACCATAAGTCTACATGTGGAAAATCATACATGTATTTTTGCATGCATGTATTGCGCATACTTGCATATTTGTGTTAAGTTTCGCCTTATGCATATTTGCATGCATGTGGATACTTAGATATGTTAGACAAGATCGTAATGCACATTCCTATAGATGCGTCTTTGGTTGATATCACTGAAGATGGCAATCATTGCATTTTAGGTTTTGACATGCTGGATCTTGATCTTAAAAAAGTTGGTTCATGGGATGTTTACAAGGATGAGGAGGGTACTACCCAACATCGTGTTTTAAATCATGGTTGGGAACGATTACCCACATCGCATACAGCTATGGCGTTTAAATTCTTTCATGAAGGACGTTATTACCCCCATGTAGAACTTAAGGCTTCCCCTGCAAAAATCTTGCAAGGTCATAACGTTTATGGTTCTGATTGGATTGAGGAGGGTGCAATGGAAATGCTTGGTTATCTTGCTGAATCTCATCCTACGCTCTATTCCATGCTTTGTATTTCAGAAACCGAAGTTTTACAGCTTGATGCAACTTATTCAGCTCGTTTAAAAGATGAAAACCAAGTTGCTCAAGTTCTCGATTTTATGCGCAATATGTCCTCTAGACATATTCGTAAATCAGAAAAAGAGATTGTTTATAAAAACACTATTTACTTCGGTTCTGAACGTTCAAAACGCTATGCACGTAAGGTTTACGGCAAATTTAATGAATTTCAAAACCAATTAGAAGAACAAATCAAGCTTTCTAAAGCCAATGATAAGTGCGCTTTACGTGTTGTCAAAGTTATGTCTGATCCTGATTTACAAGCATGGGCGAAAGGGCTTCTCCGCTTTGAAACAGGTATCAAAAAGTATGTTCTAAAAGAACTCGGTTTACCTACTAATTTATTTCAACTTATACGTTATCAACGTGAAAATCCTACTTTTTTAAAAGACCTATGGGTCAAAGCAAACTCTGAAATATTTAAAGCCCTTGAGGGTCATTCTATGAAAGCTCTTGATCATGATTCAATTTATGAAAATTTATGCAATGTTCACAAGTCGATAACTCCAACTGGACAGGTACGCTATACCAAAGCACGTAATCTATTTAACTTCTATTGTGCATTAGAAACGCATGGTTTCTATGTTATGAAAAAGCGTTATTCAGAAACTAGATTTTATGCTTATGTCAAAGATTTACTTCTTGCAGGTTATTCAAAAGCTTACCTCCATGGACTGCTCCCAGTATCCTGGACACGAGACAGCCTCATTTTGAAGCTGCCTCAAATGCTTCTGGGCTCATCCCATCAAGATGCGAATGACGTCTGATTCGATTGTAAAACATCTCGATATAATCAAACACATCTGCACGGGCCATTTCTCGAGTTTTATAGATTCTCTTTTTAATTCTTTCCTTCTTCAGGCTGCTGAAAAAGGATTCAGCAACGGCATTGTCCCAGCAATTTCCGCGACGACTCATACTCGGAACCAAATTATGCTTCTGACAGAATTTCTGCCAGTCTGCGCTGCTGTATTGTGAGCCCTGGTCTGAGTGTATGATCACAGGTTCATTGGGTCTGCGTCGCCATACTGCCATTAAAAGCGCATCCAATACGATATTCCTGGCAAGCGTAGGTTTCATTGACCAACCGATAACTTTTCTCGAATATAAATCAAGAACCACAGCCAGATATAACCAGCCTTGCCAGGTGCGAATGTAAGTTATATCAGTCACCCAGGAGGTGTCAGGTGTGTTTACGACAAACTCTCGATTTAAATGGTTTGGTGGAACAATCTGAGGACGACCGTGACTATGGCTTTTATGCTTCTTATATCCTCGAACAGCGGTAATACCATTGTTCTTCATGATCTTCAGCACACGATTAGGTCCACAGCTTTCACCCAGCTCTTTAAGATCCAGCGTGATGCGACGATAACCATAGATGCCATAACTGGCATCATAAGAAGAACGGATGAGCTGTAATAATCGCTTATCTTCAATAGTCCTGCCTGATTCAGGTTCATGCAACCAAACGTAATAGCCAGCACGGGCAATCCCAAGAACCCGACACATCGTTTTAATCTTAAATTGATGGCTGTATTCAAGAATAAACTGATACTTTACTCGGGCAGGCTTGCAAAGTACCTTGCGGCCTTTTTTAAGATATCCCGTTCCTCTTCAGTCTGTTTAAGCTGACTTTTAAGACGCAGGATTTCTTTCTTTGCCTCAAGCAGTTCATGTTCATCCGGGTTGCTGCGTAAAGGCTGTACTGCCTTTAGCCATTTATAAATGCTGTGCTGTGATACCCCTAAACGTTCTGCGACATCAGTGACAGAATATCCACGTTCAGTAATCAATTTAACAGCTTCATCTTTAAATTCCGGGGTGTATCGTTGTCCGCTCATAATGTTCTCTCCTATGCAAAAATAATAGACGATATTTGTCCAGGAGAGTGGTGGCAGTCCACCAAAACCTACATATTGACTCTAAAAACAACGTCATACCGTTTATCAAACTCGTAGAAATCAATTTCGAAACTCAAGTACCGCCAAACTTTATAGAGCCTGTCTCTACATTCAATCAACGTCAATTAAAACTCGTATCTTAAGGTGAATCTCATGTCTCAACTTATCTTCAAAGCAAAACTCATCAATGTTGATTTAACACCGAATGAAAAGGGGCTGAACATGCGCCTGATCTTCGAATCTGAACGCTTCGACCGTGGTTTAGAAAAAATGGTTCCTTGTTCTCAAAACGTCAAAGTGATTGAAGATCATCATCATATGAAAGATTTTTATCTGTCGTATCGTGGCCGTGAAATTTATTTGCCAATCGAGCAATCGACAATGGACAGAAACATTTATTACAAAACAACTGGTGACGGTAAACCTCTCCAGTTAGAAGAAAAACAAGCTCAAAAAACAGCTTAAAGGATTTTAGAACATGGCATACGTTTGTGAATCAATCCAATTAGTTAACGGTGTTTCCACGTGTGTCGCTTGGATTCAGCAAGTTGAACCTGAGTTTAACTTACTGAATATATCGGTTGCAGATGCGAATTTATTGTTATCTCAAGTCGCTGTTTGCTTTGCAACTGTATTTCTCTACAACGTCATAAATGACGCATTTAAAGGTAAATAATCATGAAAAATCAAAACCAAACTCCAAAAAAAGGTCTTAACTTCGCTCAAAAAGTTCTGATTGTTGCTACTCCCGTTGTAGCTTCAACAAGTGCATTCGCTGAGGGGCCAGACGTTTCTGCGGGTACTGCTGTAATTGCTACTGGTGTTGCTGTTATCGCTTTAATCGGTGCAGCAAAGATCATTCCAAACGCAACAATCCAAGTGTGGGGCTACGTCAAACAAGCCTTCAACCGTACTTAATAAACTTGGGGAGTTCGCTCCCCATTTTTATTTGGAGATCAAAAAAATGTCTTTCGGGTTCTTCTACTTAATTCTTATGTCTGTCTGTTTTTATCTATTGCTAAGGAAATGAAAATGAAAAAATTCCTTGTGTTTTTATTGTCCTTATCAATATGTTTTATGCCATCTCTTGCATTTGCATCCAAAAATTATAATGTTAAAACAATTGTTTACGACCCATTAGAGAAAGTAATTCAAGCAACCACACTTGATAGAATTGCAGATAAAACAATGCAACGTCGTGCATCAATTCCTGTTACTCCTTATGCTACTGGTTCTACTGTTGCTGCTATGGTAAGGATGGGCATTGCTGGTGCGCTTGTTGCTGGTGTTATTTCTGGAGCTGGCTGGCTTATCAAAAATGGTATGGTTGTACAGAGAAAAGATTCAAATAATCCTGATCCTAGTTATCAATATGTTTGGCAATTTGCCAATCAGAATGATTTGAGCTTTGTTTCAGAGTCTGCTGCATGGTCTTACTATGCATCTAAATATAATAAAAAACTACTTCGTATTCATACTATTTCTGAGACTGCAAAATTTTATTATTACGGTACTGCCAATTCTGATTATGCCTATATTTTAAGAGTCAAAAACCCAAAGTATATGGACTGCCACCACTCTCCTGGACAAATATCGTCTATTATTGGACTGCCACCACTCTCCTGGACAAATATCGTCTATTATTTTTGCATAGGAGAGAACATTATGAGCGGACAACGATACACCCCGGAATTTAAAGATGAAGCTGTTAAATTGATTACTGAACGTGGATATTCTGTCACTGATGTCGCAGAACGTTTAGGGGTATCACAGCACAGCATTTATAAATGGCTAAAGGCAGTACAGCCTTTACGCAGCAACCCGGATGAACATGAACTGCTTGAGGCAAAGAAAGAAATCCTGCGTCTTAAAAGTCAGCTTAAACAGACTGAAGAGGAACGGGATATCTTAAAAAAGGCCGCAAGGTACTTTGCAAGCCTGCCCGAGTAAAGTATCAGTTTATTCTTGAATACAGCCATCAATTTAAGATTAAAACGATGTGTCGGGTTCTTGGGATTGCCCGTGCTGGCTATTACGTTTGGTTGCATGAACCTGAATCAGGCAGGACTATTGAAGATAAGCGATTATTACAGCTCATCCGTTCTTCTTATGATGCCAGTTATGGCATCTATGGTTATCGTCGCATCACGCTGGATCTTAAAGAGCTGGGTGAAAGCTGTGGACCTAATCGTGTGCTGAAGATCATGAAGAACAATGGTATTACCGCTGTTCGAGGATATAAGAAGCATAAAAGCCATAGTCACGGTCGTCCTCAGATTGTTCCACCAAACCATTTAAATCGAGAGTTTGTCGTAAACACACCTGACACCTCCTGGGTGACTGATATAACTTACATTCGCACCTGGCAAGGCTGGTTATATCTGGCTGTGGTTCTTGATTTATATTCGAGAAAAGTTATCGGTTGGTCAATGAAACCTACGCTTGCCAGGAATATCGTATTGGATGCGCTTTTAATGGCAGTATGGCGACGCAGACCCAATGAACCTGTGATCATACACTCAGACCAGGGCTCACAATACAGCAGCGCAGACTGGCAGAAATTCTGTCAGAAGCATAATTTGGTTCCGAGTATGAGTCGTCGCGGAAATTGCTGGGACAATGCCGTTGCTGAATCCTTTTTCAGCAGCCTGAAGAAGGAAAGAATTAAAAAGAGAATCTATAAAACTCGAGAAATGGCCCGTGCAGATGTGTTTGATTATATCGAGATGTTTTACAATCGAATCAGACGTCATTCGCATCTTGATGGGATGAGCCCAGAAGCATTTGAGGCAGCTTCAAAATGAGGCTGTCTCGTGTCCAGGATACTGGGAGCAGTCCAATAATCCTAATGAAGAGCCTGAATATATTCCTGTACCTGATACAGAACTTGGCGATAAAGTTAATAATTCTCCACAAGCTCCGCAAATTTTACCTGATGTATATAATCCTAATAATCCTGCGGGCGGTACTGCGCCTAAAACTACTTCTGATGCAATTGATAAAGCAGCTCCAGAGCCTGAAACTCAACCCAATGGTGATACTAAACCAAAGCCTAATAAGGATACTGATGGCGATGGGATTCCTGATACTTACGATCCTGCGCTACCAAGTGCTGGTGAAGAATTTACTTTGCCTGCATTTTGTGAATGGGCAACTACAATGTGTGCTTGGTACGAAAAATATCAAGAAGATTCTAAAAAGACTGATCAACATAGAGAGAATGAGGAAGTTCCATTTTATCAAAAAGTTAAAGACTGGTTAGACTGGACAAAAGAACCTCCAGAAAATAATGATAACGATAATGACGTGGAAACCGAACAGCCTGAACCCTTTGATAATTCAATATTTAGAACTGATCGTTTCTCAGTATCTCGGCAATGTCCAATACCTGAACAACACACAATTTCATTATCTGGTGTTTCAGTAAATTTCTCTTTTGATCTAACACCTTTGTGTAAAGTCCTTGAATTTGCTCGACCTGCTTTAGTTGCATGCTCTTATTTATATGCAGGTGAATAGCCACTAAGTTTGTCGATACCGAATAGTTAGATAAAATAGCTAATTAAGAGGTGTTTTTATGAGTGGCAAACGATTTACCGAAGAGTTCAAGATTGCAGCAGCGCAGCAAGTCATTGAGAAAGGCTACAGTGTTGCAGAGGTTGCGGGAAGATTAGGCACAACGACCCATAGTGTTTATGCTTGGGTTAAGAAATACTTTCCTAAAACACCCCAAGCTACTGCTCTTGAAGATCAAACCAAAGAGTTGGCTCGATTAAAGAAAGAGCTGCAACGAGTTACAGAAGAGCGTGATATCTTAAAAAAGGCCGCGGCGTACTTCGCCAGCCAGTCAAAATGAGGTACGCCTTTATCAAGGATCACCAGCAGGTCTGGTCAATTTATAGAATGTGCTCGGTACTGGAGGTTCATCCCAGTGGCTATTATGCATGGTTGAAACAACCTTTGAGTGCTACAGCCAAACGTAGCAAACAACTGTCAGGCCTGATTAAACAGTTTTGGTTAGAGTCAGGCGGTGTATATGGCTATCGCAAGATTTTCTGTGACTTGCGTGATATTGGTGAGCCTTGTGGAGTTAATCGTGTACATCGACTGATGCGACAGGAAGGCTTGAAATCCCAACGTGGCTATCGAAAACCAGGATATTCAAAGGGCTATCAACCTATTGTTCAAGCCAATACATTAGATCGGCAGTTTAATCCTGCACAGCCAAATCAAGCATGGGCAACAGATATCACTTATATCCGTACTCATGAAGGCTGGCTGTATTTAGCTGTTGTGATTGACCTTTTCTCAAGGTTAGTCGTTGGCTGGTCTATGAAACCAATGATCACTAAAGAGCTAGTTCTTGATGCTTTATTGATGGCAGTTTGGCGTAGATCGCCAACAAATAAAGTATTGGTTCACTCTGACCAAGGTAGCCAATATACCAGTCATGAATGGCAAGCCTTTCTGAAGCAACATGGTTTGGAAAGCAGCATGAGCCGTCGCGGCAACTGTCACGATAATGCTGTGGCAGAGAGCTTTTTCCAATTACTGAAACGAGAAAGAGTTAAACGGAAAATATATTCAACGCGTGCTGAAGCTAGATCAGATATATTTGAGTATATTGAGATGTTCTACAACGTGAAACGTCGCCATGGTGCTAACGACCAGCGGTCGCCAAAGGACTTCGAGACGTTTTATGAAATGAAGCTGGCGTGTATCTAGATTCTTAGTGGCTATTCAAGGCTACATCATTATAGGGGCTTCAAGAAATGGGTAAATTATTAAAACAGTTATTAGATAGCTTTGGTGATGGTTTCTTAAATAGAGCTATCAAGGGTGCTGGTATTTCACTTGTTTCGGGTACCGTTATTCTAGGAATTATAAATTTTTTAATTAGCAAATTTATGTCTGATTTCTTTGTCGTTGGTGATCTAGCCTCACTAGTTGGTGTTGGCGGTTTAGATCAATGTATCTCTATCGTTATTTCAGCACTTATTGCACGTGCAATGATTTCAAGTTCAAACCTTTCATTTAGCAAGGGTAAATAAAATGATTTATTTAATTACAGCCACTCCAGGCTCAGGTAAAACCCTTTGGGCGGTGAATGAGATATTTAAGCGTGTCAATGAAGCTGATCCATGGAACATTTTTAGTAATATTGATGGTTTACGTTTAGATACTGCACAACCGCTTAAAGACAAATTTGAGGACTATCCAGCACGTTCATTGGTTGTCATTGATGAAGCGCAAAAGATCACGCATTTCTCAAAAAAATATAAGCATCCGGTTAAGAATGAATTTCATCCTGAAGTAGAGTTTTTACAAACCCATCGACATGCTGATTTTTTAGATATTATTT
Source organism: Acinetobacter sp. WZC-1 (assembly GCF_052544965.1). Lineage (NCBI taxonomy): Bacteria > Pseudomonadati > Pseudomonadota > Gammaproteobacteria > Moraxellales > Moraxellaceae > Acinetobacter > Acinetobacter sp. WZC-1. The sequence goes on from NZ_CP199370.1 coordinate 1,498,346, forward strand.
TTATTACTCAAGCTCCAAGGCTTCTACATGCTGACGTTTTAGATATGGTTGGCATGCACTATCACTTGCACCGTCCAATGGGAATGAAGATGGCTACTTGGTGGCTTTGGCGTTATCACGTCTTAAATCCAAATACCAAATCAACTAAAGCCGATGCTGAAGATTCTGGAACATTTACATACCCGAAAAACCTTTTTGGCATGTATAAAAGTTCCAATGGTGGTGATGATTCTCACGGAAAAATCAAAATCCCGATGAAAATTATCAATGCAGTTTGGATGCTTGTTCTCGTGATCGGTGCGACTGGTTGGCTCTGGGTAAAATCTCAACCTGATAAAAAAGAAGAAACAACAAAGAAAGAGCAAAGCATAAAACAGGAAATTCCAACACAAGCCAATTCGTCAACACAACAACCTTTAGTACTTGAGCAAGATTGTAGAAAAGGTGTGAATGTCGAAAAGCCTGAATGTGTACAGTGGTTTAATGACATGTCTAAAAACAATGCTTCCATAACAAACGATGGTGCCGTTAGCTATGATTCTTCAAAACCATATGATTTTAAACCACAAGCTAAGATTCAAGTAGTTGATTATCCTAGATTAAATGGTTGTTCAAAATATGATGGTAAATATTATGCTTTTGATCAACAGGGCAATAGAATGCCTACTGTTTCACAAGCTGACTGTAAGAGATGGTTAAATGGTGAAAGACTATTTGACTATACTAAATCACCAGTACAGGTACAAAACAATGCTCAAATCAATAATCAAAGCAGTAGTTCGGACTCTGTTCAACAAGCTACTCAACGAAATATTCCGCAAAAAGTAGAACTTGCAAATAATGTTGTAGAACCGCATTTACAAGCTAAAGTTACGAATGGTGCCAATGATGTTCAGGGATTTAATAATGCATTCTAAACGAGTGTCTACGAGTGACGAGTAGCAATTTAAACATTGAAACTCTTCTTCATGATTACAAGCTCCCTTATGATTTTAAACAGTAGAACTAGAGCGTCCGTAGGCGCGAACGGAGAAAAAATGGATTTCCACATGACATATACTGAAGCTTTCGGAATCATTCTTTTATGCGTTTTTTTTCTCTTTCTTTCTCTTGTATTAGTTATTAAAGCAAATGAAGATTGATTGGCAAAATGTTACATGAACACTTATAAATTAATTGACATGCTTGAAAAATATCTTGAAATGCTTCAACAGAGCAGTGCCGATGATCAAGATATTACTGATGTAAAACTTATGGTTTGGGCTATACAAAAAGATATTAAAATACAAAGATTTATAAATAATTTAACGGTTAGCAATTCTTATTATAGGCGCTAGGATTTCCGCATAACTCTATATTATGTTACTTGAATTACCGTTGACAGCGTTTCAGTTTAAGCTGTCAATGGCTGTCATTGCGATTGTAAGAGCGTTAGCGGTGTGCTGTGACAGTTTATAAGTCATTTAACATAATATACATTATACGAAATGTTTTATTTTAAGTATTTGAATATAAATAATTTCATAAGACATTGGTTCCAGGCATTCGATGGTTTCACTAATAACTTCTCTCACTATCATTAAGCAATTTCCGCTTGCCCCACATGATGATAAGCACGATTAAAATAAATCAGACCCTGATTATGCTGACTCTGTTGAATAGCGACAATATGACAAATAAAAATCGTATGTGTTCCGACTTTCTGAATTTGTTCAATCTGACAATCAAAACTCACCAGAGCACCTTCCAGAACTGGTGCGCCAGTTTTCAGTTCTGTCCAGATTCCATGTTCAAATCGTTCTTCCGGGCTCATTCTGGATGAAAATACTCTGGAAATATGCTGATGATCTGCGCTTAGAACATTTACTGTTAAAATTTTATTCTCGATAAAATGTGTATGTGACCTCGAAGCTTTGTTCATACAGACCAATAATGTCGGAGGCGCATCGGTGACACTACATACGGCCGATGCAGTAAATCCATGACGACCGGACTTCCCTGACGTGGTAACCACATTGACCGCGCTGGTTAACAAAGACATCGCATTTTTAAAGTCTGTTACTTCAATCATTACTTTGTTCCAGAATTGAACCGTAGTTTTATATCGGCCATAGCACACGAGTTCATTACCCAGGTACATCATCTGCATGAATTCTGAGTAGAACTGGCACTGTCTCTTAATCGAGCTGAGGGTTATGTCTGATCTGGAAGATCCAGTCCAGTTAACCCAAACAGCTCACCCTTTGCACGTCACCAAACCGATTACCTGGCCGAGAGTTCTTTTCGGACGATTTCAGCACCTGCGCTTAAAGCGTTGAGCTTGCCTCTTGCAATCTCACGAGCTAAAGGTGCCATACCACAGTTGGTACAAGGATAGAGCTTGTCGGCATCGACAAACTGAAGTGCTTTTCGCAGGGTATTGGCGACTTCCTCTGGCGTCTCAATGGCATTGCTTGCCACATCAATGGCCCCGACCATTACTTTTTTACCTCGAATCAGTTCAATCAGCTCCATTGGCACATGGGAGTTGTGACATTCCAGTGAGACGATATCGATTTTTGATTGCTGTAGCTTTGGAAAAGCTTCTTCGTATTGGCGCCACTCTGAGCCCAGTGTTTTTTTCCAGTCGGTGTTGGCTTTGATGCCATAACCATAGCAAATATGTACGGCCGTTTCACATTTAAGCCCTTCAATTGCTCTTTCCAGGGTGGCAACGCCCCAGTCATTCACTTCATCAAAAAACACATTAAATGCCGGTTCATCAAACTGGATAATGTCTACGCCGGCAGCTTCCAACTCCCTGGCTTCTTCATTGAGGATTTTGGCAAATTCCCAGGCCAGTTTTTCTCGGCTTTTATAATGCGCATCATACAGCGTATCAATCATGGTCATGGGACCTGGCAGCGCCCATTTAATCGGTTGATCAGTTTGCTGACGTAAAAATCTGGCATCTTCAACAAAAACCGGCTTTGGGCGAGACACAGCACCCACCACGGTTGGTACACTGGCATCATAACGATTACGGATTTTAACTGTCTCACGCTTCTCAAAATCAACGCCGCTCAGGTGTTCAATAAATGTGGTGACAAAATGCTGACGGGTTTGTTCACCATCGCTGACAATATCAATCCCTGCGAGTTGTTGTTCCTGCAGTGACAATCGTAAAGCATCCTGTTTACCTTCAATCAATCCCTGATCCTGTAATTTCCAGGGTGACCAGAGTTTTTCAGGCTCTGCAAGCCAGGACGGTTTCGGTAAACTGCCAGCAGTTGAAGTGGGTAATAATTTTTTCATAATCAATGGCCTTATATTCTGGATAAATTGATGAGCACGGTACTTTAAACAGAGCAGCTCGCAGACCACTGTTCAAGAGTCGCCTGGTAGGGTTTGATAAATTGTTCTTCAACAAATTTCCCCTGCTCAATCGCCAACCGGCTGCGTTCTTCCCGGTCATAAACAATGCGGGTCAGTGAGTAATCCTGGTGCTTCAAACTTGGTTGATAAGATTTTCCTGCTGCAGAATTGGCATTGTAAATCTCAGGTCGGTAAATCTTCTGGAAGGTTTCCATGGTGCTGATGGTGCTGATCAGCTCAAGATTGGTGTAATCACTGAGCAAATCGCCGGAAAAATAGAAAGCCAAAGGCGCAACACTATTCGGCGGCATGAAATAACGAACTTTCAACCCCATTTTATGGAAATATTCATCGGTTAAAGAATATTCATCCTGCTGGTATTCGGCCCCTAATACAGGATGCTGATTTTCAGTACGCTGATAGACCTTACTACTTGAAACACTGAGGCAAATCACGGGTGGTTTTTTAAAGTTTGTTTTGTAAGTATCTGAATGAATGAAACTCTTAAATAAATTACCATGCAAGTCACCAAAGTTATCTGGTGTACTGAATCCAGACTGATTTTTATTATGATCCAGCAAGAGCACGCTGAAATCATAATCACGTACATAAGAAGAAAAATTGTTGCCAACAATGCCTTCAATACGTGCATTGGTTTTTTTATCAACAATATTGGTTTTCAGGATTTCAATTAAAGGCAACGCATTTGCATTGCTTTCAGCATCAATATTCATCTCAACAGAAATGATTTCAAGTTCGAGCTTATAGCGATCTGCTTTAGGATTATCCCAATGCGCCAGGTCATTGAAACGATTGTCAATCATCTTTAAAGTGTTGCGCAGGTTCTCCTGGCGACTCTCGCCTCTGGCCAGATTCGCAAAATTGGTGGTGATGCGCGTATTGTCTGAGGGATGATAGTTCTCATCGAAACAAATACTCTTAATCGTAAATCTAAACGCTTGGCTCATTGTGATCTGACACCCTAATTTCTGTATAGTGTGATTTATACCTGAATCGCTACATGAATAAAAATGATTTTATCTAACGTAAAGATGAGAGAAATTCATGTATGGAAGTTATGTTGTATGAATTAAGAATGAAAAGTAGAAAGCGGGTTACATCATTTTTGATCAAATAAGTCAGTTAAACCAACATAAAATTCCTGAAAATAATGCGCCTGGTTGCATCTCCAGGTTATCTCCAGAAACACATAAAACCTCAGCGTATAGACGACCTGAAAGAACATCTCTTGTATATATGTCCGGTTATTGATGGATCATTCATTACTGTCATGGAATTTTATTGAAAATGGCAAAACCATTCAGTTTAAGGGACAGGGGCTGTTGGTTTTAATCAGTATTGATCAGATTTTACAGGCCGTGCTGAATTGATTATGGGCTTGCTTATTTGCCGGAGGCACTGGTGAATGCGGCCATCCAGGAGCAACAGCGGGTCTCATTACTGGATGACTACACTATTTCCGTGCCACTATTTTATTTGTTTTATACCAGTCGGCGCTTGACCTCCCCTGCCTGCAAGGTGATTAAGGGTGCACTGACGACCAATTAATAACACAGCATCCATTCCATTAAAAATCCGGACTGGCGCAACGACAGTATTCAGCACGGTTTTTCAGGCAGTTTCAATCCGCCACATCCACCATAACACACCTGCCATGCAGATGATGGCTGGATAAACAAACCACGGGTGTGGAATGGTGAAAATCATGATGAGCGTTGCAACACTCATACTGACAGTGGACAGATACTTTACTTTTTTCGGTATACGGCGATGCTGCTTCCATTCCCGGATCAACGGGCCAATATAACGATTATTCATCAGCCATGTATGTAATCTGATCGATCCCCGTGCTGCAAAAAATACCGCCAGTATCATAAAGTCCACTGTCGGCAAGCCCGGGATGAATATACCAAGTATACCCAGACCAATACACAGCCAGGCCATGACGATACACAACCCTCTGATGAGCATTGATTTTGAAAGCTGATGTTCAATTTCTGCCACCAGTTCGTCTGACTGAGACTGATTCTCAGGCCGGGCTTTGTCCATGTTGATCCCTCTGTATCGATGTGATTGACTATTGCAGTTGTTCCAGATTTTCAAGTAACTGCCCAAACCTGGCAAAACCCTGCATGGCGCCTTCAAGCACCTGGTCCTGCTGTTGCTGGTTGAAGCCGGCGTCATCCAGTGCCTGTTTAAAACGCTTCCATACCCGCATACGACCTTCCGGATAAGCCGCCAGGTTTCTTGCACCGGACTCTGCCGAGAGTCCAAGTCTGCTCTGGGCTTCCTTAAACAGAAAAGCTGCGCCCAGGGTTGAGCCTTCTGAAACGTAAATCCAGCCCAGCGCTTGTAAACAATCAACCTGTTCCGTTGCAATTTCAGTATTTCGGGGAGCCACGCCCAGATCTGCCAGATCCTGTAACGCCAGCTGTGAGCGCCCCCGCATGTCTACGTCCGGAATAATGCTGGCAATTTCCGGATATTGGTACAAATGTTCAACATCACGCTGAAAATAGTACTGGGATAAAGTGAATTGGGCATAACTGGCTTTGCTGTCAAAGACATGGGCCTGGTCCATCAGCTGTTCCATTCGGTCATGTTCATGCACGGTTTCGGTTTTCAGACGCTGGGATAAACCTGGCGCAGTGTTCAGATGGGTTCCGGTATTCATACGATGGTCCTTATGAAAAAATTAAACAACGATTGACTGTGTGTCTGAATAAATTTTTATGGAGTCTCTTTTAGAACTTCATGGTCAGACCTGCCCGGAAGGTACGTCCGGGACTGGGCATATAGCTCTGTGCCAGCGCGTCCAGATAGTAACGATTGGTGATATTTTGCAGCGAAGCATTCAGGGTAATGCCCTCCTTCAACTGATAATTCATAAAGGCATCCAGTAAGGTAACAGGATGATACTCAAGCTGTGGTGTCGTTACTCCCATCTGCCACGGTTTATCAACCACGGTTGTTGGTCCGGATGTATAGCTGATCCGACCACCAACCGTCAGACGTTTATCCAGCAATCGCTGGCCCAGGGACAACCTGGCTGCAAACTTTGGTGGATTCTGAGTGTTGGTATAAGAACCCATATAACTGCCGGGTGTACAATCGGGTGTGTCCTGAGTTTGCTGATATCGTGTAGGAACAGAGCGTAGATAGGCTGCAAATTTGTGATCACAGGTCTCGGTCGCAAAGTAATAGGTTGCAGACAAATCAGTAAAAAAACCACCATTGTCATAATTTGACTGAAATTCGAGCCCATCAATCCGGTAATTGTCAGTATTGCTCATGGTCATGACCCCCATCGTGTTGGGATCATAATATCGGGTAATATAATTTTTAATGTTTGTGTTGAAATAAGCCAGTTTAAATGAGGCGGAATCTCCATCGGTCAGCAGATTGTCCAGCTGGGTATTTGCTCCGATTTCCCAGGCTCGCATACGTTCCGGTTTCAGTCCGGTCCTCGCTTTGATCTGCTGTGTCCCCATGGTTGTATCAAACAGCGAAGGCATGCGGACAGCGTTGGTATAACTGGCATACAGGCTGGTTTGCGGCAGAATCTCATAGTTGAGACCAAAAGCCGGAGCAAAGCCATGATCATTGGCTGATAACCGCTCATCCGGTTCAAAACCTGTCACGCTCTGGATCACTTTCGCGTCGTAAACTTGTGTACCGACAGCCCCATATTCGTCATAGGGAATGCCTGCAAACGGATTATTACTATCCTTGAACACAAGGGCATTATGCAGCCGGGGATCCGTCGCATCTGTAAAGTTACCATTTTCATCAGGGAACCATCTCATGAAATCGCCCCATTCTCCTTCTTTTCGATATGCCCGGACATAACGGGTGTTTCGCTCCTGATAAATCGTCGTATAATTTTGATTACGGTCCTGGGTATGAAAAGAAGAGAACCGGCCACCGGCCCACAAATGAAGCTGATCAGTCGGATGGAAATCCAGTTGTGCATTCAGATCAAATGCTGAACGATAAGCATCCCGAACGATCTGATTCATATGCCTGTCATGTATGGAAATCTCGACACTTTTTTGTGGACGGATATCCTCATACTGAAATGAACTGCCCAGATTCAGACTGAACAGGCCATATCGGGTGGAAAAATCAAAACGATTGGACAAATCCCCACCTACCCGCTGATTGTCCAACCGCATCCAGGCACGATCTGTAAAATATATCTGTGAAGGCGGCGCTGCAAATGAACCGTTCAGTTGTTCACTTTTGGTATGTGTCCACCATAAATTCCCGTTCAGGTGAATCAGGTCCTGATCAGCGGGTTCATATGCATAGCGGGCGGTTACCGTATCAATTTTTATTTCCCCCGGTGGATATTGATAAATCCCGCCATTGGACCGACGGAAGATATCCGAAGGCATGATCTCACCGAACTTACCTTCAAAACGCCGATAACCCAGTTGCAACTTATGACCATCGGCGGGACGAATGATGCTTTTCAGCAACCAGGACTCTGTTTCAGATGAACTGTTGAGCACTTCGGTATCTGCTGCATAAGAAGTTGCGGTGGAGAGACGATTTTCAATTCCCTCATCAAAAATACGATAACGCTCATAACCGTGTTTCCCGGCAAAATAGTTGCCCTGTTTACGACGTGCATAAGCAGCGACCAGGTCTATTTTGTCACTTTGCCATGCATAGGCTGCTGTACCTGCTTTGGCACTATTATCCAGAAAATCACCTTTTCCTTTACGGGAGATGGCTAGCAGTTTACTTTCATCTGGAATAGGGTCAGTGCCGCGTGGTGCCGGTTTGACGCTGTTGTCCATAAGCTCCCCGGTGACCCGAAAACCACTTTTTTTTCCCGGCAACAGAATATCTGCCGGCATCAGCGTTGACATGGCAACTGTACCGCCAATACCACCGGCTGGTGCGCCTGCATTATTCGGACCTTTGGTGATGTTAATTCTGCTGATCAGATCCGGATCAAAATAACTGCGTTGCTGTGTCCCGGCATAACCCCGGTAAGCGTCCATGCCCTGTCTGGCACCATCCACTGTAATGACAATACGCTCTTGCCCCTGAACTCCGCGAATATTGACATCCACCCCACCGCCATTACGACTGTCACCGACCTGAACGCCAGGAACGCCCTTCAGTACATCTCCCGTAGAAATATTGCCATAACGGTCCATCTCTTCCCTGGAAATATGAATGCTCGATGGTGTCGCGCCCTGTGCAGTGACTTTAATGGGCGTCATCGTCACTGGGTTTTCATTTGCCTGTGACGGCTGATTGACTTTGATTCTGCCTGCCTGCTCTGCATTGCCAGACGCCCGTTTTATCACGGATGATTTTGCCATACGGACAATGACATAGCCCTTATCGGTTTTCTGCGCCTGCAGACCATGTGGTGCCAGTAATGCTTTAAAACCATCATCTACCCCATAGCTTCCTTTTAAGCCCCGACTTTGCAGATGCAGGACCTGCTTTGGATTAAAGGCAAATGCCATTTCTGATTGCGCACTGAAAAGCGTTAAGGCCCGGTCCAGCGACATGGCCGGAATATCATAGGCATATGTTTTAGAGGTGTTCTGAGCAATTGCAGTCTGTGGCGCAGTTAAACTGCCTGTGACCAACATGGCTGAAACAACAGCCTGATGTATTGCAACCGCCAGTGGGCGTGCAAAGAAGTGCGCCATTCTCTTAACTCCTTTCATTATTGATTCAATCGCAGGATCAACATAAAAATATATTGCTCTTATAGGTGTTAATCCCTGAAGGAGGCTGGAGTATCATTTTTTTAATGCTTTTTTGCTTTTATTTTAAATATTATTTTCAATCAATAAGTTATTAAAGAACGTTTTTTTAATTCTGATGGGATAGGTGTCTTCCAGTAAGTTAATCATCCGATCCAGATGATTAATTGGATAAGTCCCTGAAATTTCAATCTGATCCAGCGCTGACGGTTTGAACTGAGGATCAATTTTGACCTGGACACCATAATTCCGTTCAATTATCCTGGCAAATTCGGCAATACTCATCCGATTGACCGTGACCATGCCCTTACGCCAGAGCAGTTGTTCAAATTGCATTTTCTGTACAGGGTGGAAATGGCGGGGGGTGAACATCAGCATGTCACCGGCCTGAAGCATTTGCTGTTGCTGTGTCTGAGCGGTCGTGACCTGAACAGCATGTTCAGTTACGGTCACAATGGTATGCCCCTGTTGTTGCTGCACATTGAACGCAGTACCCAATGCCAGCATACTGCCATCCTGACTGAGCACTCTGAACGGGCGATGCCGGTGATCTTTTCCTGTTTCAATATAGATTTCACCAGACCGTAAAATAATATTACGCTGTGTCGCTGTGTACTGAACGTCGATGGCCGTCTTACTGTTCAGGCTGATGTGTGTGCCGTCTTCCAGCTCAATATTTTTTTGCTGGCCGTAAGGCGTTCGATAATCCGCCAGCCATGCCTGCTGGTGCACAATATACGCTGTCATTGCAGCCACAACAGTGCCGCATGCCAGTACAATAACCAGATTGCCCGCAAATGGATTGAATAATGATGGCTGGCTCAGAATATTCCGAGCCATTGAAGGCGGGACCTGTCGGCTATGCTGCTGTAGTTTCTGGCGTATTTTTTCAGCCCGTTTCCAGACTCGCTGGTGCTGGGCACTGCTGTTTTTCCATTGCTCAAAGGCTGCCTGCTGTGCCTCATCCAGTGGATTTTCCTCCATCAACAACAACCAGTCTGCGGCTTGTTCTAAAATGGTGGCTTCATCCTGTTGCATTTTTTTCACTGACAAACCTTTTTACCCAGACTCTTGTTGACTCAGCAGGCAATCCGCTTTATTCCACATCCATAACACTTAAACAGCACAGCATAATTTTTTTCATATCACGTTTGACCGTAATTAATGAGACATCCAGCTGTTCTGCAATCCTGGCATAATTCAGCCCTTCAATTTGCCACAGAATAAAGACTTGTTTTTCCCTGTCCTTTAGCCCCCTCATAATACTGGAAAGCTCCAGTAAAGCCTGAATCACAATAACTTCCTGTTCCGGAGAAGGATAATATTCTGTTTCCTGCAGGAGTAGACTGTCCTGGTAGGCCTGTTCAATCTGTTTGCGTTGCCACCATTTATTGGCCAGATTCCTGGCAATGGTGGTCAGTAAGGCACGTGGTTGCTCATAACTGTAGCGTTCATGATGCTGAATAATTTTGATAAAGGTATCATGTGCAAGATCAGCAGCCAATGCATCCTGTTTGAGTCTATTCCTTAACCAGCCATATAACCAGGCATGATGATTCTTATACAGATATTCGACGGAATCTGACATGATGGGAATAATTGCTATATGAAAATAATTATCAATTATAGCTTTACTGGTTTGATTATTCAAATCTTCCAGTCAGTTTGCTGTTGGTAGATATCCGGCTGACTGGCCAGACCGGACCTGTGGCATTTACTGCCGCACATCCGGAAAGCCAATGAATCGGTCGGGTGTCAGGCCCCGCTTCTTTTCCTGTTCATGAACATCTGATCTGTTTCCCGGGACAACACGCCACCAATTAATGCAATCGGCTGGTACAGTGCTGATGATCTGGAGGCGACTTCCTGTGCTGAAATATCAATCTGTTCAATGCCTGCATTGCGGATGCCATCTATGGATGAAGCCCAGATCACTTCCCTGATGCCGGCCCAGACCATTGCACTCATACACATTGAACAGGGTTCACCTGTTGTGTATAAAGTAACATCTTCCCATCCCTTACTGCCATTTCTGGCAACATAGTCATTAATCGCCTGAATTTCACCATGCAGAATTGGGTTGTCTCCACTGGCATTGACTCCCCTGGCCAGTATTTCTCCGGTTTTTCTATGCACAATCACGGCACCAAAAGGATAATAAGGATTTTTTGCAGCTTCTTTTATCGCCTCTTTCATATAACTTTCATGTTTTTTCATTTCAGTTTCGGGCAGTGATGCTGATCTGAGTGGCCTGGCTGCCACCGTGGTGGCGGTCAATGGGATGACCATTGCAGCCCCCATCATTTTCAGTAACTGTCTACGATTGTTATCCATATGGATTTACCTCATTGTTCAATGGATGATGATGTTTTATGACAGGGGTTGATCATCAACATCTGTCTGGACCAGATAAATCATCACTAAAATGATGATTGCAGAAAATTGAAATGCATTACCCACACCATTCCATTGCGTGGACATCCACATGCCAAACCATTCACCGCCAATGGACATAAAACCAGTCTGCCAGATTAGAAAACCAAGTGTGAGTCCAGTGATGGCAACTGACTTTTTCCGATTAAACACCCCTGCAGGCTGTCTGATATTGGAGAAAAGTACAATACAACCACTCCAGCAAATGATTGCTGTCAGTAATTCCATAAAAATAATAAAGATATAAGCCGCATGATGCAGCAACTCGGGTTTGATTGCCCGATAGTGAATGCCTGCATTCGGAAAAATGGTATCCATTAACAGTACATGCCGGACAAACTCAAGATTTGTCCCATAATCTGTCATGTTTCCAAATGCAACCAATGATGTCAGCAGGGCGATGGCCCCCACCAGTATGGTTTTAGATAATCGGATGATCATGGTAATGATCCATCCTGTATGTCCGGGGTTGAAACCTGTCTAAAAATATCATCATGTTTTTTATAAAGTCAGTTAAATACCGGAAGGATGCTCAGATCAGAATGAGACAAATTGCATAAAATTTAATTCTGTGGATAATCAGTAACAGTTAGGATTGGCTGGCAATGCATCAGGCATCATCAAAAATCCAGACCCGATTCAGCCCCATGCCACACCTGTTTTCCGCTGATGCTGACTGATAAATTATCGAAGATCGACAATAATTGGAACCCTGTCTGCGTTGTGTATTGTAAATGGATCGATATTTATTCATGACACAACTATCGAAACTGTAAAAAAACGGAAGAGCTATGTATAACTCTCCCGTTATGTGTTTTTCAATCTGTTGATCAGGCGATTCGCCATCCTTTGGCCTGTCTACGCTGAGCAAGGAAATGTGCATAGCGTCCGGCTTTTGCAGTCAGCTGTTCATGTGAACCATGTTCAACAACAGTCCCCTGGTTCATCACCACAATCTGATCAGCCATACTGACGGTGGACAGCTGGTGAGCAATCACAATCAGGGTATGTTTTCCTCTTAATCTGGCCAGGGTTTCTGCAATGGCCAGCTGATTTTCGGCATCCAGCGCCGCCGTTGCTTCATCGACCAATAGAATCGGCGCATTTTTAATGAGCGCACGGGCAATGGAAATACGCTGACGCTCACCACCGGACAACCGGGTACCGCCCTCACCGACCGTTGTATTCAGTCCTTCCGGCAAACGTTCAATAATTTCTGATACGCCGGCCAGTCTTGCTGCTTCCATGATTTCCTGTTCACTGGCATCAGGTTTACCAATACGGATATTATCTGCAATGCTTCCTTCAAACAAATAGGTCTTCTGGAAGATCTGACTGATCTGACTGGACAGCTGTGAACTGCTTAACTGACGGATGTCAACATCGCCAATCATTACAGCACCCTGTGTGACATCAAAAAATCTTGCAATTAAGTTCGCCAGTGTCGATTTTCCTGAACCGGATGCACCAACCAGCGCAGTCATACTGCCGGGTTCAATACGCAGACTGACATTTTTAATTACATCTGCCTCATTGGCTGAATAGCGGAATGAAACATTTTTTAGTTCAATGGCATTTGAACGGGGTGTCTGTGGATTCATCGGTTCTGCCAGTGGCTGAATCTCAAGAATTTCCTGAACAGCATTCAGCTGACTGCGTGCGCCTCTTAAAGCCTCACCATAGCCGGCAACGTCCAGTAAGGGATCAACAAAGCGATTGACCAGCATCAGAGCAACCACCAGTGCAATAATCTCACCAGGGTTTAAGGCAGAGCCCAGTAACTGGTTGATTCCCAGTGCGGCCACAACCAACAACGCAGAAAATACAATCTGGACCACCCATGCATTGAGAACCACTGACGCCGTGGAAATATAGATCAGTCTGGTCGCAGATTTTTTCTGTTTATCAATGGCCTGTTCCAGAAAGCGTGTTCCACCGCCCTCACCATTGAACGCTCTGAGTACGGACTGGGCCTGGGCAAACTCCACCATCCGCTGACTGGTCAGACCGGAAGCATGATGATATGCCTCATCTGCATGTGTACCCAACCGGGAAGCAATGTAGAAAACAACCGCAATAATCGGCAGTGCAACCAGGGCAATCAGGCCCATTTCCAGATTCAGGAACAATAAGGCAATGGTCATGACCAACGGAGCGACGGCACCACTGATCACCGGTGTAAATAAATGTGCCGGCAACTGGGCAATTTCCATCATGCCCTGGGAAACCACATGGCTGAGCCTTGAAGTATTCTCCGGGTTAAACCAGCCAACCTGAAGAGTCGACACATGGTCACCAATACGCTGACGGGCTGTGGACAGCAAAGCATACCCGACTTCAATCCCTGCATTTTCAACCTGCTTACGCAGTATCCAACTGGCCACGACACCGACAAATAATGCCACCAGCCATGTTGACGCAGCATTGACATCATTGTTCAATAAATGGCTGACGATGGGTACCAGTGTCACAATGGTCAGACCACTGATCACACCATAAAAAGCCGTCATCAATGCATAGCGATGAAAGATTGGTGCATCATCGCCCAGTAATCGAATAAATGTTCTGATCATGATTCCACCACCTTCTCTTCATTCATTTCAGAATAACCACCCAATGCCCAGAGATGTGCATAACGGCCATTTCCGGCCAGTAGTTCCTCATGGCTGCCCTGTTCTTCAATCACGCCTTTTTCAATCACCACAATGTTGTCTGCATGCATGATGGTATCCAGACGATGAGCAATCACCAGCAGCGTACGTCCTCTGGCAAAAGCGGAGAGTGCCTCCTGAATGGCCACTTCATTTTCCGCATCTGCCGCAGCAGTTGCTTCATCCAGTACCAGAATTGGTGGATCAAGTAAAATTGCCCGGGCAATACTGACCCGCTGTTGTTCACCACCCGAGAGCTGAGCATCTTCGCCGATTACTGAATCATAACCACGCGGCAACTGCAGAATACGCTCATGAATATTGGCTGCCCGTGCCGCATCTTCAATTTCCCGGACAGAAGCTCCAGACCGCCCCAGTGCAATATTGTCCCGGACGCTTGCATGAATCAGACGTACTTCCTGTAGGACAAAACCGATATGCTGATACAGCTCATTGGTCGGGATCTGACGCAGATCCGTGCCATCCAGGCAAATCCGTCCTTCAGATGGATCAAAAAAGCGCAGTAATAGCCTGGCCAGTGTGGATTTACCTGAACCGGAAGAACCCACAACGGCGGTCACTGTGCCGGGTTTCAGCTTCAGATTGATATTGGAAAGCACCGTATTTTCCGCATTGTATGCATAACTGACATTTTCAATGCTGATTTCCGGCAATGCTGAAATTTTATGCCTGGATCCGGATTGTTCCACCTGAGGCAGGACCGGTGTCTGCAATAAAGACTGTACCCGCTCAGCAGAACCGGTCGCATTACGGAGGCCGTGCGTAATAAAACTCAGCAGCAGCAATGGCCCTGAAATACCCGGTGCGACCAGGGCAAATGGCAGTACTTCAACCGGTGTCATCCAGCCCAGTTGAACAAACAGGGTTCCTGCCACCAGCACAATCCCCAGTACCGACACCGGCGCAACAATGGCATTGGCTTTTGATGTGGACTTGACCAGCGGTCTGGTAAAATTCTGAAACGTTGTGGCAAAGGACTGTACTGCATCGGTATAGCTTTTATGTGCCTTTCCTGTGGCACCAAAGGCTTTGACAACCGGAATGCCATTCACAAATTCAACAACGGCATTGTTGATCCGGGTCAGACCGCCAATGAATGCTCCCATATTGGTTTCACTGGCTTTCATGGCCTGATTGATCACCATAAAGAAAATTGGAAACGGGAGAATTGAAACAATGGCCAGTCGCCAGTCCATAAAAAACAGATAGACCACTGAAATTAAAATTGCACCTATTGCCCGACCGAGGGTCGTAAAAAAGTGTGCTGTTAATTCGTGCAGGGTACCAATATCATCCTGCATGGCCTGTTTGACCTCACCGGATGCCCTGGAGGTAAACCAGCCCAATGGGACCTGGGACAGGCGCTGCGTTGCGGCCAACCGCAGATGATGGGTAATATGGTTATCAGCCAGATGAGCAATCACTTCGCCGGCAGTCAGCATGGCCAATCCGATAAATAAACTGACGATACTGAAAATAACCGTTTGCCAGACATCCTGCTGTGCCTGGCTGATCGCCGTTAATGCGCTGATGTCCTGATTGCCCAGGGCAATACCTGCAATATGTGCAATTCCGGCTAAAGGTACAAGCGTCAGCATTGTACCCAGGCCCGCAAGTACAGATGCAATGATCAGCCGACCTCGGATCGGTCTCAGAATCTGACTGACTGGACCAGGACGCTTTTTATCTGTCGGGGTATCTTGAGGGTTCATGAATGCTCCTTGGTCTATGCGAAAGAATAATGTTCAGACTGGATCCCTTTCCCGGGCATAAGCATCACTGCGACTTGATAAACTGCAATGATGCAATTAAACCAAATGGGAATAATTATCATATGCAAAGTGCATACATATAACATCGGACAAAATAGCCAATAAACTTTTCAATCCGGCCACGCCCGGGCAGGATTGTACTCAAACAGTGTTTTCTGATTTTTTTAGGGAACTGAACGGATCATCTGTCAATGGATCAGGGTTTTGTCAGTATTTTGCTGGCGTTTTACCAGGCACCTTAGCGGCTGAACAACCGCTTTTGTCCTACAGGCGGTCCAGGACCATACATTAAAACGTTTAGGTAGAACGATATGGAAAAAATGGTCAGGCGATCACCTGAGAAGTTCAGAGGAAACTTTGAAAGCCAGGTCAATGAAATTCATGCGCGTATAGCTGTATTGAATAAACTTACCGAATCAGGCAGGTCTGACACCCAGGTTGTGTCTTGAATTTGGTAGGCTTAGGAGAAATATACCTTTTAAATGTTTGTGCAACAAAGCCAATATCATATGTAAGTTTTTTGTTCTATTGCATTAAGAAAAAATTAAAAAATACAAATCATGAGTTTTACTATGATTCATTGAGGGAGATATTCCAGGAATATTGATCCACAATGAATTGTATAAACGTTCAATAAAATTCTAAAAATTATCTATCTATCTATCTCTTTCTGCATTGATTTCTTCTGCTTTTGATCTATTTCCCATTGTTTCCAGTCTTTTACAGGATCATTTTGTAATATGTACGTTGGATCAATATTTGTTTCTGAAAGCGGCTCACTAGTGCTACAAGCTGATAATAAAATGAATAATGGAAATATCATCAATAGGTTTTTCATAAAAAATAACTTTCGTAAATTAAAATTCATAGTTTTGAAGTGTCATCAAAGAAAGAGATTGATGACGTTAAAGTATCGTGTACTCAATCCAACATAACATACACGATGATCAGATGGAATATCTTGAAATATTAAAAACACAACTCATTTATTAAAAATAAAATATT
This sequence comes from Acinetobacter sp. WZC-1, assembly GCF_052544965.1. NCBI lineage: Bacteria > Pseudomonadati > Pseudomonadota > Gammaproteobacteria > Moraxellales > Moraxellaceae > Acinetobacter > Acinetobacter sp. WZC-1. Next base: position 1,515,338 of record NZ_CP199370.1, read on the forward strand.
GAAACTAATTAAAAAATAATTTTAATATGGAATTTTTACAGTATGATTTATGCCCATAACAGAGGGTCTTTCCTGGAACGTGCATGCATCCGGTTACAGCAGTTCTGGTAAAACGATATTTCACATTTAACATTGAACACTCAAAGCATCAGGCACAGGCTGTATGTTCGATCACCTGTATTGTTCCGGTCTCCACCGCAACCACGGAGGCAGCAATTGCATCCACCACCCGACTGAGCGACAGACGGGAAGTGCTGACAATGTCTGCTATTTTATTGCCACCGGTTGTACGGACACTGTCACTGAAAGCCATCCGGCAACTGAACTGGCGGCGGTTTTGTACAGCCTGCTGAGCCGTTGCAGGCTGAGTCAGTGGCTGATTCGGATCATCCCGTTTAATCATCCAGCTGACTGCAACTTCAATATTACGATCTGTTCCATGGCCTGAACCTGTCACAATATCGAAACGGGAAAAATCAGTGGCTATCCGATAGGACACCCTGCCTCCGGTCATTCCGCTGTTATAACGGTCCACTGCCCCTAACTTCTGCTGCAAACCGGCAGACAGGCCATCCCGCAGCTCAGCCGCCAGTGTGGACGTCCAGCGTGCATTATCCAGTACAGTGGATTGACCGCGGCTGTCCTGCAACACCAGCGGTGTACGGTTCAGTCGGTCCGGCAAACCGACTGGCATCACTTCAATCACCCGGACCCCGGACCCCGGCAAAGCAGTTACCCTGGGTGTCAGGGTATAATAGCTGGGCGTGGTTGAGCTGGAACAGGCGCCCAGTCCAGCCAGTGCCAGGAGCAGCGCACAGCGTCTCAGGCGCTGCACTGAAACAATCGGCAGGTCAGATATACGGTTTTTTTTATTGATCATGATCGGTCTCTGATTTTTTTCCACGAATCAGTGATTCAGGGTGTTGTTCAATATAATCCGCCATCAGCTGCAGGGATGCAGCAGCACGGGTCATTTGCTGTAAGGCACGGCGCACATCCTGTTGCATTGGCGCATCACTCGACAAAATGGATTCGGTGGATCGCATGGTTTTACGTATATCATCCAGGGTTGCCTGCATGCCGGGTGCCACTTTGCCGTCCAGCTGTTTGACCAGTTTGTCTGTGGACTCCATTGTGGTATTCATATTTTTCAATGTCTTGCGTACGTCCTGGCCAATTTCTTCCAGTGGGAATCGGCTGAGTTTATCTGCAAGCTGTGAAACCTGTGCCTGTAATCCACTCAGCTCTGTTGGTGTGGTCGGGACTTCAACACGGCCATCTGTCCGGATTTTCAATGTGGCAGGCTTCGCTTTAGGGAACCGATCAAAAGCAATATAATTCTGACCGGTCAATAGATTCCCCGAACGCATCTGAGCGCGCAATCCCCGCTGAATAAACCGTTTCAGAACGGCATAATCAGGATCCAGTTCTTTCCCCTCTGCCAGCCGGGACGGATAAATATCTGCTTCAACGCGCATACGCAGCTGTGTATAGTCTGCATTGAATTCCACATTGATTGATGTGACATTGCCAATTCCAATGCCCATAAAATCAATGGGTGCGCCTGCGGATAAACCACGTAAGGACTGATCAAAATACATTACAAAGCGGTGTGCTTTCCCGTCAGGTTCCTTCAGTGCCTGGGCCCGTGTATCCCATAAGTTAAAATGACTATTGCCCGTGGCTATGGCAGCGTCCGAGTTTTCCGGATAACCAAATGCAATCCCCCCTGCAATAATACTGGCCAGTGATTGTGTATTCAGGTTAAAACCGGAGGCATTTAAACTGACATCCACACCACTGGCCTGCCAAAAACGTGCATCAGTGGTGACAAATTTATCATAGGGATCCTGAATAAATGTCTGTAATTCAACGCTTTTACCATCGGTTGCCAGTTTGTAGGCCGTTATCTGACCAACATTAATCCGACGGAAATAGATTGGAGAACCTATATCCAGCGAGCCCAGATCATTGGCTTTTAAGAAAAAGACTTTCCCGGGAACATCAGATGTCACCACAGGTGGGACTTCCAGGCCGACAAAATGGTCTTCCCGTTCTTTTGCCTTGCCGCCATCGACTTCAATATAGGCACCGGACAATAAGGTATCAATACCGGAAACTCCCCGGGCACCAATCCGTGGACGCACCACCCAGAAGCGGGAGTCCTTTGTCGCAAAATTACTGGCATCCTTACGCAGTTCAATCTGGGCAATCACATGCGAGTGATCATCTGAAAGATCAATCTGACGCACCAGTCCAATATCCACCTGTTTAAACCGGACAGTGGTTTTACCGGCCACCAGGCCTTCGGCCGTCCTGAATGAAACATAAATGGTCGGTCCGGTATCCAGCACAGCTTTGACCGCCAGTGACAGGGCAATTAACAGCGCAACAAATGGAATCAGCCAGATCAGTGATGGCCTCCATCGCCCTGTCTTTTTCTCAGGTTCGGGAAGATCCTGACGATTCTCCTGTACCTTATCCGGTTCATGATCCTGATTGGTGCTGGTCACTTGATTTTCAGACATACTCATTGTTCTTTTATTGGCTGGAATTGGAAAAATCATTATTCAGCGGTGGACGTGCTGTCTGAATAACAGTTGCACTTTCCTCAGAAAGTGATGGCGGGCCGCCGGCCCGGGCTGAATACCGGGTTGAATAATAGTTATCCCAGATGATGCGTGGATCAAAACTGAGCGATGCAAACATGGTTAACACCACCACTGCCCCAAAAGCCACAGCCCCTGGCCCGGCCACTATGGTGGCAAGTGACTCAATCTGGATCAGTGCGGTCAGTAATGCCACCACGAATACGTCAATCATGGACCAGCGCCCGACAAATTCAACAATACGATACAGCATGCTGCAGTGTTCCGGTAAAAAATGCCATCGTGCAGAGGCCTGCATATTCGTGGCAATCAGTAAGAAGCACAGAATCAGCAGTTTCAGCATGGGAATAAAAATACTGGCCATAAAAATAACCGTTGCGACCAGATAATCACCACTTTGCCAGAAATAGATGACGCCACTCATGATGGTGTCCTGCTGCTGACCCATAAGAGAATCGGTCACAGTCATTGGAAGCACATTGGCCGGAATGTATAAAATAATGGCTGCAATCACCAATGCCAGCGTTCGATCCAGGCTACTGGGCTTACGCCGATGCAATACGCTGTGACACCTTGAACAGCGTGAAACTTTTTTGCTGTCTGTCGTCCCCTCGGATGCTACTGGATTCAGTAACCCACAACTGTGGCACAACACCAGTGACAAATCAGCCGCCCTTAAATACCGTTGCCGCATATCAGCAGGGTCGATGCCATGTTTTTTTAAATTGGCATGTTTCTTCAGATCAGGTTGCACTGCTGTATTATCGGCTGTTTTCATGGCAGACACCTGTCAATCTGATTCCATAGGTCTTTGACCCGGACTGATGTAATATAAACCATCAATAGGCTCAGTACCGCAAGTGACCACAATGCCACCCCCGGAATCACCACAACCATCCCCACCAGTTTTACCAGTGTTACCAGCACACCAATTAAAAAAACCTCAATCATGCTCCAGGTTCTGAACAGCGAAATCAGACGCAAAGCACCAACTGAATATATGGGACGGATCTTCAACAGACTGACCGATGAGAGCACATAAAGTAACAGCAACAGGTCCATGAGTGGTGCAATAAACGTAGTGATCAGAATTAATATCCCAACCAGCGCCCGATCTGTATGAAACATTGCCCATGCAGCACCCAGCAGCGTGGTCTGTGAAGTGTTGCCCTGTAACTCAACCTCTACGATGGGAAAGCTATTGGCAATTATAAATACAATCAGCGCAGTCACCACCAGCGCCAGTAATATGCTGAGGGGTTTGCTCTGTCGATAAAGTTCAGCACCACAGCATACACAATATGCCCGCTCTCCCGGAGCAAGCTGTATTTTCCGGTATACCGTATCGCACTCTTCACAGCCTGCAAGTTCTGTCGGCGATTGATAACCACGTATGGAACCAGGCGGAGTGGCGGCAGATGAAACTGGGGAATGTTGGCTCATAGAGCATGAATACCCGTGAATGCAGCCTGAGATAAAGTCATATATTGCTATATCTTATTCGTGATCATAAAGATGATTTATGATGTTTTTGATCATATCCTGTTCACTTTGTATAAACAATCACTGTATTGCAAAATCTCTGATTTAAGCTTTTTCCATGCATTTTACAGTCATCTGCACAAATGTCTGAACGGGGCTCATGACTGCTCTGGCTGTTTTCAGCCTGACCTTGGCGCCAGTAATACCGGCATTAATCCAGTGGATTGCCCGTGATATTGCTTAAAATCCCTTTCATAATATGCCCACCTTCTTCCTGACGTAATTCGGCATACCATTGCCGGGTCATTTGTTCATCCTTCATATGGGTGATATCACAGCGTTTTCTTGCCCTTAATACCAGTTCATTGGCCCGGGCATTGCGCTTGTTCTGATAGCGTTTCAGTGCGTCTTCAACCCCCAGCGTATTAATTTGCAATACCCGGGCCAGATAAATGGCATCCTCCATGGCCTGACAACCGCCCTGACCAATATCCGGTGTGGTGCTGTGGGCGGCATCTCCGACAATAACCACCCGCCCTTTATAAAACTGACTGAATGGCTCAATATCATGAATTTCCACCCGATTGGTTGTCTGTTCATCCAGCCGGTCAATCAGATGCTGCACCTGCGGACACCAACCTCTGAAATAGTGCTTTAGCCGGGTTTTGTATTGGTTACGGTCATTTTCAAGCCCGGCCGGCAATGGGACATCAAAAAAGAAATAAAAGCGCTGTCCTGCAACCGGCATCAGTGAAACCCGTTTGCCTTCAGCAACAAAGGTGGTCCACTGGTCCGGTGGTGCAAGCTGTTCTGAAATCTCCACCAGGCCGTTCCAGTTAACATAACCGGCATAACGGCGCTCGACCTGTTCGCCCAGTACATAGCTGCGGGTAATGGAATGGGTGCCATCTGCCCCGACCACCAGCTCAGCATCTGCTGTTTCTCCATCTGCAAATCTGATGCTGACCTGCTGCGCAGTTTCTGACAGTGAAACCATTTTTTTCGCCAGATGAATATTCTCACGCCCAAATTCATCCATCAGCATGCTCTGCAATTCTGCACGGGAAACCGGATAAGGCCGCTGCCCGGCCTCTTCAATCAGGGGCGATAAGCTGAACTGGGTCATGGTGTCACCGGTCAGGCCATCCAGATAGGCCAGGTAGTCCATCTGACCGCCCAGTCTGGCCAGTTTTCGGTTTAAACCAAGATAGTTCAGACACTTAACACCATTTGGCCACAGGGAAATTGCAGCACCAACAGCAAGGATCTGCTGAGCCTGTTCATAGATGGTCACTTCATGTCCAAATTTCTGGAGTGCAATTGCTGTGGTTAGGCCACCAATGCCTGCACCAATAATGACGATTTTCATCCATGACTCCTGCTGTTTTTCAGATATTCTGTTCCTGAAAAGCTAAAAACGTGCCATTTCCACCCAAATGCATGAACTTTCTTTTAAAGCTGGCATAAGCCATGCATTCATCAAAAGGTAATTGCCTGTCTGAATCATTGACTGAACCCTTATGGTGCAGATTTCAGACCAGCCTGCGAAACAGATTTTAAATCCCGTGGAAGATAAAGAATGGCTACACTATTTGCCCCTGTTTTTGAAGTCCCTGCACAGCTGCAACAGCTGACTAACCTGGCCGATGCCAGAATTGGTGCAGAAATTATCGAGTGTTCAGATGATTTTTTTGCAGAAGCAAAACGTATGCTGCAATTTGAAGCACCAGTGTTCATTGAAGATAAATTTGATGATCATGGAAAATGGATGGACGGATGGGAAACCCGCCGCAAACGCCATGCCGGTTATGACTGGGCCATTATCAGACTCGGTGTCAGCGGGAAAATCACCGCACTGGATATTGATACGACTTTTTTCAGCGGCAATTACCCGGCGTCTGCATCGGTTGAAGCATGCTATGCCCCGGATCATGATCTGAGCACTGCACAGTGGCAAAATATTCTGGCTAACCATGTACTGGGGCCGGATCAACACCACATTCTGAGTATTGATACTGAACAGGTTTTTTCACACATCCGCCTGAATATCTTTCCTGATGGCGGTATTGCCAGGTTGCGTGTCTATGGTCAGGTCCATATTCCACAAACGGATCATGCTCAGGTTCGGGATCTGCTCGCGCTTGAACATGGCGGACGAGTGATTGCCTTCAGTGACGCACACTATGGCCATCCTCGTAATCTGATTAACCCTGGTCGTGGCATCAATATGGGAGATGGCTGGGAAACCCGCCGTCGCCGTGTCCCGGGATTTGACTGGTGCATTTTAGCCCTGGGCAGTGCCGGTCATATTGAAAAAATCGACATTGATACTGCACACTTTAAGGGCAATTATCCGGCTGAGGTATCCATTCAGGCCATTTTTCTTGAAGATGCCACAGATGCCCAGCTGATTCCGCAAAGCATGTTCTGGCCATTTCTGCTGAATGCCCAACCCATGCAGATGGATCATATTCATCATTTTCTTGATGAAATTATCGTACATCAACGAATTTCCCATATCCGCATCAACATGATTCCGGATGGCGGCATCAGCCGTGTTCGCTTATGGGGAAAAAATACAACAGATGAGTAAGCAATATGTCTCAGCTTAACGCTCAATTACATGCGCAGTCTAAGGCTCAGACTGAGATTGTCATTCAGCCGCTCTGTGCGGAATCCTTTGCTGCCTTTGGTGAAGTCATCAGTAGCGAAGGCCATGATTTCTTTCATATCAATCATGCTGAAACCGAACGCTATCATGCGCTGAGTCAGGCCGTTGCCGAAGGTGATGCGCATATTGCAGTGAGCCTGTTCAGAAACCTGAAATCCACCGCCATACCATTTCAGGTGAACATGCTGGAACGGCACCCCCTGGGTTCACAGACGTTCATTCCCATGCAGGGGCAGGTTTTCCTGATTGTGGTTGCTCCAGCCCTGGATGCTGACCGGCCTGACATTAGCCGGTTACAGGTTTTTATCAGCAATGGTTCCCAGGGAGTGAATTATCGCATCGGAACATGGCATCATCCATTGCTGACACTTGAAGCACCCAGTGATTTTGCCGTGATTGACCGGATTGGACCCGGGCACAACTGCGATGTGTTCAGCTTTGCCCCGCTTCAGATTGTACTTCCATAGACCTACTCATCCATCAAAAGCGCACAGGCAGGTGCGCTGAGACTGCAACGGTTTAATGCTGTGTGTCTGGCATCCGTTCTGGACGGGTTATGGTTTTTGTGGTTGTTTTAAAGAAGCGTAAATGATTAAACAACACATTCAGGAATATCGCCATTAAACAGGTTGAACTGATGCCGGAATGAAATAAGCTCTGCACCCATCCGGGGAAATGCGCATAAAAATCATGATCAATAATCGGGATCATACCGACAGCAATGGAGGTGGCAACAATAATCAGATTCTTTTGTTCATCATAATCAATTTTTGCCAGGGTGCGAATGCCACTGGCGGCGACGGTACCAAATAACACCAGGCCTGCACCGCCCAATACCGGCACCGGAATGGCAGCAATCAGCCGACCCATGACAGGCAATACACCAAGAATCACCAGTATCACCCCACCGGCTGCCACTACAAAACGACTTTTCACTCCTGTAATGGCCACCAGCCCGACATTCTGGGCAAAAGCACTTTGCATAAAGGAGGAGAAAACCGGTGCTATCGCACTGGACAGCATATCCGCACGTAAACCTGCGGCAATACGTTTTGAATCCACCTCAGTACCGACTATTTCGCCCACCGCAATAACATCTGCGGTGGTTTCCGTCATAATCACCAGCGTCACAATCAGCATGGAAAGAATGGCGGTTGCTTCAAATACCGGCAGACCAAAGGCAAACAGACCGGGGGTCTGAATCCACGCACCCTCAGTAATTGTCGAAAAATCACCGAATCCGAGTAAATAAGCCAGGATTGAACCCGAAACAATCGCCATTAAAATGGCCAGGCGACGAATGGCAGCATTCCGGGTCAGATTCAATAATATGACGATACCCAGTGTCATGGCCGCCAGGGAAATATTGGCTGTGCTTCCCCATTCGGGTGACTGGCTGTTTCCGCCCATCATCCAGCGGACAGCGACAGGCAGGAGTGATAATCCAATCATGGTAATCACCGACCCGGTCACCACCGGAGGGAAAAAGCGGATGATTTTTGAAAAATAAGGGGCAAGCAGAAAACCGATCAATGCGGCTACAATTACTGCGCCATAAACAGCCTGTAAGCCACCACTGGTGGTGACAATGGCAACCGTTGTGGCCACACCGGCAAAGGAAACGCCCTGGACCAGAGGCAATTGTGCGCCGACATGTCGAATGCCAAGGGTCTGTAACAGCGTGGCCAGTCCACCCACAAACAGTGCTGCTGCAACCAGCACACCTATTCCGGCAGATGACAGCCCTGCTGCGTTACCAATAATCAGGGGCGGTGCGATAATACCGCCGTACATGGTCAGCACATGCTGCAGCCCATAAGCCACACTTTTGCCCAGTCCCAGGTATTCATGTTCTGGCGATGGTCCATTACTCTGATTGTGCGTATTATCCGGGTTCTGTATATTGCTCTGGTTCCACATGGTCGACGCTTCCTGTTTTGGTTGACCCAATCTGTTCAGCTGAATCTGTTTACATGGTCTGACTGCTGTTTCTGTACACGGCTTTTTACAGCTGCTATTTATATATTTCTTTTACACGTTAAACACTTTTTTAACTGCCTCTATAGGTCGAATAGGCAAAGGGACTGATCAGCAATGGCACATGATAATGTTGCTGACTGTCCGTAATGAAAAAATCAATACTGACCTTTGGAAAAAAGGTCTTCAGCTGCATGGACTGAAACCAGGCTTCAGTCAGAAACTCAAGCCGATAGGCCCCGGCCTGAAACTCAGCATGGTTAAAATCTGCAATACGTCCATCGGTATTGGTCTGTGTCTCAGCAAGTAACTGACCATCTGCCGTATACAGTCTGACTGTTACACCAGCGGCAGGTTGCCCCAGATGAGTATCCAGAATATGGGTGCTGATCATGGCTGAATCTCCTGTGCCAGTCTGAACAGGGCGATGTCCATCAGCTGCTGATGAACAATCTGCCGCTCTGTTTCCGGGTCATTGTTTAGGCGATAATGCAGCGTGGTTAAAATATCATTGGCATTTAAACCTGCAGCCCGGATCAGGAAAATAAAACCAAATTTACGCTCATAGACCAGGTTGCCCTGCTCAATGGCCTGTCGGGTATTCTGGTCCTGACTGATTGCAGCCTGTTCCTGTGCAGAAAAGATCTGTTCCTTTGAACTGAGTGATGATGACGCCTTTTTTTCACCAATCCGTGGATGGTTACTCAGTGCTACGTCAATGTCAGACCAGTGCCAGCCCTGTGCCTGCAGTTTTGCAAAGTCCATCAGCTCTGCCAGGGATGCAAATGGCCGCTGCTGCTGAATTGCCCTGACCCAGTGCTCAATATTGACGCAATTTCTGAGTAAATCATGAATATCGGAAACAGTTGCCTGATTAAATTCTGCAAGTTGCACAGTCATCGCCTGATCAATTGAACATTTAGACCCTGAATAAATAGCAATAACAATGCCAGCTATACGGATTCAACCCGTCGATCTGGCTTTGACACTATGCTGTTGATACCAGTGAGCGGAAATATCACCGCGTCGGCAGATCCATACCCTGTCATGGGACTGGATATAATCCAGAAATTTCTGCAACATTTTAAAGCGTCCCGGACGCCCCAGAATGCGGCAATGCATGCCAATGGACAGCATTTTCGGTGCAGTTTCACCTTCTGCATACAACACATCAAAGGCATCCCTTAAATACTGATAAAACTGCTCACCATGGCTGAAGCCTCCGGCAGAACAGAACTTCATATCATTGCTGTCCAGGGTATAGGGGATAATCAGATGCGGACGGCTGACCCCACTGCGGCTGGTGAGTGTGGTCCAGAAAGGCAGATCATCACCATAATAATCACAGTCATAGCTGATCTGCGGGAACTCTGCCAGCAACTGACGGGTATTTGGACTGTCCCGACCGGTATACCACCCAAGCGGTGCTTCACCAAACAGTGCTTCCAGTACACTGATGGCCTGATGCATATGCTGCTTTTCCTGTTCAATGTCCATGTTTTGATAGTGCAGCCAGCGCTGGCCATGTGAAACCACGTCGTAATGACTGGTCCGGATCGCTTCAACAATATAGGGATTGCGTGCCAGTGCCATACCGACACCAAAAATGGTCATGGGCAGATGACGCTTCTGGAATTCGTCATGAATCCGCCAGAAACCCGCCCGTGAACCATATTCATACATTGAATCCATCGACATGTGCTTATCCGGAAAACTGGCAGCACCGACAATCTCGGACAGAAATTGTTCCGACCCGGCATCGCCATGTTCCACATGATTTTCTGCACCTTCTTCATAATTCAGCACAAATTGCACGGCAATACGGGCCTGATCCGGCCAGCCGGCTTGTGGCGGCTGACCATGATAGCCCAGCAGATCCCGTGAATAAGGCGTTTTCCGGATGGAATCAATTAAATTCTGACCAGTTAGGTACTTTGATGACACCATTGAAATTCCTGTATGAAGACCATTCTCTTAAATCAGTAAGCGATAAATGTGCCAGTCTGAGTCACATACAGACCGAACCAATTCTGCAACAGGTCATCCGTACATCGCGACCAGATCGTGTTTTAGATCCTCCATCCGCTGGATCATCTGATCCATCAGTACAGTAGATGCACGGGAAAGCTGTCTGCGCGGATCCACACATAAAGCCACCGTCAGCGGCCTGATACCTTTTTCCTGTAATGGAATAAAAATCAGCTCTTTTTTCTCAAGATGGGGCAATACGTCCAGATAACTGAGTATGGCAATGCCCATATTCTGTTTCAGCATGGAAATCATCATCTGAATATGGTTACTGGTGGTGGTCTGAGCCGGCATGAACTGATGTTTCTTATAAATGGTCATCACCCTGTCGTGAATCATTAATGGCGCATCGGCGAGCATATGCCGACTGTCCACGGTGTCTGACAGGTTCAGCCGGACATTCTGTGCAAGTGCATGTGCCGGGCTCATGGCAAAACCGAGCGGAATTTCCACAAAGGTTCTGACATCCAGGTGGCTATTTTCCACCGGATCCAGCAGCAGGCCAAAATCCAGTTCGGTTGCCATAATTTTTTGTGCCACAGCTTCACTGCTGTCCATATCGATCCTGAAATTAATCCACGGATATTTTTCATGAATCTGCTGAATGGCATCAATCACAAAGCCCTCACTGAGTGCTGTAATCAGACCAAACTCTATGGTTCCTCTCTTCAGGCCCTGAATCTCATCAAATTTAATACGGGTCTGCTGAAATTCCCTATTCCATTTCAGTAGATCGGCATACAGCATTTCCCCGGCCAGTGTCAGTTTCAGACCGTTGGGAAAACGCTCAAACAACGGCACCCCCAGTTCCTCTTCAGCCAGGCTGATCTGACGGTGTATTGCAGAGACAGAAATATACAGATGATCTGCGGCTTTTCTTAAACTTCCGGTTCGGGCAACTTCCAGGAAATACGCTGCAAAGCGGGAAAAAGGCATGGTCATAGGAACCTGTTTAAGCTGAAAAGAATGGTATGTATGCCGGGGTTTCTTATTTTTGTTGAATGTTGAAAGCAATTTAAATTCCAGAAGCCGGGGCAAGCATTCATAACATGCATAAACAATGCCATATCATTTTTTACAGTCCTGAACAGAACAGTCTGCGGGTCGGCAGTGCAAAGGATAGATACAGATTATAGCGTGATGATATGATCTGCTATTTCACGTACTCGGGGATCATGACTGATGACCACACAGGTTTTGCCCTGGGCCGCGTTTTGCAGTGATGAAATGACGGTCATTGCCGCCTGACTGTCCAATCCGGTGGTTGGTTCGTCAAAAATCATCACCCGGGCACCATGATAAATCATCCGGGCAATACCAATACGCTGCGCCTGCCCACCTGATATGCCAACCCCCTGTTCGCCCAGTGTTCTATTGGAAAGAGACTGGCATTCACTGTCTGTAAAACCGGCCAGTTTCAGGCTATCTGCAAGTAAGGCAGGATCATATTGCGCCTGCATACTGACATTTTCATCCAGCGATAAATCAAAAATATCCACCTGTTGGCTCAAATAATAAATGTCTTCCATGCGCTGTTCGGTCAGAATGGAGCCCTGATAGGCAATTAACCCGGCCAGTGCTTTGGCCAGGCTTGTTTTTCCGGAACCGGAAACCCCTTCAATCAGTGAAATGGCAGATGATGGCAGATGCAGGTTTTTATAACGAATCACCTGCTCATCATAATGAATACTCAGGTTCTCAGTTTTAAAGCCCTGTGCTGTTAAATCAGTGGTGTGGGAAATTTTATTATCTGCCTTCGGAATTGATAAGAAATCAAATAATTGTCTGGAGCTCGAAATTCCGTTAATCAGCATTTTATAGTTAACAGAAAACTGCAACAAAGGCAGCGTAATTTGTATAATCAAACCATTGACCAAGACCAGCATGGCTATTTTATTTTCAATATTTAAATGAATGACCTGAAAGGTGGCAATTGCAATCAGTAAAAATAACAGCACGCCCTGAATCAAGCCCAGCAGCAGATTGGGTTTCAGCGAGTCCCGGACCTGGCGGATAAAAACCAGCAGCGCCTGATCATATCTTTGTTTTGCCCAGGATTTTTTATTAAAGGATCTGATGAGCTCAAATGAACGGATATGCTCTGCCATGACCTTATAATTGCTGGATGCAGACTGATACCATTTCTGGTTTAATTCATCCACTTTTTTAGACAGGTTGACTGTAATGATGATAAATATGCTCAACAGCAAAAAAATAAATATTGCCAGTGGCAATCCTGCTTTCATGCCACAGATCACAACCAGTAAAATAGCCTCAATACTGATCGGAAACAGTGCAAACACACCGTTATATAATGTACTCCGGATCCCGCCCATTCCCCTGTCAATAATCACGGAATATTCACTGGGCATTTTTTTTCTGACCTCATGAAAAGGCAGTGAAAAGTAGCTTTCCTGAACCATTGCATACAGATTACGCTGCAAAAACTGTTCAAAAACCACATAGCAGGAAAGCCTGAGCTCCTCATTGAATCTTAAAAGAAAAAAAATGGTGGCATAGCTCATACAGACAATAATCGTCCAATGCTCGACCGGATTGATAATGGTCACCAGATAAGCAAATACGATCGGTGTCATGATTCTTAACATCGTTGACAATAAAAAAAGACCAAAAGACACCAGGAACAATATACGGGTTAAACCATTACTGCTGCGCCAGTTTTCCCATATAAATCGGTAGATATATTTCTTCATGCAAAAGGTATTGGCCCGTTATTGATGGAATGGGTGAATCCATAGAATTTTTCAACATGTTTTAACGTCGTTAGATCCCTTTCAGATAACGTCATTCTTGGAAATCCATGCAGACTTTTCGTGACGATATAGAAGATTTTTTTCCTGTTGAAAAACACAATCTCTTTTTCAAACTGAATCAGATCATGGTCAGTAATCTGATTCAGAAAACGCTGCTCAGGTACAAATTCCCTGACAGCGGGCGTTTCCAGCATAAATGCAAATTTTTGTCTGATCGTACTGTCATTAAATGAGTGATATCCTCTTAACAACAGGTCAGGATTTTTATAGTATTCATTATTTTCAGAAAGCTCAGTCAGCTGAAACATCAGGATATAGGTCTGATATAACTCCAGCACCGATTTTGTAATGGCCTGATCAAAGTCTGTATTGCTGGATGCTCCTGCGGCATAATGTACTTTCCCGGAATCATCAATAAAAATGGCAAGAACTGTATAAAATGGTTGCACCAGGGAAATATCAATAAGATAGACATGACCGGCATTCAACAGGAAATCAAACAATCCCCTGAGCGGATATGGATATTGCTGCATATCCCTGCTTTCCATTTTTTTATATTTCAGAAAATGTCCGTAGTACCAAAAACTGACCAGTGCCTGCCTTTCACTGTATTCAGCCTGTGACGTCTGCATCGCCTGCTCATAATCTACATGTAATGCAGCACCGGAACTGTCCCGTAGACCAAAGAAGTCATCATCTGCACATTTGCCCAGGCTGAATAACACTCCGGGAACCAATACATCGTGGTTATTTCTGCGGGCAGAAACCAGCTGATATTGATGTTCCTGCAATACAGACGCTTCCAGTTCAATGGGAATGATATTCTCAACCCATTGTTTTATGTCTGGTTCAAGCATGGCAAGTGTGCCCTTTTCATCATAAAAATCAGGATCACAAAATGCCAGGTGGCGTTCTATGGCCTCACCAGCTGAACGAAGCACCACCTGATTGTCATAGCCCATTGAGCAACTGAACATGCCACCTTCAATTTTAATCCGGCCCAGTCGCGGTAAGGACAGATTGGGACTGGCATCAACCACAGGTGGTAAAAAATTTGGACCGATCATCTGCTTCTCCCGACCAGCTGACATATCACGGGCAGAAAAACCCCTGGGTCCATACCCAGTGATACTGCAAGCCTTTCATCATGAAAACCTCCCCAGACCCTGCTTTTCAGCGCCGCCTTTCCTGCAAGGATTTCCAGATTCCGATACATCGAACCAACTTCCATCAATCCCATGCGGTAACCACGAAAACGGTATTTACTGGCGCTTTTTGCTGCAAGCAGGCTATAAAAAATAAAAAAATCGTAGGGTTCAAACTCTTCTGAAGATTCAATAAACAGTGACTGGTTCACTTGCTCCTGATCCAGACAATCTACTTTTTCCAGCTGATGTGAAAAAGGCAGATAATGATATGCTCCTGCATCAAGTTCTGTAATATTATTCAGATAAACAAAGACCTGTGCACTATATAAAGCCCCACCGCTGGGATACGGCATGGTGTTATCCTGATCCACACCAAATGCCAGATTTAATATATGCATCAGTTGATCCCGTGCCAGTGGATCATGTCGGTGAAAAACCGATGCTGAGCTTTTTCTGCCATGATCCACTTGCTGTGGCTGAGTGCCGGTATCCACCAAATGCCCCCCCATCCGCTGCTCGGTTTTCGGCAGTGATTGCAAATCATAAAAATTTAAATTGGTTAATTTTCTACTGAAAGCAATTTTATTAAATAACAGTCGATTACAGGTCTTGGTATGAAAAATCTGTATTTGTTTTAAAATATCAGCATCGACTGCTTCATTAATCTGAAATATTTTTGAATCCTGCATTTTTTTTCCTGAAAAAATATTCGGAAGAGCAATTACACATTCCGGAAAAGGGTATATCGACTGAATGATGCGATAAGGTATTCGGGTTAATTAAGATTGCTTTTTCCGGAACCAGCCGGGATTGCAGCGATCTTCCATCACCGGTGAACAGTCCCAGATACTGACTCAGATATTTAATGCTATAGCTGAGGTCCAGTTTATTGAAAGGTAAACTGGGAAAGCTGGTTGCTTCATCAATATAATTATAAATTTCAGATAAACTGTTGATTTTTTCTGTTGAATCATTATAAATCTCACCACTGAGAAAATCATAACTGCATACCGGACAGGGTAAAATACTTTGCCTGGAATAGGCCGGCGTAATCACCAGATAATCCATCATCTGCAACATGAATATAATCAGCTGGTCATCATCTGCTTCTTTTATAATGTCTGAAATAAACTTTCTTTTAATGCCATTGCTATTCACAACCACCTGGATGCTTTTTTGCTGTGGTTTAAAGTGATCAGTGATTAAGTGTTTCTGACCAAAAAAATATTCAAATATTTTCCTGTCCCGCTGACTGTAAACAGAAAAAATGACTTCATCAAAAGCAGCCGAATCTGATTTGATCGAATGAATAATCCCCAGTTCATGACCGACATACTGTAAAGCATCTTCATAATCATCATTAAAAAAATCCTGAAGAATATTGTTGTCAATAAAGTTAAAATCTTTAATTTTATCAATGAAGTCAATCATTATCCTGTCTTCAACCAGGAATATACCATTCATTGTATGCACCAGTAAGCTCTGTGACTGGCGGTCCAGGCTGGTTTCAAACGGAACAATGCTGTATTTCATATATATGATCTTTAATATGTTTTTAATTTTAAATATCAATAAATTAAATATACCATTTTCAAAATGGTATATTTAATCACTGAGGCTTTATCAGAATTTAGTCAGGACAGCAGACCCTGCTGTTCTGAGATGTTGAAGAACAATTGTAGCAACCACCACCACTAGGATCGCTCGTAGTAATAATCACTGTATCATCACGATAATGAATACTTTTTTGACCTTCACGGGAGTTTTTCATCAATTTCTTACCGAATTTAGCTGTAGATTGAATAGACATGATCATTTTCCTTCTGTTGGGGATGTTTTTGTGCAGTTGTACTGCAAAATAAAACTAACATGGAAACTTTATCTAAAGAATCACGAAAGTGAAAATAAATGTTGCGCTGTACTTTTTATGTAAACCAATTTTAATTTCAATGAATCAACTGTGATTGAATCACTTTTCAAAAAAATAAAGCTGAAATCATATTTTATTTTTCCATTCTTTTTTTTAGAACATAAATTGCAAATTATTATAATGGACAGATTGTTCAATTAATTAAATACTGAATGCAGCCTGTAGTTGTTTGTCTGAACCATATCCATGCTGTATTTAAGCGGTTTATGTGTCATGTGGTCAATTTAAACAATTAAATTTTATTCCATATTTCAGCCATAACCTGTCAGGTCAGTTTTATGGAGATACACGGGGTACTGAATGAATGCCATTCCATTGGTAAATCTGGTCAACCAGCCTTGTTACAGTCAATTTAACCATAACGACTGGGAAATATTGTCACAGCACTGGTATCCGGTTGCACGTATTGAAGATGTGTCCACAACTCCACAACAGGTGATCTTGCTGGATGTAAAAATGGCCATTTATCGCACTGAAAGCGGTAAAATCCAGTTGGTCAGAAATATCTGTCCGCATCGTGGTGTGCCCCTGAGCAAAGGCTGGGTTGAAGGCGAAGAAATTATCTGTCCCTATCACGGTCTGCATTTCAATACCGAAGGAAAATGCACCAGAATTCCTGCTCAGCCTGACCTGACTAAAATTTCAGATCGCTTCAGTCTGACCCGCTTTCCTGTGGTTTTAAAATATGGCCTGGTCTGGACCAGTATTCAGAGCCGTCATCCGGACAGCGCCAGTCTGCCAGTACTGGACAGCTGGGAAATGGAAGAACATCAATCCATTTTACCCCCCTATGTGGATATTGCCGGCTCCAGTGGTCGCCAGCTTGAAGGCTTTATTGATGTGGCTCATTTTGCCTGGGTTCACCATCAGAGTTTTGCAGACCGGGACGCACCCGTCGTCCCCCGATATTCCACGGTCAAAACAGACTATGGTTTACATACCGAATATGAAAGTCATGTCAGTAATTACCCACATGGTTTACAGCATCTGGCACCGGAAGGTTTTATCTGGAAACGGGTTTTTGATGTCTACCCGCCCTTTTCAGCGACACTGACCGTTTATTTTCCCAACAATGGTATTTTAAAAATTTTAAATGCCTGCTGTCCGGTGTCGCATAACCAAACCCGTCTGTTTGTTCCTTTAACCCGCAATTTTGATACCACCGGAGATTTGCAGGCCGTTTATGATTTCAATGCTCAGATTTTCAGTGAAGATCAGGATATTGTCGAATCACAGCATCCGGAAGAACTGCCACTGGATCTGACCATGGAAGCTCATTTTGAAGCAGATCGTTCATCCACCACCTATAGAAGAATACTGGCAGATATGGGCTTAAGTAAGCGTTATACCGTCTAAAAGCCAACTGTTATATTCCCGGCAGTGGATGGATTGAATCATCCGGTTAAGCATGTTCCACTGCCGAAAAACCATCTTCTTCCAGCGCCAGTAAAATATGCCGGGCGGGTTCTGAGCTTTCAAGTTCAACCGTTTTTGATGCAACATCAATATGAACACTGGCAGCAGGATCAACCGCTTTAATGCTTGCAGTGACAATGCGGGCACAACCGTCGCAGGTCATATTTTCAATGGTCAGTTTCATTACAGACTCCTCTTCCGATTTGGACAATTAGCTAAAGTTCAGTAATCACTTTAAACCCTGCCATATGGTTAAGGTCAAGTGATTGATGGCATTATTTTCCGACTCAGTCCAGCGCCCCGGAGTTTATTGACTGGAATCACGGACAACTGAGACTTCCATGCCTTTTTCCAGCTGATTTAAAATAGTACAGTCCGGGTTTTGATCACCGGCGCAGCAGGCAACCGACTGCTGTAGAACATTCACCATGTCCTGCATGGTCCGAATCCTGTGATTCAGTTCATCCATATGTTTCTGCGCCAGCTGCTTCACTTCCGCACTGTGCCGACCGGTGTTTTGCCATAATGAAACCAGTTCTTTCATCTGTTCAGAAGAAAAGCCGAGTTCACGGGCATGGCGGATAAAACTCAGTGTTTTTAAGTCACGCTCTGTATACATGCGATAGCCGGCATCTGACCTGGGCGCAGGACCAATTAAACCAATCTCTTCATAATAACGAATCATTTTTGAAGAAATTCCAGCCCGCCTGGCCGCCTGTCCAATGTTCATTTTCCACCTCAGTCAGCGTATTGCTGAAAATCACGCCGGTCCATCATCCGGCATATTTTATGCTCAGCATAGCATATCTGTTTAAGCTATATATTTAACCCATAACCGGAGATTTCGGCTTAAATACTCTCAGACGCAAGGCATTTCCCAGCACAAATACCGATGACAAAGCCATTGCCCCCGCGGCAAAAACCGGCGAAAGTAACACACCGAAATGCGGATACAGCACACCGGCAGCAATGGGAATTAATGCAGCATTATAAACAAAGGCCCAGAACAGATTTTGCCGGATATTTTTAATAGTTGCCTGACTCAGGGCAATGGCATCAGGCACGCCCTGCAGGTTACCTGACATCAGTACGACATCTGCCGCCTCAATGGCAATATCCGTGCCGGTGCCAATGGCCAGCCCGACATCTGCTTCGGCCAGTGCCGGCGCATCATTTATGCCATCTCCGACGTAGGCCACCTGACCATATTGCTGTTTTAGCCGGCGAATTGCATCAACCTTGCCCACCGGTAGTACTTCTGCAATCACTTCATCAATATTCAGCTGATCCGCAATGGCCTGAGCTGTATGTCGATTATCTCCACTGATCATGGCAACCTTCAGACCCTGTGCATGCAGTGCACGAATGGCGGCAAATGTTGTCTGTTTGACTGGATCGGCTACAGCCATGATCCCGGCAAGCTGATGATCAATGGCAACATACAGCGGTGTTTTGCCCTCTTTGCCCAGACGTGTGGCCATCTGGCTGAATATTGCAACCTCCAGCCCCAGCTGTTGCATAAAGCGATCAGCTCCGATATGAATCTCCTGTCCGGCAAGCCCTGCTTCAATTCCATAACCGGTCACCGAATGAAAGCCTGTCGGCTGTTCCAGTTTTAATCCACGTTTTTGTGCTGAGCTGACTATTGCCTGTGCGATGGGATGCTCGGATTTGCTTTCCACAGCAGCAACTTTTGCCAGTACATCATCTTCAGCAAAGCCATCCACCACTTCAAAATCAGTCACTTGTGGTCGGCCTTCGGTTAAGGTACCGGTTTTATCCAGTGCAATTACCCGTGCTTCGCTCAGGTTTTGTAAGGCCTCGCCCTTACGGAACAGGATGCCCATTTCTGCAGCACGCCCGGTACCCACCATAATGGCCGCCGGTGTGGCCAGTCCCATCGCACATGGACAGGCAATAATCAGCACAGCAACGGCATTCACCAACCCAAAACTCAGCGCAGGTTCCGGTCCATAAATCAGCCACACCGCAAATGTCAGCATGGCCAGTAACATCACCACAGGTACAAACCACATGGTCAGCTTATCCACCACGGCCTGAATCGGCAATTTAGCGCCCTGTGCCTGTTCCACCATTCCAATGATCTGCGCCAGTACTGATGCACTGCCCACGGTGGTCACCCTGATTTGAATATTACCGGTCTGATTGACTGTACCACCCACCACGGCTGCGCCCGGCGTTTTTTCCACCGGTATAGCTTCTCCGCTCATCATGGACTCATCCACAAAGCTCTGACCGGAAAGTACTTCACCATCCACAGCAATCCGCTCACCCGGACGGACCTCCACCTGCATGCCGGACTGTACATCTGAAATTGCAATTTCAGTGATCTGACCCTCCCTGATTACCCGCGCAGTTTTAGGCTGCATACGCACCAGTTGCTGAATGGCCTGAGAGGTATGGCCTTTGGCCCTGGCTTCAAAAAAACGGCCCAGTAAAATCAGTACAACAATTACCGCTGCTGCTTCAAAATACACATTCACGGTTCCCGGCGGTAACAGCTGAGGCATGAAGGTTGCCACCACAGAATAGACATAGGCTGCAAATGTGCCCACCGCCACCAGTGAGTTCATATCAGGGGCCAGTCTGAATAAGGCAGGAATACCGATCTGGTAAAAACGACGTCCAGGGAAAATCAGAATCAGGGTGGTCAGTACCCATTGGACGTACCAGCTGTTCAGGGTGCCCATCTGTGTGGCAATAAAATGATGAAAGGCAGGAATGAGATGTGACCCCATTTCCAGCATAAACACCGGAATGGCCATTGCTGCTGCAATCAGCAGATCACGTTTTAATGCAGTCAGTTCTGTCTCTTTTCTGTCCTGCTGTAATAAAGTCTGGCTGAACTGGACTGGTGTGGCCGCATATCCTGCCCGGGCCACAGCCTGAATCAGCAATTCCGTACCGACCTCAGCAGTCGCCTGAATCACGGCTTTTTCCGTGGCCAGATTGACATGGGCAGATTGAACCCCTGGAACATTGTTCAGTGCTTTTTCCACCCGTCCCACACAGGACGCACAACTCATGCCTTCAATACTGAGTTCAATCGGTGGCTGTATTACCTGATAACCTGCTTTTTCCACAGCCTGAACCAAATCAGCACGTGATACTGAAATATTTGATTCAACAAACGCTTTTTCTGTCGCCAGATTAACACTGACAGATGCAACACCCGGCACTTTTTGCAGTGCTTTTTCAACCCGGCCGACACAGGATGCACAGCTCATGCCTTCTATGGACAATGAATGGCTGTAAGTTTTCGGATTCTGCATCTGCATGTCCATTTCAACACCTCTGATCTGTTACATGGCAACTCTATATATTCAGCATAAAGATTCCAGTCATGGCAAGGTCAAGCCAGGCATTGAAAATTGATCAAACATAAAAAATGCCCCAACCTGATGTGGGGCATTTAAAAATACATGACTTATTTTATATTACGAAATAATGCCGGTGAGTCCACCATGACCGCTTCTGCACCCAGCTGACTGGCCAGACGATAGTCTTCCACGGAATTTACCCCAAATAGAACTACATGATTTTTACCTTCGGACCTGAAACAGCGCATAATTTCCTTGTCCCAGACAAAAGAAGCTTTGGACCGACCTTCACCCAAAGTATAGCTTTCGACCACTTCAACCTGGCGGCGCAATTCCAGTCCATGCCAGCCAACAGGTTCAGAAGAGGCCTGACAGTCATGCCCCAATGCAACCCGGCTGAGAATATCACGGGTGTCATCCCTGGCCACAAAGTATGGAATCCGCTGTGTCTGCTGTATGGCATCGGTATATTTACGCTCTGTGGAATACACTTTGACACGCCCCAGACTACCGGTATCTGTCAGTACGGATTTAATGGCATTTGCAATACCTGTCGGACTGGCATCCGGAGACTTGATGTCCAGATAAAATGTTGTGCGTGGATAACGTTGCAGGGTTTCCTTTAATGTTGGAATGCCAATACCCTGTCCCCGCCACGGATAAGTGGTCTGACCGGAACTGGATGTTCTTGCAATATTCCATCCGGCATCCAGTCTTTTTAACTGCGCCACGCTATATTGTGAGACTGCACCCTGTCCATCAGTCAGTGCATTTAAGTTAGTCGGACGATACAGTACAGGTATATTGTCGCTGCTGAGCTGGACAGTGACCCAGATAATATCTGCTTTATTTTTCAGGGCCTGATCAATGGCATAAAGCGTATTTTCAGGTGCATCGGCTGTTCCGCCGCGATGCGCTACAATTAATGGTTTTGCATTACTCATGACATAACCCGATTGTGTTTGTGCAATACTCAGTGTTGAAGCAGTACTTAAAGTCATACAGGCAGCCAATGCGACTAAACCGGTTCTCATCTGATGTTTTAATGTTGTAATAAGCATCTTAAACTGTTCCTTTTAATTGTGAAACGAAATCATAGCCTAAAACACTGAGTTTTGCGCCTAAATGTTAAGATTTTATGAAGAATACTGATACAAAATATAAATAGCTGCAACAGCGGTCCTGTATAAAACACTCAGAGACCTTGCATCCAGCCCGGTAGCCGGTTGTACCACTCTTTCACGACTGAAGTCGGTCTGCCCTTTCGGGTGGACAACGCCCTTTTATGGCAAAGTGAGCGGATTAATCCGGTTTTTTATCGTCTGAAACAAAATGTTAAATTTTTTTTCCAGGGTCATATCCTGACAAATATAACGTCATCATAGTCTTACCAGTGCAAAGTCAGCTGAGACTTCCCATATGGATTCTCAGTACTGATTTTTCAAAAATACATTACTTTTCAATAATAGTGCCAGGGAAATACCGGACCTCTTCATATAAAAAAACAGCAGTCGGTGACCAGGCCCCCCGACATTCAATTACAGCAGATCTGTTCATCCGGACACTGATATTCACATTTACGGGGAATGGACATCTACCATTTTTCAGATAAATACACGTATACTATCGCCCCGGGTACACCAACAGAAATAGTATTAAAGCTGATATATTTTAATCTGTTAATTTTATCAATAGAGTGTTTACCCGAACACCTTTTTTCGCCTCAATGCGATCTACATGGACAAATATTTAATTAATTAAAACTAAGGAGTTTAAATGAGACGGTCGTTTAAAGAAAAAACCTTAAGTATTTTAATGCGCAGTATTCTACTGGGCTCTCCGGTTTTTATTACCCCGCATGCTTTTGCTGCAGAGCCGCCAGGGGAAAGTGACGAGTTTAAAGCCAATTGGGGACTAAGCATCATTGGTGCACAAGCTGCCTATGACAAAGGTTATACAGGTAAAGGTGTTGCTGTTGGCGTCAACGACGGTGATTTTCCCGATGGCATTCACGAGCTGGTTGATAAAGTCACATATGTCACCCCCACTGCCGGTGGAACAGAACATACTCAGAACCTGAGCATTGGTAACAGTGTCTCAGCAGGATTCAACGCTGAAAATTATAATCATGGTGCTCACGTCAGCGGGATCATTGCGGCGAAAAAAGACGATCAGGGAATGCATGGCGTTGCCTATAATGCCGACATTTATGCACAAAACAAAAATAACAATATTTACTCGTTTCTGGACAGCACTCCGGTCCGGGTCATCAATAACAGCTGGGGCCGGGAGGGTGAAAGAGACTACGGCATTGACCCGGAAAATCCTGTGTACAAAGACCTGGTGGGTATAGATGGAACCAGCGTCAGCTCCAGACCTGATTTTAAAAATCTCACCAATAAAAATACACCGACCGAAACTCTGAATTCACTGCTGTCCCCCACATCAAAGATTACTGTTAAGGAAGCTGTTGATGCAGTGGATGGCATCGTTGTCCGTAATGGTATCCGCTATAATGTCGGCTCGGACAAATCCAATAAAAATGGTGGGATCAATCAGATCAGGGCCATTAAGGATGCAGCGAAACAGGGTGTGGTCAATGTCTTTTCGGCAGGTAATTTCAATTATTACAATGAACCCGGGACTTTTCAGGGCTTGCCTATAGTCTATCCGGAACTGCTGCCTAACTACCTGACAGTGAGCAATCTGACCCTGGTCCGCAGTGAAGAACTGAAAATTCCAGATGGCACTAAAATTATCAAAACAGCAAGTGGCATTGAGTTTATGGAGGTCGACTTCCAGGGGAAAAAATACTTACGTCAGACCAACCTCGCCCCTGGACAGGAAGACTATCTATGGGAAAGGTCCGGTACACAGATGAGATCAACTCAGATTCTGGTCAATGACGGGGCTACAAAAGAAACCCTGTTTACAGGTTCATCACAATGTGGTTATACCGCTTTGTGGTGTGTAGCTGCCCCGGGAACCGGAATTTACAGTTCTACATTTAAAGTTGAAGATGGCAAACTGGCCGATAATTACGAATATATGACCGGTACTTCCATGGCGGCTCCGCATGCGACAGGTGCGCTGGCGGTACTGATGGAACGCTTCCCCTATATGACGTCCGACCAGGTCACATCTGTCTTAAAAACCACAGCTGTTGACATGGATGAAAATGGCGTGGTGACGGATGGAAGCCCTAAAAAAATTGATAAATACTTTGGATGGGGCAAAATCAGCCTGGAAAATGGCATCAAAGGTCCGGCAATGTTCGCTTCAGCTGAAGATGTAAAAAGCATGCTTACCGATGATGTTAAAACAAATCTGGGGGATGACCTGGATAAACTGGCCGATACATTTGGCAATGGTGATTTCCATGTCAACATGGGTGAAGGTGTAAAATATGACACAGGCACCTCGCGGGAACGAAGCTGCGATGCAAAAGAATGTACATTTGACACCTGGTCAAACGATATTTCAGGTAGTGGTGGCCTGATTAAACAAGGTGATGGTACCCTGCAGTTGTCAGGTAACAATTCTTTCAAAGGCAATACGCAACTGAATGAAGGCGGTATTGATATCACAGGTTCCGTGTCCTCTGACATTATTGTGAATAATGCCGGGACACTTTCCGGTCAGGGCCAATCTGGCAATATTGAAATCAACGGAGGGAAATTTACCCCGTCCCGCTATAATCAAAACGGTTTCAGTACCTTTACTATTAATGGTGACATTAAATTCAGCCCGGATGCGACCTACTCTGTCAAAATTAAAAATGAAAATGAACAAGTGGATAAACTGGTTGTTCGTGGTAATGCTTTCCTCAACGATGCCAACTTCCAGACCTACGA
The DNA here is from genome assembly GCF_052544965.1 of Acinetobacter sp. WZC-1. NCBI lineage: Bacteria > Pseudomonadati > Pseudomonadota > Gammaproteobacteria > Moraxellales > Moraxellaceae > Acinetobacter > Acinetobacter sp. WZC-1. Next base: position 1,540,568 of record NZ_CP199370.1, read on the forward strand.
ACAAACACCGGATAAACTACTGGAAAAAAATGATGTCAGCCGTTACCAGGGGCATGAATACACCCTGATTGATGCGCAGAAAATTAATGGCATATTTAACAGCAATTACCTGAACTCCATCGCCACTGCAGATGTACAGCCTGAATTGGCGAAATCTGAAGAAGACAAAAAACTTAAACTACAATTTAAGGACTTAGCCGAAGAAAAAGCCGCCGCTGACAAAGCTGCTGCTGATAAGGCTGCCGCCGATAAAGCTGCTGCAGACCAGGCTGCCGCTGACAAAGCTGCTGCTGATAAGGCTGCCGCCGATAAAGCCGCCGCTGACAAAGCCGCCGCTGACAAAGCTGCTGCTGATAAAGCCGCTGCTGATAAAGCTGCTGCAGATAAAGTTGCCGCCGATAAGGCTGCCGCGGATAAAGCTGCTGCTGATAAAGTTGCCGCGGATAAGGCTGCCGCTGACAAAGCCGCTGCTGATAAGGTTGCTGAAGAAAAAGCTGCCGCGGATAAGGCCGCTGCCGATAAAGCTGCCGCAGATAAAGCCGCCGTCGATAAAGCCGCTGCTGACAAAGCTGCTGCTGATAAAGTCGCCGCAGATAAAGCTGCCGCAGATAAAGCCGCTGCCGATAAAGCTGCCGCAGATAAAGCCGCTGCCGATAAAGTTGCCGCGGATAAGGCTGCTGCTGATAAAGTTGCTGAAGAAAAAGCCGCTGCTGATAAGGTTGCCGCCGATAAAGCTGCTGAAGAAAAAGCCGCTGCCGATAAAGCTGCTGCTGATAAGGCTGCCGCTGATAAAGTTGCCGCAGACAAAGCTGCTGAAGAAAAAGCCGCCGCGGATAAGGCTGCTGCTGATAAAGCTGCCGCCGATAAAGCCGCTGCTGATAAAGTCGCCGCCGATAAAGCTGCCGCGGATAAAGCCGCTGCAGACAAAGCTGCCGAAGATAAAGCTACTGCTGAAGAAAAAATTGCGATTGAGACAGCTGCAGCAGAACAAAAAGCTGCTGAAGAAAGAGCAATGTTGCTGCAACAGGCAAAAGCCGAAAAAGCAGCCCGAATCGCTTCAATTCATGGTGATATTCTGAGTGAAGAATTACATGACATGGATCGCAGTCGACGATTGATCAATCAACGTTTGCGTCATGCTCAACGTAATGAGAACAATAATAACGTCTGGATTGACTTTACCGACTCAGACGGTAAATCCCGCTCAAATGAATCAGGTGCTTTCAGCAATATTCTGGTCCATAACTACGATGTCCAGACCCACGGCTTTGCTTTCGGGGCCGATACAACAGTAGATCACTGGACCCTGGGACTCATGGGCTCAGTGAACTATAAGGATATCGATAATAAAAATGAGGCCTCTGCCAAAGTTGATAACTATCAACTGGGCTTATACACAGGCGTCAGTATTGACCAGATCAACTTACGTTTAAGCGGCGTGATGGGACGTAATGAGATTAAATCCAAATTTAATGACGCAGACGATGGTCAGTTTACTGCAAAATATAATGGCCGTACCTGGCAGGCCAATGCAGAAATCGGTTACGTTATTCAGTATGGCAGCCTGTCTTTCGAACCCGTGCTTGGTCTTAGTTATGATTATGTGAAAAACAACGATTTTTCACAAAGTAATGGCTTTTACTCACTGGATGGTGAAGAAAAACATTTCGACCGTCTTTCTTCCATCGTTGGACTTGATGTATCTAAAAAATGGGTTGCCGGTGAAAACACCACATTAAGTTTAAATGGTGGACTGGCATGGCAGAACACACTTAAACATACAGGTGATGGCTCCAGACTGACTTTTGTATCAAACAATGATTTGATCTCTGGTGCAGTAGGATCTGTTGATGTGCCGGACAGTAAAAACGCCGCAATCACCAATATTGGTTTCCATGTTGGAATTGCAAACACACATGATTTTTCAGTCAATTATGAAGGACAATTCTCTGAAAAATATAATGAAAATGGCGTAAGACTCAGATATGAGTATAAATTCTAAGCGACGAATATGAGTTACAGAATATCAACCACAGGGTGCTCAGGCGTCCTGTGGTTTTTTTCGTGAAGGATGCTCCTTTGCACTTTCAAATGACTTTACGCAGACATGACTTACTTTTGTTATAGCGACTATCCCAAACCCCGCTTTATCTCCCCGCCACAGTCGTTTAGAATGGCTTAATTAAAATGACTTTTTACATCAAAAAAATATGTCATCACAACGATATTCCCAGCACAGGAGCATTGGACTTTAACATGGTCAAACAACATATTACCCTGATTCTGCTGGCCGGCGTCGCCCTGGCCGCCTGCGCCAGAACGGCAGATACCGCACAAAAAACACCGTCCCCCGAACTGCAGCAAAAAATTCAGCAACTGGTGCAAAAAACTAAAAAAAATATGATTTTTGTCGAAGGCGGCTCCTTCATGATGGGCGATTTCGGGCCCATCACCCGCAAGGATAAACTGCCGATTACCGGTCTGTATGCTGCCATGCCGGTACATAAAGTTACGCTGGACAGTTTCAGCCTGAATGCCTATAAAACCACCTTTGAAGACTTTGATATTTATACTGAAGCAACAGGACAACCCAAAGTCGGGATGCAAGAAATCTCTAAAATTAAACGTGTTCCTAATGCACCGGCTGGGATCAGTTGGCAACAGGCCCATGATTATTGTCAATGGTTAGGTGAACAAGTGGAGATTCCGATGAACCTTCCGACCGAAGCCCAGTGGGAATATGCAGCACGGAATCGTGGTGAATACATTATTTACCCAACTGATAATGGAGAGTACGAACTGGGCCGTAATGTCTGGAGTGATGAGCAAAGACGTGAATTTAGTAAATCTGTTCCAGAGGCTGATGGAATGAAAATCCCAGTTCTGGGTAAATTCCCGCCAACCCCACTGGGTTTTTATGATATGGCCACCGATAGCTATGAATGGATGTCGGACTGGTTTGATCCAAACTATTATAAAGACTCACTTGAAAAGAATCCACAGGGCCCTGCAACAAGCACATTAAAATCTATTCGCAGTACCTTCCAAGTTGGTGCTGCCCAAAGTCTGCAAATCGGTGGAAGTGTCACCACAATCTACCGAGGTGGTAAAGAACCTAATCCACAATTTGATAAAGATGATCAAGAGAATCCACAATATATCAATATAAATGGCTCAACTTCAGCACGTTGTGCTTCAAACCATTCTCAACCATTTATCGAACAAAAATAAATCGCCCTCACTTAACATGGATGGCCATTAGGTGATCCATGTTTTAGTATCAGTTTCGGTATATCTTGTTATATCAAGTTCTTCAATCGGCTGTGGAGCCTGTGCCATAAACAGCTCCGGTTTTTGTAAGTGCTGGGCAATCTGCACCTGGCGGAACTCCTGGGTATTAAAGCTGGCAATTTTATAATCCTTAGGGTAGGCCAGTATCCGCTGGCCGCGCATCTGCAAATAGGCGTCAATATATGTATAGTCGCCCTTCACATACGGCATGTACTGGAGACCCCCGCTTTATCTCTCCGGCACAGTCGTTTAGAATGGCTTAATTCAACTGAATTTTTACATCAAAAAAAATATGTCATCACAACGATATTCCCAGCACAGGAGCATCAGACTTTCACATGATCAAACAGCATATCGCCCTGATCCTGCTGGCCGGCGTCGCCCTGGCCGCCTGCGCCAGAACTGCGGATACCGCACAAAAAACACCGTCCCCCGAACTGCAGCAGAAAATTCAGCAACTGGTACAAAAAACTAAAAAAAATATGATTTTTGTCGAAGGCGGCTCCTTCATGATGGGCGATTTCGGCCCCATCACCCGCAAGGACAAACTGCCGATTACCGGTTTATATGCAGCCATGCCGGTACATAAAGTCAGGCTGGACAGTTTCAGCCTGAATGCCTATAAAACCACCTTTGAGGACTTTGATATTTACAGCGAAGCCATCGGACTGCCCAAAGTCGGTATGCAGACAACATCCATAAAATTACGTGTACCTAATGCCCCGGCTGGAATCAGCTGGCAGCAGGCCCATGACTACTGCCAGTGGCTGGGCCAGCAGGTCGGCATCCCCATGAATCTGCCCACCGAAGCCCAGTGGGAATATGCGGCAAGGAACCGTGGTCAGTATGTGATTTACCCCACTGACAATGGTGAATATGAACTGGGCCGTAATGTCTGGAGTGATGAACAGAGACGTGAATTCAGTAAATCTGTGCCAGAGGCTGATGGAATGAAAATCCCAGTTCTGGGTAAATTCCCGCCAACCCCACTGGGTTTTTATGATATGGCCACCGATAGCTATGAATGGATGTCAGACTGGTTTGACCCCATCTATTATAAAACCTCCCCGGAACAGAATCCACAGGGCCCGGCCAGTGGCGAACTGAAATCAGTCCGCAGCAGCTATCAGGTCGCTGGTGCACTGGATTTACAGATCGGCGGCAGTGTCACCACCATTTACAGGAAGGGGATGCAACCCAATCCACAGTTTGACCCAGAAGATAAAAGTGCTATTAGGAGTATAAATCCGAATTTTTCAACTTCCGTGCGTTGCGCTTCCAATGCAGCTCAGCCCTTTTTAAACAAATAGATAAAATCTGTGGATGGCATTATGCCATCCATGTTTGCTCTTTAGACGCAGATGTATAACTCTCCATATCCAGCTCCTCAATTGGTCGTGGTGCCTGTGCCATAAACAGCTCCGGTTTTTGTAAGTGCTGGGCAATCTGCACCTGGCGGAACTCCTGGGTATTAAAGCTGGCAATTTTATAATCTTTTGGATAAGCCAGAATCCGCTGGCCACGCATTTTCAGATATTCATCGATATATTTATTGCCCGAGCGATAATTGGCCGGAAAGGCATGGTCCTGGTTAATCAGGGCAATAATTTCCTGCAGGTTGGCCAATGGCAATACTCCGTTGCTTCCCAGGTTTAAAAATTGCAGCAACTCCTTCTCATTTTCGGCGATGCTTTTGCTGGATTTCTCACCCTCTGGGCTCATGTGCTGCAGGGTATTGGTCCAGTGACTGACCACAGTCACACTCTTAAATAGATTAATCACCGCCTGTTTATGTTCAGGCAGTTCATGTTCCTTCAGGTTTGCCATCAGCCACCAGCCCTCACTCTCTGTAGGATCAAGCATGCGGCTGAGCAGGCCATGCCGGGTAATATGATATAGTCACCCTTCACATACGGCATGGACTGGAGATCCTGCTTTATCTCTCCGCCACAGTTGTTTAGAATGGCTGAATTAAACTGACTTTTTACATCAAAAAAATATGTCATCACAACGGCATTCCCTGCACAGGAGCATCAGACTTTCACATGATCAAACAGAATATCGCCCTGATCCTGATAGCCGGCATCGCCCTGGCCGCCTGCGCCAGAACTGCGGATACCGCACAGAAAACACCGTCCTCCGAACTGCAGCAGAAAATTCAGCAACTGGTACAAAAAACTAAAAAAAATATGATTTTTGTCGAAGGCGGCTCCTTCATGATGGGCGATTTCGGACCCATCACCCGTAAGGACAAACTGCCGATTACCGGTCTGTATGCAGCCATGCCGGTACATAAGGTCAGCCTCGACAGTTTCAGCCTGAATGCCTATAAGACCACCTTTGAGGACTTTGATATTTACAGCGAAGCCATCGGACTGCCCAAAGTCGGTATGCAGAAAGTTTCTAAAAAACTCCGTGTACCTAACGCACCCGCCGGAATCAGCTGGCAGCAGGCTCAGGACTACTGCCAGTGGCTGGGCCAGCAGGTCGGCATCCCCATGACTCTGCCCACCGAAGCCCAGTGGGAATATGCCGCAAGGAACCGTGGTCAGTATGTGATTTACCCCACCGACAATGGTGAATATGAGCTGGGCCGTAATGTCTGGAGTGATGAACAGCGCCGTGAAGTGAACCGGCCGCTGGGTACAAGTATGAAAGTCTCTATCCTGGGTCGTTTCCCACCAACCCCACTGGGTTTTTATGATATGGCCACTGACAATTATGAATGGATGTCTGACTGGTTTGACCCCACCTATTATAAAACTTCACCCGAACATAATCCGCAGGGGCCGGCCACAGGTGAACTGAAATCAGTCCGCAGCAGCTTTCAGGTCGCTGGTGCACTGGATTTACAGATTGGCGGCAGTGTCACCACCATCTATAGAAAAGGAGTGCAACCCAGTCCACAAATTAATAAAGAAGATACTGAATATGCTAATCCCAATGATTTTCTTTCAGCCCGCTGTGCCTCCAATGCGTCCCAGCCTTTTACAGACTCATAAAGCATAGCTTCAGAACAGCGGAGTAGCTTCAGGCCATCCAGCTGGTGTCGTCATCGGTCGGTCTGTAATCTGCAACATTCAGTGCTTCGATGGGTTTTGGTGCCTGTGCCAGGAACATTCCCGGTTTTTGTAAGTGCTGGGCAATCTGCACCTGGCGGAACTCCTGGGTATTAAAGCTGGCAATTTTATAATCTTTTGGATAAGCCAGAATCCGCTGGCCGCGCATTTTCAGATATTCATCGATATATGTATTGCCCGAGCGATAATTGGCCGGAAAGGCATGGTCCTGGTTAATCAGGGCAATAATCTCCTGCAGGTTGGCCAATGGCAATACCCCGTTGCGTCCCAGGTTTAAAAATTGCAGCAACTCCTTCTCATTTTCGGCGATGCTTTTGCTGGATTTCTCACCCTCTGTACTCATATGCTGCAGGGTATTGGTCCAGTGACTGACCACAGTCACACTTTTAAACAGGTTAATTACTGCCTGTTTATGTTCAGGCAGTTCATGTTCCTTCAGGTTTGCCATCAGCCACCAGCCCTCACTTTCCGCAGGGTCCAGCATGCGGCTGATCAGACCATGCCGGGTGATATGATATAAATAACAGCCACGACTTTCCGGACTCAGGTATTTAAGCCATTGTGATACGTCGCTGTTTATTTTCCTGACAATCCTGATCCGCTGTTCTGCAACCTGCATCCTTGAAGTAAAAATATCAAATTGCCGGTTAATTACTGCAATACCTTGTGAGAAAATATTTTCATTTTCAAATGGCAGCATCATACTGACTTGATGCAGTACCATAAATGTTTCATGAGTCATATACACCAGTTTCTTAAAGGAGGCATAGGTCAGCTGGTAGGCAATAAACCGGATCAGCATGCTGATATTCTTAAAGTCCACCATAAACTCCAGTGAACCCTTCCCTCCAACCCCATAACAGGCAGCAATACTGGCCCGGAAACGGAATGCTCCATCATTGTAATACAGTTTAAAATCGGCACTGCCGCCAATCCCGGCACTTAAGCCCAGCGTCGGGGAGATTCTGGCCAGGTCGGTAAAGTCTTTCGGGTTTTCCGGGTCCAGCCACTGCAGCCCGCCAAAGGGGGTAATACTGGCCTGCATGCCGGCAAAGGCGTCAATACCGGCATTGAAGTGATTATCCGGGGAAATTTTGTCGTCCATCTGGCCTTTTTTCAGTTTTAAAACAGACCGTCCGTTCCTGACACTGTCTGCAATGGTGGCCTTCGGGTCCCGGGCCACACTGGAGAGCATCTGGCTGGTGCCTTCATTGCCGGCAGTCACTGCAAAGGCCGCAGAGGCTGCAAAAACTGCACCGGCAAAACCATAAATTTCCGCACCGCAGATAAAACGGATTGCCCCCAGTGGGGTGTCATCCACTTCCATAATCCAGCCGTTCAGACTCGGATAGGCCCATAACCACTTTTTCTTACCTTCCAGCAGCACCATTTTGGCCTGGGCATAGGCCGAACCGGACGCCTGAAAGCCTTTGGTTCCCCATTTCACCGTACCATCATAGCCGGTGCCGGCAACCAGACGCAGCCACTGCGCCTGCACATCCACCGTGGAGGATTCACTGGTTTTATAGCTTTCCGCCAGTTCTGTAGAGGTAATGCCGAATATTTTCGGGTCAGGCACCCAGGTGGCCGACTTCCCCCCCTTGGTTTTATAAATTTCGACGTGAATATCCTGGATGGTCTCCATGAATTTTTCTTTGAACTGATCACTGTCAATGGTCATGGCCGTGCCTTCCCTGATGCCGGCCTTCGGGGTATCCGGCGAGTTTTTCCAGGGCACCTGATATTTCAGCTGGTATTCAAATTTATTCTGACGGTTATTTTTATTCTGCAGATGCTGACTCTGACTGGTATATTTACGCACTGCATTCAGCTTCTGCTGCCCATCTGCAGTCGTAAACAGCTCAAATGCCAGTACTTCCTTCAGATCAGCCTTGTTTTTAAATTTCTGATTCAGCATCTGAATGGCTTCATCCTGGGCAATGCCCATGTTTTTCTCAGCTTCCCTGATCTGCTCCGGGGTTCTGGACTCCAGCGCCATCAGGGTATTCAGCCTTTCACGGCTCTGGTGCAGATGGTTGAATACCGTCGACAGGCTGGTTGAAATCTCATTGAATGATCTGAAATCGTCAGGACTCAGTACGTAGATTTCATTGCTGACCGGATCAACAATCACCGGTATATTCTTTTTACCGGCCAGTAAGACGGTATTTTTTTCATCCGGTGCCGTCATTGCCTGCACTGTTTTGACATACTGGTTGACAAAAAGCGCCTGATGTTCAAAAAATGGCTGCACCGCTTCGGTCACCACCCGGACCTTGCCCAGATCACCGCCATAAAATCTGAATTTCAGCGGCTGTTCACTGTAGTGCTGCCCGGTCAGCCCGGCTGTCCGCGTTCTGAGTTGTTTCAGCTCCCGGTTATTTTCCCTGAGGATGACTCCATTGCGGTCCAGTACATCATAGTTCAGCCGGGTTTTATAGCTGTGTTTTAAATGGTCTTTCAGCTCGACCATAATATGAGATTTCAGCCGCAGTGCGACCACCTTCACCGGTGGCGGTTTACTGAGCATCGGCGTCACCGGCTGAGATGATGCAGACGGACGGTTTCCTGCAGATTTTAAAACAAGTGGCGTGCTCTGTTGCGTCCGCTGACCTGCACTGCCGGGAAGCCCATATTCAAAGTTCAGCGGTGTACTGCCCACACGGCTGAGCTGATCCACCGTTGGATTATTCAGTAAAATGGCACCTGCATCAGCATATTCATGCACGGATGGCACCAGGTAGCCGCCCTTGCCATTGTTCATTTTCGGATTGAAGATCAGCAGCCTGACCATAGTGGAAACATCCACTTCAAAGACTGCAGTTTTACCCTGTGCCGTTGTTTTCCCCTGCACCAGTATCTGCCCCCTGGCCAACACGCTGTATGCAACACCGGACAGAGGGGTTTTACTGGACTGACCGGCAAACAGCTGGAATTGATATGGGGTTTTCATAAGCCACCCTTGTTATTCATTGTCATTCATCTTTGAAACCCGGTAACCCTGATGATCTTCATCATCCATCAGTACATTGGCTTTTTGCGGACCTGATGTTTTTATTTTTTCAGTTTCCCCACTGGCATTGGTCACGCCTTTCTTTACGGTGCCGTCCGCCAGCCAGCGCTGGATGTGGACTGCGGTCAGCTGTAGGTTCAGGCCCGGGTCTGAGAACTGGATGTGCAGGCTGCGGTTGCGGGCACTCAGCCCGAGCCGGTCCATTTTGGCGTGGATGTGTTGTAATATGAAATTCATTAGCAGAAATTAATTGTTATTCAATGCATTGTCTGCATTATAGAAACAGAGTTGCCGGTTTATCCATCAACATTTTAATTTTAATGGTAATAATTCTTTACAGACATTTTGTTACAAACAGTCACATTCAAACCAGTGTATTTATTTTAATCAGTATTTTATCAATTTCTCTTTTTCAGACTGGCTTTTATACGCTGTCTTTTCAGACAGACGGGCTGATCTGGAACCTGATTGATGTACTGAAATATTACATTTCAGATTGACCTGAGCAACACGTCCAGCTTATAAACCTGCATTCAGATGCAGCATCTGCAGGGTGATCTTTTTGACTTCATCACGACTGTGGCGGATATGGGTTTCAATGGCCTGCAAGGCGGCATGGCTATGCTGAGCAAAAATAAATTCCAGAATCTGCTGATGTTCGGTGTAGGTGGCATCCACCCGGTCATCCCTGGAGAAATCAAGTCGGCGGATAATCCGAATTTTTTCGCTTATTTCCTGATGAATCTTACTCATTTCCCTATTGCCCAGTGCATTGACCAGCGTGCAATGAAAATCTTCATCCTGCTGTGACAGGGTTTTTAAATCCCGCAGATAATGATCGGGTTCAATACACCATATATTTTTTAATTGAATCAGTTCTGGAATCAGCCAGGCTTCTTTTAGGCACAATTGCTGTACAGCATATTGTTCAATCACAATACGGACATCATACAGTTCCTCATAATACTGAAAATTCAGTGGACGGACCTGCCATCCACTGCGAAAGGAAACTTCAACATAACCCTCCTGCTGTAAGCGATATAATGCCTGCCGGATTGGTGTTCTGCTGACTGCATAGGCCAGGGCAATTTCAGATTCGGTAAAACGCTCGCCTGGAATCAGTTTAAAATCAAAAATATCATTTTTGATTTTCTGATAAACCAGCTCAGACAAGTTGTCTGAGCTTTTATGAGTGAATGATTTAACACGATTCATGGGCTTATTCCATATAGACCAATGCATCACCGCTGTGAACGGTTTGTCCGGCACGACAGACTACAGCTTTGATTACGCCCTCCTCTGTGGCATGTACAGGTAATTCCATTTTCATGGCTTCAATAATAGCCACGGTCTCGCCCTGTTTGACCCGCTGACCCGGTTCAACAAGGATTTTCCAGATATTTCCGGTCATCGAGGCATTCAATGCCGATAAATGGCTGTAATCGGTGTGGTCTTCCGTTTCGACAGGAAGCTCAACCGGCATGTCAGCCTCTTCTTTCCAGCGACTGACTTCTTCGGTAAATGCAGCCTGCTGCGTTTGCTTAAATGCTGCAATACTGTCTTTTTCAGTGTCCAGGAACTGCCGATAGGCCGCATAATCAAATGTGGTTTCCTCGATTTTAATTTCAGCCTGTCCATATTCAAAGTCTGCCCGCCACTGATCCAGTTCGGCTTCAGAGACAGGAAAATACTGAATCTGATCAAAAAATCTGAGAAACCATTGTTTGTCTCCAAACTGACTGTTTTTCTTAAATTTATTCCATATTGGCAAGGTTCGTCCAATCAGTTGATAACCACCCGGTGAATCCATACCGTAAATGCACATGTACATACCGCCAATACCGACGGTGCCTTCGGCAGTAAAGGTCCGTGCCGGATTGTATTTTGAGCTGAGCAGACGATGCCGGGGATCTATAGGTACGGCACAGGGAGCAGTTAAGTAAACGTCACCCAGTCCCAGAATCAGATAGCTGGCACTGAAAATAATCTCCCTGACCTGTTCCCGGCTTTGCAGGCCGTTGATGCGTTGTATGAAATCAACATTATTGGGCAACCACGGTGCTCTGGCGCAGACACTTTGCTGATAGCGCTCCACAGCACCCAGTGTGGCACTGTCTTCAAAAGCCATGGGTAAATGAATAATCCGTGAAGGAATTTTCAGTTCGCTTAAGTCGCCCATTTGCTGTTCCAGCATCAGCAGCTGCCGGATCAGTTCAGCCTGGGCAATGGTCAGGCCATCGTATTTGATCTGTAGTGACCGCACACCGGGTGACAGTTCGAGTATCCCGGCAATATTTTCCTCCCGGATCATCTGCATCAGGCGATGCACCCGTAACCGCAGCGCCAGGTCCAGGACATTTTCACCATATTCAAGCAGAATATAATTGTCCCCTGCCTGCCGGTATACGGTTTTAGGCGCAAGTGCCGTGGCTTCACTGGATGCCAGTATGGTCTGTCCCAGCCTTTCCGTTTCAGGCAGCATGTAATCAGAGCCCGTACTGGTAAAATTCTGCAACTGTTCAATCTGTTGCTGTTCCAGTGCATTGGCCTGTTCCACGGTCAATGGATAAAAGCTGATGCGGTCATCGGCCTTCAGTTGCCCCACTTTCCACAGTTCGGCTTTGGCAATGGTGACCGGACAGACAAATCCGCCCAGGCTTGGACCATCCTTGGCGAGAATGACCGGGAAATCTCCGGTAAAATTGATGGCACCAATGGCATATTCACAATCATGTACATTGGACGGATGTAAGCCGGCCTCTCCACCATTTTCCCGCGCCCAGCTCGGTGTCGGGCCGGATAACCGTACGCCCAGCCGGTTTGAGTTGAAGTGTACAGTCCAGCTGGCGTTAAAGAATTCTTCAATATAAGCCGGCTGAAAAAAATCCGGGGCGCCATGCGGTCCGTATAACACCCCAATTTTCCATTCCTGGCCATATTCAGGAATCAGTGTCTCAGACATTGTCTGTGGTTCATCTGTGGCAACCGGTAAATCAGCCACTGCCAGCGACGGATTGACCATTTTGATCATATCTCCGGCACGCAGGGTTCTGCCGGCATGTCCACCAAAATTTCCGAGTGCGAATGTTGCACGGCTGCCCAGATATAAAGGCACGTCCAGTCCATGTCGTATCGCCAGATAGCTGCGGCAGCCGGATTGAACCTGGCTCAGTTTCAGCACCTGACCCGCACGGACCTGTACAGGTTGCCAGAAACTGACCGGCTGATCATCCAGCGTTGCCGGGCTGGGAGCGCCTGTCAGTGCAATGACGGTATCTGCATGAAATTTTAAAGTCGGCCCCTGTAGCGTGAACTCAAAACCGGCCGCCTGCTTTGGGTTACCAACAATCCGGTTGGCCAGCTGAAAGGCATAATCATCCATTGGACCCGAAGGAGGCACGCCAATATCCCAGTAACCGATGCGACCAGGGTAGTCCTGAATGGAGCTGAGCGTCCCTGGCTGGATCACTTCAATCACTTCGGGAATATACTGGAAATCATCCAGCATCCGGGTCCATATTTGCATGGCTTTAAAACGATGATCAGAAATGACGGCCCGTGCATAATCCAGGTTAGTGCTGATGCCATTCAGTCGTGTTTCAGACAATGCCTGCTGTAGTTTTGCAATGGCTGCGTTACGGTTTTCTGCATGTACAATGATTTTGGCAATCATGGGATCAAAATACGGGGAAATTTCTGTTCCTGTGTCCACCCAGCTGTCTACCCGGATATTTTCGGGGAAATAGACTTCAGTTAAGATACCGGGACTTGGCTGAAAGTTTTTTACCGGGTCTTCTGCATAAATCCGTACTTCTATTGCAGCACCCTGCGGTTTAATGTTTTTCAGACCGGCCCAGTCCAGTGGATCACCTGCAGCAACTTTCAGCATGCATTCGATCAGGTCCAGGCCGGTGACCATTTCAGTGACCGGATGTTCAACCTGTAAGCGGGTATTCACCTCCAGAAAATAAAACTCATCCCGTGCTGCATCGTAAATAAACTCAATCGTACCGGCACTGCGGTATCTGACCGATTGCCCCAGTTCAACCGCCGCCTGATGCAGTTTCTGACGGGTGGTTTCAGGCAGATTGGCTGCCGGTGTTTCTTCCACCACTTTCTGGTTGCGGCGCTGTAAGGAACAGTCACGTTCACCGAGTGCGATCACCTGGCCCTGACCATCCCCAAAAATCTGCACTTCCACATGGCGGGCTTTATCTATAAAGCGTTCCAGGAATACACCGGAATCCTTAAAAAACTGCTCCCCCATTCGTTTGACACTTTCATAGGCATCCTGCAGAGCCTGTGCAGAATCACACCGGGTGAGACCAATACCACCGCCACCTGCGGTACTTTTGAGCATAATTGGATAACCAATCCGTTCTGCCGCGGCCAGTGCTTCATCCAGACTGTTCAGTAGGCCTGTGCCTGGTGTCATGGGAACATTTGCCGCGGCCGCCAGTTCCCGGGCCCGGTGTTTCAGGCCAAATTCGAGAATCTGTTCTGCTGTCGGTCCCATAAAGGCAATATTATTGTCCTCGCAGGCCCGGGCAAACTCTGCACTTTCCGATAAAAAACCATAACCGGGAAAGATCGCTTCTGCACCGGTCTGTTTTGCTGCCTGAATCAATTTGTCGATGCTCAGATAAGTCTCTGCAGGCTTCACGCCCTGCAATGCAACAGCCAGATCTGCGTGCTGGACATGCTGAGCATAACGGTCGCTGTCTGAATATACCGCCACACTGGTAATGCCCAGTTTTTTCAGGCTTTTGATTGCACGGACCGCAATTTCACCACGGTTTGCTATTAATACAGTCTTGAACATGAGTCTTTTTCCCTGAATTTTTAAGTATTTTGAGTGGCTTGACTATTGCGGTGCTGAATAAAGGCGCGCCATCCACCAAAATGACTGATGTCCTCAGCATCTGCCAGACCATAGGGTTCACAGATAAAACCTTTCACCCAGCGGCCGTCCTCCAGCTCGACATTACCCATGCCCAGCGGCGCCGGAATTTCAGCAACAAATTCGCCGAAACGGGCTGTAGGAACATCCCACAATTCAACAATGATCTGCTGACCTGACTGGCTATTTCGCGCCAGACCCGGTTTGGGTGGAACAGTACCATTCAGGGCAAAAAGTGAATAATTTTCAGAAGTTTTCAGGGTTTCAATATGAACGGCATCCCGGGTCGTCAACTGAAAATTCAGTGGCATGCCGGTCAGATGCGCGCCGACCACTGCGACACGGACATGGTGTTTTGAAACAGTGGCCGCAGAGGGGCCGACCAGTAATTGCCGATCTGTCGCCCCGATCCGCAGTCCCAGATAGCTTTGCCAGATCTTGCCAAAGTGTGTCAGTGCAGTATCATGCCAGGCCGGTGCAATCAGTGAAATGCCAAATGGCAGACCGTCTTCCCTGAATGCGGCCGGTATCGCAAGCGCACTCAGATCAGCCAGATTGGTAAAATTGGTATAAGTCCCAAACTGAGAGTTATATTCAATCGGGGACTGCGCCATTTCTGCCAGTGTATGTATGGTGGGAGACGTAGGCACAATTAATGCATCAAAGCCGGCCAGTATGGTCTGAATCTGTCTTGCCAATGCCTGTTTCATATATTCAGCCTTATAGGCATCCATCGCTGAATAGTTTTTACCTTTGCTGATAATTTCCAGTACGGTTGGATCAAATGCCTCAGGCTGGCTATTCAGCAGTTCCTCCACTGCCACGGTACGCTCTGCAACCCATGGACCCTGATAGAGCTGCGCTGCCAGCTGCTCAAATACCGAGAAATCAATTTCGGTCACCGTGGCATTCATGGAAGCCAGAATCTTCAGCGTATGAGCAAAGGCCTGTTCTGACTGGCGATCTCCAAAGAACTCCAGCCGGGCAGGAATGGCAAAATTTAATCCGCTGGAAAACCGTGCTGGTGCTGTCTGCGGGTTTTTACGGGAATATCCGTCATTGAGGTCATAGCTTTCCATGAGATTGGCAGCCTGTTCAGCATCTGCAACCGTCAGTGCAAAAACTGAAATACAGTCAATGCTTTTGCAGGCAGGCAATAGCCCCTGTATTGAAAAACGTCCCCGGGTTGGTTTTAAGCCGACAATATTATTAAATGCTGCGGGTACCCGACCGGAACCGGCGGTATCTGTACCCAGCGAAAATGGCACCAATCCGCGGGCAACCACACTGGCAGAACCGGAACTGGAACCACCACTGACATATTCAGGGTTAAAACTGTTACTTACCGCACCAAATGGTGAGCGTGTTCCCACTAAACCTGTGGCAAACTGGTCCAGATTGGTCTTGGCAACCACCACTGCCCCGGCCTGTTTCAACAACTGAATCACGGTTGCATCAGACTGGGCAATATCTATGAAGACTTTACAGGCCGCAGTGGTTGCAAAACCCATCACATCAATATTGTCTTTTACTGCAAACGGGATACCGTATAACGGAAATTGTCGGTAAAGGTCTTCTGCATTGGCACTGCGGGTTTTTAAGTCTTCAATCTGCTGATTCAGAATATCTTTGGTTGCAATGGAAATCCATGCAGGGTCTGCCGGATCAAAACTGCGGACCAGCTCGTGCAGATGTTGCAATTGTATTTTTTGTGCTGAATAGGCCTTTTGCCAGTCGCTGATGGTCCATCCTATTGTGTTTGGGTACTGCATGTCATGAATTCCATCTTGTATACAAGTTTGAATTCAATAAAGCATTAACCATGCCAGTTTGTTTTTTCTTATCCTGTGTCAGGGTGAATCAGGCAGTATTTACTTGTAGTCAGTCCATGACAATATTCAGTCTTGATCGCATCGCCTGGTGTCATATGATGGAAAGATCCCATCCATGGGCTGGGTGATTGTGATGACTTTTACTGGGACCAAACCGCACCACAATGGAACGCTATGATTAATTTTGAGTCAGTAAAATGCTGCTGTATCGCAAATTCCGGGAAATTCAGCCGGCGCAGGACAAAATTATACTGTTGTGATTATCCGGTTGTACCAGGCCTACACGCTTTTAATCATCCACTTTTATGCCATGTTCATTTCATAGCTATCCAGGCTTATACATGTTGCCCCAGAGTGACCCGTTCATTTCCACCATAATCCCGGACTGTTTTAATCTCTGAAAAACCATAACGCTCAAAAAGCTCTCTGACTGCAATGCCCTGATCATAGCCATGCTCAAGCGCGATCCAGCCGTGGGTATTCAGCCAGTAACGTCCCTGATCAAGAATGATGTCAATATCGGACAGACCGCGGTCAGCCGCCACCAGTGCCCGTTCAGGCTCACAAGCCAGTTGCTTCATATGCTGATCTGCCGCATCGATATAAGGTGGGTTGGACACAATCAGATCAAATTTCTGAGCAGATAAAGCCGCATACCAGGCACCACAGCAAAAGCTGACCTGGTTGAAAGCATATTTTTCAGCATTTCCCTGAGCAACCTTTAAGGCAGGCAGGTGAATATCTGTTGCAGTGATCGACCATGCCGGACGCTCACTGGCCAGTGACAATGCAATGGCACCGGTCCCGGTTCCCAGATCCACAATACTGGCATTTTCCGGCAGGTTTAAATTCAGCACGGTTTCCACCAGTATTTCGGTATCCGGACGCGGCACCAATGTATCGGTGGTCACGTTTAAATCCAGCGTCCAGAACGGTTGTGAACCGGTGATATAAGCCAGTGGTTCTCCACTTTTCAGCCGATGCAGGGCCTGCAGATAATCCAGCTGCTGTTGCCCGGTCAGTTCCTGGTCCATTGCTAACTTCAGCATCAACAGCGGAATGTTCAGTAAATGTTCCAGTAACCAGGCATTTTCCTGACGTTCATAACTGTCCGGTTCACCACGCAGTGCCAGCGCCTCTGCAATCTTCATCAGCCACCATTCTGCTGAGCCAGCAACGCGAGCTGGTCTGCCTGATATTCACGGTGCAGACTGTCCAGTAATTCGGTCAGGTCTCCTTCCATAACGGCATCCAGCTTATACAGGGTTAAGTTAATACGATGGTCTGTCATGCGTCCCTGAGGATAGTTATAAGTACGGATACGCTCTGAACGATCACCCGAACCGACCAGATCACGACGCATTTCAGAAGTCGCGGCATCTGCTGCTGCACGTTTGGCATTTTCCAGTCGTGATGCAAGCAAGGCCATCGCTTTTGCCTTGTTCTTATGCTGTGAGCGTTCATCCTGGCACTCAACTACGGTGCCCGTCGGGATGTGTGTAATCCGCACGGCAGAATCGGTTTTGTTAATGTGCTGACCACCGGCACCGGAAGCCCGGTAAGTGTCTATGCGTAAATCTGCAGGATTAATATCCACTGAGGTATCCACATCCACTTCCGGCAAAATGGCTACAGTACAGGCTGAGGTATGTACCCGGCCCTGTGATTCTGTGGCTGGAACCCGCTGTACACGATGTGCGCCGCTTTCAAACTTTAAGCGGCCATACACACCTTCACCATTCACCAGACAAATGATTTCCTTATAACCACCATGCTCACCTTCATTTTCTGAAAGAATTTCCACACGCCAACCCTGAGTTTCCGCATATTTACTGTACATGCGGAATAAATCACCGGAAAAAATTGCCGCTTCATCGCCCCCGGTTCCGGCACGGATTTCCAGATAGGCTGCATTGGCATCATTCGGGTCCCTTGGAATCATAAGAATGTTCAGGTCAGCTTCCAGCTGTTCAAGCTGTGCTTTATTCTCCCTGATTTCTTCCTGTGCCATTTCCTTAAAATCAGGATCAGACAACATGGCTTCGGCTGTTTCAATATCAGCTTCTGCCTGTCTGTACTTCTGCCAGACCGCTGTAATTTCTGTTAAATCATTATGTTCACGTGATAAATTGCGAAAACGCCTGTTGTCAGATATCACTTCCA
The DNA here is from genome assembly GCF_052544965.1 of Acinetobacter sp. WZC-1. NCBI lineage: Bacteria > Pseudomonadati > Pseudomonadota > Gammaproteobacteria > Moraxellales > Moraxellaceae > Acinetobacter > Acinetobacter sp. WZC-1. The sequence continues at coordinate 1,558,847 of NZ_CP199370.1, forward strand.
TATCTGCCAGTAATGCCGTTAATTCTTCCTGCCGATCACATAGCTGGTCTAATCGTAAACGTAACGATTGTTTCATGTTCAATCAAATCTCAATTCAATACCCGGCCTGGTTGCATGCTGTATATTTGCAACAGTTCGGTCGGATCAGCTCAATGGTTATTGCTCAATTATGCGTAGTTTACCGATTCTGTCATTCAAATGACATATCCTCACCGGTATCGCTGAGTTTTAAGCCGATATTTCATGCGTTGAATCATGTATTTCAGTCATTCTGCACACAGTTTCTACCAACAGGTCAGCCAGCTGACGATATAAACAGCAATTGCAATCAAAGACACACAATCAGATACAAAACACTCCAGTACCCGGTATGCTTCTCCACATTTTTCATGAAGCTTTTTGTTACATTTAGCGGCATGGATTCAAGCCGTGGAGCACAAAATGAAATTCAATCAAATGTTATTCAGCACTGTACTGACAGTTGCTACAGTATTCAGCGTAAATGCCCATGCAGATAATACAGGCCGTGTTGCAGCAACTTCAGCCTTAGGCAGTGTTGCAGGTACCGCCATCGGAAAACATATGGGTGGAAATACCGGCGCCATGATCGGTTCAGCAGTGGGTGGTGCAGGCGGTGCTGCGGTAGCAACCAACCGCCGTGACCGTACCGGCGCTGCCATTGGTGGTGGTCTGGGTGGTGTCGGTGGTTATACCGTCGGTAAAAATGTCGGAGGAACTTCCGGCGGTTATATTGGCTCAGCCTTAGGGGCTGCCGGTGGTTCAGCACTGGGTAAAAAAGTATCTGAAGATCGCCGTTATGATCAGCGCAAGTACAACAAAAAGCGTTACAAAAAACATCGTCGTCATTAATGTCCAGACGACATACCAAAGCACCTGCGGGTGCTTTTTATTTGCCCTAGATTTTTAAACACATGCCATGACAAACAACATTCCAGCCCGCATAGCAGTCCACCGGAGCTGTGGGCTGGACCCAGCTGATTATGGAGAAAAACAGCAGAAAAAATACAATGTATTTACTGAATCAATCATCTTGACTACATGGCCATTCACAATCAAATCTCAGTCTTTGAGTACATTGAACTCAGGATCAACAATGAATCGGAACCTCCATCCAAAGGAGTTTAAATATGAAACTACAAGCCATAATTACTGCGACTGTAATCGCAGCAGTAACAATGACAACAGCATATGCTGACAACAGTTCACGTGTTGCATTAACCTCAGGCCTTGGAGGTGTGGTCGGTGCTGCCATTGGCCAGCAGATGGGTGGTTCAACAGGTGCCATGATTGGTTCTGCATTGGGCGGTGCCGGTGGCGCAGCAGCATCCACCAATCGTCGTGACCGTACCGGTGCCATCATTGGCGGTGCACTGGGCGGTGCCGGTGGTTATACTGTAGGCCGAAATATTGCCGGAACTACAGGCGGCTATGCAGGCGCAGGTCTGGGGGCTGCCGGTGGTTCAGTACTTGGCCGTAAGGTCAGTGAAGATCGTCGCTATGATGACCGTTACAATCGTTATGACAATAATCGCTACGGTTACCGTAATGGCTACAGAGATGACGGTTATCGTTACAACGGTCGTCATTACCGACACGATAATGGATGGCACCGGGGCCACTATAAGCACTATCGTTAATCGTTTGATTAGCTTTGATCAAAAAGACACTTATCCGGTGTCTTTTTTGTTTCAGGACAGGATGCACACTTTGTTCACAGCGCATATCCACTTTATGATGGCCGTGATCATCCCCACATAAATCGAAAATTTTCGATATACAAGTGCCTTCTTATATCGTATTATTTCGATATAAATTGACCAGGGACATGCGCATGCGATCCATTCAGGACACTAAATTTTCCATACTGGAACTTGCTCCGGTACGTGACAACCAGAGTATCGAATTTTCCCTGAGGCATGCCCTGGAACTGACGCAGCATGCAGAGAAACTGGGCTATGAACGTATCTGGCTTGCAGAACATCACAATATGGATGGAATCGCCAGTTCAGCCACCGCGGTACTGCTGGGTTACCTGTTGGCAAATACACAGCATATACGGGTCGGCTCCGGTGGAATCATGCTGCCCAACCATGCTCCACTTGTGGTTGCAGAACAGTTCGGTACGCTGGCCACACTGTATCCGGGTCGGATTGATCTGGGACTGGGACGTGCGCCGGGCAGTGATCAGCCGACCATGCGTGCACTGAGACGCGGGCGTCAGGAAACAGAAGAACAGTTCCCACAGGACGTGGTGGAAATTCTGCATTATTTTGCAGATGCCGTACCAGGACAGCGAATTACCGCAACACCCGGCCAGGGGACCCATGTTCCGGTATGGCTGCTGGGTTCAAGCCTGTTCAGTGCTCAGCTTGCCGCCAGACTGGGACTACCCTATTCATTTGCTTCACATTTTGCACCACGCCTGCTGGATCAGGCCATTCAGCTGTACCGTGACAATTTTGAAGCTTCTGAATATCTGGATAAACCCTATGTGGCCATGGCGGTTCCAACGGTCGTTGCAGACACAGATGCAGAAGCCCAATACCTGGCAACCAGTGTCTATCAGCGGATACAGCATTTATTGACAGGCCAGAGCATTAAACTGAAAGCTCCGGTGGAAAGCATGGAAGGACGCTGGTCAGCTGCTGAAAAAATTGCGGTTCAGAACTTTCTGGCGATGGCGCAGATTGGTTCTGTCGAAACAGTCAGCGCCGGACTGAACCGGCTGCTGAAACAGTATGAGGTAGACGAGTTTATTTTTACCTGTGACATTTATGAGACTGAAAAACGCCTGGATAATTTCAGTTTGCTGATGGACATAAAACATCAGTCATAAAGCACATCTACAGAATCCTGCTGGCTGAAATCAGGCCGGGATGCATCAGCGCCTTTTAAACAATCCGACGTTTCAGACCAGTCATCTGCAAAATACGGGTTGAAATTTCTTCAATGGACATCTCAGACACATTTAAATATTTAATGCCTTCTGAAATATAAATGCCCTCAACTGCCCGCAGCTCCATCTGACACTGACTGAAACTTGCATAACGGCTATTGGCCTTGCGTTCAGTACGAATGGCAACCAGTCGTTCTGCATCAATCATCAGCCCAAACAGCTTATGTTTATGTTCCCTTAACACCTGCGGCAGACGGTTATCATCCAGGTCTTCTTCGGTCAGTGGATAGTTTGCCACCCGAATACCAAATTGTAATGACAAATAAATGGAGGTCGGCGTTTTACCGGAACGTGACACCCCAATCAGAATCAGATCGGCTTTATCGTAGTGCCGGGTACGGGCGCCATCGTCATTGTCCAGCGCAAAATGTACTGCATCAATACGGGATTTATAGGACTCAGAATCGGTTACTGCATGTGTTTGCCCCACCAGTGCTGTCGGCGGTGTCCCCAGCACATCGGACAATTTACTGATCAGCCCTTCAAAAACATCCAGATTCACGGCATTGGCGGTATTGATAATATCGCGTACATAGGGATCAACCAGCGTGTCAAAAACCAGTGGCTGCTGTCCATCCTGTTCGGCTCTTCTGTTGATTTCCTCGACCACATTCATGGCAGCTTCTTCTGAGGCAATGTAGGGGATAATATGAATGTCAAAGTTCACATTGGGAAACTGTGCCAGTAATGAATGTCCCAGGGTCTCGGCTGTAATGGCCGTACCATCGGAAACAAAAAACACACTCCGCCTGATCTGTTTACTTTCCGACATTAAAAATTCTCCTCAAACATTTGTCTTGCTGCTGTATAATCTTTATAGTAAACCCATCTTACATGACTATCACTTAGTTGAATTAAAATGCTAAGTTTTTTGTTATAATTTCATGCCAAATATAGTGATTAATACTGCAAAAGTGGAGTAACGACTTTGGAAGCACGCGTAATCAGTCTGGAAAAACTGGGGAAACACGACGTTGAGATCGTAGGTGGTAAAAACGCTTCACTTGGTGAAATGATCAGTCATCTGGCAAATGCCGGTGTTTCTGTACCAGGTGGATTTGCAACGACTGCAGCAGCTTATCGTGAATTCCTTGAACAAAGTGGTTTGAATGCAAAAATTTCAGCTGAGTTAAAGCAGCTGAACGTTGATGACGTCAATGCCCTGGCTGAAACAGGTGCAAAAATTCGTCAATGGATTGTAGATACGCCCCTCACTCCTGAGCTGGAAAAAGAAGTACGTGATGCATTTACAGTATTGGCCAGCGGAAACCCGGATATTGCGGTTGCAGTCCGCTCCTCGGCAACAGCAGAAGATTTACCGGATGCCTCCTTTGCCGGTCAGCAGGAAACTTTCCTGAATATTCGTGGTATTGATAACGTCTTAGTCGCTATTAAGGAAGTATTTGCCTCTTTATATAATGACCGTGCAATTGCCTACCGGGTTCACCAGAATTTTGACCATGACGTGGTTGCGCTCTCTGCCGGTATCCAGCGTATGGTGCGCTCTGAAACAGGTGCTGCCGGGGTAATGTTTACCCTGGATACCGAGTCAGGTTTCCGTGATGCCGTATTTATCACCGCCTCTTATGGTCTGGGTGAAATGGTGGTTCAGGGCGCAGTAAACCCCGATGAGTTCTATATTTCAAAACCATTGATCAAAGCCGGCAAGCATGCAGTTCTGCGTCGTAATCTGGGTTCCAAACACCAGAAAATGATTTATGGTGAAGAAGGTTCTGCCGGTAAGTCTGTGGTGGTGGTTGATGTTGAAAAACAGGAACGCCAGCAGTTTGCCCTGAATGACATGGAATTGCAGGAACTGGCGAAACAGGCCATGATTATTGAAGAACATTACAATGCGCCTATGGACATTGAATGGGCAAAAGATGGTGATGACGGTCAGTTGTATATTGTTCAGGCCCGTCCTGAAACAGTAAAAAGCCGTGAAAATGTTGGCACCATGGAACGCTACCTGCTGAAACAGAAAGGGACCGTACTGTGTGAAGGCCGTTCAATCGGTCAGCGGATTGGTTCCGGTAAAGTCCGTGTGGTGACCTCCATTAAGGAAATGGATAAAGTTCAGCCGGGTGATGTATTGGTGTCTGACATGACTGACCCTGACTGGGAACCGATCATGAAACGTGCTGCGGCAATTGTCACCAACCGCGGTGGCCGTACCTGTCATGCTGCCATTATTGCCCGTGAACTGGGTGTTCCTGCCATTGTCGGTTCCGGTAATGCCACTGAAGTACTGACTGATGGCCAGGAAGTGACCGTATCCTGTGCTGAGGGTGATACCGGTTTTGTTTATGAAGGTGCACTGGATTTTGAGATTCAGCGCAACTCCATTGAATCCATGCCGAAATTGTCGTTTAAAATTATGATGAACGTCGGTAACCCGGACCGTGCATTTGACTTTGCCCAGATTCCCAACGAAGGGATTGGCCTTGCCCGTCTTGAGTTCATCATCAATCGGATGATTGGTGTGCATCCAAAAGCATTACTGAACATTGACAGCCTGCCACGTGAAACACGTGCTGCAGTTATGACCCGGACTGCTGGCTATGCATCACCGATTGACTTCTACGTTGAAAAACTGGTGGAGGGTATTTCAACGCTGGCTGCTGCGTTTGCAGATAAACCGGTCATTGTCCGTATGTCTGATTTTAAGTCAAATGAATATGCAAACTTAATTGGCGGGAAACTGTACGAACCGGAAGAAGAAAATCCAATGCTGGGTTTCCGGGGAGCAAGCCGCTATGTTTCAGATAATTTCCGTGACTGTTTTGAGCTTGAATGCCGGGCACTGAAAAAAGTACGTGATGAAATGGGACTGACCAATATTCAGATTATGATTCCATTTGTACGTACTGTTTCTGAAGCAAAACGTGTGATTGAACTATTGGCACAAAATGGTTTGAGACGCGGTGAAAATGGTCTGAAAGTAATTATGATGTGTGAACTGCCAACCAATGCACTGCTGGCTGAACAGTTCCTTGAGCACTTTGATGGTTTCTCCATTGGTTCCAATGACCTGACTCAGTTAACCCTGGGTCTGGACCGTGACTCCGGTATTGTTTCCCATCTGTTTGATGAACGTGATCCTGCAGTAAAAGCACTGCTGTCCATGGCGATTCATGCCTGCCGCAAAGCAGGTAAATATATCGGAATCTGTGGTCAGGGACCTTCTGATCATCCCGATCTTGCCAAATGGCTGATGGAACAGGGTATTGAATCTGTTTCCCTGAATCCGGACTCTGTGCTGGACACATGGTTCTTCCTGGCAGAAGAGAAAATCAAACAAAACTGAGCAGACAAAAGTTCAGAAAGCCCATTCATGTAATGGGCTTTTTTGATTGACCAGGAATGACAAAAAAGCAGATAGCTGTTTTTCTTTTTAATAATTCATTTATAGTCAAACCACCTAATTATTCATGCATATGATTTTACTCAAAATATTGATTATAAATGAAAAATATATTTTTGCACTTTTGAGTCATGGATGATTGTCCTGCCGTTGGCGGACTTGCGCTGCCTTCAAAGCAGTGCTTTATAGTTGCTCTGGATGTACCCCTCGCCCAACATGAGCAAAAACAAAGCGCAGCTTTGTTTGCAGCCGTATGAATTTTTTGACAGGTTGATTATATCGATCATTTTCCAGGTATTCATGCTCATCCGCATTGTTTGACCCGTCAGATGGATAATTCCATAAACAGCGTTTTATTTTATGTGTCGTACCCTGTAAATCATCAGGATCGGACAGTTTTTATTTCACATCACCGCTCTTTTAAAATATAATTTAATGACTTCATTCATTCAGTCAACCCATATCTTTTACTCCGTTTTTTAGCCCGTACAATGTTTTAGCAATACAGTATTGCTGTATGCCTGAACAACATTCTGTAATAAAATACTGTAGTCACTGATTTTATTTTCTTCCAGATTTTGAGATTTTAGTTTTATGCAAATTTACTTGGCACGTAATAATCAACAAGCTGGTCCATATACTCTGGATCAGATCAATCAGATGCTTGCAAGCCAGCAAATTTTACTGACCGATCTGACCTGGCATCAGGGAATGGCCGAATGGAAACCACTGGGTGAGCTGACCCAGGGTCAGCTGGTCTATCATCCGGCCGGTCATAGCCTTCCTGTACATCCGACACAAAACAGCACCATCAGTCGGATAGAGGTCAGCAGAACAGAAAAAAATGAACTGGCAAGCTTCGGTTCACGCATCCTGGCAAAACTGATCGACTTATTATTGTGGCTTCCGGCAGCAAGCATTCCCTCCTTTTTTATGAATCAACAGGAAGTTACTCAACTTGCTGATATTCAGGAAAAAATGCAGGCAGCAAGTAGTTCCACCCAGGCCCTGCAGTTACAACAGCAATTGATCAGCCTGATCCCGATTGAAGCCTGGCAGGCCATGCTGGTTTATGTCGTCATCATGCTTGCAGTACAGGCTTTCCTGCTGGCAAAATCAGGACAGAGCCTGGGTAAGAAACTGACGGGCATCAGAATTGTGGATGCAGATTCCGGTGAGAAAGTTTCCCTGACCCGTGTCTTTTTATTACGCAGCCTGCTTTTTGTGGTTCTTAATTTAATCTTTATGCCTTTTATCGCAATTGTGGATCATATATTTGGCCTGAACAGCAAACGCCAGACGCTGCATGACAAACTGGCCCGGACCAGAGTCATTAAGTAATCAGCCGTAAATAATCATCCGCAACCAGCCAGTGAGACGAATATTCGTCTCATTTTTTTTGCCTCCGATTTTTCGCCGCAATGCTGTCAGAATAGTCAATTCCGAGTAAAAAAGCTGGCTTTGCAGACGCTTATTAAAGCCACTTTATGTATAGCTAAGTTTTTTGATATAAGGCATAATGCCCTACAACACAGGGTGTCAGATCATTGGGAATACCTGCATTGCATGTGCCATGCATCCATTACATTCCCAATCATGCGACACTTTAATCGCTATCCCAGATTTACTTAGGGAATGGGACTCTTCACCGAGGTTGTAAAATGAGACAAACGATTTTAGCTGCATTGTCTTTATCTACGCTGGCCATACTTTTAACCGGGTGTGGTGGTGATATTGTACTTCTAAACTCTAAAGGTCCGGTCGCTGCAGGTCAAAGTAGCCTGATGATGACTGCGATCTATTTAATGTTACTCGTTGTGATCCCTTCGATCCTGATGGCATTATGGTTTGGTTGGAAATATCGTGCGTCGAACAGGAATGCAGACTATAAGCCTACCTGGGCACACTCCACTTCAATTGAAATTGTGGTCTGGGGTGTTCCAGTCATTATTATTGGTATTTTAGCCTGGTTAACATGGTGGGGTTCACATAAGTATGACCCATACCGTCCACTTGAATCAGATAAGACGCCATTGACCATTCAGGTTATAGCAGAACAATTCAAATGGGTTTTCATCTACCCGGAACAGCAAATTGCAACAATTAATGAAGTGCGGTTCCCAGAGAAAACCCCCATTGATTTCGATATCACCTCCAACTTTACAATGAACTCTTTCTTCATTCCACAGTTGGCAGGTCAGATTTATGCAATGGCAGGCATGCAGACACAACTCCACATGCTGGCAGATCATACTGGTGTATATCGGGGCTTTTCGGCCAACTACAGCGGCTATGGCTTTACTCAGATGCGGTTCAGGGCATACAGTGTGACTGATACCGAATTCAATGACTGGATTGCTGCGGTGAAAACCGGAAAAGGCACGTCAATCAATGCTGAAGCTGTGCAGAAAACTGCGCTGGATCATGCGGAATTTGCATCCCTTAAAGATGGCGACCGTTCTGTTCACCAGATTGAAGCAATGGTCAATAATGCTCATACGCCCAAAGAAAAAGCCCTTGCAGAAGAAGCTGAACGTAAAGGTCCTTTCCCGACCAGGCCTCATGCTGTGACTTATTATTCTTCCGTTGAGCCTGAATTGTTCAAGTCCGTGATTAACACATACATGAGTAACTACCATGGCGCAGACCATGCTGAGACAACTGCTCATCAGGTTGTTGAACATGGGACTGCTTCTGTAGAGGAATAAGACATGTTGTTATTAGGTAAACTCAATTGGGATGCCATCCCGAAAGAGCCTCTTGTTATTGTGACAATGATCATCATGGCACTTGGCGCAATTGCAATACTTGGCGGTATCACCTATTTCAAAAAATGGGGTTATCTGTGGAAAGAATGGTTTACTTCAGTAGACCATAAAAAAATCGGTATCATGTATATCCTGGTGTCTGTGGTCATGTTGGTGCGTGGTTTTGCCGATGCCATCATGATGCGTCTCCAGTTGTTCCTGGCCAAAGGCGGCGGTGAAGGTTATCTGCACCCGGACCACTATGATCAGATTTTCACCGCACATGGTGTCATCATGATCTTCTTTGTTGCCATGGGTCTTGTGGTTGGTATGATGAACATCACGGTACCTCTGCAGATTGGTGCACGTGACGTTGCCTTTCCATTATTGAACTCGGTCAGTTTCTGGTTATTTGCCGGCGCAGCCGGATTAATGATGGCCTCACTTGTACTGGGTGAATTTGCTGCAACAGGCTGGATGGCTTACCCTCCTCTGTCCGGTATTCAGTATTCTCCAGGGGTCGGTGTTGACTATTATATCTGGGCCCTGCAGGTTTCGGGACTCGGGACACTGCTGACCGGTGTCAATTTCTTTGTGACCATCATCAAGATGCGTGCTCCCGGCATGAGCCTGATGGATATGCCCATCTTTACCTGGACTGCACTGTGTACTGCCGTACTGATCATTGCATCATTCCCGGTACTGACTGCAACCATCGCAATGCTGGCGCTGGACCGTTACTTCGACTTCCATTTCTTCACCAATGAGCTTGGCGGCAGTCCAATGCTGTATGTGAACCTGATCTGGACCTGGGGTCACCCGGAAGTTTATATTCTGATCTTACCTGCATTCGGTATTTTCTCTGAAGTAACTTCCGTATTCAGCCGTAAATCATTATTTGGTTACAAGTCAATGGTGTATGCAACCATTGCAATTACCGTACTTGCATTTGTGGTATGGGTTCACCATTTCTTTACCATGGGCGCCGGCGCCAACGTCAATGCGTTCTTCGGTATTATGACCATGGTGATTGCGATTCCAACCGGTGTGAAAATCTTTTCATGGTTATTTACCATGTACAAAGGACGCATTACTTTCACCACACCTATGTACTGGACTCTGGGCTTCCTGGTGACGTTCGGTATTGGTGGTTTAACCGGTGTACTCATGGCTGTGCCACCTGCGGACTTTCTGGTGCATAACTCGCTGTTCCTTATTGCTCACTTCCATAACGTAATTATTGGCGGTGTGGTGTTCGGTATGTTTGCCGGCATCACTTTTTACTGGCCAAAAATGTTTGGCTGGAAATTAAATGAAGCATGGGGTAAAGCCTCGTTCTGGTTCTGGTTCTTTGGTTTCTATTTTGCATTCATTCCGCTATATATTCTGGGCTTTATGGGCATGACCCGTCGTCTGAATACATATGACAATCCGGAATGGGACCCTTACCTGGCCATTGCCTTCTTTGGTTCATGCCTGGTTGCAATCGGTATTGCCTGCTTCCTGATGCAGATTATCGTGGGTTACCTGCAGCGCCATGAGCATATGGACCATACCGGTGATCCGTGGGATGCCCGTACGCTTGAATGGGCAACGTCATCCCCTGCACCTTTTTATAACTTTGCACAGGTTCCGGAAGGTAACGGTATTGATCGTTTCTGGACTGACAAGGAAAACGGTGTGGCCTATGCACGTCCGGAAAAATATGAAGCCATTCATATGCCGACTGATCGTGCTGCCGGTTTCGTTATTGGCATGCTGCTGACCATCATGGGCTTTGCGCTGGTCTGGCATATCTGGTGGCTGGCCGTTATGACCTTCATCGGTTCCATCATAAGCTTTATCGTCAGTTCATTCACCAAAAAAGTGGATTACTACGTGCCTGCTGCTGAGGTTGAGCGCATTGAAAATGAACGCTATGCGTTACTTGAACAACATCTGAAGAAGGACTAAGGAAATGGCTGAAGTACTTCATCACGACAACCACGGACATGATGATCATCATCACGATGATACTGATCTGACCGTCTTTGGTTTTTGGACATACCTGATGAGTGACTTGATTTTATTCGGTACACTCTTCATCGCGTTCGCTGTATTAAGCAGTCATATTCCACCTGGAACTCCAAGTCCGAAAGAGCTGTTTGGTGACACTCTGGGTTTCGTTTTAACTGAAACCTTTGCCCTGCTCATTTCTTCTGTGACTTTTGGTTTTGCAGTACTCGCTTCATACAAAAAGAAAGTGAACCAGGTCATTTTATGGCTGATCGTCACATTCATCTTTGGTGCATCGTTTATTGGCATGGAACTGTATGAGTTTCATCATCTGGTTCATGAAGGTCATGGCCCGAGCCACAGTGCATTCCTTTCCGCGTTCTTCACCCTGGTGGGTACGCACGGGATTCACGTTACCTCTGGCCTGGTGTGGATGATTGTATTGATGGTTCAGCTCAAAAAATATGGTCTGACAACAACCAATACACGTCGTCTTGCCTGTCTGAGCCTGTTCTGGCACTTCCTTGACATCGTCTGGATCTGTGTATTCAGCGTGGTTTATCTGATGGGAGTTGTATAATGAGTAGTCATGAACATAATGCTGCCGGTGCATCACACGGTAACTTTAAGCAATATACCATCGGCTTTATTCTTTCAGTGTTGCTGACCATTGTTCCATTTTATATGGCAATGCACACTGAAGATTTCAGCCGTGGCGCCATTATTGCCACCATTGCAATTACGGCCATTGCTCAGGTACTTGTACAGCTGGTTTTCTTCCTGCATATGAACTCTTCATCGGAACAACGCTGGAACGTGATTGCATTCATCTATACCATTCTGACCATCGCAGTATTGCTGGTCGGTTCGGTATGGATCATGAATTATTTACATTCAAACATGATGATCTAAACTGATCGTCATGTTTAAAAAGTATTTATTCCTGACTAAACCAGGAATTCTCTTTGGTAACTTCGTTACCACGCTGGGCGGCTTTTTCCTGGCCGCCCAGGGTTCAGTGGATTTCCTCCTTCTCTTTCTTACATTATCCGGTACAACCTGCGTAGTCGCTTCTGGCTGTGTTCTGAATAATATTATTGATCAGGACATTGACCAGAAAATGCTGCGCACCATGAATCGTGCACTGGTTCAGAAAACCATCAGCCCGGCTGTAGCATCACTGTTTGCTGCTGGACTGGGATTACTTGGCTTCGGCTTATTATGGTTTTTTGTCAATGCCTATGCGTTTGCTTTTGCTGTACTCGGCTTTGTGGTCTATGTGATTTTTTACAGCCTGTGGAGTAAAAGAATTACCATTCATCAAACACTCATTGGCAGTATTTCCGGCGCAAGCCCACCTGTGATTGGTTATACCGCAGTTTCAAATGAGTTTGATGTCGCTGCATTGCTGATTTTCCTGGCCTATGCACTATGGCAAATGCCGCATTCCTGGGGAATCGCAGTCTATCGTTATGATGACTACAAAAATGCAGGAATACCAATATTACCAATTGCACGCTCCATTTACCGTACAAAGGTTGAAAGCCTGATTTATGTGCTGTTATTTACCGGTGTATTAAATGGTCTGTACTGTATTGGCTATACCAATATTATCTTCCTGGTTGTTTTTAATGTCCTGTGTGCTTACTGGATCTATTTATCCCTGGCAGGTTTTAAGGCAGAAAATGACCAATTATGGGCGAAACATTCATTTTTATATTCAGTGATTTTAATCACCGTATTAAGTTTCAGCTTTAGTTTCAGCTATGTTTCTCCCGCACCGCATCTGCCACTTTTCTAAAAGTCCGGTTCAAAAAAGATAGAGCCCTGCTCTATCTTCCGGGTTTTAGCCTGGTCCGCCATCACTGGACTGTCTGTCGTCCCATGCTGTCATCCGTTTCTTCATCATCTCCGGTTATTCTGCACCAGACCACAACCGATATGGATTTAAACTGACATTCATGATTTTAGTCCTTGTATTTTTACAGATTAGGCCCTAAAATTCAGACCTCGCAATTTTGCGACACAATCCATTGGATTGTGACTCCTTGCTTCAGTTTTTTGAAACTGGGGCTGCATAAACCGTAAGGAGCTGACAATGCGTCACTACGAAATCGTACTGCTGGTACATCCAGACCAAAGCGATCAGGTTGTGGGAATGGTAGAACGCTACATTTCCCAGATCAAGGAAGCTGAAGGTCAAATTCACCGTCTTGAAGACTGGGGCCGTCGCCAATTGGCTTACCCAATCAACAAAATCCACAAAGCGCACTACATTCTGATGAATATCGAATGCAGTCAGACCACGCTTGATGAACTTGAAGAATTGTTCCGTTATAACGATGCAATTATTCGCAGTCTTATCATCCGTCGTGAACACGCAATCACTGAAGAATCCCTGCTTGCTAAAAGTGCTGAAGAAAAACGTGCGCGTAAAGCACAACGTGAAGAAGCACAACAAGTACTGGAATCTGCTGAAGAAGCTTAAGGAGAACATTAATGGCACGCTTTTACCGTCGTCGCAAGTTCTGCCGCTTTACAGCTGAGAACGTGACATATATCGATTACAAAGATACAGACACTCTGAAACAGTATATCACTGAAAACGGCAAGATTGTTCCAAGCCGTATCACGGGTACAAAAGCTCGTTATCAGCGTCAGCTGGCCCTTGCCATCAAGCAAGCCCGCTACCTGGCTTTGATCCCTTACACTGACAACCATAAGTGAGGTGAGCTGTGGATATTATCTTATTACAACGCATTAACAACCTGGGTAAATTAGGTGATAAGGTTTCAGTGAAAGCCGGTTATGGCCGTAACTTCCTCATCCCTCAGGGTAAAGCAGTTGCTGCAACTGAAGCAAATACTGCAGCTTTTGAAGCCCGTCGTGCTGAACTTGAGAAACAGGAAGCTGAAGTACTGGCTGCTGCTCAGGCTCGTGCTGATCAACTGAACGAAGTCAATATCGTCATCACTGCCAAAGCGGGTGATGAAGGTAAATTGTTCGGTTCAATCGGTACCCGTGACATTGCTGATGCATTGACCAATGCCGGTCTTGAAGTTGACCGTTCAGAAGTGCGTTTACCAAATGGCGCACTGCGTCATACCGGTGAATTCAACATTGTCATTCAACTGCACCATGATGTCATTGCCGAAGTACTCGTGACCATCGTATCTGAGTAATCTTCTGTAAGACGTATAAAAAAAGAGCATGCAACCGCATGCTCTTTTTTATCCCTGCATTTTTAAATGCTCATTTTTCAGCGCATTGTCCCATTCCTGATTGATAATTCAATTCTCCTGTTCTCGTCCTCTGATTTTTGCATTAAGATAAAAAGCTTATTTTTCCGTTTCTCTTTTTTATCTGTTGTATCAGCAACCAGGGTTTAATATGTCTCAGGCAAATGCCACTGCCGCACCCCAGCCGTCAAAGTCCGACCATAAAATCAATGAGGCGGCCCAGCTGAAGGAATTCCGTACACCACCGCATAACCTGGCCATTGAGCAGGCGGTACTGGCTGCCCTGATGACTGTGGCAGAATCATTTGAACAGGTCAGCGACGCACTGCATGAAAGTGATTTCTATGCAACCCGGCATAAATATATCTTTCGTGCCATTGAAAAACTCGCGCAGGAAAACTCACCTTATGATGCGGTACTGGTCAATGACTGGCTGATAAAACAGAATCTGCTCGATGCCATTGGAGGTGAAGAATATCTGATGCAGTTAATGGCAGATTCCCCTTCCAGTTTTTATAACCTGGAGACCTATGCACATAAAATTCGTGAGTTTTCAACCTTAAGAAGCATGATTAAAGTCGGCAATGAAATTTTGCAGAATGCCTATGACACCAAGGGCCGTGAAGTCAGCGAAATTCTGGATCTGGCGGAAACCAATATTTTTTCCATTGCAGAACAACATAATAATAATGCCAAAGTACAGGGCCCCAAAGCCATTTCATCAGTCGTGGCAGATGTCTTTGATAAACTGAATGAACTGTCTCAAATGGAAGGCAATATTACCGGGCTGACCTCAGGCTTCCTGGAACTGGACAATAAAACCTCCGGCATGCAGTCCGGTGACCTGATTATTGTCGCTGCCCGCCCATCCATGGGTAAAACCACATTTGCCATGAATCTGGTGGAAAGTGTCTTATTCAACTGTGACTTGCCTGCACTGGTATTTTCCATGGAAATGCCGGCTGACTCCATTGCCATGCGTCTGATTTCTGCATACGGCAAAGTGCATCAGGGGCATTTACGCTCAGGCAAGCTGGATGGTGATGAATGGTCCAAGGTCACCGGCACCATTTTGCAGTTGCAGGAGAAACATCTTTATATTGATGACTCATCTGCCCTGCCACCTACAGAATTGCGGTCCAGGGCCCGTCGTATTGCCAAACAGCATGGCGGAAAACTCGGCTGTATCATGGTTGATTATCTTCAGCTGATGAAAGTCCCGGGAATGGGCGATAACCGTGTCGGTGAAATTTCCGAGATTTCCAGAAGCTTAAAAGCGCTCGCCAAGGAAATGAATTGTCCGGTCATTGCACTGTCCCAGTTGAACCGCTCACTGGAAAACCGGCCCAACAAACGCCCGGTCATGTCTGATCTTCGTGAATCCGGTGCAATTGAGCAGGATGCTGACCTGATCATGTTTATTTACCGGGACGAAGTCTATAACCGTGAATCCAAGGAAGCCGGTACTGCAGAGATCATTATCGGTAAACAGCGTAACGGCCCCATTGGAACGGTCCGCCTGGCGTTTGAGGGCCAGTACACCCGCTTCAGTAACCTGTCACCTGAATATTATGCACAATACCAGGATGACGAATAGAAATAAAGCGATGACGCATGACATCAGAGGCTGAGTTTTTTGTCCGGGCATCCATGCAGATACGGTTGCTTAACATATTCCATTACTGCAGCATGCTGTTCTTACACAAATCCAGCACCCCGGTACCGGCAGCAATTATATATTGATTCCTTTTTGCCAATGCTGTCCCATGAAACAAATGCTACTCAGACTTATTTATGACAACTTTTTATATCGCAAGCCAATACAGCAGACGGCTTTATTGCTGGCCAGAATTTCAATGGGTTTATTTTTCAGCAGTACCGGATTCAATAAAATATTTGTTGAACAAAACCGGCTGGTGATGCTGGATACCATTACATCTGCCGGAATTCCCTTTCCTGAATTCATGGCGGTATTTGTCTCGCTGGTAGAGCTGATTGCAGGCCTGTTATTACTGGTGGGTCTGTTGACACAAATCAGCGCTATTGCGTTATTTATTATTTGCTTCACCGCACTGATCACCGTGGGGATCCATGATATTCCAGCCGGACAGACCATGATCGGCTGGTTCAGCTGGTTTTTCTATGTTAACGATCTTATTTATATGATTATCCTGGCTTTATTGATTACAAACAGGCCGGTGGCCGGGTCAGTTGATCATTTCCTCAGTAAAAAAACCGGCCAATCGGTGAAATGATTGCAGACCCACAGGTGCTGTGTTCAATCTGTAGCCATCCGGCTATTTTAAGAAATTGAGCAGTGTACATCTGCTGTAAATCCGTCAATCATATATGTTTATTTCTTCATGACAGGAATACAATATCACAGCAATACATATCGAAAGCGACTGCCAGTCATGTCTACATATACGTATACATGCAACATAACTTAATTTAATTGATCGCAGAAATGGTGCAGCATGCATCAATTCTGCATGCATTCCCTTAAGGAGTATCAGGGTGCGCCAGGCAAACATTTATATTGATCATCAGGCACTTCAATATAATTTAAACCGTGTCAGACAACTTGCCCCGGCGGCTGAAATCGTCAGCATGGTGAAAGCCAATGCATATGGTCATGGCATCAGTGAGTCTCTGCCCGCCTTAAGTTCAACCGATGCCTTTGGAGTGGCCTGCCTTGAAGAAGCACTGCAAATACGCGAACTGGGCTATAAGCACCCCATTACCCTGGTGGAAGGTGTATTTTCTGAAGATGAAATGTACGTTGCTGTCCGGCATCAGCTGGAAGTGGTGGTTCATCACTGGCAACAGCTGGAATGGTTACAGCAGCATAAACAGCCTTATATTGCCAAAGGACTGAAAGTCTGGGTTAAGCTGAACAGCGGCATGAACCGACTGGGTTTCAGGTTTCAGGACATCATCGACATCATTCATGCACTCCAGGCAGATGGCTTTAACTGTGTGCTGACCATGCACTTTGCCAATGCGGATGTCCGTGATCATCCTTTGAATCAACAGCAAATCAATGAATTTCTTCAGGTCAAAGCCAGCTGTGAACCTATTCTGGCTTCATGCTGTAATTCTGCCGCTCTGTTTCAGTGGCCTGAACTGCATTTTGATTTTGTCCGACCGGGGATCATGCTGTATGGCGCATCACCCTTTGCAGACCAGTCCGTAACCGCACTGGATTTAAAACCGGTTATGACTTTCAGCGCCGCCATTATTGCCCTGAATACGGTTCAGGCCGGTGAATCCATCGGATATGGCTCTACATTTACAGCAACACAGGACATGGAAATTGCCATCGTTTCCATTGGCTATGGAGATGGCTATCCACGTACTTTTTTCAGCCAGAATTATGTGTCGATACAGAACCAGCCATGTCGGGTTATCGGCCGGGTTTCCATGGATATGATTGCCGTTGAAGTCACGGGATTAAACGTCACAGCCGGTACTTCCGTGGAACTATGGGGCAAAAACCGACTGGTGGATGACGTTGCAATGGCCAATGGAACCATCGGTTATGAATTGCTGTGCCGCCTGAGCAGTCGACCGGTGCGTCAGCAACAGTTGATCACAGACCAATAGGAAGATGTTTTTATAACCAACCGGGATTTTTAAAGCACAATGTCATTACATTGAATGGATATTCAAATGCTGTTTTGACTTAATTTTCTTTTAAAAGAACGTAACAGCAACATTATTCAAAAAAATCCGGAGTTGGCTTCGGCAGATTCTGTAAACCACGGCGCAGAGTCTCTGACCATTGCCGACTGATATGCTGGAAATAAGGTTCATCTTCGGTAATGCGTTTACCCTTCGGTATTTTTAATGAATCCTTATTATAGATGATGACATCCATAGGCGTACCTACCGAAACATTGGAACGTATGGTGGAGTCAAAGGAAATCAGACAGCAGCGCAATGCTTCATCCAATGGCATATCATAGCTCAGGGCCCGATCCAGAATGGGCTTGCCATATTTACTTTCCCCAATCTGGAAATACGGTGTATCACTGGTCGCTGAAATAAAATTCCCCTGCGGGTAAATATTATACAGTTGCATTTCCTCCCCCTGAATTTGTCCACCCACCAACAGGCTGCAATAATAATTGCTCTGCTCCTGGGTATCATCCGTTACATCAGCAATGACCTTTCGCAGGGTTTGACCAATCAGGTCAGCCACTTCAAACATGGTATTAACACTGTACAGATTCGGTTCCTGATCCAGCGCCAGATGATTTTTAAGATGACCGATCACGGCCTGAGTGGTTGCCAGGTTCCCAGAGGTCTGAATGCAGATAAAGCGGTCGCCCTGATGTCCAAAGGTATATAATTTACGAAATACAGAAATGTGATCTACACCGGCATTGGTTCGGGTATCACTGATAAAAACCATTCCATTTTTCAGTCTCAGTGCGCAGCAGTAGGTCATCAAGGTCCCTTTTACTTAATACTTTGCTATTTCAGAGTGCAACGCTCATTTTATGTATAAGCAACAGAATTAACAAGCCAGAACCTGCACAATTGAAGACATCAGTTCATCACCGCCCTTTGCACGCACACCGCGTACCGGTGCTACATCCCAGTAATCACGTCCGATGGCCACATAAATGTGTGAACTCGGCTGATAAAGTTGATTGCTGACATCAAAACAATGCCATATCCCGTCAATCCAGGCCTCCGCCCAGGCATGACTGGCCAGATGAGGGGTATCCGGCACATGCAGATAGCCTGAAACATAACGTGCCGGCACACCCAATGCCCGGCACATGGCAATAAATACATGACTGTGGTCCTGACAAACCCCCTGTCTTTCCGCAAAGGATTCCCTGGCTGAATACGTCACCAGCGTACTTTCAGAACTATAGGGCATATGGCTCAGTATGGCTGCCGACAAACCACGCAGGTTCTGCAGTGAGATATTCGGCACATGCTGCCTGACAAAACCCAACATGTCGGCACTGCACAGCGTTGTTGCCGTGGTCTGCAGAAAAATCATGGGAGATAAATCAAGCTGAACACCATGTAAGCGGGTTTCATCAATTTCCACCACGCCCTGCGCCATGATCATCATATGCCGGTAATCAAAATTCTGTGTATTGGTGATCCATATATTGCTGAACACATCCCGGCTGATCTGCTGCTGACCCGGCACGCTGATATTCCAGTGATGAACCTGCTGGTGTTCATTACTCTGCGGCGTCATTTTAATATACTGAATACTCTGTGACGCATGTTCGGTATATTGATAATACGTCTGGTGGTTGATCATCAGTTTCATCGGGTATTCGCTTCAAACAATGCATGAATATGGTCACTGAAATGGTAAAAATGCTGACTGTCAGGATTCTGTTTCAGTGCCGCCCAGACCTCGGCAATATTGCTCCAGCCAAAACCGTGCAGTGATGCAATCAGCTGGTCGGTATCCGTCAGAATCTGTTCACAGGAATGTCTCAGGCGGATCCGGCGATCCAGTTCCTCAAGTTTTTGTCCCAGACTGAAAAACAGAAAAATATCGGTATTTTCTTCTGACTCAATTACATCGTTACAATCAGCAGCAACATCGCAGATGAATGCCGCATTCTGCCCGGCCTGACTCAGCAGTTTATGCAGCTCTGCAAAGGATGCTGCGGATAATACTCCTCTTAGATCGTGAATATTATTGCGGGCATATGCAAATAACTGATGAAAGGATGAAGGCTGCTCCTGATCCAGGATCAACTCATTCAGGGAACATGCATCAAAGGCCGGCAAGCAGAATGCACGGGCATAGCTTAATGCGGTTTCATTGCCTTTAAAGGGAAACTGACTGCACAGATACTGAATACGCGCCAGATAACGGCCCAGCCAGAAAATATGCTGCACATTGGAATTCAATAAAATCACGCTTTCCTCCTTTAGCTTTCTGAATGTCTGACTCAGGCATGTAAATGATCAACCACCCAGGTGTCTTTGATGCCGCCGCCCTGTGAGGAATTCACAATTAATGAACCTTCCCGCATGGCGACACGGGTTAATCCGCCCGGCACAATTTCAGTCCGCTGGGGTGAACTTAAAATAAACGGCCGCAAATCAATATGTCGCTCGGCAAGACCACTGGAAGCCAATGCAGGCGCAACCGACAAATCCAGGGTCGGCTGGGCAATATAATGATGTGGCGCAGCAATCAACTTGCTTCTGAAACTCTCAATCTGCTGATCTGTTGCCTGAGGACCGATCAGCATGCCATAACCACCTGATCCCTGTGCTTCCTTCACCACAAGCCGCTCAAGATGGGCCAGTACATAATCCAGTTGTTCCCGCTCCCGGCACTGCCAGGTGGGCACATTCCTTAAAATCGGCTGCTCACCCAGATAATATTCAATCATTTGATCGACATAGGGATAAATGGATTTATCATCTGCAACACCGGTCCCCGGCGCATTGACAATGGCAACCCGATGGTGCAAATAAACCGACATCAGCCCTGCCACACCCAGGCTGCTGTCCGGCCTGAATGCCAGCGGATCAAGAAAGTCATCATCCAGCCGTCTGTAAATTACATCAACCTGCTGACGTCCCCGGATGGTTTTGACATAAACCCTGTTATTTTCTACAAAAAGGTCACGTGATGTCACCAGGGGTACATCCATTTCCCTTGCAAGAAAGGCGTGTTCATAATAGGCGCTGTTATAGCGGCCCGGCGTCAGCACCACAATAAACGGATGATCAACATAGGCGTTTTCAATCAGAATTTGCCGCAATAATTGTGGATAGTGCTCGATCGCCAGCAGCTGTTTCCCACATAGATCCGGCATGAAGCGCTTGCTCATTTTCCGGCTTTCCAGCATATAGGACACCCCGGAAGGAGTTCTTAAATTATCTTCCAGTGCATAAAACTCACCACTGCTGTCCCGGACAATGTCAACGCCGCTGATCTGACTGTATATGTTTCCATTCAGACGATGATTAATCATATGTGGCTGGTAAGCTTCGTGCGTTAATACATGTAATTCCGGCAATAATTGATCCTTCAGAATATGCCCTTCATGATAAATATCACTGAGAAACAGATTCAGTGCCTTGACCCGCTGGGTACAGCCGGCGGCTATCTGATTCCACTGCTGCCTGGCAATGACACGTGGAATCAGATCAAAAGGAATGGTCCGTTCAATGCCTGTGGACTCGCCATAGACATGAAAAGTGATGCCCTGGTATAAAAAATATTCCTTGGCACTTAAATTCAGTTGATGCAGTTCCTCCAGGCTGTGCCGGGAAAGCCATTGCTCAATTTTTTCAGCGGCATCTGCCGGCAGGGTATGATCATCAGTCAATTCGTTGAAAAACTGTGATTTAAATTGCTTAAATCGTTGCAGGGAACTATCTGCAATCGTATTTTTTTCATGCTGCAATATGCTGATGTCATTATTTTTCTTTAACACGCGATCATTGGCATGTCCAGCATATGCTTCAAGGTCTACATCTGTATCTACATTATCTTTTAGCATACAAACCTCGTTTCTTTATCTATCGCCTTTTTAATGAAGCAATAACGATGCCAGCTATCAGCCATTCGTTTATTAATTCACCAATTTCATTCCTGCTCAAGACAAGTTTTGCATCAACATGTTTCAGAATATGGAAAAGCCTGTAGCGCACCCTGTCTGTTGAATGTTGTTCGACCAGAACTGTCTGCGTGACTTAAACTTCCCCGTATAAAATGTCCTGTGTGAAATGTACTGTCTGAAGTTTTACATCACGTTTTCTGCAGAAAGTTCCTTGCAGAAAGTGAAGATATTTTTTATTGTGTCAGGGTGATTAATATCCTTCCTACTCACTTACTCTATTTTCTGATTAAATTATGTCCTCACAAGAAAAAGAAACCTCCAGCAGCCTGTATCGCCAATGGCAAATTCTGTCCCGGCTTTCCACGGGGAAATGGATGGGAACACGGGAATTACAGGAAACCCTGCAACGTGAAGGCGTTGAAATCAGCCTGCGGACCATTCAACGTGATTTAAATCAGATTGCGCAGCGTTTCCCTATTGAAAGCAACAAAACCATTCCCCAGGGTTGGCGATGGCGTTCCGATGCCCCCATTCAGAGCCTTCCGCACATGACCAGTTCGCAGGCAGTGACTTTCATGATGGTGGAAGAACATTTAAAACACCTGCTTCCCCCAGGCCTGGTTGAGGAAATGACACCCTGGTTTGATCTTGCCCGGCGCAGTCTCTCCACACAGAACAATGTCCGTCAGTGGATCAACCGTGTCAGGATTGTTCCTGCCACCCAGCCACTGATTCCACCACTGGTGGAGCGCCAGGCACAGCAGGCAATTTATGAAGGACTGCTACAGGACAAACAGGTGGAATGTCTCTATCGTTCCCGGGGCCATCTGGCGGAAGAAAAAAGTTATATTCTGAACCCTCTCGGTCTGGTGCAGAAAGGTGCCATTATCTACCTGGTCTGTACCCGACATGACAAATCCGATGTGCAGACCTTTGCGCTGCATCGCTTTAAATCTGCCAAAGTACTGGACACCCGGGCCATGCATCCGGTCAACTTTGATATTGACAGCTATATTGATTCCGGTGCACTGGGCTTTCGGGTGGATTTCAATACCCCCACTGAACATATTGAATTAAAACTGGTCATGAACGAAGATGATGCGCAGTATTTTACTGAAAGTCAGCTCAGTGAAAACCAGCAGATTGAACAACTCAATGCGGAACTATACCAGATCAGCGCTGTGGTGCCTTTTACCTCCCAGCTGGTCTGGTGGCTCAGAAGTTTTGGTAAAAAGCTGATTCGCATTGAACCCGAGACAGTGTTCAATGCAGTCCATGAAATAGAATAAAAAAAGAGAGCTACAGGTCATGAGCTCTCTTATGCAACTGAGTTGTTTTTATATACACTGTTTTTTATGCTTTGTTTGATATGATTATTTTTGCATGCGCTGTTTTCGTATTTCCATTGGAACCATTGAATATAATCATTCCAGTAATGGGCTGGTTTCATCACCAGACATTCATGCTGTATCAGCATCTCCCCATACAACATGAATGAACGGCTGGAAATAATGGATGACAGATCAAAGGCAGCAGGCCAGATCGTAACCATTATAACGAATTGATTTCATCGTCATGGTCTTGCTCCTGTTGTGAACGTAAAACCACTATAACCGGTCAGATCCTGTATGAAAAATAATGAGTCATGCTGAACTATTCACAATTTTTGCTTAGAAAAATTGCAGAAAAGTATTTTCAGGTTTTATTGCACTCCACCGACACCATGTTTTACAGGTTTCGTTTTTAAATGATATAAAAAATCCGCCTGAGCGGATTTTTGAACAACTGTACAATCAGACTGGTCCGTTATGCTGATTTTTTAATCTGTGCATTTTTGCGGATTGTGATCATCACCAATTGTACCGCTGCCGGTGTCACGCCGGGAATACGACTTGCCTGAGCCAGCGTTTCAGGCAACACTGTCTTCAGTTTCAGCGTGATTTCACGGGACAGTCCGGACACAGCATCATAGTTGAAATCATCCGGAATCCGGGTATCTTCCAGCCGTTTCAGCTGGGCAACATCTTCATGCTGACGGTTAATATAGCCTTCATATTTCACCGCAATTTCAATCTGTTCCCCTACAAATGCAGAAACCTCAGAACCGGTTAATTCAGCAATCTGCGCAAAATTAATATTCGGCCGTTTCAGTAAATCAATTGCGCTGCATTCCTTACTTAAATCTGCGCCGGTCATTTCCACAAACTGTTTACCCATTGCGTTATTCGGTGCTGCCCATAGATGCTGCAAACGACTGGTTTCACGTTCCACCGCCTCCATTTTGTCACTGTAGGCTGCCCAGCGGGCATCATCCACCAGACCAAGCTCACGGCCAATCGGTGTCAGACGCTGGTCTGCATTGTCTTCACGCAGCATCAGACGGTATTCGGCACGGGAGGTAAACATCCGATAAGGCTCTTTGGTGCCCAGCGTGATCAGATCATCCACCAGCACGCCGATATAGGCTTCATCGCGCTTGGGTGTCCACTGTTCCTGATCCCAGGCACGGCGTGCAGCATTGAGTCCTGCAAGCAAACCCTGGGCACCGGCTTCTTCATAACCGGTGGTTCCATTAATCTGACCAGCAAAATACAGGTTATTGATGGCTTTGGTTTCCAGCGTGAACTTCAGTGCCTGTGGATTGAAATAATCATATTCAATGGCATAACCCGGACGCAGGATATGCGCATTTTCCATACCGCGAATGGAACGCACCAGCTGAAACTGGATATCAAATGGCAGAGAAGTCGAAATACCATTCGGATACAGTTCATGCGTATCCAGCCCTTCCGGTTCCAGAAAGATCTGATGTGAATCTTTGTCTGCAAAACGATGAATTTTATCTTCGATGGACGGACAATAACGTGGTCCCACCCCTTCAATCACCCCGGTATACATAGGTGAACGATCCAGTCCACTCCGGATAATCTCGTGCGTACGTTCATTGGTATGTGTAATATAGCAATTCACCTGTCGCGGATGCATGGCAGCACTGCCCATAAAGGACATGACCGGTGAAGGAAAATCACCCGGTTGTGGTGTCATCACCGAAAAATCAACCGAACGGGCATCAATCCGCGGCGGCGTTCCTGTCTTTAAACGGCCAACCGGCAATTGCAGTTCACGCAGACGATCTGCCAGTGCAATGGATGGTGGATCTCCGGCACGCCCCCCGCGGGATTGTTCCAGTCCAACGTGAATCACCCCGCCCAGGAAGGTTCCGGCCGTCAGCACCACAGTTTTTGCCTCAAAACGGATACCCATTTGAGTGACCACACCCTTTACAGTGTCACCGTCCACAATCAGATCATCAGCCGCCTGCTGGAAAACATCCAGATTCGCCTGATTTTCCAGGCTTTCACGAATTGCCGCCTTATAACGGACCCGGTCCGCCTGAGCACGGGTGGCACGCACTGCGGCGCCCTTGCGTGAATTCAGAATTCTGAACTGGATGCCGCCCTGATCTGCAGCCAGCGCCATGGATCCACCCAACGCATCAATTTCACGTACCAGGTGGGACTTGCCAATGCCTCCGATTGCCGGATTACAGCTCATTTGCCCCAGCGTTTCAATGTTATGCGTCAGGAGCAGTGTCTGTCGGCCCATACGCGCTGCAGCAAGTGCTGCTTCCGTACCTGCGTGACCGCCACCGATAACAATGACATCGTAAACTTTAGGATAATGCATGACCGTAATCGAAAAACAAAAAATGACAGGAAATTATAGCAAAAATTTTACAGACAGGTTGACAAATTCCCGGCGGTTGATCAGCACCACCTGCATAAAATTGTGGTTTTTATATAAAAACCCAGATACCATGAAATAAATCAATGACTTTACAGCAATGAGCGGCTAAAGCCTGAACAGGATTAAATTCAGTCCATTCTCTGAAAGTGATCCAAAAACAATTTCCCAAAAAAACATCATGCACTTTTTTGCATATATGGATCAAAATTTCACAATAACAATGCGAAAAGTTACTGGAACGGGATTGCTTTATTCTGTCTGTTTTTTATTCTATCAAGTGTCAATAACAAACACGGAATGAACCTATGAATACAAAAATCTTCGTTTCAATACTGCTCTCTGGATTATGTCTGAGCAGTTATACCCAGGCCAATGACAAGGTCGAAACCACGTATAATCCTCAAAAATACCAGCAGGTCTGCAAAAACAAGAAACAGGGTGATCAGATCAGTTTTGCCTATAAGGGCATTGTCTGGAATGGCAGCTGTGAACCACAGTTTTTTGCAACCAAAAGTACGGCTGTAAAAGGCAATGAGCCGGAACTGAACACTACCTGTGCAAGCGATGCAAGTGCAAAATCAGTGACGATTGAAGGTAAGGAAATTAAAGGTAAATGTGCACTGGGCTTTGCTGCTCCACAACCGAAGTCCTGACCTCTGACAGCGGTGACTGAATAAGCGCTGCTAACTTATTGTTGTCACCGTCGTCCAGAAACTTAACGTCGTCCGTAACCTGAGTTAAAAAAGCAGTTTTTCACATGACTGCTTTTTTATTGTATCTTCCTGAAAAGTCATTTATATATTATTCACTTAAGGATATATAAAAAACTGAAAAAGGATTGGATATGGATTCAGGGATTATTACCATACTCTTGCCGCTTGCACTTGCCATTATTATGGTGGGACTGGGACTGGAATTGACCCCCCGGGATTTTTCCAGGGTTGGAAAACACCCGAAAGCTGTTTTAATCGCATTGTTCTGCCAGCTGGTTCTGCTGGTTGGAATTGCCTTTGTCATCTGTAAGGTACTGGCACTGCCGCCACTGCTTGCAGTGGGCTTAATGCTGCTGGCAGCCTCACCCGGCGGCAGTACAGCCAATTTATTCAGTTATCTGTTCAAGGGAGATATTGCCCTGAACATCAGCCTGACCGCCATTAACTCTGTCATCGCCGCATTTACCCTGCCGTTAATCGTCAATTTTTCCATTCAATATTTCATGAATGACGGCCAGCAGATCAGCCTGCAGTTCAGCAAAATTCTTCAGGTATTCAGTATTATCATTGTACCGGTCTGTATGGGTATGCTGATTCGGCATTTTGCCCCACACCTTACCGAAAAACTCAATAAGCCACTGCGTATTTTCGCCGTACTGTTCCTGATTCTGATCATTGTCGGTGCCATTATCAAAGAAAGTCACCAGATTATGAGCTACATCACGCAGGTCGGACTGGCCACTGTCATTTTCTGTATCTGCAGCCTGATGATCGGTTATTTTGTACCACGGTTGCTGGGCATCAACAGTGCTCAGGCAAGAGCCTGTGCCTTTGAAATCGGGATTCATAACAGCACCCTGGCCATGACCATTGCCCTGACTGTCATGGCAAATTCAGCTGTGGCCATGCCTGCTGCAATTTATTCGATATTCATGTATGTCTTTGCCGCAATTTTTGGCACCTTACTGAATCGATTCAGCCGCGATGATGTCAGCAGCCGTACAACATCCCCCACATAGCAAATAAACCGGAACAGTACATCGTATTGTTTCGGTTTTCGCGTTTCATCTATAGGCGAACCCGGAGCGATTCCGCTACAATGGTTTTTTAAAAACAGATTAGGCATTATTGGTGAAGTGGTTACAAATTCATATTACTGTTGATCAGGCACAGGTTGGTTTTACTGAAACCCTGCTCAGCTCCCTGGGTGCTGTCAGTGTGACCCTGGATGATGCTGAAAATCAGGATTTACTCGAACCATTGCCCGGTGAAACGCCGCTATGGAATACTGTCGTCGTGACTGGTATTTATGCACAGGACGATGAGGAAGAGATTGACGTCATCGCGCTTGAAGCATTTATTCAGGCACAGATGCCGGGAGTTCACCTTCGCACTGAATTCCTGGAAGATCAGGTCTGGGAACGTTCATGGATGGATTACTATGAACCCATCCAGATTGGTGAAAAATACTGGATTGTACCGGAATGGCTTGAACCCCCTGAAGCAGATGCCGTGAATATCAGACTTGATCCCGGTCTTGCCTTTGGTACCGGCAACCACGCCAGCACCTTCCTGTGCCTGCAATGGCTTGGACAGACGGACGTAAAGAATAAAGTAGTCATTGACTATGGCTGTGGTTCAGGAATTCTGGGCGTGGCGGCGTTATTACTTGGCGCCCGTAAGGTCTATGCAACGGATATTGACCCTCAGGCTGTACTGGCCACCAGACAAAATGCTGAACTGAATGGCGTGTCTGAAAATCTGTATGTGGATTTGCCGGAAGCATTCCACCAGATCATCAAGGGTACCCCTGCCGATGTACTGGTAGCCAACATTCTGGCCGGACCATTGATGTCGCTTGCAGATGAATTTGCGACTCTGATCAGACCTAAAGGTGAATTTGCATTGGCTGGCGTAATTGAAGAACAGGTGGCCGATGTGTCTCAGGCCTATGCCGGTTCCTTTGAGATTACAGCGGTGGCAAAGCGTGATGAAAACTGGTGCCGGATTTCAGGTTACCGTAAAGCAGCGCCTGAATCAGAGTGATCTGTTAAATATGACCAGTAAGCAAACCCGCTGCCCCAGTTGCCATACAGTGTATAATGTTTCGGTTACACAGCTGACTGTTGCACAGGGTATGGTTTGCTGCCCAAAATGTACATTTAATTTCAATGCCCTGCTCAATCTTATTGAGGCACCACAGAACCCGGCGCCGGAATCACAGCAGCAGCCTGTCGATCAATCGATGACTGAACAGGATTTCAGTCATGAAAATTCCCTACTGGATATATTTGATCGAAAAATTCAGAACTCCAATATTAATCTGCGGACCTACCTGAATAACCTGAATCATTTCAGTCATGAACAGGTCAGTAATATTCCCCCTCTGTATCTGTCATCAGAGTTACTGCATGGCTATGGTTCCCCGCAACGTTACCAGCCAAGACGCCCCCGTTATTATATTACCTGGGGCCTGGTCAATTTCTTACTGCTTTCCGTGCTTTTTTTCCAGATCTTATGGTTTAACCCGGCGCTGCTAGATAAATATCCCTGGCTGAACACAGCTTTTACAGGTACCTGTGAAATATTACATTGTGACACTATTGACCAGCGCTACAGCCAGCTGTATATCAGACATCTGAGTATCCATAAATCTGAATGGAACAAAACCGAGTTTTCCGGCGTGCTGATCAACAATTACAAAAAAAGCCTGGCACTGCCCATCATTAAAGTAGTTCTCCGTCACAATGGGGTAAACACAACCTTAAAAACCGTTATGCCGGATGAATATTTAATCGAAAGTTTAGCCGGCATTGCCCGTATTCCACAGCACCGTCCATATCGTTTTAAGTTCAGCATGGACGATCAGGGCCAGCCTGCCGGGCAGTACCAGCTGGAAATCAGTCACCCCTGAAACATAAAAAAATGATAAAAATTAAAAAAAATGCACTTTTCCTGATCATTTTTTCGCAGACAATGCTATTATATGCGCCACGAAAGCTTTGCCCTGTAAACTCCTCGCAGTTTTCCACAAACAATAATGCCGTTCAGTGATGTGCCTTATGAGCAATATGGCGCAACTGGATTTTTTTTGTGTTAAAAGAGCGCTGTAACAAATGTTAATTTTTTGTTACGCTTATTTTTCGCTCAACTGCCTGAGTTGTGGCAAGCTAATTGTTCTTGTTCAGAGCCACCCCTTTCAGGATCTGAAACGGAGCTCAGATGATTTTTTAGACCACAATATAATATTACTTTACCCAGTGATATTTAATTTCCGGATTAACACGCATGAATAGTAAGTCTCCTATTTTTACTGCACAGTCTGATGTCGCTCTTCGTATTCACGTAGATCGCGCAGTTCGTCACTATTTTGCCCAGTTGCAAGGTGAGCAGCCCTCTCAGGTTTATGACATGGTGCTGGCAGAAATGGAGAAACCCCTTTTATCTGTCGTTCTTGAATACACACGTGGCAATCAGACGCGTGCTGCTGAAATTCTCGGACTGAACCGTGGAACCTTACGCAAAAAGTTAAAAGCTCACGGATTAATGAGTGAATAACTGATAAAATGCTCACAAATTACGTGGGCATTTTTTTATCCCGGGTTTTGCCTGTTTGTTTAATCTGTTGACCTGAAACCATAGATCTGAAAACCATGACTATTAAACGTGCTTTAATCTCTGTATCTGATAAGACAGGAATTGTCGAATTTGCTCAAAACCTCGTAAATTCAGGGGTTCAAATCCTGTCAACCGGTGGTACATATAAGTTGCTTAAAGACAACAACATTGCCGTCACTGAAGTTTCCGAGCACACTGAATTTCCAGAAATGATGGATGGTCGTGTCAAAACACTGCATCCTAAAATTCATGGCGGAATTCTGGCTCGCCGTGGCCTGGATGAAGCCGTCATGCAGGAACACAATATTGATGCCATTGATCTGGTGGTGGTCAATCTGTATCCATTTGCTGCCACAGTTGCCCGAGCGGACTGTTCTCTTGCTGATGCCATTGAAAATATCGACATTGGTGGCCCAACCATGGTCCGGGCTGCGGCCAAAAACCATGCTTCAGTCGGAATTGTGGTCAATGCCGCAGATTACCCGATGGTTGCAGAAGAACTGCAGACCCATGGTTTACTGTCGGACCAGACCCGTTTTGACCTTGCGGTCAAGGCATTTGAGCATACAGCACAATACGATGGCATGATTGCCTCTTACCTGGGTGCCCGTGTTGGCAAAGTTGCAGGCGAGGCAGACCACTTCCCACGCACCTTTAATACGCAACTGAATAAAGTTCAGGATTTGCGCTATGGTGAAAACCCTCACCAGTCAGCAGCATTTTATGTGGAAGCAGCTGCCCGCGAAGCCTCTGTGTCCACATCCACCCAGCTTCAGGGCAAGGAACTTTCCTATAACAATATTGCAGACACCGATGCAGCACTTGAATGTGTCAAATCATTTGCAAAACCGGCCTGTGTGATTGTCAAGCACGCCAACCCATGCGGTGTGGCAGTTTCACTGGAAGGCATTCAGACGGCCTATGACCTGGCCTATGCGACCGACCCTGAGTCTGCATTCGGTGGGATTATTGCCTTTAACCGTGAACTGGATGTTGCAACCGCCCAGGCAATTGTTGAACGTCAGTTTGTTGAAGTGATCATTGCTCCGTCCATTGCAGCAGGTGTACTGGACGTGACAGGTGCCAAAAAAAATGTACGGGTACTGGTCTGCGGCGAATTACCGGCCATTACCGAACGCACGCCTCAGCTGGACTATAAGCGGGTTAATGGAGGTTTACTGGTTCAGGACCAGGATATGGGCATGATTACAAAGGATGACCTGAAAGTGGTTACTCAGCGTGCGCCGACCGAAGCGGAAATTGATGACCTGATTTTTGCCTGGAAAGTTGCCAAATACGTTAAATCCAATGCCATTGTCTATGCCAGAAACCGCCAGACCATTGGGGTTGGTGCCGGTCAGATGAGTCGCGTCAACTCTGCCCGTATTGCCGCCATCAAGGCAGAGCATGCCGGTCTGGTCGTTGAAGGTGCAGTTATGGCATCCGACGCATTTTTCCCATTCCGTGATGGCATAGACAACGCAGCAAAAGCAGGCATTCAATGCATTATTCAACCCGGTGGTTCCATGCGGGATGAAGAGACTATTGCCGCAGCCAACGAGCATGGCATTGCCATGGTGTTCACCGGCATGCGCCATTTCCGTCACTGATCAGTAAACCATGCATAAGCAAGCTCATGGTTTATGAAATAAATAATAGATGTCTAAATCCTGCATAAAGTCCTCTGCTTTCGGCTGAGGACTTTATGCCATTTCGATTCATGGAGTATGAACCGATGAATATTTTAGTTTTAGGTAGCGGTGGTCGTGAACATGCCCTGGCATGGAAAATTGCGCAGGATGAAAAAGTAGCAAAAGTATTCGTTGCACCGGGCAATGCCGGTACGGCAACTGAGGACAAATGTCAGAATGTCGCCCTCGACATTTTAGATAACCCTGCAATTATAGCTTTTGCACAAGCCTGTCAGATTGAACTGATTGTGGTCGGCCCGGAAGCACCATTGGTCAATGGTGTTGTAGATGCTGCCCGTGAAGCCGGTTTAAACATTTGGGGACCCACTCAATATGCTGCACAGCTTGAAGGCTCTAAAGCCTTTGCAAAACATTTTCTGCAGCGTCATAACATTCCAACCGCTTTCTATGACGTATTTACCGAGGTTGATGCCGCCAGAGCCTATGTAGAACAGCATGGTGCGCCCATCGTAATCAAGGCAGATGGACTGGCCGCAGGAAAAGGCGTCATTGTTGCCATGAGCAACGAAGAAGCTTTTGCAGCCATCGATGACATGCTGTCAGGCAACAAATTTGGTGATGCCGGTTCACGAGTAGTCATTGAACAATTCCTTGCCGGTGAAGAAGCATCATTCATCTGTATGATTGACGGACAGAATATTCTGCCGATGGCCACCTCACAGGACCATAAGCGTATTTTTGAAGGCGATCAGGGACCAAATACCGGTGGAATGGGTGCATACTCCCCTGCACCTGTGGTAACACCGGAAGTATTTGAACGAGTCATGACCCAGATCATGCGCCCAACCGTCGAAGGCATGGCAAAGGACGGACATGTTTATACCGGCTTCCTGTATGCCGGTTTAATGATTAATGAACAGGGCCAGCCCCGGGTAATTGAATTTAACTGCCGTTTTGGTGATCCTGAAACCCAGCCGATTATGATGCGTCTGAAATCCTCATTGCTTGAACTGGTTGAGGCAGGCATTGCCGGGCATTTACCTGCTGAAGCAGAATGGGACGAACGCAAATCCATTGGCATTGTACTGGCTGCCGAAGGCTACCCTGAACGTGTCCGTAAGGGAGATATTATTTCCGGACTGGGGCAGTCTCCTGAAGACACTAAAATTTTTCATGCCGGTACTGCAATGACTGAAGACGGTCATATCATTACCGCTGGTGGTCGTGTGCTTTGCGTGACAGCGCTGGGGAACAATGTGCTGGAAGCACAGATCAATGCTCTTGAAGTCTGTGGCCAGATCACTTTCACTGGCATGCAATATCGTAATGATATCGGTTACCGTGCCATTGCACGTGAGCAGGCCGACTGAAACTGAGCAGAAATCAGACAGAAACTCAGAGATCCTCTGAAAAAGCCCTCTACGGAGGGTAAGCTTCTGTCTGGAATGCCTGCCGGGCATGGACAAAATATTAAATTTTCCGATCCAGTTGCAGCCCTGTGTTCAGCCTATGATGGATTGATGAAAAGTAAATCAGAATACTGGTTTTAGAATCCTTTTGAATATGCCTATCATATGACGAACACTGTACACATTTTCTCCCTGAAAGCATGCGCTATGTATCGCTGGCTTTTATTGATATGATAAACAAAACCTTAAGATCTGTTTCAGACAGTAATCAGCAATACTGCTGTTGGAACATTCAGGATATTTCTATGAAAAAACTGATCAGCCTTTTATTGACTGCATGTGTACTGACACTTGCAGCCTGTGGGAAACAACAGGCACCTGCCACAGAAACCCAGCAGGATAACGCACAGACACAAACGGTTGTGATTGCCTCTACCGGGTCCGATGCAGATGTGTGGCGTTATATAGCAGGTCTGCCTGAAACCGGACAGGCAGGAATCAAACTGGACGTCAAAAACTTTACCGATTATGTGGCCATGAACACCGCTGTGGCCAATAAGGAAATTGATCTGAACGCCTTCCAGTCCTATGCCTATCTGGTGGCATTCAATGCCAGCAATAAAGATAAGATTGCGGCCGTCGCCACCACCTACCTGGAGCCGATGGGTATCTATTCAGGTAAGGTTAAAAAAGTTGAGGAATTCGGTAACGGTGCGACCATTGCCATTCCCAATGACGGAGCCAATGAATCACGTGCCTTGCTGCTACTGCAGTCAGCTGGACTGGTTAAACTCAAACCCGGTTTTGACAATGTGAAAGGCACACCGGCTGATATCATTGAAAATAATAAAAAAATTGTCATCAAACCCATTCAGATGGCCACTGCGGTCCGAGTTAAGGATGAAGTGGATGCCATTGTACTGGGCAACACCCTGGCAATGGAAGGTGGATTGAACGTACTGAAGGATTCAATTTACTATGAATCAATTGACCAGAGTACCCGGATGAATGTCAATGTACTGGCTACGTCTGAATCCCGTAAAGATGATCCTCTGCTGCAGAAGGTTGCGGCGCTGTATCATATAGAAGCGGTGAAAAAATATGTGCAGGAACACTTCGGCGGCACAAAAGTTGATGTAAACGAACCCGTCAGCTATCTCACCGAAGCAAAATAGACATATAATGCTCCAAACGAAACAGGCAAAGTCTCTTTGCCTGTTTTTTCATTTTGCTAATTTTTTTGATGATATGATTGAATTTAAGAACATTTCAAAACACTATACGCTGAAAGGCCAGACACTGCATGCCCTGGATCAGATTAATCTACAGATTCCGGAAGGCAGTATTTTTGGCATTATTGGCTATAGTGGTGCCGGTAAAAGTACCCTGATCCGCCTGATTAATCTGCTGGAACGCCCGACCGAGGGGCAGATCATCATTCATCAGAAAGACTTTACTGCACTGGATGCACGTGCATTACGTCAGGAACGTGCCAGTATTGGAATGATCTTTCAGCATTTTAATCTGCTGCAAACCAAAACCGTAGCGGCCAATATTGAAATGCCATTGAAACTACTGGGCTACAGCAAGGCTGAACGTGAAAAACGACTGGATGAATTACTGGAATTCATTGACCTGAAAAACAAAAAAAATGCCTACCCGGATGAGTTGTCCGG
This sequence comes from Acinetobacter sp. WZC-1, assembly GCF_052544965.1. Taxonomy (NCBI): domain Bacteria; kingdom Pseudomonadati; phylum Pseudomonadota; class Gammaproteobacteria; order Moraxellales; family Moraxellaceae; genus Acinetobacter; species Acinetobacter sp. WZC-1. The sequence goes on from NZ_CP199370.1 coordinate 1,593,552, forward strand.
CGGTCAGAAACAACGGGTGGGTATCGCCCGTGCACTGGCCAGTCATCCCCGTATTTTACTGTGTGATGAAGCCACTTCTGCGCTGGATCCGCAGACCACCAAATCGGTACTGGCTTTACTGAAAAAAATTAATCAGGAACAGAACATCACCATTGTCATGGTCACTCATGAAATGGATGTGATTGAAAGTATCTGTGATTATGTCGCTGTCATGGAACAGGGCAAGGTTATTGAAACCGGCTCAACCATTGATATTTTCAGTCAGCCGCAGCATCCGACCACCCAGAACTTCATTCAGACCGTTTTACAGCAGCAACTGCCGGTCAATATTTTAAATAAACTGGCAGATCAGCATCATAACAGCATTTATTGTCTGCAGTTTTTAGGAAAATCTGCCCAGGAAACGGTCATTCAGGCAGTGATTCAGCAATTTGATATCAGTTTAAATATTTTATTTGCCAATATGACCGAAATTAATGGCACCGTGATTGGTCAGATGTTTATTCAGCTGTTGGGAGATCCGGCAGTTGTCCGGCAAGCAACTGAATTTCTGGAACAGAATGGCGTTAAAGTTGAACAGTCAGGAGAGTCGGTATGAGAGATTTTATCGTACGCTGGCTGACTGAAACCACTGCACCCTTCTGGCACAGTTCTCTGTCCATTGATCAATTTGTCACGGCATTGCAGGAAACCTTCCACATGGTTTTCTTTGCAATGCTGTTTGGTGGCATCTGGGGATTCATCCAGGCGATTATCCTGCTGACCACACGTCCGAACGGTATTTTACCGAATGCAGCGATTTACCATATCCTGAACCCAATTGTTAATGCACTGCGCTCCCTGCCCTTTATTATTCTGCTGATTGCCGTGATTCCACTGACCAGATCGCTGGTGGGGACATCCATTGGCACCTGGGCCGCCATCGTACCGCTGACCATTTATATTGGGCCATATATGGGTCGTTTAATTGAAACCTCATTGCTTGAGGTCAATCCAGGTATTGTTGAGTCCGCACAGGCCATGGGGGCAAGTCCGTGGCAGATTATTTTCAGATTTATTATTCCTGAAGCGCGCAGTTCACTGATTTTAAATCTGACCACGGCCACCATCAGTCTGATCGGGGCAACAGCCATGGCCGGCGCAGTCGGTGGCGGTGGTGTTGGTGATCTGGCCATTTCCTATGGCTATCAGCGTTTTGACAATACAGCAGTCTATCTGACCGCTTTTATTCTGATCCTGATCGTACAGCTGATACAAAGTACCGGCGACTGGCTGTCCAGACTCAGATAAACAGCAGCATAAATATAATCGCTACAGAAACAGAGGATGCTTTTGATTCATCCTCTGTTTTATTTCTGAACATTGAATTTTCCCCCCATTGACCCTATGCTTTTCACATCAGCATCTGCCAACCGCAGAATATGGAATCCAGAATGACTTTTAAAATTCATGTCATTGATGTTAAAAATCAGCTGCAAAATTATATCTGGCTGCTTGAGGAAACCGTCAGTGGCGATGTTGTGGCCATTGATCCTACTGAAGCAGGATTGGTCAGGGATTATTGTCAACACAATCATCTCAAGCTGAGCCAGATCTGGCTGACCCACTGGCATCAGGACCATATCGGCGGTGTACCGAAATTGCTTGCCCATCACCCCTTACCGGTTTATGGGCCGCGTGAGGAAATCAGTAAAATTCCTTTTATCAGCCATCCATTACAGCATGATGATCAGTTTTATTTTCATGGATTAAAAGTTCAGATCATTGCCGTACCGGGCCACACCCTGGGCCATATTGTGTATTTTATTGATGCATTGGATACTCTGTTCTGTGGAGACACTCTGTTTGCCATGGGATGTGGCCGTTTATTTGAAGGCAGCGCTGAGCAGATGTATCATTCACTGAATCGCCTTGCTGCGCTGCCACCACAGACCCAAGTCTACTGTACACACGAATATACCCTGTCCAATGCACAGTTTGCCCTGCATATTGAACCAGATAATCCAGTCATTCAGCACCGGACCCGACAGGTCCAGCTGCAACGTAAACAGGGTCAGATCACCCTGCCCAGTACCATTGCCCTGGAACTGGAAACCAATCCATTTTTAAGGGTGGAAAGTGCCGAAGAATTTGCCCGTCTCCGGGCATTGAAAGACCATTTTTAAAAAATGGATCACGGTCAGGTGATAATGCCTGTTGGCTCAGTTCTGCTGTCTCTTCCTGGCGATCGGTTTGTTGATGCCCATTCGGACATATTTACTTACACTTTCATTATCACCCGGTACTCATCAGATCTTTCACTATTATTGTTATCCCGGCTTTATTTCCAATAAAAATAAATTTAAAACCACAAAATAATATAAATAAAAACATGCGTATAATTTTATTAAAATTTAAATTTCAGCAAACACCCCTGAATATGGCTGTTATCGTACATGCTGGTGAACTGGCGATTTATCTGTAAATTTTAATCAACATCCATCGTCACCGTCATCATGGCTGTCTGCCCCTTTAAAAGTCCGCCGATCATCCTTATTTAAATCTATAGGCACAGTGAAGGAGATCGTTTATGAAAAAAGTGGTAAAAGCCAGAAATTTAATTGCTTTTCGCATCTGGCTGGAAAAATTGGGTTATACCGTCAAAAATCTTACAGATGGTAAAGGGTTCACCTTCAGCTTTAAAAAAGAATATGGTCTTGTCACTGGAGAACTGGAAGGTAATTCACTGGCCATGCAACTGGGTGAAGAGTTTGAAGACCACTTAAAAGCCTGATCGTTTTAAATAGCCATTCTGATCTGACATTTTAATTTGCTTTGACTTTAGATAGCCATTAACTGCTCAACACTACGTCCGTAGCATCAGTCAGAACATTCCGGATATTTACTCATTAACATTCAGGCATAAAAAAGCAGGATCATGGATCCTGCTTTTTTGTATATGGTGGGGATGAAGAGACTCGAACTCTTACACCTTGCGGCGCTGCCACCTGAAGGCAGTGCGTCTACCAATTTCGCCACATCCCCAATCTGGATATTTAAAAATTTTCAGCGCAATCTACTGACTGAAACAAAAAGCAAGATCACTGCACTGCTTTTTCCGTAGCTGACCAAAAACTTTTCAGTTTAAAAATCAGCTGTTGCATCCCACACTGAATCTGAATTCATTGCGCCTGATGCCTTCCCATGCTTACCGATTATAGCACTGCGTGATGATGTCTGACTACTCTACCACGCTCACACAATCATCATCTGGCAGAGGATCAAGGATTCGAACCTTGACGAACGGTTTTGGAGACCGTCATGCTACCATTACACCAATCCTCTGTTGCAGCGAATTAAGTTCTGGCACCACTTAATAGTTGCATGGTGGGGGCGAAGAGACTCGAACTCTTACACCTTGCGGCGCTGGAACCTAAATCCAGTGCGTCTACCAATTTCGCCACGCCCCCGATGGCTGTGTATATTATAGAGATCATTCCGGCATGACAAGCCCTTTTTCCGAAAAAAACAGTTGTTTGACTAAATATAAAACAAATTCGAAATGGGTTTCCTGCGGTCTATAAAATACGGCTTAATGATTGTTTTATCTGATGAATATTCATACTGCGCCGGGCTTTGACCCTGCTCAGCATAGACCGCAGGGTACTTTCCAGTGGCCGAAACGCAAGCGCCAAACTAACCTCCAGCTGCTGACAATGTAAATCAGCCCAGTCCATATAGCTTCTCTCCTGCAAACCTTGCCCGTTCAGCCATTGCAACCAGATCAGCCCCAGGGCATAAATATCAGACTGTATCGATTTCTGCCGACCATGGAACAGTTCCGGCGCCATATAGCGGGGAGTAGCCGAATGCCCGCTGCTCAAATCCACATCCGATTGTGCCTGAGGCATGCATTGTTCCAGGTCAATCAGATAACATTGTTGATCATACATTCGAAAATGCGCTGTTTTTAAATCACCATGTAAATAACCGGCATCATGCAACTGCTGCAGGGCATCCAGGCTTTTCAGCAACCGATCCAGCAACTGATCCCAGTCAAGCTGTTCAGGACTGATGTCAAATAACTGATCTGCATGTCTGACCAGTAATGCCTGTTCAACCATCTGATCCGAAAACCCAAAACAAGAATTTAAGTTTATGATTTCAAAAGGTAAAACCATCTCTACAGTCAATTCACCAAAGTGCCGATAACAGTTGATTTCATTTAAAAATGCCTGTTCGCTGCTCCGGTTTACTCCCGCCAGCTGAAATTTCAGCCAACAGATTGTTCCATTCAGTGAAAGCTGATACAAACGCCGCCCCATTACCTGACTGTGGCTGGAGTTGCAGGGCTGCCTCAGCTGATCAGTAAAATCATATTCCGGCATGCTGAGTGGGGATGTCTATTGTGCGTTCAGCAGATCGCAGTTCTTCCAGACAATGCTGTATGGTTTTGCCAATCCGGGCATGGGTTTCAATGGAAGAAATTTTCGGCCATGTCGCCCGTTCACCTTCCTGCTGTAAGAGTTTGAATAAATGTGCGCGGGGATTTTGCAGCATATAGCCATAATGCCGCAGACTGTATTTTCCGATAATATTGACATCGCCATAATAACGCTGATCAACAATGCCGTAACAATGATCCAGCATGCGGCGAATGGACGGGATCCGTCCCATACGGTCACGGGTGAAATCCATTGCTTCCATGGCCACCAGTTTCCCCTGTTTCCTGATAATTTTTTCAGGCCAACTGAGCAGATTTCTGCGAAACCGTGCTTCATCATCCTGCATAAAAGGTACGATATGCGGGTTCACCTGACTGGCAATGGTATAGTTCAGATTATACAATCTCGACATACGTTCCTGAGGAAAGTCATTGCGTACACTGCCATCCACCCAGCGGGTACTCGCCAGGTAGGGTGTCTGCACACCATCATAACGCTTACTGGTGAGGCGAATGGGTGGAAATAACACAGGCACCGCACAGGATGCCAGTACCGCACTCCACACCAGCAGATCAGGCGATGTATATTTATTCATGATACGGACATCTTCCAGGGAAATGTCGTAGGGCGCTACCGTGACGTTAATATCCAGCCCGGATCGCTCAAATGCTTCTGCAAAGGTCAAATCACCTAAATTTTCAATCAGGAATTTTTTCAGATATCTGACATCGGCAAAACCGCCATTACCTTTGATTAACTCCCTGAAACTCCGGAAATGAAAAGCCTCACTGTAGAAATGTTCCCCGCAGATCATGCCTGGAATCTCTTCAGGTGTTGACACCCCCATCATGGCAGTCACGATGGCGCCTGCACTTGAACCGGAAAGCACTTTTGGCATTAAGTCCTGTTCCATCAGTACTTTACAGACACCACTGTGAAACAGTCCCAGGGTTGCGCCTCCGGAAAACATCAGCGCCGGCTGTCCATAGGCTTTCTGACAGTTTTCAAAAAAACTGAGTTTGTCCTGAATGCTTAAATTTGCACAATTTTCAGAAGCAATATGAGCCAGTGACTGACTGACTTCCTCTATATAATCCTCAATAATTTTTTTAGTGCCAATATAGCTGTGTGCAAACAACATTGGATGTCCGATATTGGCAACATCATGACTGAAACCTTCCCGCAGGATATAAATCAGGTCAGCCGTACGGTGCTGGGAACGATAGCGTTTTAACAGATTCAGACGATGCGCAATAATTTCAGCATCAAAATAAGGCGAACTGTTATCGTATTTCCACTCCTGTGCCCCGCTTTCTTCATCCATTTTCAGGGCAAGCGACTTCCACTGCTGATAATTTTCAGCCCGGTCCAGTTCCCTTTTTAATTTTTTTATCCGGTATGCCTGATGCGGATTAAGATCACGAACGGAATCCAGAATCATATGCGCCTCTTTTCCTTAAAGTCACACTCAAAAACGACTACACCACTAAAATCATGTTATTACAATCACACGACCAGGAAATCCGACTCAAAAAGTGCTCAGCCTGCCATCCATACTATATGTCCAATCATATCGGGATTGGCAATGGTCAAAAAGCATTATTTACTGACTTTTACAATCAAAATCAGTGCATATACAGGGACAGCATAAAATTACGATGCTACTATGCTGATTAAATACTGCAAATATTCAGCGAATGGCTATGGCTACTTTTGATTTACCTGAACATTTAATTCAATCTCTGACTGTCGTCCTTGAACAGTTACATCAATCCCTGCCAGCTGCCAGGCAGCAGACCGATTTTTCTGCCCCGGCATTTAAATGGCAGGATAAACAACTGAAATCCATTTATCAGCCCAGAGCCATGCAGCTGGATGATTTAAAGGGCATTGAACGTCAAAAAGCCAGTATTCTGCAAAACACGGAACAGTTTTTAAAGGGGCTGCCGGCAAATGATATTTTATTGACCGGTTCGCGGGGTACCGGGAAATCTTCCATTGTCCGCTCCCTGCTGACCAGATATCAGCACCAGGGACTCCGCCTGATTGAAATTGAACGGGATGATCTGTCTGATCTGCCGGAAATCCAGCAACTGATCCAGGGCCGCCCTGAAAAATATATTGTTTATTGTGATGACCTGGCATTTAATGCTGAAGATGAGAATTACCGCAGTTTAAAAAGTGTACTGGATGGTTCATTACAGTCAGGTGCTAGTAATTTTATTATTTATGCCACCAGTAATCGCCGTCATTTACTGCCTGAGTTCATGCATGAAAATACCCCGGTCACCCGGGTGGATGTGCCTCAATATACGGAATTGCACCCCCAGGAAGCCATTGAGGAAAAAATTTCCCTGTCTGACCGTTTTGGTCTATGGTTGTCTTTTTATCCGATGGATCAGGCACTGTATCTGGAAATTGCCGAGCACTATCTGAAAAAAGAGCAGATGCCTTTTAGTGAAGAAGCCCGTAGCGAAGCCCTGCGCTGGTGTCAGGCCCGTGGCCAGCGCTCAGGTCGTGCGGCGTATCAGTTTTCAAAACACTGGATCGGGTCAAAAAAACTCAGGGCACTTTAGGTTTGTTCAGCGGGCAATGGATTAAAGGTATCTGTACTATTTCATCCATTTCTGCAGCTGTTCCTATCACATCCTGAGATTGTTTAAAGTAGATTTTTAGCAGCGTTACTTTAACGTATTTTCGATATGGGTTTACTGGCAATGAATTGGCCCGACCGGAAAATGCAATGCATAAAATTGCTTGAAAATGCATGAATAGATGACTATATTGAATACACAAATATGAATGATTATCATTATAACCCAGGTGGATCTGGAAGCCCGAAATTCATTCGATCATGAGAAAGAAGTGTTCATCTGATGATGAATCAGCATGCCAGTTTTTACCCGATGATACAGATATCCCTGTCACGCTCGCAGATTCAGTCGATGCAGAACATGAAAATGGTGAAAAACTCTAAAATATATTACTGACGATGGGCAACTCAACTGAACAAAACAGACACTGAATCTGCTTTAACAACAGATTCAAATAAAAATAGGCATAAACCAGCTATCAGGGTGTACTGATGAATAAATTAATTCAATGGAATCAGGCAATTCAACCGGAAGCCGTCGATATTCTGTCCCGTGCAGGCGGCATGATTGTCAGTCCGACCAAAGTCGGTTATATCGTTATGACCACTGACCGAGTGGGTCTGGAGAGAAAGTTTGACGCCAAACAGAGGAAAAGAAATAAACCCGGTGTTGTACTTTGCGGTTCGCTGCAACAACTCAGGGAACTTGCAGAAATGAATCCTGAAATTGAAAAATTTTATGAACAGCACTGGCAGGCTGATGTGCTGTTAGGCTGCATTCTGCCGTGGAAGGAACAGGGACGCAGCTATATTCCACAGGATGGCTCTGAAACGTTAATGATGGACCAGCGTCAGACCAGTTGCTTTGTCATTAAATTTGGTGTGCCCAGTGAAAATATTGTCGCTGAATTATGGAATAACAATAAAACCCTGTGTTTTGCCAGTTCGGCCAACCCATCAGGTCAGGGCAACCGGGGGCTGGTCACCGGGATTGGTGAGCGGATTACCGCTGAAGCCGACCTGATTATTGAAGCAGATGCTTATGTTGACTCCATTCAGCCAGCCAGTCAGGTTATCAACCGCTATGAACAGGGCGTCATGGTCTCACTGGTCGATGAACAGGGGCAATTGATTCCAGCACAAAAAGGCGAACGCCAGATCAGTCCTTATCCGGTTGTGATCCGTAAGGGCCTGGATATTGATTTTATTCTTTCTTCACTGGCGCAGCAGTTTAACTCATGGAGTTATATGCATGGCAGTTATTATTAATGCCGTGACAACTGACACCGCGGGGATGACAGGCTAATGGTCCACCAATCCCGTTATTGATCAGACAGCCCCATGTACCCCGTTCCAGTACTGAATCTTATTTTTGCATCAGGTGGTGGATCTCAGCCGCCTGATGCAATCAGAACAACACCTACTTTTACAGCCACTATCCAATTGGACACAAGCACCATTACCGGTTATGGCAACGGTTTTAAATCCAGCTGATCGATAATATATAAAGTATTTCCATCAATCACCTGCTGATCCCGATCCAGATATTTTTGTGTCAGCATCCCTTCTGTTTCCGTAAAGGCATAATCATCATCATTGATCACTGCCAGATGCTGTTCATCCACAATCCACAAGCCTTCCACCTTATCGTGCGGGTATTGCAAGCGCTCCACCAGATCCACCACCAGTGTTTTGGTGACAGGTAAAATCCCCAGTTCTGCCAGCCCATCCCACCCTGCACTCAGCACATACTGCTCCAGACTCTGTCCATCCACAGTCACACCCATATCTGCATGCTGCCTGAGCATATCTATTTCCTGTATCTGCTCCAGATCCGTTGCGCCCTTCAGGCTGATTTTATAAACACGCTTAAACGCCTGTGGATTATCCTTATAAAAGTCATCGTCACGCTCTGCAACCAGGAAACTGGTTGCACTCAATGCGGTAATTGCGGTATTGGAATGTACGTCTGCCCCGCCTTCCTGCCGATATAAATACTGCGAAACAGCTTTTGTATCCAGATCAATCATGACAATACGGGTTAAATCCGATTTGTTTACGGATGCATCCGGATTACTCATGGCAGATTGCATGATTCCGATCAGCTTTTTCTGGTCCGGACTGATGGTCAGGCCTTCCATTCCCCGATTTGGCCGTCGACTGGCATATTCTGCCGGCAACAGGTAATCTGATTTTCTGCGGCTGTCGTGTACATAGGCATTGATACGATCAATTTCCACACCATTGGCATCAAAGTGAACCAGATGCGGGCCATATTCATCACTGACCCAGAAAGTCCCATCCTTAAGAGCCACCAGTCCTTCGGAATCCAGACCGAACTCATCTGTGCCCTGTTGCAATATTTTCGCATACTGATCATAGGCAACTTCTTTGGTCGCACCGAAATGTCGGTTAGGCAGGCCGGTAATAAGTTGACCTTCCGGATTTTTTAACAGGATTTCCTTAATTTTCTGAATCGAGCCGTCTTCCTGCAATTCAAACAGGCCAATTCTGGGCGTATAAGCCGGATCCAGAAAAATTTTACCGTGATCATGATTGACATCATAGGTGGTATTGGGCCCACGATCCGTCAGCAAGTAAAATTTATTTTTTTCAAAAGGATGTGCCGATATTTCTGAACCGAATCCCCCCAGCCGGAATTCAATGAAACTACCGGGTTTTGCAGCATCCTCAATATGATGAATATCCATGACTTCATAAGCCAATGGTACACCTTGTGCAAATTTCGAGTAAAAGTGATCGACTGGTTCTACGTCTAATGAATGATCGGGCAATTCATGCGTTGATGTTTTCATTTTCAGCTCTGATTTTAATGCATGACTGAAATCATGGTATAAACTAAACGCTTAATCAAGCCCGGCTTTGTCTTTTCAGTCTAAACCATCCATTTTATGGTTTTCAGTCTCCATTGCCCCGGTTTCAGTCCTGGGTGGTAACTCAGTTTTCCTCAGTTGCTTCGCTTTGATCGGCAGGTGCGCTTAATTCGGTCATTGGCCAGCGGGGTGTGGTGGTCACTGATAATCCATCCTGCTGCCCTCCCTTTAAACGCTGATAACCGGCAAAAGCGATCATGGCGCCATTGTCTGTACACAATGCCGGCTCAGCATAATAAACCTGTGCATTCATTTTTTTCAGATCTGCTTCCAATCGTTGCCGTAAGCGCTGATTGGCACTGACCCCACCAGCAATCACCAGTCGTTTTAAACCGGTCTGTTTCAGTGCCTTGACCGATTTTTTTACCAGGGTATCCACCAGCGCTTCCTGAAATGACGCAGCAATATCCTCTTCACGCTGCTGGCCCTGTACTTTTTTCAGCTGATTGGACACCGAAGTTTTCAGGCCACTGAATGAAAAATCCAGTCCCTGATGCAGCATTGGACGGGGGAAATCAAAGGCTTTGCTGTCACCCTGTTCTGCCAGTCGTGCAATACTGGGTCCTCCTGGATAAGGCAACTCCATCATTTTTGCGACCTTATCAAATGCCTCACCGGCTGCATCATCGATGGATTCACCCAGCATTTCATATTGTCCAATGCCATAGGCCGCCATCAACTGGGTATGACCGCCAGAAACCAGTAAGGCGACAAAAGGAAATTCAGGTGGATTGGCAGACAATAACGGTGCAAGCATATGACCTTCCATATGATGCACCCCAATGGCAGGCTTATTGAGTGCAAAAGCCAGACTACGGCCAAACAATGCACCGGTCATTAAAGCGCCCATCAGGCCCGGACCACGGGTATAGGCAATTGCATCAATTTCAGATTTTTTGACGCCACTTTGTTCAAGCAGCTGATTGATGAGCGGAATCAATTTACGCACATGATCACGTGAAGCAAGTTCCGGCACCACACCACCGTATTCGGCGTGCAGTTTGATCTGGCTGTAGAGCACCTGCCCCCTTAAACCGGTTTTACTGTCATACAGCGCCAGTCCGGTTTCATCACACGACGTTTCCAAGCCAAGAACAATCATCAAACTGCCTTTTTATCTGTTACAAATACTGCCCTGCGCTATTATAGACTTGTGGTATCGGTTGTAAATGAGTAAAATACGGTCCTTCACTTGTGATCCGGTGCAATGGTGCATCTGATCTATCCCATCACTCAGAGGATTATTCATGCCACAAGTTAAATTGAAAGAAGGTGAGCCGGTAGACGTCGCTATCCGCCGTTTCAAGCGTTCATGCGAAAAAGCAGGTGTTTTAGCTGATGTTCGTAAACGTGAGTTTTACGAAAAACCGACTCAGGAACGTAAGCGTAAAAAAGCAGCTGCAGTAAAACGCTACCAGAAAAAACTGGCACGCGAATCCATTCGTACCACTCGCCTTTACTAATTAATTTGTGATTGATCGACCCGCCGGACAAAATAAATGACTGCCTTAAAAACTCAGATTACTGATGCATTGAAAAGCGCCATGCGTGCCAAAGAAATGGCAACAGTAACAGTTTTACGTGGTCTGCAGGCAGCGATCAAACAAATCGAAGTGGATGAACGCATAGAACTTGATGAAGGTCGGGTTTTAGCTGTCATCGAAAAGCAAATCAAACAACGTAAAGAGTCGATTAAAGCCTATGAAGGCGCCAGTCGACAAGACTTAGCCAGTAAGGAACAAGCCGAAGTTGAGATTATCTCTCAGTTTCTACCAGCCGCTATGACTGAGGAAGAGCTTGATTCCATCATTGAGCAGACAATTAATGCTCAGAATGCAACTGGCATGAAAGATATGGGTAAGGTGATGAATTCTCTACGTCCGATCATAGCCGGACGTGCCGATCCTGCACAGGTTTCAGCCAAAATTAAGGCAAAGCTTACATAAGCTGATCCCAGTTCAAATCTGATCTGACTTCCTGTTATTATTTTATATTCACAATCACTGCTATTCCATTCCTTTATCTATTTTTCAATTGCTTTAAAATCACACTGAATATCATATTTTTTCAGTAACTGCATTTCAGTTGAAGCCATCACCTGATTAATCACATCCTGTTGACTGAACGAGGCATAGGATAAAGGCAACTGCCCTCTGTTCTGGTCGGTTATGCGATAAATATCATTAATATACTGTGTAACAATATGACAGAATCGATCCTGCTGCCGGGAATCAAACCGGGTCAGTTTCGGATCCAGGCTTCTCAGAAAATTCCTCATCTCAGTATTGTACTGACTGGAAGCTTTTTCAACGCCCCGTACATACGCCTCTGGAATCTCTGCATTCCAGCCAATTGTGCAACATACCATCATGCCAGTCATCATCAGAATTTTTTTCATTGAGTATCAAATCTCTTCTCAAAGAGTCAGGCATTCAAGCTTAACGGGTTCCTTTTACAGGGAACAGTATATTTTCTTTACCCCATGCTGTTCCATTTGCCACAAATCGCTGGATCCAAGTCATTCCAGAACAATCATCCTTTAAATTTTCAGTTTATATTCATCCTGCATGGTTTTCAGTCGCCCATCAATTCTGGCACTCATGGCATTATTGTCCTTTGCCAGTCGCTGAGCATGCAGCAGCGACTTAATGGCGCTTTCTTCCGCACCCGACCAATACTGTACCTCAGCACGATTACGCAGCACATTCACTGTACGTAATGGATTGCTCCGATCCATATTGGCTGCCTGCTGCAATAATTGCCAGCCCATAATGTCCCGGTAATTGCGGTTGATAAATCGATTGACCAACTGTTCTGCATCCCGGGGTTTATTCTGACGGATCAGGACTTCAGCCAGCTTATAAGTCAGTGCCCTGTTTTCCGGCATGATTCTTTGCTTATTGACGATAGTCTGATATGCATCATCCATTTTATTCTGCCCAAGATAGATGTTGGTCTGTATCAGGGTCACTAAATTATGATCAGGGCTGATTTTTTTTGCCAGATTCAACTGTTTCTGTGCATTTTCAAAATCCCCCTGCATCAGGTAAAACTGGCTGAATGCCAGTAAGCCCGCCATATTATTACCCTGTGCCAATACCTGTAATTGCCGTTCTGTCGCCTGTTCTGAAATGACCGCAGTATACCATTTAATAATGTCAAACTCAGGCTGGGCATTCCGGTATGGAATGCGCGGGAACTGAGATGCACGTAAACGGGCCTCGCTCATCCGCTCAGTTGTCAACGGATGCGTCAGCCAGAAATCAGGAAGGAAACTCAATCGGCTGGTGGTCCGATGCATGGTTTCAAAAAAATCGGCCATGCTCTCCGGGTTATAACCTGCACCATACATAAACTGCATACCAATACGGTCTGCTTCACGCTCCTGATTTCGGCTGTAACTGAGTTGTCGATCCATTAACGCAGCCTGTGTACCCAGCATGACGGCACCACCGGCATCACCATCTGCTTTGGCAGCCAATGCTGCACCGACAATAATACCAGCCAATGCCAATAATCCCTGTCCCTTGAAAGCCTCTCTTGATCGACTGTAATGACGTTGTGTGACATGTGCAATTTCATGTGCCATCACTCCGGCCACTTCATCAATATTTTTTGATGATGTTACCATCCCGGCATTTAAGGCAAATAATCCACCGGGAACTGCAAAGGCATTAATCTGCGCATCCCTGACCATGACCAGGCCAATGGGCTGTCCCAACTGGGTCTGGCTGAGCAAGCGACTGAAAATCGCCATAAACTGATCTTCCAGCCAGGGATCCTGAATAATCGGCAATTGCTGCTGCACCTGGCGATAGACTTTTTCACCAATCATTTTTTCTTTTTGCCGGTCAATCAAACCCACCCCTCCGCCAATTTCCGGCACCTCAAATTGCGGTGCCACTGACGAATGGAATCCTTCAGCTGAACTGATGACTGTATTCAGACATAAACTGAGGATCAGTAAAGTTTTTTTCAAACCCGGAACTCTAAGGAAAAATTAAATTTAATATAGCATTGAAATCAGGATAAATACGCAATGAACTGTTATGTTGTTTTAACTGAAATCCGGATTGACCAGATAACGGGGCAACCGCCCTTCCAGCGCATTCACCAGATTTTCAAAGGCAAGTTCAGCCATTTTTTTACGTGTTTCAGCGGTCGCTGAACCAACATGCGGTAAAGTCACCACATTATCCAACTGAAACAGTGCAGATGTCTGTAAAGGTTCGCGGGCGTATACATCCAGCCCTGCTGCAAAAATCTGCCGACTCTGCAGAGCCTGAATCAAAGCCTGTTCGTCAACCACAGAACCGCGTGAAATATTCACAAAGACGGCATGTTGCTGCATCAGACTGAATTCTTTTTCACCAATCAGCGCCTGGGATTCCCGGTTCAGATCCACTGCAACCACCACAAAATCAGCCTGTTGCAATAATGCTTCCAGACTCCGATACCCGGCATTCAGAGGCTGCGCCAGTTCCGGCCTTTCACGACGGTTATGGTACAGAATATTCATGTGGAAACCATAAAGTCCCCGACGGGCAATGGCTGCACCAATATGCCCCAGACCAATAATCCCCAGGGTTTTTCCGAATATATCCCGTCCATACAGCTCAGGGCCTGCTGTACGTTTCCATTCGCCCTGTTTAGTCCATCGATCCAGTGCAACAACTTTGCGTGCAGCACTCATCAGCAAAGTAAATGCCAGGTCAGCTGTAGTCTCGGTCAGAACATGCGGCGTATGTGCCAGCCATATTTTGCGTTCATTCAGATAATCCACATCATAATTGTCATAACCGACACTGACGCTGGAAATAATTTTCAGTTGTCGGGCATTCTGCAGACTGGAGGCATTCAACAACCGCCCGGCCCCGATCATGGCGTCGGCATCCACTGTTTCCCTGCTGATCTGTTCATTGACATCACCATTTTTCGGGTGAATGACCGCGACGCGATACATGCTTTGTAACCTGGATAAAATATCCGGATCAATCTGGCTGAAAACGACCACTTTTTTGTTCATTTCATATCCACTTTTATACTGAATTCTGTTGCATCAATTGCCATAAACGCCGCTTTAACAGTGGTGCATCCAGCATCTCCTGTAAACCCGGGAGCGGGATACTCTCCGAATGACCCCGATATGGCACTGTGCCTAAGCATAAAATTTTTCTTTCCTGACAGAACGCATTCAGAAAACCCTGAATATAGGTTTCTACGCCCCGCTCATCCTGAAAACTTTCCAGCGGAAATGGCCATTTGACGTCATGCAGTGTTCCCGGTATTGCCGCCTGAATACTGGTCCATAAGCGCAGCTGTTCAGCGCTTAAATCTGTCGCATCCACCATCAATGCATAACTGTCCATACAAAACATCTGAAGCATGAAGGGTGCAATCATCACAACCGTGGCTGATATTTCAGGCAACCGTTCTGCATGAACCGGCTGTGCAGCAGGTGCTGTGCTGACCGGTATTGCATCAATCTGCAGGTCAATATCGTCAATATCAGTACCATTTTTTTCTGCCTGCTGATTTGCCGGTCCCTGTCCGTTGTCTGAGAGCTGTTCCTGAACCGGACTGAATTGAACCGGTTGCAAAGCAATGACTGATTGTGTTTCAGCTGCCGGCACATCACGATACAGAGCATTCAGATAGCAACGTGACTGTACTGTCCTGGGCACCCAGATATCGATCCCCAATACCGCTAAAATACTGCGCTGATGTTCTGATTTATTCACATTCATGACCACTTAAAGAGTCTGTATTCCTCATACAGTGTAACGGGCTTTTACCGATTTTGCAGCGTTTTCCCTGCTGGCTGAAGAAAAACCCTGCACCGGTATGCAGGATAATCCGCGAAGATAAATCACTTAAACAATCATGACACTATTTTTCTTCTGCATCTGATCGACGATATCCTCTGTTTCAAAACTCAGTCGCCAGTACAGCAATTCCAGCACATCCAGTTCATCCTGAGTAATGATGCGATCATGCCATAGGCAAATTTCAGCCACGCCCAATATAGTTAAACGATCACGCAACAGTAAGCCTGCAATATCATTGACAATTTCACCAAGATCAATCGGCTCATCCGAGATTTCCTCATATAGAACCAGCTCCTCATGACTCAGTACCCGCTCCAGAATCTGATAGCGGACATCCAGCTGACTGGCACTGTTAATCTGCTGAACATGCAGCAGCGCATCAATCAGTCGCACAATCTGCGGCTTGACCTCCTGCAGTGATGAAGGAGTATGAGCCGGCAATAGATGCAGTTCTGCCTTGACCTTCTCGATCAGCAAGGCATCCAGCAACCCAATTTCACCATCTTCCTGAATAATTTTTGACAACCGGGTAATAAATTGCCGGGCACTGGTTGCCGGCATATTGCCAAGGTTTTCACAGGCATCATAAAAAATCTGAATATGTACACGACCATCAAGATTCAGCAGTGAATCAACAATTGCCCGACTGACTTCTGCACCCGATGGAATAAATTCACGATACTGACGGATCATCAGAATGGCCACCATCACTTCACGTGAACCAGTCGCTGTCTGCATGGCACGCTGGAGCAGCTCCGGGCGTTCCATATTGCGTCTGATGTCAGGATTCAACGGTTTAATGGCATCATTCAATGCAAAACTGATTGGCGATAAGCGCAGCAAAGGCAGTGGCTGAGGAGAAACCCAGGGACTATGAATTTCAACAGTGGATTCCTCAAACGAACGCATCAGACTGAACCAGGGCACATTCTTTAAACGTTTCAGATTTTCAAGCTGCAGACCCTGCAATAAAGTCGGATTCAGCTCATAAATCCGGTCTTCAATACTGGGATGGATATTCAGCCAGCTTTGTGGACTGAGTGAGTTTGCAAAACACATATGAGCAATGGCTTCTGAATATTCACTGTGAATCTGTGAACCGGCATGATGTACATAAATACGCAGCAGGGTCTGGATATTGGCGTCCTTCAACACCAGGCGCCGGGTTCTGGCATCATTATAAAAAGTGCGTCCCCCCAGGGTGAAATATTTAATGAGCCGGGAAATCAGGACTCCCATACTGCCCATCAGCCAGATAACACCTCCGACGGCAACAAAACTGGTTTCAAACTTATGCCGACGGCTCATGCCATAACGGCTGAATCCCTGCTTGGCAATTTTACTGCCCCACTGGCTGAATGTGGTTAATCCACTGTACAGAATTTTTAATCGGGTATTCTCTTTTGCCTCACCGGATAAAATCTGATTAAACTCATGTCCCAACAGACCATACAGCTCCTGTTCATCCAGATTCTGCAAGGCTCCCCAGGTCAGTATGATCACCGTATCACTGGGATAAAAACCGGCAGTCAGCGCATTGACCCCTATTTCATCCGACAGCACATAAACAGCCGGCACATCAATGGCAAAAGTCTCTGCAAGCTGGTTCGTTATTTTCAGTGCAGTACTTTCTTCCGGGGTACTTTCAATCAGGCTCAGGCGCCTGGCATTCAGCTGTTTGGCCAGTGAATGTCCACCCGCCCGAAATACATAAAACTCGCAGGCGATGGACCAGCCAATAATGACCAGTAACAGACAGACAAAACGGGGACTCAGCACATGCCAGAAAATGGATTCAGTCGGATCGACATAATAGACAAACAATCCGAGAATGATATTTAAGATAAAAATCGTCAGCATGACCGCAAGCAGGCAAATGCTTGCCGACCACAGCATATTCTTATTTTTCACCAGGTAGTGACTGACATCCTTCAATGCAGAATTCCCCCTTAGATTGCTGATACAGCATAAGATAAAAAAGCGGGAATTACCCGCTTTTTTATCCGTCCCTGTTCAACGTGCTGTTATTCTTCCACAATACCGCTCAAATCGACTGAGGCATTATCGACATTCACATCAATATAACCATCCTTCTTTTCCTTTGCAGTATCACTGCGGCTTTGTTCCAGCCGTTCCAGATAATCTGCATCAATATCTCCGGTCACATAGCTTCCATCAAATACTGAACAGTCAAACTCAGTCACGACTGGTACTTTTCTGGTACGGACTGCTGCTTTCAGCTCTTCCAGATCCTGGAAAATTAACCGGTCAGCACCGATAATGGCTTCAATTTCGCTGACACTGCGATTGGAAGCGATAAGTTCCGCCTTGGCCGGCATATCAATACCGTAAACATTCGGATATTTGACCATGGGCGCTGCTGATGCAAAATATACTTTTTTAGCGCCGGCATCCCGTGCCATCTGAATAATTTCATTACAGGTGGTACCACGGACAATGGAGTCATCCACCAATAAAACGTTTTTGTCCTTAAACTCAAGCTCAACCGGATTCAGTTTATGGCGGACCGATTTTTTACGCTGCTGCTGACCCGGCATGATAAAGGTCCGGCCAATGTAACGGTTCTTCATAAAACCTTCACGGAACTTCACCCCCAGTATATTGGCCAGCTCCAGTGCTGAGGTCCGACTGGTGTCCGGAATTGGAATCACAACATCAATGTCATGATCCTCGCCCCATTCACGCAGAATACGATGCGCCAGTTTTTCACCCATTTTCAGACGGGCTTTGTACACGGAAATGCCATCAATTGTTGCATCCGGACGTGCAAAATAAACATATTCGAAAATACATGGACGATAGCGTGGCTCCGCCGCACACTGACGTGAAAATAATTTCCCTTCTGCATCAATATAAATGGCTTCGCCGGGTTCAACATCACGTTCAACCTTAAAGCCCAGTGCGGTAATCGCCACTGATTCTGATGCAATGATATATTCCTTTTCACCATTATCTGCCAGGCGGGAACCAAAAATCAACGGTCGGATCCCATTGGGATCACGAAAGCCCACCAGGCCATGCCCGGTCACCATGGCCACCACGGCATAAGCACCCTTGCAGCGTTCGTGTACCCGTTTTACCGTATGAAAAATATCATCCGGTGTCGGGACCAGCGTACCACACTTCTGCAACTCATGTGCAAAAACATTCAGCAGCACTTCCGAATCCGAATCTGTGTTCATATGACGCAAATCGGTTTTGAACAGATCATCATGAATATCGGCAGCATTGGTCAGATTACCGTTATGCGCCAGCGTAATTCCATAGGGGGAGTTCACATAAAATGGCTGGGCTTCAGCACTGCTTGCAGAACCGGCAGTCGGATAACGCACATGACCAATCCCGTAGTTTCCCAGTAATGCGCGCATATGACGGGTATGAAAGACATCCCGGACCATGCCATTGTCCTTTCTTAAAAAAAGACGGCCGTTATGGCACGTTACAATCCCGGCTGCATCCTGTCCGCGATGCTGCAGCATCGTCAACGCATCAAATAACATCTGGTTCACAGGTGATTTACCGGCTATACCAACGACTCCACACATAACTACCTCGCAGACGGGCTGGGATTAATAAAAGGAATTTCTGACTGAATCAAAAGACTTTACTTTCTCAGCAGTATCAGGTTCTGATCCAGTGCCCGCAGACTGACTGCCGGACGACTGTATTTCATTCAGGGCAAGACTTGCAGCGTCTTTGCCCAGTTCAGTCACCCGTGATGCATAAGGCAACAGCAGCTGTATGGCTTTTGACTGTTTCCAGTGAGGTGAACTTTCGACCCACGGTCCAAGCATATGCATGATAATGAGGACGATAAACAGACCTTTCAAGGTCCCGAATACACCACCCACCAGCCGATTCAGCAGTCCGAGTCTTAAACTGTTTAAAATACTGCCCAGTAATGCACTGACCAGCCAGGTCAGCACAAGAATGCCGAGTACAATTGCGGCAAAGGCAGCAATCTTCTGCACTACAGGATCGTGGCTGAGACCCGCCATATAGGGAGCAACCACAACCGCATATTTTGCAGCGACAATGAAAGCAAATATCCAGCCTGCCAGACTGGCAAATGCCTGAATAAATCCCTGACGCAAACCATTCAATCCGCCAATCAGCAGAATAATCAGGATAACAATATCAATTGTATTCATAGTCAGATCATGGCATTAACGCAGTCTTTAATCAGTTCCGGCCCAGTATAAATCATACCGCTGTATAACTGAACCAGACTGGCACCGGCCTGCTGTTTTGCAGCAGCCTGCTCGCCACTGAGGATACCACCCACCCCGATCAAGGGGACCGTGCCTTTCAGGTGCTGTGAAAATTCTGCCAGGCACCACGTGCTTTTTTCAAATACTGGCGCACCGGACAGACCACCACTTTCATCAGCAAAGGGCAGATTTTCCACACCCTCCCGTGACAGCGTGGTATTGGTGACAATCAATCCATCAATATTAAACTGAATCAACTGTGATGCAATAAATTCAATGTCCTGCCCGGTCAGGTCCGGTGCCACCTTCAGCACCAGTGGCACATAGTGCTGATATTCTGCGGCCAGTTCCAACTGACGTTTTCTGAGCGTTCTCAGCAGTTCAGTCAACGCATGACCACTTTGCAGGCTACGCAGATTTTTCGTATTTGGAGAGGAAATATTGACTGTGATATAGGAAGCATAATGATAGACTTTTTCCAGGCAGAGCAAATAATCAGCAACAGCATCCTCAACAGAGGTATCGGCGTTCTTGCCGATATTAATGCCTAAAATACCCTTAAAACGTGCAGCCTTGACATTTTCTACCAGTTGATCGACGCCTTCATTATTGAATCCCATACGGTTAATAATGGCGCGGGCTCCCGGAATTCTGAATAAACGGGGCTGAGGATTGCCCGACTGAGGGCGTGGTGTGACGGTTCCAATTTCAATAAAACCGAAACCAAGCGCTGCCAGCGCATCAATATAGGCACCATTTTTGTCCAGGCCTGCTGCAAGCCCCACAGGGTTGGGAAATTCGATTCCCATACAGGTCACTGGTTTAGCTGCAACAGGCTGCCGCATCATGCCTATTTTCTGACAGGATTTAAGTAATGATAATGTCAGTTCATGCGCACGTTCTGGTGCCAGGGAAAACAACAAAGGGCGTGCAAGCGAATATAACATATCAATCAAAGTCTACTGCTTTCCAGATAGTGACATTATATGACATAGATCATATAAAACACCATGCCTGACAACCGTTTATTTGTTCACTACTGTACAGTTGCAGTCAGTTTGACCTTGCCGTCCGCCTTGCTGAGTTCCATTTTCTGAATACTGATTCCCGCCTGCGCCAGCTGAGTCAGAAAATTGGCCAATACAGCATAGTTTTCATGCTGTGCAACAATCTGCATCTGTTTGTCCGCCTGCTGTGATACCGCCACAGCCAGCTCCTGTCGCTGTGCCGCCCGCTGAACCTTATCGGCAGTGGTCATGGCTGGATCATCTGTCGGCTTCATGGCAACCACATTACTCTGCATCCAGACCACCAGGTCTTTCAGGCCATTGAGCCGGTTCTGCTGCTTTTCTGCCGCAGCATGCATGTACCACAGTGCAGAACCAATGGCCGCAACAACCACAAAAACTGTGGTAAAAATCACCATGATCCGTTCACGGGCAGACATTTTTTCCAGCTGAACTAAAACCTGTCCAATCCTGTCATCCATTTTTGTCTGAAATTTATCCAATGCTTTCATTATTGTATTTTCACCAGACCAACCACAGATGAATCCTGTGTCTGAATATTCCCAAGTTCAGCCTTGAACCCCTGTTGATTCAACTGCTTCACCAATGTCTGCAATGCATCTGAAGATCGGGCCACCAGATCCATATTTAAAATGGATGCATCATAATCCACCTTATTGGCAATAATCTGATGCTGCATCAGAATTGGTCCGACCCGACTCAGTAACTGTAAAGCCTGAGTATTTGCACCGATACTTAAATCCAGTTTCTTTTTAAATTCATCACGGATCGTCTCCTCTGTCACGCGGGCTTTGTCACCAAACCAGGAGTGGTATTGATCCATGGCAATGACTGCACTCTGATCTGCAATCTTTTTCAGCTTAAACCAGCGCAATGCATCATAACTGAACTGCACCAGCAGTAACGCCACCAGCACGGCCGCACAGGCTTTCCAATAGCCTGAAACAGCATGACCCGACTTTTTTTCATGCGGTAAAATGTTATAGACATGATTCCGGGTTTTTTTAATTTCAGTGAACTGATAATCAAAACTTTCACGGGTTTCAGGGGTCGTCACTGCAAACAGACTGTCGGTCTGTGCCTCGGTCAGGCCACTGTACTGATAGTTCCGGTCTTTTTCTGCAACGTCCAGATACAGACTCAGATCATCAATGGAATTTCCCAGATATTCACTTTCACGCACCAGTAAACGGCCATGGATACTCGCCAATACGGTGTAGTTCTCTTCTGGAACCGGTAGCATCAGAAAATCAGGCAACAGGGAAATCACCCTGACCGGAATCAACGACAATGCATGCTGCAATGTCAGGACCATATTCTGCGCCACCCCCAGTACAGACACCCGATCTGGTTGTTCAAAATGAGAAAATACTTTCATCTGATCCACAGATGAAATCACAAATTCTTCCAGTAAGTATTTAATGCCTTCAGGTCCCAGCTGCTTGTACTGAGCCTTGCTTAAATTCTGCTGGAGAATCTGTACATCACGGCTGGGGAAATAAACCACCGCGTCTTCATTTTGTTCTGATTTAATCTCATGAATCAGCTGTTCCAGGCTTTGTGCCTGTGTCCAGTTTTCACCACGTGACCATTGCCAGCTCCCACCGGCCTCAGGCATCCATAAGTACAACATTTATCGTTTTCTGCCGTTTAATTAATATTATGGGGTGCTTATGCACTCGGAACAAACGCCTTTTTTTGTGTCGACAAACCATTTGCAATCACTGCCTGCTCATAAATCCGTGCCTCAGCCAGTGAAAATGGCTGAAAGGCGTCATTGGTCAGTTGCTCTGCAATATGTGCAACAACATTCATATGACACACCACAGTAACCTGTTCAAATGGTAATTGAGCCAGCCATTCCACCGCAAGCCCTGCATCATCATCCGGCTTGATAGTATCACAAATTAAAACCGGAACATCCGGAAAATAGTGCTGTATATGTGCCAGCGTTTCCTGCGCACGCAGCAGCGGACTGACCACAAACACATCCGGAACATATTGTGTCTTCAAAAACTCAGCGGTCTGTTCTGCCTGAAGATGTCCACGCTCAGTCAATGGTCGTTTATGATCATTACCATTGACCGGAGCTGCCGCCTCACCATGTCTCACCAATGTCAGTTGCATTTATTTTTCCCGTCTTAATCCTATCATTTTCAGTCATCAGACTTCATTATGCGGCAACACAAACTCCACATCACTGCGGTGGCCACTCTTCATCAGGGATATTGCAATATTCAGCGGCGGTGCACCCTCAAAAATCACTTCATGCAATGCCGTGGTAATGGGCATATACACCTCCAGTTCCCGGGCACGGGCAGCAACCTGAATAATAGTATTGATGCCTTCTGCAGTCTGGCCCAATTCTTTTGTAGCCTGATCCAGGCTCTTGCCGGATCCCAGTGCAAAACCCATCTGATAATTACGGCTTAATGGGCTGTTACATGTGGCGAACAGGTCCCCCACGCCGGACAAACCCAGAAAAGTCAGTGGATTCGCACCCAGTTTAACCGCAAAACGGCTCATTTCTGCCAATGCCCGGGTTAAAATCATACTTTTGGTATTTTCACCCACCTTATAAGCCGCAGCCATGCCCATGGCCACTGCATAAATGTTCTTTAAAGCACCACCGAGTTCCACGCCATGTACATCATCACTGCCAAACACCCGGAATAAGGCACTATGCAGTGCCTGTTGTACTGCATAACGAACCAGTTCAGAGTGACTGGCAATTACGGTTCCCGCAGGCATACCCGCCATAATTTCCTTCGCCAGATTTGGACCTGACAACACACCATAAGGAACTTCCGGCAACTCTTCGCGAATGATATCACTCATAAAACTGAACGTCTGAGCCTCTACACCCTTGGTCAGGGAAATTACCGCCTGCGCACTGATATATGGCCTGATCTGTCTGAGTACATCACGAAAAGAGTGACTGGGAATGGCCACCAGAATGATGTCCCGGTTACAGACAGCCTTTTTCAGATCAGACTCTGCACATAAGGCAGGTTCCAATGGATAATCCGGCAGATAACGTCTATTAACATGACTGGCATTCATTTCCTGTGCAACGGATTGATCCCGGATCCAGATCATGGTGTCACAGCCATTACGTACCGCTATGTTTGCCATGGCAGTTCCAAAACTGCCCCCCCCCAATACCGTTATTCTCAGCGCTGTTTTCTGATTCATCTCAACAGGCTCAACCAGATCCGTAAATTTTAAATCCGACATTGGCACTCCCCAGTACCGTTCCTGCTATCCTGAATCATACAAATTTCAGTCATACGCATGCTCAGACACATCATGCCCTGCGCCATAAACTCACATACGGCTGATTATCAGACTCAGCTCTGGGCATAATGGTCCTGGCTGCAGTCCCCAGATAGATAATACCGGAAATCAAATCATGTTCCTGCAAACCCAATGCCCGCTTAAACAGCTTTGATTCAACCACTGCACCACTGCGCCATATGCTGGCAAAACCCTGTGCCTGCATGGACAGTAAAAAATTCTGAATGGCCGCACCACTGCTGAGTGTCTGTTCAAAATAAGGCACTTTGGGGTGATCCTGAAACTGGGTAACCGCCAGTACCAGTAAGGGTGCACGAAATGGATGATGCCTGACACGATCCAGCTGTACCGGGTCCTGTTCCCCCTGATCCACCATCGCCTGAACCAGCAACTCAGCAAAAGCTTCACGCTGATCTTGCTCAACCACCATAAAACGGGTCGGTTTTAACCTGTGGTGATCCGGCGCTGTCAATGCCGCCTGAAAAGCTATTTCAAGCTGTGCTGCATCCGGTGCAGGTTCCACCAGTTGTCCGACCGACTGGCGGTTGTGCATATTGTCATGAATTATTTTGAGAGCTGAATCGGTCATTGACTGTATATCTGTGAAAACATATGTGATTCAAGCTTAGCATACTCTAAAAAAAAAGTGCTATGCAGAGAACATTTTCCTGCAATCACACGCATACATTCACATGACTGCAATATAAGACATCAATTTTTATACAACTTGTACCACGATACAACCGATTGCCATGTTCCAATGAATTCAGATCGTTTCCTGACATTAAGGAACATAAATATGAGTATTCCATACATGAATCAAATTTCCGGACTGACCGTCCTGTTGACCACACTGACACTGGCAGCCTGTGCTTCCACACAGACACAGACACTTGCCATACAGAAAACTGACAATCAGTATGAAATTACAGGCCTGGGCAAAAGCCAGATCATTGCAAAAAACAATGCCATTGCAGCGGCAAACAACACCTGTGGTAAAAAGGCCACACCGGTTGTCAGTGATGAAAAATCTGAATACAGTGGCGCCCTGAAAGGTGTGGTTGATGAAAAAACCGGACAGATGATTCATGCGGCTGCCGGCGTATTGGGCTCAGTACTGGGCAGAGATACCGGAGTGGACAAGGATACAGACTACCAGACCACGCTGACCTTCAGCTGCAAAGCAAATACATAAACCATTCAGCTATTCCATGAAAGAAAAAAGCAAAGCCTCTGTTCGGTTAAGGGGCTTTGCTTTTCGGCTGTTCATGCTGAGAAGCTTGTTTAAAATCCGGCTGTAATCTGCTGCGCGGTTGCTTCAATCGGCATCAGCAATAACCTTCCAATCGGGTCAGTGGCAATTTCTGCCCAATGGCCTTTTCAATTTCCGGCAGATAAAATGCATCATCTTCTGACAGAAAACTAATACTGACCCCCTGGGTCCCGGCACGACCGGTCCGGCCAATACGATGCACATAGTCATCCGACTGTTCCGGCAACGTAAAATTCACCACATGCGACACGCCATCAACATGGATACCACGACCGGCAACGTCTGTTGCAATCATGATATTGTGTTTCCCGTTTTTGAACTGATCCAGCATTTTCAGACGCTTATCCTGAGCAATTTCACCGGATAACATGACCACCTTATAGCCATCCCGCTTCAAATGATCATACAGTTTACGCACCTGATCACGCCGGTTTGCAAAAATCATCACTTTTTCAATGGGTTCATCACGCAGGATATCCTGCAATAATTTATATTTATCCTGCCTGGCAACCACATAAACCCGCTGCTCTACATCGGCATTGGTTTTCTTTTCAGGCTCAATTTCAACAGTAACCGGTTCAAAAAGCCATTGCTGCGCCAGGTTCAGCACATCATAACTGAAGGTTGCAGAAAACATTAAGGTCTGGCGCTGTTCCTTGCGTGGTGAATAACGCACAATCCGTTTGACTGAGGGAATAAAACCCATATCCAGTAAGCGGTCTGCTTCATCAATCACCAGGAATTCGATCAGATCCAGATAAACTTCCTTTTGTTCAATAAAATCAATCAGACGACCAGGTGTCGCTACCATAATGTCAACAAAGTTCTGGCTTAACTGTTTTTTCTGTTTATCAAAATCCACACCACCGACCAGGGTCACCACATTTAAATCACTAAACCTGGTCAGATCCCTGGCATCATTTTCAATCTGAATTGCCAGTTCACGGGTTGGCGCCAGAATCAAGGCCCGTGGTTCACCACGATAGCGCTGAGCTGTAAGTGGATTATTCAGCAGATCATTAATCACGCTGATCAGAAATGCTGCAGTCTTACCGGTACCGGTCTGAGCGCGCCCGATTGCATCGTGCCCGGCCAGCGTGTATTTCAGAACCTTTTGCTGGATTGGAGTCATTTCCTTAAACCCTAAAGCATCAATCGCTTGATTTAATTGCGGATGTAAATTCAGGGTTTGAAAACCAGAAGCCATAAATACGTGCTCTAACTGTGATGGAAAAAAACAATGCCCGATTATAAACAAAAACGCCCCAATATCATATTGGGGCGTCTGATATTCAGTAATGAAAACTGAATATTAGTCTAAAGGCTGAACTTCTTCTGCCTGAAAACCTTTCTGACCTTGAACAACGCTGAATTCAACACGTTGACCGTCACGAAGTGAACGGTGACCGTCGCCCTGGATAGCACGGAAATGAACGAATACGTCATCGCCGCCAGCGCGTTGAATAAAGCCGAAACCTTTAGTGTCGTTGAACCATTTAACAACACCTTGTTCACGAGCTGTCATAAGTTAATCCTCAGTTATTAAGAAAAAGGACCACCCGGTGTTGCAAACAGCAGAGCAAACAAAGATTTAAAATAATTTTGTATTTCAAAGCTTGTAATCATTCTGTAAAACTATTAACAAAATCCCGGTTACATCCATCTGGTAATAGGGTTTTAAAACAACAATTGTTTTATGACAAAACCTTAATTACGCCAACGAGCTTAACACGGGTTTATGACAATTAATAGAATTTTTTCGATAAAAGTTTTAAGAAAAGTATCTATTGACGATTCAGATTCAATTCTGCATGTCTGAACAGGCTTAAAACTGCCTGGGATTCTGCACCTGGCTGCCACAAAATAACTTTTGGTGAGTTCTCTGTAATTTGTTAGACTAGATACTGCCGAATCTGATTCACTGACCGGAAATGACTGAATACACTTGTATTAATGCAATGGATCAACCCTGTCCAATGCCGCTGCTGATGCTGAAGCGTGAGCTGAAAAAAGCCCTTCCCCGGCAGACGCTGCTGCTGAAAGCCTCCGACCCGCACAGTCAGACCGATATTTTACGTTATTGTCAGATTCACGGCATTCACTGTCAAATGACGAAATTATCTGATGATGAATTTCATTACTTAATTGAATCTTAAGCATATTCCACTTACACTAAAAGTCGATGAAATTGCATAAAATTTTACATTTATATACCCAATTTTGCTTATCAATGCATATTATTCCAATTAAGATGGTCCTATTGCCCACAATACATACCTGGTTGAGGAGAACACATGAGTGACAGCAGCAATCAACTGATGCCCCTGTCCTTATCTGCGCCCGGTGTAAATCTTGGCGCTTATATCAGTACTGTCAATCAGATTCCGATTCTGACTGCCGAACAGGAAAAAGAACTGGCTGATCGTTATTTTTATGATCAGGATCTGGACGCAGCAAAAATGCTGGTGATGTCCCACTTGCGTTTTGTGGTGCATATTGCACGCAGTTATGCAGGTTATGGCTTACCGCAGGGTGATCTGATTCAGGAAGGCAACCTCGGGCTGATGAAAGCAGTCAAACGCTTTGACCCCAATATGGGGGTTCGATTGGTTTCCTTTGCCGTGCATTGGATTAAAGCAGAAATTCATGAATATGTGATCCGTAACTGGCGTATTGTCAAAATTGCGACCACCAAGGCACAGCGTAAATTATTTTTCAATTTACGCAGCCTGAAAAAATCCAGTAAGAAACTCACACTGGATGAAGCAAAATCCATTGCGGCCGACCTGAACGTCACCGCGGAACAGGTTCTTGAGATGGAAGGCCGCCTGACCGCCTATGATGCTGCTTTTGAAGCACAGGGCGATGATGACGGCGAAGGTTCAGCTCCGGTTGCCCCGGCCCTGTATCTGGAAGATAACCGTTACGATCCGGCCCGCCTGGCAGAAGAGGAAGATTACGAGCAACAGAGCAGTTCCGCCCTGCATGAGGCAATGGAACAACTGGATGACCGCTCACGAAATATTCTGCAACGACGCTGGCTGGATGATGATAAATCCACATTGCATGAGTTGGCAGCAGAATATAACGTCTCTGCGGAGCGGATTCGTCAGCTGGAAAAAAATGCCATGGAGAAAATCAAGGTCGCCATGTCGTCTAACTGAGATGTGACAAATACAGAGGCATTGTCAGATATCAGGGCCTGCAGGCCCTTTTATTTTGCCCTGAACTTGTTCTACAGCATGGTTTTAGCCTTATCTGCATTTAAAATTTATGTTAAGGTTATGCGCAGACTTATTTCCGGTGAATCCTGCTTATGTCGATTGCTATTTCAGCGCTCAATTTAGCTTTTGCAGTCATTTTGGGTGCCTTTGGTGCGCATGGTCTAAAAATGCGTGCCACAACTGAACAACTCAGCTGGTGGCATACAGCAACGGAATATTTTTTCTGGCATGCGCTGGGGCTGCTGATGCTTAGCATCATGGCCAGAGTCCTCCCACAACTCCCCTTTAAAGCCAGTTTTATCTGTTTGCAACTGGGAATTTTTATTTTCTGCGGTTCCCTGTATTTGATGGCGCTGGGTGCTCCACGCATATTGGGTGCCATTACCCCGATTGGCGGAACATTCATGATTGCCGGTTGGCTGCTGCTGGCCTGGAATGCCTTTAAATACGAACAATCACTGCTATAACTTTGCACTATTACACGGATTTTTCATGCAGATTTACTTAAACGGCAAACTTACGGAAACCAGCTGCCAGAATATTCTGCAGCTCATTCAGGAATTATCACTGGAAGGAAAGCGCTTTGCTGTTGAAATCAATGAAATGATTCTTTCCAGAAGCAGGTTTGAACACACCCAGCTTGCTGAACATGACCATATAGAAATTATTCAGGCTGTCGGTGGCGGCTAATTCGGAGCTTTTTCATGCAAGATACCCCTCTTATTATCGGCTCACGCACCTTTCAGTCCCGTTTGCTGGTCGGTACAGGTAAATATAAGGATCTGAATGAAACCGGACTGGCAATTCAGGCCAGTGGTGCTGAAATTGTCACGGTTGCCATACGCCGTGTCAATATTGGGCAACATGCCGATCAGCCGAATTTACTGTCGGTCATTCCCCCTGAAAAATATACCATTCTGCCCAATACTGCAGGTTGCTTCGATGCCAGCAGTGCCGTACGTACCTGTATGCTGGCACGTGAACTGCTTGATGGCCACAATCTGGTCAAACTGGAAGTGTTAGGCGACGAAAAAACCCTGTATCCCAACATCACAGCAACATTGGATGCCGCCCGGACACTCATTGATGATGGCTTTGAAGTGATGGTCTATACTTCTGATGATCCAATTGTGGCACAGGAACTTGAAAGCATGGGCTGTGTGGCCATTATGCCTTTGGGCAGCCTGATTGGCTCAGGCCTGGGCATTTTAAACCCGCATACCATTTCCATTATTCTGGAAAATGCCCGTGTTCCGGTGCTGGTCGATGCCGGCGTAGGTACAGCAAGCGATGCAGCCATCGCCATGGAACTGGGATGTGATGGTGTATTAATGAACACCGCCATTGCTGCTGCACAACATCCGGTTCTGATGGCCTCTGCCATGAAAAAAGCAGTTGAAGCCGGCCGTGAAGCGTATCGGGCAGGTCGCATGCCACGTAAGCGCATGGCCAATGCCAGTTCACCTGAAACCGGTTATTTTTTTAAATAATTGACTGAATCACTGATTTAGCACAATGCTGACTGCAAAACTGCGATAAAAAAGGATTCCGCCTGGAATCCTTTTTATTGATCGATTTATGTCATCCACCTAAAGAATCAGACCTTCATCACGCATTGCAATCTGTACAGACTGCCGTGCAGCAACCTGATTACGTAAGGCCACAATCTCCGGATAAGGTGTCAGGTCATGTCCAATTGAATTGGACCAATTAGTCAGTACAAAGAGATAGGCATCTGCAGGACCAAAATTGTCATCCACCAGGTAGTCATTGTCTGACTCGGCAATCGCTTTATTAATATAGGTCAGTAAACGGTCAATTCCGGCGTAGGCTTTGGCTTTTGCTTCATCATGCAACGGCTCACCAAAAAATACCGCATAGGCATCATGTAATTCCGAACTTAAATATCCCAGCCACTCCAGTACTTTGGCACGACCAAGACCGGAAGGTGGAATCAGATCCTGTTTTGGGTCATGCTGTGCCAGAAAAGGTAAAATCGCAATGGTTTCCGTCAGGATCAAGCCCGGGTTAATTTCAAGTGCAGGCACATAACCTTTTGGATTAATTTGATAATAATCAGTTCCTTTTTCAGTTTTATGTGTTTTTAAATCCACTTTTTCAAGGTCAAAATCTACATTAATTTCATTTAAAATAATATGGGAAGCAAGTGAACATGCCCCAGGGGAATAATACAACTTCATAATTGATCCTTGTTATCTGACTCTATTATGTTTTAAAACGCTTCTAGAAATCTTGCAAGTTCCATCACCGGATAAATTGCAATAAAGCGTAAAAATTAAAACAGGATTTCCTGAATACTCATATAAACGGCAATTTTCGAAAATACTGTGCTCATTGAATAAAGAGCATACAGCATCCCCTCAGAAAACCGTTAGGGTTATATTCACCTGGATGAGAAAAATGCAATCAGGCGATATTTACGTTGTTACGGTAAAACGCCCGACTGCATATAAAATAAGTCATCATCTACCATGACATTCAGCCACGTGTGGAACAGGGCCAAATGTCACAGACTTTTCAGCCAGCTCAGTGGCGACTGAATAACTGGCTGATCCAGGAAAACAGTACCGTCAGGAAATTCCATGGGCTTTTGTTTCCCTGGTTCTCCAGACCTTTAGTATCAGTTTCGTTTAAATCCAGATC
The DNA here is from genome assembly GCF_052544965.1 of Acinetobacter sp. WZC-1. Classification (NCBI taxonomy): domain Bacteria; kingdom Pseudomonadati; phylum Pseudomonadota; class Gammaproteobacteria; order Moraxellales; family Moraxellaceae; genus Acinetobacter; species Acinetobacter sp. WZC-1. Next base: position 1,625,009 of record NZ_CP199370.1, read on the forward strand.
GACAATAACAGGATCATGGTCTGAAGAACGGAAGGCATCATCATTGTAAAATAATGCTTTTTGCTCATCAGTTTTATATTCTTCGTTATAATCCAGTGCCGTAGGTTCATCGGCATTGATATGCCAGGCGAACGCACGTTTCACCATAGGATACAGGTTCTCATCGGCGATGGCATGATCCAGGCTACCCGCACCACCGTAACCTTCGGTATTACTTGCAACACCGAATACATAACTGTACGCCTGCTTGCCCTGACCAATTTTTTCATCATTCAGCAGAACCTTATAGCTGGCTTTTTCAAATGCCAGTATCGGATCTTCCTTGGCATAGCTGTTCATGTCGCCCACCAGTAAATAGTTTGGCTTCTGTACCTGCGTCGGGTTGCGGGCAATCCATTGCATCAGCTGCTGTGCTGCAGTTAAACGGGTCTGGTTCCAGCAACTCTGACCATCGTTCTGATCTGCTTCCAGCCCGGTTGCGCCATCACAGCGTTTCGACTTCAGATGATTCGGGATAATGGTAAAGTTCTTACCGCCGTTAATTGGCTGGAAGGTCTGTGCCATGGTTACGCGGTTCTTCTGAGTCTGATCATCAAATACGGCAGCTTCATTGACCGGTTTAACCCGCTTACTGTTATAGATGATGGCCACAGCAATGGCATCTGTTCCCAGTTTCTCAGATTTCGGTGGAATCACATATTTCCAGTCAGCACCCAATGCTTTCGTTAAGTAAGCAATTGCGCTTTTATCATCATAACCGTTGTTGGCAATTTCCATCAGACCATAGACATCAGCATCAATACGTTTTAATGCTGTCATGATTTTCTGATGCTGCTTTTTAAACTCTGCTTCGGACGTCGCGCCACGTTCAGTTGGAAAGCCTTTCTGCGCTCCGTTGTCATAGTTCAGTACATTGAAGGATGCAACGCGGACCTGTTTTGAATCCCTGGCAAGGACACTGTCATTGCGTGGATTACCCTCTTTGATCACTTCCGGCAAAGCTCTGCCCTGCACAGGCTGGATTCTCCAGCCGTTAAAGCGATATTCCAGAATCCCTTCCACATTCTTCATCTGATAACCGCTGCGTAATGTATTCAGCGCACTGAAGTTTTCAGGTAACCACGGTGTGCGGTTCTGGTTGTTATAGCCATCATCCAGGATCACTTTTGAAAGCAAATTCTGTTTGGCCAGTGCAATTGCTTCACTGGATTTTGCCGGATATAAATTGGTTGGAATGAATAAACGTCCCAAGCTTAAGGACAGTTCGCCATAACGACCATAGTTATAGTTTTCGCTGACAGTCAGGGTCTGTGGAATTTTCACCAGCATGCCCTGATAACGATACGGCGAGTTTTCAGAGCCTGCGGTTAAACCGGAGAATGGTAACTCCATGCTCTTCGGCTGGACCTGATCTGCCATATTCTGGTTACAGGTCTGGACGTCGCCCTGTAACTGATCAATCTGCAACTGGTTCTGGTAAGTGGTTAAACGACCACGTAATACAACTTCATCACCCGGTTGACCGCCCTTCACCTGGCTGCTGTTTGGAATATAGACAAAAATAGCATTGCTGGTATTCAGTTTCGCCCTGGAGTCCGGCGTCTGTACGTAGAAACCGGAGAAACCGTTGTTATAACGATAATCGGCGGTAATAACACCACGTACGGTATACACCTGGTTCTGACTGGCCTGTGCCAGGTCAGCAATAGGTGTATCAGTTCCGGAACAACTCACCACTTCTGTCGAAGGTGGGGTTGTTGTTCCCGAAGCAGTCAGGTTTGAAAATTCGTTGCGGTTTGCCCAGGCTGACCAGGACTGATCCAGATCAAAAGGTGCCGTTGGATCAATGCTGACAGCCGGATTTTCAGTTTCCACACGCTTAAAGCTGTTGCCTGTACTTAAAACCGATGTTCCCCAGCCCGAAGCCGGACGCTCACCAATCCGTCCAAAACGATCCACCGGCGTTCCCCGGTACACCAGTACAACTGCATCATCGCCATTGAATGATAAAGCCGCAACCTGATTGACTTTATCGCCAATTTCAGTCTTGAGCTCTGAACGCCCGACCAGAAACTTCTGTTTGCTGGCCAGTGAACCCTGTAAACGGACTGTGGTGGTCCTGGTGGTTACGCCATTATTGTATTGCTGAATTTCATAATCTGCCAGATTAACAGCAGTGTTATCCGGATTATAAATTTCCAGGCCCTTTCTGTTGCTGCTGCCATCGATATACTGACTGAACATTAACTGTGCATAGCTGGAAAATGAACAGCCCATTAACGTCAGACTCAGTGCCAATGTATGTGGTTTTAAAATTTTCATGGTTTTAATTCATGCTAATGATTTGCTCTGAGTCTATTTTCTGCGCATGACAATCACATTAAAAATTTAAAACCCGGCAAAAAAATATCGGAAGCCTGTCAATTTCACAGATTCATTTGACTTAATCTTTTCAGGTTTTACAATAGCCCTTCTGAATTTTTACATGTGTCAGGGTTATGTCAGACGATCAAGCAGAGCTACAGGTTACAGAACTGGATAATTTGCAGGAACATCGTGAAATTGTCACTTTCATGCGTCGTTCATCCCCACTGAATACATCTCAGCGTACCGCACTTGAACAATATCGCCACCTCATTCTGGAATATCCTGTCGGCGATCTGCGTCAGCACTTTGCAGAACCGGGACGTCCATTAACTGTTGAAATCGGTTTTGGTATGGGACGTTCACTGGTATTGATGGCAAAGGCCAATCCAGCGCGTAACTTTATTGGCATTGAGGTCCATGTTCCCGGCATTGCACAATGTGTCTATGAAGCCGGCATGGCCGGACTGAATAATCTGCGTTTACTGGATGCAGACGCCATGCAGGTATTACGTGACATGCCGGATAACAGCATTAATTGCATACAACTGTATTTTCCTGACCCTTGGCAAAAGAAACGTCATTTTAAACGGCGATTTGTTTCTCATGAACGGATGCCGCTGGTGGAACAGAAACTGGAAATCGGCGGGACCTTCCATGCGGCAACGGACTGGGAGCCCTATGCTGAATGGATGCAGGATGTGCTGGACAATCGCCCCACCCTGGAAAACATGGCGGGTAAAGGCAACCGTTATCCGCGTCCGGAATGGAGACCACAAACCAAATTTGAACGTCGTGGCATTGAATCCGGTCATCGGATCAGTGATTTTATCTTTAAGAAGATCAATTCAAACCAATCCGGCAACTGAAATGCCACCAGGCAGCTTTCAGCAGATGATGAAGACATATTGAATCTTCAATATGATTTGCAATCGTGTCAATGAACAGCTATTTTAGATTCTGAACAAAGCAGCAACGCCCCCTGCGGGTCAGCTCAAATGCCGCTGCATAATTCCCCGACTCAACAACTCATAAATCTGTATCAGATCTTCGCGCTGCGCATCTGCCAGCAGTTGCTGATGCAGCATCAGAATATTCTGATCGCCGCGGACTGCCGGACCGGTCTGCATTGCCTTCGGATCATATTGCATTGCTTTATGGGTGGTTTCCAGCATCAATGGATAAAGTAAACTGAAATCAACCTGTTGCGCATGGGTTAACTGACTGGCCACGTCATAGCAATAATTACTGAAATTACAGGCAAATACCGCAGCAAGATGCAAACTCAGACGTTGCACTGAATTATATGGGTAGACATGATTACTGAGGCTATTTGCAAGATGAGTCAATAAAACCAGATCTTCCTTATGATTCGCTTCCACCAGTAAAGGGATATCCGACCAGTTGACTTGCCGCTCCAGGCTGAAAGTCTGCAAGGGATAAAACACACCTGAACTCTGGTGATGCCGGGTCAGTACATCCAGATGTGTACTGCCGGAGGTATGAACCACCAGGATATTGCGGAAACTGATCGGTAAACCCTGGATAACAGTCGCAATGGCCTGATCACTGACCGCCAGCATCAATACATCAATGTCCGGATTCAGCTGCTGATCATCACTGATTGCCTGTGCCTGAACCTGCCGGGCAAGTTTTTGTGCGTGTACAGGATCCCTGCTGCAGATTTGTACAATGTCATGTGACCCGGATAAAACACCTGCAAGGTGAGTGGCAACCCGGCCTGAACCAATAAAACTGATACGCATTTTATGCTACGAGTAAAAAACTAAGTCACAGCATGCCAATAAAAATACGATGAATCAATGGGGGCTTTCAGTCAGAGAACTAATCTGGTCAAAGCTTTCCACTCACTTGCAGACAGGGAAAACGATCCGACAAAAAAAGCCCCGAAATAATCGGGGCTTTCTGTGAAACAGTGACTTAATGCTGAGCATCAACTTTCTGCTGCTCACCGGTCTGTGTATTGACAACTTCAAATTCGATACGACGATTTTTAAATTGTCCTTCTTTGGTCGCGTTATCCGCAACAGGATTTTCCTGACCATAACCCACCGCAGTCAGCTGGTCTGATTTGGCACCTTTACTGATCAGATAATCTGCAACAGCCTGAGCACGCTTTTGTGACAATACCTTGTTTGCTTCAGCTTTACCGGTTGAATCGGTGAAACCCTTGACATTCAATTTCACATCCGGCGCTTTCGTCAGTAAAGCAGCAGCCTGGTCCAGTACCTGCTTATTGCTGTCAGGAATTGCACTTGATGCTGAACTGAAATTAATAATTTGCAGATTCAGCGCTTTGGCAATATCTTCAGCGCCGACTGTACCACCGGCAGTCAGGTCAGACAGTGCTTTTTTCGCCTGATCGATACTGTTATTTACAGTCTGATTCACATCGACACCCTGTAAAGCACCAGCCACGACCTGCAGGTTAGGAACCAGTGATTTAACCTTATCTGCCAGTTGCTGTGCCTGAGCCTGATCCGGTGCCTGGATGGTTAATTTGTTATCCACCCATGATAAATCTACATTCGGCACGCCCTGTACATGTTTCAGTACGTCAGGAAGTGCTTTCTGATCCAGCAATGCAGCCTGGAACTTCGCATCGGTATTGGCATTACATGGCTGTGATTTGGTAAATAACGTTTTAATATGATTCTGTAAAACATCAACAAAACCGGCATCTGCAATGGAAACTTCACAGCTTTCAACCTGACCCTGTCCATCCGTTTTCAGATGTAGCGCCGCAGATTCAGTCGATGCTTCTGCTGCCGATGGTGCAGCCGGTGCCGCATCCGGCGCGGCTTTTTTCTGGTCACAGGCACGCAGCAATAATGCAATTAAGCCTACCAGAATTAATAAACCGATAATGGGCCACAATATCCCTTTTTTAGGTTTTTCAGGAATATTCTGCTGTACCGATGACGTTGTCGCATTCACTTTGGAAGTGACGGAAGAACCCAGATTTGACGCTGCGCTGGCCACTGCACCCAGGCCCAGGCCAGATAACAGGCTGGTAGACCACTGAGGCAATGCTGCCTGAATGGAAGACGCATGCTGCTGAATAAATTGCACAATGCCCTGTTCATCCTGTGTACCAGCCTGGTCACCCAGTAAGGATAATGTCGGAGCAATGGACTTGTTAATGGTTTGTTCAAGTTCTTCAACAGGAACTGGACCACCCAGATGCGCCAATAACTGATCCTTTAAACCTGAATTGGAACCAAATAAATCAGCAATTCGTGGGTTTAAATTATTCTGAAAAAAACTGATCAGCTTTGGATTTTCTTTTAAAGCTGAGAGTAAAAAAGGATAAAACGCCGAAAGCGCGCTACTTTTTTCTGTTAAAAATGTGGTGTGGTTTTGCAGAACGAGTGGTGAAACCCGATCCTTAAGCAAGGCGATTAGATCCATACATGCTCCTAAATCATTATATTCTGAAGTTATTGTTCTCACACACATAAGAATTATGCGCTTATCTTATGAAGGATTTATTTAAGATTTGTTATTATTGGTTAAACTTATATAACTGAATACACCAATAAAAAAGCCAGCAGATGCTGACTTTTTTAAAAATGGGCAGTCAGACTGTAAATGTTCGGATGGCTTTACCTGTGACCACCTGATCAATCAGTGGCGTATTTTTACCCTGTGAAAAAATATTTTCATTGGACAGTGTCCATTGCAATGCCGGATCCACCAGTACCCATCCGGCTTCCCGCTGCCATCTGTCCAGCATGCCTGCTACCCTGGCCGGTGCAGCAGTCACTTTTTCAACCCACTGCAAGGGTTGCAGCAGGCCTTCATTCACTAGCTGAATACCAAAGGGAATATAGCTGTCAAATGCAGTAATGCCCGGTAATGTTTCCTCAAATGGCGCCAGTTTGGCAGAACCGCTGAGTGGTTCATGATGCGTACAGATTGCGTCAATGACCCCTTCCTGAACACCACGTCGCAGCAACTGCTTATCCTTTTCGGAACGAAGCGGCGGACGAACATGTGCCAGTGAATTAAAACCATCCAGCAATTCTTCCGTTAAATGCAGCTGATGCATGGCAACATCGGCGGTCACCGGCAATCCCTTGTCCCTGGCAATTTTAATTAATTCCACCGAGGCGCCACAGGACAACAGGCCAAAGTGGGCACGAACACCGGTCGCTTCAATCATGAGCAGATATTTGGCGATGGCCACTGTTTCTGCCAGTGCCGGAATCATGGGTAAGCCCTGACGCGATGCAATAAAGCCTTCATGTACACAGCCATCCCGGGCAATCTGATGTTCTTCTGCATAGAACATGACCATCATGTCCAGACCAGCTGCATATTCGAGGGTACGAATGATCACATCATCATCTTCAAACGGCGCATAGGCGTTGGAAACAGCTGTACATCCCCCCTTTTTCAGACCTGCCATATTGGCAGGCTGTTTGCCATTCAATCCCTGGGTCTGCGCGCCAATGATCTGTAAATGAATACCGCCATCCAGTCTGGCTTTTTCAACCAGTCCATGAATCAATGCACCATTGTCCTGAACAATCGGTTTTGAATCCGGCGGTGTAAACACATGCAGAATGCCATTTTCACGCGCGGCCCGACCTTCGGATTTCAAAGTACCATGCTGTTGCTGACCCGGTTCACGCATACGTGCGCATAAATCAAGCATGGTCGGCATCAGCCATTTGCCCTGGCCATCAACGACTTCTGAAATTCTGTTTTCCGCAGGGTTATTTTCTGAAACATTATCTGTCACTGTGATCAGCCGGCCATTTTCAAGATATACAGACTGTACAGCATCAATCATTCTGACTGGGTCCAGTACCCGTACATTTTCAATTTTTACAATACTCATGACGGACTCCCTTTAAATGGTAATGGCTTCAAGTAAACCCTTTTCCTGTAGCTGCCCCTGCATGGCAAGCGCCAGCACAGCCATACGGACTGCAATCCCATTGGTCACCTGATGCAGAATAGCGGATTGCGGACCATCGGCAATTGCAGAGTCAATTTCCACACCACGATTCATCGGCCCCGGATGCATGACAATACAATCCGGTTTTGCCAATGCCAGTCGTTCCTTATTCAGACCATACATTTTGTAAAACTCAGCCTGTGAGGACAGCGCCGGTGAGTCAATGCGCTCATTCTGAATCCGCAGGGTAATAATGACATCACAGTCCTGCACCCCCTGATCCATTTTATTGAACAGACGAATTCCCTCACCATATTCACTGAACCCGCAGGGCAGCAATGTGTTGGGAGCGATTACACGGATATCGCGGCATCCCAGCGTTTGCAGTGCGGCAATATCTGAACGGGCCACCCGGGAATGTTTAATATCACCAATAATGGCCACGCTGATGTCTTCAAATTTTTTAGCGGTCTCACGACGAATGGTCAGCATATCCAGCATGGCCTGGGTCGGATGAGCATGGCGTCCATCACCGGCATTGATAATTGCAACATTCGGAGACACCGTTTCTGCAATAAAATGCGCCGCGCCCGAGGAAGAATGACGCACCACAAACACATCGGCGGCCATCGCCTCAAGATTCCACAGCGTATCACGCAGGGTTTCCCCTTTGGATGTGCTGGAACGGGCAATATCAATATTCAGTACATTGGCTGACAGCCGTTTCGCGGCGGCTTCAAAGGTCATACGGGTCCGGGTGGAGTTTTCGAAAAACAGATTCATGACGGTACGACCTTCCAGTAATGGCGTCGTAATCAGTTGATTCTGATCATTTATAAATGACTGTGCTGTATCAAGAATTTTGGTGAGTGTGGCTCTGGAAAGGCCTTCAATCGTTAGAAAATGCTTTAAATTATTGTTTTGATTAAGCTGAATCTGACTCGGAGTGTGCAATGCCGCCAGGTGCATGAGAGATTCCCTATACGTTAAGTTAAGGCATTATACAGACATTCTTTTGTATTTGGCAGTTGAAGTTTTCAGCATTCGCACGGATTTCCCATCGTTTGATTCGGATCAGATCAGATATGCTTATGAAATGTTTCAGGCAGATATTTTAAACACAAATTATTTTTCAGACGGATTCAGCTAAAAACCGATTTCCATCCTGTCCTGACTGAAAAATTCCACTTTTCAGTCAGGATGGACAGCACTTTCATTTGTATTTTAATAGGTTCAACGCCATAAAACAGACGATCCAGATTAGCGCAATGCACCAATATAGTGATGCGGTACCTGAGCCCGATAAATTTCCTCCTCAGTCACCTCAGTTGAATAATCCGGCTGTTGCTGCGTCTGATCTTCCAGAGCCCCGGATTGCTGTTCAAGTTCAAGTAAGACTTGCAGTCGAGCGGCATGGCGCTGTAATTCTGTATCCTCCGTGGACTGCGCAAGCTCGGCCACATAGCAGGCATACTCTTTATTTTCAACCAGATAGACCACATCAACCACCCGTCCCAATACCCGTCTTAATCGGGCATAGATCAGCGTTGCAACAGAAAATGCCTCACTGTTTGTCTTCAATCCATCATTTATTGCGGTGTTCATCTTATCAGTCCCCATAGTTGAATCAAAAGTAAAAAACCATCCGCTCACACATGCAATGCTGTCGAATGATGAAATTAAGTTTCATTTATTCAGCAATTTATGTACCAGTTCATGCACTGATGATGCATCAGTGTTCATTTTCAGGATGCCTGGCGCAACGGGTCAGCAGTCTGCCCTGTCATTGACTGCCTGAAATGAAATGGTCCAGATCAGTCACAGTGCCTCCCTCTGCAGCAGGGCAATGATCGCATTCACAGTAAAAAATAGTGAATTATGAATCCGATCCATGAGCTTTCATCCTCAAAATACGTTAAAATCCCGGATTGCTTTATACCTGTCTGCTGGAAATGTTCATGAATTCTCAACCGCGTCTTTCTACCTACTGGGTTACCTGTGCAGATGGACTTGAAACCTTATTACAGGAAGAAATGGAAGGTTTGGGCGTTCAGAATATTGAGCGTTTCCCGGGGCGCCTGATTTTTAAAGGCAGACTGGAAGATGCCTATCGTATTTGCATGTGGTCCCGGCTGGCTTCCCGTGTGCTGACCCCGATTCATAGCTATGAACTGGATTTCACTCACGATGCACGGGATGTTGCAGAAGAGCTGTACGAAGGTGCCATCAATTTCGACTGGTCACTGATTTTTGCTCCACAAAGTACTTTCGCCATTCGCCTGCATGTAGAACGTAATATTAAAGTCAACACCCAGTTTGCCACCCTGCGCGTTAAGGATGGTGTGGTTGATTCCTTTATGGAAGCCGTGGGGAAGCGTCCTAGCATTGACATCAAACAGCCTGAAATTACGTTGTATGTACTGGCAGGCAAAACCGCACATACCTATTGCCTGGATTTATCCGGTGACTCATTGCATAAACGCGGTTACCGCCGCTTTATGACAGATGCCCCGATTAAGGAAAATCTTGCTGCCGCCATTTTACAGAAAGCGCAGCTGAAACAGCGCCAGCCGGGTATCATCCTGGACCCCATGTGTGGTTCAGGCACGTTTATTATTGAATCACTGATGATACTGACAGATCGTGCACCCGGCCTGGTGCGTCGTTTTGGATTTAACGGCTGGAATGGACATGATCACGAATTATGGATGTCCATTAAAGCTGAAGCTGCAGAGCGCCACCAGCAGGCATTGACTCAGCCACTCCCTGACATTTATGCCTATGATGCCGACTGGGAAGCCATTAAAGCCACCAGACAGAATATTATTGCTGCCGGTTTTGAAGCACAGCTCGATCAGATCAGAATTGAAGAACGGACCCTTGCAGACTGGCCGGACTTTAAAAGCGAAGCAAAAACAGCATTTATTGTCACCAACCCACCCTATGGTGAGCGCTTAGGGGACAAAGCCTCCAGTCGTGCGCTGTATCTGGGTTTATCTGCCCGATTACAACAGAACTTTCCGAACCAGTATGCCGCAGTAATTGCCGCACAGATTGAACAGGCCGATGTACTGGCTTTCAATCACCCGCAGATCCTACGGCTGATGAATGGCAAGCTGCCAATTTATATTCGTTTTGGCGACATTAAACCTGCCAGCGTGATTGAACCATTTCTGGCCACCTGGCAGCCACAGCAGTTTGAAACAATTGAAGGCGCGGAAGATTTTACCAACCGTTTGCAGAAAAATATGCAAACCCTGAAGAAATGGGCAGTCAAGGAAAATATCTTCTGTCTGCGTCTGTATGACGCCGATTTACCGGATTTTAACGTTGCTGTTGACTTATATGGCGACCGCCTGCATGTACAGGAATATGCGCCGCCCAAATCGATTGACCCGGAAAAAGCCAAAAAACGTTTTAACCTGGCACTGGCCGGCATTCGGGCAGTTACCGGGCTGCCACGTGACGCGATTTTCATTAAAACCCGCGCACGTCAGGAAGGTAAAAACCAGTACAGCAAACAGAGTACCGCATCCAGGCGTTTTATTGTTCAGGAAGGTAAGGCAAAAATCCTGGTCAATTTAACGGATTATCTGGATACCGGCTTATTTCTGGATCATCGCCAGATGCGTCTGCGCATCGCAGCAGAAGCCCATGGCAAGCATTTCCTGAATCTGTACAGTTATACCTCCACCGCCAGTCTGCATGCAGCCTTAGGGGGAGCCGCCAGTACCACCAGTGTGGATCTTTCAAATACCTATCTGACCTGGTCCAGAGAAAATTTTGTGCTGAATGGTTTAACGGTCGATCATGTCGATGAACAGCATCAGTTTTTTGCAAGTGACTGTTTTGAATGGCTCAAAGAGGGTCATGAACAATATGACATGATCTTCATTGACCCACCGACATTCTCAAACTCCAAAAAATTTCAGGGCACTTTTGATGTCCAGCGTGATCACATCTCCCTGTTAAAACGTGCCATGAATCGTCTGACCAGCGAAGGTACCCTGTATTTTTCAAATAACTATCGCGGTTTTGAAATGGATGAAGAAATTGACGCCATGTTTGACGTTCAGGAAATCACCAATGAAACCATTGGTTCCGATTTTAAACGCAATAGCCGCATCCATAGAGCATGGAAAATCCGGCATTATGCAGTTTAATTGAAGCGCCAGCGGTGTGGAACCGACTACTTGAACTGACCACTGTCCCGGTTGGTATAAATGATAATTTTATCTTCAGTGGTGATGCGGACCGTATTCTGTTGGGCGCTCCCCCCATACTCCACTGTTCTTACCTTCAATGGCGCATACACTTTTTTCTCTCCAGTCAATTGCCTGGCATCCGCTTCTTTTTTCTGCATACCGTATTCGGTCAGTACCGTTGCATCAATATTGTCCTGATTGATCTGATCCGTATGCAGTCTGGCCAGTTGTTCAGCATCAAGCTGCTGTTCCCCGGCAGATTGCTGTACATCTGCTGCCTGCTGTAGATCGGTCTTTATTGCAGAAGTTTTTATATCAGAAATCACGACAGGACTGAACATTGTCCGTTGTGTCGTCTGCACTGCGAGCATTTCATCATCCATACGGGTCTGGGCACAGGCTCCTGACACACTCATGCTCAGAACCAGGGGAATATATGCCCCGATAAAATAGCGTTGTGTTTTTTTGTCACAGGTCTGCTTATCACTGATCATCATGATCCAATATCCATTTTTATTATTACCGTTTAAAAATTAACAATTTTAGAATGTAACTGCAATCCATTTCACTGACTTCCCGATAACAGGCAAATCAGATTGACCATGTATCATGCGCCTACTGATCCTCTGACCCAATGCCACACACACAAGCGTACATAAAAAAACCCGGCCGAAGCCGGGTTTTTCAGTTTATGGCTGATCGTTTCAATTCACTGAATTGAATCAGCCCGCTCAGCTTTAACTCAGTTTCAGTTTTTCAAAACTCAGATTACCACCATCCGCACCAACTAAAATGGTATCCCCCGGCGTAAAATCACCAGCCAGGATTTTCTGAGCCAATGGATTTTCAATCTGCTGCTGAATGGCACGTTTTAAAGGACGGGCACCATACACAGGATCAAATCCGGCTTCAATCAGCAGATCAAAGGCAACATCATCCACTTTTAATCCAATCTCCCGGTCGTTCAGGCGTGAACGCAACCGATCCAGCTGAATATCTGCAATACCACGAATCTGAGATTTTTTCAGTGCATGGAACACCACCAGTTCGTCAATCCGGTTGATGAATTCGGGACGGAAATGCTGAGAAACCGCATTCATCACCACCGTACGCACTTCATCATCACTGGCATGCTCCCCCAGTTCACGCACATCCTGCGACCCCAGGTTAGAGGTCATCACAATCACGGTATTCTTAAAGTCAATCACCCGACCCTGAGAATCCGTTAAGCGACCATCATCCAGTACCTGTAACAGAATATTGAATACATCCGGATGCGCTTTTTCCACCTCATCAAACAACACCACGCTATACGGTTTACGACGCACCGCCTCTGTCAGCACACCACCTTCTTCATAGCCGACATACCCCGGAGGCGCACCAACCAAACGACTGACTGAATGTTTTTCCATGAACTCACTCATGTCGACCCGGATCATGGCGTCATCACTGTCAAACAGAAAACTGGCCAGTGCCTTGGTCAACTCTGTCTTACCGACACCGGTCGGCCCCAGAAACAGGAACGAGCCCCCTGGACGGTTCGGATCAGACAAGCCTGCCCGTGAACGGCGCACTGCATTGGACACAGCAACCACAGCTTCATCCTGTCCAACCACACGGTTATGCAGGAACTCTTCCATATGCAGCAGTTTCTCACGTTCACCCTGCAACATTTTAGTGACTGGAATCCCGGTTGCTGCACTGACCACCTCGGCAATTTCATTTTCAGTGACTTTGGTCCGAATCAGTTTCGGTTCCTCATTCACCTCTGCCACTTCCACTGCTTCAAGGCGTTTCTGCAATTCGGGAATTACACCGTATTGCAGACGACTGGCTTCTGCCAGATCACCTTCACGCTGTGCTTTTTCAAAAGCAGTCCGCGCCTTATCCAGTTCAACCTGGGCCTGACTGGTTCCTTCCACCAGGGTTTTTTCAGCACGCCATACTTCTTCCAGATCGTTGTATTCCTTCTGGACTTCTTCAATCTGTTTTTCCAGATGGCTGACTTCCGCCTTACTGACCGAATCGGCATCCTTCTTCACTGCTTCCAGCTGCATTTTCAGCTGAATCAGGCGGCGATCCAGACGATCGAGCGGTTCTGGCTTGGAATCAATTTCCATCTTGATGCGTGATGCTGCTTCATCAATCAGGTCAATGGCTTTGTCCGGCAACTGACGATCAGTAATGTAACGATGCGACATTTTTGCAGCAGCAATAATGGCAGAATCCAGAATCTGTACCCCATGATGCGTCGCGTATTTCTCTTTCAGCCCACGCAAAATGGCAATGGTGTCTTCCACACTCGGTTCATTCACCAGGACTTTCTGGAAACGCCGCTCTAATGCGGCATCCTTTTCAATAAACTGACGATATTCATCCAGCGTGGTTGCTCCCACACAGCGGAGCTCACCACGTGCCAGTGCCGGTTTCAGCATATTACCGGCATCCATGGCCCCCTCGCCCTTACCTGCGCCAACCAGGGTGTGCAATTCATCAATAAACAGAATGATTTCACCATCGTATTTCGCCAGGTCCTTCAGAACAGCTTTCAGACGTTCTTCAAATTCACCACGATATTTGGCACCGGCCAGTAAAGAACCCAGATCAAGCGATAAAACCCGCTTACCTTTCAGGCTTTCCGGCACCTCACCATTGACAATCCGCTGCGCCAGCCCTTCCACAATGGCAGTTTTACCGACACCGGGTTCACCAATCAGCACCGGGTTATTTTTTGTCCGACGTGACAGCACCTGAATTGTCCGGCGAATTTCTTCATCACGGCCAATCACCGGGTCCAGTTTACCCGCCATCGCACGTTCAGTCAGATCAATGGTATATTTATTCAGGGAATCACGCTGATCTTCGTGGTTATTACTCATGACTTTATCACCACCTCGAATATGTTCTATGGCCTTGCGTAAACGTTCGGCTGTTACGCCGGCATGGTTTAATATGGCTTTGGTTGTTCCCGTCTCTGCCAGTGCGAGTAATACCCAGTCGGTAGAGAGAAACTCATCCCCGGCTTTTTGTGCAAAACTGTCTGCCAGATTCAGCGTACGCACAGCTTCCGGGTTTAAATTGATATCACCTGTCGGTGTGGCAATGGTTGCTGCATCATTTAAAGCCTGCTGCAATCGGGTCTGAAGATCGCTCAGAGTTGCGCCGGCCTGTTGCAACAGACTCAGATTGGACGATTCGTTCAGCAATGACGCGAGAATATGAATTCCTTCAATGGCCGTATGGTCTTTGCCCATTGCCAGCGACTGGGCATCTGATAAAGCCTGTTGCAGACGGTTTGTAAACTTTTCAAAACGCATTGTTATTCTTCCTCACAACAAATTTTATACCTGAGTGGATATATGGGAGCATTTTTGTAAATTTCAAACAATATTTATATATTTTTCATGTATTTATATTTAAAAAATACGAATACATCATGATTATAATATCTGTGCAGTCATCCGATTTTTCAAGACCATTTTTATTACTTTTCACTGTTTCCGCTGAATCCGACACAGCAGTATGAATACAGCATCTGCAGACATAAAAGCCAATCGAAACTGACTTTATTGTTCATGTCATTTTAAATGTCAGGGATTTACACTCCAGAGCTCTGCAGTTCCCTGATTTCAAAATCATGGGTAATTTTCACCCCGCCATCAGCAAGCATTTTACTGGCAGAACAATACTTCTCTGCTGAAAGCTCAACGGCCTTCGCCACCTGCTTTTCCTTAATATTGTTTCCTGTCACTACAAAATGCAGATGAATTTCCGTAAATACAGCCGGAATGGTTTCTGCACGCTGTGCCTGCAACTCACAAACCACATCGGTAATGTCCTGACGTGATTTCTTTAAAATGGTGACAATATCAAATGACGCACAGCCCCCCAGTCCCATCAGAATCAGTTCCATCGGACGTGGACCGCGGTTTTCTCCACCATATTCAGCAGATCCATCCATCACCAATGGGTGTCCACTCTCTGATTTTGCCTCAAAAGCAACATTCTCTAACCAATGTACGCGAGTTTGCATTGCAACAACCTAAAAAAAGCTATAAATTTACGGGGTACCTGTACACTAGCATAAAATGAGTTGATACGGAATTTCATCTCAGCAGCTTCTACGTGACGAGTCCAATTAAGTCAATAGATCCATTATTATCCAATCTGGAACTTTTAAGCATGCCTTCTAACTTTGCACAACTGAGTACAGATGCTTTGTCACCAGGCCAGTTGCCTGAGTCTGTTAAAGCCTTACTGAAACGCGCTCATATTAATCGCTTTCCTAAACGCACAGCAATTATTGATGCCGGTACTGAATCAAAGTCACTTTATCTGATTTTAAAAGGTTCAGTTTCAATTATTTTACGTGAAGATGATGAGCGTGAAATTGTTGTTGCATATCTGAATCCCGGGGATTTCTTTGGGGAAATGGGGTTATTTGAGCAGAACCCTCAACGTACTGCAGAGGTCAGAACCCGTGATGTATGTGAGATTGCTGAAATCTCCTATGAGAATTTTCATGAAATCAGTAAGCAGTATCCTGATTTAAGCTATGCCGTCTTTGCTCAGTTGGTGCGCCGTCTGAAAAACACCACCCGCAAGGTCACAGATCTGGCCTTCATTGATGTATCCGGCCGTATTGCCCGTTGTCTGATTGATCTTTCCGCTCAACCGGAAGCCATGATTCTGCCTAATGGGCGGCAGATCCGTATCACCCGTCAGGAAATCGGCCGTATTGTTGGCTGCTCACGTGAAATGGTTGGCCGTGTGCTGAAAACCCTGGAAGAACAGGGCATGATTGAAACCGACGGCAAAGCCATTCTGATTTTTGATGTTTCACTGGAACAATCCACATATTCTGAAGATGAATATGAAGATGAATAATCTGTTGTAAGCACAGACATTCTGATCATTAAAAGCAAATCTCCGGATTTGCTTTTTTATTCGGTCTGCAACGGTGCAGGCTCTGTCACAGCATCATCCATGTTATTTCCACCCCAACCGACATATGTCCTGCCATGCCGTATAAAGTTGAAATTTCACACGACTCCATTTACTATTTATTGACTGTTTTTAACAACAATCAGCAATTCAGGGATATACAGATGAAACTGAAAGCATTGGGACAATCCGGCATAACTGTACCTGAAATCTGTCTGGGCACCATGACATTCGGTGAACAGAATGACCAGCCACAGGCCTTTGAACAACTGAACTATGCCCTGGACCAGGGACTGTATTTCTGGGATACCGCGGAAATGTACCCTGTCCCACCGAAGTCTGAAACCCAGGGTGCAACTGAAACCATCATCGGCAACTGGATTGCGCAAAACGGACAAAGGGAGCAGCTGTTGCTGGCATCCAAAATTGCCGGGCCGCAACAGGGTGGAAGCCATATCCGGGATGGTCTTACCCGTTTTACCGAAGCTGAAATCTCATCAGCCATTGATGGATCACTGCAACGATTACAGACTGACTATATCGACCTGTATCAGCTGCACTGGCCACAGCGTCCGAGTAACTTCTTTGGTGTTGCAGGTTATGGCAATCACCAGGCCGCTCAGACAGATCAGATTACGCCACTTGCAGAGACCCTGATGGCACTGGACAAGGAAGTAAAAAAGGGCCGGATACGTCATATTGGCCTGTCCAATGAAACGCCGTGGGGTACCATGAAATTCCTGCAGCTGGCAGAAACGCTTGGTCTGGAAAAGATTGTCAGCGTCCAGAATCCCTATAGTCTGTTAAACCGCAGCTACGAAACCGGCATGTCTGAAATTGCCCACTATGAAGCCATTGGCTTGCTGGCTTATTCACCATTGGCTTTTGGCTGGCTGACCGGAAAATACCGGCATGGCGCACGACCTGAAAATAGCCGGATCACTCTGTTTTCACGTTTTAGTCGCTACAGTAACCCACAAAGTATATGGGCCATTGAACAGTATGCATTACTCGCCGAAAAGCACAATTTAAGCCTCACTCAAATGGCACTGGCGTTTATTCAGCAACAGTTTTTTGTTACCAGCACCATCATTGGTGCCACATCGCTGGATCAGTTAAAAGAGAATATCCAGGCCTTCCAGCTTCAGCTGGATGAAGAGGTTCTTAAAGGGATTGATGAAATTCACCGACAACAGCCCAATCCAGCCCCGTAAAAAACAGGGATGCTGAACGCATCCCTGTTCTGGCTATTGTCTGTATGGACACCATTCAATTACAGCTACAATGCTGATCAGCGTCAAATTTTAAAACATACCGATCATCAGTGTCTGTTATAAATTGCCTGAGCGATTGGCATATTTTTGCGCATGGCTTCTATACGCTGTGTACTTGAAGGATGTGTGGAAAGAAACGAAGCACTATTTGAACCACTCATTCTGCTCATTTTTTCCCATAGACTGATGGCAGCCTGAGGGTTATAACCGGCTTTCGCCATCAGCATCAGACCGCCATAATCGGCCCGGCTTTCAAGATTACGCGAATAAGGCAACCCGACCCCAATCTGACTGCCCAGATCAATGGCGGCACCACCAAGTTGTCCAGCAGCATTTCCTACATAACTTTTACCAATGCCCACCGCAAGATTGGTCAGCGTCTGTGCGCCGACTTTACTTTTGGCATGTTCTTCAAGGGCGTGAGTCATTTCATGCCCCATGACTGCGGCAATTTCTGCATCAGTCAGATTCAGTTTATTGACAATACCGGTATAGAACACCACTTTACCACCCGGTGCGACATAAGCATTCAGCTTATCTGATTTTAACACCGCCAGTTGCCAGCTGAAGCGCTGACCGGTCTGATTCATCTGATCTGCATAGGGTTTCATCCGGTTGAACACGGTATTAATCCGCTGGTAAGTCACTGAACTGGCGTCCAGGATATTTCCGCTGCGCGCATCCTGAACAGTCTTGTTAAAACCCTGGGCTGCAGCTGCATTCAATGTTGCAGAGTCTGCACCAGCCATATCTGCAATGGTTGTACATCCGGCGATACCCATACATCCCACAGCACCCAGACTGAACAATAGATTCTTCTTCATTATAATATTCTCCACCCTTTCAAAATACACAAAACTTAACAGGAATATACAGTCATTATATTCAATAGTGATAAGTCATTACATTGGAAATGACTTCATAATCATATAAATTATGTAAAAATTTGATCACTCCGAATTAAATACAACATAAACCACTGTATTTAATCATTTTTTAACCAAAGATCCAGCCCTTCGTTATTTCCAGTCTGTCAGTCATGGAAGCGGACAGAAAAAAGCCCCGAATGTACCGGGGCTTTTTTATGCGTTCTTAAATCTATTGCTTATACATGAAAAGGATGTCTTAAAACAATGGTTTCAGCACGGTCCGGCCCTGTCGAAATAATATCAATCGGACATTCAACCAGTTGTTCAATCCGTTTGACATAAGCCAGTGCATTTGCAGGTAATTGATCAATTTTCGTCAGCCCCACCGTAGACTCGCTCCAGCCTGGCATGGTCTCATAAATCGGCTTTAAGGTTTCAAATGCAAGTGCATCTGAAGAACCGGCACACCCCGAATCAGCGGCCTGATAACCGACACAGATTTTTACTTCATCCAGACCATCCAGTACATCAAGCTTGGTCAGACAGATGCCCGAGAGTGAATTGACATCCACTGAACGACGCAGAATCTCTGCATCGAACCAGCCACAACGACGCTGACGGCCTGTTGAAGCACCGAACTCATGCCCCATAGTCCCCAGATGTTTACCGATGGCATCACCCGTATCATTTGCAGCATCATAAACCAGTTCAGTCGGGAACGGCCCTGCACCCACCCGGGTGGTATATGCTTTGGTGATTCCCAGCACATAATCCAGATGTAATGGCCCCAGACCGGAACCCGAACTGACACCACCGGCAGTGGTATTGGATGAAGTTACATAAGGATATGTACCATGATCAACATCAAGCAATGATCCCTGTGCGCCTTCAAACATGATGTTTGCGCCATCCTTGCGGTAATTGTGCAGTTCAGTGATTACATCAGTGACCAAGGGCTGCAGTACTTCACGCCACTGATCACAGAGTGCCACAACATCTTCAAACCGGACTGCTTCCACACCGTAAAACTGAGTCAGCTGGAAATTATGGAATTCGAGTAGCTCCTGCAATTGCGCCCGCAGATGATCACCACCCCGTACCAGATCTGCAACACGTACTGCACGGCGGGCCACCTTGTCTTCATAAGCCGGCCCAATACCACGACCCGTTGTTCCAATTTTGGCATCGCCGCGTTTTTTCTCACGTGCCTGATCCAGCGCAATATGGTTTGGCAGAATCAACGGGCAATTCGGAGAAATACGCAGACGCTGCTTAACCGGAACACCTTCTTTTTCAAGAATATCCATTTCTTCAATTAAGGCAGCCGGTGAAAGAACTACGCCATTACCAATCAGGCACAATACATTTTCACGTAAAATACCAGATGGAATGAGGTGAAGAATTGTTTTCTTCCCCCCCACGACCAACGTATGGCCTGCATTATGTCCGCCCTGATAACGAACCACCGCAGCTGCCTGGTCTGTGAGCAGGTCGACGATTTTACCCTTACCTTCGTCGCCCCATTGGGTACCCAGTACCACAACACTCTTGCCCATAATTGCCTCGTCACATCGTATTGTTAAAATGAAATCGCATTTCAGTGCTGTGACACCGAATCCGGATGGCTAAATCTGTTCAATCGTCCATTCACCACGCATCTGCACCAACCGGTGTGTTGCATAGGGAATGGAGCTTAAATCATCATCGCCCAGTAACTGAACAACGCTTAAACCCTGCTCACGTAATGCTGAAACCGCGGCCAGCAGCTGTTGATCGCTCCCCTTGGGTGCAACAATCACGTTAATTTCACTGCAATGCCCGGCACTGAGTGCATATAAATCACAGCTGAAACCCGTCGCCGGACGTGAACGGCCAAAATGCTCACCAATACCGTCATAACGACCACCCAGTGCCAGTGGTGCCGCCCGATTCGGTGCATATACTGCATACATCAATCCTGTGTGATAATGATATGAACGCAATTCCACCACATCAATACCGATATTCAGTGCCGGCCATCGGGCCTGAATTTCAGTGACTGTGGTTGTCAGCGCATCCAGCGCCTGTTTAAATTCCGGATTTTCCAGTGTTCTGGCACTCAGATTCTGTTGCAGGGCGTGCAGATCACTTGCATACCGGCCCAGCGCATAAAAATCTGAGCCATATTCAAGCTCAGCAGTAAACTCAGCCAGTTCAGGTAATGCCTTGCGCTGATACAGGTCTGAAAGTGTCCGTTCCGTGAGTTTTGTCAGACCGGCCAACCTGACCAGGCTGCGAAATAAACCGACATGCCCCAAATCCAGATGTACACCTTCCAGCCAATCAACCTGCTGCAGCAGACTGAGCATGACATCAACCATTTCAACATCGGCATCAATATGTTCTGAACCGAAAAGCTCAGCCCCGAGCTGAAGCGGCGCACGCGTGGTGTTGAACCCCTGTGGGCGGGTGTGTAAAACCGTGCCTGCATAGCAATAACGTGCAACACCGTCTACAGGATGCACATGCGCATCAATACGTGCCACCTGTGGCGTCATATCAGCACGGACCCCCAGTAAACGACCAGAAAGCTGATCAATCACCTTAAAGGTTGCCAGGTCAAGGTCCTGGCCGGATTCTGAAAGAGAAGATAAAGATTCAATATATTCAATGAATGGGGTATATACCAGCTGATATCCACGCGTTGCGAGGAAATTCAATGCATCACGACGCAGGGTTTCAATCACCTGCGCTCGTTCCGGTAACACATCAGCTACACCATCAGGTAATAACCATGTCTCTGAAATGGGCATGTTGTAAACCTAAAGTCCTGTCAGTGCGGAAATTATCCACATAAAAAAATCGGGAACACACCCGATTTCTCTGATTTTAGCACGATAGTTTCAGCCATGCATCAGAGAATTTCAGGAAAATGAAAATAGCCACAGATTTCAGATCCGCATTAATACCCCAAAAAAACACCCTGTTTCCATAGAGGGCCTGCAGGCCGCATCACCTCGCTGTTGCAAATTAAAAATCAACAGATATTCAGGCCGAACTCATCCATGCATTTTATCGATTTTTATCCATATTTTATTCAGGTTTTTATCCTGGGATAGTTCAGAATTTACTCTGTTTTAGACGGCAATATTCAGAATCCGAACTACATAAAACAGCCACCTTCCCGCCCAGAATAAACGGCTTATTCACCTTGCCGTGGCCAAAATATGGATAATAATAAACAGGAATATGGCTCTGACGGGCAAAGGAGTGAAGCACCTCCTTATAAATCAGCCGTTCTCCATCATTGGTTTCAGCCGGATAAAACTGACCAAAAATAATTGCCCGGGGATGAAAATCTTTTTTATATAAAATCTGATGCAGAATTCGGTCCAGTTGCTTATAGGTGACATTCACATCTTCCAGCAAAAGAATTTTATCATTCCAGCTGTGTTCAAAGCGTGTCGAAAACAGGGTCTGAATCAGGGTCATATTTCCACCGCCAAGTGGCCCCTGTATGCTTTTTTCAGTCGCCTCAGCATTTAAGGGCAATAACCCCTGATATTCCGCACCCTGCCTGATTAACGATAAAACCTCATCAATACCGTCCACGGCACTGAACTGAATAACATTCTGTTGAGGCTGGTCAGTCGACTGACCGGAGTTCACAATGCTTCGTGAGCCGGCATTGGCACTATGAATGGACTTCCAGCCAATAAAGTTATTGACAAAATAGTGTATGCCGGTGACATCGCTGAAACCCAGCAACACTTTGGGATTGCTTGCCCGGATCTGATCTGCATTCTTCACCAGTTCAGGCAACAGGTTTAAAACGCCGGAACCGCCACGGACAAACCAGAGATATTTCACATCATTTGCTGTCAGTGCCTCCACCAGTTGTTTTGCTCTTTCCTGATCTGTATTGCTATAACCAAAATCGGAAACCTGCTGATTCAGATATCGGGTACTGACCTGAAAGCCCTTCTGATTAAATGCACTGATAATACCGGGAATCGACTGCTCATTATAAGCAGATGAGCTGGAGACCAGATAAATGGTGTCTTTTGAAAATGCAGGAGAAAATGGAAAAACAAGGCCTGATATAAATAAAATAATGATTTTTAATTTTTTCATAATCGTCTGTTCAATAACATTGCAAGCCTGATTCAATTTAAAAAATAGGTCACTCCAGTATAAAAATCAATGATATTTTGTTTGATGATTTTATATTGTGCCCCCGGTTAAAACCTGCCGGTGTTTTATCATAATCCGAACATATTCAGCAGCATCGTCGAAAAAAATTCCCGGTTGCCCAATATTTTACTGAAACCCCGTGGGTAGCCTCAGGAAAAACCCCTGCCCCGAACACTCAATCCAGTGGCAGTACGGTAGTCTGTTTAATTTTCTGCAATGGAATTTCAGTTTTGACATTCTGAATGCCTGAAATTTTATTTAAATGATTAATCTGAAATTTACGATAGGCTTCAAGATCTGAAACCACAATCCGTAAAAAAAAATCACAATCTCCTGCCATGAGCTGACACTCCACAACTTCCGGGATGACCATGACGGAATCAATAAAATGGTTCACTGTACGGGCATCCTGGCCCTTTAACCAAATCCGGGCAAATACAGTCAGCCCAAGGTTCACTTTATGTGGATCAACCAGCGCCACATATTTTTCAATAATTCCGGCATCTTCCAGCTGCTTAACCCGTCGCAGACAGGGCGAAGGAGAAAGCCCGATACGCTCAGCCAGTTCATTATTCTGCAACTTACCATTCTGTTGCAGTGCCTGCAGAATATGTCTGTCCATCAAATCCAGTTTCATCATATCCAATATTCATTATTAAAATTTTATTGCTTAAATTTTATTAATTATGGATTAAAATTTCAATTTTTCAAAATAACAATTCAACTTTAGCGAAATATATCCTGATAACTGACATAAAATACGTTATCCACTTCCTGAGTTTCCTGCCCGGGTTCAGCTTATGCTCACGTTTAAAAACAATCTGAAAGAACTCAATTATTCATCTGATTACAGAGAATTCCTGCGTGGTATAAAAGTCTCCCTGCCCATGCTGCTCGGTATAATTCCCTTTGCGCTGGTACTGGGCACACAGGCCGCACAAAAAGGTTTTTCGGCACTGGAGGTTCCTTTGCTGACCGGCCTGAACTTTGCCGGTGGTTCTGAGTTTGCCATTCTGGAAGTATGGACCAATCCACCACAGCTGCTGTTTTTGGTGCTGATCACCTTTCTGGTGAATAGCCGGCACATTCTGATGAGTGCAAGCATGGCGCCCTTTATTCGCCATTTACCCAACCGTAAGGCCTTGCCCATGCTGTTTTTGATGTGTGATGAAAGCTGGGCAATGAGTCTGACTGATGCACACAAACGCAGTCCCCGGAATCCGGTTGCAGGTTTCAGCCTGTCATTTTATCTGGGGCTGTCTTTTGCGCTGTATCTCATGTGGGTCAGCTTTACTACACTCGGCGTCAGTATTGGCGCGCTGCTGGGCGATGTGACCCGATTCGGTTTTGACATGGCATTTCCGGCAGTGTTTCTGTTTTTATTACGTGGTATGTGGAAAGGTTATAAAGCTGCTCAACCGTGGCTGATCAGTCTGATTGCTGCCGCACTGGCCTATCATTTTCTGCCTCAGGGCTGGTATGTATTAATCGGTGCAGTGTCCGGAATTGTTGCAGCCTTTTTCTTAACAGGAGATGAACAATGATTCACTCAGCCACCCTGATTGCCATTATTGCCATTGCAGCAACAACCTATCTCACCCGGATTATGGGTTATCTTTTGCTGAAAAACAGGAATTTGAAACCCAGAACCCGACGCATACTTGAAGTCATGCCGGGTTGCGTCCTGATTTCCGTGATTGCACCCTACTTTGTAACGGATGATCCTGCCAATCTGATCGCCATCATCATTACACTATTGGCAGCCATCTATTTACCCTTATTGCCCACCGTGCTGATCAGTATCAGCTCGGCAGGTTTATTGCGATTCCTGCTATAAATTTTTTTGATCTAAATTTCCGGATATACGTTCGGAGTAAATAATCAGTCTGTCTCTCTGCCAAAGCCTGAAATCCGCCATAACCGGCGGATTTCTGCTGTTGAAAAAAATCCGTCACACACTAGGTGGGCAATACACTGCGCTGCTCACCATTGACCACAACATTCACCGCCTTTCTACTGGCTGCTTTATCTGCAATAATTTTGAAGGACGTTACTTTACCATCCGCCCACTCGCAATCGACTTTATAGCCGCCTCGTGCACGCAGACCTGAGAATGAACCATTTTTCCAGTCAGGTGGACAGGCTGGAAGCAGGGTAATTACTCCCGCATGACTTTGTAACAACATTTCAACCACGGCACCTGAAACCCCCAGATTTCCATCAATCTGGAAAGGAGGATGGTTACAGAATAAATTATTTAATGTGTTATAGGTCAGTAAACCACGCAGCATAACCTGTGCACGTACTGGATCACCCAGTCGTGCAAACAGGGCACAACGCCATGGCCAGGTCCATGAACGGCGGCTATCGCCGGTGACATCTGCAGCAGTAAACGCTGTCCCTTGTTTTTCACCGCAGCGTGCTTTTAAGGAAACCAGCGCTGCTGCTGCAAATTCAGGGGATCCAGCTGGAGTAATCTGCCGTCCAGGGTAAACCGCAAATAAATGCGAAGTATGACGATGAACATCAGCTGGATCATCGATATCTTCCTGCCATTCCTGAAGCTGTCCCCACTTGCCAATCTTATTCGGTGCAAGATTCTTCTGCATATTGGCAATCGTGGTCTGATAATCCGTATCAACACCCAGCGCCCTGGCAGCATCCAGATAGTTCTGGAACAGATCCCAGATAATCTGCTGGTCATACATCACCCCATCCTCATGAGGGCCATGTTCTGGTGACCATCCATCCGGTGAAACCAGTTTCCCGTCTGCACGTGTTTTCAGAAGGCCTTGCCAGAATTCACAAATTTCCTTAATTAAGGGATAGGCTGTTGTTTTTAAGTAATCCAGATCCTGACTAAATGCAAAATGCTCATATAGATGTTGTGCATACCAGGCGCTGGCCACATTATTCCAGTCCCAGCCATTCCCGCCAAAGATACTTTGACTGGTACGTGCGGTCCACCCTTTCGTTGCTTCACCAAAATGTTTTCTGGATGCAATCCGGTTGGGTTCTACCGCCTGCTTCACAAAGTCAACCAATGGAATATGACATTCAGATAAATCCGTGCTTTCCGCACCCCAGTAATTCATCTGGATATTAATGTTGTTATGATAATCACTGGCCCATTCCGGCTGATTACTGTCATTCCAGACGCCCTGCAGGTTGGCAGGAAGGCCGCCTGAGCGGGAACTACTGACTAAGAGATAGCGGCTATAGTTAAACATGGTTTGTTCAAGTAACGGGTCCGCATCTCCTTTTGCATAATTCGCCAGTCGTTGCTGAATGGGTAAGGCTGTTGTTGCTGTTTCACTGTCCCCCCAGTTGACACTCACCCGTGAAATCAGTGCTGAGAAATCATCAACATGGCTTTTCTTAAGTGCGTCATATGTTTTTTCAGTAACAGCGGCAATGGTACCTGCAACCAGCGGTACGGGATCATCCCCCCTCCATCCGTCACTATAGCTGGGTTTATAGTTGGTCCGGGCATCCATGAATACGGTAAAGCTGTCACATTGATCAAAACGCAGAGCTTCACCGGCAGTCGTCAGTGTCCCGCCCTGATTACTGCATTTGACCAGGCAGGCGTATTGAAGATCATTTTTCAGCTGGCCCTTAAAAGACAGTTCGCCCTGTTCTGTGACCTTTGTCGGTACACCTGCCTGTCCCGATTTCAGTGACAACGTACCGGAGAACGCCTTAGGCGAACTTGCGCTATAGCGCAACACAATCAGATTATCAACTTTGCTGGCGAACGCTTCGCGTATTATGGTGCCCTTAGCTGTATTAAAACGTGTGCTGTGAATACCGGTTTTCAAATCCAGACTACGCTGGTATTCTGACACGGCAGTCTGTGCACTGCTGCTGAAATAATCATTCTTTAAGTTGATACCGGCAAGCTGAAAATGGCTCACACCGGCCTTAGGAACAAAAGATAACCGATAAAAACGGTATGCCACCTTGTTGCTGATTGCAAAATTTTTCCCTGAAAGACGCTGCTCAAAAGGTGCTGCCAGATTCTGACTGTCCAGCACTGTCCAGTCGATCCCATCTTTAGAGGCTGATAATGTCCAGTTTTGTGGATCACGCTCAGGCATATCATTGGCACTGGTCAGGGTATAGGATGTGATGGCCACGGCCCTGGCAAGTTCCATCTGCCAGCTCACGGCGCTGCCCGGATTTTCAATGCACCATTTGGTGTTATTCTGTTGATCTGCAGTTTTCAGGATATCCTGGCCTGGCAAACCGTTGGCATGTCCACTGGGTGAAGACAAATAGATGACCTGCGGTGATGTCAGACTGACCCCTGATAAAGCAATCTCTGCAACCTGAAAATGACTGATACTTGTCTGATGAGTAAAGGCAAATTTGTAGAAACGGTAAGCAACAGCATTATTAAATGAAAATGTTTTGTTCTGTAAGCGGCTTTCAAAAGGTCCCGCCAGACTCCGGCTGTCCAGCACTGTCCAGTTCGTACCATCAGTGGAACCCGACAAAGTCCAGACTTTCGGGTCCCGTTCAGGAACATCATTAGCACTGGTCAATACATAAGACGTGATGACAACTGCTTTGGGAAGTTCAACCTGCCAGTTCACAAGCTCACCGGGACTTGCAATACACCATTTTGTTGATGTATCACCATCGACACTTTTACTGACATCCTGATCCGCGGCAAAAGTACCCCGATTATTCGGTGCTGTTACAAGGACTTGTCCCACATCTGAAAACGACAGGGTCAGATCACCAAAAGTAAGATAACTTCCAAAGCCTGTCACACTGGTATCATATTTATCGCCATCATAATTATTCACGCCGCCCCAGAAACTATGCTCATTAAACTGAACCCGTTCAAATAAAGGATCACCAAATAACATCGCCCCCATACGGGCATTGCCAATAGGCAAAGCTTCTGATTGCCAGTCAGTGGCGGCCTGACTATACCAGAGGCGATAGGCGGATGCTTTCTCCGGGCTTTTAACTGCCTTTGACACGATACCTGTACCGCCTGAAGCAGCATCCAGTGCATTATCACTTCTGCATCCAGGCAACCAGTATGAAAGTGCGACTGCACCGCCAAATTTCACAAGATTCCGACGGGTAATATCCATAATTTCAGCATCCATCCATGTTAAACATTTAAAATAAACAAATAAAAATCAAAAATATAATTATTCACACTCATCAAACCTGATCAGGCTTTCTAAATTTTTGAAAATACAATTATGTCGTTTTCCCCGTTAACATCTTCAAAGTTTATGTTATATATATGTTATAATGTATCAAATTTGGACATGAAAAAAATCTCTGCCTTCCCTGACGCAGGCATAGGGGCAAAAAACGGGATAAAGACATTAAAATCAATCAATGTGCCATCTATTACAGTCTCCGGCAATAAATAAGCCCCCGTTTCTTTCAACCGCTATTTAACTGCAAAGTTATGGCACTTTCAGCGAAATGACTCACATAGATCCAGTAATCGATTGGCATAACCCCATTCATTGTCATACCAGGCAAAGACCTTGGCCTGATGTCCCACCACCAGGGTCTGTGACAGATCGGCAATTAAGGAATAAGGAGAGTGATTAAAATCACTCGATACCAGCGGTTCATCGGTTACAGCCATAATCGCTGCATAATCGCCATCGGCGGCCTGTCTCAGCTTTTCATTAATCAAATGCCGGGTCAGTGGAGACTCAGCAATAAAGGTCAGATCAATGGCTGCGACATTAATGGTCGGAACACGAATTGAATAGCCATCAATCCGGCCTTCCATTTTTGGCATCACCTGCCTGAGCGCACTCAATGCCGAAGAAGTGGTCGGAATAATATTCTGACCCGATGCACGGGCACGCCGTAAATCACGATGTGCATGATCCAGCACCGACTGATCCGCGGTTACCGCATGAATTTCTGTCATCAGGGCGGTATCAATACCAAAAGCATCATCCATGATTTTAACCAGTGGTACCAATGCCTGAGTAGTACAGGAAACCCCTGAAATAATCTGATCCGTGGCTTTGACCTCTGCATGATTGACACCATAGACAATTGCAGCATCCACAGTATCAAAAGGTGCAGCGCCAATAATCACCCGCCTGGCACCCGCCGCAATATGCTGTGTGGCTGCCGCACGTGAACGGAATAATCCGGTACATTCCAGTACCAGATCAACCTGCAGCGCCTGCCACGGCAATTTTACCGGTTCAGCCTCACTCAGAATCCTGATCTTTAATTTTGACTGCCCGGCTTCCACCTGCATCCATATCTGCAAGTTTTCCTGAATAATCTCAACCCGCCCGTTGAAACGACCATGTGCTGAATCATACTTAAACAAATGTACCAGCGTGGCCACGTCAGCAATATCGTTAATGGCGACAATCTCAAAATGGAAATGCTGTGGATTTTCAAACCAGGCCCGTAATGCATTACGTCCAATTCTGCCAAAACCATTAATCGCCACACGTTGCATTTGCTGTCCTTTGTTTAAAGCATGTCGTTGCATCTGCGCTATGTTATCGGATTTCATCCCAGGACGGATACCACTTGTGTTGTTTCATGCTAAATAAACAGCATCCGGCAGCACTTTTCAGTATTTCCTGTACAATCCGTTCTGCCTGGTCGCATATGGACACCATCCCTTTGCCGTCAGAACCACTACGGTTATATTTATTGCCTTAAAATCATTGGTGGATCAGGCTTTTTCCGTTATAATTTGTCGTTTTAAAAAATTAAGCCCGGCATACTGAAGCGGCTCGCTCATCGGACGCATTTGATATACCTTTAGCCAATACGAACATTAAGGAGTGACTTGGTTGTGAGTACTCGTTTTATGACAACTGCTGAAATACGTGAAGCATTTTTGCGCTACTTTGAATCGCAAGGACATACACGTGTCGCGTCAAGTTCACTTGTACCTGCCAACGACCCCACTCTACTGTTCACCAACGCCGGGATGAATCAGTTTAAGGACTGTTTTCTGGGGCTGGAAAAACGCAACTATGTCCGTGCCACCACTTCACAAAAAGTTGTACGTGCCGGTGGGAAACACAACGACCTGGATAACGTGGGCTATACCGCACGACACCATACATTTTTTGAAATGCTGGGGAATTTCTCCTTTGGTGATTATTTTAAACGGGATGCGCTGAAATTTGCCTGGGAATTTCTGACGGCTGAACAATGGCTGGGGCTGCCGAAAGATAAACTTTATGCCACGGTTTACCACACCGATGACGAAGCCTTTGACATCTGGAACAAAGAAATTGGCCTTCCTGCTGATCGTATTATCCGTATTGGCGACAACAAAGGCGAAAAATACGCATCGGATAATTTCTGGACTATGGGCGATACCGGTCCATGCGGTCCTTGCTCTGAGATTTTCTTTGATCACGGCGATCATATCTGGGGTGGCCTGCCTGGCACACCGGAAGAAGATGGCGACCGTTTCATTGAAATCTGGAACAACGTTTTCATGCAGTTCAACCGTACAGCCGATGGTGTCATGCACCCATTGCCGGCACCATCGGTAGATACCGGCATGGGCCTGGAACGTATTTCTGCGGTGTTACAGCATGTCAATTCCAACTATGACATTGACCTGTTCCAGCATTTATTAAAATCTGCTGCTGAAATTATCGGTGTGGAAATGAGCCAGGCTGAGGCACAAGCACAAAATAAAGCTGTTGAATACCCTGCTTCCCTGAAAGTCGTAGCAGATCATGCCCGCTCCTGCTGTTTTCTGATTGCGGATGGTGTGAATCCATCCAATGAAGGCCGTGGTTATGTATTGCGCCGCATTATCCGTCGTGCTGTACGTCACGGGAATAAAATGGGCGCAACCGGTACATTCTTCTACAAAATGCTGCAACCGCTGATTGAAGTGATGGGTGAAGCTTATCCTGAACTGGCCGAACGCCGCCAGGTGATTGAGACTGCGTTAATTCGTGAAGAAGAATTATTTGCCAAAACCCTGGAACAGGGTCTGAAACTGCTTGAAGGTGAGTTGGCAAATCTTAAAGGTACAATCATTCCCGGTGAAATCGTCTTCAAACTTTATGACACCTACGGTTTCCCGGTTGACTTAACTGCAGATATTGCCCGTGAACGTGAGCTGGAAATTGATGAAGCCGGTTTTGAAGTGGAAATGGCGGCACAGCGCCAGCGTGCCCGTGACGCCGGTAAATTTGCAGTTGACTACAACAGCATTGTCAAAGTGGATGGTGAAACCCGATTTGACGGCTATGGCACCACTCAGGGCCAGGGTCAGATTGTTGCCATTTATAAGGATGGCGAACAGGTCAATGAAGTGCTTGAAGGTGATGAAGCCCTGATCGTACTGAACCAGACCCCTTTCTATGCAGAAAGCGGTGGCCAGATTGGCGATACCGGCCTGTTCCAGAATGATACCGGGATTTTTGAAGTCCAGGATACTAAAAAATCCGGTGGCGCTTTTGTCCACCAGGGTATCGTGACAATGGGAAGCCTAAAAGCGACTCAAAATGTTGAAGCAATTGTAAAAGCAGATCTTCGTGAAGCAACTGCACGCAACCACTCTGCAACTCACCTTTTACATGCTGCTTTACGGCAGGTATTGGGCGAGCACGTACAACAAAAAGGTTCTTTGGTCGCTTCTGACATTTTACGTTTTGACTTTGCCAATGACCAACCTGTAACATTCGAACAAATTCAACAGGTTGAACGCATTGTAAACCGTGAAGTAATTGCAAACACTGCTGTTTCTACTGAGCTTTTAGACATCGAAGCGGCAAAGCAAAAAGGCGCAATGATGTTATTCGGTGAAAAATATGGTGATGAAGTCCGTGTGCTTTCCATGGGTTCAGTGATTGATGATAAAAATTTCTCCATTGAACTGTGTGGCGGTATTCATGTGAACCGTACCGGGGATATTGGCCTGTTCAAAATCACCTCGGAAGGCGGTGTTGCGGCAGGTGTACGCCGTATTGAAGCCGTTACCGGGACAAAGGCGCTGGATATTGTGCAAAAAACAGATGCCGATATTCAGTCCATTAATACATTACTTAAAGCACAGAAAGACCAGACACTGGAAAAAGTGGAAGCGACTGTGGACACTGCCCAGCAGCTGCAAAAACAGATTGAACAGCTGAACCAGAAACTGGCCAGCTTCCAGGCGGCTGACTTAGTCAGTCAGGTGCAGAATATTCATGGTCGCCCGACACTGATCACCACCGTGCAGAATCAGGATGCAAAATCACTGCGTCATTTACATGACAGTGTAAAATCAAAACTGGAAAATGCAGTCATTGTGCTCGCAGGTGTAGAGAATGACAAAATCAGTCTGATTGCATCTGTCGCAAAAGACTTCACCGGCAGCATTAAGGCAGGTGACATCATTAAACACCTGGCAGCAGAGCTGGGCGGTAAAGGTGGTGGTAAGCCTGACCTGGCACAGGGTGGTGCGCCATTTAATGAAAAGTCCGATCAGGTTATGGCAGGTTTAACTGCATGGCTTGAACAGCAATAATTTCACCTTTTGTGTAACTGATTCTGAACAGGTAATTCAGAATCATGGCTTTTATGGAACAACTATGGCTCTAATCATTCAAAAATATGGCGGCACCTCAATGGGTACACCCGAGCGCATTTTAAATGTTGCCCGTCGGGTAAAGCGCTGGCATGACCACGGTCACAAAGTTGTTGTGGTTGTCTCGGCAATGAGTGGTGAAACCAACCGCTTACTGGCTTTAGCGAAGGCCATTACCGAAGCGCCTGACCCACGTGAACTGGATCAGATGGTGTCCACCGGTGAACAGGTCACCATTTCCATGCTGGCCATGGCGCTGAATTCCATCGGTGTGGAAGCACAGTCATTAACCGGTCGTCAGGTTGGTATTAAAACTGACAATGCCTTTACCAAAGCACGTATCGAATCCATTGACACAGATGTCATGACCAGTCATCTGGATGCAGGACGGGTCATTGTGGTGGCTGGTTTCCAGGGCTTTGATGCCAATGGCAACACCACCACACTTGGCCGTGGTGGCTCGGACACCTCCGGTGTGGCACTGGCTGCTGCCCTGAAGGCAGATGAATGCCAGATTTATACGGATGTGGATGGTGTCTATACCACAGACCCACGTGTTGCACCCAAAGCCAGAAAAATTGATCGTATTTCATTTGAAGAAATGCTGGAAATGGCCTCTCTGGGTTCCAAGGTTCTGCAGATTCGTTCAGTTGAATTTGCAGGTAAATATCAGGTGCCTTTACGGGTATTATCCAGTTTTGACAATGACAATGATGGTGCCTTTGACGAAGAGTTTAAGCAAAACGTCGGTACACTCATCACGACTGAAGCGGAAGACAATATGGAACAGCCAATTATTTCAGGTATTGCATTTAACCGGGACGAAGCGAAATTAACCATTTTAGGTGTACCGGATGAACCGGGAATTGCCTCTAAAATTCTGTCCCCGATCGGTGCCGCCAACATCGAAGTGGATATGATCATTCAGAATGTGGAAGAAGACGGTACCACCGACTTCACCTTTACCGTCAATCGCGGTGAGCTGACCAAAGCCAGAAAGATTCTGGAAGAAACAGCAAAGGCCATTGGTGCACGTGAAGTGGCAACCCGTGATGATATCGTCAAGGTATCCATTGTTGGTGTCGGTATGCGCTCACATGCCGGTGTAGCCAGTAAAATGTTTACGGCACTTGCAGAAGAAAGTATTAATATTCTGATGATTTCAACCTCAGAAATTAAGATCTCTGTCATTATTGAAGAAAACTACCTGGAACTTGCCGTGCGCTCACTGCATACCGCTTTCGGCCTGGACCGTGAACATGGTGAATCCAGTGTCCGTGCCTAATTTTTAAGCATATATAACAACTTATTAGTTATATCAGGCAATAAAAATATTTCGAGCCACTATAGTGTTTTTTATAGTGGCTCTGTTATATTAGCCCAAGAGGTTTTTTTGGGGAATTTTGATAGAGTTGTTAGAATTGCGTAATTCATCACAATTATCTGTTAAAATTTCATTCTGATACCGAGGTTGTTATTTTCATTTTCTGAAAAAAACTATCGCAGGTTTAGCGTTTAAGCAAGGAGATAAACATGCTGATTCTGACCCGTCGTGTCGGAGAAACATTAATGATTGGGGACCAGGTCAGTGTTACTGTGCTTGGCGTGAAAGGTAATCAGGTACGTATTGGTGTCAATGCACCAAAAGAAGTTTCTGTCCATCGTGAAGAGATCTATCAGCGGATCCAGCATGAACGCGCAATGCACGAACACCTACAGCATCTTGATCAGGATTATCCGTCTTCTTTTGAAGAAGAAGATAATATTCAGCAGAATAATTTTAATCGCTAAGCAGATTAAAAAGTTCTGACCAACTAAAGCGGCCTTTCAGGCCGCTTTAAATTTATATGGCTTAAATATATGAAAAATTACAGCCCAAGTGCTTTTCTGACTGGTGCATAACTGCGGCGATGCTGTTCAATCACCCCATAAGCGGCAATCGCCTCAAAATGCGCTTTGGTTGGATAACCCTTGTGCCGGGCAAAGCCATACTGGGGATGTTGTAAATCCAGTCTGACCATTTCCCGGTCACGTGCAACCTTGGCAAGAATACTGGCAGCTGAAATTTCCGCATGCAGTGCATCTCCCCCAACAATGGCATCACAGCTCATGCTGAGGCCCGGTGGAATTTTATTGCCATCCACCAGACTGTGCTCCGGCTGAAGATGCAAGGCTTCCACTGCACGACGCATTGCCAGCAAGGATGCCTGTAAAATATTCAGTTCATCTATTTCAGTATGCGTTGCTTCTGCAATTGCCCAGGCCAGTGCTTTCTGCTGAATTTCACCGAATAACTGCTCACGTTTTTTTTCGGACAACTTCTTGGAATCATTCAGACCGACGATGGGTTGTTCCGGGTCCAGAATCACCGCAGCTGCAAACACCGACCCAACCAGCGGACCACGTCCTGCTTCATCTATCCCTGCAATTAACATTGATTTCCCCCTGATCATCAATAAAAAAGAGGCTGAACTCAGCCCCTTCAACTTCGACCGATGGTTATTTAATTGCTTCTGCAACACATTCATTAATGGTTTTGGTCACGGCGTCACTAACAATGGTCGCACGGGCACTGGAGTCAAGCGCTGCGGTTGCCAGGTCTACAGCCGTAACATTCTGTGGTGCCTTATCACTGACACAGCCACATACATTACTCTGGATATTCTGCTTCTGCTCTTCTGTCATCACTTTACTTGCGGTCTGCCATGCAGCCAGATTGTTCAGCTCAGTCGTACATTTGGCATTAATGGCAATTTTCAATGCAGCCACACCCAGCTGGCCGGTTGTCCCTGCTGCTGATCCATTTGTACCCGCTGCCGTTCCAATTGAATCCGTTGCACATGCAGTCAGAGTCAATGCCAATGGTAAAAGTATTGCCGCTAATTTTTTCACAGATATTCCTTTTATACGGATAAAATTATGTAGGACTATTTTGCCCTAAAGCAGGTTATTTATAACAGTCGGTATTTTCAGTATTCATGTAACATATACGAACATGTCAGCACCATACAATGCAGCCCGGAAGCCCAGAAAACAAACACCTGCTGCACATCATTTCAATATTGCAACAGCACGTTGATTTTTTAATACAGCTTATGTCATAAAAAAACCATATTATATGATACGAATAACTACATATTTCAGGGACATTCATGAACAATCAATCTCAGTATTACACAAGGACAGCGCAATGGTTGCATTGGGTCATGGCCATTATTTTTATCGGTGCCTGGCTAATTGGATTTTTCAGTGGAAATTTCCTGAGCTATGAAACAGATGGTAGTTTCAAGGGGAACGTCATTACTTTACATAAAAATATTGCAACACCCATCATTTTCCTGATCGTAATCCGTATTTTCTGGCGCTATACACACCCAACGCCAGAACTTCCAGCAACGATGTCGCCTCTGATGAAAAAATTGGCGCATCTGGGTCATCTGGGTTTATATTTCATGCTGCTTGCAGTGCCTATTACCGGCTGCCTGTACAGTTGGAGTGCCGGCCACCCTGCTCCTGTACTTTACCTGTTTGAAATTCCCCGCCTGGTGCAGGACAACCCTGATTTAAACGCGATTGTAAAACCATTGCACATTTATCTTTCATGGGCTGCCGGACTGCTGATTGTCGGTCATGTACTGGCTGCATTGAAGCACCATTTCGTTGACAAAGACAATGTTCTGAAAAGTATGACTCGTCAGAATGATTAAACTCCCCGGCATCGGAACGTAAAAAAGCAGTGATTCAATCACTGCTTTTTTATTATGCGAATGCATCAGCGGGTTAAACAATGGCATCAATCTGCCTGATCCATTTCTGTTTTTCAGCGTCTGAAATAAATGATGCCTCAAACGAGTTTTTCACCAGCTGCTTTAATTCATCAGTGGATAAATCCAGCGCATCGGCAATGGCAAAGAAATTATCATTCATATACCCGCCAAAATAGGATGGATCATCCGAGTTCACAGTCACATGTACACCCTGCTGCAATAGACGCTGAATATTATGCTGAGCCATATCATCCACGACACGGAGTTTTAAATTACTCAGTGGGCATACCGTCAGTGGCATTTTTTCAGCAATCAGACGCTGCATAAGTTCCGGGTCCTCTTCTGAACGGACACCATGATCAATCCGGTTCACTTTCAGCAGATCCAATGCTTCCCACACATATTCTGCCGGGCCTTCTTCACCGGCATGCGCAACCACCAGCAGACCTTCTGCACGGGCACGGGCAAAAACACGCTCAAACCCGGAAGGTGGATGCCCGACTTCACTGGAATCCAGCCCGACCCCGATGATCTGATCCTTATACGGCAATGCCTGCTCAAGGGTTGCAAATGCAGCTTCTTCACTGAGATGCCGTAAAAAACACAGAATCAGATGTGAACTAATGTCCAGTCTGGCTTTCGCATCATCGCAGGCCCTTTTCAGACCATTCAGAACAGTCTCAAATGCCACACCACGGTCGGTATGTGTCTGAGGATCAAAAAATATTTCGGTATGCACCACATGATCAGCATGACATTTTTCAAAATAGGCCCAGGCCAGATCATAAAAATCCTGCTCCTGAATCAATACATGGGCACCGGCATAATAAATATCAAGGAAAGATTGCAGGTTATGAAAATGGTAGGCCTGCTTTACCTCTTCCACTGATTTATATGGAATCTCAATCTGGTTGCGCTGGGCGATGGCAAACATAAGTTCAGGTTCAAAAGTCCCTTCAATATGCACATGCAATTCAGCTTTGGGTAAAGCACGAATGAGCGCTGTACGATCCATTTCTGACCTCTCATCTAAAAACAGTTCAATCACAAAATAAAAAGGTGTAAGCCTGAGTTTACACCCTGATGCAGCAAGGCTGAATTAACCGCCGAATGCAATAAATTTGATCACCCACAATACAGCAATAATCCACACCATATAAGGTACTGTGGCAGCTTTTCCGGTAAACAGCTTCACCAGTGCATAACTGATGAATCCCATGGCAATGCCGTCGGCAATGGAATAGGTAAATGGCATGAATACAATGGTCAGGAATGCCGGAACAGCCTCAGTGATGTCGTCCCATTCAATCTGGGTGATCCCGTGAATCATCAGCACACCAATGAACAATAATGCCGGCGCGGTTGCAAAAGCCGGAACCGATTGTGCCAATGGCGCCAGAAATAAACAGGCAATAAATAACAATCCCACCACCACAGCCGTCAGGCCGGTGCGTCCGCCGGCAGCAACCCCTGCCGAAGATTCAATATACGGCGTGGTTGAGGAGGTTCCCAGCGCCGCTCCTGCAACAATGGCACTGGAGTCCGCAAATAATGCTTTTTTCAGACGCGGTAGTTTGCCGTCTTTCAGTAATCCTGCACGATGTGAAACCCCGACCAGTGTCCCGGTTGAATCAAATAAATCCACCAGGAAGAATACAAAGATCACCCCGATCAGGCTTGCCGTAAATAGACCCTCAAAATCCATTTGCATGAACGTCGGTGCAATGGAAGGCACTGTGCCCAAAACTCCCTTGAATTCATTCAGCCCCAGCAGTGTGGCCAGCCCGGTAATCACCAGAATACTGATAATAATCGCACCGCGCACTTTAAAATGATGCATGACCACAATCAACAGAAAACCCAGTAATGACAACAGCACCGTAGGTTGTTCAATATCCCCCAGTCCCACCAGCGTCGCCTGATTTGCAACAATTATGCCTGAATTTTTTAATGCAATCAGTGCCAGGAATAAACCAATTCCCCCACCGATGGCAAACTTCAGTGACATGGGAATCGCATTGACAATCGCTTCACGGATTTTAAGCAGACTGATGGCAATAAAAATCAGGCCGGACATAAACACAGCTGCCAGCGCAGTCTGCCACGGCACTCCCATTCCCATACAGACTGAATAGGTAAAATAGGCATTCAATCCCATACCCGGTGCCAGTGCAATCGGATAATTGGCAACCATTCCCATGACCAGGCAGCCAATGGCTGCTGCAAGACATGTGGCGACAAATACCGCACCA
Organism: Acinetobacter sp. WZC-1; assembly: GCF_052544965.1. Lineage (NCBI taxonomy): Bacteria > Pseudomonadati > Pseudomonadota > Gammaproteobacteria > Moraxellales > Moraxellaceae > Acinetobacter > Acinetobacter sp. WZC-1. The sequence goes on from NZ_CP199370.1 coordinate 1,663,349, forward strand.
TGATCCATACCCGTTTCAGACAAAATCAGCGGATTGACAATGATGATGTAACACATGGTCAGAAATGTCGTTATACCGGCAATCAATTCTGTTCTGAATGTGGTTTTGTTCTCACTTAAATGGAATAAGCGTTCAAGCAAACCCGTTGAAGCGTCTGGATTCATTATTGAGCCCCTGTCGTTTGAGCTGTTTATAAAGTAGCTGTTTGTGAAATAAATGTAATGCATTTGTTCAATGAAACACCGACAAATACAGTTGATCTGAATGATGCATTCAATAAACGTACCAGAATGACGTGTCCTGTTAAAGTTGCAGTGGCACTAAAAAAGCTGCCTCTCAGCAGCTTTGGATTTACCCGGGTTGGAACAGTTATCACACTGGATATATTTTCCATTTCCATAAATTATAGCACATTGCTGCTTTATCTGACCCACATCCATCACCTGTATTCACGACTGCGCACCACTTTGACTCACCAATCCATTCTGATGAATTACATTTGCCGGTTCCAGGAGGTCAGGTGTTTTGAATAGTTATGCGGATTATTTTCAGCCTCATGAATACTCTGATTGGCATCTTCAATAATTTTCAGCATTTCACGATGTTTTTTCTTTTCAGAATCGATATACGCCACATAGCCCAACAAGACAGTGACCGTTAACATGACCAACACAATAATTTTTGTCATTTCCTACTTACAGAAGTTACTTATACTTACATAATGATACATTAAAATGTGATGTGTTTAACGTTTTATTATAAGAATAATATAAATCTTCTGCTTTATGCTCAATTTCTGTACTTCACCTTCTGTACACAATCTATTTGTGTACACCGTAAAGAAAGTCGCATTGACCCACCGGCAGACCAGTATATGTACTGCCGGCTTGCATATGCAGGTTTAGAACTTAAAACTATAGTCTACATTCAGACGGGTTTCATTGGTTGAATGAAAGGTCATATCTGTAGGCATATCATTGCGATAATGAGAAAAACGCGCCCTTAAGCCCAATCCCTTAAACATGCCTTCCGGGACCCGGTAACCCAGATCGAACTCCACGGATTCCTCCTTAAAACGCTGATCGGCATAGTACAGTAAATCAATATCTTCACCTTTGGCATACCGGGTCATAAAACGTAGTCCGTTTAATGAAACATCGCCCAGCCGAGTATCCTTAAAGTCATATTCATACCGTACAGAGTAGACTTTCTCATCCTTATTTGAATAATCTGAACTCATAAAATCCAGCACGACCGGGCTTTCAGTTCCGGACAAAATTGCCAGTCCGGTGGAACCGAAAGACTGCATATAGCCCAGCGATAAGGTGTGATTCTGGTAATTTAAACCAAATAAGCCACTGAAATGACGGTTATCCACCTGACCAATTTTACTGGCGCCCGCTTCATCACTGTTAAAAAAACGCACATCACTGAGAAAATTCAGCGTTGTATTCAGTGGTTGCTTTCCGTTAAATCCCAGGAACTGTTGCTGATAAATATCCTTCAGCTCCGCATGATAAGCACGTAATCGATAGGCGTCATTCAACTGGTAGGTACCACCCAGGGTATAAAAACTGTCGGTCGTTGCGCCCCGCTCAAAACGGCGGTTAATATTGTCCAGACCGACATCGGTATAACGGATCGAATCACGCTGACGGACTTCATCCACATAGAACCCTTCAAGCTGCACATTTGGAATCTCGGTCGAAACAAACCGAATCCCCCGGTAGGTTTGTGGAAATAACCTGGCTGGTGATGAAAATATGGTCGGTAACAACGGAACCAGATCACCGACAAACAATTCATTATTACGATATTTTGCCTTGGCAGTAATACCAATCTTGCCATAATAGTCATCCCGGCTATTGTCTGCATTAACCGGCAATAAGCTACTGCGTGCATAATCATCTGCCGTGCTGCCCAGTAAATTAAAACCGGCCATTGCCAGTATGTCGACACCCAGACCAACAGGGCCTTCGGTATAACCGGACTGTCCCCTGAAAATCAGGCCCTGCGCCCAGTCCCTGGATGCGGTATAAGGATAAGGATTCTTTTTATAATCCCGATCAAAATAAAAATTCCGTAATGTAACTTCCGCCTTGCTGTCTGCAATAAACTCTGCATAGGCCGTATCAGTCAAAAATAAGGGGGAAAGACAAATTCCCACACATAATGTTGTTGTTTTCATCAGTCATCCTAACCATTTAATCTGTAAAATTTAAATTGCTGTATTCAGCGAACTCACCTGATCTTTTTTATGACGGTCATAGGCTCGCCCCAGTGCCAGTATCAGGAAAATAGCCAGAATAAACACGATGCCATAACAGGCATACAGTGTTGCCGGTGCAAAGCCCTGATCCAGGAAAATGCCGGCAACCGTCGGGGACAAAATAGCGCCAATACGCCCAAAACCAATGGCATAGCCCACGCCACGACTGCGGATTCCGGCGTCATAAATGGTTGGTGAAATGGAATACAATCCGGCCACACAGCCATTGATCAGTGTACCCAGGCATAATCCAACCATCAGCGCGATACTGACCTGCGATGAAACCGCAACAAATAAAAATACAGACAATGCGGTTAATCCCAGAAACAGATTCAGGGCATAAAAAATTTTGATGCGTGATGCCAGCAGGCCAATCAATGCTGCACCGAAAATTCCACCAATACTGATCAGAATACCGGTACTGACGCCCTGATCAGCAGACATGCCCATGGCAATTAATATTTTCGGGGTCCAGCTCATGACAAAATAAAAACCGAACATCACCAGAAAGAAAGCCAGCCATAGACACAGGGTCTGAATACCCAGCGGTCCCTGAAATAGTTTTGCCACATCACTGCCACTTTGCTGTGCGGCTTTTTCATAACGGGGAAGCTGCTCAAGTGGATTCAACCCGATACGCCCCATAATGGCATTGATGTTCTGAAGTGCCTGCCTGGGTTTCCGGGTCAGTAAATAATCCAGTGATTCCGGTAAATACCAGAGGCTGATCAACAACATCAGTAATGTGGTCAGTCCCCCGGCCAGAAAAACTGAACGCCAGCCGAACTGCTCAATCAATACCAGGGATAAAATACCCCCCAGGGTTGCCCCAATTCCATAACCGGTTGACATCAGACTCACTGCCAGACTGCGCCACCGGGCACTGGCATATTCACTTGACAATACGTTACTGCTGGCCAGAATCCCGCCGACACCAATACCGGTAATAAACCGCAGCACCGCCAGCAGGGTGTGACTCTGTACCACAGCACAGGCCACCATACTCAGTCCGGCAATGGCCAGACAAATCAGAATCAGTAAACGCCGGCCAATTTTGTCTGCATACGGTGCCAGCAGAATTGATCCTGTCGCCATGCCAAACAGACCAGAACTCAGCAACAAACCAATTTGTGCCCCGGATAAAGACCATTCAGCAGAAACAGATGACGCTGTAAATGCCATGACCATGACATCAAAGCCATCAATAATATTCAGACAGATACAGAGAAAAATAACGAACCATTGATAACGGCTCATCAGATGATGATTCATTTCTTTTAAAACATTTCTTTCCATTGTGCCTCTCCCAATCAGGACAGGACATACATACAAAGGGAATAAAAAGTAGTCTTTGGGTGATTATGTATATCCATATTCATAATTGCCTGGAAGGTTAAATAAATTATCATATACAGCAGATTCACCCCATGAAATACATCAACGGTTAATCTGCCGGAGCTTCCTGCTCTGTGCTTAATAGTGATTATTTGGATCCAAAAAAGCAATAGTTTTTCAGATTAAATTTAAAACAAAATATTCCGATTAATTAAATTCATTTAAAAATAAAATATTTAAGATAATACATCGATATTAAAAATCTATTTTTATCACACGCATGCTTGACCGATGAATTGAATCGGCATAAATTGGATCCAATAAGTGATAAGGAGTCGTCACAATGTTTATCAAAAATGCATGGTATGTAGCTTGTCGCCCCGAAGATATTCAGCAAAAACCCCTGGGTCGCACCATTTGTGGTGAAAAAATAGTCTTTTACCGTGGCAGGGAAAATAAAGTGGCTGCGGTTGAAGATTTCTGTCCGCACCGCGGTGCGCCGCTTTCACTCGGCTATGTTGAAGATGGCAATCTGGTCTGTGGTTATCATGGCCTGGTCATGGGCTGTGAAGGTAAAACTGTGTCCATGCCGGCACAGCGTGTTAATGGTTTTCCCTGCAATAAAGCCTATGCTGTTGTTGAAAAATTTGGCTTTGTCTGGATCTGGCCAGGAGAACAGGCATTGGCTGATGAGTCAAAACTTCCTGAACTGGAATGGGCCGATAACCCGGCATGGAGTTATGGCGGTGGCTTATTTCACATTCACTGCGATTATCGCCTCATGATTGATAACCTGATGGATCTGACCCATGAAACCTATGTGCATTCCAGCAGTATTGGCCAGAAGGAAATTGATGATGCGCTGCCGGTGACTAAAGTGGATGGTGATCATGTCATTACTGAGCGCTATATGGAAAATGTCATTGCGCCCCCTTTCTGGCAAATGGCCTTGCGTGGTAATCAGCTGGCCGATGATGTTGCCGTGGACCGCTGGCAGCGCTGTCACTTTTTTGCCCCGAGCAATGTACATATTGAAGTTGGCGTCGCGCATGCCGGTCATGGTGGTTATCATGCCCCGCAAAACAAAAAGGTTTCATCCATTGTGGTGGATTTCATTACCCCTGAAACAGAAACTTCACATTGGTATTTCTGGGGAATGGCTCGCAATTTTCAGCCGGAGAATGCCGAACTGACTGATCAGATCCGGGAAGGTCAGGGCAAAATTTTCACCGAAGATCTTGAAATGCTGGAACAGCAACAACAAAATATTCTGCTGAATCCACAACGTAAACTGCTGATGCTGAATATCGATGCCGGCGGTGTGCAGTCCCGTAAAATCATTGAACGGCTGCTGGCAGAGGAACGCCCGATGCCGCCTGTATCTCCGACACAGAAATTTCCGAATATCCGTGTCATTTAAGGAGATAAGAATATGGACGTTATCATTGATAAAATTCATCAGCTCACCCCTTCCATCCGGGCCTTTGAACTGGTTTCAGCCGACGGTTCTGCACTGCCGCCCTTTGAAGCCGGTGCGCATATTGATGTGCATTTAAAAAATGGACTGATCCGCCAGTATTCACTGTCCAATTGCAGCAGCGAGTCGCACCGCTATGTGATTGGCGTATTGCATGATGAATCCTCACGTGGGGGTTCAAGATGCATTCACACGGAATACCAGCAAGGGGATCATCTGGACATCAGTGAACCACGCAACTTATTTGAAATTCACTCACAGACCCAGCAGGCGATTTTATTTGCCGGCGGTATCGGCATTACCCCGATCCTGTCCATGGCTTACCAGATGAAACGCCTGAATATTCCATTTGAATTGCATTATTCTGTCCGCACCCGGGAGATGATTGCATTTTATGGCAATTTAACCGAACACTTTGGTGAGCATATTCACTTTCATATCCGGGACGAACCCGAAACCGCCTATGATCTGCCGGAAATCTTAAAGGAAACTTCCTCCGGCCTGCATCTGTATGTCTGTGGACCGGACGGATTCATGGACTTTATCACGCAGTCTGCTCAGCAGGCCGGATGGCAGACGGCACAACTGCATCAGGAACATTTTGTTGCTGCACAGGTCGACACATCACAGGATACGGCATTTACCGTGGAAGTGGCCGGTTCAGATCGTCAGATTGAGGTACAGGCTCATCAGAGTGTTGCCCAGGCCCTGCTTGAAAATGGCTTTGAAGTTCCTATTTCCTGTGAACAGGGAATCTGTGGGACCTGTATCACCCGGGTGGTGTCCGGTATTCCAGAACATCGTGATTTATTCATGACTGATGAAGAACATGCACTGAATAACCAGTTTACTCCATGCTGTTCCCGCGCCAAATCAAAAATACTGGTCCTCGAATTATAGGTTTAGCCGTGGAAGGCTATTCCCTCTGCTTCCACGGCTTTTTTTTTTACTGCGCCAGAATGCTCCTGACTTTTTCCCCGAGAATCACCACATTGCTATGTTCCCGCATCAGGCTTTCAGCAGTGCCGGACCTTCCATGTATCAATGCATCATAAATGGCATAATGCTGCAAATGCGCACAGTGTAAACGACGGTATTCCGATAAGGCCTGGCTCTCATCGAAGGTCAGTGCCTGTGCAGATGCCATTGGTAACTGATTGTTTCTTGCCAGCGCCTGCATTAAAGCCACGTTATTTGACCCCTGAATGATGGTGTCATGAAAAATTACATTATAGTGATGATAGGTTTCCAGTCCGTCCTCATCAAAACTGTCTTTCTGGAACAGTTTTTCCATGGCATGAATGCAGTTCAGTAATGTTTTCTTCTGTGCTTCCGATAACCCGATTTCTGCCAGATTCTTTGCTGCCAGCCCTTCAAGCACGCCCCGTACTTCCAGTGCATCATTGACCAGTTGTGCTGAAAATTCACGAACGGTATAACCGCGTGTCGGATTTTTGATTAACAAACCTTCCTGCTCAAGTAAGCGGAATGCGATCCGCACCGGTTGACGGGACACGCCCAGTAACTCAGCCGTAGGAATTTCGGCAATCCGGGAACCGCCTTCCAACTCTCCGGAAATAATCATTTTTCTTAATTTTAATAGAACCCGTTGCCCTGAAGACATAGCACACACACTTTCAAGAAATTTCCTAAATGCTACAGGTTTCACATTGCCTGTGCAATCAGACGCTGTGGTCTAGTGTTCAGTATGCCCGGCAATATCCAGCGGCGTAATCTCATAGGGTAAACCCACATAATTTTCTGCCATGGCCATCATGGCAGCCTGCGACCCCAGCATATAGTCCAGCTCTGCCTGTTTAATCTTGTGCTCAAACTCTGTTTCTGATTCAAAACGATGCAGTAGATGTGTCATCCACCACGAAAAGCGTTCTGCTTTCCACACCCGCTGCAGACACTTTTCTGAGTATTCATCAATCCCCTGTTCTGATCCCTGCACATAATATTCAATCAATGCACTGGATAAGTAAGCAATATCAGAAGCTGCCAGATTCAAACCCTTGGCTCCGGTAGGCGGTACAATATGTGCAGCATCACCTGCCAGAAACAATTTTCCAAAGCGCATGGGTTCAGTCACAAAACTTCGTAAGGGGGCAATACTTTTCTCAATGGATGGACCGGTAACTAATTTTTCACGACTTTCAGGATCAAGACGTAATTTTAGCTCCTGCCAAAACTGCTCATCAGACCAATCTTCGACGTGATCTGTTAAGGGAACCTGCAAATAGTAACGACTGCGTGTTTCTGAGCGCATACTGCATAAGGCAAAACCACGTTCAGACTGAACATAAATCAATTCATCTGCCACTGGCGGAACATCCGCCAGGATTCCCAGCCAGCCAAAGGGATAGACTTTTTCAAAGGTTTTTAGCCTGTTTTGCGGAATACTGTCACGACATATGCCATGATAACCATCACAGCCTGCAATAAAGTCACATTCAATCTGATAAGCTTTGCCCTGATAAGAAAAATTCACTTTGGGCTGAGAATCAAAATCTGCAATCTGCACCTGCTCTGCTTCATAAAAAGACAGGAGTTGCTGCTGTTCCCGTGCCTGCATCAAATCCTTTGTTACTTCCGTTTGACCATAGACTGTGACATGCTTACCCTGAGTCAATGCGGACAGATTCACACGATGCTTTTTCCCCTGAATCAGAATCTCTACGCCTGAATGTAGCAGCCCTTTCTTACGCAGATTGTGATCTACACCTGCCTGTTTCAATAAATCGACTGACACCTGTTCCAAAATACCAGCTCTGATACGGGATGCCACATATTCTGCACTGCGTTGTTCAATAATTACATGTTCAATCCCGGCTTTATACAATAGCTGTCCAAGCAGCAGCCCGGCTGGACCAGCACCAATAATTGCAACTTTTGTGTTTAGAATTTCCATTTCACTCTTCCTGAATTTATCGATCTGTTTTAAATTAATTGCTTTAATATTTTTCAGCCATATACCAAATCCGAAAGGAACCGTTTATGATCCAATTTGTCCACTATGCGGACAAAACATGCAAGGAAAGCAGATTATGACTAAACGGCAGGATGAGTATCTTCAACATCCCGATTCGGATGAGTTGATTCAGTCTCAGGACTATATTGCAGGTCTGGCCAAGGGGCTTGCTCTACTGGAAGCTTTTGGTGTCGATCGCCAGCGTCTGAATGTGACTCAGATTGCGCAGCGGACGGGCATTAGCCGTACGGCTGCACGCCGTTATCTAAAAACACTGAAATATCTAGGTTATCTTGAAACAGATGATCACTTTTTCTGGCTGACGCACCGGGTACTTCGTTTTTCAGGGTCTTATCTCAGCTCAGCATACTTACCCCGAGTTGCTCAATCTTTTTTAAATTTACTGTGCGCACAGACATCATTAACCTTTTCGATTGTCGTGCTGGACGACCATGAAGTCGTCCCGATTGCGAGAAGTTATTCGCCTACACAGGATCATCAGCGAGTCAGCCCTTATGGAATGCATCTGGGGAGTCGCTTACCTGCGCATGCCACATCTACAGGAAAGATATTACTTTCTACGCTGACCCGGGAACAGCAACAGACCTGGGTACAGAAATATGGCCTGATCCGCCTAACACCGTTTACCATTACTGAAATAGATAAATTTTACGGGGTTTTGGCTCAAATCACGCAATCTGACTATTGTGTTTCCAAAGAAGAACATGAATTGGGGGTGATTGCCATTGCAGTTCCTGTACTGAATGCGCAGGGTAAAACCATTGCAGCGTTAAACTGCATGTCTCAGAGTAATCGAATTCAGGAAGATTATCTGATTCATCAGATTTTACCACTACTTAGAAACACAGCCAATGAACTGCGAAATGTGGTGTAAACAGGGAATGCACACAATCCCCTGTCCAATGGATGGAAATGCTCCTGTGCAGAAACCTGTATCCAATTTAAGCCGAGCCGGTTACTATCGGCAAAGCAGCAACTGGCGTAAACGGAATGCTGCTGTCATTAATGCATTGAACCATGTGCCTAAACAATCTCCTCAATCTGAATTCTGGAAGTGTTTTGGTTACATAGATTATGCTGTTTAATTAAATTCCTGAAAAACAGGTCTGCTATATCCAACCTGTTTTCTTAATGATTTCCAATGACAGTAAAGTTTTTTAAATATCAAAAAACACCGTTTCATGTTCTCCCTGAATGCAGATATCAAAACGATAAACGACGTCATCACCACGCTGTTCACGTTTTGCCATTAACGTCTGTCGACGTGGTTCCCACTCAATACTGTTGAGAATCAGGTCTTTTGCATTGGCCTCAGCTTCATCTTCAAAATAAACCCGGGTATTGAGCCCCAGGTTAATACCACGGGCAAAAATGATCAGGTTAATATGCGGCGCCTGAATGGACCCTTTGCGTCCGGGAACACTGCCCGGCTTAATGGTGTCAAAACTCCATAATCCAGTCTTAAAATCAGCACCGGCCCTGCCCCAGCCCCGAAATGCCGGGTCAGCCTGTTTGTCCTGAAAATCGGCCTGACTGGGATAGACACCCTGCGCATCTGCCTGCCAGATTTCCAGCATGACATCACGCACGGGCAAGCCCAGACCATCGGTGACCTGACCCTCAAGCCGGATCCGCTGCCCTGCAGTCTGGTCATTGACCAGCATGTTATTAAAGTTGTGCTCAAATACATCAACCCCTGCCTGCTGTGGCAAAAGACCGATATGCACATAAGGCCCGCCGGTCTGGGATGCAGTTTCATGTAATTCCTGAAAATTCCACTGATTCATGGTTCATCCTCCCTCAATCCATCAATTCATTTTCAAAATAGGTTTTGCGACGACCGCGCAAAGTGATATCAAAACGATAGCAGCGGCTGTTTGCCTCAATGAAATTACTTTTGTCTTCCAGCGCAATCAGGCCGCGACGCTGGGCTTCTGTTGGAATGGTCTGAATAATGGGGCAAGAGTCAATCAGTGTATCGCCCTCAAAATAAAACTGGGAAATCAGACGCTGTGCCCAGCCATCTGCAATCAATGAAAAATGAATATGTGCCGGACGCCATTCATTAATCCGGTTTCGCCACGGATAAGGTCCCGGTTTAATGGTCCGAAAAACATAGAAACCGTTTTCATCGGTCAGCATGCGGCCACAGCCACTGAAGTTTGGATCCAGTGCGCCAATAAACTGATCATTAGGGTGATAATAACGGCCTGAGGCATTGGCCTGCCAGACCTCCATTAAAGCATTTCTGACCGGCTGACCAAATTGGTCCCGGACATAACCATGTACAATCAGTCTTTCACCGACGGGCAGGCCATCCTGCACTGAGTTTAAAATCAGGTCATTGTCCTTTGGACCAAACAGATCCGCAGAAAAATGGGGGGCAGTGACTTCTGAAATGGTTTCACCAATGGAAATCAGGGCATTCTTAGGTGACCGCAGCACACTGGTTTTATAGCCTGGCGTATAAGCTGGCGGGTGATCATCACTATTGCGCTGTGCATAAGCGCCTAAATTCAACTGAGGCATTCGCTCTCTCCCTTTTATTGAGATTTATCTTCCACCGTGTGTTCTGTCTGCAGACCCAACTCCCTGAACACCTCTTCAGCCATATGCATGGCCGCATTGGCTGCGGGTAAGCCTGCATAAAGTGACGCGTGAATAAACAGCTCCTTTAAATCATCCGTGGTCACACCATTATTGAAACAAGCACGGATATGCATACGTAGTTCGGCATCACGTCCAAGCGACAACAGAATGGCGATTGTGACCAGACTACGGGTATGACGTGGCATGCCAGGACGGGACCATACCTCTCCCCAGGCAAACCGACTGATGAAATTCTGAAAATCAGCATTGAACTCATTCAGATTGTCCAGTGAACGCTGTACATGCGTTTCACCCAGTACTTCAGTACGGACTTTCAGTCCCTGTTGATAACGTTGTTCATCATTCATTTGAGTAACCTCATCTATGTTGCATCGGTATGTGCAACAATGGATTTAATAAAAATTGCAATTGCGGCAGCAGTTGCGGGAATCAGCAATAAACTTAAAATAGCCGTAAATGACCAGTTATTCCCCAATAAAACTGCACCAATCCAGGCACCGAATACAGCACCGAAACGCCCGATTCCTGTCATCCATGCAACGCCTGTTGCACGGCATTGTGTTGGATAGAATCGTGCACTTAAAACCGGCATTGAAGATTGCGCACCATTTGCAGCCATCCCAGCACATAAAATAAATACAGCCAATAAAGTCGGATTGGACAGACTTTGTCCAACAATGACCGCAAAAATGCCCGTCATGAAATAAAATCCAGCAATGATGCGATTCGGATTAAAACGATCCATCGCCCAGCCAATGAATAAAGCACTCAACACACCGCCTAACTGAAACAGGCCACCAATGAATGCTGCACGTTCCAGCGACGCACCGGTTTCTCTCATGAGTGTGGGTAACCAACTGGTCAGCAGGTAAATCACCACTAAACCCATAAAATAGGTAAACCATAATAACAGCGTGCCTTTGGCGTACTTTTGAGAAAACATCAGACCAAATACATTCTTCTTATCTGTTCCTTCAATTTTTTCCTCAGGAACATGGAATTCATGTACGCCCTGAATTTTTTCAGGCGCAATCCGTTTTAAAATTTTCTGAACTTTTTCATGTTGATGGCCTTTAACAATCAGGAAGCGATAGGACTCAGGCAAATAGAAAATAACCAGTAACATCAAAATCAGCGGTGCCCAGCCACCAAGCAAAAACAGGCTATGCCAGCCAAATGCAGGAATCAGCCAACTACTGACAAAACCACCCGTGGCCATGCCCAGGTTATAACCACAAAACATACAAGTGACTAATAAGGAACGGATACGACCAGGACAATATTCAGAAAACAACGTAGCAGCATTAGGCATGGCCGCACCTAAACCAATACCTGTCAAAAAACGCAGAATGACCAATGTATCCAGATTGCTGGCATAGGCAGATGCTAAGGTAAATCCACCAAAAATCAGCATTGAAATAATTAGCACCCCTTTTCTACCGAAACGGTCTGCTGTTGGCCCTGAAACCAATGCTCCAATAATCATGCCACCCAATGCAGCACTCATCACCGGACCAAGCTGGGAACGATCAATACCCCAGTCTTCAGCCAATGCCGGTGCAATAAAACCCATTGCCGCAGTATCAACCCCATCAAAAAAAACAATAAGAAAACAAATGATTGCGATCACCCACTGATACTTACTCAGTGGCGCATCATTAATGATTGCTTGTGCATCCAGACTGGTTTTTTGCGTAGCGTAATCCTGAAACGCCATGATAGCCTCCTGTGGCCAAAATCCTTTTTAGAACGTTCGAATCTAATGAATAGATTCTACGAATCGCTTAATTTCCCGTGTAAATATTTCAGGTTGTTCAATATTAGAAAGATGGGATGCTTCAATTAAAAAAAGCTGACTATCCTTTATTTGTTGATGTATGAATTCTGCATCTGTGACAGTGGTTACAGGATCCAGACTTCCTGCAATAATCAGTGTTGGCACGGTAATACTGCTGATCTTTTCACGTAAATCAGCCAGGGCCAGCGCACGGCATGCATTGGCATAGCCATGCGCTGGTGTATTCGCCAGACTTTGAATCACCTGCTGTGCCAGAAGATTGCGCTGATAATCAAAATTCGCACTGAACCAGCGACTATGTGTTGTTTTTACCAATGACTCCAGGCCAGTTGATTGCACAGCGTCTGCACGAGCCAGCCAGGCATCCTGAGTACCAATTTTTGCTGCTGTATTTGCCACAGTAATACTGCTAAAACGCTCTGGGTAATAAATACCTAGCCATAAGCCGGTCAATCCCCCCATGGAAATTCCACAGAAATGTGCCCGGGAAATATTCAGAGCATCCATCATATCCAGTACATCTTCACCCAATTGCTGCAGTGTGGTCCCATGCATCACATCACTTTTGCCATGACCACGTGTGTCATAACGGATAACCCGATAATGCTGTTTAAAATATTCAGCCTGAGGATCCCACATGCCTTTATCTGTTCCAAGTGAGTTGGAAAAGATGATGACTGGTGCATTTTCCGGGCCCTCCACCTGCACAGACAGGGTTTTATGCTGCCGATTCATAATGGTATGGTTCACTTTTATTCGTCTCCTTTTGCTTCACGCAAAACCGCATCAATCTGCTGCTGAATATTGCCCAGATAAGATTCAGGATTAAAAATCTGCGCTAAGGCCTCAGCCGTCATATCATCTGAAATGCCATCAATTTTACCGACAGTTTCACGAATCACATCACGCAAATGACGCTGTTCAGCAACGGCCTGCTGACAGGCCTTTTCTACAAGATGATGTGCATTCAGACGTCCCATTTTCGGGGCCAGCGCCATCATGACTGCTTCAGCCATAATCAGACCGTGTGTGCACTCCAGATTACGGGCCATATTTTCAGGATGAATTTCCATGCCCTGTAACACATCCACGGTACGTGTCAGTGCACCGGCACACAGCTGAAAGATCTCCGGCAATGCCAGCCACTCTGCATGCCACCCTCCGAGGCCACGTTCATGTTCCTGAACCATTCCGGCATAAATACCGGACAGTAGAGCCGGCACACGATTGGCGGCGGCAAGAATGGAGGCAGCAGCCACGGGATTGCGTTTATGCGGCATGGTGGATGAACCGCCACGTCCGGGCGCAGCAGGTTCCGAAAGCTCAGCAATTTCAGTCTGCATCATCAGTGACCAGTCACGGGCCATTTTCCCGGTATTCCCGACAATTATGGCCAGCGTTGATGCAATTTCAGCAATTCGATCACGTTCACCATGCCAGCTGCACACCGGGACAGCTAAATTCAGCTCAGCTGCATATGCTTCCACAACTGCCGTACCATGCACTGTCAATGAGGCCAGTGAACCCACTGCTCCGCCCAGTTGCGCTGTCAATACCCGGGGTTTCATTTCCGCCAGGCGTTGCAAATCACGGCTGAAAACACTGGCCCAACGAGCTGTCTTAAAACCAAAGCTGACTGGCAGGGCCTGCTGTAACCATGTCCGTCCGATCATCACCTGATTACGATATTTTTCAGTCAGTTGCAGTGCAACAGCATAAGCCTGATGTAACCAGGCCTCAATCATGTTCAGCGCATCACGGGCCTGCAATATACAAGCAGTATCAATGATATCCTGACTGGTCGCGCCCCAGTGAACATAGCCTGAAGCTTCTTCATCAACCGCTTTTACAGCTTCGGTCAACTGTTTGACAAATGGGATTGCCAGATTTCCAGCCAGTGCCGTTGCGGTCGCCAGCTGTTGCAGATCAAGACATTCAATTCCCTGTCGATCTGCAACACCGGCAATATGTTCAGCTGCTGCCTGCGGAATGACGCCGACCCGGGCCTGGGCTTTTGCCAGTGCAACCTCAGCCTGTATCATATATTTCAACAGTGCTTCACCACTGAAAATATCGAGCATATCTTCCTGATAAAACAAACCGGCATAGACATGGTTCATTGAATATTCCGTCCTTTTCCCTGATTTCATACCCGTTCAATGATCATGGCAATGCCCTGACCCACACCGATACACATCGAACACAGCGCATACCGGCCACCCGTCACTTCAAGCTGATTCAGCGCCGTAGTCACCAGCCGTGCACCCGATGCTCCAAGCGGATGACCCAGGGCAATCGCTCCGCCGTTCGGATTCACCCGGGCCGCATCATCCGCCAGACCCAGTGCACGGGTACAGGCCAGCGCCTGTGCTGCAAATGCCTCATTCAGTTCAATCACATCCATCTGCTCCAGCTCCAGCCCGGTCCGCTCCAGCAGTTTGCGGATTGCCGGCACCGGGGCATAACCCATGATCCGTGGTTCAATCCCCACCGTCACTGAACCGATGATCCGCGCACGCGCCCGAAGTCCATGCTGTTGCAAAGCCTGATCCGAGGCAATCAGCAGGGCCGCGGCACCGTCATTGATCCCCGAGGCATTGCCCGCAGTCACGGTCCCTGTCGCTTTCACCACCGGTTTCAGTCCCGAAAGCCCCGCTGCCGTGGTCGAGGCACGCGGATGTTCGTCCTCTCTGATGGTCAGTGCATCTCCCCGCCGCTGGGGAATGGTCACCGCGGTGATCTCCCGGTCAAAGTAACCGCGCTGCTGTGCTGCTGCCGTGCGCTGCTGGCTGTTCAGTGCAAAGCGGTCCTGGTCCTCACGGCTGATGCCGAATTGTTCCGCAACGTTCTCCGCAGTCTGCGGCATGCTGTCCACGCCGTACATTTCCTTCATCTGCGGGTTGATGAAGCGCCAGCCCATGGTCGTGTCCTCCAGCTGCTGGCTGCGGCCATAGGCGGTACCCGATTTGCCCATCACGTAGGGGGCACGGCTCATGCCCTCCACTCCGCCGGCAAGGATCAGTTCAGCTTCTCCGGAACGGATCGCACGGGCCGCCATGGCGATGGCATCCATCGAGGAGCCGCACAGCCGGTTGACCGTGGTGGCCGGAACGCTATAGGGCAGACCCGCCAGCAGTGCCGACATGCGCCCGACGTTGCGGTTGTCCTCGCCGGCCTGGTTGGCACAGCCGTAGATGATGTCATCCACCTGTGTCCAGTCGAGTCCGGGCTGGCGCTGCATCAGGGCACGGAGCGGAATGGCACCCAGTTCGTCACTGCGGATTGCCGACAGCGCCCCGCCATAGCGCCCGAACGGGGTGCGGATCGCATCCACGATCCAGGCCTGTCTGTCTGTAATCTGTGTCATGTCTTGTTCTCCTGTCCCGCGGCGCCGGTGGCATCCGTCAGTTCGGCACCGGTCAGTGCCTGCAGCTCTGCAAAGCTCAGGCCCGGAATGATTTCTGTCACCTGCAGCCCTGCAGGGCTCACCTCAATCACGCACAGGTCGGTGTAGATGCGGTCCACGCATTGTTTGCCGGTCACCGGGTAGCTCAGGGCAGAGACGATTTTCGGTTCTCCGCTGCGGGTCACGTGTTCGGTGGTGACAAAAACCTGTTTTGCGCCTACGGCAAGGTCCATCGCACCGCCCACAGCCGGAATGGCATCGGCGGCTCCGGTGTGCCAGTTGGCCAGGTCGCCGTTGGCCGCCACCTGAAAGGCCCCCAGTACGCAGATGTCCAGGTGGCCGCCGCGCATCATCGCGAAGGAGTCGCCGTGGTGGAAGTAGGCGCCCCCCGGCAGCAGGGTGACGTATTCCTTGCCGGCATTGATCAGGTCCGGATCTTCTTCTCCTGCCGCAGGCGGTGGGCCAAAGGCCAGCAGGCCGTTTTCCGAGTGCAGGAAGATGTCCCGGTCCGGTGGGAGGTAGCTGGCAATTTTTGTCGGCAGGCCAATGCCCAGGTTGACGTAAGCTCCTTCCGGGATGTCCTGTGCCACCCGGCGGGCAATCTGTTCACGGCTCAGTCTGGTATGGCTCATGGGGTTTCTCCTGGCTGGATCGGTATCACGTGCTGTACAAAGATGCCCGGGGTGATGATCTGTTCCGGGTCAAGGCTGCCCAGTTCCACCACTTCGCTCACCTGGGCAATGGTCACCCGGGCGGCCATGGCCATGATCGGGCCAAAGTTGCGGGCGGCCTTGCGGTAGTTCAGGTTGCCCCAGCGGTCTCCCTGATGCGCACGGATCAGGGCGAAGTCGGCATGGATCGGTTCTTCCAGTACGTAGTCCTTCCCCTGGTAGTGCAGGGTCGGCTTGCCTTCTGCAAGCAGTGTGCCGTAGCCGGTCGGGGTGTGGATCGGGCCAAGGCCCAGGCCCGCGGCCTGAATGCGGCAGGCCAGGTTGCCCTGCGGCACCAGTTCCAGTTCGATTTTCCCGCTCCGGTACAGTTCATCAAAGACCCACGAGTCGGACTGTCTTGGAAAGGAGCAGATGATTTTTCGGACAGCCCCGCTTTTCAGCAGCCGGGCAAGGCCATGATCGCCATTGCCGGCATTGTTGCTGATGATCACCAGATCGCGTACACCCTGTTCAATCAGGCCATCCATCAGTTCCGCAGGCTGGCCGGCCAGGCCAAAACCGCCCACCATGATCCGGGAACCATCACCTATGCCTGAAAGGGCTTCCATTAAGGAAAGATGACTTTTATCAATCATGAGACAACTCCATTTGTGTATGACATAGCATGGGGTAAATTAAAGACTGGAAATTTTTTAAAGACTGGCAACGTTCCTGGCTCAGTCCCGGCTGTTGTGGCCAGGATGTTGTTATATACAATTCTGCTCAGATTATTTTTGTAATTTTCCGGCATTTATTCTACCATCAAACTGTTAAATTGTTCGATGATCGCTCAAATATATTAATGATCGAACAATACTTACAGATTTATGCTTTATTCTGCTATTTCCAGATGTATTGACCAGCATTAAATTTGTGCTGAGCAATACAGATGAAATTCGATACCATCAAATAATGGGGCTGCCATGCGTACATCCAGCGAGGTCAAAACGCTGCAAAATGCGGATAACCAGAAAATCATCCGTCATGAAGATTTTGTCGCAGGAATCAGTAAGGGAATGGCGATTCTGGATTGTTTTGGCCCGGAACGTCAGCGCCTGAATACCAGCATTGCCGCAGAAAAAACCGGTATGACCCGTGCAGCTACACGCCGGCATTTACTGACCCTTGAATACCTGGGTTACCTGGAATCTGATGGTCATTTTTATTATTTATCTCCCAAAGTACTGAAA
This sequence comes from Acinetobacter sp. WZC-1, assembly GCF_052544965.1. Lineage (NCBI taxonomy): Bacteria > Pseudomonadati > Pseudomonadota > Gammaproteobacteria > Moraxellales > Moraxellaceae > Acinetobacter > Acinetobacter sp. WZC-1. Next base: position 1,681,139 of record NZ_CP199370.1, read on the forward strand.
TTTTCCGGCGCTTATTTAAGTGGTTCCCAGCTTGCAAAAATTTGCCAGCCCCTGCTCAACCTGCTGACACATCAGACATCGCTGATTTATTCAGTGATGGTGCTGGACGGTTTTGAAGCTATTACCATTGCACGCAGCGCTTCACATCAGCAAACTGAACGTATTAACCCTTATGGCCTGCATCTGGGTAACCGCCTGCCTGCACATGCAACATCAGCCGGGAAAATACTGCTGGCTTATCTTGAAATGGGCGAACAACAGCAGTGGCTGGACAAATATCCCCTGAAACGTCTGACCAGATATACCTGCACCGATAATTCGGAATTTATGGAGCTGCTCAATCACATCAGGGAACAGGACTGGTGCTATTCAGGTGAAGAACACGAACTGGGGGTTCATGCACTTGCTGTTCCGGTTTATAATGCCAAGGGCAATGTGATTGCCGCCCTGAACATTGTCTCCCCGACCATGCGGACCACCCGGGAATACCTGGTGCAACAGATTCTGCCCTTACTGCTGGACACCATGCGGGAACTCCGGCAGGTGCTTTAAAACCGGCAGCCACCAGTTCCTTGTCTGAAAACCCCACGGCTTGCTCATATCGTCAGGGCAGTATCCTGCCCCTGATTGACCTGACCACGGCCGGCCCCTGAACAGATCATCCTTCTGGTAAACTCAGCGCAGCCAGCCTTTATATTTAATATAAGCCAATGGCAGAATTGCCGCCGCCAGTGTCAGGAACATTGAATAGATAAAGCCATGTTCCCAGGACAATTCCGGCATGACCGAAAAGTTCATCCCATAGAAAGTCCCCACCAGGGTAGGTGGCAGAAATACAGCAGTAATAATGGTAAAGACTTTAACAATCTGGTTCTGCTTGATATTCAGAATATTGGTCACCGCATTCTGTAAATACCGTACTTTTTCATATTCAAAGGAGGCGTGCTCTTTCACCTCAACCACATCACCGGCCAGTTCTGTCACCAGAATCTGCAGCTCTTCCTCTTCAATATTATGCACTTCACCATTTAAATAACGGACCGCCCGGATCAATGATAGCTGTGCTTCCAGACATCTGGAAATAATCTCTTCCTTTTTATTCAGGCTAATAATGGTACTGAGCAGGTCCTGAACCCCCAGTTCCTTACCATCATCACTGCGCCCCTCTGAAATCTGAAATATATCTTCAGCGGTCTGTTCCAGTTCATCTGCAATACGGTCAATCACCATATCGGCATTGTCATTGGCAGTCTGCAGTAAAACCCGCAAAACCGCCCGCGGATTGGCATGATTCTGCAATTTACGGTTTAAGCGGCGCAAGGCACTGTCAAATGGTCTGAAATCTGCATTTGGGTTCAGGGTAATGACCACATCATCGGAGAGAATAAAGTTTACTCTGCCAAAAACCGGACTGCCTTCAGGAGACAGGGTCAACAGATCAGACCGGATATACAGATAATTACCAATATCCATTTCACCATTGTAATGGTTATTGCCTGTCTCTATACCAAAAGTATCCGACAGGTTCTTTAATTCATCTTCAACCGGTAAATTTACTTCAATCCAGACCAGATTGCTGTCAATCTCAGCCGGTAAACCATTTATTGCAGTCAGAGTGTTGTCCATTTTGACATAGCTGGTGATCATGTTTATTTCTCACTGTCCAGGAGTTTAAATTAGTGCTTCGTATGTGACACAGAAGTGGAAGAAGTTTCTGTTTTCTGATCTGACGGCTGCCCATAATGAACCACCACCATCACCGCAACAATCACCAGGTAGAGAATGATGACGGCAATGATGACTTCATTTTCCATACTCTGAAATGGAGAACGTTTGCTTCTGGATTTCTTTTTCATACATATTCCTCTTGGCATTTAAGGCAGAAATGTATGAGTGCATGTACTGTATGGTGAACCATCAGTATTCGTATGACTGGAACGTGAGAGAAAATTTAAAAGATCTCAATACCCTGCGTCCACAAGGCATGAGTGAAAACCTGTCTTGTGAATATGCTATACGAATGTTAACAATCGACTACCGTCACTTGAACATGTACTCACACAGGTCTCCAGATAATTTTGATCGCTGGATTCTAACAACAAAAAAAAATTGGTCAAGTAGTCATCAGCAATTTTATTTAAAGTTCATGTAAATGATGGATGAAACCATTGTGGATTAGAGGTATCAATTTCCTGTCCTGTCCTGTCCTGTCCTGTCCTGTCCTGTCCTGTCCTGTCCTGTATTGCAGCAGGATATTCAGTCTTTCAAAAGACTTTTTAATATCCAATTGGCTTTGTTGCACAAAAATTTAAAAGTTAAAGCTATCCCACACAATTCAAATTCAAGGTACAACCCGGATCAGGATGTTTCCTCGATGAATTAAAGCCTGATTGCAGGTGGGCCAATTGGTTGTACGATATATTTCAGGTGCAGGCTTATTCATTTGAGAATGATATTACTGAATAAGCTCTTAACAGTAGGTTTGTGCAACAAAGCACAATTCTCTTCCAGACTGAACTCAATTTATATGACTTTTTAGTCATACTTTCATCCAGGTTTACCGAGCCAGTCGCTATAAAGTAGCTATACGGCACTCCACTGCACTGTATGGGAATGTGACATGCATACATTTGAAAATTTAAGTATCACCTGTAAAGACGGCTACACGCTGGCTGCACGTTTTTATAAAACTGCCAAGAATAACCACAACTTATTACCGGTACTGATCTGCCCTGCCACAGGGATCACCATGAATTTTTATCATGCATTTTCAGAATGGCTGGCTGAACAGGGATATGATGTTTTAAGTTTTGACTTCCGGGGGATTGGCGCTTCACTGTATGGCGCATTAAAACATTCCACCGCCAGTATTCAGGACTGGGGATTACTGGATATCCCTGCTGCCATTGAAACATTGCTGGCCAATACTCAGGCGGATCAGGTGATTTTACTGGGGCACAGCGCCGGTGGACAATTGACCGGCATTATTCCCAATTATCATAAAATTGCCAGAGTGGTTGCCATTGCCGGTTCAACCGGACATGTCAGGGGCTTAAAAGGCAGGACCAGACAACTTGCTCCGATTATGTTTCATGTTATTTTCCCTGTTTCATCATTTTTTAAAGGTTATGGTGCGACAAAGATGCTGGGGATGGGTGAAAATCTGCCCCGAAAGGTGGCCAGCCAATGGGCGCTGTTTTGCAGTAAACCCGGCTATGTCATTAACGCAATTGGAAAAACAATTTTTGAAGATCATCACCACAGGATCACCTGCCCTGTGAGCGTATTCTGGTCCGCCGATGATGAAATTGCCACTGAAGCCAATGTCCGGGATTTACTGCGCCTGTATCCCAATGCCGAAACGCAGATGCATCAGCTACGGCCTTCCGATTTTGGGCACCGACAGATTGGCCATATGCTGATGTTTAAAAAATCGCATCAGAATATATGGCCTTTCATTTGCCATGAATTCATGGCCTGACTTTGCAGCCACTTCCCATATAAGTGTTCAGGAAACCCCATCTAAATTGATACATTATAACAAATACAGGCAAAATAATTTGAGGTCATGGCATGGCCTGCATTTCTCAGTCGGATCATGTTCTGATGGTGTTCTGTCGACTGACTGAAAATTCAGACAGTGTTTATGTATTATTTGCTTACATTTACCGTGTATTTTTTACATCAATTTATACTGACCCAACCTGATGCATTAAAATAAAGAATATAATTAATTTATTAATATTCAGTATATTATGTAGTATTCACATACTAAATATATGGATTTTTACAGTTTATGGCGTTTCAGACAGAAATTTTTTGCTAAAACGCCAGATTCAAAAAAATAATTTTTTCATTAAAATGCCATCTTAGCTCCGATTGTTTAATAAACAGTCAATAGCTAAGGCCAGAATAGCAATCTATCTGAGTCAAACAGTGAATTGATCGGGATTATCTGCGATGACAAATGTAACTACACTCACCTTCAACAAGACGTCAAAAGCCTTCGCCAATACACGTTATGAAGGGGCGTATATCAATCGTGATTCAGCATTTGAACAACATCAGGTAAAAGTCGTGGTCACGCAGGAGAATCAACAGCAGGAATTGATCTACCAGGTCGTTCCCGGGAATGCATTTCCAGCAGCAAAACTGCTGAATGTAACGGTTCTGGATTCTCAGCTACAGGAAGAAGCAACTAAATTTGCTCAGAGTATTGTTGCGTTTCATCAGGATAAAGACAGCTACACCCTGTCTTTACTGGACAGTTACCCTGCATAGTTCTTTCGCGCAGGAGGAATCTGAAGTACTGGATTTCTCCTGTTTTTGTGTTAAATTACCGTTATTTATTGTTTAAGTCATTTAATCTCAAATACAATCGCGCTTGTCACAGCAGGATATAATTCAAAAACCGGAATCTTAAAAATGTCAAAGAGATATGCTAAATTTTTACCAGGCCTTGAAAATTTCAATATCGAAAATTTTCCTTTCTATTGGGTGACCCAGGTACATGCACGCTATGTCATGAATGTTGACCATGTCCTGAAAAAATATGGCGTGGATAACTCCAGAAGACGTCTGCTGATTTCGCTTGAAGCCCGGCCCCATGCCAGCGTTTCCGAACTTTCAGAAATGATCGTTTCAAAAATGTCCACCACAACCAAAATTGTCTATCGCCTGAAGGACGAAGGTTTCGTTGAGACTTATTCCTGTAGTGAAGATGCACGTATCACACGGGTCTGCCTGACCGAGTCCGGCAAACAAATGGCAAATAAAATTAATGATTTAATGGCGGTTGTACTTGAGCAGTCCTTTGAAGGTCTGACACCGCTTCAGATTGAAAAACTGATGGAATCCCTCAAACATATCTTTAAAAATCTTTCCCATTAAGATAAGGGTGGATATCACTGTCCGTTACCAGCAACCGTCATCAAAACGGATGATTGTTTAACTGAGCTGATCATTATCAAGATTCATAAGCCCGCGCGGAACAGCTGGTCAGTATTGAAACTGGCCACTGTAAAATACCAGCCCCTGAAATCAGAGGCTGACATGTCATCCAGCAACATTCAGAATCGAAATCCAGCCATTCGACTGAATACTGTTTCTGAACTGGATCCCGTTTCTAAATTGGATATTGTTTCGGCACTTCCTGAATGGTAATCCAATGTGTGCGTGTAAATTCATCCAGTAACCAACCGCCATTAAAACGTCCCAGCCCTGAGTTCTTTTCACCGCCAAAAGGTGCATTCGGATGATCCATGACCGTAATATCATTGATATGTGTCATTCCTGCATCAATCCCCAGTGCAAAGCGGATACCACGTTCGTGATCCCGGGTACAGACCCCGCTGGATAAGCCATATTCCGAAGCATTAGCCAGGATGGCTGCATGAGCTTCATCTTTTGCCTTAATGACTGGCAAAATCGGACCAAAACTTTCATTACGTGCCAATGAAGTATCAGGATCCACATCAATAAAGACATGCGGTGGAATAACATTATTCTGAGTCTCACCACTAATAATCAGCCTGGCACCATCCTGTTTGCCCTGCTCAATTAATGCATGAATACTCTTGATTTGCTGTTCATTAATAATCGGACCGACCAGTGTATCTTCCAGACTCGGATCACCCACTTTCAGATTTTCGACCTTAATTTTTAGTTTTTCCACAAACTGGTCATAAATGCTGGCATCCACAATCAGACGATTGGTACTCATGCAGATCTGCCCCTGATTCAGAAAACGTCCCATCACGGCAATATCAACCGCCTGATCCAGATCAGCATCATCCAGAATCACCAGGGGTGCATTTCCCCCCAATTCAAGCGCCACTCGTTTAATACAACGTCCACCGACTGCAAGTGCGCCAATATGTTTACCGACTTTAGTGGAACCGGTAAACGAAACCAGTTTTGGAATATCATGTTCAACAAAGTAATCGCCAATTTCACTGCTGGAACCAACCACCACGTTCATGACACCTGCCGGTACTCCGGCTTCTTCAAGCAATTTACCCAGCAACAGGCCGCCAGTAATCGGTGTATCACTGGATGGTTTCAGCACGACAGTATTACCCGTGGCAATGGCAGTAATCACCGAACGCATACTCAGATAAAATGGATAATTCCAGGGACTGATCACCGCAATCACTCCCAGCGACTGACGGTATACCCAGCTTTGCTGATTCGGTTCAAGCGCTTTCAGTTGTGTGTTGACAATCCGTTCAGGATAAGTCGCAGCTTCTGCGATAATTCCAAGTACGGCGGTTACTTCGCCCCTGGCTTTCAGACGGGTACCGCCTGCCTCTTTGACCAGCCAGCTGATAATTTCTTCCCTGCGTTGTTCAACCACTTCTGCAAGTCTGGTACAACAGGTTTTTCGCTCTTCAACAGATGACCTGGACCAACTTTGCCAGGCGGTCAGTGCACCTTGATAAACACTGTCAATATCTGCCTGACTGGCACCAGGAATCTGAAGAATTTCCTGTTGCGTATAGGGATTAATATTCTGAATCAACTTATTCGAATTGCCTTTTTGCCATTTTCCCGCAATAAACTGTAGATCAAAACCACTATAAACGTCTGACATAATCTCAACCTTTGATATTTAAGCTGTACTTATTTAATGTATGTAAAAACAGCTCCATATGCCAGCATAAAGATGTTATTAAATATTTTTTTTAAATAAGATCCGGTTTAATGCAGAACCACCCTCCTTATAATTCCAGAAAGTATAGCAGGGCCCAACAGGAGTAAATGACTACCCTGACATATAGCCACTGAAAATCCGATAAAGCTGAGCGTCGGGATGACAGCCCGTTATAACAGTCGCAGTAGAATCCAGCCAGAACTCAGGCAGATATAAACAGGGAAAAAAGAGTCCGGTCAGAATGAAATATAAAAAAGCCGGCTCAGAAAAGCCGGATTATGGGGGGGATTATATTCAGTTTATCATTTTTACTGCATGATGATATTACGCATCATTTTGCACAATGCGATGCAGTACAACTGTCTATTGATCTTGTAGGGCCTACATCAGACTCACTGAAACCAACGGGAACATAGCCTTCAGCTGACGATGAATAGTTCGGATTTTCCCGGGCCTGTCCAATATTGAAAACAGGCGGTCCATCCGGAACGAAGTTATCAAAGAATCGGGTGACCGGATAGGCAGAAACAATACGTGAAGGATAAATGCGATCAACGGCCACCCATTCATGCTGGCCGAAATATCGCCGGTATTGTTCAGTATCAGGTAAATTATCGGCCATTGAGAAAAAGTTGGTATTATCAGGGCTGATGGTATAAACCCATGATCGACACTGCACTCTTCCCGTGGAATCACAGATCCAGGCATTCCGATATGTATCATTGACCTGTGATGAAGCTATACTTTCCGCCGTTTCGGGACTGGAAGTTGTAGAAATATATATGGCATTGGCCAGATTGGCTCCACCCTGTGCATAAAGGGTGATACTCGCCTCTGTTCCCCGGGCAGTAAAACCATCCCTGAAAATTTCATCAGGACTTCGGCTGTCAACTCTGTATACGTATCTTGGCAACTCAACATCAGTATTTAAACTGCTGTGTTGCAGTGGTGTGGGAGCGGCATAAATGGATGTGGATATAAACAGTAAAGGGAAAATAACACTTTTAATCAACGAAGCATGATTTTCTGAGGCTTTCATTATACTCTCCAATCAGTCTGTGATTTTTACAAATTAGTCTGTATACATTGCAATTACATGACAAGTTAAATAATTATTCACTTAAACTTCCCATCGAAAAATAATCAGTGCTGTTCAATAAATAAAAATTACGCCCATGAAAAGACTCATAAATATAATTTATACATTATAAATAATTAACTTAAGTTATTTTTAGCTCCCGTGAAAACCATTCATCCATGAATATCATGGGCTTACCATGCTGCAACATCAATAAGTTAAACTACACAATAATATCCAGCTCAGTCTCTGTAAAATAAGGAACCTGAACTGAATGACTCACTTTCTGATCAATATCTGAACTTAAAAACCAACAGGAAACAGCCATAAAAAGACTCCCCGGCCAATGAGCAAAGCCTTTTATGAAGCTAAAACAAAGAAAATGGAACCACGATGCAAGATGATGCATATGACGGCACTTTGCTGGCTTCTGACGACACCCTTACCAGCATCTCATCACTATACAAACTGACGCACCACTGAATGATTCATTCAATACCTTAACTCAATGCGCTGATGCCCTGTGGAATGGCGCTCAACAGTTTTCGGGTATATTCATGCTGCGGATGCTGATACAGTTCATCTGAATTGGCCATTTCAACAATTTCACCATGATTCATAACCATGACCTGATCAGAAATATATTTGACTACAGACAAATCATGAGAAATAAAAATATAGCTTAGTCCGAACTCATCCTGTAGATCCTGTAATAAATTTAAGACCTGAGCCTGCACTGAAACATCCAGTGCTGAAACCGATTCATCACAGATCAGTATTTCCGGTTTTAATGTCAGACAACGTGCAATTGCAATCCGCTGACGCTGTCCACCGGAAAACTCATGCGGATAACGATTATAAGCCGTCGCCGGTAAACTGACTTTGTCCAATAAATTTAAGACAATCTGCCTGCGTTCAGCATCATGCTGACCAATCCCATGGACCCGCATGGGCTCCGTTAAAATCTGGCCGATGGTAAAGCGCGGATTCAGTGATGCATACGGATTCTGAAAAATAATCTGAATTTTCCGCTGATACTGTACAAACTCCTTTTCACTCATTGCCAGGATATCTTTCCCTTCAATCAGGACCTGACCGCCACTTGCTTCATGTAAACGCATCAACAATAGACCAATGGTGGTTTTCCCCGAACCGGATTCCCCAACCAGCGCCAGTGTTTTGCCCCGGGCCAGTTCAAAGGATACCCCCCTGACTGCCTGGAATTCTTCCTGCCCCCACAATCCCTTGCGGCTATAAAAGGATTTTTTCAGGTCCCGGACTTGCAGAATCATCTGTTCATTTCCAGTCAGACCCCGTTTTCTTTCCATCAGGCTCATGGCAGGGACCGTAGTCTGTTCCACCAATGAACCATCTGCCGCCTCCTTCATAAAGTCACTGGTCACCGGCAAACGCCAGAGACGATGGGATAGCTGAGGCCGGCAATGCAGTAAAGCACGTGTATAAACATCTTCCGGTTGTTCCAGTACCTGACTGGCACTGCCCTGCTCGCGGATTTCTCCGTGACGCATGACAATCACTTCATCTGCGATTTCACCCACCAGTGCCAGATCATGGGTAATAAACAGCATTGACATCCGGTAACGCTGTCTGAGGGATTCCAGCAGATCAATAATCTGCTTTTGTATGGTCACGTCCAGCGCGGTGGTCGGTTCATCGGCAATCAGCAGTTTTGGTTCACAGGCAATGGCCATGGCAATCATTACCCTTTGTTGCTGACCACCAGACAACTGACTGGGATAAGCATCTATTTTGATTTCCGGTGAGGGAATGCCGACTTCCTTTAACAGCTCCAGCGTACGCTGCCGGGCTTTTTTCCGGTTCATACCCAGGTGCAGACGCAATGTTTCTGCAATCTGATTGCCCACTGTAAAAACCGGATTTAAAGAAGACATGGGTTCCTGGAAAATCATGGCAATTTCCTTACCACAAATCCGGCGAATCTCCTTTCTGGAAAGGCTCAGTAAGTTTTTCCCTTCAAAAATAATTTGAGCCGCTGCACTGATTTTACTCTGACCGGCAGGCAATAAGCCCATAATGGCCATGGATGACACAGACTTACCGCTGCCGGATTCCCCCACCAGTGCCACGGTCCGATTGACCGGAATGGAAAATGAAATACCCTTGACCGTCTCGATATATTGTTTATTTTCATTTTTAAAACTGATCCCCAGGTTTTCAATACGCAATAAGGTGTCAGCGTCCACAGTATCTCTAATATCCGTCTGATGATGCATGTCATTCTCCTGCTATTTGAGTTTTGGATCGAGGGCATCACGCAATGCATCCGTGAACATTGAAAATGCGGTCACCAGCACCGCCATGGCCGTTGATGCAGCAACCAATTGCCACCATTTCCCCTGAATCAGCTCACTTTGTGCCTCATTCAGCATGCTGCCCCACGACACCACGCCCACAGGGACACCAAAACCGAGAAAACTTAAAATCACCTCAGATTTAATGAATGAAACCACCAGAATGGACATCTGTACCAGGGCGATATGGCTGACATTCGGGAAAATATGGATAAACATCCTGCGCAGATTGCTGACCCCAATCGCTTTTGCCGCAAGCACATATTCCCGGGATTTATGCTTCATATATTCAGCACGGATCAGCCGGTATACACCTGTCCAGCCGGTCAGCCCCAGAATCAGAACAATGGACAAAACGCCCCGCTGCTGGAGTACCGCCGCAATTGCCAGCACCAGCAGCAAATAGGGAATTGAAGTAAAAACACTATAAAACCAGTTAATGACATCATCCACCCAGCCACCAAAGTAGCCGGAAATTGCACCTAAAATACTGCCGATAATGACTGCAAATAAGGCCGCAACCAGTCCCACAATAATTGAGGTTTCCGCACCCTTAATGGTTTTCTGTAAAACATCCTGCCCCCACTTGTCCGCACCAAACAGCAGGGTAGTTTTTAACTGTTGCTGCTGATCCATCAAATGGCCACCAAGCTGCTGGTTAATCTCCTGCATATCTGCGGCCAATGGATCAACCACTCCATAATAATCAATGGCCTGGGAGCCCTGTTCATTTGCAATCTGTGCTTTCAGCTCATGAATCACATCCTTCAGCGGATCTACCGGATTTTCCGGCAACGCCTCCTTTGGCATGGACGAATCACCTGTCTCATTCAGACTGTGCAGGTTCGGCCCCATAAAACCCGGAGGTGCATAACTGACCGCCACCTCTTTGTTCCAGCTGGATGCAATAACCCCGGTCATGGATAGGCCCAACATGACACAGTAAAATAAAACAACCAGCAGTGAAACCATGGCAATCCGATCCGATCGCAATCTGCGCATCGCCAGTTGCCATAAGCCTGGAGACTCAGGTGTCACATCTGCTTCGTCTTTTCCTTTCCATAAAGCATTCAGCATATTTCACCTACTTCAACTGGACACGTGGATCTACGGCCTTATAAATCAGATCCGCAATCAGATTAAAAAACATGGTTGCCGCTGCAACATAGACGGTAATTGCCTTAATGACAGGAAAATCACTGCGTTCAACAGCAATGATAATTTCCCGGCCAATTCCGGGAATGCCGAAAAAACGTTCAATCAAAAATGCACCAATCAATAAGGCAGGCAATGCTGACATGACATCGGTAATGATCGGAATGGAAGCATTGCGTAACACATGTACCCCCAGAATCCGACGTTCGCCCACGCCTTTGGCCCGGGCTGTCCGAATATAGTCCTGATTAATTTCATCCAGCACAAAACTTCTATAGAGGCGTAAGGTGGGAGAAATACTCACCACCAGCATAATGATGATAGGCAGTAAGGCATATTTGAACAGATTTTCCGTAAAGTCATCACTCCAGCCCTGTACAGGAAACCAACCAAGTTTATATGAGAAAAAATACTGAAAAACAATAATATAAACTAGAATACTGATTGACATGCCAATGGTACACAGCATCATGACCATCCGATCGGCCAGGGAACCCCGAATGGCCGCAACGGCCAGCGCCAGTAAAATGGAAATCAACGTCTGTAAAATGGTCAGTGGAATAAGTAAGGTCAGTGAAGGACCCAATCGGGTAGCCAGAATCTGCGAGACCAACTCTCCGGTACTCCAGCTGGCCCCATAGTCAAAGGTCAGAATTTGTTTAATGAAAATCCATAACTGAATATAATAGGGTTGGTCGGTACCCAGTTGTTTTCTGATGTTTTCAATCTGCTCTGGACTGGACATTTTCCCAGCCAGGATATAGGCCGGATCTCCACCAACCCAGTTAAACAGGAAAAAGATCAGCAAAATCACGCCCAGCATAGTCGGAATCATTTGCCAGAGTCTTCGGATCACATAAGCCAGCATCGCAGTCGCTCCTTATTTGACCCGTTGTCCGGTAATCTCGTTCAGAAAAGCTTTGTTATCCGGTGCCCTGCCCAGGAAATCCCGAACCAGTTGTTCCGCAGTTTTCTGGCTGCCCTGTGACAGAACCTTCTGACGATAACGCTGACCCACTTTCGGGTTATTCAGATTGTCTCCATACGCCGACAACATATCCAATGCCAGTACTTCCGACCACATATAACCATAATAACCCGCCTGATAGCCTTTCATTACATGACCAAACTGCCCCGGAAACTCTGTGGTCGGCACATAACCCAATGCCGTTTCAGCCTCCATTTTTTTCCATACATCCATTGGCTTGACCTGTAGGGCATCTGCTGCATGTAGCGCCATATCGTATTGAGCATACAGGGTCTGACGTGCATAACGCAGGCCGCGCCCATAGTTATGAACCGACTTTAAGCGCTGAATGAGTGCATCATCAACCCGTGGACAGGCCGGGTCGCAATAATCGGCAATTTTTGACAGGGTTTCCTTACGACGGGCCCATTCTTCATACATCTGGGAAGGCGCTTCTACAAAATCACGTTCAACCGATGTACCGGACTGAGCTTCGTAACGGGTCTGGGACAAAATTCCGTGCAAAGCATGGCCAAATTCATGTACAAATGTCTCCAGCTCATCGCTGTTCAGGCCCTTACGGTTAAAGTTGGTCACCAGCACCGATACAGGCCTGCGGCCCGCCAGGCTGCTGCTGCCATAAACACTCCATACTGCAGCATGACCATATTTGCCTTCACGCGGAAATTTATCCATGTATAAACCGCCCAGCAGCTTGCCGGTTTTTTTATCCATGACATCATAATATTCAACTTCTTTATACCAGGTATTGACTTTGACCGGTTTAAATTCAATACCATATAAATCTGAGGAAATTGCAAAAATCCATTTCTGAGCAGCCAGTGTCGGGAAATACTCCCTGAGTTTTTCCTGATCAATCTGATATTTGTTCTGACGTAACTTCTCACTCCAGTAACTTTCACTCCAGCGCGTAATTCCCGCCTGATCCAACGGTATATTTAATGTTTTTGCCTTAAATGCGCTGAGTTCATCCGCTTCTTTTTTTTCCAGTGGCGCCACGGTTTTCTGGACATCGGCCAGGAACTTATTCACAGCCTGCGGTGTTTTGGCCATACGTTTTTTCAGTGCCCAGTCCGCATAGCTGGGCAGTCCAAACAACTGAGCCTGTTCATGACGCAAGTCAATGGCCTGTTTAAGTAAATCCAGATTTTTTTCAGTACCGCGACGGGTATACGCAATCAAATAACGCTTACGGGCATCATCATCATCTGCCAGTTGCATAAACGGGTTATATTCAGGGTATTCAAAGCCCAGCAGATAATTGCCTTTCTCATTTTTCTTTAAACCTGACAGATAACTTTCAGGCAATCCTTTCATTTCGGCAGCTGTAAATTCCAGTTTTGTCGGATTATCCCTGACATTGCGGGCATATTCCTGTCCCAGTCTGGTCAGCTGATCCAGTATCACCTTTAAACGGGCACGCTTTTCCGAACTGAGTTGTACCCCGGTATTTTCAAATCCATCCAGTAGATCCTGACGGTATTTGACATCAATGGCATCCATGGTTTTCGCAGCTTTAATCAGCTTATAAAGTTTCGGATTCTGGTACATTTCCGTCATGAACTGATTAATTTTAATGCTGCAATCTTCTGCGGCCTTACGCACCTTCGGATCAGGGTCAATATTGCTGTACAAACCAACCGGACCTGAGAAATTCTCAAAATCCACCAGCATGGCATTCCACTGCTGCAAAATGGTTGCTGCCTCAGCTTTCGGTTTCAGTGATTTTTCTTCCAGTAAACTGATATGCTGCTGCAACTGATTCAAACTGGTATCACACTGACCGGCAACCTGGTCAGCCTGAAATAACGAAAGTGTCTTCCGGGCATCCGTATCTGCAAATGCAGTCTGACCCAGACCACTGACGCCAACGGCCAGCAGATAACAGACCGACAGTTTTTTTGCTTTCTTTTGCAGCGTTTTATTGCTCACCACTTTATTTTTCATCATCACTCCAGTTTAATTGCTTTAATTCGTTTTTGACTCAAGATCGAAATACATCCACTCCGATGGCATAATCGGGTGCTTCTTATAACCAATGACACGGGGCTGTGCCAGTATATTTCTATAACGTGAATAATTGATCAGAACCGGTGAATACACTTCCAGTAAACGGGCCATTTTTCTGTACAATGCGTCCCGTTCAGGTCCTGCATCCATTTGTTGGGTCTGCTCATATAAGCGGTCATATTCAGGTAATTTAAAACAGGGATCATTGGTGGCGTGAATATTTCCACCATAGAACAACTGCATAAAATTGTCGCCATCGGGATAATCAGCCACCCAGGCCGAAGATTTAAACATGGTTTTACATCGCTTCTCTGCCTTGAGGCCTTCTGCAAATGGCATCCCTTTGGCAACCATATTAATTTTTATCCCATTCAGTCTTTTTTTCCATAATTCAGCAGATAACTGACCACGCGGGCCATTGAGCGAATAGGTGTATTCCACAAGCAGTGGCTGACCATCCGGCTGGGTACGCCAGCCGTCCTGCCCCACTTTATAGTGGTAGCGATCCAGCAGCAGATTGGCTGCCTTTATTGAATGCGGAATACTGCTTTTATAGTTCGGATCGTGCCCGACCACTCCATAGGGAATGGGATATTGTAATTTTCGGGCATTGCCCTTAAATCCCATATTGATATCATCATCGACTGAATAGACCATGGCCATGGCACGCCGCAATGCAATTTTTTCCTTACTGAAACCACCTACCACCGGATTTTGTGTGTTCCAATAGGTATAATCAATGGCCGGATCAGAAATCCTGGACAACTTTACACCCTTTTGAGCTAGCTCAGGTTTCAACTTACCGTCCTCTACAGCTTGCGACACCATTTCACCTTCCAGCTGGATCATATCTGCTTCATCCTTTTTAAAGGACAACCAGGCGGTTTGCTGTTCCTCCATGACACGAATGTCCACCACACCAATCTGCGGCATTTTTTTGCCTCTCATCTGATCAACAATCGACTGATCTTCGGCTGAGGATGCCTTAAAATCCCAGATATAACCCCGATAATTCGGATTGGCCTTTAAAATAATCCGTGATCCCGGTGTCCAGCTGGTGAGCATGTACGGCCCGGTTCCAATCGGATGTCCCATTACCGTACCGGCCTTGTTGCGGTAATGTTCAATGACTTCCCGGGCAACCGCGCCAGCCGGCTGATGTGCCAGCAGCATCGGAAAGTTATGATCAGGCTTGTTCAGACGAATCACCAGCGTATACCGATCAGGTGTCTGTATACCCTCAAAAGGCCGGTCATAATTGAACTGACCGGTTTTCCGTGCCTGTTGCAGCAACTGATCCAGATCAAAAATTCTATTATTAAACAACCAGCTGCCAGGAGAGCGTATAGCAGGATCCAGCAGACGCTTAAAGGAATAAGCATAATCCGCTGAGGTCAGCTCCCGGGATTTTCCCTTAAACACCGGGTCCGGGCTAAAATAAATGCCCTTTTTAATTCGGATGGTATAGGTCAGTCCATCACTGCTGACTTCCGGATAATCCGTTGCAGTTTTCGGGACCAATTTTGCCGGAGACGCCAGATAGTCATAACCATATAAGGTTTCAAAGATCGCATGGTTCACCTGTGCAGAATACAGATCGTTCACGGCAGCCGGATCAAAACCGCTTTCCTGGGCGGGAAACACATATCTCAATACTTTATTCGGATTGGCAGGACTCTTTGCCTGCACGGTCATTGCGGCTGAACTCAATGCCATCATCAGCGGAACAAGCCAGCCATACGATTTAAAACCTGTTTTTAAAATTTGTTTCATGCTGAGCCCTGTCATTATTTTTTAACAGCCGGGACAATATCCAGGTATTGCCAGTTGGTATTCATAATGGGATGTGCCTTGAACCCCTTAACCTGCGGTTGTATCAACCAGTTGTTAATGCGGCTGTCACGAATAATCCACGGGTTGTCCGCTTCCACCTGACGGCTCATTTTTTCATAATACGGCATCCTTTTTTCAGGTGGCTGTTGCATGGCCTGTTCATATAGCCGGTCATATGCTGCTGACTGGTAACAGGACAAATTACCCTGCTCTGCATTGGGACCATATAAAAGCTGTGCGAAATTTTCACCCTCAGGGTAGTCTGCAAACCATGCGCCACCCCATATCATATATTTACACTGCACGGCAGCTTTCTGATTATCCGCAAAGTTACTGACCATAAAATCGATATGCAGACCAATGGCATCCAGGGTTTTTTTAATTAATTCAGACTGAGCAACATAAGCCGTCCCCGGCTCTGTATTCATTTTCAGACGTAGCGGCTTTCCATTCGGCAGGGTCCGATAGCCATCTGCCCCTTTTTTATAACCGAAATGATCCAATAGTCTGTTGGCCAGCATCGGGTCATAACCAATACTACTCCGGTATGCAGGATTAAAACCATTGACCCCATCCGGTACAATCATTTCACCCTTGACGGCCTGACCCTTGCGTAAAATCCGGGTGGACTCATCCATGTTATAAGCCATGGCAATCGCACGTCTCAATGCTATTTTTTCCGGACTATAGCCACCAATGAGCGGATCCCTCATGTTCATATAAATGATGGTCAGTTCAGCTGCTTTACTCTGATTCAGCTGTATGCCTTTTTTCTTAAATTCAGGTTTCAATTGCTGACCATCCAGTACCTTATCCACAGCATCCGGAACCACTCCGCTGAAATCAAGTTGCCCTGACTGAAAAGCCAGCCAGCGGGACTGGTCTTCTTCCATGATGGTGACCGTGACCTTGCCAATCTGCGGCATTTTTTTACCGTACATATCCTTGACCAATTGATTGTCCCAGGCGGAACCACTGGATTTAAAATCCCAGGTGAACCCCCGGTAATCCGGATTGGCCACCAGTTCTATTTTACTTCGCGGAACATACTTACTGATCATATAAGGCCCGGTACCGACCGGATGCAGACCAACACGATTACCATAATATTCAACCACTTCCCGTGCTGAAGCACCCAAGGCACTGTAAGCAAGAATATAGGGGAAATTATAATCCGGCCGGGTCAGACGGAACTGCAATGTATAGCGGTCAAGCGCCTTCATTCCATCAATGGGTGCATCATAATTAAATTTCCCGGTTTTCTTTGCCTGGGCAATCACCGCATCTGCACCGACTATCTTTCCGCCAACAAAAGAAAACGTAGGTGCACGATTCTTCGGATCAAGCAGACGCTTTATGCTGTAGACATAATCTTCTGCAACCAGTTCACGCTTTTTGCCCTTAAAGGCTGGATCTGCCGTAAAATAAATGCCAGGTTTAATTTTAAAGGTATAGACTTTGCCATCCTGCTGTATGTCAGGCATGCTTTCAGCGGTTTCCGGACGTAACTGAACCGGATTGGCCAGATAATCATATTGCAGCAATCGCTCAAAAATAACATCCGCAATATTGCCACTGTATAGGTTCATGGTTCTGACCATATCAAAACCTTCATCCGGGGCATTAAAGGCAACATGCAGCACTTTATCCGGCCGGGCAGGTGTTTTTGCATCCATGCTATTGCTGCCGATCAGCGCTGTAAAAAACACAGTCATTATTTTAAAATGTTTAACTTTCAAATTTATACCCATTCAAACTATTTTCAGAAAATTGCAGATGTCTTATTATCGATCGCATTTGAAATTACTGTATAACCACTTTACTTAAACCAGTTCTTTCTGTTCTCTCATTGATTGATGATCCTTAATTTTTCATTGCTTATTTCACTGTGTCGTCTTTTATCAGTCCGATCAATAGGAAATAAGACAATACTTTTTCCTGAATGGCAAGGTTAAAGCGAATTTCATGCCATATTTCCTGATGCAATATAAAACACTCAATATTCATTTAAAATTTACAATATTATTAATCATTTAAAATGATATCTTCGCTCACTTGTCCTGCATTTTTTTATCAGTAGATTATAAAAACAAATTGTATAAAAACTAAACAACGCACAAAGATAATCCGCCCATGTTCCATTTAAGCACTCCCCAAAAAACAGCGATTTCACTGAAAACAATTCAGAAGATAACTGGCTTATTTTATTTAAAAAACCAGATTCAGCTGATCCTGAATATGTGGTTCATTCCTGATTTACTCAGTAACCATAATGTTACATTCCAGATCACTTTCACATAAATTCCGGATAGAGAAACTGAAAAAAACTGGCTGATGCATGATATTTCTTAATCATCGTATATTTTTCAACCAGAAATAAATCATCTCATCCAGGGTTAAATCCATCAGCATATAAAACCCGGTATAAAAAATAATAAATATAATGAGTGCTTTATCAACATAAAAATAACTTCAAATACACTGTTGGCATATGCCTTGCTTAGTCTGCACACAGGCAATATCGCTGATCACAATTAAAAAGGGTTAAATTTACGATGAAAAAAATCAACCCAACCCGATCTCAGGCCATTCATCGAGTCGGGAATACTATTTTTAAACTGAGCACGCTCAGTCTAAGTATGCTCTATCTGAACCTGGCACATGCCGCTGAAAAAGCACCGGCGAAAGTCATTAAAGTCACTGTCACAGGTTCATCCATTAAAGGTGTTGCAGCCCAGAGTGCCTCCCCCATTACCGTAGTCAAAGTTGACGACATGATCAAACAGGGCGTCACCACGGCCGAAGAGGCAATCAATAAAATCAGCGCCAATCAATCAAATTTTGTCACCGCCAGTAATGTCTCCAGAAGTGGAACCTCTGGTTCTACGGCCAATCTGCGTGGCATAGGCGCAAATAAAACTTTAATTTTGCTGAATGGGCGTCGGCTGGCAGCCAATGCCTTTGACAGTGGCGTGACCAATCTGAATATTATTCCATTGGCAATGCTTGAACGCATCGAAGTATTGCGTGACGGTGCCTCTGCCGTTTATGGTACAGATGCAATTGGCGGTGTGATTAACTTTATTACCAAAAAACAATTTACCGGGTTAAATATCAGCGGTGGCCTGTCACAACCTGAAGAGTCCGGCGGCGATAAACAGGACATCAGCGTTTTCGGTGGTTTTGGTGATCTGGATGAAAATGGTTTTAATGCCTTCGGAGTGATTGATTACAGAAGATCCAATGATGTCATGGCCAGAAACCGGAAGTTCAGCGCCCGGGGCGGCTTAATACCGGAGCTGGGGGTTAAAACCGGATATAATGGCTCGCAACCAGCCAATTTCCATGACCCGACTACAGATATCACCGGCAACCCTTATGCGGCTACAGGCTGTAATTTTCCCAATATCTACCCGGACGAAAATAACTGCCGTTTTAATTCAGCTGCATTAACAGGCATTGTTCCCAGCACCGAAGATGTGTCTGCCATGGGGCGTATGACCCTCAAATTGAACGATGATTTTAATGCGATTGGCGAATATGTCTATGCCCGGAATGAAGTAACCACCTCTGTAGCACCGGATGTATTCAATGGCGACCTGACCCTGAACGCTGACAGTAAGTATTATCCAGGTAATGGAATCACGCCGGCGGTTGGTGGCATCAGTAATGGCCCTCTGACACTTTATTTACGCTCCCGCGCCGGTAATCGGGTCAGCGAAAGCATTAATGAATCACATCGGGCATTTGCAGGTGTTGAAGGCGAATTCGCAGGATGGGACATCAATAGCGGAGTTACCTATGCGCACAGTTCTGCAACAGACCACAGTGTCAGTGGTAATTTAAATCAGAATGCAACTCAGATAGCACTCAATGACGGTGTGCTGAACCCCTTTGGCCCACAGGCTGCCGGAGATGACCCTGATTTATGGAAAAAACTGAATATTTCCGGCGACTATCAAAAAGCGTCACTGGATTCAACAATTTTCGATATTACCGTCAGTAAACCCATCTTTACCCTACCCGCCGGAGATGTCGGTTTTGCACTGGGCGGAAGTTTCAGACACGATGACTGGAAATCCAGGGTGAATGCTGAACTGACCTCACTTTCCCCCAGTCTGGGTGTAGACCCGGATGAACCGGAGAATAAAGGCAAACGGGACATCACCTCTGTTTTTACCGAACTGCATGTTCCCCTGCATAAAACCCTGGAGGCACAACTCGCACTCCGCTACGATGATTACAGTGATTTCGGTGATACTTTTAATCCGAAATTTTCATTACGCTGGGAACCCATCAAGCAACTGATGTTCCGCAGTTCCTATAGTACCGGTTTCCGTGCACCTACCCTGTGGGAACAAAATTCCCCTAAATCACTGACCTATACCAGTTCCAGATATAATGATCCGGTGTTATGTCCGGGAGGTGTACCAGCTGCAAATGGTGAGGCTGCCCGTGATTGCGGACAGCAATTTTATCGCCAACAGGGCGGCAATGAAAATCTGAATCCGGAAGAGTCAAAATCATTTACCCTGGGCATGGTGCTGGAGCCAATTAAAAACCTGGTGTTCAGTGTGGACTACTTCCATATTAAGGTCGATGACCTGATTGACTCAATCGCCGAACAGACCATTTTTGGTAACCCTGAAAAATATGCAGATAAATTTGTCCGCAATGCAAATGGCTCACTCAGCCATATTATCAAAACAGAAGAAAATCTCGGTGGGTTGAGAACCCAGGGCTTTGATATTGCCCTGAATTACTTAAGTCCAATGACATCTACCGGCCGTTTTGGTTTTGGTATTGATGGAACCTATATCACAAAATATGACTTTCAGAATGAACCAGGCGGCGACTGGATCAACAATGTCGGGCTGTATACCGATGGCCGTGCAGTCATCCGCTGGAAGCATACCGCCAATATCAACTGGAGTGATGACAACTGGGCTCTAAATCTTCAGCAACAGTTTACCAGAGGCTATAAAGACCAGAATTCAAACAGTATTGCTGCAGCGTATAGAAATCACCGGGTCAGCGACTATACCATCTACAACATTTCAGGCACCTATAAGGGCTTTAAAAACCTCGAACTTTCCATGGGTATCAAAAATATATTTGATGAAGATCCACCGGCAAGCAACGTCCAGGATAATTCGCAACAGGGTTATGATCCCCGCTATGCCGATCCACTTGGACGCACTTACTTTGTCAGGGGAACCTATAAGTTCTGAGTCCCGTCCCTGGCATGGTTTCTGTTTTCCTGACTTTAATATGGACAGAAATGATGCCTTTAAAAATCTAAATCTGAGCCAGACAGGAAGTGACTGTAAACATCATGACAGGATGATCCCATGACATCCAGGACGTCTTTACGGTCACTTACATTGATGGTTTGCCTTAAGTTTCAGGAGCAACAATGGGCATATCTTTTACAGAGCCGGAAAATAAATCTGCCAAACGCCTGATTGGGATTGCAGCAGTGCTTTTCCTGCACCTGCTTGTCGCCTATATCCTGGTGTCGGGTTTGACAAATACCATTGAAAAACCTGCCCCCAAACCTGTGGAATTACAAATTATTCAGGATATTCCGCCTCCACCGCCGCCACCCCCACCGGAACCGGAAAAACCCAAACCAGAAGAAAAAGTGTCTGAACCTCCCAAAATGGTTGAAGTTGAAAAAGTCGCGAAAACACCGGACACCCCCAAGCCTGTTGAGAAAGTACAACCGGTGCAGAAAACAGAACCGGTAACGACAGCCCGGCCAACTGAAAAATCGGAGCCTGCACCCCCAGCACCTGCTTCGCCATCACCAGAGCCGGCACCTGCCGCTGCTGCGCCGGTTGCAAAACCAACAGGTGTCAGTAAGGGGGTTTCACAAGGCAGTGCCGGATGTAAAAAACCGGAATATCCACGTGATGCACTGATGAATGAAGAACAGGGTACGGTTCAGATCCGAGTGCTTGTCGATACTTCGGGCAAGGTGGTTGAGGCGAAAGTTAAAAAATCCAGTGGCAGTAAAAGCCTGGATAAAGCCGCAACCAAAGCCTACAGCCTGTGTACATTTACACCGGCAATGAAAGATGGTGTCCCTCAGCAGGACTGGTACGAAATTGAATATCCTTTCGTACTTGAATAACAGATTAAATTAAACAATTTACTAATATCGGAGATTATTTTTATGAACAATTCAACACAGCGTCTGGTCCGGTTTGCTTCTGCCGGTTTGCTGGCTCTCAGCACATTATTGCCCCTGAATTCAGTTTTTGCAGAACAACAGGTCAATCCCACTCCTGCTGCAACCACGACCGCGGATCCTGCTTCAACCACTCCGGTTCCTCCTCCGGCACCTGCCGCCAAAGAAACAGTGCATAATCCCTATGGACTGGAAGCTCTGTGGAAAGAAGGTGACCTGGTCGCAAAATCAACCTTATTCATTCTGGTGCTGATGTCCATTGGCACGTGGTACATCATCATTTCTAAATTTCTGCAGCAGGCAAAGGTCAAACGCCAGGGCAAGCAGGCTGAAAAGAGTTTCTGGGAATCAGTATCGCTGGACAGTGCCGCAGAAAGTCTGGAACAGAGCAGTGCCTATCGTTATATTGCTGAAAAGGGCATTCACTCTACAAAACATCATGGTGGCACCTTACTGGAACGGATTGATTTTAATACCTGGGTCAGTATTTCCATTCAGCGTGCCGTGGACAAAGTCCAGAGTCACCTGAGCGGTGGACTGGCCTTTCTGGCCACCGTTGGCTCAACCGCGCCATTTGTTGGTCTGTTTGGGACCGTCTGGGGGATTTATCATGCGCTGACTGCAATCGGCATCTCCGGGCAGGCCTCCATAGACAAAGTCGCAGGTCCGGTGGGCGAAGCACTGATTATGACTGCCATTGGTCTTGCCGTGGCTGTGCCGGCAGTACTTGGCTATAACTGGCTGACACGCCGCAATAAAGCCGTGATGGAAAATGTCCGTTCCTTTGGCTCTGATCTGCATGCCATATTGCTCAGCGGGGAAATGAGCACCAATAATCCAGTCAATCGCGGCATGAAATAAGAGGAATCTCTCATGGGTATGACGGTTAACTCAGATGACAATGATGATGAAGTCATTGGCACGATCAACACCACTCCCCTGGTGGATGTGATGCTGGTTTTACTTATTATTTTCTTAATTACCATTCCAGTGGTCACACATACTGTTCCGGTGAAGTTGCCTGAGGAAAAAAGTACCCCTTATGCAACCACCCCTGAAAATATTCAGCTGGCCATCAATAAAAACGGCGATGTTTTCTGGAACGAGGATTATCTTCCGAATCAGGAAATATTACTGGCCAGGCTTAAGGTTGAGGCACAAAAACGCCCTCAGCCTGAAGTGCATATCCGTGGAGATCAGCTGACCCGTTTCGATGCAATTGATCAGGTGATCAGCACCACCAAACAGGCCGGAATTGGCAAAATTGCTTTTGTCACAACACCGCCGGCGTCGTCCTAATTCATTCAGGAGTCAGTTATGGGTATGAATACCGGTTCAAATCATGATGATGACGTCATGATGGAGGTCAACATGACACCACTGATTGATGTCATGCTGGTCCTGATTATTATGTTTATTATTACCATTCCAACACCGAACAATGCCATTAACATTAATCTGCCCAATGGCACACCACCACCGACCCGGGAAAAGCCGCCGGAAGTGGTCGATCTGCGTATTGATGCAACAGGCCAGTCATTCTGGAATGAGAAACCGGTTACTGATCGTCAGGCACTGGAGATTTTGTTGCAGGGCGTCGCCCGTAAAAAGGATCAGGACCAGATCCGGCTGCAACCGGATCAGCAGGCAGAATATAAAAATGTGGCCCTGGTCATGGCAACAGCACAGCGTCTGGGCGTGACTAAAATAGGCATTGTGAGCAATCATTAAGAAATTGCGACTTTAGAACAATACATATCTTTAGAAATACCTTTTACTTCTCCAATACTGACAGTGTTGTGCTGTCAGTATTTTTTTAGTGCTTTTTTACATGCTGTACAGACTTTTAACGCACTACAGAACAGCCGCTATGATTGCAGCCTGTTTTATCCAGTACTATCGTTCCACAGTCCAGTCCTGAAATATAAAACGCCCAATGAAATTCACCGGGCGTTTGTCTTGTCCAATACTGTACTGCTATACGGTGAAATCAGTCACCGGTATAACCTTTTAATTTTAAACGTGCAGCATGTAACAATGGCTCAGTATAACCTGAAGGTTGCTCAGCACCTTTAAAGATCAAATCAGATGCTGCCTGGAACGCGATACTGTTTTCGAGGTTTACTGCCATTGGCCGATAGGCTGAATCACTGGCGTTTTGCCCATCCACAATTTTAGCCATACGTTTCATGACATCTTCAACCTGCTCACGGGTCACAACCCCATGACGTAACCAGTTGGCCACATGCTGGGAAGAAATACGCAATGTTGCACGGTCTTCCATCAGACCGACATTGCTGATATCCGGCACTTTGGAACAACCCACACCCAGATCAACCCAGCGAACTACATAACCCAGGATGCCCTGACAGTTATTTTCCAGTTCCCTGATCTTTTCTTCTTCCGTCCAGCTGGTGTCCTTCGCCAATGGTGGCGTCAGCAGATCATCCAGTGGCAATGCTGTTGTTGCGAGCAGCTCCTGCTGACGCTGCGCAACATTGCACTGATGATAATGAATGGCGTGAATCACGGCACCGGATGGAGACGGTACCCATGCACAGCTTGCACCAGCCTCCGGATGCTCAATCTTGGTCTTGTACATATCCAGCAACATATCCGGTTTAGGCCACATACCCTTACCAATCTGAGCCTTGCCACGCAGACCGGTCTGCAAACCAACCATGACATTACGGTTTTCATAAGCCGGGAACCAGATCTGAGCTTTCACTTCACCCTTACGGACAAACGGACCGGCATCCATAAAGGTATGAATTTCATCACCGGTACGATCCATAAAGCCTGTGTTAATGAAAATGGTACGATCCTTCGCCTGAGCGATACAGTTTTTCAGATTCACGGATGTACGACGTTCTTCATCCATAATACCGACTTTCAGCGTTTTTGCCGGCAGAGCCAGTGCCTGTTCGACACGTTCAAACAGTTTTACAGTAAAGGCCACTTCTTCAGGACCATGCATTTTCGGTTTTACGATATACATGGAGCCCTTGCGTGAGTTCTTAATCTCGTTTTCGCCCTTAATGTCTGCAAAGGTCAATAATGGCGTAATTAAAGCGTCCATGATCCCTTCGTAAATCTCGGCACCATCCACAAGAATGGCCGGGTTGGTCATCAGGTGACCGACGTTACGCAACAGCATTAATGAACGGCCATGAATCACTGTTTCACCGCCAATCAAATTTTTATGGGTACGGTCTTTATTGAGTTTACGGCTGACGATTTTGCCATTTTTTTCAATCGATTCTTCCAGGGTCCCTTTCATCAACCCCAACCAGTTACGATAGCCTTCCACTTTTTCTTCGGCATCCACCGCCGCAACCGAATCTTCAATATCCTGAATGGTGGTGACTGCTGCTTCAAGGACCAGGTCTTTTACACCGGCCGCATCTGTCTGACCAATCGGGCCGGTTGCATCGATTTCGATAATAACATGCAGTCCATTATTTTTTAAAACAATTTCCACAGGTGCAGCAGTTTCACCGTTATAACCGACAAACTGAGCTTCGTGTGCCAGGCTGGTGGTTGTACCGTCTTTAAGCGTTATAACCAATCTGTTGTGATCCACTGCATATTTTGTCGCATCTGCATGTGAACCCTGTGCAAGCGGGAAGGTTTCGTTCAGAAAGTTTTTCGCAAATGCAATTACTTTTTCGCCGCGTACCGGGTTATAGCCCTTGCCTTTTTCAGCGCCGCCATCTTCCGGAATCACATCAAAACCATATAATGCATCGTACAGGGAACCCCATCGTGCATTGGCTGCATTCAGACTGTAACGGGCATTCCGTACAGGAACCACCAGTTGCGGACCAGCAAGCAATGCGATTTCTTCATCGACATTTTCAGTGCTGATCTGGAAATCTTCTACTTCTGGTAATAAGTAGCCAATTTCTTCAAGGAAAGCTTTATAAGCCCCCAATTCAAATGTATTGTTACGGTGCCATTCATCAATTTTAGCCTGAAGTTCATCACGCTTTGCCAACAGCGTTTTATTTTCAGGGCTAAGATCAACAACGACCTGCTCAAAGTTTTTCCAGTAAGTCTCACTGTCCAGACCTGAACCGGGTAAAGCTTCATTTTCGATGAAATCGTAAAGTTCCTGAGCAATCGCCAACTTGCCTTTTTGAATACGTGCAGTCATTGTCTTTCCTGATAGTGCTACTTTTTATCACAAGAGCTTCTAGTATACTCATTTATAAGTGGCTGAATAGTAATATCACATTCCTAAATAGTAATCATTTTTTAACACATCCATATTGACATCATCAGGGACTGCAGATACCTCAGCAATCGCCTGTATTGCGGTCTGAAATAAGCAGATAAACCCGACTAAAATTGCTCAGAACAAAATCCTGATCATCCTTAATGTTCTGTTTCCTGCTTCGCAACATCTGATGAGCGATGCGCAGACTGCAAATAATCATCTGACTGCATTTCCAGTAATCTGGAACGGGTCCGTTCTATTTCAAACGCCAGTCTTTCCCCTTCATAAATGTCCAGAATACTGTCTTCAGATGTCAGTAACAGCTTTACCCCACGATCATAAAATTCATCCACCAGATAAATAAAACGTCGTGTTCCTTCCGACAGATAATCTGTCAGATGCGGCACATTGCTGACCAGCACAGTATTATAAATCCGGGCAATTTCAATAAAATCTGCCGGACTGCGCGGTTTCAGGCACAGTTCAGAAAACCGGCACCACAGGACATCATCAGTATGCCCCAGGGTTTCCACCACCCGGTGATTGACCATAATCGGTTCATCACTGACTTTCTGTGCCTGAGTCAGCGCACCAAAACGCTGTGCCATCCATAAATCATGTTCATCCGTCAGCGGTGACTTAAAGAGTTGTGCCTGTTTCAGTACCCGCAGACGGTAGTCCACTCCTGCGTCAACATTCAGCACCACACAACTGTTTTTCAGCACTTCGATCGCCGGTAAAAAACGGTCACGATGTATGCCGTTCTGATATAAGCCATCCGGTGCAATATTTGAGGTCGCAATCAGGGTAATGCCCCGACTGAATAATTTCTGAAACAAATCACCCAGTATCATGGCATCCGTTACATTGGCCACAAAAAACTCATCAAAACAAATCACCACAGCATTTTTATAAATCTGATTGGCCACAATATCCAGTGGATTGCGTTGCCCGGACAACTGATTTAACTCTTTATGCACAAATTGCATGAAATGATGAAAGTGCATCCGGGTTTTACGGCGAAAAGGGATGGATTCATAAAACTGGTCCATCAGCCAGGTTTTACCCCGACCGACGCCGCCCCACATATAAACGCCTTTTGGCGCTGTCTGCCGCCGAAAACGTCTGAATGTTTTCCTGGATGCCTTATAACGCCCGAGCAGTTCCTGCCAGACCCGTTCAAGTTCATGTACCGCCTGCGCCTGGGCGTCATCCGGCATGAACTGACCGGAAGCAATAGCCTGAGCATAACGCTCTGCAGGAGATAAAGGTGTAAATGAAGTATGATGTATAGTCTGTTGATCGGTCATATGGCTTGTGTACTTTTGTGGCGTGTTGAAAGTATATCGAATTATCACCATGGATAAATCAACCCATGCCTGATTTTTATGGCAGAATGACTCAATGCCGGTAAAATGATCAAGGATCTGCGCTGGTTCAGACATGATTTGCAGAACAATAGCAATCAATTTTTTACTCTGAATTTCAGCATTTGAACATTGCCAAAACTATCAATATTTTAAAATCTCATCTAAAAATCAGATCATAATAAAAAGTATGGAATGCATTAGACTGCAATAAGTTGCATATAAAGTATCGGTGCTGTCATCAAATCAGACTATAATCATCTGTCACCATTATTTATAGATTTTTCATGCAATCCCTCTGGCTTATTTTTCAACTGTTGTTTTGTCTGCTGACAGGTTTCATGCTGGCAAGGCGATTACCACAATGGCTGGAAAAAGCAGCATTTAAAATTCTGCCCTGTTTTACCTATGTATTGCTGGCAGCAATTGCCATTGAATTTTCCCTGACCCTGCATCAGATTTCAGCACCTTCAAAAATTCTTTCCAGTGCCATTATACTGGCCATTGCCACATCAGGCGGTGCCTTTTTATGTTGCTATGTCCTGTTCAGGGCCATCGGTTATCAGCCTGTGCATGGCAAAATATCAGTCGATTTTTTGTTCAGGTCATTACTGAATATCAGCTATGCATTTATGGCACTGGCCTGTGGGTATATTGTGGCGGAACTGTGCAGCAATGCCGGTTATGTGCTGCACATCAGCACATGGAAACTGCTGCTAATTTATATGCTGCTGATCGGGCTGGATCTGGCTTACTCTCCACTGGATCGCTCCTGGTTAAACTGGCGGATCCTGCTGGTGCCGTTCGGCTGTATGCTGGGTTCTGTCATAGGGGCAGTCATTGCTTCATTGCTGATCAGTCAGATCAGCCTGAAAGATCTGATTATGCTGTCTCAAGGCTATGGTTTTTATTCCATGAGCGGGATTGTGGTCACGGAACTAAAAAATGCACAGCTTGGCAGTGTTGCACTGATGAATGATTTATTTCGTGAAATCATTGCAATTCTGTTGATGTACAGCATTGGCTGGCGCTATCCACGCTCTGCAATTTCCACCGCAGCAGCAACAGCAATGGATGTTTCCCTGCCTATGGTCAAGCAGGCCTGCGGCAATGAATTTATTCCACATGCCATGGTCAGCGGTTTTGTTCTGTCCATTGTGGCGCCCATTGCCGTGAGTGTCCTGGCAGCGCTTTAACCCCTTTACCCTGCCCGAATAACCGTAAATTTACTGCGATGAACCTGCTGAAATAGACAAGAGAATGTCGGTCAATGTCTGAGCAGGATTATCAGACTGGGTGACTGGCCGGCCAATCACCAGATGGGTGGAGCCATCCTGCATGGCCTGTTCCGGTGTTACAATGCGCTTCTGATCATCCATATTGGAGCCGGCAGGACGAATACCCGGTGTGACCAGTGCAAAATCCGGCCCCAGCTGTTCACGCAGCATTATCACTTCCTGTGCAGAACAGACCACACCGTCCAGACCGCAGGCCTGAGTCAGTTTTGCCAGTCGCTGTACCTGTATTGCCGGTTCAATATCCAGACCAATATCGCTTAAGTCTTCATGGCTCATGGAGGTCAGTACAGTCACCGCAATTAGTTGTGTCGAATAATTGCCGGCTTTCAGACGCTCCACACAGGTTTCCATCATTTTACGGCCACCTGATGCATGGACATTCACCATCCACACCCCAAGATCGGCCGCGGCACAGACCGCCTGTGCCGTAGTATTTGGAATATCATGGAATTTCAGATCAAGGAATAATTCAAAACCCATATTTTGCAGGGCCGTGACAACAGCCGGTCCTTCATGGGTAAACAGTTCTTTTCCCACTTTGACCCTGCATTGTGATGGATCGAGTTGTTCTGCAATCTTCAGCGCCTCATACTGACTTCTGGCATCGAGGGCAACAATGATACTCAAGCGTTTATTCCATCACATAAGAAGATGCGTCATTATAAATGAGTTGTATCCACTGAATAAAGCTTTGACAAAGCCTATGTAGCGATTTATGGGGAGTAAGGAAAAATAAAGCAGCTAAACACTGAATTATGCTGATGCTCAGGCATTCATCTGATCAGAACACATTAATAGCAATAATAAACCACTTGGTAGAAATCAGGGAAGCAAAATGGTCAGGGACGCAACGAAGCTGTGGGAGAAAAAGCAAGTAACTGCTCCGTTGCAACATATGCACAGAGCAGTCGATTTATCTTAAAACGGATTTGAATTTCTGTTTTCAGGATGAATGTCCAGTACTGTTTTTTCATGCTTTACATTCACAGCAGCCTCTGCGGCGGCCAGTTGTGCAGTCTGAATCTGTTCCTTGCGCAGATAGGCGATATCCTTACGCAGACGTTTAATTTCCCAGCTATTCTGAAATACACGGAAGATCTGAACGCCCAACAGCAAACCAAGTACAATACCAATGACCAGAGCCAATAGCAGTAATAGACCCAAAGGCATTGCCGGAACCTGGGTAAACAGCAGATCCACCGGCAACTCTGTACTATTTTGCAGTACAAGTGCCAATGCATAACCAAAGACTACAATTAATAATGCAACCAGAAAATAGCGCATATACACCTCTTTCGAATTTTATTTATCGGCAGACTCGTTTACTGCATCACGTAATGCCTTACCAGGCTTGAAGTGTGGTACAGCCTTTGCTGCAACTTCAACAGATTTTCCTGTTTTTGGATTACGGCCAATGCGCGGATCACGATGATGTAAGGCAAAACTGCCAAATCCACGGATTTCAATACGATGATCTGCAGACAACGATGCAATCATCTGATCAATCATAATTTTAACAGCTTCTTCAACAAGAGGTTCTGCCAGGTGTGGATTCTTCAGTGAAATTCTTTCCATTAAGTCCGATTTATTAAGTGCTTCGGTTGTCATTCATGACCTCGCTATTATCATCTAATTGCTATTAGCACTGATAATAACCTGTTTAAATACAAAACGGTAGCGCAGTCATAAAATACTACGCCACCGTTTACAGTATTCGTATAAAAAGTATTAATAACTTACATTAGATAATACTTTTTTACTTCAACTCAGGGATTCATTTGCGCTTTGATCAGATCACCGATGGTTTTAGGACCATTGTCCTGACCAGCAGTCGCCTGACGTAAGTTCGCAACAGCTTCCTTCTCTTCAGCTTCGTCTTTCGCTTTGATCGACAGGTTGATAGAGCGGGATTTACGATCAACGTTGATGATTTTCGCTTCAACTTCCTGACCAACTTCCAGGAATTTAGTTGCATCTTCAACGCGGTCACGATTAATTTCAGACGCTTTTAACTGCGCTTCAATTTCATCACCCAGTTTAACAACAGCACCTTTGGCATCAACAGAAGTGACAGTGCCTTTTACCAGCGCACCACGTTCGTTTGCAGCCAGGAAGTCATTGAACGGATCATTGTTCAGCTGCTTGATTCCCAGACTGATGCGGTTACCTTCAGCGTCTACAGACAGAATAACGGCTTCAACGGTATCACCTTTCTTGTAACGACGAATCGCCTCTTCACCCTGTTCGTTCCAGGAAATATCAGACAGGTGAACCAGACCGTCAATACCGCCAGGTAAACCAATAAAGATACCGAAATCAGTGATTGATTTGATTGTACCGGAAACTTTTTCGCCTTTTTCATGTGCCTTGGCAAACTCTTCCCACGGATTCGCGCGAGTCTGTTTGATACCAAGAGAAATACGACGACGTTCTTCATCCACTTCAAGTACCATGACATCCACTTCATCACCAATCTGAACCACTTTGGATGGATGAATGTTTTTGTTGGTGTGGTCCATTTCTGAAACGTGTACCAGGCCTTCAACGCCTTCAGCGATTTCAGCAAAGCAACCATAGTCAGTTAAGTTGGTTACACGCGCCTTAACGATGGAACCTTTAGGATAACGGTTCATGATCGCTAACCACGGATCTTCACCCAGTTGTTTCAGACCCAGGGATACACGGTTACGTTCTTTATCAAATTTAAGAACTTTAACTGTAACTTCCTGACCCACTTCAACCACTTCTGAAGGGTGTTTGATACGTTTCCAGGCCATATCCGTGATATGCAGAAGACCATCAATACCGCCAAGGTCAACGAATGCACCGTAGTCAGTCAGGTTCTTGATGGTACCGGTAACGGTCTGACCTTCTTCCAGCTGGGAAAGCAGCGCTTCACGATCAGCTGAAGATTCAGCTTCCATGACGGCACGACGGGATACGACCACGTTGTTACGCTTGGCATCAAGTTTGATGACCTTGAATTCAAGTTCCTTACCTTCAAGGTGAGTTGTATCACGGATCGGACGAGTGTCCACCAGAGAACCTGGCAGGAACGCACGTACCGGACCGATGTCAACAGTGAAACCACCTTTTACCTTACCGGAGATAACACCGGTAACAATTTCACCATCTTCAAAGATTTTTTCAAGTTTTGTCCATGTTTCAGCACGTTTGGCTTTTTCACGTGATAAAACAGTCTGTCCCATACCGTTGTCGAGTGCTTCAACAACAACATCCACAGTGTCGCCCACCTGAACTTCAAGTTCACGCTGCTCATTTAAAAATTCAGCACGTGCAACAACACCTTCAGATTTAAGGCCTGTATCAACAGTTACCCAGTCAGAGTCAATGCTGACAACAATACCCTGGATGACGGCACCCTTTTCAACGTTGAGGTTTAATTCACTTGCTTCAAAGAGGGCTGCAAAAGATTCGGTCATGATATACCTGGTAAAGTCAGCGGTCCTGGATCAGACAGGGCCGGTTCAGTTAGGCTTCCACATAGTCCATATAAAAACTGATCAGGCTATGCTTTGGCAAATATTCGGTGATATATTGGTTATCCGGCCAACTTTTCATTGACAAAATCAGTCATCAGGGTGAAGACTTCATCAATGTTCAGATCAGAGCTGTCAATGATATAGGCATCAACCGCCGGCTTCAGTGGCGCCACGGTTCTTTCCATATCACGCTTGTCCCTGGCCTGTATATTAGCCAAAATGTCGCTTATTTTAACATCCAGGCCCATAGCCTGCAACTGTTTTACCCGACGCTCCGCCCTGGATGCTGCCGAAGCGGTCAAATAAATCTTGGCCTGGGCTTCCGGAAAGACAGAGGTTGCCATATCACGGCCGTCGGCCACCAGCCCCGGCAGCCTGACAAAAGCGCGCTGCCGGCTCAACAAGGCAGCTCTAAGCTCAGGAATTGCAGCAACTTTTGAGGCAAACTCGCCGACACGTTCTGTGCGGATGGTCTGTGTAACGTCTTCACCATCCAGCAGAATGGAAATGCCCTGTTCCGTACTCTGAAAACAGATATCCAGCGCCGTTGCAATTGTAACGCTTTGTTTAAGACCCTGTTGATCTTCCAGGGAATCGAGCAGGTCTTTTTTGTGTAATGATAATCCAAGCAATCGATACAATGCCCCCGAATCCAGCAGATGAAACTGATAGTGATCCGCAAGTTTTGCTGCCAGGGTTCCCTTGCCGGAACCGCTGGGACCATCGATGGTAATAATTTGAATTGTCATTGCATGTCCAGTTTAAGCGATAGATTTTGCCAGTTTACTCAGACCAAGTTTAATCGCCAATTTAAGCTGTGCAAGTATTAATTGACTGACAAAAGGGACTTTTGCCTGTAATTCAATCGTATAGCTGACCAGGGTTTTCTTCGGTGCCAATGCCTGAAACTCAATAATACCGATATGATGCCTGATGAATGGATTGTTAATCAGCTGATATTCAATACGCTGATTCACCTCAAACCGGGTAATCTGTTCCATCAGTGGCTTTACAGGACCAAACCCCATGCGGCGCACTGAGCCAAGCCCATCCGGATGTTCAGGATCAGCAGCATCAGTCACCCGGACCACCTGAATCGGTGCAAAAGCAACATTATAGCTGGCATGTTTTGAAAGTAATTCAAATACCTGATCTATGGGTGCATTAAATTCTGTTGTAATCTGAATGGTGTTCATGATCAATTCCCTGTTGATGCCGATAGTTTTTGTGAACAATGATCGAAGCATTCTGACTGATTCAGCTCATTCAGCCCTGTTTTTTTGTCCGACGTTTTCTGTTTGACACCATTTTTTTATTTGACATGGTTTTTTATTCGGCATCGTTTGCCTGTTCCACACCGTCCATTTGTCTGGCCCGCTGTTGTTTTTTCTGTTCACGCCGCATTTTAAAAAAATCGGACAATTGCGCTGAACATTGCTCCTGTAAGCAACCGCCTTCAAATGTAAAGACATGGTTATAATAACCACTGTCCAATAAGCGCCGTGCACTGACCAGGGAACCGGCTTTCGGCTCAGTGGCTGCAAAAACCACACGACTGACCCGTGAATGAATCAGCGCGCCAACACACATGGTACAGGGCTCAAGTGTGACATACAGGGTTGAATCTTCCGGCAGGCGATAATTCTGTATTTTTTCGCAGGCCTCACGCAGGGCCTGGATTTCAGCATGGGCAGTCGGATCATGCCGTGAAATCAGCTGATTAAATCCCCGACCAATAATTTCCCCCTGACTGACAATAACCGCACCGACAGGCACTTCCCCCATCAGCGCTGCTGACGCCGCCTGTTCAAAAGCACAGTGCATCCATTTCTCATCTTCAGCCTGCTGCTTCTGTCGCTGTTGAATACCTTCAGATTCAGCATTTTCCGGCTTTTGATGTTCAGTCATGCGCAATCACGGTGTATTTAAATAATCTCATAATGTTTTAACAGCGCATTCCAGCTGTCCATATTCGTCACAGGTGGATTACCGGATAAAATCCCCTTGAGGGTCATGGAATCATGTGCCTGCCACTCGGGAGACAGATCCTTATCCACCAGCCGCGCACGAACACCTTCCACAAAATCCGGATGGCGTATTTTCCAGTCAGAAATCTGGGTTTCCAGTGCAAAAACTTCATGCCACGGATGCACCTGCCGTCCCCACTGCCACAGTAACCAGGTAATGGCTGCTGTACTGGGTGAACCCTTTTGCAGATTTTCACTGGCCTGACGCAACCAGTCACTGCGTGCATCACTTAAACCAATGATGGCTTCATAGTCCTGCTCAAAACTGACCCCACGGCAGACACTGTGAATCACATCCAGCGAGTTTTGCAATGGGCCTGGCGGAACCGGACGATGCAGCCCATTCAAGGTATCATCCAGCGCCCGGAAATCACCC
The DNA here is from genome assembly GCF_052544965.1 of Acinetobacter sp. WZC-1. Lineage (NCBI taxonomy): Bacteria > Pseudomonadati > Pseudomonadota > Gammaproteobacteria > Moraxellales > Moraxellaceae > Acinetobacter > Acinetobacter sp. WZC-1. Next base: position 1,716,171 of record NZ_CP199370.1, read on the forward strand.
GCCGGATAATGTTCCCAGTCAATATCCAGTAATTTTTGCAACACGCTGTCACGCTGCGCATCACAGATATGCGTCGCCCAGCCAATACCATAGGCGCCGGCCGAAGTCATAATGGAACCAGTCAACCCTGTAAACAGCCCGATCGGTCCGCGGTCTGCAAGGAAACGACTGGCACCGACGTCCGGATAAAGCCCAATATTGACTTCCGGCATCGCCAGTCGGGAGTGTGATGTCACCAGCCGGAATGGTGCTGCCATGAACAACCCGAGCCCGCCACCCATGACGTAGCCCTCACCCCAGACCACCACAGGCTTGGCATAATCATGCAGCAGCAAATCAAGTGCATATTCCTGCTCAAAGAACTTATTGGCCGCATCCACTTCGTTATTGATCACCAGCTGACGCAGTTTTCTGACGTCGCCACCGGCACAGAATGCCTTGGGTGTGGTCGAATCCAGCCAGATCGCCTTGACGGTATCATCCGTATGGGAGTCCTGAAATAATTTCAGTAAGGCTGTGGTAATGGACTCATCCAGCGCATGCAGCGACTTCGGGCGGTTCAGGCGGACAATTCGCCAGCCATTCTGTGCCTCTTCTACAATTAAGTCGGGATGATAGTGATTGATTTCAGAAGAATTTGTCATGCGTCCAACTGCCAGTCTATGGGCTCAATGCCATTTTGTTTCAGATAATGATTGGTTTTTGAAAAAACCTTACAACCAAAAAAACCACCCCGGTTTGCCGCCAGTGGTGATGGATGAGCAGCCTTTAGAACCAGATGTCTGTTCTGATTGATACGTTGTCCCTTGCGTTGTGCATATGCTCCCCACAGGATAAAAACGATATGCTCACGCTGCTCATTCAGCACATCAATGACTGTATCGGTAAATTCTTCCCATCCACGCTTCTGATGAGATGTCGGTTGCCCGGCTTCAACCGTCAGGACACTGTTCAATAACAATACACCCTGTTGTGCCCATTGACTCAGGTCGCCATGCCTGGAGGGCGGCACCCCCAGATCGGTCTGTAATTCATGAAAAATATTACGTAAAGAAGGCGGTAATGCAAGCCCTCTTTGTACAGAAAAACTTAATCCATGAGCCTGGTCAGGTCCATGATAGGGGTCCTGACCCAGAATCACTGCTCTGACCTGATGAAGCGGTGTGGTATTCAGTGCATTGAATATTTGTGATCCCGGAGGGTAAATCACTTTGTCCGCCTGCCGCTCTGTGTTCAGGAATGAGCGCAGCTCGTCCATTTTCGGACTGAGTAAAAACTCTGCCAGGCTGTTTTTCCAGCTGTCATCCAACCGAACCTGATTTAATTTAATTTGTTCCTGTTCAGTCAGCTGCATCAATATTTTGTCCTGAGTCCATTCGTTATTATTCAAAAATGACCTGGCAAATTTCCTTAAATCCGGACCTGTAAGTCAACCTGTGGATTCTGAAATTTAAGCCCCTGTTTCAGGTTTTCAAACATCTGCGGGTCCGCCCACTCCGACTGTACCTGCTCAGAAAATACGATCTGTTCCAGATTCAGTCTGCCCATCTGTTCATTGTCAATATCTTCAAGAAAACTCTGGGCATAACCGGTATCTGTTTCATGCACAATCACAGAATAAACTTCAACATCACCTTCACCATTCTGAGTAATGGTGGCTTTTAAAATCTGCTGGGCCAGGTAGAAAAAAATCCGTGAAAACTGTTCAGCCGAAGGTGAAACCGGTAAGGCAATCCATCTTGCACTGAAGGTCTTACAGGCCTGTATATAATCGGCACTATCGTTCTGCCAGAAACAGATTGCATGGTCAAAACTGTCAAACAGGTCCCTGATTACCCCTTTGAGTAAACCAAAGTCATAGACCATCTGACCGTGATCAAGCTTCGAAGCCTTAAGCAACAGTTCCACTTTATAACTGTGCCCGTGAATCGAACGCTTGCAGCGGTCTGATGTGCAATTGCGCACAATATGTGCGTTTTCAAACTTAAACAGCTTACGGATTAACATGTGTCAGGGATATCAACAAAACGTTAAGAAATTTGATTATAAAGCAAAATAGAAACTCATAGCATTAATTTTAACACGTATGTGTATTGATTAACGGCCTTTATACGCAGGATCCGGCAGTATCTCAGTCACGGCATACAGATTTACCGGCAGAATCAAGGCTGAGCCGCGGGTGCCCGGTCCGAAATAAATGGCGCCAGGCTTCTTGCATAAACACTGACCTGACCATTAACCCGGATCAGATGACTGGTAAATTGTCTCTTTCGGTTACTTAAGACCACCTCAATCCGTGCCACAAAAAAACTGGATTTTACGTCAAACAGGTCACTGACCAATGGTCTGGATTCTTCACTGAGTGTATCAAAAGGCGGCAACGCCAATAACTGATCCACACCGGTAAAATGTTCGGTGCCATTCAGCTTTTTTTGCAGGGCGTCCTGCACGGCATTGACATCCAGTTTTTCGTCCACACAAGCCAGTAACAAAGGCAGTGCAGTATTGATGTTAATTTTGGTTTCAGCATCAGGCAATGCCGAAATATAGGGGGCGATCAGTTCAAAATTCTTTCCTTCAAAACCCCGGACCTGCCTGAGCTCTTCAATGGAATGAAAGGGGGCATTTGCAGCCAGGTATCCGTTGGGCAATCCCTGATAATAACTGCTCTCCGCTCCCATCGCCCCAATGGCCGCATCATCGTCATCCTGCCAGTCAATGACCGCCTGACTGGATTCCGGCGGTAAACCGACACGCACCAGCAGTTTTTCAAAAAACTTCTGGGCGTTTTCATTTACAGTGCCATCTTTTTTCAGCAGACTGTTTAAATTGAATTTCCCGGACTCATCTTCCAGATAACCACTGACCATGCCATCTTCAACCGGAAAAGACGGCATGGGCTGTGCCCAGCTTTCCTGTAGGTAATCGGCATCTGCAGAACTTTCACTGTCCTGCAACAGCAGTTCCGAGAAAAAAGCCTCGGCACTTTTTGCATAAGCCAGTGCCTGGTTCTGGCGCATCAGATAGGCCGTATTTTCATAGGTATTGTGCTGACGTTTTGCAATAGTTGCAGCAAGAATAGTCGCCAGTGCCACCATCACCAGAATGGTCAGTAATGCAATGCCCCGTTGCTGTTTCATATCAGATATCATGCTGGGCACCACCGGATTCTGCGGACTTCTGTGAACCGCTGCTCTGTGGCTGACTGCCGCTACCCTGAGCATCTCCATTATTTCCCGGTGCACTGGATTGGTCCTGCTGCATGATCAGAAAATCTGTATTTAATACACTGAATATCCATTCATATTCAACACCATGTATACTGAATTTCATTTTCAGGCCATGCGGCAGTAATCGACGTAATCGGGCAGCCTGATCCTTATTGCCCTCTTCTGTGGTTTCAGGCCATCGTGGCAGCTCACCCGGGTTCAATGCCATAATCTGGTACTGATCGACATCTGTCAGCAAGACACTTGATAATGGCTGCTCGGTACTGCCGGTATTCAAATGGCTGTATTTTAGCCGATAAATTTTTTTATCCTGCGCATTATATTGGTATTCAACACGTTCATACGGCGACAGACCCTGTTTCAGCGGATCTGTCACACCGGCTTTACTGAAGATTAAACGCTGATCTTCCAGCACTAAAGCCGGCTGTATTTCTCCATTGGTATTTGCAGTCATGGGCATCATCTGCAAAGTGTCCCGCTGAATCTGCTGATATGCTTCCTGCAACTGCCCCAGACTCTCTTCGTGCATGCTATTACGTTCTTTGGTCTTTATCAGGTAGTCCAGCACTTTCCATCCCAGTGCTGACAATACAGCAAAAATGGCAATGGCCACCAATAGCTCAACCAGCGTAAATCCACGGGATGTTCCTGTTGCCGCAGCCACCCCATGATGCTTCATTGTTGTTTTATTCTTCATAACTGGCCGGCTTTTCATTGTTGTTGTTCTACTTTGCTCGGGTAGTTGAAAAACACCATTGTAGTGATGCCTGAGTCAACCTTACCGAGTGCGGTATTAAACAAACTCACCTGAATATCAATCCTTTGCACACTGGGACTGATGGTGGCTTCTGATTTTTTGTCAATCTGCCAGGTTTCCCCCTGGGATGTCACCTGTTTCGACTGAGTCCCCTCCAGCCATTCGCCATTAATCTGCATCTGTGCAATTTCATTCTGTGCGACAAACTGTGCCTTGGTTCTTAAAATGGCATTGGCTGTTGACTGGGTATATTGCATGGCTACATTGCTCAGGGCAATTGCCGCAATTGCAAAAATCGCCAGGGCAACCACCACCTCAATTAACGTAAAACCCTGATCAGTTTTCATTGATTTTACCCAGATAATCGATGTTAATGACATCACCCACAGGGGTCTGGTCATAGTACATCTGTATGGAAACCGGTTTGGCTTCACCGTTACCGAACCAGATCAATTTAGGCGCATTTCCGCCCACCAGATCACTGTTACCGGCATTCTGATATTGATGTTCCTGTTCGGTGATACTGAAAGAGACATGATCAGGCAATTTTCTCTGTTCAAAGTCCGTGACCGCCTTCCACTGGTTCTGCCCAACCGGCTGAGGCTGGCCCGGCCGGTTCCCTGACACCATCAGATACTCATCAATTCCATAACCGAATGATGCAACATCCGTCGCATACTGGACATTCAGCGCATAGATACGTGCCTGGTCATTGGCTTCACGATTGATTTTTCTCAGATCCAGGATCAGCAATTCACGTGCCTGCATGGCTTTACGCTGGTCCACACCATCAATATTCAGAATAATCAATGAGGCCATAATGCTGATAATAACAATCACCACCATCAGCTCTATCAGTGTAAAACCCGCCACAGACCTGGATGATGATCCTGTTTTCATGAGTGGCCTTTAATTCATCTGTGCATTCACTGACTGATGCTCCGGCATGGCCAATGCCTGATCAATCAATGCAACCCGCAGGGTGTCCCGGCTTCCCAGATAACGCTGATAAAAACTTGAATTCAGAATTGCCGCTCCACCCTGAGTCACAGACCAGATGGAAGCAAGATAATCACGGACCGTCATGCTGCTCTGAACCGTCGCCAGGTAGTCTTCCGTCATACTGATGATGATACGCAGACGCTGCTTGCGCACCTGATATAACTCACTGAATAAATGGTGAATGCCCTGCCCTGTAGTCGATAGACGCTCTTCAATCTGATGAAACAACACAGCACGTTCAGGATGATGCAAATGATGTAGCATAAAGAAAGCCAGATGCTCAGGAAACGTTTTTTCTGCATCACGGACCATTTCCAGCAACATGCGCTCATTACGGATAATAAGCAACATATATAACTCATCCTTACTCTGGAAATGTTTATAAAGTGTACCTTTAGCCAGATCCAGCTCCGCTGCGAGTACGTCCAGTGTCATCCCGGATTCACCATTTTCCAGCAGCAGCTGTTCAGCAACCTGAAAAATCAGTACTTCTCTCGCTCTGAACTGAGCCTGACGATCCATTTTCACTTCATCACTCTCTTCTTGCCTGCATTAAACCATTTAAAATATTTACTTTTGACTCAGGAGGTTTTCAAAGTTCTGTGTCGTAATCAAGGCAATCTCCTCGAGGGGTTTATCATATACATCACTTAAGGCTTTGGCTACATAAGGAACATATTTCGGTTCATTGGGTTTTCCTCTGTAGGGCACTGGCGCCAGATAGGGGCTGTCGGTTTCAATCAATAGCCGATCTAGCGGAACCTGCCTTGCAACCTCCCGTAGATCCCCGGCATTTTTAAAAGACACGATGCCTGAAAATGAAATGTAATAACCACAGTCCAGCACGGCCTTTGCCGTTTCCCAGTCTTCGGTGAAACAATGCAGAATGCCATGTGTGGATTTCTCGGCCCGAATAATATCCACCGTGTCATGCTTAGCCGCACGTGTATGCACCACCACCGGTTTTTTGACAATCTGTGAAGTCTGAATATGCCGTGCAAAACAGGCTTTTTGTTCTGTCACAAATTCAGTGCTGTGAAAATAATCCAGTCCGGTTTCACCCAGTGCCCAGACCCTGTCCTGCCGTGCCAGCGCAGTCAACTGCTCAACCGTTGCCCGCTGCATGACCTCCGGATTTTCGCAGGGATGGACACCGACACTATAGCCAACATCGGCATGCCGTGAGGCAATTTCAGACAGTGCAATGTGATCATCCAGATCAACTGAAATCGCCATCATCCTGGAGACCCCGGCATCCCGTGCCTGCTGAAGTGCTGCATCAAGACTGCCACCATATGGCTCAAGATCCAGCATTGTTAAATGACAGTGCGTATCAACAAACACAGTAACTACCCGTTTTGGTCATGAGTGATTTACATTGTAAAGCCTGGACGGTCCAGTAACATACTGCCGGCCAGTAATTTTTCTGCTTCCATTTTGTAATATACGCCCTTTTCACCGCACAGCTGGATGGCAAAACCCTGTGGCTTCATTCCCACCTGTTTGTGTGAAATCCAGATGACCTTGCCTGTCAGTGGTATTTTCTGTGACTGATCCGGCAAAGTGGCCAGTACAAATACTTCCTCTCCCATCTTAACCGGCTGTTTTGATGGAATAAATAGACCACCGCCCTGAACAAAGGGCATATAGCTGGCTTGCAGGGTTGCCCTGTCATGGATATTGACCTGTAATAAACCGCCCATACGTGGCTGCATAATTATTCCCCCTGGATAATGCAAAATTCATTCATTTTTATCAATCATCCATCATAGACTTGTATCCGCAGCTGTATGAATGATTTTTGTTCTGCCAAACCATCTGTACACTATTGCAGACTGAATCATGAAAATAAATTTCATGTATCCCTGCACATACCGCATCGACTCATTCTGATTATAGATAATTAATCCCGGCACCACTACCAGAATCTCACCTGTCCCATTGTTAAAGAACTGTTGTTAAAATTGTTAAAGAATAACCCTATAAATAACGACGACTCATACAGCCGCTGTCTCCATGTCACCCTAAGCACTGGACTCCGGATCAACTGTGTTTTTTATCTGGATTGTTTTCTTTCCACATATTGGTCAAACACATACCTGACACTGGAACCATCCGCAGCAGGATGAGCAATCTCATACATTTTTAATTTTAATAACGCCTGTTCCGACGGCCGATGGGTATAGCCTTCTATTTCGTTATAAAAATTATGCCACTCCGGGTTTTTGATCACCTTATGGCCCTGCTGATCATAACTGACCTCCCGAACCTGAAGACATTCAAACTGTTGTGCCATGCCTGGACATAGCTGTGTATGCGCTGCAACTTCAAGATAAATGGTCTTCCCATCAGACGCATTTATAGCAGATGGATCATTATGCTGCTGCACAGTGCTGCAACCCAGTCCTGCCAGCGGCATTAAAATCATGGCGACTATTTTATACATTTGAGCGACTCCTTTATATTGCACTGATATTTTACATGACCATTCAATTGCAATCATTTTATAAGTTTTAACTCTGTGAAGTAAGTTTAATCTTATCTGCCATTTTTAACCCAGCCCTATACACACCATACCCTCAATACTCAGCATAAAATCCATCCGGGCAATTTTTTCATCGCATCAGACATAGCATGCAACTGAATCAATAGAAGTTATTATCAGCAGACCTACTGCCGCCAGGCAGCAAGCCCACTGAATTCCGGCTGGTTCAACAGTCACATCAACAGCCCCCCGGGCAGCCTGCCCTTTGCACGCCCAGACTCATAATTAAAAAATATTTTTATTTTTTAATTACTTAAATTTAAAACTCATCATTCCATAGGTTACTATCGTCTTCAACAAAAAACAAACATTCACAACATGCTGATCCGCTATTATTTAGATAAATTTAAAATTAGAAGGAGATAACAAATGACATCACCAACAATTATCCTGGTGCATGGTTTCTGGGGAAATTCCCTGCATTGGCAACACGTCATTCCCTTGTTGGTCAAAGAAAACCTTAATGTCCAGGCTGTGGAAATTCCACTGACTTCACTGGCAGATGACGTTGAAAGAACAAATAAAATGATTAACCAGGCCAGCGGCCCCGTACTATTGGTGGGACATTCATATGGTGGGGCGGTCATTACTGAAGCCGGCAATCATGAGAAAGTGGCCGGATTGGTTTATATTGCCGCTTTTGCACCCGACCATTCAGAAAGCCCGGGGACAATTACCCAACAGAACCCACCACAGGCAGCGGCCAGCCTTTACCCGGACAGCGACGGTTATTTATGGATCAAGGCAGATCAATATCATGATGGTTTCTGTCAGGACCTGGATCCATCAGAATCAATTGCGATGGCCGTCGCCCAGAAAGCACCACTTGCTGCAACCTTTTCAGATGCCATATCTGCACCGGCATGGAAGGTAAAACCCTGCTGGTATCAGATTTCAACACAGGATCGTATGATTGCCCCGGATAATCAGCGAAAAATGTCAGCCCGTTTAAACGCCAGGGAAATTATTGAGCTTGAAGCCAGTCATGCGTCACTGGCATCCAGACCACAGGAAGTTGCAGCCTTTATCCTTAAAGCTGCAGCATCACTATAACTGACGATCAGTTAATCATTTCACTGCACGCAGGGTGCCCTCGTTTATTGACAGTCCCATACCCGATCGATTCAGCAGCCATGCAGATCGACCAGCTAAAAAGACAGTTGAACATAAAAGCAAACAGCCTGATCAGGCTTTTAGTCATCAATCATCCAGATTACAGGAGATTATCATGTCCATAGAACAGGATCATAAACAACCGACCCCGGATCCCGCAGAACATAATGCCTTTTTCCCATCCCCTTATTCACTGAGTCAGTACACCTCTCCAGTCACGGGGGCAAAAGCAGTGTCCTATGCCGGTGCCAATACTGACAAAAAACGTAAAATTCTGATGATTGCATCCGATGAACGTTATTTATTAATGAAGGATGGGAAATTCTTTTCAACCGGCAACCATCCGGTCGAAATGCTGTTGCCCATGTATCATATGACCCAGGCCGGTTTTGATATTGATGTTGCCACCCTGTCCGGCAACCCGGTAAAACTGGAGATCTGGGCATTGCCTGAAAAAGATGAACTTGTCATGAACACCTATCAGAATTTTTTGCCACAGTTGGTCACGCCGCTGAAACTGACAGATATCCTGGAGGAAATTACGGGTCCACATTCACCTTATGTCGGTGTATTTATTCCCGGTGGGCATGGTGTCATGAACAGTATTCCACAAAGCAAAGCGGTTAAATCCGTTCTGCAATGGGCAATGCATGAAGATAAATATGTGATTTCCCTGTGTCATGGTCCGGCAGGCCTGCTGGCTGCCTCTATCGATGAAGCACCTGAAAACTATATGTTCAAAGGCTATCAGATCTGTGTATTCCCAGACAGCCTGGATACCGGTGCAAATATTGATATCGGTTATATTCCCGGCCCGATGCCATGGCTGGTGGGTGAAAGACTGAAAGCTCTGGGCGTTGAAATTCTAAACAGTGACATTACAGGAAAATGTCATCAGGACCGCAGACTGATTACCGGTGACAGTCCACTGGCCTCAGACCTGCTGGGTCGCATGGCCGCAGAAGCGCTGATCCGGGATTTTGCTCAGTCATAAAACGGTCTTGTCTGTATCCTGAAAAATTTCAGCCGCAGCCCTTTCAGAAGCATTCTGAGCGTTCAGTGCAGCTATGGCTTGCCTGGACGATAAAAACCAGATCATTGATCAATAAAAAAGTCGCCCATTGGCGACTTTTTTATTGATTTGTTGCTGCTTTATTTGTTGTTCACGAGTTCAACCGGCCCGTGATTATCACAGTGATCACCATGTGGATGATGCAGATGACCATCCACCAGATAGTCAATATGATCACCGTGCGGAACCGCTTCATGGCCACAACCAACCCCATGTACATGGCCGGGCTCATGACCAGAACAACGATGTTCCGGCGTACAGGTATCCGGATTTTTTTCACTGACTTCAAGAACATGCTCGTCTACATGCTCACCATGCGGATGATGAAGATGTCCGTCATGCAGGTAGTCAACATGGTCCTCATGTACAATTGCAGTATGCCCACAACCTTTTCCATGCTGATGATCATGGTTTTCATGGTGTTTTTCGGTACAGTTCATTTTCTTATCCTCTGTCATTAACATTCACTTATATGCTCACAGGCATTGTGGATGATTTCAGTAACATGTTTATCCGACAGGGAATAATAAATGTTTCTTCCCTCCCGTCTTTTGGAAACAAGTCTGGCATGGTACAGGTCACGTAACCGTGCAGAAACATTGACCAGTTTATCCCCACTTGCTTCCGTGAGTTCACCTACACTCTTTTCGCCACTTTCCAGTAACATAACCAATGACAGACGCCCCTGATCAGAAAGTGCACGGAATAAAGCTGAAACGTTTTCCAGTTCACTGCTGTCCATATTAATTTAAAAATCTATAAATTAATAGAATAATATAGGGTATAAAACCATTTTTCAACAATTCTCTGTAAGTTACTGTCTTTTTTGTAAATGACTGTCGTATTGATCGAGAGCTATAGCATGACCATACCCTGTCAATCATCAGCCTAAGCCACTTGTCTTACCGAAACATGACAATCATTTTGCAAATCTCTGCAAATTCAACTTGAGCTGAGCTCATCAGATAAAAGAAAACATGGGGGCCATGTCAATACGAGTATATTTCCTGAATGCTGAGCAGACGATCATCATTCCCTTCTCATCCGTCTTAACCATGCAGCTGCATAACAACAGGTATTGATGTTGATGGGCAACAGCCTGATTCATTGGGGAATCAGGTGATTTCCAGATAATGCTTTTCCGGCACAATCTTAATAATAATTTTTTTAAACGAGCGCTGTAAGGGACTACCTTCAATTTTCTGCAGTGACGCTGCAAATTTTTCTTCCCGCATCAGTTTTGCAAAAGTCTTGTAGCCAATTAAAATTCGCTGAGGTTCTTTTCCCTGACCTGAAAAACCATCCAGCGTTTTTTTTAACTCAGAGTAACTGATTTCTTTCACCTGTATCTCACCTGATATAATCCATTTACAGTATTCCGATTTTTATACCACATATTTCCTGCCAATGGGTCAGAATCATTCAAGAAATGGGCCACAATTCATCAGTTTTATAAATAATTGATCCATAATTAAATTACTCTGTACATTCTGATCGGCCAGCTGTCTGAATCGCTGTAAATCCTCATATAAGGTAAAAAGCTGTTCCAGCTGATATTGCGCAGACAAACGCTCCAGCCCCGGTTGCATATCATTATTTTTGATCTGCTGATTCAGCTTTATACAGGCCAGATCTGACAGTAAATAATCGAGCATTTGCATAAAGTCGATAAAACTCAATTCCTTATTCCACCTGGTGGCATAGTGAAGTGGCATGTTTTTCTGAAGCACCAGTTTTTCCCAGTCCTGGACGAACTCATGCCGGCGCTGCAACCAATCGGAGTGTGCCAGCTGAACAGCCTGCAACGGCATATGACCGGACAGATTCATGAGCAATGAAAGCTGTGATGCTGCTGATTCCGGTAGATGTTGCTGTAAATATGCCTGGCTCTGTTCTGCTGAAATCCGGTCCAGGGCAACATGCTGTAAACGACTGCGGACGGTTGCAGGCAGTTTTAGATAATGATCCGCCAGCAGGATGATCACTACGCGTTCGCCCGGCTCTTCCAGGGTTTTCAGTAGCGCATTGGCAGAGGCAATATTCAGGGCTTCTGCCGGTTCAATCACAATCACACGCCAGCCATCCACGGTCTGCTGGACAAAAGGCAATAAATCCCGGATTTTTTCAATTTTAATACGGGCATTCTGCTTTTTATTGTCTTCATCCGTACTGATATGCACATAATTTGGATGCGTATCAGATTTCAGCCATTGGCAACTGCTGCATTCACCACAGGCACCATTTGCCTGTTTATTCAGACACAGTACCCAGGCCACGAAATGTCGTGCAAACGCATGCTTACCGCAGCCTTTTTTTCCATAGAACAATAAGCCATGACTCAGCTGAGGAAAACGTCCGGTCAGGGTTTCCCAACTGTGTTCCTGCCAGGGGTAAACTTTTGAATCCACAACGTCCATCAATAATCACCTGGCTCAGATTGACTCAAAATATGACATATCCATTGCATTCAGACGATCCAGGTCGGCTTGGGTATCTACTCCTGGAGGTAAGCTTACCTGGGCAATATCAATGGCAATTCGACGACCGTTTTCAAGCACCCTTAACTGCTCCAGGCTTTCCAGTTTTTCCAGTGCACCCATATCCCAGCTGACAAACTCCTGCAGCAGACTGACCCGATAGGCATACAGCCCCAGATGACGATAAGCCTGCTGATGCAGCTGAGGAATAGCCTGTTGTGCCGCGTCCCGGTCACAGGGAATCGCAGCACGGCTGAAATATAACGCCTCGTTCAGCCTGGAGATCACCACTTTCACAATACTGCTGCGCTGAAACTCGTCCAGCTGATGAATGCGCTCGCACAATGTCGACATTGAACAGCCGGGCTGATTCACCAGCAAATCCGCCACCTGACCCACCAGCTGTGCCGGCAGGAAGGGTTCATCGCCCTGGACATTGACCACGATATCCTCAGCACTCCATCCCTTGATTCGCGCGACTTCACTTAAACGATCGGTTCCTGATGGATGATCAGGATCAGTCATCACCACATCCACGCCATCCACCTGACAGATGTCAGCAATACGCTGATCATCCGTGGCAACACACAGGTCATCAAAACCCTGCACTTTGCGTGCCTGATCCACAACACGCAAAACCATTGGCCGACCATGAATCAGCAATAATGGCTTTCCCGGTAACCGGGAACTGGCATAGCGTGCAGGAATGACAATGTGTTTCATGGCGTAAACCTTAAGAAATGTGAATACCCAGCTGACTCAATTGCTGCGCCAGCAATGTATAGCATGGATCAGATAATACCGCTTCAACAGGAACAACCCAGATTTCGCGACTGAATTCCGGATGTTTTTTTAACAGCGGCAATATTTTAACGGCATCTTTTTCCGTGGTAATGACCGGATTTTCATCCTCAAACTGTAAGTCATCAATCTCATAGTCATAATGGTCCGAAAATTCATGACATTGAAAGCGATAAATTCCAATACTGTCCAGCGTCTGATAAAAACGCTGCGGAAAACCGATACCCACCACTGCATAATAGTCCTGATGGGGATTGAATTGTGGATTGAGTAATGCAGTCTGAGGGTTGAGTAGATAGGGTTTCCCTGGTTGCAAATGCATATTCAGGGCCGTCTGTGGCTGAACTGCATGTTCAATGACAGTACCCTGATCCAGGCGGGAAACCGGTTCCCGTAAATAACCTTCCGGTAGTAATTGCTGATTTCCCAGACCACGATTATGATCAACCACAATCCATTCCAGCTGACGGGCCAATGCCCAATGCTGCAGGCCGTCATCGCTGATAATCAAATCAAGCGGCTGCTGCTGGAGTAATAATTCGATACCGGCTTTCCGGTCAGCTCCCACAGTCATGACAGCCTCGGTAGACTGTACAATCAGACAAGGCTCATCACCTGCCGTTTCAGGCAAAGTATCCACCGTCACCAGCGCAGGAAAAGGTCCGTGACCGCCATAGCCCCGGCTGATGACACCGACCCGGATCTGCTTCTGCTGTAAATATCTGACCAGATGAATTAATAACGGTGTTTTGCCACTGCCTCCCACCGTGATATTTCCAATAACCATGACCGGAACAGGCGCCTGATATACTTTTTTTATGCCGTGTTGATACAGTGTTTTATTGACTAAAAAACCGGCTCTGTACAACCAGGACAGCGGGCGCAGCACGATCAGCCACCTGGCTTTCCGATTCCAGGCATTCTGAATGATTCGTGCAATGGACATTCGAAGTTATTCCTCGAAATTACGTTGATGCAACTGATAATAGGCACCCTGCTTCGCCAGCAATTCAGCATGACTGCCCTGTTCTGTAATTTGCCCATGATCCATCACCACAATCAAATCAGCATTTTCAATGGTCGATAAGCGATGGGCAATGACAATAGTGGTCCGGTTCCGGTCCTGCATGGCGGCATCAAAGGCCTGCTGGATAAAATGTTCAGACTCGTTGTCCAGCGCACTGGTGGCTTCATCCAGAATCAGAATCGGTGCATTTTTCAGGATCGCCCGGGCAATAGCAATGCGCTGACGCTGACCACCGGATAAACTTAACCCCTGCGTACCAATGGCAGTATCATAACCCTGTGGCAGCTCCATAATAAAGTCATGTGCATAAGCCGCTTTTGCTGCGGCAACAACCTGCTCATCCGTTGCATTTTCCAGCTGACCATAGGCAATATTTTCACGGATGGTCCGGTCAAATAAAATCACCTGCTGGTTCACCATCGCCACCTGTGTCCGTAAACAGGACAAATCAATATCCTGAATGGGAATACCGTCCAGATAAATCTGTCCCTGGCTGATTTCCTGAAAACGCACCAGCATATTGACCAGTGAAGATTTTCCAGCGCCGGAACGTCCGACCAGGGCAACGGTCTGACCCGCCTGAATATTCAGGGAAAAATCCTGAATGGCATTAATGGTATCTTTATACACCAGGCTGACATGATCAAACTGTATTGCACCACTCAGCACAGGTTTTTGTGCGCCGGTATTCTGCTCCTCTGGCATATCCAGCAGTTCAAAAACCGAATGTGCCGCCGCCATGCCCCGCTGTAGTTTTTCATTGATATCAGTCAGATTCTTAATCGGTTTTGCCAGCAAACCTGCTGCTGTGATATAGGCAACAAATTCGCCGGAAGTGGTATTCCCAAAAATTTGCGGGCGAAGCGCCAGCCACACAATGGTACTCATGGCAATAGCCATGACCAATTGCACCAACGGGCTGTTCAGATTCTGAACCACCACCATTTTCAGACCACGCCTTAGGTTTTCTTCCGAAGATTTGTAAAAACGCTTTTGCTCACTGACTTCACCGGCAAAACTTTTGACAATCGTCTGACCGTTTATGCTTTCCTGAACCACATGGTTCACATCACCCATAGTATTCTGAACCTGTATCGATAATTTACGCATACGCTTTGAGGCTTTACGGACCAGCAGGGCAATTATCGGCATAAACACAAAGATACACAGGGTCAGACGCCAATTGGAATACAGCAGATAACCCAATAGACCTGCAGCAATCAGGCCGTCTTTTACCAGTACCTGCAATGACTCGGATGAGGCCGCCGTCACCTGTTCCACGTTGTACATGATTTTGGCAGTAATATGCCCCGAAGAATTATCCAGGTAATACTGTGAAGGAAGACGCAGTAATTTGGCATAGACTTCCTGACGAATGCTGAACACCAGACTTCTTGAGATGACCGCGGTAAAATACCCGCCCATGAACAGGCCGAGTCCACGGAAAAAAATCAGCAATACAATCAATGCCGGGAACCAGTCAAGATTACTGCGACTACCTTCCTGAATGGCATCAATAATAAACTTGAGCAATCTGGCAACAGAGACTTCTGTTGCAGCATTGATCCCGAAACCAACAAGAACCAGTAAGGCAACGCCCCAATAGGGCTTTAAGTACGAAATGAGACGTAGATAGACCTTAAAATCTTGATTCACTGATTAATAACCTCGGGACGGAACTTTAGTACTGATATTCATATTGACAAAACCAAGCTGCCCCGCAACATCCATGACCCGAATTACATCCTGATGCGTTGCTTTGGCATCTGCTGCAATTATAAACATTAAATCACGACGCTCATTGGCAACCTGTTTGATCGCAGTGCTTAAATCTGCGGTTTCCTTACTGGAAAGCGCCTGACCATTCACCGCATAGTGGCCTGAAGAGTCTACCATGACTTCAATTTTATGATCGTATTGTTTTGGTGGAACACCCTGCGCATCTGGCAGGGACAGATTAATACGGCTCTGCTGGGTAAAACTGGTGGTCAGCAGCAGAAAGACCAGAATAAACAGCAGGCAGTCAATCATCGGGGTTAAATTGATATGGATCTCTTCAACACGGGATCGTTTAAATTTCATTGAAGTCTTCCTGCGCCTTAGCCCGCTTTTTTTCTCTGTTCTGACTCATGGCGGTCCTGATAAAATAACGCGGCATGAAACAGTGTCGACTGCTGTTCCAGTTCTGCAATATACTCCTGAACCAACCGCTGAAAATAGCGATAGGCAAACAGGGCCGGAATCGCAATGATCATCCCCGCGGCAGTGGTAATCAATGCCTTGGAAATACCGGGGATCATCATGGTGGGGTTGCCGGCTGAGTTCATATCAATCATCAGGAAGGATTCAATAATACCAATGACCGTCCCGAGTAGACCCAGCAAGGGAGCCACGGCACTGAGTGTTCCCAGGAAGTTAATATTTTTTTCCAGTAAGCCGATTTCCCGGGAAGCACTTGCTTCCATTTGCGCACGGCTGAACGCCTCTCCTTTTTCAGCAGCGTCCAGACCATCCTGAAAAATATAACCCAGCGTCGAGTCAGCTGTAGACGGCTCGTGTTTCAGCACATCAACAACATTCTGCAGTGAACGGTTTTTCCCGATCAGCAGGGTATCAGGCAAAACCAGTGATCTTCTCAGACGAATAAACCTTTCAATGGAAATGGCCACGGTAAATATGGAACACAGCACGAGTGGCAGCATCAGCCACCCACCTGCCTTAACAAGTTCCCACATCTTTAATTCCCCAGTAATTTAATTTAAATGGTTATGCAGTATTTAATCGTATTGTTTTATTCAGGCAGGCAGATATTTAAAATACCCTCCAGCTCATCCAGTGAGTTATAACTGATCACCAGCTTACCCTTGCCCTGCTGATTGTAATCAATTTTCACACTGGCGCTGAAGCGCTCTGACAATTTTTGTGTTAACTGTTCAACATCCGGTGCAGCTGCTGCTTTTTCCTTTTTCTGCTTTGGCGTATTCCAATCCCGGACCAGTTGTTCAGTCTGACGTACGGACAGGTTTTTATCAATCACGGTTTGTGCAATCTGCACCTGATCACGGGCTTTGAGTGTCAGAATGGCCCGGGCATGTCCCATATCCAGCAAGCCCTGCTGAATAAAATCCTTAATTTCAGCGGACAAGCTGAGCAAACGCAGTAGGTTGCTGACTGTGGTTCTGGCTTTACCCACGGTATCGGCAATTTCCTGATGGCTCAGCCCGAATTCATCATGAAAGCGTTGTAAAGCTACAGCCTGGTCAATCGGGTTCAAATCCTGACGCTGAATATTTTCAATTAATGCCAGTGCAATGGCAACCTGATCCGTCAGATCCCGCACAATGGCCGGCACCTCAGTCAGCCCTGCCAGCTGTGCTGCCCGCCAGCGACGCTCACCGGCAATAATTTCATATGTATATTGCCCGTCATCAACCGGACGGACCACAATGGGCTGCATGACACCATGCTTTTTAATGGACGCCGCAAGCTCCTGCAGGTCCTGTTCATGGATCAGGCTGCGTGGCTGATAGGTCCCACGCTTCAGCTCACTGACAGCAATCTGTTTCAGCAGGCCATGATCAAGCGTCTGAACTTCAAGCTGTAATTTTTCTTTCTGGATCGAACCCAGTAACGCATCCAAGCCACGACCCTTTGCCAAACCGCGTTTCTTTGTGGTCATGCTTTATTTCCTTTTCTCAATTTGCCCTTTTTCAACATTTCAGCTGCCAGATTTAAATATGCAATTGCACCCTTTGAGCTTTTCTCAAAGTAAATAATCGGTAAACCATGTGCTGGTGCTTCAGCAAGCCGGACGTTTCTTGGAATGACAGTATCATAAAGTTTTTTACCGAAATACTGTTCCAGTTCAGCAGAAACGTCCCGGGTTAATGCATTACGTGCATCATACATGGTCCGCAACACCCCGATAATTTCCAGTTCCGGGTTTAATGCCTGCTGAATTTTATCAATGGTCTGGGTTAAATCTGCCAGTCCTTCCAGTGCATAATATTCACACTGCATTGGAATCATGACGCCCTGTACAGCCGCCAGTGCATTGACGGTAATCAGGCTCAGGCTCGGCGCACAATCCACAAGAATATAATCAAAGTTTTTTTCGACATCCTGCAGGGCGTTACGCAAGATGAACTCACGGCCATCCTGCTCTGCAATCACCAGTTCAACGCCCGCCAGATCACGGTTTGCACCCAGTATTTTATAACCCACTTCGGCGGTGGTGATGGCTGTTTCCATGGGTACTTCACCCAGCAATACATCGGTCACAGAATAAAGCAGATCATTTTTCTGAATACCGGATCCCATTGTGGCATTGCCCTGGGAGTCCATATCCACCAGTAACACACGTTTTTTCAGGACGGCCAGTGAAGCGGCCAGATTTACGGCAGTTGTCGTTTTCCCGACACCACCTTTCTGGTTTGCAATCGCAATAATCTGAGCCATGATCACCCCCATCCCATATGTATTAAATTTGTTTTAATAACAGCAAATGCCGTTGTTCATCCAGATCCGGAACATGCAATTCAATTGTTTCACATAAAAGCTGTTGCTGAAATGCAACGATTTCATTTTCAGGAATCAGGCCTTTCATTGCGGCAATTACACTTTGACGATGCATATAGGGTTGCGAAGCATGGATAAAATCAGTGAGCGAGGCAAAAGCCCGACTGGTAATCACATCGAACTGCCCCAGTTCCTGAATCATCGCTTCATTTTCAACCCGGGTCTGTACGGCAACCACATTTTCTAATTTTAAATCAGCAATAAACTGCTTCAAAAAGCGGATTTTTTTCCCATTTGAATCCAGCAGCACACACTGACGTTCCGGCTGACACAGAGCAATGATCATGCCCGGCATACCACCACCGGTACCGATATCCAGCAGACGCCCTTCCGGCAAGGCATTCAGGATACTCAGACTATCCAGCAAATGCTTCACCAGCATTTCAGCCGGCGCACGTATTGCCGTCAGATTATAGGCTTTATTCCACAGCAACAATGCATCCTGATACTTCAGTAACAAAGCCAGGGTCTCTTCACTCAACTCAAGGCCCAACCGTTGACTGCCCTGCTTTAACGCTTGAAAAAATGGATGCATAAACAAACAACATCTCAAATAAAGTAGATGGAAGTATACCGATTTCCTGCCCGTGGAACAGTAGTCAGCGCTTAGTGATTATGCAGCTGATCATAAATGCCCTGCCGGATCTGTAAATCCAGCGCGCTTAATCGCTCCGGTGTCCCTACGTCGACCCATGCTGCACGCATTTTTTCAGCAGAAATACGCCCATCTGTCATGGCCTGTTTCAGAGACGGCAATAATGGCCGTTTCCCCGGCGCCAGTCCATAAAACATGTCCGGTGAATAAACCGCAATCCCACTATAAGTCAGGTTTTCACCCTGATGATTCTGCTCAAAAGCATAAGCCCGTCCATCTGCCAGGGTAAAATCACCCTCCGGATGCTGTTCCGGGTTCGTTACAAACACCAGGTGTGCCAGATCATTCTCCAGCCGAACCTCCAGTAACGAGCTGAAATCCATGGTGGTCCATACATCCCCATTTACAAGAATGAACGGCTCAGTACCCAGTAAATGCAATGCATTGATAATACCACCTGCTGTTTCCAGTCCTTCCTGTTCACGTGTCCATAAGATGCTGACACCAAACTGGGAACCATCTCCCAGCGCACCAATCAATACATCTGCCAGCCATGCAGAGTTAATGACAATTTCGTTCACACCAATTTTTTTTAATTTTTCAATATGCCAGACAATCAGTGGTTTGCCTCCCACTTCCAGTAAGGGCTTTGGCTTATATAAGGTCAGCGGGCGCATTCTGTTGCCCATGCCTGCGGCAAGAATCATTGCTTTCATCAGGCCACTACTCCATAACTGCCATATTTCTGTTCAAAGGCCGGCATCACTTTATGCCGAATAAACTGCATGAAGGGCTGTAATTCCGTATAGGGCCGGCTTTCTTCAAGCAGATAACACATCACCCGCGGTAAATCCTTCAGGTAGCCTGATTTACCATCACGCTCAAACAGACGTACAAAAATGCCCAGAATTTTAATATGCCGCTGAACAGCCATTAAATCTGCGTCACGTTTAAACTGCTGAAAATCACGGTCCTGTCTGGATGTTTCAGGCAACATGTCATAAAACACCTTAAACCACTGCTCAACGCGATCCGCATCCCACTGCAAATAGGCATCACGGGTAATGGAAATTAAATCATAGGTGTCTGCACCAATCACCGCATCCTGAAAATCAATCACCCCTAGTACGGTTTCACTGGCAATTTTCATCAGATTACGGCTGTGAAAATCACGATGAACAATCACCTGAGGCTGTTGCATTGCCGATTCCGCCAGGTATGCAAAGGTCTGTTCAATCATGGTTTTTTCTTCTGCTGTTGGCACCACATTCAAAGACGGCAGCAACCAGTCAGTCAGCAACTGCATTTCACTGATTAACTTTTCATAGGAATAGACGGGAAAATGCCGGCTTCCGTCTATGGCCTGAAGCTGAATCAGCTGTCTGAAACTCTGCATGTAGTAGGCATCGACACTATCTTCATTCAGCAAGGTCGACAGCACAACATCACCAAAGTCTTCAAGCAACAGAAAACCCTGCTGCATATCCTTTGCAACAATATGCGGCACCCTTACACCATGCCTGTCAAAAAACTCATCAATCGTCACAAAAGGTACACAATCTTCTTGTTCAGGAGGTGCATCCATCAGCATAAATGTTTTATTATTCAAAGTAATCCTGGCATAACGACGGAAACTCGCATCACCTGCCAAAAAGTTGATTTCAAATTGATCTGAACTGAGTACAGATGTCATCCACGATTGTATCAATTGTTCACGTTGTGTTTTCATTTGCAATTAATCTGGTGCAGGCTGAATTTTTGAAGTGCTAAGTGTAGCTACTTATCAACTTTTTCTCTATGATGCGACAATAATTAATTGCAATCTGCACACCTGGTTAATGAGACTAATGAAGCATCAGTTTAAATTTAATCCTTTAGCGACTGCTATTTTGACCCTTCTCTGCGGGAACTCTGTATCCAGCTATGCCGATTCGACAGACAATATTTCAGATGTGGATAATGGGCAATTAAAGGCAGCCATCAAAGAAAGCTTCCCCGGCCAGAATTTCTTTGAACAATATTATGTCGACAAAAATACCGCTCAGGCACAGCAACTCCGTGACACGGATTCCGTCAGTAATCGCTACTGTCAGGGCGTATGGGTGACTCCCTTTAATACAGAAAATAAGACGGTTGCACCTGCCGATGGCAGCTCTGTCATTACTGCTGATCAGGGCTATTACAACCCGAATGGTGACTCCATCTTATCCGGCGATGTGGTGATCAACCAGGAAGGCCGGATGATTCGTGCCAATGAAGTGGCCATCGACAAAACCCAGACCTTTGCCAATGCAAAAGGCAATGTACAGATGGCACAGGGCGGTTTAATTGCACAAAGTGATCAGCTCAACTACAACCTGAAAGATGAAACCGGGAACTTAAACAACAGTTTTTATATTGCTGAAGCCACCCATGCACATGGTCATGCTGAAAAAATCACCCGGACCTCACCGACAACGGTTGTACTGGAAGATGCAAGCTATAGCACCTGTCCACCGGATGAAACGCCCACCTGGCGAATTCAGGCGAAAAAAATTGAGCTGAATCAGGACACCGGACGTGGTGTTACCCGTAATACCAGACTCTATATTAAAAACACCCCGGTGCTGGCCGTACCTTATTTCAACTTCCCCATTGATGACCGCCGCACCACCGGGATTTTATCCCCCAACTTTGGCTTCACCAATGACGGTGGTTTTGAACTTGCGGTTCCTGTCTATTTGAATCTGGCACCCAATTATGATGCCACCATTACTCCCCGGATCATCAGTGACCGTGGTGCAATGGCAGAAGGTGAATTCCGTTACATGACCGAAAACTTTGGTGAAGGTCGTGTATGGGGCAGTTATTTACCTTCGGACAACAAATACAACAACGAGAACCGGGAAGACTTCCACTTTTTGCATAAGTGGCAGATGAATGATCAGTGGTCGACAAAAGCTGAATATAACTATGTCTCGGATAAGGATTTTTTCTCAGATCTTGACAGCAGCCCAAGCACCCGGACAGAGCTGAATCAGCGCCGCGCATGGGAACTGAATTACGCACACGGTATTCCCGGTCTGAGTGCCCAGTTAAAGGTTGAGGATTTTCAGACCCTGGATAAAACCATTCCGGATGTCGACAAACCCTATGCACGCTTGCCACAGCTATTGGTCAATTATATTACCGGAAACCCTCAGGGACTTGAGTTTGAGTTCAACAACGATACGGCTTATTTCAAGAAAAATATTGATGATTTTGAAAATCAGGCTCAGCCCAACGGTACCCGTTTATACAACCAGTTTGCAACGCGCTATAACTTCAGAAATCCGTGGGGATTTGCCATTCCTGAGGTCTCTGTCCGCAGCCTGAACACTTTTTATGACCAGGATACCCGGAACAATGCCAACTTCAGTTCGGACTCCCAGAATAAGTCTGTCGTAGTGCCACAGTTCACACTGGATACTGGCCTGACCTTCGAACGTGAAGGCAAGTATCTGCAAACCATTACACCGCGTGCCTTTTATGCCTATGCACCGTATAAGAATCAGAACGGTTATCCCAATTTTGACTCGACAACAGCCTCCATCAACTATGATCAGCTGTTCAACCCCTATCGCTTCTATGGGCATGACCGACTGGAAGATAACAACTTTATGTCACTGGGGGTAAGCTACAGCCTGTTTGATACTGTCGGTCTGGAACGTTTACGTGCCAGTGTCGGTCAGAGTTATTATTTTGAGGACCGTAAAGTAACCCTGCTGAACAACAGTGATGTGATGGATACTGAAAAAAATACCGGCCCGGTCGTCAGTCTGTCCAGCCAGCTCTCCCAGCATTTCAGCATTGGTGCCAATTCAGCATGGATGTCAAACGGCGACAGTGCCCAGCGTGATTTCCAGCTGTATTACACCGGAGATCAGGGCAATCTGTATAATCTGGGTTATTTTTACAGAAATTATCTGCCGGATCGTCAGGCCGCCTATGAGCAGGTTGTTGCATCATTTATACAGCCGGTTAAGGACAACTGGCGTATTATGGGCCACGTTCAGTACGACATGGACAACAGTGTTGCCCGTGAATACCTGGTGGGTCTGAACTATGAATCTTGCTGTTGGGGAGTTTCCCTGTACGGCCGTTCATATTATAACGACCTGGATAACGTCAATGACCCTGGCGTAAAACCCAAGCGTGCCGTTATGGTGGAATTTACCCTGAAAGGATTAGGGAGCTTAAACAACAAATTAAGCTCATTACTGGAAAACCGTATTTTAGGCTTCGATAAAGTTAATCAATCCTGGACACATTAATGAAGACACAAAATTTAAAACAACGCTTTAAAGCAACCGCATTGGCATTATTTACTTTTACATCAATGCATTCATTTGCTGCACCGGCGGATCAGGTAATTGCAGTTGTCGGTGATAGTGCTATTTTAAGAAGTGATCTGAATCAGGGAATTGCCGAAGTCACACACCAGCTTCAGGCACAAAAAAAAGAAGTGCCGCCACCGCAATACCTGGAACGTCAGGTATTAAATCAGCTGATTCTGCAAAATGCCCAACTTGAACAGGTCAAACGTTACGGATTGAAAGCAGATGAAAAAAGCCTGAACGAGGCCATGCTGAAAGTTGCCAGCCAGTCTGGTGTGAACAGTCTTGAAGCATTTCAGCAGAAACTTGACGCAACTGCACCGGGAACCTACGAAGCATTGCGCAGCCGTGTTTCAGAAGATCTGCTGATTCAACGCTTACGTCAGCAACAGGTGATGTCGCGGATTAAAATCAGTGATCAGGATGTTGACAACTTTTTAAAATCTCCTGAAGGTCAGGCTGCAATTGGTGGTCAGTTCCATGTCATTCATATGCGGGTTTCAGGCAGCGCATCGCCCGATGAACTGAAAAACGTGGCACAGCAACTGAAAAATGATTTAAACAGTAATGATGATGTCAAAAGCCTGGAAAAGAAGTATTCATCCGCATCCGTCAAGGTTGAAGGAGCAGATATGGGCTTCCGCCCAATCTCAGATATTCCTGCTGAGTTGGCTGCACGGGTCAGCCTGTTAAACCCTGGCCAGACCACCGACCTGATTCCAGTCAGGGATGGTATTCACCTGCTGAAACTGATTGAACGCAAAAGTGACGAACAAAAAGCACTGGTACCGCAGTACAACACCCGGCACATTCTGATTAAAACCTCTGAAGTGGTCAGCCCCGAAAACGCAAAACAGACCATAGAAAGCATTTACAACCGGGTTAAGGCAGGTGAAGACTTTGCAACCCTGGCATCCACTTATTCCAATGATCCCGGTTCTGCCCGTGATGGCGGTAGTCTTGGATGGGTCAGCCCGGGCGTGATGGTTCCCGAGTTTGATGCTGTCATGAAAAGCACGGCTGTCGGTCAGGTCAGTGAACCTTTTGAGACACAATTTGGATGGCATATTCTACAGGTCACTGATACCCGTCAGCAGGATATGACCCGGGAATATCAGCAACGTATGGCCCGTCAGATTCTGGGTGAGCGTCAGTTCGACTCAGAATCTGACAGCTGGCTAAGAGAGTTACGCGCCAATACCTATGTGGAAATTAAGGATCCCAGCCTGGACAGCAAAGCTAAAAATACAACCAATACAGCAGATGCCGTAAAAAGTGACTGATTAAAGCCTTTGTAGAAAAGGCCTCATTCCGAGGTCTTTTTTATGTGTAATGCAACTTAGAGGCATTAGCTCTAAAAGCAAAATGAACCAATCAGAAAATTTTCCGATAAAAAAAGCGCCTGTAACAGGCGCTTTTCCAGCATTCAGATTAACGATTATTTTCGTCGTCCTGGCCATCTTCAAATTTTGTTTCGCCATCAAAGCTGCCGCCCTGACCACCAAAACCGCCCTGACCGCCAAAGCCACCGCCCTGACCACCAAAGCCGCCCTGACCGCCAAAGCCACCGCCCTGACCACCAAAACCGCCCTGACCGCCAAAGCCACCGCCCTGACCACCAAAACCGCCCTGACCGCCAAAGCCACCGCCCTGACCACCACCAAAGCCACCGCCCTGACCGCCACCAAAGCCACCGCCCTGACCGCCAAAGCCGCCTGCACCCTGTGTACCACCCGCAGGTGCTCCTGCAGGACGTGGATTACGCGCAGGTACGACTGTTGAAATCGCATGCTTATAAACCATCTGACTAACCGTATTTTTTAATAACACCACATATTGGTCAAAAGATTCAATATGGCCTTGTAATTTGATACCATTTACAAGAAAGATAGAAACTGGAATTCGTTCCTTACGGAGAGAATTTAAGAACGGATCCTGTAAAGTTTGACCTTTAGACATTTTATACTCCAAAAAAATTTAAATCAGCGCAAAAAAACTACCTTTATTTTTCAATTAGAAATTATAAAAAGGATAGTTGCTAAATTTTGCTTTATCCATGTAAGTTTCGCAAGTCTTCCCGGGCCTGCTTCATCGTTAAATAAGTTCTGAATTGGTGTGCTTCTTGCAAAGAACGTAACCATGTGTATTGACGTTTTGCTAATTGTCGTGTCGCAAATAAGGCCTTTTCCTCCATTTCATGCCTGCTTTTATGATTTTCATCGCCATTTTTCAGGAATTCCAATGCCTGACGGTACCCAACAGACCTCGCCGAGGGTAAGTTTTTGCTTAGATCGTATTTTTTCATAAGATATTTAACCTCATTTAAAAATCCGATATCCCACATTTTTTTCAGACGTAATTCAATTCCACGATGCAATTCTACACGATCCGGCAACAATGCATAATTATAAAAACTGTAACGATATGGCATTTTTTCAGGCTGCGCCGCCTGTAGTTTTGTAATGGGCTTACCGGTAATCCGGTAGACTTCCAGTGCCCGGATAATCCGCTGTCTGTCACTGACCTTAAACTTTGCACCGGCCTGTGGGTCAACACGCTGCAATTCCTCAAAAACAGCCTGCCAACCCTGTTGCTCTGCATGTGCTGTAATTTCCGCCCGAATCGCAACATCCGCACTGGGCAGATTTTCCGCCAGCCCTTCAAGCAAGGCCTTGAAATAAAGCATTGTCCCACCCACCAGAATGGGAATTTTGCCACGCTGATGAATTTCATCAATCAGACGACAGGCATCTTCTACAAATTCAGCAGCAGAATATACTTCAAGTGGCGTAATAATATCAATCAGATGATGTGGATATTGCTGCTGTTCTGCTTTGCTCGGCTTGGCTGTTCCAATATCCATTTCCTGATAAACCAATGCAGAATCCACTGAGATCAGTTCAAAATTCCCATGTTCATACAGGTCACAGGCTACAGCTGTCTTGCCGCTTGCCGTGGGACCCATTAAATTGATGACCGGTAATTGTGCTGGCATGGCTTACTCTCCCCGGGCAAACAGTTTATCGAGCTGCTGCAATGGGAATGCACGCCATGTTGGTCGTCCATGATTACATTGACTGGCAAATTCAGTCTGTTCCATCTGACGCAGCAGTGCATTCATCTCAGAAAGACTAAGCATGCGATGTGCACGTACCGCTCCATGACAGGCCATACCCGCCAGCAGCTGATCACGTTTTTGCTGCAAAGCCTGTGCTTCATCATTTGGATCCAGATCATTGAGCAACTCAGAAATCAGCGCTTCAAAATCTGCATGCTGTAAAATTGCGGGAACACCGCGGACAATCAACTGCTCTTCCCCATACTGGTCAATGTCCAGTCCCAGTCGTTCCAGCTGGGGTTTCAGATCATCAATGCGGGTGGCCTGTAAACGGCTGATGGAAATGATCCTGGGGATCAGCAACTGCTGAGAACTCCAGAATTGCGGCTGATCCCAGGCAGCCTTCATCTGTTGCAGCAGAATGCGTTCATGTGCTGCATGCATATCAACAATAATTAAACCTTCGGTATTTTGCGCCAGGATATAAATACCATGCAGCTGGGCAATTGCCACCCCCAGTGGAAACTCATCGACACGACTGCCACCGGCGGCTACCAGTGATTCTTCCGACTCCGAAACCCCACCTGCAGGTTCAGACGATTCACGCAAGGGCGCCAGATAGCTCTTCAGCGCATTGTTTACTTGCTGAGTCCCTGAATAATGCGATTGCGGCTGCCAGGCAACCACCTGAGGAGTATTTGAACTGAAATCCGTCAGATGTGCAGGCTCAGCCGCATGATGGTCCAACTGATTGGCCTGCTGTTGATCGGCAGGACTGACAGCAGCGTTTACAGGGGCGTCCCGATGTAATGGAAACTGTTCCTGATAACGGGGCTGTGGCTGACGCCAGTCTGAATCCGATGTTTCCTGTTTCATGGCCTGTGCCAGCTCAGCACCTGCCGTCTGGAACTGAGACAGGGTTTCTTTGGCATAATGCCGTACAAACTCATGTACTTCGCGCTGATTTAAAAAGCGGATTTCATGCTTGGTCGGATGCACATTGACATCAATATTCTCAGGATCAACTTCCAGAAAAAGTAAATAACCGGCATGCTGATGACCATGCAGAATACCATCATAAGCCATGCGCAAAGCATGTGAGATGGTCTTGTCCTTCACAATCCGGCCATTGACATACACATACTGTAAATCTGCCTGAGCCCGTGCATCTGAAGGATGCCCCAGCCACCCGGAAAGCCGCATATGCACACTGTCCGCATCAATCCAGTAAGCATTCTCGGTAAATGAACGACCCAGCAGTTGCTGCACCCGCTGAAAACGTAGCTCACCGCTGTCCGCAACAGGCAGATTCAGCCGGATATGATCATTATGTTCCAGGACAAAGCGGATATCAAAATGGGTTAAAGCCAGACGACGGACAATCTCTTCAATATGGCCGAATTCAGTGCTGGGCTTTTTTAAAAACTTCCGACGTGCCGGGACATTGAAAAATAAATCCTGTACCCGGATATGCGTACCTTTCTGCAATGCAATGGCCTGAACAGCCTGATCATCAAATGCCGTACCATTCACTTCAACCTGATAACCGATCCCGGAATCATCCTGACTGCTTGCCAGGCTCAGCCGGGAAACGGCAGCAATGGACGCCAGCGCCTCACCACGAAAGCCCAGGCTGACAATGGCATGTAAGTCTTCAGCTGTCTGAATTTTACTGGTGGCATGCCGGGTCACAGACAAAGCCAGATCTTCAGCATGAATACCATTGCCATTATCCAGAATCTCGATCAGGGTACTTCCTCCCTGTGCAACACGGATAATCAGTTCAGTGGCACCGGCATCAATCGAATTTTCCAGTAATTCCTTGACCACTGACGATGGTCTTTCAATCACCTCACCCGCTGCAATCTGGTTGGCCAGTGCAGGATCGAGTGTTTGAATACGTTTTAAGCTGATTGCTTCATGCTGCATCAAATTAACCTGAATCTATGTTATTTAACCTGAACCCATTTAGTCTGAATCCATCTGACCCTGTAAAGCGCCGGCCAACTGGTCTGAATAAAAATGCAGCGTCACTTCCCGGGCCGTGTCAGTCGCTGCTTTCTGAATATCAATAGTACAATCCGGCTGTGGAATTTCATCACCACCCTTAGATGGCCATTCAAACAAAAATAAAGCATCTGTTACATCCAGATAATCCCGTATTCCCATCAGCTCCAGCTCATATGGATCATTCAGACGATACAGATCAAAATGAAATACGCTTTTATCTGCAATGCGATAAGGCTCAACCAGGGTATAGGTCGGACTCTTGACCGCCCCCTTATGCCCCAGTCCCTGTAACCAGTAGCGGGTTAAAGTGGTTTTGCCAGCCCCCAGGTCACCGGTCAGATAAATCACACCCTGTGCTATGTGCTGTGCCAGCATCTGTGCCAGCTTCTGAGTATCGCCTTCATTCTGCAGACTGAATTGAAATGAATATTGCATAATACCCACAATATGACCGGAACAGGACAATATGATAACATTGCAGCAGGATAAAGCCTATGGGCCAGTCAGTCCGGCACCCCGGATGTAGCCTATCCGTCTGTTTTTACAGCAGTGCTTTTTCTGAATTCTGTCCGTCATTGACGTTCATGTCCACATATTTTCAGCCAGTCATTTCCTGCATGTCCAGTCCAGTCAGCCCACACCATGATCAGCCACCCATGCGTGAAGGGGTAACAGCCAGTCAAGCCTTTCTGCCCGAACTCAGCCCCCGGCCACACAATCTGTTTGACTATTTATGTGAACATTTCCCACATATTCAGCCCTCAGAATGGCAACAGCGTTTTCAGGACCAGCTGGTGCTGGATCTGCAGGGCAATCCACTGCAAATGGACAGTCCCTACATTGCTCATACCCACATCTATTATTATCGGTTTCTGTCACATGAAATCCATGTGCCATTTTATGAAAAAATTATATTTGAAAATAATGACTTACTCGTAGCTGATAAACCCCATTTTTTAACTATGAGTCCGACCGGGCAATACCTTCAGGAAACCCTGCTGGTCCGCCTGAAAAAAACCACACAAAATCCCTGGCTGACACCGATACATCGACTGGACCGGGAAACTGCCGGTGTGGTCTTATTCTCAAAACGGCCGGAAACCCGTGGTCTGTATCAGCAGCTGTTTGCAGAACGCGCTGTTCAGAAAATTTATCACGCCATTGCCGCATACCGTGCCGATCTGGTTTTGCCTGCAACCGTAAATTTAAGAATGGAAAAAGGTCAGCCCTTTTACACCATGCAGGTCACCGAAGGCGCCCATAACAGCAGCACTGCAATAGAACTACTGGAACAGGACGGCCGGTGGGCCAAATATCGTCTGAAACCGACCACAGGTAAACAACACCAGTTACGAGTTCATCTCAGTCATTTAAATATCCCCATTAAAAATGATCCGTTTTATCCTGAAGTCATACATAAAAATAAGGATGATTTTTCAGCACCTTTACAGCTGCTAGCCAACCAGATTTCTTTCAGGGATCCATTAACTGCTGAAGAAGTCTGCTTTTGTTCTGAACAGGTATTGACGCTATAATCCCATTGTAATGACAAAAAGTGACTTTTTAGTGTTTAGACATTGCAATTACAATCAATTCGATTAGAATAGGACCCTCAAACTAAAATCGTTTGGTTAAACTCATGAGAAAAACAGAAGTCTATCAGGTCCGTCTTGACTCACAAGAAAAAAAACAGGCCTTTGCGGTCTTTAAGCAATTGGGCATTACACCTGCTCAGGCTGTACGCCTTTTTTTTAAACAGGTGGTACTGACCAAATCCATTCCCTTTGCCATTGAAAATCAGAATATCAATATGGAACAGCTGCTGAAACTCAGAAAGCTGAAACAGGAGCAACAACAGGCTTCACAGCCTTATGCAGATGACTCTGAAATTGATGACGATATTTTTGCGGAGTTAAATGCACTGCTGGGTGAAAGTGACAAAACTTAACAGTGTTGCATTTTTACACAATATTTTTATTATAAATTTCAGTTTTTTAGGTATGCTCAATTTGCAGGGATAACGACAATTGCAGGGAGTATATCATGATCGTGCGGCGTGCCACTTTAGAAGACCTACACCAGCTTGCTGTATTATTTGATGAATATCGCCAATTCTATGGCACCTCTTCCAATATTAAGGAATCATTCAATTTTTTAAAGCAACGTTTTGAAAACAAGGAAAGTGTGATTTTCGTACATGTCAAGGATGATACTTTTACCGGTTTTGTGGCGCTGTATCTGGGATTTTCGTCGATATCCTGTTCTACCTACTATATTCTGGACGATGTCTATGTCACCCCGGTTTACCGCAGACAGGGTTCAGCCCGCCAACTGATTGATACTGCAATCTTATTTGCCCGCCATGAAGATGCACTGCGCATCAGCCTGGAAACCCATCGCAATAATTACCAGTCACATCAGCTGTATGAACAAATGGGCTTTGTCAAAGATGAAGAATTCCAGACCTATCATTGCTTTCTTAAATGAGGCCTGCTTTAAATCATGACATCCCTAAACCATAATAAGGTCTGAATCAGCAGCATGTCTTACAGCCATCAGCTGCCCAGGGTTCAGATAAACCCATTCACCTTCTGCCAGTTCATTTAAAGCAAGTTTCCCAATCTGCTGTCGATGCAGGGTCTCAACCTTATTACCGACTGCGGCCAGCATACGTTTCACCTGATGATACACACCCTGATGGATGGTCATCTGCAACTGCCGGTCAGCCAGTATTTTTACATCTGTTGCTGCAAATGTGCCCTGTTCATTCCGCAACTCAACACCCTGCTGCAACTGCTGAAGCTGTTCCGGGGTCACAGCATCTGCGGTATGCATCTGATAAACTTTGGGGACATGTTTTTTAGGATGGGTTAAGGCCTGCAAAAACTGACCATCGTCCGTCATGAGCAGCAGACCGGTGGTGTCCTGATCCAGCCGTCCGACGCATTGCAGGCCTCGGTTCAGTAAAATACTGTCAAATAAACCGAATACACTGAAATGATGGGTGGCCTGGTGTGAACATTCATAACCTCGGGGTTTATTCAGTGCAATATAGACTTTCTCATGATAGTCATAGGTCTGACCATACACCCGATAATTTAAATTCTGCACATCAACCTGATCACCAGGTGAGGTCACCAACTGATCACCAATGCTTACAGCTCCCTGCTGAATTAATTGCCGGCAATGTTTACGCGAACCAAAGCCCTGTGACTGTAACATTTTTTCCAGCAGCATAACTTTACCCCCCAATCGATCGCCCGCTTATTCTACCTGAGCCTCGCCACGATAAAAATAAAATCATGCTTTTCGTGACAGACAGACTGGACTCACTTGAGCATTTGATGAAATATCCACAAACACTCATTACAGGATCAGCAAATTTATGCTGCAATTTTTCGGTATAATTCACATTCCTACCCTGTTCTCTCTTCATTCTTATGAGCATCTCCAGCCTGGATCTGAATTTAATTGTCCTGATTATTTTACTTGCCTGCGGTATCTTCAGCCACAATAGTGCGGTGACTATTGCCGCTGCGGTGCTGATTATTTTCAGATTAACGCCACTGAGTGAGTTTTTCCCTTATGTACAGCAATATGGCTTACATATTGGCATTATTGTGCTGACCATTGCCGTGTTGACCCCCATTGCAGATGGTAAAATTGCCGGGGACACAATCTTAAAATCCTTTTTCAGCTGGAAATCACTGCTGGCCATTGCCGTGGGACTATTAGTGGCCTGGCTGGGAGGACGTGGGGTGAAACTAATGAGTAATCAACCGGATGTGGTTGCAGGTTTATTGCTGGGCACAGTAGCAGGTGTGGCTGTGTTAAGAGGCGTACCGGTCGGACCACTGATTGCTGCGGGCATATTGTCCCTGCTTATTGGTTATTCCTGAGTACAGTCATGATTCTGTATTTCGGGCCAGAACACAGACAAAATAAGCATGCTCATTGCCTGTGATCCGACCAGCCTCAGTTTATGACGAATAATAAGACAGGCGTTTTTGTGAGAATTTTTCCAGCTGTTTTAAAAAACCTTCAAAATAGCTCTTTTCCTTTTCTTCGATTCTGTAGCCCGCATACAGGGTACGACGTAATCCATTCGGTGAAACACAGTCCAGTCGACGTGAAGTCACCCATCCTTTTTGTTCATATTCACTGACCACCCAGTCAGGCAATGCGGCAACACCTCTTCCACTGGCCACCAGCTGAATCAGCATCTGTGTCAGTTCAGTGGTGCGGATCTGCTTAGGTTGAATATTGGCAGGAATGAACAGTTTAGACATGATGTCCAGCCGATGTTTATCCACCGGATAACTGATCAGGGTCTCTTCGGCAAGCTGCTGCACCGTAATCTTCTCCGCCCGCACCATTGGATGTGTACTGGACAGGACCAGTCGTGATTCATATTCAAAAATCGGGAAATATTCAATGCCCTTTAAGGCAATTGGATCGGCGGTAATCAGTAAATCAAACTCAGCATTCTGCAATAATTCATGTGGATTGGATTCAAAACCTGAAGCAAAATCCAGATCCACATCCGGATATTGCTGACGATACTGATTCAATAAAGGCATTAACCAGTCAAAACAACTGTGGCATTCTGAGGAAAAAATAATCCGTCCAGTCTGACCATGCACAATTCGGGTAATATCTGTCTGAGCAATCTGAATCTGAGGTAAAACATCATCGGCCAGTTTCAGCAAGCGCTGCCCGACACTGGAAAATGAGACCGGACGGCTGCGGCGGTTCACCACTTCAACACCATACCAGTGGTCCAGTTCCTTGAGCTGATGGGAGATTGCAGACGGCGTCAGATACAGATCATTGGCTGCCGCAACCAGCGAACCATGTTCTCTTAAGGCTATCAGAGTTTTTAAGTGTCGAACTTCCAGCATAAGTAAAGACCATAAAGACGTTGCTCTTCCTTTACACAGGACATCAGACAGTGCACTGCGACAGGGGAAATAGTCTTTTCAAAAAATGAATATTACTCATCTTATCATAATATTAATTAGTTTGTCTCAACATGAATTTTATTTCATTATTTCCCGATCAGATTTATTCTGAGCTGGAGTTTTTTATATTCTGTTTTACTTTTAAAAACTGATCAGAATGTTCAGCTAAATAACGCATATATAAAAAATACAAAAACTGATCACGAATGATCAGCTTCCGGTGTTTTTTATGATGCTGAATAGGCTTTTGAATGTCACCCTGAATATGACTCGAAATCAACTGGACACTCTCAGTTTTTCCAGACCTCAGCGACAATTTCATTAATCAGCTGAAGCTTTTTCCATTGTGCCGCATAATCAACCTTATTGCCTTCTTCAGTGGAAGAAAAACCACACTGCGGGCTCAGCGCCAGCTGCTCTAGCGGTAAAAATTTTGCCGCCTCATGAATACGGGTAATAATCTCATCTTTATCTTCCAGTGCTTCGACTTTTGAAGTCACCAGTCCAAGGACCACTTCCGCATTGGATCCATTCAGCTGTGCCAACGGCTCAAACCCACCGGCACGTTCTGAGTCATACTCCAGGAAATAGCGGTCAATATTTTCAAGGCCTTTGAAAATAAAGTTTTCAACGGTATTGTAGCCCCCCTCATAATTCCAGGTGGATGCAAAATTGCCCCGGCAGATATGCATGCCAATCACCAGGTCAGAGGGCTTATCCTTTAAGGCAATATTCAGCGTATCCACACAAAACTGAGCCAGCTGATCCAGATCTGTGCCCAGCGCACGTTCCTTTTCACGTTCAGCTTGCGAACCCAGATAAGCCCAGAACACATCATCCAGCTGTAAATAACGGCATCCCGCTGCATAAAATGCCTGAATGGCTTTTCTGTAAGCCAGGCCAAGGTCCTGAACATACTGGGCAATATCATCAGCATAGATGTCATTAAAACGAATTTTTGGACGCATCATCATATTCGGACTGGGAATAGTCATTTTGGCGATTGCCCCTTCCCCGGCCTGATCATGCAGAAATTTATAATGCGCCAGATGGGGATGATCATCCGGAAAATCAATTTTACCTGTGACACGCACATTGTGGGGTTTCAGCTCTACACCATGAAATTTTAGCCCCTCAGTGTCGGTATAACCCTCTGCACCCACCAGGTTTTCCATAAAATCATAATGCCACCAGGCACGGCGCAGCTCACCATCAGTAATTACCTTTACCCCATTTTGTTTTTGTAATTCAATTAGTTTTATGATCTCTTCATTTTCAATGCGGGTCAGTTCTTCCCGGCTCAACTGACCCTCTGCAAACTGCTGGCGTGCTTCCTTTAAATGCAGCGGACGTAAAAAGCTTCCGACATGATCTGCCTTAAAACCTGCGTATTGCTGGCGTGCCTGTACTGAAGTGTTGCTCATGCTGAATCCATTACCGATTAAAATTTCAATTGGATCCAATTAAATCCTGTTTTAAGCGCCCCGTCCAATTCAGTCCTGACTGACATCACCTGAAGAATATTTAAATATATATTTACAATCAATATCTTATGCTAAAAAGATGAGAAATACTCATCTAAGAATGAATAATTTTCAGGATCCATACAGCTATTTAGGCTAAAATTGACTGATCTGAGTTAAAAATCCTGTATCCAATGACTAAACCACGAATTAAGCTTGAGCTACCTGATCAGGCAGACCGACTGCTGTTGCATTCATGCTGTGCGCCATGCTCAGGTGAAGTCATGGAAACCCTGCTCGAATCTGCTATTGATTATTCCATATTTTTTTACAATCCCAATATCCATCCGGTCAAGGAATATTTAATTCGCAAGGAAGAAAATATCCGTTTTGCTGAAAAACACAATATTCCTTTTATTGACTGTGATTATGATACTGACAATTGGTTTGAACGTGCCCGAGGCATGGAAAATGAACCAGAAAAAGGCATTCGCTGTACCATGTGTTTTGATATGCGTTTTGAGCGCACTGCACTTTATGCACACGAACATAATTTTAAAATTTTCAGCAGCTCACTGGGCATTTCCCGCTGGAAAAATATGCAGCAGATTAATGACTGTGGTATTCGTGCTGCTGCACCCTACCCAGAGTTAAGTTACTGGGATTATAACTGGCGCAAAAATGGCGGGGCGGTACGCATGCTCGAAATCAGCAAGCGTGAAGAATTTTACCAGCAGGAATACTGCGGCTGTGTCTATTCACTACGGGATACCAATCGCTGGCGGATGAGCCAGGGACGTGACCGCATTAAAATTGGTGAAAAATTTTACAGCAATGCAATGGACGACCAGCCACTTCCCTGAATAAAAAATGGCTTCCCACTATTGAAGGAAGCCATTCTTTCTGCACCATACTCTATATCTCACCATACAAAGTAAGCTGCAATATTTAAAAGAATTTTAAAATAGTCTGAATCACTACAGCATTAATGATATCCACAAAAAAAGCCCCACACAGCGGAATAATCAAAAAAGCCTTATGTGATGGGCCGTAACGATTGGTGACGGCCTGAATATTGGCAATTGCCGTGGGTGTTGCCCCCATGCCGAATCCACAATGTCCTGCGCTCAGCACGGCAGCATCATAATTTTTACCCATGACCCTGAAAGTCACAAAAGATGTAAATAAAGCCAGTACAAGCGTCTGCACCAGCAAGATCAGCACCAGCGGTCCTGCCAGGTCTGCCAGTAACCACAATTTCAATGACAATAAAGCCATGGCCAGATACAGCGATAATGACGCATTTCCAAAGACATCCACAGCGCGGTCAAAAACTTTAATTTTGAACAGATTTTCCAATACATTCCTGAGCATGACCCCACTGGCCAGCGCCCACACGAATGTCGGCAATTCGAACCATTGCCCCTTGCTGAAATCCGTCATCCAATTGGCAATATAAATACAGAACGCAAACATCCCCAGTGTGGTGACTGCATCACTGGCGGTAATTAAACGGGTTTTCCCGGAGTATTCAAACGGTGCCACATCTGCCGATGGCGGTAAGGCCTCATCAGTGGAAGCATCACTGGATAACTCTGTCGCAAGTTTATGTCGGTTAATCAGTAATCTAGCGACCGGACCACCAATAATTCCTCCAATCACCAGTCCAAATGTTGCACTGGCCATGCCCAGTACCACCGCGCCCTGAATACCGTATTCAGTTTCAAAGACCTTACCCCAGGCACCTGCGGTTCCATGCCCACCGGTCAGGGTCACAGAACCTGCAATCAGACCAATCAGCGGATCCAAACCGAGTAATGTTGCCAGGCTCATACCGACCGCATTCTGCACTAGCACATAACCTGAAACACACAGCAGGAAAATAACCAGCGCCATGCCCCCCTTTTTCAGTTTGGCAAAACTTGCACTTAAACCAATAGAGGTAAAAAACATCAGCATCAGCACTGTCTGAATATCACTGCTGAATGAAGCGCTGATATTAAAAAAAGCAAATAATCCATAGGCCAGTAATGCCGCAACCAGACCACCTGCCACAGGTTCAGGAATATTATATTGTTTTAAAAACGTAATGTTTCTGACCAGAAACCGTCCAATAAATAACACAACGACGGCAATCACCAGTGTCCCAAAGGCATCAACCTGAAAACTCATAAAATATTCCCGCAATAAATCATATTCATTTTGACTATAGCCAACTTACACGTATCAAAAATATACCGTTATTTGTGGCACAAAGACAGCCCGGATTCTCATTCGGCTTAATTCACTGAAATTCAGTATAATGAATGCCGCCATTCGCTCAGATCACAGCTACGTCGAAGACTGATACGATAAGCATCAGGCAAGTGATTAACAAGCTGACGCTTTTGGGCCGGCTTTAAAGCTTTTTCCGCAGGACGTCCTGCAGCATTTCCTTATCCGGCTCAGGTCAGCAACCAGTCGCTTCAGCCTCTGGTTCCCCATTCAAGCCGGCTCAGTCGCCTCAGCTCATTGCCCCCCAGACTGCCAAATGTCTTCTTAGTTATAAAAAATCGCTTCTGATATGCCCATCTTACGGCAGACCTCAGCAACCAATACACCACTTTCTGACTGCTTCAGTGCAAATACCATTGGTTCTTCAGGAAATTTGCTTCTCTTCATCTGTGCATGCCTCTTTAACATGAGTTAAATATACGGCATATCTCCAATTTTAAATAAACCTGTTTTTCGGGAGGAGGTCAGTCTACGATTGGTTTAATCCGGCAGTTTTTTCCCGCAATGCGGACAATAACAGTATTTATGCTGTTGTTGTTCCAGTTCATATTCTTTTTGCTCACGGATTAACTGCAATAAAATGTCATGGGTCTGTTCAGAAGTCAGTCCTACCTCCTTACGTAACTCTTCAATCTGCTGCTGATCTGTAATCAGATCAATTTCACTGTTTTGCAATTTTTCCCTGAATTTCAGCTCCAGTTTCTGCTTACGCAGTTCAAGTTCACTGGCCAGACCGTTGGCCAGAATACCGGCAGGCAAAGCGGCAAGTCCTACCCCTAAAATGGTGATTAATGCCCCCAGGAAACGTCCCAGCGGCGTCACCGGGGTTACATCACCATAACCGACGGTCGTCAGCGTAACCACGGCCCACCACATGGAGGCCGGAATGGAGCTGAAAACATCCGGCTGTGCTTTACTCTCCACCACATAAACCCCTGCGGCAGCCATGACAATCATAATAATTAAAATAAAAATTACTGCCTGAAACGAGCCTTTTTCCCGCTCAATCACCCGTAACAGGATCTGTAAAGAAACAAAATAACGGGTCAGCTTCAATAAGCGCAACAGACGCAGAATCCGCAGGAAGCGAAGATCGATATGTACAAAGAAATTCAGATAAGCCGGAAGTATCGCCAGCAGGTCAATGATTGCAGCACCACTGGTAATCCATTTCAGACGCTGTTTAAAGGCTGAAGTCTGCGGCGCTGCTTCGACAATGCTCCAGAACCGGAGTATATATTCAGCCGTAAAAATGATGATGGACAAATTTTCAAAAAGATTAAAATAAAACTGATAGGCCCTGTAAATATCATCCACGGACTCCAGCAGTACAGCAATGACATTGCCAATGATTAAAAAGATCAGCAGATAATTAATACAGCGGCTGAATGCTGTTTCATATTCGGCATTATGTAAGTTGTTATACACGAATCTTCTGAGGGTATACCAGGCTGTCAGTCTCATAAAAGGAACAATGTAGTTTTTTTAAAGCCCCATGTTAATACGTCACTGACGGTCATGACAAATTTGCAGTGTATTTATTTCATCTATTCAGGTGTTTGTTTTCAGTCTTGCATCAGGACCGGCCTGTCCAGAAGCTGGATGGTCGTTATCTCTGTCATCCATTCATTCTGCTTTTCCTATCCCGGCAGAAATCTAAATAAAAAACTGTATAAAAAATAGGGGCTGATGACTCAGCCCCTATTTCAGCTATTGACCCAGGCAAAGCATACTTTGCTCCTGCGCCAGGAAAAGCCTTTTGGCCTTTCCTGATACCGGCGTATTAAGTCAATTGAGCCGCAGAAATTTTACGGGTATCCACTTGCTCAGCAGCATCGGTATATTCTTCCATCTGGTCGAAATTCATATAACGGTAAATATCGGCAGACATGCTGTCAATCTGGGAAGCATACTGCTGGTATTCTTCCGGTGTTGGTAATTTACCCAGTACCGCAGCCACAGAAGCAAGCTCAGCAGAGGCCAGATATACATTGGCACCCTGCCCCAGACGGTTCGGGAAGTTACGTGTAGATGTTGATACACAGGTTGTGTTCGGTGCAACACGTGCCTGGTTACCCATACACAGCGAACAGCCCGGCATTTCAGTCCGCGCACCTGCACGACCATAGGTGTTATAGAAGCCTTCTTCCATCAGCTGATGCTCATCCATACGTGTTGGCGGCGCCAGCCATAAGCGCGTAGATAGTGAACCACCAGGTACCTTGTCCAGTAATTTACCCGCAGCACGGAAATGACCAATGTTGGTCATACAGGAACCGATGAAGACTTCATCAATTTTGTCACCCTGTACTTCAGACAGCAGTTTTGCATCATCCGGATCGTTTGGACAGCACAGTACAGGCTCTTTAATATCCGCCAGATCTATTTCATACACTTTAGTGTATTCAGCGTCTGCATCAGCCTTTAACAGCTCTGGATTCGCCAGCCAATTTTCCATGTTTTCAATACGGCGTGCCATTGTACGTGCATCGCCATAATTCTGAGCGATCATCCACTTCAGCATGGTGATGTTGGAACGCAGATATTCCGTAACTTTTTCCTGTGACAGGGTGATTGAACAACCCGCAGCAGAACGCTCAGCAGACGCATCAGAAAGTTCAAATGCCTGCTCAACAGTCAGATCATTTTCCATTTCCGTTAAGTCAATTTCAAGAATACGACCGGAGAAAATGTTCTTCTTGCCTTTTTTCTCAACCGTCAGATCGCCTTCCTTAATTGCATAATAAGGAATGGCATGCACCAGGTCACGCAAGGTAATACCAGGCTGCATTTTACCCTTGAATTTCACCAATACCGACTCAGGCATATCCAGTGGCATTACACCGGTTGCTGCAGCAAATGCCACAAGACCGGAACCCGCCGGGAATGAAATACCAATTGGGAACCGGGTATGTGAGTCACCGCCGGTACCGACTGTGTCCGGAAGCAGCATACGGTTCAACCAGGAGTGAATGATACCATCACCCGGACGTAATGAAACGCCACCACGGTTCATGATGAAGTCTGGCAGTGTGTGCTGCATCTGTACATCAACCGGTTTTGGATAAGCAGCTGTGTGACAGAAAGACTGCATCACCAAATCTGCAGAGAAGCCCAGGCAGGCAAGGTCTTTCAGTTCATCACGTGTCATTGGACCGGTGGTATCCTGAGAACCAACAGTGGTCATTTTAGGTTCACAGTAGGTTCCCGGACGGACGCCCTGACCGGCTGGCAGACCACATGCACGGCCCACCATTTTCTGTGCTTGAGTAAAGCCTTTACCGGAATCAGCCGGCTGTACCGGTGTACGGAACAATGTAGAGGCTGCAAGACCCAGTGCTTCACGTGCCTTGGTGGTCAGACCACGACCAATAATCAGGTTAATACGGCCACCGGCACGTACTTCATCCAGTAAAACCGGTGTTTTCAGTTCAGCTTCAGCA
This sequence comes from Acinetobacter sp. WZC-1, assembly GCF_052544965.1. Taxonomy (NCBI): domain Bacteria; kingdom Pseudomonadati; phylum Pseudomonadota; class Gammaproteobacteria; order Moraxellales; family Moraxellaceae; genus Acinetobacter; species Acinetobacter sp. WZC-1. Next base: position 1,756,932 of record NZ_CP199370.1, read on the forward strand.
ATCTGTGCGCCATCTTTAAATGCAGTGACTTTTGCAGCCGCATGGTCAATTTTCAGGGTAATTTCATCCCCCATGTTCATATTGCCCACATCAATTTCTACAGGCAACGCACCGGCATCTTCCATGGTATTGAAAAAAATTGGGGCAATTTTAGAACCCAGGCAGTAACCACCGTCCTTTTTGTTTGGAATGTGGGCGATTTCGTCACCAAAGAACCACAGTACGGAGTTGGTGGCAGACTTACGGGAAGAACCCGTACCGACCACATCACCGACATAAGCCACCTGATTGCCTTTGGCAATTAAGTCCTTAATCTGGTTAAGTGGACCCACTTCACCAGGAACCTCTGGGTTAATGCCATCACGTACGTTTTTCAGCATGGCATTGGCATGTAATGGAATATCCGGACGGCTCCATGCATCCTGTGCCGGAGACAGGTCATCGGTATTGGTCTCACCGGTTACTTTAAATACCGTCAGTTTGATTTCTTCCGGTACGTCCTTACGACTGGTGAACCATTCGGCATCCGCCCAGGACTGCAGAACAGCCTGTGCATTGGCATTACCCGCTTTGGCTTTATCGGCAACGTCATGGAATGCATCAAATACCAGCAGAGTTTTTTTCAGTGCTTCAGCCGCAAGACCTGCAAGCGCTGCGTCATCCAGTAATTCAACCAGTGGTGCAACATTATAGCCCCCCAGCATGGTACCCAGTAAATAAACAGCGCGTTCCCTGGAGACCAGTGGAGATGTCGCTTCTCCTTTTGCCAATGCCGCCAGAAATGCAGCTTTTACATAGGCAGCCTGGTCAACACCTGCTGGCACACGGTTTTCAAGCAAATCCACCAGGAATGCCTCTTCGCCTGCTGGTGGGTTTTTCAACAGTTCAACAAGTTCAGCAGTCTGAGTATCATCAAGTGGCTTCGGTGGGACTCCGAGTGCGGCACGTTCTGCAACGTGTTGGCGGTAAGCTTCTAGCACGGTGTTATTCCTCTTTTATAAAAAATTGTCTGTGAATTTCAGTTGATCCAGAACTTCACTGACAATATGGACAATCAAATTTTACTAAAAATCCAGTGAAAAGTTAATGCAATGAACGTGTTAATTCGTGATGACCGTTATTTTATAGATAAATATCTCCTGATCACCGGTTTGTGCCATCCAGCCTGCATGCAGGTCTTTGATAAGCATCATAAACATGATTATCAGATGTAAAAAAACCGCTCCTCAGAACGGTTTGTAATCCGGCATATGTGCTGGATCATGTGGTGTATTGACGCAAACCGTATAGGCTTCCTGTTTAAATTTTGCCTGTACGGCATCCTTATCTGACTTTAACTGATCTTCAGGCAAGGCATAAATTTTCTCAAGTTGTGCAATAATCAAACCCTTGGTTGTCGGATCCGTGACCTTACTGGCATATTCAAGCGCTTCTTTGTGGCTGATGCCATTCTGACGATCCAGGGTTATGGAACGGGCTGCATTACCAATACTTGTGCAATAGCCTTTCCACTGCTCTTCAGGCGTTGCAGGTTTCTTTGCCGTACACCCCACAACCATTAAAACAACACTTAAAATCAGCAGTTTTTTCATTATATGTCTCCTCATCGTGCCATATGATACTGAAACCCGTGGCGAATGGGGGTATTTCCTGTGTGTTTTTAGTATAAAACCACACCAGATGATTCCATACTTTCCAGGCTGCCTATACGGCAGTGAACGGAACAATAAACCCAGTCACTGTCTAAATAACAAATCGTTACCGGTAAAAATCATGCTCCCAATTTCCCGTAAAAAAATATAACGTATTCATTTTAAAAACAAATCAAAGAACAGAAAAATATTGGGGTATTGAGCCGCAACCCGGTTTTATGTGCAGCACACCGTCTGAGCATAAAACCGATCATATCGTATTTAGAACCGCCAGTGATAAAATAAGTCAATGGCTTTTTCCAGTGACTGACTGGCTTCCAGGTACAGTCGTTTGTTCATCTGATAACGCAAAGTCAGTTTATTCACCGGTGTAAACACGCCAACACCATAGCGGATATACAGGTCAGGAGTGATATAACCGGTCAGACTGACCTGTGTGTCATCACCTGTACCCTGAGCATCCAGCGCCAGACCGCTCAGACCGAAAGTCCGCCCAATCTGATTGGTAAACGCCCGGGTTCCACCCAGTCCCAGACTGATCCCTGCTGCTGCAATGGTATTACTGACATCCGACTTAAAGCCCTCTGCATTACTCAAACCACTTGAACCTTCATTGATACGTCCAGTAATCAGGGCATTCAGGGCTTCCTGATCAGAAAGTCCGGCATCGTTATATACCTGAATATTCGGACTGCTTGCAGTACCCATTACCCGGACACCGACAATGCTGCCCTGAATATTTTTATTGGCTTCCACATCCAGTGCCGGGTTGGACAAGGGGCCATTAAAACGGGCAATTGCACGGTTCAGATCCAGTTTCTGACCATAGGCCTCAATCGTCACTTTCTGACTGACCCCAATTGCACCGTTGGCACGCATGGCTGTTTCCTGTCCCCGCTGGGTCAGATAGACACGCCCGACCAAGGGAATTCGGCTATCAAAGCCCTGAAAGATTACCTGATTCCCCAGGCTGACATCCACATCAGCACGGATATTCCAGGGTTGGGCTGCTTTTAAAATGGCCAATTGGTCTTCACCGTCATGCACAATTCTGACATCTGAGGACACACCCACCACCGTTGCACTGGTTTCAGGCATTGAAATCAGGGCCCGGGGGACTTCCACCTTACCCTTGACCGTAACTTGCTTACTGACAGGCAGTGCATCAACAGAAATATCGGTATTAACCACAGCAGTAATCAGTGGTGCCTGACGCACCAGTAATCCATCCCCTTTCAACTGCAGCTGAATCCGGGGATCATTTTTCCAGTCAATGTTACCGGTCAGTTGCCCTACGCCACGTCCACTGTTAAAGGCGCCGTGAATGACGGCATTGTCCTGACGAATGGATGAATACACTTCAATATTATTCAGATTCACCGGCAGGGATATCATGCTGATTGCCCCATTTTTCAGGCGCATTTCACCATCAAATAAAGGTCGTGTCAGCGTACCGCTGATTTTACCGGCAAGGGACAATGTTCCATCCAGTTTACGAATATCTGCAATAAATGGTTTTAAAATTTTCAGCTGTACTTCATTAAAGGCAATCTCACCACGCATTGGTTTGGCATCGGCATATGGGTTAATCACCACATTGGCATAGCCTGTCCCAATATTCGGTGCTTTCATATCCACCCGCAGTAATAAACCATCCGGAATGCTTTTTGCAATAATTCCAGCTGAGTCATAATTCATGGTTGATGCAGCATCATCCGGATCTGCTGCTGCCAGACCGATCTGACCATCCTTCGTCAACAGGCGCGCATCAATTTTAGGTTGTGTACCCTGTGCCCAGGACGCCCGGGCATAACCATTCAATTTACCGGTCATGGCAAGGCCTTCTGGCATAAAGGCCGCAAAATCCTGCAAATCAAGGTTTTTAGTCAGGAACGAGACATTGCCCCTGGCTTTGCTTGCACGTATTGGCTGATCAAAACACAGCTGGCTTTGTTTACTTGACCAGCAGTGCTGCGCAACATAAAGCTCTTTTTTTGCAGAGGTATAAATAACTGCTGCATTCTGATCCTGCTTTAAGTGTGCCCGGACTGAGTCGAATTCTCCCCGCTGAATCTGGCCCAGCCAGTCATTCTGCGGATTAAAGCCGCCAGCCAGCTGCACATAAAATTTGGAATAGTAGTTCCAACCCTGCAATTGCAGCATGTGAGCCCTGCGTGTACCGGAAATCGTTGCTGCCGCATATTGAATTTCCCGGTTGCCACTGCGCAGGGTATTCATTTGTGCAACCATTTTGCTGGCCACGGTGTCTGAAGTTGGCAGTTCACCTTTCAGGCTGATTTTTTTAATGCTCAATGACGATCCATAACCGAAATCATCCACCACCATGTTGGCCGTTGCACTCAGTCGTGGTTGTGCCTGCACATTCAGATAACCATATGCCTTACCGCGTAAACCCGGATAAACCTCAGACAGGGCTGGCGCATTGACATTGATTCTGAGATTCTGGCCATTACCTGTCGCCTGCACCTGATTATTTGCATAGGAAAGAAACAGGTTGTTGGCTTCAAACTGCTGCGGTAAAAAGCCTTTATGGTCTGAATTCATGACAAAGGCCAGATTGCCTTTGCCTCTGAGTGGCTTGTTGTTGATGATTCCGGCAAGATTCAGGTTCTGGATACTGACCCGTTTCATTCGATCCCCCCAGGCTCCTGTACTTTTGACATTTCCAGAAATTTCACCACGGACCGAGGAGACAAAATAATGCGGTTTAAAACGCACCAGTGACGCATTGACATCCCAGCCAATGCCATTTTTCAAATAGAGCTGACCATTTGCCAGAATTTTCCCGGCCACGCCATCATGCTGTAATTCTGCAATTCTGATCAGTTCCGGCGTACCTGACACCTTAAATTTCAAAAGTCCGTTTCCAGTCTGCAATTGTGAGGCATTCAGGGTTCCATCATAATTGACTGCAAATCCCTTAAAGCCGCCGCCTGCTTTTTCATCGTTAAAAATAACCGCTGCTGTACTTTTTCCTGTCAGTTTTACTGTTTCAGCACTGGTCTGGCTGGCCAGTCGTCCGGTTAAATCAATCGATTCCAGCTGGATAATCTGCTGATTCGGTCTGGCATAACCACTGGCCTTAATCTGCCCGTTCAGCCGGTCAATCGGTGCTGCCGCAGCGACTGTCTGCGGGTTGAAGTCTTTTGCACTGAGCAAGGCATTCCATTTTAACTGACGTTTTTCATCCGGTAACTGTACAACAGCACTGCCATTCAGGCTGCCTTTCGCTGCAAGATAGCTAAAGGAAGGGATGTGCAGATCATTACCCTTTAAATCCAGCTGCGCATTGTATTGACCGGCCGGCAGGGTCGCTTTTTCATGCGGACGGATGACGGTTGCCACATGAATATCCTGCTGTCCATCCACCAGCGCCAGTCGGACCTGACCTGACTCACTGCTTAACCAGCCCACATAAGGCATAGCCCGGTCAATATTGTTCCAGCTGACATCCATCAGCATGGGTTCAGGTTTTTTGTTTTTCTGTTCCGCCTGATTTAATTTGACACGCCAGTGTTCATATTTATCAAAATCCAGGCTGGCATTGACCTGCATACCGTCTTTCAGCTCGCCGCTTGAAGCAATGGCAGCATCCAGTGCAGGTGGCAGAAAGTCACGGACTACCTGAGGAATCACTTTATCTGCCGGATTGATGTGATCCAGTCGCCCTTTAAGATCCCAGCTGACATGATCTTTCCACTGCACCACACCGGCCAGATTCATGGCCCCTTTCATTAACTGACCATTCAGATTGCTGATCTCGAGTTGATTGACCAGATCAGTATTCATCAAGGCTGTATACTGACCTTCAGGAATATTTTTCCCGGCCAGGTCGGTGTTGATTTCCAGATCAAGCCGACGGATATCACCCTTAAAGCGGCCGATACCCTTTTTTGACAGCAATTCCTGTTCAGACAATATCGGCCAGTGGTAGTCCTTAAAAATCAGGGCGCCATTCATTGGCACATTGCTGCGTACCGGATGAACCACTGCCCAGCCGGTCAGTAGATCCGGGGTCTGGGTTGCAAATCCGGCCTTCACCGTATCCAGTGAACCCTGTGCCTGAACATGAATATCTTTTACATTAATGCTGTGCAGTGAGGGCAGATTGATAACTGCCTTTGCATTTAACGGATATTTGCCTTCAAATTTCATGTTTCCGGTGGCATCTTTTACAGCAAGGTACCCCATGTCCATGCGTGAGTTTTTAAACTTCAGCGCCGTTTCTGCCCACAGGGCATCATTCAGTTGTATATCCTTAAAATCAATGTCCCCGGAAGACAGCTGAAGTACCAGTTGATCCACATTGGCCTGGTCCATCCGCAGGATAAATGGCAGTCTGATCTCACTGAATTTGAAAGGCGCATCATCCGGAGGTGATTTGTTTATAATCCTCAGCTGATTGACGTTGGCACGCCGCAGATGAATTTCCTTATTTAAAATTGCACGCCAGCCCAGTGAAACATCGGCCCGGTCCACCCTGACCTCGACACTGCTCAGATTGACCAGAATATTTTTAAGAATAATACCCTGTAATAAATTACCGCCTTCATATTGGTAACTGATGGTCTGTTGCGCTGAAAGCACCCGATCCAGCAGAAATTTACTGCCCTTGTCGGTAGACACCATGACGGTCAATGCTGCAACCAGCAGAACAAGCAGCAATCCGACCGACAACAATATATTGCGCAATAAATGGCGCTTTACAGGGGGTTGTCCCGACGGTTGACGATTTTTTTGAACGTCCTGCTGCTCAACTTCAGCCATATCGATATCTATTCCAGCATGCTATTTCAGCATTTAAATTAAAGTTGTGAACCAATAAAAAAGTGCAGACGGATCGGATGCCCCGGATCAGAAATACCCGACGCGATATCCAGGCGAATAGGTCCGATCGGTGACTTCCAGCGTATCCCAAAGCCTACACTGTACTCAGTGTCATTGCTGAATTTCTGGTCATAGGCATTACCAAAGTCGCTGAAAACCGCAGCCCGCCAGCCATCCTTAAACTGGTAATTATATTCCAGTGAGCCGACCGCCAGCGCCTGGCCACCCACTTTATAGCCATATTCAATCGGGGATAGACTTTTATAATCAAAACCACGCAGACTCTGATCACCGCCAGCAAAGAAGCGCAGATTATAAGGCACTTTTTCAAATTCCCTTGTGAAAATGTAGCCGAGATCTGCCCCGGCAACAATCTGATGGTCATCATTTTCACCCAGTGAATATAAAAATTTCCAGCTGGCATTGGCAATGGCCATATTGGTGTCTGATAACAGCGCATCACTGCCCAGCTGAATTTTATAGGACTGCCTGAAACCACGGGTTGGATTCACCCGGTTATCACTGGTAATTTTTGACGCTTCATAACCCAGTAATAAGGATTGCTGCTCCTGATCTGCCCCGGGAATTAAAAATGCATCCGGGATATCGCTGACATCAACCACACCCGTCTGAGTGATGCGGTCCAGCCGATAACGCAGACCAAAAATGTGCTGCCATTCCTTACGGGATCCCTTAATAACCCGGTCAACACCGGCAACTGCCGATTCAATCACCAGACTCATGTCATTACCGACACCATCCCGCTCTTCCCGCTCATAACCACCCACCAGACTGAAATAATCATTCAGCGGATGCTTATAGGGAATGTTATATCTGCCGTCAAATGACTGCCGTATCTGCGAGAGCTCTATATTGGCGTCAAATGAATGTCCAAGATGGTTGACAATGGCACGGCGATACTGGCTACGCAGGCGTACCCCGGTATCGGTACCATAACCGATACCGGCTTCCACACTGTTCAGACGGTCAGCATTCAGGGTGACAATCACCGGGACCACTTTGTCTATTCTGGCCTGATCCTGCAAACGGTCAGTTTCAGATTGCTTTTCCTGCTGCTGTACCTGCATCTGACGCAGATTCGGATCAGTCTGATTCCCGGTTCCGGCAAATTGCTTTTCGTCCACTACATTCTGTGTGATATCGCCATTGGCATTCGGGGTATTTTTATGTTCATCCTTCTGCAGTTCTGCAACATCTGACGCAGAGGCTTTTTCCTGATCCACCAGCTGCTGTAAATCCGGCGGTAACTCCTTTGGCTTTTCAATCGGATCCGGTTTAATCGCGTCCACCAGAGTATAGTTAAAATACCTGGAGTTGGTCAGATTGCTGGACAGTAAATTGACACGCCACGCTGTATAGTCTGCACCTGCCTGCCACGGCGCCATCGACTTCAGAATTTTAAGATCAATCGGCAGCGGCTTATCCGGATCACTCATCCGGAATTCCACATCTCCCAATTTATAGCGTGGGCCGGTCTCATAGCGTAAATTGATATCTGCCTTATTTTGCGGCTGTAATACCCTGACATCATGCAGACGCCAGTAACCATCAAAAAAGCCATTATTGGAAGCAGCATCCGTAATCCGTGATTTGGTCGTCTCATACAGACCATGATTCAGAATATCACCTTCATCCAGATCAGGTAATACACGGATGACCTGTAACTGTGGCAGGTTTTCACCTGCACCGGAAAATTCGATATGCTGCTGCTGAACCGTCACAGGTTCATTCGGGGTAACCGTGACTTTGACTTTGCTGTCACTCTCTTTCTGAAATTTAAACTGTGCATTGTAATAGCCCACTGCCTGAGCCGCCTGGATGGACAAAGCCCGCAACTGAGGAACTGCTGCATTAAAATCAGAAAAAGCCTCCACGGTAAATGTCGATAACTTTGCCTTGATATTACTGGCCAGAATGGCCGGCGCACCACTGACATCGGCACTGATTTTCTGAATCACCACGGTATCGTCCTTAGGCGGCCGAATCCGATACAGCAGACGTTTAAAAAAACCCGGCTTTCTGGTTTCAGGTTGTGGCCCACTGAGACTCGACTCAGACAGGGTCCGGCCACTCTCATTGGCTTCAACCACAATTTTACTGTCTGCCTGAATTGACTGCATCAGCTGATCGATATTTACAGGGGCCTGGGTAATTTCACTCATTTCCTGCTGGGTCGCATCACTCACAGTCGTGTCAGGCACCTTAGTCACCCCACTTCTAAGGGTCTGGGCATCATTTTTTGCCTCTTCCGCCACACGCAGAATGTCATTGGCCATAGACGAATCAACCGCTGTTTCAGGCAACTCCTCCAGATCTTCAAACTGAATCGGTTTAAATGCATTGCCTGCATCCGGATGCTGTTCCTGTTGCTGCAGCATGGACAAACTGTCCGGCTGATTATTCTGTTGCTTTAATTCACTGAGTTTTGTATCCAGTTGCGCGACTTTATCATTGGATATGCCCTGCTGTCGGGCGGCTTCTTCAAGCTGCTCCGGACTGACAACAGGTTTTTCATTTGCAGCAGGTTGCTGATTTTCAGATGCCTGTATATCTTCAGCATAAATAACAGGGCTGACAATAACACTTAAAAAAACACCGGCACACAGCAATTTATTGATATCATTTGTACTGAATATGCCATGCATGCTATGCGCAAGCACTGACTTTTTAAATTTAATTTTTGCTGGCATACCAAGCTCGATAACGCAATAGTTGAAATACAAATGGGAAAATCTGACGCTCAGCTTCCCTGAAGCTCAATTTTTCTGTAGCTTCTAACAGATTTTACAGGTAAAAAACATCATACATGATTTTGCAATATAGTTAGTCATTCGTGACATTTCTTAATAAAACTCAATGAAGTCAAACAGCAATGGAAAAAAACGAACACATACTGAGCACACGGCGGTTTTTACCGATGTTTCTCACTCAGTTTTTTGGCGCACTGAATGATAATGTGTACAAACAGGCCTTATTACTGGTCATTACCTACGGACTGATCCAGCAATCAGGCAGTATCAGTACGTTGAATAACCTTGCAGCACTGTTATTTATTTTACCTTATTTTATTTTCTCTGCGACAGCCGGTCAGATTGCAGATAAGTACGAACGCTCATTTTTAGTCCGATCCATCAAAATACTGGAAATTGTGATCATGCTGATTGCGACAGCCGGTTTTCTGCTGGGGAATTTGTGGATTCTGCTGTTCGCGCTCTTTTTGATGGGCACCCACAGTACTTTTTTTGGCCCGATAAAATATGCAATTTTGCCGGAAATCCTGAAACCGAATGAACTGATGTCCGGTAATGCGCTGTTTCAGTCCGGGACCTCCATTGCTATTCTGGCCGGCATGATTTTAGGCGGTATCGTCATTTACGCATCAGCCGGCAATTTACTGTGGATCAGTCTGACCGTAACAATAATTGCCATTATTGGCTGGCTGTGCAGTCGCTTTATTCTCAGACAAAATACAACAGCTACTGATTTAACCGTTGACTGGCATTTTTTCCGGACCAGCTTCCAGACCATGCGCTATGCCAGAAGCCTGCCTTTAATTTTTCTGATTTTGCTGGGAAATTCGTGGTACTGGTTCTACGGTGCAACCTATCTGACCCAGATTCCTCAGTTAACCCAGCAGAATTTGCATGGTTCTGAGCATGTGGTCAGTTTATTACTGACCCTGTTCTCAGTCGGAATCGGCGTCGGTTCACTGCTCTGCCGTAAAATTGGCGGAACAGAGGTGAATATTAAAATGGTACCGTTTGGCGCCATTGGTCTGACGGTATTTGCCGTATATCTGGCGGCCAGTCTTGCATTTATTCCGGAACGCAGTGGTGATTTTATTGGTATTTCTGAAATGTTCAGTCTGGGCGGCGCTTACTGGCATGTAATGATTGCCATTACCCTGCTCGGGATCAGTGGTGGTTTTTATATTGTACCGCTGTATGCCATGATGCAGGCTTATGCGCCCAGGTCACATCGTGCCCGTGTCGTCGCTGCCAATAATATTTTTAATGCAATTTTCATGGTCAGCTCTGCAATTTTCTCTATAATTATTCTCAGTGTTTTAAAAATCGATATTAAAATACTGTTCTGCATTACTGCGGTACTCAGTGCAATGTTCAGCATATGGCTACTGCTGCGGCTTAAACCATTGGTGGCCTCAACAAAAACTTCCCTGGAGGACTAAAAATGCGTCAACACACAGGTATTGACAAACTGATTAACTCTTTTGATCAGGCACTCAGAAGTTTAGTCCCGGGCGCAACTGCGGCACATAGAAATAATCCAGCCAGTGATACAGAAACCCGGCTGGCAGTCAGTGAAGCCCGTCATGTTGCCGGATTAATGCGGGTCAACCATAGTGGTGAAGTCTGTGCCCAGGCGCTGTACCATGGTCAGGCCCTGACGGCAAAACTCCCGGATGTCCGCCGTGAAATGGAACAGGCTGCCATTGAAGAGCAGGATCATCTGGCCTGGTGTGAAGACCGTCTCAGGGAACTGGACAGCCATACCAGCCTGCTGAATCCAGTCTGGTACGGTCTTTCCTATGGTATGGGTGCCATTGCCGGCATTGCCGGTGACAAATACAGCCTGGGCTTTGTGGCAGAAACAGAACGTCAGGTCAGTTTGCACCTTCAGCAGCACATCAGCCAATTGCCGGAGCAGGATCAGCGCTCCCGTAAAATTTTAGTGCAGATGAATGAAGACGAACTTCAGCATCGTGATACTGCACTCAATGCAGGTGGTGTCGATTTACCGGCACCTGTCCGTATCACCATGACTGCCATTTCAAAACTGATGACCAAAACCAGTTATTATATTTAGTTCATATATTCGTTCATGTCTGACTGATGCATGCATGTACAGCTATTTCATGCATCAGCAGGCTCAGCAATTGGTACGCCTTGCGTGTCAGTGAAATCAGGAGTCTAAACGCCCATCTCATTGCCATAAAAACCAGGGACTTCCTAAAAACCCGGATGTTGTTTTGATCAGACGGATTTTACAGGGATGTCTAAGGACACGACCGAAAACTGATGCTGATCATGTGCAAAAGCATCGTTCTGCCAGATGTCCATCATTGGAATTCTGACATCCAGCGCCAGCGGTAATTTCTTCAGGTTAAACTGCATCTGAGTTAAATCATGTCCCCATGCAATGACATCAGCATCCAGGCTGATCTGATGTAAACCATGAACCCGACCGGCATCGGTTTCCATTTTTTTGAGGATAATCATCATTGCGTCAACAGATAAATGACTGGTCAGCAGACAGGCCGCATTCCAGTAATCCTCCCCAATACCATCCCGGCACGGCAACCTATAAATATCGGAGAATACTGTTTTGCCCATTGCCATCAGCTGGTCAATGGCTTGCTGGAAATGCTGTTGCGGGTTGTAATTACTCGCCAGTGTCAGGGCGAAAATCGTTTCGGTGACGTTCAAGACGAATTCCTACAGAATTTGCTTGCGCAATAATGGCAGGCTTATGGATAGTAATCATAATCGATTCAATTGCAGGAAATACAGTAAAAAGTGCGTCAAGCACAAGCTTTGCCGCATGTTCGATTAGCTGCGGCTGGGCCTGCTGGATCACCCGGGCAGAAATATCACAGATTTCTGCATAATTCAGGGTATCTTCCAGCTGATCAGAACGGGCAGCCTGTTCCAGCGCGGTATGGATGGTCATATCCAGTAATAAAGGCTGAATGATCTGGCGTTCCCACGTAAAACAGCCCACCACTGTGTCCACCTTTAATCCTTCAATAATAATCGCATCCATATTTTCAGCCTGTAAATTTTAGTGTAACCGTAAGCCAGGCTCAGCATTCTGCACCATGTGCAGCCGCTGGTCTGCATAAATGTCGGTATAAGGCGCCAATACCCGCATGAAACGATCAAAATACAGCATTTGCTTGAACAGCAAGGCAAAATCACGGGGGAAGCGGATGCCGTGGCGTTCACCAACTGCCACCATATCCATCATGATATCATTCATGTCAGATGGATTTGACGTCAGAATCTGCTGCGGATCTGCCATTAATACACCACTGAACAGACGTTCCACATCGGCCGCCAGTACCGCAATATCAATCTGCTGACTGGTCATGCCCATTTTCAGCATATTTTCAGCCATCAGGGTATAATCAGTTTTTTGTAAGGCATCCATAAAGGCAATGCAGGCAGTCCATACTTCCGGCTTTAACTGACCGACGATTCCGAAATCAATAAAACCGATCCGACCATCTTCCAGCAGCATTAAATTGCCGGCATGCAGATCTGCATGAAAACTCTTACACAGCATCAGACTGCCAAACCAGGTGTTCATGGCTGAAATCAACACCTGTGCCGGGTCCTTCGCCACTTTTTTCACCACATCAAAATCAGTCAGTGGTACACCATACAGACGCTGCATGGTCAGTACACGGCGTGTTGAATACTGATGATAGACCTTAGGTGCCGTCGCAATCTGATTCCGGGTTAAATTCAGATAGGCCACAAAATCATCCAGATTCTGAGCTTCTTCAATAAAATCGACTTCACGCACCATCCGGGTTTTAATTTCATCCACAATATCGGCCAGTGAAGCAAATTTGACTTTCGGCACGGCTTTTTCCAGCAATTTCGTGGCCCAGTGCAGTACATTCAGATCGGTATGGAGAATGGTTTCCACACCCGGTTTCTGTACTTTAATCACCACATCCTCACCACTGACCAGGCGGGCGGCATGCACCTGAGCAATGGAAGCAGATGCCAGTGGTTTTTCATCAATGGAAGCAAAAATTTCATTTAAATTCCTGCCGGCAAATTCTGAAGCCAGCACGCCCTGCACATAACTGAAAGGCAAAGATACTGTCTGATCCAGACAGCCCTGAAACTCCTCCACATATTCCCTTGGAAATAATGACGGCGTACTGGCAATAAACTGCCCCAGTTTGATATAGGTTGCCCCCAGTGATTCAAAGGTTTCACGCATTAATTTTGCATGACTGGGTTTCTCTGTTGCATATTTAATACCGGCCCTTGCCGCAATGACAGCCGTTTCACCCACACGAGCCACGGAACGCAGCCCATCCAGCCAGATCCTGTTTTTCATAATGTCCAGATTGAAGTCAGTAAAAATAAATTATGCTGAGTGTAACAAAATTATCTCAGTTTGCAGATTGCTTTGCCTGACAGTTTGAACAATCGTGATCTTTTTCAAAGGCTAAAATTCGTTGTTTCATTGTTAAACCATCCCACAATAGCAGTTTCTGCCTGAGTGGCATTTTCTCCAGTCCCAGAAACAGTAAGGCATGATGTGCCTGCAAAGCCGCCATGACATTCGGCGTCGTCGCCAGCACTCCTGAATCTGCACAGCGCAGGCTTTCAGTGACATACTGCTGCCTGGGGAACAGACATTCATAACAGGCTGAGTCACCTTCCACCATAAATAACTGGCCCTGAAAACCAATGGCTGAGGCGCTGATCAGTGGCACCTGGTATTGACTGCAATGATGATTCACCAGGTACCGGGTCGCAAAATTATCACAGCCATCCAGTACCAGATCCTGTGACGCAATCAGTTGTTCTGCATTGGATTGGTCCAGTCTGACAGTATAGCGTTGCACATCAATGTATGGATTGATCTGTTGCAGACGTTTTGCCAGGATTTCGGCCTTATGGAAACCAATGTCCTGCGCTGTATAGGCAATCTGTCGCTGCAGGTTGCTCAGTTCAACTGTGTCTGCATCAATCAGCGTAATTTTTCCAACCCCGGCACGCGCCAGTAGTTCAGCTGTGCTACAACCGATTCCTCCGCATCCAACAATCAGTACATTGGCAAGTCTGAGTTTTTCCTGAGCGTCAATATCCCAGCCTTCCAACAGAATCTGGCGACTATAGAGATGCATTTCATCATCACTCAATTCCTGTACCGTATTAAATTGATCCGTCACCAATCGACCCTCTGCCATTGCAATTTTAAATGCTACAGGGATTATAGAGAAATTATGGCCAGGGTTCAGCAGATTGATTTTGACAAACAGTATATTTTAGCCCAAAATTTAAATGACTCTTTCACAGCCGAATAAAATCAATGCCTTAGAAAGTACTAACAAACTTTGGGTATTTTATCCTTATTGTACTTATCCATTTGTTCTTTATAATTTTTATGGCTTAAATTTACTGTTCACTGCCGTATAGGCAGCTTAGAAATTTGTATTTTTTGCCATCGCCCGGCTGGGTATGTTCACTGCCGTATAGGCAGCTTCCGTACACTACATAAAAAAGCAGCAATGGTTTAAATTTCTCCTATAAAATGCCAGAATAGCCGCGGGTATTTTTCTCAGTGTCTTTACCTATATGCTTTTTGAGTCCAAGAAACTGAACAATTCAGTTTCCATATAACATAAAGCTTGAATAGCATGGGTATCCTGATGCCTGAAATATACTTGTGCCTGTAACCCATATTTTCGACAGGTTGCCAGCAGCGATTAAATTCAGCTTTTAAAACAGATCTCCGGTGAAAAATTTCATAATAAAATGATCAGACAGGTATATCTATATGTTGCAATGGTTTGAAAAACTGGTTGACCCTTATCCGGATGAAGGCCTGAATCAGCCATTACCCAAAAAGTTTTTCCCCTTTGTATGGCAGTCGGCAAGCGGAGTCAAACGTTACCTGCTACTGCTGATTCTCCTTACAACAGCAACTGCAAGTTTTGAAGCCATCTTTTTTTCCCAGATCGGACATCTAGTGGATTGGTTAAATCAGTCTACCCCACAGGACTTTCTACAGAATCACAGCCAGAATCTCTGGATTCTCAGTACCTTTTTACTGGCGAATATCTTTTTTGCCAATCTGCAATCCATTATCCGACATCAGATTTTATACAGCAGCTTCCCCATGCGTCTGCGCTGGCGGTTCCATAATCTACTGTTATTACAAAGCCTGGATTTTTTTCACAATGACTTTGCAGGACGTCTTTCCGCCAAAGTCATGCAAACCTCACTGGCAGTCCGGGAATTCTGGATTATTCTTGGAGACATGGTGACTTATGTCATTGTTTATTTCATTACCATCAGCATTGTACTGGGTGCAATTTCCCCCATACTTTTATTGCCGCTGATGCTATGGCTGCTCCTGTTTATCAGTGCCACATGCTTTTTTATTCCACGTTTAGGCAAAGTGGCCCGGGAACAGGCAGATGCCCGTTCCGTCATGACTGGTCGCGTCACGGATGCCTATACCAACATTCAGACCGTCAAACTGTTTGCACATGCCGGCCGGGAAAGTCGGTACGCCCGGAAATCCATGAAGGAATTTCTGCATACCGTCTTTAAACAAATGCGGTTGGGTGCGCTCTATGAAATCTTTACCAACCTGCTGACTGTGATCTTATATTTTGGCGTATTGGGGACAGCAGTGTGGCTTTGGTTACAGGGTCAGGTCGCTATTGGAGTCATTGCAGCAGCCACCGCCATGATTATGAAACTGAATAGCATGGCCGAATTTATGATGTGGGAGACATCAGAACTGTTCGAAAATGTAGGAACCATTCAGGATGGTATGAACATGCTGAGCAAACCCATACATATTCAGGACCAGGAAAACTCAAAATTGTTACAGGTCACTGCCGGGCGCATTCAATTTGAAAATGTGAGCTTTGCCTACAATGACAGAAAAAACATTATCAGCCACTTTAACCTGGATATTAAACCCGGTGAAAAAATCGGAATTGTCGGTCGTTCCGGTGCCGGTAAGTCCACCCTGATTCAACTGTTACTGCACTTTTATAGCCTGAATCAGGGACGTATCTGTATTGACCGACAGAATATTGCAGAAGTGACTCAGGACAGCTTACGTAAGAATATTGCATTGGTCACACAAGACACTTCCCTGCTGCATCGTACTGTTGCTGAAAATATTAAATATGGCCGTCCTGATGCCACCGATGAAGAAATGTATGCCGCAGTCCGCAAGGCAAAAGCCGATGAATTTATTCCTGCCCTGACCGACCTGCATGGCAACCGCGGTTATCAGGCTTATGTCGGAGAGCGCGGGGTAAAATTGTCAGGTGGTCAGCGCCAGCGGATTGCCATTGCCCGTGTTTTTTTAAAGGACGCTCCAATTCTGATTCTGGACGAAGCCACCAGTGCCCTGGACTCGGAAGTTGAGGCCGCCATCCAGTCCAGCCTGGATGATTTAATGGCACATAAAACAGTGATTGCCATTGCACACCGACTCTCCACCATTGCCCAGATGGACCGCCTGATTGTGCTCGATCAGGGACGCATTGTAGAACAGGGCACGCATGAACAACTGATTGCGCAGAATGGTGTTTATGCGCAGTTATGGCAGCGACAGACCGGTGGCTTTCTGGTTGAACAACAAAAAATTAAGGACAGGGAGCAAGGTTAACATGTTGTATCTGGAAGACTTACAGGTAGGTGATCGTTTTCAGAGTCGTGAGTATGAAATGACGCTGGATGAAATTCTGGAATTTGCCGGCAAAAGCGAACTGGATCGCCAATGAAAAAAATATCATCCCCGCCAAATCAGGGAATTCCAGGTGTTTATGGCCTGCTGTTACTGGATGTGGTCTCCCGCTGGGGCTACAGTGCAGAAACCCTGTTTACACCCTTTCATCTGAACGTCGAACAACTGGCAGAACCGGAATATCGAATTTCCCTGCCTGTCGCCAATGAGCTGATCAGCTATGCACGGGATTTGACCGGTGAAAGTACCCTCGGTTTTCATCTGGGGACACAAATGCGGATCTCCATCCACGGGTTTATTGGCTATGCCATTATGACAGCGCACGATATCAGCGATGCGCTGGTGCTGGCCAATCGCTTCATTCAGCTGCGTATGCCCTTTCTGCAATTGTATTTTTCCACCTTTGGCGAAAAAGCGACGCTGCAACTGCAGTGTCATATCGACCTTGAACCCTTGCGGACGGAAATTGTCATGGGGCTAAGCTTTGGCATCATGACCATGGCCAAAGCACTGACAGGTATCCAGAATTTACATAGCGATATCGATTTTGACTTCCCCATGCCTGACGGTCTGGAAAAATATATGGATCTGCTGAAACAACAGTACCATATGCAATTTGAACAACCACACTTAATCGCCAGTTTTGACAAGCAATATCTGGGACTGAAAATGGTCAATGCTGATCCCATTGCCAGTCAGATTGCCATTAACCAGTGTGAAGCAGAACTGTCAGCATTCGGTGAGCGCCGTCGGCTGTCAATGCGGGTCCGTGACATTCTCACCCATGCTGAACAGCATTACCTGAGTATTGAACATGTGGCAGATCATCTGCATATGTCAGATCGTACGCTCAAACGG
This sequence comes from Acinetobacter sp. WZC-1, assembly GCF_052544965.1. Taxonomy (NCBI): domain Bacteria; kingdom Pseudomonadati; phylum Pseudomonadota; class Gammaproteobacteria; order Moraxellales; family Moraxellaceae; genus Acinetobacter; species Acinetobacter sp. WZC-1. The sequence continues at coordinate 1,774,793 of NZ_CP199370.1, forward strand.
CAACTGGCTGCTGAAGGAACATCATTTTCCACCCTGGTGGATGAAGTGCGCTATCGACATGCCATCTCACTGCTGTCACGTACCGATTACAGCCTGGAACTGATTTCAGATCAGTTGGGGTATTCAGACGTGGCCAATTTCAGCCGGGCATTCAAGCGCTGGAATGGCCGTAGTCCCAATAACTGGCGCAAGGATCCCTATCTGTAGCGCTTTTGTTTTTGTGAAAAAAACGGTATAACACTTGCCGGAAATGATGGAAAATATTTTAGGGAGTTATGATGAATCATCCTTCGGATCTGAAGTATGCTGCAACCCATGAGTGGGTAAAAATTGAGGGGGAGCTGGTGATTACCGGCATTACAGAACATGCTCAGCAGGCACTGGGTGATCTGGTGTATGTGGAAGCGCCAGCAGTCGGCAGCCGTGTTATTGCCGGTGAGCAGGCCGGTGTGGTCGAATCAGTTAAAACGGCATCAGACATTCACGCTCCTGTCTCAGGTGAAGTGGTTGAAGTCAATACTGCTCTTGAAGATGACCCTGATTTTGTGAATGACTCCCCTTATGACCAGGGATGGATCTATAAAATCAGACCGGATCATATGGCAGACGTTGAACAGCTGTTAAACAGCGCCGAATATGAAGCCGGGCTATAAAGTCAGGCTTCATATAAAAAATCAGCCACACCGGCTGATTTTTTATCCCTGGATATCAGGCACTGCAGGACAGAGCATTCTGCTGTAACTGGCGGTGTATGCCCAGTAACAACTGACTGGTTTTATCCCAGCCCAGACAACCATCGGTAATGGACTGTCCATGGACCAGCTGATCGGAAATCTGTTGCTTTCCATCGACCAGATGACTTTCCAGCATCACACCACGTACCTGAGTCAGCGCACGTTCTGCAATAATCTGTTGCAGCACTTCTGGCTGACGTAAGGGATTTTTTGAACTGTTGCCATGACTGCAATCGATCACCAGCGCAGGCAGATCAGCCTGATGTTTTTTCCGGATGCTGAGAATGGATTCCAGGTCATGGTTCGGCCCGGTATTTGAACCACGTAAAATCAGATGCGCCAGTGGATTTCCCGAACTGTGAATAATCGCCGGTAAACCGGTCTGACTGATGCCCATGAACTGATGCGCATTTGACGCAGACTGAATCGCGTCCAGGGCGATCTGTACAGAACCATCTGTGCCATTTTTAAAACCAATGCTGTAGGGCATATGGCTGGCAATTTCACGATGCACCTGGGATTCACTGGTCCGGGCACCAATTGCCCCCCAGGCCAGTAAATCATCAAAATAAGCCGTTGCAAGCGGACTTAAAATTTCACTGGCGATGGGCAAACCCATTTCGATCAACTGAAGATACAGCGCCCGTGATTGTTTCAGCCCCTGCTGCAAATCAGATGAACCATCCAGATCCGGATCATATAAAAATCCTTTCCAGCCGACAGTGGTCCGCGGTTTTTCAATATAGGCGCGCATCACCAGCAGTATCTGATCTGATACCTGCTGTTGCAACTGCTGTAATTGCCCGGCATATTCAAGGGCAGAACGTGGATCATGCAGGGAACATGGCCCGGCAATCACCAGCAGGCGTGGATCCTGACCTGAGAGAATACTGGAAATAGCCTGTCTGTGTTCAGCAACCTGAGTGGCCAGTACAGGACTGAGTGGATATTCCGCTTTTAACTGATAAGGCAAACTGAGTATGGTTTCTTTTGAAATATTACTATTCAGTACATGATTTAAGGCATTCATTGATCGTTCCTCCGGACTGATGACTGACAGTCCGATCTTTTATCTGAGCATCTGAGAGTGAGTCGGCTGCAAAATTTTCGTCATGAATTGAATAAAGTAAACCCAGTAAAAATTGCCATAATATGAAGAGTGTCGTGTTTTCATGATGATTTCTCCAGGTTGTTAGAAAATAAGTCATTTAAAATAAGCATAAAAAAACCTGATCAGGGTTGCCCAATCAGGTATAAACTTTGATGGGCAACTAAATGATTGCCCGAATGCGTCCAGGCAACTATTTAAAGAATTGCCAGAAATAAAAATAAGCGCTTGTGATCAAAGGTCGTTTTAACATCTTGATTACAGTATCTGATAAATTTGTCCAAGGGCTACAATACCTGCTGCCTGCTGATTTGACAAGTATGCTGAGCAAAATAATTTGAATAAGCAGCATCATAAAATACGATCAATACAATTGCACCAGACAGACACCGGACAGGCTGCATCTGCAGCCTGTCCGGTCTCATAAAATCAGTTTCAGACTGATCGCTGACTCAGTCAAACAGATGCTCAGGGTTTTTCACCATTGGCCAGCCGCTTTTCAATATCGTCCAATACCGGTACTAAATCTGCAATGCTGTCAATCACATAATGCGCACCGGAAGCATTCAGTTTTGCATAGGCTTTATCCCTGAGCACTTTTTGCTGATCTGCCGATAAGGCCTGCCATTCTTCCAGGCTCAGCCCAACCTCATTTCCACTGATGGCCAGGCCAACAGTCCAGCATCCACCATTCAGCCCTTCTTCAATCCCGACAGCCGTGTCATCCACTTTAACCACGGTTTTGATATCAGAAACACCGAATTCAATCAGATTGCGCCACAGCACTTCCGGATACGGACGACCATATCTGGCATCGGTGGCAGTAATAATACAGTCCGGCTGATAGCCCTGATCCGCCGCATCCTTAATCAGTTCACCAATCATCATTGCAGCATAACCGGTGTTACTGCCAATTTTTGCCCCGCGGTCACGAATATTTTTAAAGGTTTCCAGTGCCCCGGGAATCAGTTTTGAACACAGTGGAATGGTTTTCAGCTGATATGGAATAAAGTCCTGATATAAACGGTCAATATCAGCTTCAGTAACAGCGCTGCCATGTTTCGCTTTCCACACTTCCGCCACACGCGGCATGTTTAAAACTGCAGCAATATGATCACGTTTTTCCATACCCATTGGCCCACGTGCTTCTTCAATGGTCAGATCAACACCGTTGTCGCTGAATAATGTCATAAATGCCAGAATGGGCGCACGTGAACCGAAGTCAACAGTGGTCCCCGCCCAGTCAAAAACCACCGCCTGGATTTTGTTTGCAGTTGTCATAATGTATCTCCCTCAGATAAAAAATAAAATAAATGAATTGGTCGGATTATTCAGTTGATACACCCTGTTGCAGGTGCTTCCGGCAATAACTGGAAATTGCAGTTAATAAAGCCTCCATATCTTTTGAATACACTTCACCGATGTTGCCGATACGGAAGCAACTCAGGTCAGTCACCTTACCTGGGTAAATGACAAAACCTGATTGTTTCAGCGCCTCATAAAATTCCTGAAAATTAAATTCTGCTGCTGAAGGGTAAAGAAACGTGGTAATAAAGGGGGATTGCGGAACCTGGCTGTCCAGGACCAGCTCAAAACCGAGTTTTTGCATGCCCTGAGCTAAAATCTGCTGATTCTGGCTATAACGCTGATGGCGGGCATCTACACCACCTTCCTGTTCAAGCTCCAGCAGTGCCTGATAGAATGCACGAACCACATGAGTCGGTGAAGTAAAACGCCACTTGCCGTCATACTGTTCCATGGTGTTCCATTGATCATACAGATCAAGACTGACAGAACGTGCCCGTCCCTTACACTGTTGCAGTAACTTACGTCTTGCCACAACAAAGGCGAAACCCGGGACCCCCTGAATGCATTTATTGGCACTGGAAATCAGAAAGTCGATATCAAGTTCTGCAATATCCATGGGAATTCCGCCAAAAGAACTCATGCCATCGACAATCCAGACTTTGCCCGCAGCCTTGACCAGCTGACCAATCTGCTGAATCGGATTCAGCAAACCGGTCGTTGTTTCACAGTGCACACAGGACACATGCGTGATCTTTGGATCCTGCAGTGCTTTCTCAATGTCGTTCAGATCGGGAATCTGCGTTTCAGGGTACGCCAGTTCAAGCACATCAATCTTTAAGCAGCGGGCCATCTGCACCATACGTGCACCATACGCACCATTGTTAATGATCAGAATTTTGCCCTGTTCAGGAATCACTGAACCCAGTACCGCCTCAACAGAAAAGCTGCCACTGCCCTGCATCAGCACTGTTGTATATAATTCAGCCTGTCGGGTCGCCAGGTTGACCAGCTGATGGCGAATCTGCTGGACCAGTGAATTATATTCGTGATCCCAGGTACACCAGTCACGCTGCATGGCACGACGTACCGTCGCAGATGTAGATAATGGACCCGGCGTCAGCAGTAAATATTTATTTTCAAGATCATCAAATAAGGTCATGGCATTTCCCTGAGATAAATGTGCAATCATTCTAAACTGGTTTAAACCAGTTTAGAAAATATTTTGGGTTAAAACTTCAGCCATAAAACCCGGCCCGGTTGTCATTCCCTTACCGGCAATGGCGCTGACCAGGAAAATATTCTGTTCAGCTTCGGTTACACAGGCCAGTTCCGAATCATGGGTCAGGTAATAACCATTCCAGCGGTTCTGAATGTCCGGTAATGCCAGTCCCACCCTGTTACGGCAATAATCTTCAATAAACTGATTAATCTGTTCACGCTGCTGAAATTGCGGCGCATCCTGAATAGGGAAATATTCATGGCTGTCGCCAATAATCAACTCACCGGATGCGTTCTGTTTAATCAGAATATGGATACCGTAATCCTTAACCAATCCCTGCTGGGACTGTTGCAGCAGTGCTGGATAGCCCGGACATATTTCAAAAGCAGGATAACGTGCAATGGATAGACCGGAATAAATGGAGGCATTCAGCTGATAAGGCAGCGGCCGGGTCAGCGCCATCTGCAGGCCGCAACGTTTTAGTCCTAGACGCTGCAGTAGCTCAGGATATAAAATATCAACCGCATCACCATGACAGATCAGCACCTTTGCCGATTGGAACACCGCACCGCTGGCCAATGACACCTGACACAGCCCATGACCAGCACTTGTTCTGACCACACAGGCATTGGTGTGAATTTCAACACCCTGAGCCTGTGCATAGGCCAGTAAGAGTTTCCCCACCAGTTGCGGTTCAACAGAATAATCTTCTTCAAAAATCAGTCCGCCCTGAAGTTCAGTCTCAGGATTCAGATATTCAAAACGTGTTCTCAGCTGCGCAGCATCCAGTAATTGCACCGGAATCTGATATTGATCAGCCATTCCGGCAAATTCGGTCAGTACCTGATACTCGAGTGCCGTGTTGGCAAAATACACGCCCTGGCGCTGCTGAAATGAAATATCGGTCTGCGCCTGAATCTGCTGATAAAACTCAAGGGTCTGTATGGCGTAATCACGCCATTTTGCATCCGGACGGGTCAGAGTGGATGTTCCGACCATGCCAAAATTACGACGGGTCGCACCGACCGCTTCTGCATCTTTTTCAAAAATACAGACGTTCAGTCCCTGCTGTTTCGCCTGAATGGCTGCCGATAATCCCAGGATTCCTGCGCCAACAATAATCAGGTCAAATTGTGCTGTATTCATAGTTATTCCATCGTTTCAGTAAATTCAGGGCAATAAACCCCCCTGCCCCGTTATGCAAGGCATTTTGATTTCGTCCATCAGTTCAGGGGACTCATCGCTTCAGGTGTTTGTTCTCCAGCGCTGACTATGCGCCATCATTTTTCTGGTCAATAACCAATGCAATAACTTCACCACGCAGGAGGTCACTAAAATCAGAATGCTCATGGCAACAGCAGCCACTGTATCTCCTGCATCATCCATATTCAGGACCGACACAGCAGCCAGACTGGTATTGGGTGAATACAGGAAGATTGCTGCGGAAACCGTAGTCATGGCATTGACAAAGATATAGACCGTGACATCACAAAGTGCAGGAAAACTCATGGGTAGATATACTTTCCAGAACGTTTTCCATTTGGACATACCCAGGCTCTGAGCAGCCTGATCCAGTTGTACGGGAATCTGCTTAATCGCATCCGTCAGGTTCAGATGCGGCACCGTGTAATAATGGATAATGGTTGAAATCACCAATATGGTCATGGTGCCATACAGCACGCCCAATGGATTATCCGGCTGGTTAAAAAACAGAATATAGGCAATACCCAGTACCAGCCCCGGTACAGCAAGCGGTAATAATGCCAGCATCTGTACATAATTTTTAATCAGGGGATGGGTTTTGAAACGCTCAGAAAGCAGCGCCACCATGAAAATAATGATGGTGCCTGCAACCGTACTCATCAATGCCATTTTAATGGAGTTAAAATAAGCGCCCCAGCCGCCGCCATCGACATATTCAAAATGATAATGACTCAGCGTCAGAGACAGATCATAAGGCCAGTAACTGACAAACGATGCCACGACTGCCGTGACAATAATCAGCAGAATAAAACCTGAAACCACACTACAGAAAATGGTCAGTGCCGTTTCAAGTTTTACATTCTTTTCCGACATATACGGTTTGATCTGAAAACTCTGATAACGTGCCTGACGATGATTCTGAAAACGGTTAAAAATAAAGGCAATAATGGCAGGAAACAGCAACAGGATGGAAATCACTGCGCCCATACTCATATTGTGCTGGCCAATAATCTGCTTATAGACATCCAGCGCCATCATATTGAATGAGCCGCCAATGACTTTGGGAATCCCGAAATCGGTCATGACATAAGTGAAAGACACCAGACAGGCGCTGACCAGGCCATAACGGACGGCAGGCAGTGTCACGGCATAATGGGTCGCCCACACACCTTTCCCCAGTGATCTGGATGCTTCAATCAATCGCTGATCGACATTACGAAAAGCGCCACTCATGAGGATCAGCATAGCCGGAAATAACCAGAAACAGTAACTGATTAAAATACCGATCGGCCCATAAATGCTCTGATCACCCAGTAAAGACTTGATCATGCCCTGTTTACCAAACAGATAAACCAGTGCCAGTGAAGGCAATAACGACGGCGCCAGAATCGGCAGCAAGGCAACTGCCTTAAAAAAGCCCTTGCCCCGGATGGACACATTAGTCAATGCAAAGGCATAAATTGCAGCCAGGACCACGGTAATCACGGTTGCTGTCAGTGAAATCCACAGCGAATTAAACACAGAACTGAGTAATGCCGGATTGGCAAAATAGGTAACAAAATTCTGAAGGCCGATAAAATGCTGATTGTCGTCATAAAAAGCAGTCTGAAACAGCATGATCAGCGGCGCAACAATCGCCAGCGTCAACGCAATGGCAATCAGGCACAGGATGAGATTTGCCCTCAGGGAATATTGCGTATTCAGCCGTGGTTGTGATTTTAGAACCGCAGAAGCTGTCTCATTCAACATAAAGCACGCCCCTGTTCATCAAAAATATGAATCAATGGGTGCGCCACTCTGATCAACATCTGCGTCTGGATCTGTGCAGACTGTGCATTTTCAATTTCGATCTGTAATGTCGGCACGTCAGCAGACGGCATATTTTCCAGCTCGATTTCACAGAATAACCGGCGTTTTGCGCCCAGGAACTCTGAACTTTTCACCTGGACCGGCATATATAAAAACTGCTCATCCGCTGCCGCTTCTTCGACAATCATCACCGACTCAGGACGGAATCCAAGGGTATAATGCTGCCCGACCTGTAAGTTCTGTTGCGGGAAGTTCAAAGACATGGAGCCCAATATATCCAGCTGATGCGGCTGCTGACACACAGCATCAAGAAAATTCATACTGCCAATAAAACGGGCAACAAAACTGGTCTGCGGCTTATAGTAAATATTATGCGGGCTATCAATCTGCTCAATCACCCCATGATTCATCACCACCACCCGGTCTGAAATACTCAGTGCCTCTTCCTGGTCATGAGTCACCATAATGGTCGGTAAATCAAACTGCTGCTGAATGGAGCGGATTTTCTGCCGTACATTCAGACGCACCTGGGCATCCAGTGCAGACAGTGGTTCATCCAGCAAGAGTACATCCGGTTTCGGTGCAATGGCACGTGCCAGGGCAACCCGCTGCTGCTGCCCACCCGACAGCTGATTTGGATATTTCCCGGCAATATCAGGAAGTTCAATCAGATCCAGTAACAGATGGACCCGCTCATCCCGTTCAGCCGATGACCACTGATTTTTACTCAGACCAAAGGCGATATTTTCCTTCACCGTTAAATTCGGGAACAATGCGTAGTTCTGAAAAACAATGCCACAGCGGCGCTTTTCAGCCTGCTGTCGGGTGATATCCACCCCTTTTTTAATGACTTTGCCGTAATCAGGTTGTTCAAGACCGGCAATAATCCGCAGCAACGTGGTTTTGCCACAGCCAGAAGGTCCCAGAAAACTGACAAATTCCCCCGCCTGGACATCAAGATTGATATGATTCAGTGCCTGAAACTGATCAAATCGTTTCTGAATGTCCATCACCTCCAATACCGGCGCCCGATTTTCAGCGTACTTATAGGTTTTCAGCGTGGACAATAAATGCCCCGCACCGGAACCGGATGGATGTTGCTGCTCCAATAATGAAGGTGATTGCAGCGGCGTAGGAATTTGCATATTGCACCTGACTCTTAAAAACCGATATTATTTTTCAAAACGTTTGGACCATTCAGCCAGAATAGGTTCACGTTGCTCAGCTGCCCAGGCAAAATCATTTTTAACCAATAACTGCGGTAGATTTTTAGGGAAATCCAGGCCACTACTTTCCACACCCTTGTAGGCGACCATGGAGAAGTTACGGGCATAGGCTTCATTGGCACTGCGGCTGACTGACCAGTCAATGAACTTCTGAGCACTGCTGAGTTTTTTGCTGCCTTCGACAATGGCAGATGCTTCCATTTCCCAGCCCAGACCTTCTTTCGGATAAACCACTTCCAGCGGCGCACCTTCTGATTTCAGTTTAAAAGCCGGGTAACCAAATGAAATACCAATGGGAATTTCCCCCTGCGCTGCCATTTTGCAGGGCTTGGAGCCTGAATGCACATACTGGGAAATGTTTTTATCCAATGCCTGCATATAATCCCAGGCCTTTTTTTCACCGAACAGCTGAATCCATGCCGTAACGTCCAGATAGCCTGTGCCACTGGATGCCGGGTTCGGCATAACCACCTGACCCTTATAAATCGGTTTGGTTAAATCTTCCCAGCTCTGTGGAATTGGCAAATTACGCTTTTTCATTTCAACCGTATTCACACAGACCGCAGATTCCCAGGCATCCATTCCCGTCCATGTCGGTTGCGGCTTTGGACTGACAAACTCTGCTTTCAGATGTTCCACACCCTGTGGTTTATAAGGATGCAGCATATTTTTCTGTTCCATCACCAACAGACTGGTCAGCGCCAGCCCAAACACCACATCTGCCTGAGGATTGTTCTGCTCTGCCAGCAATTTTGCGGTAATCACCCCGGTGGAATCACGAACCCAGTTAACCTTCAGTTCAGGGTAGGCTTTATGTAAATCCTGCTGATAGAGCTTCAGCTGATCTGCTTCAACTGCGGTATATACCGTAATCTGTTCTGAGTCTTTCGAAGTTGACCCCTTGGAACATCCGGTCACGGCGAGTGCAGCAAGCACGCTGAATGTAATGGAAAACAAGCTTTTTTTATGCTGTTGAAGATACTGGCTCATGTACAATCCCTGAAGAAGGTAATTTTTCTGATAGTCCGTATTTCAACAGTTTTTTATGACACTTTTATTAAAGTGGTTTAAACCAGTTTTGTTTTTTATTCTGTCGCTTCAAAGTGCAAATCCAGCACATCATGCAGCCAGTATTCCTGATCCACATCGGTAATCACACCATTCTGATTCCGGTTCTGACGGCAGATGTATAAGCCCAGTGAACCCGGATTGACATGCAGTGCCCTGGCTTGCTGCTCTGCCAGTGCCGTCGGATACAGATTAATATTGGCCCGGGTAATATGGCATTGATATTGTTCCGCCATCAGTAACGTCAGTGACTGTTGTAAATCATGTTCCAGAAACCCAGGAAATAATGCACTGTTGACCCGTAAATGCTCCACCACCACAGGCCGGCCATTAATACTTCTGCGACGCCAGATGGAATACAGTTGCTGATGACTGTCTATGTTCAGATGCAGTGCATCCCAGTCGGTTGCCGTCACCAGCTGGGCAGAAATCAGTTCGGTGGAGGGCTGATAGCCCTGCTCCCGCACATACTGATTAAAACTTTTGGTCGATTGCGGATGATAAATAATCCGTGGCGCGCGTACATACCAGCCACGCCGGTCCAGCCGATAAATCAGACCATCGGTTTCCAATGCCAGTAAAGCCTCACGTGCAGCAACACGTGTTGTTGAAAACTGCTCTGAAAGCACACGCTCTGAAGGCAGCCTGGAATTACGGACCAATACCCCGGATTCAATCTGATGGGCAATCGCATCACGGATGGGAATATATTTCGGAAGAATACGTAATTGATCGTCTTTGCTGCCCGGTACTGCGTTATCTGAGGTCATACCACTAAAATGAAATAAAAGTTACCATGACTGAATATACTAAACATTTGTGAAAAAAGAATCATGTAATTCATGGTCACTGCCAGATATGGAACCAATTGTGTCAGTCTTAAACGCCAGCAGCATGATTTTCAGAAAGTAAGGGAAATTAAAAATAATTATTAAATTCAAATATATATTTAAATTTAAAACAAAAACGATAAGACCACATGTAACATTCAGGATTTTGTCAATTTTGTACGGGCAGCAATGTTGTCAGCTGATTAAATGTGACTGATGATTACCGTCATAATTTTCAATATGACATGGATAAGAGCAACACATTTAATATAAATAACTATCCGGCAAGAAGTGTGTCTGGAGTCAGTGAACTGATAATAAATGCGCGAGTGGAAGTTGAATGTATAGCTTTAGAACGGCTTTGTTGCACAAAGATTTAAAATTAAAGTTCACCTAAGTTATCTAAATTTAAGATATAACTCAGGTATGAGGTCTTCCTGAATCCGTGAATTTATTTAATACTGCTACACGTGCATGAATCTCATTGACCTGGCTTTGAAAATGTCTTGCAGTCAGTTTATCCCCTAATAACTTGACGCAATGCATTTTGGTTTCAACTAAACTTCGGCGATGATAGCCAGACCAGTTTTTCCATATAGTCCTGCCCAAATGTTTAACTGTTCGAAGCAGTTCATTGCGTTCCAGCGAGCTAATCTTTGTATCTTTCCAGGGTTTAACATTTTTTCTGGGTGGGATTACTGCATGAGCTTGCCGATCGGAAATCACTTCTCGACATTGTTTCGTATCATAAGCTCCATCAGTATAAACGGAATCAATTGGTTCAGCTGGTGGAATCTGATTAAGTAAATCACCGAGTACCTGTGAATCACTGACATTGTTTGTAGTGAGCTGAACTGCACGTATTTGCAGGGTTTCAGCATCGATACCAATATGTAATTTACGCCATTGTCTACGATATTCAGGCTGATGTTTCTTACGTTTCCACTCACCTTCACCTAAAAATTTCAAACCAGTAGAGTCAATGAGTAGATGGAGTCCACCACTACTTCTTTGATAGCAAATCGAAATATCAATATGCTTTTGTCTTCTACAGAGGGTGGAGTAATCTGGTGCTGCCCAATCCAGGCCAAAAAGTTGAATGAGACTTTGAACAAAGCCAGTGACCATACGTAAAGACAGACGGAATAAGGATTTAATCATTAAACAACATTGGATTGTTGTATCTGAATAGGTTTGATTTCGACCTTGTTTGCCTTGCGGTTGTTCATACCACTGAGTATTGGGATCAAACCAAATGGCAATATTTCCACGATTAATGAGAGCTCGGTTGTATGAAGACCAATTAAGAGTACGGTAAATTTTAGGGCGAGGCTTATTCATTTGAAAATTATAGTGTGGAATCAGCCTTTAGAGATAGGTTTGTGCAACAAAGCCCTTTAGAACTGGAATAGCGCTGTTGTATAGATTTTCTGATAAAAGCCATCCATTGGATGGCTTTATACAATGCTTATTAGTCAGGTTGAACTGATACTAAATCTGAAAATAATTCTTAAAGAATACAGCAGGCTTCTGAATTGCCTATCAGACTAAGAAATTAGTACACTGTCATGCATATTATTATTGTACGGATCAGTGAACTTTCAGCTCTTTTAATAGCGTTTCATGGAATTGCTCAGGATTCTGCATCTGTGGTGCATGCCCCATATCGTTAAATTCAACCAATGTTGCTCTGGGTATGCGCCTGGAGGTTTCTTTACCCAACACAGCGTAATTACCAAGTTGTTTTCTTATCTCTGGCGGTGCAAGGTCTTTACCGATAGCCGTATTATCTTTCGTCCCGATAATTAATAGTACTGGCATTTTTAAATCACTAAATTCATATATAACCGGCTGGGTATAAATCATGTCGTAGATCAGAGCTGAGTTCCAGGCAACATGCTTTTTGCCTTGGCCATTGTTCAGCCCAGCCAGCATGGTAACCCAACGCTCGTATTCTGGTTTCCATTCCCCGGCATAGTATGTATTTTTCTCATACTGACGTATCTTATCCGCATTTGTTTTCAGTTCCCGCTGATACCATTGGTCAACCGTAATATGCGGCACGCCCAGCGCTTTCCAATCCTCTAAACCAATAGGGTTAACCATTACCAGCTTTTCTACCTGCTGTGGCCACATAAGTGAGTAGCGTGTTGCTAACATACCACCAGTGGAATGCCCAATGATCGTCACACGATCAATACCAAGTTCATTTAATAATGCGTGGGTATTATTTGCCAATTGCTGGAATGTGTATTGATAGTGTTCTGGTTTACTGGATTTACAGAAACCAATTTGATCGGGTGCTATCACACGATAGCCACTATCGGATAGCACACGGATTGTACGGTCCCAGGTTCCTGCACAAAAGTTTTTGCCATGCATCAGTACTACTGTACGACCATTGGATTTTTCCAGCTTTGGCTTAACATCAAGATAAGCCATTTCCAGAGATTGGTTTTGCGAGGTTAAGGTAAAATTTTTAACTGGCCAGCTATAATTAAAACCCTCAAGTCTCTCACCATATGCTGGAGTATCGGTAGCCATCACAGATGAAGTCAGCACCATAAATAACGTAAGACAGGAAAGTTGGCGGGTTAGCATTAGGTTCTCCAGTGGAAAAATATGTAAAATTTTAAAGTACGTGCCAGGTAAAGCTAATTAAGTTTAAACGTTTAAGCCTGTTGATTCTGTAGTTAGGCTCTTAAATCGTGGATAATCTGTATATCCTTCATCTACTCCTCCATAAAGTGTAGTTGGGTTCCATAACCAATGATGGGCAATAAATGGACGACCAAATGCAATGATCATCCCTCCATAAATAACCAGAGTTAAGAACAGGGATTAAAATGATAAAAATAAAATACCAAAAAACCAAATGCATTTAATACACAAACCAGTGTTTTAATATGTTGTTCCATCCTCATCGTATGCACCCTTGCTCCTTTATCATCCAATAAACTTTAAAATCCTCCTGACCATCAGCAGGAGACACTGCACAAATCGATGTAACAGCAGCTCTGCTTTGCTATTGTTCCAAACGTAGAAAGTTCTGAAGTAAGAAAATCAAGGAACGAGTAAACTGTGTAACCTGACTTTTCGCATCCATCACAACCGCATACCACCCCATAAAACACACAAACTCATTAAAAATTCATTTATATATTTTAAAATTAAATCCCATCCACATCAGCCATTTACGCAGAAAATTCACTCAAAACCCTCTCTGTAAACCAGACGGGAAAACGCTCAAGATCCGGATTCAATTTTAAAGTCCGGGCATTCTCAATTTCTGCAATAAATGATGCCTGCTGTCCTTCGGAAGAGTTATCAAAAATATAGGCCCGATCTGAAGCTTCAATGGCCTGCATCAGCAAATTCAGACTGCGGTGATAACGTTCACGGATTTTCTGTTCAGCCACCGGATGCCCACCAATAGACACGCGATATTGCACACGCGCAATATTAATTAACGGATCCACCGTAGCAACATAGTACAGATAGGTTTTAAAGCCCCGCTGCTTTGCTTCCCATAAAAACTCCACTTTACTGATATGCGACATGACCGTTTCATAGGTGAAGCTGATTTTCAGTCTTAAAAATTCCGTGCGGATAAAATCAATGATCCGTGCCGCCAGGTAAGAATCAATTTCCTGTTTTTCAAAAATGACTGAACCATCATGCTGAATCACAGGTTCAGCAGACAGGAGTGGGACAATGGCAGCGCCTTTTTTTCTTTTTTTTAGTTTCAGAAAGTCAATGAGTTTTTGACCGGATAAAGATGCATGATAATCCGCAGGAACCAATAGTTGTGTCGTATGTAAAACCTTTTCCAGTTCATCTGCATTTAAATACGCCCCAACCTGGTGGGGCGCAAGATAATCCTTAATGGTGCTTTTACCGGAACCATTGGGTCCGGCAAACATACGTATTCTGGGTTGAGGCATCCTTTAAGCCGTAACCCTGATTTTTTTCCTGCGTTTCAGTACATTTCGCTTCAGTTCCGGTACGACATAAGCATCGGAGACATCCTTCAATACAACATGCTTACCGTTGTGTTGCTGAATCAGTTGTTGATCCTTTACATAAACCACTTTTTCGGCGCTCGATGTTGCCTGCACAAAAGCATGGCTAAAAGCCTGCACAGCGAGTTCAGGAATTTGTGCTTCCTCCCGCAATGTGGTTTTCATTACTGTGTATGCTGTCATGCTTCACCTCGCATCATAAAATGCTGTCATTTATCTTAACATATACCCTGAATTTGTCTATTTATTCATCGTTCAGCTTATTTGTCATCAGGGTACGTAAATCCGGCCATACAACAGCTTTACTCCAGTCATGGATCCCAGGCATGACAGATTTCAATGCCGGGCTGAATCATCCTGCAAGACCCGGTAACACTGACAGCCACTGCCCTTTGCGGGACAGACTAAAAGCCTAAAAATGAATCAGGTCCTGATTCTTTTCAATAATATTCAGCCAGGCCCGTGTGGCAGGACTCATGGACACTGTGGTATCCCAGGCCATGTTTAAAGTCCAGCGCAAATCAGGATTGATTAACGGTGAAATATTAAACTTTCCGGCGTCCACCTGTTCACAATGAATTCTGGGCAGAATGGCAATCCCCATATTGAATTCAACCATTCGGGTAATAAAATCCCACTGTCCACTTTTACAGACCACCCGGGGTTCAAATCCCACAGAGTTTGCCGCCTGAATAATCATGTTATTCAGCGTAAAAGAGTCAGCATAAAGCAAAAAGGATTCCTCCCTGAGTTCAATCAGGGAAACTGCCCGCTCATTTTTCCAGGGGGATTCCTTTCTGGAGAGTAAACACATGGGAGAATCCATCACCCGTATGGATGCAAAAGTCGGACGCAGATTGCCCAGCAGAACGCCTACATCCACCCTTTTATCTGCAATGGCCTGTTCAATGCCATTAGAACCAATTTCCAGGAAGTTCAGCTGAATATCCGGATATTGCTTATAAAATAAGGCAATTAAAGGACTGAGTAATACTGATCCCAATGGGGGTAAGCCCAGCCTGAGTTTACCTTTTTTTAAGGAATGGACCTGGGCAACGGTTTCATAAATCCGTTTTTGTTCTGCCAGTAAAACCAATGCATGCTGATAAATCAACTCACCAGTATAAGTCAGGGTAACTTCACGCTTACGACCGGCCTCACCTCTTTTAAATAAGCTAACGCCCAACTCATCTTCCAGACCACGAATCGCCTTGCTGATGGTGGGCTGAGTCATGAATAAATGATCGGCAGCCCGGCTGAAACTCTGGCTTTGTACTATTTCAGCAAAGATTCTCAGACTTTTTAAATCCATATAATTATTCCCCTAAAGAATAATTCTCACTAAATTATTCATAATTTAGCATAAATGAAGGCGTTAAAATGATTCATTATTCCAGCTATGCTGTTGCAGCCATGTTTAAATATTCTAATTTATCCGCCAAACAAAAAAATTCAGCAAACATTGTCATGCAGATCGGTGTACTGATCGTGTTCTGGTGGCTGGGTTCAATGGTCCAGTCGATTTTTCATTTACCTGTTTCAGCAGCATTTATCGGACTGTTGATGATGCTGACCGGGCTGATGACTGGCGTGGTCAAACTGCAATGGATCAAATCCGGCTCCAGTTTTATGCTGAGTCACCTGGTCCTGTTCTTTCTGCCTCCCTTTGTTGGGCTGATCAACTATCAACAACTATTTATCAAGGAAGGATGGCAACTGCTGATTACGGTCGTTACCGGCACCATCTGCGTCATGGCCTTTACTGCATACAGCGTATTCCTGGGCTTTAAACTTGAAGAAAAACTGAAACAGCGCTCACTGAAAAGTGTTCCCCCTGCGGCAGAAAATGACGGAGAACAACCATGAGTCTTATTTCCATTTTATGTCTGATCGCAACGCTTGTTGTTTATGCCTGCAATAAAAAACTGTACAGCAAATATCCCGTACTGCTTTTTTCTCCGGCGATTCTGACCCCATCCATACTCATTTTACTGGTCCTGATCCTGCATATTCCCTATGAAACCTATATACAGGGTGGTCACTGGATTGTATGGATGCTGGGGCCTGCAACCATTGCCTTTGCCATTCCTATTTATGAGTACCGCCAGATTATCAGTAAACATCTGCTATCAATCAGCATGGGGGTAGTGATTGGCATGCTGGCAGGCATTATCAGTGCTCTGTATTTGTCAAAATTATTTCATTTTGATCAGGCGACCAGCTTCAGCCTGATGGCACGGACCATTTCCACACCCTTTTCAATTGAATTAGCCAGTCGTATTGGCGGATCTGTGGAACTGGCGATCCTGTTTACCATGATGACCGGCGTGACCGGTATCCTCATTGGTGATTTAGTGCTGGGCGCACTGCATTTAAAATCACACTTTGCCATGGGTGCCGCACTGGGAAATTCAGCGCATAGTTTTGGGACGGCCAAGGCCTATATGCGTCATCAGGAAGAAGGGGTCGTTGCAAGTGTGACCATGGTCCTGGCAGGAATTTTCATGGTGATGGCCGGTCCCTATCTGATCCCCTTCATTGTCTCTCTGCTTGGCTAAAAATTCAGTCAATCAATGAAAATCATATATGCAAATTTATTCGGTTTAAGTGCAGGGTCGAATACAACCCGCTTCAGCCGATAGAATCTGACCATTCAATTCAGATGATTCAATTCGGGGGCTTAATCAGGATGACTGAATCCTGATAAAAGGGTATGTCAGTTGCGATGTGCCACCCCATTATTTACGTAAAAAAGCAATTCATTAGAGCTCTTGCAAAAATCAAAATTTGTACAACTATGAACTATGATTTTTCAGGAATTTTAACATCCAGAATCATTAAAAATGATATTTTTGCAAGAAGTCTATTAAATATTACTTTACTCACTGTTACATGATGGTTGACAAAGTAAGTGTTAAAGTTACGCACAATACATAATGCCAATAAAAATTGATATGCAATTTAAAAAATACCGCACTATTATTTTAAACGTGTAATTAACAAACAGCATTTCCCACAACTGCTATAATTGCGTGAAAAATATGCCTATTTCATCCCTGTTACGTGATGTTGCATTGGATTTAAAACCCATTCGACCTTTCACAGAAAATACTGAAAGCAAAGGCACATTATATCTGCAAAACAATGAAAACCCTTATGGCGACCTATATAAACGCTATCCGGGTTATCGTCAGGATGGCCTGGACGGTTTAGCCAGAAAATATCTTGATCTTATTCTGCATATTGACCGGAGCCGTGGTGCATCACCGCAGCAATTGAACGATCACCACATCCTGTTAACACTCGGTGCATCAGGTGCACTGGAAACCGTATTTAAAACTTTTTTTGAACCACGTGTTGATCATCTGCTGATGACCCCACCCAATTTTGGCTTGTTTCATCGCATTGCACGCATACATGGCATTGGAACCAGAACTGTGCCACTTCAGGGAACCGCCTTTGACCGACTGGATGTTACAGCCATCTGTAATAGTGATGCCAAAGGGGTTGTTCTGTGTGATCCCAACAACCCGGTGGGTAGTCGCATCAACCCGGCCGATATTGAGCTTTTAGTCAAAAGCTTTCCCGGTTTAATCATTATTGATGAAGCCTATGTTGAATATAGCCGATATTGTTCCAACCTGCGTCATCTCCAGACCAACCCCAATGTGGTCATTATTCGTACCATGTCCAAAGCACTGGCGCTGGCAGGTTTACGCATTGGCGCCGTCATTGCGCATGCCGACATCATTCAGCCACTGCGCCATGTACAACTGCCCTTTATGATTTCCTCTGCAACTGCAACCATTGCCAGCCGGCATCTGGATAAGCGCCAGATACTTCTCCAGAGGATTCAGGATTTTCAGCAGGAACGTGACCGGGTTTTTGCTGCATTAAAAGAGAGTACATCCATCACAGGGGCATGGGGCGAAGATGGTGGCTTTATCACCCTTGCAACCAATGATCCAGATCAGGTTACAGCCATCCTGCATCAACACAAAATACAGCCTGTGTTTAACCCTGAGGGGTTACATGGATACATCCGTATTTCACTGGGGTCTCCCCGGCAGAATAATCGTGTAATTAAAGCTTTTCAATCAATCAGATAAATCAGAATCCCATCCACCCACCTGTATTGCAGTTCAGTTTCATCGCTTCATTTCTTGCCCATTTACCCATAAAAGGAAGATACGCGCCATGACAAACTCATCTCAGCAACTCCTCAGAACTCAGCCAGAATCCACTTCCCATATTGAAACACCCACTGATCCATCTGCCTCAGTGCAGGTTATCAGTCGTACAGACATTCGTGCCATTACCGAAGTAGAAGTCGATGGTCAGATCCATCAGCTGGGCGAACATCGTGATTTTCGTCGCAATAGCGCCCTGGCTGCGTTTATTCCAGAAAATGGACGTTACTCATTCAGCTGGGTCCGTCTTAAAAATGGAGAAATCCTGGATAATCACCAGCACAGCACCAAATCACTGATTATCGTCACTCAGGGTTCAGTGTACCTCACCGGAAGTCAGCAGAAGCTTTTGCAGGAAGGTGATGCAGTCTGTGTGCCTCCAGGCCAGCTGCACGGTTTCCGTAGTGAAGAAGGCCAGACCTTTCATGGATTATCCATTCAATTTGAAGGTGAAGGATTATATGAAAATGAAATCACCCCACGTGTTGAATTTCTGGCCGGGGAAAAGCAAGTTTCCTATCAGGATTTAGACCATCTGAATAACCAGCTGGGCTTACGCCATGAAAAAAATGCACTGTTCCGCCTGTTTGAATCCGGCCAGTTACAGACCCGGCCTGCCATGAAACAACGCTTTTTAGAAGCACTGTATGTATGGTCCGTTTATTTCCAGAAAATGCTCTATGCCCGCCAGGCCTTTTGTACCAATGATGAGTTATATGCCATATACAGCGAGCATTTGCATGATGAGTTTGGGCATGATGAAATCTTACGGGTCCAGAACAACCTCACCAATAAAATTTATGACCCGGCCCTGGAAGCAGCCAGTCTATGGTTCATCAATAAAATGATGAGCAGTGATGAAGCAGAAAAAATTGTGATTGTCCACATGGTGGTTGAAACAAGCGGAGATTCGTTTGGCAAGGCAACCGAGAATATTCTGACCCATGACCATAACGAGAGTGACCCTTCATATTTTGAGATACATGCTGAAGCAGATGAAGGCCATAATGCGCTGGGCCGTCCTTATTTACAAAAGCTATCGGCCAGCCAATTTCCCAAACTCATGGAAACATGCCGGCAGGCCTGGGATCAAATGGATATCATTCATGAACGAATTGCAGCACTGACCCTTCAGGCAATACATTAATAATTCATAAGGAGCTATGCCTGATGAACCAGGTCACCACCAAAGTCAGTACTCAGCTGCCTGCGCAATGGGATGCAACATCGTATCTGAAATTCCCAGCTCATCGTCTGCGCCCGGCAACCGAATTACTGGCCAGGGTGCAACTGGAAAATCCGCAGTCCATCTGTGATCTGGGCTGCGGACCCGGGCATATTGCACAGCTGATGGCACAACGCTGGCCAATGGCTGACATCTGGGGAGTCGACTCTTCTGCCCAGATGTTTGCAGCGGCAGCACTGGAACAACATGATAAACTTCACTGGATTCAGGCCAACGTCATCAACTGGCGACCTGCTCAGCCCGTTGATTTATTATTTGCCAACTCATTACTGCATTTATTGCCACATCAGGCATTACTGCCGGAACTCATCTCAACCATTAAACCAGGCGGGCAACTGGCACTTCAGATGCCCGACTGTATGGACGAGGCCTGGTACAACCTGATTTCTGAAGTTCTGCATCATGGCGGAGTAAATGGTGCTCCGTTGGGATCAGCCCGGTTCCGTGGGGAAATCAGACAACGTGTAGTCATGACCAAAACCTATTACTACAATGCATTACGCCCGTACTGTAATGAAATTGACATTTGGGACAGTGAATACCTGCAAGTGCTGGACGGCCCTGAACCTGTATTTGAATGGGTCAATGGTGCCGGCTTGCGCCCCATTCTCGCCAGTTTAACCTCAGATGAGGGCAAACTGTTTATTCGTGCCTACCGTGCCCGACTTCCGGAATTTTATCCTCCGGAAGCTGATGGACGGACCCTGTTCCCTTTTCGCCGCCGCTTTATTGTGGCCACAGTGAACTGATATGGATATTCCTTCATCCTGGCAGCATTTGTGGCCAGATTCCGATAATCATCATGAGATCAATCAGTTACTGACAACCATCATGGATGATTATTATCAATGGCATGCCTCATTACAATCACTGCCGGTCAGTCCACCATCTTCTCCTGTGATGTTACAGCGGGCAATTGAGTTGTTAACAACCCTGTCTACACAATTAGGTGAAGCATCCATTCCCTGGCCAGCGCCCAATTATCTGGCACACATGAATACCGATGTGTTTCTTCCCGCCAGTCTGGCCTATTTCACGGCCATGCTGTACAACCCCAATAATGTCACCCCTGAGGCATCTCCGGTCACCACACAACTGGAGTACGAACTCAGTGATGATTTCTGTGCTTTATTTGGCTTTGACCCACGCCTGGGCTGGGCACACCTCACATCCGGTGGACATGCTGCCAATTATGAGGCCATCTGGATTGCCAGAAATCTAAAAAGCATTCCACTGGCCATCAGAGAAACCCCTGCACTGCGTCATCTGTTAACAGCATCAGAAGTTGATCATCCTTTCAACCTGGCACCTCGCCGTATTGCTCAGTTGCTTGATCAGGCAGAAAGTCAGCAGCAACTGATCGAACTGCTGGATACCGCACAACAGTTTCATCAGGACCCCACACTGCGTCAGGGTGTGCTGCTGGTGGCCAGTGGCCGTCATTATGCCTGGGATAAATGTGCTAATCTGCTCGGCATTGGCCGTCATCAGCTTGAGCTGGTTGAACTTGATGAACATTTTCGCATCGATATTGACAGGCTGCGCGAACGGATATTTTCTCATCTGCACCAGCAGCGCCCGATTATTGCAGTTGTTGCAACAGTGGGCAGCAGTGGCGAAGGCAGTGTGGACGCCATAGACCAGATACTCGGCATCCGTCAGGCCTGTGAATTACAGTTTCAGTCATCGTTCTTTTTACATGTTGATGCTGCCCAGGGCGGTTACTATCGCAGCATGATCCGACCATCAAATGCTGATGAACTGCCCTCACAGTCTGTGACATCCCGGCAACACATCCCAGCACATGCACCCGATTGGCTTAAACCTGAAATTGCTGCTGCATTACAGGCACTTGAACATGCCGACACGATTACTGTTGATCCACATAAGAACGGTCACATCCCCTATCCGGCAGGATGCCTGGCCATTCGTGATCGCCGTTATTCGCAGGTTGTCATCAGTCACAGTAAATATTTCGGCCAGAGCCGGGGAGAACATATGGATTTTGGCCCCTATACCCTTGAAGGCGCCAGGCCGGGGGCCGCCACAGCAGCTGTATGGATTGCACATCGTTTATTAAGCCTGGACCAGCAAGGCTATGGTTTGCTGCTCGCCCAGAACCTGCGGGTAGCACAACAGCTGCAGCATGCGCTGGAACAAACACCTCCGCTACTGATTCAGGGCGAAAAATATCGCTTCCACAGTGCTTACGAACCTGATCTGAACATGCTGAACTTCTATATCTGTCCCACGGACAAACATACGGACATAGTCCAGGTGATTAATCAGATGAGTGAAGATCTGCTTTCAAATTCAGGTTCCCGTAAGCCTGTCAGTACAGGGCCATGGTTCTCGAGAAATCAGCTTGCTGCCGATGTTGTCTTACAGAATCCCGCTTATAAAGATCAGAAAATCACGGTTCTGCGCTGTTGTGTCATGAAATCAATTCCTGCTGAACATTTCGCTCTGTTCTGGCAGGACTGTCTCAGACAGATTATTCATGACCTGGAACCGGATGCAACACTGTCTGAAATTGCCTGACTGATCTTTTACCTTTTATAATCCACTAATCATGGTCAGGCATCAGCTCCACATTGCAGCAACAACTTTTTATACTCCTGAGTCATTGCACGTCATAACATTGTTTCAGCTTTAAGTAATCATAGTAAAAACTGCCAGGCTGATATCGGGCAGCATCACATGCTTTTTTAAACCCGGTTTCTTTTTCGTTATACAACATTTTAACCAGGGTCCGTCCCTGATCATTCTGATAAATATCCCACTGTAGATTGGCGGCCATCGGCGACACTTCTTCTCCACGCCATTGACTGTTTTCATAGTTAAATGTCTGACTCAATGGCAACGACTGCATCTTATCGTTTAAATCAAGGCTTGTCGCAAGTGGAATCATAATTTCTGCATGAGCAAATCGGAGTACGGCAATATGGGGCTGCCTGTGGTCCATCACATCATCCACCTGACTGAATAAATCCTGTTTCAATCCCTGTGCAATCGCAGTAGTGATCTGACGGGCTGTATCAAAACCCGGTCCCTTGCTGTAAAAATCACTGGCGTCATTAAACTGTGCATAAAATTCTGCAGCGTCCGCAGGCATATACTTTTTAAAATCGGTTGCACCAAGTTCATCCTGCATCCCCCCAGTGATGGAATACAGTTCATATAAATAAGCCGCGGCATCAACCATACTGGCAATGGTATTTTTGCCCTTCCCGGTTTCAGTTATTTTTTCACCATTGGCTGCGGTTACTGTATAGCTCCCCCGGTTACTGAAACGATAATCCGGCTGCCCGATTTTCTGAAGAAATGCAGGCTGAAAAAGTGGGGTTAATATTTCAGTGGCCACCTGCTGCGCACGACTGTCATTGTTAAGTTGCTGCAGTTTGTCTGCCAGGTCTGTGTTGTTTTCCTCAAAATCCTGATAGGCAAGACTGGCCTCGTAAACCGACTGATCCATTGCTGTGATGATATTCGGCTGATCTTCAGCCTGATTCAGACTGTGAAAATATAAATTGAATCGATTTACGCCCCCATCTGCAATCGTCGGGACAGATGAAGCATCCAGCTGCTGATAACTGGCGGGGCTGATCATGGTTTTTAAATCCGGCCGTTGCGTCAACAATTCATTACTAAAGAATCTGGCACTGTCCACAGCCCGATCCACACCTGAACTCACAACCTGAATGGATTTCCCTGTCAGTGAATTATTGCTGAACAATTGTGGCAAACGCTGTAACAGACGGTCAGCAATGCCCCGATGTTCCTTAATCCCCACTGAGGTTTCATTACCATAACCACGCTGGCGAATACCTTCAACGCCATCGCCCAGTAATATATTGGCTTTCATCATGGCTTCCAGGTCCGCCCCCAGTTGTTCACCCAGCGGAGTTAAGGCATTCTCCTGTTTTGCCTGCAACCACAGATTATAAAGCGCCAGATCATATTTCATACTGGACAAACCCCGTGAACCATGCCGGGCTACCAGTTGCATAAATACCGGATGAAAGCCTGTCGGTGCCACCTCATAGCTGTCCAGCTGCTGCTGAGGCTGATACGGTGTTTTGGTCTGAAAATACAATGAAGCATCAACAATTGGTGGTCTGGCCATCCCGGCAGGCGCATCAGTATGATCATTATTACAGGCCGCAAGACTCAGACTGATCATCACCAGGGAGAATTTTAAAATATGATTGATTTTCATAAGGCTGGCTACAATATTCAGAAGTGGCTTGAATTTAGCCGATTGTCATGACTGAAATATTAAAACTGACCTCCCCCCTGAAAACAGGTTCACTTAAAATTGGAGATATGCCGTATATTTAACTCATGTTATAGCTAAACTCTTGTTTTAGGCTACAATGAATTAAATACTTACTTTCGTTGAGCACAATGGCTGTTTTATCTTCCGATTTGAGAGTTCGGGCTGTTAAAGCCTACGAACGCAATGGCAACAAATCTCAGGTTTGTCGTACCTTCAACATCGCCAGAACGACACTGGATGACTGGATCAAATTAAAATCTGAAACAGGTTCACT
This sequence comes from Acinetobacter sp. WZC-1, assembly GCF_052544965.1. Lineage (NCBI taxonomy): Bacteria > Pseudomonadati > Pseudomonadota > Gammaproteobacteria > Moraxellales > Moraxellaceae > Acinetobacter > Acinetobacter sp. WZC-1. The sequence continues at coordinate 1,799,309 of NZ_CP199370.1, forward strand.
TGAACAGAAAAGCTGGGTGCGTGGTAAAACTCCAGGTATCAAAGACCTGGATGAATTCAGATTGTTTCTGGAGCAGACTTCCTTTAATACCCTAAAAGAATTGATCCCTTTATATGAGCAACGTTTTGGTCAGCCTATTCTGTATGAACGTCTGCGCAGAGCAGTACATAAAGTGGGATGGACCCATAAAAAAAGAGTTTCACCTATCGGGAATCCAGTCACATCAGGCAATGTATCTTTGGATGGTTAAGTAGAATCAGAGCTGAAGAAGTGGGCCTGGATCATCTGATCCATATTGATGAAACAGGCATTGATGAACGTGATCAATATAGTTATGGATGGTCTGCAAAAGGCACGCGTCAGTATGCTGAATGCTCAGGTGGTGGAGGCAGACGCCTGAGTCTGATCAGTGCAGTACGGGGAAACTCACCCTATCAATTGATTGAACCTTATGTATTTACAGGCCATTGTGCACGTACATGGATTAAACAATGGTTGGAGAAGCTTTGTCAGAGTCTTCCGGAAGGTGAGAAGCATTACGGAAATATTCTCATGTATCTGCCCCCTTATTCTCCAGAGCTGAATCCAATTAAGCGCTGTTGATCCGTACTCAAACATAAGCTAAGGTTGCTCATGTCGCAGGGTATTGAATTGATGAAGGCCCTGGAATTAACCTGTAGTTGTTAAATGGAGTTTATCTATAAGAGGCATGCAAAGATGAAGAGAAGCAAATTTACTGAAGACCAATTCTTTGTACGATATAATTTGGAAGTAGGCTTATTCATCTAGAAATTATATTGATGAATAAGCCCTGAGAGATAGGTTTGTGCAACAAAGTCATATAAATGCTAAATTACACAACAGGTGTTAACTTCTTTTCTAAATTTAGTTTCTTCAATTTTTATTTTGCTAATGTAATTGGAAAAATTTTCCAATATTAAGATTTGAATTTTTTGAGGTATAATTTTCCTATTAAATAAAAATTTGTGATATAATTCTCCCTCACTCATTTGATCAATTATTAATGAAATATCTGCTTCAGCAAAATTTAGTGTTTCTTCGTTAAAGTAAATAATATAGGGAATATTCTGAAAAATATTAACTCCTTTAGCTCTAGCTCTATAGTTTATCTCAATGTTGGCGATACCATAATAGCCGCCATAAGCTATTGGGTTTATTGTTTTGACTAAATCCCAGAATGGAGTGTGATTTTTTTTGCATATTGACGTTTTTCTGATATTAATTTTTCATTTAAACTTTCTTCTTCCAAACTATATAAATAAAAATCTAGCTCATTATTAATCCCATGATCACCTTGGAATTTAAACAACTCTTTTACAATGAAATTGTTTAAATATTTTCTTGATGCATTAAAAAGTGCTAAGATTGAAGTATCTAAAAATTTGCTAATGTTATAATTTATATAAGAATTATGAAATATATTTTTCGCGACAACTTCATGTTTATCCACAACACCACCCTCATTCTCATTAAAATTTTTTAAATTTATTTCATTTTTCTGTAACAAGCCCATTATTTTTGGTTTTTTAATGATTTTTATATTATTTTCATCATCTAAAAGGGACTTGAAAAAGTAGTTTAAAGATAATCCATCACAAATATTGTGATTGATGCAAATAGCAATGTAATTTTCAGCTTTATTTTTATTGTTAACAAAAAATATTCTAAAATGATAATGCCTATCTATTTTAAAGGATATTTTGTTCATTTTTTTTAAAAATAATGAGATTTCTATATTTTCCAAGTATGATAAATTGTGTAATTTGTTTTTAGAGCTGTATTGAAAACATTTTTTGTTTATACTATATTTTGATTTTAAAATGGGATTTTTCATTAATATTTTATTTAATCTTAATTTTAAATCCTCATAATCTAATTTTTTTATAACCTCAAAACAAACACCAATATTATTTTTTGAAAATTTACTTTTAATGATTTCAGGGCCTGCAAATTTTTTTTGTGTTGAATTTAACTGTATATACATTTACTTCACCAATTTAACAAACCGATAAAAATTATGAGCTTTGAAAGCTATTAAAGAGGTTGAGCTATTAGATATATCTATAGGTACGCCATCTAAAGAAAAGTATATGGTTTTACTTGCATTTAAAATAGGCAATAATGCTGAATAGTCATGTTCATAAAGTTTTTGTTCAATTATTATATCAACAAAACCCATGCTTAATAAACCATATGCATAACAATCACCATTGTAGGATATTCTTCGTGATATTTTTTTTAAGTTTTCAAAAATTTTAATCTCTTTCTCATTTTTAAATATTTCTGGTGCAGGAACAAATGATTCAATATCTTTATTAGTATTAATAGCTGAATAGTTAATTATATTTGAATTGTAATATAAATTTCCACCTAAAAAAGCAATCCATTTTTCATTTGTAACTGGTTGGTAAATGCAACCAAAAATAGGTATGTTTTTGTAAACCAATGAAATTAATATTCCAAACGTTGGTCGGCCAACTATAAAAGATCTAGTTCCATCTATAGGATCAATAACCCATTTAAAAGAAATGGAAGAATCATAATTATATTCATTTTCTTCACCAATATAGTTATGAGATGGGAAAGTTTTTTTTATTTCCACATACAAGAATTCTTCTATTTCTTTATCTGCAATGGATACAGGGGAACCATCAGGTTTATTACTTTTTTCCAAGTCAATATTCTTAAAATATTTTCCTGTTATATCTTTAATACCATCTAACCAAAAGAATATGTTGTCTAAAACTTTTTGCTTGATCTGATCTTTTGATTCTATAAGCTCAAAAGCATTTAAGAAACTTTGGTAGATATCATTTTTATTATCTGGAAAAATTTCTTCAAGTTGATATTTGTTAATCCATAAGTATTCAGATATTTTATCTCTTTCCACCTTGAGGTTGCCTTCAGCTGAAATTAAATAAACAGAATTTACAGTTTCCTTATCATCCCAAATAAATTCATTTATTTTTCCATAAATACAAGTTAATGATAAATTTGTTTCTTCCTTGAGTTCACGAAATAAACATTCAATTATTGTTTCATCTTTTTCAAGATGTCCACCAGGAGCTTCCCATTGATTAGGAAAAATCCGTCTATCTTTTGATCTTTTTTGTATATATAAAGTATTATTTGCTTCATTAAAAATAATAAAATCAATAATTTTCATTTTTTGTCTCCTTAAAATGAGGAACATAGTCCTCATTTTATCCTCAATATTTAATAACTTTTTAAAAAATTACCAACCTTTTCAATAGCTTCAATGTATTTATCTATGAGCAGGATATGAATATCAGGTTCATAGAATGTTGGTAAAGATAACGCTGATTTAGAAATGTAATCAGCATTTATAAAACCACTATAATTAGTTGAGTCTTGTGGAATATTAAATAATGGGTTGGATTCATCATTATATAGAGGTGTAGTAGAAAGCAATGGGGCAGATGGATCTGATATTTCAAGGCCTTCCATCTGTAAAAGGTTAATAAAAACACTTTTATCAATGTTGTTTAACTTATTTGAATGATACAATGGTTTAAAGCCATACCAAGCTCCCATATCCACTGAATTACCGACGAAGTGAGGTTCAATAAAATCAAATACTGAAAGTTTTTTATTGAAGTAGTTTAAACATGCATACCTTCCTGACATATTTTTTTCAAAATTATTTAAAGAGTACGTCGCTACTATTGCATTAAATGGTGACATTCTTAGTTTTTGACCAAAACCAGTAACCCAATATTTCTGTAATTCAGGGTTCTTAATTTCTTTTTTACTACGATCCCTATAGTGTCCAAGTAGTGTTGCTTTATCATGGATATCTTCGTTATTTGTTACTAAAATTCCACCTTCGCCAGCGTATATCATTTTATTAGCTTGTAATGAAAATGCAGCAACATCACCAAATGTTCCACACAGTTTTCCTTTATATTTGCTACCATGTGCATGTGAACAGTCTTCAACTAATTTTAGATCGTATTTCTCACACAACTTCATTATGGCATCTAAATCAGCAGGATGCCCCCATTGATGTACTACTGTTATAGCTTTAGTTTTATCTGTTATTTTTCTCTCTATATCAATAGGATCAATACAACGTGTTGTTTGCTGTATATCAGCTAATACAGGTTTTAATCTCAATAAAAATAGAGGACTCAAAGCTGCATGATAAGTTAAAACAGGTCCAATAACTTCATCTCCTTCAGCTAAGCCCAGTGAAAAATACGAGGCTAACAATGCTGACGTTCCTGAATTGAATGTAATGCCATATTTCACTTTGTTTTCTAGAAATGAAAGAAAGTTATCTTCAAAAACTTTTATTGGTCCTGACTTTCCAGCTATTCGTATATCAAGATTACGTTGATTACCAATATCTAATAATTCATTCTCACTGCCATTTGGAGGCCAGATTTCGTGAGGAAGTTCAAATGATACTGTTGGAGTTTTATAGAGTGACTTATAATCATCAATGATGCTACTTGAATAATCTTTTTGTAGAGTGTTCATATTATTACCTATATAGAGTTTAGAAAATTTATCTGTTGCTTACTATAGATATGATCAATTGTTTCAACATTTAATAGATGCCTGTTAAAATGTTTTTTATAACTAAATTCATCATTGAAGTTAATTATATTTAAAAAATCTTGTATTTGATTTATAGTAACCTCCTCATTTTTCACATGCACTTCGACTTTGTATATTTCTTGCCCATTATTGTTGTATATGGAAAATCCTTTTTTTGGAGAAATTTCTGCAATGCCTTGATCACAAAATACCGTAATATATTCTTTTTTCTTATGATAATTTCTACCAATATTAATAGTTCCTATAACTTCTCTTCTGTTTTTAAAAGAAATTGTAGTGTAATCCTCTAGAATTTCTTTTTTAGTTTCTTCATTTGAAAATGCACTATAGGAATTGGTTTCTATAATTTCACCAAAAAAATTATTAATAGTATCTATAATATGATAACCCATATCCAAAAGTACTCCACCGCGCGCTAGATCTTTTTTAGATCTCCAACCTGTAGTTTTGTTATGGCTTAAAAAGTAATCATATTGTAATGCATATGGTTTCCCTATTAGATTAATTTTTTTTATAAATTCTGAAAATATAGGGTCGTAGATCCTTTGACATAATGTAAAAATTTTCTTGTTATATTGTATTGATATTTCCTCCAATTTTTTTGCATTTAAATAACTATAGTCTAAAGGCTTTTCTTTGATAATATTAAAACCTTTTTTAATACAATTTTTTGTGATCTCAAAATGATATTTATGTGGAACACAAATTATTGCTGTGCAATTATCATACTCCTCTAAATCTTCAATATTTTCTAAAAGAATTATATCTTCTCCAACTTTTATACTTACTTTTTCAAGATATATTTTCTGGTTGAAGCTACTGTCAACTATTGCTTTGATAGTAATATTTGAAAGTTTCTCTATACTTTCAAAGTATTCTTGCCCTTGTTTTCCAAATCCAATTATAACAATGCTATTTTTCATAATCATTAATCTTTTATTTGTACTAACTAATTGGCATAATAATTTTTTTTAATGAAAGTATTATTTATTACATTTTTTTAAATTATTTCAAAATCTTTTTTACTCTAAAAACAAATATTTATTTTATTATTTTTTGTCAATTGTGTTATTGCGGATTGATTGCTGTAGACTGTGGTTTTTTACTGTTGAATATCTATTATTTAATTATACTTCTTGCGTAAGTCATATTTTAATCATCCAGTTGATAAGCCCTGCAATTAAATTCATTCTTAAACCAAATCTTTTGCGCCTGTTTCTATATCTTTCACTGAGAATACGAAATACTTTTATTCTTCTATTTAAATGTTCAATTGGAATTCGGCGCCGGCTTATTTCCCTATTGATCAGTTTCGCTTCTGGAGAGAGCTCCTTTTTCTTTAACTTCTTTATTGGAATTAATAGCTTACTGCTTATTTCTTTAAAACCTTTATAAGCCAGATCACCTATGACAAACGAAAAATTCGCTAATTCCTTTACATGTTTACGAGCTATTGTAAGGTCATGGGTTGTTCCTGGATCGATCCGGATACTGATAATTTGATTCAATTTCGTACTGAAAATGTCGACTTCCCTTAAACTGAGACATCCATAACTGGAGTTTTCTGATTAAATAAGGTCAGGAGACAGTCATGAAGAAATCACGATTTACCGAGAGCCAAATCATCAGCATTTTGAAAGAAGCAGATGCTGGGATGAAAGTGGATGATATCTGCCGTAAGCATGGTATTGGCAATGCCACCTATTATGTCTGGAAAAGCAAATACGGCGGTATGGAAGCATCTGACGTTAAGCGCATGCGTGAGCTGGAAGAAGAAAATGCCAGACTCAAAAGGATGTTTGCGGAACTCAGTCTGGAGAACCATGCCATGAAGGAACTGTTTTCAAAAAAGGGTTGGTGACAGCAGATCAGCGAGAATGCGTTCGTATTCTGGCTTCACTTGGGTTAACTGTATTACAGGCCTGTCGCCTGAGTGGACTAAGTCGAGCCAGCTATTATCGGCAAAGCACGAGCTGGCGCAAACGGGATGCTGCTGTCATTGATGCATTAAATCAGGTGTTAAAACAATCTCCCCAGTCTGGCTTTTGGAAGTGTTTTGGTCGCATACGTCGGCAGGGTTATGACTGGAATCATAAACGTGTTTATCGGGTTTACTGCCAGATGGGATTGAACTTACCCCGTCGACAGAAACGAACGTTGCCCCAGCGTATTGCACGACCACTGCAAGTGGTTGCACAAGCCAACCATCAATGGGCGCTGGATTTTATGAGTGACAGTCTGTATTGCGGTAAACGATTCCGTACCTTGAATATAGTTGATGAGGGGACTCGCGAATGTCTGGATATAGAAGTAGACACCTCGTTACCGGCTGAGCGTGTTGTCAGAGTATTGGATCGACTGGCTCAACAACGTAGCTTGCCGAAGCAGCTTCGTGTTGATAATGGTCCCGAACTGATATCTGCGCGATTGCTGGACTGGTGTAAAGATCAAGGCATTGAAGTGGTGCATATACAACCTGGGAAGCCACAGCAGAATGCTTTTATTGAGCGATTTAATGGTTCGTTTAGGCGGGAGTTTCTCAATGCGTATTTGTTTGAGAATTTGACTCAGGTCAGAGAAATGGCGTGGTTATGGCGTTTGGATTATAACGAGCAAAGACCACATGAAAGTTTAGGCAATTTACCCCCTGCGGTGTACAGGGCAAAACTGGAAAACTCCAGTTTAGAAGTGTCTCAATAAATGGGAAGTGGACAAAAATAACCTGTGTTTTAAGCGTATGTTTCTTCTTTTTCCCACTATAGTAAATTTTCTGTTTTTTTAGGGCGTGCTATTTGTGATTCGGTGACATCAATCAGCACAAAGTCATCATTTTCAACTTCCTGAGGTAATACTCCCCAAAAATAATTGAACTTAAAAGTAGAAAATCGAATACCCTTGATTTAAGGAGATTTTCCATGAAAACATCTAAATATTCAGACAGCTTAATCATGAGTATTTTGAAACAAGCAGAAGCAGGTACCCCGGTACCGAATTTGTGCCGAGAACACGGTATGAGCTCTGCTACGTTCTACAAGTGGAAGAGCAAATATGGCGGTATGGATCATTCCATGATAACCCGACTGAAAGAGCTTGAAGCCGAGAATGGCCGCCTTAAACGCATGTATGCTGATGAGCGCCTTAAAACAGATATCCTTCAGGATGCACTTTCAAAAAAGTTGTGAGGCCAGCTCAACGTAAACTACTTGCTCAACAAGCTGTTGAACAATATAGCCACATGCAAATTAAGAGCTACATTTCTTTAAATCCGATATCCAGAGCCTCACAGATGGAAATATTCTGCTGACTCACAATATTTCTGACTTTCCTTTTCAGTACAGACCATGCCTGTTCAATTGGATTCAAATCAGGGCTATATGCCGGAAGGTAGGCGATTCGTACATTGTACGTTTCAGCAAGCTGTTCTATTTCCCGGCCTTTATGAATGGATGCATTGTCCAGGATCAAAAGATACCCTGACCCGGGTAAATTCCGAAATAAATAATCAAGCCACCCTGTAAATAAATGTCTGTCACATGAACCCTGGAAAACCAGCGGTGACAGAAAACTGTAGGGAGCACTTGATCTGACCGCACTGATCATGCTCATTCTTTTTCCATGACCGCCTGACTTTAAATCCTGACAGCGTTTTCCTTTAATGGACCATCCATATTCTGCCGTGTCAGTTGTATTGATTCCTGATTCATCGATATACAGAATATTTTCCCTGCCATATTCCTGTTCCCACTGAGGAAGAATCCACTGAAATACGGTTCTGCTTATTTGACAGGCCTGTCTGTAGAGGAAACTCTTTTTTTATGCGTCCATCCCAGCTTATGAAGTGTTGCCAGTATGACATCATAGGAAACTGCATATCCGAACTGGTTTTTAAAGAGTGGAACCAGATCTTTTGCCTGTGAGAATTTTGTATTTTCAACAAATATTTTGAAAGCAGGAAGATCCCTAATGGTTGAAGGTCTGCCCACATTGACAAGTTTAGGCTGAGCCAGCTGTCCTGTCTGCTGTTCAAGCAGAATCCAGTCATCCAGTGTTGTCCGGGCGATATTGAAAGTTGTGCAGGTATTCGATTTATGACCACTCTTTCGGTAGAATTCCATGACTTTCCGGCGTAAATCTTCTGAATATATTTTGGGCATCTGGATAAACAATTTAAAGGACTTTACCCATTGTAGCTCAAAAAATGCATTTTGCTATATCAAGTCTCTGTGAGTAAGGCCTGCCTGATCTTTGATGTCAGTCAAACGTGCTATCGCTATGCAGCTCAATTAAAGCAGCAGAACGTGGTGATCGCAGACTGGCTAATAAAGCTTACTGGCGACCATCAGACCTGGGGCTTTAAACTTTGCTTTTTGTATCTTCGCAATGTCAGGGGATATGGTTGGAATCATAAACGTATCTATCGTATTTATAAGGAATTAGAACTTAATCTACGTATCAAGCCAAAGAGGCGCATTAAACGGGAACAGCCTGAATCCCTTGCAGTACCGACAGCTAAGAATGAATCATGGTCCATGGACTTTATGCATGATCAACTCAGTGATGGGCGTAGCTATCGAGTACACAACGTGATTGATGACTATAATCGCGAGTCATTGGATATATTGATTGATTTTTCATTACCCGCAGAACGTGTGCTGAGAGGGCTTAATCAATTGATTGAATGGCGAGGTAAACCTAAACGTATTGGAAGCGACAATGGTCCGGAATATATCAGTGAGCTAATGGAAACGTGGTGTGATCAGCATGGTATTGAGCATGTATTTACTCAGCCAGGCAATCCACAGCAAAATGCCTATGTTGAGCGATTTAACCGTACAGTACGTTATGAGTGTCTAAATCAGTATTTATTTCGAGATCTGAGCGAAGTTGAGGACTATACAACTGGCTGGCAGTACTTTTATAATCATGAACGACCTCATATGTCAGTAAATGGCTGTCCACCTATTTTTAAACAATAACAGGGGCTTTGGATTTTCTACCCATTAATTCAATTAAAAATGGGGGTATTACCCTGATTTCTCTTGGGTAAAGCAAAATGGCGAGATTGAACAAGTGTATTTTCTATTTTCTGAATCGTTCGATTCACATTACTCTCAGCCAAGCCATAATCAGCAGATAATTCAATCTGAGTTCGATATGAGCGTAAGTAGTTCAAAGTTAATAGTCATTGATCTTCCAAAGTCAGGGTATGAGGGCGGCCGGATTTCTTCTTTGCACTTTCTGCCTCTTCTAAAATACTCAACATTTCAGAAAATAAAGGGCGTGGAACTCCAACTAAACGTTTAAATTCCAGATCATCAAATCGTTTTAAATTTTCATATCTCATGCTCAAATTATAAACCATTTTATACTTACGCAAGAGATACCGTCTTGACTGTCAATTAAAATCTGAGATTATTTGGTTGATAAATAATCTTTTTGATAGGCAGTCTGATGTTTTAAAACACCAAAACACAGATGTACAAGTTTACGCATTGCTGCGCCTATAGCACACATTTTACTTTTGCCACGACTTAAAAGTCGGTGATATAGAGTTTCAATATGTGGGTTATATTTAATCGCTGTTAAGGCTGGCATATACAGGATTGAACGTATTCTGCTATCGCCCGCTTTAGATAAACGACTTTGCTTATTGACAGAACTGCCTGACTGATGATGTACTGGAACTAAGCCAATAGCTTGACTGGCTTTCTCAAATTGATGTGAATGAAATAAACTTAACATGAGTAAACCTGACCGCTCACCGATGGATGGAATGGTTTGCAGTAGTTTCAAGTCTTGCTTTAATTTTGGATCCTGGTCGATATGGTCATGTATCAGTTTATCTATCGCTTTAATTTGTTGCTGTAAATGCGTAATATTCTCTTCAGGAAATTTCTTCACAACAGCAGAAGTACGAGTGGAATTCGCCTTTTCAAGTCGATTATTTTCCTGCAATAAACTTCTCGTCTATCAAGTAATGCTTTTAATAATCTGATATTTTCAGGCTCTGGCTGCCATATCACCAATTCTGCCGAATAGCCATAACGTATCAATGCTTCACTGTCTGCCTTGTCTGTTTTATTCAGCATAGACATACCTTTGGCAAAGGCTCTGACTCGTGCAGGATTAGCTACACAGGCCCTGATACCGATACCATGTAAATAATAAGCCAGGTTCTCATGATAGACTGATGTCGCTTCCATCACCGTGGTGGTTTGCTCAAGTTGAACCTGTAGTTTTCTTAACCATGCAGTCAATTCTGCAAAGCCTGTCTGGCTGTTAGCAAAGACTTTATTTTTTCTCTTGCCAGTTAAACCCTGAGGGAAAATACAACAATCCATTTTGGCTTTACTGACATCAATACCTAATATTATCATGGCTATTTTCCTTGTATTGAAACATGACCTGCTCCATCCCATTAACCATCATCTCACCTTGTAAATGCAGCATCAGAGTGCTTTGTTACCGTCCAGAGTTGTGTGAGGGATAAGGGCAAATTGCAGGTTTTATCTCTTGCACAGACTAAAAGCCTTAGGTCTATTACAAACTCTACAATTTGCATATAGTGGTAGCTAATCACTACAAGGTTTAAGATACAAGGTCTATTAATACAAGAACATGCAATGAAATAGCCTGGACTCTGAACCAGACCTAAAATTAGATTAAAAAATAGTTCAATAAAATCAAAAGATAAAACAAGTTGTATATAAACGTGACCAATGCTTGACTCGTCTCTCCCCTCAAATTACCATTATTTTTCTCAGGCTTATAAAATCCGGTCTTTTATTTTGATCACGCCATCTTATTTATCCCAGCCAGAATTCTCCCATAAATTCAGTATTTTCAAATCAGTCATGGTCACTGTCATGGTGCTGGCCTTTACAGGCTGTTCATCACTGGGAGGTGGTTCCGTCATAAAACGCGCAGGAAAATTATCCGCAGGGATTCAGCGGGCCTATGCGGTGGAAGCCACCACTGCCAACCGGGTTGCTCCCATGATTGTACAAAGTGCTGACCGCTATGCTGTAGATCCACTCTTAATTGCAGCACTGATCCGGCAGGAATCCAGTTATAGAAATTATGCTGTTTCACCTGCCGGTGCGGTTGGACTGACTCAGGTTATTCCGAGCTACTGGCAGCAGACCTGCCCAGGCGACCTCTTTGAAGAATTCACCAATATCAATTGCGGTACCTATGTTCTGGCCAGCTATAACCGTTCAGCCGGCAGCTGGAAAAAAGCACTGGCCTATTACAATGTCGGTCCTGCCGGCTATTCTTCCGGCTGGAGAATGAAGCGCCAGGGCAAAAAATATTCAAAACAGGTCAGACAACTGAGAAAAAGCCTGAAAAGCGCGCTGTAAAAATTCAGGATTCCGGTTTTAAGCCAGCACAGAATACCTGCTCAGTCATTCCGGAATCATTTAAACGCTGATTTTGCTTTTCCAGGTAATTCTGAGCGATCATCAGCATCATCTGTGCTGTGTCCAGTTCAGCATTCTGCTGCGAAATTGCAGCAATCTGATGATACGCCTGCATCCTTGAACAAAATGCCTGTTTCTGCGTTTCACTGTCTGTATGCACAGCATCCTTACGTACAGCATCTGCCTGTCCAGCCGGATGATCCAGTATTTTTTTACTGCGATTGACCTGATCAGTATAGGTTTCCATTATGTCATCATATTGCTGCTGAGTCAGTTTTTCAGCATATGCCATCGGGAAAAAGACCAGCCCACAGCCGAGTAAAACATATTTCAATTTCATTCAGATTTGCTCAGCTTTCCATATATCTTCGTAATCATCCCGATCAATCATAAAGCGGAAACCTTCTTCCAGCGCCAGATACGGCACGACTTCCGGCAGAATTTTTTCCAGCTCCCGAACGGTCATGGTCTCAAAAAAGTCTTCTCCCTCTTCAAGCTCACCCCCATAAATAAACCAGGCCACCCCATCATCAGCCGGTTTTTTTCGCAGCCCGACAATCGGCTCCCGCGTCAGTGTCTGAGTAGCCAGTGCAATCACATCCTCTTCACTGACTTTGATATAAGCTGAATCAAACTCTTCACAGACCAGTTTTTGTTCTTCTATAAAATCCTGCAACATGAGCGATTCCATCATCATTAAAAATTAAATCTGATTCTATGCGTATGACATGACGGAAACAATAAATTCCTTAAAAGAAACAGTTTCAGGTATTTCGCCCTGCGGTAACAGTATCTTCATGCAGAAAATCTGAGCATCAACCGCATTAATCAATGCAAATTGATGCTGTCATGGTGGTTACATAAAACAAATGAACAGTTTCAGCCAATTCAGTTTAAAATGCACAAAGCGGAATATTCATCAAAAATGGCATATTTTAACATTGCCAATTCCTCACAAAGTTCGCAATATATAGAACATTAAAAGCAGGATGCTTTCTGGACAGTTAGAAACAAATGATCAGATATTTGTGGAAAATATGCCATAATATGCAAACTTTGCAGACATCTTGCACAAACTCCCTGCAACATCTGAACCGGAGCAGACTTAATGAGTTCGACCATTCTGGTTATTCATGGACCAAATCTGAATTTACTGGGAAAACGGGAACCGGAAATCTATGGTCATCTCAGCCTGGATGATATCAACCAGCAGCTTATCGCACAGGCACAACAATCCGGCAATGTGCTGGAAACTTTTCAGAGCAACTGGGAAGGCGCCATTGTAGACCGGATTCATCAGGCGCAACAACAGAATGTGCAGCTGATTATTATCAACCCGGCAGCCCTCACCCATACCTCTGTTGCGCTCAGGGATGCCCTGCTTGGTGTTGCCATTCCCTTTATAGAAGTGCATCTGTCCAATGTACATGCCCGGGAAACATTCAGGCATCACTCCTATTTATCGGATAAAGCCGTTGGCATCATCTGTGGTCTGGGTATTAAAGGCTATAGCCTTGCCCTGGATTATGCCATCGAAAAACTTCAATCTTCCACCCAATCATAATGCCAGGACAACGAAAATCATGGATATCCGCAAAATCAAAAAGCTCATCGATTTGATGATTGAATCTGACCTTCAGGCCATTGAAGTGAAGGAAGGAGATCAATCAATTGCGTTAACACGTCGTAATCCTGTGGTTGGCAGTGTTGCAGCAATACCTGCGCCGGTTGTTACTGAAGCACCGGTGGTTAAGGCAGCTTCCCGCGGTGCTGTGGAAGCCTCTCCCATGGTCGGCGTATTCTATGCGGCTCCCAGTCCTGGTGAAGCGCCTTTTGTCAATGTCGGCCAGACCATTTCTGCCGGCGAAACACTGGGCATTATTGAAGCCATGAAAATCATGAATCCCATTGAAGCCACGCAAAGTGGTGTGATTGAAGAAATCCTGGTGAAAAATGGCGATATTATCCAGTTTGGTCAGCCATTGTTCCGCTATCGCGCGTAATACCGGGGGTTGCCATGCTACAAAAAGTACTGATTGCAAACCGGGGCGAAATTGCCCTGCGCATCACACGTGCCTGTAAAACCCTGGGCATTAAGACAGTCGGCATTTACTCAGATGCAGACAGGGATCTGATGCACCTGCGCTTTGTGGATGAAGCCGTCTGCATTGGTCCCGGTGCCAGCAGTGAAAGCTATCTGAATATTCCAGCCATTATTACTGCAGCGGAAATTACCGGTGCAGATGCCATTCATCCCGGTTATGGCTTTTTATCTGAAAATGCAGAGTTTGCAGAGATTGTCGAAAGCTCGGGCTTTATTTTTATCGGGCCGCGTCCTGAACATATCCGCCTGATGGGCAATAAAGTTTCTGCCATTACTGTCATGCGTAAGACCGGAGTCCCTACGGTGCCGGGTTCTGCGCATGCAGTGACGCCGCAGAATGCCCTTGCCGAAGCCCGGGAAATTGGTTTTCCCCTGATTGTAAAAGCTGCGGCAGGCGGTGGTGGTCGTGGCATGCGGATTGTGGAACGTGTGGATACCTTACTGGAATCTGTGCAGGCAGCGCAGCGTGATGCAGAAATGTGGTTCAGTGATGACACTGTTTATATGGAGCGTTTCCTGCAAAAACCACGGCATGTGGAAGTTCAGATCCTGGGGGATGGCAATGGCCATGCCGTACATTTATTTGACCGCGACTGTTCCCTTCAGCGCCGCCATCAGAAAGTACTTGAAGAAGCTCCTGCTCCGGGTTTACCTGAGCAGGCCCGTGCCGATATTCTGGAGGCCTGCGTCAATGCCTGTAAACTGATGCAATACCGCGGGGCCGGCACGTTTGAATTTCTGTTCGAAGAGGGTGAGTTCTTCTTTATTGAAATGAACACCCGGGTACAGGTTGAACATCCGGTTTCAGAACTAGTCACCGGCATTGACATTATTGAACAGCAGCTGCGTATTGCCGCAGGACTGGGACTGGAGCTG
The DNA here is from genome assembly GCF_052544965.1 of Acinetobacter sp. WZC-1. Taxonomy (NCBI): domain Bacteria; kingdom Pseudomonadati; phylum Pseudomonadota; class Gammaproteobacteria; order Moraxellales; family Moraxellaceae; genus Acinetobacter; species Acinetobacter sp. WZC-1. The sequence continues at coordinate 1,814,315 of NZ_CP199370.1, forward strand.
CAACAGGAAGATATTCAGGTGCGGGGACATGCTATTGAATGCCGGATCAATGCAGAAGATCCATCCACTTTTATGCCTTCACCCGGAACGGTTGAACAATTTTATGCCCCAGGGGGCGCCGGTATCCGCATGGATTCACATATTTACCCGGGGTACAGCATTCCACCGTATTATGACTCCATGATTGCCAAGCTGATTGCCCATGGCAAAGACCGCGAAACGGCCATTTCCCGCATGAAACAGGCATTGGATGAAATCATTCTGACCGGAATCAAAACCAATATCCCCTTACACAAGGACCTGATTCTGGAAGATAAAAACTTCTGCAGACAGGCTATGGATATTCATTATCTGGAAAAATATCTGCTGAAACAGATTCAGGGACAGGAAAATAAGGCTTAACCCGGTTAAGCCCTGAACTCACTCAGACCAGCCGGGCAATCAATACCGGCTGTTCTGCATTACATCTGAGCCTTAAGGCAATACCCGATGCAGTGTTGCAAAACATTTGTCTGCTTCTTCTGAAGCACAGAAGTTTATGGTGTTATTGTCCTTCCAGCGCACATAATACTGCGAAATTTCACCGGACTGATCTTCCCGATTGCCGGAACAATCCACCTGATTATTTTCATATTTCATCTGCAGAATCAGAGCCGGCGGTTTTGTCGCCGTATTATCCGGAGAAGGCTGATAATCATAGATTCCGGTAGACCATTCTTTCGCACTGTGCACGACCACCTGATTATCGCCACGGAAATTATAATATTCAGTACATTTTTTATTCTTCGGTATTACCATTCCCCATAATCCCAGAATTTCAGGGCGGGTACTGATTCGGATTGTATTGGCAGACTGCGTGATTGCAACAGGAACAGATTGTTCTTCTGCCGCATCAACTGCATCGACATCCAGCCTATCCGCAGCAATAGTAAAACCTGAAACACAAGTCAATAAAGAAATGAATAAAGCTGTTCTTTTCATACCGGATCAATATCAAAATTACTTGATCATAACTTAGCATAAATATGCAATAAAACATGCAAAAATAACCATATACGAACAATCATGCATTGACTCATCCATCAGCTGATCATGAACCGATACCGGCAACCGGCCGGCAGATGGACATACCTGATTTTCCTGCATAAAATCTTCCTATTTACCCCTGATCAGCACTCAACCGACCGGGTCATGAAGGCAATCCTGACCCGCAGCTGAATTCAGGCATTTTTTTCGATTGTCGCCGGTAACCAGTAAATCAATAATAATCCGGACAATGCAGATAAGCCCGCAATAATAAATACCATCTCCCCTGAAATAATCTGCCAGTAGTGCCCTGCCAGCACACTGCCCAATGCAACCCCAAGTCCCCACATGGTACTATACAGCGCCTGCCCCCTGCCTTGCTGACCGGCAGTAAAATGCTGAAAAATCATGCGCATTGCAATCATATGAAATAATCCAAAACTGAAAGCATGCATACATTGAGCCAGCAACTGCATGACAAAATATTCAGGGAACAGTCCAGTCAGTAAAAAACGCAGACAGGTTATGCACAGACATGCCGCCACCAGGGTTCGCCAGCTGAAACGTCCCAGAAAGAAATTGGCACCGGCAAACATCAGAATTTCCGAAATCACACCGACAGACCACAAGAACCCGGTTGCTGTGGTACTGAACCCGGCCTGTTTCAGATAATTACTGTAAAAACTATAAAAAGGTGCCTGTGCCAGCAGCATGATAAATTCAATGCTGAAAAATGCAAGAATGACCGGACGCTTTAAAATGGGCAATAACGGTTCCAGTTGCTTTTGTGAGGCAGGGGCTGAACCCGGTTCCCTTACACTGAATGACCAGATAAATGCAGTAAATGCAATACATAACAACATGATCGGCAGCAGGGAGATATCAACAACGTCCAGTAATGCACCAATTGCAAATACACCAACAATAAAACCGATGGATCCCCACTTTCTGACTTTTCCGTAGGTTTCTGCCCGTTTTTCTCCAAGCCAGAACAGCGTCACCCCTTCAAATTGTGCCAGAATCGCATTCTGAAAAAAGCTGAACACCAGCATCAGCAAGGCAATAGACTGAAAATCTCCGGGAATCATAAAAATCAGAAACCAGATTGTGGCTTCCATACAGGTAGCAATACGCACCAGCAGCATGCGCCTGCCCGATTTATCAGCAATCCATCCCCAGATCAAGGGTGCAAAAAATCGGGTTAAGATAGCAATGGAAGATAAAATGCCAATTTCCTGATAGCTGAATCCCTGATCCTGCAAATACAGACTCCAGTACGGCATGAAAGTTCCGACAATGCTGTAATAGAAAAAATAAAAGCCTGCCAGGCGGTACTGAATGGGTAAGGCAAACATAAGCATAAGAGCGGTTTTCCATCTGCAGTCAGCAATTAAGGAAAATAGGCATTCAGGGTTGCTCTGAACTTGAACTCCTGTTCATCATGTCCGGTTCAATAGCGTAAATGCATATTCGACATAGTTTATATCACTGATACCTGAAATCCTAAAAAGAGTAATATGAAGGAAATAATATGGAATACTGAACTGAACATCCCGACAAGCCATAATAAACCCTCATTACACCAGTATTACAGTGTTCTAAAGAGCAAAAAAGCACCCGAAAGTGCTTTTACTGCAATAATTAACAACGGTCCTATTGTTTATCAAGCGCCAGTCTTAGATATGCATCGTGATGCCCAACTGAAATGACCTGCCAGGCAATGGTGCAATATATCTCAATGGAGAGTTATACGGTCTGGCATCTTCATCGAGTAAATTCTGTCCATTAATAAAAAAATCAAAATCGGCATTTTTCAGGCTGACTTTCTTACTAATGGAAAGGTCAACCATGTTATATGCCGGTAAAGCAGGTTCCATATTGACATTTTTAGTCAGATATTGTGCTTTATCATAATAAATACTGGATAAACGTGCTGACAGACTCTCCATACTCCATTCAACAGTTGCTCCATAGCGATTAGTGGGTATATTTGACATATAAGCACCAGTGTTCGTCATTGTTCCCTGCAGTTCACCAGCAACTTTGTTCTTTACCAGATCAGCAAAGCCCGAAACTGTAAGCTGTCCATAATTTGCCAAATCAAAACTCTGACTCAGATCAATTTCAAAACCATTTATATCTGTATCTGTCTGTCTCCAGTATTTCAGGGGTAGGCGGTTTCCAGACGTCTCCATACCGGAGTTCAATAAATAAAGATAATTGTCATAATTGGTCCGATACAGCGTTGCCTTCAGCTGAGTATCCCTAAAATCAAGCGTGGTGGTAAATTCAAGTGTCTTTACTTTTTCCTCATTCAGATTCTGGTTACCCTCTTCCTGGGTCATATGAGAGTAATGCGGACCTGAAGAATATAGTTCATTCAGCTCTGGCGCTCTCTCTGATTCACTATATTTGACTCTAAAACCGAGATAATCGGTAAGTTTTAACCCCGCTCCAGCAAAATAACTGCCCAGGTCAAAATCCCGTCCTTGCAGGCGACCATTGGATGAATTGGACGACTGTTTGAAAGTGAGGTCCTTGATCTGATGATCAACTTTTTCAATACGGTAACCTGCATCCACATAAAATTTATTAAAATTCAGTTTTTCGGTAATAAAAGCCGCCTGAGTATCTGTTTTAACGTTGGGTAAATAACGATCAGGCCCGGAACCATTGACATCCCGCGAAGCAAAACTTAACCCCAGTTCGCCTGAAAGATTGCCCACAGGTTTATGCTTCAATAACAACTCAGCAAAACTGGTATCAAATTTATAATTATTTGATTTGGAAGAACCAATATATTCCCCTGTTGTACTGTTGACCCTGGATACATTCAACTGCAGTGAATCCAGAAAAATAACCGGATTATTCAGCAATGCCTCAACTGCGAAGCGATTCTGCTCAATTTGAACTCCAACCGGCCGGCCATCATCATAGGATTCCTGAAAAGATTTATTTTCCATGGAAAACCCTGGCACCCCATAACTACTTTTTTTATGATCGACACTGACACCAATATAACCATTATTCAAAAAATAAGTGGTCCCCATGGCAATATTTTCATTTTTTGCATAACTGTTCCCGAGTTTTTTATGATAATTAGGTGTTACATCCGCATTGATTTTTCGTTCAGTATATTGTGGTGTATTGGGGACATAGTCAGGATTAACTGGGTTAGTATAATTTCCGCCAAACCAGTTTGATACTGGCTGATCCGTATAATAGGAAGACTGATCATCAGCATAGTCCGGATTCTCTCTCATAAACTGATTGATATAGGGTTGTGAGGCTGTATTATAATTCCTCTGAATCCTGGTATCGCGCTGGCAAACAGCAGACAGTGAACTATTTACCCCACCCCCTGGCGGAAAGACATCAGTATCGCAAATGCTGGCTTTACTATAACCGGGAATTTTATAGGATGATATCTCCTGAGTTGAAAACTGAATATTGGTCGACAGATTCTTCTGGTTATTAATATTCAGTTTTATTCCCCTGGCATCAAAGTTATTAAATCCTTTTTTAAACACCACATCCAGGCTACGATTTTTTTCCTCCATCGTCCGGGAAATCAATCCGGTATCAATATCCACACTCCCACCAACTGCATGCCCACCATAACGGACCGCATCACTCGACTTATTTAATGTAATTGATCTGGTAAATAATGGATCAAATGGAATATTGATATCGCCACTGATGGAGTTCATCCCATTCACAGCCTGGCCGTTTTCAAGAATACTGACCCTGTTACCACTTAAGCCGCGAATTACCGGCGCCCCTGCATTAGGACCAAAAGCACTATTCTGAACACCCGATATATGCTGAACGGCATCACCCAGTGTTTTGGCTTCCTCTATACGGTCTTTTGAAACCACCACGACATCCGGGTCTGTGTTGCTTTCAGCCTGATATTTCAAAGCTTTCAGTACGGGAATATCAGACTTATCCTCTGCCTGGGCGTTCTGCATAGCCACTAAAATAAACAACATTAATGTTGTATAACGCATGATATTGGTGTTCCCCTGCAATATTTTTCGCAATGTTATAACATTACGTTAAATAAATACAGCTTCAGCACCGATGTTTTGCAATCACCGATTTGCCATACCTTATACCGGTTTTATCAAATGGATCAGAACAATCCATCAGGCAGATGTTGCAGGGCAACTATAGTCCTGAGTAAAAACAAAGCATTGCTTTTATTTACAATATAGCGGGAATTTCTGCCACAAAAATATAAACAGGCCGCATGAGTCAAATCATATAGAAAATGATGTACAGCAATCCATTCCAGCTATTGCCCTGTCCCCTGTTCAGGATTGCATTGCACGCCAGGAATCCTATTTAAGCCAGGATCTATCTCTGACAGAAACTGATATGGATCAGTTCAGGGCAATCACTTTGACCAGAATCGTCTGAAATTCCTCAAAATCATCAAAAATCTGTTTACGGATCAGTTCCTTGGACTTGACCCGGAAATCATGCTTCTGATAATGAATGACTTCTGGAATTGTATCGAAATAATGGCTATCGGCATCCATGTTTTCTTCAAATAAAGGGGTACCCAACTGATATTCCTTACTTTTCAGTACAACATATTTCACTGTTGTCTTCATTCTTCATCCTCCTTTATTGGCACCTCTACTTTATAACCTCTTTCATCAATGATTTCAGTAAATTTTAAAGACAGTGACTCAATCTGAGTCGGATCAATGCGGTCTGTTGTCATAACTCAGCTTGCAGATATGACTGGGCATAAATGCCAACCGCTCTGATATATGAATATTCCATCATAAAACTTCAGGATAAATTATAGGGGGCAAATAAAATACCCACTTAATAAATTAAGTGGGTAGACCGTAAATTCACAGCCTCTTTAGCGCTGAGATTCTTGTTGTTCTTGTTACAGTTGTACTTTTAGTAGGTACAGTATGCCCATAAATTATGACAATAATATTGCATTAATATATAAATTTATTCAATTTTCTTCAGGATAACAATATGCAGTAATCTTTAAGAATCACGGTATTCAGATCGCTTTACATCACCATTTTACATCAACACAGACAAATTTCCATATGCCTACATAAAACGTCAATCAATTATCATATATCAATATTTTTACACCTTAAGACTCGTTTCCAAAAATCATTATTGTTATAATAGTGATGTTTAAATTACACCATTTCTGTTTAGCCATGTATGCAGCCGTCATTGTATCCATTTTTTTTATCAGTCTTTTATACACACATTTACGTGGTAAAGAACGGCTGAAATTGTCCCGCCAGTTTTTTGATCATTCGACTTTTCTTGGCCCGGTGAATATGTTCATGACAGGATTTTCACGCCTGCCGAATACGCCCTTTTTTGACGTACAGCAATTTCCGGAGCTCAAGCCCTTACAGGATCACTGGGAAACTATTCGTGACGAAGCCGTACAACTGCAAAATAAAATTAAAGCCGCAGACAGTAATAATGACGCCGGTTTTAATACGTTTTTCAAAAGAGGCTGGAAACGTTTTTATCTGAAATGGTACCAGGACAGCCATCCTTCCGCCCGGGAACTTTGCCCCAGAACGGTTGCGCTGCTTGAACAGATTCCATCGGTAAAGGCAGCCATGTTTGCTGAACTACCTTCCGGCAGTTATCTGGGTAAGCACAGAGACCCTTATGCCGGCTCCATTCGTTATCACCTGGGACTGACAACCCCCAATAGCGACGACTGTTTTATTGAAGTTGATCAGCAGCGTTATAGCTGGCGTGATGGCCAGGCCACCCTGTTTGATGAAACCTATGTCCATTGGGCGAAAAATAAATCAGAACAGACCCGGATCATTCTGTTTTGTGATATTGAACGCCCAATGAAATGGGGCTGGGCACAGCATTTCAATCAATGGTTTGGCCGTAAGGTCATGGCCGCAGCATCCTCTCCCAACAATGAGGATGACCGGACCGGCCTGATTAACCGAATGTTCAAATATCTGTATGCCATTCATGCCAAAGGCCGGGAAATTAAGGCGAAGAACTACAGGAAATACTATGTTTATAAGTGGTTATTATTTTGCAGCATCATTACTGCCTTATTGTTACCAGCCTTTCTCTGAGCTCTGGCACAGAATGGATGAAGTGTGATGTAGATTAAATTTTCAGTAAATACAGTATTTTAGCATACGCACCTGGGGATGGTATTTCCTTTTCCAGTATAAAACGGTAGATTTACTGCATTATCAATTGTTAACTAAAATTCCTAAAACACAGGTATACACATGAAACTCAAATTTGCTCTTGCTGGCGCCATGATCATACTGACCGGTTGTGCAGGCTCATATCCCGAAAAAATAGTGGCTAAAGGGCCTCTGATTTGTGAAGCAAACGAAGTCTGTCCTGAGCTTGCCATGCGCTGGAATGATGAAACCCGCGATGGCTTTAAAATTACCGCGGAAATCAGCAACAGCGAACCCTATGAGATTAAACAGTTTGTTTTTCTGGTGGACCAGCAGCAGCCTTATATTTATTCAACCATCCAGTCGACGCAGTACCTTAAACAGTCAGAGTCCACTGTTTCAAGTAACTCCATCCGCGTTCCGGTCAGCTTTCTGAACTCATTCAGGGATGCCCGAGCTATTGAATTGAAACTGGTGACTGATAAAGGCGATATTGTGCGTCCAATTGTCAAGGCAGATGGTCAGAAATCCTCTGCTTACCTGACCTTTATGAAAGGTTACGTCAGTCAGCCGGCACAATAAATAATTCATGCATAAAAAAACCAGACTGATGTCTGGTTTTTTTATGCTCAGAAACCATAATTTCAGAAACTGCCGTTATTTTGGCTCAATGGGTGCAAAGGGCGTCACGACATCAGTATTCTGAGCACGATGCCGCATGAAATGATCCATCAGTACAATGGCAAGCATCGCTTCTGCAATCGGCGTTGCCCGCACACCAACACAGGGATCATGACGCCCCTTGGTCAGCACATCCGTATTTTCACGGTGGATGTTAATGGTTTTACCCGGCGTGGTAATACTGGCCGTCGGCTTTAAGGCAATGGCAACACGAACGGTCTGACCACTGGAAATTCCACCGAGAATACCGCCGGCATGATTGGCCAGGAAGCCATCTGTGCTCAGTTCATCCCGTGTTGCATGTCCAAACTGTTCTGCCACTGCAAAACCATCCCCAATTTCAACGCCTTTCACTGCGTTGATGCTCATCATGGCATGGGCAATATCAGCATCCAGACGGTCAAATACCGGCTCACCCCAACCGACCGGAACCCGCTCAGCAAGAATTTCAAGTTTTGCACCACAGCTGGTACCCTGTTCCCGCAGTGAAGTGACCAGCGCCTCAAAACGAGGTACCGCATCAGTATCTCCACAGAAAAATGGATTTGCAGAAACTTCATTCCAGTCCAGTTTTTCAGCCTTTTCAGTACCAATCTGGGTGACATGACCACGAATCAGGATACCAAACTTTTCTGACAGATATTTTTTAGCAATCGCACCTGCCGCAACACGCATGGCCGTTTCACGGGCACTTGAACGGCCACCGCCCCGATAATCACGAAAACCATATTTCTGGGTATAGCTATAATCTGCATGCCCTGGCCGGAACGTCTGAGCGATATTGCCGTAGTCCCGGGATTTCTGATCTGTATTGCGGATCAATAAACCAATGGGTGTTCCTGTGGTTTTGCCTTCAAAAACCCCGGAAATAATTTCCACCTGATCCGGTTCTTTGCGTTGGGTTGCAAATTTTGACGTTCCGGGTTTACGACGGTCCAGCTCTTTCTGCAGATCTGCCTCAGAGAGTTCCAGACCTGGTGGAACGCCATCGACAATTGCCATCAGGCCAGGTCCATGCGATTCACCACAGGTGGTGACACGAAAGAGTTGTCCAATGCTGTTACCTGCCATTTTTACAACTCCTTATCCCTGAACAGACTGAATGAATAGATCACGATACTGACGACACTGTGCTGCAGTCAATGCAAAGATGCCTGTACCACCCTTCTGAAACTGCAGCCAATGAAAATCCACCTGGTAAAAATTCTGTTTCATGGCCCATTCTGAATTCCCCACTTCAATCACAATCAGACCATCTTCGGTCAGATAGTCCGCGGCCTGTGCCAGCATTTTACGTACCAGATCCAGGCCATCCTGTCCGGCTGCCAATGCCAGTTCCGGCTCATGCAGGAACTCAGCCGGTAAATCTGCCATATCTTCTGCATCGACATAAGGTGGATTGGAAACAATCAGATCATATTGATGTTCAGCAGGAAGTTTTGTAAACAGATCAGATTCCATCAGTGCAACCTGATATTGCATATTGTGGTGTTCTGTATTGATGGATGCAACTTCCAGTGCTTCCCTGGAAATATCCGTGGCATCCACCTCAGATTCCGGAAATGCATAGGCCAATGCAATGGCAATACAGCCGGAACCGGTACACAGATCCAGAATCCGGCGCGGACTATGCGGATGATGATTTTCAGGCAGATTGTTCAGCCCTTCACGTGACTGGCCCGTTTCATCCAGGAAATAAGGTGCAAAACGATTCTGAATTAATTCAGCAATCGGTGAACGCGGAATCAGTACCCGCTCATCGACATAATAGGGTCTGTCACAGAAATAAGCCAGATTCAGCAAATAGGAGGTCGGTATTCTTTCATTAATCCGCCGCTCCAGCAGGCTGATAAATTCCGCCTTTTCACTCGGAAGCAGTTTTGCATCCAGAATTTCCGGGCTGGCATTCCAGTCCAGTGACAGACTTTGTAAAACCAGTGCCGCACTTTCCGCAAAAAAATCTTCGGTTCCCTGACCCAGATGTGCATCATATTGACGTAAAGCTGAAACGCCGAAACGAATAAAATCGCGGATGGTTACCAGGTGTTCAGCAGCTTCCTGTAAATACTCAGGACGAATGGTCAGTTGATCCACTTAAGGCTTCTCCAGGGTCAGTTCTTTTAAACGGCTTATGATACCCTGTTTTCACTGTTTTTATAATATTTAAGCGGATTTGGGCCATTGCCTTTTCAACACGACCTGCCGATCAGATAAATCGCCGGTCTTTTTTACCCCAATATTTTATAGATTCTTTTACTTCCTTTAAAAATCAATATGTTATAAGCGAACCAAAAACCAGGGAATTTGTGTTTTTTGCATATCATATAATGCTTTGTTCCATCATCGTTTTATGCTTTGATCATCCGGTGTAGTGCCGTGCAGGCAGCCTTAAATAGTATTTTCTGATCAGTCCGGTCCAGGCAGCATTGTTAAGAAATTTTTCCCGGCTTGATTTTTTTCAGCAGCCCGACTATATATAAGATCAAATTCTGATTTTTATATTCTGATGAGTTACAAACACAATAACCTCATGGCCATGCGCCACAACTACTGGAACGATGAAACATCTGCTGTTGTTGAAACGGAAAAACGATTTTTTCAACAGTTGTTAATCGAACACGGTGTCTTCCAGACAGCGTCACTGGAGGATGCAAAATATTTCTTTTTCTGCCTGCCCAGCAGCATCATTGTCAAAGGTTATGCTTCAGGATTTCTTGACCAGAATGTTCAGAATATGATCACAAGCTATATTCAGGCCAATAAATTACAACTGATGAAACGTGAAAATCTGAAAATCCAGTACCGATTCTGATTACTGACCAATAGCATCACCGCCCATTAAGCGCTTTTCACTCCATCCCACTCCCTGCACTTTTCTGTAATTCCATCAAGTTGAACTGTTTTAATACGCTCAGAACATGTAATATTCGTTACAATCATTCATCTGCCGGTATTGCTTCAAGGACTTCATCTTCATGTCAGATCAGAACGATAAGCTGAAACAATTAAAAACTTCCTCTATGGATCGACGCTTATCGATTGCCAGGGCATCATTACTGGCCGGTACCCGTTGGGCGGCCTCAAGTGCAAGCTCAATTTTTTCAAGTGATGCAGAAAAAGAAAAAAAACGTAAGAAAGCCATGAAGGAACAGGCAGAATATCTGGTATCTGAAATTGGCAAACTCAAGGGTTCCATTGTAAAAATTGGCCAGATGATGGCGCTTTATGGTGAACACTTTCTACCCGAAGAAATTACCCAGGCACTGAATACCCTGAATAATCAGACAGTCGCATTGGCCTGGCCGGCAATTAAGGAACAACTGGTCAGTCAGCTGGGCTCAAAACTCAATGATCTGACCATTGACCGGGAACCGATTGGTACCGCTTCACTTGCACAGGTACACCGTGCAATAAGAAAGTCAGATGGGCTGGAACTGGTGCTGAAAATCCAGTATCCCGGTGTGGCAGATGCGATTGATTCAGATATGAGCTTATTTAAAAACATGCTCAAACTGACCCGCATGGTGCCGCAGACCCGTGAGTTTGACCAATGGTTCGATGAAGTCCGGGACATGATGCACCGCGAAGTCAATTATCGTATTGAAGCTGAAACTACCCGCCGCTTTGCTGAACGCCTCAAAGGAGATGCCCGCTACATCGTCCCGCAGATAATTGATGAATACTGTACCGGTCAGGTGTTGTGCATGACCTTTGAGCGTGGTGTTCCCATCAACAGTCCGGTGATGCTGTCACTGCCACAGGAACGCCGCAACCTGCTGGGTGAAGCCTCCATTGAAATTGCAATACGTGAAATTTTTGAATGGGGCGAAATGCAGACTGATCCGAATTTCGGGAATTACCTGGTTCGGCTGGGAAATGGGGAAAATATTCAGGATAAAATTGTATTGCTTGATTTCGGGGCAATCCGTCAGTTTGATGCTTCCCTGCTGACTGTCGCCTGTAATCTGATGATTGCAGGCTATGAGCATAATGCTGAGAAAATGGTCCATGCCATGACAGGTTATGAATTTTTTGATCACATGCCGTTAAGCATTAAACCGGATATGGCCAAAGTATTCCTGCTGGCAACAGAATCCTTCAGCACCCCTGAAAATAACCCGGAACTGCCACCGGGCGTCATGGACGATCAGAACCGCTATGACTGGAAAAAGAGTCAACTACATAGCCGGGTGATACAACGTGCTTCAAAATCGATGGCATCACGTTATTTCAGTATACCGCCCAAGGAATTCATGTTCATCAGCCGGAAATTTATTGGCGCCTATACCTTTATGACTGTCATTGAAGCAAAAACCAATGTCCGGAAAATGCTGCAGCCTTTTCTTTAAATTCAGGCTGCCGGCGCTGACCAGGGTAAGAGTCTTTTTGTCACTCTGGTCAATTTCACATTTTACATAAAAATTTTAAATCAAGATTAATTCATATAAATAAGTGACTTAATTAATAAAAGCATACTACCCGATCCACTCACATATCATCAATCAGCCTGTCAGCGCCGACATATTTTTTTATGCCATTACATGTCAGGATAACCGCATATTCTCACAGAATGATGAAGGTATAAAAATGACCAATATTGCAAATAAAGCTCAGGGACTAGGCCTGGCACTCATCACCCGGCTGGCAGGAAGTAATCTGCTTGATCAGCTGAAACTCCGCAAATTTGTAGAAAAATCGCTGTATCAGGGATCAAAAGCCGGATTTAAAACCCTGAGCAAAACACAAAAAATATTTAAATCCAGCCCGGACCTGAGCAAGCAGCGCCTGCCCGGTCAGAATAAATCCCTGTTTGATTTAAATCTGACCGAAGAACAGCAGATGACCTGTGATGCAATGGACCAGTTTGCTGCCGAAATCCTCTATCCGCTTGCTCATCAGGCTGACCAGCATGAAAAATTCCCGGCAGAACTATGGCAGCGCAGTTCTGAGCTGGGACTGAACTACTATGCATTGCCAGAAGCGCTGGGTGGTGTTGCAACGGAAAAAAATGTGCTGAGCAATATTCTGATTGCAGAGCACCTGGCCAGAGGTGATTTCACCCTGACCGCAGGCTTACTGTCGACTTTCAGCGTTATTAATGCAATCACTCAATGGGGGTCTGAGCAGATCCAATCAAGTTATCTGGCTGGTTTTGCCGAAGATACAGAAATTCAGGCAACATTTGCAGTGCAGGAAGCCACGCCGGCCTTCAATCCATTCAGGCTGACCACACAGGCTGTTCAGAGCAATGGACAATATTTCATCTCCGGTGAAAAAACCCTGGTGATTTTAGGTGAAACCGCCGACCTGCTATTGGTCAGCGCTGCTGTAAATGGTCAGCCCGACATATTTATCGTAAAACGTGATGACAGCATTCTGGTACGCAAAACCCCGGCCATGGGCTTAAAAGCTGCCGAAACAGTCACACTGAAATTTAATCAGACCCCTGCGGAACGACTGGGTGATGATGATTTCAACTACACGGCCTTTCTCGATCTGGGCAACCTGATGTGGTGTGCCATCGCCGTGGGGACCTGTGAAGCAGTCAAAGCCTACTGTATTCAGTATGCCAATGACCGTACCGCATTTGGTGAACCGATTTCTCATCGTCAGAGTGTGGCCTTCATGATTGCCGATATGGCTATAGAAATTGAATCCATGCGCATGCTGATACTCAATGCGGCAAGCCTGGCGGAAGCCGGTCAGCCATTTCATCGCGAGGCCTATCTGGCCCGACTGTTATGTGCAGAAAAATCCATGAAAATCGGCACCGATGGCGTACAGATCCTGGGTGGACATGGCTTTACCAAAGAACACCCGGTGGAACGCTGGTACCGTGATCTGCGTGCCACTGCCATTCTGCACTCAGGCCTGCATGCCTGATCCATCTATACCAGAATAAGGAATATTGAGTATGAACCTACAGAATCCAAAAAAATTCCAGATGCTGCTGGATCAGGCACATGAAACAGCATTAAATGTACTGCGTCCTATTTCCAGAAAATATGACAAGGCGGAGCATTGCTATCCTAAAGAACTTGATATGCTCGCCTCATTGGTGGATGGCATGAACGAAGGCGGAGATGGCCTGAATGCAGGTGCAGCTGTCAATAAACGGGGAGACACTGACACCGGCAATAAAAATGGGGTGAATATGTCGACTGCACTGAGCGTTATTGAAATGTGCTACGGCGACACCGGATTATTACTGAGCATGCCACGTCAGGGACTGGGCAATTCAGCCATTGCTGCTGTGGCAAATGATGAGCAGCTGCAACGCTTTAAGAACAGCTGGGCTGCCATGGCAATTACTGAGCCTGGTTGTGGCTCTGACTCTGCTGCGATCCGTACCACAGCCCGTAAAGATGGCGATGACTATATTTTAAATGGTGAAAAAATCTTTGTAACCTCCGGTGAACGTGCCGACTCTGTCGTGGTCTGGGCCACGCTGGATAAAAAACTGGGACGCGCTGCCATTAAATCATTCGTGGTGCCCAAAGGCACAGCGGGAATGACTGTGGAACGACTGGAGCACAAACTGGGCATCAAAGCATCAGATACAGCGGCCATCAGTTTCATTGACTGTCGTGTCCCTGCGGCAAATCTACTGGGGGATGCTGAAATTGATGTGGCCAGGGGCTTTGCCGGTGTCATGGAAACCTTTGACAATACCCGTCCACTGGTCGCTGCCATGGCCGTCGGTTGTGCCAGGGCCTCACTGGAGCGCATCAGGGAAATTTTCAGTGCTGAACTGGATGCGGACTATGCAACACCTTATCTGCAAAGCTCTAATATTGCTGCACAGATTTATCGTATGGAAGCCGAATGGGAAGCGGCGCGTCTGCTGACCATGAAAGCCACCTGGATGGCTGATAATCGCAAACCCAACTCACGGGAAGCCTCAATTGCCAAGGCCAAAGCAGGCCGGATTGGTAATGAAATCACCCTGAAATGTGTCGAACTGGCCGCCAGTATCGGGTACAACGAAGATGAACTACTGGAAAAATGGGCGCGGGATTCAAAAATTCTGGATATTTTTGAAGGTACCCAACAGATTCAGCAATTGATTATTGCCCGACGTGAGTTGGGTAAATCCTCCAGTGAGCTGAAATAAACCGGATTACAGGTCTGCTGAACATTCATTCCGTGATCCAGTCATTCAATCAATGATTCAATGATGATCAGCAGACCTCCATCTTCCGGACCTCAGACTTGTTGCACGGACATTGCCGGCTACCGCATTAATGCCCTGACCCGGCTGATCTGTTCATCTGTTAAAAAGACACCGCATATCCAAAACCGTACCACACCACTTCCGCATTCTGATTTTTCTGGGCTAATTTTTTTGTGCCGATTCTTATTTTTCTATAATCAACCCGTCAAAAAACTCATACACATGAATATAATTTCTCTTGATAAATATTTTTAATTAAATCAATAGTATGGGGAAATGAGTTGTTTGACTATATTTTTAGTTTTCTATTTTTGCTTTCTGTTTCAGTCATTAAAATCATCTCCATAAATTACAAAGACATCAATCACAGTAATAAAAAAGCGCCGAAGCGCTTTTTTATTACTGTACTGGAAACAGGGAAATTATTTAATTTTTGCCTGAGATTTTAAATACTGCGAATAATCATCCAGCGTCTGCTGACCACGCAATTGCTGATACAGTTTAGTCAGTTCCTGGAGCTGTTCAGGGGGCAGCTCATTTACAGAAGGAATCGTCACTTCACTGACCGCAACCACAAGCATTTCATCCGGTAAGGTGGTTGTGGTGACCGACCACATCCCGGCCTTCGGTGCAGGAACACTGAATGCAGCACGTTCAATTTCACGCTTCAAGCCCTGGGAACGGGTAAAAACACCGGTATGTTCAAATGAGAACTTATGTTTTGCCAATACCTGCTCTGCCGGCTGAATCTTAAATTCGGCCAGCATTTCAGCAATTTTTGCCTTAGCTGCTTCATAAGCTTTCTGCTCAATCAGCTTCGCCTTAACCTTTGCTGTCGCCTGCGCCAGTGGCTGAGCCCCTGCTGCATGATAATTACGTACTTTGACCCATACAGTATCGCCATTCGCCAGCTGAATATTACTGGAGGCAATACGCTCACCATTTTTCACATCATCATTAAATAATTTGATTTTTACATTCGGATCAGACAAAACAGGATCACGGGTAGACAGGGCAACACCATTTACAGATTCAACCCGGGTCTGCTTCACCTCCTGAGCAACGACATCCAGCGCATCATTGCTGACAATCTGCTCATTCAGATGATTAACTGTATCTGTATAAAGGTTTGCAGATTTCGACTTCAACACATCAGCCATCAACTCTGCTTTTTTTGATTCAAAGGAAGGCACTGGATCTGATGTGGTTTTCACTTCAATGAGATGATAACCAAACTGGGTTTTTACCGGTTTTGAAACTTCATTATTTTTTGCAGCATTTACCGCTGCATCAAATTCGTTACCAAAGTTGCCTGCCATATAGGAACCGATCAGTCCACCCTGTGACTTCGAGCCCGGATCTTCAGAATACTGTGCAGCCGCCTGAGCAAATGACAGACCCGCCTGGATTCTAGCATAGACGTCACTGGCCAGTTTCTGTGCCTCTTCCGGTGAACGTGAGTCCGTGGTCAACAGGATATGATGAACTTCCCGTTTCGCGTCCTTATTATGTTTTTCCACAAATGCAGCATAGGCCTGTTGCAATTCAGCATCAGTGGCTGACATATTCGGATTTGTCAGCATTGCCGGCGTCAGTAATACATAGTCCACATCCACCGTAGCAGGCTGTCTGAACTGATCCTGATGTTTATTGTAATAATCTGCAATTTGCTGACTGGACACCTGAATATTTTTCTTATAGTCATCCAGTTTGACACTGGACAAAAACAGATTGCGCTTTTCATGCTGTAAAGCCGCAATTTGCTGCACATCTGTTTTACTGACCAGCGTATTGTCAGTAATCGTATTCATCAGCGTCTGTAAGGCATGGTCCTGACGCAGACTGGCAATCAGCGACTGACTGGTCATACCTTCAGAACGAAGATAGTTTTCATATAAAGTACTGGAAAATTTTCCATTTTCCTGAAAACCCGGCTGTTGTGCCAGCATCTGTTCAATTTGTGCATTACTTAATGAAATCCCCAGTTTCTCAGCCTGTTGAGTCAGCAGGGAACGGGAAATCAGACTATCCCGTGCAGCATTCTGAATAACCGACTGATTCAAGAGTGATTCATCACCATTGACCATTCTCAGATATTGCTCCTTAAAGCTGTTGGTCTGGGCTTCCAGTTCCTTACTGGAAATTTCCTGACCATTTACCGTACTGGCAACATCTGCTTTTTGCCCACTGCTGAAATATCCCTCTATTCCAACCAGCGCTAACGGCAATAAAAATAATACGAGCAGGAGTTTACCAAGCCAGCCCCTGATGACTTTACGAAACGATTCCATAAGTATTCCAATATTTTATTTCACAGGGATTCTAACTGATATTCAAAAATGAATGAATGCAGAATATCTGTTTTCATGTGGAATCCCGAATAAAAAACGCGCCTACAGGCGCGTTTTCGGCAAACAGAGATTAAGCCACAGAATCTTTCAAGCCTTTACCTGCTTTAAAGCTTGGTACTTTGCTTGCTTTGATCTGCAGTTCTTCACCGGTTTTAGGGTTGCGGCCCGTACGTGCTGCACGGTCCTTTACACTGAATGTACCGAAACCAACTAAAGTTACAGTATCACCCTTTTTCAACGCCTCACCAATTGAAGCAACAGTCGCATCCAATGCTTTACCGGCATCAGATTTTGACAATCCCCCTTTCTCTGCAATTGCGTCAATTAATTCTGATTTATTCATGAAGATTACGTCCTCTTATATCGTTTGTTTAAAATCCAAGGCTGTAGTTTCAAAGGCCATGACGACTTTATAGCAATGCTTTGGGGGGAAACGCAAGACTACAAAGACGCTTTTTCACAAAAATAACCACCAAAAACCGTTAAAACCAGCATTTCTCACTTTTTTAAATCATTTTTTTGACAATTGCGCCCGGAGGTTCTTATTGTCCTCAACCAGCTCATCCATCCGCGAATGCAACTGCAAAATCAGCCCTTCCAGATGCTGAATATCTTTGACCGTCACCAGTCCGATTCGATTCAGGGAATGATTCACCCGCTGATCCAGGGTTTTTTCAATCTTATCCTTGACATCAATCACGGATTCCCGGGTCTTTCCCGCCACCTTATTTACGGCCTGGTCAGTAATTTCTGCCGTTGTGGATTCCAGCTCTGCACCAGCCTCGACCAGGGAGTCAAACAGCTTATTACCTTCTTCTTCTGCCCGGGAAAAAGCGCCCAGGCCAGCCAGCCAGATCTGTTTTGTATATTTTCTGAAATCCAGTGTAGCCTTACGTGAGGCTTTTGCCTTTGCATGCCCGGATTCCCGGCCACACAGCCCTGCCTGCTCCATATTACTGTCTTTACTATCCTGTTCCATCCACTTAAACTCCTGAATATCGCATAGGCCAAAACTGCTGAATGATGTATAAATGGTGGTTATAATAACAAACAAAGTACTTGAACGTTTTGCAAAACTGTTCTACAAAGCACAGTTATTATTTTACACTTATCATGAGTCAATTTACGGCCAGCAGTGCCTGTATATTGATTTCCAGATTTCAGGTTACAGGATTTTTTATGAATGAATCGCAACAAAAACAAGGACAGACCCATTTGTTGCTGAACGCTGTCATGATTGCACTGGAGACTTTTTATTCTTTTGTATTAAAGCGTGATCATGTCATTGACCTGCAGGCACGGAAATTTGTCGAACAGCAGATCACCATAAAAATAAACAGCTATATTCCCCTGTTTGACTTCTATATCCAGTTTACCGACAAAGGCATGCTGTTTGACTTAAAGGAACCCGAACAACCGGCCAGTCTGACCATAAGCAGCACCTTGCTGGACATGATTCAGATTTTTGTCTTTGGCAATAAACGCAGTATCAGAAAAATGCGCATCACCGGTGATTCAGCCATTAAGGATGAACTCCGTGATCTGGTGGTTCACCTGACAGTTCCCAGCCTGCTGTCTGACTGGAAAAAATGGTTTGTCAGCCCTGTGGATGACCAGCAGATCACGGCATCAAAAAACCGGATTGCACCCTTACTGGAAAAAATTGATCTGCAGCGCTCAAAACTCAATGCCTTACAGGTTGAGGTAAAGCAGTATCAAAATCGAATTAAAAGAATGCAGGTGAACCAGCAACGCATCAATATTGCCTTCGGTACCACCGCAGTTCTTTTTCTGGCATTAATCCTTTATAATTTATGGCAATTACTTTCATAAAAGCACCGCATAAATTACTTGTTACATTTAAATTTTAAAATCCCGACAAAATTAGTCGGAATTCACTAAAAAAACTTGACTATTTTAGTCAGGATTCATAGAATTCATACATCCAGTCTCAACATGTGTATCAGATCATGCGCTTAACCACACGCGGTCGTTATGCAGTCACTGCTCTTCTGGATTTAGCCTTACAACCTGCTGACCAGACGATCACACTTGCAGAAATTGCAGCACGTCAGACCATTTCTGTCGCCTATCTTGAGCAGTTATTTGCCAAGCTCAAGCGTCATGGCCTGGTGTCCAGTGTCCGTGGTGCCAATGGTGGCTATCATCTTGCGCGTGATGCTGATCAAATTACTGTGCTGGAAATTATTGAAGCGGTCAACGAAACCGTTGACGCAACACGTTGTGATCATAAAGGAAATTGCCAGAATGGCGCAATGTGCCTGACTCATGATTTATGGCAGGAACTTTCTCTCCACATTGCCGATTACTTAGCCAGAATCTCACTTGCTGATCTTGTAGCCCGTGACAACGTACAAACCGTTGCCTTACGCCAGAGTTCAGCAGGTTTTGATACAGCACTGTTATCGGTTACAGGTATTTGACATGAAACGTCCAATTTATCTCGATTATGCAGCAACAACGCCTGTCGATGCTCAGGTAGCAGAACGCATGATGGCGTGTTTAACTTTTGACGGCACTTTCGGTAATGCAGCGTCCCGTTCCCATGCCTACGGATGGCAGGCAGAAGAAAAAGTTGAATATGCCCGTGAACAGGTTGCAAATCTGATCAAGGCTGACCCACGTGAAATTGTCTGGACTTCCGGTGCGACTGAATCTGATAACCTTGCCCTGAAGGGTGTGGCACAGTTTTATGCCGCCAGAGGCAAACATATCATTACCAGTAAAATTGAACATAAGGCAATTCTGGATACCTGCCGTGAGTTGGAAGAAGAAGGTTTTGAAATTACCTATCTTGAACCGGAACCGAAAACCGGTCTGATTACCCCTGAAATGGTTCAGGCTGCACTGCGCCCGGATACGATCCTGGTGTCCCTGATGATGGTCAACAATGAAATCGGTACCGTCACGGATGTGGCTGCCATTGGCGAGCTGACCCGTGCCAACAAAACCTATTTCCATGTCGATGCAGCACAGGCTGCCGGCAAGGTTGAAATCGATCTTTCCACCATGAAAGTCGACCTGATGAGCTTTTCCGGGCATAAAATTTATGGTCCGAAAGGCATTGGCGCATTATATGTCCGCCGCAGTCCACGGGTTCGTCTGAAAGCACAGATGCATGGTGGCGGGCATGAGCGTGGCATGCGCTCAGGTACCCTGGCGACACACCAGATTGTCGGCATGGGTGAAGCATTCGAGCTTGCAGGTAAAAACCTGGAAGCTGAACAGACCCGCTTACGCATTCTTCGTGACAAACTGTGGAATGGCTTACAGGATCTTGAACAGATCTTCCTGAATGGCCACCCTGAATATAACGTTGCCAACTATCTGAATGTCAGTTTCAATTTTGTTGAAGGTGAATCACTGATGATGGCATTGAAAGATGTTGCTGTTTCTTCAGGTTCCGCCTGTACCTCAGCAACACTTGAACCTTCTTATGTGCTGCGCGCATTGGGCTTATCCGATGAACTGGCACACAGTTCCATCCGTTTCAGTTTTGGTAAATACACCACTGAAGCAGATATCGATCATGTGCTTGAAATTACCCGGGTCGCTGTAGAAAAGTTACGTGAACTTTCTCCACTCTGGGATATGTACAAGGAAGGCATCGACCTCAACTCTGTTGAGTGGGCGGAACACTGAGTAATTCCACATTGGCAGCATTGTGTTGAACCTCTGCAGAATGCCCCAATATTAAATATTATCAACGCTGACCCCGAGGTTTGGAGACGCATCATGGCTTATAGTGAAAAAGTAATTGATCATTACGAAAACCCGCGTAATGTGGGTGTCCTGGATAAAAACGCTGACAATGTCGGTACCGGCATGGTGGGTGCACCTGCGTGTGGTGACGTTATGCGTCTTCAGATTCAGGTCAATGATGACGGCATTATTGAAGAAGCCCGTTTTAAAACCTATGGCTGTGGTTCTGCAATTGCCTCCAGCTCATTGGTTACTGAGTGGCTGAAAGGTAAATCACTGGATCAGGCGCAGGCGATTAAAAATATTGATATCGCCACTGAACTGGCGCTTCCTCCGGTGAAAGTCCACTGCTCAGTACTGGCCGAAGATGCAATTAAAGCCGCTGTGGAAGATTATCGTAACAAAAAAGCCAAAGCTTAATGTGTTTCCTTCATTGATGAAGGGATGGAGTTTTCATGATCAACTTAACTGAAAATGCTGCCACTCATATCAGCAATTACTTAAAGAATCGCGGTAAGGGTGAAGGTATTCGCGTTGGCGTGAAAACTTCCGGTTGTTCCGGTTTGGCCTATGTACTTGAGTTTGTCGATGACATTGACACACATGACCAGATCTTTGAACAATTCGGGGTTAAGGTTTTTGTTGATCCTAAAAGCCTGGTCTATCTCGATGGTATGGAAATGGACTATGTCAAAAATGGCTTGAATGAAGGCTTTGAGTTTAACAATCCCAATAAAAAAGGTGAATGCGGCTGCGGTGAATCATTCACTGTCTAGTCTGCATGCGGGCCTTCCCTTTGTCATTCAAACCAAGTGGACCTCACTGTTTAAGTGGCTAATTAATCCTGGAATTCACTCCCGATGAATCATTTTGAGCTGTTCAGTCTCCCGATCGCACTCGATATTGATTTAGCAGCATTAAAAACCAGTTTTTTAAAATTGCAGCAACAATATCACCCCGACAAAACGGAAGATAAGGACCAGGCACTGATTAAATCAAGTGAGATTAATCAGGCCTATAAGACGCTGCTCAGTGTCGACAGCCGTGCTGCCTATTTACTGGCACTCAAACAGCAGGATCATCAGCTGGATCAATCCATCCATGATTTTGAGTTTCTTCAGTCTGCCCTGGAAATACGTGAACAGCTGGATGAAGCAACAGATACAGATCAACTGCAGGCATTAAAAAAAGAAGTGAATCAGTGGATCGATGGCCTGGTGCGTGAGTTCAAGCTCGATTATACGCAGGAAGACTGGTCTGAGGCTCGTGACACCGTGCGTAAATTACGCTTTTTTCAGAAAGTCATGCATGACATCGGTAAGGCTGAAGACCAGTTACTTGATGATGAAGATTTCGATTTAGATGATGATTTTTAAGTTAAGACTGATGCGCTATTTCCAGGGGATTTAATACATGGCACTTTTGCAAATTGCAGAACCTGGACAATCCAGTACACCACATGAACACCGTATTGCCATCGGTATCGATTTAGGCACCACACATTCATTGGTGGCCACGGTACTTTCCGGCAAGGCAAGGGTGCTGCATGATGAGCAGGATCGTGTGTTACTGCCTTCCATCGTTCACTATTCCAGTCGTGGTACCGAGTATGGCGATGCAGCCAAGCCATTTATTACCACTGATCCCAAAAACACCATTGTTTCAGTCAAACGCTTCATGGGGCGTTCCAGAACGGACATTAAATTTCAGCATCCCTACACGCTTGTGGGAGATGATCACCAGATGCCGGCCTTTGAAACAGCTCAGGGTCGAAAAACACCGGTTGAGATTTCTGCTGACCTCCTGAAACAGTTAAAAGAGCGCGCTGAAAACAGCCTGAAAAATCCTGTGAATGGTGCCGTCATTACGGTTCCCGCCTATTTTGACGAAGCGCAGCGCCAGGCAACCCGTGATGCAGCCCAATTGGCTGGTCTGAATGTATTGCGCCTGCTGAATGAACCGACTGCGGCAGCAGTGGCCTACGGACTGGACCAGGACACCAGCCTGGCTTCAGATCGTAATTATGTGATTTATGATCTGGGCGGCGGTACTTTTGACGTTTCAATTTTACGGCTGTCACAGGGTGTTTTTGAAGTACTGGCTACCGGTGGTCACACGGCGTTGGGCGGCGATGACCTGGACCGGTTGATTGTAAAATGGGCAAAGAAGCAATTAAAGCTTAAAACACTGGATGACGCCGAATATGCTCACTTCATGATTTCAGCCCGCAAGGCCAAAGAAGCCCTGTCAGATCATGAAACCGTTGAGCTGAAGGTTCTGAATCATCACCTGAGCTTAAGCCGTGCAGTTTTTGAAGAGATCATCAAGGTTGCTCTTGATAAAACCATCAGTATCTGTAAACGGGTACTGCGTGATGCAAAACTCCAGCTGGATGATATTCAGAATGTAGTACTGGTGGGTGGTTCCACCCGCTCCTATGCCGTTCAACAGGCTGTCCAGGAGGTTTTTAATCAGCTGCCTCTGTGTACCATTAACCCGGATGAAGTTGTGGCCATTGGTGCTTCCATTACCGCAAATCAGTTAATCGGCAACGGTCAGGATGGTTCCCTGCTGCTTGATGTCACGCCACTGTCCCTGGGACTGGAGACAATGGGCGGCCTGGTGGAACGGTTAATTTCACGCAATACTGCCATTCCCGTCGCCCGTCGTCAGGAGTTCACCACCTATCAGGATGGCCAGAGCGCCATGCTGATTCATGTGGTTCAGGGAGAGCGTGACCTGGTGGAACATTGCCGCAGCCTGGGCCGCTTTGTCTTAAAGGGTATTCCGCCAATGACTGCCGGTCAGGCCAGAATTGAAGTCACCTTCCAGGTGGATGCAGATGGGCTGCTGAGTGTAGCCGCCCGGGAAACCACATCCGGTGTTCATGCGCAGATCGATATTAAACCGTCTTATGGTTTGTCGGATGACGATACACAGCGCCTGCTGCTGGAAGGCTACCAGTTTGCCGAGGAGGATAAAAACCTTCGGCATTTGCAGGAAACCCGGGTTGAAGCGAGTCGTGAACTTGAAGCCCTGAATCAGGCCTTAAAAGCCGATGCCGCGCTGCTGTCAACAACCCAGTTTGAAGCATTGAATCAGGCAAAATCCCGACTTGAACAAATACTGGAACAGGCAGACATTGCATCGCTTGAAGTAGCCATTGAACAGCTTAAAATACACAGCGATGCATTTGCTGCGCTGCGAATGAATCAGCATATCGATCATGCTTTAAAAGGCACCAAGCTTGATGACTGGTCAAACTCAAATTAATTTACAGGTAAAGACTATGCCACGTATTAAAGTTCTACCCCATGCCCAGATTTGTCCGGATGGTGCGGAGTTTGAAGTTGAAAAAAATGCGAATCTCTGTGAAAGCTTACTGAGCCACGGCATTAAAATTGAACACGCCTGTGATATGTCCTGCGCCTGTACCACCTGTCATGTGGTAGTGCGTAAGGGTTTTAACAGTCTGGAAGAAATGGATGACGTTGAAGCTGACTTGCTGGATCGGGCCTGGGGACTGGAACCGGACTCCCGTCTGTCCTGCCAGGTGAAAATTGTAAATGAAGACCTGGAAGTGGAAATTCCGAAATACACCATTAACCATGCTTCTGAGAATCACTGATTCTTCATCAGGTCATTGACCAACGTAGATCAAACAGTACCGGTCAGTTCAAAGCATATGAGCCTGATCGGTTTTTTATGGATGTCTAAAATCCAACGTTACAGTTATATCGACCGTCATTACCAATGCGTTGATTCTGATTAAAGGCTATTCGGTGGTCTCACTTCATCTTCGGGATTCAGTCGTGCAATACCCTGTTCATTGGTCAATTGCTGCTGAACCTGCATCCGCTCCACCATTTTCTCGAGAATATCAATCAGTTCAGGATATTCAAAATTCTGGACTTCTTCAAGATTCAGGACCAGATGGAAGCCCTTATATTCAAAATCGAACCATTGCTGATTTTCATTGCGGCTCTGGTCATATCTTTCCATTACCTGCCAGCTTTTGACCTGCCCCTGAATGCCCTTTAGCTCAACTGGAGATTTTGGTGCACACAGATAAAAGTTTTTCACCACTTTATAGGTTTCATCAGAAATCAGAATTTCATCAATCTCTGCGGCGTTCTGTAAACGGGCTGCCAGATTGGCATCACGCCCGACAATGGTATAGGCCATGCGATGCACCGCACCATAATTACCCACGTGGCAATAGCCGGTACTGACGCCCATACGGATATGCAACGCCGCATAGCCCATTTTCACCCATCTTTCCCGCAGGAAGGTCATTTGCTGACGCATGGCAAGCGCCATGTCTATACAGTTTTTTGCATCCTGCTCCACGCCCTGGGAATCCGGGTCGCCAAAGAAAATCAGGATTGCATCGCCCATGAATTTATCAATGGTTGCCCCATATTGTTTGGCAATTTCAGTCATATGACTCAGGTAGTCATTCAGCAAAAACGCCAGATCATCTGGAATCAGGATTTCCGATAATTCAGTAAAACCCTGAATATCTGAGAAAAAAACCGTAATCTTTTTACGTTTATATTCGAGTTTAGCTTCCGTCTCACCGCGCATGATTGATTGCCACAACTGTAGTGGTGCATAACGGCTGAGCTGATTGGACAATTCAATATAACGGTTCATTTCATGGAAATAATTTTGCTTCTGCTGCTCCACACGCTGCATTCTTCGATGCTGATAATAATTTCCGGTATTAATGAAAATAATGATTCCGACAAAAGACAATACCGAAAGCTCAGGGCTGGTCTGCTGAAAATACTTGTCAAAGCCAAAAATAAAAATAATATTCAGATAAAAAATAAAAATGGCCACCAGACAGGCCAGTGAACCCACTATGAATGAAATTTTATTGTTAATGGCGATATAAATCAGGGCAAACAACAGGACAAATGTAATAATCAGACTCAGATGTACCGCAGCCATCGCCGATGCAACCACAACCACGTCAATGATAAAGCATACATTTTCACGGATTTTCTTATCGTATTTATATTGCACCCACCGGAATAACCTTGGGCTGATCAGTACAATTACCAACAGAAAAAGAGGAAAATAAATCTGATAGTCTGCAATCGGTGAGGTGAAGTAATAAACCATCACCAATAAAGCAAGCATCATGTATCCCATTAAGCGGTGGAATACTTCAAACTGCCTTGGCTCCTTGTCCAGCATACGATCAAATGGCACTAATTATATTACTCCAGGTTCAGCCCGCACACGTCATCCTGATCTTTTTTTAATCCATACGCCAGTCGAAAGGCATATCTCCCTGGCCACGCAGGGCAAGCATCAGTGTCTGGCGCATATGTGCAATTGCATCACTGGTATAAGGTACTGCTGTTGTACCCCAGACTGGCTTTGGCCATGCAATGTCGTTCTGATAACGCACCACATGATGAAAATGCAATTGCGGCACCATATTACCCAATGCAGCAACATTCATTTTATCTGCACGGAATGCACGGGACAGCTGGCTGGACAACCAACTGGATTCTCTTAAAAACTGTTCCTGATCGGCCTGATTCAATTCATATAATTCAGTAATGCCTGGCACCCGTGGAATCAGCACCAGCCACGGGAACTGCATATCATTCATTAAACGACATGTTGAAAGCGGAAAATCGCCGACAAAAAATGTATCTTGAGCTAGTTGAGGATGCAGACTGAACATATCTTTATAAATGACGCAAAATTAGAATGATGGCTAATACTACCACATCAGTTTTAGTGTGAATATTGTTAGTATTGTGTTTTAGTACAAATAAATACAGTTTGTCCTGATCGTGATCAGCACACTACTTTTTAAACAAACACACTGAGAAAATACGTTAACAAAACATGGGAATCCAGCGGTGTCGGTCGTGTCCGGCTGATTCCGACCGAATGGCAACAACAGTGCGACTCATTCAGATCGGAATCATCGGCCAGTTTTTTTTAACTAATTAATTTCATTAAACAACTTATTCAGCAAATCATTCACAAACTGGATCCGTTTTTCCTGATCTTCAAGCATGACCATGACTTTCAAACGCTGCCCGCCTTCCATACGATAATAGGTCGGTTGTTTTTGCATCAGCTGAATAATGCTGATGGCCTGTACCGGGGTATCCGGAGAAAATTCAATGGCCCCGCCATGACTGCCGATATCAATTCTTGTAATACCAAGCTGCTCCGCCAGAATACGGATCTGATGCACACTGAACAACTGTCTGACCGGTTGTGGCGGCACCCCAAAGCGATCAATCAGCTCCATACGGATATTGTCCAGTTTTTCCCGGGTATCCGTATTACTGATGCGTTTATAAAACAGCAGACGCTGATGCACATCCCCCAGGTAATCATTCGGGATCAGGGCTGGCATATGCAGGCTGATTTCAGCTGTCAGTGATAAGGGCGCATCAAAATTCGGCGTTTTACCGTGCTGAATGGCTTTGGTGGCTTTTTCAAGCATTTCCATATACAGACTATAACCAATGGCCTGCATGGAACCACTCTGCTGCTCACCCAGTAACTCACCGGCCCCACGAATCTCCAGATCCTCCGTTGCCAGCATAAATCCGGCCCCCAGATTGGATGCCCGCTGAATCGCATCCAGTCGTTTTTCGGCATCACCCTTCAGCCCCTTGATTGAAGGCACCATCAGGTAAGCATAGGCCTGATGATGAGAACGCCCCACCCGTCCCCGCAGCTGATGCAATTGTGCCAGTCCCAGTTTATCTGCCCGTTCAATAATGATGGTGTTGGCATTGGGCACATCAATTCCGGTTTCAATGATGGTTGAACAGACCAATACATTATATTCCCTGTGATAGAACTGCTGCATCACCTGTTCCAGTTCCCGCTCACGCATCTGGCCATGTGCGACGGCAACACGTGCTTCCGGGACCAGCTGACGGATATTTTCCGCCTCACGCTCAATGCTCTCTACTTCATTGTGCAGAATATACACCTGACCTCCACGCAGCAATTCCCGCAGAATTGCCTCCTTTATGGTTTCACTGGTCTGTTCATGTACAAAGGTTTTAACCGCCAGTCGGCGTGCCGGTGGTGTCGCAATAATGGATAAATCACGCATTCCCGAAAATGCCATATTCAGCGTACGTGGAATGGGAGTAGCGGTCAGGGTCAGCATATCCACATCTGCGCGCATGGCCTTGATGCGCTCCTTATCGCGCACACCAAAGCGATGTTCTTCATCGACAATCATTAAGCCCAGCTGTTTAAACTGTACATTTTCCTGCAGAATTTTATGCGTTCCAATGACAATGTCCACCCTGCCATCCACCAGCCCCTCAATGGTTCTGGTATGGGCTTTGCTGGAACCAAAACGGGACAACACCTCTATGCGGATCGGCCAGTCGGCAAAACGGTCCTTAAACGACTCATAATGCTGCTGCGCCAGTAAAGTCGTCGGCACCAGCACCGCAACCTGTTTATTGTTCTGTACGGCCACAAATGCCGCACGCATGGCTACTTCCGTCTTACCGAAACCCACATCACCACACACCAGCCGATCCATCGGCCTGGCACGCTGCATATCATGCAATGTGGC
Organism: Acinetobacter sp. WZC-1; assembly: GCF_052544965.1. Lineage (NCBI taxonomy): Bacteria > Pseudomonadati > Pseudomonadota > Gammaproteobacteria > Moraxellales > Moraxellaceae > Acinetobacter > Acinetobacter sp. WZC-1. Next base: position 1,843,022 of record NZ_CP199370.1, read on the forward strand.
TTCAATGGCATTGGCCTGATCCAGTGTTTCTTCATAAGCAAAACCACTGGCAAACTGCATATAAGCACTCTGCTCCAACTCAAAACTGATTCCGGGTTTCGCCTCACGGCGTGCCTGAATGTGCAACAGTTCTGCAGCAACGTCATGAATCTGTTCCAGTGCCTTACGTTTGGCTTTATTCCAGGCATCCGTTCCCAGTTTATGCAGCGGCGCCAGATCAGGATCACCACCGCTGTAGCGGCTGATCAAATGTAAACTGGTGACCGGCACATAGACTTTGGCGTCATCGGCATAATTCAGTTGCAAGAATTCATAATCCTGATCATCAATATTCAGAGTGACCAGACCGGCATAACGCCCCACACCATGATCAATATGAACCACCGGAGCGCCTATATTCAGTTCAGTGAGACTCCGGATCAGAAACTCTTCTGAAACCTCCTGCTGACGTTTCCTGCGGCGTTGCACGACACGGTGTTCATACAGCTGATTTTCTGAAATAACCGATAACTGGCCGCGAATCACCAGACCACGATCCAGCGGCGCATGAGTAATTGCAATAGAAAACTGAGAGTCCATGAAGGCATGAAAATCCTCCACCACCGGAATATCGCCCAGCCCTGGCCGCAATGCATCCTTCAGCGTTTCACGGCGCCCTGCACTTTCAGCCACCAACAACACCGGATGACTGGCTGTATCGATATAATGCTGAACCGCACTGAAAGGTTTTTCCCGTTTCGGATCCACCGGCAGCCTGGGTGGAAGCTCCGTAGGTAGATTGATGACTCCCGCCCTGGCGTCAAATGCATCATCTGCGGCAATCAGTCGGGAAAAGGAATTCAGAAATTCAAAGACCTGATTCGGTTGTATAAAAATTTCTTCCGGCGGTAATAAAGGCTGATCAATATTATGACGTCGCTCTTCATAACGGCGCATGACATCCGTCCAGAAACTGGTCAGATGACCATCAATCTGCTTATCTGTAATGACAATTGCATTGCCAGGGAAGTACGATGTGATACTACTCTGCGTTCGCATCGCTTCCTTACTGAAAAACAAAGGGAAATAAAAGTCCAGACCGGGCGAGGCAATTCCTTCCAGCACATCCTGATAAATCGGATTTTTCTTTGGGTTTGCTGTCGGAAAACTTTCAGCATAACGGTCACGGAAGATGGAACGTGCCTCCTTCAGTGGAAACTCCCTGGCCGGCAATACCGTAAATTGCTCCAGTTTCGTGGTGGTCCGCTGCGTTTCTGTATCAAAAAACTTCAGGCTGTCAATTTCATCATCAAACAGGTCTATGCGTATCGGCGCTTCCTGACCCGAAGCATAGATGTCCATAATACTGCCCCGAACGGCAAATTCACCATGATCATAAACAGTGTCCACCAGGTAATAACCGGCCTGAATCAACCTTAATTTCTGCTGTTCCAGATCAAATTTCTGCCCCACCCGAATATCAAAATGCTCCCCGAGCACCCACGATACCGGGGCCACACGCTGGGCCAGGGTCATGGCCGAGATCAGCAGCACACCCTTGCCTGGCATGCTGGAAAGAATGGACAAACGCTCAGAAACAATGTCCTGATGGGGTGACAGCCGGTCATACGGCAGAATTTCCCAATCCGGGAAAACAACCGGTTTAATGCCGTAAAATTCAAGCTCACTTTCCAGCTGCCCCAGATGCTGATTATTCTGTGCAACCAATACCAAAAGCTGTTCAGACTGTGCTGATATTTCCTTGATTAATAATGCAGCCGATGAACCGAGCATGCCGCCGATCCATCTTTTTTCACCGGCTTTCAGTTGTTTTAAATTCAGTTCAGAGATTTCTTTTTGAAACATGTAAGGGCTTTCTAGTCTATGAGGCATACAGCATATCTTATCATGATGCCTGCTCAGACTGACTGATTTTATCTATCAGCAAACATCGGGAATCAATGGTACAAGGGATGATGTCAGACGTGATCAATCTGCACATTGAAATGCCGAATGATGACTTATTCAACCTCAGCAGCACGCCACATCACATTTATTCAGATCATCTGATGCAGAATGTTATTGGTCACGTAAAAATTGACGATAATATGCGTTTAATTTCTGAATAATGGTTTTTAATTGCTGTAAGTTTTCTTCAGTATTACCCAGTGCATGGTTATAACGCCCTGATGCAATTTCCAGGTCAATTTTTTCATTGATCAGAATCGCTGTATAAAACAATTGCCTTAAATCATCAAAACTGGATAACTTCCGACTGGAAAAATATTGCAACCGTGCAGACAGGCTATTGACCACTATCCCATCCACAATAAAACCCTGTTCATCATCCCGCTGAATATTATGTTCAAGCAGAAAAGCCTGTTCCGCTTTATGCTTTTGTCCCTTGAACAACCCACCCAATCTGGTCAGCATAATCATCAGTCACTTTCAGATATTGTCAGTAGCATCATAACAAATAACTGCTTTTATGTTGTCACGCAGCATAAAAAAGGCAGCTAATCAATTCACTGCCTTTTTTTAAGTCTTTATCATCAATGTGGAAACTTATTCGTCCCCAAGATCATCCAGAAAATCCACAGTCGGAACAAAAAATAACGTGCCTGTCTGGGCGGTACTGAAGTCCAGCAACCGGTCCAGATTGCCCTCGGCATCCCCCTGGAACATATGTTCCAGCATCTGGCGAGTGGTGCTGAATTTACCGGCATAGCCAATGAAGAAAGTGCCATACTCATTTCTGGAAGGATTTGAAAATGGCATATTGGCCCGCATGATTTTCAGTTCATTGCCCTGTTCGTCATGTGCCTTACTGACCACATTGTGCGCTGTCCCCGGTTTCACATCATCGCCCAGTTCAACATCATTGAACTTTTTCCGCCCGATCACCTTTTCCTGTTCTTCATCACTCAATGCCCGCCACTGTTCCATGTCATGCGTATATTTCTGTATAAAGGCATAGCTTCCGCCTGTAAATGCCTTATCTTCCGCACCCACCAATGCATATTCCGCGGCAATTTCAGGCTCTGGATTTTCTGTACCATCCACAAAGCCGATAATGGCCCGACCATCGAAATAACGGAAACCGTGGACTTCATCAATCGGAGACGTCACCTCATGCAACTGCTGCTGGATAATACTGGCCAATTCATAACACAATGCCTGACGATCGGCCCGAATATGAAAAAATAAATCGCCGGGCGTTGAAACAGCTGTATATTTTGGTCCGGCAATTTCCTTAAATGGGCTTAATTCTGCAGGTTTTGGCTGATCCGGAAACAAACGGTCCCATGCATCTGAACCAAATCCCATGGTTGCATTAAAACCACTGTCCGGGTAACGGTTGGTCAGACTGCGTGTTAAAGCTGAAAAATTTGCAGCAAAATCGATTACGGTATCCACAGCCAGATCACCCTGTTCCAGCCCCAGTACAATAAATAGGGCATTTTCGCCTGGACGGCTCATAACTGGCTGAATTCTTTTAAGTTGCATATATTTTCTGCCTTTTAACAGGTGGATGAATGCAGTTAATTTAACACGTCAACGCAGTTCATTCTAATTCAGGCTGTTATTTTTATTGTTTTATATGGATCAATCCATTTCTATCAGGGATTTTTAAGTGGCAAAGAAGCCATCTGGTGCAAAATTCAACTCAATATCTATCAGATGACTGTGATCCATCAGTAAAATATGCCCCAGCGCCCGAAAAACAATTACAGCCATCAAAATAATATGGCGAATACATCCATCAAAGGCTACGTGCCCTCATATCCTTCAGGAAAGACACGCCACCTTCCATTACTTAAATAACTTAAATTTAGCAATAACTTACATTTAGCCGTATTGCCGATTTAAATACTGAACGATATCCGCAGATTCAAATAACTTCGCACCGGTATTCGGATCTTCCAGATAAGGAACCTGAATATCTTTTTTAAATCGTGACATCAGCTGAACAATTTTTTCGCGCTTTCCACCCTGCAGTGGTTCATATTTTCCCGGTTTTAAACGCAGTGATGCCGGACCGAGATCCTGCCAGCGCTCCTTGGCAACATTATGAAAAATAAACGGGAGCTCCAGTTCGGTAAGTACACCACGCACCACCCGGGTATACGGACTCGCTTCAAATCCCCATAGCGCCAGCAATTGCCGAGGTGCCGGACGATCAATAATTTTCCTGTTGATCCATACGCCACGTGCACCATTGATCAAGGTCCCGGCAAAGGCAACCACCGGGTAGCGGGGATAGTTTGCATACCGTTCAGGCGTTTTGCCACTCTTGCCATAATGTTTAAACAGATAATGGATGATGTCCTGTGACTCATACATTGCTGCACCGGTATTTTCATCCACCAGAAATGGAAACTGTTTTTTCCCGCCGGTTTGTTTAACCATCTGGCGGTACTTTGTTCCACCTTTCGGACACGGATAGACTTCATAATCCAGATTCAACAGTGTCATTACTTCACGAACCCGGCGACAAAATGGTGAGCCCTCAAACTCATACAGCTTCAGCGCCTTTTCAGGCTGACGGGGAAAAGCCGTACCGGTTGTACCGCGCCCTCCTGCTGTGACAGATGATGCAAGTGCCTGAACAACCTTAATTTGATGATGCACCATTTTTTTACCCTTCAGCTTTGTATGACCATTGATTTATAAATCGACCAGTTTCTCCTGAGCAACCACAATCCCATTATTATCTGCATAGATATAATTGCCGGAGTTAAATGTAACCCCACCAAAATATAATGTAACATCCACCTCGCCTATGCCTTTACGATGACTTTTTTGTGGAATTGAGGCCAATGCGTGTACACCCAGATCCAGTTCCGCAATCGCATCCACATCACGGACACAACCGTAAATAACCACACCATTCCAGTGATTTTTAACAGCAGACTCTGCAATCATATCGCCCATCAGTGCACAGCGCATGGAAGCCCCACCATCCACCACCAATACTTTACCGGTGCCATCAGTTGCCAGTAATTCCTTGACACGTGAATTATCCTCAAAGCACTTCACGGTCACTATCTGACCACCGAAGCTTTTACGTGCGCCATAACTGCTAAAAAATTTTCCATCCATTGAAGGAATCAGCACCTGTATTTTCAGATCAGGATGATCATCCAGTAAATCACATGTTACAAAAGCCGTTGTCGCCACGTTTTTCTCCTTTATTTGCCATGTTGTATGTATAAATTATCATAAATTTTAAATTTTTCGGTCTGATTCTGTGCAGCCTCAAGCATGCCCTGAGCCACCTGTGCAGCGGTGACCGGTTTGTATTTAAACGTGTCTGGAACCAACTGTGAAAATTTTTCATACAACTTTTGCGTCATGCCCTCAAGTACCCGTTTTTCCTGCCGTTCCCCAAGTAACAGTGACGGGCGAAACACCGAAGCACGGTATAAATCCAGTTGCTGAACATATTGTTCCAGTTCACCTTTCACCCTGTTGTAAAAGAACTGGGACTGGGCATTGGCCCCCATGGCACTGACCAGCAGATACTGGGTCTGAGTGCCCTGCAATAAATTACAAAAATGGGCATTCATCTCAAAGTCAATATGATAAAAGGCGGCTTTTGAACCGGCTTTTTTAATGGTGCTTCCCAGACAGCTGAATGCGTGACTGTGTCCATTGACATCCTGATCATTCAGCAGCAGGAAATCATCCAGTTGCAATTGCTCCACTTTATTCAGCTGATTCAATGCTGCATTGCGGTGGCGTACCACTGCAGTAATTTTCTCACAACTGCCCAGCTGATTCAGCTGTCTGACCAACATCTGCCCTACCAGACCGGTTGCCCCTATTACGATTGCACGTTCAATGGTATGAATCATTTTTTATTCCTGTCTGCCAGTCTCTGTTCTGTCATATAATGTAACGCTTTAAATAAATTTAATCTGCATCTGAAATGTTGTCAGAACCTGTTGGGACTTGACTTTGGCAGTCTGATTCAGCACAATATGCCACTTGTTTACGGGCTGGTGATCATTCTTCTGAAATCTGCTGATCATGATTCAGCACTCAGATGCATGTCAGCCCGCCCAGACCAATCTAATCCAAGGAGTGCACGAGTGGCAAACTCTGCTCAAGCAAAAAAACGTGCTCGTCAAAACGTTAAAGCACGCAAACACAACGCGAGCTTACGTTCTATGGTTCGTACCTATATCAAACGCACAGTAGCAGCTATTGCTACCGGTGAACATGCAGCTGCTGCTGAAGCATATAAAAAAGCTGTACCTGTAATCGACCGTATGGCGGATAAAGGCATCATCCATAAAAACAAAGCTGCTCGTCATAAGAGCCGTTTAAATGCACAGATCAAAGCACTGGCTTCCAGCTAAGGCTGATCCATGTATTTAAAAAAAACCGAAAGCTATATTTAATTTTATACATATAAAATTAAATATATAAAAGCGACCCTTCTTGGTCGCTTTTTATTTTATTGCCAATTTATTCTTTTTTGATTTTGACGATTTCACTCACCAGATGCCATTTAATTTTCCTGGCTTGTTTTAAGACCATATGGTCGTAACATTCTAAAAAACGAGGCGCAATATCGCCTTTGAGTAAAACCACTTGCTGACGGTAATCGTAAACATCATTTTGCTCATAATCATTACGATCATCATAGCCAGCATACACAGGCTGCCCATCTAAATCCACTTGTTCATCATAACGATAAACACCATCTATTTCACAGGGTCGTCCAGATTCTAAGTAAATCTTTTTATTAGATGGTTTACGCTCCTGATAATGTCCATGTGTCCACTTCCCATTTATTGAGACACTTCTAAACTGGAGTTTTCCAGTTTTGCCCTGTACACCGCAGGGGGTAAATTGCCTAAACTTTCATGTGGTCTTTGCTCGTTATAATCCAAACGCCATAACCACGCCATTTCTCTGACCTGAGTCAAATTCTCAAACAAATACGCATTGAGAAACTCTCGCCTAAACGAACCATTAAATCGCTCAATAAAAGCATTCTGCTGTGGCTTCCCAGGTTGTATATGCACCACTTCAATGCCTTGATCTTTACACCAGTCCAGCAATCGCGCAGATATCAGTTCGGGACCATTATCAACACGAAGCTGCTTCGGCAAGCTACGTTGTTGAGCCAGTCGATCCAATACTCTGACAACACGCTCAGCCGGTAACGAGGTGTCTACTTCTATATCCAGACATTCGCGAGTCCCCTCATCAACTATATTCAAGGTACGGAATCGTTTACCGCAATACAGACTGTCACTCATAAAATCCAGCGCCCATTGATGGTTGGCTTGTGCAACCACTTGCAGTGGTCGTGCAATACGCTGGGGCAACGTTCGTTTCTGTCGACGGGGTAAGTTCAATCCCATCTGGCAGTAAACCCGATAAACACGTTTATGATTCCAGTCATAACCCTGCCGACGTATGCGACCAAAACACTTCCAAAAGCCAGACTGGGGAGATTGTTTTAACACCTGATTTAATGCATCAATGACAGCAGCATCCCGTTTGCGCCAGCTCGTGCTTTGCCGATAATAGCTGGCTCGACTGAGTCCACTCAGGCGACAGGCCTGTAATACAGTTAACCCAAGTGAAGCCAGAATACGAACGCAATCTCGCTGATCTGCTGTCACCAACCCTTTTTTGAAAACAGTTCCTTCATGGCATGGTTCTCCAGACTGAGTTCCGCAAACATCCTTTTGAGTCTGGCATTTTCTTCTTCCAGCTCACGCATGCGCTTAACGTCAGATGCTTCCATACCGCCGTATTTGCTTTTCCAGACATAATAGGTGGCATTGCCAATACCATGCTTACGGCAGATATCATCCACTTTCATCCCAGCATCTGCTTCTTTCAAAATGCTGATGATTTGGCTCTCGGTAAATCGTGATTTCTTCATGACTGTCTCCTGACCTTATTTAATCAGAAAACTCCAGTTATGGATGTCTCAGTTTAAGGGAAGTCGACATAATAACTCTCTAAAACAGGTTGATTGCTGGGCAGTAATTGAGGAAATTCTTCAAGTACAAATAAAAAACCCTCTTTTTGTTGCTGTGGCTTAAGGCCAAAATGCTCACAATATTTAGCAAAGGTTTTGATTTCACAAATTCGTTGCACCAGGGTATTGCCGTTATAGGTCAGCCAATCTATGCTTTTAATCCCATCAGCAATACGGCTTCTTTCCATAATATCCGCACCTTGATAAATACCCCAAAAGCGTTCGCCCTGTGCCAATGAATAGTCACCAACCCCTATTGGTTTGAATGGGCGTATATTATGAAAACCTGCCACCGCATGATACACCCCGAGTTTATCAATACACATTTGAATAAGAGACATCAGAATTTGCTTTTGTTCAGGATCAAAAATCAATTGATTGGGCACATGAAAAGTTAATGCTGAACTATATAATTTATGCCCTTCCCAACCACGGTTGGTAAAAGCCATTAATGAATATTCTGGGGCCTCATCACGTTCACCCGATGCACAATACCATTCGATTTGATCATCAGGATGAGAATTTTTAGAAATTGCTTCTTGAATATTTGGCATCTCTGCAATATTGTAATATCGCCCTTTACCTTTTTCGTTTACATAAGCACCCCAAGTGAAATGCTCACCATAGTACTGATTATATGCTTCGATACACTCTGCCAAAGCCTGGCGTTTTTCAGGGCTATGTCCTGCAAAATATAAAAAATGTGCCTGAAACTCTGCGCCAGTAATAAATAAGGAAGGTTGATCTTTTCGATGTTCAGACCATTGAAAATCCTTTAAATAAGGCTCTAAATCTGCATAGCTATTGATCACTATGCATCATCCTGAATACGCACAATCTCACTGACCAGGTGCCATTTAATTTTCCTGGCTTGTTTTAAAACCATATGGTCGTAACACTCTAAAAAACGAGGCGCAATATCACCTTTAAGCAAAACCACATGTTGACGATAGTCTGAAGTCGAGTTTTCAGCATAAAAATTGGTCGGGTCTTTTCTATGTTGAACTCCGATACTAACAGGTTGTCCATCTAAGTCCAGCTGTTCGTCATAGCGATAAACACCATCAATTTCACAGGGTCGTCCAGATTCCAGGTAAATATTATTTTTTTGGGGTTTGCGCTCCTGGTAATGTCCACGATCAGGAAAAATATCAGGCGCATCCAGGCGACGAATCCATTTACGACTGGCTTCAACATCCAAAACTTTATAATTATAACCAACATCCTCACTAATTGCCCAATATGCACCATTACGTAAAGGTCGTAGTGCCTTATTGAGATTGTAATAACTCTCTAAAACAGGTTGATTACTGGGTAATATTTGAGGGTAGTCTTCGAGTTGAAATAAGAAGCCTTCTTTTTGCTGCTGTGGTTTAAGGTTAAAATACTCACAATATTGAGGGAATGTTTTAACTTCACAAATCCGTTGTACCAAGGTATTACTGATATAGGTCAGCCAATCTATGCTTTTTATCCCATCTGAAATTAAATTAGTTTCACTCTCATCCGCTCCTAAATATATCCCCCAGAAGCGTTCTCCTTGTGTGCGAGCATAGTCACCAACTCCAATAGGTCGATAAGGCAGAATACTCTGGAATCCAGCTACAGCATAATAAACCCCAAGTTCCTCAATAAACATCTGAATAAGAGACATCAGAATTTGCTTTTGTTCAGGATCAAAAATCAATTGATTGGGCACATGAAAAGTTAATGCTGAACTATATAATTTATGCCCTTGCCAACCACGATTAGTCATGGCGGAAATCATATATTCAGGGGCTTCTTTTTGTTCTCCTGATGCACAGTACCACTCTATTACATCATCAGGATGTGATTTTTGAGTAATCACCTGCCGTATAGAAGGCATTTTAGGGTCATCTAAATCAGCATAATGCCCTTCTCCCTGGTCATCGTAATATCCCCCCCAAACCAAATGTTCACCAAAATGTTGATTATACGCTTCGATACATTCAACCAATGCCTGACGTTTTTCAAGCGTATGCCCTGCAAAATATAAGAAATGTGCCTGAAATTCAGCACCAGTAATAAATAAAGAGGGTTGATCTTTTCGATGTTCAGACCATTGAAAATCCTTTAAATAAGGCTCTAAATCTGCATAACTGTTGATCACTATGCATCATCCTGAATACGCACAATCTCACTGACCAAACGCCATTTAATTTTTTTAGCTTCTTTCAAAACGGCATTTTCATAAAAATCTAAAAATCGAGGTGCAATATCACCTTTAAGCAATACAACCTGTTGGCGAAGATCATAAACATAATTATGTTGGTAATCATCACGATCATCATAGCCAGCGTGTCTAGGTTCACCTTTAAAGTTTAGTTGATCTTCATAACGATACACACCATCAACTTCACAAGGTCGCCCGGATTCCAGGTAAATATTATTTTTTTGAGGTTTACGCTCTTGGTAATGTCCACGATCCGGAAAAATATCAGGCGCATCCAAACGACGAATCCATTTGCGACTTTCATCAACATCCAAAACTTTATAATTATTTCCAACATCCCAACTGATTGACCAATATGCACCATTCCGTAAAGGGCGTAGTGCTTTATTCAGATTAAAATAACTGTCTAAAACAGGTTGATTGCTGGGGAGTAATTGAGGAAACTCTTCCAATTGAAATAAGAAACCTTCTTTTTGTTGCTGTGGTTTAATATTAAAATGCTCACAATATTTAGCAAATGTTTTAACTTCACAAATGCGCTGTACCAGGGTATTGCTGATATAGGTCAGCCAATCTATGCTTTTAATCCCATCAGCAATACGGCTTCTTTCCATAATATCAGCACCTTGATAAATTCCCCAGAAGCGTTCGCCTTGTGCCAGTGAATAATCTCCCACACCCATTGGCTTATAAGGAAGTACTCCCTGAAAACCAGCCACCGCATGATACGCACCTAATTTATCAATACACATTTGAATGAGAGACATCAGAACTTGCTTTTGTTCAGGATCAAAAATCAATTGATTGGGCACATGAAAAGTTAATATTGAACCAAATAAATTTTTCCCTTCCCACCTACGATTGGTAAAGGCTGTAATAGCGTATTCAGGTGCTTCATCACGTTTACCTGACGCACAATACCATTCAATCTGATCATCCGGATGTTGATTTTTTGCAATAACCTCATGAATACCAGGCATTTCTGAAATATTTGTATAATGAACTTTTCCATCTTTATCAAAATCAATTCCCCAAGTAAAATGTTCTCCATAATGCTGATTGTATTCATTTACACATTCAATTAAAGCTTGACGTTTTTCAGGAGTATGTCCTGCAAAATACAAAAAATGTGCCTGAAATTCTGCCCCTGTAATAAATAAGGAAGGCTGATCTTTTTTATGTTCCAGCCATTGAAAATCCTTTAAATAAGGCTCTAAATCTGCATAACTGTTGATCATAATGTTGTTGTCCATATGTTATGAGTGTGCCAAAGTGGCAAAACCTGTAATCAGTAAACCACCGCCGACAGCTTCTGTAGCACCTATTGCTCCTACGCTCGCAACTGCGCCACCCGCGGCTCCTGCCAGGACCACAGTGCCACAAATAAATGCACCTGCAATGCCGACACTGGCAGTAATTGGAATCATCATGCTTTGGTATTCCTGTAGCGGTACAAATTGGCGATAAAAAATAACTTTGGGGGATGGGGGTGCAATTAGTTTAGCCAAACCACCCAACATACTGGGGATACCTTTCTTAGCTGTTAAACCTGTATTGGCAGGACGAAATGTGGCATTTTTATACGGGGCTGGATTTTTAATAGGCGGATAGACTGGAATTTTCACCTCACCACCTGGTGGCTTTCGAGTATCACAACGACAGTCTTTATCGGTAACCTCACGAACTCGATTTGGAGCTATTAATTTATATGCTTCTAGTTGACCTTTCGCCCAATCATCTTTTCCAAATTTAATTTCAACCAAACGCTCTATATTTTGCTGATCAGGCTTAAATCGTTTCCAATCAATCATGCCTGATTGCCGCATCGCAATAATTTCGGCAGTTCTAATGGTTAAGATGGTGAGATCAGGAATACGAAAAGCTCCTTTAGCCATTTCTTCAATTTGCTTTTGAGCTGCACCAAGTGGAAATTCAGAAGGACGATGCATCCGTTCAGGATTATTACTCATCAATGGTCTTGGAAACTCACCAGTCATATCATACCCGACCTCGGCCAGATATGCCCAAACGCCAAAATTTAAATCAGCTTCGGCTCGGATGGCTGCTGTAACCGTTTGCTGATACAAACTTTGTCCATTTTTCCCGATTTTAGGTGCTTTACTGGCTGCACATATATGAGCGCACAAATAGGTCTTATTCATACCCGTTTCCAACTTAATCTCTGTGCCTTTCGGATTAGTTTTTGTTATTGATGGTTTGGTTTTATCTGGACTGGTGGAACCGGAACCACCTGTATTACGTCCTCCCATTCTAATCGTCCTTATTATTTGTTATTTGTCAGTAATGTGGTATTTATCAAACTCAGGGTCTTCATCATCGTCCAGCAACTCAAGTCTGACCGGCTGCTTTTCATGGGTCCAGATGTGCTGGGTCTGCCCCTGCGCATTGGTATACCCCTCGATCACTGTGCCATCACCCGCAGACATCCGATATTTCTGATCTTCAATCGGAGTGCCGTCATCATCCAGCAGCGTAAAGAATTCATGATGCTTCTGCGGCGTGGAAATAAGCTGCTCGGGCAGGCCCGTTTCATCATCACTGCCATATGACCACCCGATCAGATTCTGGCTGGAAATCAGCGAGCAACCACAACTGATCAGACAACCGTGATAAGCGATGATCTGACCATCCACTACCATCCAGTCCAGTCCCTGAACAATCCGCTGGATTCCACCACAACAGCGAGCCTTCATCCCCAGGGTTGCCATAGGACGTCCCATCGCAAGGCGATAAAGATTGCCTTCCAGCACCACGCCACCACCGGAAGTCCGGTCACCAATACAAATAAAATGAAGCATTGTTTTTCAACGTATTTATAAAGATCGAACAACGAAAATAGTATAAAAATTAACCACAGGCAACAATTGTTTATTTTTAATTGTTAATATTTATTACACTATCCCACCTGTAACTGCTGAAATTCCCGAATGAGCAGCGTGTGCACTTCCCCACGCCAGATCCATTTCAGACGGCTTTCCATAAAACTATCTTCACCTTCAAACCATACAAAAAAGCCTTCCATCATTTGAGGCCAGTCGTCCTGACTCAGTTCTCTGCGACCGGAAATTAAGCTAAGAATTGCCGCCAGAATGGTATCATGACTGACCGCCAGACTCAGACCACGATGCTGTTGCGGATGTCTGTCATAAATCAGTTGCAGTACATCAATCACACCACGGATCGGGTGCTTCATTCCCGGCAGCGCATTCTGCATAAAACTGTTGATAAACCCCACTGCACCCTGTTGTCTCAGATAGGGCCTCGCCTGTGTGGCGTCAACAACAAAACTGCCCGGTTCAACCAATAAGCCCTGCCGCACAATCTCAATCTGATGGAGATGCCCGGCAGCAGATATTCGGTCTGCACCCTGAATCATCAGGGCTGCGGTATCCACACAGCGCTGTATGGGACTGGAAATACACTGCTGAATCACACGATCCGTATAGGTCGTCAGATATTCACCCCATGCCAGTGCCAGCTCACGCCCCTGTTCAGTCAGCGGAAGATCTGCGGAAACCAGTCCCCGCCCCTCAACCACTTCACGAATGGAATGACGGGTAAACAAAGTCACGGGAACACTGACATCCGGCAATAAGTCAAGTGCACTCAGCATACTCTGGGGTAATCGTTCAAGTGTCATGGGTATTCAGTTTAAAGGTTGCTGTATTTGCCATGATCATAGCAGGTGACAGGCCATTCAGTCCTGTAGATTAATACTGGACAACGCATCCAGTGCAAGCGGCTGGATCTCCTGATCCCTGAATGCAATAAAGCCATCATTCAACACGGTGGCTCTCTGGTTATAGGTGAATGGCAACCCATCCAGGCTGACCAGTCCGCCGCCGATACTTTCCAATAGACCCTGTCCTGCACTGGTGTCCCACTCTGAGGTCGGATGAAAACGCGGATAAATATCGATTTCCCCTTCAAGCATCATACAGAATTTATAAGCACTGCCGGCTTCGCGGCGGATGACCGGATTTTCCTGCTCAATATATTCAATATAACGCTGATAGCGCAGATTTTTACTGCTATGACTTAAACCGACCTGAATTGCATCGTTATCGGCATCCTTATATTTACAATAACGCTCCCAGCTTTTTTCACTGAACGAATATTTATAGGGCAACTCAGTTAAATACCCCATATACATCACCTGTTCAGTCGGCACAACAATCACTGCAAATACGGTCTGATGGTTTTGAATCATACTTAAATTAATGGTAAATTCATCACGTTCGTGAATAAACTCCCGGGTTCCATCGAGCGGATCAAGCATCCAGCAGACATCCCACTCATGTCTCCGGGAATGGTCACTTTCTTCAGACAGCACCGGAATATCAGGCGTTATTTCCGCCAGCTGCTGCATTAAATACTGATTAACCCGCAAATCTGCCTGAGTCACCGGAGAACGATCTGCCTTTTCATCAATATTAAACTCACGTCCTGTACAATAATGCTGATATTCTTCCAGGAGAATCTGACCCGCATGCGCCAGGATCGGAACCAATTGAAGAATTTGTGAATCCTGAGGCACCTGAGTTGTTATAAACATTGATTTAAACCTATTTTATGTTCAGTTCCGATAAAAAACCCATCATCATGTTCGATATGGATGGTACCCTGCTCGATCTGGCCTTTGACGATTTCATATGGAATCATCAACTGCCGGCGCATCATGCCTCCACACATCAGTACTCACCTGAACGGAGTCATGCGGTTCTATATGAACTCCATCAGCAATATAAGCATACACTATCCTGGTATTCATCCAAACACTGGACCGCAAAAACCGGGGTGGATGTTTTAAAACTGCAATATGATGCCCGGCATAAAATTCGTGCCCGCCCTGGTTGCTTTAAATTACTGAACAGTCTGAAATTGCAGGGTTATCGTTGCTGGCTGCTGACCAATGCAGACCTGGATGGACTCAATCTGAAGCTTGCCACGGTGAACCTGCAGCCTTATTTTGATCTCATCATCAGCAGTGAGGAAATGGGTTATGCCAAGGAGTCTGTACAATTCTGGCAAATGCTCCATAAAAAATATGCTTTTGAACCCGAAATGTCCATACTTGTGGATGATACGCTACAGGTATTAAATGGCGCTGAAGCATTTGGAATTAAACAGCTGGTCACCATTTTACAACCTTCCAGCAGCAGAGCCGCAAGAAATGCACTGGAACTGGAATATCCCGCCATTGGGGAGCTGACAGAACTGCTGAGTCTGTTACAGCGCATGGAAATGAAGGAAAGCAATGTCAAAACAGCCTGAGCCGCAAAATATGGAATGCATGCGTATAGACAAATGGCTATGGGCTGCACGGTTTTTTAAAACCCGGTCCACCGCCAGGGAAGCCATAGAAGGCGGTAAGGTCCATCATCAGGGTGAACGGATCAAGGTATCCAGAGAAGTCCGCATTGGCATGGAACTGACCATCCGGCAGGGTTTCGAGCAAAAGACTGTCGTGGTCAGAGCGTTATCCACGGTCCGTGGAGGCGCTCCTGTTGCTCAGCAGCTGTATCTGGAAACCGAGGAAAGCATGACCCGCAGGGAGTTGATTTCAGCTCAGAAAAAATTGCATAATTCCGTCCAGCCTGAACATCGGCCAGGTAAAAAAGATCGGCGTGATCTGAAAAAGTTTAAACAAAAAAATGATCAGCAGGCGGACCTGCAGTGGTCATATCATGATGACTAAACCAATACGACAATGCATGTCGCATTGGTTGAAATAAACAATAGTACAGCGCCCACTTTTCTGTCACTATAATTGCCGTGGACAACGGACTTAATGAAAGACATCCACCTGAAGTTATGAGTGATATGACACGTTTTGAGGTTTATGAAGATGGATGATAACAAGAGTAAAGCATTAAACGCAGCCCTGAGCCAGATTGAAAAACAATTTGGTAAAAATACGGTGATGCGCCTGGGTGATAATACCGTACAGGCAGTGGAAGCCGTTTCCACAGGTTCCCTGACACTGGATATTGCGTTGGGGATCGGCGGCTTGCCCAAAGGCCGGATTGTGGAAATATACGGCCCGGAATCCTCCGGTAAAACCACCATGACCCTGCAGGCAATTGCCCAGTGTCAGAAAGCCGGTGGCACCTGTGCCTTTATTGATGCCGAGCATGCACTGGACCCTCAATATGCACGCAAACTGGGTGTGGATATTGACAACCTGCTGGTCTCTCAACCGGACAATGGTGAACAGGCCCTTGAAATTGCAGATATGCTGGTTCGCTCCGGTGCCGTTGATATGATTGTGGTCGACTCTGTCGCTGCACTGACGCCACGTGCTGAAATTGAGGGTGAAATGGGTGATTCCCACATGGGCCTTCAGGCACGTCTGATGAGCCAGGCACTGCGTAAAATTACCGGTAATGCCAAACGCTCCAACTGTATGGTGATTTTCATTAACCAGATCCGTATGAAAATCGGTGTCATGTTCGGTAGCCCTGAAACCACTACCGGGGGTAATGCCCTGAAATTCTATGCTTCTGTACGACTGGATATCCGACGTATCGGTCAGGTGAAGGAAGGCGATGAAGTGGTCGGCTCTGAGACCAAAGTGAAAGTGGTCAAAAATAAAATGGCGCCGCCTTTCCGTGAAGCCATTTTCCAGATCATGTATGGCAAGGGAACCAATCAACTGGGTGAACTGATTGATCTTGCCGTGCAACAGGAACTGATTCAGAAAGCCGGTGCCTGGTATTCCTATCAGGGCAATAAAATCGGCCAGGGCAAAAACAATGTTATCCGCTATCTGGAAGAGAACACGCAGGTGGCACAGGAACTTGATCGGATGATCCGTGAAAAGTTACTGACCACGACCAATGCTGCACCTGTAGAAGAAAAAGACGAAGAAGAGCCAGGCTTCCTATTGGATGCCTGAACACTTTAAATTATTCCTGTAAATAAACGCCTTCCGGGGCGTTTTTTTTCATACAAACTGCGGATTGTTACGACTCTGCTATACGCTGTTCCCCTGCAGCACAGATGATGCTACCCTCAGCTTCATGGGGATAAAATCATTTCACTGACTTACTGAAAAACCCAGGCAAGCCCCGATACTTTAAAGTGCAGATCTGATCGCATATGAGCCATTCAAAATTTCCGAAAATACTCGACTACCATGCTTTAAAGGAACAGTTTGGCGATGACTGCTCAGCTGAATCAACAGTTACAGACAAAGCGCTGTGCCCTACTGCTGATGAAGCCTGTTCAGCGCCCGATGCTGAACAGGCTATAGAACAACAGCCACCTTCCGGCCTGACCGGCAGCCGCCTTCGTTCCTATGCCTTTGCAGTACTGACCCGTCGGGAATATTCAAAAGCCGATCTGACTGAAAAACTGGCTATGTACGCAGCGTCCCGGGAAGAAGTGATTGCACTGGTGAATGAACTGGCCCGGGAAAACTACCAGAGTGATCGGCGTGTTGCAGAAATGATGCTGGCCAGTCATGTCCGCAGGGGCAAGGGGCCCAATCGCATCAAACTGGCTTTACGCAGCAAACAGATTGATAAAACACTGATTCAGCAGGATCTGAGTGAAATTGACTGGTATGAACAGGCCTATCAGCTCAAAATCAGAAAATATGGAACTGAGGTTACCCGGGATCCACGCCTGAAAGCAAAGCAGATTCGTTTTTTACAATACAGAGGCTTTGACATGGACGCGATTATGAAGGCGATTACCAGACAGGTAGAGCAGGACTGTCAGTAAATATCGACAGGAAAAGCGGGATACAGGGATTTTTATTTTTCTTTAATTCAACTTTATCTACAACTCAACTGGTGGCAACCCTGTCAGCAAAACTTCGGCACATCATAGTTCTATTACCGTTGCTACCTTCCGGTCCTGGCGGGGTTCACAGAGTACAATTGCGAAGCCACCAACAGGGCTACCATTGCAAGGACAGAGTATAGAGATTTTTTACCATCTTGCAAGCCTGTCTTTGTCATTTGCACAAATGATTCATTCATTTGATTATTTCATCATCAAAACCGGATCCATTTAAAAAACAGTATGGTACATCCACCGCTTCCTGCTCACATGGCCGCCCTTCTCCATTATTTATAAAGAAATACTGGAAGATTGTAAAAGTATCTTGCAATTCATGGCTGAGCCGTTTTAAATGATCCGAAATTATTGAATTTTGGTTGTCTTTATCTTTAAAAAGATTGAGATACTCAATCTGCCGAATATGATGGATTTCAAATGATGCTAAAAAAGCATGCTGTTTTTTCAATTGCCCTGCTCAGCTCGGCAATGCTGTACGCCATTCCTGTTGAATCCCGTGGTCTGAGTCAGTCCGGTACTTCAGGCAACAATTCAGCGCCTGCCGCCAGTAATATGAACTGGGATCTGATTCAGAAAAATCAGCAACTGGAAAATCAGCTTCGTGAATTACGCGGCAAAATTGAAGAACAGGATCATGCCATTGATCAGTTGAATAAGGAACTGACCAATCGATATACAGACCTGGATCAACGACTGGAACTGTTGAATCAGAAAGTGGACCCGGAAAGCAGCCAGACAGATGATGCAGGATCCACCGGATCAACACCTACGGAAGCGCCGGCTGACACAGCACAACCGGATGCCGGGACACCGGCATCTTCCGCTCCGCCTGAACCGGCAGCTGTACCACAAAAAACTGAAGAAGCTACCACATCGGTAAATGGTAACAATACAGCCGTCAACACCAGCAACCCACGGGAACTGGAAAAAGCTGCCTATACCGTCGCACTGGATGCCTACAAAAAAGGTGGTGCAAAACAGGCCATTCAACCCATGCAGAATTTCATCAAAAATAACCCAGACAGCATTTATACCGGTAATGCATATTTTTGGCTGGCAGAATTTAATCTGGCCATAGATCCACCCAATTATAACGAGGCAAAAAAACACTATGAGACGGTTGCCTCAAAATTTCCAAAATCATCCAAGGCACCACGCGCACTGTTCCAGCTGTATAATATTGCCCGGGAAGTCAATAAAAATACCGCCACGGCAAATGTTTATAAAACCAAATTACTCAATAGCTACCCGCACTCTGAAGAAGCCGGTTATTTCAAAAAAGCCTGATCAATACGATCCATTCATATCTGATTCAGAATGGCAACACACAACAATAAAAAAAACATCGCCAGGATGTCTTTTTTATTGCATACTGTTTTGATGAAATATCAGCAGCAAAAATCTAGCGGATAATGCCCCGTTTCGACTGTACCAGTGAATCAATCAATAACTGTACTTCAGCTACGGAAGGCAAAATTTCTTCACGAATTTTATCCAGCGCCTGTTCAGTGGTTAAATTGGCTTTATAAATCAGTTTAAAGGCATCCCGCAGACCCTGAATCACCTGTTTCGACCATCCCTTACGGCGCATGCCTTCAACATTCATTGCAAAGGCGTGGGCAGGATTACCTGAAACCATGACATAGGCAGGCACATCCTTCAGAATCAGCGATGCTCCACCAATCATACTGTACGAGTCAATTTTGCAGAACTGGTGGATCCCGGAGTTCCCCCCCACCACTACAAAATCTCCGACCTGAACATGCCCAGCCACACCTACATTGTTGGCAAAGATATTGTGATCCCCGACAACACAGTCATGAGCAATATGGGTATTTACCATCAACAGGTTATGACTGCCAATACGGGTCAGGCTATTGTCCTGTACAGTCCCTCTGTGCAGCGTACAATGCTCACGGATTTTATTGTGATCACCAATTTCCAGCCAGGTTTCTTCGCCCTGATATTTTAAATCCTGACAAATTTCACCGACACTGGCAAACTGAAATATTTCATTATGTTCACCAATCCGGGTATAGCCCCCCACCACAACATGTGAATGGATTTTAGTTCCTGTACCAATGGTGACGCTGGGACCAATCACTGAATAGGGACCGACCTCGACCCCCTGAGCAATCTTTGCAGATGAATCAATAATAGCGGTGGGATGAATTAAATCTTTATTGCTCATGCTTGCTCTAATTTCTGATGAGAAATGATAATTTCTGCTGTTGCTGCCACCACACCATCTACACTGGCTGTACATGAATATTTGTAAATGCCACGTTTTTGCATCACCAATTCAGATTTTAGCATGAGTTGATCACCTGCCACGACCTGTTTTTTAAAGCGCACCTTTTCCACGCCGGCAAACAGAAACAATGAAGATGGGCTGGGTTTTTCATCGTTAATGATAAAGCCCAGAATTCCGGAAATCTGGGCCATTGCTTCAACAATCAGCACCCCCGGCATAATGGGATAATCCGGGAAATGGCCCTGCATGAATTCTTCATTAATTGAAACGTTTTTATATCCGGTAATACCGCTTTCCGTCACTTCCGTCACACGGTCAACCAGTAAAAAAGGATAGCGATGCGGCAGATATTCACGAATTTCCCGGGCTTGCATGGGCAACTCCGGCACCTTAAAAGGCAGAGATTCAGACTCAGTCATAATTTATTTACGCGATTTTAAAATTGATTCAAGGGATTCGATTTGAGCCTGCATATGATCCAGTTGTTTCACCAGTCGGGTCAATGGCACATCTGCTAATTGTCGCAAGCGTACAACCGTTTTTTTCCACTGAGAATTTTCAAAAATACCTGTTCCCGAAGAATATGTACCAGCCTCTGAAATACTTTTTGTGGCCATTGACATTCCGGTCAGTGTCACGTTATCTGCTATGGAAATATGGCCAACCATCCCTACAGCACCGGCAAGCACACAATTTCTGCCAATCACTGCACTGCCGGCAATGCCGCATTTTGCCGCAATGGCTGTATTCTGACCAATATGAACATTGTGTGCAATTTGCACAAGGTTATCAATAATGACACCATCTTCAATGATGGTATCATCCAGTGCGCCCCGATCTATACTGCAATTCGAACCAATTCGGACATCATTGCCAATCCGGACAGAACCCAATTGAGCGATTCGATGCCATTTCCCCTGGTAGGGTGCAAAACCGAAACCTTCTCCGCCAATGACAGTACTGGCATGAATACGGACACGATCGGCAATTTTTGCAGCACCCACAATGCTGACATGTGAGTCAATCACACAATCCCGACCAATTTTCACGTCATCGCCCAGGGTTGTCTGTGAAAGGATCACCGTGTTCTCACCAATCTCACAGTTTTCACCTATAACGACAAAATGTCCAATATAGGCCGTATCGGAAATAACAGCAGACGCGGCGATCTGTGCCGTCTTTTCAATACCCCTCTGATGTGTTTTTTTCTCGAACACATGCGTCAGAATGGCAAAGGCGAGATAAGGATTATCCACGACAATAAAATTATGATGACTGGTCAGCTGCTGCTGTATTGCCGGGGTGACAATCAGTGCACCGGCGCTGGAAGCCTGAGCTTCCACAAGATGCTTATCGCCGTTTACAAAAGAAAGCTGCTGTGGCTGTGCCTGCTCCAGACTGGCAAGACCATGCAGAACAAAATCTGACTGACCGATTGACTCACCCTGAACAAGCTGAGCCAATTCATAAAGCTTAAAATGATGGACGTTCATTGACTATTTGATGGCATTAACTTTCTGAATCATTTTAGCAGTTAAATCATTTTTTGCATCAAATGCCAGTGCCGCATTTTTATTTAAAATAAAATCCAGGTTGTTTTCCTGACGCAACTGTTCTGCTGCCTGTTTCACACGTGCTTCAAATGTCGCGTTGGTGCTCTGAATCGCCGTTTGAACCTTGCTCTGAACACCCTGCTGAACGCTCTGGAACTCATTGACTTTGGCCTGATATTGCGTATTGATCTGCTCAACATTAGCCCCTTTGGCCTGTGCCTTTTGCTTCAGGGCATCAATATCTTTGGTAATCTGTTCGAGCCTGCCACTCTGAGGCTTAACCGACTGTTCCAGACTTGCATTCTGCTGCTTCAGATAGGTACTGCCTTCAACCACTTTCTCGATATCAATCACACCATAACCGGCAGCATGTACAAACCCACTCAGACTCAGACCCATAACTGCATACATCATTTTTTTCATATTATTTTCCTCAATTTCATTGTAAAACACTGGAGTGGAACAGTCGTACTTTTAGAAAGTACGACCAATTTCAAACTGGATGGATTTTGTTTCATCACCCGGCTTATCATTCAATGGGAATGCATAACTTAATGACAGTGGCCCAATCATGGTAATCCAAGTAAAGCCAACACCAACACTATAACGCAGATTTCCAAGATCAAACTTGTAATTGTCATCACAGTATTGTTTTGCATCCACGGCGGTGGTTGAACCATTCAGATATAAATTACCCTTGGGTATATCACATTTGGTGTCAAAAACCTGCCCGCCTTCTGCAAAAATGACTGGGCGGACCTGACGTGCCCAGTCACCCTTAAACGGCACCGGTAAAACCAGTTCAGTACCAAACTGAACCAATGCATTACCACCGACTTCTTCAGGGTCATAGTCCTGGACACGCTGTCCATTATAGGTGACACCCGGGTATTGCGGCCCCAGGGTACTGTTATCATAACCACGTACCGAACCATAACCACCGGCATAAAAGTTTTTATAGAACGGCAGATCATTACCATAGCCCAGTTTACCATAGCCTCTGAGTACAAAGTCTTTACCCAATGGTACAAATGCCTGAGTATCATAGGTAAGTTTCTGATATTCAACATCACTGCCTGGCAGGGCAATTTCCGCATTAATTCGGTGCGACATCCCTGTAGTCGGGAAAATCGGACGGTTCAGCGTATTATATGACCAGCCCAGATTCAGGTTATAGGTCAGGAATTTTCCTTCAAATTCACTGTCAAAATATTCCCAGCCATCATCATTCGCACCACACAGTCCAGTGGACTCATCAACGCCACTCGGACAATACCGTTGCTGTGCGCCTTTAGAGTGGCCACCATTTGCCAGTAAGTAATCCCGGACATAGGTGGAAACAAACGGACCTGTGGTCACTTTGGTCTGGTCAATATTCAGACCGGCACTGATGTTCTGGTTTTCATCAATCGGGTAACCGAAGCTCAGACCACCACCAATACTGTCTGTCACATAGTTATTAACGTTATAGTCATCATTCAGTTTAGTTTTACGGTAGTACATATTATAACCACGACTGACCCCATCAATGGTAAAGTACGGGTCCGTTACACTCAGGTTATAGTAATCCTGGGTTTCTGAACGGGACAGATCAATCGCCACCCGGTTCCCTGTTCCCATAAAGTTGGTCTGACTTAAACCTGCCTGGAAGGTCACACCACCATTCTGAGAGAAACCCACGGCCAGGGTACTGGTCCCCGAATGCTGCTCCTCGACATTGACATTTAAGTCAACCTGATCCGGCGCACTGGGAACACGAACCGGTTTGATGTCCACGGTTTTAAAGAAACCGGTTCTTTCCAGACGAACCTTCGACAAATCAATTTTTTCATTGCTTGCCAGTGCGCCTTCCATCTGACGCATTTCACGACGCAACACTTCATCGGCAGTTTTGGTATTGCCTGAAAAGCTGATACGACGGACAGTCACCTGCTGTCCCGGATTAATATAGTAGTTTAGATCCACCACATGTGTTTCATTATTAATTTCCGGTACGACATTCACTTCAGTGTAGTAATAGCCGGCATTACCATATTTACGCAGCAGCAACTGCTTAACCGCATTCACTTTTTCCTGTGAGTAAGTGGTGCCATCGGCATAAATCTGTAAAGCTTTCAGTTCTTCAGGCTTGTACAGCGCATCGCCCAGGAATTTGGATTCACCGAATTTAAATTGTTCGCCTTCATGGACGGAAACTTCAATAAAGATATGCTGTTTATCTTCACTGATATTTAAGTTCGAACTGTTAATATCAAAGTTGATATAACCCTTGTTCAGATACAGTGCGCGCAGTGCTTCAAGACTTGCAGACATTTTTTCACGGGCATAACGGTCATTACGGGAAATCACCGACATCCAGCCGCTTTCCTTGACAGCAAAGGCCTGTTTGATTTCATCATCCTTAAACACGGTATTGCCAATGACGTTGATATCAAAAACCTTTGCTGCTTTGCCTTCGTTAAAATTAACATTCAGCTCCACCCGGTTATTGGGTCTTGCCAGTGTTTCCACTTTAACATCAGCATCGTAACGGCCCTGTTGGGAGTACTGCTGTTCCAGTTCAGTTTCCATCGTTTGCAGTGCAGATTTTTTCAGCACTTCCCCTTCTGCCAGGCCCATCTTCTTCAGACCATCTTCCAATGCTTCCTTTGGAATCAGCTTATTACCCTTAAAATTGATCTTTGAAATTACCGGACGTTCAACAACAGTGAACACCAACACATCATTTTCCCTGGATGCCTGAATATCATCAAATAAATCAGAAGCATACAACTTGCGTATTGCATCGGCAATTGCAGGATCACTGACCCGATCACCACTGTTCAGGGGCAACATGCCCAACACATTACTCTGGGTCAGACGTACCAGACCATCCACACGGATATCCCGTGCGATAAATTCGTCTGCTGCATAGACGTGTTGTACTGCCGCCATGGCACTGACCAGTGCCAGTGGCATAAATAAATGTGAGCGCTGCATGCCTATTGTTTTCCAGTAAGTTAATTTTCCATCTATAACGTTATAAACGCATAAAATCATTAAATATTGCAAGGAGCATCATACTTCCCAACAGTACCATACCAATTTTTAAGCCAAACATTTGTATTTGTTCAGATACAGGTTTACCGCGTATTGCTTCAATTATGTAATACACCAGATGTCCGCCATCCAGCATGGGAATGGGAAGCAAATTAAGAATCCCCAGACTGACACTCATCAGTGCCATAAATGAAATAAAGGTTTGCCAGCCCATTTCAGCACTCTGACCTGCAACCTTGGCAATGGTAATCGGGCCTGATAAATTATCCAGCCCAATTAAACCACGAATCATTTTTACAATCGAGTTCAGAATCATGCCTGAAATCTGTCCGGTCTTCTCTACCGCAACCACCAGTGCTTCGGCAGGATTATATTGAATCTGCTGTTTATATTCATCAGGAATCACCACCTTGCCGGTCTGAGCTTCAACCCCCAGTAATCCGGTCATATTCCCCATGCCATCACGCTTGCCCTGCGGCATGACCTGCAGCTGCACTGTCTGACCCTGACGCAATACATCAATCGCCAGGAGTTTTTCAGGTGATTTTTTGACTACATCGACCACATCAAACCAGTCTTTCATCTGGACACCATTGATGGCAATAATTTTATCGCCTTCCTTCATGCCCTGACGGATTGCTGCACCATCTTCACTCAGCTTATGTACCACCGCCTGAATTTCAGGACGATACGGTACAAACCCCAGTACATCAAAAGGTGATTCACTCTGGTCTTTCAGAAAGTCATGAATCGGTAGTTCAAAAGCCTTTAACTGTCCCTGCCGTTCCACCTGCACCTGAATCTGTCCTGTTTCGCCGATACGATCAACCAATGCATAATTTAACTTTTCCCAGGTCTGGGTCTGGGCACCATCGACAGCAACAATTTTATCACCGCTCTGCATGTGCATGCTCGCGGCCGGTGTATTCGGCAATATTTTACCAATCCGGGTATTCAGTTGTTCCTGCGCCGGCAAAAACAGAATCCAGAACAACAATACTGCAAAAATCAGATTAATGACCGGACCGGCCGCCACAATGGCAATCCTTTTCCAGGGCGGCTGCCGATTAAAGGCATAGGGTAAGTCCTCAGCGCTGACATTGCCTTCACGCTCATCCAGCATTTTGACGTAACCACCCAATGGCAAGGCAGACAACTGATACTGAATTCCGGATTTTTTTGATATCCATTTTAACAGTGTCGGTCCAAATCCAATGGAATAGACCAGCACTTTCACCCCCAGCTTCCGGGCCACCCAGTAATGGCCAAACTCATGGATGGCAATTAATGGGCCGAGCAGAAAAATCGCTGCGGCAATGATAAAAAGGACATTCATATCAGCTTTCCAATTGCATTATGCGCTGTGAAGCAACTTGCCGTGCAAGCCGGTCTGTTTGCAGAATCAGTTCGATGGACTCCGCCGGACCATTTTGAACCTGATTCAGGCTATGTTCAACTATTTGTGAGATTTCCAGAAAGCTGACTTTATCCTGTAAAAATGCAGCGACAGCCATTTCATTGGCTGCATTGAGAATCGCCGGCGCCAACCCACCGGCCTGCATCGCCTGACGAGCCAGTTTCAATGCAGGAAAACGGATCAGATCAGGTTCCTGAAAATCCAGTCTTGAATGAATGAATGGATTTAACGGCGGCACATGCGTGTGAATACGTTCAGGCCACGCCAATGCATGTGCAATTGGCGTACACATGTCTGGATTACCCATTTGAGCCAAAGTTGAACCATCCACATACTGAACCATGGAATGAATGATACTTTGTGGATGAACCACAACTGTAACAAAATGTTCTTTAATTGAAAATAAATGACATGCTTCAATCAATTCCAGCCCTTTATTCATCAGAGTGGCAGAATCAACCGAAATTTTCTGTCCCATCGACCAATTGGGATGCTGGCATGCCTGAACTGGCGTGACGGTTTTCAACTGTTCCATGGAGTAATTCAGAAACGGACCACCGGATGCCGTCAGTAAAATCTGCGCCACACCGGATTCCGGCTCACCCTTCTTTTCAATCTGCAGATAATCCTCAGGCAGACACTGAAAAATTGCATTGTGTTCAGAATCAACCGGCAGCAATAACGCCCCATGATCTTTTGCAGCCTGCATCATGATGTCACCGGACATCACCAGTGCTTCCTTGTTCGCCAGCAACACCCGCTTCCCGGCACGTACAGCCGCCAGCGTCGGCAAAAGCCCTGCTGCACCAACAATGGCGGCCATGACTACATCCACATCCGGATGTTCAGCCACGGCAATCAATCCGGCCTGATCCGTTAAAATTTCAATATCCTGAATATTTTGTGCTTTCAGCAGCTGAGCCAGCTCATCCGCCCTGGCTGAAGGAACCACCACATAGCGGGGATGATATTGTTTGCATATTTCCACCAGTTCCTGGATACGACTATATGCCGCAATGGCAAAAACTGAATATTTTTCAGGATGTTGTTCCAGAATTTTTAACGTACTTCGACCAATGGAACCCGTTACACCCAATATACAGACAGATTGCGTCATTTACAGATCTACACCAATAAGTTTTAAGACGTACATACCCGCTGCAAAAATAGGCGCAGCTGCCAGTAATGAGTCAATTCTGTCCAGCACACCGCCATGTCCCGGCAAAATACGACCTGAATCCTTCATACCGGCACGGCGTTTCACCATTGACTCAAACAGATCACCCAATACTGAACTGAACACCGTCACGATAGACAAAATCAGAAAAAGAATATGTTGTGCAAGCGTTAAATGCAAATAAACACATTGAACAATCACAATAATAACAGCAACCGTGATTACCCCGCCAATCAGGCCTTCTATCGATTTATTCGGGCTGACATCCGGAGCCAGTTTGTGCTTCCCAAATTTTCGCCCCACAAAATAAGCACCGCTGTCTGCCCCCCAGACCAGCAAAAACAAATACATCAACCACCACGGTGAACTGTTCCACACTTCAAAAATGGCAGTCACTGAAGCACTGATCAATACCAGGCCAATCATATTTAAGGTGACATTATACCAGCCGTCGTATTCAGGATAGGATCTGACCCAGTAAATACTGAACAGCCAGGTCAATATGGAAGCACTCCACAACAGCAGTGCCAGGTCACTGAAATGAAGGGCCATTCCCGAAAACAGGGCGGTTATTAAACCAAAACCGATCGCTTTTATTTTATTGATGCTGTCAGAATGACGGGGCATGAGCTTACACCACTCATAACCTGCCACCCCAGCTGCGATAATCATTAAAACTAACATTGGATATTGTGACGTTGTAGCAAACATACAGCTCAGTACCACAGCCACCAGAATCAATGCGGTAATTATCCGCTCTAACATTTAGTCGTTCTCTGTATTCTCTTGTTGAATTTGCTCTGAGGTTTTACCAAAGCGCCTCTCACGTCCCGAGAAAACATTAAAGGCATGTTCAAGTTCCTGGACGGTAAACTCAGGCCATAAAGTCTGGCTGAAATATAATTCTGCATACGCCGCCTGCCACAATAAAAAATTAGACAGACGATAATCTCCCCCGGTGCGTATTAAAAGATCGACTGGTGGCAGATCCCCCAAACTGATTTCACGACCAAACAATTGTGCATCAATCCGCTCCAGATCCAGCTGCTGATCCCTGACCTGTTGTGCCAGTTTTTTTGCGGTATCCGCAATATCCCACATACCACCATAACTGATTGCAATGGTCAGCGTCATCTGACTGAACTTAGCAGTCCTTTGTTCTGCATGCAACATCAAATCCCTGAGTGCTGAAGAAAGCCGGCTGCGATCACCAATAAAACGCAGTGAGATTTCATATTGCTCCATACGCTGAATCTGTTCATGAATGGCTTCTTCAAGCAATGCCATCAGCAGGTCCACTTCACTTTGCGGCCGGCTCCAGTTTTCACTTGAAAATGCAAATACAGTGAGTGCCCGGACACCGACATTACGGCAGTGCTCCACAATGGGATCCAGTACATTTTTGCCTTCACGGTGTCCAGCACCCTTTTGCAGCTGTTTCTTTTTTGCAAAACGATTGTTGCCATCCATGATAATGGCAACATGTTGAGGAAGAAGATGTTCTTCAGTGCCGGGCATCGAATATCAGACCTTCATCAATTCAGCTTCTTTTGCAGCAAGTCGCTTGTCCACCTCAGCAACATATTTGTCAGTGATTTTCTGAATGTCATCACTTGCACGACGCTCATCATCTTCAGAAATTTCCTTGTCCTTCAACAAAGACTTGACGTCACCCAATACATCACGACGAATGTTGCGGATTGCCACTTTGGCGTTTTCGGCTTCATTGCGCGCAACTTTCTGCATGTCACGACGGGTTTCTTCTGTTAATGCCGGCATCGGTACACGAATGGCATCAGCGCTGATCGGATTCAGTCCCAGATCACTTTCACGGATTGCCTTATCAATGGCGGACACCATTGTCCGTTCAAATGGCTGGACAATCAGCGTACGTGAATCTTCAACACCGACACTTGCCACCTGATTCAGCGGAACATCAGAACCATAGTAAGGAACCATCACACCATTTAAAATGGATGGATGCGCACGGCCTGTACGGACCTTGGCAAAACCCTGTTCCAGGGAGTCCAGACTTTTCTGCATACGCGCTTCACTGTCTTTCTTAAGATCGTTAATCATATGATCTTCCTTACTTATTTATTCAATGGGTGTAACTTAAGGTTTAGTAGTATAAAGAGCTTTCAGGCTGAGGTATATCAGTTTGTCACATGTGTGCCTTCTTTCTCGCCCATAACCACGGAAAGCAATGCACCGGATTTATTCATATCGAACACCTGCAACGGTACATTGTGGTCACGGCACAGACAGATTGCCGTCAGATCCATCACACCAAGTTTTTCATCGAGTATCTGGTCAAAGGTCAGATAATCATATTTGACAGCATCATCATATTTACCCGGATCCTTATTATAGACGCCATCCACTTTGGTTGCCTTAAGAATCAGATCCGCTTCAACTTCAATACCCCGCAGACAGGCCGCAGTATCGGTGGTGAAAAATGGGTTGCCGGTTCCCGCTACAAATACGCAGACTTCGCCCTGGGATAAATGCCGGATGGCATCACGACTGGAATAGGATTCCACCACGGTGCCAATGGACAGCGCAGACATCAAACGGGTTTTGATGTTACGACGCACCAGGGCATCACGCATGGCCAGGCCATTCATAACGGTTGCAAGCATGCCCATCTGGTCACCGGTCACACGTCCAACCAGGCCTTCCTTCTGCAGCTGGCTGCCACGGTATAAATTACCACCACCGACCACAATCCCGACCTGTACGCCCAGTCCAACCAGATGCGCAATGGCCAGTGACATCTGGTCCAGTACTGTTGCATCAATACCCATGTCTTTATTGCCAGCCAGTGCCTCACCTGAAAGTTTCAGCAAAATGCGTGAATAACGCGGATTTTTTGAATCTGACATTTTAAGCGCTCCAATACTGTTCAATCACTAAAATTTTATTGCTGTTCACCCGATGATCCATTATGCCGATTTGATTTTTATTAATCTGGCAAATAAATCATATTCATCCGCATCGATAATTTCCACTTCCAGCAAATCACCGGCTTTAATCAGGTTTTTATCAATATCTTCAACAAAGACATTGCCGTCAATTTCCGGGGCATCTGCATAGGAACGTGCCACCGCAACCGGATATTCGTCTTCAAGATCATCCACCAGTACAGTCATGCTCTGCCCGATGCGTTGCTGCAACTTCGCCGATGAGATCTGCTGCTGAACCTGCATAAACCGCTCATAGCGATCCTGTTTAATCTCTTCCGGCACATGATCCGGCAAGTCATTGGCAGTTGCCCCTTCAACCGGGGAATAGGTAAAACAACCCACACGATCCAACTGTGCCTGTTTCAGCCAGTCCAGTAATAATTCAAAATCTTCTTCGGTTTCACCAGGAAAACCCACCACAAACGTGGAGCGAATCACCAGGTCAGGACATTTTTCACGCCATGATTTCAGACGCTCGAGGGTGTTTTCACTATGGGCTGGTCGCTTCATCAGTTTCAGAATGCGCGGACTGGCGTGCTGGAAAGGAATATCCAGGTAAGGCAGTATTCTACCCTGTGCCATCAGGTCAATGACTGCATCCACATGCGGGTACGGATAGACATAGTGCAGACGCACCCAGATGCCCAACTGCCCCAGCGCTTCACACATATCATAAAATTTTGTCTTAACCGGCTGACCATTCCAGAAATCCAGCTTATATTTTGTATCCACCCCATAAGCGGAAGTGTCCTGTGAAATCACCAGCACTTCCCTGACACCGGCTTTTTTCAATGCCATCGCTTCACTGAGCACAGAGCCGACAGGACGTGAAACCAGGTCACCACGCATACTCGGAATAATGCAGAACGTACAACGGTGATTACAGCCTTCGGATATTTTTAAATAGGCATAATGTTTCGGAGTCAGACGGATGCCCTGTTCAGGAACCAGGTCAACAAAAGGATTGTGCTTTGGCGGTGCCGGAACATATTCATGTACCGCTTCCATCACATCCTGATAAGCCGCAGCACCGGTCACCTTTAGCACACTGGGGTGCATCTGACGGATTTTTGCTTCATCCTTGCCCAGGCAGCCGGTAACAATGACCCGACCATTGGCGCTCATGGCTTCGCCAATCGCATCGAGAGATTCCTGTACCGCAGATTCAATAAAACCGCAGGTATTGACAACCACCAGATCAGCACCATCATAATCGGATGCAACATCATAACCTTCAGTCTTCAACTGAGTTAAAATTCTTTCGGAATCTACCAATGCCTTAGGACAACCTAAAGATACAAAACCGACTTTGGGGGATTTCATGAACCTGCACTCCACTGGATTCCGCGTATTGTATGTCTTTTCCGAATATAAAAACAGGTGCAGTGATCACTCTTTGCGTGATGCACCAAAAAGTAACCTACAGATACACAAAACACAAAAATGCACTATTTTGGATCAAAAATACTGTATTGTGTAAGACTGATGATCTCTGATCTGCCAGATAAGCGCCGTTACTGCACACTTTATGAACTGCCGCGATTAAATATGCACGAATATGAAAAGTTGGCTTACATTTTGCTTTGTATGAGAACAATTTAAATCCATCACTCCTGCAAAAGGGTGAGCATGAAAATAAAGCGCAGCGGTTATTGCGCTATTTTAATACAGGAACTTCCGACTAATGGATCAATACCCGACTGTCGACTACCGATTGTTAGTGGATAATTTGACCACTGCCATTCTATTGGTCGACAGTGATTTAAATATTTTTTATCTGAACTCGTCCTGTGAAACATTATTTGACATCAGTCTGCTTCGGGCTTCGGGCCAGCCCGTAATGAATATTCTGCATGCCCCCACTGACCATTTTAAGACCCATGACGCCTTATTGAACACTTTAAAGAACGGTCAGGCCTATACCCGCCGTGAAGCCACTATTAATGTCAACTTTAAGGACATTCATGTTGACTACAGTGCCTCTCAGCTGAATACCGGAAAAACCACACCACCCTTATTGATGATTGAGCTCAATCCAATTGACCGGATGCTGAAAATTTCAAAGGAAGAAAATTTACTGCAACAGCATCAGGTCACCCGTCAGTTGATCCGTGGGGTTGCCCATGAAATTAAAAATCCACTGGGCGGCATCCGGGGCGCAACTCAGCTGCTTGCCCGCAGTTTAAGCGATCCGCAATATGAAGAATTTACTGACATTATTATCAGCGAAGTGGATCGTTTAAGGAATCTTGCAGATACCATGCTCGGTTCCAGGCAATTGCCAAGCTATGAGCCTGTCAATGTGCATGAACCACTGGAGCGTGTGCGCTCGCTGATTATCAATCAGACCAAAAAGAAAATTAAAATTACCCGGGACTATGACCTGTCATTGCCCGATGTACTGAAAGCTGACCGTGATCAGCTGATCCAGGTCATCCTCAACATCAGTGTCAATGCCGTACAGGCCATGACCGAAAATAAGGAATTTTTTACAGAACATCAGCCTGAGCTGATTCTGCGGACCCGTATTCAGCGCCTGGTCACCATTAACAGCATATTGAATAAATCAGCCATCCGAATTGATATTGAAGACAATGGACCGGGCGTTCCCGAAGAAATCATGGAATCAATATTTTATCCGCTGGTGACAGGACGTGCCAAAGGCACCGGTCTTGGCCTGAGTATTGCTCAGAATATTATGCATCAGCATAACGGAATGATTGAATGTCAGTCCATCGCAGGAAAAACCGTATTCAGCTTATATTTACCCTGGGAGTCAAACCATGTCACACAATAAAATCTGGGTCATTGATGATGATCGTGCAATGCGCTGGGTGCTGGAAAAAACATTCAGGGAAGAAGGCTTTGATGTCACCAGTTTTGAAGAAGCACAATCTGCACTGGATGAGCTGGCAGTCAATGCACCGGACGTCATTCTGACCGATATCCGCATGCCCGGCATTGATGGTTTGACCTTTCTGGGGAAAGTAAAAAGCAACTATCCGGATTTGCCGGTCATTATTATGACAGCACACTCAGACCTGGAATCCGCCGTATCCAGTTACCAGACCGGTGCCTTTGAATATTTGCCTAAACCTTTTGATATTGATGAAGCCCTGGCATTGGTCAACCGGGCCATCATGCATATCAACAAACTGCAGCAGCAGGAATCAGCCAAATCAATTCAGCCCATCCAGTCAGCTGAAATCATTGGTGAATCCCCGGCCATGCAGGAAGTATTCCGGGCTATTGGCCGCTTATCACAATCGCACATTACCGTGCTGATTAATGGTGAATCAGGCACTGGTAAGGAACTGGTGGCCCATGCCCTGCACCGCCATTCACCCCGGGGTAACAAACCCTTTATTGCGCTGAACATGGCAGCCATCCCCAAAGACCTGATTGAAACTGAACTGTTTGGACATGAAAAAGGCGCATTTACCGGGGCCAATACCCAGCGACAGGGTCGTTTTGAACAGGCCAACGGCGGGACTTTATTCCTGGATGAAATCGGTGATATGCCTTTTGAAACCCAGACCCGACTGTTGCGTGTACTGGCAGATGGTGAATTCTATCGGGTGGGTGGGCATATTCCTGTACGTGTAGATGTACGGATTGTCGCTGCAACGCATCAGGATCTGGAAAAACTGGTCCAGGACGGCCGCTTCCGTGAAGATTTATACCACCGTCTGAACGTCATCCGGATTCATATTCCCAAACTGGCGCATCGTTCTGAAGACATCCCCATGCTGGCGCAGCACTTTCTGGCCCGTGCCGGTAAAGAGCTGGGAGTCAGTCCCAAAATCCTGCGGCCCGAAACCCAGGAATACATGCAACAACTGCCTTGGCCCGGTAACGTCCGCCAGCTGGAAAACACCTGTCGCTGGCTGACGGTAATGATTACCGGCCGTGAGGTGTATCCGGAAGATTTACCGGCAGAGCTCAAACAGATTCCCATTCATAAAGCCGGAGATGCAGCGCAGCATCCAGCCGGACTGGATCGGGTTGCCCCACATCACTGGGATGATCTGCTGGGACAATGGGCGATTCAGAAACTTAAAAATGGTGAAATGAAACTGCTTGACGTAGCAACACCCATGTTTGAAACAACGCTCATTAACGCAGCACTGCAACAAACCCGGGGGCGCAAGCGTCATGCAGCTGAACTGCTCGGCTGGGGGCGTAATACCCTGACACGCAAACTGAAGGAACTGGGACTGGACTCCACCGATGATGATGAAGATGACGAAAGCAAAACATCCACTGACTGAGTGAATATCAGCTTCTGAATCCGTGCCGGTTTTATGACCTTACAATGTCACGATCAGTCAATATCATGTGTCTCAAGCCGGCATTCATATAAAGCCTCTCCGTTGAGAGGCTTTATTGATGAACAGTTTTATCCGGCAGCAGCAGCGCTGCGTTGTTCAATCGGTACAACCTTACGCAGTTCAGCACCGATATAATCGGCACTCGGACGGATAATACGATTATCCGCCCGCTGTTCCATGACATGTGCAGCCCAACCGGTTACCCGGCTCATTACAAAAATCGGGGTAAACAGTTTGGTGGCAATGCCCATAAAATGATACGCCGAGGCATGGAAGAAATCTGCATTACAGAACAATTTTTTCTCACGCCACATCACTTCTTCACAGCGCACAGACACTGGATAAAGCACACTGTCGCCCACATGCTCAGCCAGACGGCCTGACCAGATTTTGATGATGCCATTCCTTGGATCATTGTCTTTATAGATGGCGTGCCCAAAGCCCATAATTTTTTCCTTACGCTCAAGCTTCGCCATCATTTCGCGCTCAGCTTCCTCC
Organism: Acinetobacter sp. WZC-1; assembly: GCF_052544965.1. NCBI lineage: Bacteria > Pseudomonadati > Pseudomonadota > Gammaproteobacteria > Moraxellales > Moraxellaceae > Acinetobacter > Acinetobacter sp. WZC-1. The sequence goes on from NZ_CP199370.1 coordinate 1,878,265, forward strand.
GGGCCGGTCCAGTGTTCAATCATTTCCATGGCAGCTTCATTGGCCCCACCATGCAATGGACCACGCAATGAACCAATCGCCCCGGCAATGCAGGAATGCATATCCGACAACGTGGATGCACAAACCCGTGCCGTAAAGGTGGATGCATTAAACTCATGTTCTGCATATAAAATCAGTGAGACATTCATGACCTGTTCATGCAGTTGATCCGGTTTTTTCCCATGCAGTAAATGCAGAAATTGAGCGCCGATACTGTCGTCATCGGTATGTTCTTCAATACGCACTCCATCATGGCTGTAACGATACCAGTAACAGATGATGGCCGGCAATGTCGCCAGAATACGATCCGCCACATCCTGCTGTTCAGCAAAGGACTGTTCTGTTTCCAGATTCCCCAGCATGGAGACCCCTGTACGCATGACATCCATCGGATGTGAATCTGCCGGAATGCGTTCCAGCACTTCCTTCAGCGCCTGAGGCAAGGTACGCAGCGATCTGAGTCGGGCCTTATAAGCCTGCAGCTGTGCAACAGTAGGCAATTCACCATAAAAAATTAAATAGGCAACTTCCTCAAACTGGCAGTTTTCAGCCAGATCCTGTACGTCATAACCCCGATAAGTCAATCCTGCACCGCTTTTGCCGACAGTGGACAATGCCGTCTTGCCTGCAACCTGACCGCGCAACCCTGCGCCTGTGAGTACTTTTCCTTCAGCCATTTTTAATTCTCCTGTTTAAACAGCTTATCGAGGGTATTTTCAAACGTATGATAGTCGAGAAATTCGTAAAGTTCCTTCCGCTGCTGCATACGATCCAGTACATCGACCTGGGTCCCCTGTTGCCGGATGGAATGCATGACCTCCAGTGCTGCCTTTTGCATGGCACGGGTTGCAGATAATGGATATAACACCATACTGACCCCCTGCTCACCCAGCTCATCCACTGTATAATAAGGCGTATCACCAAATTCCGTAATATTGGCAAGTACCGGTACACCAACGGCATCACAGACCGTTTTATACATGGTAATGTCGGTCATTGCTTCTGCAAAAATGGCATCTGCACCGGCTTCCACACAGGCACATGCCCGGTCAATGACAGCCTGCAAACCTTCTTTCTGCAAGGCATCGGTACGTGCCATCACTATAAAATCCGGGTCAGTTTTCGCATCCACTGCTGCCTTGATCCGATCCACCATTTCCTGCTGCGGAACAATCTCCTTATTCGGTCTGTGACCACAGCGTTTCTGAGCGACCTGATCTTCAATATGCACCGCTGCTGCGCCTGCATGAATCATCCGTTTAATGGTCCGGGCAATATTGAATGCACCACCCCATCCGGTATCTATATCCACCAGCAGCGGCGTATCCACCCGCTCCGTAATCCGACTGACATCTTCCAGCACATTGTCCAGGCTGGTCATTCCCAAGTCCGGCAGACCATAGGAATAATTTGCAACACCCGCGCCGGACACATAAATGGCTTTATACCCCACCTGTTTTGCCATCATGGCAGCATAGGCATTGACTGTGCCCATAATCTGTAATGGCTTCTCTTCGGTCAATGCCTGTCTAAATCTTAAACCTGCAGATCTTTGTTCTGTCATATTCCCTTCCACGGTCTTTACTGGATTCATCAGAATCTCCGAGTATACTGCCAGATGGCCCCACGCCCATAGTTTTTCTGTTGAAATATATGACCAGTTCAACAGGCTTTTTTCATCAATAATTACAAAGCTTTTATTTCATATATTTAACTGCAATAAAATACGCTGAACGTTGCAGTCCGGCCGACAAAACAGCCTGACCGCAACCGGCGGAAGAACTCTGAGCAGCCCCGGCAATTTAAACAGAATTTCACCGGCCATTTTGCTATACTAAAGCCCGTTAAAAAATATCTGCTGTTTTATTAGCCCATGCATAAAGATTTAGCCGGACTGGAAGCCCCAGGCTGTGATTTACCTCAGACCCGACGTGGGCATGAACGACGTCTTGCGCTTCTGTTAAGTGCAAATGCATTATTTCTTGAACGCGGTTTTGACGCAGTTTCACTGGACGATATTGTCCACCATGCCGGTGGTTCCAAAGCCTCCATCTATAAATACTTTGGCAACAAAGTCGGATTATTCACTGCAATCTGTGATTATCGCCGTGAAATTTTCCTGGAAGGCATCTGTGTTCCCTTTAAACCCGGAAAAGACCAGCTGAAAGGCTATCTCACCAGCACCCTGATTACTTTTTCCCGGCATATTACCGACCCTGAGCATATCGCCTTTATGCGACTGGTGATTGAGCAGTCTCAGAAAAACCCGGAAGTGGCTCTGTACCTGCATGAACAGGGCCCCAAACGGATTCAGCAAGCCATTGCCAGTGCACTGTCCCGCACCGCTGAACAGGGTCAGATCGTTTGCCCTGATCCGATGTATTCCGCCATGATGTATTTTGGCATACTCCGCAATTTTGAATGGCAGATTATCATGGGCCTGCAGCAGCAGTTCTCAGAACAGGAAATAATTGAATATATTCAATATTGCGTTGAACGCTTCCTGGATGGGCATCGGCAAATTTAGTTTTTGCATTTTTATTCGCTTATAGTATATTAGACGGTCCTTTTTTGTTTTTAATCAGCCAGCAATGTATTGCAAGTCGGTTTAATCGCCTCTATATGCAATTATTGTGGAGTAGCTATGACTCTGCGACATTTTCTTACTTTACGGGACTTATCTGCATCAGAACTGAATCACATCATTATGCGTGCGCAGGAACTCAGGCAAATGCAGCATCGCAATGAAGTTTTTCAGCCCTTTGCAGGCAAAGTAATGGGAATGATCTTCGAAAAATCGAGCACACGCACCCGGGTTTCCTTTGAAGCCGGAATGAGTCAGCTGGGCGGCAGCGCCATTTTCCTTTCCTCACGTGATACCCAGCTGGGCCGCGGCGAACCAATTGAAGATTCAGCCCGTGTCATCTCAAGCATGCTGGATATTGTCATGATCCGCACCTTTGGACATGACATTGTCACCCGTTTTGCCGAGCACTCCCGTGTCCCGGTCATTAATGCGCTGACCGATGACCACCACCCCTGTCAGCTGCTGGCCGACATCCAGACATTTGTTGAACACCGCGGTCCAATTAAAGGCAAAAGCGTGGCATGGATCGGTGACGGCAATAATATGTGCAATTCCTATATTGAAGCCGCCGATTTATGGGATTTTAAACTGAAAATTGCCTCCCCAGCGGGTTATGAACCAAAACCTGAGTTTTTAAATGGCTTTGAGCATTGTGCAGAACTGGTGGCCTCAGCAGAAGATGCCGCCACTCAGGCAGACCTGATTGTTACGGACGTATGGGCCAGTATGGGTCAGGAGCAGGAGCAGAAAGTCCGTGAACAGGCTTTTTCCGCCTATCAGGTCAATGAAAGATTAATGGATCTTGCCCATCCGGATTGCCTGTTTATGCATTGTCTGCCGGCGCATCGTGGTGAAGAGGTTTCAGAACACATGCTTGATCATAAAAATGCCGTGGTCTGGGACGAAGCCGAAAATCGCTTACATGCACAAAAAGCACTGATTGAATTTTTAATCAATACAAATTTAAATCAGCACTGAACAGGGTCAGCGTCAGAATAAGCACCGCAGCGTGCTTATTTTTATGAGCCTGTAAAAAAACTAACGCATCAAACCCTGGGGCTGCAGCATAATCACTGCTGCACCGGTCAGCACAATAATTCCGCCAATCAGGTCCCAGCGACTTAAGACAACCTGATCAACCAGTCGTAGCCACATGAGAGCCGTAAAAATATAAACGCCGCCATAGGCCGCATAAATACGCCCGGACGCAGCAGGATGCAATGTCAGTAACCATACAAATACAGCAAGACTGAACACGGTCGGAATCCATAACCAATGACTCCGCCCCTGATTCAGAATCAGATATGGGAAATAACAGCCCAGAATTTCTGCAACAGCCGTGACAAAAAAAAGACCCGATGTAGTGATGATTTTTGTAATGTGAATATCCATACAACTCCAGTAAAAACTGCAAAAAATAACCCGTGCGGTCACGGGTTATTTCATCGTTCAGCTTTTATCGTTCAATCTGTCATTCAGGCCGGTTCAGCGGTCTGGTCTTCAAATACTTCCAGTTTCAGTCCAACTGCCTTGCCATTCTCTTTCTTCACAGAAACAGCGACATTACCGCCATGATCGGCCAACTCACCAAACAGAATCATCTCGGCAAGCGGTTTTTTCAGATGCTCCTGAATCAGGCGCTGCATTGGACGGGCACCCATCAGACGGTCATAACCATTTTCAGACATCCAGTCACGGGCACTCTGATCCACCTCAAGCACCACTTTTTTCTCATCCAGTTGTGCCTGCAACTCTGTCAGGAATTTATCCACCACAGATTCAATCACGGTAGCCGGCAATGCCTTAAACTGAATCACACCATCCAGACGGTTGCGGAACTCAGGCGAGAATGCACGTTTCATGGCTTCCTGGTTGTCATTGCTGTTGTCCTGCTCTGTAAAGCCTATACTGTTCCGGGAAATACTTTCCGCACCAATATTAGTAGTCAGTACAATAATCACATTACGGAAATCAGACTTACGGCCATTATTATCAGTTAATGAACCATGATCCATCACCTGCAGCAGCAGATTGAATACATCGACATGCGCTTTCTCAATTTCATCCAGCAATAAAACACAATGCGGATTTTTATGAATGGCGTCCGTCAGCAGTCCACCCTGATCATAACCGACATAACCCGGAGGCGCACCAATTAAACGTGAAACGGCATGGCGCTCCATGTACTCGGACATGTCAAACCGCACCAGTTCAACCCCAAGCAGTCTGGCCAGCTGTTTGGTGACTTCAGTCTTACCGACACCGGTAGGCCCTGCAAACACAAAACTTCCCACAGGCTTGTCCGGTGATTTCAGACCCGCCCGGGATAATTTGATTGCCGAAGCAAGCGCAGTGATGGCTTCATCCTGCCCGAACACGACCCGTTTTAAATCACGCTCCAGGTACTCCAGCACGGATTTATCATCCTTGGACACGGTCTTGGAAGGAATCCGTGCAATTTTGGAAATAATATCCTCAATATTTTCCACGGTAATCAGTTTATTATCCTGCTCGACTTTCAGACGACGCTGTGCGCCGGCTTCATCAATCACATCAATCGCCTTATCCGGCAAAAAACGGTCATTGATAAATTTAGCAGACAACTCCACCGCAGACACCAGCGCTTTATCTTCATATTCCACGTGGTGGAATTCTTCAAATTTCGATTTCAGTCCACGCAGAATATCAATGGTTTCCGGTATGGATGGTTCATTGATATCAATTTTCTGGAATCGTCGGGACAAGGCATGATCCTTTTCAAATACCTGTCGGTATTCCTGGAAAGTGGTTGAACCTATGCAGCGCAATGTGCCATTGGCCAATGCCGGTTTAATCAGATTGGAGGCGTCCATAGTACTGCCCATACTGGAACCGGCCCCAATGATCATGTGAATCTCATCAATGAATAAAACAGCCTCTGGTTTCTTTTTCAGAGCATTCAGCAATTGCTTTAAGCGCTTTTCAAAGTCACCGCGATATTTGGTTCCTGCCACCAGTGCACCAATATCCAGACTGAAAATTTCAGCATGAGACAATGGTCCTGGCGCCTTGCCATTGACAATTAACCAAGCCAGACCTTCGGCAATTGAGGTTTTACCTACACCGGGGTCACCCACCAGTAAGGGATTATTTTTACGGCGACGGCATAAAATCTGCGCTGCGCGCTCTATTTCCTTTTCACGGCCAATTAACGGATCTGTTTTTCCTTTCTGTGCTTCAGCATTCAGATTCAGCGTATACAGCTCAAGTGGACCGGCATTGGATGACGCCGCAGATTCACCGTCGAGGTCTTCCACCTCTTCTTCAACCTGAATTTCTTCTTTATGTGCGCCATGTGATAAATATTGAGTCAGCGTCAGACGATTAATCTGATGACGTTTCAGCAGGTAAACAGCAAAGGAATCACGCTCGGAATACATGGCCACCAATACATCGGCACCCTCAACCATACGGTCACCACCGCTGGACTGAACATGGAAGATGGCCCGCTGCAGAATCCGGTCAAAACTTTCAGTCGGATGAGGCGCCTGATCACTGTTTTCACCCAGTTTAGGTGAATGCTGTTCTACGTATTCTTCCAGTTCTTTTCTAAGACTGACAATGTCTGCACCGCATGCCTTCAGGGCATTGACCGCAGAATCATTATCGAGCAAAGCCAGTAATAAGTGTTCAACAGTCAGAAATTCATGTCTCTTCTGACGAGCCATACTGACAGCCAGACGTAAGGATACTTCTAATTGACGACTGAGCATAAGACCCCCTTATTCCTTTGGCTCAATCTGACAAAGTAATGGATGACCCTGAGACCGAGCATAATTATTGACCTGGTTTGCCTTGGTTTCCGCAATGTCTCTCGGATAAACCCCCGCAACACCTTTACCTTCATAATGTACTGTTAGCATTACTTGAGTGGCCTGGTCAAGGTTCAATGCGAAGTATTGTTGTAAAATTTCAATAACGAAGTCCATTGGCGTATAGTCATCGTTCAATAAAACGACCACATATAACGGTGGACGCTTAAATTCAGGGGGTGCTGTCTGAACCGCAATATCACCCTCTGTACCCTCTGTTTCTTCCTGAGGATCTGAACTGCCTGCACGTGGACTCAAATGCCAGTCAATATATCCGGTTTCCTGAAATGATGATTTAATTTCATTCAGCTTCAATTGACGTTTATTACTGCGCATATATTTCAGATTCATAGGCCCTTATTGTGCATTTGCCTCAGCTTGTGGTATTTCAGCGGCAAATGCGGCTGAGTTTTCAATGGCCTTACCCTGCTGCCAGCTGAAACGCTTAATGACAGACACAGCCCCATTTAATCTGACCTCAATAAACTGCGGACTGAAACCTTTGGGCATGGTCCACCGACCAGTCAGGCGCTCAAAGTTATCAAAATTAAAATTACGGTCTTCCATAGGCACCACAAGCACTTCCGTTCCCCTGATCAGACGCAGTTCAGCACTGCCTGAAGCACGCCGCTTGCCAGGACTGACCTGAACCAGATCGATCTGATATTCAAATGCATTACCCGGCAGTGACTTGACCGCCAGATTCTGAACCGTCAGACTCAGGCCACCGCGCTGTCTTAAAATTTCACGATATATGCTGCTCATGCCATCCATCTGGTTTTTTTCAGATTTGGTCTGATTCAATGCCTGCAACATATCATTGGCATTACTGACCGCAACATCCCGCTCCTGCACTGCCGAATTTAAACTTTTATTGAGTGTATCCAGACTGGTTTTCTGCTGTTTGACCACGTCCACCAGCTGCTCTGCATCTGCATCATATCCCACTACGGTCAAACCCTGACGATGCCCCACGGTATAGCCCAGCAACACACTGCCTGCACACAGCACCACGCCACCCAGCAGCAATGGCATATTCTGTTTCAAAAATGCATTTTCTGCCAGGCCGGTACGCTGTGACGGAGTCTCTGTTTCTGTATTTTGCATCGTCATCTCTAATTACTAATGGAATTAAAACCTACATTTAACTCGAAAGTTAAATAAGTGTGAAGTAATAAAGCGTTTCTTATGGTAATAATCCAATGCCCTGCAGGCCTGAATCTTCGGCAAAACCGAACATCAGATTCATGTTCTGCACCGCCTGACCGGCTGCGCCCTTGACCAGGTTGTCCTGTGCCGACAGCACAATCAGCTTGTTCGGCCGGGGTTTATGCAGTGCAATACGCAGCTGATTGGCTCCCCGCACACTGCGTGTCTCAGGCGAGCTGCCCGACGGCATGACATCCACAAATTGCTCATCTGCATAGAACTGTTCATACAGATGCTGTAAGTCCATTGCCTCACCGGCATCGGTTAAATCCATATACATGCTGCTGAGCATGCCACGGATCATGGGGACCAGGTGCGGCAGGAAAATAATGCGGTCAAATATTCCCTGCTGCCCCGCAATATACTCAAGTGCTTCCACCATTTCAGGATGATGACGATGCCCGGAAACCCCGTAGGCTTTAAAATTATCAGCATTTTCAGTATAGATCATGCTCAGGCTGGCTTTACGCCCCGCACCGGACACTCCGGATTTCGCATCAATAATGATACTTTCAGCTTTAACCAGGGACTCAGTCTGTTTAAATAATGGCGCCAGACCCAGCTGCACCGTGGTCGGATAACAACCGGGATTCCCCACCACACGGGCCTGTTTTATTTTTTCACGGTTCAGCTCGGACAAACCATAGACCGACTCTTTTAACAATTCCGGACAGGCATGCGGCATGCCATACCATTTTTCAAACTGTTGCAGGTTCTGCAAACGAAAGTCAGCAGCCAGGTCAATCACTTTTGTATTCGCTGCCACCAGCGCCTGGGCATGTTGCATGGCTACACCATGTGGCGTCGCAAAAAACACCATATCACATGCTTTCAGCAGCTCAATATTCAGGTCTGAAAACTCAAGGTCAGTCTGACCACGTAAACTGGGGAACATATCGTCCACACGTCTGCCGGCTTCAGTACGTGAAGTCAATAAACTAATCTGCACATCAGGATGCCGCAGTAAAAGACGCAGTAATTCAACGCCTGTATAACCTGTACCGCCGACAATCCCCACTGTAATCACGTGCATTACCTCAAACTTAAAATTCCCATTTTACAGCTGTAGAGTATGACAGGAAGTCTGAGGTTTTCCAAACGGTTCCGGCCGGATTTCAAAGCCTTGCCCTGCGGCTCCAGGGCTGTGGTGTCCATGGCCACCACCCGGATGGGACTCATGGTTGAGGTTCGAAGGCTCGCCTGTGCTGTTGGTAGTTTGGCCATGACTTAACTCATCCACCAGATACAAATAAATGCCTTCTTCCGACGGCGTGTATACCCAATCGATATAGCCCTCTGCATCACTGACATAAATGGCCGTGATTCCGCCGCCCCCATTGAGACACACCCCCATCTGCCGGCAAGGAGGGGTCATTGATCATCCAGTGAAACAACACATTGTCCGGCGCTTATTTTTCTGAATGCCACCAATACGGCACCGGGCTGGTTTTAAGTGTTTTACGATGCTGCCGGTAATGTACATCATGCTTTTCAACCTCGGCCCAGAAGCAGGAACTATGGTCAAAATATCGGGTATGCGCCAGTTCATGCACACAGACATAGCGGGCAATCTCCTCAGGGAAAAGCACCAGCGCACTATTCAGCATAATGTCATGTCTTGCACTGCAACTGCCCCATCGGGTTCTGGGTTGCCGGACTGCACATTTGCCGAATTTCAAACCAAGCTGCCTACTCAGCTGTTGCAGATAAAGCGGCAATTCATGCTTTGCATAAGCCACCACAAATGCTTTTAAATACTGTTCGGGTTGTCGGTCGCTGATCTGGAGCTGCAACTTCTGATCATCAAAAATAAAGCATTGTTTCTGGGTCTGGTAAATAATGCTGACCGGCTGGCTGACATTAAACAAATGCAATTCATCGGGTAAAACCCGGTCCTGAGCATCACGTTTCTGTTGTTGCTGATGCCATGTTTCCAGCAACCATGGTTCAGACTGGTCAATGAATTGCTGAATTTGTTTTTTTGTACAGAAAAGCGGTGCCGTCAAACGAATGCTGTCAGGTCCGACACGCAAACGCAACCGGGTTGCCCGGACATGCCGGACAATCCTGATTTCCGGTAAATCTGCTGAACTCATCAAGCGCTGCAATATCCGTGCTTAAACTGCACGTCGTTCTTCAATACCTTGTTGGGTGGCCACAATGGCAATATCTGCAGGGTTGATTGCAAAAATACCGTTGGTCACCACGCCCGGAATATCATTGATGGTTTTTTCCAGTTCCAGCGCATTCAGAATATTTAAATTATGCACGTCAAGAATCACATTGCCATTATCCGTGGTCACGCCTTCGCGATAAACCGGATCGCCTCCCAGTGTGACCAGCTTGCGGGCCACCGCAGAACGTGCCACCGGAATCACTTCCACAGGTAAGGGAAATTCACGACCAAGCTGTTCCACCCATTTGGAATCATCCACAATACAGATAAATTTTCCTGAAATTGAAGCCACAATTTTTTCCCGGGTTAATGCTGCGCCGCCCCCCTTAATCATGTGCATATGACGGTCAATTTCGTCTGCACCATCCACATAGGCATCCAGTCCACCCACGTGGTTCATATCCACCACCTCAATGCCCAGTTTTTTCAGACGCTGTGCTGTGGCATCAGAACTTGCAACAGCGGCCTCCAGCTGAAGTTCCGGCAAGAGTTCGATCAGGAAATTGACCGTACTGCCGGTTCCCACCCCTAAAACCCCCCCTTTCGGCAAATATTTCAGGGCAGCCTGGGCGGCGGCCTGCTTTTTCTCGTCCTGGGTTGCATATAGGCTCATGACATCACTCAACTATTTTTGGTATTTTGCGCAATTTTAAAACGCAAATGTGCGGGGGTTTGTTACAATGAGCGCTTATTTTAAACTGTTGAATGGAAAATTAACATGCTGTCCCGTCTGGTTCGACAAATATTACAGGCAACGGTCTATGACGTTGCAATTGAAACGCCACTCGAAGCAGCACCACGAATCAGTGAAAAATTAAATAATAACATTCGCTTTAAACGTGAAGACTTACAGCCGGTTTTTTCCTTTAAACTCCGGGGTGCCTATAACCGCATCAGCCAGTTACCTGCATCTCAGTTACAGCGTGGCGTAATTACCGCCTCAGCCGGCAACCATGCTCAGGGCGTGGCACTTTCTGGTCAGAAGCTGGGCATCCGGGCGATTATTGTCATGCCTGAAACCACGCCGGATATTAAAATTCAGGCAGTCAGACGTCTGGGCGGCGAAGTGGTCCTGCATGGTGATTCCTTTGATATTGCCAACAAATATGCCATCCAGCGGGCCGCAGATGAAGGGCTGACTTTTATTCCACCTTATGACGATGAGCTGGTCATTGCCGGCCAGGGCACCATTGCCAACGAAATTTTACGGCAATGGCGTGATATCGAATATGTTTTTGTAGCCGTGGGCGGCGGTGGCCTGATTGCCGGCGTTGCAGCCTACCTGGGTGAAGTGGCGCCCCATGTCAGAGTCATTCCGGTTGAATATGATGAATCTGCCTGTTTAAAAGCTGCTTTTGAACATCATGAGCGGGTTGTACTGCCACATGTCGGTTTATTTGCCGATGGAACTGCCGTTGCACAGATTGGTGAAAAACCCTTTGAAGTGATCCAGTTACAAAAATCTGATCAGTCCGGTCCCATTGTTGAACCGGATGTTGTACTGGTCAATACCGACGAAATCTGTGCAGCCATTAAGGATACCTACGACGAATGCCGCAGCATTGTTGAACCTTCCGGTGCGCTGGCACTGGCCGGAATTAAAAAATATGTGGAAGAACATCAACTGACGGATAAAAATATCGTGTCCATCGTCTGTGGTGCCAATATGAACTTTGACCGTCTGCGTTATATTGCCGAACGCACCGAACTGGGCGAGCAGCGGGAAGCCATTTTTGCTGTAACCATTCCCGAGGTCAAAGGTTCCTTCCTGAATTTCTGCCGCAGTTTACAGGGCCGCAACATCACCGAATTCAACTATCGGGCCAGCGGTGATCATTCTGCACAGGTCTTTGTCGGCATCAGCCTGAAAGACGGTGAAAAAGAACGTCACGAAATTTATGATTTGCTGAAACCTGAATTTGACGTGGATGATTTATCAGATGATGAAGTCGCCAAATTACACATCCGTTACCTGATTGGCGGACATGCACATATTGAAAATGAACGTTTGTTCCGGGTGGAATTCCCCGAACGCCCCGGTGCCTTACTGACCTTCCTGGAACGATTGGGGCCTGCTCACAACATTACCCTGTTTCACTACCGGAACCACGGTGCGGCAGAAGGTCGTGTACTGGTCGGCCTGGAAACAACAGATGTCAGACAGGATCCGGACAGCCTGATCAAAACCCTGGAAGCCATCAGTTATCCCTATGTCGAAATTTCAGATAATGTCGGCTACAGGCGTTTTCTGAAGTAATAAGCCTACTCATGGAAAGTTACTGATTTTTAAAAACTGCCAGTCTGGTTTTTAAAATCCTGTTGCCCGCATCCAGCTGATTTTCACTGTGCTTTTACCCTGGCAGAAATAACGGTAATACTTGCCATATAATGTCTGAGCGTTTTAAATCCGGGTGGACATCGACTTATCAATCAGGTCGATCTTGAACACTCATACAGCTGATAGTGTTCAATCCGGATTCCATAGTCCTTAAATTGTTTTTCAAATAAGCGACAGAATTTCTCTATTTTTACATCATCCTCAGGAATCGCCATCCAGTAATACTCTGCGGCATGAATCAACAACATTTCATGTCCCACCGATTTGACAGCATTGAAAATTTCTTCCATGACAATATCATAAACCTGACACTGTAAACTGTAATACTTTCCAATAACCTGCTGATATTTTTCATAATGTGAAAATAATGGTGTAACCCTCTGCTCCACGTGCTGCTGGATTTTTTCGATATTGACCGCATGCTGCTGTAAGACAGCGCAACTTCTCAGGCCATTTGCCACATATTGCTGCTGGTCGATATGCATCAGATAACCACTGTGCGGATCATCCATTTTTTCATTGTACAGCCACTCCAGAAACATCTCATAATCCCGACGATGTTTCTTTTTGGGGATTTTCCGTGCTTTTAAGGCCGGAAACCAGTGCTGCAAAAGCTGATAGATTTTCTTGTCATCCATGTCATTTCTTCCATGTCATGTATTCAGAAACAACCTGTTTTTATGCTGCGGATACTGTTTTATTATTCAGATCAATCATGAATTATTTATGACTTCATCCGTGCAGAATCGCCCGGCACATACTATCTGCACAACAATCAGACATTCATTGTATAAGCGCTTTGCATTGCATGGTCGATTGCAGGTTTTCCGCGTATGATCATGTTCAGTTGCTGCAAATGGATCGCGCTTTTAAGTCTCTTTACAGTTTGAGTCCGCTATTTACAGTTTAAATGTCTTTACACATTGGCGGCATTTATCTTTAAATATAAAATACATCAATGGATCAATCCATATCGGATTCTTGCTGCATAATTATTGCACCTATTTGATTATAAAATAAACCCACATCAACATTTAAGGATTTTTTAAATTATGGCACTTTTTGCTGTCATTGGACTGGGCAGTTTCGGTGGAACTGTTGCGCTTGAGCTGACCAACCTGAATCATGATGTGATTGGCATCGACTCTGTGAAAAGAAATGTCGAAAATCTTGCTGACCAGATCAGTCATGCCGTCATTGCCGATGCAACCGATGAGCATGTGCTGGATGAACTGAATATTAAAAATTGTGATGCTGCGGTCGTGGCCATCGGTGAAGATATTGAAGCCAGTATCCTCTGCGTGTTGCATTTAAAAAACCTGGGCATGGAAAAAATCATGGCCAAAGCCAAATCCCGAGCACATCATATGATTCTGTCACACCTGGGCATCAGCAAAATCATTCATCCCGAAGAAGACATGGGCATTCGGGTTGCGCAGTCTTTGAGTTATCCGATGGTCCGGCGCTATATGGCACTGAACAATGAGCGCTATATTGTCAAAGTGGAAATCAGTTCCGGTTTGCAGGGCGCCCAGTACCAGACCATAATGGAAGAAACCCACGATATTAAAACCCTGCTATTACAGCGTGGTTCGCATGTCCTCTATGAAATAGCACCAGGCACCATTTTGCAGGAAAAAGATATCTTAATTATCGAAGGGCCTGTGGATGTGTTAAGACAGCTTTCCATGCGCTTCTCATAAAGCCAGGGCAGATATGAAAATCCATACCACCGGGCTGATCAACAAAAAGCAGAACAGTATCAATCTGAGCCCGCCAAGCCTGCTGGCCTTAGGTTTTTTAAGCTTTATTATCATTGGAACATTGTTACTCAAACTGCCTTTTGCACATCATGGGGAGCTGCCCTGGATCAAGGCCATGTTTACCGCAACCTCTGCTGTGACCATTACCGGGCTATCCACGGTCAATGTCGGAGACTCGTTTACCCTGTTCGGCAAAATCGTCATTATGGTGCTGATCCAGTGTGGTGGACTGGGCTTTATGACCTTTGCCATTCTTGCAGCGCTCAGCCTTTCCCCCAGACTGGGTTTAAAACAGCAGATCATGGCACAGGAAACCATTGGCCAGACCAGTCTGTCCAGGGCCAGTTTTACCGTCAAGGGGGTCTTCCTGTATTCACTGTTTTTTGAGAGTATCGGGACCATCATTCTCACCATTGCCTGGATGCAGCACTATGACTTCAGTCATGCTTTTTTCTATGCAGTATTTTACAGTGTCTCTGCATTCAATAATGGTGGGTTTTCCTTATTTCCCAATAGCTTAATGAGCTTTTCAGATCAATATATGGTGACCTTTACCATCAGTATACTGTACATTATCGGCGGAATCGGTTTTGTGGTGCTTATGGATATCAAGCGCTCCAGACGCTGGGGAAAACTGACACCCAACAGCAAGCTGATTTTATCCACCATTGCCGGTCTGAATCTGTTTGCATTTATTGTGATCTGGATACTGGAAGCCAGCAATCCCCTGACCCTTGCCCCCATGTCCTTTGGAGATCAGGCTCTGAATGCCTGGTTCCATGCCACGGTTCCCCGCTCTTCCGGTTTTAACAGTGTTGAGGTCGGCGACATGAGCAATGCCTCAACGCTACTCACCATGGTACTGATGTTCATTGGTGGCGGTTCATTGAGTACCGCCGGTGGAATCAAGGTCGGTACCTTTATTATCATGGTACTCAGTGTCATTACCTTTCTCAGGCGTTCGGACGAACTCACCATTTTCAGACATGCGGTACCACACCATATTACCATTAAAGCACTGGCGGTTATTTCCATTACGTTTATGCTGATTTTACTGGGATTCTTTGCGCTGCTGATCCTGGAACCGGATAAACACTTTATTGACTTATTATTTGAGACCATTTCCGCAGCCTGTACCGTCGGTCTGTCCAGGGGCATTACCGAAAATTTGCATCCGGCAAGCCTGTTTGTACTCATTTTACTGATGTTTGCAGGGCGTCTTGGTCCACTGACACTAGCCTATCTGATTGCCACCCCTAAAAAAAGCCGGGTCAAGCATCCGGCGGCTGAAATACAGATTGGCTGATCTCAGCACTTTCATACAACACGCTATATTTGCTATGGCCGGATGGATGATTCAGACCATCCGGCCACATAAAAAATGTACGCGCTGTCAGTACCAGTTCATCAGGGAAATACCCAGACCGACATAAGTGGCACGATGGTTATAATCAATCAGACTTTCGCCATAACCGTCAAACAACTGGAAATGACCGCGTAATTTACCATGAATCGGAAAGGTCCAGTCAAACTGGGCTGCACCATGTGAATCATCCCCACCTTTCAGGGAATGACGCAACATTAAACTGAAATCATGTTGCTTCCAGCGATAAAATGCCGTCAGATCACCACGTCCAATATAGTTTGTAATGTCCGGATTATTGTCCTTCTCATCTTCATCCAATCGATACCACGGACGCAGCATCAGGGCAAAATTACCGCGCTCGAACCCCAGGTTCAGCATGACCCGATTCCAGCTGCGTGATAATGGATCTGAACGGCCATTGGACTGATGATTCAGCGTCAGCCCCAGTAAATGCCCATCCAGTCCCAGCAATCGATAATTGGTCCTGAACATCAGACTCGCTTCAGGCTCATAATTGGTTTCCCGGAACGGCCGTGACTCATCTTCGTTATATACCTGCCAGCGTGAAGACTGCGTATAGCCCACCCACAGATCACCATTATCACCAAACAGATTTTCCAGTGCCTTGGCTTTCAGGGAAATCTGAAACTTGGCCTCGGTCGATTTCAGGTTCTGTTTTTCGTCCTCGGGGACGGTATTTACAGGATTCGGGCTATGAGGTAGCTCGTTTTTACTGTTGGTCCAGAAAACAGGCATAAAATACACCGGCTGATGAGCACGGACATTCCATGTGCCCAGTTTACTGTCTGCAGACAATTCCCAGCGCCTGTCCAACAAGGAAGTGTTCGGATCAATTTTAGAACTTTCCGATGAAAATAAGTTTTCCACTTTCTGACTGATTTTTGCCTTAAGTGTTTCAGGTTCAGTAGCCGACTCAGGCATGGCCTGTGCCGGAACCTCCACTGTGCCTGGAGTCGCAGCTGTTCTGAACAGCCCGTCATAACACGCCAGCCGGTCTGCATTTGACTCCAGACCGGTACAGGCCTGGGCACTGACCGGATGAAGGGCTGGTGTATCATCAGCATAGGCCAGCGGCATCAGCCCCCAGCTGAGTACAATTGGAATACTCAGTTTTACCGGCATGCGTTCAAGAGAATTGAACGGCATATTTTTCTCCCCAATATTCAGTTTTAATATAATTGTTTAATTTCAAACCCTGCCTGTTCCAGCACTGCTTTCCTGGCAACCGGTGCAACCACGGCCTTCACCGGTTTTTGTCCGGTCAGATAGGTTTCAGCTACACGTTTCAGATCTGCCAGCGTGACTGCCAGCAACTGTGAACGTAACATTTTTCTAAACGCCGGCGTACGGCCATGCAATAATGCATAACAGGTGGTGATCGCCTCACCCGCCGGTGAACCCGGTTTATCCATACCGGACACCAGGCCCAATATCGCCTCTTCCAGCTGATACGGCTGATGTTCAGCCTGTTGCAGCCATTGAAGACTTGCTTCAAAATCCAGGAATGTTTCCATTAAACGCGGATCACGGTAACTATAGAACAGGAATGCACAGGCATTGCTGTCATAGTTAGCCCCCCCACCATAAGCCCCGCCTTTTTCACGAATGGCGCCATGCAGGAACCCATTACGCAGATAACTTGCCAGCACCATGAGCGGTGCGGCATCCGGATGCGAAATATCAACCGCAGAATACGCAGCTGCACAGAACTGCACATTGGCCTGAATCAGCCAGGCCTGATCTGCCTGACTGTTTTCCCCTGACACCTTTGCCAGCTGCACAGGTGACGAATCAACATCCAGCTGATGCCAGACACGCTGAACTTCCTCAAGCAGACGTTCCGTCTGCTGCTCCTCACACACCAGCAGGAACTGTTTTGGTGCCTGCAACAAAGCATGATGGATAGACTTCAGTTCGGCAATCAATTCTGCATATGCCGCTTCATCCTGTTCAATTTTCTCAGTCAGCTCTCCTAGCCAGTTAATCGCGCCCAGGCCAGTGTTCGCATAATTCCGCTGTGCCAGTGCACTCATATTCCGCGATGCAATCTGCATGGCATAACTGTGTCCGGAATCTGAAATACGGGCAGACCATCGTGCCTTACGTTGTTGCAACAGCTCAATAATCCGGTCCTTTTCATCGAAACGTAAACGTTCAAAGGCCACTTTCAACAGTTGAATTGCATCCAGTTTACCTACCAGTGATTTAGTGGTCAGCGTCACCCATGCACTGATACCATTCCGGTCATCCACAGGTCCGCGCAGTGAGACACCCATTCCCAATCCACCACTCACAGCAGTCTGCAGCTGCTGAAACTGCAGATAATCATGTTCACCTGCACCCACTTCACCCATTAAAATTGTAAGCAAGCTGAAATACGGCGATTTAACAATCTCATCCGACAACCGGATCAGCACCTGCTGATAGTAAATTCCATTGGTTCCTGCCTGATATAGATTCAATGGAACATCCACACCATTGCAGATAATTTCACGCAACTGGCCCTGCACAATCTTCAACTCCGCCGAAATATCTTCCAGTCCCACTTTCGGCAATAAATTCAGATCATCCGGTGTTTGCTGGCGCAGCTTCAGGTCTTCAGTCTGCTGGAGAATTTCCGCTTTCTGGGCCGCTGTTAAAGTTTCAGCAATTTTTTCAAGTCGCGCCTGTTCTGCTTCAGCTTCCCTTTCAGACTTTGTCGCATCCGGGATCAATGTCATCTGTACACGGTGCGGGTTATCCAGTAAATGAGTCTGAATCAGACCGGACAACCACATTGGATCCTTCAGCTCTTCCCTGACCTGACTCATGGCGCTATCGACATCCCACACATGAATCGGATCATGATGATGAATTGCACTGCTCAGACCATTCAGAATCAGGGTCAAACCATAAGGCATCCCATCCCCACTGATTTCACGCTGATGCAGCTCAATCTGATGCAGAATGGCATCCACAATTTCAGCATCCACCGGACGGGAAGCCACCTCTCTCAGGATATTCAGCACGCCATTTTTAAATTCTTCTGCATGCTCCGGGTTGGAACCCTGCACACCACAATAAAAGGTCATTTCGAAATTAGAGTCATCAACACCCATCATTGGACCTGTTGATTGTGCATATCCACATGTTTCAAGATAATGACGAAGCGGTGACGCTGAGTTTTCAAGCAGAATGCCTTCCAGCAGACGCAGGCCCAACCGCAGCGTGGTATCACTCGACTCAGGCAATAACCAGGCAATAACATGATAGGTTTTATTGCTTAAATCTTCTGCATCCACTGCATAACGTTCAGTCACTTCCAGCGGCGCCTTTAAACGCTGTTCAGGCTGAGAATAGAGTGTGGTTCCCTGACTGAATTTTGACAGGGCCAATTTTTCAAACTGCTCCTGAAGGTGCCCGGCAGACTCATTGCCAAACGTCATAAACACCGCATTACTCGGATGGTAATGTGACTGATAGAAATTGACTAACTCCTGGTAAGTCAGATCGGGAATATCCTTTGGATCACCACCGGAATTATAATGATAGGTGGTGGCTGGAAATAAATGATGGGCCAATTGATGATACAACTGATCTGAGGGGGAACTCATGGCACCTTTCATTTCATTGAACACCACCCCTTTATAAACCGGCTGATTGTCCTCAAATTCAATACGGATCCCTTCCTGGGCAAAATCGAGCGGATTCAGATTTGCCGCAAATGCCGCATCCATATACACTTCAAGTAAATTCTGAAAATCTTTTTTATTCTGTGTGGCAAACGGATAAGCCGTCCAGTCAGCTGAGGTAAAGGCATTCATGAACGTGTTCAGCGAACGCCGGGTCATTAAAAAGAATGGATCCCGGACCGGAAACTTTTTAGAACCACAGAGTGCCGTATGTTCAAGGATATGCGCCTCTCCCCGGGAATCCATCGGTTGGGTACGAAATGCAACAAGAAAGACATTCTCGTCATGATCAGCTGCCAGATGATAATGCATGGCACCTGTGGCTTTATGCCGATATTCAGACACCTGAATATCCAGGGCTTCCACATGATGCTGACGTACCAGCTGAAACGCAGGATGGACTGTCTGGGTTAAGGTTTCAGTGACATCTACGGTCATGCGGCTTCCTCACATTTAATCTTGATCATTATTCGGCATTATACAATCAGTTAAAATCAATTTATCACTTACAATACAGTGTGGCGACAATTTTATCTTACTGTAGCCAGCCAGTTTTTTAAATCTGCCTGAATTTTGCTCAGGCAGGTTTCAGTCAGCCCGGCAACAATAGTGTCCATGATTTATGGTCATGAATTTTACGCATCCATCTACAGTAAAACCGGGCATTGGTGTAAACTTGGGTTTTTCATAAATGTGGCTGGGAAGATGGCAACGATTGACCTTTTTTCAATTGGCAATGCACTGATTGATCAGGAATTTAAAATTTCAGATGACTTCCTGGTCCAGCAGAATCTGCAAAAAGGCACCATGCAACTGACAGATGCTGAAACCCAGACACAGCTTTTTCAACAGCTGCAAAGCAGTCAAATGTATAAAGGACAGGCCTCCGGCGGCTCTGCAGCCAATACCACTGTTGCGTTCAGTGCACTTGGCGGTTCTGCATTTTATGCCTGCCGGGTCGGTAACGATGCATTGGGCACCATTTATCTGCAGGGTTTAAACGAAGCTGAGATTCAGACCACCGGCAAATCCATCAGTGAAGGCGTGACAGGCACCTGTATTGTGCTGATCAGTGATGATGCTGAACGGACCATGCACACGTACCTGGGCACCACGGCAGAACTGTCGACAGCACAGATTGACTTTGAACCCCTGAAAACAGCCAGATGGCTTTATATCGAAGGCTACCTGTCCACCAGTGAAACCGCCCGTAAAGCGGTTGGTCAGGCGCGCCGGATTGCCCGGGAAAATAATGTTAAAATTGCCCTGAGCCTGTCGGATCCTGCCATGGTGCAATATGCCCGCGCCGGATTGAATGAACTGATTGCCGATGGCGTAGACCTGATTTTCTGTAATCAACAGGAAGCCATGATGTATACAGAAACCACATCTGTTGATGATGCCCTGGCCAAATTGAGATTACTGAGCAATGAAGTTGTCATTACACTGAGTGAAAAAGGCGCAGTAGTTGCAGACCCACAGCAACACTTTCATGTGGCGGGACGCAAAGTCACCGCTGTAGATGCATTGGGTGCCGGTGATGCATTTGCAGGGGCATTTCTCTATGCCTTAAATGCAGATCATCATTTACAGTCTGCTGCAGCGCTTGCCATCCTGGTGTCCAGTGAAGTGGTGTCCCAGTATGGCCCACGACTGGAGATCAGCCACTATGCCAGACTTTTACAGAACTTCCAGCAAGAGTGTGCATAAATGGTGAAAATCGCAATGACGGAAGATATTCCAGAACGGGAAGCGCGTTCATATGATACTGAAAATGGCGATATCATTTTCATTACCCAGCGCGATGGAGCATTTTACGCCTATCAGAATCTATGCCCGCACTTACAAACTGAACTCGAGTTTCTGGAAAACCAGTTTCTGGACCAGGATCAGGAATATATTCAGTGTTCGACTCACGGGGCATTATTTGAAGTGGAAACCGGCGAATGCATTTCAGGCCCCTGCCTGGGAGATAAGCTTGAAAAAGTAAATATCAGAGTCCACTCGGACGGTGGGATCTACCTGGAAGACTGACCCATGTCACAGGAGGCTGTCATGCTGCTTTTTTTACAGGAACAGAATCTGATTCCCTTTCATTTAAGCGTATTGGCACTGATTCTACTCAGTACGGCTGAAACCATCGGCTATTATATCGGTGCCAGACCCAGCACCTTTTTTATGCACATCTCACCTGCCTGGCTCACCAACTCCCCTTTAATTCAGGTAAAATTTGCCAGGGTACTGATTTTTGTTTTCCTGTTGATCAATTTCAGTTTTGCCGGCTACTTCCTGCAGCTTGTGGTCTATGCCAGTCAACAGGATTTTCTCGCCTGGTATTATGTGATTTTACCGGCATTCATTATTGCCATTTTTTTTACTGTGTTCATGATCCATTGCCTGGATCAGGTCATTAAGCCGCAGCATACAGTGACATATGTCAATCTGCTGGGACGACTCGCCACCATTTCCAGTGGCAATGCGCGCCCGGGTTTCTCAGCACAGGCCCAGGTCCGCGACGAATTTGGTCAGTTGCATTATGTCCAGGTTGAACCTGAATTCGGTGAACTGGAATTTCAGTCTCAAATTATTTTAATCCGGTTCCATAAATCCCACTATATTGCCAAAAAGATTTCCAGATCCAACCACCTGTTTAATCTGAAGTAGCTGTAACAGCTAAAAATAAGATAAACAATTATCGGCAGTCCGTCACAGCTTAAGCCTATTGCGGACGCTGGGGCAGCAACAGGCAAAGAGTCAAATCTGCTTACTGCTCTGCCAGCCAGCTCATGAATCGCTGACGCTCTGCTTTAGAGGCTTTCTTCCAGATCTGAATCAATTGCTGGTCCGCAGCATTGCCATCCACTGCAACCGGTACGGTCGCTGTTGTCACTGCAGGCGCTGCCGCAACAGTGCTTGTACTTTGTGCAGCGGCCCCTTTGACATAAACCGGTGCCGGCTGATTCGCCGGTGTTTTTTTGTCACTGGTCAGATCAAAAACCCGACCAAACAAACCGCCGGTTAACCACGGTTTCGGTTCATTATTTGCGCCGGTCTGCTGTACCACCAATTGATTATTTTTGTCATACAGTGCAATGGTTGGTTGTTCTGCATATTTTTTTGCGGTATCAAAGTCTGATGGTGCATTGACCAGGGCAAGTGTATATTTCTGTCCATCCTGCAATGCAGGTGCCTGAATGGTAACCACCCCGGATTTCAGAATGTCATGTTCGCCACTCATATGTTCAAAATATTGCTGGTAACGTACACTCAGGGCAACATTTCCGGCATCCACCTTATAATCATTTTTTTTAGTGCGGAACAGCCCTGCATTCACTTCCTGATCATTCACGGCAAGCATCACAATTTCTTCCGGCACTGTAATGGTTACCGCTGCAAAAACGGAGCTGCTCATCAGTAAACCCAATGTGACCATACTAAGCTTGAATGTCATATTTACTACTCTTCTGTCAAAAAACTGTAAAATTTACTGCACTATGCAGCGCCATGATGACAGTTTTATGACAATCATATTGCGCATAAATCAATTATTTTTTATAGGCAAAAAAAGAACGCATCACTGCGTTCTTTCTTCTGTTTAAAACCTTAATTAAACGTTTTAAAACGGGCAGCATTGTCAATAAATGTTTTTTCACCGGCAGGTGCTTCCACTGAACCGAAGACCAGCTGAGCACGCAGTTTCCAGCCTTCAGGAACATAGAATGTTTCAGCTACTTCAGCGTCAACAATCGGGTTATAGTGTTGCAACGATGCACCCAGACCTTCTTCAGCCAGCGCTGTCCAGGTAGCAAACTGTGCAATGCCAGTTGAATGCTCAGACCATACCGGGAAGTTATCTGCATACAGCGCAAATTGTTCCTGTAATTCCTTCACAACATTCTGATCTTCATAAAACAATACGGTGCCATAACCTGCAATGAAACTGTTGATTTTTGCATTTGTATCGTCAAATGCTTCGGCAGGAACCATTTTACGTAAAGCTTCCAGTACAATAGTCCAGAATTTTACATGTGAGTCACCGAATAAAATCACTGCGCGGGAAGACTGTGAGTTAAATGCAGAAGGGCTTAGCTTCACCGCCTCTTTGATGGTTTCTTCAATTTTTGTTTTATCCAGGCTGACATTTCTGCCAATGGCATAAATTGTGCGACGTTCTTTGATTTGAGTTAAAAATGACATGGCGTTCAATCCTTCTGCGACCGATCAGGTCTTGTATTTAAGATGATCTCAGTTTATGAATTGCGTTCCAGACTGTCAGCCTTATTAAAATAACAATGTGTTGCATTTTTAGAACAGCATCTGTAATTGGTGATCGTTAAACATCCGTTATTCAAATATAAATATTCGCAGATTTATCGCATCTTCAGGGTCAAAAAATTAAATGACAATTCAAATCAAACAAAACAGATAAAAAAAATCGGACCATGCCGATTTTTTTACTCTGTCACTGCTGTGGAAACACTTATCCCGGTTATTTTTCGGTTTCAAACAACGCTGCCACAAAGGATTTTGCAGAGAATGGACGCAAGTCATCAATTTTTTCACCCACCCCAATAAAACGAATGGGCACATGGCTACGACTTGCAATGTTAAATAACACACCACCCTTTGCCGTTCCATCCAGTTTGGTGATGGTCAGACCAGTCAGGCCAACCGCTTCATCAAACATTTCCACCTGATTAATGGCATTCTGCCCCGTACCGGCATCCACCACCAGCATAATTTCATGCGGTGCTGTGGCATCAATTTTCTGCATGACCCGTTTTACTTTTTTCAGCTCTTCCATCAGATTGCTTTTATTGTGCAAACGCCCGGCTGTGTCTGCAATTAAGACATCCACGCCTTTGGCACGGGCACTTTCAAAGGCATCAAAAATAACTGAAGCACTGTCGGCACCATGCCCCTGAGCAACCACGGCAATCTGATTGCGTTCTCCCCAGATTTGCAATTGTTCCGTCGCTGCAGCACGAAAGGTATCTCCAGCGGCCAGCATGACCTTTTTACCTTCGCCCTGTAATCGCTTCGCCAGTTTACCAATCGTAGTGGTTTTACCCACCCCGTTCACGCCCACCACCAGAATGACATAGGGATTTTTATTCGGATCAATCTGCATGGGTCTGACCCGGGGAGCCAGCAGATTCACCAGTTCTTCCTGCAGGGCCTTATACAATGAATGTGAATAGATCAAATCACCACGGGCGGTACGCTCTGTCAGATTTGTAATGATGGTTCTGGTGGCATCCACACCAATATCAGCCACCAGCAACTGCTCTTCAACCTCTTCCAGCAACTCATCATCAATTTCCTTACCGCCAATCAGGATATTGACCATGCCATCGGCCAGGCTCTTACGGGTTTTAGTCAGGCCTTCCTTCATCCGGCTGAAAAAACCGCCCTTCACCTGTGTTTCAGCTGCTGTTGCAGTCACATCACCGGTCTGTGCTGCAGCCTGTTCAACGGATTTATTTTCAATAATGGGCACATCAACGGCAGGTAAACCAGGTAAAGTGACATCGTCATCCCCGATATCAGCGTCAATCATAAATTTATTTTGCTGCTGTTGTTGCATGCCGATTCCTTGAAAAGCATAGCGTTAAAAGCAGGAGTTTAGCATAAATTACCGCTTTTTCATGCCTGCAGCGAGATCTGGACCTGCAAACCAAAATGCAACAGGATCATGATTTAAAACACATTGCGTTCATTCCCTATTTTTTTAAGAATAGAATAAATCACTTTAATTAGACCAGGATGATGTGTGATCAGCTCCGAATATTTAAGATTCAATGGTTACTTACCTGTTCGACTTCAGCAATATTTGCGCCCCCTCAGCCTGATCCTGCTCAGCCTCAGCTCTGTTTTCAGCCATGCAGACACTAGAAGTCAGCTGTCCCGTTCCACCTTTGAAACCACACTGAGCAACGGTCTGAAAGTCATCATCCGGGAAGATCATCGCTCACCTGTGGTCATGACCCAGATCTGGTATGCGGTGGGCAGCAGTGATGAATCCGGAAATATTCTGGGGATTTCACACGCACTGGAACATATGATGTTTAAGGGCACAAAAAAAGTCCCGGACAATGAGTTCACCCGGCTGAGCCGGATCTATGGCGGCAGTGTTAATGCCTCAACCTTTACCAACTACACCAGTTATTATCAGTTATATCCCAGCAAATATTTTCCACTGGCGCTGGAGCTGGAAGCAGATCGCATGAACAACCTGGTGTTGCGTCAGCAGGATTTTGAACCTGAAATGAAAGTGGTGATGGAGGAACGCCGGCAGCGCACGGATGATAACCCCCGTAATCTGGCCTATGAACGCTTTAAGTGGATTGCCTATCCCACCAGTCATTACCGGCAGCCCGTCATTGGTTTTATGAAGAACCTCAATAATATTCAGTTGAGCGATGTCAAAAAATGGTATCAAGACTGGTATACCCCCAATAATGCCACGCTGGTTATTGTCGGGGATGTCAATGCAGAACAGGCCCTGCAACAGGTGCAGAAATATTTTTCCGCGCTGCCCAGACGGGCCACCCCTGACCGTAATGATGTTCTCGAGTTTGACCGCATCGGTTACCGTCATATGGAATTTTCATTGCCTGTACAGGTTCCCAGTCTGTATATGGCCTGGAATGTGCGCTCCATTGCGACATCAAAAAACCCGCAGGACGCCTATGCACTGACCATCATCCAGTCCCTGCTGGATGGCGGCATTTCATCCAGGTTACAGGATCGACTGGTTCGTGACAAAAAAATTCTGACTGCCATCAGTGTCAGTTACAATCCCTATAACCGGGGAGACAGCCTGTTTATGATCTCAGCACTGCCGGCGGACGGCGTCAGCTTCAGTCAGGCTCAGGAGGCCATTGAGCAGGAAATGAATCTGTTCAAGACTGAACCGGTAAATCCTGAAGAACTCGAACGCGTTAAATCCAGTTTTGTATCCAGTCTGATCTACAGCCAGGACGATATTGCCGGACAGGCAAAAATGATCGGTCAGCTGGAAGTCAATGGCTTAAGCTATCGGCTGATTGATGAGTTGCCCAAACATTATGACAAAGTCACTCCCCAGGATTTACAGCGCATAGCCAACATGTTTTTTGTCAGGGAAAATCTCAGTACCCTGTATCTGACACCGCAGGCGGAACAATGAATCATTCAGGAAAAACCATGCCAGTCCATGCATTATTCGCCTTATTCTGTCTGACTCTGGGCTGCAGCATACCTGCATTTGCTGAATTTGAAATTAATGATCAGCACACAGAGCTTACAACTACAGACACCCCCCTGAAATCAATTGCCGTGTTGCAGAGTCTGAAAAACCTGCCCAGACAGAAAGAAAACCAGGCGCCTTTTGTTCAGGAACTGCATAATGCCAGTCGGGTCAGAACGCTTTTTGTCAGCAACCAGGCCCTGCCCATTGTAGACATTCAGCTGACCTTCAATGCCGGATCAGCACGGGATGAAAGCATCGGCAAGGGACTGTATGGCTTATCCAGCATGGCAGCCCGACTCATGACTGAGGGCACGGAACAATATTCGGCACAACAGATTGCCCGTACTTTTGATGGCCTGGGCGCACAATTCAGTGTCAATGCCTATCGGGATATGTTTGTAGTCCGTTTAAGGGTGCTGTCTGATCCTGCAAAACTTGAGCCTGCCATTGATCTCATGATGGATCTGCTCAACCACGCCACCTTTAATCACTCCGGGCTGAATCTTGCATTGAATAACAGCCGGGTCGGGCAAAAACAGATTCAGGAAAACCCGGCCAGACTCATGAATATCGATTTTTACAGGGCAATTTATGGCGAACATCCCTATGCAGAACCCAGTACAGGAACTCAGGCCGGTATCCGGAAAATCACCCCGGAATTGCTGATTCAGTTCAGGAGTAAATTGCTGGTGGCAAAAAATATGAATATTGCCATGACCGGGAATCTGACCTCAGAACAGGCAACTGCGCTTGCTGCAAAAATCAGTACCTCGCTGCCTCAGGGAACACCCGTAGCCCCACTGCCCGAAGCGGTCGATCAGAACGACTTTAAAATTCAGGTCATTCCATTCAATTCCAGCCAGGCACACGTCATGATTGGACAGATCGGCATTGCCCGGACAGATCCGGACCGTATTGCCCTTGAAGTTGCCAATCAGATGTTTGGCGGCAGCGGCTTCAATTCCGTGCTGATGAAAGAGCTGCGTGTGAAACGCGGCTATACCTACGGTGCCTATAGCACACTGACCAGCACACAATCCCGTGGATTATTCAGTTTCAGCTACTCCACCCAGCAGGACCAGCTGATGGACAGCATCCGGGTGGCACATCAGGCATTGATTGATTTTGTCAGTCAGCCCATTGACAGGAAACAACTGGAGGAAACCCGTGAAGGAATGCTCAGGGCCTTTCCCATGACCTTCAGCAGCAATGCCGGCATTAACGCCCAGATTGCAGCCATCGGATTTTACGGTCTGGCTGCGGACTATCTGACCCAGTACCAGCAACAACTCAGCAGCCTGACACCCATGCAGCTTCAGAACGCCATTCAAAAACACCTGCGTGCTGACCGCCTGACCCTGGTCATTGTTGCGGACACACTGGATCAGGCCGCTCTGCAGGAGCTGCTGCAGGAAGACCTGAACCCTTTCAGCCATCCGCAACAAGCAGTGCCGGACCACCCTCCCGCACCACAATCCAGGCCTACTGATCCTCCTTTGCCATCGCAGGATACTGTCTTACCCGAGACGACTCAGCCTGATACGCCTGCATCAGTTTAAAATATTCAGCCCTGTGGATACGCTGCCGATTCAGCAGCTGCTTCGCCATGTGCTGGGTCGCAGGATACGTTGCCTGGCCGGAGAGCAGAACCACATTCTGATACTGCCCTGACTTAACCGGTCGGAACAAGGCAGCACTGCCGGTCACCAATACCGTCAGCACAATAATCCAGACAAACATGGAAAGCATGAATTCAATGTGAAACAGCTTTGATTTTAAAAATATATCTCTTGAAATGAGCATGACTACCTCGAATAACGGTAGTGTAATATCGCTGTACACAAAAATACAGCCCTGATCATCTGGTTCTGATCATCCGTCCTGATAAAACAGTTTCGATAATACAGTCCATCGGTTCACGGCGGACTGTATTTCAGACTGTGCTCAGAACAGGGGATGCTTCAAGCCACTGCGCCAGCCTGAATCAATTGACTTAAATGAATTGACCTGCTCAAATCAATTCATCCGTGCAGAGTAGCTTAACTGACAATAGCGCGGATCACGGCAAAATACAGAATTGCGGCAATGATCATCAGCGACAGAAATACTGCAAAAATGCTGACACCGCTTTCAGCATGCATCGGATGCAGGTCATCGTCATCAGCAATGCGTTTCAGTTCACCATCGTAAATCCGGTAAAATGCCTGTTTTTGCTCCAAAGGCAAGGTCCGGGTAAAATCAAAAACCCGCTTGCGCTGAGCCAGACAGAAATCGCCCAAATGGACTTCCTGATGAAAAACGGCCTGGTCCAGTTGTTTACGGTGATATTGCGCCAGTGTGATAATCTGGGCCTCCACCGGTGGGATGTCAAAATTGAATCCATCTATTGTGTCTGTCATCCTGATCTTCCTTTTTTAATATTTGTTATATTGATTCTAATAAAAATAATTTCCGCTTAATGTTTAATCATGTAATCATGCACACTGATGATTCGCCTTAGATATAGCTTGACAAGTGGAACGATTTGTAATATTAGTGAAACACTATTGCATTAGTTTAGTTTAAAAGGTCGATTTTGGCCAGACGATAATGTCAATGTAGCAATCATAATTACAATAAGGAGTTTTATATGATTACGCAATTCTCTCATCATGACTTAGAGCATGTATATGCAAGTGCTGTGAATACCATTCAATCTGAAATGAATTTCGCAGAAGCGGTTAAACAGCTTGAAGAAGCAGCCCGTGCCGGCCATGGCAAAGCTGCAATGTTTCTGGCTGAGCTGTATTATCAGGGTTTCCGTGTAGAACGCGATTCACTCAAAGCCCAGTACTGGCAAAAGATGGCCACCATGCAAGCATAAGCAAACGTCACTCAGGTGGCGTTTTTTATGGGCATGACTTTTTACACATCACATTGTCAGATCCGCTGTTTACTGTTCCTGCCTTCATTTAAATAATTTCTTACGATTTCATCGCAAGCCGAAACTGTATTTTAAAAATAAAGCGCTAAGATAGTCGTGAGATTAATGAAATTGTATTTGTGACCGGCCATGAAAAATTATACCCGTCTTCAGCCCGTATCCAGGGATTTTATCCTGCAAATTTCGATTCTGAAAACAATGATGTACTGTGGTGTGCTGTGGGGACTTTATCATCAGGGATGGGCCATTACTTCAGACCAGAGTGGTCATATCTTTCCGTTCTGGTTTAATTCAGTTCAGGCCTATCAATACGCGCAACTCCACTGGCCACACTATACGCCACGAAAAATTACTCCAGCCGATTTTGAAGAGTCGCTGTTACCGACTCTGACCAGGTTCAACGTCTCACCGGTTTTGTATAATGCATCAACCCGAAAGTTCAGGCTTTCCACCCCACAGATGCGTCATTTCTTTTTTAATCCGCCACAGATACAGGCTGCCGCCATCTGATTCAAATCAGTGTCATGTTACTGCGCTAAAACACTGTTCAAGTGAACAATAAATCACTTTGTAACTAAAAAGTATTTGCTTTCTCTAAAAATATAGCTAATTTAAAAGTTGTGCAGTTACCCACCCAGACAAAAGTTAAGGTAAGGAAGGAAGAATAACGATGACCACAGTCGCACAAGTGATTCAGGATAAATCCGGTCAGGAAATCTATACCATTTCACCCACTGCAACAGTGCTTGAAGCCATTACCCTCATGGCCAGTAAAGGAATTGGTGCTGTTGTTGTCACAGAAGGCAATCAGGTCACGGGCATTCTTTCTGAACGTGATTACACACGTAAAATTGCGCTGATGCAGCGTACCTCAGACCATACCACTGTGGCAGAGATCATGACTTCCAGGGTCATTTCCGTCACTCGCAACCATACTGTGGATGAATGCCTGGAACTAATGACAGACCGACATTTACGACATTTACCCGTACTGGAAGATGACAGTCTGATTGGCCTGGTGTCAATTGGTGATCTGGTCAAGGCAGCGATGGAAGAACAAAAAAGACTGATAGAACAATTGCAGCAATATATTTCCGGTTAAACCAGACTGCACAAAAAAACCTCCTGACACGAGGTTTCCATACCACTACCGCACTTTATAAAAGCAATCAGCTCAACGCATACGGTCCCGCCTTAGCGGGACAGGTATCGGGTCATATCTTCAATTCCTTTCAGACTCATCGGGTACATATGCTGTTCAAATAGTTGCTGAATCGCTGCAATGGTCTGAATATAATGCCAATGCTCCTGCTCTTCAGGATTCAGCCATGCCGTTTTTTCAAAATGATTACGCAGTCGTTTCAGCCATACTTCCCCGGCTTCATCATTCATATATTCCACAGAACCGGCAACCGATTTCAATTCATAAGGTGCCATACTGGCATCCCCCACCACAATGACCCGGTAATCCCGGGCATAGGTATTGAATAAATCCCAGGTGTCCATACGGCTGGTTGAACGACGATGATTATCCTTCCACACATAATCATAAAGACAGTTATGAAAATAAAAATATTCCAGGGTTTTAAATTCGGTTTTTGCTGCACTGAATAATTTTTCACACTGGGCAATGTGTGCATCCATCGATCCACCCACATCAAACAACATCAGTACTTTAATACGATTACGCCGCTCAGGCACCATCTGTACATCCAGTATACCCTGCCTGGCCGTTTCCTGAATGGTGCCATGAATATCCAGTTCCTCAGCAGCACCCTGACGGGCAAATTTACGCAAGCGCCGCAATGCCATCTGCATCTGACGGGTGCCCAGGATTTGTTCGTCATCCAGATTTTTATATTTGCGTTGTTCCCAGACCTTTACCGCAGAACGCTTACGAGCCGGCCCGCCAATCCGGACACCTTCGGGATGGTCACCAAAAGCACCGAATGGAGAAGTCCCACCGGTACCGATCATACGGTTTCCGCCCTGATGTTTTTTATGCTGCTCACGTAAGCGCTCTTCCAGCATTTTCATCAGTTCCTCGAGGGAGCCCGCCTTTAATAATTCAGCCCGCTGCTCAGGTGTCAGGTGCTTTTCAAGCAGTTCCAGATCAAACCAGTCTTTTGGCAGCTGATGAACCTGTTTCAGCAGATCATCCACATCAAAACTCTGAATACCGTCAAAGTATTCCTTCATGGCCCGGTCAAATTTGTCAAAGAACCTTTCATCCTTGACCATCACGGTTTTGACAAGCTGATAGAACTCATCCTGATCTGCAAATACCAGGCCGTCAGCGACAGCCCGGTTTAAATCGATTAACTCACGGGTTGTCACGGGTATGCCATATTTTCTCAGGGTATAAAACAACCGTACAAACATGAATTAATATCCTTGGTAACATCATTATCTTATATTAAATCAACAATCCCAGGTCATCAGGTCCAATATCAAAAAACATCATTTTCAGCCTGATGGCTGACATTATCCGGGATTGAAAAATCCCGGTAAAGCAAAAGCCCTGACTGATGCGTCCTTTCCAGTGCAGTGCACCCGGATTGATGACCTGAATTCCCTGGTCCTGCTTTTGGGACCAGATCAGTTCATGGTATTTTTATCCCAGTAGGCATATCTGACCGATGGAATGTGGTTCAATAGTTCAATAATATGATTCATGACCCGGGCTTCGATGGACGTTGCGATCAGCGTCGCTTCAATTTGTACATCCTGTTCACCGAATGGTTCGACATCAATATCCTTGGGCGGATAATTATGTTGTCTCAGTGCCTGATTCAGCTGCTCCATCACCCGCTGACTCTCCAGTCGGTCACATACAATATAAATCACATTCAACAGCTCGGCTTCGTCATCCAGTGGTCTGCGTTCAATCACATGTACAATCGGGCGTAATAAAGTATTTGCTGCCAGGATAAACACCGTTGCCAGAACCGCCTCCAGTAACAGATCAGCCCCCGCCGCCGCACCGATTGCAGCTGAACACCATAATGTCGCAGCAGTATTCAGCCCCTGAATATTGCCTTCCTGCCGCATGATCACCCCGGCACCCAGAAAACCAATACCTGAGACCACATAGGCAATCACACGGACCGCCCCATCGGTTCCATGCAGGGTCAGGGCAATATCTACAAATATGGCGGCGCCCAATGCCACCAGTACATTGGTCCGCAGACCGGCTGTCCGTTGTCTGTATTGTCTTTCAAAGCCGATCAGCCCGCCCAGTATAAAGGCCACAACTAAACTGATCAATGTATCAAGAAAATTATCCAGCTGGATGTTATTTAAAAATTTCATTCTGGTTTACTCCCATTCAGTATGACTGATATGGTCAATCCTGTCTGATCCCGTCACAGTGATGGTAATTTCCATCAGACTGAACAGCAGTATGATGTCCTGATCTGTGCGGGAGTTCATCAAAAATGCAATTATGCGATTTAAAAGACCGCTGTTGTCCAGCTCAGCCCCATGCCGACCCAGGAGCTGGTATCTGCCTGTAACTCCCGGCCATAAGCCGCATAGAGGTTTAATTTTTCCGGAATGACCTGAATATGCAGGACACTTTGCACAGCGGTATGACCTGGCGCCGTTTTATAGACTTCAAGACTAAAATGGTGCGCTGCCGACAAGGGGAGAGTTCCGGCAAGTGCCCAGGTCACCTGATCATCATCATGCAGATGCTTAAGCCCCAGATTGGCATCCACCTGCACCCCATGGATGTCATAGACAGATACCGGCAGATTAAACTGCCACTCATCAGGCCGATCCGACTGTACCGGCTGATAAAACACACTTCCGGCAACGCCCACATGACCATTGTCATAAAATGGACGCTTCAGCTGAAAGGCGTAACTCTGGCTGCCATCATCATAGGCAAGTGGCACACTGACTTCCACCGTACCGATATTGCAGGCCGGGCTGAAGAGGACCTGCTGTGCCTTTTTTTGATAAACCTGATGTAATTCAAGCTGACAATGCTTGTCTTCAACAATGCCGGCATCATCTGTATTCATCAATGGCAATGCATAGGCCATACATCCTGAAAATGTCAGAAACAGCAGAACGGCATAAAATAACGTTGTAAATACAAAAGAATGCATCCGCTTCTCCTCGTAACTGAGGCGGAATATGACCAAAGTGAGCCGATATCATTACTATCAGGCATGACAGTATGATGAATGAACAATGTATTTAATCTGATTTCCGAATTTATGCCGTCTCATTGCAAGATGGCATCCCCCTTAAGTGATGTCGATCCTGCTCAACTGAATAAATCGGTATATTTAAACCAATTAAACCTCGAACAATATCCCACCTGGGGTCTCCGCTACTAAAATTTGCGCTAATTATATATAAAAAAAACATCTAAACAACATCTATTTTTTAAATTAACTCAGCATTCCGAATGATCGGCATCCCTCACCCTTCAGCTTATAAGGCTTTGCAGGACCCCATACCCTCCATCATCAACTGATTTGATGCTGATCTGATCAGAGCAAACACCTGAATGATCGGGCTGAATCTGACCAGGGAACCGGATTGCTAAAAAAATCATCCGCACAGGGATGATTTTCTGATCAATACACGGCAAACCAATTTTAACGACGTGACATAAACGCCAGCCGTTCAAGCAGCTGCACATCCTGTTCATTCTTAATCAGTGCACCATATAACGGAGGAATCGCCCTGGATTTATCATGACTGCGCAGGATATCTTCAGGCATATCATCTGCCATCAACAGACTGAGCCAGTCAATCAACTCAGAAGTGGAAGGTAGCTTTTTCAGACCGGGCACCTGACGCAGTTTAAAGAATATCTGCAAGGCCTCACTGACCAGTGAGGTCGAGATATCCGGAAAATGTACGGCAATAATTTCCCGCATGGTCGCTTCATCCGGGAATTCAATATAATGAAAGAAACAACGGCGCAGAAAGGCATCCGGCAGTTCTTTTTCATTATTGGACGTAATAATTACAATGGGCCGTTGTGTTGCGGTGATGGTCTCACCGGTTTCGTATACATAAAATGACATCTTATCCAGTTCGTGCAACAGATCATTGGGGAACTCAATATCTGCCTTATCAATTTCATCAATCAGGAGTACACAGCGTTCATCCCCGGTAAAGGCTTCCCACAATTTCCCCGGCTTAATATAGTTTTTAATCTCATAAACCCGGTCATCGCCCAGCTGACTGTCACGTAGGCGTGATACTGCATCATACTCATACAGCCCCTGCTGGGCTTTGGTCGTGGACTTGATATGCCAGGTGATCAGTTTCAGGTTCAGACGCTGTGCAATCTGCTCTGCAAGCAGTGTTTTACCTGTACCCGGCTCCCCCTTGATCAGCAGTGGTTTCTGCAGCATGCGGGCCGCTTTAACGGCAAGTTTTAAACCATCCGTGGCAATATACTGTTCGGTACCGGTAAATTGTTGAGCATCAGCAGACATAAACGACCTTTATGTATCTTTATTTAAAGTGGTGAAATGGTTTCGGTTTCAGTCGTTTTCACTGAAACATGTTGAGTGGCTTTGTATCTGGACCAGAAATAACCGATCATCAGGCCAATTCCCATGACAAATGCTATTAAAGCAAGGTTTGACCAGATCAGCATGGAGTCATGCGTCAGCACACCAAAAAGCAACCCGAATGCAGCCGGCGCAATTTCAGAGTTGGGCCCTTCTGAAACAGTCGGTGTTGCCACCAAGGCAAAAATAATAATCCAGAGAATCCCACCCAGCGGGGAAGGTAAACGCCTGGCAATGCCATACCAGCACCATAGGATGATCAGCGCACCCAATCCATAAACGGCAATGGCAATATTGTTTTCTGGAATCGGATCCAGCAGCATTAAAAATTTTGACCAGATTCCTGTTTGATCATGCACCACGTAAACCCTCTGGTTCAACCGCATTCGGATTAATTAAACCGTCAGGCGGCATCTGAATAAAGAAACCCTTCGTTTGCAATGAGTCGATCACATGTAACACATTGACCCGTGCCAGTGGCCTCGATTCACTGAGTTCAAGATGCATCACAAATGTGGCCCGACCAAAGGCCACCCGCAATGGATCCGACAATACTGACAATGGATCTGCATGCTCATTTTCAGCATTGTCCGCGCGGGCAACATAAAGATACATTTCATCTTTTTTGCCCGATTTATAAATATCACAGTGCATTTTTAAAAACAGTACGTATCAAACCAGTCAACAGCATACAACAAAAAAACCGGCCGTACAGCTGTGTTTGTTTACTTCTGAGTCGTACTCTGCAACCTATGCACAGAAAATTTTCAATCCTGCACTTTCATCTGGGTGGACAGATAGCTGACATCCTTTTGCAACAACTGAATCAGTGGCCGGGTCAGCAGCTCATAGCGCCAGCCCAGTAAGCTACGGGGTAAATCCTGTTCATCCCCATGAAAAACCACATGCTGATATAAGGCATTCAGCCATTTTTTACGCATCAGCACTTCCCGGGGAACATTACAGCTTTGCACAGCGCTATCGATTAACTCATCCACATGCTGGGTCACATCCTGAGACGAATGACGGATCGGCCTGGCTATCCGCAGCGGCCAGGCCTGATCATCCGGCAGAAACCTCAGCAGATCCAGGATGATTTTACCATGTTCACGTACAATGCCCGGACGGATCCCCTTAACTTGTGAAAGCTGGAAGATATTTCCTGGATTTTTTTCCACCAGATCATGAATCGTGGCATTTTTCAGGATAAAACTGCGTGGCTGGTTCAGCGCCTTGACCATTTCTTCACGCCATACGCTCAGCTGCTGTAACTGCATCAACTGCCTGCGTGAATGACGATAATTGCCAATTTCAATAAATAGTTTTTCCTTCGGGGTTTCCTGTGCAATCTCAAAAGTCAGATTATTGCAGTCTTCAATCACACAGTCATATAGATTTTTCTCATGCAAAGCCGCTTTGAGCTGTTCCGCCAGCGACATGATATACAGCACATCATTTGCCGCATAATTCATCTGTTCCGCAGTCAGTGGCCGTGCAAGCCAGTCTGAACGGGTCTGATCTTTCTCAATATCAATATCCAGTACCTGTTTCAGAGCATTCTGATAGCTGACCTGCAAACCATAACCCAGAAACGACATGGCAATCTGGGTATCAAACACATTGCGCAGCGGTTTCTGTCCTGCATAATAATAAATCAGATCAATATCTTCACTGCAGGCATGAAAAATGTTCTGTTCGGCGGCAAAAATTTTTTGCCAGAAAGCAGACAGGTCCAGGCTCGTGCCATCCAGCAGAAATATCTGTCCTTCAATATTAATCTGAAAAATACCCAGCCTGGGCCAGAACGTATCGACTTTAATGAATTCCGTATCCAGGCCATAAACGGAGCTTTGATTCATAAGCTCAAGAACACGGTCAAGTCCGGTCTGTTGATGAATAAATTGAAACATGCGTATCTGAGTGAAAATGCTACATTTAAATAAAATAATATTTTATCTGAACATCAGTTCTTTAAATATAGAAATTTTAACTATCTCCTTATAAATAGATTTATGTCCATCAACATCAGAGATAGTCAATGACTGATAACCACAGTGGAACACCGACTGAGCATTCCGACTGAATCTGTATGGAAAAACATGGTTACTCCATACAGTTCCGATCACCATAACATATCAGACAGATGGCTTTGTATGGAAATATTAAGGGGGGTGCACACTCAGTTTTCGCGGTTGCAAACTGAAACGGAACGGCGCAACTGTACCTATTTCATACTCATCCGATTATGCAGCGCCTGACTCAGGGTATGACTGTCCACATATTCCAGCTCCCCACCCTGCGGCACGCCCTGGGCAATCCGGGTCATTTTCAGGGCCAGATGCCGGGTTGCCTCCACCACATAATGTGCAGTCGCCTGCCCCTCAACGGTTGCATTCATGGCGAGGATGACTTCCTCAATATGACCACTGCTTAAACGCTGGATCAGACCGGGAATTCCCACCTCTTCGGGGCCAATACCATCCAGCGGGGACAGATGCCCGCCCAGTACATGATATTTCCCCCGAAAACTGCCACTTTGTTCAATCGCCATAACATCGGCAGGTGACTCCACCACACAGATGACCTGCTCGTCACGTTCCGTGGAGGCACAAATATCACAAATGGCATTTTCGGTCAGTGAGTGACAAATTTCACATTCATGAATATAGGAGGTCGCCTCATTCAGCGCATGTGCCAGGCCAATGGCACCCTCCCGATTCTTCATGATCAGATGCAATGCCATGCGCTGGGCCGATTTCGGACCGACTCCCGGTAAAATCCGTAAAGCCAGTACAAGCTGATCAAAACGATCACTGAACACTTAAAATCATCCCTTAGAATAAACCTGATAAACCCGGTGGCAGGCCCATTCCGGCATTTGCACCTTTCATTTTTTCGTCTGAAATGACTTCTGCCTGACGTACGGCGTCATTGACTGCAGCAGCAATCAGGTCTTCAATCATCTCCGGGTCATCCTGAAGCAGTTCAGGATTCATTTCAATACGCTTTACCACATTACGACAGGTCATGGTCACTTTGACCAGACCACCACCCGCCTCTGCATGCACTTCGGTCTGCGCCAGCTCTTCCTTTATCTTTTTGACATTGCTTTCCATGTCCTTCTGCATACGCTGCGCTTGCTGCATTAACATATTAATGTTCATAAAACTCTCCAAAGCAAAATTTAAATTAAATCCAGACCACGACTCAGATCACGAATAATATCATCAATATCTTCCAGTCCCACGGAAACACGGATTAAACCTTCACTGATGCCCACAGCCTGTTTGGCTTCCGGGGAAAGTTTACCGTGGGTAGTCGTTGCCGGATGGGTAATGGTGGATTTTACATCACCAAGATTACCTGTAATTGAAATAAACTGAGTCTGGTCAATCACAGTCCAGGCAGCTTCACGCCCGCCCTTGACTTCAAATGAAACGATTCCGCCAAAACCACGCTGCTGACTGACGGCCAGTTCATGCCCGACATGTTCAGGCAATCCGGCATAATAGACTTTTTCAACACGCGCATGCCGGCTTAAATATTCTGCCAGTTTCTGTGCATTTTCAGAATGTGCCTTCATCCGCAGACTCAGGGTTTCCAGACCTTTTAAAAACACCCAGGCATTGAATGGACTCATGGTCGGGCCAGATGTCCTGACATAGACAAATACATCTTCCAGCAGCTGATGATTCCCCACAACGGCCCCTCCCAGCGCACGGCCCTGACCATCCAGATATTTGGTGGCAGAATATACAACCAGATCAGCACCGAACTGAAGCGGTTTCTGCAATACCGGCGTGCAGAAGCTGTTGTCAATGGCAAGCAGTGCGCCACCGGCATGTGCAATATCTGCAAGTGCCCGGATATCTGCAATTTCAGCCTGTGGATTGGAAGGTGACTCCACAAACAGTAATTTTGTTTCAGGACGAACTGCATTTTTCCAGGCATTCAGGTCAGTCAGGTCCACAAAATCCACGGCAACACCAAACTTAGCCACGTATTTTTCAAATAAAGCTACCGTCGAACCAAATACAGCACGCGAACAAATCACATGATCGCCTGTCTTTAAAAAGGACATGACCACAGCCATGATTGCAGCCATCCCGGAACTGGTTGCCACTGCACGTTCAGCACCTTCCATTGCCGCCAGGCGTTTTTCAAACATGGTCACAGTCGGATTGGTAAAACGGGCATAAATATTGCCGGCTTCCTGCCCGGAAAATTTTGCAGCCGCTTCTGCTGCATTTGCATAAACGAAGGAAGAGGTCAGAAAAATCGGTTCAGCATGCTCCCCTTCAAAGCTTCGGGTATGACCGGTCCTTATGGCTAAGGTATCCGGTTGGTATTCAATCTGGTCTTGCTGGCTCATGTTGTGATTCAGTCCAAAAACTGCCTGTGTAAACAATTGCCAACATTTTGATCGTCCCGGGTATTTCAGGTCAAGGTAAAATATCAAATTATCGCTTAGACTTTACATAAGCCCCTATGGAATGATTCGAAGACTATTTATGGAACAAATTAAAAATAAATGGCCAAGCCATAAAGTCAGACTAAAAAATCTGTCTGCACGTATTTTCAATGGCAAATCACTGGTCTTATCTGAAATGACTGCCTATGAAGTCATTGATCGGCAACAGCAGACCCAGATCAGATACTATGCTGCATCTGAAAAAAAATACCGGGAACCACTGGTTTTTATTGCTCCCCTTGCCATCAATATGGCCATTTATGATTTGTATCCCTATCGCTCCTTAATCAGGTATTTTACTGATCAGGGTTTTGATGCCTATTTAATTGACTGGGGCAAACTGGATTACCGGCATCGCTTTCTGAATTTTCTCAATTTTATTGATGAAGCCATTCCCCGTGCAATTGACAGCATCCGCCGGCATGCAGGAACTGAACAGATTTCCCTGCACGGATGGAGCCTGGCCGGTATACTGGCCCTGTTGTATACTGCGCGCCACCAACCCACTGCCGTCAGAAACCTGATCATATTGGGCAGCCCCATTGACAGTTATCAGTCTGGCAATATTGGTCAACTGAGTCAGAAAATAAATGAATATCTTGCACGCCATCCAAAATTACAGCATGCCATTTATAACGGACAGATTTCCGAAAAGCTCCTGCATACACCAGGTATTGTAAATTCCATCGGGTTTAAGATTCTGGATCCAAGAGGATGGTATGAAGGCCACAAACATTTACTGCAGCACCTGGATGACCAGAAATTACTGCACGAACATGCGACACTGGGGCATTTTCTCAACAACATGGTTGATTATCCCGGTGCAGTCAATCAGGATATGCTATTGAATGTATGGTTGCAGAACCCCTTAAAGCATGGCGCCATCCAGCTGAGTGATCAAAAAATTGATTTAAAGAACATCAGCTGTCCCCTGTTGATTGGTGCAGGCCGCAGTGACCAGATGGTGACTGCAGCTGCTGTCAGACCATTGACCGAACTGACCGGCAGTAGCGATGTGACCTTTACGCTGATTCCAGGCGGGCACCTGGGCCTGATGTCCAGCCAGAAAAGCGCTGACGAATTCTGGCCGGTACTGGCCCGGTGGCTCAGTGAGCGTTCCTCTCCACAATAAACACGACGTACCACAACACAATAAACATGACATATTTAAGGTGATTGTATGACCCTGACAGTTGCATTTCTCGGCCTGGGCGCAATGGGCTATCGTATGGCAGCTCATTTACCTGCACATTTCAGCACGGTTTATGTCTGGAATCGCAACTTTAATAAAGCCACACAGCATGCCGATGAATTCGGGACAACGGCTGTGAGTCTGCAACAGGCCGTACAGGCAGATATCATTTTTTCCTGTCTGCCCACCAGTCAGCAGGTCGATGAGATTCTGAGTCAGGTCACTGTCAAACCCGGCACAGTCTGGGTGGACTGTACCAGCGGTGTACCGGAGTCTGCACGCTTACAGGCCCGGCAGCTGACACAGCAAAATGCGTATTTCCTGGATGCGCCAGTCAGTGGACAAACCGCTGGTGCTGAAAACGCAAGCCTAACCTTTATGGTCGGTGGTCAGCATGAAGCATTCCAGCGTGCCCTGCCAGCCATGCA
Organism: Acinetobacter sp. WZC-1; assembly: GCF_052544965.1. NCBI lineage: Bacteria > Pseudomonadati > Pseudomonadota > Gammaproteobacteria > Moraxellales > Moraxellaceae > Acinetobacter > Acinetobacter sp. WZC-1. The sequence goes on from NZ_CP199370.1 coordinate 1,919,077, forward strand.
GGCCATGGGCACGCTGATTAAACATGTTGGAGATTCAGGCAGTGGTTTTGCAGTAAAAGCAGTCAATAATATGATGCTGGCCATACATCTCTGTGCAGCCGCTGAAGGCTTTACCACCTTAAAGGCACATGGCGTCAATATCACCGAAGCACTGGATTGCATTAATGCATCCAGCGGTAAAAGTGGTGTGACTGAAAGTGTGTTGCCACAGCGTATTTTAAATCGAAGCTTTCCCCTGACTTTCGCACTCGCCCTACTGGCCAAGGATACCGGCATCGCTGTTGACCTGATCAGGGAAGCGCATATTTCTGCACCCGTCACAGTCCTGACACAAAGTTTAATTCAGGCCGCCAGTGACCTTGCCGGCCCGGACCATGATTTTTCCGCAGCGGTAAAAATGTACGAATCATGGAGCAAAATTACATTAGAATAATTTTTCGCCATTGTATTCGGGGTATTGCGCTATATAATGCCTTACAAGACAATTTAATGTCAGTTTGAGGTCATCTCATGAATAAATTTGCCGTCGCTTTATTTTCAATGATATCCGCTCTGACCGCAGTACATGTTTCCGCTGCTGATCCTGCTCAGGAATGCAAAAAGTTGCAGGATGACAGCAATCTGATCTATGCTGCCCGGGGCTTTTGCTTTAAAGACCCTGAAAGTAAAGCCAGATATGGAAACGAAAACTGCTTTACCAGCAAGCCGAAATTTTCAGAGAAAGAACAGCAGCGTCTTGATGAAATCAAGACCCGCCAGAAAGAGCTGAACTGTAAATCATAATATTTAATGCACGCCAGTGAAGGACATAATCATGGCTTACGATGACCAGAATATATTTGCAAGAATTTTAAGGGGTGAACTCCCGGCGACCAAAGTCTATGAAGATGATCAGGTCCTTGCATTTATGGATATCATGCCGCAGGCCGATGGTCATACCCTGGTAATTCCTAAAACCCCGGCAGTCACCCTGCTTGATTTACCACCGGAGGCTGCAGCCTATACCATACAAGTGGTTCAGAAAATTGCCCGGGCAATTGAAACCGGATTGGGTGCAAAAGGTCTTGTACTGATGCAGCTATCAGGCGTTTCCGCAGGACAGACTGTGCCACATGTCCACTTCCACCTGATTCCAGGGTCTGTGCATGAGCTTGGAAGACATGCCGCCCAGATGGGTGATATGGAAAGAATCAAAGCCATCGCTGAAAAGATTAAAGCAGCACTTTAAAATTTCTCTGTACAAACTTTAACCCCCCATACACACCTGAATGAGGCAACTGCCTCATTTTTTGTGTTTGCATAAACATAATTCAAAACTTTCTGAGATATCCGTCACTTACGATTCATAAAACTGTCATTTTACTTTCACCCAACTGTAACAAAGTTTACAGATACTGCATGCAAGTTAGTAAGTTCTGTAATTTTTTGTTCGGAGCTTGCTGCATAAAAAAGTGAAACAGGCATATGCCATTTTGAACATGTTTTGGAGAAATCTCAATGAAAAAAGTGCTACTCGCTGCAGCAGTTGCATCACTTGGCTTAAGCGCAGCGCAAGCAGCGCCTACATTGTATGGTAAACTCAACGTTTCTTTGAACCAGGTAGATAATATTAATAACGCTGGTAACAAGGAGACACAATTAAACTCAAATGCTTCACGTATTGGGGTTAAAGGGGAAGAAAAGTTAACAGATAAAGTAAGCGTTGTATATTTGGCAGAATGGGGCTTTGCTGCTGATGGTTCAGGTTCAGACTCAGAATGGAGTGCACGTAACCGTTTTCTTGGTCTGAAATTTGCCAATATTGGTACACTGAAAGCCGGTAAATACGATTCTTACTTCAAAACTGCGGCAGGTAAATATCAGGACATCTATAACGATGATACAAACCTGGATATTACCAGAACCATGTATGGTAAAGAACGTCTGAATAACACTATTGGTTTTGAAACAGATAAAAATCTGATCATTCCGGGCCTGCAATTTAACATCCAGGCACAAACGGGTGAAGCATCAACAACTGATCCAGTAACTGGTGCTACAGGTGATGACAGCAAACGTGACGGTTTAGACTCTGTTTCCACATCTCTGACCTATGAAAATAAAGACTATGGTTTTGCCGCCGGTATTGCAGGTAACTTTGGTATTCAGGGTACCTATAACGGTTTAGATTCTGCACCCCGGTATTATTCTGATGCATTCCGCCTTACAGGTTCTGTTGATTTAACTCAAATTGGTGCAGATGGTCTGGTATTCGGTGCATTATATCAACATGCTGAGCCTACAGATGATGTTGCAGCCTATACAGACCTTGAAGAAAAAGCATGGTTAATCTCAGCTACTTATAGCATTCCAAGTACACCCTGGGCATTAAAAGCTCAATACCAGTCTGCAAAAACTGAGTGGACTAATAATGATCGTAAACTTGATCAGTACGGTGTTGGTGTTGATTACAACTTCAACAAACAGGCACGTTTCTATGGTGTTCTTGCTCAGCAGAAGCGTGACTGGTACTCAGACAATGACAAGAAAACTGTGGTTGGTTTAGGTATGGAATATAACTTCTAATCTGAAATCAATGCTTCACACTACAAAGTACACGCAGCTGCGTGTACTTTTTTAATGTCTGAATTTCAACTCCACTCACTTCACGTCAGCTACTAAGCTATTAAAAAATAAAATATTCTTAAAATTTAAGATTTTTAACATAGAATCATTCATAATTCATGATCAATGTAACCACCATGTCATACAGACCACTTACCATGCCTCCAGGGTCCTCATTGACGGTAAATAAAGATACAGACCATGCCTGCTTCCAATGATTTTCAGCACAGCTCCGATACTTACATCAACCGCGAAATTTCCCTGCTTGAGTTTCATAAGCGGGTTTTGGCTCAGGCAAAGGATGCCAGCCATCCCCTGCTGGAACGGCTGAATTTTCTCATTATATTTTCCCGAAATTTAGATGAATTTTTTGAAATCCGTGTTGCAGGGCTTATGAAGCAGATTGATTTCAATACCATTACCACTGCACCAGACGGGATTCCCAACGAAGTCATTATTCAGCAAATCGCAGAAAATGCACATCAGGCAGTTGAGGAACAGTATCAGATACTCAACCATACCCTGCTGCCACAATTACAGAATTATGGTGTCTGCTTTATCCAGTACCACGACATTCTGGATCAGCATAAGGACTGGATTAAAAACTACTTTTTTAAACAGGTCCAGCCGGTCGTCACCCCCATCAGCCTGGACCCATCCCATCCCTTCCCGCGACTGGTCAATAAAAGCCTGAATTTTATTGTCACACTCGAAGGCAAGGATGCTTTTGGCCGTCAGATTGAACTGGCCATTGTGCCGGCTCCCCGCTCACTGCCAAGAGTCGTACGGCTCCCCGATGAATTAAGTGGTGGTCAACAACATTACATTTTACTGTCCGCCATTATTCAGCAGCATATTGATGATCTGTTCCCCGGGATGAGTGCAACCGGGTGTTATCAGTTCAGGGTAACCCGTAATGCCGATTTAACCCTGGCTACAGATGTGGATGATTTAGCCGTGGCGCTGAAGGATGAATTGTCATCACGCCGTTTTGGACGTGCAGTCCGGCTTGAAGTCGCAGCCAACTGTCCGGACAGTATCAGCCGGCATTTACTGGAGCAGTTTGATCTGGATCCCATCCATCTCTATCAGGTTGAGGGGCCAGTGAATCTGGCACGTTTATTTGCAGATTTTGATATTCCTGAGCTACGTTTTAAACCCTGGCAGCCTGTGATTCCCAAAGCACTGAGAAATCCACATCAGATTTTTGAGGTGTTAAGCAAACAGGATATTTTATTGCACCATCCTTTCGACTCTTTTAAGCCCGTGATCAATTTATTAAAGGAAGCGGCAAACGATCCGAATGTGCTGGCCATTAAACAGACCCTTTACCGCAGTGGCCCAGACTCTGAAATTGTACAGGTGCTGGCAGAAGCTGCCCGTAATGGCAAGGAAGTAACCGCCATTATTGAATTACGGGCCCGCTTTGATGAAGAGTCGAATATTATTGTGGCCAATCTGTTGCAGGAAGCCGGTGCAGTGGTGGTTTATGGCATCGTCGGTTATAAAACCCATGCAAAAATGATTCTAGTGGTCCGGCGTGAAGGGGATAAACTGAAGCGCTATGTTCACCTCGGCACCGGAAATTATCATGCCGGCAATGCGAAAATTTATACTGATTATGGCCTGCTGACGACCAATCCCGACGTCTGTGAAGATGTTCATAAAATCTTTCAGGAGCTGACCGGTATGGGACGCATGGCGAAACTAAAAAAACTGTTCCATGCACCCTTTACTCTGCACACCCAGTTACTACAGATGATTGAACAGGAAATCACGCATGCAAAGGCCGGTAAAAAAGCAAAAATCATTATTAAGGTCAACGCCCTGACTGAACCCAAACTGATTGCCGCACTGTACAAAGCTTCTCAGGCTGGCGTTAAAATTGAGCTGATTATTCGTTCAATCTGTTGCTTACGGCCACAGGTTGCCGGCCTTTCTGAAAATATTCAGGTACGCTCCATTGTCGGCCGCTTCCTGGAGCATACCCGTGTGTACTATTTCCATAATAATGGTGAAGAAAACTTATATTGTGCCAGTGCAGACTGGATGGGCCGCAATCTGTTTTCCCGCGTGGAAACCTGTTTTCCCATAGAAGATAAAAAACTGCGTCAGCAGATTATTGACAATGGTTTACTCAGTTATTTAAAGGACAATATGCGCGCCTGGGAATTAAATGCCAGTGACCAGTGGCAGCCGATTTCACCGCGGGGTAAAGAGGCGCCGTATATGGCACAGCAATATCTGATGGAGCAGAAAAGCATTGTTCCTACCGCATAAACCAAACCGGAATACAGCAATGGGGATCAGATACTGTTAAGCCCAGTAAATCTTAATGGCCGCCCTTTTTGTTCTGGGGAAATAATATTCTGGACGTCAGACAACGGCGTGAAAGCTACATAACTTCCCTGGCAGACAGTCCCACATAGCGTTGCAGATCTGCAACACCCAACGCTGAGCTGTAAACCACATAATCGGCATAATCTGCGCTGGAAATTTCATGAAAAACATCAATATTGTCATCATTCGCATGGATGTCATCCACTGAGCGCTGCATAGTGGCTTCATAAACATGCGATATGTATTCAAAACCCAGATCAATGGCAATAAACAGGGTATGTGTGCAGGGCTGAATATATTGCTCCTGATTCCAGTCAAGAACATCCTGATGACAGTAAGGGCATGTTACATTTGCTTGATTATTTTCAAGCTGAATCAGTTGAAAAGACATCTTCTCTGGAACAGAATAAAACCACAGTGTAAACGAGTTTTGCTGCTTTTAAAAATCCGTTTGCAGCCCGTAAGAACTGAACGTTCCGGTCAAATAAGGAAATTATGCCAAATATCGAAAAAGCGATTGCCCTGGCAGCCAGAAAACATAGTGGACAGACTGACAAAGGCGATCAACCCTATATCTTCCACCTATTACGCGTTATGCTCAAGATGAAAACTCCGGAACAGCAAATTGTTGCTGTTTTGCATGACATTCTTGAAGATACCGATACCACCGTGGTCGATCTGATCTCCCTGGGGTTCAGCCAGGACGTGATTGACGCCATACAGATACTGACCAGGAAAGAAGGTGAATCACGCATTCAAGCCGCCTATAGGGCGGTTAAAAACCCTGTGGCCCGTGCAGTCAAACTGGCAGATGTAACAGACAATATGGATCTCTCACGGATCCCGCACCCGTCAGCCAGGGACCTGATTCGACTTGAGGAATACCGGCATGTCCAGCAGATTCTTTTAACGGATGCTTAAGCACTGAAAATAAAACAATCTGTAAATTGACAATATGCAACGATTTACCTTAAAAATACAGCATTGCTGCATTAATGGAATGTTTTATGCTGTCTGATTTAGATGATTTTTATTGTTTTGCACTGGTAGTTGAGCATGGGGGATTCAGTGCAGCGGAACGGGCAACTGACATTCCAAAATCAAAATTAAGCCGTCGTGTTTATAATCTTGAAGAAAACCTGGGGGTTCGGCTGATTCAGCGCAGCTCCCGGCATTTTGCCGTCACTGAAATTGGCATGAATATTTATCAGCATGCTCAGGTGATGATGAATGCAGCACAGTCGGCACATGATTTAGTGGATCATCTGAGGGAAAAACCACGTGGGGTGATTAAGATCAGTCTGCCGGTTTCCATCGCACAGAACGAAATGGCCCGCATACTTCCAAATTTTTTAAAAACCTATCCTGAAATTAAAGTTCAGTTGCTGGTCAGCAATCGCCGTGTTGATATTATCAATGAAGGTTTTGATATCGCCTTGCGGGTCCGGGAAAACCTGGATGAAGATCCCAGCCTGGTCCTCAGAAAATTTGAAAGCATTGAACAGCATCTATTTGCCAGTCAAGCCTATTTAAATGAATTCGGTATGCTGAAACAGCCTGAGGATTTATCTGCACACCGCATTCTGAGTATGGGAGATGAGCACCTGGATCAGATGTTAATTCTGCACGATCAGAACCGGCAGCAGAAAAAAATCCGGATCAATCCGATTGTCATGGGTTCTGATCTGATGATGCTGGCCGCATTGGCAAGCCAGCATTGCGGTATTACCCTGCTGACTAACTCAATCGCCAATGATTATATTCAGACTGGTGAACTGGTGCGGGTGCTTCCCGAATGGACAGCGCCACATGGTATTTTCCATGCAGTCTATCCATCACGACGCGGGTTACTCCCCGCTGTACGAATATTCATTGATTACCTGGTGGAGCATCTCACCAGACGTTAGAATCCATGTCCTGAAAAAATCATGCACTGATCCCGGTCATACAGTCTGTCTGTGACAGCCTCCATTACAAACAGATTGGTTGGTCGGCATGTACTGAATATTAAATTTAGGGGCTGTACTAGATAAGGTTTAAATTCCAGTCCAAAATCGCAAAACTTTCAATTGTTGTTTTGGGCTTCCATAGTTAAATCTAAACTCGCATTCTTTCAAAAACAAGGGAAATGATTCCTTCGGAATACCATTATATTTTCGCAGTATTCTTTTCGCTTGATTCCAAAAATTTTCGATCCCATTAATATGATTTTTCCCATTTGCAAAGTGAGTAGAATGATTAATTCTATGATGGCAGAACCCCGCAACATCCAAAGCATTGTAACTACGCCATTGATCAGTATAGACGATGCTATCAGGTGTTATTTTCTTTGCAATTACAGGCATTAAGGTACTGGATTTAGTGTCTGGAACAACAACGGTATAGACCTTTCCATTACGCTTTAATAATCCAAAAACTATCATTTTATCAGCAGCACCACGACCACGCTTACCTTTGCGAGTGCCGCCAAAATAGCTTTCATCTAACTCAATCTCACCATCAAATATTTCGAGAGCTTCCATCTCTAAATAATAAGCAATAATTTTACGAACTTTAGTAAAGAAAAGAGCAGCCGAATTATGATGAATTTCTAATAAATCAGCAGCAGCTCTTGCAGTTACACCGAGCACGAAAAACTCCAGCAACTTTAATTGAGTTTTCTTATTTAATTTACAATTGGTTAGCTTCATTTTCATAGATTAGCACATTGCTAATCTAGTACAGCCCCAAAATTTATTTTGTCCATTGCCTGCAATCTTTGATACCATCGCTGCTGCTCTGTCCCAATGTTCCTGATTTTCTATGACACTTTCCTACCAGCAACAGCTTAAAGCCAAAATTGACCGGATTCATCAGCAGTTTTCTGAGTTTCATTTACCTGCGCTGGAGGTTTTTGACTCTCCGGAACAGCATTTCCGCATGCGGGCAGAGTTCCGTATCTGGCATACGGAAGATGACATGTTCTATGCCATGTTTGAACGTCAGCCAGACGGTCAGCAAAAAACCGTCATTCGTATTGATGAGTTTCCCATTGCCGACCAGCAAATTAACCGGTTAATGCCGGTATTATTGTCCGCATTAAAAGCAGACCCGATACTGGGCAAACGTTTATTTGAAGTGCATTTCCTGGCCACGCTGAAAGGGGAAATGCTGGTTTCACTGATCTATCACCGCAGACTGGAACCGGACTGGACACCTGCTGCACAGCAGCTGGCACAACAGCTGAATATTCAATTGATTGGCCGCAGCCGTGGCCAGAAATTCGTATTGGGCAATGAATTTGTCATTGAGGAATTACAGGTATCCGGCCACAGATTTCAATATAAACAAATTGAAAGCAGCTTTACCCAGCCCAATGCTCAGGTTTGTCAGAAAATGCTGGAATGGGCCTGTGCTGCCGCAGAAGGCTCCAGCGGTGATCTGCTTGAGCTTTACTGTGGAAATGGTAATTTTACCCTGCCCCTGTCACTGAAATTCAATCGTGTGCTGGCCACTGAACTGGCAAAATCATCCGTCTATGCCGCACAATGGAATATTGAACAGAATCAGATCAGCAATATTCAGGTGGCAAGGCTTTCAGCAGAAGAGTTTACCCAGGCGTATCAGGGAGAACGTGAATTCCGCCGGCTACAGGAAGCAAAAATCGATATCCGGGACTATACATTTGATACCGTCTTTGTCGATCCACCCCGTGCCGGAATTGATGATGACACCCTAAAACTACTGCAGGGTTTTCAGCGCATCATTTATATTTCATGCAACCCGGACACACTGTATGACAATCTGAAAGTCCTGCTGCAAACGCACAGCATTCAGAAATTTGCCTTATTCGATCAGTTCCCCTATACCCATCATGTGGAAACCGGAATTTTACTGGAAAAAATTTAAACAATTTATTTCAGACTCAGTCCGGGCTGTTTTATGCACGACCTGCTGATATCCGTATTTTAATCATGTAAATGATGTAGTTAAATTGATCTGGAATTTAAACTGATGATTGCATCATCCAACTGGACTGAAATCAGTAAAAAAATGCACCGGACTGTTCACTGCATCACACTGCAAAGCTTGATTTTTATTTTAAAGTCATTATATTGCGAATTATGTTGAATTGTATGTGAAGGCTCTATGAGTTTCTGGCAAAAACTATTTATGGCAGATCAGCAACAGAATGATCATAAAAACCAGGTGGCCTGTGTTGAAAATGATTACTCCTGTAAAAGCAATGATCAGCTTCTGGCGTCATTAATGAAAGCAACGGATGAAGATATCATCGCCGGCATTAAAAAAGTGTTAATGTCGAGAGGCTACAGCCGCAAAGAGTTAAACGAACTCAGGCATCCGCCACTGCAATAAACATTGCAGTACATTGGCAAAATCGAAAGTGGAAGATATAGACGACAAAGGCATTCAGTCCACTGAATGCCTTTTCAATTGGTATGTATATGTGCACAGTCAATGTATCACAACAAAGCGGCAGTCTGCACAGACCCCGGTCGCTGGCGACAATTCAGAATTCACTGCTCACACGACGTGGCCGCTTCTTCAATCAGCGCCACCATAGGCCCCAGCCGGTAACGTCTGTCATTGCGATGCGCAGCCGGAATATAGGCACTGGAAATGGAACCATCCAGATACAGTGCATTCTGTATGCCCAATTGCTGTTTGAACAAGGCAGCAAACTTATAAAAATTTAATTTATTGCGGCTGATCACAAAATACAACTCCCCCCCTTTAATGCCGACCCCGTTACGAATTTTAAGTGAATCTGAATTTTCAATAAAACGTGGATTAATCTGTCCATCTGTCACCAGCATTGGACCTGACTGCGTGGCGTAACGAGCTTTGAAATCTGAATGCCGATACGCCTGAGTCGTTGTCACCAGGGCTTCTGAATCATTCCATGCCAACACACCATTCGGCTGCATGAAAAAATTGCCCTTGCCCGGTTGCTCATTTAATTGCTGATATTGTTTAAACTGCTCAATATAAAGTCCGACAGGAGAATAATCCGCATGATACATGCCGGCATTCATGGCAAACTGCATTTTGCTGCATGGCCCCAGGCTCTTTCTTAATCTGGAAAATTTGTGATAAACCTGATTCTGATTATTCTGTAAATACAGCCCCAGATGCTGTAAATCAGTAATTTTGACTACATCGGCATGACGATGCCCAATGGTAATCTGCTGATACTCCATACCAGCAACAGCAGGAACAGAAAGCAACTGCGTACTGAACAGCACACCCAATAGTTTTTCGACGAGACGTTTCAAGGCTGAATGCAGAGTGAAAACTACATTTATATCAAATATCACGAGCATATAAAATTACAATTTGATCACATTTATGTATGATTAACTTAGTCCATCCATCATTTTACGAACACCATCGACAGGATTAGGGCTATAATCTGCAGGTACATTTCAATAAGGCCTCTATTGACTGGAAACAACAGTAATATGCAGAATACGCTGAAAAAATACAGTTTAGGCAGCCACCTTATCGTTCACCGTTTCGGCTATAGCCATCATGGCATATATGCAGGAAAAGGACGTGTCATTCATTATTCCGGTCTTGCACATTTATTTAAGAAACAACCCATTGAAATGACCACGCTGGAAAATTTTTCACGCGGTAAAAAAATCACCGTCCGCTACTATGAACAACCCCGGTTTAAAGGACGCATGATCGTGCGCCGTATGCGCTCACGTATGCATGAAAACAATTATCACCTGATTATTAATAACTGCGAACATTTATGCAGCTGGGCAATCACCGGCATTGAAAGCAGCCCCCAGGTGGTAAAAATGATGAATCGGCTGACCACCATCGGCTATGTCAGCTCAATTATGAGTTATATGAATGGCCTGTTTCTTACGCTTGCGACCACCTCATTCGCCCTGGTTCTGTATATCAAAATGAATCTGAAAGCACAGGCGAAAAGAAAAATACCCACCTACCGCTACCTTTCCCTGCAACAGCAACAAAAAACAATGCTCAAATCATCTCCATTAAAAATGGACTACCCTGAAAATCAGCAACGCATTGCAGATATGGAATGACGGTACTGGCGTTTTAAGTCATGGCAGCAGGATTTAAAAGGGTGGAAATTTATCTTCAATCAATGCGAGGGATATGCCATGCTCCAGATATACCTTCAAAGCATCCACAACCGTTGTAAAGCCACCCGTGCTGTCCATGACAAATGCAATCAGTTCGCCGCCCTGTAAAGGAATGTCATAATTCCTGATTTTCAGATAGGTCGTACTTTCAGAAATCTGTTCAAATATAAAATCAACTGCTGTCCTGGGTTCGCCCCACAGAATCTGAATCTGTCGATTTTCAACAATGGATAAGACTTTCACCTCTGCAGTGGCCTGATATTTATGCCAGTGCCATTGCACCGTTTTACCCTGTTCCAGCCTGCCGGTGGATGTACTGAACCAGAACTTCGTCGTCACCTCTGGATCAATAAAAGCCTGAAAAACCTTGCTGATCGGCTGACGAATCAACATCTGTACTTCAATAACTGGGTTCATTGTTATTCTCCTGGTTTTTTATAGTGATAACACAACCCTTTGCATATGGGCCATCAGTTTTGATCAACACTCAGTCAAAACTGAGTTTTGACAGAAAGAGCTGATAATGATTGATCCGGAAATACTGTGTCGTCCTGCACTCAGCTCGATCCATATATGGCAGAAGACGCAGTAGCCTGCGTATCCCCGCCAGAAAAAACACAGTTTTTTCTCTTGCACTCGGGCAAAGCAGTGGCCTGCGTATCCCCGCCAGAAAAAACACAGTTTTTTCTCTTGCGCTCGGGCAAAGCAGTAGCCTGCGTATCCCCGCCAGAAAAAACACAGTTTTTTCTCTTGCACTCGGGCAAAGCAGTGGCCTGCGTATCCCCGCCAGAAAAAACACAGTTTTTTCTCTTGCGCTCGGGCAAAGCAGTGGCCTGCGTATCCCCGCCAGAAAAAACACAGTTTTTTCTCTTGCACTCGGGCAAAGCAGTGGCCTGCGTATCCCCGCCAGAAAAAACACAGTTTTTTCTCTTGCGCTCGGGCAAAGCAGTGGCCTGCGTATCCCCGCCAGAAAAAACACAGTTTTTTCTCTTGCACTCGGGCAAAGCAGTGGCCTGCGTATCCCCGCCAGAAAAAACACAGTTTTTTCTCTTGCGCTCGGGCAAAGCAGTGGCCTGCGTATCCCCGCCAGAAAAAACACAGTTTTTTCTCTTGCGCTCGGGCAAAGCAGTAGCCTGCGTATCCCCGCCAGAAAAAACACAGTTTTTTCTCTTGCGCTCGGGCAAAGCAGTGGCCTGCGTATCCCCGCCAGAAAAAACACAGTTTTTTCTCTTGCGCTCGGGCAAAGCAGTGCTTTGCTTATCCTCGCTCAGGTTTAAAGCTGTCCCTCAGATCCAGAATGCGGTTAAAGACCGGTTTTTCAGGATGGTGATCATACTGATCAGCGACGAAATACCCTTCACGTTCAAACTGGAAACGATCTTCCGGATGGGCAGTTGCCAGCGCCGGTTCAATCACTGCCTGTAACACCTTCAGTGAATCAGGGTTCAGATGTACCAGGAAATCATCATCGGCATCCGGTGCAGCTTCATTAAACAACCGTTCATAAATCCGTACTTCCGCAGTAACCCCCTTATTCGCAGAAACCCAGTGAATCACGCCCTTCACCTTACGCCCTTCCGGGTTCTTACCCAATGTTTCAGGGTCAATTGAACATTTCAGCTCAATCACGTCACCGGCTGCATCTTTAATCACTTCATCACACCGAATCACATAGGCGTGGCGCAAACGGACTTCACCGTCAGGAATCAGCCGTTTAAATCCTTTCGGCGGGACTTCTTCAAAATCCTTGCGGTCAATATAAATTTCCCGGGTCAGTGGAATCACCCGATCCCCCATATCTACATTGGGATGACGGGCATGAGTTAAATCCATGTCTTCAGGTAAATTGGTCAGCGTGACTTTCAAAGGGTTCAATACGGCCATGCCACGGGCTGCGGTATTTTCCAGTGACTGGCGGATGCAAAACTCCAGCATGGCAACATCCACAATACCATCTGTTTTCGACACTCCCACCCGTTTGCAGAAATCACGCAGGCCTTCCGGTGTAAAACCACGACGCCGCATACCCACCACTGTAGGCATCCGTGGATCATCCCATCCATTGACATAACCGCCTTCAACCAGTTTGCGCAGTTTACGTTTGGAGGTAATTGTATAGTCGATATTCAGGCGGCTCGACTCATACTGATGCGGTACCGCCGGCGATTTCACTTTTTGTATGACCCAGTCATAAAATGGACGATGGTCCTGAAACTCAAGTGTACACAGGGAATGGGTAATCCCTTCTATGGCATCGGACAGTGGATGCGCATAGTCATACATCGGATATATTTTCCATCTGGTACCGGTCTGATGATGCCCGGAATGCAGCACACGATACAGAATTGGATCCCGCATATGCACATTTGCAGCCGCCATATCAATTTTAGCGCGCAGTACGGCCTCACCTTCTGCAAAACTGCCATTGTTCATTTTTTCAAAATTTTCGAGATTCTCGACAACAGAAGCATCACGATACGGTGAGTTTTTACCCGGCTCGGTAAAATTTCCACGGTTTAATTTAATTTCTTCAGCAGATTGCAAATCCACATAGGCATCACCCTGTTGAATCAGCTGGATGGCCCAGGCATGTAACTGATCAAAATAACTGGATGCATAGCGGGTTTCGCCATTCCACTGAAAACCCAGCCATTTGATGTCTTTGGCGATGCCATCGACATATTCCTGTTCTTCCGCCTCTGGATTGGTGTCATCAAAACGCAGATTACATAGGCCTTCAAACTCTTCTGCAACACCAAAATTCAGACAGATAGCCTTAACATGACCAATATGCAGATAGCCATTCGGCTCTGGCGGAAAACGGGTCACCAGCTGCTGAGTCCGCCCGGCGGCCAGGTCGTCAGTAATCACCTGACGCACAAAATCCAGACCCGCCTGTTGTTCCTGCTGCACATCGACAGGTGTATTACTGATTGTCGGCTTGTCTGGCAGTTCTGAAACAACATCATTTGGCTTCATGTTTGATAAATCACTTCTATAGGATAAAATAGGACAATTAAAACGCTGTTCTGAGCTTATTAACAAAGAAATTGACGTTTTTACTTGCCTTGTAGTTTACAGTTTGCTTATGCTTCTCTCAACCAGAAACCCATGGCTTTTTGTCATGATCAGGAGATTATAGAATGAGTTTTCCTCAAGTCGAATTAAACACCAGCAAAGGACGTATTGTTCTTGAACTTAATGCTGAAAAAGCACCGGTTACTGTTGCAAATTTTCTGGAATATGTTCGTGATGGTTTTTATGATGGCGTAATTTTTCACCGTGTGATTGACGGTTTCATGATCCAGGGCGGTGGCATGGATGAAAGCTTCAAGGAAAAAGCAACCCGTGACTCCATTGAAAATGAAGCAGACAACGGCCTGAGCAATGAAGAAGGCACTGTGGCCATGGCACGTACGCAGGCGCCACACTCTGCTTCGGCACAATTTTTCATTAATGTCAAAAACAATGCGTTTCTGAATCATACTGGTAAAACTGCTCAGGGCTGGGGCTATGCGGTTTTCGGTAAAGTTGTCGAAGGCATGGACATTGTCAATGAAATTAAAAATGTGCGCACCGGTAACCGGGGTCACCATGCAGATGTTCCACTGGAAAACATTGTCATTGAATCTGCAAAAATTATTTCCGAGTAATTCAGCAGCTCAACTGGACATCCGGGAACTTTCGTGACTTATCTGTTTATTTCAGATCTGCATTTGTCCCCTGAACACCCTCGACTCATTCGGGGGTTTTTAGATTTACTGGTTCAGTATCAGCATAAAAATACCCGGCTTTATATTCTGGGTGACTGGTTTGATGCCTGGATTGGTGATGATTATTCCGCCCCCTGGCTGGATGACATTGTTGCAGCACTGCGCCAGTTCAGCCAATCCGGCAATCAGATTTATTTTCTGACCGGTAACCGCGATTTTGCCCTGGGCGAAGCTTTTCTCAATCAGTTTCAGGGCCATCTGCTGCCCGATGTATTTCTGCTGGATACAGCTCAGCGACGGTACCGACTGGAACATGGCGATGCTTTATGCACCGATGACCTGGCTTATCAGCGCTTTAAAAAAATCATACGGCATCCGCTATTACTCGCCATCCTGAAAAAAACGCCGTTAAGTTTCAGACAGAAACTGGCCCACGGTTTTCGTAAAAAAAGCCGTCAAAGCCAGCAATATACATCCCTGGATATTATGGATATCAATCAGCAGGCGGTTGAACAGGCTTTAGAGAATGTCGATATGCTGATTCATGGACACACCCATCGTCCGGCAATTCATGAACAACAGGCAAAACATCGCATTGTACTGGGTGACTGGCGTGAACAGACTTCAGACGCCATGATTCTGGAAGTGACTGAATCCGGAGAATGGCAATTCATCAGATGGCCGATTCCAGACTGAAGCTGTCCGTACTACAGCCTGCGTAATTTCAGTCTGAATTGAATTTTCTGCCGATTTTTAACAACCTGTATACATCTGTAATATAAAATTACTTTCATTCATTCTGCTTTTCATCTATAAGTGGATTAAACGATCAAACGCTGTATATCTTTCATAAAAGACAACTTTCGGGTGTTCGTATGGAACTGGATACATATATCAGCAATAAGTTTAAAAAGTTCAATGATTATCTTGAAACGCACTGGCAGAGTCAGCCCTATAAATTCAAGGAAATTCAGACCCTTCTATTCTTCCAGGCCTTCAGCATCTATAAACATGAAAGCTTCTTCAAATTAAGACTCCATGAAAATTATCAATGTCAGACGCTGAATCATTACTTTCTCAGAATTGAAAAATACCTGCAAACCCCCGCGAAAGAACTGTTTCCTTCATCCTTCCACCGACCCTATGAGTTTATTTTAAAGGAACTGAAATATTTAAGCTTTTATCAACCGCCTCAGGAAATCAATAAAAAAATAGAACTGATTCGGGATATCCATCAGAAAATTTCCATTCCAGTCGCCAGTCATGATATTTACCAGGAAATTATGCACTGTCTGAATCTGACCTTTGAATATTTAACAGATACACACATCCCCAGTGAATCCAAAATAAAAATAATTTATCAGTGGCAAAACGTACACAACCTGGAAACTGCTTCCGCCTACAAATCCCTGTATAAAATCCAGAATGTACTCAACAATTATCAGCACATCAGTATTGCTGAAAAATATAAACTGATGATCTCGGAAGGCGAAAATAATCGGGTTGAATTCAAGGAAAGAACCACTGACCTGCTCACCACCAGGAAATCAGATAAATGGATCAAAGCCTGCATTGCATTTATGAATACCCGTAAGGGCTATGTATTTATTGGGGTGGCGGATGATTTAAGCATTACCGGGGTGGAAAATGAACTGGAACATTTTCATAATTCACTGGACCTGATGAAACGCAGCCTGACTGATAAGCTTGCGCATGAAACCAACAGGATTTCCAATATCTATACCACACTGGAAGACATCAGAATTGATGGCAAAACCATTCTGGTATTTAAATGCAATAAGGCGGATCGCCCTTTATATTATAAAAATGAGCTGTATATGCGCAGCAATGGGCAGACCACCCGTATCCCTTCAGAGTTAATCGAATGCTTTAAGGAAGAGTTTTATTGCTGAACAGGCACAAATCAATTAACGCCTGTCCATTCATGTTGTTTATAGCGGATGTGCCACCGCAATTTGCTGGCTGATCATC
Organism: Acinetobacter sp. WZC-1; assembly: GCF_052544965.1. Classification (NCBI taxonomy): domain Bacteria; kingdom Pseudomonadati; phylum Pseudomonadota; class Gammaproteobacteria; order Moraxellales; family Moraxellaceae; genus Acinetobacter; species Acinetobacter sp. WZC-1. The sequence continues at coordinate 1,935,851 of NZ_CP199370.1, forward strand.
ACCGCTGTTGCCGCAGATAAGGTCCAGCCCAGGTGACCATGTCCGGTATTATAAAAAACCCGCTCACGCTTGCCTTTGCGCACCACCGGCATCATATCCGGCATCATCGGTCTTAAACCGGCCCACGGTACAACACTCTGCGTGGATATTTCAAAGTTTTTATTGACCCAGTCCACCAGTGGCTGTATCCGGTCTGCGCGGATATCCCGGTTATAACCATTAAATTCTGCAGTGCCTGCAATACGCAGACGGTTTTCGCCCAGGCGGGATGTCACAATTTTTGCACTTTCATCAAGCAGGCTAACCCACGGTGCCTGCTGCACACTCTGCTGATCATTCAGATTGACGGTAATGGAATAGCCCTTGACCGGATATACATTCACCCGATCACCCAGTTGATGCGCCAGTTGATAGCTGCCGACACCGCCACAGATGAGTACAGCATCTGCATCCAGTTGCTCAAGTATTACGCCTTCAGCCTGCATATTTTCAGCCGCCGGATGATACTGAATATGTACGCCATTTGCAGAATGGTTGATATTGGCAACTTCCATGCCAAACAAATATCTGACCCCATATTTTTCAGTTGCCTTCGCAAGACCACTGGTAAATTTATGAATATCTCCGGTGGCATCTCCGGGACAATAAAAACCGCCATAATATTCCCCGGTCAGGGATGGTTCAATGCTTTTAATTTCTTCCGGTGTCACCGCATGGCGCTCCAGCCCACCACTGCACAGCAGATTATTGACACCGGTCGCCACCTGATAATCCTGTTCAGTGTGGTAAAAATGCAGAATGCCGCGCTTTTCCAGATCAAAGTTGATCTGTTCCCTGTCTGCAATGGAAAATAAGCGCTCACGGGCCAACAACGCCATTTTCACTGTATCGCGGGTATTGCCTTCATAGTGTTTAATATTACCGAGGAATTCAACCAGCCAGGCATATTTGTGCAGACTGAAAGCAGGATTGAGCAATAATGGTGCATCTTTGCGGGCCATCCATTTAATGCCTTTCAGTACAGTCGATTTCTGGTTCCATACTTCCGCATTACAGGCGGACAGCTGCCCGCCATTGGCAAACGAGGTTTCCATTGCCGGAAATAAATGCTTATCAATAACCGTTACTTTATAGCCCAGCTGAGACAGCTCATAGGCAGAAGTAACACCGGTAATACCCGAACCAACGACCACGATATGACACATAAACGCACTCCTTTGAAATATTTAAAATCTCAAATCATGCCCCATCTGTCATTGTTACCTGAGAGCTTCGATGGATATTCAAACCATTTGAATATCACCATCCCCTTCGGTGAGCACATTCATGACGCTGAAATGCTTCTCTCCAGATGTTTTAAAATTATTACAGTCCTTTTGCCTGAGAGTTTCCGGGGTCGTTGCTCCTTCGGCGTGTCCACAGAAGAACATCTCTCCTGCAATAATCTTTCTTTATCAGTTAAAGCAATGTATATGCCACATACGGAAAAAACAACAGTCGACCAAAGTTTATATAGGTTCAACCCGGTTTCAGCCTTGCTGTCGATCCACATGATTCAGACACTCCCGTTTCCCTGGACCAAGGCCGGACCGAAGGAAAACGAACCACTATAGCACCCAGGCACCCGGCCGGAGCAAATAAATCACACTATTTTTTCAGTTTGCGTGTTCAGACAGTCTGCTGCATTTCCAGAATCAGACGGGCAAGTACCAGATCATCCGGATAGGTAATTTTAATATTATCTGCCCGCCCCGGAACCACCCTGACCGGCTCACCGATATACTCCAGTGCACTGGCTTCATCGGTCAGCACAACATAATTTGCCAGTGCCGTGTCAATGGCAAGTTTCAATCGGGCAACAGTGGAAATTTGCGGGGTTTGTGCCTGCCACAGTTGTTCACGACTGATGGTCGTTTCAATCATCTCTTCTGCTGCCACCCGTTTCAGGGTATCCCGCACCGGAACAGCCAGAATGGCACTGACTGACTGACTGACAGCGGTGGTAACCAGCTGTTCAAGACAGGATAAGCTGACACATGGCCGTGCGGCATCATGTACCAGTACCAGATCATCCGGTGCGGCAATCCGGCTTAAATACACCAATGCATTAAGTACTGAATCCACCCGTTCAACACCGCCCCTGCAGAAATGGGCCCTGTCTTTATTTTTAAAATCCAGTGTTGCCGCCAATTGATCATCGGCTGCAACAGCCAATACATAACCGGCAAGCGGTAAATCATTCAGGCGATTGACCGTATGTTCCAACACCGTCTGTCCATGGATCAGCTGATATTGTTTTAATGCAGTCTGAGAAAAACGATTGCCTGAACCTGCCGCCGGAATAATTGCCCACAATTTACGGCTGTTCAGGGGGAGGATCGTCGTCATTCTCATTGGTTCTTGTATCAACAGGTGCTTTCGCATCCATATAAATTGGCTTGTAATGGGTACTGATGGTACTCATCTGTACAAATGTTTCATGCGGCTTGACCAGCCCCAGATCCAGCCGTGCATGTTCCTCAATGGCTTCAGCACCATTTTTCAGATCATACACTTCTGCTGCCAGTACCCGATTACGTTCCTTCAGCTGCTTGTTAACTTCAACCTGTTGCTGAATCTGCTTAACCAGGGCCTGGTGAGGGACATATCCGCCCTCACCAAACCAGAAACGATACTGGAGCACCGCAATAATCGCGATTACGAGTGCCAGAATCACTTTCGCTGAAGTTGTTTTAAATACTTCTAACATTTCAAAAATCAGTTGAGACCCTTGAATTCAGCTTTACCGCGATAAGCAGCATGAGTCAATTCTTCAATACGCAGTAATTGGTTATATTTTGCAACGCGATCGGAACGGCACAGGGAACCGGTCTTGATCTGACCTGCTGCGGTACCTACGGCAAGATCAGCAATGGTCGAGTCCTCAGTCTCACCGGAACGGTGTGAAATGACGGTACTGTAACCATTTGCCTTCGCCAGATAGATGGCATCCAGGGTTTCTGTCAGGGTACCGATCTGGTTGTATTTGATCAGAATGGAGTTGGCTACTTTCTCATCAATCCCACGCTGTAAAATCTTAGGATTGGTTACAAACAGGTCATCACCCACCAGCTGGATTTTATCGCCAAGAATTGACGTCAGGTAACTCCAGCCGGCCCAATCAGATTCATCCAGACCATCTTCAATGGAAATAATCGGATACTGTTTGACCAGACCTGCAAGATAGTCTGCAAACTGATTACTGGTGAATGCCTTGTTGCCTTCACCAGCCAGTACATACTGACCATTCTTATAAAATTCTGAAGCGGCACAGTCAAGCGCCAGCATAATGTCAGAACCGGCCTTGTAACCTGTGGTTTCAATAGCGGAAAGAATCACGGTAATGGCTTCTTCATTGGAACGCAGATTCGGGGCAAAACCACCTTCATCACCCACGGCAGTGTTTAAACCCTGCTTTTTCAGTACCGATTTAAGCGCATGGAAAATTTCAGCACCTGCACGCAGGCTGTCTGCAAAAGACGTAAAGCCCACCGGTTCAATCATGAATTCCTGAATATCAACGGTATTGTCTGCATGTGCGCCACCGTTCAGAATGTTCATCATTGGAACAGGCATGGTCAATGTAGTCTGACCACGCAAATCTGCGATGTACTGGAACAATTCAGTTTTCTTCTCGACAGCAGCAGCACGTGCCGCAGCCAGTGAAACCGCCAGTGTTGCATTGGCACCCAGTTTTTCTTTATTTTCAGTGCCATCAAGCGCAATCATTTTTTCATCCAGCGCTTTTTGTTCAAAGACATTCTGACCGGACAATAAGTCCTTAATCTGACCATTCACATTATGCACCGCTGTGCGGACGCCCTTACCCAGGTAACGTGATGTGTCACCGTCACGCAGTTCCAGCGCTTCACGAGAGCCTGTTGAAGCACCGGATGGTGCACATGCACGGCCAACAACGCCGGAGTCTAAGATTACATCGGCTTCGATGGTTGGGTTACCACGGGAGTCCAAAATTTCACGTGCACGAATGTCAACGATTTGGCTCATGAACAATTCCTCGGTTAAATGAATGACAGGATGCTTATGACGGCATCAATGAGTATCTAATTTTTTGAAACCTTTCACTAAGGTATCCAGTTGCTTTAATTGTGCCAGAAAGGGTTCCAGCTGAGACATGCGCAGCGCACATGGCCCATCACACTTTGCTTTTTCCGGATCCGGATGCCCTTCCAGGAATAATCCTGCCAGGCCTGTTGCCATACCTGCACGGGCAAGTGTGGTAATCTGTGCACGGCGACCGCCGGCAGAATCAGCACGGCCACCGGGAGTCTGAAGTGCGTGTGTCACATCAAAGAACACCGGTACATTCATCTCTTTCATGGTGTCAAACCCAAGCATATCGACCACCAGATTATTATAACCGAAGGCTGAACCACGTTCACACAGAATCAGTTTGTCATTGCCGGCTTCCAGACATTTGTTCAAAATATGCTGCATTTCATGCGGTGCAAGGAACTGTGCTTTTTTAATGTTGATAATGGCACTGGTTTTTGCCATGGCTTCCACCAGATCAGTCTGACGACTCAGAAAAGCAGGCAGCTGAATAATGTCGGCAACTTCTGCCACCGGCGCCGCCTGATAAGGCTCATGTACATCGGTAATGATCGGGACATTGAATTGTTTTTTAATTTCTGCCAGCCACTCCAGCCCCTTTTCCATGCCCGGACCGCGGAATGAATTCAGACTGGAACGATTGGCCTTATCAAAACTGGCCTTGAACACATAGGGAATCTCCAGCCGCTGACAGATGTCAACATAGCTTTCTGCAATTTCAAAAGCCAGATCTTTCGATTCCAGTACATTCATGCCACCGAACAGTACAAATGGCAAATGATTTGCCATTTGTATATCGCCTAAATGTACAATTTGCTGCGGTTTTAACTGTGCCATTTCAAGGTCCTGATCTTATTTGCCTTCATTCGGGTGACTGACTTTGCTGGTGCTGATTTTTGGCAGCATCAATAAACCCGGCGAATAATGGATGCCCATCACGGGGTGAGCTGGTAAATTCCGGATGGAATTGTACCGCAATAAACCACGGATGATCAGGAATTTCCACCGTCTCCACCAGATGCTGGGCAGATGAATAGCCTGAAACTTTCATTCCGGCCTGTTCAATGGCAGGAATAAAGCGGTCATTCATTTCATAGCGATGACGGTGGCGTTCCGTAATTTCCGCACTGGCATAGATTGCACGTGTTTTTGTACCTTCCACCAGTTCTGAGGTCTGAGTCCCCAGACGCATGGTTCCGCCCAGGTTGGATTCCGTGTTGCGGTGCTGAATTTCACCACGCTCATCCAGCCATTCGGTGATTAAACCGATCAATGGGAATTTGGTGGAACGATTAAACTCAGTGGATGTCGCTTCCGGCATGTCGGCAACATTACGTGCATATTCAATCACCGCCAGTTGCATGCCCAGGCAAATCCCCAGGAAAGGCACCTTGTTTTCACGGGCAAACTGAATCGCCTTCATTTTTCCTTCAGTACCACGTTCACCAAAACCACCCGGCACCAGAATGGCGCTGGCAGTTTTTAACACCTCTGCCGGGTCCTGACTTTCCAGTTCCTCAGCATTGATATAGTCAATATGCACTTTGACACGGTTCTGAATACCGGCATGTAAAAGTGCTTCATTGACAGATTTATACGCATCCGGAAGTTCCACGTATTTACCGACCATGGCAACCCGCACGGTATACTCAGGGTTCAGCAATGCCTCAACCACATAATCCCAGTCAGCAAGGTCTGCTTCAGGTAAGCCATCGTAGCCAAAACGTTCACAAATCAGATCATCCACGTTCTGCTCATAAAATGTCCGTGGGATCTGATAAATGGTTTTCGCATCCTTACACACCACCACAGCCCGTGCTTCCACATTGGTAAACAGGGCAATTTTACGGATGGTGTCTGCGTCTACATCGTATTCTGTGCGACAGATTAAAATGTCAGGTTGAATACCGATAGACAATAATTCCTTGACCGAATGCTGAGTGGGCTTGGTTTTCAGTTCCTTTGCAGAACTGATATAAGGCAATAGGGTCAGATGCATCAGCAGGGTCCGCTTATGCCCCAGTTCCACCATCAGCTGACGTACCGCTTCCATGAACGGCAGGGACTCAATATCTCCAACGGTTCCGCCAATTTCGACAATGGCAACGTCATAGCCCTCACCTGCGCGCAGGACACGTTCCTTAATATTATCGGTAATATGGGGAATCACCTGTACCGTGCCGCCCAGATAATCACCACGGCGTTCCTTGTTCAGCACATCCTGATAAACGCGACCAGACGTAAAGTTATTGAGTCGGGTCATTTTGGCACGACGCAAAAAGCGTTCATAGTACCCAAGATCCAAATCTGTTTCTGCCCCATCCTCTGTGACAAAAACCTCGCCATGCTGGAACGGACTCATGGTGCCCGGATCGACATTAATGTATGGATCCATTTTCACCATAGTGACTTTCAAACCACGGGCTTCAAGAAGTGCAGCCACTGAAGCAGCTGAAATACCTTTTCCCAGCGATGATACAACACCACCAGTCACGAAAATAAAATGGGTCATCAGGATTCTCTTACAATCGGGCCCAGAACAGGCCTGTAATGTTGCGCAATTTTACTTTACTCTGCCCCTGGAAAGCAAAGTCAATCCGCATCAATTCAGGGAACAATCAACAATCGGCTATTTTATCAGCATTTCCGATAAAAAAATTAACACGACAATACATGATTTTCATCTCTGAATTTATTGTTATAATATGCATACTTCTTAAAACGATATTTTGTGTGAATATGAATAGGAAACTTTTATTTTGTGGTGCAATTGCAGCAGCAATATTGCTGATTTCCTGTGTAAAAAAAGAAGCACCAAAAGAAGACGAACAGGACAAGGCTGCAACCACTGAACAACAGGCTGAACAACCTGCCCAGTTTGAGAACCTGCAAAGTGCAGAACCATCCGATGCTCAGCAACAGGACAGTTCGGAGAATACTGAGCAGCAACCGGCTGGAAACAGCGAGCAGCAGGCACCGTCTTCACGTGTGGAAATGGAACATCAGGAAACTGACAACACCTCCACCACCATCCGCCGTGAATACCGTGATGCTGACTCATCTGCCCACAGGGAAGCAAAACCGGCAGCCAAAGCTGAATCTGCCAGACCGTCCAGAGAACCCTCGGATTCAAGTGCTGCGAAATCGGGCACTGTACAATCTGAAGATGATGCGGTCGCCGCTGCAATTGCTGCTGCAACACCGGCATTAAAAAACTAAAACTGAACTGTAACTATAACTGTATTGGCATGCCCGTTTTTACGGGTATTTGTCATGCATCCTGTTGGTTTTTCAATGAACAGAATCCATCTCTCTCTCAGTTTTACACTTATGGGGCTCAGCGCATTTACGCATGCCGATTTAGGCCCGAAACGTGCTGATGTCGGCATTATGAAAATTGATCGGAATTACAAACTGGAAAGTGATCTGAGTTATCTGGTCAACAGTTCAAAAACCGATGACAGCAGCACCCGAAAGGAAAATCTGGCAGCCAATCTGCTGTTTCAGCGCCAGCATGGTGCCTGGGGGCAGGAAGTCCGCGCTGAAGCCGTCAGCAGTAGTGATAGCAGCGACAACAGTAATGGGGTTGAACGTTATATGCTGCTCGGAAAATTATTACAGCGGGAGTCAGATACCACCTACCGATTTATCAAATTGCAGGGCGATAAGGACCTGTCCAGTGTCTTTGACTATCAGCTGAGTCTAACCGGCGGTGTGGGTTTTGACCTGGTCCAGAATAAAAAACAGAAACTGACAGCAGAGTTTGGGACCGGTTATCGTCTGAGTAAGCAGGAGGATCCCACCCTGAAAGATCAGCATGAGCTGATTGGCAATATTGCAGGCTTCTATGAGTATCAGTTCAATCCACTGGTCAAATTCAATCAGGATATTTCCTACGAATTTGGCGGGAACTCTCAGACCTTCCGTTCACGCTCCACCATTGCTGCCTCATTATCCAGATTCATTTCTGCCTTAATCAGCTACCAGATCAAGAATATCCGTGCGGATGCCGGTAACAGTCAGGACAAATTGCTGTCCGTAGGTCTGCGTTATCGTTATTGATTTTTTACTTTAATATCAATTTTTTACTTTTCCTGTAAACCATGACCCAGTCAGATGAAATGCCCTGTCCGGACATCTTATCTGACTGGTTCAATGTTCTATTTGCCTAAATCGCCGCCGCCAGTTCTGCACCCTGACGGATTGCACGTCTGGCATCCAGTTCTCCGGCTTCCTTTGCACCACCAATCAGATGTACATTTTTCCCATCAGCCTGTAACTGATCAAACATGGCCGTATAAGACTCCTGCCCGGCACAGATCACGACATGGTCAACCTCCAGTACCATTGGCTTATCGGCAACAGTGATATGCAGGCCCTGATCATCAATTTTTTCATAAGTCGCTCCGGCAATCATCTTCACATGACGATGTTTCAGGCCAGTCCGATGAATCCATCCAGTGGTTTTACCCAGCCCCGCACCAACGGAAGTGGTTTTACGCTGCAACAGATAAACCTCACGTGGCGAGGCTTCAATCTCAGGCACCTTCAGACCACCGGCATTTTCATAGCCGGTATCAATCCCCCATTCATCATAGAACTTTTCAGGATTCAGACTACCACTTTCACCTTCATGCATCAGATATTCAGCGGTATCAAATCCAATACCTCCGGCACCGATAACAGCCACTTTTTTACCAACCGGCTTCCGCTCACGCAGCACCTGCAGGTAGGTCAGTACTTTGGGATGATCAATCCCTTCAATATTCAGATGGCGCGGTGTGACGCCCGTTGCAACAACAATGTCATCAAATGTGGACTGACTCAGTTCTTCATAGGTCGCAGTATGATTCAGCACCAGTTTAATATCTGGCCGCAATTCAATCTGACGTTTGAAATATCGCAGAGTTTCGTAAAACTCTTCCTTGCCCGGAATGGTCTTTGCAATATTAAACTGTCCGCCAATCTGATCCGCAGCTTCAAAAATTGTCACCTGATGACCACGGTCCGCGGCATATTTGGCAAAACTCAATCCAGCCGGCCCGGCACCAATGACTGCAATATTTTTAGCCGATGATGCTTCCCGGAAAATCAGCTCTGTTTCATAACTGGCACGCGGATTCACCAGGCAGGTGGCAATTTTCATGGAAAAAATATGATCCAGACAGGCCTGATTACAGCCAATACAGGTATTAATTTCATCACTGCGCCCTTCACTGGCCTTTAATACAAACTCGGGGTCAGCCAGCATTGGACGGGCCATTGAAATCATGTCTGCATCCCCTGAGGCCAGTACATGCTCGGCCATTTCCGGCGTATTGATCCGGTTCGAAGTAATCAGCGGGACTTTGACCTTGCCCTTTAACTTACGGGTCACCCAGGTAAATGCCGCACGTGGAACCTTAGTGGCAATGGTCGGGATACGTGCTTCATGCCAGCCAATCCCGGTGTTGATAATGGTCGCCCCGACCTTCTCAATCGCCAGCGCCAGCTGTACCACTTCATCCAGGCTGGAACCGCCCTCAACCAGGTCAAGCATGGACAGGCGATAAATAATAATAAAATTTTCACCTGTTACTTCACGGGTGCGTCTGACAATTTCAAGCGCCAGACGGATCCGGTTTTCATAACTGCCTCCCCATTCATCATCCCGATGATTGGTCCGGGCTGCAATGAATTCATTAATCAGATAACCTTCCGACCCCATAATTTCCACGCCATCATAGCCGGCATGCTGTGCCAGTTTTGCACAATTGACAAAATCGCTGATGGTCTGCTCCACTTCGGCCGAAGTCAGTGCATGCGGTTTAACCGGATTAATCGGTGCCTGAATGGCAGAAGGTGCAACATTTTCCGGCTGATAGGAATAACGCCCGGTATGCAAAATCTGCATGGCAATTTTACCTCCGGCATCATGTACGGCCTGAGTAATGACCTTATGCTTTTCTGCTTCTTCCATGTGGTCCAGCTTAGAACCACCGGCAAAGGTTACACCGGCATCATTCGGAGAAATTCCGCCCGTTACGATCAAGCCAACCCCACCTTTTGCACGCTCTGCATAAAAGGCAGCCATTCGCTCATAGCCGCCCGGCACCTCTTCCAGCCCGACATGCATGGACCCCATCAGCACACGATTTTTTAATGTTGTAAAACCCAGATCCAAAGGGGCAAGTAAATGCGGATAATTAGACATATGTTCTCCTGGCTTGCAAAGTGCTTGCTGGTGTTTAGTGCAACTTGTTGCATAAGTTTATTTGCCATTTTATAAGCGAGATTTAATTTTTATGCAACATATTGCATAATGCCTGACCATCCATTTTCTTTGAGATTTGTAATCCAGATGTCGCTTGCACATGTATTATTGACCAGCCTGATTGAAAAACCCAGTACAGGATTTGAGCTGGCACGTCGCTTTGACCGTTCAATGGGATTTTTCTGGAATGCAACACATCAGCAGATCTATCGCGAATTAAATGGCATGCAGCGCAAGGGCTGGATTTCTCCGGTTGACAACGGGCAGCAGACCAGCAGAAAAAAAACCTATCAGGTTGAACAACCCGGACGTACAGCGCTTGCAGAGTGGATGGTTAAACAGAGTGCACCGGCACAGTTACGTGAAGAATTGATGGTACGTCTGCGGGCTGAAGCACAACTGGGTGGAAATTCTGTTTTACCTGAGCTGGAACGTCATTTAAAATTGCATCGTCAGAATTTACAGATCTACCAGCAGATTTTTGCCCGGGATTTTTCTGACACAGATGAACACAATCGGACCTTGTTTATTCACAAAATGATTTTACAATTGGGGATAGACCTGGAACAAGGCTGGATTACATGGCTGGAAAGGGTCATTCCCCAGTTAAAGACATTTGAACACCCCTGACCTTTTACTCCCTTAACCTCAACCCAGATACAGAGCAGGAAAAGTCATGCCACGTTATACGATGCCAGATGGTGAACAACTATTTGTCCGTGAAATTGGACAGGGTACCACGCCTGTTCTGATTTTATCCGGCCTTGGGATGCAGAGCTGGCAATGGCTCCCCTTTATTTTCCCCAATCTGAAACGCTATAAATTTATTATTCCGGACTGGCGTGGCTTCGGCGGTTCCCGTGACGTGCAGATTCCCCAGGACATGGATGCCATCCATAGTCACTGGCGGGATGTCTCATGCCTGATCGAACAGATGCAGCTGGATCAGTTTATATTGATCAGTTACTCCATGGGCGCAACCACAGCCATGCATGGTATGCAATATGATGATCTGAGTCAGCGGCTGAAAGCCTATTTACATATCGATCAGTCACCCAAAATACCGACTGACCCATCCTGGTCCTATGGCCTGTTTGGTAAAAAATACTATAAGTTCAAACGTCTGCTGAAAGATCTTTCCAGTTTTATGGATCAGTATTCCAGTTATAAATATGTTGAGGACCTTCCGGATGAACCACGTAGCCAGCTGATTAAAATGTGGCTGCATTTTATCAGGATCCAGGGCAGCAATAAAATCAGCCCGATGCTGTTCAATCTGGCACTGAAAAAACCCGGTCTGCAAAAACACATTTTACCGATTCACCGCCTGGATTATCTGGCCTGGTATATCAACAATTATTTACATCATAATGAAGATTATCGTAAGGCCATTGCTGCACTGGATTGTCCAACCACGTTTTTTATTGGAGAACAGTCAACACTCTACCCATTTAAAGGACAGATTCTCATTGCTGAAAGCCTGAAAAATGCTCAGAGTATTTTCTTTAAGCATTCTGGACATACGCCCTTACTGACTGAACCGGTGAAGTTCAGCCGTGAAATCAGCCAGTTCCTGAAACAGGCCAGCTGATTTCAGCACAATAGCCTGAACTGTTTTCTCAGTCCGTGGCAATGAATCTGTGACCATTTACAGCATAGCAAAAAGCTATTACAACATAGCAGAATGCTGTAAACTGTCACAGGATTGCTCATTCATGACCATGTCCAGCTCCTGCTCTGCAGGATCAGTCTTAATCATGTCCAATTCATGATACAGACTTAAGATTAGCATCAATTCGGTCAGACCATAGGGCAGTGACGCCCAGAAATCCCAGAAATAAATATTCCCTCTAACCTACGCTGCTCACCACCAATCAACTATTTCATTGATTTATCACATTATATGGGTATCTTTTTTACTTATAAATAAAATAAATGATGATCCAGGGGCAAAAGCAATTATATTTATGTGCTTCATTATTACCCTATTGATTGTAATAAGGAAAGTTTTCAGCACCTCACATAAGCAAGGAATTCTTTATGGGTCAGACTTACAGTAAAGAAGAGAAACGGAGCCGTATTCGCGGTATTGTCGGCGCAGCTTCCGGTAATCTGGTCGAATGGTTTGATTTTTATATTTATGCAGTATTTGCTGTCTATTTCACAAAAGCCCTGACAGCACCCGATATGGACGCTGGCACACAGGCAATTTATGTGTGGGGCGTCTTCGCAGCCAGTTTCTTTATGCGGCCCATTGGCAGTTGGCTTTTCGGACGAATTGCCGATAAGCACGGCCGTAAAAAATCAATGGTTATTTCCATCTGTCTGATGGCAGTCAGCTCATTTATGTTTGCAGCATTGCCGACCTATGAACAGGTCGGAATGGCTGCACCGTTCCTGCTGCTGCTCATTCGCCTGTTACAGGGTTTATCTGTAGGGGGTGAATATGGTGCCGTGGCAACCTATATGAGTGAGCTGGGACTGAAAGGGCAACGGGGCTTTTTTGCATCTTTTCAGTATGTCACCCTGTCCGGTGGTCAGTTACTTGCCAGTTTACTCGGGGTAATCATGCTGGCCTTCCTGTCAGAACAGCAACTACATGACGGTGGCTGGCGTATTCCTTTTGTGATTGGGGGCATCGCAGCAATTATCTCTTTGCTTGCCCGTAGCCGCCTGGAAGAAACCCTGTCCACTGCAGACAGTGACAAGGAAGAATCCGGCAGTCTAAGGGAACTGTTTAAAAATCACTGGAAAACATTCCTGCTGGTGGTGGGTTATACCTCTGCCGGTTCACTGACTTTTTATGTGATTACCGTATATTCCAAAACCTATCTCACCAATATGGGTGTTGCCAGTAAAACCGTCGGATTCATCATGACGGCCTCCCTGTTTATTTTCATGATGGCACAGCCTTTGTTCGGGGCCATTTCCGACCGGATTGGCCGTCGTGCTGCCATGCTTGCCTTCAGCGGTACCATGGCAATTTTCATCTATCCGGTCATGGTCATCTGGATGCCGCATTTCAGCTATTCACCGTTCATGGTTGCGCTGTTACTGATTTTCCTGATGATGTTACTCAGCTTCTATACTTCAATCAGTGGCCTGGTCAAGGCAGAAATGTTCCCGCCCCATGTCCGTGCGCTGGGCGTCGGTTTCTCCTATGCCGTGGGAAATGCAATCTTTGGTGGTTCCGCACCCTCTGTGGCACTGCAGTTCAAGGCTGCAGGTATTGAAAGTACCTTCTTCCTCTATGTCATTTTCATGCTGGTAATCTGTTTCCTGTGTAGTTTCAAACTACCGAAAGAGCCGGAATACCTGAAACATGATCACTGATCGTGGCTGAATAAAATAAGGACTGCAACCCCACGAAGGTTGCAGTTTTTAGTTTAAATAAAAAATATGAATGACCGCCAGCAAAAATAACATTTAAAAAAATTCTCACATCATGAAAAACAATGCAGTAGGATTCGTGCTGAGTTTCAGCAATTTTTCAATCCATATCTGTATATATTTTGTCCAAAATCAACCCACTTCAGACAAATCATCCTAAACTGAACATCAAAGATGTTTTCCCCACGGAATATCTGATCAGGATATTTAAGCCAGGGGTCAGATAAGGTCAACAGGCCTCCACCCTTCTCTTTTAATCATCATGATAAAATTCAGTGATAAGGACATGCCATGAACGAAACACATGTTGATCAGCCCCATGAAAAACGTAATCGCGTCATGGCCATTGTCGGTGCAGCTTCCGGCAACCTGGTGGAATGGTTCGATTTCTATATCTACGCTTCTTTTGCCCTTTATTTTCAGCACGCCCTGACCGCCCCGGACATGAACGATTCTGCCAGGGCCATTTATGTATGGGGCGTGTTTGCTGCAAGTTTCTTTATGCGTCCCATAGGCAGCTGGCTCTTTGGCTGGATTGGCGATAAATATGGTCGCAAAAAATCAATGGTCATTTCCATCTCTCTGATGGCCATCAGCTCCTTTTTATTTGCAGCCTTGCCGAGCTATGACCAGGTCGGCATGATTGCCCCTTTTCTGCTACTGGCGGTCCGACTGTTGCAGGGACTTTCCGTCGGTGGGGAATATGGGACCGTGGCAACCTATATGAGTGAAGTGGCACTGAAAGGTCAGCGGGGTTTCTATGCATCTTTTCAGTATGTTACGCTGTCCGGTGGTCAGTTACTTGCCAGCCTGCTCGGTGTCATCATGCTGGCGCTGATGTCCCGGGAACAATTGATGGACGGCGGATGGCGTATTCCATTTGTTATTGGGGGGATGGTGGCAATTTTATCCTTCTTTGCACGCCGGCATTTAAAGGAAACGCTGTCTGAAAATGACAGCAACAGGGAAGAATCCGGCAGTTTAAACGCATTGTTTAAAAACCACTGGAAAACGTTTTTACTGGTGGTCGGCTACACTTCAGCCGGTTCATTGTGCTTTTATCTGATTACGGTCTATTCAAAAACCTATATCACCGGCCTGGGCTTCAGTGACCGGATCAGCGGCTATATGATGACTGTCGCCCTATTGGTCTTCATGCTGGTACAACCCCTATTCGGCATGCTGTCTGACCGGATTGGCCGGCGTAACTGCATGATGCTGTTCAGTATCATCTGCGCCATTTTTATCTACCCGGTCATACTCATTGCCATGCCATATTTCCACGACTCAGCTGTGATTGTGACCCTGTTACTGATTTTTCTGATGCTGCTGCTCAGCTTCTATACCTCAATCAGCGGGTTGGTGAAGGCTGAAATGTTTCCACCGCATATCCGGGCATTGGGTGTCGGTTTTGCCTATGCCGTCGGCAATGCCATTTTCGGTGGTTCAGCGCCTGCCGTTGCCCTGAAATTCAAAGCGCTGGGGCATGAAAATATCTTTTTTATCTATGTCATGGTCATGTTGATCATCTGTTTATTCTGCAGCATGAAATTACCGAAACAACCCCGATATTTGCATCATGATCGTTAGTCCTGACCGTTAGCCTACCCGTTTCAGTCCTGTCTGAAAGACATTTTTCCTGATCGATATTTTTTGCTAAAGTTCAGATGAAGCAGTAAAAAACAGAGGGTTCCCCCATGAAAAAACTGGTTGTATTTTCCGGTGCCGGCATGAGTGCAGAGAGTGGGATCAGCACCTTTCGTGATCATCAGGGTTTATGGGAAAATCACGATATACAGCAGGTTGCGACGCCCCAGGCCTGGGCCAGTGACCCGGCACTGGTCCAGCGTTTTTATAATGAACGGCGTAAAAACATTCTGGAGGCACAGCCCAATCAGGCGCATCAGATCATTGCAGCACTGGAAAGTCATTTTCATGTACAGGTCATTACACAGAATATTGATGACTTACATGAACGTGCCGGCAGCCAACAGGTCCTGCATCTGCATGGTAACATCCGACTGGCCAGGAGCTCAGGGCCGGGGTCGGAATATACAACAGATTTTTATCCGATTGATGGCTGGCGGCTCGATCTGCAACGGGACAAATGCCCGGCAGGTTATCCGCTGCGCCCGCATGTGGTGTGGTTTGGTGAAGCAGTACCTGCCTATGATCAGGCTGTGGCCCTGGTACAGGATGCTGATCTCTTCATTGTGATTGGTTCAACACTGACGGTTTACCCGGTCGCCGGACTGGTCCATGAAATCCCTGCGAGCTGCACGGCCTATTATATTGATCCCCGGGCAAACGATGCACGTGTGCCATCACAGTATCAGTGCATTCAGACCACCGCAACTGCCGGTATGCAAAGCCTATCTGATCAGCTGATTAGGGATCTGACCTGAAGGGCTATGGCCCGGTATTGAGTTTTCCAGCAACAGCCGGCAAAGTGTAACTTTATGTAATTATCGAGTGATGTTTATACACTTATCACGCTTTGTCGTGCACCGAGTGATCAATAAATGGAAAAGTCACACTATAATTTCGCATTTTTCCGGATGTGTGCCTGCATCTGCCCCCTTATTCACCTGCCATAAAGAATAATGCCTGGATGCATTGATCCAAAGGAATACAAGGATACGCTATGGACCACTTTAACCCCACAGTCATTACATTTGTTTTTTATATTATCGTCATGATATGCATCGGACTGTATGCATATCGGGCAACCACAGATTTTTCAGATTATATTCTGGGCGGCCGCAGTTTAGGCAGTTTCGTAACAGCCTTATCGGCCGGGGCATCAGACATGAGCGGCTGGTTACTGATGGGCCTGCCCGGCGCAATTTTCCTGACCGGTCTGTCTGAGGCCTGGATTGCTGTCGGACTGATCATTGGCGCATGGCTGAACTGGTTACTGGTGGCCGGACGTTTGCGGGTACATACTGAAGTACAGAACAATGCCCTGACCTTACCGGATTATTTCACCAGCCGTTTTGCTGACCGAAGAAAAATTCTGCGTATTATGTCCGCGCTGGTGATTCTAATTTTCTTTGCAATTTATTGTGCTTCCGGCATGGTGGCCGGTGCCCGTCTTTTTGAAAGCATTTTTGGTCTGACCTATGGCACCGCCCTGTGGATCAGCGCACTGGCCACCATCAGTTATGTCTGTATCGGTGGTTTTCTGGCGATCAGCTGGACCGACACTTTCCAGGCCGGCCTGATGATTTTTGCACTGCTGCTTGCACCGTTCATGACCTGGCTGGCCATTGGTGACACCCATCAACTCACTCAGTTGATTGAAACCGCCCGTCCCCATGCAAGCAGTATATTTTCGGGGGTCAGTGGTCTGGCCATTCTTTCATCCATGGCATGGGGCTTAGGCTATTTTGGACAGCCTCATATTCTGGTGCGTTTCATGGCGGCAGACTCAGTTCGTTCCATTCCGGCGGCACGTAAAATTGGCATGAGCTGGATGATTCTCTGCCTGGGCGGTGCGGTTGCCGTCGGTTATATTGGTATCGCCTGGTTTCAGCTGCACCCGGAACTGGCTGCCACTGTACAGCAGAATCCTGAAACCGTATTTATGGAACTCACCAAAATTCTGTTCAATCCCTGGGTTGCCGGTGTGGTGCTGGCAGCGATTCTGTCCGCAGTCATGAGTACGCTGAGCTGTCAGTTGCTGGTATGTTCCAGTACGCTGACCGAAGATTTATATAAAGCATTCTTTCGTAAAAATGCCTCTCAACATGAACTGGTGTGGGTTGGGCGCCTGATGGTACTGGCTATTGCCGTACTCGCCATCGTGCTGGCCTTTAACCCTGAAAGTAAGGTTCTTGGCCTGGTGGCCTATGCATGGGCCGGTTTTGGCGCTGCATTCGGCCCGCTGATCATTCTGTCGCTGCTGTGGAAGCGCATGACCCTGAACGGTGCATTGGCAGGCATGATTGTCGGTGCGGTCACCGTCATCCTGTGGAAAAATACCCTGGCCCATGTTGGCTTATACGAAATTGTACCGGGCTTTGTTCTTTCGTTCATCAGTATCATTGTGGTCAGTCTGATGGGCAAGGCACCTGAACAGGACATCATTGATCGTTTTGAACAGTCCGAGCAGGTTTATGCACGCGAAATGAAGAATCTGTAAGGGATAAGCATCGTCCTGCAACAGAAATTCCAGCATGCAGAAGTAAGCTAAGGGGCTGAGTGCCCCTTATTTTGTTTCAGGTATTTTATTTCAGGGGCTGTTTCAGATGTTTACTCAGCCCTTGCTGACCCTGGTTGGCAAGGCAATTCTGGCACTGTCCTTGATCACTTCCATCACCGGATAACTGCGTGTTTCCCTGACGCCAGGAAGCTGCCACAACACCTGTCCGGAAATCCGCCGGAATTCTGCCATATCCTTACAGCGGATTTTGACCAGAAAATCAAAACCGCCACTGATCATATGACAGGCGGCAATTTCAGGATATTGCACCACTGCATCAGAAAATTCATCCAGCACATTCGGGGTGGTTTTATCCAGCAGAATTTCAACAAATACCACAAAACCGGTATCCAGCATCGCCGGATTTAACCGGGCTTCATAACCCAGTATAAAACCCTCAGCAGTCAGTTTCTGTACCCGTGCAAGCACTGCCGTAGCCGACAAATTCACCGCTTCGGCCAGTTTGATATTCGGAATTTTTCCATCCTGCTGCAAAATATCCAGAATTTTGATGTCTATACGGTCCAGATTCGAAGTTGGGTTCGACATTGAAATTTTTCCCTAAAAATCATGTAAATTATAGTGAGTTGTTCGGCAATATTTTTGTAATCATAAATTATATCCGTCTTCTGCCTCAACAAAAATATTGCTCTCTTTTAAAGTCACAGGACATTGACATGACGCAACCAGCTCCAGGTCCTCATACCAATGTAGCCTTAGCCGGCACTGCTCCCATCACCACATTCAGCGAAAAAAATGAATATGAACTGGCCATCAATACCGCATGGCGGCGTTCAGAACCGGAATGTGTGGAAAATCTGCTGGCGCACGCTGTCTTTGATGATGCGCTGAATCAGAAAATTTACGCACAGGCATTTCAGCTGGCGCATACGCTGCGGGAAGGCAAAAGCTCCACCGGGAAAGCCGGTATCGTACAGGGGCTATTGCAGGAATTTTCCCTGTCTTCTCAGGAAGGAATTGCCCTGATGTGCCTGGCTGAAGCCCTGCTGCGCATTCCGGACAACGCCACCCGTGATTTGCTAATCCGTGACAAAATCAACCAGGGCAACTGGAAGGCGCATCTTGGTCAGAGTAAGCTCATGTTTGTCAACGCAGCTGCATGGGGACTGATGCTGACCGGTAAACTGATGGAAGCTCCTGAACAGCAGAGCCTTTCTGGACTGTTGACCTCACTGCTGGCACGCAGTGGCCGCGGGATTATCCGCAAGGCTGTGGATGTGGCCATGCGTATGATGGGTGAACAGTTTGTCACCGGTGAAACCATTGCAGAAGCACTGGAGCATGCCCGGAACCTTGAAAATAAGGGCTTCCGCTACTCTTACGATATGCTGGGCGAAGCCGCGCTGACTGAACAGGATGCAAACCGCTATTTTGATGATTATACCCGGGCCATTCATGCAATCGGCCAGGCATCAGCAGAGATGGATATCTATACCGGACCGGGAATTTCCATCAAACTTTCTGCGCTGCACCCACGTTATCAGCGTGCTCAGATTAACCGGGTACACGACGAGCTGTATGGCCGGATGCTTGAACTGGCCATATTGGCCAGAAGTTACAATATTGGTCTGAATATTGATGCAGAAGAAACTGATCGGCTGGAACTGTCACTTGAGTTACTGCAGCGTCTGTGCTTTGAGCCTGCTCTTGCTGGATGGCAAGGGATTGGTTTTGTCATTCAGGCCTATCAGAAACGCTGTTTCCATGTGGTGGACTGTCTCATTGATCTGGCAAAACGCAGTCAGAAACGTCTGATGATCCGCCTGGTCAAAGGGGCTTACTGGGACAGTGAAATCAAAAAAGCACAGATTGACGGCATGGCAGATTATCCGGTGTTTACCCGCAAAGCCCATACTGATCTGTCCTATATTGCCTGTGCCAGCAAACTACTGGCAGCGCCAGACCAGATTTACCCACAGTTTGCAACCCACAATGCCCAGACACTGGCCACTGTTTATCAACTTGCTGATCCGGCACGTTACTATCCGGGGCAGTATGAGTTCCAGTGCCTGCACGGTATGGGTGAGCCGCTGTATGCGCAGGTAGTCAACGCTGTAAATGAACATAGCCCCGGGGTGCCATGCCGGATTTATGCACCGGTGGGTAACCACGAAACATTGCTGGCTTACCTGGTGCGTCGCTTACTGGAAAATGGTGCCAATACCTCCTTTGTCAATCGCATCGCCGATAAAAACCTGAAACTGGAAATACTGCTTAAAGATCCTGTGCAGGAAATTCAGAAACTTGCCCGGGAAACCGGTAAAGTCGGTCAGCAACACCCGGCCATTCCCCTGCCGGCTGATCTGCTGAAACCCGTCCGGGGCAATTCACAGGGCATTGATCTGGCCAATGATCGTGAGTTGCAGCAACTCAATCAGCTGAGCCATGAACTGTCATTGCATACATGGCACAGCCATCCGCTAATCGAAGGCTTTGATGCCTCACAGCTGAACCGGGCCTCAGCGCGGCAAATCCTCAATCCGGCCAGTCATTCAGATATCGTCGGTATGGTGCATGAAGCAGAACCACAGCATGTGGATGCTGCACTGAATCATGCTGCAACAGCATTCCCGCGCTGGTCACACACCACCGCGGCAGAACGTGCAGGCTATCTGCTGGAAGCTGCTGAACTGATGCAAGCGCGCATGGCACAGCTGACAGTGCTACTGTGCAGGGAAAGTGGTAAAACCCATGCCAATGGAATTGCCGAAGTCCGCGAGGCCATTGACTTCCTGCACTACTATGCGGCCCAGATTCAGCATATGGATGATTCCGGCATTCAACCACTGGGAACAATCCTCTGCATCAGTCCGTGGAATTTCCCACTTGCAATTTTCTCCGGTCAGATTGCTGCGGCCCTGGCAGCAGGCAACTGTGTGATTGCCAAACCTGCCGAGCAGACCCCGCTGATCGCCGCAGAAGCCATCCGAATCTTATGGGAAGCGGGTATTCCTCAATCTGTCGTACAGCTACTGCCGGGACGTGGTGAAACGGTCGGTAGCCAGCTGAGTCAGGATGAGCGTATCCAGGCGCTTATGTTTACCGGTTCAACAGAAGTCGCCCGGATTCTGCAAAACACCCTGTCCGCCCGCTTAAGCGCATCCGGCCAGCCCATTCCACTTATTGCAGAAACCGGTGGTCAGAATGCCATGATCGTGGACTCATCGGCCCTGACTGAACAGGTGGTACTGGATGCCGTTAACTCTGCATTTGACAGTGCCGGCCAACGCTGTTCAGCACTCCGGATTCTGTGCGTACAGCAGGATAACGCAGCGACATTAATCACCATGCTCAAGGGAGCCATGCAACAGCTCAGTGTCGGAAATCCCATGTATCTGAGTACCGATGTTGGCCCGGTTATTGACGCTGAGGCGCAGGACAATATTGAACGTCATATCAGACAAATGCGGGAAAAAGGCTATCCTGTTCATCAGCTGATGCTGAACCGCAACGGTCGTGCACTAACCCAGGGAAGTTTCATTCCCCCGACCTTAATTGAATTACCGGATTTACAGGATTTAAAACGGGAAGTGTTTGGTCCGGTCCTGCACATCATCACCTATCAATACGGTGAACTTGAACAACTGATCCAGCAGATCAATGACAAAGGCTATGGGCTGACCATGGGACTGCATACCCGGATTGATGAGACCATTCAGACCGTGATTGCTCAGGCTGAGGTCGGAAACCTGTACATCAACCGTAATATTGTGGGTGCCGTGGTCGGTGTACAGCCTTTCGGTGGTGAAGGCCTGTCCGGAACCGGCCCCAAAGCCGGCGGTCCGCTTTATCTATATCGGTTGATGCAGCATAATCCTGCTGCCTTACAGCGACCATTCGGAACCCTCCAGAACATGATCGTGGAGCAGCAACTGCAACCCTTGTATGCACAATTCAATTTATGGGTAAAACAACAGTTCCCGCAATATCCTTCTACTGAATGGCACGCGCCACTCGGAGCGTATGCACTTCCCGGGCCGACCGGTGAAACCAATCAGTACAGGGTAATTGCACGCAAAAGTACGCTGGTCATTGCAGACCACGCCCTGGCTCAGCTGCAACAGATCGCAGCCATTCTGGCCATTGGCAGTCAGCCGGTGATTCTACGGGACAATGTCTGGCTACTGGATCATCTGCAAAGCATGCCTCAGGTCTTGCGTCAGCATATTCGGATCATTGACAATATTAACGGTGATTTTGACGCTGTGCTGTATCAGGGGTCCACCGAAAAGCTGATGCAGCTGCAGGCTCAGATTGCCCATCGTGATGGCCCGATTATCGGGATCACCCGGCTGGAAAATGCGCAGCCCATCCCACTGGAAAGACTGCTGATTGAACGTGCACTCAGCACTAATACCGCAGCAGCCGGTGGCAATGCCAGCCTGATGACCCTGCAGAGTTGAATACAGTGCCAGATATTGAAGCAGCCAGAACAACAAATTGAGGGCAGCGCACTGAAAACTGAGAACAGAATGGGGCTGAATGGATTCAGCTCCATTTTATGTTCATCCCACTCAGCCATATTGAAAACAAAGCTGCCCACCCCGACATAAAACTGAACAAACAGCGCAGACAGTAAATTAAAGTTGGCGTATGATCGATAGGCATTACAGCAATTTATGACGCTGAGCTGACATACAGGATTAGGAATAAATATATGAATATCGCGGCAAATCCAATGGTCGAGACAAACCAGACTGTTTATTTAAAAGATTATCAGAAACCCTCTTTTCTTGTTGACTCCATCCATCTGGATATCCAGCTTCATCATGATCATACCAATGTCAATGCCACACTGGTGATGAAGCGCCAGACAGCAGGTGAACTGGTGCTGCTGGGTCGTGATCTGGAGCTGAAATCGATTACGCTGAATGGCCGGCAGCTGAATGACACTGAATATACACTGGATACTGAACAGCTGCTGATTAACAATGCACCGGATGATGTCATTATTGAAACGCAAGTGGTGATTCACCCTGAAAATAACACCATGCTTGAAGGCCTGTATCAGGCCGGTGATTTGTTTGTCACCCAGAATGAACCGGAAGGTTTTCGCAAGATCACATTCTATCCGGACCGTCCGGATGTGCTTTCGGTATTTACCACCCGGGTGGAAGCCGACAAAAAATATCCGGTGCTGCTGGCCAATGGTAATCTGCTTGAAACCGGTGAAGTGGGTAATGATCGCCACTATGCCATCTGGCAGGATCCCACTAAAAAGCCCAGTTATCTGTTTGCCTGTGTAATTGGTGACCTGGCCGTACTGAAAGATCGGTATACCACCTTTGAAGGGCGGGATGTTTCCATGGAAATTTATGCGCTGGAAAAAGATCTTTCCAAATGCAGCATTGCCATGGAAGCCCTGAAACATTCCATGCGCTGGGATGAAGAACATTATGGTCGTCCCTATGACCTGGACAACTATATGATTGTTGCCGTCAGTCAGTTCAATATGGGGGCCATGGAAAATAAGGGACTGAATATTTTCAACACCTCCTGTGTACTTGCAGATGAAGAATACACCACGGATGCCGCCATCATGCGGGTTCAGTCAGTGATTGCACATGAATATTTCCATAACTGGACCGGTAACCGCATTACCTGCCGCGACTGGTTTCAGCTCTGCCTGAAGGAAGGCCTGACGGTGTTCCGTGACCAGTCTTTTTCCGAAGACTTACAATCTGCGGCGGTACAGCGTATTGACGATGTCGCAACCTTAAAAGCCTATCAGTTCCCCGAAGACTCCGGCCCGCTTTCACATCCGCCACGCCCTGATCACTTTGTGGAAATCAACAATTTCTACACGGCAACCGTTTATGAAAAGGGTGCGGAAATTAACCGCATGATGTTCACTTTGCTGGGCAGGGAAAAATTCCGTCAGGGCACAGACGAATATTTCCGCCGCCATGATGGTCAGGCCGTCACGGTGGAAGACTGGGTTGCGGCTCTGACCGCCGGTTCCGGTGTGGATTTATCCAGTTTTCTGACCTGGTATAATCAGCCGGGTACGCCACAGCTGGAGGCTCAGGGCAGTTATGATGCAGCAAATCAGACCTATCGACTGGATTTCAGACAAAGCCTGAAAGCTCATCCGCGATATCCCGATTTAAAAGCTGTTCCCATTCCGGTGGCACTGGCATTATTCAATGCTGAAACCGGAGAACAATTCAGCCTGGTGTCCGATGCCCTGACTGAAAATCAGGTCCGGGATGGCGTGTATCTATTTGACCAGAATCAGGCCAACATTGAATTTTCAGGGATCAGCAGTAAACCGGTTGCCTCCCTGCTACGTAATTTTTCTGCACCGGTCAATCTGATTTTTAACTATTCAGATGAGGAACTGGCCTTCCTGCTGCAATATGAAACCAATGGTTTTAATCAGTGGCAGGCAGCGCAGACCCTGCTGGAGCGTATTTTATTGCAGGACCACCCGGCCGAAGCCTATATTCAGGCGATTAAAAATACCCTTCCGGAACTGGTCAGTCAGGACCCGCTGCTGGCATCCCGCTTATTTGACGTTCCCAGCGAAGGTTATTTGGGCAGTCGTATCGACAGCAATTATGAACCTGAAATCATTCAGGAAAAACGTAATGCAGTACTGGATAAACTGGCCCGTGAGCTGGGCGATTTCTGGCAGGAACTCTATCTCAATTCGGACCCTGACACACAGCATGAATTCAGTCAGGCCATGGGTGTCCGGGCACTGCGCAATATTGCACTGACCATGCTGGCCCGCCAGGGTAATACACAGACTTTTGATTATGCCTATACGCTGTATCAGCAGACAGCCAATATGTCGGAACGTCTGGGTGCACTGCGTGTGCTGGTCTGGAATGATGCACCACAGGCCAGCGATGCACTGGCTGATTTTTACCAGCGCTTTAAACATGAAGCCCTGGCACTGGATCAATGGTTTATGATTCAGGCCTCAAACCCTGCTGCCACAGCAGAAACTATCCGTTATTTAACTTCACATGCCGATTATGACCTGAGTACACCAAACCGCATCCGCTCCGTGAGTGGTGGCCTGAATGTCAATCCGGTCAATACCTGGAGTTTTGGTATTGAATATTTCACCGAACTGGCAAAATATCTGGATGACAAAAACCCAATCGTCGGCTCACGCCTGTTACAGGTACTGTCACGCTGGTATACCCTGTCAGAACCACGGCGTACGGAAGTGAAGCAGGCACTGGAGGCCTTAAAACCTCAGGTCAAATCCAGGAATGTCAGCGAGACCCTGAATAGCATGCTAAGCATATAATATTTATGTATAATTTAAAAAACCGGTCATATGGACCGGTTTTTTATAAAAATTTCATCTGAATCTTATACAAAATATATGCATATTATTGTAAAATACTCATGTTTAACGCCATTTTAAAAATAAGTGCATGAATATACTGAAATTTATTAAAAGCTTTAATACCGTCAACTGTTATTTGATCATTACTTCAATGCTGTTGATGGGACTGATCCTATATTTCTACGTGGTCCATCCTGTCTGAATTTTCCACAATCGCCTGTCCATTAGAATATTTATGTGAATACTCCACTTGATCTGTGGATGCTTCAGTGAATATGCTCTATGCATATTGCAACTGAAATATGCTTTTTTTACACGAATCATTCAAATGGCTCAGCGTCGACTGGTAAATCAGCATCAGAATGCGTTGATTGTTCATCTGTACTGCCCTGAACCCGCAGCAAGCGGTGTATACTCGGGCTGATGATTTAGCTCACCTGAGATGTATGCCTGATGGCCCTTCATATTCTGAAAAAAAAGCTCGATGAAAGTCACAGCTGCCCACTGTGTCAGGCAGCCATGTATTTCATTGAAGCTGAAGAATTTGAACAGGAACTGAACTATCATGAATGCAGTCATTGTCAGCATAAGCTGTTTCAGAATGATCAGCATAACTGCCATTGCAAACACTGTACCGAAACCCGAAAAAAACTACTGACAGAAACCCGGTTACAGGAACAACGGAAACTCAGCAAAAATAAACAGACTACGGAATACCGACTGGAACAGCTGAGTTTTCTGAATAAACTGTTTTTGCTGAGCCTGCTGGACAGCCATATCCAGGAGGGTGTCACGCATGACGAATTCATTGAATGGGATGCCGTGAAATACCAGCCCATTACACCCAGTTATTTTTTTCAGAATCAGCTGGTCAAACAATTGGTCAGAGATGGGATACTGCTTGCCCGTGATTTTTCCGATCACGTACAGCGCTATTATCTGAATGTCCGCCTGGATGGTTATAGTGAACCCAGTCTGTTCAGCATCACCCAGCAGCTCAGACACTGGTTTTATGAAAATTTAAGTCGGGGCCTGCCTTTTCAACAGGCTGAAGAAGTCAGGGATGCGCTGTATACGGTGCTGTATCAGGAAATCATTCAGTTTATGCAGCATTATTGCCGCACCTGGGGAATTCAGATTGCCGGCAATCAGAGTTTTCAGACATTTTGCCATCGCTTGCTTGACTCGCTGGCACTCGGGCAGATTTATTATCTGGTTCAGACCGCACTTGAATACCTGTATCAGCAAAAGGCATTACAGACCCGCAATGAAAACTTCATCAATACCCATCTGCTGAAAAAAACCCTGCAACAATACCGTGAGCGTTCAGTCAATGAAAAATGGGAAACTGCGACCCTGCCCCGCCCGCAGAATATTCCCTTAAGTAAAATGAGTGAAATCCTGTTTTTCAGATTGCTGGGCTATGATGAGACTATCTTTTTCCAGCCGGTATGGCGTTCATGGAAGAAAATTGAACCCCGTCTGAATTTTTACGCCGCCAAACGCTGTATGCATTGTGGTTCAGATGACCTGAATATCGAATATGACGCCGAAAATCATGTCACACTCAGCTGCCGACATTGCGGACATCAGGACCACTATTTTACCAGATAAGGGAAAAATTAAGAGAAACCAACATGAATCTGCCTGAATCACTGCTACCACAAACTGAACCTGCATTACAGCACCAGACTGACCGCTTACTTGAACAGGTGGTGGAAGCCTGGACACTATTACAGGCCCGGCAACCGCTGGTACAATGTATCACCAACCATGTTGCTGCCAACTATAGCGCCAATATTTTACTGGCAGCAGGTGCCTCGCCTGCCATGATTGACAACCCATTTGAAGCAGAAAGCTTTACTTCCATCAGTGCAGCCCTGAGCATCAATGTCGGCACGCCCACCACAGAACAGATGCAGGCCATGCAGATTTCTGCACAGACTGCTGCCACAAAGCAATTGCCCTGGGTACTCGATCCAGTAGGTTATGGCGCCGCTCTGAAATGGCGCAGTGACATGGTGGACCAGCTGCTGTTACTGAATCCCACCATCATTCGTGGTAATGCTTCAGAAATCAGCAGACTGGCAGGCCATCAGGCGCAATCCCGGGGTGTGGACAGCACTCTGAACAGCAATGATGTGCATCGTCAGGCAGGCAGCTTACTGCAACACTGCGAATGTGTCGCCATCTCAGGGGAAGCAGATTTTATTTTATCCAGGCAACTGAACAACGTTATTCAGATCAATGGCGGCAGCTGCCTGCAACCGAAAGTCACCGCAAGCGGCTGTGCGCTGGGTGCCCTGATTGCGGCCTATGCGGCAGTCAGCACCGCAACTGTGGCCGCTGTTGCTGCGCATGTGCATTTTGCCATTGCCGGGAAACTCGCCTTTCAGCAAAGCCAGCAGGTCGGCAGTTTTAATGTGGCCTTCATGGACCATATTCATCAATTAAATGCAGATCAGATTGTTCAGTATGCTGATTTTCAGATTTTAAAATAACGTGAGTAACTGCGCCATGCAGATACAACCTGTTGCATCAGCTGTCGATACTGACTTTTCGATAACTGGCCCGATTAATTTCACAGACCTCACAGCACAGTTGCACCTGTAAACCGTCCATCTGGCCATAATCCTGCTCAGCGATCACCTGGGCTAATTTTTCTGAGATGGCCGCCTTAAACGCATCACTGCGCCCCTCCAGTAAAGATAGTTTTAAATAAACATAAGCATGGCTGCCGGTTTCCAGTCCGACCAGATATGCTGAATTGGTCAATACCCGGCTTTTGATATCCAGCGGCTGAAATTCTCCGGTTTCAATCAGACACTGATTAATTCGGGTGAGGAGTTTCTGCGTATCAACCTTCTGAATATTATCTGAATATTCAACAACAACGTGCGGCATGAGACCTATCCTGTATCTGTTGCATAAGCCGTATATGGATTATTTGACAAACAATAACGCCAGCCGGACCTGATCATAACCCATTCGTGGACTGGTGGCTTCAACAATCGGCCGTAATTTAATGGCACCATCTTCACTGAAATGTTCCGGATTCTGTCGTTTCATCAAACGTTTATAAATTTTACGGACTTCCTCAACCACCTCTTCACCAGGGCTGGCCACTGAAATATCCAGCCCCTGTTCACGCTGTAAACGTGCCAGATGGTTGATAATGGTTGCCGGGGTCAAACCACGTTCAACCGCAATATCCTGAATCTCATAACCAGACTCAAACAGGGCACGTGTTTCATCGAGTGTGGCCACTGCATAATTCTGCTTGTCTGCATTCCTGGCAATTTTCTTTTCATTGCGTTCAATTTCAGTACTGTTCAGCGTACCGCCGCAATGACGGATAAATGCAGCATGTTGCACAGCCAGTTCAGCATGTTCATAGTGCGATGCCGCTTCACTGGACAATTCCTGGAAACGCAGATCAGCCTTGACAGCCAGTCTATCCAGTTGCAGCGCCTGCTCATTCAGCCCCAGCAGTTTCAAGCCATAAATGGATTTTAACCGTGACAGGGCCACATAGCCCTGGCCCTTTTCAAACGTATGCGACAGGTTAATTTCAGCAGCTTCCAGCGTCATGCCCTGCGATTTATGAATGGTAATCGCCCACGCCAGACGCAGCGGGATCTGTTGCAGACTGGCAATGGCTTTACCGGCTTCGTTATCAACCGACCATGTTTCCGGTTCCACCACCAGCACCGTGCCATCTGTCATTTTCACTTTGGGCAACAGGCCCTGTTCATCACTTTCTTCAAAGTCAATCACCTCACCCATACTGCCGTTGATATAGCCCATATCAAAATTATTTTTGACAAACATAACCCTGGCATGTTTTTTCAGGGTCAGCGCTTCCGGCGCCCGTACCGAAGATTTCAGGGTTTCCAGCAACTTTTCATTGCCATCACAGACAGCAACAAACTGACGCTCATCCCCTTCAATGGCATTTAAATGCTGAAAATTAATGCTGTCCACATCCATATTATGCGTATATAAACGGGTGAAGGTTTCTCCAATATCCTGCTGGCCGGTCTGCCGGAGCAGCTCAATCTGCTGCGGCTGAATATTCTGTGCGCGTATCGCATTTAAAATATCGTTGAGTGCAGAATCATCCTGTCGATGCTGTTCGGTCAGATAACAGACCCGGAATTTTGCTTCCACCCAGGCCGCTGACATAAAGCAGAACTTGTCCCGGTTTTCCTCACCCTTTTTACCCACCGGGGGCAACTGGAAAAAATCGCCGGCAACAATCAACTGAATCCCGCCAAATGCCTGATCTGATTCCTTAAAATACTTAAGGACCTGATTCACCAGGTTCAGCTGTTTCGCATGCAGCATTGAAATTTCATCAATGATCAACACCTGTGCATTCTGCAGATGTTCCTTTAAGTATTTACGCTCTTTCATGCGCTTCAGGTCATCATCGGACAGGACGTCCTTAATGCCGATACCAGCCCAGGTGTGAATGGTCATGCCATTCATATGCGTTGCTGCAATCCCGGTGGATGCGGTAATTGCCACCGGCACTTTCCGGGCTTTCAAATAATGAATATACTGATTCAGTGTATAGGTTTTCCCTGCACCGGCAGATCCCGTCAGAAAGATATTTTCACCGGTTTTCATTAATTTCAGTGCAGTTTCCTGTTTCATAACAGCCTTGATCTGATGGGACGGCTATAGCCTAACGATTTTTGACACAAATGTTAAGTTATCCGTTGAAATCGGTTCGGAATGACCGCTGCCGGATCGTCCCTTTGCTGTATCAGGTAATGATTCAACGCTGCAATAAATGACCGGGCCTGGGCTATGATTTCCTGTCCCGGAATTGCATTATCGGACAGGCGAATCTGCTCAAAGCTCAGCTGTCCATCGGCCAGATGGCAACCGAGAGTCAGCTGCAGATCAGGTTGCTGGACCGAATGCATATGAAATGCAATATACTCATGTTCAGCAATCCGCTCACTGTAGGACAGCGCCAGACAATGCCGGAACTTTACCGACTCCTGAATAATCTGTGTCAGACAGTGCAGCTCTTCATAGCGCCACCCCTGATGATACAGACTGGGCATGGGAGACACCCGCGCCCAGTTGTCTGTTGTCACCCTGGCCTGTAACTGATTCAGCAGGTCGTCATACTGAATCTGCCGGTGCCATTTCCGGGCCTGCTGAAATAGTCCAGCCCATGTCACATTCCGGGCAATTTCACGACGCTGATAAAAACACTCCAGCAAATAATCATTGACATAGGATTCAAATATTCCCACGCTCCGATCATCTCCGGCAGTCGGATGCCTGAATCGTTTTCTGAACTCATCAACTTTAATCTGATGTTTTTTCAGCATCAGAAAAAATTGTGGCTGCTGATGACTGACAGGATCGATAAAACGAATCAAATCCTCCGGTAAACCCTGAATGATCTGCTGTAGAAACTGCATATACGCCTGAATGACACGACTGATTTTATGATAAACCTGCCTGACAACCTGTGGATCTGCGCGGGACATCAACCGCAATAAATCCATCCATTCGTCCATATACAAAATGGACTGACTGATTTCTGTGCGTTGTGCCAGAACGTCGGCACTCCGGCTTCCCTCCAGGCAATAGCGTAAATTGGCCGGATGACTGAACCATTGATACTGACGTGCGCAGGCAGCGCATTCATGCAGAAACAGACGTGATGCAATATCCTTAAAATATCTCAGCGTCAGTAGAATCACCTGAGGATGAGCCCGGCTACTGTCCACAAAACTCAGTGCTGTCATACTGACCCTGACACCGGCATGACCGATATGCCGGCTGATCCAGTCGGCCACCAGTGCATCCTGCTTAAACAACCAGTTGGCGGTCCGCTGAAAATGACAAATGGATAAACCATACAGGCTTTCAATCCAGCAGGGACAATCTTCATCCAGAAAATTCTGCCTGGAAAATAAGTCTGTCAATGGCCAGTAATCCGGTTTCATCAGGCGGGTAAAACCCATCAGTTGCGGCTGTTCCCGGGCATGTCGGATCAACGCGGTTAAATGTTGCTGATGTTCAGAAATATCCACGAATCTGAACTGTTCACCAAAATAACATTCCACCACCCGAAATAGTGGTTCCGGCAATAACCGCCGTGCCGACAGACACAGCTGCCCGTATTGCTGACTCAGCACATTCAGCGGGATAAAACTTTCTCCCTGAAGAGCATCCACCAGACATAAATTTTTAATTCCCTGTTCCATCTCAGGAGTAAATGGTTTCCCCAGACGAAGGAATTCCGCCAGCGATACATGGCTGTCATGTTTCCCCATGAGCAACCGATCAATCTGTTCAGCATCCTGCACAGACAGGTGTTCCAGGTAATCCCTGATCCGATTGTCTCCATTCACCCACTCAAAAACCTGTTCAATAAAGACCTGCCTGAGCAACCCGGCCCTGTGCTTGAGTGTGGTTGAATACGGTACAGATTCATCCTCAGTATAAAAAATGATCTCGGATAAAATAAATCCGGCCATCTGATCAAAACAAAGATCAGTAAAATCGGTACTGAACTGCAGCATCTGATCATCCTGCTGCCCCAGATGAATGTTCCATATCCCGCCGGCGATGGACAATAGATGCCTTTCAGCGTCAACCACGACCAGGTTCTGAGCCGTTACACCCTGCACCCAGGTACATTGATCCTGAAAAATCTGCAACAGTTCCGGGGAAATACCCAATAATTCCCGGGCAGCCTGTTGCCGGCCACTCCATTCATTACAGTTCATCTATGCTGCCATCACCCTGCCCTGATGCTTCATTACAATTGCCTCACAACTGTGTACTTCAGAAAAGCCCCATATTCAGCATAGACATCATTCACCTGAATGCCTGCCGAATCAGATCTTTCCTGTGCCAGCTGTTTTCCCATCCAGACACCCACCACTTTACATGACCTGCTTTACAACGCCATACAACATAGCATAGGGCCAGTTCATTACATTACTTTAAATAACTGACTTAACGCATCACCTGAAAATATCCACTCAAAATGTATAAAACAATCGATGGAAAAATTCGACATAAGAAATCATCGGAAAGTTGACAATATAAATTGTCTGATTAAACATTCATGGATATAATAAACTGCACATCCCCATGGATCCATTGCACAATGAAAACAGTGATAATTACCGGTGCCAATACCGGCATTGGATATGCCACAGCCCACAGCTTTGTCCAGGCTGGACATCATGTGCTGCTGGCCTGCCGTAATCCGGAAAAAGCACAACAGGCACAGCAGCAGCTCCAGGCTATCGGCAGCGGTAAAGTTGACACCATCCCGCTGGATCTGAACAGTCTGGCACAGGTCAGCAGTGCTGCCGATCAAATTCTGCAGCAGTATGACAAAATAGATGTATTGGTCAACAATGCCGGAATGATGGCACCCAGGCTGGAAAGCACGGCAGAAGGTTATGAAAAACAATTTGGTGTCAATTATCTGGCGCATTTTCTATGGACCCTGAAACTACTGCCAGTGCTCAAACAGGCAGAACAGGGCCGGATTATCCATCTTGCCTCAATAATGCATCTGCTCGGAAATATCAAAGCTGAAACGTTCAGGGCAGACCAGGTCAAAAAATATAATGGCATACTCAGCTATGCCAACAGCAAACTGGCCAGTTTATTATTCAGCAATCTGTTGGCCCGGCAGCTTCAGGGCAGCTCAATGACCAGTAATGCGCTGCACCCTGGTGGCGTTGATTCAGAGATTTATCGTGGATTACCGGCCCATCAGTACAAGTTGATTAAACTTTTCCTGATTGCCCCGGAAAAACCGGCTGAACTGATTCATCAAATGGCATTGGCTCCCGAATGGGCAACCCGTAATGGCAAGTATGTCAGTTTACAAACCCCGGCTTTCAGATCCGGTAAAGCCCGGAATATGCAGCTTGCACAACAGCTGTATGATCAGTCGCACGCATTTATTCAGGATTATCTATAAATACCGCACTGAATCCATCGCGATAATTCCCGGAGAATAAACACTATACAATCCAGAGTATAAAAAATGACTGAAACTGCACACCTCTACCAGACCGACCTGTTGGGCCCGGCTTATGAACAAAGGACCCTGAGCTTTCCCGATGATTACGAAGGCCAGGTTATCGCCACACTGGTCCGTAAAAAAGCCGATGGACCAACCCAGAAAGCTGTTTTATATATTCATGGTTTTATTGATTATTTCTTTCAGACTGAAATGGCAGAGCAATTCAATCGGCAGGGTTATGACTTTTATGCGCTGGATTTACGTAAATATGAGCGTTCACATCTGCCGCATCAGAAGTTTTTTAATGTCCGTAAGCTGAACGAATACGATGCCGAAATCAGCCAGGCGCTGGAGATCATTGCCGAGGAGGATCATCATTCAGTGCTGTTGTGCGGACACTCCACCGGCGGTCTGACCACAACCCTGTATGCAGCTCATCACCCCGATCATCCCCTCATTAAAGCCTTATGGGTCAATAGTCCCTTTTACGACTTTAATATGAATATTCCAAAGAAAAAACTGGGGTTGCCCTGCCTGAATCAATTGGGGAAATACTGTCCTGATCTTAAATTTCCCCGCAAATGGAATCAGGATGCTCAGACCAGCGATGTTATTTTGGAAGTCAAAGACATTATTAAATACGCCGGTAAATTACAGGGTGATGTCAATGTAATGACAATAAAAAATGGCCTGCATGATTTAGTCCTGTCCGCTCCTGAGGTCCGTAAACAGGTTTACCACAATCTGTTTGAATGGCTGAATCAAAAAATCAGCTGATTCAAATGAATATGATTGTCTATCCGGGGCTGTCCATAGCAGGCAAGCCCCACTGATCATGCTGACTCCTGACCATCTGCATCGCGTCTGTACCGGCATGAAGAGTCCGGGCATCAACTACTGCTTCAATCCTGGTTCAGCCCGTTGAATCAGGTATGTTTCAGGCCGGCTCAATCAGTGGAGTCAGCCGGCAACCACAGCCATTGTGAATTATCCCGATACATTTTCCTGCTTCAACAATTCCTCTTCAGAATCTATATTCAGAAACAGGCTGCATAATTTTCTTCCGGCCTTTTTATATTGCAACATTTCACTTTTTTATCGCCGCATTTCATTCATGACTGAAATATTGTCATATCTGCATCACTCCATTTTCAATAACTAAAGGGACATTCTTATGCGCTATATAGACCCCAATCAACCCGACTCAAAAGTTCATTTCAAAGCCCAATATGAAAATTTTATTGGTGGTCAATGGGTTGCACCTGTCAAAGGTGAGTATCTGGACAACATTTCCCCGGTGGATGGCAACGTATTTACCCGGGTACCCCGCTCTTCTGCCGAAGATATCGAACTCGCCCTGGATGCCGCACACCTGGCACGGCCGGCATGGAGCAAAACCTCGCCGGCATTCCGTGCCGGTTTATTACTGAAAATTGCAGAGCGGCTGGAAGCACATTCAGAATTGCTGGCCGTTGCTGAAACCTGGGAAAATGGCAAGCCCATTCGGGAAACCCTGGCCGCAGATATTCCGCTGGCCATTGACCATTTCCGGTACTTTGCAGGATGTCTGCGTGGTCAGGAAGGCAGCATTTCTCAGATTGATGAAGACACCGTTGCCTATCATTTTCATGAACCGCTGGGGGTGGTCGGTCAGATTATTCCCTGGAACTTTCCCATTCTGATGGCAGCATGGAAAATTGCCCCCGCACTGGCAGCCGGTAACTGTATTGTGCTGAAACCGGCAGAACAAACCCCATCCAGTATTCTGGTACTGGCGGAACTGATTCAGGACCTGTTACCGGCAGGCGTGCTGAATATCGTCAATGGCTATGGCATTGAAGTGGGACGTCCGCTGGCGACCAGTCCACGCATCGCAAAAATTGCCTTTACCGGTTCCACCCAGGTGGGCCAGTTGATCATGCAATACGCCACCAATCATATTATTCCCGTCACGCTGGAACTGGGCGGTAAATCACCCAATATTTTCTTTGCCGACGTCATGGATCAGGAAGATGATTATCTGGACAAGGCACTGGAAGGTTTTGCCATGTTCGCACTGAACCAGGGGGAAGTCTGTACCTGTCCGTCACGTGCACTCATTCAGGAAAATATTGCCGAGCAATTTCTGGAAAAAGCCGTCGCCCGGGTAAAACGGATTAAAACCGGACATCCACTGGATACAGAAACCATGATTGGCGCACAGGCCTCACAGGAACAGCAGGATAAAATCCTCGGCTGTATCGCAAGCGGACGTGCCGAAGGCGCCCGTGTCCTGACTGGAGGTGGTGAGCGTCAGCAGGTTGGTCAGGGCTTCTATATTGAACCGACCATTTTTCAGGGCGACAACAGCATGAAAATTTTTCAGGATGAAATTTTCGGACCGGTGCTTTCCGTCACCACATTCAGGGACTATGACGATGCCATCCGCATTGCCAATGACACCATGTACGGACTGGGTGCCGGGGTATGGTCACGCTCGGCACAGCTGTCCTATCGTGCCGGCCGTGCCATTGAAGCCGGTCGGGTGTGGGTCAACTGTTATCATCTATACCCTGCACATGCAGCATTCGGCGGTTATAAAAAATCCGGCATTGGTCGTGAAACCCACAAAATGATGCTGGATCATTATCAGCAGACCAAAAATTTACTGGTCAGTTATTCAGACCAGGCGATGGGATTTTTCTAAGCCTTTTGCGACACAAACCGTGCTGTAACTGAACAGATTGCTGTCACGAAGAAACGACCTCCAAATCTTCAAAGTCAGACAGAGCATTGACAGCACATCGAAATAAAAAACCGGATCTACATGTGATCCGGTTTCTATTCATATCATACAGC
The DNA here is from genome assembly GCF_052544965.1 of Acinetobacter sp. WZC-1. Taxonomy (NCBI): domain Bacteria; kingdom Pseudomonadati; phylum Pseudomonadota; class Gammaproteobacteria; order Moraxellales; family Moraxellaceae; genus Acinetobacter; species Acinetobacter sp. WZC-1. Next base: position 1,971,999 of record NZ_CP199370.1, read on the forward strand.
CCGTATGAAGAAATGGGGCCTACAATGCGCCGTTTCCGAGGACCAGGCCTTCACGTCGTGGATCCACCCCACCTGCATAACGGGTCTGATTGTCCTTCAATGTCTTCATAATGGTTGAAACACCGCTGGATTGCGGATTCAAATTCACCACATGGCCCTTTTCCTGCAAGCCTTTAACCAGCTCTGCCAGATCGAGTGTGGTATTGGAACCATCGACATTGGTGGTTGCATTGTTCATTGCACCGAAGTTCACCAGTGAAGTGGCCTGTTGTGCATCCAATTGCCAGTCAAGCATACCCACCAGGGTTTTCACCAAAAACTGAATAATGGTGCCTCCACCCGGCGAACCTGTTGCTACATAAAAGTCACCCGGCTGCGTTCCCTTAAATACAAGCGTCGGTGCCATGGTACTTCTTGGACGTTTATTTGCCTGGACCCGATTTGCGATCATTGCCCCTGTGGCATCAACAGGACTTGCAGAAAAGTCGGTTAACTGATTGGACAGCAGGAACCCATCCACCATATGAAATGATCCCATGCTCGACTCCACCGTGGAGGTAACAGAGGCGACATTGCCGTATGCATCCACAATGGTGAACTGAGTGGTACCATGTTCAACCGTGGTGTCCTTGCCGGCCACTGAATTAAAGTTCCCGGCCTGAGCAGTGCCCATGCTTTTTTCCGGCGCAATGAGTGCCGCACGCTGCTTCAGATAGTTTTTATTCAGCAGGTCTGCAATGCCCCTGCCTGGCAAGGGCACAAAATCTGTATCTGCAACATACTGATCACGATCTGCATAGGCCAGTCTTTCAGCCTCTGCCACCAGATGCACGCCCATGACCGATGGAATTCCACCTTCATTTTCAGTCTGAGTCGGTGCATAGGGTGTCAGATCAAAATTTTCCAGAATCCCCAGCGTCTGAGCAACGGCAACCCCGCCTGAAGACGGTGGCGGCATGGTACAGATATAGTAGGTATTTCTATAGGTATCACAGATGGCTTCACGCCGCACAGCCTTGTAATTTTTCAGATCCTCCAGAGTCATCAAACCAGGCGTAATGGGAGTTGCTGCTGCATCATCACCAACGCTTTGCGCCACTCTGGCAATAATGTCACTGGCAATCTGTCCCTGATACAGAGCGTCAGCACCCTGAGTGGAAATTTTCCTCAGTGTTTCTGCATAGGCAGCATTTTTTAAGGTATCCCCCAGTTTCAGCGGTTTAGCGTCCACATCAAAATAGGTCTGCATGGCGTTTTTATCCAGCGCCAGTGCATCGGCATTGGCCTGAATCGCATCAGCAAGCCGTCCTGGAATTTTAAAACCATTGGCTGACAGATCAATGGCATTGTCAAACAACTGATTCCACGCCAGTCTGCCATGTTCATCATGTGCCATTTCAAACATACGCATCACACCCGGCACCCCAATGGAGCGCCCACTGCGTCTGGCCGATGGAACCGGTGCTGCCGAACCGGCATCGGCCTGATCCTGACGCAGCAGATAATATTCAGTTGCAGCTGCCGGTGCAGTTTCCCGGCCATCATACGCACTGACCTTCTGACTTGCAGCATCGTAATACAGTATGAATGCACTGCCGGCGATAGTGCTTGACTGCGGTTCCACCAGACCCAGTACCGCCTGCACGGCAATGGCTGCATCTACCGCTGAACCTCCGGCTTTGAGTACATCACAACCTGCTTTGGTGGCCAGTGGTGTATTGGCCACGACCATGTAGCGATCTGAATATTTTGTTTTCAGTCCCAGCCGATAACCGGATGCAGGTTCTGGAAATGCCGCGTCTCCGGTCTGGCCTGTACCCACCACCACATTTGATCCGTCATCTGCAATTGATGAACAACTGTAGGGGTTACTGTCCACATTCAATGTGGAAATCTGATCGGATGGCCGATCATGATCATTACAGCCATAAACCGTGAATAATGCCAATACGCACGTCAGCGTCAGCATAATCTTTCTTTGCATGCACCAGGCTCCTGTCTGCTGTGTTCTGTCTTTTCTGTCATTCAATTCAGTTGTTATTTCCCTGAATCTGCAAATTGTACCCCAGGGACACACTTTTTACAGGCCTGTTCTGCTCAGCACTGCATGCAATCAGTTTGATTTTTCAAATGACTGGACCTAAGTCACTGAAAACATAACAGCGCATGTGTATCCGGCATTCTGGCCCGGATCACATATGGAAATGTCAGCATAATTCAGATAATGTTACAGCCATGCCATTTTTTCATTACTCCCCCACGTTACCAGAAAAGATCACACTATGGACAGCAGCTTCCCCAAAAGTATTTATGCAATACAGCACTTAGCCTTTGAAGACCTGGGCTCGCTTGAAGATATCTTTTATCAACTCGGTTATCGTGTGCGTTACTTTGAAGCCGGTGTGGATGATCTGACACCTGCACTGCAATATGAGGGGCTGACCATTATCCTGGGCGGGCCAATTGGCGTCTATGAAACTGAAGACTACCCTTTCCTGAAAGATGAACTTCACCATCTGAAACAGCGTCTTGACAAAAAACGTCCTACCCTTGGTATTTGTCTGGGTGCGCAGCTCATTGCCCAGGCATTGGGTGCCCGTGTTTATGCAGGTCATGTCAAAGAAATCGGCTGGAGTCCACTGGAAATCCGTTACGCCACAGACAATATGCTGGCGCCACTTGAAAATACGCCTGTGTTGCACTGGCATGGCGATACCTTTGATCTTCCCCGGGATGCCGAGCTGCTGGCCAGCTCCAGTGTCTACAGCAATCAGGCATTTCGTGTAGGCCAGCATATTCTGGCCATGCAATTTCACCTGGAGGTCACTGCTGAACACATGGAAAAATGGTTAATTGGACACAGCTGTGAATTACGCAAGGCCAATATTAATATTCCAGCGCTGCGTCAGGACAGCCAGCTGCATGCACAGGCACTGCAAACCAGGGCAGAATTGATTATAAAAGCTTTTCTGGCACAAATTGCCACACTTTAGACGGGAATGCTCAACGGACCTGACCAACTCTGCATGCATAAAAAAGCACCCTCATATGAGGGTGCTTTTTTATTCGGGAAATTAATCCGAAAATGATCCGATTATTTTGCTGCTGCCGCTACAGAAGCCTCAGTCGTAATGCTTACAGTGATTTTATCACCGACATTCGGCACATAGCCACCAATATCGAAGGCAGAGCGGTTAAATGATGTGGTTGCGTTGAAACCAATGGTCTGTGCCTTGGTCATTGGATGCTCGCCCTGTTTGTTCAGCACTGCATCCAGCACTACAGGTCTGGTCACACCCTTAACGGTCAGATTACCGGTGATTTTGAAATGTTTCTTATCCCGGGTTTCAACTTTAGTACTTTTGAACGTGATCGTCGGGAACTTAGCAGCATTGAACCATTCTTCTTCCTGGAATGCCTTATCCAATGCAGCAACATTACTGTTTACACTGCTGACAGGAATGGTAACATCCACTGAAGAATTGGCCGGTTTTTCGCTGTCTACGTTAATGGTACCCTGAATATCAGTGAAGTTTGCAGATGGTGTAGAAAAACCAAAGTGATTCCAGTTGAATACAGTTGCGGTATGGGCTGGATCAATCTGATAAGCTACAGGCTTGGCAAATGAGAACGCAGCAGCCGTTGCAACAGCCAATCCAATAGCCAATGTTTTGAAATTCATGATGTTTATCTCGCTTAAAAATTATTGTCTAGTTTATACATCCATCACTTTTATGCATTGTTATCCATAAAACGATCTGTTGCATTATTGGAACAATCCCCACTTTCAGACACTCTTTCAGGAACGATAAGTACTATTGTATAGATATACTACAATTTGAAAATATTATACGCTTTGACGAAGAACTGCTGTTTTTAAAATTTTATGCGGATAATGGACATGCTGGGCATGATTTAATACAAAAACTCAACATGCAGCCATAGCTTTTGCAGTGCTGATCCTGGTCAGTGCTACCAGGGTCAGAGTCTGAACCATGCGATGAAACCGGCATCAGATTCAGCACCTGACTCCGGACTTCAGCGTTTACCCATGGAACGGCGGGTGCCGCGGGGTGGCATCCAGGTACGGTCCGCATAACGCTGTGGTTTTGGCCGCAGCTCTTCCAGCACTTCATCGCTGTCTGGCTCATTCACTTTTTTTACAGGAAACGGTAAATTAACCACTACCTTTTTCTCACGGGGATTCCGGCTACTCATGAGGAATTCACTCAATTCAATCAGCAGTTATTGTACGAAATTTTTAAATTCAGTGCGAGCATCAGCATACCGATTCCAGCGTTTAAATGCCTGGGCAGCCGGATGCAATAGTTTTTATGATTTTTTATGATTATTCTGCCAATAGCTGGCGACGGGATGCCCCCTTTTAGGCTAAGATAAAATGCTTTTTATTTTTTTAATGCCCATTAAGGAAGGAATATTGCCGTGGACGTACGTCTCTCTGATCGTGTAAATGCCATCAAACCGTCCCCAACACTCGCTGTTACCAATAAAGCAGCTGAGTTAAAAGCTGCCGGTAAAAATGTGATTGGCCTGGGTGCAGGTGAACCTGATTTTGACACCCCGCAACACATCAAGGATGCAGCGATTACAGCAATTAATAACGGTTTTACCAAATATACTGCGGTTGATGGTACACCCAGTCTGAAAAAGGCAATTATTGAAAAATTCAAACGTGACAATAAGCTTGAATATCAGGCAAACCAGATTCTGGTCTCCTGTGGCGGGAAACAATCCTTTTTTAACCTTGCCCTTGCCCTGCTGAACAAAGGCGATGAAGTCATCATTCCTGCCCCTTACTGGGTCAGCTACCCGGATATGGTGATTATTGCCGAAGGCGTGCCGGTGATTGTGAAATGCGGTGAAGAACAGCGCTTTAAAATCACACCGGCACAGCTTGAAGCAGCGATTACCGAAAAAACACGCCTGGTGGTGCTGAACAGCCCATCCAACCCAACCGGAATGATCTATACCAGAGCAGAGCTGGAAGCACTGGCAGAAGTATTGCGTCGGCATCCGCAGGTATATATTGCGTCCGATGACATGTACGAGCCGATCCGCTGGACTGAAGAATTCCATAATATTGCAACCGTTGCACCGGATCTGTATGACCGTGTCATCGTACTGAACGGTGTATCCAAAGCCTATGCCATGACAGGCTGGCGTATTGGTTATGCAGCAGGCCCTGCAAAACTGATCGGTGCCATGAAAAAAATTCAGTCGCAGTCAACATCCAACCCGACCTCAATTTCCCAGGTGGCTGCCGAAACAGCACTGAATGGTCCTCAGGATGTGCTGAAACCCATGATTGAAGCATTCAAACGTCGTCATGACCTGGTGGTCAATGGTCTGAATGAAATTCATGGAATTTCCTGTTTACCGGCAGATGGTGCATTTTATGCCTACGCCAATATCCGTCCATTAATTCGTGCCAAAGGCCTAAAATCCTGTACGGAATTTTCTGAATGGCTGCTGGAAGAAACCGGTGTGGCAGTCGTTCCCGGAGACGCTTTCGGTTTAGGCGGTTTTATGCGTATTTCCTATGCCACTGCAGACGAAACCCTGGTAGATGCGCTGGCACGCATTAAAAAAGCAGCCGATTCAATTGAAGGGATCGATGCAGCCATTGCTTCAATTGCTGCGGAAAAGTCCACATCATAAGTGGTTTTGCCGCAGTTATTTCACTGTGGCTATTTGACTGTATTAAAAAACCTGCTGACAGCAGGTTTTTTATGGGCTGCATCTGATCAGCCACGCCCACCACGGGCGATCAATCAAAATCATCCACTGCAAAAATTCGGACTGACTCCGGTACTGTCATTGCCCTTAAATGTTCCTGGCCTACCCTTATGGCTAAATCATGTATTTTTTCTTGACAATCATTATTTGAACATACCGGGGAAATATGAACAGATTATTCCTGATCGGCGCATTCGCACTCACCCTGTCTGTGTCTGCATGCAATAGCGATGACACAGATCAATCCATTGTCCCTCCTTCACAGCCCCCTGCCTCACAGACCAGTGTTTCCGACTTAAACTTCCTGGGTGAACTGGTCATCAGCAACGACCTGAAAATAGGAAATGATCCAGTCGGTGGCTTATCCGGCCTGGACTATCGTGCTGCAGACAACAGCTGGTATCTGATCAGTGATGACCGGTCCAGTCTTGCGCCTGCACGGTTTTTCACTGCGAATCTGAACTATGATCTCAATGGCTTTCACAGTGTTTCACTGAATAAAAGCGTCTATCTGAAAGATCAGAATCAGCAGAACTTTCCTGACAGCGAAACTGGTGACCTGGTGGTGGACCCGGAATCAATACGGGTGGACCCTGTCGAAGCTGACCGTTTATGGTGGACCAGTGAAGGAGACAAAAAACTCGGACTGAACCCCTTTGTTGCGCAGATGAATATGGATGGCACCCTGATCCGGCAACTGCCCGCCCTGCCCCTGTTTAACATGTATCCGGATGAAACACGGGGATCACGTAATAACGCCACCTATGAAGGTCTGAGTCTAAGTGCCGACGGGCAGTCCATCTGGACCTCCATGGAAGGTCCCATCTATGAAGATGGCGAACTGCCGACCACCACGACACCGGCCGTTATCCGTTTGAGTCAGTTTGACCGTGACGGCAAACTGATCCACCAGTATGCCTATTCACTGGACAGCATACCAGGCACAGCGTCTGAGATTAAATCGGCGGACAATGGCGTGTCTGAAATACTGGCGATCGATGATCAGCATCTACTATTTGTCGAACGGGCTTCCATACAGAATCATGCAGGTATCTATACCAACTCCATCCGTATTTACAAAGTGTCGCTGGACAATGCAACCGATATTGCAAACTACAGTAGCCTGCAGAATCAGAGCTATCGGACACTGAATAAAACCCTCATTTATAATCTTGATCGTGCCGGTCTGCAAAAAATCGACAATATTGAAGGAATCAGCTGGGGGCCAGTGTTAAGCAATGGCCATAGAAGCCTTGTTCTTGTTTCTGATAATAATTTCAATATGCAGTCACAAATTACCCAGCTACTGGCATTTGAAGTATTGCCCTGATGCACTGATGTGTATTGATACTGCCATAACGACACGCCACGGTATCTGATCGATATCCGTGGCGGAAATACTGTAAGAAGACCGGATATCTGGCCGGAATGATAAATAGATTGGCTTTTCCTGTGAATTACTATGATCAACTTTCAGACCAGGATGAAGAGATAAGGAAAAAATTCACACAATGGAGCAGTGAATATGACGACAAGAACACTGATTACCGGTGCTTATCTCATCAGTATGGATCAGGCCCGCAGCGATATTGAAAATGGCGCAGTACTCATAGAAGATGAACTGATTGCTGCTGTCGGGAAAGCCACTGATTTTGAACACATCACCGATGTACAAATCATTGATGCCCGCGGCAACATCCTCATGCCGGGGGTCATTGACAGCCACCGACATACCTGGATGGCATTGCTGCGGGCGCACAGTGCGGATATGTCCCTTCCTGAATTTTTATCCCAGACATTTTATGGCATCGGTTCAATTATGGAACCGGAAGACATTGCCACCGCCACCCTGGTCGGCGCCCTGGAAGCCATTGATGCCGGTGTCACCACCATTATGGACTGTTGTGATTGCGTCAACACCCTGGAACATGCATGCAGGGCAGTTGATTCACTGATTCAATCCGGTATACGCGGTATTTATGCCTACGGATTTCAGAGTTATGACTATAAACCCTGCCATTTTCATGCGCATTCACAGCGACTGGATGCAGCAAGAACACTGTATGAAAAATATTTTTCCGGGCAACCTTCCTCCCTTATCCAGCCCGGTTTTCTGTTGAGCGATTTCGGGACCATTCCGGTAGACCAGACTGCCCGGGAAATACGACTGGCCAGGGAGCTGGGCGCACTGATCGCCTCGCATACCGGTGCAGCACAGAACACCATTCTACTGAAAGGCCTGCAGGAACTGGATGATCACGGCTTACTCACTCCGGGACATTTACACATTCACTGTACGGCACTGACCCATCCTGAATGGGAAATCCTGGCCAGAACCGGTGCAAAAGTCTCCATTGCCCCTGAAACAGAAATGCAGATGGGCATGGGACGACCACCGTTCAGGGCCTGCCTGGATCACGGGATTCAACCGGGAATCAGTACCGACATTGTCTGTGTCGGTTCAGGTGATCTATTTTCTCAGATGCGGCTGGGCTTACAATTTCAGCGCTGTATGGACCATGAAGCAACGGCTGAAAATGGCTTAATTCCAGCCACCATCGGCCTGAGTGTGCGGAATGCACTTGAATGGGCCACACAAGGCAGTGCCGAAGCCCTCGGGCTGGAAAAACAGATTGGCTCATTGACCCCGGGTAAAAAAGCAGACCTGATTATTCTGTCCCATAAAGCACTGGTTCGATCCTGCCATCCCACTGGCTCCGCCGTGTTACAGACCACCGCTGCCGATGTGGATAGCGTCATGATCAATGGGGTCTTTAAAAAACGACATGGCAAACTGCTGGATATTGATCTGGACGAAGTCCGCAGTCAGGCCACTCAGGCACTGGACCGGATTCAGCAGCGGGCCAGGCAACTGCCTGCCTATTCAGCAGAAGCAGTCACCCAGTGGTTTGCAACGGCCGAACATGCAGCCCGGATCAATTTTGCCCAGGCATATGCAATGGAAAAAACTGAATAGCGATGTGTTGAAACAAGATTTATATGCCCTGTGTACCTGCTGCGCTTCACCACGTCTGATGAAGCACAGCAGCAGAATTTAATAAGGAGTGGTATAACTCAGAAAAGTCCGCCCTTCAGCAGGAATGGCCAATAGTGGATTGATATTGGTCTCTGCTGCCTGTTGTGCAAATGACTGGAAATTGCCCGTGGCAAGCAGGCAAATACTCAAACGCGGCAATGCATTGTTCTTCCCTGGAATTGTATTGGCATCGACATGAAGAAAAATAATTATTATTTACAACGCATTATAAAATATTTCCGTGAGAAATTAATGTCTTTCAGGGCATTGAGGCTCAAACACCAATCCGAAACACTGATCTGCCCCGTGGAGAGAATCCCTGCCAGCATGGCAAAACCGGTGTCATAAAAACAAAATAAAACAGCAAAATAATTTAAAAAAATAATGGTTACAATAACAATTACAATATAAAACAAGAATATCTTAAATAGAAATATAAATGCAAATAATAATCATTACTATATGTTTTACATAGGGATAGAGCTTTAATCATGATCCATGAAAACATTCTCGAATGCATTGGAAATACACCGTTAATTAAACTATCCAGATTATTCCCGGAACGATCCATGACTGTGCTGGCAAAAATGGAAATGCTCAACCCTGGTGGAAGCATTAAGGACCGGCCTGCCCTTTATATGATCAATGAAGGTCTGAAAGCCGGCATTATAAAAAAAGGCAGCCATATTGTTGAAAGTTCATCCGGGAATCTTGCAATAGCGCTGGCCATTGCCTGCAAAATCCATCAGTTAAAATTTACAGCCGTTGTGGATCCCAAAATTGCGTCCGCCAACCTGCATATGCTGAAACTCTATAAAGCCAATATTGAAATGGTGACAGAAAAGGACGAAAACGGCGGCTATTTAAAAACCCGCATCAATACAGTGAAAAAGCTGTGTGAAAAACTTCCGGATGCCGTCTGGATCAATCAATATGCCAATCCCGACAACTGGAAAAGCCATTACTTTGGTGAAGCTGAAGAAATCATTCGTCAAATGGATGGAAAACCGGACTATCTGGTTGTTGGTGCCAGTACTTCCGGCACCATCATGGGCGTATCAAGACGTCTGAAGGAAGAATTTCCGGATTTAAAAATCATTGCAGTCGACATTGTCGGTTCAGTTTTATTTGGTGGTACGTCCGGCCCCCGGGACATTCCAGGTATCGGTGCAAGTGCAGTCCCGGCATTGCTTTCACCGGAAGAAATAGATCATGTCATTTATGTGGATGACTATGAGTCCGCATTAGGTTGCAGAGAACTGCTTGAACATGAAGGTATTTTTGCAGGGGGTTCCAGTGGTTCATCCGTTTCTGCAATTAAAAAACTGATTCCAGGCATCGCTGAAGGTTCCTGTGTGCTGACACTGCTGCCGGATCGCGGTGACCGCTACCTGGATTTAATCTATCAGGATGAATGGTTTGAAATGGTCAGACATAAACATTTCAGTCAGCAACACCTGCGCCCCCAAAACCCTGTTTTACAAAAAGTTTTTTAATTTCACTCATCAGGAAAGGTTTATGAGTCATTCAGCCACGCTTCGTTATTTAAGCCAATCAGATTTGTTAAGTCTTGGTGCAAATCATAGTAATGCCTTTATGGAAGCAATCACAGAAGGCCTGAAACTGCATGCCAGCCAGCAATTTGTACAGCCCTTAAAACCTTATTTACGCTGGCAGGGTGCGGACCATATCGCAGACAGAATTATTGCAATGCCCTGTTACCTGGGAGGAGATGATGCAATTGCCGGGATTAAATGGATTGGCTCGCGTCAGCATAACCCCACCCGATTCAACCTTCCCAGAGCAAGTGCCCTGATTGTCTTAAATGATGCAGAAACCAACTATCCGGTTGCCATCATGGAAGGCAGTCTGATCAGCGCCATGAGAACTGCAGCCATTACAGGTGTTTCCATTCAGTATCTTGCAAAAAAGAATTTTTCAGATGTGACCGTCATTGGCTGTGGTCCTATTGCACAAATGCAGATTAAAACCGTGCTTGAACAATATGCACAGACCCGCACCATACATTTATTCGACCTGAATCCCGATGCAGCAGAGAAACTGGCAGCAGTCTTCGGCACAGACTATCCTGAGGTCAGATTTGAAATCCATGCCAGTGCAAAGTCTGCCATAGAACATGCGGATGTCCTGATTACCTGCACTGTTTCAGATAAACCCTATATTCCCTTTGAATGGCTGAAACGCGGCTGCTTTATTTCCAATATTTCCATTATGGACATCGAACCGGATGTATTTTTAAAGGTGGATAAAGTCATTGTTGATGACTGGGATCAGTCAAACCGGGAAAAGAAAGTCATTAATGTGCTGGTCGAACAGGGACTGTTCAGCCGTGAAAAACTGTATGCAGAACTGGGGGAAATTATTACCGGACATAAAAATGGCCGGGACAATGATGATGAAATTATTTTATTAAATCCCATGGGCATGGCAATAGACGATATTGTCTGCGCACGCTGGTTTTTTAATGCAGCACAAAAACAAAACGCCGGCACTGTTCTGCCATTAATCCAGGAGAGCTGATCAGATGCTGGAGAGGATTTATACCCATCAGTTACAGAGAGTTATTGATGTTTTATACATGGAAAATTATGGAGATTTCCATCGCAATATCCATTTTAAAAATCCGTATTTAATCGTGGAAATTAACAGCGGACTGGATCTTTATTTCCATTGCGAAAAAATAAACAGTGTCAATCCTTTCCAGCTGTTAACCAGGACAATTCTCACGCATCATAAAATGGATGAAACCTTCCAGCACATTGCCATGCATGATGTGTTCAACGTTTTAACAGCCGCAACCTGGTGGCCGTCCGGCACCCATCAAAAAGCTGTTCGCTACTGGCATGACAATTTAAAAACTGCTGAAAAAATCCCACAGCTTCTGTCTCTTGCAGCAGCATCGCCGTCAAGCCTGGTCACCAGTGAATATTTATCGCTGGCCACTGATCGCCCATTTCATCCATTTGCCCATGCAAAGGGCGAATTGACGCCATTGGTGACCGAGCAGAGCATAGAAGTTTGCTGGTGGGCTTTTAAAACTGAAGATATCATCAATAACATGGACTCCATTCCGCATGAGTATTTGTTATCTGATGCCGAAAGCAATCTCTTACTGGAAAAGTTAGCAGACCTTTCAACGGAATACCTCCCTTTCCCGCTGCTGGAAACACAGCATAATTATCTCACACATGAGAAGAATCAATATGAGGCCATTGATTTAAATCATCGGACAGCAATTGGTCCACCGACATCATCATTGAGAACACTGATTTCTGAAAAAAAACCAGAACTGCATTTAAAACTGTCAACCAATGCAAAAACACTGGGGGCAATCCGCTCCATGCCAGCCCGATATCTGGCCAATGGACATGCTGCATATGATTTTCTGAATGAAGTCATTCAACAGGATCAGACACTAAGACCGATGCTTGAACTCAGTGATGAAACCCACTGGTGGGTGCTGGGGAAGAAGGAACCCATTGTACAGAATCAGGGTGTGCTGGGCTGTCAGATCAGATATTTACCGGCCTGGACCCGCGATGACAGCATCGTTCCCATCACCATGTCAGCCCTGAGCTGTAGTTATATAAACCCGTGGGAAAGCATGGGAATCCGCGGAGATGTCTGGTCATTGCTGGAGCAGCTGAGCAAAAACTTTATTCAGACATTCCTGAGCTTATGGTCTTACGGCATCATGCCTGAATGTCATGGGCAAAATACCGTGGTGTGTTATCAAAACAATCAATTTAAAAGTTTTATTTTACGTGATCACGATACGCTCAGAATCTGTCCGTCTGTCATTGAAGAAAATGGCTTGACCACACCTGTTTATTCAATTGATACCAGTACACCCAATAGTCTGGTATTAAAAACCAGAGAGGAATTACTGAATTATTTCATTACTTTAGGTATTCAGATTAATCTGTATCCCATTGCACTGGCATCGCTGAAATATACCACGCGTTCTGAAACTGATTTCTGGGACATGCTGCAACAGCAGATTTCCGGTTTCATGGCAAATAAAACACTGTCTGCACCGGCAGAAGAGTGTATCCGACAGCAGATTTTTGAGAAGACGGACTGGCCGTTTAAACAGTTATTTACGCCATTGCTTGCCCAGGAGCAGGACTCAACCAGTATGCCCAGCAAAATAGGCCGTACAGTAAACCCGTATCATGCCTTATATACCCCAGATTACGAGATGATGGATCAATAAGCTATGCGTCCTGTCACTCCGAACCATTTCATTTTGTTGCTCTGTCAGTTTTTTTCAACGTTTGGCCTCATGGTTTTAATTCCCATCATGCCATTGTATATGGAAAAAATGACGGCACATATGGGAATGCCCACCGTCTGGGCAGGTCTGGCGTTATCAGCACCGGCAATTGGCAGTTTATTTACCGCCCCCATTATTGGGCATTTTACAGATGTTTTTGGTCATAAAAAGGCCTTGCTGGTTTCATTAACCGGTTTTTGTATATCCATCATCATCATGGCTGAAGCCGTGCATTTGCTGGTTTTTATTTTCGGCCGGATTTTACTGGGCTTCTGTGGTCTGTCCGTGATTCTGACCGCTTATGTTTCGCATTTATCTGTACCGGCCAGACGGGGTACTGCCCTGGGACAGCTCCAGGGAAGTATTGCCCTTGCCTGCCTGTGCGGTCCAATAGCAGGCGGTCTGTTCATGGACCAGTGGGGGGTTGAAATACTGCTGGAATTCACCGCACTGATTGTGATTGTTCTCATGGTTTCAGCATTGTTTTTATTAAGCAACCCGCCCCCTTCAACTGAAAGCAAACACCCGCAAAGCGTTGCAGCTTCTCTTTTTCGTGACAGGTCAATCCTTTCATGGCTCAGTGCCGGGACACTGGTTCAGGCAGGTGCCTTTGGGCTGGTGTCCTGCTTTGTACTTTATATCGGTGAATTAAGCCGAATAACGCCGTTATCCCTGTCTGCCGCCAGTCTGACAGGCATTATACATGCCCTTTCCTGGGGAACTGCATTTGTTGCAGCAACCTATTGGGGTAAACGAAACGACAGCCGTGGCGATTGTCTGCATAACTTCGTGATAGCAGCATTCATCTGCGGCCTGACCATTTTTGTCTTGCCCTGGGTCTCAAACATCTGGCTGGTTCTTGTTTTAAGACTCATACAGGGATTCTGTTTTGCTGCATTAATCCCTTCCGTTTTACATACCATTACGCTGAAATTTGAAAACGCTGTCCAGGGAAAAGCGATCGGCATCACCAACAGCGCATTTGTACTGGGACAACTTTTTGGGCCTGTTACCGTGACACTGGCTTATTCATTTTTCAATATTTCCATCGCACTCATCTGTACATCCATATTTTTTATGGGTGCAGGATTAATCGTCATCCTGAATAAGATTTCAGCAAACAGCATTTTAGAAGAGGCAAAATAATGAATCAAATCATAGCAACGGATACGTGGTCCACAAAAATTTTTGAACAGTATCTGAATACTTTCTTCCGGGAGCTGCAAGTTAATCTTCAGGACCATCTGATCCCATCTGTCGACTCACCCCTGGCATCCCCAGACCACTCAGATGCTTATTATTTTTCCTATCCCTTCAAAGCTTCAGCACAGACTGTGCATGGCATCATTCGACATCTTTCCACAACGGGATATCATCAATATCATCCATTTTTTGGACTCAGCGGGAAAAATGGCCACACATTTCAAAACATGGATGACCCGGAATTACTGATTAAAATCATCACAGATGAACTGACTGCTTTATTTAAGGATAGAAGCCAGAACACCAATCTCCATGCAGAAATCAGGAACAGTATAGAAAACACTCAATTTTTCCTGAAAAACCGTCCACAGCAAACAGCCCTGCGCTCGCCGCATCTCAGCTTCCAGGCAGCAGAACAAAGCATGATGTTTGGACATCCTTTTCATGTCACCTCAAAAGCCAATCTGGGCTTCACCCAACAGGACATGAAAAAATACAGTCCTGAACTGGCAGCTGTTTTCCAGCTGCATTATTTTGCCGTTCAGCACAGTTTAGTCAAAACCCTGAAAAGTAAATCCGATTTTCAAATTCCCTATGAAGATGCCGTTCTGAAGAAAGCAAAAGAGGTTTTAGGAGATCGACTGGAAAATTATGATTTACTTCCCGTACATCCCTGGCAGGCCGGTTTCCTGCTCCAGCATTCTGAACTGAAACAATACCTGGATGATCAGCAGGTAATCCCGCTGGGTGCAGTGGGACAAATGGTCTGGCCGACCTCTTCGGTGAGAACCGTGTGGTTACCGGAGTCTCTTTTATTCCTGAAATTATCCATTGATGTACGTATTACCAGTTTTATCCGCAATAATCCACTGGATGAAATGGAAAGAGCCATTGATGCCAGTAAAATTATTCTGGATCATCAGATTAATCAACAATATAGCAGCCTGATGATTCTGCCTGAACTGGAGGCAAAAACCGTCAATATTGCCGGGCTTGAAAGTGCCTTTGGGATTATTTACAGAGCCGGTCTGACAACGGATGTGCTGGAAAACACCAGAATGCTGGGCGGACTGCTTGAAGACAATGGCAGGGACGAGTTGCCACTGGTCAAATTCATTCATCAGGCAGCCCAGCATCAGGGCATTCAGAATGCTGATTTAAAACAGTTTATTCCAGAGTGGTGGGCGCAATATCTCAAAGTCAGCTTAATTCCATTACTTGAGTTATTTGCCAGTAAAGGCATCAGTGTTGAAGCCCACCTGCAGAACAGCCTGATGGAGTTCAGCAATGGTATGCCGAACCGGTTAATCATTCGGGATATGGAAGGGATCAGTGTCGTTGCAGCGATGTTAGGCACAGACCGGTTCACCCGCATATCTGAAGCACCGATTGGCCAGGACAGTTCAGTCTGGTTCTCTGAACAGGATGCATGGATTTTTCTTAAATATTATCTGGTAATCAATCATATCGCCCATGTGATCAGTGCCCTGGCAAGATCCACAGCCGTAGAGGAAATAACACTCTGGCAAACCACCCGACATGTTTTAAAGCATGAGACCTTTACAGATCAAGGCCGTTATTACCGGGATTTACTGCTGAACTCAGTCAGCTTGCCCATTAAAGCAAATATGCTAAATACGCTGTATCATACGGGTGGAAATCCTGTCTGGATTGAGATTGACAACCCGCTGTATCAATATCGTGGTTTAACCGACCTCACCCCATTGCAACAGGAAAACAGTCCTGCAACCAGTCAGAAAGCCGAACAGCGGGTCATCGGCCAGTTACTGGAAGCCCTGATTTTTGAACATGCTGTCAAATATGAACTGGTCGGCAATCAAATTAAGTTTTTTATTTCAGCACATGTATTTTATAGCGCTTCCGCCACGCGCCACTTCAGTTTTAAACGAATTAAAATACTCACTTCAACATTATCCAGAACCGATGTAAATGAAAATACAATAACACCTGTCAGCTTAAAACAGGTACTGGCTGACTTAAAAAATATTGTGGAAGCCGACCCGCTGAAATGGCAAAATTTTTGTGATGAACTCTATCAGACCTATGTAAAACACGACCAGACCCTGGGCAGTACGCCTCACCAGCCACTCAGAACCCTGTCATATTTCGAACAGGAAGCCCGGGTGAATAATGCGCATCTGTATCATCCAAGTTTTAAATCCAGAATAGGTTTTGATCTGCATGAAAACAAAAAGTATGCCCCGGAGCTTTCAGAGGGTTTTCAGGTCAAATGGACTGCAATACACCGCAGTCTATGCAAAATAGTCTTAAGTTCCTCCTTAAACCTGGATCAACTCTACAAACAGCAGTTTTCCAGCCAGCAGCTTAAAAACATTCACCATGAATTAAGCCGCCATAAGCTGGATCATAACCATCTCAGTCTAAATGATTACATTCTCATGCCGATTCATCCCTGGCAGTGGGATAAAATTATTGCCATCTATTACCATGACGCAATCAAACAGCAACTGATTATTCCACTTGAATCCCGCGGACCTGATTATTTACCTCAGCAGTCGATCAGAACATTATCCAATATCACGGATATCACAGCATTTTCCCTGAAATTGTCCATGAACCTGGTCAATACTTCAACGTCCCGGGTACTGGCGCCTCATACCGTGCAGAATGCGGCAAAAATGAGTGACTGGTTAGCAAAAATTGTAGCGGATGACCAGGTTTTAAACCCTGCACATAAACCAGTTATTCTCAGGGAAATCGCAGGAATTTCTGTTCAGCAGCAGATTGCCCTGCCGGTCCAGTACGGCGCACTTGCATGTATCTGGCGCGAAAGTATTTATCATTATTTAAAAGATGGCGAATCTGCAACACCTGTGACCGGGCTGATGCAGGTGGATACCGATGGTAAGCCTGTCATTGATGACTGGATCCGCCAGTATGGACCGGATTTTTGGTTAAAACATCTTTTTCAGCATGTCTACCTCCCCATCATGCATATTTTATGGAGCCATGGCCTGGCCCTGGAATCACATGCCCAGAATATGCTCCTCGTTCACAAAGAAGGTTTGCCCATTAAGGCTGCATTAAAAGACTTTCATGATGGAATCCGCTTCAGCAGGCATCTGCTCAGAGAGCCTCAGTTATTGCCGCAGTTGCAGGATGCTCCCCAGGAACACGCAAAAATTAATCCCAACTCCTTTCTGGAAACTCATTCCCCGGATGAGTTACGCGATTTTACTCAGGATGCATTATGGTTTGTCAATTTAGCCGAACTGTCGATCTTCCTGAATCAGCATTATGATTATGAAGAAATCAGATTCTGGACACTGTTACGCACGACTATTGATGAACACAAAGCAGCACACCCTGAATTTTCCGATCGTTATGCACTTTTTAACTTTACAGATGACACCATGGATATTGAACAACTGGCAAGCCGGCGGTTCTTACCTGAAATTCGACTCAGAGTACAGACCATCCAGAACCCCCTGAGTTTTATTCAGGAGTTTGAGTATGAATAAAATCAGTCTTAAACAGCGTATTCAGAATAAGGAAAATCTGTATGGCCTGTTTTGCTCTATAGGTTCCCCTATTGCAGTAGAACAAATGGCACTCGCCGGCTACGATTTCATCATCATTGATCTGGAACATACACTGTTCAGCAATGCTCAGATTGAAAGCATGATCCTGGCAGCAAGGGGATTTTGTCTGGATGTATTGGTTCGTGTGCCCTTACAGGCCTCACATATGATCTACCCGCTCATGGATGCCGGTGTCGCCGGCATTGTATTTCCGCGGATTGAAACTGCAGCCGAAGCCAGACAGGCAGTTGAACTCTGCCACTATACTCCGCTGGGCTCCCGGGGTCTGAATTCAACCCGACTGAATGGCTATGGAACAGATGACTTAAAAAAATCTGTTGAACATGCTCATCAAAGCACCATCGTCATGCTGATGATTGAAAGCATGAACGGTGTAGAGCAACTGGAATCCATTTTAAGCATTGATGGTATTGATATTATTCTGGAAGGTGCAGCGGATCTCTCACAATCGATGGGAATCCCCTGGGAAACGCAGCATCAGAAAGTCAAAAAAATTCTGGATGATATACATGCAAAAACTGTTCGGGCCGGAAAAACTTTCTGCGCCATCCCCAGAAAAACTGAAGACATTCATCACTGGCAAAATGCAGCCGTTCATCTGTTTGTGCTGGGGGATGACCGGAGTATTGTCAGACGGGCCCATCAGCAGCATCTGAATGCATATAAAGGTACATAGTAAGGCCGTTCTCTACATACACAGCACACGTTTCAGCGGCACTGCGTATTCAGCCCTTATTCCGGCCAGCTGACAACATGAATCAGCGTCTATTTTTTGACTTATTACCCGTCATCTGATTGCACAGGTACATTTTTCTGGTGTTCACATTCAATAAACTCTACAAATCGTAATAATTATCATTATAATATTCGCAACTAAAGCACCTTGGGGGTAAATAATGAAAAGTGGGATCAATAAAATGAATAAACAGCGTTTTCAGCAAAACTATCTGGCTTCACTGGTCTCCATAACCGGTTTGCTGTGTTTTCATCCGGCACATGCCGACAACTCACAGAAACCCCAGGATGACTCAGAGCAAGTACAATCTCTGTCCACCATTACCATTACCGCAGCGCGGACTGATGAAGTGCAGACCTCTTCAAAGCAGGTCACCAAACTGGACGAAAAACAAATCGGCCTGTTAAAAAATGCGTCATCCGGCAATATTGCAACCGTGCTGGCAAAAGCTGTTCCAGGTCTGTCTGACTCAAGCCGGACCATTACCGACTTTGGCCAGACCCTTCGTGGTCGTAATGCCCTGATCCTGGTGGACGGTGTTCCCATGAACCTGACCCGGGACACCTCAAGAGGACTGTCTGCAATTGATCCGGAAAGCATCAGTCAGATTCAGGTCATTCGCGGCAGTAGCGCCATTTATGGCAGTGGTGCAGCCGGGGGGATTATCTCCATTTCCACAAAACCCGCCGGCGGTGAACCTACAGCCAAAACTGTGATCGGCCTGCAGAGCTCACTGACCAATCCCCGCTCAGATGCACTCGGTGGCGACATTCATCAATATTTTACCGGCAGCCTGAACCAGCTGGACTATGCACTGGACTTTGGTTATCAGCGTATTGGCAGCCCTTATGACTCAAGAGGAGACCGGGTCGCACCGGAACCCAGTCAGGGTGATCTGTTTGATGCAGACGCCTATAGTATCGGCACCAAACTGGGTTATCACATCAATGACGACCAGTATCTGCAATTTGCAGCCAACTACTATAATGCCGAACAGGATTCTAACTATGCATCCGATCCAGGCGTTGCCTCCCTGCCGCCTGGCAGCGTGCCGGCAAGGGCCATCAAGGGATTACAACTGGACAAACAGAATAAAAATGAAAATCAGATTTATAATTTAAGCTATACCCATAAAGACCTCTGGGGCAGTAAGCTGGATGCCCAGCTGTACTATCGGGATTTTTTCACCCGTTTCTCCCCCTTTGATGCCCGGCAAGTCAGTAACCGCGGCAATCAGGTCGATCAAGTGTACCAGGAAAACAAGGTTTTTGGCAGCCGTTTAACTGTCAACACCCCACTCGAATTCCTGGGAGAAACCTCCATTGTCTGGGGCGGTGATTTCAGCCGGGAAAAAAGTAAAATGCCGCTGGATATCTTTGATCCTGACATTTATGATCAGTCCGGCGGTCTGAGTTTTGTAAAAATAGGGAACCTCCTTTACTTACCGGAACTGACCACACAAAGTGTCGGTGCCTTTGCACAGCTGAAACACAAATTTAATGACCAATGGTCAGCCGAGGTCGGCACACGCTATGAAGACAGTTATGCTGAAATCGACTCATTTATTCCACTGTCCCAACTCAGCATCTCCCCCCCATACACAGTGCCGGGTGGCAAAGTCAAAGCGGATGCCTGGCTGTATAACGGGAATATCACCTACTCTCCGACCGACGGACAGTCCATTTATGCATCATTTAACCAGGGCTTCCAGTTACCGGATGTCGGTGTGGTAATCCGTACTGCAACCACCGGATTTAATCTCAACTCCTCTTTCCTTGAACCCGTCAAAGTTGATAATTATGAACTGGGCTGGAAAGGTGACTTTAATAATCTTTCCTCGAGCGTGGCTGTATTTCACTCCACTTCAGATCTGGGTGGGGTCCAGTCATTCAACAATGGCTTGATTCTTGCCCGGACCAAAGAAAAAATTACCGGTGTTGAAGCCACTGCAGACTATTCAGATGACCATAATATCTGGGGTGCCGGCGGCAGTGTCACCTGGATGAAAGGCCGGGAAAAACCACAGAATAGCAGTACTGAACAGGACATGACCGGTTTCCGTATTCCGCCTTTAAAACTGACCTCCTATATTTCATACAATCCGACCGATACATGGAGTAACCGTTTACAAGCCACCTATTTCGGTTCAAAAGATTATCGTCTGAATGGTATGAACGGTTTTGGGCGTTATGATGTCAAGAGTTATACCACTGTCGATTTACTCAGCAGTTTTGCACTCAACAAGAAAGACACCATTACGCTGGGGCTGGAGAATATGTTTAACCGTAAATACTATCCTCTCTACAGTCAGTTATTACGGAATAGCAATAATACCAGTCATCTGGCGGCTGCCGGCACCACCTTTAAAGTGTCGTATAGCCATCAATGGTAATTCCGGAGCGCTGAAAAACATCGCTATCGCTGACAGAGCAGCAGTCTGATATCAGACTGCTGCCTGATCTGATACTGAAGGTTCTTCATTTCATCAGCAAAGTACAGACATCCACAACATACCTAAAAACCATGCTGAGCTGATGCATATTTTATTTCTGAAATATCGGTCATTTTGTTACTATAAAAATAATGTGCTGTCACCATCCGATTCAGCCTGAATCACTGAACCTGTATCCGTCCACTGATCATATGGGATTTCATTGCATCAAAATGGAATCAGCCACACACTTTAAAAATTGACTGAATTGTTTGTATTGAAAGGTTTTTAACAACATGAGCATGGATATAGAAAAAATTGATCTCTCCTCCCACACCCCAATGATGCAGCAATTCCTGAATGTCAAACGGCAACATCCCCATTCATTACTGTTTTACCGTATGGGGGATTTTTATGAATTATTTTTTGATGATGCACATAAGGCAGCCAGACTGCTGGGAATTACACTGACCCACAGAGGCAAGAGTAATGGTGACCCCATTCCCATGGCAGGTGTGCCCTACCATGCCGCTGCCGGCTATCTAGCACGACTGGTCAAGGCCGGTGAAACCGTAGTGATCTGTGAACAGGTCGGTGAAGTCACCGGCAAAGGTCCGGTGGAACGGGCCGTTGTCAGAATTCTGACCCCGGGCACCCTGACCGATGACAGCCTGCTGACTGCAACACAAAGCTCCAATCTGGTTGCCCTGTGCCTGCAGCAGAATCAAATTGGTATCGCACTGCTTGATTTAAGCGCAGGCCTATTTAAGGTCCAGCAACAGCAATTTCAGGCCGAACAGCTCGCCATTGAACTTTCCCGTTTAATGCCCAGTGAACTGCTGGTGGATGAAGACCTGGTCGATCCGAACATTATTGAACAGATTAAAAAACAGATTGACTGCCCGGTAACCCGGCGGCCCAATGTAGATTTTAATTTGAACAATGCCCAGAAAACCCTGTCTGATCAGTTCAATGTCTCTACCCTCTCAGGCTTTGGTATTGATCACCTGCCACTGGCTAAAGCCGCCGCCGCCGCCCTGATTCACTATGCCCGGGAAACCCAGAAAACTGCCTTACCCCATATTCGTTCCATCCAGCTGGAACAAAGCACTGACTTTATTGCACTGGATCCGGTGACCCGACGCAATCTGGAAATTATTGACCCATTGTTTGAACATGGCACCTCATTATTTTCATTGATTAATGATTGCCAGACAGCAATGGGTGGACGACTGCTGAGCCGTACACTCATGCAGCCGATCCGCGATAGCGTATTGCTGGATCATCGCCTTGATGCCACGGGTGCCCTGCTTAAAGGCTATCATGAATCGCCGGTACGTATTGTGCTGAAGGAAATTGGCGATATTGAACGTGTCCTGAGCCGGATCGCACTGAACAGTGCCCGCCCCAGAGACCTGGTCCAGCTGCGTCAGGCCTGTGCCCAGATTCCATTTCTCAGACATGCCATTCAGCCCATGCTGCAATCCGGGCAGGTGCAGCTGATTCAGCAGCTCAATGAAGAACTCGGTGATTTTAACGGATTACATCAGCGCCTGATGGCGGCAATTGTGGAAAATCCGCCTGTGCTGCTGCGGGATGGTCATGTCATTGCCGAAGGTTTTGATGATGAACTGGATGAACTGCGTAAAATCCGTGATCACGCCGGACAATTCCTCATTGATCTGGAAATTCAGGAACGTGAGCGCACCGGAATCAATACCCTGAAAATCAGCTATAACCGGGTCAGTGGCTATTATATCGAACTGACACGGGCCCAGGCGCATCAGGCACCTGATCATTATATCCGCCGGCAGACCCTTAAAAATACGGAACGCTATATCACACCGGAACTCAAGACATTTGAAGACAAAGTACTTTCCAGCGAATCACGGTCACTTGCCCGTGAAAAACTGTTGTTTGAAATGTTGCTGGAAGAACTTCGCGCAGATATTGCCGGTTTACAGATGATGAGCAGTGCCATTGCTCAGCTTGATGTCCTGTCCAACTTTGCCCATCAGGCACGCTTAAGAAACTGGGCCCGGCCTGAATACAGTCCGGAAATCGGTATTCAGATTCATGCCGGCCGTCATCCGGTGGTGGAAGCCCTGAATAAAACACCCTACACACCCAACGACACCACCCTGAATTTTAATCACCGCATGGCCATTATTACCGGCCCGAATATGGGCGGTAAATCCACCTTCATGCGTCAGACGGCCTTAATTACTCTGCTTGCATACTGTGGTAGTTTTGTCCCTGCAAAAAGCGCCCGTTTAGGGCCAGTCGACCGTATTTTTACCCGGATCGGTTCCGCCGATGATCTGTCTTCCGGAAAATCCACCTTTATGGTTGAAATGACAGAAACCTCACAGATTCTGCATCATGCCACCAATCAGTCGCTGGTGCTGATGGATGAAGTCGGCCGTGGCACCAGTACCTATGATGGCTTATCACTGGCCTGGGCCTGTGTGCTGGATCTTACTCGCCGGATCAGATGTCTGTGTCTGTTTGCCACCCACTACTTTGAACTGACTGAGCTGGGCCGGGAGTCCGCCATTGACAATTATCATGTCACTGCAAAAGAGCTGAATGGTAATCTGGTGCTGTTACACAAAGTCCAGCAGGGCCCTGCCAGTCAAAGTCACGGTTTACAGGTGGCAAAGCTTGCCGGCATTCCTGCGGGTGTCATTAAAGAGGCACAAAAACGGCTGCACATCCTGGAAAAACAGCAACAACAGCAATTACAGTCTGTGGTACAGAATGATCTATTTGCTGAAATGGATGCTGAACCTGAAGCCGCACAGATTGTTGTGGAAATTGAAAAACATTCACCAGTACTGGATGCACTGAGTGAACTGGATGTGGATAATCTGACCCCGCGTGAGGCACTGGAAAAACTGTATGCGCTGAAACAGCAACTGTAACGCTTTTTCAGGCTGCAAATTCCACTGCAATACAGATCAACTGTATGAAAAGTCACCTGAACATGGTGGCTTTTTGCTGATACGCTCAGAAATTAAGCGGTTTATTCAGTTTTTACTGCAAACAGTAGTCCTGCATATAATAAATATCAATAAAAGCAATTGTTAGTTGCCACACTTTTTGCCTAAAATACACCCTTGTTAATGAGAACCATATTTTTAGGTAGCTGACGCCATGACCTTTGTTGTCACTGAAAATTGTATTAAATGTAAATACCAGGACTGTGTGGAAGTCTGCCCGGTTGACTGTTTCTATGAAGGTCCGAATTTTCTGGTCATCAATCCAGATGAATGTATTGACTGCGCACTGTGTGAACCTGAGTGCCCGGCAAATGCAATTTTCTCTGAAGATGAATTACCGGAAGGTCAGGAAGTATTTCTTGAACTGAATACTGAACTTTCCCAGCAATGGCCGAATATTACCCAGATCGGTGAACAACCTGCTGACCGTGAAGAATGGAATGGCAAACCGGATAAACTGCAATATCTGGAAAAATGAAAAAAAGATCAGCACATGCTGATCTTTTTTCATTTTTCAAACTGGAAGCATACATTTATTTGCAATTTATGCAAAATGCCTGCACTGAATTAGACTAGAATAATTAGCTATAGTCTGTATTTAAATAATTTAAAATGAAAGATATTTTAAAGGGTTTGCTGAGTCTGACTGCTGTTGCACTGACAATGGCCGGATGCAGCTCTTCCCCGCAAAAAAGCCAGGCAAGCGCTGCCCCAGGTGGTCAGCGCATTTATATCCCCCAGGAAAAAATCATCGTTCAGCGGCCTGTTCCGGCCAAAGTCATGCCGGCGTCCTATCGCCAG
Organism: Acinetobacter sp. WZC-1; assembly: GCF_052544965.1. Classification (NCBI taxonomy): domain Bacteria; kingdom Pseudomonadati; phylum Pseudomonadota; class Gammaproteobacteria; order Moraxellales; family Moraxellaceae; genus Acinetobacter; species Acinetobacter sp. WZC-1. The sequence continues at coordinate 1,996,847 of NZ_CP199370.1, forward strand.
TGGTTAATGGACAGTAATAACCAATCACGTGCGCGCGCCTACGAACGTTTCCTGGAACAAAATAATGTAGGGCATATCATTCCCAATTTTGAACTGTATCGAACAGCACGTGACTGGCAGAAATGTGGTCGCTCTGAATACATGATCCCCAGCCAGGAAATCTGGAAAAATCAGATTCCCACCCTGAAAATCTTTAAATATCTGATTGCAGCCAAAGTACTGACTGACTTTGAAGTCACCTCTGTATACCGGGATATGCCGCTGAATCAATGCGCCGGTGGTGCAGGTTCATCACGGCATTTATTTAACTCTGCCATTGACTTCCGGATCGGGCATGCTGACCCACAACCCGAAGATTATGCCTTTATTGAAAATACCAAATTCAAACTGTGTCAGTTCTGGGCTCAGTATGGCCAGAGCCTGAATATGGGCCTGGGGCTGTATGCATCCGGACAGATTCATATCGACTCACAGGGCTATCGGACCTGGGGACCGGATTTATCCCGCAACAGCTCCATGTGTCATTTTTAAACAATAGACACATGGCCACAGCCGATCAACCCCTGGTGATTCGCCAGGGATTCATCAGACCAATATTCACCCGGCAACATGCTGCCTAAAAAATGTCCGGAAATTCAGACGGAAATTGCACTCTGCCCTGAAAAGTTTAAAATGCACTGAACGCAATACGGACAATCACATTATGCAGCAGCGCTGGTCAGCTATGGATGCTTATATCGAGGCACATTTACTGCCGGAAGATCCCACCCTTCAGCAGGCGTTTCAAAATACCGAAGCACACGGACTTCCTGGCCATCTGGCTGTAGCGCCAAACCAGGGAATGCTGCTGCAGATGCTGATACAGATGAATCGCTGTAAACGCGTACTCGAACTGGGCACCTTCACTGCCTACAGCACCTTATGGCTTGCCCGGGCACTGCCACAGGACGGTTATATTCTGACCATTGAAGCCCGGGATATTCATGCTGTCCGGGCACAGGAAAATATTGACCAGGCCGGGCTGCCACAAACCATTGAGCTGAAAGTCGGACGGGCCACTGAAATTTTAAAATCCCTGCCGCCGGGTTTTGAACCTTTTGATTTTATTTTTATTGATGCCGATAAACAAAGCTATCCGGAATACCTGGAACTCTGTCTGAATTTTTCACATTCCGGTACCGTCATTGTGCTGGATAATGTAATTCGTGCCGGCGATATCCTCAATGCTGAAAACCATAAACCAAGCATTGAAGGGATACGGACCATGTACCGCTTAATGCAGAATCATCCACGGCTTTTATCCAGCACGGCCCTGCAGACTGTCGGCAGCAAAGGCCATGATGGTTTTGCCATTGCCATCGTCAAATAATCCATTATGCCCGGGCGTCATACCCATCCAGTCAGAAAAGACACATTGGCCTGCTTTATAACAACGCGCAGTAAGCACCGGATGGTTCCATGGATACTGCGCTGCTCAGACAAGCCATGGCAAAATGGTGTTGCTTACAGCTGTTACTCTATTTCCAGATAATGCTTTTCCGGCACAATTTTAATTTTAATATTCCTGAATGTGCGTTCCAGCGCCTTGCCCTCGACCCCTTCCAGCGATAATGCAAATTTGTCTTCACGCTTCAGTCTGGCAAATGTCTTATAACCAATCAGAATTCTATTGGGCTGGTTTCCTTTGCTACTGAAGCTTTCAATTGCTTTTTGTAATGCGGCGTAGCTTACATATTTCATTTGAGCAAACCCTGTGGTGATGTCACTATTTTATAGCAATGATTTATGACTGAAAAATAAAATACGGCGCTAAAATACAGAACTTCAATATGTTTTTTTCTGAGCCTCGCCTGTTCCTGATGGAATGCATTGATCTGGCCCGCCGCTAAGCAAATGTTTTACATCAGTTTTATCCAATAAATTTTTATGCGGAAAAATATAAATTTTTACACACAAAACAACAATGAAATCATATAATTACTCATGCATGCATTCCATCAGGTTCAGATATGGCATTAATTATCGGTATTGACCCGGGTTCCCGCTTAACCGGCTATGGCATTATTCAGAAAGAAGGCCAGCAGCTGCGTTTTATTGACGCCGGGACCATCCGTACCGAGACGGCCGAAATTCCCGAACGTCTGAAAAGAATATTTGCCGGAATAGAACGGATTGTGAAATATCATGGTCCGACTGAAGCGGCCGTTGAACAGGTCTTTATGGCACAGAATCCGGATTCCGCCCTGAAACTGGGACAGGCACGTGGTGCTGCCATCGCCGCCCTGGTCAATCTGGATTTACAGGTTGCAGAATATACGGCACGACAGATCAAGCAATCTGTGGTGGGTTATGGCGCTGCCGATAAGGAACAGGTCCAGATGATGGTGATGCGGCTACTGAATCTGAGCATTCAACCTCAGGCCGATGCTGCCGATGCCCTGGCAGCAGCCATTTGCCATGCCCATGCATCTGGCAGCATGAGCAAAATGATGGTTCTAAATGCGCTGGGCGGTATGGCACGTGGCCGCAGCCGTTATAGTAACCGCCGGCGCTGAGCTGATTTTTATCGCCCAGGGGGCAAATAAGCCGCCACATCTTTTTTAATCTCCCGGATGGAAGGCTGCTTCGCATAGGTAATGGTGACTCTTTTACCAAACTGACGCACATTCTTTTTCTGATTCGGATCAACTCTGATGACCACAAGCTCCTCAGGCTGCTGGCGCTGATTCATTTCACAGATTATGATGGTGTCGTGTTTTTCAATCACCGTGTACTGACTGAACGCTGCCTGAACCTGTTGTTTCAGCGTTTTTTTACCGGATGCACCCAGCCGGCTGCCCATTTGTGTATAAATAATCATCAAAATACACAAGGCAAATACAATGGCAACAATCAAATATTTATCCACACTCATTTCCCATGACTTTTTCAATCAGCAGTTATCTGATCATCTTAAATTCTGTAAAACCCTCAGCCCCATCCAGCACGGTCTGTTCGACATGTTCCACCCGTGAGCGCAACGGACCGATATAACTCTGCTGAATCATGGTCAGTAAATTCTGTTCGGAACCGCTGATCACTGCTTCAACCGTACCATTCTCCAGGTTTTTTACATAACCCTTTAAATCAAGCTGCCGGGCTTTTTGTTCAAACCAGCGGCGATAGCCTACCCGCTGTACCACACCTGAAATGATCAATTTGATGGTTTTCATGATAAATGTCCCTGGTGAACGTCGCCGCCCTGATTGACCACACGGTAAACGGCTTCAATCATCTGCTGTGCCTGTAATCCACGCATTCCCTGTCGTGCCAGTACATCGCCGGCCAGTGCATGTAAGCTGACAATCTCATGTAAATGAATCTGATCCTGAAACTGTGCCTTTAAACCGGCAAGCATGCCCGCCAATACATCGCCCATGCCTGCTGTCGCCATACCGGCATTCCCTGCGGTACAAATCCACAACTCATCTTCCAGTGTCAGGCTGCCGGCACCTTTTAGCACCCATTGCCCTGCATAGCTCTGCTGCAATTGATGAATGGCACTGATCCGGTCTGATTCCACCTCACTGACCGAAATATGCAGTAATTTTGCTGCCTCACCCGGGTGCGGCGTGACATAAGTCTGCTGTTTCAACCGGACAGGATGCAATGCCAGCCACCATAAAGCATCTGCATCCAGGACCAGTTGCACATGCTGTGCTGCATTCAGAGCAGGAAACCATTTTAAAAACTGCTGCTCCGACCAGCTGTCCCGTCCCAGTCCCATGCCAAAACTGACAGCATTCGCCTGACGGATTAAATCCTGCATATCCGCTGTTGTCATGGTATTCATGTCACGGATCATGATATTCGGTGCACGGGCCAATATGGCCGCATGGTGTTTTTCATGACAGACAACAGTCACTTTGCCGGCACCGGCACTGAATGCAGATTCGGCAGCCAATATGGCAGCACCCCCCATGCTGGCATGACCGCCTACAATCAGCACATGCCCATAGTTGCCTTTATGACCCGTCGCCTGTCGTACCGGTAAATCCATCTGCACCGGTGACACACGGGCCAGCACCTTCAGTTCTGCATCGACCGGAATCAGGGATATAACCCTGAGCTGTCCGGCATATTCCCGCCCCTGACCGGTCAGTAAACCGGCCTTTAAACCCAGTGCAGTCAATGTCCAGTCTGCCCTGATGGCGCAGGTTAAAACCTGCCCGGTATCAGCATGCAGACCGCTGGGCAGATCAATGGCAATCTTAAGCCCCGACTGGTTGTTAAAATGATGAATCACCTGCTGCCATTGTGTATCCAGCGCCCGGTTCAGCCCAATACCAAACAGGGCATCAATATGACAATCAAACTGCTGTTGCGGCTGAAAACCCGAATGCATCAACAGCTCGTGCAGTCTGGCAGATTCAATTGCGCAATTCAGTACCGGTGATTCGCCCACCTGTGCTGCAAAAATTTCAACCACATAGCCGCGCTGTTTTAAAAAGCCGGCAATACAATAACCGTCTCCGGCATTATTTCCCGGACCACACCATAGCGCAATTTTTTGGATATTCAGCCGGGATGATGAAAATATGCGTTCCAGTTGCTGTGTCATACACCAGGCAACCTGCTGCATTAAACCATAGGCACTATTCTGCGCAGAGAACCATCTTTGTTCCCATGCCTGAATATCCCGGCTATGATAAACTTGCTGCTGCATGTTTCTGATCCTGTATTCAATTATGTCGGCCATTCGCTCTTCACAGCATATTCCCATGCAGCAGCTGGATCCTGAAGCCTTAAAAGCATGGATTAAAGCACAGGCACTGCAATTGGGCTTTGCTGATTGTGTCATTGCAAGACCTGATGCTCAAGCTGAATTGCCACGACTTCGGGAATATCTGGCACGCGGCTATCATGGCAATATGAAATTCCTGCAAGAAAATCTGGAAAAACGTGCAGATCCGACCTTATTGGTGCCGGGTACCCGCAGTATTATCTGTGTGCGGATGAACTATCTGGTGGAAACACCCAAAGCCCGGCATATTCCAGACCAGCCCAACACCGCAATTATTGCACGATATGCCCGTGGCCGGGATTATCATAAAATCCTGCGCGGTCGCCTGAAACAGCTGGCCACACGCATTCGTGAAAAAACCGGCTCCTTTGAATCCCGCCCTTTTGCAGACTCTGCACCGGTATTTGAAAAATCACTGGCCGAAAATGCCGGCATGGGGTGGACCGGAAAACACACATTACTCATTCATAGGCAGTCAGGATCATTCTTTGTACTGGGTGAATTATTTACTTCACTGGAGCTGCCTTTTGACCTACCTGCCACCGCACATTGCGGTTCATGTACTGCCTGTATTGATATCTGCCCCACCCAGGCCATTGTTGCACCCTACAGCCTGGATGCACGTAAATGCATTGCTTATCTGACCATAGAATATCAGGGCATTATTCCAGCCGGATTGCGCCGTGGTATTGGCAACAGGGTATTCGGCTGTGACGACTGTCAGTTAATCTGTCCCTGGAACCGTTTTGCCAGAAAAGCATCCATTGCCGATTTCAATCCACGACACGGTCTGGATCATATCAGCCTGCTGGAGTTATGGCACTGGAATGAAGCAACTTTTCTGGAACGCACCGAAGGCAGCCCAATTCGGCGCACAGGTTATCAGAGTTTTATGCGAAACATTGCCATTGGACTTGGAAATGCACCATATTCAGCCAGCGTTGTGGAAACTTTAAAGGCATCCAGATCGCAGCATGATGAGATTGTGCAAGTCCATATTGATTGGGCAATTGCCGAACAATATGGCAAGCAGGTATAACAGCACCATCTTTTCCCGGTCAGCAACTGAATATGCAGCCCTGCCCACTTTGCTGCAAAGTCCAGTCATTCTTCCTGTTTTAGCCGTCAGTTCACCGAAGTTCTGAATGCTACATAAACAAAAACGACAGATGAATCACCCGAAATATTTACCGGCCTGGTCACTGAAATACAGCCTTTACACTTTTGCTGTGCTTATACATTCCACTGTTAAATCTACTGAAATTTGTACATTTCTGCGCTTTGGTTCTGGCATGATTTGTGTATGATAGGCATGATAAATAATGATTTCGTGGATTTAATCAATGACTGTACGTAATGACTGGACTCGTGAAGAAATTCAGGCTTTATATGAACAACCTTTCCTGGACCTGGTATTTAAGGCACAGCAGATTCATCGTGAACACTTTGATGCCAATACCATTCAGGTCAGTACTTTGCTTTCCATTAAAACAGGCAAATGTCCTGAAGATTGCAAATACTGTTCACAGTCCGCACATTATGACTCCAGTCTTGAAGCAGAAAAACGCATTGCCGTGGAAAAAGTCATCCAGGAAGCAAAGGAAGCACTTGCTTCAGGTTCTTCCCGTTTCTGTATGGGTGCTGCATGGCGTAATCCGCATGAACGTGATATGCCCTATGTGCTGGAGATGGTCCGTGAAGTCAAAGCGCTGGGACTGGAAACCTGCATGACGCTGGGTATGCTGAATGAATCACAGGCAGGCCGTTTAAAGGAAGCCGGGCTTGATTACTATAACCATAATCTGGATACATCCCGCGAATACTATTCCCACATTATCAGTACCCGGACCTTTGATGACCGTCTGAACACCCTCGACTTTGTCCGTCAGGCCGGAATGAAAGTATGCAGTGGTGGGATTGTCGGACTGGGAGAAAACCGTCAGGACCGTATTGGTCTGTTGCAGGAATTGTCCACTCTTCCGGTACATCCCGAATCAGTACCGATTAACATGCTGGTCCCAATTGACGGTACGCCCCTGGCCAATGTTGAAAAACTGGATGTCACCGAATGGATCCGGACCATTGCCGTAGCCCGGATCATCATGCCGCACAGCTATATTCGCCTTTCGGCAGGCCGTGAATCATTGAGTGACTCAGATCAGGCATTGGCTTTCATGGCCGGTGCAAATTCGCTGTTCAGTGGTGAAAAGCTGTTGACTACGCCCAATGCCGGTGAAGGCAGGGACAAACAACTGTTTACTAAGCTTGGACTGGTTGCAGAAAAAGCAAAGCCAACAATTGCAGAACTGACCATTGACGCCATGGCAAGTTAAATACCGATATTTCACAATGAAAAGCCCGGTTTTCACGCCGGGCTTTTTTATTGCCTGCTTTCCACTCAGGAAGTCACCAGTACACCATATGCTGCATTCAGATACTGACCCGGACGAATCAGATCTGAACCATTGGCATGATGCACGGTCAACTCCCTGCTCAGGGTATCGTAGTGAAAGGAATCAAAACAATCCTGATGATGACAGAGCCATATCAGGGTATCGGCCAGATGATCATTCACGCGCCAATAGGTCTCACTAAAATTTTCAGACATCTTTCACCTTCTTCGAGCATTCACATGAAACGCCGTTGACAGTTCACCGGCAACTCAAGTGGCAGTCAATCCGGCTTGCCGGTTTTTTACTGCATCGCGCACCCATACAGCACAGCATGATCCCCGGCCGGATGAATGACAGTATAATTCAATGAAGATACAATGGAATGAATGTCTGTATGACATTTAAAACTGAAACCCTAATGATGCGCGCCGCATTTGCGACATTCCTTTACCAGCACAGCATTGCTTCCAATTTCGTATTCAAACACATGAATACACAATAACCTTCTTATTTTCCGAAGCATGACAACTCTCCTGTTATCTCCATGCACTTCATTAAATGTTTCATCCTGAAACATCCATGTCATTTATATGACACCCGAATATATGTAACACATTTTCGTGATGATTCAAGTATATTTTGTGGCTGACAGCAAATTTACAATTTCATAAAATGATAAATATCACTCAAGGTATTGTTTTTAAAATCTAAAATAAGATATGAAATAACAAAAAATATTTCCGGATCACTTGATTGAATGAGACAGATCGATAGAGTCAAACCACCTAATTATTCATACACTTGATTTGATTCAAACTATTGGTCATCAATTAGTTCTTGTACTTTTGAATCATGGATGGTCGTCCAACCGTGGGGAACCTATGCAGCGGCAAGGGTCGGTGCCAGCATGGTACTGACCGGACCGGATTGAGATAGTTTGGTACAACAGGTTAGCATCCATCATCCCGATACAACAGGATGATGGATGGCGAAAATCAGATTAACTCAATGGCAATGGCCGTAGCTTCACCACCACCAATACACAATGCAGCAATCCCCTTTTTACCCCCGGTACGTTTCAGTGCATGAATCAGCGTCACAATAATACGGGAACCGGATGAACCAAGTGGATGTCCAAGCGCACATGCACCGCCATGAATATTGACTTTTTCAGCATCCAGCTGAAAGGCATCCATTGCCGCCATGGTCACCATGGCAAAGGCTTCATTAATTTCCCACAGGTCAACCTCTGCTGCGGACCAACCAGTCTGTTTCAACACTTTTTCAATTGCCCCAATAGGCGCAATGGTAAATTCGGACGGATGTTGTGAGTGACTTGCATAAGCCAGTATATTCGCGACAGGTTTCAGCCCACGTTCAGCAGCCAGTTGTTCAGTACTGATCACCAACGCAGATGCGCCATCACTGATTGAACTGGCATTGGCCGCCGTAATGGTGCCGTCCTTTTTAAATGCAGGGCGCAGTGTCGGAATTTTATCTACCTTTGCATTCAGTGGCTGTTCATCCTGATCAACAATGAGCTCTCCCTTACGACTGGTCACCGTCACAGGTACAATTTCCGGCTTAAAATAAGCATTGTTGATTGCTGTGATCGCCCTATTCAGGGAGCGGATGGCAAAATCATCCTGCTGTTCACGGCTATAGCCCTTTTTGTCCGCCATGTCCTGGGCAAGCATTCCCATGGAAAAACCGGTTTCAGCATCTTCAAGGCCTTCCTGAAACATATGATCAATGATTTTCCCATGTCCCATACGGTAACCTGAACGCGCCTTTTCCAGCAGATAGGGCGCATTGGTCATGGACTCCATGCCCCCTGCAACAATAATCTGTGCAGAACCTGCCTTAATGGTATCGGCAGCCTGCATCACTGCTTTCATCCCCGAGCCGCAAATTTTATTAATGGTGGTTGCACCTGTGGCATCAGGCAAACCAGCCTGACGCATCGCCTGCCGTGCAGGTCCCTGCTTTAAACCCGCCGGCAGCACACAGCCAAAAATGACTTCATCAATATCCGTGCCCTGCAAACCCGCACGGGCAACTGCTTCCTTAATCACAGCTGCGCCTAAGTCAGGTGCCGTACAGGATGAAAATACGCCCTGAAACCCACCCATTGCTGTACGGACAGCATCTACGATTACAATCATTGCCATTTCATCCTTTTATTTCAAACCATGCATTGCATTATTTCTGCTCAGTAGCCAACCCGTTCCGGCACCCTATGACCACCAGTGTCTTTTCCGGATCACTCCTATTTTTTACAGCAAGCATCAGACAATTTCAATGACGGATCCTGACCGGCTGCGTTCTGAAAATGGAATTGAAATCAGCTTCATCATCCCACCGGCATCGTCCGGAGCACCCCGGCCGACCTGCAAAGCAAATGACGAATCCCGGGTAAAGACCTGGAGCGGCTGATCCCTTACTGATTCATCTGACTGAAAATTTCATAACACATATGCCTGAGCCACTGATGGCTGGTTTTATGATGACAGGACATATGCCAGTATTGCTTAATGTCATAGGTGGGAAAGGAAATCGGTGCATTAAAGATTTGCAGATTACCGCGTGATAATAACACTTCACTCAGATAATACGGCACCGTGGCAATTGCATCCGTCTCCTGAACCACCAGTCCCACCCCCAGATAACTGGGAATACGCATCAGAATATTGCGTTTCAGGTCCAGATTTAACAACTCATTTTCAATTGGGTAATGTCCCATACCGACATCAATATCAATATGCAGCTCTTCCAGATAGCGCTCCACGGTCAGATCTTCACAACGCAGGCGTGGATGACTCCTGGATGCAATGACCACATAATACTGCTCAAACAGTTTTTGCTGATAAAAACCATTTTCCAGATGCGGTAAAAACCCAATCGCCAGATCCACTTCACCATTGGCCATCTGATAGCCGGTTTCAGATGTAATGGTCCTGATATTCAGCTTGACATGTGGCGCATGCTTTTTTAAATACTGGGAAATTTTAGGCAATAACACCAAATGGGAAACATCGGTCATCGCCACTGAGAATTGCTGGTGTGAAGTCGCCTGATCAAAATTTACGGTAAAATTATTAATCATTTCAACCTGACTCAGCGCTTCACTGACCAGTGGAAATAATTGCCTGGACAGCTCTGTTGGCAGCATTTCATTGCCAATTCGCAAAAACAGCGGATCATTAAAATGCTGTCTGATTTTATTCAGAATATTACTGACCGCAGGCTGACTTAAAGCCAGCTGTTCCGCTGCCGAAGAGACGCTTTTAAATTTGTAAATATAGTAAAAAACACTCAGTAATTTACAGTCCAGTTCAAACACGAATCAATATCTCTCCGCTTTTGCAGTAATTGGCCAGATAGGGTGTATCCGATTCCAGTCAATGCCAATATCGGTGTATGTCAGATGACACATGTTGCAGACTGCAGATCAGCCAGATTCTTTCAGACTGTGCTGAATCTGCAACACGCTCTTTTCGGTGCTGAATCTGGGCAAAGTCCAGTATTATACAGTGCGTTTCTGTACCAGAATTGCCCCGACAGAATAACCGGCACCAAATGAGCACAGTACACCATACTCCCCGTCACTGACTTCATGGGCCGTACGGTGCAATGCAATGATCACGCCCGCTGAGGAGGTATTGGCAAACTCATCCAGAATAATTGGCACCAGATCAGGGTCCGCCTCAGCCACCTGTTTACCCACCACCAGTTTAAGAATCAGTTCATTCATACTGGCATTGGCCTGATGCAGCCAGAAACGCTTTACATTTTCCGGCTGAATATGATTTTTTTCCAGCTGATCGGTAATAATTTTTGCCACCAATGGGCAGACTTCCTTGAATACCTTACGGCCATCCTGACGGAACAGTTTGTCGTCCACCACGGCATCTTCACTGCGGTTTAAAAAACCAAAGTTATTACGGATGTTATTGGAAAACTGGGTGAATAAATGCGTATCCATAATTTCAAAACCGCTCTTTGTTGCGGTTTCTTCAATAATCGATGCGGTTGCCACATCACCAAAAATGAAGTGACAGTCACGTGAGCGATAGTCGATATGGCCGGAAGTAATTTCCACATTGATCAGCAGTACCCGGCGTGCGCCGGTTTTCACCGCATCATAAGCCTGTTTCAAACCAAAGGTTGCGGCAGAACAGGCCACATTCATATCATAGGCATAGCCCTGAATGCCAAGCGCAGTCTGAATCTCAATGGCAACTGCCGGATAGGCACGCTGCATATTGGAACAGGCAAGAATGACCACATCAATATCTTCTGCTGTCACACCGGCATTTTCCATTGCCTGCTTTGCAGCGATCACGCCCCACTCTGCCTGCAGTGACAGCTCATCGTTACTGCGCTCCCGCAGATGCGGGCGCAGACGATTCGGATCCAATACACCGGATTTTTCCACCACATAACGGCGTTTAACTCCAGAGGCCTTTTCTATAAATTCCGGACTTGAACCACGACGCGCTTCCATGTCACCGGCGGCAATTTTTTCCGCATTATCGTGGTTAAACAGTTCCACATAAGCATTTAAACTTTCCACTAACTCTTCGTTGGTAATGGTTTCTTCAGGATGAAATAAACCTGTACCGGTAATACGAATGCCCATGTAAAACTCCTTTTTTGAGTGACCTGTATTTCAAATTAACTCTATCTTAACTGATTCCAAGATGATCCCATACTTTTTGTAGCCTGACCGGGGAAACAGGTATCCTGGTTTTCATGGGTTGAGAAAATAATGAAATACGTAACTCCTCAACCATGAAATATAATTCCTTCAACCGGGGGTCATTTTTAAACTTAAATAATCGATCCATCCACGGGTCAACGTCTGCAATGGCCGCCTGATCCCGCTGCAGATTATTCGGCAAACGCTCCAGGCGTAACAGCAGGGCTTTTAAATAGCGGGGATATTCCTGCCAGACATCTGCAGACGTACTGTAAACAAAATCCGACAGATTCATCAGATCCAGCTGATCTTCCATATCATCCATATTTCTGGCAAATATCTGCTGATCCAGCATTAGTAAACGCTGACGGATTTCCTGCCACTGAATAAAAATGTCACTGATCATCCGAAGTGCATCCTGGCCATGACTGAGAAAATTCTTCTTTACACGGACCAGATGACTTTCAAACTCAGCAGCATTCAGCGGCAGCTCTGCAATCGCCAGTTGCAGTGTGGCATAAATCAGCATTTGTTCAAGCTGAGTTCTGTCTCCCAGGGGAGAGTAGGCCAGTGCCAGCGGTTTTGAAATCTGTTTTTTCAGCTGACGCACCAGATCACCCAGCTGCATATGTATCAGACGGATCACACCTTCCCGATGCTGACGCACGGCTTCAGACTGATCATTGAAAGTCTGAATTACCAAACCTGATTCATCTTTTGCATCCAGTGCTGAAAATGCCCTGACCGGCACCAGTGCCTGGTACTGTTTCACCACCACACCAGTGACTTTCTGAGCAGCCTCAAAAACAAATTGTTCCGGGAATTGTTTAAACTCCCCCTGCAACTGCCTGACCGGACTATGGGTTTCGGTACGACAACGGGCTTTCAGCTCATCCAGCTCCCGACCTTGTTCAAGGATACGGCCTTTTTCATCCACCACCTGAATAAACGGAATCAGATAGCGATCAACACGTTCAAGGGAAAAATCCTTTGCCGTGATCTGTTCGCCACGTAACTGAACAGCCAGATAACTGAAAATATGCCCATTCAGATGAACTGCATCAATCTTCTGCATCAGTTTTTGTACCATATCCGGAATCGGTACCAGATTTCGGCGCTTATCCTTGGGCAACGTCTTGAGCAAGGCTTCAATCAATTCCTGACGCCAGCCGGGGATTCCCCATGACCAGATGTTTCCATCCACCTGTGACAATGCCTGGACCGGAATTCTGACTGTGGCGCCATCTTCATCATGTGCCGGGTCAAAACGATAACTGGCCGCCAGACGTAATTCACCATTGTGCAGATAATCGGGGAACTGCTGCGTCGTCGGACGATCATTCAGCCATAGCGCATCATCGTCTACAAATAAATAACGGGCATCCTTCGTTTCTGCTGTTGCCCGCCAGTCCTCAAAACTCCGGCGACTTGCAATCTCTTCAGGTACCCGGCCTGCATAGAACTGATAAATGGTTTCTTCATCCACCACCAAATCACGCCGGCGCAGCTTATCCTCAACCCGTTCAACTTCTTCAAGCTTGAGCAGATTATGCTTTAAAAATGGCGGTGTAATGCCCAGGTTGCCGGTTGTCAGTGCATCACGCAGGAAAATTTCATGGGCAGCAGCCTGATCCACCTTTTCATAATTGATTGAACGTTTCGGTTCAATAATCAGACCGAATAATGAAATCTGGTCATAGGCGCTGACAATTCCCGGTTTTTTGGCCCAGTGCGGTTCAAAATAATGGTGCTTCAACAATGCCGGCGCAGCCAGTAGAATCCATTCCGGTTCAATTTTCGCCAGGGTTCTTAAATACACCTGAGAGGTTTCCACCATCTCAAAAGCCATGACCCAGGCTGTACCGGTTTTATGCAGGGCTGAGGCCGGGAAAATACGTGCCTTTTGCTGCCGTACGGCCATGTAGACATTTTTTTCATCGGTTTTACTGGCAATGAAAGATAACAATCCGGTCAATAATGCCCGATGCAGATTTTCATAACTGGCTGGTTTTTCATTGAATGACAGCTTCAGCCCCTGCGCCAGATCAAGCAGCTGTTCGTGGGTTTTTTTCCACTCACGCAAACGCAGCCAACTCAGAAAATGCTGCCGGGCAAAGTTACGTCGCTTATTTTCGGTCAACGTTTCACGATTCTGTGCCAGTGTCTCCCATAATTTCAGATAAAACAGAAAGTCAGAGTCCGCCTGTTTAAATAACGCATGTTTCTGATCTGCCTGAGTCTGTTTATCGGCAGGTCGTTCACGGGGGTCCTGCACTGCCAGTGCAGCAACCACAATCAGCACTTCATTCAGCACACCGAAATGCGCCCCACCGAGAATCATCCGCGCCAGCCGTGGGTCAATCGGCATCTTCGCCATTTGCTGACCAATTTTCGTCAGTTCATCCTTTGCTTCGTTATAGGCCCCCAGTTCAACCAGTAATTTACGGCCATCATTCACCAACCGATGATCCGGTGGTTCAATAAGGTCAAAAGATTCAACCGACCCCAGCCCCAGGCTTTGCATCTGTAAAATAACCGAAGCCAGATTGGTCCGCTTAATTTCCGGCTCGGTAAACTCAGGACGACTCAGAAAGTCGTCTTCACTGTACAACCGGATACAGACGCCGGGGGCAATACGGCCACAACGCCCCTTCCGCTGGTTGGCAGCGGCCTGGGAAACAGCTTCAATCGGCAGGCGCTGAACCCGTGAGCGATAGTTATAACGTGAAATCCGTGCAAAACCACTGTCAATCACATAACGGATATTGGGTACCGTCAGTGCAGTTTCGGCCACGTTGGTGGCAATAATAATACGTCGGCCACCACCACTCGGATTAAATATTTTCTGTTGTTCTGAAAGCGCCAGCCGGGCATATAACGGTAAAATCTGAGTATGCCGGGGACCATGTTTCTGCAGGGTGTCCTGTAATTCACGAATTTCCTGTTCCGTACTCGAAAAAATCAGGATATCAGCATGTTCCGGATGCCCTTTGGCCTCTGCATCCCGAAAACACTCTTCCACAGCCTGAACCACAGCCCGGGGTAAGTTTTCCTCAAAGTCGTCAAAGTCATCATCATCACTGCCACCAATCGACATTTCCGAGATTGGCCGATAACGTACTTCCACCGGATAACTGCGACCTTCCACTTCAAAAACAGGCGCATCGTAAAAATACTGACTGAAACGGTTCACGTCCAGGGTGGCTGAAGTAATAATAATTTTTAAGTCTGGCCGTTTTTTGATGAGCTGTTTCAGATAACCCATAATAAAATCAATATTCAATGAGCGTTCATGCGCTTCATCAATAATGATGGTGTCGTATTTTGTCAAATATCGATCATGTGTCAACTCCGCCAGTAAAATACCATCTGTCATTAATCGGACAATGGAATCCTGTGAACCCTGCTCATTAAAGCGCACTTTAAAACTGATGGATTCACCGAGCTTTTCGCCCACTTCCTCGGCAATCCGCTGTGACACACTGCGTGCTGCCAGCCGACGCGGCTGAGTATGGCCAATCATGCCGGTCAGACCACGCCCTGCCAGCATGGCAATCTGAGGCAATTGGGTGGTTTTCCCGGAACCGGTTTCACCGGCAACAATAATCACCTGATGTTTCTGAATCGCCCCGATCAGCTGATCGGCATACTGCACGACCGGCAAATCCTGATTCAGCTTAATCTCAGGCAAACTGTCCAGACGTGAGCGGACCATCTGACTGGATTTTTCAAATAATTGCTGATATTGCACAGGACTGGCATCCTTACCCTTGCGTAGTCGATTTAAACGATGACGGTCGCGCACCATGACCCATTGATCGATATTTAAATGACTGAGCACAGATAAGTTATCCTGGAACAAAAACTGAACGGGCTATTTTACGCTGTAACCCTGCACAGGGATAGTCCATTGCTGTTTCAGTGACATCCATAGCAGCCCCGGATCTGCATGAATGCTGATCAAACAGTGCAGCATCGTTCATCAGCTGAACAAAAAAATATATCTTGTTACAGCGTTGCACCTGAAATCATTTATCTTAAACAGTATGTAGATGAACCGATCCATGAATGGATCACTTTGTCATTGAAGCATCATATTTTTCATGCATTAATATAATGTTGCTCAATATGCGGATTGACCGACACGGTCAGTATTGATGAGATAGTCCCTGAAGCAGGCTGAATTCAATTTTCCGATTTCAGCCATGAAAAAATACTATTTCACCAATAAATATATTTTCTTTATGCTAACTCTGATATTCGAAACAAACCTCAATCATGGAGATAATGATGAGCTTAATTAATACTGAAGTAAAACCTTTTAAAGCACAGGCATTCCATAACGGTGACTTTATTGACGTGACCGAAGCAGACCTGAAAGGCAAATGGTCTATCTTTTTCTTTTATCCAGCTGACTTTACTTTTGTTTGCCCAACTGAACTGGGTGACCTTGCTGACAACTATGCAGAATTCAAAAAATTAGGTGTTGAAATTTATTCGGTTTCCACTGACACTCATTTCACTCATAAAGCGTGGCATGACTCTTCAGAAGAAATCAAAAAGATCGAATATCCAATGATTGGTGACCCAACCTGGACCCTGTCTAAAAACTTTGAAGTATTAATCGAAGCGGATGGCCTGGCTGACCGTGGTACTTTTGTAATTGACCCTGAAGGTAAAATCCAGATTGTTGAAATCAACGCTGGTGGTGTTGGTCGCGATGCATCTGAATTACTGCGTAAAGTCAAAGCAGCGCAGTATGTTCATACTCACCCAGGTGAAGTCTGCCCGGCTAAATGGAAAGAAGGTGATGCAACGCTGGCGCCTTCAATTGACCTGGTGGGTAAAATCTGATCCCCGCCAGTGCAAGCCAACTAAAAAGCCACGTCATCTGACGTGGCTTTTTTTATTCAGATTCAGCTTTTTCATCGGACCAATACAGAAAAACAAAAATAGTTAATATGATCAGGGTCACCGAAGATAAATATAAAACATATTGATGTGCCGATAGAAAAGCCGCATTGGCCATTTCCCGGATAGCCGGACTCAATGCAGGATCAAGCAGTGATAACGTCTGAATCGTTTCCCCGATTGAACCTTTCGCCAGTTCAAAGTGTTCCGTACTCATCCATGCAGAAATTTTCAGTTTTGAACTATAAAAATATGACACGAGCAGGCCAAATATTGCCACACCAAAGCCGGTCCCCAGTTCATAGGACATTCCTTCAATGGAGCCGGCTGCGGTGGCTTTTTCCACCGGACTGGCCGAAATAATGGCGGAGGTTGAAGCCAGAAATGTTGCCTCCACCCAGAAGCCCAGCAGAATCATCCACAGCCAGCCCTGGTATTGCTGGGTACTGAAATTGGTGCCAGCCAGACCAATAAAGGCAATCGCACAACAGATCAGGCCGATCAGACTGACTTTGCGCACCCCAAAACGGTTAATTAAAACACTGGAAAATATCCCGCTGACACTCACCGCCAGCATAAAAGGCAAAATGAATAATCCCGCCTGCAATGGCGTATAACCATGCACATATTGCAATTCCTGAGCAATCAGCAGCTCAAACCCCACCAGCGCCACCATGGTAAAAATGGAAATCAGAAAGCCGATTTTTATCGGTTTATAACTGAACAGTTCCAGATCAATCAATGGCTGGGCTTTTCTGCGCTGCTGCCGGAGAAAATAAGCCCCCATCAGCAAACCGGTCAAGCCGATCAGCAACACGGTGAAATCAAAATGTTTCATCCCGGCTTTCAGCGCATAGACCATCAATAAAATGGCACAGGTCAACAGCACGGCATCGGCAATGTTGATCACCTTATTTCTGTTGATCTGCTGTGACGGAAGTATGTAATACCCCGTCAGCATGACACAGACAATAATCGGGATATTGATCAGAAAAATACTGCCCCAGTGATAATGTTCCAGCAATATACCGCCAATCAGCGGGCCGAATGCAGCACCACCACCACCGGCAACCACCCACAGCCCCAATGCAAAATTGCGTTTTTTTTCATCAGGGAAAGCATGTCTCAACCCTGCCAGTGTGGCCGGAATAATCATGGCGGCTCCACCCGCCAGTACGGCACGTGCCAGGATCAGCATATTGGCCGAGGTCGAAAAAGCAGCAAACAGTGAGCTGAGTCCAAAAATCAGGGCGCCTGTCAGCATCAGGCGTTTATAACCAATCCGTTCACCCAGTGCCCCCATCGGTAAAATCAGACCGACCATCATCAGGGAATAAATGTCCATGACCCACAACATCTGATTGTTGCTTAACTGCAACTCCTGATTCAGCGTTGGAATGGCAACATGCAACACGGTGGCATCGATGGAAACCGGTAAATAAATCAGCACAATGATTGCTAAAATATACCACTGACGTAACATAGGATGGATTGCCTTTAAATTTGGACGTGTGTTCAAATTATATCACTAAAACTTGAACACATGTCCAGGTTTTCGCCCGATTAATGAAAAAATAATGTCCTGAGTGGTGTCAATGAGCTATTTAAACAAAACAGAACGTAAATCTCAGATCATGCAGTTTGCAAAGGAGATTGTGTTAAATGAAGGTCTGAATGCCTTAACTGTCCGGCATCTGGCTGCAACAGCTGAGATTTCCACAGGTCAGATCCATCATCATTTTGGTTCTGTTTCCGCCCTGAAAGCAGAAGTTTTCCTGGAACTGGTCCGCTTTAACCTGGATCTGAGCAAGCAGGAGAAAAACCGGGAATATTTTGAATTACTGGTGTATGTGCTCGGTTTTGAAGAAAGTACCGATGAACAACCCTATTTAAAACTATGGAATGATGCTGAAAATGTCAGGGATACAGACCCGGTACTTAAAAAAGCCTACCAGGAAGCCATTCAGCTATGGCACACCACCATCATGGACGTGCTGAACTCAGGGCTGGAAGCCGGCGTTCATCAATTTGATGCCAATAAAACTCAGGATATTGCCTGGCGGCTGATGGCCATCTCCTGTGGTCTGGAAACCATTTATAATCTGGAAATTCCAGGCATGGGTACTGATTTCTTTTATCATCATCTCAGAATTCTGATTCAGAACGAAACCTCACAGCAGCCGTAATTCTTATGTTCAGCAAACAACTACAATGTAATGACAAAGCCAGTTCATTTGTCACTGTTGCAAATCTGCATTTCACTTTAAATGCATTCCCATGCCAATCTGCCTTGCTGCATCCTGTCATTGCCCTGTTCCACAGATAAAACCGGAAAACCGCTACCCGTATTGCCGGTTATGGATGCTGGTCCTTAAAAGTGACCATAAACAACCCGGAACCGAGTGCCAGTGTTGTGGTCATAAAACGTATATCTTTTTTGATTTGTTGTATCAGACACTGCACTTCCGCCGAATGTGAAATGGCATTATCCACAATTAATACGCCACCACAGGGATTAATCAGATGCTGTAAAGACTCCCAGTATTTCAGGTAGGCACTGCGTTCAGCATCCAGTAGAATCAGGTCATATTGCTGATTGGCACTGGACAGAAAATCCACGGCATCTCCAACCCAGAAATCAATCACATGATCAACATTCAGCTCTCTGGCAAAGCGTTTCGCCTGCTCAGTCCGTTTCGGATTAATTTCAAGTGTGGTTATATGTCCCCCCGTCTCCTGAGCAGCATCAGCCAGCCATAAGGTGGCATGCCCAGTGGAGGTCCCGATTTCAAGAATTCTACTGGAGCGCTGCACCCTGATCAGCATGGCCAGGTAATAGGCTGATTCCGGCTCAATATTACGATAACGATTGATCCGGTCACATTGCGTCGCATCATACTTAATAAAGCTTTGATACAAATCATTTATACGGTGTAAAAAGTCAGAACTCAGACTCATTTCAATTATCCGTTAAATCGTGAATGCTCCCTCATTATGCCCATACATTTAGTCAGTACAGTGACAATTATTGTTACACAAGCTGCTGAATCAATTTAAATCTTGGCACAATGTCACCATTTTCCAGCCGGACATACTCCTGGAACATTTCCAGCGGCCTGACCCAGAGTGAATAATCACCATATAAACATTGATATACCACCAGTTTATCATTGGTTTCACTGTGCCTTGCCACACTGAACACCTGATATAGCTGCCCCTTATAATGTTGATAGATCCCGGGTTTCAACATATGTATTACCAAAAATAATAATAAAGTCTGATCTTAAGATAACAATACCATCGGGAAAATCAACAGACATAAAAAACCCGCCGGGTGTCAGATCACACTGCGGCGGGTCTCATTCAGTGGCAGGATTAAGAAAAATCCAGCTCTTTTTCAAATGCTTTCAGTTCATGACGGGACATCGCAAGATTTGATCTTGAGCGATCCAGTACCAGATAAAGAAAAAGGTTTTCATTTGAATCCAGTGGACGGATCAGGTGATATTGCTTACCCAGGGTAATCAGAATATCTTCAATTCCATCATTCAGTTGTAATGCTTTGGCAACTTTACGTTTCGCACGGACAACTTCCGTATTGCCTGCTGCTGCCAGTTCAAGGTCCATTCCGCTACCGATCGTTGCCAGTGACAAACCACTTTCACTGTCCACCAATGCCGCACAGATAAAACCATCAATATCAACCAATTGATCAAGTGTAATACGTGCCATGAGATTCCCCATTGAATGTTAAAAAATTATTGTTTAATTCCGGATGGCAATGCTTTTGCCTGCCAGAATTCATTACTCTGTTATTCGGGAAGAGTAAGAATCAATCACTTTTCTTCCGCGCCCCGAATGCTGAAAATTCATGGTCTGGCTGATCGATCAATTTCTGAAGCAGACCGGGCCATAATATTGTTCAGTTTCTGTTCATCCTTAGCAATACCCATGATGCAGATAATGCGATGGACAAAATCTTATTGACTATAATATGTGTTAAAGTTAACAGATTTATTAAAATTTGGCATATTTCACACAAAATTTCAATAGATTAGTCGATTATTTAGTATTCTATTTGCATGAATCATGCGTATTTCAATAATGTGTCCGCTGTGATTTTCGTTTCATATAACATATGACCGAGCAGAATTTCCCTTGACGTGACGGCAACCATCACCAATGGATACTGAGCACGCGGAATTGCAGTCAGAATGGCTTTGCCATTTTCAGCATCCAGGGTAATGGTCTGACAACCGTTCAGATTAATTTCGGCAATAAATGCAGAAACCATCGCCAGGATTGAACTGCTGACTGCTGCAATTTTTCCGGCATTGTTCACCGTTTTCTTACTGGCCTGGGCAATTTCAAAACCATCAGATGTACACAACATAATAAATTCAATGCCAGGAACCGTATTTAATAGCTGCCGGATCTGCTGTTCACCAAATCTGACATAATCATCGGGCATTTTTCTTGATAAATTGATCTCTGACATTGCTTTCCCCTATTATGCTCCATCTGATTTTTCAGGCCTGTAACATGAAAAATATGACTCAGTTATCAAACCTATCATCAAAGAATATGATATGTGTCGCATTTTACAGGGCAAATAAGTAAATTAACACCTTTTATTGATTTTTTTTGATTAAATTTCAATTAAATAGATTTCCTAAATGACTGATTAATCATACTCAATAATGCCAGCACTTAAATCCATCATTCCGAATCGCTCTACTGCCGGACACTGGGTTTCTAAAGTCGGGTGCGGTTGAGCTTTCCGGGTGCAATGAGATTGTGGTGAATGACCGCAATGAAACCAGTGTGAAGGGGTATTTGCTGCGGGCGGCTATATCACGGTGCCGTAAGCAGATCATCATTACTGCCGGTAAGGGAGCCCTGGCGTCGCTGTCTGTATTCGATTATATTATTCGCTCAGGCAGCTAAGACTTCCCGTCATCACAACACCCCGCTATCATCAGCTAATAACAGGAATTTTTATATTCAATTCATCTGTCTCAATACCTCGGCCAGAGGCATGCATCATCTTCATCAATCCTGTGTATACAGCCACCGATACAGTAAAAGTATTCTGAAAAAATCGGATGTCTTACATTTCAGTGCAAATTATGGTTATATTTCAGTATCCATATGCTATGGATTTGCAATAATCAACTTCGTAAAGGATCAATATAATGCATAAATTACTTGTGGTTTTAGGATTAACTGCAACAGTTGTACTGGTGGGTTGTAATAAGGCGAAAACACCTGAAACCGGTGCGACTACCGGCGAACATATAGAAAATGCTGCAACTCAGGCCGGACATGATGTGCATGATGCGGTACAGGATGCAGCCAGTGCTACAGCAACAGCTGCTGACCAGGCTGCAAGCGCCACAGCAAAAGCTGCAGATGCAACTGTCGGGGCAGCAAAAGATGCAACGGCAACTGTGGCCGGTGCTGTTGAAGATGGTGCTCAGCATGTGAAGGAAGCAGCAGCACATTAAGTCATTTTTGCTGACCACAAACCTGATGGACTGAACCTGGGTTCAGCCCATCAACAGTACAATCCCGTATTTCAGGTTTCAGCTGTATCTGGCAATACATAACAACAACTAAAGTTTCGGATCCCGCAACTGGACCAGTGATGAATTGGCTTTTGCCAGCCCATCCACGATTTTATTGACCACCGAGGGTAACAGCGAGTCTGCCATCTGTGCAGCCTGTAAACCCAGTTTTTCACCCAATGTCGGTTTACGGCGGGTCTGAATCAGATACACATCATGCTGGGACAATAATCCCTGTAAATATTCATCTGACGTTCTTAACTGATCCACCAGGTTTAGATTCATGGCGTCCTGACCGTACCAGTGTTCACCGGTTGCCACTTTTTCGACATTCAGCTGAGGACGATACTTCTCCACAAAATGTTTAAACAGCATGTGCGTCTGTTGTAATTCTTCCTCAAACTTAGCCTTCCCTTCCAGAGTGTTTTCACCAAACATGGTCACAGTCCGTTTGAATTGTCCTGCGGTATACAGTTCAAAATCCACATGATGCTCTTTCAGCAAACGGTTAAAATTGGGAAGTTGTGCGATCACACCAATTGATCCGACAATCGCAAACGGTGCAGAAATGATTTCACTGCCTATACAGGCCATCATGTAACCACCACTTGCGGCAACCTTATCAACACAAATCGTCAAATGGAATCCGGCATCCCGCAGACGTACCAATTGTGCCGCCGCCAAACCATAGCCATGTACCATTCCACCCGGACTTTCCAGACGAAGTACGACCTGGTCGCGCCCTGCCCTGGCTGTTGCCAGAATCAGCGTAATTTCTTCACGTAAGTTTTCGACAGCAGATGCCTGAACATCTCCCTTGAAATCCAGTACATAAATTTTCTCATTTTTCTTTTTACGGGCACGTGCCTCTTTGATAAATTGCTGACTTAGCTGTAACAGTTCAAATTTCGTTGCAGTACTCTGTGCAATCCGTTTTCTTTGCTCATTCATCCGTGCATTCAAATGACTGATCCGGATTTCTGCTGGTAATTTAGGCAGGTGGAATAACATAGGTTGATATCTCTCAGGGTCGGACCTTCCCCCTTAACATGCGGTCAATCGTTTAAAATTTCAATATCCCTTTTGAAAATAATAACCATTCTGCTCGCTGGTACCATCATGGTTTCTGTCTTTAAAGGAAATCATCGAATGCTGTCCATGCCATAAAATGACAGATTGTAACAATCACACGACTATAACCACCGGATCAATATGCAAAGAAAAAGAGCCCGTAGGCCCTTTTAAAATTGATCTGTCGGATTAACCAAAACGACCGGTAATATACGCCTCAGTTAACTGATGATCCGGCTGAGTAAAAACTTTTTCCGTTGCATTGACTTCAATTAAATCACCCAGATGGAAATAAGCAGTCCGGTCAGAGACACGTGCCGCCTGTTGCATGGAGTGCGTTACAATGGCAATGGTATATTGATTGGATAGCTCGGAAATCAGCTCTTCCACCTTTGCTGTTGCAATCGGATCAAGGGCAGAACACGGCTCATCCATCAGAATCACTTCAGGACTGACAGCAATGGTCCGTGCAATACACAGACGCTGCTGCTGCCCACCTGAAAGTCCTGTTCCCGGCTGACTCAGACGGTCCTTGACTTCATCCCATAACCCGGCCTTGCGCAGACTGTTTTCAACAATCTCTTCCAGGTCATATTTATCACGGGCCAAGCCATGCAGTTTAGGACCATAGGCAACATTTTCAAAAATGGATTTTGGGAATGGGTTTGGCTTCTGAAAAACCATACCTACCTGCGCACGCAACAACACGACATCCAGACTCGGATCATAAATATCCTGATTATCCAGGGTAACCTTCCCGGTGACCCGGCAGCTGTCAATGGTATCGTTCATACGGTTTAAAGTCCGCAGAAATGTGGATTTACCACAACCGGATGGTCCAATAAATGCAATCACTTCATTTTCATAAACCTGAAGATCAATACCCTTAATGGCTTCAGCATCGCCATAATAGACATGCACATCTTCCGCACTTAATTTCACCGTGCTGTTTTTTTCTTTTTTTGAAGATGCATTTGACTCAAACTGAGAGGAGACAAATGAACTGCCCTGACGCTTTTGTTCTGCATTTGCAGACGTAAATTGTGTGTGATCTTGATTCACGGCTTTATCCTTTTCTAAGGAATTCTTGGTTTCAATACTACTCATATCCTGCCCTCAATTACCAGCGCACTTCAAATTTCTTACGTAACCAGATCGCAAGACTGTTTAATCCAATCATCAGTGCAAGCAACACAATAATGGCTGCAGCAGTACGGCCTTCAAAGAAGTTACGCAATTCATTGCCCTGCCACAGGAAAATCTGTACAGGCAGTGCCGTTGACTGATCCAGTGGAGACGAAGGAATATTTGCAACAAACGCACTCATACCAATCAGCAGTAAAGGTGCAGTTTCACCCAACGCCTGAGCAACACCAATAATGGCACCAGTCAGAATACCCGGTAAGGCTAATGGTAAAACATGATGAAAAACGGTTTGTACCCGGGATGCTCCCAGACCCAGCGCAGCCTGACGGATGGATGGTGGCACTGCTTTCAGTGAGGCGCGCGTGGTAATAATCACCGTTGGCAGGGTCATTAAACTGAGCACCAGACCACCGACCAGCGGCGCTGAAATCGGCAGATGCATCCAGCCGATAAAAATTGAAGCACCCAGCAAACCAAATACAATGGACGGTACAGCAGCCAGGTTATTAATATTAACCTCAATCACGTCAGTCAGCCAGTTCTGTTTTGCAAACTCTTCCAGATAAACCGCACTGGCCACCCCAATTGGAATTGAGATAAAAATCACAATCAGCATCATGAATAATGAACCCATGAATGCCCCGGCCAGGCCTGCTGTTGCAGGTGAGCTGCGTGAGTCAGGATTGAAAAACAACTGTGTGTTAAAGGTACGTTCAATAATACCATTTGCCTTGAGACTGTCCGCCAGCTGACGGATTTCAGGACTCAGTTGTTGCTGCTCATCCGGTAAACTGCGGTCAATATTGCCTGTAAGCCAGACATCAACATTGGCATCTGCAAGAAATTTAATGTCTTCTTTCTTACCGATCAATGATGGATTTTTAAAGACCATATCACGCAAGCGATACGCTTCTGAACTGGTATACAGACTGCCAAGATCATCACGCTTGTCCGCCAGTGCGGGATCTTTTGCAATCAGCGCATTGACGATCAGTGCATCCCAGTCCACCATGCCCATTTTAGTTTGCCAGGCAATATAACGCTCCTGATAATGTGCAGGACTTTCCCCTGCACTCTGCACAGGTTTTGCACCGGCATCAATAATTTGCGGGTCAAAATAGACCGGCACTTTCATACTGGCTTGCCAGAATGCCGGCAATCCCTTATACAGAATACTGCCAAACAACAGTGCAACGAACGCCAGACCGATAACAACCGCAGAAAAACCAAAGAAACGAAAACTTTTTTCAGTCCGATGGCGTTTTGCCAGTGAGCTTTTGATTTTTGCCTTACGTTTTTCACGCAACTCGGCTGCAACACGGGGATCGAATACGTTTTGATCCACAGGAGAGGTGTTTGATGTACTCATTCATACTGCTCCCGATATTTACGCACAATATAAAGTGCCACAATGTTTAAGCCCAGCGTAATGACAAACAGCGTCAGACCAAGTGCAAAGGCAACCAGCGCCTGCGGGCTTGCAAAGTCGGTATCCCCGGTCAGCTGATTCACAATGGTGACAGTCACTGTCGAGACCGCTTCAAGCGGGTTGACATGAAGCAAGGGACTATTCCCTGCGGCAAGTACCACAATCATGGTTTCACCAATGGCACGTGAGGCCGCAAGGAGAAATGCACCGATAACTCCGGGTAATGCAGCCGGCATGACCACACGGCGGATGGTTTCCGATTTGGTTGCGCCCAACCCAAGCGAACCGTCACGCAACGAGCGTGGTACCTGAGTGATAATGTCATCTGACAGGGAGGAAACAAATGGGATAATCATAATTCCCATGACAAAGCCGGCGGTCAGGGCACTTGTCGCATTTATATGCAGTCCGATTGAATCACCGA
This sequence comes from Acinetobacter sp. WZC-1, assembly GCF_052544965.1. Taxonomy (NCBI): domain Bacteria; kingdom Pseudomonadati; phylum Pseudomonadota; class Gammaproteobacteria; order Moraxellales; family Moraxellaceae; genus Acinetobacter; species Acinetobacter sp. WZC-1. The sequence goes on from NZ_CP199370.1 coordinate 2,023,273, forward strand.
CCATTTTAAAGAAAGGACCAATGACCATCAGGGCAAATACGCCATAAACAATGGTTGGGATACCGGCAAGCACTTCAATCACCGGTTTTGCCCACGATCTGAGACGTGAAGAAGCGTATTCTGCCAGATAAATGGCAATCATCAATCCAACTGGAACGGCAACCAGCAGAGCAATAATACTGACCATGAGCGTACCCCATAATAAAGGGAGTAAACCATAGCTGCCTTCTGCACTACCCGATGTACTGAAACCGGGATTCCATTCAGTTCCAAAAAAGAAATCGGCCGGACTGACAAAGTTAAAGAAGCGCATTGCTTCACTGAACATGGACATCACGATCCCGATTGTGGTCAGAATTGCCACACCCGAACACAGAATCAGACTGACATTAATAACTTTTTCCACCTGGTTACGCGCCCGATATTTCTGACCGACACGTTTTTTCGCCCATACCAGGCCCAGTAACGCAGCACAAACCACCACTGCAAATTTTGCAAATGAACCAATGGTCTGAAATTTTTTCAGTTCTGCCGCAGCGGCCACTTCATAGGCTTGTGGCTGATCACTGACACCAAATCCGGAAGCAATCGCCTTGATACGTTCAACCAATACCTGAAGACCTGCCTGATCCGCAGATGCAGCAACAGAGGCCGGAACATGATTCAGGATCAGTTGTTTTAAAATATTCGGTTCAACCAGATTCCAGACCATTAAAATTAAAAAAGCAGGGATACCACACCACAGTGCAACCAATGCCCCGTAATAACCTGGACGTGAATGCAATGCAGCAGAATTATGTCCCTTACCTGCCAAGCTTCGGCTTTTGCGTAGCCCAATTTGATATGCAATGGCCACAAGGGCTAACAACACGCCAATAAGTAGCAGATTCATGTACTCTCCACCGTTTCTCCAGCGGTTTACCTGGAAATAAACTTTACTTAGCAAAAAAGGCCGATGGCAGTTTCCCACCATCAGCCTCACATCTCATCGGATTATTTCAATGCTTTACCAGCTTTGAACGCAGCCAGGATCTGTGCACGTTCTGAGTCAGAAAGTGAAATCAAACCAGCTTTATCCAATTTGGAACCCTTACCTGATACTTTCTTGCTCAGGAAGTATTCAGTATATTCAGGTAAACCCTTAATTGATTTTAAATGTTCGCCTTTCACATAGAAAAACAATGGACGGGAAACAGGATATGTGCCATTCAGTACAGTCTGTTCAGAAGGAGCAACGTTATTTACAGTTGCCACACGTAACTTGTCACGGTTCTGATCATAGAAGCCAAGACCAAATACGCCAACTGCGCTTGGTGCAGTTTTCAGACGTGCCAGGGTTTCAGTATAGTCACCGGCAATTTCAATCACCTTCCCGTCTTTACGGAAAGTTGAACATGCTTTCTTCTGAGCATCTTTGTCCAGGGCCTTAAAGTATTCATAAGATTCACAACCGGCATCAATCATTTTTTCCTGGAACACTTCACGCGTACCGTGGTTAGATGCAGGAATCACCAGGGTAATTGGCTCATTCGGCAGTGATTTATCAATCTGATTCCAACGAGTATATGGGTTTGGTACCAATTTACCTTTGGATGGCAGTTCAGCTGCAAGCGCTGCAAACACATGGGATGGCTTTAATTTATAAGCAGCTTTATTGGCATTGGATGCAAATACGATACCGTCATAACCAATTTTAATTTCCTGGATCTGGTTAACGCCTGCTTTTTTACAAGCTGCAATTTCAGTATCCTTAATTTTACGGGAAGCATTCGCGATATCAATGGTATTATCGCCAACACCTGAACAGAATTGCTTCAAACCAGCAGAACTACCACCGGAACCCACAACAGGTGCCTTAAACTGCGGGAAAGTGTTGCCGAATTCTTCAGCAACAATACTTGCGTATGGAAGTACGGTTGAAGAACCCGCGATCTGGATGGTGTCACGAGCTGCATTTGCAGTAGTTGCTACAGCTGCCCCAAAAACGGCTAAAGCAAGTGCGATGTGATTTGAGCGCATTCTTTTCTCTCTTAACTGAATAAGCTTATAATTCTAAAAAGTACGCGAACAGGTCGTATTGTACTTTTCGGCTAATTGCATTTTGATTTTAAAATATGACAAATAAGTTACAATTTGATGACTCTTTGATGATTGTTGATGATTTGCAATTGATTTAATTAAAATTCCTTAAAATTCAGTATGTCATCCACTGTTTAAAAATATGTTTAAATCCCGTCTCTTTTATTGAAATTGTAATATTTCATTTTATTGTCATAAGTATGAGTCAATAAATGATCAAATATTATACAAAAAATATACGACCATCAGATCGAGTAGCCCCCGAACCATCGCCAGGGCCGCCGAGGATTACCAGAAAATCACCGGATGTTTTATGATTAGCACACTGTTACCTACCCTGCACCATACTGTCACAATGTACCATCGGCAATACCACACAATGATCAGTATCTGATTGTCCGGTATTTTAAATTCCCCATTAGATAGAAATAGATAAGCCATCCACTAAAAACTTCTCCATTTAAAACCCCTGAAGATAAACTGCCCATGACCCTAAAGCGTGAAGAATGGCATAAGACATTTTTAAAAATGATTGGTACCACAGGTACCATCACCCTGCTGATCAGTGTCAGTGCCCTGATCATTTACGTACTCATGCATCAGGCATCGCATTATTTCATTTTGCAGAACCTGCTGATCAGTTGCAGCTTTATTTCACTGAGCATTTTAATTTTACAGACTTTACGTTCCATGTATCATGTCTTTTATCTGCCGTTGATGGACAGTTGTCATCAGAACTACCAGAAAATCATTTTTTTCTGCTGTAGTTTTTCCATGATCCTGATCATTCTCAGTTCATTTCTAATCAGTTTCAGTAAAATGCTGAACGATTATTATCGTTAATCATCATCCACATCTGATATCTTCATCCCATTTCAGGCCTGCTCCGAGGGGGGCTACTAAACCATCTGACGCCGGCAGGATGGCTTCCCCACTTTTTTGCCATCGCCTCCTGAATGACCTCTGCCTTTAATCGCTCTTCAGCATACATCTTCTTAAATTAAATCAATTGCATAAGAAAATGAGTTGTTTGATTATAAAAAAGCTTTCATTGCCACATTTTGCTTTGAAAGTTTGAATAAGTTTGCGTAGGTGATGCCTCACTTTTCGCAGGGGATGCCAAACCTTGCGCTGCAAACAAAGCTGTGCTTTGTTTTTGCTCATGTTGGGCGAGGGGCACATCCTGAGCAACTATAAAGCATTGCTTTGAAGGCAGCGCAAGTCCGCCCAACGGCGACATCCATGTCGCCCCACGGTAGGACAACCATCTATGATTCAAGAGTACAAAAAACTAATCGATAACCAATAGTTTCTAAAAATTCATATAAAAATATAAGTTTCGTTTTTAATCAATAATTTGAATCAAATCACGTGTATTAATAATTGGGTGGTTTGACTATAGAAATAAATGAAAAGAAATAAATACGTCATAAAAAAGAGGCCCTGAACGGACCTCTTTTTCCACTTATCCAATGGCTGAATTTAATCAATTGCCGGTGTATAAGTCCCTTGCTGAATGGGTCCCTTGATCCGTTCTGCTTCTTCCAATACCAGCCTGAGAAGGTTTTTGACGTTATCCACGGTAACCACCGGACTGAGTGTTGTCATTTTCAGTGACTGAACACGGCCGACCCGGGTCACACCAATATTGGCTTCACCACGGGCAAACAGTTCATCGGCAACATTCTGATTCAGTGTATCCAGCAGCTCAGCCGGATAACCTTCGGGCACCACACGGAATAAAACTGAGGCAAACTGCGGTTCAACCAGTAATTCAAGACCATCCGTTGCCTGAATATAATCAGCAACGTCCCGTGTTAACTTTACACCGTGGTCAATCATTGAACCATACAATTCTTCACCGAGCGCCTCAACCGTCATCCACAATTTCAATGCATCAAAACGACGGGTTGTCTGTAATGATTTGGACACCAGGTTGGGTACACCATGTTCTTCATCATAGGCAGAATTCAGATATTCTGCTTCATAATGCATAAAACGATAATTCGCTTCGTCTTTCAGCAGGAAAGCACCACAGCTGATGCTCTGAAAATAATGCTTATGGAAATCCAGGGTAATGGAATCTGACAGCTCAATACCATCCAGCATTGCACGATGGTCAGTGGAAAGAACCAACGCACCACCCCAGGCAGCATCAACATGCATCCATGAACCATATCTGGTGGTAATTTCACGGATTTTCTTCAGTGGATCAATGGCCCCTGCGTCTGTTGTACCGGCAGTCGCCACCACACAAGCCACAATCTTACCTTCAGACTGAAGATGTGCCATGGTTTTTTCCAGTGCATCAACATCCATTTGCGCATTGTCATTGACAGGAACCGTCACTACGGACTGGAAGCCCATCCCCATCATGGCCATGTTCTTCTGCACAGAAAAATGCGCATTTTCAGAACAGATGACTTTGACGTTCTTCATGGCATCCGCAGGAATGCCTTCACGCTGCACAGACCACGGATTGTTATTTTCATCTTTCCAGTGCTTTGCAATACATGCATCGCGCGCAAGCAGTACGCCCATCAGGTTGGACTGTGTGCCACCCGAAGTAAATACCCCTGCCTGACCCGCACCATAACCCACTTTCTGACGCAGCCAGTCAATCAGCTGGACTTCCATCAGTGAGCCAGCCGGGCTCTGGTCCCACGAATCCATTGACTGGTTGGTGGCATTAATCAGTACTTCAGCAATCTGACTTATCACCATAGTCGGACAGTGTAAATGTGCCAGTGAATGCGGATGATGAACTTTGAGGCTTTTATTCAGAAAAAGCTCAACCATTCGTTCAAGTGACTTCTGTACACCCAGACCGTCCCGGGAAGGATTGAAGGAAATTGCCTTACGCAGCTCCTTAATGCTCCCTCCGGTATACATCTGATCATTCTGCAACCATGCTGAAACGGCTTTTACCGCCTCATCCATTGCTGCCTGATAGTCAGCAATGGATTCAGCATCATTGCAGAGTAATGCTTTACGATGTTCTGCAAAATCCACCATATATTATGCGCCCCGCACTGCAACTAAAGCTTCAGCAATTGCTTTTTTAAAGCGAACAATGACTTCTACACATTCATCCTGCTGAATGATCAGTGGACACAGCAAACGGATCACCGTACCCCCACGACCGCCTTTTTCCAGCAGTAATTTATTGTCGAAGCAGGCTGTCTGAATGGCCGCCGCCAGTTGTGAATCAGCAGGATATGCTCCCAGATGATTAGCCTGCTGACGCTCATCCACAATCTCAACGCCAATCATCAGACCACGGCCACGGACATGACCGATACATGGAAATTCAGCAGTCAGCTTTTTCAGTTCAGCCTGAAGAAAGTCACCACGTTCCTGTGCATTTTTTGCAAGGTTCTGTTCCTGAATGGTCTGAATGGTTGCCAGGCCTGTTCCCATGGCCAACTGATTGCCACGGAAAGTCCCGGTATGTCCGGCAGGCTGCCATGCATCAAACTTACGCTTAATGCCAAGCACGGCAAGTGGTAGACTGCCACCAACAGCTTTTGACATGACCACGACATCCGGTTCAATTCCGGCATGTTCAAAGGCAAACATTTTTCCTGAGCGGGCAAAACCAGCCTGGACTTCATCCAGAATCAGTACAATATTATGCTTTTCAGTCACTTCACGGATTTTTTTCAACCATTTATCCGGTGCTGTCACCACACCGCCTTCTCCCTGAATCGCTTCAAGAATCACTGCCGCAGGCTTGGTGACACCACTTTCCACGTCTTCAATGAAGTTTTCAAAATAATAGGTCAGCGCGTCGACACCGGCTTCACCCCCAAGACCCAGTGGGCAGCGGTACTCGTGCGGGTACGGCATGAACTGTACGCCCGGCATTAAACCATTGACTGCATTTTTGGCAGACAGGTTTCCGGTCATGGCCAAGGCACCATGTGTCATGCCATGATAACCGCCGGAAAAACTGATCACCGAACTGCGCCCGGTATATGTTTTTGCAAGCTTAATTGCGGCTTCCGTTGCATCTGCACCCGTTGGACCACAGAATTGCAGACAATATTCTTCTTTACCACCCGGTAACTGTTCCAGTAATGCTTCAGTGAATGCATCCTTTAAAGGTGTGGTTAAGTCCAGGGTATGCAATGGCAAACCACTGGTCAGGGTTTCCTGGATACTCTGAATCACAGCAGGATGATTATGGCCCAATGCCAGGGTTCCTGCGCCAGCTAAACAATCGAGGTACTCTGTACCTTCAACATCGGTAACCCAGCATCCTGAAGCTTTTGCTATCGCCAGTGGCAGTTTACGTGGATAGCTACGAACATTGGATTCCATCTGACTTTGGCGAGTCAGGTAGTATTCGTTAGTAGAGTTCATGGCAGGGCTTACAGAAGAAACGCTCATATCGAATTACCATCTCTGATATGGGTTGAAGAAATAAGTCGGGTGACTTGCGGTCCTTTGACTCGGTGCTTGAATTGAACATCTGGTCAGAACGTCATTAATACAGTCATAACCAAAAGCGCGATGATACAGTTTTTTTCAAGAAAATAAATATCTTTTATGTACTTATCAAGGTTCAGTTGATTAAAAATAATGCGCATTCGGCCATAAATGAGAATTATCATCATACTATGTGACAAAGCAAAGAAAAGCCGATTTTTTATCTGATTTTTTTATTTGAATGAACATTAATGCCCTCCTCAGACCAGAATATACACAACACAATGATATACATCATGATTTAAACAGAAACGTATTTCAAAAACATATTAAAATATTACAAAAGCACCACAAATTCTGCAAAAGCAATCCTGTACTTATGCTTAGTATTTTCAGTATGAAATCATACAGATTCAACAATAAATCCAACAGGAAAATCCTCATGCGTTATTCAGCCCTTTCATCCATTCTTTTAGGTACGGCAATCAGCACCATGACCTTTGCAGCACAGACCACATCCACTGAAAGTTTAAACTACAATATTGCCAATGTTCAGGCCGATGCGACCCGTCAGGTGTCCAATGATGAAATGCATGCGGTGTTATATATTGAAAAAAGCAACCGGCAACCTGCTGAACTTGCAGCACAGATCAGCCAGCTGATGAATCAGGCGATTGCCACATCCAGCAAATATCCAAAGGTAAAGGTTGAAACCGGTGCGCAGAGTACCTACCCGGTTTATGACAATGACAATCGTAAACTGAAGGAATGGCGCGGTCGTGCCGAAGTCCGGATTGAAAGTAAGGACTTTAAGGCCGCCAGTCAGCTGATCAGTGAGTTACAACAGAATTTTCAGACACAATCAATTAATTTCACGGTATCTGACGAACAGCGTAAAAAAGTTGAAAATGAGTTAATTGTTGAAGCTTCAAAAAACTTCCAGCAACGCTCACAGCTGCTGACACAGGCATGGAATAAATCTTCCTATCAGCTGGTCAGTCTGAACATCAATACCAACAGCTCATCTCCACAACCGATCATGATGCGTTCCAGCATGGCCAAGTTCGCTACTGCTGAAATGGCGCCTGCCCAGGATGTTGCAGCAGGTGAATCCAGCATTACAGTCACTGCAAATGGCTCCATTCAGTTTAAATAAAAACAATTCATCCCCATCGGAAACCGTGCCGAGGCACGGTTTTTTATAATGCTGGTTTTCCCGGTTTTAATCCCCCATCTTTAGAAGTCACAATCCCCCCGCTTTAACCAAACAGGTTCAGGCTTAGAAACGGGCACTATGCCCAAACCACGGGCAATTGGCAAACTGTTTTATTGATGAATCATATGAATATGGTTCATTCCATGATAACGTCGCCTGAAACGACTCAATCACCAATATAAAAATGTTTTTAGAACCCATCAATTTCTCACTGATTTTCTTTGCTTTTTGTGGGGGCTTTGTTGACGCAACTGTGGGAGGGGGTGGCCTGATTGTTGTTCCGGCACTGATGTATGCCTATCCGGCTGCAAACCTCGCCACCATTTTCGGTACCAATAAAATTACAGCGCTGGCCGGTGCAACATCTTCAGCACTGGCCTATATCAAGCGGGTGAAAATCCCCTGGGGCTTAATTCTGCCCACCATGCTTTCTGCTTTTCTGTGTGCCTATGCCGGGGCACTTTCCGTAGCACTGATTCCAAAGCAGTTCATGCAATATTGCGTGTTTTTTCTGCTAATTTTCATGGCGGTATATACCTTTATAAAAAAGGAAATGGGCCGCACTCATACTCAGCTTCAGACCGGTCTAAAAGAGATTCTGAAAGGCATCATACTGGGCGGTCTCATTGGCTTTTATGATGGTGTGTTTGGTCCCGGTTCCGGTAGTTTTTTACTGTTTTTATTTATCAGAATCTTTGCCTTCGATTTTCTGCATGCTGTTGCCTCTGCAAAACTGGTCAACATGGCAACATTTACAGCAGCATTGCTGTTTTTTATACCTGCAGGGCATGTGCTGTGGGGCACCGGGTTTTATATGGTACTGAGCAGCATCGCCGGGGCTTTTGCAGGAACCTTATTTGCTTTGAAATTTGGCAGTGGGTTTATCCGTATTCTATTTTTAATTCTGCTGATCTTTTTGATTGGCCGGATGGGATACACGCTGTTTTTTTGAAGTGGACTGTCTTTTGCGGGTCGCCATTCCGTGGTTTGAATATGAAGCAGAAAGTCACTTTATATGCAAAAGTGACTTTCTAAAATATAGTGACTTACATTTGATCATTTTTTGAATGGCAATGCATATTTGATAATCCGCCCCAATACCTGACCGTATTGTCTGACCAGACTTGCATTATTGTAGTTGATGCCATATTTGCGACATACGGCCTCTACTTTTGGCGCCATTTTCCGGTAACGACGTGCAGGAATATCCGGAAACAAATGATGTTCAATCTGATGGCTTAAATGCCCTGTTAAAATATGAAATGCCTCAGAGCCCGTCAGATTTGAAGAGCCACGGATCTGACGCATATACCAGTGCCCGCGACTTTCATTGTTCAGCACAGATTTTGGAAATACTTCTACATCCTTTGTAAAATGGCCACAGAAAATAATACTGAATGTCCATATATTCCGCAGGCCATTCGCCACAACATTCCCGGCAAACACCGGGAATGCTGCCGGACCAGCAATCAGCGGGAAAAACACATAATCCTTAAATAGCTGTTTCGCTATTTTCTTCTGCGCCGGTTTCCATTGCTGTATAAACTCAGCCATGGTTTTCCGTTTGTATAACAACAGGCCAATTTCCAGGTTCTGAACAGCCACCCCCCACTGAAACAGTAAACAGAAAGGAATGCTGTAAACTGGCTGAAATAAAAAGCCGGGTTTCCAGCGCTGTTCCGGAAACAGACGCAGCAGACCATAGCCAATGTCATCATCCATACCCTTGATGTTGGTAAAAGTATGATGCCTGTAGTTATGCGTCTGACGCCAGTTGTCAGAGGTGCCAACGGTGTCCCATTCGTACTGCTGTCCATTGAATTTCGGATCATTCATCCAGTCATACTGGCCATGCATGACATTATGGCCCAGTTCCATATTTTCCATAATTTTGGCGAAACCCAGCAACCCGGTGCCCAGTAACCAGGCCGGTGGAAACCAGCCTGCAAACAGACAGGCCCGCCCCAGCATGCTGCTGTAGCGGATCACTGAATAAACACGCCGGATATAGCGGGCATCTTTTTCACCCAGGTCATCCAGTACTTCCTGTTTAATCGCATCCAGCTCTGTGGCCAGTGCATCCAGTTCCTGCTGGGTCAATTCACGATTTTTGGGATTTTTAAAATATTGAACTTTCAGGGGCATATTCATGACTTAAATTCCTTAAAGATCGATCATCAGGTCAGACTGAGCCGAGTTAACACAGAGTTTCAACAGATTGCCGGGTTCGGTATTTTCACTGCCATTAATCAGGTTTCTGGTCGCCCCCTGGCGTTTATTGCATGCACATTTATTACAGACACCCATACGGCAGCCATGCTGCGGTTTAATATTCTGCTGTTCAAGGCCTGCCAGAATGGACTGTCCAACCGGAATTGCAACCGTCCTGCCGGACTGTGTCAGTGTAATATTGACAAAGCCTGTTTCAGCCGATATCACGGGGTTCAGACTGAAGGCTTCTGTTTTAAGCTGCCCGGCCTGCGCACACAATGTTTCCGCGCTTGCCACAAAACCGCCAGGACCACATGCATAAACTATCGCTGCAGGCAGATGAGATATATCGGCGATATGTGTTTCATTCAACCGTGCATCTGCATTCAGCTCCCGGGTATAAAATGCCTGAAATTTAAAAGACGAATATTGCGCCGCAAGCTGTTCAAAACAATGTCTAAATGCCGCATCTTCACGGGTTTTGCTCCAGTAAAGCAATTGCAGCTGGCGTCTGCTCATTTCACCGGTCTGTATCAGTTGCTGAATTAAACTATACATTGGGGTAATCCCACTGCCTGCAGCCAGCAATATCATGGGGGCATTTTCATCCGGAATCTGCATATCGCCATAAGGAGATCCAAATCCAATCATATCTCCCGGTCTGGCCTGTTCCACCAGCCAACTGCTGACAATACCCTGACTGACCTTTTTCACCGTCAGCAGCACGTGACGGGAATCCACCTGAGTCAGACTATAAGTTCGCTCATAACGACGTCCCTGATATTCCACAATCACCGGATGATGCTGACCTGCCTGCCCCTGCTGGAAATTACGGTTGCACTGAATGGTCAGACTAACGACATCCGCCGCTGTATGTTCTTTTTTGACAATTTTTCCCAGGGCCTGTCCCACGGACCACAGCGGATTGACTTGCTGTAACCAGAAATCGACCGTAGTCTGGTCATAAATGCCGTCTATCAGCCGGTCTACAGGACGCTTTATTTTTTCCAGAACCTGCATGAAACAACCACCATATCACTGTGTTTTAATTATTATACACATGTATATATATTGCATATACGATCAGATTGTATCTGTTTATTTCACAACTGTGATGGCAACCGCTATACTGTTCCAAAGAAAACGAATCAACTTAAATCATGTCAACCGAAACCATGAATCATATGCCCCATGCAGATCACGATGTCCTGGAACCTGAATATAACCCAATAATTCAGGAACAGCCGCCTATACGAACTGCAGGTAGAAAGGCAACCATTACCCGGGATGAACTGTTCCAGGCAGCGCTGCATCTGATTGGTCCGCAGAAAAGTATCGCCTCCTTAAGTCTGAGGGAAGTCGCCAGGGAAGCCGGCATTGCACCCAACAGTTTTTACCGTCATTTCCGGGATATTGATGAACTGGCAATTGAACTGATTGAACGTTCCGGCCTGGTGCTGCGTCAGATTCTGTCTCAGGCACGCCTTAAGGCAAAGTCTGGCAAACACAGTATTGTCCGGGTTTCAGTTGAAGTTTTTATTGAACAGCTGGATGCCGATGAAGGCAATTTAAGTTTATTACTCCGTGAAGGTTATACCGGCTCCAAATCATATAAACAGGCGGTTGACCATCAGCTGAATTATTTTCAGCAGGAATTACAGGAAGACCTGATACAGCAGGCTCATCTGAACAACAGCCGGCTGGTCCACCCGGAACTGGTAGCCCGGGCCATTACCCAGCTGGTATTCAGTATGGGGGCACGGGTAATTGATATGCCCTCAGATGAACGCGGGGAAATTTCGAAACAGACCATCATCATGATTCGTATGTTGCTGGAAGGTTCACGGCATATGAAATCCGGCCATGATTAATCATTCCGGTTTCTGAACATTTCCACTCATATTTTTTCATGTTCCATGTTTTTGTTTTACCGTTCAGGCCACGGACTGGTCCGGACAAAACTCAGACCCGATATGGCTGATACTGCAGGCATAGACGAAATGTCAACAGACCCTGTTATCAAATCATCATATAAAGATAACGGAAATGATCATCACCAGAAAAAGACCTGATAAGTTCAGACTTCATATGACTATAATTCTGCCTTCACAGTGCTTATTGATGAGTTGTGACAATCACTTCCCTATACCAATGTTTACATACTGATGCCTGCCCAGGTCAATATCCATGAAAATTCTGAACGATCGACAAGCGATTATCGCCAGCTATCTGCTGATGTTTATCTTTTTGCTGCTGATGATTCCCCTGCATTTACTGGTCAGTTTCTTTGCCGGTTTTGTGATCTACGAAATTATTAACAGTCTTGGTTCCATACTTGAAAAATATATTGATGGCCAGCAGGCACGTATCACTATCAGTGTCGTACTGGGCATTCTGATCATAACCTTTATCGGGCTGGCCGTGACCGGGCTGACGTCGCTGGTGCAGCATGATTTACAGGGCGCGGGAGTCGGTGCCATCAGTGATCAGATGGATCAGACCCTGCAGAAACTGCAGATGGAAATTGCCCAGTATATTCCGGGTTTTATTCCATATAGTCTGACTGAACTGAAGGATCATACCCTGGGTTTCCTGAAAAATAATCTGTCCACACTGAAACATACCGGCAGTGATTTACTGCATAATCTTGCCACCATGCTGATCGGGATCATTATTGGGATTCTGGTGTCACTCAATCAGTTACGTCACAATCCGGACCATCCGGCCTTTAAAACGGCGCTGATCAAACGCATCGAAAATCTGTCGACCTCCTTTAAAAATGTGGTGTTTGCCCAGTTCAAAATCTCCGTGATTAACACCGTCCTGTTTATGCTGTTTGCCCATGTCGTATTACCATTGTTTGGTGTGCAGCTGCCTTTTGCCAAAACACTGACCATACTGACCTTTGTCTTTGGCCTGATCCCCATTGTCGGCAATCTGATTTCCAATACCCTGATTGTCATTGCCGGGCTGACCATTTCAGTGACGCTTGCAGGGATAGCACTGATTTATCTTATTTTTATCCACAAACTGGAATATTTTATTAATGCCAGGATCATTGGTACAAAAATTCATGCCAATTCATGGGAAGTGCTGCTGGCCATGCTGGTGTTTGAAGCAATTTTTGGGTTGGCCGGACTCATTGTTGCGCCTATTTTTTATGCCTATATCAAACTGGAACTGAAAGAAGCGGAACTGATATAGACCGTCATATCAGACCCACCCGCAATAAAAAACCCCTTCAGATTCGGCACAATGTCCGGTCTGACAGGGGTTTTTTATTTCAGCATCCGTTAATCCATTCAACCTGTTTATGGTTTGACAATCACCAGTACCTGAATGGCTTCCGGCGTGACAGATAAACCATCCAGCAGGTTCAGACCTTCTTTTTGTAATTTTTGCAGATGTTCAATTTCATCTGCCCGAATACTTGGATTGAACTGTCTTAAATAACCCAGGCGATCAATTTCGTATTGCCATTTATTGCCATATATTTCCCTGGCCTGTTGTTTCAGTTCAGGCAGGGATGCCCTGGCGATATCCAATGCCTGGGCATAACGCTGTTCAATAATTTCACGACGTGCCTTGACCACCTGACGGCAACTGTTGCTGTCCAGATGATACAGATACGGCCGGATAATGTCAGGATCCAGTTTTGCCGATAAATCCTGACCATTTTCAGTCAGCAATATCCGGATCAGCTGAGTCGGTAAACTCGATGGCAGATTCAGCGCCTTCGGTGCAATCACTTCCACTTTAAACCAGACCTCCAGCAGCACCGTTCCCTGTTTCAGCGCATTGGTTTTCAGCAATGCGACATTGGTACTGCCAAACGACTGAGTCTGGATCATCTCCATGACACTTTCGGTAAATGGATGTTCCAGTGTCAGGTATTGTGCATCCTCACGAATCTGAGCCTGATCCCGATAGAAAGTGACCGTCATGCCCTCTTCATCAATGCTCAGTCCCTGAACCTGCATCTGATCCGTCGGTTTGATAATAACCGTGCCATTACTCTGTTCATCAAAATCAATATTGGTCGACGCCATAAAGCGCTTCATGAACATGGGCAAGGTGGTATTGTCATCATAGTTTTCAAGCGCCTGCACAATCTCCTGTGCCACCATCGGACGGCAGGAATTATATTCAAGCAGACGGTCACGACCGGCCTGAAGTTCTTCCTCCAGTCCCTGACGCTGCACATTCACTGTTTCCAGCAGATCTTCAAACTTCTGTCCCAGATCCGCCACTAAGCAGTCTTTCAGTTCAACAATAAAGTTTTCCTGTAAGGTCTGAGCAGCAGGCGAAATATTGCTGAAAAGATTCAGGGCTTCGTTATACCAGCGGAACATACGCTCCTGGGCAGTTCCCATCAGATACGGCACATGAATCTGGATACGGTTTTCCTGGCCAATCCGGTCCAGACGCCCGATCCGTTGTTCAAGTACATCCGGATTCGCCGGTAAGTCAAACAGAATCAGATCGGAGGCAAACTGAAAATTACGGCCTTCGGAACCAATTTCAGAACACAGTAAAATCTGTGCGCCATAAGCATCTTCGGCAAAATAAGCAGCAGCCTGGTCACGCTCCAGCAAACTCATGCCTTCATGAAACATGGCGGTACGAATTCCGGCATGAATGCGTAATGCATTTTCCAGTGCTTCAACCACCGGACCACTGCGTGCAATCAATAATACTTTTTTATGTTTCAGCTGACTGCGCAGCATTTCCATAATCCACAGCACCCGTGGATCAGTCTGCATCCATGCACCATCCAGCTGGGCTTCTTCAGGCCACATCTGCTCACGCAGCTTGCCATCCATCGACCAGTTTTCAGGCGCCACCAATGGGGCTGGCTGACAGTCACGCCCCGGAAAACCCTGGATCGCTTCACGGGTGTTCCTGAACAGAATACGCCCCGTACCATGACGATCCAGCAGTTCGTGAATGGCACGAAAGCGCTGTTCCGGATCATCTGCAATCTGATGCCCCAGCAGTTTTTCAATCGCTTCCAGATGCACCGCTTCAAGCGGCATGTCTGACATTAAAACTTCGGCAATCTGCGCCGTGTGATGATATTGCTGTTCTTCATCCAGGAAACGTTCAAGCGAACTGAAACGCTGCGGATCCAGCAGGCGTAAACGTGCAAAATGACTTTCCACGCCCAGCTGTTCCGGTGTGGCAGTCAACAGCAGCACGCCGGGAGTCTGCTGCGCCAGTTCTTCAATGAGGTCATAACGGTCATTACCGCCTTCTTCCTCACTCCACATCAGATGATGTGCTTCATCGACCACCAGCAGATCAAAACCGGCAGCCACAGCCTGCTCACGTAAATCTTCATGGTCGATCAGCAAATCAATACTGGCAATCATGCATTGTTCGGTCAGAAACGGATTCAGTTCAGGGTCATGTTCCTTAATGGATGCCGTCCGGGCCAGATCAAACAGCGAAAACTGCAAATTGAAACGGCGACGCATTTCAATCATCCACTGATATTGCAGTGAATCCGGCACCAGAATCAGTATCCGTTCAGAACGCCCGGTTTTCAGTTGCTGATGAATGATCAGTCCCGCTTCAATGGTCTTGCCCAGACCGACTTCATCGGCCAGTAAAACGCGGGGCGCAAAACGCTTGCCTACTTCATGAGCAATATACAGCTGATGCGGCACCAGGCCGACACGTGAACCGATCATGCCACGCAGCGGGCTGTTCTGCATACTGGCCTGCATTTGCAGGGCTTCAATACGCAGGTCGTACCACTCCTTATAATCCACCTGGCTGGCCAGTAATCGGTCCAGCGGTCTGGACAGCTGGATTGATGCACCAATACGGGTTTCGTTCAGGGCTTTGCGTTCTTCAGTGCCATCCTGCAGTATTCTGACCACGTTATAACGGATCACGCCATGACGGTCATCCAGTGACTCCACCTGCCAGTGATGACCTTCCTGGTCCTGTATTTCGTCATTGACGTTAAAGATAATGCGTGACAAAGGTGCATTGTTACGTGCGTAGACACGTGTTTCATCACTTTTTGGAAACAGAATGCTGATGGACCGCTCATCAGTATCAATCAGTACCCCCAGTCCAAGTTCAGTTTCAGTGTCTGATAACCAACGCTGACCAATAGCAAATTCCTGCAATTTTTCCACCTTTATCTCTGGTTGGGACCGAAAAACTGTTGCACAAAAACTGGAGATAATTTGAACAAAGTTTTACGCCATTAAGCAATACATTTTGACATAAAGCTCACTAAAAAATGAGCAGATTCAATATTTGTTAAAAAGTTTTCCCCTAAAACGGAACCGGGCAGCTGAACTGCAACGGTTCCCCTGTCTGCGGATGCATAAAACTCAATTGTTCTGCATGCAGACACAGCCGTGGCATAAGCTGTTGCTGCTCAGCTGTGGCATACAATGTATCGCCCAGAATAGGATGCCCCAGATACTGCATATGGACACGCAACTGATGCGACCGCCCGGTAATGGGCGTCAGTCTGACCCGACTGACCGGCTGCTGCTGAATTTCAGAATGTTCCATCACCTGCCAGTGCGTCAGTGCCGGTTTGTCATGATCAGGATCGGCAATGTGCATGGGCGGACGGGATGGATCGTAACTGACAGGAACATCAACCGTTCCTTCGCCGGTCAGCTGACCTGCAACCAATGCCTGATAAATTTTGGCCGTGCGGCGCTCCTGAAACTGACGGGAAATATTTTTCTGCCCCCACCTGCTCAGGCCAAACACCAGAATACCTGAGGTATCCCGGTCCAGACGATGGATCAGCAAGGTTCTGGGTTCAATGGACAATAGCCGATTGATGACGCAATCCTGCAAATCTTCGGTTTTCCCCGGAACCGTGAGTAGGCCTGCCGGTTTATGAATCACCATAAAATCCTCATCACGGTGGATCAGCTGCTCAGTTAGAAAATTACTCAAAACTCAATCCTGGACGGGTCATCTGAATCAACCGGCAATGATAGGAAGCCTGGCATAAAATTACAATGCATCACAGCAACTTTATTCGATTCCCTGTGATTTCATTTCTGCAAATGTTTCACCGGCTGCCTGAATGGTCAATTTAATATCGTCATCCTGATGCGCGCTGGATATAAATCCGGCTTCAAAAGCTGAAGGGGCCAGATTGACGCCACGTTTTAACATGCCATGAAAGAATGCCTTAAATGCATTCACATCACAGGCCAGCATGGAATCAAAACTGGTGATGTCCTGCTGGTCGGTAAAATACAGTCCAAACATGGCACCGACCTGCTGGGTTTTAAATGCGATACCGGCCTGATCAGCTTCCGCCTGCAAACCTGACAGCAGTTTCTCAAGTTTCGCAGTCAGCTGACTATAAAAGTCAGGCTGACGCAGATGTCTGAACATGGCAATACCGGCACGCATCGCCAGCGGATTCCCGGATAGTGTTCCCGCCTGATAAACCCCGCCCAGCGGCGCAATACATTGCATGATTTCACGCTTGCCGCCGAATGCGCCCACCGGCAGACCGGCACCAATAATTTTACCCAGCGTGGTCAAATCCGGCTGAACGCCATAATATGCCTGTGCCCCCCCCAGCGCGACCCGGAATCCGGTCATGACTTCATCCATAATAAATACGGACTGATACTGGTCACATTGTTCGCGGATGCTTTCAAGAAAGCCTGCAATCGGTTTTACCAGATTCATATTACCGGCAACCGGCTCCACAATCACACCGGCTATTTCATTGCCGAATTTTGTAAAACAGGCCTTAACCGCATCGATGTCATTGTATGGCAATGTCAGGGTATGTTTTGCAAAGTCTGCCGGAACACCTTTTGAAGTCGGTTCCCCCAGCGTCAGCATGCCTGAACCGGCTTTCACCAGCAGTGAATCTGAATGGCCATGATAACAGCCTTCAAATTTTATAATTTTGTCCCGACCGGTATAGCCACGGGCAAGACGGATGGCCGTCATGGTTGCCTCAGTCCCGGAACTGGTCATCCGCACCATCTCAATTGAGGGCATGATCTCACAGATGATATCGGCCAGCGTGGTTTCATGCACGGTGGGTGCGCCAAAACTCAGACCATCCACCGCAGCCTGTTGTACCGCCTGTACAATGTCCGGATGCGCATGCCCCAGAATCATGGGCCCCCAGGAACCGACATAGTCAACATAGCGTTTGCCGTCGACATCATACAGATAAGCTCCACGGGCTTTTTCAATAAATACAGGCGTACCACCGACACCATTAAAAGCACGTACCGGCGAGTTCACTCCCCCTGGAATATGCTTGCTGGCTTGTTTAAATAATTGTTCCTGCTTCAAAGATAAGCTCATAAATTTACGCAACCTGAATGAAATCCAGTGGATTTGAAATAATTAAATATTGAGGTCCTGAATATTGAAATCTTCAATATGTGGCAGTTTCCGCAAACACATGTGCCCATGCTGCAACACGTGCGGGAATGTCTTCAACCGACCGGCCTAATATATCACTGATCACGGCACAAAGGTCAGCACCGGCAGCAATGACAGCTGCTGAATTTTCAACGCTTAATCCACCAATGGCACAAATGGGTACATTAAACTGCTGTGAAGCCTGTCGGAGAATATCCAGCCCCACCTGACCCGCTTCCGGCTTGCTTGCAGTGGCATAAATCGCACCGAAAGCCACATAGTCCGCTCCTGCAGCAATGGCCTGTTCAGCCAGCGCAATTGAATCCAGACAGGTCCGCCCAATGATCGCACCACCCTGCAACCGGGTCACTGCATCAGCAATGTCTCCATCATCCTGCCCCAGATGCACGCCCACACCGAACTGTTCAGCAAGTGCCAGGCTGTCATTAATCACAAAAGGCGTCTGGTACTTTTCACAGAGCAGTTTGATCCGGGCCACTTCCTGTGGCTGATGCTGACGGGCTGTTTTCTTACGGCGATATTGTAAAATGGCAATTTGCCGTGTCGCCAGGGCGGCTTCCAGTTTCTGCACCAGTAATTCCATCGGATCATCATTGGTAATCAGATATAAGCCACGCATGCCATTTCCCATAAAAAGCCCTGCTGTATCAGTTACTGTATTATAGGCTTATACGCCGCACAAAGTTGCAATGCTTTCCCTGATGCTCCCATAAAAACAACAATTCGCTTTTTATACAGCACTGACTGGGCAATCAGCTGTCAATCCGGTCAAATTTTCGATCCTTCAGACTCAGATTACCGCGGACAATATCGGAAAGCATCCGCCAGTCTGAAATAAAACTATATAAAGGTTGTTTAAAACTGGCGGGCTTATTCTTTTCAAACACAAAATGCCCCACCCATGCACAGGCATAGCCGGACAGCAGCCCATAGGCAATGTATTTTGCTTTTCTGTGACGGATTGCCTTACTGAAAAAATAAATACCGACACTGCTTCCTGCTGCATGTAAACGCCGGCTCATGATGCTGCGGTGTTCACTCAGATAAAAGCGATAGAATTCGGAATAGTTCTGAATAGGTGGCTGCTGCGGTAATCTGAGTGTCGGCATCTGTGTCTGCCTTGATTTTATATCGATATTCATAATCATCATCCCTGTGATAGTTCTGTCCGCCTTCAATATTAGGGGCAAACAAAAGCCGGATACAACAGCAGAACCGTAAAACTAACCTGCTGATGATGAATTTTCTGCATTTGCTACGCTGAGATTCACACAATTCAGGCTACAATGCTGACTTTTTTAGTCTGACGATAAGATGCCAATGCAAAACCCTGCTCTTATTGTGATGACTGAATTGATCCATTTTCAGATCACAACACACTTTTCAGGACAACACCTCAGGATAACATCATGGTTGAAGTTGAATTAAAATTTCAGATTCCGGCAGCCCGTCGCAATGCCATTCAGAAAGCGATTGACCCCTCAAAATCTGAAATCATTCAACTACAGGCCAGATATTACGACAGCGAAGATCAGGCCCTGTCCAGACATGGCATTGCCCTGCGCCAGCGCCTTGAAGGCAGTCAATGGATTCAGACTCTGAAAGCTGCCGGTCAAAGTCATTTACATCGCTTTGAACATAATTATGAACTGGGCGAACTGGAGCAGCCTCCTGAACTGAAACTGGAGATTTATGCAGATCAGCCACAAGCACAGCAGCTGCTGAAAACTGCCCTGGGAGAACCGATCACAGCACTCAGCCTGCAATTTGAAACAGACATCCGACGTACCCGACGTGTCATTCAATTTGAAGATGCTGAAATTGAAATCAGCCTGGATGTTGGTGAAATCCGTGCTGCATCCGCACAGCTGGACGTTCATGAAGTTGAGTTTGAATTAAAAAGCGGCACCGTACAGTCCCTGCTGAAATTCAGCTTTGAATGGGTCAAAAAATATCAGTTGTGGCTGGACGTACGTAGTAAGGCAGAATTCGGAAATTTGCTGGTGACCGGGCAAATGGTCAGCCCTGCCCGCAGAAGCCGCGAGTTTCAGTTAAATAAAAAAGAAGCCGCCAATAAAAACCTGCGTTTGCTGATTGCCAGCCAACTGCAGCACCTTTTGCCCAATATTGCTGCCATTTCTGCTCAGGTTGCAGAACAGGAACACATTGAACAGGCACAGACAGCACTGCATCATCTGCATCTGACCCTGTCCCTGTTCAGAGAATGGAGCGATGATGTTTCAGATAAATGGGCACACCAGCTTTCGGCATTTAAAAGTCATTTTGAAAATTTACAACAGATTGAACACATGCAGAGCACATTGGCTGCCCTGTTACAAAACCCGAAAACTGCTGAGAGTCTGAGCCAGGACATTCTATATGCCAGGGAAAAACTCTATAACCTGGTGAAGTCCACTCAGAATGTTCAGCATTACCTGGAACTATTGCTGTTCAGTCTGAGCGCCACAGATCAGGCTCAGTCACACGACTTAAAATGGTATGCCCAGCATAGCCTGCAACAGCAATACAAACACTTGCAAAATGCTGTCAACAAGGCAGATAGTGCCCATGCAGAAAGCTTTGATGAGCTGGCGCAGCAGCTGAATGCCCTGAAATTCAGTTTTCCTGTGCTGACCAGTATTTACGATATAAAAAACCTGCAGAAATACGGCAAGCACCTGAACGACGCGCAACAGGCATCTGAACAATACCAGTTACTGACCTCTTCTGCATCTTATTTGCAACAGGCAGAATTGCAGGCAAGCGACTGGTTTGCCCTGGGTTGGCTCACAGCAAAACAGGACGTCTATGCACAGACCTTACTGGAGGCAACTGAACAGTTTCTGGTCAGCCGTAAGTTTTTAAAATGATGCTTTTAGAATGACATGGGAGATGGGGATCCCCCCCTAAAAATAAAAAGTCAGATACACAGGAATTATTAGAGCAACATGGGCATCAGATTTTATGGTTATGTAGTGGTTTAATAAAGTTGGACACCAAATTAGGTGATAATGTATTCACCAAAGAGGTGCTCAATGAGAACAAGACGAACATTCACTCCAGAATTCAAATTGGAAGCAGCAAGCCTTGTGCTTGATCAAGGCTATTCAATTTCGCAAGCCTGTCGTGCTTTAGATACAGCCCAAAAAATAAAATTGGAAATAAAGCTCAAAATATAGTTGTAGTGAAACCGCTTAATTATTGAGTTTGGTGATCGCTTAAGCAATCACTTTTAATTAATAAAAGCAATTACACAAAATTATTTACAGGTTCTAATTTTTACTTGTCACGCATAAATTTAGCTTTTGTTTTTCATTTAAGTTAAAAACTTTATCATCAATATATTCCAATAATGGTCTCTCAAAAATCCTATTTATCAAAATATTACATTCCTGCCTATCACCTTGCGGAGAAATATTTGGATAAGATATCGTTTTTATGGAATATATTTTAACAACTCCTTTTTGATATACAAAAGTGCTATAAATTGTAACCGGTGACTTCTCACTATAGTTATTTATAACCTGGAAATAATTTGCATTTATAGCTTTAAGTTTTACATCATCATAGTAGTTAATGGAAGGATATATATGATTATTTATAATTAAAAAAATATCCTCATCTTTTCTTTTCAAACAGACACTACCCTTTGATACACACTCAGACTTCCCTACTAAATCACCACTCTTATTTGCATAAGAGCAGGATGAAAAAAAATAGTTACTAAAATCAATATTATTTTCTTCATAGCATCACACACCATTTTATTTAAAAATTCATCATAGCTGATTTTTTAACAAAATTTTATTATATTCATTTTTCTATTGGAACGACTCCATTAATTAATCATAGCTAAAAAAATTGTTGTCAAAAAGTATTAATTGCAAACATTTGTGTCTTCACAGCGAACCCAACCAATTATTATTTTTTTATTACTCCTTATATAAGAAACCTTAAGCCATTTTGACGTAATATCTATGATATTAAAATTATCACCAGGAACAAGGTAACCTAATTTTTCAGAATTTAAACCTGAATCATTATAAATTTTAGTTTTGTTTTTTATAATTCCATTTTTTAATTTATTATTTAGCCAATTTTTAAAAAAATTAGAGTTTAAGTCTTTTTTTACGTTATTTTCTGTCGCATAAGGATATTCCCACACTATTTTATAATTTTTAATTTCAACTAAATTTGCCCCATCACCAAAAAAATTTGTCACTTTATTGTTGATTTTACAAATGAAATCAAAACAGTCATATACTTTCATGAAATTATACTTACCATTTTCATATACATATTTAGGTTTTTCTTCGTATTGATCTGTTAAAACATGAGTGGAAATAAATAAACGATTAAAGCCATTATTTTTTTGGAAAAAATAATAATTCACCTTGGGGCTATCCCCAAAATACCCAAAAGTTTCTATTTTTTTAAAACTCTGCTGACAATCAGTTATGTAAGCATCCAAATCATACATATTTTCATTGTTATACTGACTATAATCTTTTTTAAAAGCAATGCACTGATTTGTATCAGCATATACATCAAAAGATAGAAATGCAAATAAAACCCATATATATCTTCTCATTTACACTCTCTGTATTTAGCTATAAACTCAGTTGCTATTTTTAATTTTCCTTTTTGCCATAAAATAAGCCAACAATTCAAGTGTATGAGACATTGGCTTAAGCAGAGGTTCGGGTTAATTACAAATATCCGTATTTTTACATGGGATCCAGCCAATGGTTGTCTTTCCTCTCTTATTTGTATAAATAATATTTAACCATCCGGAACTTATATCTTTAACCTTAAAAACATCCCCCTTAATTAAATAGCCTTTATGTTCAGTTGAAAAATTATTAACATCATTAATAAATGTTTTTTCCATTACTTTTCCACCAGTTAACTTACCGTTAACCCAACTATTAAACCTGTTGGATTTTAGTTCTTTTATTAAAAATTCCTTTTTTGAATATGGGTACTTATAGACTACCTTCTTTGTTCTTTCATTTACAATATCACCACCATTACCAAAATAATTTGATAAAATAGAGCTGTACTTGCAATAATTGTTTTTATTACAACCATAAGAATTTATCAAAAAATATTTATTATCATAATTATAAGTTTCATTAAAATCCCTATAAATCTCATTATATGAAAATGCAATATATATATATTTCCCATTAAAAAAAACATATTCCACTTGCGCAACATCATTAGGAACTTCTATTGAATCAATTTTATTTAATTTTTTATTATAGCCACATGCAAATTAAAGGCTACATCTCTTTAAATTCGACACCAAAAGCCCATTCTTAGAAATAACCATAGTCAATTTTCCATTGAGGAAGAGCTTGGAGTTTATCCAATGTAGTTCAAAAAGTGCATTTGGCTATACAATCACTTAGATATATATCCAACTTTCCATCATTAACCTTTGAATCAATACATTGAGTTTCATTTAATTTAAATCTATCTTCCGCATAAATGAAAGACACACTAAACAGACCCAAAAATAGAATAATTGTTGTTTTTATGAAAAAAATCATATGCTTCACCAGCACCCAACCCACACCCATGACAAAACACCCAACGATTGTATCAACATCGGTAGCCACACCCAATACTAGGAGTATTTAATTAAAATATAAGCCATTACCATAAACACTGCAAAGAGCACTACGAATAAATATATTAAATATTGAAGGTGGAAAAATGCGGGATGATTAGTCAACATTTTCTTTAATTGGGTTTTATCTACTGGATAATAAAATTCTTTATCATAAAGTTTTTTAAATTTTATATTTTTTTTAATATTTAAAGTTTCTCTCCAAAAAACTATAGGCAAAACACTAATAAAAAAACAATCAAATGGCTCCAATGGAAGTCTAAAGTGCCTTTCATCACTAAATATAATTCTACAAATACTTTTCAAATTATAAGAAATATAAATGTATTGTATCAAATAAAAAGAAAAGAAAAGAAATAGAAATAGAAATGAAAGAACAGCGAAAATAAATTTTTTATCTTCAATAAGTAAGTTAACAAAATGGATCATTTATTTACTCACTTTATCATATATATATTCTGTAAGTTGTCCAGCTCCTTCACTAAATCCCCACCCGAGCAATGCAGAAGTGCCAGCTGCCACACCCAATACAAGCAATGAGGTACCTCCAGTCGCAACAGTTAATACAATAAAGCTACCTAGTGCTGCACCACCTAAGCCCCCAACAATTTTAGAGCTTTCAACCACAGTGGTTCTGGCCTTTTCTCCAGGTTTTGCATGGGCAATGGCATCTCCGGCATTATAAATATCCAGGGCCAGAAACAGATAACCTCCTCCCTTTACTACTTTACTCATCTTCCCAATTTCACTCATTTTTTTAACATATTCCTTCATCCCACCTTTGTAAGTCGTTCCTCTTGCCAGCGTGGACTGACTGATCATACGACGCATATTACTGGTTTTTATGGATTGATCCCATTTAAATAATTTCTTTGCAGATTCCCGGTCCAGCTGATCATACAGATGTGCATACTTCCGCCTGAATTCTTTAAAATTCTTGGGATTGGCCAGACCTGAACCTTTTGCCTTTTCTTCTGCCAGTTTCTGAGCCAGCTCACCATGTATTTTATATATTCTTTTGGTTGCTCCATCGGAAAAGTTTAATACGCCATCAATACCTCCCTTGGTAATGGCTCCCCACGCTGCACCGCTATCATTTCCGGGATGATTGAATGGCTGAACCAAAGGATGATCGTTATTCGCAAAGACATTGGTCCGGGTAATTTCAGTCCTGTTGTCATTCAGCGCATCATAAAAAAATTCATAATTCTGAGCAAAAAATTCAGCATCAAAATCCTTGTCCTTTTTCATTTCATCCAGGTTTCTCTGGGCTTCCTGAGCATCCTTCTTATACTGTGGCAGTTTCTTTGCTGTCGTCGAGTTTGAGAGCACAACCACCATTCCGGGTGTCAGCAATCTGATGGCTGCAATATTGGAAATATGTGGATTATTGGCCCTGAGCATATCCCAGTCCGAAGCAACCAGGGGTTTCTGAAAGACTCTTTTTGACCAGTCCAGCATGGTTTCTGTTTTTTTGATCAGGTACCACGCCACTTCTCCATCATTCAGATAGATTTCACGGATATTATTTTTTACTTTCTGTGTCTTTTCCGTGGTCATTTTTATGGTAAACAGGCTCCATTTCTTTTTATCCGGGTACGCTTTTACTAAAATGGTCTGTAGAAGCTCTCCGCGGATATAGACTTTATAGCTTAATAGCGTATTCAGATTATAAATCTGATACCATTGGGTAAAACCCTGACCATCAAATCGGCCTTCAAATTCAGTGCGTTTACTGCTGCTCAGGTTATGTACGGTAAATTTAAAGGTCAGATCCTGAAATTTTAATGGACCGGAAACTTTCAGTTGTAGTCTGCTGTAGGATGCTTTCATTTATTCCTGCTCTCCACCTGTTTCGTCTGCTTCTGCAGTGTCATTGAGCATGACGTAGGTGGCAACTGCCTGTGCAGATGCTGTGGTTTTTAAATTCATATAGCCGTCGGCGTCTGTTTTGCCTTTTTTGATCGCTCCATCTTCATCAATGATGAAATACGATTTATCCGCCACTGGAATATTTTCTTTGTTTTTTACCAGATATTGCAGTATGTAGGGGTTGTCCGGATCCGGCAGCACAGGTTGTTTCATGCTGACCCATTCCCCCGGCCTGAAATCATGCTGCGCGGCCTGCGGATGAAGCACTTTACCGGTGATCAATTCAATACTGTCGGGGTTCACTGCAAGACAGGAGGTTTCTCCCTTAATGATAACCCCACGGTCACTGCTGATTTCAATGCGGCCTTCCTTTGAGCGGATCCTGACATCCTGCTGGGCAATGGCTTCCAGGCGGTTGTTATGTGCACGGATATCCACCTTGCCACTGGCCGCCACGGCACTAATGTCACCCTGCGCCGCAAACAGGCTGATTTTCTGCTGAGCCTGAGTATTCAGGTCCTTCTGCGTACTCAGGCTGATGCTGTCACCGGCGGTATGGCTGATCTGATCGGCTGCACGCAGGTGTATGTCCCGGTTGCTGCTCAGTGCAATACTGTCCCGACTGGACAACAGCAGCAGTGCTTCGTTGAAGCGGGCAACCCGGTCCCGGTCTTCTGCGGAACTGTCCGGGCCGGAAAGTCCGGCGATAAAGGCCTTTAAGTGCGGCAGATGTTCAATTGGATCAGTCTGCTGGTTTTTCGCCACTTCACTCAGCGCCGTGGCACCGTCCAGTCCGGACTGTAACTGCTGCCGGGCTTCTGCTGCATCCACATGGCTGCCTTCAGCCCGCCTGCGTGCATGCGTACTCAGCAGCAGGCCTTCACCGGCCCGCAGTGCTCCCCACCGGTCCGTCCGCAGCTCAAAGCCTTCGCCGCGGCCGGGACTCCTGTCCGTGCCGTCCTGTAGCGTGTCCTTCGGATGGCTCAGATTACCCAGGTTCAGCTGGCTTGATGCATGGCTGCTCTGTAGCTGTGCACTGACTTGGTCCCGGGTGTCGTCAAAGCGTAACTGGTTCCAGTCCGTGCCATCCACTTCCCGGGTACGGATGCCGCTGAGCTTTTTTGTGTCCGGCAGCTGGCCCAGTCCGTCAAAGCGGGTCGGGGAGCGATGGCCTTCGTGCAGCCGACCGGCCACGTAGGGACGGTCCACGTTGCCGTCAAAGAACTGGATCACCACGATTTCATCAACCCGCGGCAGAAAGCGTGCGCCGTAGCCATCCCCGGCCCACGGGGTCAGTACATCCACCCAGGCGGAGTCGCTGTCGTTGTCCCGGGTTCCGGCACCACCGTCATGGGCATGGTCGTCTTCACGGGTGAACAGGAAGCGGACTTTGATCCGGCCCCACTGGTCTGTGTGCAGTTCCTCGCTTTTCGGACCCACCACCCGGGCCCGCTGCGGATGTGCCACCGGCTGCTGCCGGGCGTCGTAGTCCGGCACCATCGGAATCTGCCGCCGGATCAGGCTCAGCCGGCTGCGCTGGTGTTGTGGACTGGCGCTGGTGTGATGGTTGTTGTGAACCTGGCTGTCACCGAGCAGGCGGTTCAGTTGTTGCTGCAGCGCTCTGGGCAGGTTGTTCTCATGCCAGTGGCTTTTTGCCGTGATCAGCAGTTCCCGTTCGGACCGCTCATGCCGCTGCAGTTCCGGGTGGTGTTCCAGTTCAAACCAGTAGCCCACCCGGGCATCGCGGACGCTGCCCTCTGCCGTGAATTGTTTTGCCCGCAGTTCATGCAGCCGGCTGAGGTGCAGGTTCAGCCGTTCCGGCTGGCTGTTGCCGGCGCGGGTGGCACCGTCGTCT
This sequence comes from Acinetobacter sp. WZC-1, assembly GCF_052544965.1. Taxonomy (NCBI): domain Bacteria; kingdom Pseudomonadati; phylum Pseudomonadota; class Gammaproteobacteria; order Moraxellales; family Moraxellaceae; genus Acinetobacter; species Acinetobacter sp. WZC-1. Next base: position 2,050,978 of record NZ_CP199370.1, read on the forward strand.
CCGTTGAGGTCCGCTGTCCACGCCGGGCTGTCCTGCCGGGCATCCTCCAGGCCCAGCCGGGCCACACTGTGCTGGGACGAGTGCTGATGCAGGCTGGACACTGAACCGCTGCCCTCCTGCCGGTACAGGCCTTCCGCCTTCCAGCGCTGGATGTGGACTGCGGTCGGCTGCAGGCTGCGCTGTGCGCTGAAGCTGTCGATGCTGTCCCGGGCTTCGGTGGCATCGCTGCGGTGGTAGCGGATGCTGCCCCGTACCAGTGCACGGTAGTGCCGGTTGTCGTCAATCAGCCGCAGCAGCTGCGGCTGGATCGGGCTGCTCACGTCTGCCGGGACCGGCTCGCTTTCGTCAATTAAGCTGTTGATGGATTCGGAAATCAGCAGGCGCTGGATGAATGCCGCATCGCTTTCCATGCTCTGCATGATGAAGGGCCGGATGTCGTAATCCTCCCTCAGGCCCCGGGTGTCCAGCTGCAGTGATGCAGCAAACAGCGGACTGCGCTGCTGCCATTCCCGGAACAGGATCTCCACCACCTGCGGTACGCTTTTGTTCATGAACACCCGGCTGTTGCGGCGTTTTTCCCACAGTGCCGTGGCATCCTGCAGCTGCAGCCGGTAGATGCTCAGCGCGCCATCCGACTGGCCGGCTTCCGCCCCGGTGATGATGCCGCTGATGCGGTGCAGTTGCCCCAGGTCGGTCACCGTGTCCACGGCCACCCGGCAGCCGATCAGCTGTTTCAGTTCGATATGGGCATTGATGGACAGGCACAGCAGCTCGGCCTTCAGCCCGGCATTGAGGGCGTGTCCGGCGTCGATGCGCTGCAGGAACAGCTGCAGGTTCAGGCCCGGGTCTGAAAACTGGATGTGCAGGCTGCGGTTGCGGGCACTCAGCCCGAGCCGGTCCATTTCGGCGTGGATGTGTTGTAATATGAAATTCATTAGCAGAAATTAATTGTTATTCAATGCATTGTCTGCATTATAGAAACAGAATTGCCGGTTTATCCATCAACATTTTAATTTTAATGGTAATAATTCTTTACAGACATTTTGTTACAAACAGTCACATTCAAACCAGTGTATTTATTTTAATCAGTATTTTATCTGTTTCTCTTTTTCAGACTGGATTTTATAGGCTGGTTTTTCGGACAGGTGGTCTGGAATATAAATCAAAAAATGAGTAAAAGAAATTGTATATTTCAGGTGCTGAACCACAACAGTCGTATCCTGCAAAACAGACCCATTGATTCCCATACGATTTCAGATGAAGACAAAGGTTCAGTTTCTGCGGACCTTTGCCTATAATGCAGGGGTATTTTACTTGTGGAATTTGTCATGTCTCAAAAAATTGATTCGACCGATGTCACCGAAGAAGAAGCCCAGAATGCTGTCTTTTTTGAGCGTGCCGATGAATTTATCAAACAGGCCAATGAATTCTGCCGCCCGCCCAAAGGCAAGCCGGCCGACCCTGTCGAACTGCGTGGCCAGGTCAGTGCTGCCATGTTGTTTGCAACCGCACGCTTTAATACCTGGGTTGCAGCCAATACCTTTCAGAACGGTGATGAAATGCGCGATGCCAGGGAACAGGTCATGTCCTATGTATTGCAGCAATTCCAGATGATGATGGAAGACAACTATGATGAATATTGTGAACAATTTGAAAACTATCTGCGCTTTCGTAAAAATGAAGATTTCCACACCCATAAACATGATGCAGAACATGATCATAAACACTGATTCAGACTAACTGCCTGAGTTCAGATGAAATCGTTCATGACAAAAAATCAGTGCCACAGATATAATCCAGGTACTGATTTTTCCGTGTTAAAAACCGCTATCAATTTGCCTGACTCAGCCACCCTTAACTTAAACCAGAAAGTTCAGTGCTGATGCTTTATTTCTGAGCCTGGCCATATTGGTCAGCCATCACTTCCACCAGCTGATCCGGTTGAATATATTTTCTGATGGCTGCATTCACATCTTCCCGGGTCAGTTTTGCAAACTCCTGATCACGAGCAGCACGACTCTGCATTTTTTTATTGCGTTCCAGCTGACTGTTAAGCATGCGGTGAATGATACGTTCATCTTCCAGTGAGGTCACCCGCTGTTTCATAATACTGGCTTTTGCAGCTTCAAGCTCCTGCTCAGTCACACCATTGCTCAACAGATCATTCAAAACCTTATGAACCACCTGAGACACCTGGGCAGATTTGCCCGCGGTGTAGTTGGCCTCAATGGTCAGGGCGCCGACATCACTGAATGAATCAAGATTCAGATCACTGCCAAAACCATAAACCAGTGCATTCTTTTCACGTAATTCCTGTCCCAGCCGTGAAGACAGTTGTGAATCCCCCAGGATATAGCTGAAAACAATCAATGCAGCCGCATCCTGATGATCCACCCCCACAGGCAGGGTCAGCAAGCCCTGGTAACTGCCAAATTCACGCTGTTCCGCCAGCGCATGCACTTTTTGCGCTTTATACTGTTCATGTTTAACCGGAAGCCGCTGATAGGGCTGCTTGCCTTTCCAGGAGGAAAATTCACGGTTCAGGATTTTTTTCATGCGCTTCGGATCATATTGTCCGGTTACCGCAATCTGCGCATGGTCCATGGCAAAAAAATCCTTGTACAGTTTTCTGACCTGTTCCACCGTAGCCGCCTGATACTGTTTTTTCGCCAGTTCCGGTTCAAAATGATAGCGCAGGTCACCAGGCTGATAGGTTTCAATCAAACGCGCCATAGTCAGTGCAGAGACTGTTTCAGGTTCTGTATACGGGCGATCCAGACTGGACAGACTCTGCAGTTTGATCAGATCAAACTGAGACTGCTCAAACTTCGGTGCCTGCATGACCTGCATCATATATTTAAAGTAGTCTTCAAATTTTTCTTTCTGCGCTGAAATCTGAATCAGCATGCCATTATCCACCGCCGATGCAGAAGCCGTACCATTGGCTTCAATGCTTTTGTCTGCAATATTCTGCAGACTGTACTGATCTGAAGCACGTAACAGTAAATATGCCGTTAAATCGAGGATTTCAGTCTGATTGAACAACGATGCAGCAGTACCAAAATTGACTGAAATGGTGGCATAGGTCTTATCATCCCGGGTCGATACCGGAAATAACGCATATTGCATACCATTTTTCAGAGTGCCACGCTGAATTTTCTGTTCTGCTGCATCCAGATATTGCTTTGACGTTGCAACATATTCTGCAACTTCTGCCTTGTAAACACCGGTATCCTTCAATGGCTCCGGTTCAGCATTCTGCTGATCCAGGGTTTTCGGTTGTTCAGCAGCCTGTTGTTGCTCCAGTGCCTTTTTCTGATCTTCCGGTGTCGGTTGAATATCTCCCACAATCCGGTGCTGAGGCGTTAAAAATGCCTTTAATGTATGATTGACCTGATCCACCGTTAAATGCTGAATCGCCTGCTGGTCCTTAAAATATTGTGACCACTGACCATTGGAAGAAACCACATAGTCACTCAGTATGGTTCCCACCGCAGTGGCATTGCTCAGCATGCTTTCCTGAGCGTTTTTCAGCAGGTTTTTCACCCGGTTCAGCTCAGTCTGATTAAATGCCCTGGTTTTTTCCACCCCTGCAATCAGTGAATTTTCGATCTGCTTTGCATCATGTGACGGGGCATAAATCGCTCCCATAAACACCAGATTAAAGTTCTGATCCAGCCAGGTGGTTGACTGCACATTGGTGGCAATGCCTGTTTCCACCATATCTGAATATAAATGCCCACTTGGCTGCAGGGTATACAAATAAGGTGTCAGCGCCAATTCCGGCTGGATCTTTTCATTTTTCCCATTCAGATAAATGTGGAATTTTGCCAGATCACTGCCCTTTTTCACTATAAAATCACGGACTTTAATACTGGCGGCATCCAGCAAAGGCACCTGCGCCTGCGCCGGTATTTTCCGGGCAGGAATGCTGCTGAAATTTTTGTCAATCTGCTGCAGTACTTCAGCTTTGTTAAATTTACCGGCAATAATCATGACTGCATTATTCGGCGCATACCAGGTTCGGTAGAATTGATTCAATTCACCCATCCTGATGGATTTCAGCTCATCCAGATCACCAATGGGTGAGCGCCCGAGAGACTGATTGCCATAAGCCGCTTTCCACATCTGATCCATCAGCACCGAAAATGGCTGATCCATCCGGACTTCCCGTTCGCGCATGACAATTGCCAGTTCCGAAGGAACAAACTTTTCCTGTAAAACCAGTTTATCCATACGTTCCGCTTCCAGATAAATCACCTCATCCAGTGAAGATTTTTCCGGACGAACAATGCTGGTATAACGGGTCGAATAATAATCGGTACTGGCATTGCTCATTAAAGTATGCTGATCCAGTCGGCGCTGATACTCTTCCCCGCTGACATTTTCAGTCCCTTTAAAGGCCAGGTGTTCCAGTAAATGTGCCAGCCCACCCTTGCCCTGTGGATCATTCAGCGAACCTGTCAGATAGACCGTGTTGATAAAAACCTTATTCTCTTTATCATTGGGCGCCAGCAACACTCTAAAACCATTATCCAGCTGATATTCTTCAATATTATGTTCAGATTTGACCAGTATGGTCTGTGCCATTGCAGTCGCACTGACTCCAGCCATACACAGGGTCAGTGTGAGTGTCCTAAACCGTATCAACATAGATATTTCCAGATTCTCAGAGGATGTAAAGAAATGACAGCCGGTTTATCTTAAGAAATACATTCACAGTTGAATAGTAAAGTTTTGAAAAAATAGCTGTTTATTTCAGCAGCCATGGCTCGTCCTGTACAGGTCCGCTGTGTGCTTACTGCTGCTGAATATTAATTTCCGCCTGCATATACAGTCGTGCATAACCTGAAATTTCAATGTGGTCTTCAGGCTTGAGTTCACAAAACAGCTCGCCACCCCGGGCAGAGGCCTGATAAGCCAGCAGTTGATGCTTACCGAGCTTTTCCGCCCATAATGGCGCAAGCCCAGTGTGCATGGAACCGGTGACCGGATCTTCATTAATACCTTTATGCGGTGCAAAATAGCGGGCCACATAATCATACCGTGCGGAATCAGCTGTGATAGTCACATCCGGGCCATCTCCATCTGCCGCAGTAATGGCAGTACTGATGGCATAGGCTTCAGCCATGGCCTGAATATTGGCCAGATTCGGTCTGGCCTGAATCACATCTGTTTCAGACTCACAGACCAGAATAAAGGCCTGTTCGTTCTGGTAGACTTCTTTAATCGGGCAATCGACCACATCATTCAGCAATGCCGGATATTGCATGAGCCGGGTGGCTTTCCGTACAGGAAAATTCATGCGGATTTTACCGTCCGATTCCCGGTGAACGGTAAAAACTCCCAGTTTTCTGACATGAAACTGAATGGTGGTCGCCTCAGTATAAAATTCAAACAATACAAAACTGCTGGCCAGTGTGGCATGACCACAAAAATCCACTTCAACCGTCGGAGTAAACCAGCGGATTTCATAACTGGCCGTGTCATTGTCCTGCTGAACTATTTTCACAAAGGCTGTTTCTGAAAGATTATTTTCCAGTGCAATCTTCTGCATGAGCGCTGGTTCCAGCCATTCATCCAGCACCAGTACCGCAGCTGGATTTCCCTTAAATAACTGGGTGCTAAAGGCATCCACCTGATACATTTTCATCATCTGTTCTCCTTCCTCTGACTGAGTTTAGCGTATTGCATGCAGGATTACAGATACAGTCATTCCTGAAAAATGGATACACCCAGGGCGCCAAAGCGCTTTTAACCGTGCCTGAGCTCTTCCTGATCATCTGTCTGTAAAATGTGCTGATCTGTCTGCCCCATCATCTGGCTGGTCACCATGCCGGCGGTCATGGAACCATCCACATTCAAAGCAGTCCGTCCCATATCAATCAGCGGTTCAATGGAAATCAGCAATGCCACCAGCGTCACAGGCAAGCCCATAATCGGCAGTACAATTAATGCAGCAAAGGTAGCACCCCCTCCCACACCGGCCACGCCAATGGAACTGAGCGTTACCACACACACCAGCGTCAGCGCCCAGAGCGGATCCAGTGGATTAATGCCGACAGTTGGCGCGACCATGACCGCAAGCATGGCCGGATATAAACCGGCACAGCCGTTCTGTCCAATGGTAGTACCGAATGATGCCGAAAAACTGGCAATGGATTCCGGTATGCCCAGTCGACGTGTCTGTGCTTCAATATTCAGTGGAATACTTGCTGCACTTGAACGACTGGTAAATGCAAAAGTTAAGACGGGCAGCACCTTTTTAAAGAAACGGACCGGGTTGACACCGCTCAGGCTGAGCACCACGGCATGCACTACAAACATAATGGCCAGTCCCACATAAGAGGCCACCAGAAAGCCCCCCAGATTCACAATATCGGCCATTTTTGAACTGGCAACCACTTTGGTCATCAGTGCAAATACCCCATAGGGTGTAAGCGACATCACCAGTCGTACCAGTTTCATCACCCAGCTCTGCAATGTTTCAATAGCCGTGACGATGCGCTGACCTTTTTCTGCATCATCCTTCATCAGCTTTATGCCGGCAATTCCCAGAAAAGTGGCAAAAATCACCACACTGATAATTGAGGTCGGACTGGCCCCTGTCAGTTCTGCAAATGGATTACTGGGGATAAAGGACAGAAAGAAATCCGGCACACTCAGATCCGTCACCTTGCCCATATAATCTGAATTTATGGCATCCAGCCGTGCAGTTTCCTGGGTTCCCTGTACCAGACCGGCGGCTGTCAGACCAAATAATTGAGTGACGAAAACTCCGACCAGTGCTGCAATAAACGTGGTCACCAGCAAGGTTCCGATACTGAATATACTGATTTTCCCCAGTGACGACACATTATGTAATTTAATCACTGCACTGAGAATGGACACGAAAACCAGGGGCATAACCACCATTTGCAACAGTTTGACATACCCATTGCCCACAATATTGAACCATTGAATGGACTCCGTCAGCAGTGCTGTATTGCTGGTACCGTAAACAACATGCAAACCCAGACCAAACACCACACCCAGACACAAACCTGCAAATACTTTTTTCGCCAGATTCCAGTCCGTTTTTCGGGTCTGCATTAGCAGTAAGATCAATGCAATGAATATGACGATATTCAGAATGAGTGGGTAGTTCATTTGAGTTCCATAAGTTTTGTTCTCCAGATTATAAGCGAACTGCAACCAAGCCAACAGCCTTTATCATTTTTACAGATGAAATTGGTTCTTTTTTATTCATTTTATCTATTTAAAAAACAACCTGATAACCGCCTGGTACATCATCCGGCACGCGTTTTCAGGAAAAGTGCTAAGGCATTCATGTTCAATTAAATACCTGAGTCTGATATTTAAGCTAGTATTATTTATCTGCGCTACCAAGTGGCATAAACAGAACGAAAATATGATAAGCACCAACCCAACGAATAGTTTCATTCGCCCCCCAAAAAGAAGGCCACAATATTTCCCCTATAATACGCTTCAAAAGCACTCAAATAAAACCCGGTTGTGCAACTGCTCTACTTATAGCATTATATAGTTATAGATTATTACTATTCCTAATTTTTCATACGATAAACTAAAGAAAAATACACCTCCAGGCAAAACTTAATATGAAGTTTCTTACGACCATAATTTCCGGAATATTTATTTTTTCACCTCCAATTATATTTGGTTATTATCTGGCATATATGTATGGAGTAACTGAAACTTTCGCAAGCAGACCTTCCTCTTTAGGAATAAGCTATTCAGAATATTTATTTTTAGGCTATTTTGAATTATCTACTGATGTACTTAAAATCTTAAACAAATTACTCAGAATTATTTTATATATCACACTTTATTGCCTTGCGTGCTATCTTTGCCTTTTCTTCGGAACGCACTCATCTTCACGTGAAAAATTAAAAAGTAAATTTGATTTTTTACAGCATAGGATTCATAAATTTTCTAAAAACAACAAATTATCATGGCTGAAAAATATAAACAGCATTCCTGCTGCAATCTATCTTTTATTCATATTTTTTATCTTTTCGCTTTATCCTGTTTTAATTAAGTATAAACAAGGAGAAAAAGAAGCCACTGAATTACTAAGAAAAACCATAACTTCCTATCAATGTGAATATAATGAAGGTTATATGAAAGATGACTACCTCTTAAAACGGATAAAGAAAATTACATGCGGCAGTCATAAATGTCTTATGATAAGCCTTAATGATTATGAAATAAGAACCATATTGCCTGAACAATATATTCAGCCCCTGTCACCCCTTGTAGAAACAACCGGAAATTAAAAGCCACTCACTCTACACCATTAAAAAACCCGCAACAAAAGTGCGGGTTTTTCTTCACCAGAACCTGATATCTCATTCCATATGCTGGATGATCGCCTCACCAAATTCTGAACAACGTAACAGCGTTGCACCCGGCATCAGACGTTCAAAGTCATAAGTGACTGTTTTAGCTTCAATGGCACCCGATACACCTTTGATGATCAGATCAGCAGCTTCAGTCCATCCCATGTCACGTAGCATCATCTCAGCAGAAAGGATGATTGAACCCGGGTTAACTTTGTCCTGACCTGCATATTTCGGTGCCGTACCATGTGTGGCTTCATAAACCGCTATTGCACCACCAATGTTGGAACCCGGTGCAATACCAATACCGCCCACTTCTGCTGCAAGTGCATCAGAAATATAGTCACCATTCAGGTTCAGTGTCGCAATCACGGAATAATCCGCCGGACGCATCAGAATCTGTTGCAGGAACGCATCTGCAATTACATCCTTAATGATGATGTCCTTACCACTTTTCGGGTTTTTAATTTTGACCCATGGACCGCCATCAATCAATTCACCACCGAAACGCTCAACAGCAAGCTCATAGCCCCACTCTTTAAACGCACCTTCGGTATACTTCATGATATTACCCTTGTGAACCAGGGTTACAGAAGGTTTGTCATTGTCAATTGCAAACTGAATGGCCTTACGTACCAGACGCTGTGTACCTTCTCTGGATACAGGCTTCACACCAATACCACAGCCTTCAGGAAAACGGATTTTAGTGACACCCATTTCTTCACGCAGGAATTTGATGACTTTCTTCGCTTCTTCAGAGTCCGCTTTCCATTCAATACCGGCATAAATATCTTCGGAGTTTTCACGGAAGATCACCATGTCAGTCAGTTCCGGGTGCTGCACCGGAGAAGGAACACCTTCAAACCAGCGGACCGGACGCACGCATACATACAGATCCAGTTCCTGACGCAGCGCAACGTTCAGGGAACGAATACCACCACCCACCGGTGTGGTTAATGGACCTTTAATTGAAACCACAAACTCACGTAATGCTTCAAAGGTTTCTTCCGGCATGTAAGTGCCATAAATTTTGTCTGCTTTTTCGCCGCAGTAAACTTCCATCCACTCGATCGAACGTTTGCCACCGTAAGCTTTCTGAACCGCCGCGTCGACAACAGCTTTCATTGCTGGTGTAATATCGACACCAATACCATCTCCTTCAATAAAAGGAATAATTGGATGATTTGGAACATTCAGTGACAAGTCTGCATTAACGGTAATTCTGGTACCATCCGCAGGTACTACGATCTTCTGATAACCCATTGTGCAGGTTCTCCCTATGTAGCTGGCGAATTTAAAAAATAATTGTCAATTGACAATACATTCAACTTCTCTTAACGCATAATATTCTAATCGAATTCCAGTGTTCTTTGAGATTTATATGGGAAATAACAACATTTCCCAGGTGAATAAGACACATTGTTATTTTTATTGATCAGAATCAAAGCAGTAATTTCCTATGAAAATCGTCATCCTCAACAAACCCTATGATGTTCTCTCCCAGTTTCGCGAAGATGACACACATCTGACAGTGTCTCATTTTGTTCAGGATCCTGCGCTCAGAATTGCCGGGCGTCTGGACCTGGATTCGGAAGGTCTGATTTTCCTGACCGATCACGGCGGACTGAATCAGTTTATTACCAATCCTGCCAATAAAAAATATAAAACCTATCTGGCACAGGTTGAAGGTGATATCAGCGAAGAAACCCTGGAACAATTGCGTAAAGGTGTGGAACTCAATGATGGCATGACCCTGCCCGCCAAAGTGCAGAAAGTGGATGAACCTGAGTGGTTATGGGAGCGTACGCCACCTGTACGTTATCGTGCAACGGTTCCAACCTCATGGGTGGAGATTCAGATCTGTGAAGGCCGTAATCGTCAGATCCGCCGCATGACCTCTGCGGTTGGCTTCCCGACCTTACGCCTGATCCGGACTAAAATCGGTTCAATTGATCTGATCCAGCTGAAATTGCAGCCCGGTGAACAGACGGAAATTGAACCTTTGCTGTATCCGGATTTCAGGGATGTGCCGGCAGATCAACCGTATCGTCCACGTTCCTATGTGAAAAAACCGGGAGGCACCGGCGGCAAACCCATGCAGCATAAAAATCAGAAAGATGGTGAAAAGAAAAAGTCATCCGGCACCAGACGTATCTGGCAGATGGATGAAAGTGAGAAACCACGCCGTAAAACCAATGGGACGACCCGCCCCAACACCAAAAGCCGTGGCCGCAGACCCCGTTAAAACCTCATGGTCCTGTAGTGGGATCGGACTGATCAGCATGTTCCTGACCATGCCATAGCCCAGGTGGCAACTGTCTCACGACATTATGGGCAGCAGCCAGGGACAGCACTTCATTTATGCTAATGCCATCGCCGCAATATTGTGATAAAAACAGAAGGACCACCCTCTTAAAATTACGGGACAATTCAAATGAAAAAAGTTGCCATCATGATTTCAGGTCTGGGTTTATCTGGCGTCTGTTTTGCACAGAACCCCTTAAGTGTTGATGTCATCAGTCTGGAAACCGGGCAGCCTTCGGCCAATGTAAAAGTCACGCTTGAAGCGCAGCAAAACAATAAATGGGTGGAGATCAGTACCGGAACCACCAATGACAGTGGTCAGATCAATGCGTTGTACCCTGAAAATAAGTCCCTGCAAAAAGGCATCTATAAAGTTACCTTTAAAACCGGGGACTGGTATAAAGCAAAAAATCAGCGTTCTTTCTTTCCCGAAATTCCTGTCGTTTTTGTCATTGACGGTTCGCAGGAACATTATCATATTCCATTGCTGGTCAGCCCTTATGGTTATTCGCTGTATAAAGCCGGTTAAGGCATTCGCCAGCGCCAGTCACCTTTAGTCGCTCTTAAAGTAACCGTATTTGAAGTAACCAATAGCCCGCACAATGCGGGCTGTTGTATGGAATCTGCTGATCAATTCGACCTGATCAACTGTACCTGATCTTCCTGTCTGCGCATGATCACCCGGCCATTGCGCACACTTAAAATCGGTTTCGCCTGGCTGGCCAGTACATCGTAGTCGTTACTGACATTAAATAGAATGAAACTGGCTGGCCGGCCGACTTCCAGACCGTAGTCCTGCCCCAGATACATGGTTTTCGACGAATTGTCCGAAACAAAATCCAGGCAGCGCTGCAAATCTTCATAGCCCAGCATATGGCAGATATGCAGTCCTGCATCAAGGATCCGTAGAATATTACCATTCCCAATTGGATACCAGGGATCGCGAATGGAATCCTGGGCAAAGCAGATATTCATGCCGGCACGGTCAATTTCAGGCACCCGGGTTAAGCCACGACGTTTTGGATACTGGTCAAAACGGCCCTGCAAATGGATACTTTCAGTCGGACATGAAACAAAATTGATTTTTGATTTTTTCAACAGTCGAAAGAGTTTATAACAATAGGCATTGTCATATGAGCCCATTGCCGTGGTGTGACTGGCGGTTACTCTTTCTCCCATCTGACGTACCCGGGCTTCGTCAGCCAGTACCTCCAGAAAGCGTGAAGCCGGATCATCTATTTCGTCACAATGCACGTCAACCAGCCGGTCATATTTTTCAGCCAGATCCATCAGGAAATGTACTGAACTCACGCCCTTGTCCCGGGTATATTCAAAATGGGGAATGCCGCCAACCACGTCTGTGCCCAATCGCATGGCTTCCTCCATCAGTTCGCGGCCATTCTGATACGATTCAATCCCCTCCTGAGGGAAAGCCACAATCTGTAGATTGACCACGTCCTGAATCTCCTTTTTCAGCTCAAGCATGGCATGTAAAGCCGTCAGTTCAGGGTCAGTGACATCCACATGGGTCCGTACATGCTGAATTCCATGAGCAACCAGCATATCCACCGCCTGTCTGGCACGCTGTCCGGTGTCTTCAAAGGTAATGGTCTGTTTACGCTGACCCCAGCGTTCTATTCCTTCAAACAGTGTGCCGGACATGTTCCATTCCGGCTCGCCTGCAGTCAGGACTGCATCCAGATGAATGTGCGGTTCAACCAGCGGCGCCATCAATAATTGTTGTCTGGCATCAATGACATCTTCACCTTGCTCTGTCAGAACAGTAGACTGTGCTTCTATTTTTTCAATCACGCCATGCCTGCAGGTCATACTGTATAAACCTGTTTGATGCCGTAGCACCGCATTAATTACTTTCATCATTCTCTTCTCTTTCATTTTGCCTGTGCTGATCGCAGTGACTTCAATCGTGTGATATTTGCCAGATGAGCAATGCAATTGCTGCGTTCAGGCGGAAATTGGCATTCGTCAGTGACTGCCCGGTAAGTGCTTCAATTTTCTGTATCCGCTGGTTCAGCGTATTTCTGTGAATGCCCAGTCGGGTTGCTGCATGTATTAAATTGCCATTTTCCTTTAACCAGGCATCCAGGGTTTCCAGCAAAATATTGGGATGTTTTTTATCCGGCGCCATTAAAGGACCCAATGTTTCACGCATCAGTTGCTGAGTCACCGACTGATCCGGAATGGCCTTGATCAACCTTAAAACCCCGAGTTCCCGATACAGGCAAACACCCAGGCCGGTATTTAAATCTGCAGCAATTTCCTGTGCCTGACAGGCTTCCCAATACCCCCGCTGAAAGGCAACAACGGATTTTACATCCCCAGAAATACCGGCAAACAGTTTTAAACCGGTTTCCGGATCGCGCAGCTTCTGAATGATTTCAGACAGGGCATTTGCCCAGAACCCGGTTTTATGTTTTTCAGTGGACAGTACCAGACTGAACTGCTCCCCCTGGGCAATAATGGGGAAAATCTGATGGTGTTGCTTGCGCCAGCTTTCCAGCAGATCATAACCATCCTGTTTTTTCTGATACAGATACGCTTCACTGTTCTGCACAGCCGTTTCATAAAAAAACGCCTGTACATTACTGAACCGGATCACAGCAATGACATATTGACCCAGCAACGGTAAATGCAGATGCCTGGCCCGCAGCTGCACGGTATCCAGTGAAGGATAATTTCCCATCAGCAACTGACTCAGTACATCCTCAGCTGATTTTTTTATTTGCGACAGCTGAACCAGCGTGGTCCCGATGACCTGGGTCACCTCAACCATTTTCAGGTTATAGGGTTGCTCAATCAGTGGCAGATGCAATTCACTGGCCCGGTTCAACACACTGTCAGGAATATGGCGGATAAAGTCAGGACCGGTCAGAATCACAATGCCGGCAACTTTCTTTGCATAGGACTGCTCCAGCAGATCCAGCAGGTTTTTTTCATCACGGGCGTGGTTAATCCCGGTAATAAAGATCAGTTCACCACCTTTGACCCATTCAGCAATCCCTTCATTCTCGGCCACATAAAACCAGCGCACCAGGCGATGCACACTGTCAAACCCTGCCCTCAGTTTCAGCTCAAACAATCGGGGCAGATTCAACACATCCTGAACAGTCATGGTCATGATTTCATCTTCCTGTATTCAGTTGCTGCTGTATTCAGTCGCCTGAGCCCGTCTCAGCCCTGGCCCGCGACGCATTCACCGGAAACAGCCGGATCAGAATGACATAACAGACAATGGATACCGCAATGCCCACAATAGGTGCAATCCACGGCGACTTATAGCCCACAATGGCACCCAGGCTGTAGGCAATCAGTCCATTCCAGTTAAAATTCACCAATGACACCTGGCTGAGCAACGGGTACTGCCCTTTATATCGAATCCAGTAATCCGCCATGATCACTCCCCCCAGTGGTGGAATAATCGCCCCCAGCAAAATCAGGAAAGGAATCAGAAACTCATACATGCCGGCAACAGCAAGAATAATGCCGGCAATGGCAGATAAAATGACCATGGTTTTTCTGCGTTCACTGCGAACCAGATGACAGGCGGCCGCCGAAACGTTGTAAATGGTCGGTCCCTGAATCGTCCACAAATTCAGACACAGCATAATCACTGCCGCAACGGACAATCCCTGTAAAATTAGTACCTCAACAATATCCGGTTGCTGATATACAACGGCCATCCATGCGCCCGCCAGTACCATTGCACCATTGCCAATCACAAAGCTGATCAGACAGGCCCATACTGCAACCCGACCGCTGCGTGACATCCGCGTCCAATTGGTAATCTGCGTTGCACCACTGGCAAAAGTACCAAAAACCATGGTGATTGCCGTTGCATAGGTTAGTGTCTCGGTAGGCTGCACACTGTTCAGGCCGGTCCACCCGCCAATCTCCCGGGTAGCCAGTACAATGGAAGTGACCAGCAAAATAAACATCAGCGGAATGGACACCCGGGATAAATATTCCAGTCCCTTAAAGCCGATAATTGCCGTAATGGAAAAACCAAGACCAAACAGAACCATGAGCGGTACGGTCCAGCTGTCCGGTAATTGAACAATTTTTACCAGTGAAATAGCCAGCGTTGCGGTTCCCCATGCATACCATCCCAATTCTGCAAAGCCCAGCAGGAAATCGGATAGCTTACTGCCGATATTTCCAAAACAAAAACGCCCCATTAATACAGTATTCAGTCCACTGCGTGCGGAAATCAGTCCAAGTGAAGCGGCATACACAGCAAGCAACAGATTACCAACAGCTGTAATCCATAGGATGTCAATAAAATCAAAGGCAACCCCAATTTTACCGCCGGCAAACATTGTGCCCGTAAAAAAGGTAAAACTGAACAACACCAGGGCAATGGAAATAAATCCCTTACGTTCAGACTGCGGTGTTTCTGTCAGTGGACTTTCATCTGCTGCGCCCATAATCACAACTCCTGCACATATTACATTACGGTTTATTAATAAGACTTCACTTCGCAGGAACTGAATTGCAAAAGCTGTGCCGATTAAAACTGCACAGTATTTTAACTGTTTTTACTGATAAAAATGTGCAAATCGCATATTTTCATGCATAAACTCCACAATGTTGTGCTTTTTTACTGTGCACCACGCCCATCATCAGACCACCGGACTGACGTATGTTTATACTTCGCCATAAGATGTGAGGATACTCAGCAGCAGCGCAACCCTGGCAAGTACAATGTGAAGGAGGAAAAGCTCATTAATTTTAATATATTGATTAATTTCGACTAAGTATACGTTCCAGCAAGCTGTTCTATTTCCCGGCCTTTATGAATGGATGCATTGTCCAGGATCAAAAGGTGCCTTGACCTGGGTAAATTCTGAAATAAATCATCAAGCCATCCTATAAATAACTTCCTGTCACAGGGACCCTGAAAACGATCAGTGACAGAAAACTGTATGGGACAATCGCGAGAACCATCCTGATTACAAAATGATTTAAACACTTCGTTCATATTTTAACCAAAGCTGATTTTTCAACTCATCATTTCAGAATAATCTTACCCGTTTTGATCATCCAGTGGATTCACTCCCCTGCCCGGGGAATGAATCTGCGGTACCTGCCAGTCGTATGACTGTCCTTTTAAAGCATTGCTCCTTTAAAACTTCATGCTTTGAAAGCTTTATCCTTTTAACCATCGATCTGCACTGGCCTGATCTTCAACTTTCAGCTCAACCGAGCTTAAATCGGTGACGCCACCCTGAACATCAAACTGCATCAATTCATCACGACGGAATGCAAACACCTTAAATGGCTCCTGCTGGGCGGCATATTTTTGCAATAACTTCACCGAAGCCTTTAAACCATCAATCGCAATAATCACATCACTGGCGGACAGCCCGGCAAGCGTACCCGAACCATCCCGACGGGCCTGCTGTACCAATAGACCTTCCGGTTTATCGACAACTTTTAAGCCTAAAGGCAATGACTCTTTCTGATTCAGTGCGTAGCTTAAACCAAACTCAGGTAATAACTGATCCAGCGGCAATTCGTCAGTGGTATTAATCAGGTGTGTAATCTGCTCTTCCCATTTGTCCCCTGTCAGTTCCTCACAGAGATCATAAATGGTTCGCTCATTAACCTGAATTCCCTGCTGAGCATCTGCATATAACCTATTCATGAGCGCATCCAGGCTGGAACCGCGAATCCGCAAGCCCAGATCCAGGCAGAGTGCCACCAGACAACCCTTATTGTAATAACTGGTGCCGGCATTGTTTGAGTTTTCATCCTGACGGTAAAATTTCACCCAGGTGTCAAAGCTGGACTCGGAAACCGACTGAATCAGACGCCCCGGGTTTTGCAGATAACGATCAATCTGAGCCTTCAATAATTTCAGATAGGAATCCTGGGAAATCACCCCACTGCGCAGTAAAATCAGATCATCGTAATACGAGGTAAATCCTTCAAAAATCCACAACAGTGATGTATAGCTTTCCTGATGCAGATCATAGTTGACAAAATTTTCAGGTCGGATGAATTTGACCAGCCAGGAATGAAAGTATTCATGACTGCACAAACCAAGAAACCGCTGATAATCCGGCGATGGCTCGGTCGGCTCATCAGCCTTTGGCAGGTCCTTGCGTGGCGTGATCAGACTGGTGCTGTTGGGATGCTCCAGTCCACCATAACTGTTGCCGGTGGCCATGGTCATAAAGGTATAATTTTTAAACGGTGCTGAACCGAACATGGAAATTTCAGTCCTGCAAATTTTTTCAATGTCCTGCTGCATACGTTCTGCATTCATGGCATGCGTGCCGGACACCACAAATTCATGCGGAATTCCATACGCTTCAAAACCGAAACGGGTCTGTTCCGCCAGTTCAAATGGGCTGTCAATCAGCTGCATATAATCATCTGCTTTCAGGGTATAGCGCCCCCTGACCAGACTACTGGCCTTCAGCCCCGTAGCCAGCTGAAAATGCTTTAGGCCTTCCGGCAAAAACACTTCAAGTTCAACAGCTTTATCCTGCTGGTTTTCCAGGCCCAGGCAGACACAGGCCGGATTGACATACAGACGGGTCTGATCAACATAGGCACCACGGACCGACAGATCATAGGCATATACATCGTATTCCACTGTGATCAGCTCATGATCGGTGTTAAACAAACGCCATTTGTTCTTTTCAAATTTGCTGATTTGAAGTGGACGTCCCGCTTCATCATATGCCCGTACCGATTCAATATGTTTTGAAAACTCACGAATCAGATAACTGCCGGGAATCCAGGTGGGCAACCACAGCACCTGAGTCGGATTGGCAAGGAAACGTACAGTGACGTGAATGAGATGCTGACGATAATCGTCAAATTCGATCTGATAATGCAACATAATTGATATTCAGAAACTCAGCAGATAGATGAACTCTTAGATTATCACTTTTTACAAAATAATGCGGGGACTGTCCTGCCTGGCTACAAAAGCGACTAGCCAGGAGAAAAAAAAAGGCATAGCATGCGCACAGTTTTATGCATTCATCGCCACTGGATCGGCTTTAAAGGTATTTCCGTTGAAAATTTTCACCCGTATATTTTTGTTCGTCAGCATTTTATGCACCTCCCTTGTCCATGCCGCACTGCTGAATATCAATCCTGCAACGGTTGAAGCCGAAGCATGGACCATTCTTGACCCGCAGACCGGACAGACCCTTGCTGAATATAACAGCCATGTCCAGCGCGCGCCGGCTTCCCTGACCAAAATGATGGTGGCCTATATTACATTAAAGGAAATAAAGGCCGGGCATTTACACCGTGATGAAATTTTAACGGCCACACCTGTGGTACAGATGGTGCAATGGGATGAATCCCAGATGTATCTGAAACAGGGCGAACAGATTTCCATTGATCAGCTGATCACAGGCCTGATTGTCATGTCCGCCAACGATGCAGCAGTCACCCTGGCAGAACGGATTTCCGGCAATGTGCCGGCCTTTGTAGCACGCATGAACCAGGAAGCTCAGGCACTGGGTATGAAAGACACTCATTTCAGCAATCCAGCCGGTGTCAGCATGCCGGATCATTATTCTTCAGCGCATGATCTGGCTCGGCTGGGACAGGCTGTGACCACTGAAACCCCTGAATATCTCTATTATTCACAACAACCGAATTTCAGCTATAAACAACGTTTTCACCATGCAACCAATCTGGTCTTAAAGGAAGACAGCAGTGTTGACGGCTTAAAAACCGGTTTTACCAAAGCCGCAGGTTATAATCTTGCGCTGACAGCACACCGTCCTACAGCACTGCCGGAACAGCCGGATCGGCGCCTGATTGTGGTGGTACTGGGCACCCAAAGCGCAACAAAACGTGCTGAGGTTGCACATAAATTACTGAATCTGGCCTATGCCTATACCCGCAACGAAGTAGCCATTAAGGACCGACAACTCATTGCCGAATTGCCTGTGATTAAATCCACCCTGAAAATGTTCAGGGTTGAAGCAAGAAAGCCGCAGATTGTCACCACCTCACTGTACAACTATCCGGCACCCATTGACCTGATGAGCTTTGATAATGTCAATCATAAAGTCATGCTCAGTGATGCAAATGGCCTTGCGTCAGTCATTGAACCACTGCGGAACACGCAGACACAGATCAATGTTGAACTGAACGAAGCCTCACTGACCGCCCCGCTGGCCAGAATGATGCATCTTGCAAAAATCAATGTCTATCAGAACGATCAATTGCTGCAAAGCTTTGACATTCAGGATGAGGTACATATCGAACAGGCCTCATGGCTTGAACGTTTTATCTTATGGATTAAAAGCTTTTTTGTATTTTAACCGATTATTTGCAGCATCAATAAAACCGACTGAATCAGTCGGTTTTATTGTAAATAAATAAACTGCATGACAGAATACTGGATAAAGCACACATGCAATGGCAAATTAAACCTCTCCTATTTTCAAAAAACAATCGGGTAAAACATATGTCTGAACTTCATCATATTGTTATCGTCGGTGGTGGCGCAGGTGGTCTGGAACTTGCGACCCAGCTGGGTAACACCCTTGGCAAATCCAGAAAAGCCCGCATCAGCCTGGTCGATCAGAAACTGACCCATATCTGGAAGCCGCTGCTGCACGAAATTGCCGCCGGCACCATGAATCCCAGCGCTGAAGAAACCAATTACTATGCGCATGCCGCCAGACATTATTACGAGTTTGTACTGGGGCAGCTGGAAGATGTCCATCCCGACCGGAAAGAGATTATTTTAAGCAGAACACAATCCAGCAAATATGAATCCACAACAGCACCCATAGCACTCAGCTATGACACCCTGATTCTGGCAGTCGGCTCCGTTTCCAACGATTTCAACACCCCCGGCGTGCAGCAATATTGTCATTTTCTGGACAGCATGGCTCAGGCGGAAATATTTCAGCAGGACTTACTGCATTTATACCTGGACGCCCAGAATAAAAATATCGAACGTGACTTAAAAATTGCGATTATCGGAGCCGGAGCCACCGGCGTGGAACTGGCTGCGGAACTGGTCGAATCCAAACAAAATTTTTATCAGTACGGCTTAAATAAAATCAATCC
Organism: Acinetobacter sp. WZC-1; assembly: GCF_052544965.1. Classification (NCBI taxonomy): domain Bacteria; kingdom Pseudomonadati; phylum Pseudomonadota; class Gammaproteobacteria; order Moraxellales; family Moraxellaceae; genus Acinetobacter; species Acinetobacter sp. WZC-1. Next base: position 2,070,717 of record NZ_CP199370.1, read on the forward strand.
GCAGCACGTTCAAATTTCCCTGATTGAAGGAGCTGAACGTATTCTGCCCGCCCTGTCGGAAAAAATAGCTGATCATGCTACCGAACAGCTCAGACAGATGGATATTGATGTCCTGACTGCCAGGCGTGTGGAAAAAATTGATGCCGAAAAAATTTATTTCAATGATGGCCACAGCATTACCGCCGAATTAAAAGTCTGGGCTGCCGGCATTAAGGCGCCACCGGTCATCTCAAACCTGAAAGGATTTGAAAAGGACCGGATGGGCCGTTTAATCGTCTATGCTACACTGCAAACCCGATCCGACCCGAATATCTTTGCCTTTGGAGACTGCGCACATTGCGTGCTGGATGCCCGTGAAGCTGCCCTGGCACCCCGTGCCCAGGTGGCCAGTCAGCAAGCCGCTTTCCTGGTGGATGCCATGAAAGCCCGGATCAGGGGAAAACAGCAGCCGATGTTTCAGTTTTCAGACCGGGGCTCCCTGGTCTCATTAAGCAAAAACAAAGCGGTGGGTGAATTACTCGGCCAGGTCAATGTGCAGGGCTTTATTGCAAAATCCATGTATGTGTCTTTGTACCGTATACATCAGGCCGCTATTTACGGTTATACCCAGGCAGGTATACTGACGGTCAAGGATTTTGTTACACGGAAGATTGCACCAAAAATTAAATTACATTGAAATTTAATTTTTTGCCCTTATTTATGAAAAAACCATCATAAAAAGGCTGAATTTGCATTTTTTTAGTAATACTGGTCTACTTTTTAGTAATTCCGGTCTACAAAAAGGGCTTTTCACTTTATGATATACCCTTAAAATATTGAATGGATCAATAACATGACCGCTATTGCAAATGATCACGTGGTTTCTTTCCACTATACATTGACCAACGCTGGGGGTGAGACCCTCGATCAATCCCAGGGAGAACCACTTGCCTATTTGCATGGCGCAGGTAATATCATTCCTGGACTGGAAAAAGCACTGGAAGGTAAAAGCCTGGGAGATAAATTCACCGTCAATGTTCCTGCCGCTGAAGGCTATGGCGAATACAACCCGGATCTGGTCCAGGAAGTTCCTGCACAGATGTTCCAGGGTGTAGAAAACATTGAACCGGGTATGCAGTTCCAGGCACAGACCGATGACGGTGTGCAGATTGTCACTGTAAAAGCAGTTGAAGGTGACAATATTGTGGTGGATGCCAACTTCCCACTGGCCGGTCAGGACCTTACTTTTGAAGTTGAAATCATCGAAATCCGTGATGCGTCTGCTGAAGAACTGGAACACGGTCATGTTCACGGTGCCGGCGGGCATCATCACTGATCGCCATACAGGCATGAGTACTGACAGACATTAGACACTGATAAGTATTGATCATCAAAAGGCAAAGTTCCGACTTTGCCTTTTTTTATGTTCCATACATTCCGTCAGATACCTGACCCAGCTGATCTGCAGTCTATTCGGGCCTTTAATCGGCTATATACGATATATACAGCAGAGTCATGCGCTCTTAAGTGATTGATCATTCTTTATAAAACTTGCATAATCGTTTCCGTGCCCTATAATGATAATGAATATTATTTGCAAAATCCAATCAATTATCATCACCTACAGGCCTGATATGAAAAAATTTCTCTTATTTACCTCCACACTGATTTCCACAGTCTGCTGGGCACACGAACCCTATGTTGCACCATTGGCCTACCTGACTAAAAACACTCAGATTCCTATCATATCCGGCTTTGCAGAACATACCTTCAGCAGTGAATATGCCCTGCGGGAACCTTCTTTTATCGTAGTGACACCGACACAGAAAAGCACGACCATTAAACCTGAGACTGCCTTGAAGTCTGTAACCGTTTTTGATCTTCCCCTGCCTGAAGAAGGCACTTATGCCATTTCTTCCCGGGTGTCCTTTCCTTTGAAATATGCATTGCATAACAAGGTCTGGAAAGAATTTCACGAAGTCAGTGCTGAGCAGGCCGGTCCCATTGCTGATCGCCCCTATCTGATTCCTGATGATTTTAAAAAGGGAAAAGCACCGCAACCTGAAAGTGTGACACGTGAATGGACCATCCAGAGTTATGTGTCAAAAAACAAAACATCAGCCATTGCGGAAAAGACCGATACAGCACTGAATGTCAGTTTTTCAGTACATCCCAATGAAATCAGGGCAAATACACCTGTCAGCATCCGGGTGCTGCAAAACAGTCAGCAACCGGTACAGGACGCTCAGATCCGGATACTGGTACAGGGCGGTGAGGAAGACAAGGCTATTCAGACTGCCACAAATACAGAAGGTGTAGCACAAGTACAGTTCCCTACTACAGGTCAATATATTGTGGAAGTGACCCGGAAAACCGATCCAGGGAAAAAACCTGAAAATCAGTATTACACCATTATTTCCTTACAGGTCGCGCCTTAAATTTCCTTAACACTGAGTTAATAAACGGGGGCAGAACTGAAAAGCTCTGCCGCCACTATTTCAGTAACCAGACGGTTCTGGCTAAAAGTTTTCATTTTCCAGACACTGGTTTTCTGGGCATTCATTGTTCAAATTTTTATTTTTCAGATCATCATTTTTAAATGTGCATCTGATTTATGCTATCCGTTCATCCCGCTTAAACACCAGTTCGCCTTTTAAGGAACTGTCTGCATCGAAATAATAACCCTCCTGACGAAAATCCTTTAATCCATCCGCTTTGTCCAGTTGATTTTCAATGATATAACGTGCCATTAAACCACGGGCTTTTTTGGCATAAAAGCTGATGACTTTATACTGACCATTTTTCTGATCCAGGAATACCGGTTTGATGATTTCAGCCTGGATTTTACTTTCCTTCACCGCTTTATAATATTCATCTGACGCCAGATTCACCAGTAATTGTGAGCCTGACTGTTCCAGATCCTTTTGAATTAAATCGGTAATTCGCTCCCCCCAGAACTCATAAAGATTATGCCCACGGGGATTTTGTAATCGGGTTCCCATCTCCAGCCGGTAAGGCATCATCAGATCAAGTGGACGTAACAGTCCATACAGACCAGATAACATACGCAGATGCTTTTGTGCAAACTCAACATGCTTTGCCGACAGGTCATATGCATTCAGCCCCGTATAGACGTCTCCCTTAAAGGCATATATTGCCTGACGGGCATTGGCAAAACTGAAATCCGGCTGCCAGTCACGAAACCGCTCTACATTCAGACGGGCAATTTTTTCACTGACACTCATCAAACGGGCAATGTCTGACACAGACAGTTGACGGCTGACTTCAATCAACCGACTGGATTCATTCAGTAATCGGGGTAAACTGTGCTGATCCGTAGGCAGTGCAGAAACATAATCGAGGGTCTTGGCAGGAGAAATTAAAGCGAGCATGGACATCCTGATCGGAAAATAATGGCTGAAATACGAAGAAGAATAACTATAACAGCAGCATGACCTGAATTCCAATTCATGTTTCCGCTGAATATCATCGCAAAAGTCTGAGCGAATTCAAACATGAGGTGCGACAGACTTAAAACCCTGACTCTAAAATCATAGCCACTGAACCAGGAACACTCAGGCATACCGCCGGCCGCCAGCTTCATTTTCACCACACTTTAAAATTCAAAAACAAACCATATTTTAGAAAGTAACAGTTATTTATAAAGTAACCATTGTTTGTAAAGTGAATGATTCATTCAATTAATTTTTCCATTCAAAGTCGCTGAAGGTTTCATCTTTTTTTAAGGTATTTTCAACTGCATTCGCCAGTTGCTTAATCACGCTCTGCGTTTCAATTTTTTTAAACCAGGCCTGTTGCTCATCTGCATGGGCGGAAATTTCACAACTCAGTAAACCGTCCTGATTTACACAACAGGATACGCCCAGATCGATTGGATGATTTTCCACACTCACGACAAGATTTTCATCCGAAGCCATTGTGTCCGTTTTAAAACCATACTGAGACAACTGTGCAGACAGTAAATCCGTGACATAAGCCTGTGTTACATGACAGGCATTCGCTCCCTGAGTATGATTTTTACAGTTTGCTGTAAATTGTAATTTTCTCATTGCTTCATCCAAAAGACGTTATCATTGTATGCAATGAGCATAAGCAATAAAAGCCAGACAGCCAAGCGAAAGCCTGACTGTTGTCTGACAAATTTTACAAAATCAAACCGATTTATTCACTGACCTGAATGGCCAGCCCTGCCCGACGGGTCAGCTGGGTAAAATCAGGAAAACTGGTGGCAACTGTTTCAGTTCCCAGGATGTTAATTTCACCCGAAGCCCGCAGGCCTGCCATACTGAAACTCATGGCAATACGATGATCATGATGCGATTCAATCTTACCGCCTGTAAAAATCGGTGACCAGTCGCCGGATTTACCCCGGCCCTGAATAATAATGCCGTCTTCAGTCGGTGTGCAGTCAATTCCCATGGTTTTCAACCCATCCGCCATCACCTGAATACGGTCAGATTCCTTGACACGCAGCTCGGCGGCACCGGTTAAAATGGTCTGCCCTTCTGCACATGCTGCTGCAATAAATAATGCCGGGAATTCATCAATCGCCAGCGGAACCTGATCCTCCGGCATATGAATGCCCTTCAGCGTACGGGTTCCCCGGATACGGATATCAGCAATCGGTTCACCACCGGCCATCCGTTCATTTTCAACCGTCAGATCTGCCCCCATCTGTTTCAGAATTTCAATCACACCGGTACGGGTGGGATTAATACCCACCGCCTGCAGGGTAATATCTGAATGTTCAGTAATGGCCGCACCCACCATAAAGAATGCTGCCGAGGAAATGTCTGAAGGCACCTGAATTTCAGTTGCTGTCAGTTGACCACCGCCCTGCAATGAAATGCGGTTAGCTTCGGTTTTCACCTCATAACCAAAGGCACGTAACATACGTTCGGTGTGGTCACGGGTCGGTTCCGGTTCTGTTACTGAAACTTCACCTTCGGCCCACAGCCCCGCCAGCAGAATCCCGGATTTGACCTGAGCAGACGCCATGGGTAGATCATAGTGAATGCCCTGTAAATGCTGACCGCCGGTGATGGACACCGGTGGCGTACCCCGCTCACCGGTGGTCTGAATCTGTGCACCCATAAGACGTAACGGTTTTGCAATCCGCTCCATTGGACGTCTGGACAGTGACGCATCGCCGGTCATGACCGAGTTAAATTGCTGTGCAGACAACATGCCTGACAACAGGCGCATGGACGTACCGGAGTTCCCCATATACAGCGCACCAGCCGGTGCTTTCAGACCATACATTCCCACACCATGAATGGTGACTTCGCCATTTTTCGGCCCTTCAATACTGACCCCCATATCCCGGAATGCCTGCAGAGTTGCCAACGCATCCTCACCTTCCAGGAAACCGGTGACATGGGTTGTACCCTCTGCAATCGCCCCGAACATGATGGAACGATGCGACACGGATTTGTCCCCGGGTACGCTGAATTCACCTTTAAATGTATGAGCACCCGGCAAAATGGTAAATTGCTGTGTCACCTTGTTGTTCTCCATCAGGGGTTTATTGGCGAGCATATGATTAAAGTGCTGACGTGCTGCCTGTGCATGCCCGAGCAATCCCATCAATGCCTGTGAGTTTTCATTTTCAATCAATGTTTTTAAAGTGGACAATTGTGCTTCAAAGCCATCCACTGCCTTTAATATCGCTTTTTTATTGGCAAAAAAGATGTCATGCCACATGTGCGAATCACTGGCTGCAATACGTGAGAAATCACGAAAACCGCCGGCGGCATAACGGAAAATATCCAGATTGTCTTCCCGGTTCGCCAGTTGCTCCACCAGGTTAAACGCCATGAGATGCGGTAAATGACTGGTATGTGCCAGCACTTCATCATGCTTTTCCACATCCATACAGATCACTTCTGCACCGGCAGCCTGCCATAACAGCGTCAGTTTTTCCACAGCCCAATCCGCACTGGTGACCAGAGGCGTCAGAATCACTTTATGACCAGTAAATAAATCCACTTTTCCGGCATGTACACCGGTATGTTCACTGCCGGCAATCGGATGCCCCGGCACAAATCCGGCAGGCAGCATATCGCCATATACTGCCCGTGCAGCATCCACAACATTGCCTTTGGTACTGCCGACATCGGTAATGATGGTCTGTTCGGACAGATCAGACTGAATATTTTCCAGCATCTGCTGCGTGGCTCGTACCGGCAAGGCCAGCACCACCAGATCTGCCCCCTGCACCGCCTCAGCCGGATTGCTGAATCCCTGCTGGATCAGCCCCAGGGCCAGTGCATCTTCCAGGGTTTGCGCTGAACGTGTGCATGCCACCACCTGATCTGCCAGCTGCTGTGCCGCAATCACCCGTGCCAGGCTTGAACCAATCAGTCCAAACCCAATAAATGCAACTTTTTTAAATAATCGCTGTGCCATGACTGAATCTTACAGTACAGCCACAGGATAGGAGCCCAATACCCGCACTTCCTTGACCAATGGACGGATGTCTTCAATGGCAGCCCTGACATTATCCTGTTCAACATGACCTTTCAGATCAATAAAGAACACATAGGCCCATTTTTCCGGCAGCGCCGGGCGGGTTTCAATACTGGTCAGACTGATATTATGTTTTGCAAATGGGGCAAGAATTTCCAGTAAGGCGCCGGCACGATCATGTGCAGAAATCAATAATGACGTTTTGTCATTGCCGCTCTCGGGCACTTTCTCACGGCCGATCACCAGAAAACGTGTGGTGTTCTCCGGATTATCCTCAATATTGCCATGCAGAATTTCAAGCTCATAAAGATTTGCGGCTACATCGGAGGCAATTGCCGCAGAATGCCATTCATTACGGATCCGGCGGGCAGCTTCGGCATTGGAACTCAGCGCTACACGCTCCACTCCCGGATAATGTACATCCAGCCAGTTGCGGCATTGCGCCAGTGTCTGCTGATGTGCATAAATCTGCTTGATGCTGTCCTTGCGGGTATGGGCAGAAATCAGAAATTGATGATGGATCCGCAGTTCCACCTCGCCAATCACATTCAGATATGACGCCTTAAAACAGTCCAGAGTGTGATTCACCACACCTTCAGACGAGTTTTCCACCGGTACCAGGCCATAGTGGGCACTGCCGGCTTCCACTTCACGGAACACTTCGTCAATGGTCGGTAAGGGACGGATCAGGGCATCCTGACCAAAATGCTTCAGCACCGCAGAATGGGTAAATGTGCCGGCCGGACCGAGAAAAGCAATACTCTGTGGTGCTTCCAGTGCCAGACAGGCCGACATGATCTCACGGAACAGACGGGCCATGGTCACATCAGACAAGGGGCCCTCATTACGTTCCATCACCTTACGCAAGACCTGGGCTTCGCGTTCAGGACGATAAAACATCGGATTTTCTTCAGAAGCAAATTTCGCCTTTGCCACTGCTTCTGCCAGCCGTGCCCGACGGTTGATCAGTTGCTGAATCTGCTGATCAACAGAGTCAATATCTTCACGTATTTTAGAAAGGTCAAGAGAAGTCGTCGTATTTTGATCATCGTTGATCATTATTATGTCGCTCTGCAAAACGGAATTTAGACAGTATAACAATAGTCAGCTTTCAGATGTTAGACAAGACAACTTTTTCAGCAAATTGATTAAAAAATCCAGCCCGGTAAACTGTGCCTGCGTTGCCTGTCATTTCCACTGTCGCTGACAACCTCTGATCCCCTGCCGGTCTGATGCCATGAAGCATGCTTTTGCTTCGTTTGATTGTTATGTCATTTGTTTTTATGTTGCTTCATCTTTATGCCGACTGGTTTTATGTCCTGCCCATTTTTATGGCATAGTATGAACATTCATTTTATCTGAAATGCCCCGGAACTCATGGACAACAAAAGAAACTTATACCAGGACTTCGAACATCCTTTTGCCCAGTATGTCCGTATCATCGGAAAAGGCAAAAATGGCGCCAGGTCACTGACCCATGCAGAAGCTTATCAGGCATTCAGCATGATTTTAAACCATGAAGTGCTGGATGTGCAGCTGGGTGCATTTCTCATGTTACTGCGGGTCAAGGAGGAATCCGTGGACGAACTGACCGGATTTGTACAAGCCACAAAGGACCAGCTGAATTTCAAACCACTGCATGTTGACCTGGACTGGTCATCCTATGCCGGAAAACGCAAGCATTATCCGTGGTTCCTACTGGCTGCCCTGACCCTGGCAAAGCACGGCTATAACATTGTCATGCATGGCGCATCAGGCCACACCCTGAACCGAATATATACCGAACAGGTACTGCAATATCTGGGCTATCCCATCTGCGAACATGAATCTGACGTTGCAGCACAATTAGCACAGCAGCATTTTGCCTATTTACCGCTGCATGTCATTTCTCCAGTGCTCAGCGATTTAATCGCCTTAAGAAATGTCATGGGCCTGCGCTCACCCATTCACACACTGGCACGACTGATCAACCCCTTTAATGCTCCGGCAACCCTGCAGGCTATTTTCCACCCGGCCTATCGCAGCTCCCATCAGCAGGCAGCGTTTCAGCTCGGCTATCAGAACAGCGCAGTCATTAAAGGTGAAGGTGGCGAATTTGAGCGTAATCCGGATGCCAGAACCCTGATATGCGGTATCAGACAGGGCACATTATACCAGCACGAACTTCCCAAACTGACAGAGAACCGCAGCCCGGTAGAGGAAGCACTGGACCTGAGTATATTTAAAGCAGTATGGGAAGGCCGACAGACCCATCCATATGGGGAAATTGCAGTCACTGAAACCATTGGCATTGCCCTATACACCATGGGCGTCTGCAGCGATTATGATAAGGCCATGCAGAAAGCCGGGGAACTGTGGCAAAGCCGATAATTGATGTCCCGGACTAGAGTGCATGGCCTGTATCACCATGCATTCTAACGTCCTTGTATGGCCCCGTCTGTATCTGAGCATATCTAAGCTGCGGGGCGATCAAATGACAGGCAGCAGTCCGTCAGATAAAACGAATCGGTTTGAATTCCGGTTCATGCAGGTGATGGTCATCTTCACAGACTTCACCTTCTTCTTTTTTGCCCCGGTCAATATAACCGCTGCGTTCGGTTTCCGGTAAATTCTGAATTTCCCAGGCAATCACAGCCTGCATACAGATCTGACGCTGCTCCTGGGTCAGGGCAATACCGTTCGGCCATTTACCGATTTCCACCGCAGTCCTTAATCGCTCTACGATATCAGCATCCAGTACCGTAAGCATCTGTTCAATATTCATGGTCAATCCTGCTGTTGCAATGAATCAAAATCCTGATTCCAGCCAAGTTTGGTACGACAGGCCATATAAAAGTCGTAACCTGGTGGATGTAATAAAATGAGTTTAAAGGGATGTTTACGTATATGTAAACAATCCCCGATATTCAGTGAGACGCTGTGCTGACCATCGGCACTGACCATCGGCAATACCCGATTTTCACGAATTCTGATTTTAATTTCACTCTGCCCGCCCACGATAATTGGCCGGGAAGACAGGGTGTGCGGATGCATGGGAACCAGGGCAATGGCGTCCATACCCGGATGCACAATCGGTCCTCCGCCTGACAACGCATAGGCGGTGGAACCGGTCGGTGTGGAAACAATCAGGCCATCACTGTGCTGCCGATAAACATATTGTCCATCAATATTCAGTTCAAAATCCAGCATATGTACCGATTTTCCCGAATGCAGCACCACATCATTCAGCGCGATGGCATTATAAACCACTTCATTGCCGGTGCGGATTTCCATTTCCAGCAGAAAACGACGATCCAGCTGAAAATGCCCCTGTAAGACCTGATCCAGCTTATAAATTGCTTCTGCCGGGGTAATATCAGTCAAAAAACCCAGTCGGCCACGGTTTACCCCAATCACCGGGGTATGATATTTGACCAGTGCCCGTGCTGCATGCAGTAAGGAACCATCCCCACCGACCACAATCACCAGGTCCACCACCTCACCCAGCAGGTGACGGCTGACGGTCTGGGTATTTTCATGGGGAACCAGTTCAGCCGTTTCCGCGTCGAAAACAGGATGCAGACCAAGACTGAGAATATGGTCATGAATCAGGCATAAAGTATCGACTACAGAAGATTTGTCGGGTCGCCCGATTAATCCGATATTGCGAAAGGTCTTTGCTGATATTTGCACGTATGCCCGGGCTCCACAGTAATTCCGATTATGATAGCACTAACACCGGAGCTTGTTGATATACACTCCGGGATTATTCATGCATGCTCAGCCATCACAATCGGTTAAACACATTCATATAACAAATTGCTTAACTTTGTATCCTGAATTGTGCTTATTTCACAGTTTAATTATTGCAAATTTAAGAAAAGCTTCGCATGATTGACAAAAATAATCAGGGTCTTAGCTTTATATATGAAGTCTGAACGCGGTATTGGTTTTATAGCATTCATTTTTTCTGTGCTGGTCATCGTGGCATTTCTGGCATTCAGTGTGTATTTAGTCCGGCTGGATAATATTATCCGTGAAAAGTTTGAAGGCAATCGCTGGGACATTCCGGCCAAGGTTTTTGCACGGCCGCTGGAAATTTATGCCAATGCGCCGGTTGCTCAGAAAGAGTTTGAACAGGAACTGAAACTGCTGGGCTATAAAAGCAGTGACAGCTATGCCAAACCGGGCAGTTACGTGATTCAGGCCAGCTCCATGTATGTGCATACCCGCGGCTTTGATTATGGCGACAGCGCGGACCCTGAACAGGTTTTACAGGTTTCCTTTAGCGGCGACCAGGTGGTGGATGTTCGAGCCACCAAACCATCCAATACCGGTATCGCCCGACTGGAACCCATGCTGATTGGTGGAATTTACCCACAGCATAATGAAGACCGGGTGCTGATTAAGCTCAATAAAGTCCCGAAATCCCTGATTGAGGCCCTGATTGCCACGGAAGACCGAAATTTCTATCATCATCATGGTATTTCCTTCCGTGGAACTGCACGTGCACTGGTCAGCAACATTACCGGTGGTAAGCGTCAGGGCGGTTCCACCCTGACCCAGCAGCTGGTGAAAAATTTCTACCTGACCCCGGAAAGAACCCTGAAGCGGAAAGTCAATGAAGCACTGATGTCGCTGTTGCTTGAGTTACATTACAGTAAGGACGAAATTCTGGAAGCCTACCTGAATGAAGTCAACCTGGGACAAAGTGGTAATTATTCGGTCAATGGCTACGGTCTGGCCTCTCAGTTTTATTTTGGCCTGCCCTTACGTGAGCTGAACATTGCCCAACAGGCATTTTTAGTGGGTCTGGTACAGGGGCCGACTTTATATAATCCGTGGAAAAACCCGGAAGCGGCCCAGAAGCGCCGTAACGTGGTTTTACACAATATGCTGATCATGGGCTATCTGACTCAGGAGCAGTATGACAAAGAAGCGGCCCGCCCGTTAAATATTGTAGAGAAACCAGGAATTGGCACTGCCCGTTTCCCGGATTTCCTGGACATTGTCCGTCGTCAGCTGAAAACCGAGTATCAGGAATCTGATTTAACCAATCAGGGACTGCGTATTTTCACCACACTGGATCCGATTGCACAGACCCGCGTTCAGGCCAGTTTCCGTGAAACAGTGTCAAGACTTTCAAAAGCCAGTCCGGCACGGTTAAAGGATCTGCAGGGTGCTGTACTGGTCTCTCACCCTGAAAATGGTGAGCTGATTGCAGCAGTGGGTTCCACTCAGGACTTTACCGGTTTTAACCGTACCATCGATGCCAAACGTCAGGTCGGTTCATTGCTGAAACCCGTCATTTACTTAAGTGCGATTGAATCAGGCCGCTATAACTGGGCCAGTCAGATTGAAGACAGTCCCATCAGCATTCCGGTTGCAGGCAATAAGTCCTGGACCCCTAAAAACTACAGTGGTGAAGGCCATGGACTGGTGCCTATGGTACAGGCCCTGGCAAACTCCTATAACCTGTCTGCAGTACGTCTGGGGCAGGAATTTGGTCTGGCGGCATTCAGCAATCAGCTGACGAAGTTTGGTGTCACCTCCACCGTGCCCGCTTACCCTTCCGCCTTGCTGGGCGCTGTCAATATGTCGCCGATGGAAATGATGAGTATTTATGGAAACTTTGCCACCGGTGGCTTTAAATATCCGGTGAAAGCCATCCGTTCCGTGGTGGATTCCAATGGCCGGATTCTGGACCGTTACAGTTTAAATGTTCAGCAGACCATTGATCCCTCTGCGGCCTATATTCTGAATTACGGCCTGCAACAGGTGATGTCCTCCGGTACCGGTAAATCTGCCTATAATGCGCTTTCTCCTGAACTGAAGCTGGCAGGAAAATCAGGCACCACCAATGACACCCGTGACTCATGGTTTGCCGGTTATTCGGGCAACCACCTGGCCGTGGTCTGGCTGGGACTGGATGACAATAAAATCACCGGCCTGACCGGATCCACCGGCGCTTTACCGGTCTGGACCAATGTCATGAAACAATTACGTCAGAAACCGGTCAATCTGAGACAGACAGATGAAGTACAATGGCAATGGCTTGACCCGGCAAGCGGCCAGTTATCTGCTGAAGGCTGTGAAGGCAGTATGTATATTCCCCTGTTACGGCGCACCATACCCAACCGCGCTACGGCATGTGGCATGCCACACTACCAGGTGGAGCCGACTTACACACCGGATACGCAAAATAACGCTTCCCAGTCGGCCTCCCACGATAATATTGAAGACTATATCCGTGACAGTGAACATGATATGCAGCGGGACCTGAATCCTCAGGTGAACGTCATTTCCAGCGGCAGTTATCACGATTAACGGCATTGAGCATGAGTTTAAATTATATGTTGTTGAAGCAAGTTATTCTGGTGGCGGGATTGATCAGCCTGGCAGGCTGTCAGTCTCTCCCGACCCAGCACACCTCCCCAACACCGTCCCCTGCCCAACCCGGCAAAAAACCGGGAGTGGAAACACCGGATGGTGTAAAAATCACCCCTTATGATCGCCCGGAAATCCAGCGCAAACAGCTTCAGGTGATTGTCCCGCAGCAAAAAACGCAGCTGCAGAAATTTGATGATGGCCGCCAGCTTCCTGTGTTTAAACAATTGATGCAGGAAACCCAGACCGCGTTTAAACAGGGAAAATGGGATGAAGCAGAAAAATCTGCCATGCATGCCCAGCGACTGGCGCCCCAGTCTGCAGAAACTTTTTTATACCTGGCCTTAATTGCCGGTCATAAAAATCAACCGGCCAATGCAGAATCACTGGCACGGCGCGGACTCAGCTATGCACAGTCCAATGCCATGAAAAAACAACTGTGGCAGATCATCTTAAAGGCCGGGCAATCCCAGAACAAGGCCGGCACCGTTCAGGAAGCCCAGGCCCGCTTAAAATCACTTTAAACCTTCCAGGCCGGGCTGATGTGATGCCATTAAGCCCGTAATGGATCAGAAATGCCGAATCCCCGCCACACCATAGGCATGCTGCTGCTGAGCATATTGCAGATCCGCAGGTTTTAATCCGCCCAGGGCAAACACCGGAATATCACACAGTGCGGCAAGTGTGCTGAACTGTCCCCAGCCCAGTACCTGAGCATCAGTATGTGTTGCGGTCCCCTGCACAGGACTGAGTAATACCGCATCAAATCCCAGCTGCTGCGCCCGTGCCAGCGAAAGCTGATCATGACATGCAGCAATACAGCGAATTCCCACCGGTAAATCACCCTTTGCTGCTGCCATGAGCTGACTGTGCTTAAAATGTACGGCTGCAATCCGGAGTTGCTGCCCCGGATTAAGTACCTTCCAGTGATCAATATTTAAAATCAACTGCTGCACTGAAGCATTGCCAGACTGAGTAATCTCATGCGTAACCCCATGAATGACACCGTCAGCGCTGATGCTACTCTGATCATTGCGCCAGTACAGCAAAGTATCTTCAGGCAACTGCTGCATAGCGGACAGATCATCTGAAATTTTAATATAATGCGGCCATTGCAGGCGCTGAATAATCGCCTGATTGGCCGCCGGAAAATTTAACCCGGATAACTGCTCCCGGCGATACCAGGCCCAGGGCGCCTGTACACGGGACAGCTGCTGTTGCGGGACAACTGCATGAAATAAATGCAGATTGACCTGAATATCATCATAGTCATGCTGAAGCAGATCAAACGCATGCCAGTGCTGAATGTCCATGCCCACTTCTTCACGCACTTCCCGGCGGCAGGCCTGCTCCGGAGTTTCCCCCTGCTCCACTTTCCCACCGGGAAACTCAGACTTATTTCCCTGATGCTGATGGCTATTGCGCCATCCGACCAGCACTTTTCCCTGATGAAACAACACTGCAATCGCAACATGAACAGATGGTTTTGACATAGCAATAAACATGAATAAATTTTACAGAGTGTAAGCAATTTAAAGTTTTTTGAAAATCACCAAAATTATCGTTGACAGGCCTATTCGATAATGATTATCATTTAAATCACTCAGCACAATACCCCACTGATGGAGCAATAACAATGAACGCACCTTTTAGCTTATTTACCCGTAATACAGAATCCGCACATGCACTACCGATGCTGCACTCCAATAACCTTTTTGCTTTAGGCCGTGAAATCCGGATCATGCATGCAGGAGAGGAATACCGTTTACGTTTAACACGTAATAACCGTCTTATTCTGACGAAATAATAAAAATAATTTCAATAATAATAAACGTGGGAACAGGCAGTATGAATCAGCGCATATTGCTTTTATATTTTCATTGGGCAGACCATCCTGGATGGTTTGCCCAATGAAACGATTTATTTTTCAATGCAGTGGCACCACTCTTAACACTTCTTCCAGAGTGGTCACGCCTTCTGTAATCTTACGTGCCCCGACAATACGCAAAGGTTCCACACCTTCTTTTTTGGCCTGCGCCCGCAGATCATCCAATGTGGCATGGGCACTGATTTTCTGTTTGGCTTCAAGACTGATCGGCATGAACTCATAAATTCCCACCCGCCCCTTATATCCGGTCTGACGGCACTTTTCACAGCCTCTGGCCTGATAAACCTGCTCAGGCATTTCCATAATATAATCAAAGGTGAGATGTTCCCATTCCTGCGCATTGACTGGTCCGAGTTGCTTACAGTGCGGACATAATCTGCGCACCAGCCGCTGCGCCAGTATGCCCAGAATGGTGGCAGCGGTTAAAAATGGCTGCACCCCCAGATCGTGCAATCGGGTCAGACTGGAGGGTGCGTCATTGGTATGCAGGGTCGATAAAACCAAATGACCGGTAAGCGCCGCCTGAATCGCCATATTGGCCGTGTCCTGATCACGTATTTCCCCCACCATGATGATGTCCGGGTCCTGGCGCATCAGTGCACGGACACCATCTGCAAACCCCAGCTCAATGCCCTGATTGACCTGCATCTGGTTAAAACTCGGTTCCAGCATTTCAATCGGATCTTCAATGGTACAGACATTGACCTGCTCTGTAGCCAATTGCTTCAGTGAGGAATACAGCGTGGTGGTTTTTCCTGAACCTGTCGGCCCTGTCACCAGAATAATACCGTGACTATGCGCGGTCATCGCCCGCCAGTCCTTCAGCAGATGTTCATCAAAACCCAGCTGCTGAAAACTGTGCACCAGTACCTCTGGATCAAATATACGCATCACCATCTTTTCGCCAAAGGCAGTGGGTAAGGTGGATAAGCGTAATTCCGTCTCCTGTCCCCTGGGAGTCCGGGTTTTTAAGCGCCCATCCTGAGGCTTGCGCTTTTCTGCCACATTCATTCGCCCCAGAATCTTAATACGTGAAATCACTGCAGTCAGTGTACTGGCCGGCATATTATAAATAGTGTGCAATACGCCATCGATACGGAATCTGACCTTGCCGTTGTCTTTTCGTGGCTCAAGATGGATATCACTGGCGCTCTGTTCAAAGGCAAATTGCAACACCCAGTCCACCAGTTTGACAATATGCTGATCATTGGCATCCGGATTCTGCGTATCGCCCAACTGTAACAGTGCTTCCACACCTTTATTTTCCTGGTCATAATTCCCCGACTTCTGAGAAGAACTGACCGCCCGGCTGACCTGATAATATTCAGTCAAATATCGCTGTAACTGATCCGGACTCAGCAAAACACGTTCAATTTTTCCCGGTCTCAGACTGCGTTCAAGATTGTTTATCCAATCGATGACAAAGGGCTGATCGGTACCAATCAGAATTTTATCGGCAGCCACTTCCACCGCCAGGATTTTATTTCTGAGCGCAAATTCCTGCGACATGACACCGGTCAGTGCCGTCACATCAGCCTTGAGGGGGTCAATGGTATATAAAGGCATCTGTGCCGTTTCGGCCAGCCATTGACACAACACAGTTAAAGTCAGCCTGTGCTGTGGTTGTGCCTGATCACTTAAACTGAAATGGGCAATCCACTGCAAGGGGTGCCACTTCAGCTGTTCTTTTTGTCTATGTGTGGTCTGTATGAGTAACTTATTGCGTTCAGTAATACGCCCATCTTTTAATAATTGTTCCAGACACCAGGTGGTATCAATTTCAAAATTAAAATTCATGATTCAACACCCCAGATCATCATCGACACCATAATCGCAAAACGTTCAATCATCCTGCATACTGCACTCCAAAGCGCCCGGCTGTTTATTCTATTATCGACCGGCTGTAGTCATGACTGAAATAAATACAACAATATACCCGTAAAATGCCATGAAATTTGCAGGATACAAAATAAAATGATGGTCACCGCTTACAAAGTGGAACCTGAGGTGGCTGATCGCCAGGCCAGTAAAAGACAAATAGCGTGGAACAGCTACTTTGAACCTGTTACCGGGTCATTGATCGACACCAACATTACCAGCCTTGGCATTGGCACCTATTGCATCTTCGGACCTTACAACAGCACAACAGCCACAATCTCAATCTGTGTTGCACTGACCCGAAAACGTACATCCAGCGCTGCAAAACGCATGGCGTAAATGCGTGCCTGATCGTCCTGATAAGCCGGTCGTGGATCAAGCGATAAAACCTGCTCCAGTTCATGCATTATCCTGCTGTCACTCTGCCCACGCTCCATTAATGTCAGCTTCTGCTGCGTGGCCTGGGCTGTCCAGCTGACCTGCTTACGTTCAGGTTCATGCTGTGCATAGCCACTGCGGGCATGCAGGATTGCATCTGAATACTGAATATAGGGTTTAATGTCCAGCACCGGGGTTCCATCCAGCAGATCACTGCCAGTCACATACACCCTGACCGATGCCCCGACTTTTCTGACAGCCTGTAACTGAACCACGGACAGACCAATCGGTGCCGGCCGGTACATACTGCGGGTGGCAAATACCCCGATTTTTTTATTCCCACCCAGTCGTGGTGGCCGCACCTGTGCCCGGAAAATATGCGGGTGCTGCGGATGTTTATTGTCATGAAACTGCCAGACCAGCCACAAATGGCTGAATTCCTCGATCCCCTCAAATGCCAGCAGATCATTATAAGGGGCCTGCATCTCGATAAAGGATTCAACCGGCACCAGATTGGGCTGGCGTGGAATACCGAATTTTTCCTTATAGGGCGATTGCATATAACCAATTATGGGCAAATTCAGTTCAGGCATCATCACTTTTTCTGATAAATACAATTCAATATATTCAGTTTATCGGGAATGATTTTAGATTAGAATAGTAACCTGTTCTAATCTGATAATTTATTGAGACCTTTAATGGCAGCTTTCAACGTCGAAAAGATTACTCACGTACACCACTGGAATGACACATTATTCAGTTTTAAAACGACACGTGATACCGCGTTACGTTATAAAAATGGTCAATTTGTGATGATTGGACTTGAAGTCAATGGTAAGCCTTTAATGCGTGCTTATTCAATTGCCAGTGCCAACTATGAAGAAGAACTGGAGTTCTTTTCCATTAAAGTACAGGATGGTCCTTTAACGTCAATCCTGCAAAAGGTACAGGTCGGCGATGAAATTCTCATTTCAAAGAAACCAACCGGAACCCTGGTGCATGATGACTTAAACCCAGGGAAAAATTTATACCTGTTGTCTTCCGGTACCGGACTTGCACCTTTCCTGGCGATTATTCGTGATCCTGAAACCTATGAGCGCTATGAAAAAGTCATTGTGGTGCATGGTACCCGTTTCATTTCTGAACTGGCCTATCAGGACCTGATTTTAAGTGAACTGCCAGGCCATGAGTTTTTCCAGGAGCTGGGTGTTCAGGAAAAACTGGTGTATTACCCAACCGTGACCCGTGAAGATTTCCATACTCAGGGTCGGGTCACCACGGCAATTGAAAGTGGTGACTTATTTGAAAAAATTGGCCTGCAACGTTTCAACCCTGAAGTCGACCGTGCCATGCTCTGTGGCAGCCCTGCCTTTTTGAAGGATGTTGCAGCTCTGCTGGATCAGCATGGTCTGAAGGAATCTCCTCGCATGGGTGAACTGGGCGACTACGTGATTGAACGCGCCTTTGTGGAAAAATAAGCTTGAAAATCAACGCCACTGATATAAACACATCAGTATGATAAAACCGGGGTAAAATTAAACTGCGCCCCGGTTTTTTCACACTGCACTTTCTAAAACAGAATTTATTTACAACACTTTATTTAAAACATCATCGTTATTCATCACTGCCCTGGATTGCCGTCCGTTTATTGTTATTCTTAGCCGGAATGTGCCCTGCACGGTAAACAAAGCAATAGCCTGCTTCTGCTCAGGGCTGCCCAGTTCAATGCAGCACAATGCCGGGTTTATTCTCTTTTCTTTCCTTCAATGCCTTTTGAATCACCTGGTAACCTGCACTGACACCCAGCACCGACATGATCAATGCCACAATCAGATCCGGGAGCAGGCTGCCGCCGGTGCCAAAGACACCAATCGCTGCCAGAATCACTGCCACATTACCAATGGCGTCATTCCGACTGCATAACCATACTGATTGCATATTGGAATCGCCATCCCGAAAAGCATATAGAACCACTGCGGAAATCACGTTGGCCACCAGGGCCACTAAACCGATGATGCCCATGGTAATCGCTTCGGGTGGAATCCCCTGGAAATAGGCATAAGCGGTTTTGCCAATCACAATAAAACCAAAGCTGGCCATGGTCAGCCCTTTAAACAATGCCACAGTGGCCCGGTGATATAAGCTGGCGCCCAGTACTGCCAGTGAAATACCATAATTCAGCGCATCTCCAAAGAAATCCAGCGAATCTGCCCATAATGCCGAAGAATATGCATACATCCCGCCTGTCACTTCAACCAGAAACATGACCACATTAATGATTAACGCAATCCATAAGGCTGTTCTGAATTTACTGTTCACTTTAGGCGGTGTCGGAGTGCAACTACATGCCATTTCAATACTCCACAATTTAGATTATGCTGTCATTTGAAACCATGAAGTCACTCCAGGGTCAAGCCATGCAACAGTATTTAATCAGTGAATTATCAAAAAAGACTCAACTAAGTACTGACACCATTCGCTTTTATGAGAAAAAACACCTCATAAAGCCCAGTTTCCGTGCCGAAAATAACTACCGCTACTATAACGAAGAGGCCCTGAAACGGCTGTTTTTTATTAAACACTGCCGCTCACTGGATATATCGCTGCAGGAAATTGCACAACTGACTGAACTGGTCAAACAACCCAGACAGGGCTGTCAGATAGTAAATCAAATGATTGAAGAACATCTCCAGCAGGTTGAGGAGCGTCTGCTGGAATTACAGTCCTTTCAGGCACAGTTACAGGAATTACGTCAATCCTGTTCCGGTAACAGTACCGTTGACCACTGTCAGATTTTAAAACAACTTGAAAAGGAATAAACAGCCTGTTCATTTAAAATACTTTGCCTTCAAACCCAGGGATACCCTGACCAGAAGGATCAGAATCGGCACTTCCACCAATGGACCAATAACCGTGGTGAATGCAACCGGTGATGCAAGTCCGAATGTGGCAATGGCAACCGCCAGCGCCAGTTCAAAATTATTTCCCGCCGCCGTAAAGGAAATCGCCGTGGTTTTCGGATAATCATTGCCCATCCATCGGCTCATAAAAAAACTGATGAAAAACATTACAATAAAATAAATCGCCAGCGGAATTGCGATGCGGGCCACATCCAGTGGCAAACTCAACACGTCAGCCCCTTTAAGACTGAACATGGCGACAATGGTAAAAAGCAAGGCAAGCAGACTGACAGGACCGATCCTGGGAAGAAATGTACTTTGATACCAGTCCAGACCTTTTTGTTTTACCAGCATCAGCCTGGTCAGAAACCCCAATAAAAATGGGATGCCCAGATAAACCAGTACGGCATGGGTAATGGTCCAGAAACCTACATGAATGATCTGCCCGCTTACGCCAAAATAAGGCGGCAGAACAGTCAGAAAAAACCAGGCATAGCTGCTGAAAAACAGAATCTGAAAAATACTGTTAAAGGCAACCAGCGCAGCAGCATATTGATGGTCACCACACGCAAGGTTATTCCAGACCAGTACCATGGCAATACAGCGTGCCAGGCCAATCAGGATTAAACCTGTCATATATTCAGGATGGCTGTGCAGAAAAATAATGGCCAGGGCAAACATCAGACACGGTGCAATCAACCAGTTCTGAAGTAGTGATAATGCCAGTGTTTTCCTGTCTTTAAATACCTGTGGCAATGCCGCATAATCCACCCGGGCCAATGGTGGATACAGCATCAGAATCAGCCCTGCGGCGATGGGAATATTGACTGAATCAACACTCATCTGATCCAGTGTGACGGAAACCTGAGGAAAGCACACCGCGATCCCAATGCCGGATGCCATGGCGATAAAGATCCACAGGGTTAGATGACGATCCAGTAATGACAGTTTTGAAGTGGTCATGGGCTTAGCCGACCTCTGAAATTTTATTGATTTCAGCAATAAGCTCAGGACGGGTTAATGTATTTGGATCCAGCGAAAATAATGCATCCAGACGCCGGTTAATATGAGCTACAGTCACTAAAAAGGCGTCCAGTTTTTCACTTTCAGAGACATTCAGATGAGATGGATCAGCCAATCCCCAGTGGGCTTTGATGGCAGTCCCCAGGTACAGTGGGCAGGCTTCCTGTGCGGCCTGATCACAAACAGTAATCACCACATCAGGCTGATATTGCTCGCAGTCATCAATTGTCTTGCTCCATAACCCTTCTGTCAGCAAGCCCAGGTTTTCAAGTGTCTTCATGGTGAGGGGATGAACGCGGCCTGTTGGTTTACTGCCGGCACTATATGCTTTCCAGCCTTCGGGTGCACGACTGTTAAACAAAACCTCAGACAGAATACTGCGACAACTGTTGCCTGTGCAGAGAAATAAAAAATGCATAAAACCACCCACTAATCACAATGAAAATCGACAGATGAAACGCCATTTCCTGAAACCGGCAACGCCTGCCCCTGTTTTGACACAATCTCCAGTACATCCACCGCCCAGCCAGGCAGTTCAGGATTGAGTCGGTAATACACCCACTGTCCCTGGCGCTGATCCAGCAAAATGGATAAATTTCTCAGCAAAGCCAGATGCCGGGAAATTTTCGGCTGACTCAGCTCAAGCAGTTCAGTGAACTCACAGACACAGACACGCTGTCTTGCCATCACCAGCCGCAGGATCTCAAGACGGGTCGAGTCAGACAGGCATTTAAAAAAATCTGTCTGGTTCACAGTTTGACTCATAATATGATTCCCAATCCCGGTTCATGATATTTAATTATTTAAATATACGTATATCCATATATAAATGCAACCGTATATAGTCAAACTTACCTAATTATTCATACATGTGATTTTATTCAAACGCAAACTTATTCAAACTTTCAAAGCAAAATGTGGCAATGAAAGCTTTTTTATAATTAAACAACTCGTTTTCTCATATAATTGATTTAATTTAAAATATTAATTAAGAGAAATTATATTCATGTGTATTGGTTTTTTGACAGGTTGACTATATCAGTCAGCAACACGGATAAAACTCAGACAAAAAAATTGAGCTGCGGACAGCTCAATTTCATTGTTATAACTTCTTTGTTACAACGTTACACCGATCGTATTCAAACTGATTTTCACAGCATCCGTTCAGTTACGCTCCCGAGCGAATAATATAATCGAACGCAGACAGCGACGCCCGGGCCCCCTCACCGGCAGCAATGATAATCTGCTTGTACGGCACCGTGGTACAGTCCCCCGCAGCAAATACCCCTTTCACACTGGTTTCATTGCGGTCATTCACCACAATCTCATTGCGCCCGGAAAGCTCAACCGCACCCGATTTCAAAAACTCAGTGTTCGGCAGCAGACCAATCTGCACAAAGATGCCTGAAAGCGCCAGGCTGTGTTCACTGTCATCAGCACGGTCCCGGTATTTCAGACCCGTCACCTGACTGCCGTCACCCACCACTTCCGTCGACAGTGCATTCAGAATCACCGTGGTGTTCGGCAGGCTGTTCAGCTTGTCCTGCAGCACCTGATCCGCACGCAGTCGGGTATCAAACTCCACCAGCGTGACATGTTCAACAATCCCGGCCAGGTCAATGGCCGCTTCAACACCAGAGTTACCACCGCCGATCACCGCAACACGCTTGCCTTTGAACAGTGGTCCGTCACAGTGCGGACAGTAGGCCACTCCCCGGGTTTTGTATTCCTGCTCACCCGGCACATTCATTTCACGCCACCGTGCACCGGTGGACAGAATCACCGTCTTCGATTCCAGAGTGGCGCCGCTTTCCAGTTCAACCTCAACCAGTCCGCTGGCGGTCTGATCCGCACCCACCACCTTCTTCACTTTCTGCAGGTTCATCAGGTCCACTTCATAGGAACGTACATGGCCTTCCATGTCTGCACCGAATCTTGGGCCCTGGGTTTTCACCACTGAAATGAAGTTTTCAATGTCCATGGTGTCCAGTACCTGGCCGCCAAAGCGTTCCGACACCATGCCAGTCCGGATGCCCTTGCGGGAGGCATACATCGCAGCTGTGGCACCGGCAGGACCTCCGCCGATCACCAGCACATCAAAGGCCTGTTTTGCATTCAACGCAGCTGCATCCCGGGCAGCAGCACCACTGTCCAGTTTCGCAATGATTTCTTCCAGCGTCATGCGGCCCTGACCAATGTGTTCACCATCCCGGAACAGCATCGGCACCGCCATGATTTTGCGTTCCTCCACTTCATCCTGGAAGAAGCTACCATCAATCATGGTGGCGGTGGTCCCCGGATTGTTGATGGCGATCAAATTCAGCGCCTGCACCACATCCGGACAGTTATGGCAGCTCAGTGAGACAAATACATCAAAGTCTGCGGTCAGGTTCAGTCCCTTTACCCGGGCCAGCATTTCATCCGACACTTTCGGTGCATAGCCGGAAACCTGCAGCAGTGCCAGGATCAGTGAGGTGAATTCATGACCCATCGGCAGGCCGGCAAAGAATACTCGCGGCTGTTCACCGCTACGGGCCACACCAAAGGCCGGTCTGCGGGTGTTGCTGCCATCAAAGCGTGCCGTAACCTGATCGGACAATGCTGCCACCTCGGTCACCAGCTCCCGGATTTTATCGGACTGTGCTGATTCATTCAGTGAAGCCACCAGTTCGATCGGGCTTTCGAGGCGTTCAAGCAGTGTTTTCAGTTGGGTGGAGGTGGTCTGGTCAAGCATCTGATCTCTCCTGAAAGATGAAATATAAATAAAATATTGAATGTCTGAATATGAGATTCATCATAGGACAGTTTCATAAATAGATAAAACAGGTTATTTTTATACTAGTGATCGGGTTTTTGAATTAAAAATACCCTTTCAATCGTCCCCGTTGATCTGAACCCGGCAAATGATCAATATCCATTAAAAATTTGAGCCATTTCCACCCAGCCATGTCATACAGATGATCCATCCAGAAATAGAACGCTGCATTTCCAACGCAACAGGGACTCGACCTGTCTGCATATATCCACTATGCTCTTGTTTTCAACACTGGCATGTTTAAAACACCTGAGGCAAAAAATGAAAATAGAATTTGTTTTCGATATTGTATACCCAATGAGCTACATTGCGTTCCAGAAGTTAAAACAGCACTGGAACCAGCCCACTGCCAGAAAAATTGAGTTATTGCCCATACAGATTCTGCCTGATATTCCTGAACAGGGCCTGAATGTACTGGAGTACCTGACGGAACGTTATGGCTCAGCAGAAGCTTATCGTAAATTTGATATGGCAAAATTTGCAGCCTACAGTGAAGACCTGGTGGTGGACATTGAACATATGAAATGCATGCCCAACAGTCGTCTTGCACATCAGGCGATTCTGGCACTGGACAATAATTTCGATCAGTTTGCTTTGACTCAGGCGTTATTTCATGCGGTATTTGCACATGGTAAAGACATTGCCAGCCCGGAAGTCCTGAAGGATATCATAGAAGGCATGGGACTGGATGGCAACGCTGTTTTACGCTCCATTCAGCATAAGGAAATTGCCGATAAACAGCATGAAATTACACAATACGTCAATCATATCGGCTCACACCCGGTTCCGTATTATCTGGTCGATGAGCAGATCTGGGATCAGACTTTCTCAACACTGGAACTGAAACAACTGCTTCAGCAGGCCGGATAAATCCCTCCCCCTGATGTAGTGCAATGACACTGCATCAGGGGGAAATTGCATCATTTCCATGGCTTTTTTATTGTAAAGCGTCAGCTTTACTGGACATCTGAGCAATCCGTAACACCCTTTTATCGAGTTTTGCAGACAACAGATAACCGACCAATGCCATCAGCAGAGTGCCTGCCATTATCATCAGTATGATCCACTTGACCATTTCAGACCACTGCGCCGCCCGATATGCGCGGTGGGTCAGCACTTCGGTGACGGGAGTCACGGCTTTTCCATAAAGTTGCTGCTGCATGCTCCACAGCTGTTCCGGTCTGAAACCATATTCCAGAAAATGCGGATCAGCCCGTTCTGCCTGTATCAGTTCTGATGTATAGGCCAGTGCCGCATTTTTATCTACAGGCTGATGCAGTAAAGCCGTCTGAGCCAGTAGATAAGCCTGTACCGGCTCAGCCGAATCCGAGTGTTGCAGATACGCATAGATCCGACTCTGGCGAATATCCTGTTCATACTGGATCAGCTCAGCATAGGTCTGCTCACTGCGCCCTGAACCATGCTGAATATAGGCCAGGCCTGACCAGATGAGTATGAACGCAATCAGCCATGCCACAGACTTCAATACAAATGACTGGAAACGAATCAGAAAGAAACGGAATTTCCTTAAAAAACCAACCATCACAAAAGCCCCGATAAAGGCCGTGACGCCTTTCAGCATCAGCCACCCAAACCAGGACAGCAGATTCAGCAGATAATCAGGCTGATCAACCGCATTTTTAAAACTGGTATCAAGATTATACGGCACATGGAGTTGTACCACTTGCCGGTTCAATTCGAACAAACCATACACCACATCCTGCTGTATAAACAGACAGGCCAGGCTGATCACACACAGCGTCAGCATCATCAGTGCAAAAAGCCTGATTTTACGCTGTTTTTGCCTCAGTAGCGCCAGGCCCCGTTCAATCTGCTGTGTGGCAACCGGATCATTATTTTCCATGCTCAGCATATTCTCCTGCTTTGAACGGTTTTATGATGTACCCGTGTCGGAATGACCGGAACCCAGCACCAGCTGCTGTAAACCGGTTTGCAGGGTACGGATGCGGGCTGATGCCTCTTCCCGTTTCTGCATGCCGTCTTTTTGAATCTGAAGAACATCATTGACTGTTTTGATCAGGCTCTGCTGCACATGTTCAAGGGTTTCCACGTCAATGACAGAGCGCTGATTAGCCCGGGCGGTATCTACCGAATTCCGGTGCAATAAATCAGCATTGCGTTTTAACAGTTCATTGGTGGCATCATCAATGCTATTGGCCAGTTGCACACTGTTTTTTTGCTCATGCAACGAAATTGCAAGACTGATCTGATTTTTCCACGCCGGCAGTGTGATGTTCTTAATCGCATAAAACTTATCCACCAGCATCATATTATTGGATTGAATCATCCGGATCATGGGCAGTGTCTGCATGGCGGACTGCTGTAAAATCTGCAAATCACTGACGCGCTTTTCCAGATTCCCGGCCAGATGATTTAAATCATAGACCCGCTGTGTGGTCTGCTGATCCTGTTCCTGCCCAGATAGTACCGCAATATCCTGCTGAATTTGCTGCTGTTTCAGCTGTCCGGCAGCAATATGGATCCCCAGCTGCCGGTATTCATCCTGTACCCCGTCAAACATTTTATCCAGCGTGGTCACACGTGCCTTCAGGCCCTGCTGTGATGTTTCTATTTCCCTGACCAGGCCATCAATCTGTTCTTTGGTGCTATTAAAATGCTGATCAAAACTCTGTTTTGCTCCCTTGAATTTGTTGAGGATGTTGCCCAGTATGCCAGAGTTTCCTGATTGCTTCAGCAGACCCGAGGTATTCAGCTGACGGGCCACCTGCACCACTTCATTCAATTTCTGTCCGGTTTCATCCAGATCCCTGTTTTTCACCAGATTTAATAATTCATCTGTATAAGAGGATGTCCTGGCCGCAATATTTTTACCATAATCTGCAACTGATGACTGATTGATTTCTGCCAGCTCCTGACACGCGGCCAGCACCTCTGCAAAATCATGTTGCTGCAGCCCGATTTCCCTTAAATTCAGATTTTCAAATTCCTGCTGCAACTGTTTCGAATCTTCGGTGACTAAGTTCCGCTGCTGTTCAATCATGGGGACACCTTATTTTTTCTCTGATGATTGCTGTAATATCCGGATCAGTTGTTCACGGCTTTTATCCAGTTCTGCCGATGCAACCAGTGACTGCTGTTGTCTGCTTTGCTTTAAATGGTATTGCCAGGCCGGGATCAATACCTGCTGTGCTTCCTTAAAACGATCCATCAGGTCCAGGGAAAGCCGGTGTGCCAGCTGCATCTGCACCAGTGTAATATCGTTCCCGGTCTGTAGGGTCTGCAATGTGTTAATTTTCTTTGAAAGCCGCTCTGAAAAATGATCCTGCAGCTGCCTGGTATGCATAAAATCAGGGTACTCCTGTAAAAACTCCTGAGCGGCCCTGATATATAATGCCATTTTTTCTCTGTATCCGGTTGCCTGTAAAAAACGCATCTGTGATTTCTGTAACTCCACCCGTAACTGACCACTCAGCGAATCTGCCTGCTGGATCAGCTCCTCCAGCGCCTTTAAACAATTCAGCTGACGGGCATCAGACTCCAGCTCCTGTCCCAGCCATGTTTGCAGGGCATTAAATTTACGCTGTCTGAAAATGGATGCCGATGAAGACAAATGCTGCACAATCTGCTTCACCACCTGGCTTAATTGCTGGGTCAGCTGCGGGTTAATGCCGTTTAACAGCACAGCCTGTGCCTGTACAACCTGATCTGCATAGTGATTCAGCCTGAACTGATCATCCAGCAATGGGACCAGATCATTGCGCTTAATGGACAATAATGCATCCGGATGAATTTCAATTTGCTCCAGTGGAGTCAGTACCTGATATTGGCGCATTGATACTAGTCAATATGGATTTTATACTTATATTAGGCTCAGCCCGGGAAATTGCAAATTGCGGCCACATAAAAAAACACAAGTCTGTGCTGATTGTTTTATAGAAGAATTCCGTTAACCTTGAAAAACCGGTTCTTTACCGTACGGATCCCTGGCCTGAAAACGACTGACAAAGCCTGATTAAAGTAGTCTGCTGCCAGTCGTCATATCAGCAGCTGGACACGACCATAATCATGCTCAGCATCAATCCAATCCGGCAATGCTTTTCTGCATCAATCATTGCATCGGACTGGATTCACATGATCTTTTAAACTTTCTTCCGGGAATAAAAACGTCGCAGGCCCATTAAACCCAGCAATCCCAATAAGCCATGCCAATCGACTGAACCGCCGCCGCCAATGGCAGGAGAACCCGGTGCAGATGCTGAATTGTTTAAGGTGACTGTCGCTTCATTGGAAACTTTCCCTTCTGCATCATAAACATAATATTTAAAGTTATAGTTAAACGGATCAAACGTATTTTTAATCTGAAGCTGCATTTTACCGCCATAGCAGGTCAGTTTACTGTCATCAGGACAAGGCCCGCTATGTTCCGCAGTCAATGCAACCGGATCCGGCAGGCCGTCCACCCGGACCGCAAGCTGCTGGCCACTGGCATCCACATAAAATGCAGGTTTATTGGGTTTATCTGTCAGGGCACTGGTTAATCCATCCCCATCATCACTGGCATGGTCCAGTAAATTCACTGAAATTTTCTGCAGTGTGCCATACTGAATGTCATAGCTGGTATTTTCAGCAATGGGGGCAATATTTGTAAAACTCCCCACAACGTAGGCACTGGAAGTTTTTTCAGGACTCGAATTCTTTAACTTTAAGGTATAACGACAAAACTCAGCATCGCCATCTGCAGTCCTCAGATCATCCACACGCCACATCATGATCTGCTGCAGCTCCGGACTCCACTCACATCTTAGATTTGGATCGCTCGTGCCGGTATACTGACTATTCGCATCCAGTTTACCTGTCCCCAGCTTTTCTACGGAAACCTCATAATTCTCTGCTGACAGCGGCCTGATTTTACGCGTGCCATCTGCCTGAGTTTCTTCGTCCGGTGAGTTTTCTGCAAATGGATCGACAAAGATGGTTCTGTATTTCTGTCTGGACTGCGTCTGTCGTTTCAGGTTGTCATAATAAGTCTGCTGAAGTCTGTAATACGGTAAAAAGTCAGGATTGGTCGCAGGGTTGGCAATTAACGACGTATAGGTATCATACTGTTGCTGATAGTTGT
This sequence comes from Acinetobacter sp. WZC-1, assembly GCF_052544965.1. Taxonomy (NCBI): domain Bacteria; kingdom Pseudomonadati; phylum Pseudomonadota; class Gammaproteobacteria; order Moraxellales; family Moraxellaceae; genus Acinetobacter; species Acinetobacter sp. WZC-1. The sequence continues at coordinate 2,099,534 of NZ_CP199370.1, forward strand.
CCAATAATGTTACTACGGATGAATTGGTTTTTACATTATTGTATGCAGTCAGACGTAATAATTCGGTTGCTCCGATATCACAGTTGTTCTCCACTTCATTCTGTCCGGTGGAGTTGACCGAGGCGGTTCTTTTTGCTCCCCGCTGATCCCGGGCACTACATCCAAAGGCTCCGGTATCCACCAGATCCTTATTGGTCCCAATATCCAATGGGAAATACAGCGCCATAAAACCGGTATTTTCATTTGGCTGCTGCAATGGACTAAGCACACTGGAAAAACTGATGGTACTCAGATCAAGGGTGCTTGCTGTAATGTCCTCCACAGTTTTATTCGGTAAGTCACAGCGATCTTCACCCGGAGCCAGTTTTATGGCGTTGTTGACCAGACTGATCCCGCTGTTTTCAACTGCTGAGACATCTCCATCTGCATAACGGCAGGATTTTCCCGGCCCATTGTATGCCAGCACATTATTACTCAGTGCTTTGCTGCCGGTTGAATTATACAATAATGTCGACCAGGCTGAGTTCTGTACAATGGTGTTACTCAGCAACACCAGGCTTGAACCATCCACAAGCCCGACTTTCCCCCGGGGAGTATTGGAACTGAACTGAAAGATGCTGCCCGATGCTGCACTGGCAGTATTCTGAGCAATGGTACTGGCTGTAAAATTCACAGTTGTTTTCCCGCAGAACTCAAAACTGCTCAGGCTATTTGCAGAACCATTGCCAATGAGGCTGGTACTGCTGACTGTTACATTCCGGGAAATATTATCCAGATTGTCAAGACAGCTCATGGCAAATACACTGCCCCGCACCGCATCATTGCCGTGGTAATTACCATTGACAATAGTCAGACTGCTGTTGTCACTCAGGTAAATCGCTCCGCCGGCCTGCTGAGCTTTTGAATTTTCAACAGATACATTATTTAATGTGGTTGAGCCACTCACATACAGGGCACCACCCACTGTCGGACTGAAACCATCCTTTAAAATCAGGTTAGCCAGTGTAAGGGACGGTTTACTCAGGGCACTATTAATAATCCTTGACTGTCCCTGACCACTGATGGTGGTTTTGAGGGGTGTTGCAGCAGGATAACTGTTACTCAACCCGTCCGGCCGACTGTAATCAACAGGTGCCTGACCACGTATGATCAGCGCCGTATCCGGTTGCAACTCCCGGGTCAGGTTATACTCACCGGCCTGCAGCTGAATGATATTGGTGACCGAACGCTGCCCGGCAGGACACCCCCCATAGGCTTTATAGGTGGAAGCCGCGGTGACCGCTTCACGCAGCGAACACTGGTTGGTGTTTTCACCATCTTCATCAGCAAAGGTATTGACATAAATGGTTTTGTCATCTGCCGCCATGAGAGACATGGTCGACAGTATGGCAACAGTCAATATTGCTTTTTTATAGTTTTTCATTGCAGATCCCTATTGATTACACAGCATATCCGCTGATTTTTCCCGGTTTTATTTTTTGAATCGGCGGAAACCCAGTAAAGCCATTAACCCCAGCAGGCTTATTAAATCGCCACTTCCACCGGATGTCTTGACCTTTTTATCCTCAAAATCCGATGGTGGATTCTGTACAATTTTTACCGGAATTTCAATATAACGGTTTTCCGAGTCATTAAAACGTGTGGTGGTGGTAATCACCAGTATTTTAAATTCATCTGAACCATGCCAGTTCCCATTCGGGACATAGCTGACATCACCGTCCTGGCTCAAGGTAGTCTTTCCTTTGGAGACCGTATTGGTCTGTACCAGTCTCAGACATCCCGGCTGCCAGGGCTGACCATCCGGTGAATTCCCCAATAGCGCCTGGCACTGTTCAGCAGTGATTAATTCTCCATCCTGAAGCTGATCTGCAATGGTCATTTTTGCTGTTTCACCATAAAACAGGTCCGCCCCAATACCGGATGTGGTCGTTCTATCCACCGCCAGCTCCACAGCACCAATGTCACACAATTCAGAAGTTTCAGGCCTTTTTCCACCGCGCTGATCCGTACTCTCACATGACATTAAATTACTGCCGGCTTTCTGTGGTCCATGATTGACAATCAATGAATCGGATAGTTTCTGATAACTGGACAACAGTCTTGGCCTGAAATAACCGACAGCTGTATTGGCCGATTCACTGAACGGACAAAGGATGCCATCTGAATTGATATCACATTTTCCTTCGGTATTACTGCCTGCAATCAGTGGAATATTGCCCAGTTGCTGTGAATCTGTTCCGGCACAACCGGCTGAATATAGGTTATTACTGATATGCAGCGCATCGGCCCCGGCCACAATTTTACAATCTTCGGCCCCATTGCGGGCAAGAATACTGTTGCTCACATAGGCATTACTGAATGGTGCATTAAAAATCAGGCCCATGCTGTTCAGAATCATGGTGATATTGTTGACCAGCATACCATCCATGACTTTTATAATATGGCCTGTATTATTAAAAATGGTACTGTTCCAGATTCCCCGGGTCAGCGTGCTCCCCAGCGATTTCAGGGCTGCCTCATCAAAGGCATCACGACTATCAAATAACGATGCATCTGCCTCCGTGACTTCATTGTCCCGGACCACAGACTGAGAAACCACAAATTGTGGAATTTCACTGTAAATGACCGCACCCTGACTGGCTTTATTGCCTTTAATGAGGCTATTGACCACAGATACTGCGCTGAGTTGCTTACTGGCCTCATATACACCGGCATTATAAATTGCCCCCCCCTGACGGGCGACACCATTGAGTAACTGCCCATATTGAATGCTCAGGTTTTCCTTATTGTAAATTAAGCCACCCTGATCTGCACAACTGGTCTGGGCACAGCCATCCAGTGTTGTTTCATAAAAAACAATAGAAATTAATTGATTGCTTTCAGCGCTTTCACCTTCAGCAAATGGCACCTGACTCCGGTCTATCAGAAACAGACGGTCCCTGCCTGCCATTTTAATGACCGCATTATTTTTCGCTCTGGAATTATCACCCAGGGCACTGTCATAGGTTGATTTAATCTGCACACTTCTGGCCACTGGAATCTGATGATCCAGCCTGTATTCCGTCCTGCCCTTTAATTCAATGACATTATTGGCGCCCTTGCCGCCACAGCCATTATAACCGGCTTCCGGCATGCCCTGATTGACATATTCAATGGCTTCACGCAGTGAGCACTGATTATCTGCGCTGACCACATCTGCTGTGGTCGTCACTGTAATATTTGCACTGTATACATGGCCTGTAATGCATAATAAGCCTAAGCCGATGCCCCGTTTGAACATTATGGTCTCCCTGATTTATTTTAGTTTTGATCAGCGCAATACTTTGCCATGAATCCTTTTGACGTACTTTGTCACAGCTTTAAAAAATTCTCAACAAATTTTCATTACTGATGATATTCATCAATCAAGGCATAAATCTGTCTGAGTGTTGCATGTGATAATCGGGTCTTTTCACCCTTCAGCAATTTTTCCAGCCGATCCACTGATTGCAGCAGTGTACTGGTTTGATGCGGTCCATGTAATAGCAGATATTCAATAATCTGCGGGTCAAAATGTACACCCCGGCGTTCAAGTACTGAATGGAGCAATGCCTGACGGTCTGCATGGGCATGACCACTGGGCACCTGTACACTGACCGCCTGGTTTAAGCGTGATTGCAGATCCGGCAGCTCCAGTTTTAATTCCAGCGGGGCAAAACGGGATGAAAAGACCAGCTGCCCGCCATCTTCATTACTATTATTGATTAAATGAAATACCGCTTTTTGCCAGTGCGGCACACCACTGATGGCTTCAATATCATCCAGGGCCACCAGATCATAGCTTTCAAGCGAAGTAATGGCCTCAATCGGTGCATCCAGCAGTTCCAGTAAAGACACCTTAATTGCCGATTTCCCCACCTCAAGATATGAGTCACAGATTGCAGTCAATAAGTGGCTTTTGCCTGTGCCCGCTCCCCCGTAAATATAAAACCGGTTCATCAGACCGGCATGCAATTGCCTGATTGCGTCAATGACAGGCCCCCAGCCCGGGCCAGAAAAATCACTAATTCTGGCATCCAGTTGCGGTTCTATATCCAGCTGCAATTGACGCATAAATGTCTTAAACCCTGAAAATTATTTGCTGTCATCCTCAATTTCAGATGTCTGCGCTGTATCCTGAGGTTTTTTAAAGGCAATATCAAGATTAACCTGATCACTTTCCACTGAAATCACACCTGTGTCCGTATCATTCTGCACCACAACAACGGAAGATGGGCTGGTCTGATAAAACTGGCTCTGCTCATACCATTGCCGCACATGTTTCAGCAGTACAACAATCACCGCAGCTACGGGCAATGCAATCAACATTCCCACAAAGCCACCCAGTTGTGCACCAGCCAGTACTGCAAAAACCACAGCCACCGGCGACAGACCAATTTTATCGCCCAGCAGGAAAGGTTGCAGAATATAACCTTCTATGGCCTGACCAATCATAAACACCACGCCCACAAGCGCCAGATGGGTCCAGTCCAGTCCGAACTGAAACAAAGTGGCAATGACTGCAGCAATAATTCCCACACCAAAACCCAGGTAAGGAATAATACTGGCCAGTCCAGCCACCATGCCAATGATTAACCCGACTTCCAGCCCAATCAGTTGCAGCCCTACCGCATAAATAATGCCCAACAGGATCATCACCAGAAACTGCCCTTTGACAAATGCGCCCAATACACTGTGACATTCACCGACAATCGTCAGCGTGCCCTGTTTATACTGGCCTGGAATCAGATTTTTTAAACTGCGTAACATCTTATTCCAGTCAAGCAGGAAGTAAAATGTAATGATCGGGATCAATACCACTGTTCCGCCGACCTGAATAAAATTCAGACCGGACTGGGCAATTTTCAGTGCCATGGCCTGAATACTGTCTGTACTGTAATTGGTCTGGATATAACTCATCACCGCAACGGAAATCTGATCTGCATCAATTTCCATATGGTCTACATTAAAGGTATTTGCGACCCACGGCAGGAACGTATGATTAATCCAGTGAATGCCCGCCGGAATACTGTCCCGGGCATACATCAGCTGTTTCCAGACCAATGGCACCAGGAACCACATCGCCCAGGTAATTGCCATCCCGATTCCAATAAAAACAATGGAAATCGCCAGCCATCTGGGTAGAAACCGATCCAGCACCTCAACCAGTGGGCTGAATAGATAGGCAATGAGAAAAGCGGCAACAAAAGGGATGACCACAGGTTTTAACAGATATAAAACCCACAACACCAGCGCTAGTCCGGCAAGGATAAAAATACGTTTTAATGTACGATCATGCATGCAATCACGCCTTATTCAGATTTAATCATTATGAAATGAGAGATTTTCAGTCAAAGATAGCATTTTGGCTGAGAAATAACATAAGAATTTCGTATATTCAGGTTATAATCGCCGCGCGAATGCGGAGACTTCATTATGAGCAACTCAATTTCTTCCCCAAATACCGGTTTAAGCTATAAAGATGCCGGTGTCGATATTGAAGCGGGCGACGCACTTGTCGACCGGATCAAATCTGTTGCCAAACGTACTGCGCGTCCCGAAGTCATGGGCGGATTAGGCGGTTTTGGCGCACTCTGTAAAATTCCCAAAGGTTATGAAGAACCTGTACTCGTATCCGGCACAGATGGCGTAGGCACTAAACTGCGCCTGGCACTCAATCTGAACCGTCACGACACCATAGGCCAGGATCTGGTGGCCATGTGTGTCAATGACCTATTGGTCTGTGGTGCCGAACCCCTGTTTTTTCTGGATTATTATGCAACCGGTCATCTGAATGTTGATGTTGCTGCAAATGTGGTGACCGGCATTGGCCAGGGCTGTGAGCTTGCCGGCTGTGCACTGGTGGGCGGAGAAACTGCCGAAATGCCGGGCATGTATGAAGGTGAAGACTATGATCTTGCCGGATTTGCCGTTGGGGTGGTTGAACACAGTAAAATTATTGACGGCAGTAAGGTCAAGGCAGGCGATGTACTCATTGGCCTGGCCTCCAGTGGCGCGCATTCCAATGGCTACTCACTGCTGCGTAAAATTCTTGATGTTAAAAATGTCGATCTGAACCAGCAGGTGGATGGTCGCCCATTGGCAGATGTGGCCATGGAACCCACCCGCATTTATGTCCGTTCAGTTCTCGAACTCTGCAAACAGGTGGATGTGCATGCCATGGCGCACATTACCGGTGGCGGCCTGCCTGGGAATTTACCCCGCGTCCTGCCGGATGGTGCCCAGGCTGTGATTGATGAATCGTCATGGCAATGGCCTGAATTATTCAGACTGCTTCAGCGTGAAGGTGGTGTGGAACAGTTTGAAATGTACCGTACCTTCAACTGTGGTGTCGGTATGGTCATTGCCCTTGATGCAACTGACGCTGACAAAGCCATTGCCGTACTGAACGCACAGGGTGAAAACGCCTGGAAAATCGGTCATATTCAGGGCAATGCTGAATCTGTCAAAGGCGCAGACGAAAAAATCCGTGTGCTTTTTGCCTAAGAATGGCCATATGATCAAAATTGCTGTACTGGTTTCGGGGAATGGCAGTAATCTGCAGGCACTGATTGACGCCCGTCTTTCAGGTCAGATCGCAGGGGTTCTCTCCAATCAACCCGGCGCATATGCACTGACCCGTGCCCGACATGCAGGCATTCCGACAGCGGTCATTGAACACCGGCAATATCCTGACCGGGAAAGCTTTGATGATGCAATGCATCAGCAATTACTGGCCTGGGATATTGACCTGGTGATTCTTGCAGGATTCATGCGCATTCTGAGCGCAAAATTTGTCCGGACATGGCAAGGGAGAATGCTTAACATCCACCCTTCACTGCTGCCCTGTTACAAAGGAATGCACACCCACCAACGGGTATTAAATACCGGAGATGTCCTGCATGGCTGTACCGTTCACTATGTCACCGCCGAACTGGACGCAGGACCTGCGCTTGCTCAGGGTGTGCTGAAAGTCAGTCTGCATGATAATGCCGAATCACTCGCCAACCGTGTGCATGCACTTGAGCATATGATTTACCCACGTGCTGTGGAGTGGGTTTGCAATGGAACGGTTCAGCACAGCGCTGATGGACAGGTTATGCATAAGGGCCAGCCTTTGCTGCAACCCATCCAATTCTGTAAATTTTAAAATGATGTATTACTGCAATGCCATATTTAAACAATACTTACAAAAGTCCAGATAGCCCTGGTTTCATTTTCCCGGGAATCAGGATATATTTTTCATACAGTGATGAGATTCCATCAATCACAAAAAACTGATAAAAACTCATCATTTGATGGGATTTTTATTTCACGCAATATTCAGTCATTGCACTTAAAATACACGCATATATCAGGGTTTACCAACCATTCATCCATAGTCCGGGTTGTGGTCTTGCGAAACAATGCCACCTATTATGCAGATTGGCTAAATTGCACAGTCTATCGTTTAAACATCACCTGAAAAGTCGCAGGCCATCTGTAACAGTCTATATCCAGGCATCAAGAAATGCCACCAGCCTGAGATAACCCATATCAGTAATTTCATTTTTTGATAAGTGAATTTTTTATAGCGTGCTCAGATACTCTTTTTATTTGCAACAAAGATATTCTCATAAAACGAGGGCAGTTATATGTTTACGATTGATTATAATTCCCACCGCTCTGTGAAAGGATTCAACCGTCGCACACGTTTTCTTGTCATACATTTTACAGCGGCAGATTTTGCGACATCCGTTAAATTATTAAGTGGCGATGGTGGCGTGAGTTCACATTACCTTATTCCCGATCCGACAGAGGACAGTTATAAGGCTGCAGGCTTTAATGACATACGCATTTTTAATCTTGTCGATGAACAGGATAGGGCATGGCATGCAGGTGCAAGTTTATGGGCCGGACGTAATAATCTGAACGATAGCTCCATTGGCATTGAAATTGTCAACCTGGCCAGCGAAGATCAGGGTGTTTTTACTTTCCCACCGTTCAATGCACTGCAGATTGAAGCAATGAAACAACTGGGATTGAATATTATTCAGCGTTATCCTGATATTTCCCCGCCCCAGGTGGTCGCGCATTCTGATATTGCAATTGGTCGTAAAAGTGACCCAGGCCCGTCCTTTCCCTGGAAAGAGTTGTATGATGCCGGGATTGGCGCCTGGTATGATGAAGACATTAAAAATAATTATGAACAGCAGTTTGATGCGGCAGGCCTGCCATCATCCGCTGATATAAAAGTACAGCTGAACAAATATGGCTATGATGTGGCCGGTGCAGACACAGAACAAGGATTTACCCAGTTAATCAGAGCTTTTCAGCTTCATTTTAGACAGGAAAAATATGATGGGGTTCCTGACAGGGAAACAGTTGCAATCATCTATGCATTGGTGGAGAAATATTTCCCGGCTGAATAAGCCGACCAGCTGGATGAGGAAATGACAGACTGAAAAACCCGAAATTGAACGTCGTTACTGGAAACTCAAGAAATCCCATGGAATATTGTGACGGAACAAAATATTCCAGACCAGGCGCATGTGTACTTTCCAACAGATTAAAGCAAGAAAAGTACACGGTAATTCAGGGCTTAAGCATAGCTGACATATGCATTAAATTTGCCTTTCAATGCCCTGGTGTAAATCCAACTGGCTACCCCGCCCCGTTGGCGTGATGATACATTGTGACCAAATACTGTATCTGGGATTTCAGGACTTTACTAAGCGCAAATCAGGCGATACAAAGTATGTCTGATGCGATATAGGCAATCAATCCACAAGATCTGCCTGAGTCGCAAAAAACCTGTGCAGATCTGTAATTGGGAAAATCCCCAGATCCTGCCCATCCAGAGAACGTATGCGAACAGTAGATTGTTGCATTTCCTGTTCCCCAACAATGATGAGATAAGGGATTTTTTGCAGCGTATTTTGCCGAATTTTATAACCGAGTTTTTCCTGGGTCAAATCCAGAACTACTCGTAAACCCTGTTGTTTCAATGTTTTATAAAGCTGCCTTGCATAGTCCTGTTGAGCATCAGTGATTGGTAAAATCACCATCTGCACAGGAGCTAACCAAAACGGAAAACGTCCCATATAATGTTCAATCAGAATCCCAATAAAACGCTCCAGCGAACCAAACAAGGCACGATGCAACATTACTGGTCGTTGTTTCTGGTTATTTTCATCAATGTAACTCAAGTCAAAGCGTTCAGGTAAATTTAAATCGACCTGAATCGTGCCACATTGCCATTCCCTGCCGATGGCATCTTTCAGGGTAAATTCCAGTTTAGGACCATAAAATGCCCCCTCTCCAATATTTAAGGTATAGGCGATATTAAGCTGCTGTAATGCCTGTATTAAAGTATCTTCGAGAAAATCCCAGATCTCTTCCGAACCAATACGATTTTCAGGGCGAGTAGATAATTTAATCGAAATATCATGAAAACCAAATTGCTGATAAATTTTATAAATCAGGGCAATAGTATCCACACACTCCGATAAAAGCTGTGCCTGTGTACAGAAAATATGAGCATCGTCCTGGGTAAAATGTCGTACACGCATTAAGCCATGTAATGCCCCAGACGGTTCATAGCGATGGACTTTACCAAATTCCGCCATGCGTAATGGTAAGTCCCGATAGCTTCTCAATCCGTGAGCATATAAACATACCGCACCAGGACAACTCATCGGTTTAAGAGCATACACCCGATGATCCTCGGTTTGTGTGGTGAACATATTCTGACGATAATTTTGCCAATGTCCCGAAATTTCCCACAGCTCACGATCCATGACATCAGGAGTATTGACCTCGATATAACCTGCATCATCCTGTTGCCGGCGCAGGTAATCAGTTAAAAGCTGAAATAATTTCCAGCCTTTTGCGTGCCAGAATACTGCTCCAGGTGCTTTATCATCAAAATGTAGCAGGTCAAGTTGTTGAGCCAGTTTACGATGGTCCCGTTTAGCCGCTTCTTCCTGTTGTTTAAGATAGTGTTTTAATTGTTTTTGTTCTGCCCAGCAGGTGAGATAAATTCGCTGCAACATTGGTTGACTGGCATCGCCCTGCCAATAAGCCCCTGAAACATGGGTGATTTTAAAATGTTCCAGTAATGCAGAATGGCTAACCAATGGATAAAAATAAACATCAGAAAAATCCTGTTGCTTCACAAGGTACAAAGGTGTTGCATCCGGGATTTTCTGTAAAGATTGCAATTTAAAATTTTGCTGTTGGAAGTATTTAATCGCTTGTTCTTTATCGATGGCCTGGGTCATTATCCCGACATGTCGTTGTACCCACTCATTCATTTTTAGTTCGATTTGCTGTACATCTTCGGGATTAAAATGTGGCGTATCAGCAAAATCATAATACAGCCCATATTCAGTAATCTCATATTCTACCGCCTGAGCCGATGGATATAATTGCTGCACCGACTGTGCCAGTAAATAGGCATAGGAATGACGTAAAATATTGAGTACATGTTCATCATTTAGATGAAGCAATTCGATATGGCAATTATCTTCAATCAGATGATGCAAATCAACATAATGTTGGTCAACTTTAGCCAGAAAAGCTTTTTTATAGCCCTGTGGTTTATGCTGCGCTAAAATTTCGGCAATCGACAATGATTGTGGCAATTCAAGCTGGTGCAATATACCAGATAAAGTAAGTTGAATATTCATAAAAAATTATCTAAATCAATCAATTAAAAATCTAGCGGTCAATCTCTAATGCATGTCCCCGACAATTCAGAAAAAGCTGTTGCTGATGCCATGCCAGTTGTCCAGAAATAATGGTGCTATCAACCAGATAGCGGAACGTTTTATCCTGGAAAGGTGTCCAGTTACATCGCATAAAATTCGGTTGCTCTGAAACAGCCTCTTGATTCCGATTTTCCCCAATCAAGACCAAATCTGCCCAATAACCCTCACGGATATAACCACGCTCTTTTATACGAAATAAATCGGCAACCTGATGTGAGGTTTTCTGTACCAGTGTTTCAATCGAAAGCTGTTGGTCTGCTACTAACTCCATTAAGGCAGGTAAAGCGTGTTGTACCAAAGGTAAACCTGATGGAGCATTGAAATAGGATTGCTGTTTTTCCTGCCATGTGTGCGGTGCGTGATCTGTACCAATAATATCCAGCCGATTGCTGTGAGCGACAGCTTCAATCAACGCCTGTTTATCATTTACGGTTTTAATGGCGGGGTTACATTTAATCAGGTGTCCTAAATCAGCATAATCCCCATCATCAAAACTTAAATGATGAATACAAACTTCAGCGGTAATATGTTTTTTATCCAGAGGCAGATTCTTAAATAAGCATAATTCCCTGGCTGTGCTGATATGCAGCACATGTAATTGCGTGCCATATTTTTCTGCTAAGGAAACAGCTAAACGTGAACTCTCAAAACACGCTTGTTCATCCCGAATTTCCGGATGAAAAACCGCAGGAATATTCTCACCATATTTCTGGCGATACTGTTGTTCAAGCTGCTTGATGCGTGGTGTATATTCACAATGCGTAAGTAAAATAGTGGGAACATTTGCAAATAAACGTTCCAGAATTTTCGGATCATCCACCAGCATATTGCCTGTTGATGCTCCCATAAAGACTTTTACACCACTTACTGATTTAGGGTCGAGCTGCTCAATAATCGCTAAGTTATCGGCGCTTACGCCAAAGTGGAAAGCATAGTTGGTCATGCTATGCCTGGCGGCAATTTCTTTTTTCTGCTGTAAAGCGGTTAGATCAAGTGTGGGCGGATTGGTATTTGGCATATCCATCACACTGGTAATACCGCCCACAGCCGCAGCCATGGATTCAGATTCAAAACAGCCGTTTTGTGGTGAACCTGGATCACGAAAATGCACCTGGTCATCAATCATACCAGGGATAAGCCATGCACCATTTGCCTCTATTGACCTGGCATTGTGGACTCCTGTAATGCCAGGCTGGATTTTACTGATTCGTCCTTGCTGAATGAGTACATCCCCAATCTGGCAATGTCCCTCATTCACTATATTGGCATTGCGAATAATGAGATCAGGTAACTGTCTAAAATTCATTTTGTAATGCCTTATAACCCTGTACCAGCTCAATATTGGTACTCACCACACTTTCCGAAAATTCACTGATAGAAATATCAATAGGTGGAAACTGGCTTAAATCGGTTTTAGCGTGAATATGACTCATTGCAGGAACATAAAAATGTGCGGGTAAATCCCGTCCATCAACTACAGCGTTATGACGAACAGCACTATGATCACCAACTTTGCAATTAAACAGCACGCTATTAAAACCAACAAAGACATGATGGCCAATTTCACAAGGCCCATGAATAATTGAACGATGGGCAATAGATGAATTACGCCCAATCGTGACTTGTGCCCCTGCTTTGGAATGAATCACCACCCCATCCTGAATATTGGAATTTGCCCCAATAATAATCGGTTGCATCTCACCATGCTCGTCAACTTCATCGGCACGAATCACAGCATAAGGTCCAACAAAAACATTGGCTTCCACAATGACTTTGCCACAAATAATAGCGGTTTGGTCAATATAGGCGGATTGGTCAATGACAGGGAGATGTCCAGATGGATTTTTACGAATCATAGCTTCACTTATTTAAATCATGGGTTGGGTTAGAATCGTGGCGTGATTACCCACTAAACCAATATAGAAACAATTGGGGCGATAGGTATGACAGGCTGCCCCAGACTGTTCCACCAAAAACAAAATACTGTCACCATCACAATCCAGTCGGGCTTCAACCAATTTTTGTCGGTGTCCTGAACTTTCACCTTTTCGCCATAAACATTGACGGGAACGTGACCAATAACAGACTTGTTTTGTTGTTAATGTTTCCAATAAAGCATCACGATTGACCCATGCCAGCATCAGCACATCTTTAGTTTTAATATCCTGTGTAATAGCTGTGATTAAACTGTCCTGATTCCAGGGAATCGCATCAATCACCTGTGTAAGGTCATAGTTTTCCCCTAATTTTCCTTGCTCCATTTGTAAAAAGATTGATGGATTCAGCATTGCCAGGATCCTTGTGCAACCGCATCATGGGCGTGCAGACTTTCGGCATGAATCACTTTAAAATCAAAGGCTGTAATGTCAGGATAATTGACAAAGGCATGATATAAACGACGTAAGGCATCTTCGCAAAACATTAGGTTTTGACCATTTGCCAAAGCAAATGCTTGTTCATCAATACGTTTAACTGCGGTTTGTACAGGGGTTGCTAACGCTTGTTCTGCATGATGGATCAACTGCTTGATGGGAATCGACTGCATATCAGGCGATAAAGCAAACCTGAGTTGAGCAAAACTTCTCTGGCTATGCGGTGTGGCAACAATGGCATCGGTTGTGCCTAACCACGCTAAAATCTCATCAGGTTGACTGGGATTTAATTTTTCTTTATTGATGGCGTCCTGAAAACTTTTCTGGATTAAATCTCGAGCCAGTGCTGCCGAACATGGACAAGTCGAGGAGTAAGTTATTTCCAGGTATAATTCCGCCTCGAATTTTTGTTGTTTTAACTGACAGGACAAACGAAATGGGTAACTTTTCCAGCCTGTTAAATCACTGATTAACGCAGGTTGTTCAAACAGGAACTCACCTTGTAGTTCAATTCTGGCATGTTGAGATAAATCGTGATGAGTGGCTAAAAAATCCTGTAGCGCATCTTTTACATGGCCTAAAGATAAATCCTTAATCTTGCAAAAATCCAGTAGCCGAGTATATAACCTCGACATATGGATGCCCTTGGCATTCGGATTGTCTAAACTGACATAAGCATTGGCTTTGCTGGGACATAAAGTGTTGTGTAAATAGATTGGTAAGGCAATATTTTCCATACCCACCCAATCCAGAGGGTAAGCATAAGGCACCGGCGAAGATTCCAATGAAACGTCAGGCAGTAAAGGAGCAGTCATGTGAAAAGGATAAACCTGGATGGATTAAATGTTATGTTATAACATAACACTTAATTATCGATATGAACAGTTCGTTTTGAGGAAATACTATATTAGCTGGTAAAATTTACTTTTTATTATTGCAAGGCTTTGTTGCACAAACCTACGGTTAAGGGCTTATCCAGTCATATAATGCTCAAATGAATAAGCCTGCACCTAAAATTTATCGTACAACCAATTGAATTGGTCCACCTACAATCAGGCTTTAATTCGTCAAGGAAACATTTCGATCTGGTTTGATTCTGCCACCAAATGGTATGTTCAACCAAAAGACAGACAAGGAAGAAATCAAACCTATTCTGATACAGCTATCCAATGCTGCCTAATGATTAAATCCCTATTTCGACTCTCTTTACGTGGTAATCCTCCCATAAATAACCACAGTTAAAAGTAGAGGTTAAGCCACCATTAAATGTCATCTAATTTAATTTGTCCCTGGAATATGTCAAGCGCATCCTGACCAGGAGGATATATAATAATTTGATGAATTTCCTATAGAACAGTGCTGCTGAATTAGGTCGTATTTCCAATAAATCAGCAACAGTTCCAATAGTAACTCCAGCGACAAAAAACTCTAAGCACCTCATAAAATATATTTAATTTACAAACAGTTATATTCGTAAAAGTAGCTGATTATAATGCTAATCCACGACCAGATCCAAATATAAAAATTTGTTGCATATAATGCTTCAATCTTTTACTTAAGAAACATCAAGATAACGGAGAAAGTTCCTGTTCCAGAATAGAAGCGAGTGCAAGAGGCGTTTCGTCCATTGGATAATGTCCGCTGCCTTCAAGAGTGATAAGATGTACATTTGAGTACCATTGAGAAAAGGTTTTTTGCATCAGTTCCTGATTAATTGCTGCGTCATGGTTACCAATGATGCAGCTTATTTTATGGTTAAGGCCTATAAGCTCGGCTGAGAAGTTTTGCCTGGTTGTCCATTCTTCTAAATAACTGCCAAATGCGGTTGCTGATGATTGCTGCCAGGAGGCTTGGGCACGTTCTTCCGCCCACTCTGGAGGCAGTCGGCTTTCCACAGAAGCCTCAAGAATGGCCTGTCGTAGTTTAATGTCATGTACTGCATTACGAAATAATGCTAATGCGTCTGGGTCAAGAGGCACTCCACTTGCGGGTACAGGGGCAATGCCAATGAGTTTGTTAATTCGATCTGGTGCTATAAGCAACGTTTTTTGAATTGCCATTCCTCCCATAGAATGACCAATCAAAGAAAAATTTTGCCATTTAAGAAAATCGGCCAATGCCAAGACATCTTCTGCGATTTGTTGAAGAGTGAAAGGCCCTTCGCTTTCCTGCATTTCACCATAGCCACGATAGTCCATACAAGCCAATGTAAAATGCTCTGGATTTATATGAGCAAGAACGGCTTGCCAATCTTCTTTGTGATCAAACCATCCATTCAGCAAAATAGCGTGTACAGGCCCTTCACCATGGAGTAAGAAGCTATTAACCACGGTTTTTCTCCTTTTATAAGACATATCATCGATGAATTTAAAAAACTGGCATATGAATATGCACTTTCACGTCACATGCCAGTTGTATGAATGATTAAGATGACTTCGCGCTGGAAAGAATCATATCAGCAGCTTTTTCAGCAATCATGATGGTTGGGGCATTTGTATTTCCTGTTGTAATTACAGGCATTACCGATGCATCAACAACGCGCAACCCTTCAATACCATGTACTTTCAAATCCGGGCCAACAACAGACATTTCATCACGTCCCATACGGGCAGTACCCACTTGATGGTGATAAGAACCAGTGTAGCGATTTACATAATCCCGGACTGCTTCACGTGTTAGAGCGGTATTGCCTGGAGCGACTTCTTTACCGCGCCATGGCGCTAATGCTGGTTGCTTCATGACTTCCCGTAACAATAACGCTTTATCGGTCATAACCTCTAAGTCCTGTTTTTCCGAGAAAACGCGTGGATCAAACAATGGATCTTTCATTGGATCAGCTGAAGCCAACCATAAGCGACCACGGCTTCGTGGACGGTCAAGACCGGCGACAACGGAGAACCCTTGCTTAACTTCTGGAAAACCTGGAAGAGGAAATGGCACGGTAAATAGAAGCGACTGAGTATCAGGTGCAATCATATCCGGATGGGATTTATGGAAAATATTACCCTCAATACTGGAGGCTTTTCCTACAGGCACGGCAAGTTTGGATTCCCAGATAAATGGACAAACCAGATGGTCATGTAAGTTTTCACCGACGCCAGATAGGTTTTGTACAGCTTTGATCCCAACTTTTTGTAGATCATCAGCTCGCCCAATGCCTGATCGCATAAGAATAGCAGGTGACATGAGTGAACCCGCACAAAGAAGAACTTCTTTGTTTACATAGACGTCACGTTGTTCGCCGTTAAATGCGTAACGTACGCCTGTTGTACGTGTATTGCTCATCAATAATTTTAAGACACGTGCCCCTGTTGCAATCGTTAGATTAGGTGCATTGGCAACAGCCTGACCATAACATACCCAGCTACTGGCCCGTTTGCCGTCTGCGGTTATTGTGTATTGTGGTCTACTGACACCTGTACTGTCATTGCCATCATTATAGTCTTTTACATAAGGCAGACCGTATTGTTGTGCTGCCTCACAAAAGGCTTCACCCAATTCAGTAAGTTTTGGGCGTGAAACCTGGAGAAGTCCACCTTTTCCGTGTGAATCTGACAGGTCTGTGATGTGGCAATTTTCCGCCTTTTGAAAATAAGGCAGGACATCTTTCCAGCCCCAGCCATCTGCTCCCATGAAGGCCCACGTATCGTAATCGACAGGAAGACCACGAACATACATCATGCCGTTGATTGCACTTGAGCCGCCCAATGTTTTTCCGCGAGGCCAAAAAATTTTTTGATCGCCTGCCGTTTTTTGCTCTTGTGTATTAAATTGCCAGGCAACCTGAGGGGTATACGACAGAGAAAGCGCATCTGGCGGATTATGGATAGCAGGGAGTTTATCTGTCGGACCTGCTTCAAGCAGCAGGACACTAAAACCAGCATCAACGAGACGTCGTGTGAGAACAGCACCCGCAGAACCGGCACCAACAATCACATAATCAAAATGATCCCCTTTTTGCCCCGTTTTACTTGCCTGTGAAGCGGGTTGTTTCTTGGCACTGGCACTCGAAATCCCGATACTGCCTACTGCTGCAATGGCTGCACCAGTAGTTAAAGCAGTTTTAATAAAACTACGACGGTCTGCATCAATATGCTTTTCAAGTGCGTCTAAATGGTCTTTATCACTCATAGTTGTTTCTCTTTTTTAGGAAAATGAAAGCCTGATCGTAAAGGACATTATTTAATGTCCCTGAACGTCTTTTAATGCATACCAGGTTGCTTTGGTATTCGTATATTGATGTAAAGCGAGAATAGAAAGATCCTTGCCTATTCCAGACTGTTTATAGCCACCGAAAGGTGAAAGAATATCCCGGGTTAAGAAATGATTTACCCAGACAGTTCCTGCTTCCAACTGACGAGCGACACGGTGTGCTTTCGCCAGATCAGGTGTCCAGAATCCAGCGGTTAAACCATAGGTCGTATTATTGGCCAGATGAACTGCTTCTTCTTCAGTTTTAAAGGTGATCACTGAAGCCACAGGTCCAAATATTTCTTCACGTGAGGCTGTCATTTCCGGTGTTGCATTGTCGATGAGTGTAGGCTCGAAATAAACACCACCTTCTTCTACAGAAGAACGTTTTCCACCGGTTGCAATTGAGGCACCTTCTGGTGCTGCGGAATCAACGTAGCGTTTTACCCGTTCAAGATGTTGTTCATCTACAAGTGCACCTACAGCTGTTTGTGGGTCCAGAGGGTGTCCTGGTTTCCAGCCTTGTAATTCTTTAACGAGCAGTTTAACGAACTCATCTTTAATTGATTCTTCTACGAGTAACCGTGTACCAGAGGCACAAACTTCACCCTGATTGGCACAAAACCCCAATGCTGCAAATTTAGCGACCTTAGCAAGATCAGGCGTATCTGCAAAAATGATATGGGCATTTTTACCACCACCTTCAAGATACATACGTTTCATGTTTGACTCACCAGAGTAAATCTGGAGCTGTTTCGCTACATTTGTAGAGCCAGTAAAGGTGAAAGCACCAATGTCTGGATGTAGACCCAACCGCTTACCAACATCAGCCATTCCAGTAACAACATTGAAAACACCATCCGGTATGCCTGCCTCTTTTGCAAGAGCAGCGAGTCGAATGACTGTTGACGATGCTTTTTCTGAAGGCTTGAATACAAGAGAGTTACCCATTGCCAAAACTGGAGCAATTTTCCATGAAGCAATCATTAATGGGTTATTCCACGGTGTCATTGCAGCAACAACGCCAATAGGTTCATGGGTAATTGTGCCATGGAATGCCTCACCTGTCGGGGCAATGAGATCATGAATTTTATCAATGGACTCAGCATAGTAGCGAATTGCACTTGCCGCATCTTTCATGTCCATATCGAGGGATTCCCGAATTGTTTTTCCCATATCAAGAGATTCAAGTACCGCAAGTTCTTCTTCATGTTGAGTGAGGAGGTCAGCCAATTTTAAAAGCACGCTTTTTCTTTCAGCAGGAGTACGGCGTGACCATACACCAGACTCAAATGCCTGTTTAGCAGCTTCAACGGCTAAATCAACATCTTCTGCACCACAGTCAGCAATGTTTCCAAGTAATCTACCGTCAATTGGGCTTCGATTTTCAAATGTTTTTCCCGAAATCGCATTGACATATTGCCCATTGATGAAAGCGCGTGTTTCTATCTGAAGAGTTTCTGCAACCTGTTTCCACTCAGCAAGACTTTTATCTGAACTCAACATAATTTACTCCGGTTTCATAATTTGTGTAGGTAGTAGCCATACTATATGCCTAGAATTCTCAATATGCTAGATAATACGTAATTATTATTGAGATTTTATTGTAAATTTATTGTAAATTTATCAATAATGCAGCTTTAAGGCATATATTTCACCTTATGGTGACAACAAGACTGCAAGATTGGGCATTGAATACAGCAACCTTCCAGTTGAGTACACCGTAAGATGAGCTATAAATGCTCACAGAAAAGTATTTATTCAGTATGAAATTAATTCCATATAAAGACTGTAAATGAATACGTGTTGAATGCATCACTTACTGAGTTAAATATGAGATGGAAGACATTTGTGCAGAACCAGGCCAAAGGGACAGTATAAAAATGAGTATTTTTTGTGTGGCTGCCTATTGTGATTATTACACTGCCGTATAAACCATAGTAAATTATTTGCTGATAAACAAAATCACGTTAACGGAGCTGAGAATCCCGGGAATCAAGCTAAAGGTCATTTGAGAAAGTTTAATGGTATTCCTGGAGAGCATTTTTATTTATTTTTAAAAAGAGTGCGAATGGCGTTTTAACCACAGTGATCCTAAAGTTCAATTCTATATTCTAAAAACAATGAGCAAGTCTAAAACAATGAGCAAGGAAGGAAATGGAGTAGTTATCCAGGACAGCCCCTAAGTTTTTTAAAAATAAAGTTCATGTGTTTTTCGCATAAAATAAATTGGTTATATTGACTTTTTTGTTGTACCCCATATGAGCTGATTTACCTGGGAACCCATGCCCCATGCTGTCATCTTCGGCTCAGCCCGCCTGTTCCCTGATCCTGTGCCTGATCAGCTCCGCCACCTGCACAGGCCGTTCCAGTGGAAACATATGTCCACCCTCCGTCACACTGAATGCAATGCCCAGTTTACGTTTTGCAATCTGAGGAAACCCTTTCTGATAAAAAGGGCTCTGGTCTCCGGTCATCAGATGGATCGGAACCCTGGGTCCCGGCATTGGCAACCACCACAATGATGGATTGGTCCTGAAAATCGCCACTTCATCTGCCCGGGGAATGGTCAGAGTCACGCCACCACGAGCAGGATCATGACTTAATGCATAGTCGATATAAGCCTGAAAACAGGCCTCATCAAAATGCTGATAAAAACCTTTGTTACGTAACAACGCATAGGCCTGCTGACGACTTTCCCAATGATCACGACGGCGTATACTGAGTCCTGCCGGTGTAATCCGGTCCACCATTTTCGGGGAAAACAGCTTTGCCATCTGAAAGATAAAAGAGGCCTTTCCCAGAATCAGAGGGGGATCCAGCATAATCACCTGAGAAAACAGTTCAGGGCGGCTGCAGGATGCCATAAAAGTCAGCACCGAACCCAGCGAATGCCCCAGGCCAATGACTTTACGTCCCTGTGACTGCTGGACGATGCTGTCCACAATCTGGTCCACCAGATGGGGCCAGTTACTGCTGATCGGATAGCGTCGGTCCGGTCCAATCAGCGGGACATAAATAATGTCGTATTCATCCTTCAGTTGATCAAATAATTGCTGGTATACCCTGGAAGGTACACCATTGGCATGTGCAAAATGAATCAGTGGCTTCTGGCTGGTCATGGGTTTCCTTGTGTTCATTCAACATCAACCACTGTCACCTGAGCACCAGTGGTTAGAGGTATTTACTGCATTTTCACATCCTGCTGTGTTCCCAGCTGCTGACTGACTGCCGTGCCCAGTCCCTGCCCCATTTCAGATCCGATACGGCCTAAAATAGACTCAAATGGGCTTCTTTCAACGGTATAATTCACCGCCTTTTTCACATTCAGCTCACGCTTCAGGGTTTCAATATTACCGGCTTTATCGGCAATGCCCAATTTTATAGCCTGTTCACCGGTCCAGAATAATCCGGAGAAGATGGCCGGGTCCGTAGATTTCAGTTTATCACCACGGCCCTGTTTGACTGCATTGATAAAATGCTCATGTACGTTGTCCAGTACCGACTGAATATGTACCTTCTGTTCCGGTTTCACCGGTCTGGTCATGCTCAGAATGTCCTTATTGCTGCCCGAAGTCATAGTCCGATCTTCCACCCCGAGTTTCTGTGCCAGGCCACTGACACCATAATTTGGCATAATCACCCCAATGGAGCCGACCAGGCTGGACGGGTTAACCCAGATTTCATCTGCTGCCGAAGCAATATAATAAGCACCGGATGCGCCCATATCGCCAATCACTGCATAGACTTTTGTGTCAGGGTGCTGTTTTTTCTGATACCGGATTTCCTGCCAGATTTCATCTGACTGCACAGGGGAACCACCGGGAGAGTTGATATTCAGGACAACAGCCTTGCTGGATTTTGCTTCAAATGCACGTCGCAGCGACTTGATGGTATCGGTACTGTTGACAGATTGATTCCCGGAGTCAATGGTTCCAACAATGTTGACCACACCCAGATGCGGATCTGTGGTTCCCGTTGTCTCATCACTGTCTGTCATGGAACAACTTTTACCCATCAGCGCCAGCACAATTAACAGATACAGGAACGTGAGAATCTTAAAGAATATTCCCCAGCGACGACTGCGACGCTGTTCTTCCACGGAGGCAAGTACAGCTTTTTCCAGTATTCGCCATTCCTGACCCGTAGGTTGCTGGCTGGAAGGTACATTTTCATTTTGTGGTTTCGGTGGCCAGTCGGACATTTATCAGCATCCAGATTAACTTTTAAAGGTTCATTATATACAATGAATACAGTTAAACTGTCTAATCTCAGAGAATTAACTTATAATATTATTTGCCAGATCACTACATTCCCTGACCTCAGCATTACACATTGATCACAGATGACTGAAAAAACAAACTCCACTACAACCCGACTCCTCAATTTTTTCGGTCGCCGTTCCATTCTTTTTTCAAGACTGTTTGCCCGGGCATTGGCCTGGGTTGTCAATTTACTGCACATCACCAAAACCTCCCGGGCTATTCGTCTGAATGTGGAAATCTGCCTGTCGGAGCTTAATGAACAGCGACGGGGGAAAATCACCCAGGCCGCCATTCGCAATGAATTGCAATCCTATATGGAATTTTTCAGTATCTGGGGCAGCAGTGCAGAGGCCAATCTGGCAAGAATTCATCACATAGAAGGTGGACACTATTTTCACGAAGCGCTGGCCCGTGGCAAGGGTCTGGTGTTGATTGTTCCGCATTTCGGCACATGGGAAATCATGAATTGCTGGTTTGCACAATACACCCAGATGACCATTATGTATAAACCCATTAAAAATGATGACGCAGACCGCTTTGTCCGTCAGGCGCGCAGCCGTGAACAGGCACATCTGGTGCCCACCGATGAATCCGGCGTGCGTCAGATTTTCAGAGCGCTGAAACAGGGAGGCACCACGGTCATTCTTCCCGATCATACCCCGCATACCGGAGGCGACATGATCGAATATTTCGGTATTCCCCTGGCGTCCAGCGGTTTAAGTGCAAAACTAATCCAGAAAACCGGGGCCAGTGTGCTATTCCTTTATGCTATACGCAATGACAGCGATGGCTTCAATATGTTCATTGAACCGTTTGATGACAGAATTTATCAGGGGTCTGCCGAAGACGGTACACGCATGATTCATGAAAGTATTGAATGTCTGATCCGGCGTTATCCTGAACATTATCATTGGAGCTATAAACGCTTTAAAGCCAATCCAGCACTGGACGGTCTGTATCATTTACCGCATCAGGATGCCATGAAAAAAATCGAACAAATCCGTACAGGCAATACGGATACAGACCATACCCATATCAAAAATACCGATTCAGCGCTGTAACCATTTCCGGGTTTCACGCCGGGACCTGATCTGCATCTTTGCATGATGGTCCAGTTCAAACTGAATACTGCCCTGCTGAATGGTACTCAGCCACGGAATGGACAGTGCTGTTAATCTTGCTGTCACCAGCAGATGTGGATGTCCATAACGGTTATCAAACCCTGCTGAGGCAACCGCAAGTTTCGGCTGTAAACTCTGTAAAAAAGTAAACGAAGAGCTGTATTGGCTGCCATGATGCCCGAGTATCAGCACATCCACCTTTAAATCGGGATATTTCTGCAACAATTGATATTCTGTTTCCCAACCGGCATCCCCCATAATTAAAAAGTTCTGATAGCCCCGGGACTGCGGTACCTGAATGTAAACCACACAGGACAATTCGTTCTGATTGTCAGCAACACGGCTCAGGTGCTGTTGCTCAGGTGCCAGTATCTGAACTTTAATCTGACCATACTGCCACTGCTGACCGGCATGACAATAATGAAAGTCGGATTGTGCAAAGCGCTGATCCCATTCATTGGAATAGACCTGCCCGATCCTGAGCTGTTGCTGAATTGCACTGAAAGCACCGCTATGGTCCTGATCCAGATGCGACAGAATCACCTGATCAAGCCGGTTCACGCCCTGACCAGTCAGATAAGGAATCACCACCTGCCGGCCAATACTGAATTTTGTTTCGTCAGGGGAACCGCCAGTATCCACCAGGATATTCTGCCCCGGCAGCTGCATCAATATAGCCTGTCCCTGCCCAACATCAAGTACCGTCAACTGAAACTGATTCTGCTGCTTTGCCGGAATACACAGCGGAAACAGACAGAGCAAGGCCCATATTCTGGGCAATACGCCTTTGGGTAAAAACAGAATAATCACCGCCAGTGTCAGACAGATCAACATCCACGGTGTCATGGCCAGCCACTGCAATTCAGGGCTGAACAGCCGATCAAGCAGACTTAAAGCATAAACCGTGCACGACAGTGCCCAATCAGCCAGATGAAACAATAAAACGCCCACCGGCTCAATGGCCAGACTGAGAAATGCCCCCACCACTGCCAGCGGCACAACCAGCATGCCAATAAAGGGAATAGCGATGATGTTGGCCACGGGTGCAACCCAGGAAATCTGCTGAAAAATAAAGAGGATCAATGGAAATAAGGCAACAAAAATCTTCCACTGAGTTTCAATCAGGATGCTGAAAAACTGCCGGAATTTATCTGTCCAGCCCTGAACCACATTGATGCTTTGCTGCTGAACAGTCTGATAGACCCGGATCAGAATAAAGCATGCCCCATAAGACAGCCAGAAAGCAGCCGATAAAATACTGAACGGGTCAAACAGCAACAATAAACCGGCGCTCAGTAACAGCATGGTCAACGGCTGGATACGCTGTCTGAACAGCATGATCAGACTCATGAGACAGACTGTTAAAAAAGTCCGCATGGCCGGAATTTCAAAACCGACAAATGCGGTATACATCCACACACAGCCGGCAAATGGAATCAACAGCAGATCAGGTCGTGGCAGGGTCAGAAAAAGCTGCGGATAAAAACGCCGAATCAGCTGATTGACTGCAAAACAGAAGATCACGGCAAAAATCAGCACATGCGGACCGGATATCGCCAGCAAATGTGAAATGCCCAGTCGCCTGAATTGTTCCCGGGTCTCAGTGGAGAGCAGGCTTTCATCACCGCTCAGCAATGCAAGCAACAAGCCTTGATGTACAAATGACTCCCGATTGATCAATGTTCTGAAATACAGCCGCTTTTGTTCAATGTATAACTGAAATGCCGCAACGGCACCACGCTGCTGTCTGACAAATACAGAATGGCCAGATGAACTGACCTGCTGCCCGGTCAGTGGCTGAATGGACTGGACCTGCATGCTTCCCATAATATTGTTCTGCAACAGCCACCGCTCCTGGTCAAAAGCACCGGCAACAGCATAACTGTGTGCCGGACGGACTTTGCCACTGACCAGATAGTATTGTCCAGGCTGAAAAGGATCCTTGCCGGTCGGCCAGGTATATTTTGTATTCAACAACCACAGCACGGGCTGCTGATGCCGGTTCAGAACCACAGCTGTCTGTCTCACCCGCCGATCGTCGGTTCCATCGGCCACCAGCCGGTTCAGCGAGCGGATATAGACGATAACCCTGACCTGTTCGGGCTGCTGGACTCTGTACTGTAAACGCTGTTCCAGCTGATGATCTGCATACAGGTATCCCACCAGAAAACTGCTGATGCCCATCAGGACCACCAGCAGGCAGCGATAAACTGTAGATTGTCTGAGCCCAGGCCTGAAAACAGCACCGCAGAACAGACATGCTGTCAGTATCAGCAACGCAGGTGCACTGCCCGTCAGGGCGTCAGCTAAACTCCGCCCCATCGATGCAACACCGGCAATCCATCCGATCAGAATGACCAATAACCCCATAAGCAAGCATCAGATTTTATTGTTTATTTATAAAAACAATTAAAGCCCATTTTCATGAGCTTTAACAGAGGGATCACCTGGATTTTACAGATTTTTTAAACATCCACCCACAAACCGTCCTGCATGTGCAGAATCCGATCCGCAGATTTTGCCAGCTGCTCGTCATGCGTTACAATCAACATGGCCATATTCAGTTCCTGACGCAGACCTGCCAGTAACTCAAAAATTCCCACAGCAGTTTTCCGGTCCAGATTCCCTGTCGGTTCATCTGCAAGCATCAGCTTTGGCTGCG
Organism: Acinetobacter sp. WZC-1; assembly: GCF_052544965.1. NCBI lineage: Bacteria > Pseudomonadati > Pseudomonadota > Gammaproteobacteria > Moraxellales > Moraxellaceae > Acinetobacter > Acinetobacter sp. WZC-1. The sequence goes on from NZ_CP199370.1 coordinate 2,124,914, forward strand.
TTACCAGCGCACGGGCCAGTGCAACACGCTGACGTTCTCCTCCGGACAACTCACCCGGTTGATGGGTTAAACGATGTGACAGTCCAACCCGCTCCAGCAGATGCTCGGCATGTTCCCTGACCTGCTTAAATTCAGCATTTTTACGCAACATCAACGGCATGGCCACATTTTCCAGCGCTGAAAACTCCGGCAAAAGATGATGAAACTGATAAACAAACCCCAGATACTGATTGCGCTGGTATCCACGTTCAGCTTCCCCCAGATTGTCAAAACGCTGTCCGTTCAGGTCCACCTGCCCCTGACTTGGACGGTCCAACCCACCCAGAATATGTAATAAGGTACTCTTACCTGAACCACTTGCGCCGACAATTGAAACAAACTCACCTTCGCTTATCTGCAGGGACAGCCCCTTAATAACGTCTACAGTGGATTTACCATCGGTAAATGATTTATGAATTTCCCTGGCTTGCAGCACCATATTACTCATAACGAAGTGCCTCCGCTGGTTGAATTTTCGCAGCACGTATCGCCGGATAAATCGTGGCCAGAAAACTCAATAATAAAGATAAGCCGACAATCACCACCACATCCTGCCATCGTAAATAGGACGGCAGATAATTAATAAAATAGGCATCAAACAAATGCAGGCCAAAGAGATTGTTCAGCCCGTCAATCAGCTTGCTGATGCTCAATGCAGAAATCACACCCAATACCGTCCCTGCAATGGTTCCCACAACGCCAATGACTGTTCCCTGTACCATAAAAATCCGGGTAATCATTGTCGGCGATGCCCCGAGCGTCCGTAAAATGGCGATATCAGACTTTTTATCGGTCACCAGCATCACCAGTGAAGACACAATATTAAAAGCCGCCACCAGGATGATCAGAAACAATAACAGGCTGACCATGGCTTTTTCCATCTGAATGGCGCTGAACAGATTGCCATGTGTATAAGTCCAGTCAGAAGCATAAAAGTTGCCAGGCAGTTCCCTGACTATCTCATTGGCCACCTGCGGTGCCATGAAAATATTGTCCAGCTTCATGCGGATGCCCTGAGCACCGTCAGGCAGACGCAATAACGTCGCGGCATCATTCAGGGCAATATAACCCAGGCTTGAATCCACTTCTGCACCAATACTGAAAATACCGACAATCTTAAAGCGTTTGAAACGTGGTACCACCCCAGCCGGAGACGGCGTGGCTTCCGGCAGGACCAGCGTGACATTATCATTCAGACTCAACCCCAGCGCATCGGTCATCTGCTTGCCCAGTACAATACCAAACTCACCCTTTTTCAGCTGATCAATACTGCCCTGCACCATGTGATTCTGAATAATGGAAACCTTTCTTTCATATTCAGGCTCAATTCCGGTGACCATAATTCCGGCCACCTGACCCTGTGCCGTCAGCATGCCCTGCAACTGAGTAAAGGGTGCAATGCCGACCACATGTTCATGCCCTTCAATTTTCTTTGCAAGCACAGGCCAATCTGTTAAAATTTGTGTCGAAGAAACAGTAGCTTGTGGCACCATGCCCAATACACGATTTTTCAGCTCCCGGTCAAAGCCGTTCATCACAGACAATACGGTAATCAGGACGGCAACCCCTAAGGTCAGACCGATCATGGAAACCAGCGCAATAAAAGAAATAAAGTGATTACTACGCCGTGCACGGGTGTATCTCAACCCGATGTACAGCGAGATTGGTTTAAACATACCATCCAGTCCGAGGTGTTTTATGGAAGAAACGTTACAGCATCAATATGATGGAAACGAGCGTCGTGTCATGTCCCGGATCGATGCAGCCCTAAGAATTAACTATCAGGTCATTGCTGACCATGTTGCCCTTAATGATCCATACGATCCGAATTTTGTATTGCCGCGCTATTTTCTACTACTTGCAGAATTAGATCAATTTGATCACGCACTTCAATACCAATTGGAACAATTAAGTGAAAAAGATCAACAAATTGCTCGAATCTTATCCTTATTTAATCAGAAATTAAACCTGATCACCGGTTCTCTTTATGATTCAATTGTACAAAGCCTGTTACCAACGCCCCAGCAGGTCAACTTTTCTGAAAGCGGTTTCAGCTTTCACAGCGATCAGCCGCTGAAACAGGATAGCTATATTCATGTGACTTTAAGCCACCCTGAAAACTTTTTTCATATTGCTGCTGTGGCGCAGATCGCCTATGCCCAGCCCACCGATGAAGCAGGAACTTACCGGATCGGTGCCTACTTTATCACCCTGCACCCACAGGACAAAGTAAAACTGGCTGAATGCATCCAGATGGGCAGCACCTTTTCTGTATGACTTTTCTGCATACTCCTGCCACAGCATACCGGCCGGACTAAACCCGATGTCTTAATTTATGTGCAAGATTGCGACTCGCCTGTAAATCCCGATAAAAGTAGAGAAACAACCCGATTAACAGTACTGCAGCGCCAATAAATACACTGGCAGTCGGCCGCTCATGATTCAGTACTGCCCCAAAAAACATGGCCAGTATCGGGGTGATCACCGTGGTCAGTGACAAAGTAGTCGGCTGAATATTCTGCACCAGCTTGAAATAACAGAACATGGCCAGTAATGAAGCCATAATCACGGTATACAGCAAGGCAAATAGTGACTTTGCTTCAGGAATATGTGTCGGTGCATGCTGCCAGATAAATGGAATCATACAAATGGCCGCCAGCGTGGAAACCAGAATGGAACCGGTTGCCTGAGCCATCGGCTCAACTGTGGCATTGACTTTTTTGACCCAGAAAATGGACAGCGAATAAATCAGCACACTGATCAGCATCAACACAATCCCGATAGGATGCACATGCTGACTTTTCCCACCGTATATACAGATCATTGCCAGGCCACAGACAGCAGTCAGCATGCCCAGCCATTGTATGGTCTGCAGTTTCTGATGAAAGCCCAGCCGGCCAATAATGCCAGCCATAATCGGTGCAAAACCGAACATCAGCGCAATCATGCCAGAGCTCAGATAAACGGTTGCTGCATAGGTAAACACCTGTGAACCGATCAGGCTAAGGGAACCGGCCAGATAACTGTACCAGGCGATCCGGTCAACCGGAAATCTGATTTTCAGGATCATCAGCAGAAAAACGGCAATCGGCAATGCAATAAAAAAGCGGATCACCAATGTCCACATGACATGCAGGTCTGAAACGCTCCATACAATGGCCAGCGGAGTGGTTGCCCATATGAAAACCAGTAAGATATAGGTCATCATAATATTGCTTCTGGATGGCATGTTATGGTCCGGTGGTTACGCAGAAGTCTTGCGTTTTTGTTTCATAATGGTCTGATCCAGGCTACCAGAAAACTCCCGCTTATCCCGTTCAGATATGGGCGGAGGCCCGCCGGTCTGTACCCCGGCGCCCCGCAGGGTATCCATAAAATCACGCAAGTGCAGACGTGCCTTGATATTGGATGCAGTATAAATTTCACCGCGTGGGTGAATGGCAATACCGCCTTTTTCAATCACCTGTGCCGCCAATGGAATATCCTGCGTAATGACAATATCATTACATTGCATGCGATCCACAATTTCCTGATCAGCCTGGTCAGCACCATGCATCACCTGAATCGAACTGATACGGACTGAAGGCGTAATGCCGACTGGCTGGTTGGCAACAAAGATAACCTCCAGTTGATAACGGTCGGAAGCCCGCAAAATGACTTCTCTTAATAGTTTGGGCAATGCATCGGCATCCACCCAGAGTTTGAAAGGCAGCACGACCTATCCCGGCAATCTGATATGGTCATAGTGTAGCAAATGCCAGCCCCTGAATAACCAATAAAACCGTCACTGCATTGAAAAATATTTCAGGCCATCACAGGGCTGAAACTTTGCAGTCAGGTGAATTACAGCGTCTTTACCTGGTTGCTGATCTGTCCCGGCTCAGCATCTTATTACACTTGCCAATTGCACAATTCATGAATTTCTCTACAATAAGCCGCTTCACTGCTTTTAACGCTTTCAATTATGCATTCACCCCAATCTCAGCAGGATGCTGTGCATCAGGCAAATTCGACCGCGCCACTGAAACGTGCCATGAGTACGCGTCATCTGATTATGTTATCGCTGGGCGGTGCCATTGGTACCGGTTTATTCCTGGGCTCAGGTGAAGTCATTGCCCAGACCGGCCCCATCGGTGCAATTATTGCCTATATGCTGGGCGGGTTAATCGCGTATATGGTGATGCTGTGCCTGGGTGAACTGGCTGTGCATATGCCTGTTTCCGGCTCCTTTGGCAGCTATGCCAATCAGTTTATTGGTCCGGCCACAGGCTATATGGTGACATGGCTGTACTGGCTAACATGGACTGCAACACTCGGAACAGAGTTTACAGCCGCGGCACTGCTCATGCAGGAATGGTTTCCGCAAATTTCCGTCTGGCTGTGGACCCTTATTTTTGCTGCGATCATTTTTGTCCTGAATATCAATTCAACACGCCTGTTTGCCGAATCTGAATTCTGGTTATCACTGGTCAAGGTCATTACCGTGATCAGCTTTATTGTGCTGGGTTTTATGGCCATTCTGGGGTTGCTGTCGTTTGAAGGCTATCAGTCTGCGCCATTGTTCAGTAATCTGACCGCTCAGGGTTGGTTCCCTCAGGGCATATTCCCGATTTTTGCCACCATGCTGATTGTGAATTTTGCCTTTTCCGGTACAGAACTGATCGGGGTCGCTGCCGGGGAAACCAAAGATCCTGCACAAAATATTCCCAAAGCCATTAATGCGGCCATCTGGCGTTTATTAATTTTCTTTGTTGGAACCATTATTGTCATCAGTGCCCTGCTGCCTTACCAACAGGCGGGTTTAAATGCCGATCATGGCATCAGTAACAGCCCTTTTGTCACGGTATTTTCCTATATTGGTATTCCACATGCTGAAGACATTATCCGTTTTGTAATTATCACCGCCCTGCTTTCAGCGGCAAATTCAGGTTTATATGCTGCTTCACGGATGATGTATTCACTGTCAGTAAAAAAACAGCTGCCACAATTGTTCTCCAGACTGTCGAAATCCGGTACGCCATTTATTGCGATTATCGTGACCATGTTCGGTGCCCTGCCTGGACTGCTGTCGGAACAGTTTGCACCTGAAACCATTTTCAAAAATTTGCTGGGGGTTGCTGCATTTACCATGGTAGTGGTGTGGATGAGCATCTGTCTGTCTCAGTTCAACTTCCGCCGTCGCTGGTATAAGGATGGCCATAGCAATGCCGAACTTAAATTTGTCGCACCATTTTTTCCGGTTGTTCCCATTCTAGGCTTTGTATTCTGTCTGATCACCTGTATCAGCATGGCCACGGACCATGAAATGCTGCCCGGATTTATTGGGTGTCTGATTTTTATTGCCGGATGCTATATCAGTTACGGTGTGTTATATAAATCAAAGAATACCCAGTAATCAGCATCATGCTGTACATGCCCTGAGTGGAGAATCGGACTGATTCCAGTAAAAGTGTAGTAATTTGCTACACTTTTTCTGTTTTATACAGTGGCATATCTGAGCATCAGCAGCTAAATTAAAGCTATCGGTAATCACAGTACGACATACAACACGATGAAAATTATTTTCATTCATGGGATGAACCAACAGAATCACAATGCTGAAACCTTAAAAAATCACTGGCTGAATATCTTCCAATCGGGAATTAATGCACTGCAGCTGGACGTATGCAGCAATGACCTGAATATTGAGGTTCCCTTTTACGGCGACCTGATTCTGAAACACCAATTCAATAACAGTTTTGATCTGGAAGCATTTTTACCCAAACCACTGCTGAGACGGCATCCTGCACCGGCTGTCCAGGAACCCATCGCTGCCCAAGCGGCAACCATTCCCGTTCTGCCTCATTTTCTGAAGGAAAAAAATTTAACCTTTACCCGGCGTCTTTATCTGAGCTCCCAGCTGGCGAAGGACAGAGCGCTCAGGGAATTTGCGATTGTGCTGAACCATTTTCCCAGATTGCATGAAAGCCTGATTCATAAATTCCTGATCGAAACCTATATGTATCTGGCCAATCCTGATTTTATGGAAGAGGTTCACCAGCGAATTCTGCTGAGTGTGGGAGCAGATGAAGAACTGATGATTATCGGACATTCGCTGGGCAGTGTGATTGCCTATAATCTTTTACATTGCCGACAACCGCTGTTTCAGGTCCGGCGCTTTATTACCCTGGGTTCACCACTGGCTTTCAGGGTGATTCAGTCCAGACTGACTCAACCGGTCACCCGTCCTGAGACCTTACAGGGGGATTGGTATAACTTTTACTCACATGATGATTTTTTAACCACATTTCCACTAGCCGGTACCCCGTTTGACTTTCAGCCGGCCATCATCAACCAGCCTATTTCCACATTTATCAGTAAGCCACATGAAATTATAGGCTACCTGCAACATCCCTCCGTGGTTAAAAAGGTGCTGGAGCTGATTGCATAGCACATTCAGCAAATGTGGCTATGAAGACATACGTATAGTCCCGGGCACTTAAATCCATTCAGGATCAGGTCATTGTTTAATGGTCTGACTGATGCATGAATAAAATAATCCATGATTGATGAATATTCATACGCTGATTGTCCTTTTTTATTTTTATTGCAGAAAGAATTTGACACCCCCAGGGATTCCCCCTAATATACGCCCACCTCTGAAACGACCCTATCGTCTAGAGGCCTAGGACATCGCCCTTTCACGGCGGTAACCGGGGTTCGAATCCCCGTAGGGTCGCCAATATTCGGAACGCTGACGTTCCACAAAAAAAAGCCTGAGCACGATGACTCAGGCTTTTTTATCCGGATCAATTGCCAAGACTGAACCAGTGAGCATTCTTATCCCACTTATGCACTTTTACGGGAGTTCATCCGGCCCTTAATCATGGCCTTGACGTTATTCTTTGCATACTTCAGAAATACTTTCAGGGGTGAAAGCCCGGGATTCGGCTGTTTCCCTTCACCAATGGTCTTAAATTGTGCGGCATACCAGATGATTTCCATAATCGCCATTTTATCCACAAATCCAATCCCGGTTTTAATGGGTGCCACTGCATAGCGGACATCCTGGCCCGCAATCAAACGATTACTGACATCCGTTTCCACCGCCAGTGGACGTGCAATACCAATAAACTCACATGCGCCGCTGTCCAGTGCCGCATTCATGCCCTGTGCCGTCCGAAATCCCCCTGTCACCATTAAATGACATTTCACCTGCTGACGGATTTTCTCTGCAAAATCCAGAAAATAAGCTTCACGGGCAATGGTGCTGACCTTGCGCTTCTCTGCCTTTACCCCGGCCATCGCCGGCGCTTCATAGGTCCCGCCGGATATCTCGATTAAATCAATCCCGGCAGCATCAATGGCTTTGAACACGTCAATCACTTCTTCTTCACTGATGCCACCGCGCTGGAAATCAGCCGAATTCAGCTTGACCGAGACAATGAAATCATCAGAAGTACTGGCACGTACTGCCTGATAAATTTCCAGCAGGAAGCGCATCCTGTTCTCAATTGAACCACCCCACTGGTCCTGGCGCTTATTGGTCAGTGGAGATAAAAACTGACTGATCAGATAGCCATGTGCACCATGTAGCTGTACCCCCTCAAAACCGGCTTTTTCACAAATCCGGGCTGATTCGGCAAAGCGCTGAATAATATCCAGAATTTCATCTTCACTCAGTGCCCGTGGCGTACCAAATGTGGTGGCCAGTGCCGGACTGAACGGCACCGCAGATGGTGCAACAGTTTCCTTATTCAGACCCTTGGGACACTGACGACCAGGATGTGACAGCTGAACCAGTTGCAGCATGCCATGCTTTTTACCGACACCGGCCCATTCCTGTAATTTTCCCAGGTCCCGTTCTGTTTCAATCACCACCACGCCCGGCTCATTTTTTGCCCGATAATCCACCATGACATTACCGGTAATGGCACAGCCCAGACCACCTTTTGCCCAGGCCTCATACAACCCCAGATGCAACTGGCCTGGCTGGCCTGCATTATTGGCCAGGGCCTCACTCATTGCACCCTTGATAATTCGATTCTTAAACGTGACATTCCGTATTGTTAATGGTTCTGCGATATGGCTCATGGTCATCATCTCTTGTCCTGTTTCAGCGTATTTGCTCCAATTGAGTCAAGGCAGTGTAAAACTGACAATTCTCTCTGTCAATTTAACACATGTGTCTGCTTAATACTGGCTTGCAGCAATTAACTTCCGGGTATAATCGCTCTGAGGTGCGGAAAATAAAGCCTCGGTTTCCTGAAATTCAACCACATTGGCCTGCCTTAGCACCATCACCCGCTGGCACAGCGCCCGAACGACCTGCAAATCATGACTGATAAATAAATAACTGATCTGATATTGCGCCTGTAACTGTCTCAGCAATTTTACAATAGCGCGCTGAGTGGTCCGGTCAAGCGCGGATGTCGGTTCATCCAGAATAATCAGTTTCGGCCGTAACACCAGCGCACGTGCCAACGCAATCCGCTGCCGCTGGCCACCGGACAACTCATGGGGATAGCGTTGTCTGAAATCCACAGACAATTCCACTTTCAGCAGTGCTTCGTCTATTCGTCTACCGGTATCCGCCGAACTGATATTTTGCAGCGTCAGCCCCTCTCCAACAATCTGCTCCACCGTCATGCGTGGGTTCAGACTTGAAAATGGATCCTGAAAAACAATCTGAAACGCTGAACGCAACGGCCTGAGCTTTCTTTCACTGAGTTTATTTAAATCCTGATTCAACAGCATAATCTGGCCATCGCTTTCAATCAGACGGGCAATCGCCAGGGCCATTGAGGTCTTCCCTGAACCACTTTCGCCCACAATACCAATCGATTCAGCCTGATTTAGTTTTAAATTCAGCGGCTGCACTGCAACAAAATAATCCCTGACCCGATTCAGCACCCCCGATTTAACCGGGAATTTCACCCCAAGACCAGACAGAGCAAGAATCTGCTCTGTCTGGTCTGAAACAGGGTTTGCCTGACCAAAATCATGATTCAGCAAATGCCGGGTATAGTCAGACTGCGGATTCTGAAAAATCTGTCGGGCTTCGCCCTGTTCTTCCACCCGGCCCTGATTCATCACAATCAGCTGATCCGAATAACATCTGACCAGGTTCAGGTCATGACTGATCAGAATCATGCCCATATGGCTGTTCTGTACCAGTAACTGCAATAGATTCAATACCTGTGCCTGTAACGTCACATCCAGGGCCGTCGTGGGTTCATCTGCAATGATGATATCCGGCTCCAGCGCCAATGCTGCTGCAATCATGACCCGCTGCCGCTGACCACCGGACAGCTCATGGGGATACCGCCTCAACTTGTCTTTCGCTTCGCTGATCCCGACATCCTGCAACAGTTCAATCACCCGCTTGCGGACCTTTTCCCTGCTCCAGCCCTGTAACAGCAGCGTTTCACCGATAATTTTTTCCACCCGGTGCAATGGATTCAATGCGGTCATGGGCTCCTGAAAAATCATGGCAATGCGATGACCCCGGATTTTTTGTAGCTGCACGTCATCCAGCTGCAGTAAATTCTGACCCTGCAGCATCACCTGCCCACTGGCCTTCAGCTGCTGAGGTAACAGCCCCAGCAATGCCAGGCCACTGATGGACTTACCAGAACCACTTTCTCCGACAATGGAAAGGATCTCGCCACTGTTCAATTCAAAATTCAAACTCTGAACCAATGACTGCTGCCCACTTTTTATATGCAGTTGCTGAACTGATAACAGTGTATCCTTATTGACGTCGTGGATCGAATGCATCACGTGTCGCCTCTCCAATATAGATCAATAAAGATAGCACCAGCGCCAGGCTAAAAAAGCCTGACAACGCCAGCCAGGGAGCGTTCAGATTATTTTTACCCTGTAATAATAACTCACCAATGGACGCGGCATCCGGCAGTAAGCCATAGCCCAGAAAATCCAGTGCTGTCAGGGCGGTAATGTTTGCAGTCAGCATGAACGGCAACTGTGACAGACTCGAGCTGATGGCATTGGGCAGAATATGACGAAACATAATAATGCTGTCCCGTACCCCCAGCGACCGGGCGGCCCGTACATAATCCAGATTACGGGCCCGCAGGAATTCAGCACGCACCAGTCCCACCAGCGCCGGCCAGCCCAGCAACAGCATGATCAGCAATAACCAATAGACGTTTGGGGTAAACATACTGACCAGGATCATCACCATGAATAATGCCGGCAAACCGCCCCACACTTCCAGTATCCGCTGACCAAGTAAATCCACCCAGCCACCATAATAACCCTGAATTGCACCCACGATGATGCCTGTTACTGAAGTCAGAAAGGTCAGTACCAGTCCAAACAGCAGCGACACCCGCAATCCATATAAAATACGGGCCACGACATCCCGGCCCTGATCATCGGTTCCCAACCAGTGCTGACGGCTCGGCGCGGATGGAACAGGCACTGCAAGCATCAGATCCGGTGTCTGATCTGCATAGGGAATGACCGGCCACACCGCCCAGCCCTTATCGTCAATGAGTTGATGGACAACCGGGTCCTTATAATCTGCTTCTGTTTCAAATACACCGCCGAATGTGGTTTCCGGATATGACCTGAATACCGGAAAATACCAGGAATGCTCATATTTGACCAGAATCGGTTTATCATTGGCAATCAGCTCAGAGGCCAGCGACAAGACAAAAATAATGATCAGTAAAATAAAACACAGCACACCGGAACGGTTCTGTTTAAATCGCTGAATACGGGCCTGCATGACGGGTGACATTATTTTGCTCCCCGTGACTCAAAATTAATTCGTGGATCAACCCATTGGTACATCACATCACTGATCAGGCGCAGAATCAGTCCAAGCAGGGTAAATAAAAACAGTGTGCCAAAAATGACCGGATAATCCCGCTGTTGAATGGCTTCAAAACCCAACAGTCCCAACCCATCCAGATTAAAAATAATTTCGATAAATAAATTACCGGCCAGGAAAATACCCACCAGTGCTTCCGGTAACCCCGCAATCACAATCAACATGGCATTGCGGAATACATGGCGGTACATCACCTGGCGTTCAGTCAGGCCCCGGGCACGGGCAGCCAGCACATATTGCCTGCTCATTTCTTCCATAAAGGAATATTTGGTCAGCCAGGTCAATGCCGCAAAGCCCCCCAGCAGCATGGTCACCAGCGGCAGCGCCATGTGCCAGGCATAATCCCTGATCTTCCCCATCAGGCTGAGGTCATGGAAACCATCTGACACCAGTCCCTGTAGTGGGAACCACTGGAAATATGAGCCCCCGGCAAAAAAGACAATCAGTAAAACACCAAAAACAAATGTCGGTACAGCATAACCGACCGCCAGTAATAACGACGTGGACCGATCAAACAGCATGCCATGCTGCCGGGCTTTTCTGATGCCCAGTGGAATGGACACCAGATAAATCAGCAACGTACTCCATAAACCCAGTGAAACCGTGACCGGCATTTTTTCCCACAACAACTGGGTCACCGGTTTATCCTTAAAAAAACTGGTGCCGAAATCAAAGCTTAAATATCCTTTCAGCATCAACCAGAAACGTTCATATGCCGGTCGATCGAAGCCATATTGCGCCCTGATTTTGTCCACCATCTCCGCACTCAGCCCACGGGCACCCCGATAATGGCTGTCCGGGGTCACTGTTTCCGCACCGCTCCTGTCTTTACTCCCCTGAAAATTTTCAGCCTGCTGAATGGCCTGCTCCACCGGGCCACCCGGTGCAACCTGAACCACGACGAAGTTGATGAGCAGAATAAAAAATAAGGTCGGAATCATCAGCAGCAGTCTTTTCAGTATATATGTGCCCATGGCAATGACGCTCCCTGTGATTTCAGATATTCAGTGTCTGCGCAGATAACTGCTGACTTTCTGAGCTTGCTGCGGATCCACCCACCAGTATTCAACACCGGAAGAAAGTTTTGGCAGCGTTTCAGGCTGTTTATACATATTCCAGTACGCCATCCACTCATTTTCCCTGGCATAGGTCAGAATATGATAATGACCGGCTCGTAGCAGACGATCCAGCACCCGGGTCCGAATCACCAGCTGTTCCCGATCCGGTGCCCGGATCAACTGCTGAATCACCTCGTCAATCACAGGGTTTTTAATACCGGCATAATTGTAATTGCCGACTTCATCTGCGGCCTTACTGCCCCACATCTGTGCCTGTTCATTGCCAGGTGTCAGTGACTGCGGCATAACATTCGTGGTCATATCAAAATCCACACGGCGCATCCGTTCAATATACTGAGGCTCATCCACCTGACGGATATTCACACTGATGCCCAGCTTTTTGACCTGACGTACAAATGACATCAGCACACGCTGTAAACCATCCTGATGAATCAAAAATTCAATGCGGATCGGCTGCCCCTGATGATCCAGCAACACACCATTTTTATAACGATAGCCGGCATCCAGTAAAATTTTGCGGGCGGCCAGCAAACCATTTCTGTTAAAACCACTGCCATCTGTAGCCGGATATTTCCATTCCGACAATACCCCCTGACGCTGAACCGGATTCAGACGACTTAAATACGGTTGCAGAATTTTCAGCTCAGCGGGCGTCGGTTGACCTGTGGCGGCCAGTTCACTGTTCTGAAAATAGCTCTGTAAGCGTTGATATTGCCCATAAAACATGGCTTTATTCATCCAGTCAAAATCATAGGCATATGACAACGCCTGACGAAAACGGATGTCATTGAAAGGCTGACGACGGGTATTGAACACAAAACTCTGAGTGGCGGCCGGTGTGGCCAGTTTAAAACGATATTGTTTCACCAGACCTGCCCGGGCAGCGGGGAAATCATATTCCGTCATCCAGTTCCGTGCTATTTTCTCGTCATATACGGTGTATTGACCCGATTTAAAGCCTTCAAATGCTGTTTCCAGGTTGCGATAATACACATATTTCAGCTGATCAAAATTATAGCGTCCGCGATTAACCGCTAAGTCACGTCCCCAGTAATTCGGATTACGCTTATAGCTGATACTGCGACCAGCATCAATACGGTCAATCAGATAGGGACCTGACCCCAGAATCGGCCGCAGACTGACCCGGCTAAAGTCCCTGTTTTTCCAGTCAGCCCGGGAGTAAATGGGTAAAGTGGACAAAATCAGCGGCATTTCAGAATTGTTATCTGACTTAAAAATCGCCTTGACCTGATATCTGGATAAAACTTCCGTCCTGTCCAGATCCGAAATATACATCTGCAAACCCAGGCTGGCTTTGTGCTGAAAAGTATCAAAGGTAAATTTAACGTCATCTGCCGTGACAGCACTGCCATCGCTGAAACGGGCGCTGGGATTAATATGATAAATAATGAAATTGCTGTGAGCCGGATCAAAAGTGACTTTCTCGGCCAGTAAGGGATACATGACGGTTGGTTCATCCAGTGAACTGTCCATCAGACTGTCAAACAGATAATTCACTCCTTCGGTGGCACTGCCCTTACCATTCAGACTGTTCAGATTATCAAAGGTGCCATTGCCGGCACGGCTGAACAAACCGCCTTTTGGTGCATTCGGATTTGCATAGGGCATCACTTTCAGCCGGGCATAGTCGGGTGTGGCATGAATGGCAATATAGGGTGTGGTCTGCAGGGCAGCTTGCACGGCCGGACTCAGCAGCCCCATGGCAACAACCAGCAACACGATTTTAATACTGGAAAATTCCCGCTGCATGCCTACCTCGTCCCTGAGCAAGTCTATAATGATCGGTGCTTATAGATTCGGCACTTTGATCACATCACCAATCCGTAACTGGGTTCCTGGCTTCAGCTCGTTCATTTCAGCCAGCTCATTGCTGTTCAGGCCAAATTTACTCGCCAGGCGAATCAGGGAGTCGCCACTTTTGACTTTATATTCGGTCACGGTTTTCGGCATGATAATACTCTGACCACGCTTCAGCCCGGTACGTGCGCTGATATTGTTCAGTGTAGCAAGTTCCTGAACCGTCATACCGGCACGACTGGCCAGTAGATTCAGCGATTCACCGGATTTCACCACATATTTTTCGGTATTTTTTGTGGAAACCGCAGCAGCTTTTGCCGTAGCCGCAGCTTTGCTCTGTTCCGTGTCGGCAGCAACCACATCACCTTCAATTTTCAGACGTTGCCCCGCCCGAACTGTTGCATTGCGTGACAGTCCATTTAAGTCACGCAGATAGCTTTGCTGTAAGCGATATTTTCTGGCAATGCCTGCAACCGTTTCACCGGATTTTACCACGTGTACATCTAATTGCTGACCTGTGGTGGCGCTGGATTTCGCAGACAGCTCAGCCTCTCCTGTCAGCTTCAGTTTCTGCCCGACAAACAGCCCTGCCGATGGCGATAATCCATTCAGATTTGCCAGTTGACTGAGCGGTAAATTGTATTTCCCGGCAATCCCGATCAGACTGTCACCGGACTGTACCGTATAACTGTCCGGTACTGTACTGCCCGCTGGAATTTTAATGGTCTGCCCACTCACCAGATTTCTGGATGCGGACAACTTATTTAATGCTGCCAGTTCAGACACGCTGATTTTTGAACGTGCTGCCACACTGGATAAAGTATCCCCACGCTGGACTCTGTAATTTTCAGTTTTGGCCGTCACTGCGGCTTTGGCATCTTCAGCTTTACTGCCTTTCTGGAGATCTGTTTCAGTGACATTGACATCCTGTAATGGCACATTAATTTTTTGTCCCACCTGCAGATTACTTCCTGCAGAAATCCCCGGGGTCAGTGCAGCCAACTCCTGGTTGGATAAAGCATAACGATCTGCTATCAGTTTCAGATATTCACCCCGTTTAACGGCATACACCCGGGTTTTGACTTTACTGTCACTTGCCGTACGTTGCTTTTGTTCCCGGGCATTCAGACTATTGCTTTTGCTCCCGGAATCCGTGTCTGTCAGCGCAAGCTTCTGACCTGCAAGTAAATTACTGGTTACTGACAGATTGTTATACGCAGCAAGCTGTGCAACAGACAGTCCGGACTGTGCCGCCACACTGGTCAGGCTGTCACCGGACCGGACCGTATATGAAACCGGTTTTTCCTCTTTGGCTGCAGCGCTGTCAGTGGCCTTCGGCCTGGCATCATATAAGTATAAAGTTGCCCCGACAAACAGAGTCCCTTTCGGATCCACCTGATTCCACTTTGCAATATCCCGCCAGTTCACACCATTTTTCATGGCAATGATGGCAAGCGTATCACCGGGTAACACAGTATAGGTACTGCGTTTACCCTTAGGCGGGGCCACCACCACTTCATTTTCCGTTTTGGTCAGTGTTTTGCCTTGATTCAGCCTGGCTTCTTCTGATGTGGCCGATGTGCTATCCACCATCCCTTTCGGATAAGCAAAGCCCAGACTGACATCCTGCCCCTGCTGATCAGCAACGGAACGACTGGTCTGGATTGCCGTCAGTTTAATCTTGCCATCATAAGGATCAACAATTTCCGTCCCCTGTGGCGCAATCGCCTGAATCTCCTTGATCACTTCATCTTTTTCTGCCTGGGTCGCCTGAGGCTCAAGCACCTGTCTGACCGTTTCCTGCTCACCTTCTGCCTTGACCGCTGCCAGAATCTGTTCACGCTCGCGGCTTGAAATAGGGGGTTCCACAGCAACAGGTTTTTTAACACCAGCGGCCTGCGTCACGGCAACCGGAATCCGTGGCGCACTTGGAATATCAGCATTTGCCGCAAACGCCGCCAGGGCATCAGATCCTTTAGGAGTTGTCCGATGCGCAAATGTACTGGCTGCAGGCGTACGGGAGACTGTCGTATTACCCGCAGTTAAAGTCGGCGGAGGGGTCCTGGTCGGAGTAACTTTCGTCACAGTGGTTGATACAGCCGGCTGCTGAGGGGTTGCAGGTGTCGTTGACGAAGCCCAGAATCCACCTGACGCCGGTTTCAGTGCCTTTAATTTAGCATCAATCGTCGGTTTAAGATCAGCCGGAATCAGAATCCGCATTGGACTGGCCGGGTCGACAATCTCACCCCGATAACCCGGGTTCAGTGCATACAACTCTGCACGACTCAGGCCTGTCAGCGAAGCAATCTGATTAAACTGCACACCTGCCGGGACCGAAACTTCCCTGAAGTGCGGACGGTTGGCAATTGGCGGCAGACTGATGCCGTATTGTTGCGGTTTTTTAATAATCTGCGCCACGGCAATAAACCGCGGAACATAGTTCATGGTTTCCTGCGGCAATTTTAATGACCAGTAATCCGTTGGCAAACCTGCCGCCTGATTACGGTTAATCGCCTGCTGAATCCGTCCCGGACCGGCATTATAGGCCGCCAGTGCCAGCTCCCAGGAACCAAACTGATTGTACAGACTGCCCAGAAACTCATAGGCGGCACGAGTGGATTCGACCACATCACGACGGCCATCATATAAACCGCTCTGCCTTAAACCATAAATGCGCCCGGTACTTGGAATAAACTGCCACATCCCTGCTGCTGATGCACTGCTGGTTGCCGCAGGGTCATAGGAACTTTCAATGATGGGTAACAATGCCAGCTCTGTCGGTAAGCCACGACGTTCAGCTTCCTTAACGGTATGGTACAGATAACGACTGGCACGGGCACTTAAACGGTCAATATACGGCTGACGCGATACAAACCAGCTGCGCTGTGCCTCAATCCGCGGATCCCAGTGATCCTCATCCATTTTAAAACCGACCGCCATGCGCTTCCACACATCACCATGTTTCAAAATCAGTAAGCGATCCCCTTCCACGGCACGCATATCAGTCGCCGAAAGCAAATCCTCCAGTGAGTCCAGACTATTGGCATCCAGCATCCCCAGCTGTTTGGAGCTGTGGGGTTTACTTGCGCTCTGAGAGGATGAACAGCCTGTCATCAGACCAAATGCTGCCAGCGCTGACGTCAGTATGGAAAATTTGAAAAGAATTGCTGCAGATGGCTGCCACACTGCGGTGGTTGTTTTATACATACTGGGTTCCGGACAACGCATTGTAAATTACTTTATATGCATGCCATTTTAGTGGAGCTCAGCGCTGACACAAGCCAAAAACTGGATGCTATTTGCATATAAATGTTACAAAAAATTAAAATGATGAAGATCAGGCACTAAAAGTTGCCGATTTGCGTATACAATAAATTCTTCAACCCGCTTGTTCAACTCTTAATTCAATTCAATGGTTCAGATCATGGCTCAGACAATCACGCTTTATGTTGATGGTGCATGCAAAGGTAATCCTGGTCCTGGCGGATGGGGCGCATATATCATCACTGAAACAGAAATGCACAAATTGTACGGAGGCGAGCCGGAAACCACCAATAACCGCATGGAACTGACTGCAGCAATTGAGGGCATTGCCTTTTGTCCGGTCGATGCGGCACTGATCATCTGGACAGATTCAAGCTATGTCAAACGGGGGATTACCGAGTGGATCAGCGGCTGGAAAAAGAAAAACTGGAAAGATGTAAAAAATACCGATTTATGGAAAAAACTGGATGCCATCTGCCAGAATCGTGAGATTGAATGGCACTGGATTAAGGGCCATGCCGGTCATGAAGGCAATGAAATGGCAGATCAGTTAGCGAACCTGGGGGTAACACAACTGCTGGAACAGGGGAAAAATGCTCCTGTGACCACGCAAAAACCGCTCACGACAACAGAACTCACCGCAGTCCCCACCGATAAAAAAAAAGAGGATGACTGGCTACTGAGTGATCCTTTCGGTCTGGATCTGATGAATGCAGAGCTCCCTGAACCGGATACTGAAACCACTGATGATGCAGGACCTCAGGACCCGGCGGCTAAAACACAGCCCCCTGTACATATGGAGGCTCAAGTCGTTTCAATTGCTAATCCGGCTTCCAGTCCCAATTCAAAGTCAGATGCAACGCCTGACTCAACACCAGGTTCAGAGTCCAGTTCAGCAGCAGCGGCTGCTGTCCAGATCCACCCGCAGATTGTCATCAGCCCTGCAAATCTGAAACTCCAGGGCCCACGGCAACTGATTCTGGATACGGAAACCACAGGGTTTTATTATCAGGACGGCGACCGGATTATTGAAGTCGGTGCCATTGAAATGATTAACCGCAAACTGACCGGCGGCTCCATTCATATCTACATCAACCCGGAAAAACCAGTCGGCGACTCTGTTGAAGTGCACGGCATCAGCGATGATTTTCTGAAAGACAAGCCGAAATACCATGAAATTGCCCAGACTTTATTTGACTGGCTGAAAGGCAGTGAAATTATTGCCCATAATGCAAGCTTTGATATGAACTTTCTGGACATGGAGTTTAAACAGAGCGGCCTGCCGGCCCTGTCTGAAGTCTGCACGGTGACTGATACGCTGGCCATGGCAAAAAGCAAGCATCCCGGGCAGAAAAACTCACTGGATGCATTGGTCAGACGTTATGAAATTGTACAGCGTGATCGTACTTTCCACGGTGCCTTACTCGATGCGGAAATTTTATCTGACGTCTATTTAGCTATGACCGGCGGGCAGGTTTCACTGGATATTGACACCCAGCCCCTGCTTTCTGAGCAACAGCATGCACAAAACCTGCAAAACAGCATTGACATTGAACTGCCTGTAATTCCACCTTCAGATGAAGAATTACAGGCCCATGAGGACTGGATCAGACAATTTCAGGAAAAAAATGGTGAAGCCTGTCTGTTTGCGAAATAAAATCATATTTAAATATGTACTTTTCCTGTAAATTTTTTATACTGAGATGGTATTAAAACATAGAAAAATTAGCCTCATACCGAGGCTGGGGCAAAAAACATCCAGATACCCAGGAAAGGTGCAGATCATGTCTTACCAGAGTTCAATTCATTTTGACCCGACGGCCTTATTAATCATAAAAAAAGAAGTCGACAATTCCGTTCAGCTGGTCGAGTCTGCGGTCAGCAGTCTGGTTGAAGACCAGCGCCTGCCTTTTGATATTGATGATGCTCTGACACAGCTGGAACAATGCGCACATGTGCTGATCCTGATTGATATGCCACACCTTGCACGGATTACTGAATATTGTGCGATATTGATGCGTAAAATCATGCAGCAACCCCAACAGATCAAAACATCAGACGTGATCACCTTAAGTGAGGGGACCACCATGCTGAAACGCTATATTGAATTCAGCTGTCTACGTGAAGTCAGGGTTCCCCAGTTTTTACTGGATACCCTGAACCGTCTTGAAATTCATCTGGGTAAGGCACTGACACCAGAAGGACAAGCTATTCTCCCCTTACTGGACCATAATCTGGACCATAATCAGCCAACCTTTGAACTGCCCCGGCCTGCTGAGCAGGAAAAGTCTATTTATGTGCATAAACTCTATAAATTAAGCCTGCGTAAACTACTCGGACAACGTGAAACCGAACTTGATCTGCAGGGTATCCGACTGACCGGTGCTTATCTTGCCAGTCTGTCCCTCCACACCGCCTCTGCCCAGTACTGGAATCTGGTTCATGTGGCATTCAGTCATATTGATCAGCTCATTCTGAATGAAGCTCGCTTAAGAAGTCTGATTGACATTGAAAGTAATATGGCGCGGTTTTTAGAGGCACCGGAACGGTTTCAGGCCTCCCCGACAACGCTGGCCAATATACTCAGTTTATGCATCAGCCAGGAAGATGAGACCGCCGGGCACATCCGCCACCAGCTGAACATTTCCGATGAGCAGCTGACAGATACTCAGCTACAGGTCCTCAGCCGTCATTTATATGGTCCCGACTACCATACCATCCACAGTATCAGTCAACTGATTACCGAAGAAATGACCCAGATCAGAAATGACATTGAATATAACTATCAGAATATGTCCGAAGAAAAGAGCCTGGAACTGAAAAACAAACTTGCCGGCCTGGCCAATGTATTTAAAGTCCTGAATCTGAATGAAGCCTGCCAGGAGTTAAAACAGCAGTCAGAACTGCTTTCCCAGCAGAATATGCTGCGCAATGAAAACTATGCTCAGCAACTGATGAACAGTATTCTTTCGGCCATGAATTCCATTGGTATTCTGGAGAGACACCACACCTCCAGTCGATTACAGATTCCTGTCAATAATATCAACATCTCACTTGACCGGCTGGACGAAGCCCATCAGGTATTACTGAATGAATCCAGTGCCCTGATTGAACTGAGCAGCCAGGCCCTGATCCAGTTCATTCAGCATGATGAAACCACCAGTCTTGAGACCATTCCGCTGCAACTGAAAGAAATCAGCGGTGCCATGCTATTCCTTGGACAGAAGGATGCCCAGCAGGCATTTATCCTGAGTGCTGAATTTTTACAGCATTTACTTCAGCGGCAATTAAACCCGGATACAGCACAGATCAATATCATGCTGGACGTACTGGCCAGTGCAGACATGATGATTAACAATTTGCAAAACAAACAACCTGTGCTGCAGTCCATGTTTCATATAGCATTATCAGGTAGCCAGCAATTGCAGCCAGTCGCCTGATGTCAGAATTATCACTTGCCTATATTTTTCACAACCATCAACTGATGGTGGATGACAATCTTGAGTTGCCCAGGGTTGAACAATTGGCCGACGATCTCAGTTTTAGCTGTGACGAACAAGTAATTGCCCGGGACCTGCATGTGCAGGAAGCCATTCCCGAAGGTTATCAGCTGGTTCCAATCCGGCAGCTGATTTCCCAGTGGAGTAAGCCACAGTTTGAAAAAGCGAGTCGCGCCTTACAGCTGCTCGAGTGGCGCAGGAATCATGGATTCTGCAGTCACTGTGGACATGCAACCGAAGTCCACCCAACTGAATATGCCATGGTCTGCCCGGCATGCAACTATCATCAGTATCCCCGGGTCCAGCCCTGCGTCATTACCGTAATCACCCGGGGAGAGGATGAAATCCTGCTCGCAAAAAATGCCAGTAACAGCAGTAATATTTACGGGTTAATTGCCGGATTTGTTGAAGTCGGTGAAACCCTGGAAGAAGCCGTTCAGCGCGAAACGCTGGAAGAGGTCGGTTTAAACATTAAAAACATTCAGTATCTGGCCAGTCAGCCCTGGCCCTTTCCCAGCAATTTAATGATTGCCTTCCGGGCCGAATATGAATCCGGTGATCTGGTTCTTCAGGAACAGGAAATCAGCGATGCGCAATTTTTTAAATTTGATCAGTTACCTGAGATCCCTTTCAGTGGCAGTATTGCACATGCCATGATTCAGCATGTCATTCACAATCGGGCAATATCTGAATAAAGCGTCCGGCTTTCCGGACTCAGATGAATTCAATGAACTTTTAAAGTCCGGTCCAGAATTTCGATCATGGCCGACCGGGTACTGAAAAAACGGCTGAACAGACTGGATAGGCTGCCCATAATGGAAACATGTCCTGTTCCGGGAATCACCCTGATTTCACAATGATTATCCAGTTCCACCAGTTTCTGTTGCAGATCCAGTGCATTACTGTCCTTTACAATCCTGTCCTTTTCCGCCAGGAACAGATAATGCTGAATATGATTTTTTTCAACAAAATAACAAGGCATGACCTGCTGATACGGCACATCCGGGTCAAATGCATGTTCTGCCAGCGGATCACCTTTATAATCAAAGTGATATGGCCCTGCGATACCAATCATGGTCCTGATGTTTTGCCTGACGTTCAGCTCAAGTTTCCGGGGATGATAAAGCAATGAAGCAATATTGAATGCGCCGGCAGAATGACCAATCAGGGCAATGCGTTCCGTGGAAATACCGAGTCTGCCCTGCTGCTGATCAAGAAAATTCAGCGCTGCGGCCACATCATCCACATAACCCGGAAATCTATGTTCAGGGGCCAGATGATAATTGATGACAGCCACATCATAGCCATAGCGGGTAAAGGCTTCACCTGCAAATCTGTAGCCGCGCTTATCACCATGCTGCCAGGAACCGCCATGTACAAAGACAATCAGCGGCTTCGTCCCGGTCTGACTGGAAAGATACAGGTCCAGGCGCTGTCTGGCCTTTAAACCATAGGCAATATTCTGACGCACGGTATAGCCCCGCCTGGGCGTCAGCCGATTGATGGCCAGGCTGCCCAGATCGTGCAGCTGAAATTCCCGATAAAACGTGCTGAGCTCACTGTATTTTTTCAGCAACCTGTTTTGCAGATGACTGAACTTACTGCTGAACACTATTGCCCGATCCAGTTGTGGCATCCGGGTCAATCGCAACCGGTGTCTGTACATCAGCCTGAGTGCCGGATGAGACCACCGGAGATGCAAATGATGAGGTCTGGGCTGCCCCCGGCTGTTCTGTATTATCAATCAGGGTCACAATTTTTGTGACATTACCCACTTTTTGCAGCACGCTGTTCAGATCTGCAATTTCAGCATTGTTCAGACGCCCCATGACATACAATATGCCATCTTCGGTATGCACCATGACTTTATTGTCTGAAATCACGGTTGCCTTCATAATCAGCCCCCGGGTATTGGCAGTGACTGCGGCGTCCTGCATGATGGTGGAGTAACTGATCTGATTGCCGACCGTAATATAGTTATGTACAGCCTTGACATCACTCATCGCCCGTACATTATCTTCCGCCAGTTGCTTCAGATGCGCATCAGGGACCTGCCCGGTCAGCAGGACATTACTGTGAAAACTGTTGATATTAATCCGCGACTGCTTAAAACGAGCATCCAGTTTATACAGATTGATTTTTGCAGTCCGCTGAATGGAGGAGTCGATAAATACCTGACCCAGTGATCTGACACCACTTTCCGTACCAACAGGCTGACTGCCTGTTCCGCCAGAAATAAAACTCGCACAGCCAGATAAACTTGCCACACAAAGCATCGTCAATACAATACGGTTAAACACTGAGCAAGACTCCTCATTGAATTCAATATTTCTATATTTTTTAAACGACTGCGCTTCAATCAGCCATTCACAGATTAAACAACTCCGCATCCAGAGTAAACGCATTTTCAATCCATTGCTGATCATACGGGTATTTGGAAAAGTCATGCTGTACATTTTTTGCAAATTCCCGATGAAAATCAAAACAAATAATATCAAAACGATAATATAAGTCATGAAAATCAGGATTTTTCTCCACAAAGCTCAGGGCGGTCCTGATAATTTTACGTTGTTTCGCTGCGGTGATCGTTTCAATGGCAGAGCCATGCCGGGTGGCCGAGCGGGCTTTGACCTCGGTAAAAATCAATTCGCTGTTCTGATGGTCACAGGCAATAATATCAATCTCCCCGTAATGGCTGTGAAAGTTCTGATCAATCACCGTAAATCCGGCCTGTTGCAACAGCTGCGCTGCCTGCTGCTCGGCCCATTGTCCCATCCGTGACGGTCTGACCATCTGTAAAACCGTCCGTCTATAAAGTCACCAGGCCCTTGCCGGTATTTTCAAAACATTGCGGTGTCCGCTGTACCCGATGATCCTGCACAAAAATCTGCCCGGTCCGCCCACTGAAACTCAGATTCCGCACTCGTGGCTCAAGCACAAACTGTGCGGCAATATGCCAGGCATCCCCACCGAAAGCCAGTAAGCGCTGATACGGCATGGAAACCGGATTTTTCTGATAGGCCCCGATCACATCCTGCCATCTGGCTTCATACAGCGCCGGAACATCACAGAACTTAAGTCCCCGGGGAAGCGGTTTACGATCTTCAACAGCGCTGGCAGATGTATAGATTTGCTGTCTGGGTAATTTTTTAATCTGATTCATCCACTGATTGGTTCCCAGTATCAGCAAACCCTGATGTTTATCCAGTTTTGCAGGAATCGAATCCACCATTTCAACCTGATCCGCATATTTACCATGCAATGCATTCAGAAAAGTCAGTGATTCTGCCTCTGCCCCGGCCTGCCTTAAAATGGACACCCGGGAAATCCAGTCTTTTTCCAGTACACCGATCAGCGCAGAGGCATCTGCGTCCTTGGATAGACTGTATTGCCACACATTTTTATGCTGCAGGGGAACTTCATTCAGCGCCAGTACCGGCACTCCGGGCTTTTGTCTGATCAGGGCCTCGACATTGCTTCTTGCCAGCGGACCAATGACCATCCGGGTCTTTTTATTCACCCCGGTTTTCAGGATATCCGGTATGGTTTGCTGGTCAGAATTCATGAATTTCAGGGGAATATTGCCCCCGGAAGACTGATAAGCACTCAGAATACCCTGTTTAATGCTGATACCTGCCCGTGCCATTGGACCTGATTCAGGTAGAATGATCAGAATCTCTGCCTGAGCAGCGCTCATGATGCCCAATAATCCCAAACCCAGCAATATGCTGTTATTATTCAACTTCTGTATCATGGAGAAACCTTAATGAGTGCTCAATTATTTGTTGTCGCAACCCCGATTGGGCACCTGGATGATATGACTTTACGTTCTATTGAAATTTTAAAGTCTGTGGCTGTTATTGCGGCAGAAGACACCCGTCAGTCTGCCCAGCTGTTAAAATACTATAACATAGCCACACCTCTGACGGCGTGTCATGATCATAATGAAAGTAACAAAATTAATATTCTGCTGGAACGTTTAAAAAACGGAGAAGATATTGCCCTGATCAGCGATGCCGGCACGCCACTGATCAGCGACCCGGGTTTTAAACTGGTCCGTGCCGCCCAGGAGCAGGGTATTCGGGTCATTCCTATTCCCGGGGCCTGTGCAGCCATTGCAGCACTCAGCACAGTGGGACTGCCCAGTGACCGTTTCAGTTTTGAAGGCTTTCTGGCCTCCCGATCATCTCAGCGCATCAATCAGTTGCAGAAGCTGAAACATGAAACCCGCAGCATGATTTTTTATGAAGCACCGCACCGTATCCTGGAATCCGTCAGGGACATGGCGGAAGTTTTCGGCCAGGACCGACCGGTTGGTTTTGCCCGTGAAATTACAAAGACCTTTGAAACCATTAAAAAAATGACTCTTGCAGACCTGGTGGCATTTATTGAACAGGACCACCATCAGCAAAAGGGGGAAATTGTCGTGGTAGTTGGTGGTGCGACCGAACAGCAAGACCCGGGGCAGGAGCAGCTGGATCAGTTATTACTGCGCCTGTTACAGGATCTTTCGGTTAAAGCTGCCGCCCAGCTGGCTGCCGACCTGACCGGCATCAAGAAAAAAGTCGCCTATCAGCGGGCGCTGGAACTGACCGGAAAAGACTGAGCTCATCACACAGCCATAGCACTTTTCTGACATACATTGAATTACTGCGCCCCTGTATCCTGGTCACTCTTCCGGTTGCTCCCGACCATCACAAAAAAAGCATCACCCGCGTGATGCTTTTTTTCACAGATCATCTGCAGATTCGTCCGGCGGCACTTCGGTAATTTTACCACCACGTGCAAGAAATTCAGCAACTTCATCTTCCAGCGCCTGACGCTGCTTATTCTTGGCTGTAACGGTTAAAGTTTCAGCTTCAGCCAGATCAGCATCTGACACGGTTGAATCTGCATCTGTCGCGCCCTTTTCGGCGGCTTTTGCTTCATCATCATCTACAGAAGTATCTTCAGCATCATCGTAGTCGTTTTTTGCATCTGTCATTTTCAACTCCCCTGAACGACTTTTACTTACCCTTGAAACTCACTTTAGGTTTTAGGAGAAATGTACCAAGCTCTTTTGCTTTCGCCTAGAGTCAGACAACAAAAATTTGTATTTTTTTTAACCGGATTAATCATAATATTGAAATGATGATCAAAATCTGGCTCTTTCTGACTTAAAGCGCATAACGTGTAGATTGCAAAGCGTTTAAACCATTCGCCTGCTGCATAAAAGCATCCTTGAGCACAGACTGATTTTCCACCAGTTTTAAAGCAGTATTTCTTGCCCAGACCCACGGGAAAAAATCACTGCGCTCCACCCAGCCAATGGCAGACATGGCATGCATCATCGCCTCATTCTGGCTTTTACGGGAATGTTCATAACGTTTCAGGCTCTGTTCATGTGCCCATACCCCGCGTTTGCGGTCATGCAACAGCACATCACAGAGAACCGCCGCATCCAGACAGCCAATATTGACCCCTTGCCCCGCCAATGGATGAATGACGTGTGCCGCATCACCGATCAATGCCAGTCCATCCTGTACATATTGTTTTGCAGCCCTGGCCTTTAGCGGAAATTTAGCCCGTGATGTCGCCGCCAGTACTTCACCCAGCATATGCTGGCTTTCGCGGGTCAGCAGCTGGGTAAAGGCCTGATCATCCAGCGCGGCATATTCATCGGCATAATCATCCGGCAATGTCCAGACAATGGAAATCCAGTGTTTATTTTCTTCCGGTCTGAGACTGGCCATCGGTAGAAACGCCAGTGGACCGGTATCCAGGAACAGCTGCCGGGCCACATGGTGGTGTGGCTGTACTGTCTTTATGGCACAGGTCAGACCGGCCTGCTGATAGTCCAGTACATCCAGATCAATAAACGCCTGTTCCCGGACAAAGGAGTTTGCTCCATCCGCGCCAATCAGCAATCGGGTTTTCAGCTCAGTACCGTCTGCAAGCTGGATGATCCAGCAATCGACACCCCGTTCAACCCGGACCACCTGAACCTGAGTCCGATAATCATGAACCTGCGCCAGCATTTCCTGCTGAACGGCCAGATTCAGTAAACTGGGTTCAACCATTGCCCCCAGCCATTGTTCTGCAGACGGTATGTGTTCAGAGGCATGACCAAAATTAATTTCGCCATAGCCATTTTTATTCCAGACCTGCATGCCGGTATAAGGCATCAATCGGGCAATCTGCTCCCACACATTCACAGTTTTCAGCAGGTGTATGCTCGCCTGGCTCAGCGCCAGTACCCTTGGGTTGGCAACAGCAAGCACCCTGTTCTGATCCAGAATGGGCGCCGCATCAAGCACGGTGGCCTGTACGCCACCCTGTGCCAGCAGCAATGCAGTCAAACCACCGACCAGTCCCCCTCCGACAATCACCACATCCCGCATTTCACTCATGCCTTTAACCCCATTGCATAACTGGCGACCAGCGGTTTAATTCCGGGAATCACATCAAAAGCCACCAATCCGGTATTACGCAACAGTTTCAGTAATGGGTTCGGATGGCTGAAACCACGCACCACCGAATCACAAAACCGAATCACACGCTGCTGATCAATCAGCCGGGCCTGTTCATAAGCCAGCAGCATCTGAGGCTCGCCAATATCATCTGACTTTACCAGCTGCCCGGTTATAAAACGCACCAGCACGTCTGCATCCCGCAGACACAGGTTAAAACCCTGACCCGCAACCGGGTGAATGGTGTGCGCAGCATTGCCCATCAGAATCACACGTCCCACCGCCTGTTTCTCTGCCAGCACCTGAGACAATGGAAAACTGAATCGCTGTCCGGTTTTCAGAAACTTCCCGGCCCGGTCACCATAAGTCTGCTGCAGGGCATCCAGGAAATGCTGATCATTTTCCGCACCCAGCCATTCATGCTCGGTGCCTTTTTTGACCGGCCACACTACAGAGCGGCGAAACTCACCCGGCAATGGCAACAACGCCAGTGGCCCCCGTGGACTGAAACGCTCAAAACCCACCTGATGATGCGGTTTTGACGTCTGGACTGCGGTTACAATGGCAACCTGATCATAATCATGCACGTCGACACCAACACCCAGCGCCTGACGACAGAATGAATCACGGCCATCCGCTGCGATCAGCAATCTGGAGGTCAGCGGCGGAATCGGCTCACCATTCCGGGTTGCTTCGACATAGACCTGATCTGCATCCTGTTTCAGGGAAGTCACGCGGACGCCATCAATCAGCTCGATCAAAGGCTGCTGCTGGACCTGAGCCAACAGAACCCGTCCAAGCCAGGCATTTTCAATCACCTGCCCAAAACTCTCGACTTTTTCCTGTGCTGCCATCAGTCGGGCCTTACCAAAACTACCCTGTTCAGTGATATGTACTTCAAGGATGGGCGTAGCATGCTGTTGCAGGGCATCCCATAAACCCAGCTGCTGATAAATCTGTACACTGCGACGTGAAAGTGCGGTATTGCGGGCGTCAAAACCTGAATGATAAGCGGCAGGTCCGACCTGATCATCATTCGGATATTTCACAGCTTCAAGTAACTTCACCGCAATATTGGCTTTTGCCAGCATCAGTGACAGACTCAGTCCAACCATTCCCCCACCGACCATGATCACTTGCTGCTGCATCACAATAATTCCTCTGACGTTTAAGCCTGTAAAGCCTGTCTGTTATTTCTGCACGATTGAATAATGTTGAAAAATACGAAATTATACAGCGACCACCTGCGCCATAAGCCGTTCAATATCAGCAACCGACTTTACAACGTTCCTGGTCAGTACCAATGGGCCATTTGCAGTCACTACGACATCATCTTCAATCCGGATCCCCATACCACGCCATTTTACATCCACGGTTTCGTCATCCGGGGCAATATACAGTCCCGGCTCCACGGTCACCACCATGCCCTCTGCATAGCTGCGCCATTCACCATTGATTTTATAGCTGCCGACATCATGCACATCCATGCCCAGCCAGTGTCCGGTGCCATGCATGTAGAACTGACGATAGGCTTCGCTTTCAATCAGCTGGTCGACATCGCCCTGCATGAGACCCAACCTGAGCAATCCCTCAACCAGAATACGTATCGCAAGCTGATGTGGTTCCCGACTGGAATTGCCCACACGCACAGCATCAATTGCTGCCAGCTGTGCAGCCAGTACAACCTCATAAAGGGCCTGTTGCTCCGGGCTGAATTTACCATTGACCGGAAAGGTCCGGGTAATATCGGATGCATAGCATTCATATTCACATGCTGCATCAATCAGCACCAGATCACCGTCTTTCAGGGGCTGATTATTTTCCACATAATGCAGAATGCAGGCATTGGCACCGCCACCGACAATACTGTTATACGCCGGTACACAACCCTGCTGACCGAACACATAATTCAGTTCAGCTTCCAGCGCATATTCCATCATACCTGGTCGGACACGCTGCATGGCACGGCTATGTGCCTGAGCGCTGATATCGGCTGCAAGCTGCATCAGCTCAATTTCCCGGGCAGATTTATAAAGCCGCATGTCATCGAGTATCCGGTCAAGCTGCACCATTTCAGCAGGTGCACCATTGCCCTGGCGCTGCTCACCGGCCTGTCTGATCCAGCCACTGACCCGTGCATCAAAATCAGCACGCTGCCCCATTCGATAATAAAGCCTTTGCTTATCTGTTATTTTCTGGATGATTTGCTTATCCAACTGTTCAATAGCATAGGCTTCATCGGCTTCATAATCATTCAGCGCGCCATCAATTCCAGCGCGATACCCATTCCAGATTTCCAGTTCGCGGTTACGCTCCCTACAGAATAGACTATAGCTGTAGTCATTGCCTGTTTCTCCTGTTTCCAGTATGGCAACAGCCTCAGGTTCGGGAAATCCGGTCAGATAGAAAAAGCTACTGTCTGCCCGGAATTTATAATCAGCATCGTGATTACGCATTGCAACCGGACTGGTGGCAATAATTGCAATACTGTGCGGACCCATTTGCTCTGCCAGGCGGTCACGGCGTTCCTGAAAATCTGCTTGAGTCAGTTTCATTCTTTATCAGCTTGTGTCTCAGACCTTAAGAATATAAGTCATCTTAGCGTAAAACATTCAGTTAAAATGCAGCAATGCCACCGAGTGGAGAACATTTGCACACCAAAACCAGCCGTTTGATGCAGCTGTTCAATGCAGTTACACAATCAACTTCAGCTCGGTCGGTGTGGTGTAAACATTTCAACAATATTGCCGGCATTTTCTGAATTTTCAGTTTTTTGCTGCAACTTACTGTGAAAATTCTGCAGCAATGAACTTTCAGCCACTGGAATTTTCTGACGACCGGTGGACAGTGACACCGGAATCAGGCGAACAAATTCGTACAGTTCCTGATAGCTGATCTCACCTTCTTCGTCATCATCGGATGCATCAAATTCCACCGCAGCCACATCCTGCAAATGTTCAATCAGTTCCTGCTCATCGCTGCGGATATGACCGGATGCCAGACCAAAACCCAGCACCACACCGGCACACCAGTCTGCCAGTGCCTGGACCCGTTCAGACAACAGATGGCTGTCATCCGGCAGCATCGGCAGATAATCGAGCTCATCTTCACGCAATGCATGCGATACATCGTCAGCCTCTTCTTCAAGCAGAGCCATCGCTTCATCGTTCATTGCCGGGACATACAGCGTTGATAAGATTTGTAACCATTCATCACGACCCGGCGCCTGGGTAACACAAACAATACCCGTCAACAGGCCATGTAACTCACTGGGGCTTGAAATTTCTTCAATACCCCTGAAATTACGTTCCCATTCTGCCCAACCTGAAATATCATCTTGCATTCGCTTATCCAATCTCTATACTTCTGTATATATTACCTTTGATTGCAGATCTGTGCGACTACGTTATGTTAGAACAATTACAGCGTCTACAGACGCATATCGGTGTCTTAAAAACACGCCTTGAAAAAACAGAGAAAGAGCATGCCTCGCTGTTAACCGACAAAGTCAGCAGTGAAGAACAGTTACATGCTCAGATTATGCAAAAGAACGGCATAATCACGCAGAAACAGGATGAAATTGAAAGCCTGACTGAACAGCTTTCCCAGTTACAGAACCAGTTTCAGCACTTAAATGGCGATGCAACCGCACTTGCTGAGCGTTACGGCCGACTGGAAAAAAGCTGTACCGATTTAAAAAACCGCTTTCAGGAAATTCTGACTGAGCGTAATGAGTTGCGTGTGGTAAAAGAAAAAATGCTGAATGAACAGCGGCATGCGCAGCAGGAAATTCAGGACTTACAGTCTGAACGTGAACGGTTGATCCAGAAAAATGATCACGCCCGCGCAAAAGTTGAAGCGATTATCCAGCGCCTTGCCATTTTAGGTACCGAACAGGACCAGCATGCCCAGGAGATTCAGCAGCTTGCTCATCCATCTGAAACATCTGACAGCAGTGAGGAAACATCATCATGAGTGAGAACGTCACGGTTGAGCTACGTTTAATTGAACAGGTTTTCCGACTGGCCACCACCGAAGACAAAAAAGCCGAGCTGGAACGTGCAGGTCTGCTGCTCAATGAGAAATTTCAGGAATTCCGCCGTAAAGCGCCCAATGTAGAGCACAATAAACTGATGATCATGGTGGCACTGGAACTGATGCAGGAAGTGCTGACCCTGAACAAATCATTACAGGAATATGCGCATTGTGAACGCTTGCTCAGCAACATCATGGAAGATGTTGAAAAAGTAATATAAACCGCCTTTTTTCTGTGCAAATGATTCATTGCCCTGCCCGGATGCAGGGCAAATTCACAGAATTAGTGATTTACCAGCCCGTATCAGACAGGTTATACTGAACACCTCTCTGGGATGTTTGCCAGCGGGTCCGATTCCCCTGAGCCGATATCAACACTTTTGGATTGTGTTCTGCATATTTAGAGCGTATGCCTGCCCTGAGCAGGAAACCCGGGAAGTATGCGTCGCGTCCACCTTGAACTTTAAGGGTTCAAGGGTAACGACATGCAGCGGCATCTTCGGAGTGATTTATTTAATATTAAAACAGCCACTTAAAGTAAAATATCAGCCCCACATATCAAACTCAAAAATATTAAAAAAGCAGGCACATGGCAGGCGTTGCAAATATTGCGCTATATTGCTTCACAAAGTCTAAATAATGCCTGAATGCCACAGACTCAAAATTCACTAGGATATTAATGAATTGATTTCTCCTGATGTTCTGAAAAATAAATACACGCGAAAAGATAAGATCCATCTCTCTCATTCAAACAAATCTTTAAGCAAATAAAGGAAAGCTACCTCTAATGGCTGCTTAACCCCTATTTTTAACTTCAGTTATTTATGGGAGGATTACCATGATTCCAATGAAAAATTCAGCCTGACTTACTATGATCTCAGTCTCTATGATCCAGGACACCAGCATGTTCCACTGCCCTGAAAGCATTATTCAGCAAAGCGCCAGCAGGCCCTCAAGGAAGCGATCATTCTCATGACGGTGACCGACCGACATCCGCAGAAACGGCTCATAACCCCGCTCCCGCCATCCCTTGACCATGACACCCGTGGCATTCAGCTGATGCGCAATGTCCACCGCATTTTTTTCAGTATTCAGAAACAGGAAATTGGTATATGACGGCGCAACAAAAAAACCATGCTCATTTAAAACAGTCGATACATACTGGCGTTCAGTCTCTGCATGCAGCACACTTCGATGCAAATGTGCATGATCGTCCAGCACCAGCTGGGCCGCTTCCTGCGCCAGGCAGTTAATATTATAGGGCGTCCGCACCTGATGGAGCGCCCTGATAAGCTGATGATCAGACGCAATGCCATAACCGACTCTTAACCCGGCCAGGCCATAGGCTTTGGAAAATGTTCTCAGCACAATCCAGGGACGCTTCTGCTCTCTCAGCAATTCCAGCGCATCGGGATAATCCGCGTCATGAATGGCATATTCATAATACGCCTCATCAATGACAAGCAGCGTATCCTGCGCA
The DNA here is from genome assembly GCF_052544965.1 of Acinetobacter sp. WZC-1. Classification (NCBI taxonomy): domain Bacteria; kingdom Pseudomonadati; phylum Pseudomonadota; class Gammaproteobacteria; order Moraxellales; family Moraxellaceae; genus Acinetobacter; species Acinetobacter sp. WZC-1. The sequence goes on from NZ_CP199370.1 coordinate 2,157,418, forward strand.
GCAGCTGCAATGATCTGTGCCAGCTGGGCATGATTAAAAATATTACCGACTGGATTGGAAGGATTACTGATCAACAGCATTTTTACCGGCTGTTGCAGTGCCTGCAGCCAGCCAGCCAGGTCCACCTGAAATACAGAATCATAGGTAATTTTCTGGACCTGAGCGCCCATCATCAATGGGAAAATCTCATGCAGGCCAAAACAGGGCGACTGAGTAAGTACCCGATCATTTCTGTTTAAAAAAGCCAGACACAACAGCTCGAGAATATTCTCAGAGCCGTTCCCGATGATCACCTGATCTGCCTGTACCCTGAAACGTTCTGCCAGTTGCTGACATAAACCGCGGGAAGCCGGATCCGGATAACAACCAACCAGGTCCATTTTCTGTGACAATAAGCCCGCCACTTTCGGTGAAATCCCCAGGGGATTTTCATTACAGGACAGCCGTGCCACCGAAGTCAGCTGATACTGCGCCTGAATCATATGCTGATCCGCACCTGCATCATAGACCGGCAAATGCAGCATTTCCGGTCTGAGCAACTGCTGTGTCAGGTCATTGTCTGCTTTTAACATATCATGATCTCCCGGAATATTTCAGTGATTGACCACACTGGACCCATTTGCTGCAGACAGGGTTTTCAGACGCCGATGAAATGAATACAACAGCAGACCACCCGTAAAGGCCAGTCCAGCCATTAAACCGAACCATATGCCATACACCCCGAAAGCCAGTACTTTACCCAGCAGCCAGGCAGCAGGCAGCCCCACCAGCCAATAACCGATAATGGACAATTTAAATGGACTGACCGTATCGCCAATACCACGCAATATGCCATTGCCGATATTCTGAGTGGCATCAAACACCTGCAGTAATGCAGCAATGGCCAGACCGCTGACCATCAGGCTCATCATGGATTGCTGTGATGAAGCATCCGCAGAAATAAATAAACTGATGATATGTTCCGGAATGGTCAGATATGGAATGGCCATCACCAGCATGCTGATACAGCCAATCATCACCCCCAGATAGCCGAGTCGTCTGGCCCGTCGGTAATCCTGAATACTGTATGCCTCACTGATTAAAATAGAGGCTGAATGGGAAATCCCGGCTGAGATCATAAAGACGATGTAGACAATCTGGTTAATGATGGTCTGCGCGGCCAGTGCATTCACGCCCAGTGTACCAATCAGCAGAGTCAGCACACTGAAAAAACCGGCTTCTGACGCATAGGTTCCAGCAATTGGCAGCCCCAGTTTCCATACCGATGCAATCGCTGTCTTATCCAGTTTTAATTCACTCAGCTTAAAATAGGCAGATAACTTATGGTTCAGCAGCACTACGGCAAAAAACATAAAAAATGACAGGAAAAATACAATGGCAGTGGTCAGGGCAATCCCGGTCAGCCCCAGTGCAGGCAGGCCCAGCTTTCCAAACACCAATACATAGTTCAGTGCCAGCGTCAGTCCAATGGAAATCAGTGTGATCGCCAGCAAGGGGCCGGGATACTTCAGCCCCACCGTAAAGTGTCTTAAGGTCTGAAACCACAGGCAGGGTAAAAAGCCAGGTGCAATAATCATTAAGAAATGCACAGTCAGGGCAGCCACCTCAGGATCCTGTCCAATCCAGATCAAAGGCTGTTCCAGCAGCGCAATCAGCACAATAAACACTACCCCGGCTACCGTTGCCCAGAAGAACCCACTGACCAGTAATGCCTGAATGGCCGCCTGATCCTTACGGGCATTGGCTTCTGCCACCAGATTACTGACACTGGTCACCAGACCTGTTCCCGTGGTCCGTAATTGATTAAACAAGGCAATCGCCAATCCGCCGGCAGCAATTTGCTTCACTCCCAGCGCACCCATGAACAGAATATCGATGGTGGTCAATGCCACATGGGCAAAGTTGGTTAATATCAACGGCAACGCCAGCCAGATAATGGCCTGAGCATCGGGCCGCCATGCCACTGATAAAGAAGATGACTTGTGATGACTTACCATAATTGTACTCTCTGTCCCAGATCTGACTGTAAGACAGCCTGATCAGCCAGATAGCGCCCCAGTGCAATATCCGTCACCACCATGCCGCTGTTATAGGCAAACACAATGTCCTGTTCATGATTTCTGGCCTGTTTCTGTCCGGTCAGAATATCAGGCAATTCCGCATGTACCGGTGGCATGACACCATCCGCAGCCAGTAAATCATGACAAGTGACTTTCATTTGTTCGATATCCGTAGTAATCAGGCAATCTGCCTGCTGAAATACATCTGCATCAATGCCATAACCCACCAGAATAGCCACTGATCCCGGTTTCATCCATTGATGACGCACCTGCTCCCGGGCTGAAGCACCGGCCACACCAATAATAATATCGGCCTGACCCGCGGCCTGCTCCAGTGACTGAACCACTTCAATATTACGATCAGGGAAATACTGTTTCAGATTGTGCTGTGCTGCCTGAATACCGGCTTCATAGTGACCATAGATCTGTAAGGTCTGTAATTGCGGCATGGCGGCAACCAATAAGGGTAAAGCCATCTGTCCCTGCGCGCCGGTACCGACCACAAGCGCCCGTTTTGCCTCAGGACAGGCTGCCCTGGCAAACAATGCCGAACTTGCTGCTGTCCGCAGCGGACCGAGTTTGACCACATCCATCAGGGCAATTGGTCGCCCGGTCTGGTCGTCACACAAGAAAATAAAGGACAGAAAATTATAGTTATTGAATTTACGGTAAGGATCAAACTCATACACCACCTTAAAGCCAACCGTTTGGCTGATGCTGTCACGCCCGACCATGGAATAGGAAATTGATTGTTGTTCCGGTGGCTGAACAATGGTTTTCTGTGGATTATCTGAGCCCTGTCTCAGGCCGGTGAATGCAGATTGCACCACCTTCAGCACATCCTGCAGATTCAGTTGCAGGCTGTCCAGCACATGCTGCGACAAAATAACCAGTTCATTATCGTTTATCGGGTGTTGTTCTGCATCACCACGCATATTATGTCTCACTTTTCTGATGATATTGATGTTTTGTATACTGTGGACCATCGGGGTGAATCAAAGGCCTGGCATATGCAGCCTGCTCATCCAGATACCATTCCAGACCATAGTCATGTAGTTCAATGACAACCTTGAATGGAATACTCGCCTCATGAAATGATGATTCATTGGAATCCATCTGATAGCCGGCGGTGTTCAGATACACGCAGGCATCTCCCACCTGCACCGGTTGCTGAAAACGGATTTTGCGCCAGCTCAGCATATCGGCCTCCAGACAACTGGCGCCACCGACACAGGCAATGAACTCCTGACCGGATGCAGCACGTTGTGGAATAATCACCGGGTCCGGCAAATACTCACTGTTAAACCACTGCTCAGACAGGCTGAAACTGGTTCCTGCCACAGTAAGTACTGCATAATCTGCTGACAGGGGTTTTAACCCCTGAACCCTGAATGCACTCAAACCCGCCTGGTCCAGTAATGCCCGACCGGGTTCAAGCATGAGATGAATCTGTTGCTGTTTGATTTTGTGCCTTAATTTCAGACCAGGGCTGACTTCCGTCTCCAGCAGTTGCCTGAGTCCATCGGCACCGCCCGCCTGACCGGCGTATGGATAAAAATCGGTAAAATTTTTCAGGGCATGGTAATGCGCAGGATGATTATGCTGCTGAAAGTGCTGCCAGGCCTGCCCATCGACATATTCAACGCTGAAACCACCACCAATGTTGACACAGCAGCAGTCCGTCAGACCCATCTGCCGGGCCTGTACAGATAAATCGATCAGCTGACTGGCCATGTTTGCCCGGGCGACAGGGTCATAACCGGACAAATGAAAACTGAAGCCCTGCAAATGAAGATCGTTCATGAAATCAGCGCAATAGTGCAGTGCCTGTACCAGCATTTCCGCAGTCAGACCAAACCGACTGTGCGGCTGATCCGCTGACTGACAGCGCAAAAGGATACGGCACTGTTTCCGATAATGACAGGCCTGTTGTTGCAGCTGTTGCAACTCCCCCAGTGAATCCACAGCAATGAGACAGCCATGCTGCATGGCAGCCTGTAACAGCGCTGCGTCCTTATCCGGTCCTGACACACCAACCTGCGTCCCGGTCATACCCAGTGCAAGCGCCTTGTTCAGCTCACCGCAACTGGCGACGTCAATACCAATCTGATGTTCCAGACAGCTTTGCACAAAACAATTTGCCTTATTGGATTTTTTGGCAAATAAAATACTGTGCTGTATATCCGCTTCGGTTAATACCTGCTGAAAATGACTGATATTTTCAGCAAACAGCTGCGGCAACACCACATGCAGGGGAGAACCCAGCCCTTTGATCAGCGTCAGCAGGGTGTGCTCATGCTGTTGCAGCAGTTGCCTGACCAGCGGATGCTGATGTGCGGTTAAACGATGCATGAAGCATTCGCCTAAAACTGGAACTGTGCAGAAAACACCACTTCCCGTGACTGACCAACAGCCAGGCCACCTTCATAAACACTTGAGTAATAGTATTTATTCAACAGGTTTTTACCCAGTACTCTGAAAGTGACCGGCGTTTTCTGAATATAGGTGTTGTATTTCAGGCCAGCATCCACCAAAGTATAGCTCGGAATAAAACCACTGTTCTGTGCATCGACTGCCCGGTTGGACACATAACTGACCGAACCATCTACAGACAACTCAGGTAACTGTGGAATGCTATAACTTGCCCCGACATAGCTCTTCCATTTTGGTACCCCTTCATTACGTTTACCCAGTGTATCCTGATCCTGGACTTTTCTTAACTCTGTATCCAGATAAGCGACATTGGCCAGTACCTGCAAATATTCTGTCGGCCTTCCCTTCAGTTCAGCCTCAATTCCTCTATGCCGGAACTCACCCGTTTTGACATAGTAGTTATCCAGATTGGTATAAAGCGCATCACGCGTGATATTGAATGCTGCAATACCCAGATTCAGTTTCGGCGTTAAATTTGCCTTTAAACCTACTTCATATTGTTCAGACTTAAGCAGACCCGTTGGCTGATCGGCATTGAGAGTACTAGATGGTGCATTCATACCACGCTCAATCCCTTTAGTATAACTCACATAAGTCATGACATTTTCAGTCGGCCTGAACATCAGACTGGCTGAAGGAATAAAATTATTCTGATCGTGCGGCGGGTAATCCACATCCAAGTCACGTGCCTTATACCAGACATAACGACCACCCAGCAATAATTGGATATAATCATTGAATGTCATCAGATCACTGGCAAAAACCGAGCTTTCCGTCATATGACCATTATACCGAATAGCTTGCTTAGCACCAAAATCATAACGTGGCGGCTGTACCGGATTCAGGATATTACCCACTGAATACAGGCCAACATCACTCGCAGATGTACTGGCTTTATCATCCCAATATGGACTGCGATCACCCTGTCTTTTAAAGGCTGCGCCAAGGAACACATCATGTTTGACTACGCCGGTATTCAGCTTACCGGCCAGATAGGACTGTAAGGTATAAGCTGTAAACACTTCTCCACGGGACTGATAATAACCAGCCGAACCAATATCCCCATTCGGCTGAATATTATATAAATCGTTATAACCACCATGACGTTCCGCCCGGGAATAGTTGGCCTGGGTGACAGATTGCCAGTCATCATTGAGATCGATCTGTAATCTGGCATCGGCATTCAGACCTTCGGTTTTATGCCGATACCAGGAAGGGCTGAGTAAATCACGGCGGTCAACCTTAGGTGGACGTATATAACTTGCAGGATCAAGTGGATCTGCCCTGCCGCTCTGATCGGCACGCAGCAATGGGTCACTGATCACCGACTTTTCCGACCAGTCAGCATTCAGTTGCAATAAAGTCTGATCCGTTAAACGAAAATCAGTGGCCAGGCCAATCATTTTCCGTTCCAGATCCCCGGCATGGTCAAAATCGCCCTTTTTCTCATAAGCGGCATTCAGACGATAACCAAAACGTTCATCTTTGGTTGAGTTACTGCTGTCGACTGCAATATAGCCCTGTTGACGGGAGGATCCCTGCACCGTAACACTGGTAAACGGATCCAGGGTCGGCCGCTTTAAAATATAGTTGACCGTTCCACCAGGTGAGTTAATTCCATACAAAAATCCAGAAGGTCCCTTGAGTACATCAACCCGTTCAATATTTTCCAGACCGACATCATGGTGGGCGGCAAGCGTTAAACCGTCCCTGCGGATGGTATTAAAATTGTCCATGATAAAGCCACGCAAGCGGAAATTGTCAAAAGCTCCGCCATAGGAAGCCCCCGAAATGGAGGCATCCTTATTTAAGATATCCTGCACGGTTCTGGCGGCCTGATCACGAATATCTTCAGCATTATAGCTCTGAATAGCGATGGGGATTTCCATCGGATCCTTTGCACCGAACCCTCCTGCATTGACCACCCGGGTCGAATTCAGGGGCGTAGCCTGCACTATAATGGTCGGTAATTCACGACTGGCTGACTCCTGAACAGCTGATTCATCCGCTGCAAATACCGGCGCCCCACCCAATACCGGCAGCATACCTGCCAGTGCTGTAAGTTTAAATATTTTATGCCTTTTTACATGCCACAACATCATTTTTACCCCGGAACTTTATTACTTCACTATTTTTTAAACAGCGGATGAAATCTAAAAATAACTGGTCAAAAACAGGAAATAAAAAACCAGCTGCATTTCACGGTATTTACACCGCACTTAAAGTGTATTTTAGATAAATGTTACATATTGATACGTTATATCATTTCATTACTTAAGTCGATATATGCTACAACATAAATAGTACACAATCAAAAATTTATTAGATTTCCTAATTAAATCAACCAATGGTCAATACAACGATTTGCTGTGATATACGGAGGAAACATGTCAGAAAATCCAGCCCCTGCAAACCCGCAGATACCTTTGCTCAATGCCGTTAATGTCACAGCAGGCTATAAAAATAAAGTCATCCTGCATGAGCTGAATCTGAGCATTCATGCAGGAGAAATTTATGCCTTACTGGGGGCAAATGGTGCAGGAAAGACCACAACGCTCAGCCTTTTCCTGGGATTTCTGACCCCCATTTCCGGGCAGGTTTTTGTGAATCAGATTGATGTCACCACCTCCAGAAAAGCCGCCTTACAGCAAATTGCCTACATTCCTGAAAGTGTTGCACTCTATGAGCATCTGACCGCACAGGAAAATATTGCCTATTTACTTGAACTGGCAGGACAGACTGCTGCCCCGGAAGAAATCAGCCGGTCACTGCTGTCTGCAGGTTTACAGGAAACAGCCATTCATCAGCGGGTCAGTGATTTTTCCAAGGGCATGCGACAAAAGGTTGCCATTGCCCTGGCGTTTACCCGTAAGGTACCCGTGTTGTTACTGGATGAGCCCACCTCCGGTCTTGACCCGAAAGCCACAGGGGAATTCAACCAGCTACTGGAAATATTACGCAATCAGGGCGTCGCCATTTTAATGGTGACGCATGATTTACTGGGGGCAGCAGAAATTGCTGACCGTATTGGTTTTATTGCCGGCGGACAACTTGCAGAAGAAGTCGCAGCGCATGACGGAGCACAGCGTTTTGATGTCAGTAGCCTGCATCAGCGCTATGTGGGATGGGCTGTTTCATGAGCCAGTTCGCCAGCATGGGGGCTGTGGCCAGGGATGAATGGCGTTTTATTCTACGCAGTAAAGTCGCCCTGATTTCCATTTTCCTGTTGATCTCACTGACCCTCATCTCCGTTTTTACCTCCTATGAATATCAGCGGTCCGTCAATCAGCAGCGGCTGCATTATCAGTCGCAGGCCAATCATGAATTTGAAGCACAGCCTGACCGGCATCCACACCGGGTTGCCCATTTCGGTCATTTCCTGTTCCGGCCGCTGGACCCATTGGCTGCTTTTGATGCCGGGGTGGATACCTATACCGGACATACGCTGTATCTGGAAGCACACCGTCAGAACAGCGCCAATTTCAGCGATGTCAGACAGTCATCCCTGCTGGTGCGTTTTGGACAGCTGACACCTGCCTTTATTTTACAGGTGCTTGTGCCGTTATTGCTGATCTTTGTCGGGCATGCCACCATTTCCCGTGAACGGCAGAGTGGTACATTACGTCTGCTGTTCAGTCAGGGCATCAGTGCCCGTACCTTTATTGCAGGCAAGCTGATTGCGTTGTCCGGTGTTGCAATACTTAGTTTTTTACCTGCTGCCATTGCCCTGATCTGGATCGGTATCAGTCAACAGCTTTCTGTCGGACTGGTCAGTATGCTGACTGGTGCCTATCTGCTGTGGCTATTGTTGTGGGTGGTCGGTGTGGTACTGGTTTCCGCCCTGGTCGCCAATGGCCGTGATGCCCTGCTGGGGCTGCTTGCGATCTGGACATTCAGTATTATTGTACTGCCCCGGATTGCGCCGGATATCATCAGTAAATATCTTCCACTCAGCACCCATATTGAAACCCACATTGCCGTGGAACATGACATCAACCAGATCGGTGACAGTCATAACCCGGATGACCCTTATTTTGAAAACTTTAAAAAGAAAGTACTGGCGCAATACGGCGTGAGTCGTGTCGAAGACCTGCCTGTCAATTATAAGGGTTTACTGATGGCTGAAGGTGAACGGCTGACATCCGAGCTGTTTAACCAGTATGTCCGGCAATCCACAGAACAACAGCAACGACAAAACAGCAGTATGGACTGGTTTGCAGGCATCAGTCCGGTCCTGTCGCTGCGGCGGCTGTCCATGATTGCCACGGCATCCGATTTAAAAAGTTTCAACCTGTTTATGCAGGAGGCCGAGAACTATCGCTACAACCTGATCCAGCATCTGAACCAATTGCAGACCAGGGAAATCAGCTATAACAATGACACAGACGACAATAAGGAAAATCGGCTTAACCATCAGCACTGGCAGGAATTTCCGCCCTTCCATTTTCAGGCCATGTCATCAGCAGCACGTATTCAGGCCATGATACCGTCCATGATGGTGCTCTGCGGCTGGTTTTTACTGTTGGTTTTCCTGATTATCCCTGTCAGTAAGCGAATGGAGAGGAAAGTAAAATGAATTGGATCCGCTCTGAACTGCGCTTTATTCTGCGTTCAAAACTGTCGGTCATTGCGCTGGTTTTTCTTGCCACACTGGCAGGCCTGTCTGTATGGTTCGGCTTGCAGGAAGTCCACAAACAGCAGCAGACCATTGCCCGACTGGCGCCTCTGCACGAACAGGATGTCAGACTGGTCAGCAGTCAGCTGTTCCAGGACCCCCGGGCTGGCGGCGATGCAGGATCTGCAGCCTACTATACGTTTTACTACACCTGGGATCAGCCTTCCCGGTCAGCATTTGCTGCACTGGGTTTACGTGATGTCGCACCTTATGTCTTAAGAGTACGCGCACTGGGCTTACAGTCACAGCTGTATGACGGCGAAGTATTTAACCCTGAACTGGTGCTGCCCGGTCGTTTTGATTTTGCCTTTGTTCTGATTTATCTGTCGCCTTTATTCATTATTGCGCTCATGCATGATCTGGTGTCCAGTGAGCGACAGGCCGGCAGACTGCCGTTATTGCTGTCGCTGCCTGAGTTTGGCAAAAAACGCTGGATACAACGAATTATGCTGCGTTATAGCCTGGTTTTTGCCGCACTGGGCCTGCCGTTCATTGCCGGAGCGATATTTGCCGGAACTCCTTTGCTCAGCACTCTGTCTTTCCTGCTGATTATTCTTGCCTACCTTGCCTTCTGGTTTGGTCTGAATATTCTGATCGCCAGCAGACAGTGGCTGTCTGTTGCCAATGCAACTGCACTCGTCGGGACATGGGTGATACTGACCCTGATTTTACCGACACTGGTCAATTTACTGCTGATACGTTCAGTCCCTGTTGTCCAGGGCGTCGATCTCATGCTGCAACAGCGTGACAATATACATGGCGCATGGGAAATCCCGCGTGAAACCACCATGCAGAACTTCTTTAAACATCATCCGGAATGGAAAAATACAGCACCGCTGCCGAGTACATTTCACTGGAAATGGTATCTTGCCTTCCATCAGGTCGGTGATGAAAGTGTAGAACCGCTGTTCCGGCAATACCGTCATGGCCTGGAAACACGCCAGCAATGGACCAACTATCTGGGCTGGATCCTGCCGGGTGTCGCGGCTCAGTCTGCCCTGCACCAGCTTGCGCATACAGACCTGGATGCACAGCTGGATTATCAGGATCAGATCATTGCCTTTCATGAAAAGATCAGGAATTTCTACTATCCATACCTGTTCAATGACACACCATTTACCCGACATGATTTTGACCAGCGTCCGTCCTGGCAAGCCATTGATGTAGAACCGGCGTTCCCCGGTAAAAACACAATTCCCTTTATATTGATTTCCTTCATTATTTTTTTGCTCAGCCTAAAAATATTCAAGGTTCAGTCTCCCCGTGTCAGCTAAAATTTAATTCAGGTCAGACAATGAATATGACATCCACACCTTCTCCCATTAAATCCAGGATCTCGCAACTGATTGGCAACACGCCTTTGCTGGAACTGCCCATTAAAGTCACTCAGGTCCGCCTGTTGCTGAAAATGGAGTTATTCAACCCGACAGGTACCGCAAAAATCCGCATGGCTAGACAGATGGTTGATGAGGCTGAAGCACAGGGCAAACTGCGACCCGGAGGCTGGATTGTTGAATCCACTTCCGGGAATACCGGACTTGGACTGGCACTGATTGCTGCAGAACGTGGCTATAAATTTACTGCGGTTGTAGATAAACACGCCAGTGCAGACAAACTGTACGCTATGCAGGCGCTGGGCGCAGAATTACACTATGTCGGCGGTGCAGATGGTGCATTGGCCACTGCTGATCGTGATGCCACCGCTGCAAGAATTGCCCGGGAAAATGGCGCCTATTGGACTGAACAGCATAATAATCCAGCCAATGCCAATGCATATGTACAACTGGCAGACGAACTTTATTATGCCCTGGGGGACCAGATACAGTATCTGGTAGGTGCTGTTGGTACAGGTGGCTCACTGTGCGGAACTGCCCGTGCGCTGAAACAACAGGTACCCGCCCTGCAGGTGGTCGGTGTGGAACCCGTCGGTTCCATTATTTTTGGCGGCCCGGGTTCAGATTACTATCAGTCTGGCACCGGCACTCCACAGGAAGCGGAAATTGGTGATCTGATTGATTATGATATCATCGATTCCGGTCAGAAAGTGTCTGATACCCAGGCTTTTGAAACAGCCCGGTATCTGGCCAGACACTGTGGCATATTTGTCGGTGGTTCCGCTGGCGGTGTGATTTATCAGGCGCTGCAACTGAGCAAATCCGTCCCACAGGGCAGTACTATTGTAATTCTGGTCTGTGATGGCGGTGAAAAATATGTACACACGGTTTTTAATGATCAGTGGATGAAAAATAAGAATCTGCTTGATCAGCAGATTACCGAAGAACTAAATGAATTACTGTCCTAAAAATATCATGAAAATACAATGGATCACTAATTAAACGACTGAACATCACCAGAGTAAGAATCCGGCATTGATACATCAATGCCGGATTCTTTTTCTAAATCATCTGTGCGATGACAAACATAAGCCCCTTAAATGGGGTTTTTTATTGCCATTTCTAAATCATCTGTGCGATGACAAACATTTTTGATATTATTTGTCGCACTTTGCGTGTTTTCTAAATCATCTGTGCGATGACAAACCATCTTCAATTGTGATTAGACGTTCACCTAAATTTCTAAATCATCTGTGCGATGACAAACAGCGTTAAGTATCAACAAAACACCTGAAATCAATCATATAAGCTTTTAATGAGCAAAAATACTTCAAAAAAAATTAATTATGTAACCAACTGATATAATTTAACTTTATTTCACATCTTAAAAATGAAGCCAAACATGCCCTTTATACACCAAGTGCTGATGCCGGCAACCAGACAGGACCTGACCGATTGTCATGGTCTGCCCACAGTGTTTGCCGGTATACTTCAAAGCCATATCATATTCTTCGCGACTGAAATCAGCCAGTGAATCACCACATAAAAACGGCTGGATATTCAGCATAAATGCCAGCCGATTGAATTACCAATAGCTGATACTTTGATCTGTATCATAAATTTCAATATTTTCCGGATATTTTTCAGCACTTTCCCGTAGAAAGTCACTGAGATTCCGCCCGATACAATAGCCTTTTTCACGATATCTTGCAGCAAAATCTGCCGGATATGCCACGGCGTCCCGCAAATCATTCTGTTGCATTTTATTCATCCCGTTATGGTGTAATCTGTGTCGGCGTCAGCCCAAAACCATCCAGCACTGTCCTGAATTTTGCAGCCGTTTCAGCATGTTCTGCCTGTGGGCTGGATGCAGCAACAATGCCTGCTCCGGCGAACAGCCGTGCAATATTGCGGTAAATCCGCGCACTGCGTACCGTCACGGACCATTCACCATTGCCCTGTCCATCTGCCCAGCCCATTGTTCCGGCAAATAACTCACGATTAAACGGCTCCAGTTCCTGAATCAGTGACCGGGCAATGTCGGTCGGTTGTCCACAAATGGCCGGCGTCGGATGCAAACGCTCCACCAGATCAAATACATGTGTGTCAGCATGTTTCAGTTCGCCCTCAATACGGGTGGCCAGATGCCATAAACGCCGGGTCCTGATCAGCGAAGGCTGTCTCGGGATATGTAATTTTTTGCAGAAAGGGCTCAATTGATCCGCAATCATTTCAGTGACCACGGCATGTTCATGCTGATCCTTGGCAGAGGCCAGCAGCTGTTTTGCATTGTGCTGATCCTGCACAGGGTCGTCATCCCGGGCCAGGGTCCCTGCCACCGGTTTGCTCCATATCTGCGCGCCCTGTTTTGCCACCAGTAGTTCAGGACTTGCCCCGACAAACCAGCCTTCCTGGCCCGGATTGCGTGACACCGCATAATTGTACCCCTCCTGATTATGCCTGGCCAGGTTATAAAACAGTTCGGAAACAGCAATCTGCGCGCTAAAGTCCAGTTGCAGAATCCGCGCCAGTACAGCCTTATCCAATTGCCCGGCTTGCATCTGCTGTACCAGATACGCCACCTGCGTCTGATATTCTGCTCCCGAAGGAATAAAACTCGCCTGCTGTAAATCAGCATCATGCTGCAAGGCATAATCCGCTTGCAGATACAGCACTTTCTGATGAATGGTGGCGTCCTGCATCAGCATCAGATTCAGATCTCCGGCATTGCCGAATGGAATCCCGCCCATGATGCTGGCGTTACGATGGCCCTGTTCAATAGCCTGCTCCAGCTGTAGTCGTGCCTGTTGTAACCAGTCACGCAACTGACTGTGCTCAGCCACCTGAATATCTTGTAGTTTCTGATGACTGTGAATGACATAGCCTGGCGTGGTAAACAGAAACCCCGGCTGCTCATTGCATTGCAGAATTTCACTGGCCAGTGCGACACGGCTTTCAGTAAAGTTTTCTTTCTGAATAAAATAGGGATGTTGTACAGACATCACACGGCTCCTTCATTTGCTGACCTGTTGATGAACAGTGAATAATTCGACTAAACGCCCAGGGTTGCCCCGCCATCGACCACAATTTCCTGCATGGTGATCTGCTCCGCCTGATCTGAAAGTAAAAAACTCACCGTACTAGCAATATCTTCAGGTTGAGCAAGTTTCCGCAGCGGAATTCCGGTACGGTATTGCTGCAGATCACCCTCCATGACGGCGGCCGGAGGCTGATCATCCGTCCACAGTTGTTTCTGCATCCGGGTCAGTGTCGAACCAGGAGAAACAATATTGACCCGGACCTGGTATGGCGCTGTTTCCAGCGCAAGATTGCGGCAAAAGTGACTTAAGGCAGCCTTGGTGGTGGCATACATGCCCAGCTGCATGCGAGGCATGCGCGCACTGTTTGAACTGACCGTGACAATACTGCCCTGCTTTTGCCGGCAGAAATGCCGGGCCACCTGCTGACTGACTGCAACAGGGGCCAACAGATTGACTGCCAGTGTACGTTGCCAGTCCTGTTCCGTGGCTTCAAGCAGGGAACCCATAATGAGAATACCCGCAGCATTCACCAGGCCCGTGACCTGATGCTGTTCCAATATCCCGGCAATCAGCCGGTAGGTCTGTTCAGATTCAGTGATGTCCTGAGTAACCCCCTGCCACCTGCTGTGTTCATCTGCACTGATTTGCTGTGTAATTTCCCACTGCGGTGGATCAGCCTGCAGATCAATACCGATAACCCGATAACCCTGTTGTAATAATGTCCTTGCAACAGCGGCGCCTATTCCTCTGGCCGCACCGGTAACCATGATGGTGGTACTCATAATTGGTTGACTCTGGTAAATGATTCGTGCCAGGCACATAATTGCAAATAATTATCATTTTTATCAAGTCAGCAATGAGTGAAATTGTTGCCAGATCAATAAATCTGCTGACTTATGCCACATAAAATGGGGGCAAATGATTGTTTTTGGATAAGATCAGGAATATGCCAGTTTCTTTATTGGTTATAATGATAATTATTACCATTTACTAATAAGAATCATTTTGGTACTTTGGGTTTGCTCTCCCTTTTGTTATATGGTTTCAAGATGAGGCCCGATATTCATCCATTACATCCCCTTTTCCAGCAGACTGATCGTGGTTCCGGGGCATGGTGGCAAGCTGTTCAGGCGCATGGTAATCCACTGATTACAAGGTATGAGGTACATCTGCATTGCATTTTCCTGTGGCAACAGGCACCACACACCCAGACTGCTTCCCAGCGCCGACAAGGGTGGCAGTCACAGCTGCAACAACACGCAAAAGCCGACCCTTTCAGCCGGCACCCGCCCTATGCCACTCAGCTTGCCCGGTGGGTCAGTCAACTTCATCCGGGCCAGATGAACACCGAAAATCAGTACACCAATCACAGTGCTGCGACAGTGAATGATCCACCGCTCAGCCGGGAACTCGACTGGCAAAGCCATCTGCGGCAATGCAGTTGTCCCGTTGATCTGCACACATTACTTGCTCCATCCACTGCGGCCCGGTTGCATCTTTTCCAGGGTGATCATAACGCAGTCAATTGGCAGCACGATTTAATCCAGACCTTAGCGTCCATTCTTTCGCTGAAAGATTCCCCCATTTACACAATGAGTAAATCCGTATGAGCACTGCACAGGACAACTATATCAATCCTTTTGATAACGATACATTATCTTTTCAGGTACTGAAAAATTCAAAAGGTGAATCCAGCATATGGCCGGTCATGAACCCTGTCCCGTCAGACCGGGATGTTCAGTTCGAACCGGATACACGTGCATCCTGTATCACTCATGTCGAAAAACACTGGGCTGCAATCAACCCATTCCAGCAATCCTGATGGAGTTCTCCCATGAATAAGCCATTACAGCATGCGTTTCAGCAGGACCCGACTCAGCCCTTATACCTGGAGCTGTTATCCACACAACAGGGTATTTTCCTGGCAGATCATTTAAGTCATATTGAAGATTTGTACACCATTGCACATTGTCTTGAATTACCTGAAAGCATTGAGCTGCCGGTATTTAAACAGGCCATTCAGATGGGACTGAGTGAGGCAGATACCGTAACTGCCCATTATTCATCTGATCCGACTCAGCCATTTTTACAGTTGAATCCCAAGGCCCGGATCCATATTGAAGAATTTGATTTTCGTCACCTTTCCCCGAAAAAGTCGCAGCAGCGACTGTGGGACTGGATGCCGACCGACCGCGGGCATGCCCGATCACTGAAAGCCGGTCATACACATCTATATCGACAGGCATTATTCATCTGCCATAACCGGGTCTATTGGTATCAGCGTTACCACCATATTATGCTAGATGGTTTCAGTATCATTAACCTGACAAAACGCATTGTTGAAATTTATCATCAGTTACTCAGTCAGGCACCGTTGACGGCGACCCCGTTCATTGCGCTGAATGAAGTTATTCAGGAAAGACAGGACTATGAAAACAGTCCACAATTCCAGCTGGATCAGACCTTCTGGAAGCAATACTGTCAGGACCTGCCGACGCCGGTCAGCCTGAGCACCCACCATCTACCGCCCAGAACCACAGCCCGTTTTGTCAGGCATCAGCTGCATTGCTCTACAGGTATTTTAATACAGATTCAGGAGTTGGCCACCGCGGCCAGGCTTGCCCTGCCCGACATGATGATGTCACTTTCCCTGCATTATCTACATGGCATGACGGATAAATCCGAGCTGGTAATGGGCATTCCGTTTATGCGCCGACTCGGGTCAAAAGCCATCCGCTCACTGATTCCCACCGTCAATGTGCTGCCTGTGAAGTTTTCAGTTACAGCAGATGACAGCTGGCTCAGCCTGGCAAAACATGTCCAGCAGCAATTACAACTGATCCAGCCCCATCAGAAATACGATGCTGAACAGATTCTGCGTGATCTGAACTCCATTGACATTCATGAACGGATTTATAGCTCTATCCTGAACTACAAAGCTTTTGATCAGGATCTGCAAATTGACCGGCAACCGGTCAAAATCCATCATATTTCAACCGGCCCGATTGATGATTTTGAATTTTCATTTATTGTGCAGAATCATGAGCTGATCATTGAATTACGTGCCGACGCACTGCGATACAGCCAGCATGAACTGCTGATGCATGGCCAGCGCCTGACCCTGTTACTGGAACAATGCCTGTTGCACCCAAAGCAACCCTGCATGCCATTTAACATCACCCCTCAGCAGCAAGACAGTACACTGGCTGCATGCGGATACACACTGTGATCCGCTTGCACTGCTGGAAAGCATTACAGCATTGTCCAGGGACATACCCCGGATGAATATCTGAAGCGGATCAACACCATCTGGCTGGCTCCGGCAGTATCCTCTGTTTTGGCAGCATCAGCCTGCTGTTGGGCATTATCTTTCTAATGAATTTCCACGGTGCTCGCAAAGCAAGTTTTAATGATCCTAATCTCCAGGAAGGCGCATAAATTCCATCCTGATTTACGGCATTTAAATTTAAAAAGAAGGCAAATCACCTTCTTTTTAAATTCAGTTTTTGAAATTCAGTATGCTTTCAATCACCACTGTCCTGAATACCCTTTGCTTTAAAGATCCACGTAATTAAATAGTCCTGCTCCATTTTATAACCCCCCTCATATTCACCGAATAAACCGTAACGCTGCTGTACGGCATCACAAAAACATAATTTTGCCTTCTGCTGTTGCAAATGAATATCCACTAACGCTGCTTCCAAAAAATCGATATAGTGTTGTGCAACCGGATACACCGCCTTATATAAACTCTCCTTCATGGAAAACAGCAAAGTAACATACTGGCTGAAACTCAGGCCTGAGATGGCACCGGCATGCCACAACTGCAATTCAGATTCAGTCAGAATCAATCCGGCACTGTCACGGGCAAATGTACCATCCACCCAGTGCTCGATATCCACCCCGAGACAATGGCCCGTATCCGACACAGCCACCAACAGCTGATCTTTTGAATGGCTGATACTGCCCAGCAATGGCGCAGGCCATAGCGGTAAGCGACATTGCAGACAGGTTATCGGTTCCTGGCGGGCAAAGTCCTGCTGCACAATGGATTGCGCCAGCAGACGTCCCACATAAAATTCCTGTTTGCGCTGTCTGTTGGCCCTGAGCAGATAATCCGGTACATCCAGTTCAGCATGCTGCAATGTGTCACCGATCCGTGCAAGGTCCAGGTGGTACATGCGCAGTGCAGTATCAATGCTGAGCGGCCGGGCAAGTGTCATCACCTCAGCAGACAGATGTTCAGGAAATTTCAGAAAACTCATCGAACAGGCCTATAAAAAATTTCATGGAAGACACACATTAAAAACCGAATTCACAAATGAAGATAATTATAGATGCCATTTAATAACAGTTATCATTTCCATATACTAATCCTTATATAACATCCAATTCTTTATGTATGGTGATTATGCCATTTTCCTGTTCAATACTGTTTATACCTTTCTCATCGGTTATGCCCCGGCATTACCTCAGCCGTTATTTTCAATTGCGATGGTCTTGTCTGCAATTCCCCTGACCTCGGTCATTGCATATTTATTCCACAAAGCGGTCTATGGGGGCGATGTACTGATCCTTAACCTCTGCTGTTTGCACGGGCTTTTCTGCGGTTTTATCAGCAGGGATTGTGCCTTATACCGCAACAGCCGGCTCTTTATGGACAGAATGATCCATATGCCATCAGAAAGCCAAAAGATATAAAGAGCACAGGAAATAGTTAACAAACCGAGACTTCAGTTTTTCAGAATAAATTTCAGCATGCTGCATGGTGATAACCGGTCTGTGCCGGGTTGAACGTAATTCAGGCGACAAAGAGGTGCTGGCAGATATATCATCACACTCACTGTAATTACATTTCGAACAATCCAAAGCCATGATCATAACACCATCGCGGGGATTCGTTCTGGTCATAGCAGGTCAGTGACACCTGACAGCCCTGTTGATCTGAAATGGGATGTTTCTGACAATATGCAAGCATTTGCGGTGGGGTAAGGGCCAGCCAGGCTTGTGGCCGGGGCAATATTTCTTCAAATTTCACGGTTTTCCAACCAAAACCATAGACAGGATATTTCAGTTTTCCAGTGGCCTCGGTATCAATCCCATAAGATTGCTTTTCTATAATTAAGTCGCCGTCCCATTTAAAGGTATAAATTTCCTGATGCGGATTCTCCCGCAACGAGGTTCCATTATAAATCTGCTCCGTCATAATGCATGCATCGACATCTGCACGGGAAAACATCTGCTCACCCTGATCATAAAAATAATTTTTACAGAAACTTCCAATCTGTCGATCATCCAGTTGTGCAAACAAACAATTCTGCTGATCAAAACGTAGACAGGCATTCACCACCAGCTGTTTATTTTCATCCCAGGGCAATAATTCAGCCAGATCCTGGGAAGGATAGCTAAAGGTGGATGAAGACCCATAGCCTTCGTAACCCGGATCAATAAAAACACTTTTACGCTGCCGGGATTGCTGCTTGTGACGCTCCCGATCCCGTTCATTACAATAGCGGTAATTCCACTGCGGAATCATGATATTCGGTTGCCGGATCTGCTCCAGCCGATGCCGGTTGACCCGCCCCGCAGTCTGCACAATCGACTGTACACTGGATGCATCAATCACAGCCCAGTCAAAGTCATGATCCCGTCCGACCTCTTCAACGGGCGTCGCCACAACAATCAGGGGGATATCTGTCTGTTGAGCTTGCTCAACCATTTGAATGATTTCTGTATCCTGTTCAATCTGTTCATTGCCTGTTTTTCGTTTCCTGCCATCTTTATGACGGGTCAGTAACTGATCCAGGCGCTGCTCCTTATAAAACCGTGAAATCAACCAGTCATTGGCATGGTAACAGGCAATTTTTGCTTCAGGCCAGTACTCAGCAAGAAACTGCGCCAGGCGAATGGCATGTTTAATATTGGCAACCCGAATCAGTCCCAATGAAATTTTTTTATCCGTCTTTTTAAATTGCCAGCCATGATGGTCATGTAATTGCCGGGCCGCTTGCAGCACTGACTGTTTCCAGCTCAATACTGTTGTTTCGTTAAAAGGAATGCACTGTGCCAGGCGATACGTCGTTTTTGTCAGTAGATGAGTTTGTAAATCATCCAGATGTTGCTGGTACCTGACTGTAAAATCTGAAGTCTGATCTGAATGGTCCAGCCAGACCCGGGGCGTCAGTTCATTATCGATTATCGCAATCAGTGATTTTTGTTCTTTGTCATATAAGGCAGCCCGCATCTGTATGCCCGACTCAAAAGCCCGATGAATGGTTTTTGCAACCGTTAAGGATAATGTGGCCGAGGAACAGATCACATGACGACCATACAGTGCTGCCAGTTGCACCAGCCGTAACACAGCAATCAGGGCCCTGGGTTCATAGCCATCAATTTCATCCAGTATCAGATCACTGCTGATTATGCGAAGCAACGCTTTTACATGATGTCCCTGGCGATGAGGTTCACCTGCTGCAATCAGATAATCAATGGTCGACACCAGTAAGGGCGAAGCAAGAACAGTCCTGCCCTGTAAATCCGGCACTTTTTGCCCTTTTCGCTCCACCATAAATAACGGATGTAACCATTCAGGCAACGCATAATCTTCACCGAGGGCATCAAAAATCGGTTCAGGTCGATTTTCATCATCATCAGCATACTCCCTCCGGGCAGCATCAAATAAAGTCTGAGTCACCGTATCACCAATAATCACCGCAATTTCATCATCCGATAAATTCATGGATGATTTCAATGCTTCACCAGTTTGCAGAGTTAATGAACGCAGATTTAATGCAATGCTGACGCGTGGATCATCGGGGCGTAACGTGCAGGCGGCCCGAAGATTCATGCGGGTTTTACCACTGCCCGTTCCGGCAATATTCAGAATTAAAGCAGGCGTTTCAGGGATTTTCTGAATCTGTTTCTGTAAGGCATTTGCAGCAATATTTTGCCACTGAAAACGTGGGTTTACAGTAGGTTGGCAGATATATTCAACCGTTTGTTCAGATAAACCGGATAAATTCAGATCGGTCATCATCTGTACAGCGATACGTGCAGCCCGGTCACCCACCTGATGCAAATGCCATTCCAAAGGCTGATCCTGTTGCTTTTCCATTATCCCCTTTTCTGTGCGTTTTAATTTGGTGTTGGCAAATAACTGCACATTTTCCCGTTGAACCGCCGGGAACTGCTGTGCAGAGACAATATGATCCGCATGAATCAGCGCAGCCCTGGCATGTAAAGCCTGAGCTTTCCAGTATAAAAGCTGAGTATCTTTTTGCTGTGTCAATAATCCAGTTAAACGCTGCATGCGTTTCTGGTAGCTTTTAAAAATAGAAGCCGGTAACTCACCGGCACAGCGGAGTTGTTCAGGTTTCGGTACAACTGTCCGCACGTGATTTGCATAATGCGGCAGGGCCAGCGCATTATCTTTTTGTCCTTCTTCAATCCCCAGTAAACCATGATGCGTAACAATCAGATAATCCACCGCTTCCCGTTCATTCTGTATGCCCGCCTCAATTTCCTGCCGCTCCCCCAATGTAAATCTGTCCAGGCCCCTGGCCAGGTTTTTCCATGCCAGTTCCCAATTCCAGCCATTGTGTCGTAACTGTTGTAAAAGCTTCATGGACAACCATTCATGGCGGACATCATCCCTAATTCTTTGCCCTGCCATTTCCGGACTGAGCTTATGCTGAAAATGAACAGATGCCTTGCCAATATCATGCATATCTCCTGCTGCCCCGGCAAGCAGACTGCTCACTTTGACCCATGCTTCCAGCATCCGTTGTTCTTGCTGCTTTCTGGTTGAAGCAACCGGATAGGCTCCATCGCCTGCAAATTTATATTTTGCGCCGACAACCCACGCCAGTTTCATACGGCGCATACCATAGTTAACATAGGCTGCAACAGCAGTCTGTCGGGTTGCTACTTTCTTTAAGGCGCTGCGGATTTCTTTCAGTCCCTCCATTGTCATAGGGGCCTGCCAGGAAGTCTGTCCTGTACGTATGGCATAGCTGTCCAGAATTGCCCGGGTCTTTTTTAGTGCTCTTTTTTCGCAAGCTGAGATCAGGATAATATGCATTTTTTAATTATTGCTAAAGATTAGACATCATCAATATAATCCATTCCTGCATAATCAAGAAGAAACCTTTTCCCATACATTGTTATTCAGCAATACTTTATCGCCCAATACGGTAGCGCCTGGACGACATTTCTAAATCATCTATGCGATGACACACTGTTCATGGCTTCACCCCCAATGCTTCACGAATTTCTAAATCATCTATGCGATGACACACTGGAATTCAGCATAAACAAAACTCCTGAAATCAATGATATAAGCTTTTAAAGAATAAAAATACTTCAAAAAAAGACAACCAAGTAAGTGACTGATATTATTTAATTTTATTACATGTCTCAGAAATAAAGCCAAACATATAATCCAATAACTCCTGATCCTGACAGGTTTCAATGAGCTGCATACGAAACTCTTTTTGATTGTGGTTTCTCATGGCCGATACAAAAGCGAGCGGCATCACAAACGCATCCTTGACTAAATCCGCAATATCAAAGACCAAACCACCCCGACGGGTTTTCCCATGCAGAATAGGCAAAGCAAAACTAATGCCCATACCATTTAGAGCCACGGCAGCATAACCATAGGCAATATAATTGCCATGATCAAGATAGTTGTTGGCAATGTCAGCCGTACTGTCATGAGAGTTTTTCCCTTCATCCCGGGTAAACTGAAAATTACAGCCCTGAGCAAGTTGTTTATATAACGACTTTGCCCAGCGCCCTTCAGCTGCAAGTAGTTCCTGCTGTGTTACAGCCGGATCTATCGCCTGACGAAAAGAGATCACAGCATTTTCATCTACACGAATACCATACTGAATCAAATCCTGATTCTTTTTCCAGCTCTCTGAGACAAGGGTAATCCGCTCAAGTAACAAAATTTTTGCCATCAACAACCGGGCATCATCATTTAACCAGGCTTTCATCCAGATTTGCATATGTTCAGTAGGACGATATTCACTTTGAGGAGCCAGAAAAGTTAAATCCAATGATGAAAATAAAGGAGACCCACCGGAACCACAAAAACCGACCATCACATTTGATTCAGCCAGTCGCCGGGCAGCAGCATCGGTCAGAGAACTGCCTTTCCCAAGTAGCAGAAAGGCCGTATTTTTCTCTGGAATATTATAAAAATATTCAATTGGCTGCAGATTTTCTGTCAGATAGACGATTCGGTCATCCTTTAAAATGACACGGACTTTTTCCAGATAAAATACACAGGCCCGTTTTGAAAGCATTAAGGGACGACTGCGTTCCTGACGAAGCTGACTCATCAATTTTCCTGATATTGGCTTAAAAAACTGGTAAAGCAAATGGACTCTCTTTTCGGGCAAGTCCATAACTATCTGGAAAGCCTGGTCCGGCATTTTCACTGTCCAGAATATCGACAATGACCGTAAACCCCTGTCCCGTACTCTGACTTCTGACCTGAAAAAAAGGTTTATCCCTGGCTGTTTTTAAACGTCGATCCCGCAAAGGCTCATTATGCTCTGACAGTTGGGTCCGCTCCGCTTTTCGGGTCGGAATCCGAAAACGCCGATAACTTTTCCAACCCGAAATTTTGGCAGTAGGAACAGGAATTGCGACGCCTAAAACGGTATAGTCGCGTATTTTCCAGTGTCCTTTAATTGCCTCAATAAGTTCATCTAACTCATCCTGCTTTTCTGCAAAAATTCGCAAAATATCAAAGTTAGGCTTAGCTGAACGACCATGCTTTTGTACAAATTGTTCCTGTCTGGCTTTCAATTTATCAGATATCTCCAACGCCAGTGCATAATGTGCGGGTAATTTCCGAAATGCTCCATGAATGACGGTATAAATCTGATTACGAATATGGCCAAGTTTTAAATCCGTATCACCTGATGATTCAATAACACGGATATCCAGATAATAATTAACATCCATGATTATTCACCCTCAGAGTACACGCCACCACGAATTAAACACGCGATCAGGAACATGCCTTTTTCACTGTCAGGATCAAGCTCAGCAACTTCTTTTAAAATATCGAATGCCGAAACTTTATCTTTCCCGACACGATAGAAAATCTGACCTTCCAGATTTGCACCATTCGGTTCAACCGCAATTGGCTTTCCATCATTTTCTGTAAATAGCGGATACCAGGTATCAATGGTTCTTAAAGCATTTCCAATTTTTTGGTCACGTAATGCAGCTTGACCCAGATATTGGTTGTCATTTGCTTTGTGATCCGGTCTTTTCGGTATTAATTGATAGAGGGAACGAGAGAAACCTTTGGGCTTATCCTCCAGATAGTTCTGAGATGGGAACACTTCAACACCACCCATCCCGAAATCTATAGTGGCCTCAATGTGCAATCCTGCATTCGTGGATTCGCCAGTAATCCCCCTGAGCAGAATATCGGTAAGTTTCTGTTCTTTTTCAGAAGTTTCATCAAAGCTTTTAAGGTTGTAAGAAAGGGCATTAAAGCTAAATGCTTCAGGGTAGTCTTGAGCAGTCACTTGAATGGTAATACTTTCAGCGACAATACGGTTGCGCCATAACCAGCGACCATTCACAATATTACGCACATAACGGCGTACCACTTCCTTTAAACCGTCACTTTGTTTTGCACGATCCACAAAACCCAGAAATGCCTGACGGAAATTATATTCTTCACTTTTATCTGCACCTGCCTTGGATGCACTGGCAAAAAGCACATAACCTAAGTCAATAAAACGGAAATCCCATTTCACCAAAAGCCTGGCTCCTGACTGGAGTTTTGCCGATTCAGTCAGTTGAATATTGTTGACTTCACGGGCAAGTGAGTTCCCGGCAGCCGCCCCTTTTTCCTTATTTCCCGCTACGTTCTGTGTACCGCGAATGCCGTGATACATCACATGCAGGACTTCCTGTGTGCCATCTTCAAATAAATTGAAAAATGCCCCATCACTTATAACGGTTCCACGCTGTAAAGCAAGACTACCGGGTAATTTTTTGAAAATTGTCATTTTAAAATTCCTTATGTTTAACGGTTAATGTGTGATTGCGTGATTTTGTTTTAAAAGAAAAATATCATCATATGGCCAATGATAGCTCCACAACAGCTGTTCCAGATCATGCCAACTGCTGTCTTCTGCATCAGTTGACCTGCGTAGAATTTCACCAAGCGAAAAATATTGCACCATACCGGTCAGGGGTTCAGCATAAGCATGAGGTGTAATATGCTGATCCTGCGCCTGACGGATGCCTGCACGTTGCTCATTAACAGGTTCAAGCAGCGCATACCCCAGACAGGTAGCAGAGATCCAGCTCAGGCTTTGATCAGCAAAGAATGTCCTGAGCTGTTCGGACTTTAAGGCCAGCAACTGTGTAAAAGCCTGAACCCGATTGAGTTGTTTGCGCTGCTGATACTGAATCAGTAAATCCTGTCGGTCCAGCACAACAAAACCTGTTTTAATTTTCTTTAACGCTGTTTCCAATTCATTTTCACTATGCGTGCTAATCTTTGAAAACTCGACAATCTGACCACCGGCAAAACGACTGCGGCTGAGAATACTGGCCAGTTTTTCAGGACTAAGACGTGAACTGGCAAATTTAATGACCAGACTGAATTCCAGATGGCAGGATGCGGTCGGCTGCAGCGACAGCGCATATTTATTTTTAGAGGAATAATCCTTTTTGCCAATAAATACCGCACCACGCCGCTGAGCCGGAGTAAAGCGACCGTAGGCCTGTCCCCCCAGGCGCTGCAGATCATGATGAATATAAATCAGCCCCTGATCCTGAGTGCTCAATTGCCTGGCCAGATGATGTGCAAACATATTAGCCGCCATCAGTGGCACACCGCCCAGTAAAAAGCCATTGGTCTGCATATTGGCATTTTGTACCCGAATCCGGGGAATAACCGCATAACAACTCATCGGATCATCTCCCGTAAACGGCGGGTAATATAGCCCTCTGCGTGATGATCAAGCGTGATTTCGACCGTTTGACTCTCCATTTCCACACTAAAGGTTGTATTGGTTATTTTCCTAGCCAAATGGTCAGCAAATTTGATGCGCCAGTGGTCATCTCTCAGTTCAGGGTCAATCAGTCCCTGAACCACCAATGAAAGACTCGGGTGTACCCAGAACGAAGGACGTTCGATTTCATCCATTGCAGGTAATATGGACTCAGCCTCTTCGAGAATATTTTTTTGAATGCTTGCCTGATGCAGCACATCATGAACAATAATTTCAAGAAATAAAATTTCCTGTTCGCGTATTTTTTTATTGGTGGTTGGGGCAAAAATCTCTAAATCATGCCAATTCTGAATCACATTATTTACAGTAATAATCAACTGCCGATTCAGGATACCAGCCCATTTTTCCAAAGCCTGTAAAGCCTGTTTTTCACCTTTTGAAATTTTTATCTTACATAATATATTGAATTTAAATCCATTATAGAAAACCGCAAAAGCCTGCCGAGTCTTCTCATTGGCCTGGGGTGATCCCAGCGTGACTGGACGCTGCATGGCCCGAACCAGACTACCAACGTTTTGTGGATTCGCCCCACCGATTCCAAAAACTGCGGTCTGAATTCGGTTAAATTCACTGTCTTTTTCTTTACGAACTTCATTAATGAAGTCAACTTCCTGATTAATCAGATAATTGACTCCGGCCGCCGTTAATGGACTAATGGAAAGATATTCACCATCTTTTTTGGGAATCAACACCTGACGCATACGGATATCGATATATTCAGTACCTGCCTGGTAGGGCTCATCAAAAACAGTATGAATAGATGACTTAAGTTGTTCAACCTGATGCTGAAATTCAACCTCTTCTGAGCTGATGTCATCATCCAGCATAGCTGCTTTTACCACTTTGAAAATAGAAGCCGTTTTTCCGGCATTGGCCTGATAATCCGTTGGAATCAGAAAATCTTCATTCAGTAATGTACGTGCACTGATGTAGGGTAAATCCAGCGCCTGTTTTTTACTTAAACGGATCCCGCCTTTTTCAATATTGGAATTGATGGTTTTGAAGCTAAAATGTACAGATTCTTTTAAGCTATTCTGAAACACATCATCTTCAATTGTTTTACTCATGATGATCCCCTTTTTAATTGTTACTTAAATTATGACATTACTATATTGAAAATAAAAGAGATAACAGATATTTGGACGACATAATTCCCCACAAAAACTCAGCTTCAGAACTTTATGAATAACCGGAAAATAAAAATATGGCAGATGAATACTTCAAAAAAATTAACAGATTAAACTTTCATAAGGAATGTTTAAACCATTATGCAATTTCTTCCTGATCATGTTTATACTGACTGACCTGACGCTTAATATTTATTACCGCCAATGTTAAAAACAACCCGGTTGTTTCCACATTATACCTGCATTTCCAAATTGATCATTTACATCCTGTGGTGTTTTCCAGGCTACTTACTTTTTAACAATATGCCTGGCTGGCCCTGACTGTGCCACAAAACAGCACAGTCAGGGCCATCACATCTTCCTACCCGGTATGACATTCATTACAGCAGTAATAACATCCATTAATTCTGCTCTGGGGCCAATTCCGGTGCGCAAATAAAACAGCATCGTAGCAACAGGGATGCTCCCCCAACTCAACTCTATTCTGGGATTGTGGCATATACCGACAACCTGTTGTCAGATTATGAACTTCATGATCTCCATTAAACTGCGACTGTTTGTTAACAATGAATACTGACATCTTTCACTCCTCCACAGAATCTGCTGCATATTGCAGGGCATAAAAGAGAAATGAAATCCAGGATATTGTATTGCCCATAACACTTTGCTGTTGCATATGAAATGGTAATAAAGCGGTATATTGTGCTACCATAAAGACAGTCCTCACTTAGGTAATTGACGATTTAAGGAATGGACAAGAAGCAGATATGAAGTTTCCAAGGCCTAATATCTGCTTTTTTTATGCCCATTCGCTATTAAAGCTAGCTTAACCCAAAGGATCTTGTCAACACTTTTTTTATATTAAAATATTTCTAAGTATCAAGGAAAAGATTTAAATTGAGTTTTATAATTGTTACAAATGAAGGATCATACGCCTGGATTTGCTATGATTTAAAAGCGGTATTTAACGTACAGTTTGCTGTCGTACAGATAGTTGAGAAATTGATGCTTAGCATTCATTAATATGTGTTTATCATCGCCCAGATGATTAGATTTAAACCCTGGTGAATAAAAAGAGAAGCAAACTGCTTCTCTTTTTATTCACCCCTCACAAGCTGATCACTTATAACTTAGCCGCCAGTTCAGCTCCTTCACGAATGGCACGTTTTGCATCCAGCTCTGCAGCCAGTTTGGCCCCGCCAATAATATGATAACGGGCCAGCGTGGACTCTCCTTCTTTCGGCATTAAATCCTTCACAGACTCCTGACCGGCACAGACCACAATGGTATCCACCCGCAGCAACTGATCATGGCCATTGCTTTCAATCCATAAACCTTCAGTGGTCACAGACTTATATTGCACACCACGCAACATTCTGACGGCATGTTTTTTCAGTTGTGCCCGATGTACCCATCCTGAAGTTTTCCCCAATCCAATGCCCAACGGTGTGGTTTTACGCTGCATTAAATAAATCTGACGAACCGGTACTTCTACCTCTGCCGGCTGCATTCCCCCTTCGGTCACATAGTTGGCATGCGGGTCCACACCCCATTCACGTTTCCAGTCTGCAAGCGGTTGTGGCTGAGGCTGGTGCTCAGGTTTGAGTAAATATTCCGACACGTCAAAACCAATTCCACCGGCACCAATCACGGCGACTTTATCTCCAACTGGTGCACCACGCAACACTTCTGCATAGGACAACACCTGAGGTGCATCACTGCCAGCAATGTTCAGACCACGTGGAATCACGCCGGTGGCCACGACCACCTCGTCAAAACCCTCACGCTCAAGCTGCTCACGGTTGACCCGGGTATTCAGACGCAGATCCACGCCTGTTTTTTCAAGCTGAACTTTGAAGTAGCGAATGGTCTCGTGAAATTCCTCCTTACCGGGAACAACTTTCGCAAGATTGAATTGCCCACCCACTTCATGACTGGCTTCAAATAAAGTCACCTGATGACCACGACTGGCTGCCACAGTTGCAGCAGACATGCCGGCCACACCACCGCCCACCACGGCAATTCTTTTCGTTTTTCTGGCTTTGACAAACACCAGCTCAGTTTCATAAGCCGCTCTGGGATTTACCAGACAGCTTGCACGCTGATTTTTAAAGGTATGGTCCAGACAGGCCTGATTACAGGCAATACAGGTATTAATTTCATCCACACGGTTGGTTGCGGTTTTGTTGACCCAGAATGCATCTGCCAGTAAAGGACGTGCCATCTGAATCATATCTGCCTGACCGGCCGCCAGAATCTGCTCAGCCGTTTCCGGCATATTAATCCGGTTGGATGCAATGACCGGCACCGAAACATGCTTTTTAACCTCAGCGGTATAATCCACAAATGCAGCCCGGGGTACCGAAGTCACAATGGTTGGAATCCGTGCTTCATGCCACCCGATCCCGGTATTCAGCAACGTAATTCCAGCCTTTTCCAACGCCTGCGCCACAATAATCACTTCATTCATGGTATTGCCATCATGCACCAGATCCAGCAGGGACAGACGGAAACAGACAATGAATTTCTCACCGACTTTTTCCCGGATTGCCCGGACAATCTCCACAGCAAAACGCATCCGGTTATGAATATCGCCTCCCCAGCGGTCTTCACGCTGATTGACATGCCGGCTCAGAAACTGATTCAGCAGATAGCCTTCCGAACCCATAATTTCCACACCATCATAACCGGCTTTTTTGGCAATCCCTGCGGTACGTGCATAATCATCAATGGTTTCCAGAATTTGTTTTTCACTCATCTGACGGGGTCTAAAGGGTGAAATGGGCGACTTTATCGGACTGGCAGAGACCACAAAGGGTTGATAGCCATAACGCCCGGCATGCAGAATCTGCATCAGGATTTTTGCCCCATGCTGATGTACCGCATGTGTCACCAGACGATGTGGCACAATATCCGCCAGGGTATTCATGGTACCCCCTGCCGGCAAGAGCCACCCCTGACGATTCGGTGAAATACCACCAGTGATCATCAGCCCCACGCCACCCCTGGCCCGCTCTTCAAAATAAGCCGCCAGTTTTGGATAATTATAAAAACGATCTTCCAGTCCGGTGTGCATGGAACCCATGACAACGCGGTTTTTAATGGTTGTAAACCCCAAATGAAGCGGCTTGAGCAGATTTGCATAGCTGGTTGTCATATGAATCCTTCAAATCATTGGCTTTGCAATTTGTTGCATATTACTTTATCGGATTTTGATTTTTTTGGGATGGCTCATGTTTAAATTTTCATGGTGAATAAAGTCAATGAGCGAATACAGGGAAATCCCCCCACAGTAGTGTGAGACCGCCAGGAAGCTGACGAGAGTATGCCACTGAATATTTCCGGGACAGATGCACGATGTTTTTACATTCATCAAGCCAGGACGAAATGCTGGATTCCGATGACTTTTCATTCCCAATGAAGCCGTCAGAATCCCGGACTGGGCCAGGCGCTGCATCATCGCCTGTTACCATCGCTGTGGCACTGCTTTATGACATTGAATAGGACTGTGCCAAATACGCCAGGTTTCGATGAGCGCGATCAGTCATATGCCATTATTCAGCCACTGCTTTTTCCAGTTTCACCAGGCAGTCTGAGTTAATGTCCTGAATGGTTTTTGCACCAGTCAATGTCATGGCCACGCGCATTTCCTTATCAATCAGCTCCAGCAGATTACTGACCCCGGCTTCTCCTGCCGCTGCCAGTGCATAAATAAAAGCACGACCAAGCATGCAGGTATCAGCCCCCATCGCCAGCATCCGCACCACATCCAGCCCATTACGAATACCGGAGTCCACCAGGATTTTCAGATCACCCTTCACTGCATCAGCAATGGGGGGCAAAGCACGTGTCGTGGATAAAACACCATCCAGCTGACGGCCACCATGATTGGATACTACAATGCCATCTGCACCAAAACGTACGGCATCCCTTGCATCTTCCGGATCAAGAATCCCCTTGATCAGCATCGGGCCATCCCAGAATTCTCGAATCCACTCCAGATCCTTCCATGAAATGGAGGGATCAAAATTATTTCCCAGCCACCCGATATAATCTTCAAGACCGGTCGGTTTCCCCACATATTTTGAAATGTTGCCCAAATCGTGCGGACGTCCCATCAAGCCGACATTCCATGCCCAGTGGGGATGAAAACACGACTGCATATAACGGCGCATGGCAGCATTCGGCCCACTCATCCCGGAATGCGCATCACGATAACGGGCACCCGGGACCGGCATATCCACAGTAAAAACCAGCGTGGAACAACCCGCAGCCCTTGCCCGTTCCAGCGCATTTTTCATAAAGCCACGGTCACGCAGCACATACAACTGAAACCACATTGGACGCTGAATTGCAGGAGTCACTTCTTCAATCGGACAGACTGAAACAGTGGACAGAGTAAAGGGAATTCCTTTTTTATCTGCTGCTACCGCTGCCTGAACCTCACCACGCCGTGCATACATGCCGGTTAATCCGACCGGCGACAAGGCGACAGGCATGGACAATGTTTCATCAAAAAGCCGGGTTTCCAGGCTGAGTTCCGACATATCATTCAAAACCCGCTGTCTGAGCGCAATTTTTGATAAATCTTCCACATTACGTTTCAGCGTGTATTCTGCATTGGCACCACCATCAATATAGTGAAACAGGAATGGCGGTAAACGACGTTTTGCGGCTTCGCGGTAATCATTCGCAGAAGAAATAATCATGGTGATATCCTGTTTAATCGACTTGCACGCTGACGGCGGGCTTCTTCCTCACTGATCAGACGTACCTGTTGCACTACAAACTCAATATGTCCACAGACCGCCTTGCGGGCAGCCTTTGGATCCTGATGCTCAATTGCCTCCATCACCTGACGATGCTGGTCATGCAATTGATCAAAACGATGTGGTTCGGACCAGACTTTGCGACGGCCCAATGCCACATTGAACTGTAATAGGTCAAATAGCCCACGCATCATCTGAATCAGCACCAGGTTATGTGACGCTTCGGCAATGGCTAAATGAAATCTGGCATCCGCCTGAGCAGCCTGATCACCGTCTCCCAGTGACTGAAAATGACTGATCTGATCATAATAATGACGGATTCGGCTGATATCCTCCGCGGTAGCCCGCTGTGCGGCATACCACGCTGTTCCACCCTCCAGCACGATCCGGGCCTCCTGTACATCAAAACGATAGGCCGGGTCTTCATCAATCAGATGACTCAGTGGCTCAACAATCCGGTATTGCGACCAGTTCAACGGCAATTGCTGCAGAAATGTACCTGCACCAATCCTGCTGACCAGCATGCCGGTACTGGTCAGTTGCTGGATGGCTTCACGCAGCGAAGTCCGTGATACGCCCAGTTTTTCGCATAATTTACGTTCAGCCGGCAAACGTTCTCCAGGCTGTATATTTTGTTGTTCAATCAGCATACGGAGTTTCTGGACCACTTTGTCGGAGACTTTCATACTGCTGCCCTCAATGCACTGATGGCGTCATCCCTGAATGACCCGGTAATGAATGCAAAGGCCGGTATCAGAGTAATACCGGATATCAATATGCCGGTTATTGCCTCATCAGTCTGTTTCCCGTATTGAAGCATTGTCATCTCCCTGAAATGCCTGCAGAACAGATAAATGGTCAGACAATCATCCAAAAAAATTAAAATTGGTATGACCAATAACAACAAAAGATTCAGAACAATTTTGCCATCACCCCATAATAGTAATTTTTAGCTCACTAAAGATCAACATTGGTTTGAATATATTTTTATTGGTATGACCAATTTATGTTATTTCTAAGACATTAACACTCAAATCATCGGCTTACAGCCAAAACTGACCTGACTGAAAATTATTTGTTTTTTATTCAGTTTTTATAAGGAAAAATTTCATTGCCGGAAATAGTCAATTGAAAGCCTGATTTTTCAGACAATTCATGCCCCCCAATAGATTAATGGCACTGCACTTTTCAGTCGCCATATTCTGTTTTTCAGTGCATAGTAAAAAATATCAGTACATCTTTCTGCCGCCATTTTTTGTCTATTTCACCGGTTTTACAAAAACAAATGTAACGAAAAGTGCTATCATACTGCGTTATAAATTTACCCTGGCCACCCGCATCTATACGCAATATACACATGTGGTGCCTATTTGAAATTGTTAGGACAAGCAATGACTGATAATGCAACTATTCTGCAGCATGTACCCGCAGGCAAAAAAGTTGGAATTGCCTTCTCGGGTGGTCTGGACACATCGGCTGCTTTATTGTGGATGAAACAAAAAGGCGCAGAACCTTATGCCTATACCGCAAATCTGGGGCAGCCGGATGAAGATGACTATGATGCCATTCCCAGAAAAGCAGAACAGTATGGTGCAGTAAAAGCCCGACTGATCGACTGCCGCTTACAGCTTGCACTTGAAGGCATTGCGGCTATTCAATGTGGGGCCTTTCATATCAGTACCGGCGGTGTACCTTACTTCAATACAACTCCTCTTGGACGCGCAGTGACCGGCACTATGCTGGTTACAGCCATGAAGGAAGATGATGTCAATATCTGGGGCGATGGTTCAACTTATAAGGGTAACGATATTGAACGCTTCTATCGTTATGGCCTGTTGACCAACCCTGCGCTGAAAATTTACAAACCATGGCTGGACCAGCAGTTCATTGATGAACTGGGGGGCCGTGCAGAAATGTCACAATTCCTGATCGACAATGGTTTTGACTATAAAATGTCGAAAGAAAAAGCATATTCCACCGACTCCAATATGCTGGGCGCAACGCATGAAGCCAAGGATCTGGAATACTTAAATGCCGGAATCAAAATTGTTGAACCGATCATGGGTGTGGCCTTCTGGAAAGATGATGTCGCAATCAAGCCTGAAGAAGTCAGCATCACCTTTGAAGAAGGAGTTCCGGTTGCCTTAAATAACCAGACCTTTAATGATCCGGTTGAATTGATTCTGGAAGCCAATCGGATTGGCGGCCGTCATGGTCTGGGTATGTCTGATCAGATCGAAAACCGGATTATTGAAGCAAAATCCCGGGGTATTTATGAAGCCCCGGGCATGGCGCTGCTGCACATTGCCTACGAGCGTCTGGTGACCGGCATCCATAATGAGGACACCATTGAGCAATACCGCATCAATGGCCTGCGTTTGGGACGTCTGCTGTATCAGGGCCGCTGGTTTGACTCACAGGCGCTGATGCTGCGTGAAACGGCACAACGCTGGGTGGCCAAAGCCATCAGCGGGACTGTTCGACTGGAACTGCGTCGTGGCAATGACTACACCATTCTGGACACCGAATCTCCGAATCTGACCTATGAGGCAGAACGCTTAACCATGGAAAAAGGTGAATCCACATTTACACCGATGGACCGTATCGGTCAATTGACCATGCGCAACCTGGACATCAGTGATACCCGCACAAAACTGGCCATCTATACCGATGCTGGCCTGCTTTCCATTGGGCAGGGCTCTGCAATTCCTCAGCTGAAAGACAAAAACAGCTGATATTGCTCCTGATTCAAAACTAAAAAACCGTCTGAAATTTCAGACGGTTTTTTAGTTTTCGGCAACTGAATCTGCCCGAACTGCTCCATACAGGCTACGGCTTTATTGTGATTTATTATTCAGCGTTATTTTTATCCACCTACACTTTTTTCAGCTGAATCTGACTTCTTTTCGACCATCTGGAAAATAGCTGTTACCATTTGCTGCGTTATCGATTATCATCTATTTTATTTTTCAGCAAGAATAAATCGCCTTGGATAAAATTACGTTACTCCAGCCCGATGACTGGCATGTACACCTTCGTGATGGCGCTGCACTTCAACGCACAGTTCCCGATATGGCAAAGCAGTTTTCCCGTGCCATCTGCATGCCCAATCTTGTCCCACCCATAAAAACTGTAGAAGAAGCACATGCCTATCGTGAACGGATCATGGCTCATGTTCCGGCAGGACTGTCTTTTGATCCACGCATGGTGCTGTACTTTACCGATCACACTTCACCCGAAGAAGTCAAAAAAATAAAAAAATCTGACTATGTCAATGCTATTAAAATGTACCCGGCCGGTGCCACCACCAACTCAGAACATGGCGTTACGGATATCAGCAATATTTATGGCGTGATTGAACAGATGGAGGAACATCAGGTTCCACTTTTACTGCACGGCGAAGTGACACATCACCATGTTGATATTTTTGACCGGGAAAAACGCTTCCTGGATGAAGTCCTCTCCCCCCTGTTACAGCAATTTCCAAAACTGAAACTGGTGCTGGAACACATTACCACCAGTGAAGCTGCCCATTTCATCCTGGAGCAGGATCGTAATGTCGCTGCAACCATTACACCACAGCACTTATTGTTTAACCGCAATGATATGCTGGTCGGAGGCATCAAGCCACATTTTTACTGCCTGCCGGTTTTAAAGCGTCAGACCCATCAGCAAACCCTGCTTGAAGTGGCAACCAGCGGTAATCCCAAGTTTTTCCTGGGCACTGACAGTGCACCACACTCAAAAAATGCCAAGGAAAATGCATGTGGCTGTGCCGGTTGCTATAGCGCCCCCATCGCCATTGAACTCTATGCCCAGGCATTTGATCAGGTCGGTAAAATCGAACGACTGGAAGGCTTTGCCAGCCATTTTGGTGCCGACTTCTACGGTCTGCCGCGCAACAGCACCACCATCAGTCTGGTCCGGGAGGAACAGGTCGTTCCAGAGCAACTGGATTATATGGATGGTGAAAAAATTATTCCCTTATATGCAGGGAAAACCATTCAATGGAGAAAGGTGTGACCACAGCAACAGAACCTGTCATCGCACAACGCTTCCGTGGTTTTTTGCCTGTCGTTGTTGATGTTGAAACTGCCGGTTTTAATGCTGATACCGATGCATTACTGGAAATTGCGTGTATTCCCATTGTCTATAATGCTGACGGGAAATTTGTGCCTGGAAAAGCACATCATGCCCATATCAACCCTTTTGAAGGTGCACACCTGGATCAGCGTTCGCTGGATTTTATCGGCATTGATCCATTCAACCCGATCCGTGTTGCCATGGCAGAAGATGAAAAAACTGCGCTGAAACGCATCTTTAAAGCCATTACGGATGTCAGAAAACAGCAGCAGTGCACACACGCCATCCTGGTCGGTCATAATGCCCACTTTGACCTGGGTTTCATTAAGGCCGCCATTACACGTACCGGAACCCGGAATCAGAGTCCTTTTCACAGTTTTTCAGTATTTGATACCGTCACCTTAAGTGCGGTGATGTTTGGTCAGACAGTACTGGCAAAATCCTGTATTCAGGCCGGGATAGAATTTAACGGCAAGGAAGCGCATTCAGCCCTGTACGATACCCAGAAAACCGCTGAACTGTTTTGCTATATTTTGAACAAACTCGCCCCGCACTTACTTGACACACTACTGTCCGATCAATAAGATACCGTCATCTTCTGAACGACCCTATCGTCTAGAGGCCTAGGACATCGCCCTTTCACGGCGGTAACCGGGGTTCGAATCCCCGTAGGGTCGCCATTTTCTGCTGCATAGCTCTGCATTTTTTGTGTCTGGTTCCTTCATGGACAAACAGCGTACATGAGACTTTTCATATCCCATAAAATCAGCCATTTGCATTCTTTGAACGGCATTCGGTTTTTTGTACTTCCAATCAGAAAAATTAAAGCGGGGAAAACTCCGGGTTCCCGGAATAACTTCTCATAAGTCTCAGACTTTGTTTACACATTTCAGTCATTTCTTTAGGCATTGGTCACCCTCTGCACTTCTAAAATATATGCAGACTTATAATTGAATAGATTTTATGTCCTCAAGAATCCTGGAGGATTCCGGAGTCAATTTATACCTGAATACAGTTATTCCTGCTTCCCTGAAGAGTAAATCCCTTTCCGTATCCCGCTCTTCTTCGCCTTTGTGACTTAAATCATCAAGTTCCACGACAGCTACGACATTAAAGCCTTTATCACAAATAACAAAATCAACAATTTTACGGTTATATCGGTTTCTTACGGATTTTGACCATGTCCATAAAATAGCACTGAATGATACTTGTGATAAAACAACATACTCGGGCTCCAGCGTTTCTCTGAGTCTTTTAAATGTTGGTTGCTCATTCATACTTAATGGTCTGCTTTTACGTATTTTGCCTTTAATTACTTCTTCCAGGGGTTTTCTGGTAACTTCTGATTCATCCTGTTCTGATTCAGAATCAACTTTTTTCAACTTAAGCCCTTCTTCCTCTTCCCTGGATTGAGTTTCAGCTTCCAGCCCAGGTTGTTCCTCCTGCTCTTTCCTGGATAAAATTGCAGCTCCCAACTCAGGTCGTTCTTCCTGTCCTTCCCCGGATTTTGCTTCAACCTCCAATTCAGGTCTTTCTTCCTCTTCGGCTTTAAATTTTGCTTCACCCTCTAATTTGAGTCTTTTTTCCCGTTCTCGTTTGTCCTGTTCAAGCATTCTTTGTTTTGCCTGTTCTCGCTTTTCTGCACCTGTTAATTTTTTTGGTTTAACCAGTACGATTGCAATTATTCCTAAGATTATTATTCCAATGATAGTTAATAATAAGGACATATATTCTCCATTTTATCCAGATTATGAGATCCATTGTAAATGAAAAGTTTAAAATACACGACAAAAACAGCTCAGATATATCCATCCATTCAGCACTGCCAACAGGCACCAGCATCAGGGCTATCGCATTGCCGAATCTGCCATGAATTGCACCATATGCTGTATTTCAGCCCTCCACCCCGATGTACGACAAACAACCTGACCTAGTTTATGAACTGACCGGATGATCCATATGCCGACTCCCCTCATTGGACCTGAAAATTTTCATAAATATTTGCTTTAAATCGTAAATTTACATTTCGGGACTTGAAATCCAGCCTTTACCCTCGATTTAATATATGAAATTAACTCAGTTAACCCGCTGGACCTATGAATAATCAAAACAGACCTGAAACCATTCACATTGAAGATCAAAGCTTTGGAAGCCATATAGAACACTGGAGTCTGTTGACAGACCAACCGACAACGGATGTTCCCAGATGGCTGGGACTGGCACTGGAAGCTCCGGTCATGCCAATGGGAATCTGCAAGCAGGAATCTGACATGGATCAGAATGCCTGGTTAATTCAGGGGCCACAGGCGGAGGCCATTCAGGTTGCTCAGGTCATTGCAGTAGAAAATGGCAAGCCCCGTGCGGTCAAAACTGCATTCCCTGTTTTTGACAGCCCATACACCGTTGACGCAACCATTAACCGCATTATCAGCGGGTCATCAGAAACCCAGGCAGTCCTGAGTCTGCAGTTGGGTCCAAACAGCACCATTTATGCCTTTGACAACCTGTACAGTGTCAATCATGATCTGTATGAAAAAGACCAGCCTTATAAAGTCCGCCTGAATGGCTGGGCTTATCTGCTGGAAAAAGTGTCCGACCAGGAGCAGATTATTGTCGATGATCCGGCTTCCATTAAACATCATCGCGCACTGAATGCCATTTTATCTGAGCATCAGGGTGTCGCTCCGCCGAATCTTCAGGAACTGATTGATGCATGGCAACCCCAGTCTGAGGATGACAAGGCACCCGTGACGGTTAATTTTTCCAGAATGGTGGCTTATCTATATGGTGAAACCATCGGTCAGCAGGATGAAGCATGGTTCCAAGGGAAAATTGTCGGTAAAACCCAGATGCTGTTTATGCAGCAATCATATACCCTGTACGATGTGACATTAATGCTTGAAGAAGATCAGCCTGCAACCCTGATCCGAATTGCCACTCAGAACAGTCAATATAAAGACTTTGAAATTGGCCAGTATATCCGTGGCAATATCTGGATTCAGGCCAGTATTTACGCAAAAGCCTGAATGTTTTAAATTCCTGTTCATTGCCACCCGCTCCGTGACACGCCTGCCACGGACAAAAAATCATCAGAACCCGCTCATTCAGTCAGGCCAGTCATGGGCTGACACCTGGGTAACAACGCAATAAATTTACTTTTAAACCAGCATTTTACTGGAATGCACAAATATCTCCGGATTCATATTTTTGCCCGTAGACTACAAGTATTTTCCTGAAAGTTGCAACAGCCTTTTTATGATCATCATAAATATCATTTTATTGTTCAGATATGCAGAATAACATATTGAATCATCCAGGTTTTAAATCACTTACCCGCAAACACATCGGCATTATCCAGCAAATGTATTCCTGTAAATAACTCTGATCAAATCCGATTCATGCACCGCATATCAATATGCAGATAAAATGCAGTCTGCCGAAATGAATTTATACAAACATTATTTACCGATATTTTAAATTCAAAACACCCCAACATTTAAAATAAAAAATTTATTTAATTTCAAATATATAAATAAGCTCCAATATCAGAACACATAATAAACATCAGAATGAAGATAATGTTATCAACAGGCTTATCCACAATTTAATCCAGAAACTACTATTTTAAATTCAAAACCACGGTCTTCATTATTTATGGATCGTCATCTTAAATGATGAGTTCCTTTATATTAATGTAAATTAGCACTTTATTTAGCCAATTATTTATGTTACAAATACAGCACCAATTAGGATTTAACTATAAATTTTAAAATCCGGGCTCAGTAATGAAAATTATACCTGAACACTCAACCAGTCTGATCAATGAAAATAGTGGTTTCCACTTACGCATGGATAAGGGAGCATTGTGCTTTTTTGTTCTTGGTATGTTCCTGGCCGCTATGATTTTCCGTTACCTGGGGATATTCCCAGCCCTTTAAATGAATTGAAATCATCAGTTCAGTATCAACACACTGAAATATAAAAAAACCCCGATCACCGGGGCTTTTTTATACGCAGTGATTTTGAACAGACATCAACCATAACGTTTTGCAAAATCATCCATAAAATGAACCAGTGCCTGAACACCCTCCAGCGGTACTGCATTATAAATGCTGGCGCGCATGCCCCCCACTGAACGGTGACCTGCCAGATTCAGCAGATGATTTTCTTCTGCTTGCTGAAGAAACTGAGTTTCCAGTGCTGCATCAGCCAGTGTAAATGGAACATTCATAATGGACCGGTTCTGCAACGCAATCGGGTTATGATAAAACTCACTTGAATCAATATAACCATAAAGCAAGCCTGCCTTTTCAAGGTTACGCTGATGTATGGCATCCACCCCCCCCTGTTCAAGCAGCCATTCAAAAACCAGACCGGACAGATACCAGGCATAGGTCGATGGGGTATTGACCATTGAATCATTTTTAGCCTGGGCGGAATATTTCAGAATCCCCGGGATATCAGCTCTGGCCTGATCCAGCAGATCTTCACGGACAATCACCAGGGTTAAGCCGGCAGGGCCAATATTTTTCTGTGCACCGGCGTAAATCAGACCAAATTTTGAGACATCCTGCGGTGCAGATAAAATACAGGAAGACATATCACAAACCAACGGTGCATTCACCTCCGGGATACCGGCAAACCGCAGACCGCCGATTGTTTCATTTTCCACATAATGTACATATGCCGGATGATCAGACAAATGCCATGTGCTTTGCTCAGCAATGGCCAGTTTGCCCTCCAGTCGGGTTCCGGCTTCAATGACATTGATGTCACCATAACGCTGTGCTTCTTTCAGCGCTTTTTCAGACCATATGCCAGTATGAATATAATCGGCCTGGCTTTTTTTACCCAGCAGATTCAGGGGAATCGCTGAAAACTGTAATGACGCACCGCCCTGTAAAAACAGCACGCTGTAATTTTCAGGAATTTTCATCAGTTGCCGTAAATCAGCCTCAGCCTTTTCCGCAACAGCGATATAGTCCTGACTGCGGTGGCTCATTTCCATGATGGATAGCCCCTTACCATGCCAGTCAAGCATTTCCTGCTGGGCTTTTTCCAGAACGGCAGTCGGCAATGCGGCAGGACCCGCACAAAAATTGTATGCGCGCATACTATGTTGTTCCCTGAATAAAATAAAAGCAATGAGATGCTGAAATTTAACCACATATTGTATTTTCTTGCAGTATCTTCTCACATCAATATTTCAGTCTGCACAGATATTTACAGCCGATGGGCCAGCTACCGACACAGTCTCATCCATGACCTGTACCACGCTCCAGCCATACTTTCTCCATATCCCCCTGTATCTGATACATCGGTCGATCATTTTTAACAGCCCCAATTAGGAAGTAAAATTAAAAATATATGGTAGATATTTTAATAAAACTGAAACTGTTTAATTAATCAAACATGTTTTACACAAAACTATTAGATAACGCTCATAAATAACGCCAAAATACCGCGCTTGCTGGATTCCTCCGCCCCTTTTTTCGTTTCTGATTGCATTACATCGACAACAGGTGTGGTGGAAGAACCGTCTGGAGCAACAATGGAATTCATCTGATCTGAGTTTAAGAGCATATGCATAATGGAAATGAGAATTAGCCTTGCCTGGCAAATTGTAATTGCACTGATTCTGGGTGTCGTAGTCGGTTCAGTTTTACACCACTCCCCTGAATACCGTGATTTTC
The DNA here is from genome assembly GCF_052544965.1 of Acinetobacter sp. WZC-1. Lineage (NCBI taxonomy): Bacteria > Pseudomonadati > Pseudomonadota > Gammaproteobacteria > Moraxellales > Moraxellaceae > Acinetobacter > Acinetobacter sp. WZC-1. The sequence goes on from NZ_CP199370.1 coordinate 2,198,689, forward strand.
TGATCCACAACCTGCTGGATCCACTTGGTAAAATTTTTATTAATTTAATCAAGATGATCGTTATTCCCCTGGTATTGTCCATGCTGATCCTGGGCATTGCCAATGCAGGAGACAGTAAAAGTGTCGGCAAACTGGGTGTCAAAACCATTGTCTACTTTGAAGTCATCACCACCATTGCGATTATTGTCGGCCTGCTTGCTGCCAATATATTTAAACCCGGTATCGGTATTGATATGTCCCGTCTGACCCAGAGCGACATTTCCCAATATCAACAGACTACCCAGGAAGTCAGTCAGCATGCACATGGCCTGGTCAATACCATTCTTTCGCTGATTCCTTCCAATATTTTTTCGGCCATGAATGATGGACATATGCTGCCCATTATTTTCTTTGCCGTGATTTTCGGTATTGGCCTCGGTTCACTGGCAAAGGAAACCCGACAGCCTTTAATTGATGTATTAAAAGCGGTTTCCGAGACCATGTTTAAAGTGACCCACATGATCATGCTGTTTGCACCATTTGGGGTATTCGGCCTGATTGCAGTAACGGTTGCCAACTTTGGCTTCAGCTCACTGGTTCCCCTGATCAAACTTGCCATACTGGTTTATGCCACAATTCTTTTCTTTGCCTTGATTGTGCTGGGCTTTGTTGCAAAATGCTGTGGCTTCAATATTTTTACGCTGATCAGGATTTTAAAGGACGAACTGATCCTGGCCTATTCCACAGCAAGTTCTGAAACCGTTCTGCCCCGGATCATGGAAAAAATGGAAGCATATGGTGCACCCAAATCCATCACCAGTTTTGTCATTCCCATTGGTTATTCATTTAACCTGGATGGCTCTACCCTATACCAGAGTATTGCTGCAATCTTTATTGCCCAATTATACGGTATTGATCTGAGTCTGTCTCAGCAGGTTATTCTGATCCTGACCTTGATGATTACCTCCAAAGGCATTGCCGGTGTTCCCGGGGTATCCTTTGTGGTGTTGCTGGCTACACTTGGAACGGTCGGTATTCCACTGGAAGGACTGGCATTTATTGCCGGTATTGACCGTATTCTGGATATGGCCCGTACTGCCTTAAACGTTATTGGTAATGCACTGGCGGTATTGGTTGTCAGTAAATGGGAAGGTCAGTTTGATGCTGAAAAACAGAAAAATTATGACTTTAAGGCCAATGATGCACTGTAATCTGCCCATCTGAAACCAAGGAAGCTTCGGCTTCCTTTTTTATAGCCACATGTGAATCAGCAAGTGCATAATCAATTGCTTATTGTTTAGATTCAGGGCTAAAGCCTTTAGCCATTTTTAGGTCTCTAAAGTTAACGTTACGTTAGCTTTAGAGGGACTGTGTGTCCATTGTTTTGACTGGGATCAATATTTGTTGACCACTACATCTGTATTTGCATAAGATACCAATGAAAAGAAAAAATAGAAATATAAACTCTTTAATCATTTTAATTTCCTTATTACTGTCCACTTCCCATTTATTGAGACACTTCTAAACTGGAGTTTTCCAGTTTCACCCTGTACACCGCAGGGGGTAAATTGCCTAAACTTTCATGTGGTCTTTGCTCGTTATAATCCAAACGCCATAACCACGCCATTTCTCTGACCTGAGTCAAATTCTCAAACAAATACGCATTGAGAAACTCCCGCCTAAACGAACCATTAAATCGCTCAATAAAAGCATTCTGCTGTGGCTTCCCAGGTTGTATATGCACCACTTCAATGCCTTGATCTTTACACCAGTCCAGCAATCGCGCAGATATCAGTTCGGGACCATTATCAACACGAAGCTGCTTCGGCAAGCTACGTTGTTGAGCCAGTCGATCCAATACTCTGACAACACGCTCAGCCGGTAACGAGGTGTCTACTTCTATATCCAGACATTCGCGAGTCCCCTCATCAACTATATTCAAGGTACGGAATCGTTTACCGCAATACAGACTGTCACTCATAAAATCCAGCGCCCATTGATGGTTGGCTTGTGCAACCACTTGCAGTGGTCGTGCAATACGCTGGGGCAACGTTCGTTTCTGTCGACGGGGTAAGTTCAATCCCATCTGGCAGTAAACCCGATAAACACGTTTATGATTCCAGTCATAACCCTGCCGACGTATGCGACCAAAACACTTCCAAAAGCCAGACTGGGGAGATTGTTTTAACACCTGATTTAATGCATCAATGACAGCAGCATCCCGTTTGCGCCAGCTCGTGCTTTGCCGATAATAGCTGGCTCGACTTAGTCCACTCAGGCGACAGGCCTGTAATACAGTTAACCCAAGTGAAGCCAGAATACGAACGCATTCTCGCTGATCTGCTGTCACCAACCCTTTTTTGAAAACAGTTCCTTCATGGCATGGTTCTCCAGACTGAGTTCCGCAAACATCCTTTTGAGTCTGGCATTTTCTTCTTCCAGCTCACGCATGCGCTTAACGTCAGATGCTTCCATACCGCCGTATTTGCTTTTCCAGACATAATAGGTGGCATTGCCAATACCATGCTTACGGCAGATATCATCCACTTTCATCCCAGCATGGTAATACCCCCATTTTTAATTGAATTAATGGGTAGAAAATCGAATACCCTTGATTTAAGGAGATTTTCCATGAAAACATCTAAATATTCAGACAGCTTAATCATGAGTATTTTGAAACAAGCAGAAGCAGGTACCCCGGTACCGAATTTGTGCCGAGAACACGGTATGAGCTCTGCTACGTTCTACAAGTGGAAGAGCAAATATGGCGGTATGGATCATTCCATGATAACCCGACTGAAAGAGCTTGAAGCCGAGAATGCCCGCCTTAAACGCATGTATGCTGATGAGCGCCTTAAAACAGATATCCTTCAGGATGCACTTTCAAAAAAGTTGTGAGGCCAGCTCAACGTAAACTACTTGCTCAACAAGCTGTTGAGCAATATCAAGTCTCTGTGAGTAAGGCCTGCCTGATCTTTGATGTCAGTCAAACGTGCTATCGCTATGCAGCTCAATTAAAGCAGCAGAACGTGGTGATCGCAGACTGGCTAATAAAGCTTACCAGGGACCATCAGACCTGGGGCTTTAAACTTTGCTTTTTGTATCTTCGCAATGTCAGGGGATATGGTTGGAATCATAAACGTATCTATCGTATTTATAAGGAATTGGAACTTAATCTACGTATCAAGCCAAAGAGGCGCATTAAACGGGAACAGCCTGAATCCCTTGCAGTACCGACAGCTAAGAATGAATCATGGTCCATGGACTTTATGCATGATCAACTCAGTGATGGGCGTAGCTATCGAGTACACAACGTGATTGATGACTATAATCGCGAGTCACTGGATATATTGATTGATTTTTCATTACCCGCAGAACGTGTGCTGAGAGGGCTTAATCAATTGATTGAATGGCGAGGTAAACCTAAACGTATTAGAAGCGACAATGGTCCGGAATATATCAGTGAGCTAATGGAAACGTGGTGTGATCAGCATGGTATTGAGCATGTATTTACTCAGCCAGGCAATCCACAGCAAAATGCCTATGTTGAGCGATTTAACCGTACAGTACGTTATGAGTGTCTAAATCAGTATTTATTTCGAGATCTGAGCGAAGTTGAGGACTATACAACTGGCTGGCAGTACTTTTATAATCATGAACGGCCTCATATGTCAGTAAATGGCTGTCCACCTATTTTTAAACAATAACAGGGGCTTTGGATTTTCTACCCATTAATTCAATTAAAAATGGGGGTATTACCTCAGAATGTGTCATTTCTAACTTTTTCTTATTTTTATAGTCATTTCCCTCTTTTCGATTACATGCGTATAAGTCTTCTATTTGCCCTGTACCATTAGTAATTTTACCTTCAAAAATACCTGTTTCAACATTATAATAATGACCATTTAATAGCTTTTTATCTTCAGCCACCAAGCTATTATTTAAAGACTGCTGAGAACTAATAGGCTGAACAACAGGAGTCGAAAAACGTAGGCTAATCCCACCACTATCTCCAACAACATGAACTTGTTTAGGTAAAATTCTCGCACCACAACTGAGTAAATCATCAACATAAGCTACGGGTTGACCATACATAATAATATGGTTATGACTTGGCTGTATTGTGGACCAGCACTTACACTGAGGACAATAGTGACCATCCCCTGCACGTAGAAATAAATTCCCCATTTGAGATGCACGTTGCTGTGTTGCCTGAATAATTCCACCGTGAGTAGTCATAGAGTTATGAATTGCAAAACCTTTCACCATTGTTATTCTCCAGAATTTTCTATTATTTAGCTTAATCTTTGTGGATGAGTGTCAACATCCTCTGTAAATTTCCACCTTCTACCAGGTGGTGAAAAAAGAGCGAGCCGATCATTTGTTCCAAATTTTATCTGGTCTATTGGCATGATTGAAATCGCTTTAATCGCCTGCTTAGCCAATGTCGCAAGTTCCTTATCGGATTTACTGTTGATTAGTTCAATGGAACGTGCGTATTCATCGGATGTGATGTTATTCCAGTATTCTCTTAGACCATTGAAAATATAATCTCCAAACTGGATTGTTATATGCTGTGTATCCCTGGGAATATCATCATTACTGAAATTAGCCGGAATTAAACTCATACGGGGGCAACTCACATGAGATGTTACTAATGTATTTTCCTGTGAAGCAACATAAGCATTAAAAACATTCACAGTCACCCTTCCCCCTAAAATAGACATCATTTGAGGAAGATCAATCGCTGATAGATTCCAGCGTTCCCATTCAGCCTGATGTGGCTCTAAGTTCTTATTCTCTATTTGTCGAATAATTTCAGCATCTAAAGCGGATGGGAAAGCTACAGGCCCTGCATTAAAATTAGGTGTTCCTGCCCAGAAAGTCTCAATAACAGTCCGTCCTGATTCGTCAGTATCATAACGGGCAAGAACTGTCAGTTTATAATCAGAAATATAATGAATGGGATGATCTTTGCCACCACAGTGCAACATAATGAGGTTCTCTTTTATCGGTCTTATTAAAATCCAGTCGTTTAAACTCGAGGAGTATAGTTATCTGATGTTACTGGCATCGATTAACGAATGATCGGCAGAGCGACCCACTCATATTTATATTCACCTATTCGTATCCTTATTTATTTTAAAGAAAAGAACCTGTTTTACAAGCCTGAATTTGAAGTCCTTCGTCAACTCAATAGCTTAAATCATCAAATAAGTCCCTTATGGAGCGAGTCTTGTCTACTTTTGTACATCCTTTTCAGGCAGATATGCAGTGTATATAGATAAATGTCACTGGTGCATCGTAGCGATAATCGAAAAGCTAAGCCCTTACAGGGGAATCCCACATAGGCGGAGCGTTAAGAGTCGTTGTATAGGTTGGTTAAGTTGTATGTTGGAGCAACCTTCGCAAAGATACCGGGCAATCCTGGTTTTCTTAAAGTTTATTTTCAAAAGTTTTAAAAAAAACATTTAAATACAAAAGATTAAATCTAAAAAAATTTCACAGAGGCTTAATTGGAATTTAAGTTGCAATTAAGGCTGTATCACCATAGTAGAGATGTCTTAATTTTCAGCAGAACAATGCAAAGGGTGGTCATACACTGCCCTGATAATGGAATCTCAATATGGTCAAGGTGTGCTATTGTGCGGATGATTTTGCAATGAATGCTGAAATCTCCAGTGCGATTATTCAGCTGATTGAACAGGGTGTGCTTCATGCAACCTCCTGTATGACGCAATCGGAACTCTGGGAAACAAGCGCTGTGAAACTGAAACCTTTTCTGGATCAGGTTGATATCGGTTTACATCTGAATCTGACCCATCGATTTGCATGCGGCAACACCACCTTTTCCCTGACACAGCTGATGCTCCGTGCATGGTCTGCAACCTTAAATCCGGCATTGATTATTCAGTCCATTGAAGAACAATGGCAGCTTTTTGTATCCATCATGGGGAAACAACCCGACTTTATTGATGGACATCAGCATATCCATCAGTTCCCGGTCATTCGGGAAATTCTGCTCAGATTCCTAAAGGAAAAAAATTTTAGAGGCTGGATACGGAATTTACAGCATCCCATCCATCTACCGGCCTATCGCCTGAAAACACACCTGCTCTCCGCGCTCGGTTCAAATGCACTGGCCAGGGCATGCCGGCACCATGAAATAATGCAAAATCAATATTTTGCAGGAATTTACGACTTCCATAATACCAATTACGCCAGGTTAAATCAGCACTGGCTCAGCCACGCCCGGGAGCATCTGCTGATCATGTGTCACCCTGCAATGACCACGCCCCGGCAACATGATGCAATTCAACATGCCCGGGTTCATGAATACCAATACCTGCGCTCTGAACAATTTCATCGGGACTGTGAACGCTATCAAATTAACCTGACCAGAATCGGGGCAACTCAATGACCATAAAACCTTTTATTTCCTGTGTAGTTCCTGCCTACAACGAAGCAGAAAATCTAAAAACATTTATTCCCGCCCTGGCCAGTAGTTTAAAGCAACAAAATCTCAGCTATGAAATTATTGTGGTCGATGACGGCAGCCGGGATGACACCATTCCCGTGTTACAGACCCTGATGGATGGTTATCCGCTGACAGTGCTTGAGCTTTCCCGTAATTTTGGCAAGGAAGCTGCGCTCAGTGCCGGGCTGGATCATGTTAAAGGTGAGGTCAGCTTGCTGATTGACGCTGATTTTCAGCATCCATTTGATGCCATCCCCACCATGATTAACCTGTGGAAAAATGGCTATGATATGGTCTATGGCATTCGTAACCGCACCACGGAATCCTGGCTGAAACGTGTGCTGACTCAGGCCTACTATCGAATTCTGAATTTGAGTTCCCCCATTGATATCCCTGAAAATGCAGGTGATTTTCGCTTACTTGATGCCAGGGTGGTCAATGCAATTCAGCAGCTGCCTGAAAAAAACCGTTATATGAAAGGCTTATATGCATGGGTTGGATTCAAAAGCATTGGAATCAATTTTTCTGAACAGATCCGTCAGCATGGACAATCCAGTTTCCGGCTGAAGTCGCTGCTGAATCTGGCCATGTCCGGACTCACTGGTTTCTCGGATTTACCCTTACGGATCTGTATCTATCTGGGTGCTTTGCTGGCCTTCAGTGCCATGGGCTATGGCGGCTGGATTATCCTGAGAACCCTGATTGAAGGCGTTTCAGTACCGGGCTGGGCCACACTGGCCGCGGGGGTTACCCTGCTGGGCGGCATTCAGTTGCTGTTTATTGGCATTTTAGGTGAATACATTGGCCGTATTTATGCCGAAGTCAAAAACAGACCCAAATATATTGTAGCCGAGGAACACTCCCACAGCAGACAGAAATATCCGGCGCATCACCGGGAAAAGACTTTCTCCGATTATTAATCCATCCGTGTCCCATATGCCTGTCCCCATATCACAATTGATCCGGTTTGCCACTGTCGGTGTGCTGGCTGGATTCATTCACTATTGCCTGGTGATGCTGCTGTTTAAACAGCAGCACATACCACTGCAATATGCCAATTTTTTTGCTTTTCTCACGGCATTCTGGGTCAGCTATTTCGGTCATCGCATACTGACCTTTAAAGCACAGCAGATTCCGCATCGGCAGACGCTCCCCAGATTCATACTGGTGGCCGGAATCGGTTTTCTGTTCAATGAAAGCTTTTTACTGCTGGCCAGTCTTTACTGGCATAACGCACTGTCCATGCAGGTCATTATGGCCATTTTACTGACATCCATTGTGACCTTTTTGCTTAATCGACGCTTTGCCTTTCATCACCAGGGGATTCCACACATGCAGCAATGGCTCCGCTCATCCAGATTTCTGATTGTTTTTTTACCTATCTGGTTATTTGCTTCATCCTGTATACGCTATCTGTCGGTACCGGATGAGGGCCGTTATGGTGATATCAGCCGCCATATGGTTGAGTCAGGCGACTGGCTGATTCCCCGCATAAATGGCTTGCCGTTTATGCATAAACCGCCATTACTGCACTGGCTCAGCTCTGTTTTTATGGAAATTGCCGGGGTTCATATCTGGACGCTCAGACTTGTGCCTGTCCTTGCAGGCACTGTCATGCTGGTCAGTCTGTTTTTATTTGTCAGAAAACATATATCTGAACATATTGCCCAGTTGACCATCATTATCCTGGCAACGAATCTGCTGTTTTTTGGAAGCAGTGAATATATTAACCATGACTTACTGGTTGCTGCATGGATGACCGTCAGTATTTTATGTTTTGTTGACTTTAGCATTTCAGCCCGCAGATCCATCTTACTGCTCGGTTATTTTGCCGGTGCAGCAGCATTTTTAAGTAAAGGGCTGATAGGTATTCTCATTCCAGGTATGGTCTTATTGCCGTGGCTGCTATATACCGGGCAGTGGAAAAAAATACCGTCCTTACTGCATCCCGCCGGTATCCTGTTATTCCTGGCACTGACACTGCCCTGGCTCTATATGGTTCAGCTCAGGTATCCGCAGTTTTTACATTATTTCTTTATTGATCAGCAATTCAGCCGCTTTAATTCAACCCAGTTCAATAATAAACAGCCCTGGTTTTATTATTTACTTATTCTGGCGGCCAGTTTCTTGCCGTGGTTATTGGTCAGTGGCTTTAAATTTTCAAAAGCCACACTAAAGGAACAGCTGTCATCCTCCCTGTCTGTTTTAGGGCTCTGGTGGCTTCTTTCCGTAACCCTGTTTTTTTCCATTCCACCCTCCAAACTGGCGGGCTATATTTTACCGGCGGTTCCTCCACTGGCAGTCTGTATGGCCGTCATGATCAGTTGTGTGCTGATGCAACCCGATAAAAACCGATTACAGGTCTATGGCATTGCTGTTTTCCTGCTGATTCTGGGTACCGGTATTGCACTGACCCCTCAGCTGGCCGGCAGCAAACAGGCTTTTTATCTACAGCAATCGTCGCAGATCTATGCTGTGGCTGCAGTCTTAATCTGTCTGCCACTGATTTTATTGTGGCGATATCAACACAAAAAGCTGGAATATTTCAGCTATGTTTTTATCTGTCTGATTGTACTATGCACTTCTGTTTCATATGCAACACGCCTGCTGGACACGAAAAACAATGCCACACAGATCGATTTTTCCCAGTATATACAGCCATCCTCTCAAATTATTTTTTATCATTATTATTTTTATGACGTACCCTTTCTGCTTGATCTGAAAAAGCCGGTATATATTGTAGATAATTGGGAAAATGTTCATTCTGATGGTTCATCACTGGAACTGAAAGACGGTCTGTTATTTGAACCGCAGCTGAAACAATATTTATGGAATGAACAACAACTTCAGACTGCCCTGGCATCAAAACAACCCTTCATTCTGCTCAGTCGCCCGAATAATTTCAGCACTACCGACAAGCATGTAAAAATCCTGCATTATCGGAATTATGATGTATTCCTATTCAACAGTCCGTCATAACGGCACCCCCAATCAACAAAAAAGGAAGCCGTTGCTTCCTTTTTTGTTTCAGTAACCTGGGTTATTCTTCGAGCTCATCCTCTGCACTGGAGGCCGCATCTTCAGAGGTCTCAGTCACTTCGGGCTCTTCCAGTTCAGTCAGTGCTTCGTCTTCTTCGACCGCCTCAATGGAAACTACGCCCACCAGTACCTCTTCCTGTCCAAGACGAATCAGACGTACGCCCTGTGCATTTCGACCCGTTGTCGCAACTTCCGCAGCACGTGTCCGCACCAGGGTACCGCCATCTGAAATCAACATCAATTCTTTGGATTCATCAATGGAAACTGCCCCAATCAGCTCACCATTACGGGCAGAAGTCTTAATGGCAATAACGCCTTTACCGCCACGTTTTTTGGTTGGGAAATCATCAACCGGTGTCCGTTTACCATAACCCCTGGCACATGCACACAGCACCTCACCGGTTTCCGGCACCACCACCAGCGATACAATACGGCTGACCAGATTCAGATCGGAAGAATCTTCATCATCAGCATCTGCCGCATCATTCTCTTCCACGTCTTCTGCCTGAGCCGCGGCCAGTGCAACACGCATACCGCGCACACCCTTCGCAGAACGTCCCATTGAACGGACATCTGTTTCAGCAAAACGGATGGCCTTACCTTCATTGGAGAACAACATAATCTGCTGCTCGCCATCGGTAATGGCAACACCAATTAAAGTGTCTTCCTCATTCAGCTCAATCGCACGTAAACCGTTGGAGCGGACATTACTGAACTGCTCCAGTTCAACCCGCTTCACAGTACCGGACGCTGTTGCCATAAATACATAATAGTTTTTACGGACACACTCAGCCTGTTCAGCAAAATCTGCAATCAATGGCTCATCCAGATCCACAGCGGTCAGCTCGGTTCCCAGTTGTTTTAACTGCGTACGCAAGGCATCTGACAAATCATCGGCGTCATCTGCAAGACCAGACAGGGCGGCTTCCAGCGCCGTATAATGTGCGTCAATGACCGTATTTTTTCTGAGTTCAGTGACATTGGAGGTGACAAAGCTTCGGAATTCAGCCAGACGCTCCGTCAGTTTCTTCGGCGCATCAATCACCGGCAGAATCGCAGTAATGGTTTCCGTTGCATCCAGTGGCAGCAGGTTCACCATCGGACGGCCTTTGGCACCACGCGATGCCTGCGGTACTTCAAATACTTTCAGTCGATACACTTTACCGACATTGGTAAAGCACAGCACCGTGGCATGATTCGATGTCACAATCAGATGCTGAATATAATCGTCATCCTTCATGGAGGTTGCAGACTTACCACGACCACCGCGACGCTGTGCCGCATAATCAGACAATGGCTGAGTCTTGGCATATCCGGTTCTGGAAACCGTCAGCACCACCTGTTCTTCGGGAATCAGATCTTCACGGCAGAAATCCACACGGGATTCCACAATTTCGGTACGACGTGCATCACCATACTGTTGCAGAACCTCTGCAAGCTCCTGACGAATCACATTCATCAGCAGGTTAAAGTCATTTAAAATGGCCGTCAATTCAGCGATCTGCCCCAGAATTTCCGTATACTCAGCATGCAGTTTTTCCTGCTCCAGCCCGGTTAAACGGTGCAAACGCAGCTCCAGAATCGCTCCCACCTGTGCCGGGGAAAGACGGTAAATCTCTTTTGCCAGGCCAAATGGTTTCGCCGGATCTTCACCTTCAATTTCATCCGGTCGCACAGATACGGAACCGGCTTTTTCAAGTAATGCAACCACACCCCCTGCGGCCCACTCACCTGCCTGTAAACGCTCACGGGCTTCAGTCGGGTTCGCTGAGGTTTTAATGGTTTCAATAATGGCATCAATATTCGCCAGTGCAACCGTCAGACCTTCCAGAATATGGCCACGTTCACGTGCTTTGCGCAGTTCGAACATAGTCCGGCGGGTCACCACTTCCTGACGATGACGGATAAATGCGGCAATAATGTCTTTCAGGTTCATCAATTTCGGCTGACCATTGTCCAGGCAGACCATATTGATGCTGAATGAGTTTTCCAGCTGGGTATTTAAAAACAGGTTGTTGACAATCACTTCAGCGTTTTCACCACGCTTTAAGTCAATGGCAATCCGCATCCCTTCCTTGTCAGATTCATCCCGCAGTTCTGAAATTCCTTCAAGCTTCTTCTCTTTAACCAGTTCAGCAATCCGCTCAATGGTTTTTGCCTTGTTGACCTGATACGGAATCTCGGTAAACACAATGGTGGTACGACCGGATTTTGCATCTTCCTCAAAATGATATTTACCCCGGATATGCAGACGGCCCTTACCGGTGCGGTATGCATCCACAATCCCTGATTTACCATAGATAATACCGCCAGTCGGGAAATCCGGGCCGGAAATATGCTCCATCAGCCCTTCCACAGCAATATTGGGGTTATCGGTATAGGCCAGGCAGGCATGAATGACTTCCGTCATATTGTGCGGCGCCATGTTGGTTGCCATCCCCACTGCAATCCCTGTCACACCATTAATCAGCAGATTAGGAATCCGGGTTGGCATGACCTGAGGAATACGCTCAGAGCCATCGTAGTTATCTTCCCATTCAACGGTATCTTTTTCCAGATCTGCCAGTAATTCATGGGTCAGCTTACGCATACGGACTTCGGTATAACGCATGGCTGCTGCACTGTCACCGTCGACAGAACCAAAGTTACCCTGACCATCCACCAGCTGATAACGCAGACTGAAATCCTGTGCCATACGAACGATGGTCTCGTAAACAGCACTGTCACCATGCGGGTGATATTTACCGATGACATCACCCACCACACGTGCAGATTTTTTATAGGCCTTGTTATAGTCATTGCCTAATTCGTGCATGGCGAAAAGCACACGACGGTGAACTGGTTTCAGACCATCCCTCACGTCAGGTAATGCCCGGGATACAATGACGCTCATGGCATAATCAAGATATGAGCTTTTAAGTTCATCCTCAATGGCAATCGGTCTGATTTCCGATACGCTCATGCATACTCCTTATGACAGACAGTCTCAGACTGCCCGATTTATATAATCAATTCTGCAAAAAAATCAACTCAGAAAATGCTGAGTTAAAATCTGAAATTCAGCTCTGAATCATAGCATAAACCGGGCTGTTTTGTTAGATCATGACGGCTGTTTTGTTGTATTTGAGCCGCCTTAATTTATATATCTTTTCAACAGGATAAACTCATGCAACTCTGATCTTTCGAATACCGATCGCTGTATTTTTTTGTTGTCGCCACTGTGCTGAAAATCCGTACAGCTCAGCCTATGCAGACGCACAAAAAAAATGCCCCTGTACAGGGGCATTTTCAGTCTTCAGCAAAACTTAAAGTTTAGAAACCAGCTCAGGAACAGCAGTATTTAAGTCAGCCACTAACCAATAGTCAGCCACTGCATTAATTGGCGCTTCCTCGTCCTTATTGATGGCAACAATCACTTTGGAATCCTTCATACCTGCCAGATGCTGAATCGCACCGGAAATACCCACAGCAACATACAGATCAGGGGCAACGATTTTACCGGTCTGTCCAACCTGCATGTCATTCGGTACAAAGCCGGCATCAACTGCGGCACGTGAAGCACCCTGTGCTGCACCCAGTTTGTCTGCCAATGGATCCAGTACTTTGTGATAGTTTTCACCTGAACCCACACCACGACCACCGGATACAACAATACGGGCAGCGGTTAATTCAGGGCGTTCAGATTTCACAATTTCTTCGTTGATGAATTTCGAGATGCCTGCATCCTTCACGTCAGCAACGGTTTCAACTGCAGCAGAACCACCTTCTGCCGCAACCGGGTCAAATGCTGTACCACGGACTGTAGCAACAACAATCGGCTCAGCAGATTCCACAGTGGCAATGGCATTTCCTGCATAGATTGGACGCTTGAACGTTTTAGGGCTTTCAACAGCAATAATGTCGGTAATCATGCTGACATCCAGCAATGCAGCTGCACGTGGCAGAACATTTTTACCTGTCGTTGTGGAAGCAGCAAGAATATGTGAATAACTTTTGCCCAGTTCCGCAACCAGTTCCGCCACGTTTTCAGCCAGCTGGTTTGCATAGACAGCATTGTCCGCCAGTAACACCTTGCTTACACCTGAAACTTTTGCAGCAGCATCAGCAACTGCCTGAGCACCAGAACCTGCAACCAGTACAGTGATATCACCACCGATTTTCTGCGCCGCAGCAACAACGTTCAAAGTTGCACCATTCAGTGTCTTATTGTCGTGCTCAGCGATAACTAAAATACTCATGATTTTATCCTTCTGTATCAGATCACTTTCGCTTCATTTTTAAGTTTGTCGATTAATTCATCAACAGACTTCACCTGGACACCCGCTTTACGCTCAGCAGGTGGTTCGACCTTCACTGTTTTCAGTTTTGTTGCAGGCGTCACACCGAAATCAGCCGGAGATTTGGTATCCAATGGCTTTTTACGTGCTTTCATAATGTTTGGAAGCGCTGCATAACGTGGTTCATTCAGACGCAGATCAGTCGTGATGATGGCAGGAAGATTCAGCTCAACCGTCTGTAAACCACCGTCAATTTCACGGGTCACCTGTACTTTATCGCCTTCAACTTTAACTTCTGAGGCAAAAGTACCCTGACCGGCACCCAGTAAGGCACCCAGCATCTGTCCCACCTGGTTGGAGTCATCATCAATGGCCTGTTTACCCAACAGGATCAGCTGAGGCTGTTCAGCATCAACAACGCCTTTCAGAATTTTGGCAACCTCCAGTGCGCCAAGCTCACTGTCACTGGCTTCAATCAGAATCCCACGGTCTGCACCAAGCGCCATGGCAGAACGGATCTGCTCCTGAGCTTCCTTTGGACCAATAGAAACAACAACAATTTCTGAAACTGTTCCTTTTTCCTTTAAACGAACCGCTTCTTCTACTGCGATTTCATCAAATGGGTTAATTGACATCTTAACATTCGTCAGGTCTACCCCACTATTGTCCGGTTTAACGCGGACTTTAACGTTGGCATCAACCACACGTTTTACAGCAACAAGAGCCTTCATGTAATCCTCGGCTGTTTTAGCAAAAGTAAATGTTGTGAAGAGTGATTATAACCCTTCGTTTTAAATTTTTAGGTGCCCTATCTTGCAATGTGATCGGCATTTCGGTCAAGTCACAATTCATAAAAGAGCTGTAAAAAAGCGTAAAAATCATTGAACGGGCCGTTCATAAAAAAATGTCCACCATTACTTAAAATGAGTAACCGAAAAAAACTATATTATATCTTGTTTTTTATTGTTTTTTTCTTATTCATCCTTCTGATTTAAAACAAAACCGGTATCATGCATCATTATTTTTTTCATCAGATGCCACAATGATGTTTCAGAATCCAGGAATGTCATTTAAGACAGATCATGTCATTTTCAGATAAATACCGCAAATCGCTGCCCGTTTTTATTCTTCTTCCTGGATGTTTACCCAGGTCACCCATGCAGCCCTGTCATCTGAACCGTCCATTCAAACCATGCAAGCCTCACAACCAGCTGAAACATGTGCAATTGTAGTCAGTTGCACATGCCATGCCGGAAATTACTCATTTACACTGATTATTTTTCAGAAAATCCCGGTGAATATGACTGAGGTCAATTAGATCCATTTTATCCAGTGCAAAAGCCTGCCATACGGCAATGAAGTCTGCTTTCTGATCCACTCCCTGATTGCTCATATGCGGCTGCTCCACCCACATGAACTCATCCCACACATAGCTTTTCCCCGATACAGCATCCAGCGCCTGGATTTTCCCGTGACTGTTAATACCCTGTACGCCGGCGGCTCCGGGTAAGACCGCCTCAACCCGGGGCAAACTTAATTCAACAAAATGTTTTACCTGACGCAGGCCATAGCCACAAAAAATTTCTTTTTGCGGTTCAGAAAGCTGCTGGTATTTCTGTTCTAACTCAGGAATCATGATTCAACCTAACACTCAATTTTCTATCTTCTCTCTGCAACCTGTCATTGTTCAATCAGATGAGTCACACGTCATATTTAAAACATATACAGCAGTACCTGCCTAAAAACAATCGGTGAGCATTTTTTTTCATGATCATATGTTGCATATTTTAATGATGATATCTGCACAATCCGGCCCAGTGTGGATCAGTCCCTGCGCTTACTGGCTCTGGGATGTGCCCGGTCATAGACCTGTGCAAGATGATCAAAATCGACATGGGTATAAATCTGAGTCGTGCTTAAATTACTGTGTCCGAGCATTTCCTGCACAGCCCGTAAGTCACCACTGCCGGACAGCATATGACTGGCAAAACAATGCCGTAACAGATGCGGATGCAGGTCAACATTGACGCCGGCACGCCGGGCCTGAAATTTTACCCGGTTTTCAATCTGCCGTGGACTGATGCTATTACCGCGCTGAGTAATAAAAACAGAGGAGTCTGCGCTGAATCCACCCTGCCATAATCTGAAAATTTCCAGCCACTGCAGCAGACTCTCACGTGCTTTGCTGCCAAATGGCACCACACGTGTCTTATTGCCTTTACCGGTAATCCGCACCAGCTGACGGTTAAAATCAATATCCCTGACTTGCAGCCCCTGAATTTCAGCCAGTCGCAAACCACTTGAATACAGTAATTCCAGCATCGCCTTATCGCGCAGCCACAGCTGTTGTTCCAGTGGTTTTTCAGGTGTCGGCTGGTCCAGAATCTGATTGACTGTTTCAATATCAATCATTCCCGGCAATGGCCGGGGCTGACGCTTAAACTGTAAGTCATCCGACGGATTCATGGCCAGATAATTTCCGTGCTCCGCCCATTTCATGAACTGACGGATGGCGGTCAGCTGCCGTTGCAGGCTGCCTGAACTGAGCTGATCCCTTTCCACCCGGATGGCCAGATATTCCCGCAGATCAGCGGCTTCAACCTGTTGCAGGGCCAGCTGCCGTTCATCACAGAAATGAATAAAATCTGCGACATCCCGAAAATAAGCGCTCAGGGTATGTGCAGACTGATTCTGAATTTGCCGTTCCCTGAGCCACATAGAGAGTAATTGCATGGCATCCTGCTGCTGCATCTGACCCTCCTGATTTAATGGCGGATTAACGAACTGATTTGCAATGACCGGCTCTGATCGGCTGGCAAAATGACCCACAAGATAAAGTCATGATGACCACATAACCCACAGCGTCATATAACCAGCATCACATAATCGTCATCATACGCTAAAAAACCTGAACATCGAACATCGTCAGAATGCAAAAGCCCCGACAATGAATCATCGGGGCTTTAACAATCAATCAGTTCATTGACGTCTCGGTAATGGAATATACTGGCTGTCATTGCTCTGTGGCTTTCTTTCCCCAACCTGAACATTCAGTACAGTGTTCTGATCACCGCGGACCACTTCAATCTGAATGGTCGAATTCGGTGGCTGTAAGGCAACGTAATTAATCAGATGTGCAGCCGAAGTCATGACTTCATTATTCACTTTCACAATTTTATCGCCGACTTTAATCCCGCCAGCAGCAGCAGGGCCACCTTTCATGACGTCTGCAACAATCGCCCCTGCTTCACGTGGCTGCAATACATCGTCCTGCTTTGGCGGCATCAGACTGATGCCCAGCCAGCCACGGATCACCCGACCATCCTTCAGAATCGAATTCATCACCTGCTGACAGACTTTCGCCGGAATGGCAAAACCAATACCCAGTGAACCGCCTGACTGAGAGAAAATGGCTGTATTGACACCAATTAAATTTCCGGCCACATCAATCAGCGCGCCACCCGAGTTACCCGGATTAATAGCAGCATCCGTCTGAATAAAATCTTCATAGGTATTAATACCCAGATCAGAACGTCCTGTCGCAGAGATAATGCCCTGAGTCACAGTCTGACCAACACCGAATGGATTACCAATCGCCAGCACCACATCGCCGACTTCATTACCACTTAATTTAAATGGCAATACCGGTAATTTATCCAGTTCAATTTTAATCACCGCCAGGTCCGTATCCGGATCAGTCCCGATCACTTTTGCTTCTGCACGCCGCCCGTCCTGCAACGCGACCACAATCTGATCGGCCTGTGCAATCACATGGTTATTGGTCAGTATGTAGCCATCAGGACGCACAATCACCCCGGAGCCCAGGCTGTTTTCATCCTGCCCCTGATTCTGATCTGGAATCTGATTGCCAAAAAACTCCCTGAACACCGGGTCATTCAGCAATGGATGCTTCTTTTTGACTTTCTGGGTGGTAAAAATATTCACCACGGCAGGTGCGGCAACCTTCACGGCTGCATTGTATGACACCACACCACCCGTCCGGGAAGTATTGACCAATGGTTCAACCTTTTCTGCCGGCATTTTTACACCGTCAGCGGCAATAGGAGCCTTAGGCTGATGGAACCGTTGCCAGCCAATAAAACTGACAATAACAATAACGAGCAACACCCATGGTAACCATGTAAAGGACCGGCGCACTATATTTCCCTCTGAGATTTTTTTAATGTGTTGATGACACTGATATTTTCCCTATTGTAATCAAAATCTGACAAGATACATAAAATTCACAGCAAAAATTTGTTCAGCTTTAGTTACAATCAATATTATGTGTAAATTATTTTAATTTTCAGCTTAATCCGGATCAATCATGGCTTCATTAAACGACATTATCAACTGGTGTGACCAGACGCTTAAGTCCTCAGAGTTTAAGGATTATGCACCCAACGGCCTACAAATAGAAGGACGGGCTGAAATAAAAAAAATCCTGTGTGCCGTAACTGCCGCACAGGAGGCCATAGATGCAGCCATTCTGCAGAATGCCGATTTGTTACTGGTGCATCATGGTTATTTCTGGAAAGGTGAAGCTCCTGAAATCACCGGAATGCGCGGCAAACGTATCAGGCGCCTAATTCAGCAGGATATTTCACTGGTGGCCTATCACCTGCCGCTGGACTCACATCCGACACTGGGCAATAACGCAGCCATTGCAGAAATTCTTGAACTGGACAATATCGGCGCGCTGGATCCGGCTGAACGCAACCCGATTGGCAATATCGGTTATTTGAAACATGCCATGACACCAACTGATTTCAGACAATATCTGACTGAACGACTGGGTTTTAATGCCATTCACCTGCCGGCAGAAAAAGAATTCATTCAGAAAATAGGATTCTGTACCGGTGGTGCCCAGGACTTCATCAGCAAAGCCGCACATCAGCAATGTGATGCCTATATTTCCGGCGAAGTCAGTGAAAGGACCTTTTATGAGGCCCGTGAACTGAATGTTCATTATTATGCCTGTGGGCATCATGCAACCGAAAAATATGGGGTACAACGCCTGGCCGCTGCACTTGCGGAACAATTCAATATTGAATTCAGTTATTTTGAGCTGAACAACCCGATTTAACCCTGGGCCTGATCTGATCTTCTGAATCAGTGCCTGTGCGCTGGGCTGATTCGTGCAATTGAATCCTGCCATGCGCCATAGCCTGTATCCTGTCGGCTTTTGCTGTAAAAAGTCCTGCATATTCCCGGATATAGGCGCCTTATTCATCATCGGTTATGTATTGTTACTCAAAAATAATGCACAATCGCCCGGATAATCCATTACAATAAAATCACTTAATGTTAGAACCCAGCACAATGCAAGGAATTTGAACATGACAACCATTACTTTACCTGCACTTCCTTATGGTTATGAAGATCTTGCTCCTCATATCAGTAAAGAAACCCTCGAGTTTCACCACGATAAGCACCATAACACTTATGTGGTCAATCTGAATAACCTGATCAAGGGAACAGATCTTGAAGGCAAAACCCTGGAGGAAATCATCACCACTACAGCTGGCGATGCGTCTAAAGCAGGTATTTTCAACAATGCGGCTCAGATCTGGAACCATACCTTTTACTGGAACTGCATGACTCCAAATGGTGGCGGTAAAGCAACAGGTGCTCTGGCTGCTAAAATTGACGAAGCTTTCGGTTCATATGAAAAATTTGCTGAAGAATTTGCTGCTGCTGCGACCACTCAATTTGGTTCCGGCTGGGCATGGTTGGTTGCCGACAAAGTCAACGGCGAACTTTCCATTCTGAAAACATCCAATGCAGACACCCCGCTTGCTCACGGTAAAGTTGCTGTTCTGACTATCGATGTCTGGGAACATGCTTACTACATCGACTTCCGTAATGCCCGTCCTAAATATATTTCCACCTTCACCGAACACCTGGTGAACTGGGACTATGCAAATGCAAAATATGCAGGTCAGGCAGCCGGCGTAGAGAAATAATTGATCCGTAGTCCCTGAAAAATCACCCATCCGGGTGATTTTTTTAATTGTGCAACTTAAACGGGTATTTCTAAAGCAAATAGTTCATTTCTTTATATTTACGTGTTGACGACCTGAGTTTTCATCCCTAAAATGCGTCACAGATTCTCCAATAGCTCAGTCGGTAGAGCGACGGACTGTTAATCCGCAGGTCCCTGGTTCGAGCCCAGGTTGGAGAGCCACTATTCTTCCATAGCTCAGTCGGTAGAGCGACGGACTGTTAATCCGCAGGTCCCTGGTTCGAGCCCAGGTGGAAGAGCCAGTATTTAAAAAGCCCACAGAAAAGTGGGCTTTTTTGTGGGCGATGTTTATGGATCAGGATGTTGATGGACCAATCAGCCTCATTTACAGATGGGCAGACCATCTTCCAAGTCATGATCAGTTATTACACGGCAACGCTTATTGTGCAGTATAACCACCATCCATGACCACCGCCTGCCCAGTCACACCGCCTGCCTTGTCACTGGCCAGGAAAATGGCATAATCGGCAATTTCTTCAACCGTCAGCAGTCGTTTTTGTGGAACCATGCCCAGGATGATCTCTTCCAGTGCGCTTTGTTCACTGACATTGCGGGTTTTAGCCAGATCGGCAATCTGACCACGAACCAGTGGTGTGTCTACATAACCCGGACACAACGCATTGACAGTAATGCCATCGTGCGCGCATTCCAGCGCGGCCACTCTGGTCAGTCCGATCACGCCGTGCTTGGCACTGTTATAACCTGCTTTCCCGGCAAAACCAATCAAACCGTTAATGGACGCCATATTAATAATCCGACCATATTTTTTGGCTTTCATGATTGGAAAAGCATGCTTGATTCCAATGAATGAACCCGTCAGCATTACCTGAAGTAATTTCTGATAAACAGCCGTTTCAAAATCCTCAATGGCCGCAACATGCTGAAAGCCTGCATTATTAATTAAGATATCCAGGCCACCAAAAGTTTTTTGCGTTAATTCAATGGCTGCTTTATACGCCTGTTCATCTGACACATCACACGGTGCAGACAGTGCCTCAAAACCTCCTTTTTTCAATTGTTCAACAACCTGTTCACACTTTTCAGCATTCATATCCGAAATCACCACCTTCGCCCCTTCCGTTGCAAATTTTTTTGCAACTTCCAGACCGATACCGCTGGCTGAACCGGTAATAAATGCCACTTTAGCTACGAGTTGTTTACTCACTTGTTCTCTCCAATAGCTTCAGATTTCACCTGGCAATAGGTTTCAGATGACTATGAAACAAAACAGCCGTATAAAAATCAGACAATACCAAACCATGTAAATGCAATAATCACTACAAATACTGCAATGGTTTTGATGATGGTAATTGCAAAAATATCCTTATAGGATTGTTTATGTGTTAATCCTGTCACCGCAAGCAAGGTGATGACTGCGCCATTGTGCGGGAGGGTGTCCATACCACCGGATGCCATTGAGACAACACGGTGCATTACTTCCGGCGGAATTCCCGCGGCCAGGATTGCCGCATTATATTGTTCTGCCATCGCACTCAGGGCAATACTCATACCACCGGAGGCTGAACCGGTAATCCCTGAAAGGATGGTGGTGGTCAGTGCACCATTGACCAGTGGATTGCTGAAAGTATGGCCCAGTGCATGGCTCACCAGGGCAAAACCCGGCAATGCAGCAATCACCGCGCCAAAACCATATTCAGAAGCAGTATTCATCACGGCCAGCAGCGCACCGCCAATACTGGCATTGACACCTTCCCTGAATTTTTCAATCACCCGCTGATAGTCAAACAGTATTGCCGCAGCAATACCCACCACCAATGCCATACCTACAGCCCAGATTGAACCTGTTTTTGCCACATCAATACTATAACTGGCCAGGCCAATTGCGTTGAAGTCGAAACCATTCGGGTACCATTCCTTAATGGCGGTGGATAAATATTTATTCATCACCGCAACCAGAATAAGCGGAACAAAAGCCAGTAGCTGGCGGGAGGCTGAACTGTGCAGTTGTACAGCATCACGTTCAGTGCTGACTTCTACCGATTTTTCAGCAGTTTCACCTGCAAATCCTGCATAGCCTTCACCGGCCCTGACCGCAGCACGACGGCGCATGCTCAGATAAAGCATGCCCATACACAGCACAAAAATTGCACCAATAATCCCAAGCCACGGCGCGGCATAAATATTGGTCCCAAAGAACGTGGTCGGAATGACATTCTGAATCTGTGGTGTTCCCGGTAAGGCATCCATGGTAAATGTAAATGTTCCCAGGGCAATGGTTGCCGGAATCAGACGTCTGGGAATATTGGCCTGCATGAACAATTGATTGGCAAATGGATAAATGGCAAACACTGCAACAAACAGACTGACGCCGCTGTAGGTTAAAATGGCACCCAGCAATACAATGGTTAAAGTTGCATTTTTTGCACCAATCACCCGAACAATGGTTCGGGCAATGGATTCGGCAATACCCGACATTTCAACCACTTTACCGAAAATGGCACCCAACAGGAAAACCAGGAAATAATCCTTAATAAAGCTGACCATTTTCGGCATGAACACACCGGAATAAAATGGCAGTACATTGCCCGGATTCATTAAAAAAACAGCCAGTAAGGCACAGATCGGTGCCATAAGAATCACGGAAAACCCACGATAAGCCGTGTACATCAACAGTCCAAGCGACAGTAAAATAACAAATAGATCCCACATATTCCTTTTCCTACCCTTTCCTTTTTCCTACCCTTACAGGGAATACATTCCGGATTTCCCACCCGGATCAGTTAATATTAGAGCTCTTGCAAAAGTCAGAATTTGTACAACTATAAACCATGATTTTTCAGGAATTCTCAATATCCCAAATCATTAAAGATGATACTTTCGCAAGAAGTCTATTCAATAAAAGATTATCCTTAACCATAAATTCAGCTGGAAAATTATATATCGTTATTTCTTTAATATACATGATTTTTAATTATGAATTTAATTCAAATATTCATTCAGGGTTAAAACATAAGCTATCAAAAATAAAATGAAAGATAATTTATTGATAATAAAAATAAATTTAAATAATATTTTATTGCCGAAACGGTTTATTTAAAAAAATATATCAGTTATTAAAATAAACTCATTAATCAATATAAAACCAGTCGATTTTATCGGGAGATAATTCAAATATCTGATTAAAACATGCAACTAAAATAACCGGATCATGTTTATCCCAATCATTCAAATTATCATTTACACAACCCATCATTCCTATTTATAGGCTGAGATGCGGGTTGACAGCCGATTATTCTTAACAAAAAATGGCTAACAATCCCCTGCTTTTTTTTATAAATTACAATGAGATCTGCTGACAACGCGTCAAGGGTCTGTTTCATCACGCCTGCCTGATCAAAGGCCCTGAAGGATGTCAGATATCAGCAGTTTTCCCTGAACCCATTGACTCAACCCCTTTTCCCAGGCGCTCCCTATATGACCCTCAAGCAACTGAAAGCTTTTCTGACATTGGTCCGCACCCTCAATTATGCAAGTGCATCTGCTGAATTACATTTAAGCCAGTCGGCCTTAAGTCTGAGCATTAAATCACTGGAAGAAGAGTTGGGTGGGAAACTGTTTAAACGCAACACACGCCGTGTGGAAATCACTCAGGAGGGAAAATCGCTGATTCCCTACGCCAGAAAACTGCTGGCCAACTGGGAAGACATGGAAAAAGATGTCAAACAGAGATTCCGGTTAAATCGCGGGACTTTGAATATTGCCTCCATGCCCTTTGCCACCCATGCAATTTTACCTGAAGTCGTCAATCATTTTCTGAAAGACCACCCCAACATCAGCTTTTCCATCCATGATATTCCCAATGAAAGAATTATCGAAAATGTCCTGGATGGTATCTTTGAAATTGGCATTTGCTTTGAGCCTGCCCTGAACGATCAGCTGGAATTCATTCCCCTGTTCGATGAAGATTTCCTGGCATTGCTGCCACGCAGTCATGCTCAGGCGCAAGCCACGGCAATCAGCTGGAAACGCCTGTGTGACAATCCTTTTATCACGCTGCAACACCCTTCCATTCTCCGGCACTTGATCGAACAGAACTGTCTGAAAAATAATCTGACCCTGGATTTAAAAGTGGAATGTCATCAGATCAGTTCACTGTCCAGTTTCGTTGCACAGGGCATCGGCGTCAGCATCATTCCACGCCATTTCCAGCATTTTATTGATAAACAACATAATGTTCTGATCGAAATTGAAGATGGAGCACTTCATCATGCGGTCGGCATTGTATATAAAAAAGACCTGGCTTTGTCCAATATTTCAGCGCAGTTTATTGAAATGCTGTCTCAGCACACTTTTCAGCCATAAAATGTATTCATCAATATTTTCGCCCGATATCCCGTCGTGAATCATCTGTTGTTAATAAAACAGCGATTATTCCGACAATCATCGTGTCATATATGAAAACCTCTGTTTCATTAAAACCCGATCATTTTTGAATATATTTATTTTCAATCAGTTAACACCAAACCACACCACCATTAATGAGTTTTCCTCATCAATCCTTTTGAATTTTATACTTCTTCAAACCATTGCAGGGTGTTACTAATAAAAAAACCAGGGAACTTTACAGGTGAACAGATGAACAAGCTCTATTCAAACGCCACAGAGGCGCTACAGGATATCATTCAGGATAACCAGACCCTTGCTGTAGGCGGTTTTGGTTTAAGCGGCATTCCCGAAGCTCTGATTCAGGCCTTAAAACAGACCGGTGCTACAGGGCTGACCTGTATTTCCAACAATGCCGGTGTTGATGACTTTGGATTGGGTGTGTTGTTAAAAACCCGGCAAATCAAAAAAATGATTTCATCCTATGTGGGTGAAAATAAGGAGTTTGAACACCAGTATCTCAATGGGGAACTGGAGGTTGAACTGACCCCACAGGGAACGCTGGCAGAAAGATTACGTGCCGGCGGTGCCGGAATTCCTGCTTTTTATACCCGCACAGGCCTGGGAACGCTGATTGCTGAAGGCAAAGAGCACCGTGAGTTTGGTGATAAAACTTATATTATGGAAACATCACTGACCGCAGATGTTGCGCTGATAAAGGCCTATAAGGCAGATAAAGCCGGTAACCTGATTTTCCGAAAAACCGCACAAAACTTTAACCCGGAATGTGCAATGGCCGGGAAAATTACCGTTGTTGAGGTGGAACAGATTGTTGAAATCGGTGAACTGGATCCGGACAGCATTCATCTGCCGGGCATTTATATCAACCGGATCGTGGTCAATGCATCCCCTGAAAAACGCATTGAACAAAAAACCCTGAAAGCATAGGCATAGGAGGCGCAGTCATGGCATGGACACGTGAACAAATGGCACAACGTGCCGCTCAGGAACTTCAGGATGGCTTTTATGTCAATCTGGGTATTGGCTTGCCCACACTGGTGGCCAACTATATTCCTGAAAATATGGACGTCTGGCTACAGTCTGAAAATGGCTTGCTGGGCATTGGAGAATTTCCTACCGAAGAAACGGTGGATGCCGACCTGATTAATGCCGGAAAACAAACCGTAACCGCACGCCCCGGCGCTGCTTTTTTCTCAAGCAGTGAATCCTTTGCCATGATCCGTGGCGGCCATGTCAATATTGCCATTCTGGGCGCAATGGAGGTTTCAGAAAAAGGCGATTTAGCCAACTGGATGATTCCCGGTAAAAAAGTCAAAGGCATGGGCGGTGCAATGGACCTGGTGGTCGGCGTCCAGAAAATTGTGGTGCTGATGGAACACAATGCAAAGGACGGCAGTCCCAAAATTGTCAGCCAGTGCAGTTTGCCGCTGACAGGTCAGCAAGTGGTTCACCGCATTATCACCGACCTGGGTGTCATGGATGTTTTACCTGAAGGCATTCATCTGGTTGAACTTGCAGACCATGTCACACATGAACAGATTCAGGCCGCCACAGGTGTGAATTTAATCATCTGATGCATCATAACCCGCAGGACAAGATCAAGATCAGAACTGTCCTGCTTTTATCCTGAGACAACAACGCTTACGAAGATTTCAACAGCTTTCCCCCGATCAATCCATGATGGATCAATGGACAGATATCATCAGTTAAAAATGGACTTTGACTATGAATAAACAACCGGCACGACTGGAACGTTTCGCATTACACATCAGCCAGTGGTCAGAAAAATGGTTCCCCGATTCCTATATTTTCGCCCTGCTTGGTGTGATTATTGTTTCAATAGCCGCAATTTTTATGGGCGCACCGATACAGGACGTTGCCGGCTCATTTGGCAACGGTTTCTGGAGTCTGATTCCATTCACATTGCAAATGACCATGCTGATTATTGTCGGCTATGTAGTCTCTGTCTCTGCCCCGGTGAAAAAGCTGATTCAGAAAATGGCCCGCATCCCGGACTCCGGACGTGGGGCAATTGTGATGGTGGCTGCGGTCAGCCTGATGATTTCACTGGTCAACTGGGCGGTCAGTACCATTTTGACCGCCCTGTTGGTGATTGCGCTGGCAAAACGCAAAGAACTGCATATGGATTATCGTGCAGCTGCCGCGGCGGCCATTATTGGCATGGGGGCAACCTGGGCACTGGGCATCAGTTCATCTGCGGCACAATTACAGGCCAATAAAGCCAGCCTGCCGGAATCCATTTACAAGCTGACCGGTGTCATTCCCTTTACGGAAACCATTTTCCTATGGCAATCGCTGGTGATGACCGCCGTATTGGTGGTTGTGTCGCTGCTGATCGCCTATTGGTCCGCACCCAAAGGCGATAATGTCAAAACCATGCAGGATTTCAGCCTCGATTTTGATGATGAAGAACAGAGCGAAACCGCATCCACCCGACCGGGTGACTGGCTGGAGAACTCTCCGCTGCTGACGATTATTATCGTGCTGCTGGGGCTGATCTGGATGATTCTTGAATTTTCAAAAACCAATCCGATCATCGCCATTTCAAGCCTGAACACCTATAACTTTGTATTTTTAATGCTTGGACTCGCCCTGCATCGGACACCACGTAATTTCCTGAATGCGGTGAGTAAGGCCGTTCCGGCCGTCTCGGGAATCCTGATTCAGTTTCCGTTATATGGCAGTATTGCCTATATCATGACTCAGGCCATAAACAGTGAGGGTTTATCGCTCTCTCATTATATTGCAGAGTTTTTTGTCTCAATTGCTTCCAGGGAAACCTTTGCCATTGTCATGGGCATTTACTCAGCAGTACTGGGGTTCTTTGTACCTTCCGGTGGCGGCAAATGGATTATTGAAGCACCTTATGTCATGCAGGCCGCGAATGACCTGCAGGTGCATCTGGGCTGGTCGGTACAGATTTATAATGCAGCAGAAGCATTGCCTAATCTGATTAACCCATTCTTTATGCTGCCCATGCTGGGCATCTTAAAACTGAAAGCAAAGGACGTGATCGGTTTTACCGTGACTCAGCTGGTAGTACATCTGCCGCTGGTGCTGTTCCTGCTATGGATTCTGGGCAGAACCCTGAGCTACACACCACCGGTCATGTAAATCACATTCAGCCAAATTATATACAAAAACTCAATCACATACAGGCCGGAGCAGTGTTATTTGTTCTGGCTTTTCTGCTATAACACGTCAGTCAACACCGCTCCAGATCGGCATCATTATTGTGCACAAGAACTGTTATGGTGCATAAACTGTGCTATATCGAGTCATGCATATTTTTCAAATCGCATGATCAATTTTTCCCAATGCAAAAATGCTTCACATCAGCAGATGGATCGTTATACTTGACCCAATTTGTAACACATGGCACCAGAAATAAACATCTATGCAAAATACAGATCTACTCTTTCTTCTACTCGGCGCAATCCTGGTATTGGCCATGCACGCAGGCTTTGCATTTCTGGAGTTGGGCACTGTCCGCCATAAAAACCAGGTCAATGCACTGAGTAAAATCCTGGTCGATTTTTCTCTTTCTGCCATTGCCTATTTTTTTATTGGTTATTACATCGCATACGGTGAACACTTTTTCCATAGTGGTGCAGAACTGGCGCATGAGCATGGTTATAACCTGATGCGCTGCTTTTTTCTGCTGACTTTTGCGGCAGCCATACCGGCCATTATTTCCGGCGGTATTGCTGAACGTGCCAAAATGCGGACTCAGGCCATTGCCACCCTGTTCCTGGTTGCATTGGTCTATCCATTTTTTGAAGGCATTGCCTGGAATGGCAATCTGGGCCTGCAAAAATGGCTGGAATCCAGTTTTGGCGCCAGTTTTCATGACTTTGCCGGTTCTGTTGTCGTGCATGCCATGGGGGGCTGGATTGCCCTGGTGGCGGTGTTATTACTCGGTGCACGCTACGGCCGCTATAAAAAAGATGGTCGGGTCAGTGCACACCCACCGTCCTCAATTCCGTTCCTGGCACTGGGATCGTGGATTCTGATTGTCGGCTGGTTTGGTTTCAACGTTATGAGTGCCCAGCGACTGGATGCCATTTCAGGACTGGTTGCCATTAACTCCCTGATGGCAATGGTCGGCGGAACCATTGCTGCAAATTTCTTTGGCAAGGAAGACCCGGGCTTTCTGCATAATGGTCCACTGGCCGGATTGGTGGCCATTTGTGCAGGTTCGGATATTGTCCATCCGATCGGTGCTCTGGTCATTGGTGCTTTTGCCGGGTTCGCCTTTGTCAGGCTGTTCACCTATACCCAGAACAGGCTGAAAATTGACGATGTACTGGGCGTATGGCCACTGCATGGCGTCTGTGGTGCCTTCGGTGGTATTGCTGTCGGTCTTTTTGGTCAGAGCTGGCTCGGCGGTCTTGGCGGTGTATCCATGATATCGCAGCTGATCGGTACCCTGCTCGCCATTGTCATAGCCATGACCGGTGGACTACTGGTATATGGTATTTTAAAAATAAGCATGGGCATCCGTCTGACACAGGAAGATGAATTCCGTGGAGCAGATTTGTCCATTCATAAGATTTCTGCAAACTCAGAAGATGCTATTTTTTAAGCTGTTTCTGAAAGCCTGAATGATCACTGCGCCCTGGATCGCCTGGGTGCAATGATCATTCAATTTAAGACCATATAAGTACCTGATCTACAGCGATCATGGTTCCAGGCAATGGCATGACAGCGGGTTGATTGCATATTTTTTTAAAATGCATGCTTTGAAAAATTAAAACTTCTGAAAAAACTACATCCTTTTAAAACCCGATCCTTTTACACATCAGACATCAGCATTTAAAAATAAATTGCAGGCCGTCCTACCGGACTGGGAACATTCCGCACCGGTCCCATTTTTTAAGCCGTTTTTAAGTGGTTCTTAAGCCGGACACTCCAGAATATCGCTGTGTATTCATCTTTTTATAAACTGTAATGACCGCTCAAAACCGCTTTTTATCGCTACAGATTTTTATTTTACTGATCAGCATGATCATTCTGCTCAGTGTGGTACCTGTCGGTGGTTCAGTTGATCTATATCTGATTCAGCCCTGGGTCAATGCATCAGGTATTTTCCCTGAACGGGACAACTGGTATTTAAGCACCCTCAACCATCGCATAGTCAAAGACCTGGTCATTGCTGTGTACAGCCTGTTTTTCCTGTTGTGGTGTGCTTCATTTAAAATTGAAACATTCCGTGCACAACGCTGGCAATATGGATACATGTTCTGGGTCAGTATACTGGGAACCTGCGTGGTCGGCCTGCTGAAATCACAGGCGGCCCATGCCTGCCCCTGGAATATGACACATGCCACAGCGACCGGTTTTATCTGGGATTTTTCTGCAACACAGGGACACTGCTTCCCCGGCGGACATGCAAGCAGTGGTTTTGCACTGATGACCGGCTATTTTGTCTATCGTCTTCAGTATCCGGCACGGGCCAGGTTTTATCTTATTGCAGGGGCTGTACTGGGCTTTGCAATGGGGTGGGCACAGATGATGCGCGGCGCTCATTTCCTGAGCCACAACCTATGGACCCTGTGGGTCATCTGGGCATTGAATGTCACGGTTTATGCCTTTGTTCGATCTTATTCCAATCAAAAAACCATTATACAGTCTGCTGGATTTTATCCGGTTTTCCACAGAAAGCACCATCAAAGACAGTCATCTGCAGTCTCGAAAAAATAAAAATGTAATATAAATCCTATTGTTTTAAGTCTTTTAAGAACAAATCTCATTCTGAAATCAATAATTCAGCCATTTTAAACCGTTCAACTTCCCTATTCCATCTGGGCAATACAATCAATGCCTAACAGTCAGACCACGCCATACATCAGGCCGACAGGCAAATGACTTCAGCCTGGAAGTTTTTGCGGGAGTTTTACCAATACACTCAGGCCGCCCAGTTCAATACTCCGGGTCAGAAACAATTCCCCGCCCAGATGCTGGATTGCTTTATCCACAATGGACAGCCCCAGGCCGCTGCCGGTTTCCAGATGATGATGGACCCGATAAAAACGTTTTAACACCTTACCATACATGGAAGAATCGATTCCCGGGCCACTGTCCTCAATCTGAACATAGGCAAAATGCTGGTCATTAAACACTGAAATATTGACGATCCCTGAAAACGGCGTGTATTTAATGGCATTGTCAATCAGGTTAAATACAATGGAGTGAATACTCGGTTCAATACTGTACATATCCGTTGGAATATTGCGCTCAAACCCCAGGTCAATTTCTTTTTCCACAGCCATATTCATGATTTGTTCAACACAATGCAGCACCACATCATTGAGCTTAAATTCAGACAATTGCAGACTGGAATTCACGCTCACATCCTGCTTTGCCAGCGCCAGCAACTGTGCCACCAGATGCTGTATACGTGCCAGTCCCTTACTCAGATTCAATAAGTTCTGCTCTCCCGGAAACTGGCTGATTAATATCTTGACCTGTAAATTCAATGCGGTAATGGGCGTGCGAAGCTCATGTGCTGCATCTGCCACAAATTGCTGCTGTTCCTGCTGCGAAACTGAAATACGTTCAAACAAATGATTCATTTCACTAATGGTCGGCACCAGCTCTTCCGGATAACTGGCATGCTGAATGGCAGCAAGTGAACTGGAATCCCGTTGCGCCAGTTCAGACTTAAAATCTTCCAGCGGTTTTAAACTGCGGCGAATAATCAGAATCAGTCCAAATAGCGCAAAGGGCATAATCACCAGGTAAGGCAGAAACATACTGGCTGCCAGTTCCAGCGCCACCCGCTGTCTGACCACCTGTTGCTGGCTGATCTGAATCTGATAATCCTTAGCCGGCAAAACATAGGTAATCCATGCATTATGTGCGGTCTTATGCGGATAAAATCCCGCCTTTTGTTTCGGTCCGACCAGCAAATGGTGTTCATGATTGACATCACTGTGATCTGCATAGGCCCAGACATCCACAAACAGATCTTCTTCATGATAGCGTTTATGCACATCAAAATGACTCTGTACCGGTTCGACATCCAGCGCCACCCGCTCTGCCATATATTCCATCTGTGCATCCAGAATTTCGGTAATTTCTTCCAGTGAAATCTTGTATGCTCCCCCTCCCAGTACACAGCCCAATATAAGGCTGAACAGACTGGTGTAGCTGATCAGTCGCTTTTTTAGAGAATAATGTGTGGACATATGCCTGCTTTTTATACTTTTACGGTCTGACCCAGGCGATAGCCCAGGCCCCGAATGGTTCTGATGATATCCTTACCGAATTTGGAACGGATATGGTGAATATAGACTTCAATGGTATTACTGCTGACCTCGCTGTCAAAAGCATATAGCTTATCTTCCAGATTGGCCCTGGAAAAAATTTTACCGGGGTGTGACATGAGTGGAATCAGAATGGCCCACTCCCGGTTGGACAGCTCAATTTCCTCTCCCCTGAATCTGGCAATATGCTGTTCAACATCCAGCACCACATCCCCATTGGATAAAATGGAATCACCGGTCGGCTGTTTTTCACCACGACTACGGCGCAATAAAGCATGGATTCTGGCAATTAACTCATCAAACTCATACGGTTTGATCAGATAGTCATCCGCACCCAGATTTAAACCATCCACCCGATTCTGTAATTGATCCCGTGCCGAAATAATTAAAATCGGAATCAGCATTTTCTGACGAATCTGTTTCAATACCTGTATGCCATCCATCATCGGCAACCCCAGATCGAGCAGTATCAGATCGTATTCAGCATGAGTCAGCTGTTTCAATCCATCCAGACCATTGTTTACCCACTCCACCTCAAAGCCATGAAAATGCAGTAAGGTCATGGTTGATTCAGCAATCATAAAGTCATCTTCAATCATCAGGATTTTCGTCATGATTCAACTCCTCATTTTCAGCCATGAATTGCACATTGGTGCAGCATATTGTTGTTTTCATTAATCACCCGCGTTTTCACATCCAGCAGGCTCAATAATGTCGGAAACAGATTATCCTGACTCAGTGTACTGTTTTTTTGCTGTGTCAGGCAGCCGATCTGAGCAGATGCAGTCTGCTTCCACGGCGCTGAAAACCACATCAGCATGGGAATATGAGTCTGCTGTACCGGCGCAATCGCATACGGTGCTCCATGCAGATACATGCCATGCTCTCCGGTTGATTCACCATGATCGGACAAATACCAGAAAGCTGTACGGTAACGCTGCTGCTTTTTCAGTATTTCAATGACCTGATTCAGAATATGGTCGGTATAAACAATGGAATTGTCATAACTGTTGATCAGCGCTTCCCGTGAACATCCCTGAATGGCAGTGGTGTCACAGGTCGGTTTAAACGGCTGAAATTCAGGTGTCGTACGTTTGTAATAAGCAGGACCATGACTGCCCACCTGATGCAGGACAATTAAACGCGGTGACTGATCAGCTGCCGGTATTTTTGCCAGATAATCAGTCAGACTATCCACCAGTATAGCATCAAGACATTCTCCATTCTTACACCATTTTTGTTTAAATGACTCGGGAATGCTGTATTGCTCAACCCGGTTACATGTGTCCTTACAACCGGAATTATTGTCAATCCAGGTCACCTTATATCCTGCACGCTGGGCGATATCGAGTAACCCTTCCCGATGGCTTGCAAGCCGCTCATCATAATGCAGGCGTGGCATGCCTGAAAACATGCAGGGGACCGAAACCGCGGTGGCTGTACCACAGGAGCTGACCTGACCGAAATTGATCAGATCCGTCTGCCTGGACAATTGCGGATTGGTATTTTTTGCATAACCATTCAATGAAAAACTTTCAGCCCTGCCGGTTTCACCGACCACCAGCACCATGAGTTTCGGCAAGCGCTGCGCAGCGATCTGTTCAGCCCTATGTGCATCTTCCCCATAGGGAATCAGCGGTAAATTCTGGGCCGGTAATTTATGATGATAATAGGACACCACTGAGGCAATAAAATTCTGCGGGGAAATCATGCCCTTTAACGTCCGGTTTTCCCGGAAAATAGCGGCATAATCGACATAGAATACAAACAGTAGACTACCAATCAGCATCAGCGAACCCAGCACATTGACTGTTTTCTTAATCAGCGATATTGCAATGCCTTCCCGTCTGATTTTCACCCAGACAATAAAGGCAACGGGGAAAACCACAAAAGCCACAGTCCACAATACAAGACGCAATGACAATAAGTCAGTGACTTCAGCCGTATCGGTCTGCAACATATTCTGCACCTGATCGGCTGAAATGGTAATCCCCAGTGAATTGACAAAATAAGCGCTGAAACCACCAATCACCACCAGTACAATTGCAATGAACTTTGCTGTCCATCTCCAGCCCAGCAGCTGCATCACAAAATTGTAGATCGCAAACAGCACCACTGCGGTCGCCAATAGAAATAAGCTTGCTTTTATCCCATGATAAGGAGTCAACTTCTGAATCTGGTGCAGAAAACCATAATTCAGACAAAGGCCCAACCATACAGCCACAATAAAATTAAACACCGTCAGGGAAACCACGGCATTACGTTGTCTAACCCATGAAATAAAACTCAGCATGATCTTCTGTACAATCTTTAATGATGCTTTAATCTAAAAAATCAAACTTAAAAACAACTTAAATTAAAGCAAATAAAGCCGCCACCCAGACCCATGCATGAATCATCCCTGTCGCTCCTCAACCGGGATCAATCATCCTGTTCTGACATGACACTTCCGGCCAGACTGCGTTTCCACATAAAAATCGGCAGTAAACATAACGTTGCCATCATGACGATCAGCCACAGATAGGTCTGATAGCCCAGCTGATCCCCGGCAATGCCGCTAAGGGTATATAAACTGCCACTCACCAGCGCCATTACCGAAACCTGAAAGGTAAAATCTGTCCCGGCATGACTGCTGCGGCTGTATTGCATGACCAGTGTCAGAATCACCACCAGCAGCATGGACGCGAACATATCCTCCAGCGCATTGACCAGATAAATCAGCCACGGTTGAACGCTGATGCCTTTTTCATATTGCATTGCCAATACCGCAAATGCAGCCAGGCTGCCCAGTTTGCATAAGGAAAAAATCACCAATGCAGCTGCACGCTGCATATAATTTAAAATCAGGCTGGCCACTCCGGCTCCGCACAGTGCCGCAGCTGCCCCCAGCATGGTGATATACAAACCAATCTGTGACAGGGACAACCCCAGATCCACCATTAAGGGCTTAATTATCGGCCCTGACAAACCATCTGAAATTTTAAGGGTGCATAACACCACCAGCCAGCACAACATGGTTCTGCTGCTCAGAAAATAGCGGAGATAGGATTGAACCAGCACAGAAAAGGAAGCCGGCACAGATGCTTTCCGAGCACGATCTGTCGGGCTGAAATGATGCGGTTCCCGATAAAATAACAGTGGAATGGTATTTAAACTGACCATTCCCGCCAGTAACAGAAAGGTGGTTTGCCATGTCAGCCAGTCCAGTACCCATAGAATGGCCCCGCCACCAACAATAAACCCAAGCCTGGAACCCGCCACCTGCAACATATTGCCCCAGTGCTGCTGATCGCCCTTTAAAATACGCACCGCCAGACCATCGGTTGCAATATCCTGTGTTGCACCCGTGCTGTTCATCAGGAATAAGGCCATAAAAAAAGCCAGTAAATACACGGGTTGATTCAAAGCCTGTATGGGTAGAAAAGACAGGATAATTAAAATGACAATACTGAAAAACTGCGCCGGTAAAATCCAGCTGCGATAATGCCCGATCTGTTGTAATCCATAGCGATCCACCAGTGGTGCCCATAAGACTTTAATTCCCCAGGGCAGCATCAACAGACCGAAACCACCAATATGTGCCAGCGACACACCCTGCGCCCGCAGGATCACCGGTAAGGCATGCGTCATAAATCCGACCGGCAGGCCCTGCGCCCAATATAAAGTGAACAGCAGTAAATACAGTTGTGGTGTTTTATGCATTGTTATTTCATCATCTGTCAGCCCACCCGGGTTTTATGGCCGGCCGGAATGGCACATTCAATGAGATTCATCAGTAAGGTTGTTCTCATGAATCAGGTTATTTTCATCAATTCAGCTGCTTTCAAACTGAGTTACCTTAAAACCAAATTGCTTTAATCAACTATTTTCAAATAAATATATGTGGTTTCATCAGCGAAGCTATTTCCTGCCCGGGGCAATGCTTTGGTCATGTTTAAATGGCACGGAGTTCCCGGAATATTCAGCCTGGCAGAAATGATCCTTACAGCCTGATTGCCATGATATTCTGCCAATGCGACAAATTCAACAAAGCATTAATATGCAGGGTCTTTCAAATTTCAGCATCACCACAATGTCCCAGTGTTTTCCAGTACTGCCGGATCAGGTTCCGCAACGAGGAACACCGGCCAGTCGCAATTTTTTTAAAAAACTATATCTGGCGCAGGGCTGGCGTTTTGAAGGCGAACTTCCCAACCTGCCCAAAGCCGTGGCCATCATTACGCCGCATACCTCCAATCTGGATGGATGGTATGCTTTCCTGGCCATGCTCGGTATGGGCATTAAACTGACCATTTTTGGTAAAGCCAGTCTGTTTAATACCCCCCTTAAAGGATTATTTGAATGGATGGGAGTTATTCCGGTGCAACGCCATTCAGCACATGGTCTGACCCAGCAGATCATTGAGGTCATCAACCGGAAGGACCATATATGGATTGGTATTGCCCCTGAAGGCACCCGCAAAAAAGCCGGGGAAATTAAAAGCGGTTTTTACCACATTGCCTGCGGTGCCGGCATTCCGGTGGTGATGCTGTCCTTTGACTATGACCAGAAAACCATTCACTGTCTGGGTATATTTCAGCCGACCGGTCACTATGAACAGGATCTGGATGATATTCTGTCCTGTTACCAGGGAAAATTTTCAGCAAAAAATCAGCAATGGCTGTCAGAACCTTTACAAAAACTATTGGAAAATCACTGGAAAGATCAGCAGTAATCTGCTGATATGTGCAACATGTTTCGGCAGTAAAGACAGATCAGGCATGCATTTCAAACATCTCGGACTGGCCGGTTTACTTGGCCTCAGCTTAGCTGGATGCAGCTATATCAGTAAAACATCGGCACCTGTTTCCACCGTTAAGCCGCGTGAACCGGTGATTGCCATTGCACTGGGCGGCGGCGGTGCCAAGGGTTTTTCACATATTGGTGTGATTAAGGTGCTGGAATCTCATGGCATTAAACCGGCCATTGTGACGGGAACCAGCGCTGGAAGTTTTGTGGGCAGCATCTATGCAAGTGGCAAATCTCCCTATCAGCTGCAACAGATTGCCCTGCAACTGAAGGAATCCGATATCCGTGACCTGACCCTCAGTAGTCAGGGCGTTATCCTGGGTCAGAAATTGCAGGATTATGTCAATCGCAATGTTGGCAACAAACCCATTGAACAGTTCCCGATTCGCTTTGCTGCAGTGGCAACACGACTTGATAATGGCAAAAAAGCCAATTTTATAAAAGGCAATGCCGGACAGGCTGTCCGTGCTTCATGCAGCATCCCCAATGTGTTCGTTCCGACCACCATTGGCCAGAACAAATATGTGGATGGCGGACTGGTCAGCCCGATCCCGGTACAGACCGCAAAGGATATGGGAGCCGATATTGTCATTGCAGTGGAT
The DNA here is from genome assembly GCF_052544965.1 of Acinetobacter sp. WZC-1. NCBI lineage: Bacteria > Pseudomonadati > Pseudomonadota > Gammaproteobacteria > Moraxellales > Moraxellaceae > Acinetobacter > Acinetobacter sp. WZC-1. Next base: position 2,235,531 of record NZ_CP199370.1, read on the forward strand.
ATTTCTGCACGTCCTGAAGGAAATCAGCCGGTCAATATGTGGGGATTGCTGGATCAGACCATTAACATCATGGGACAACAGAGTATTCAGCATGAGTTGAGCCAGGCCACTGTAGTGATCCAGCCGAAAGTCGGGCATCTGGGCGCGCTTGATCTGAAAGCCAGTAATCAGGCAATCCTGGAAGGTGAAAAAGCCACTCAGCTGAAAATTAATGCCATTCAGACGGCCATCCGTAATTTCAGACAATCTCCGGCGGCCCTGAAACCGGCTCCACGTGCCAGGTTTTAATTCAGGCGCTGATTCTGATGCAGGCAACCTGCTGCCTGCCCGGAAGCCCATAAAACAGGAATAAATATCAGAAAATCCAGGTTTTTATGTTCAGATGAACTCTGTTCTGTTACATTGATATGGATGATTGGTCATCGATATCAACGATAACAACCAGAGTAGATATATGGACTTTGTATTTGAACCCTGGCATTGGTTTGTATTGGGCATCGTGCTCATTTTATCAGAATTAATCTTACCTGCATTTGCTGCACTGTGGTTTGGTATTGCCGCCATTCTGGTCAGTATTATTTGCTGGATCGTTCCCGGCCTGGGTTTTACAGCCCAGGTCATCTGTTGGATCATCCTGTCAATTGCCTGTACCGTATTGTGGTTTAAATATATTAAGCCTTTATCCATCGATAAAACCAGGGCGGGACTTCCCCGTGAGGCCACCATTGGTCAGGTTGGCATGGTGATCCAGACTGGTCTGGAACATGATCAGATCCGGGTCCGTTTTCCCTTGCCTGTATTGGGTGCAGATGAGTGGAACTGCCGGAGCATGACAGCAGTTCAGGTCGGTGACCGGGTCCGTGTCACGGATATCCTGGGCAATGACCTGGTTGTACAGCCATATCACGCTTCCATTACATAAATTAAATGACTTAACAGAGAGGAATAATAAATGGGTTTTGGTTCAATTGTTGTGCTGGCATTACTTGCTTTTGTGGGTATTACCATTTTCAAGGGTGTTCGTATTGTTCCACAGGGTTATAAATGGATTGTACAGCGTCTGGGGAAATACCACACTACACTCAACCCGGGGCTCAGCTTCGTTATTCCCTATGTGGATGAAGTCGCCTATAAAATCACCACCAAAGATATTGTACTGGATATTCCTTCGCAGGAAGTGATTACCCGTGACAATGCAGTATTGCTGATGAATGCGGTGGCATACATCAATCTGACCACCCCTGAAAAAGCCGTTTATGGTATTGAAAACTATACCTGGGCCATTCAGAATCTGGTACAGACTTCGCTGCGTTCAATTGTCGGGGAAATGGACCTGGATGACGCCCTGTCTTCACGTGACCATATTAAGGCGAAACTGAAAGCCGCTATTTCAGATGACATTTCTGACTGGGGAATTACCCTGAAAACCGTTGAGATTCAGGATATTCAACCTTCACAGACCATGCAGTCCGCAATGGAAGCCCAAGCGGCGGCAGAACGTCAGCGTCGTGCAACCGTTACCCGGGCAGATGGTGAAAAACAGGCTGCCATTCTGGAAGCTGATGGTCGTCTTGAAGCGTCACGCCGTGATGCAGAAGCGCAGGTGGTCCTTGCTGAGGCCTCCCAGAAAGCCATTACCATGGTGACTTCTGCGGTCGGTGACAAGGAAGTTCCAGTGGCTTACCTGCTGGGTGAACAATATGTCAAAGCCATGCAGGATATGGCCAAATCAAACAATGCCAAAACTGTGGTTCTGCCTGCCGATATCATGAATACCATCCGTGGTGTGATGGGCCGTAACAATTAATCGTCTGTACGTCCAGTCCAGTCAGGTTTAAATTGACATAAAAACAGGCGTCCATATGACGCCTGTTTTTTTAATACTGTTCTCATGCCAGTCTGTTGTTAATGCTGACGTGAAAGTAAAAACCGTAGAATCTGATTCAGTGCTGCGGCATCTTCACCAAAACCGGCCAATGCCTGAAATGCCTGATCATGCAATTGCTGTGCGTAAACTTTAGCCTGCTCCAGCCCCATCAATGCCGGATAGGTTGATTTATGCAACTGCTGGTCCCTTCCTGCGGTTTTACCCAGCATCTGAGTATCTGAAATCACATCCAGGATATCGTCCTGCACCTGAAAAGCCAGTCCAATGGCCTGACCGAACTGACGCAGCTGTGGAATTGCCGGATCAGTTCCCTCAAAAACAGTTACTGCGGCGAGCATAATCGCAGCCTGAATCAGGGCGCCGGTTTTATTGCAATGAATATCTTCCAGCTGTGTCTGATCCACATGTTGCCCTTCTGCCTGTAAGTCCAGCACCTGTCCGCAGACCATCCGGGACGCTGCCGTGGCGAGAATCTGCATCTGCCTTAACAGCACAGGCGCAGCGACCTCACGACCCTGATCAAACAGACGACTGCCCAATATTTCAAAAGCCATGGATTGCAGAATATCTCCGGCCAGCAAAGCCGTGTCTTCACCATAGGCTGCATGGCAGGTGGGTTGCCCCCGCCTGAGCAGGTCATTGTCCATGCAGGGCAAATCATCATGTACCAGTGAATAACAGTGAATCAGTTCAACTGCAACCGCTGCACGGCGTACAGCAGCAAAATTCAGATGTTCTGACTTCAGCGATGCAGTCGCATAACACAGTGCAGGTCTGACACGCTTCCCGCCCAGCATAACTGCATGGTGCACGGCTGACTTCAGCGGCTCAGGCAGGGAGAAGGCCTCAAGCGCGGTCTGTAAATCCTGTTGCATCTGCTGTTGAGCATGCTGCAAAACGTCTGCGTTCACATTTGGAATTGATGTCACATTTGCCTCAGTTTTCTTTATGTTACAGCCAATGCTGACTGATCTTCATTCATCTGTATCATTCTACAATGAATTGTCGTGCTTCTCATCCTGTAAATCCACAACAGACCAACGGCAGAAACTGTCCGGCAGCTCCTATAAATTCAGTGCATAAATTGAATTTTTACCTTTCAATTTTGCATGGTGTACGGCACAGTCCAACTGCTGCAGAAAGTCAATTTCAGCCAGTAAGGTCCCGGATTTGATATGACAGATGCCAATGGACGCCGTCAGTTTATCTTCCAGGCCATCCTTAAACTCAATATTCTGCTGATAGATTGCAAATTTCAGACGCTCAGCCAGGGTCAGTACTGCCCATTCGGTCGAATTTTCCACAACCACAACGAAACTGGCAGAATTCAACCGGAAAATGTTGATCACATCCTGGGACATTTCATCACTCAGCATGGTCCCAATCCGGGCCAGTACCTTATCACCACGGCTATAACTATAGAGCTGATTAAACTGCCTGAATGCATCCAGATCAATTTTAAGAAATGCATAGGTCAGTTCGGTCAGCTGATGGTCATGCATCAGATCGGTCACAAAACGATCAAATGCCAGTTTATTGGGCAAGCCGGTCACAGCATCCAGATATAGATGATCATGTAATTTTTTATTATTCAGTAGCAGCACATGCTCACGCCGTTTTAACCGGGTCACATCGGCACAGATGACCACAACAGCCATCAGCTGATGGTTCCTGTTGCGCAGCGCCTGAAAATAGGACAAATAAAAATGTCCCTGTGCATAGAACTCAAAATCAACCTGACTTTCCCCGGCGCCAAAAGCCTGCAATACCTCGACAAACTGCGTATAGACAACCGGGGAAAAATTATTCAGTAATTTCCCATTCAAATACAGTGCATCACTTTCATAAATATCGGCAAACTTCTGATTGACCCCGATAAAACGCGAATTTTCATTTAAAACTGCAATCGGTAAGGGTAATTGTGAAATAAGAGAGACCAGTTCCAGTTTTTCTGATTTCTGTAATAACTCAAGAAAATGCTCTGTATCAATGAATTCTTTAAAATCTGATTGATCGTGCTGCGCCATGACATGCCCCGTCAACTTTTGCTGTTTTCATTCCGACACCTGAAACTGCCCCGATACCTGCATAGGATTCTCATGGGACCGATCATCATTAATCGATATATTCTGTTGACATACAATAGCATATTCACCAGCAGCTGATGATGTATTTATTTTCATTTTGCCAGGAAGCCTCACCCGGACCTTCGAATGAAGTCATGTCCAAGATGCCGGGAAAGGATTCAGTCATCCTATTGACACCGGATGGATCAGCAATTCCAGAAAGTATAAATATTTTAACAGGATCAGCCATTTAAAAACTGTCTGCGGGAATGCGTACCCAGCCTTCCATCAGTACTCTTGCACTGCGACTCATCACGGCTTTCTGTACCACCCACTGCCCATTTTCAAGTGCTGTCTGTGCGCCCACCCGCAGGGTTCCTGACGGATGACCAAACCGAACTGCTTCCCGTATGCCACCGCCGGCAGCCAGATTGACCAGGGTGCCCGGAATCGCAGCAGCCGTGCCTATGGCAACTGCAGCAGTGCCCATCATGGCATGATGTAATTTCCCCATTGACAAAGCCCTCACCAGCAGATCTGTCTCAGCGGCAGCAACCCTGCTGCCACTTGAAGAAACATAATCACGGGGGCTGGAAACAAAAGCAATCTTGGGGGTATGCTGTCGGGTTTCTGCATCTGCGATATGCTGAATCAGCCCCATTTTCATGGCACCATAAGCACGGATTTTTTCAAATCTGGCCAGGGCTTCAACATCGCTGTTAATATCATCCTGCAACTCGGTTCCCTGGTAGCCGATCTCTTCTGCATTCAAAAAAATAGTCGGGATACCGGCATTGATCAACGTGACCTGAAAACTGCCTATTTCAGGAACATCCAGCCGATCCACCACATTTCCTGTCGGAAACATGGCTCCCCCTTCGTCTCCCTCATCCTCTGCCGGGTTCAGAAATTCAATCTGTACTTCTGCTGCTGGAAAAGTCACACCATCCAGTTCAAAATCTCCAGTTTCCTGCACCTGACCATTGCTGATCGGAACGTGTGCAATAATGGTTTTTCCTATATTAGCCTGCCAGATTCGCACCGTGCATTGTCCATTTTCAGGAATGCGCTCTGCTGCCACCAGACCATTGCTGATGGCAAACGACCCCACAGCTGCGGTTAAATTGCCGCAATTACCGCTCCAGTCAACAAATGGTCGGTCAATGGAAACCTGACCAAATAAATAGTCCACGTCATGATCCGACTGGGTACTCTTCGCCAGAATCACTGTTTTACTGGTGCTGGAGGTTGCCGCGCCCATACCATCAATCTGCTTGCCATAAGGATCCGGGCTACCAATCACCCGCAGCAATAAACGATCCCTCGCTTCACCTGCAACCTGAGCAGCTTCGGGCAGATCCGCCACATGAAAAAACACACCCTTACTGGTTCCACCACGCATATAGGTTGCCGGTATTTTAATTTGCGCTGCAAAACTCATTGATTTTTTCCTTTCCATATTGGCGCTCCTGACACTTCAACGTCTACACATTTCAATGTCTGTATCAGGCTACTATACTGAATATTTTACAGACTTTATATTTTACAGGCTTTAAAGGACTGAAGTCATTTGAAGTCCATTAAAGGACTTCGACCCATCCCCATACTACAGGGCAATCCGGCCTGTAAACAGCAGCATTAGCGTAAATACTGCACAACCACATCAGACTCAGCATGGCCATAAATGCTGCACAGATATACTAGGCTAAGCGTGACCAATCCATTACAATCGCTGTTTTATTCTCTTTTGAGCAGAATACATTGAGCAACGAGTCTACAACAACATTACAGCGTGGGCTTAAAAATCGTCACATTCAGTTGATCGCCATGGGCGGTGCAATTGGTACCGGCTTATTTTTAGGTTCTGCCCAGGTCATTCAGTCTGCGGGCCCATCCATTATCCTCGGCTATGCCATTGGCGGTCTGATTGCTTTTTTAATCATGCGTCAGTTGGGGGAAATGATTGTACATGAACCCGTTGCCGGTTCGTTCAGTCACTTTGCCAATAAATACTGGGGAAAATTCCCCGGCTTTCTGACCGGATGGAATTACTGGGTTCTCTATATACTGGTTGCCATGACTGAATTGACTGCCGTTGCCAAATATATCAATTACTGGTGGCCACATATTCCTGCCTGGATTTCAGTGCTGTTTTTCTTTGTAGTGATTACCGTCATTAACCTGGCCAATGTCAAATTCTATGGTGAATCAGAGTTCTGGCTGGCGATTATTAAAGTAGCCGCGGTAATTTCCATGATCGTCTTTGGACTGTATTTACTGCTCACCGCAGATACCGGTTCCACCGCATCCTTCACTAATCTGTGGAACCAGGGCGGCTTTTTTCCGCATGGTTTTGACGGCCTGTTTTATATGCTGGCCTTTCTGATGTTTGCATTCGGCGGGATTGAGCTGATCGGCATGGCAGCAGCTGAAGCCAGGGACCCTGAAAAGAATATTCCCAAAGCCATTAATCAGGTCGTGTTCCGAATTCTGATTTTTTATATTGGCTCTCTGGCCATTCTGTTATCGCTGGTGCCGTGGAATCAGCTGGAACTGGGTGGAATGGACAAAAGCCCATTTGTAATCATTTTCAGTCAGCTGGGCATTAACTGGGCAGCACATTTACTGAACTTCATTATTCTGACCGCAGCACTGTCTGTCTACAACAGCGGCATGTATGCCAATAGCCGCATGCTGTATGGCCTGGCGCAACAGGGAAATGCACCAAAACTATTCCTGAAGGTCAATAAACAGGGCGTTCCCATTCCGGCGGTTCTGTTTTCTGCATTGCTGATTTTTGGCTGCGTCATTATTAATTACCTGGCCCCCGAAGCCGCATTGAGTCATTTAATGTATATCGTCGTTGGTGCGCTGGTGCTGAACTGGGCCATGATCAGTCTGACCCATCTGAAATTCAGACGTGCCATGCGTATCAATCAGAAAACCACGAAATATCAGGCGTTATGGTCACCGTTCAGTAATTGGCTGGTGCTGATTTTTATTGCTGTGGTGCTGTATATCATGTGGACGCAGGGCTTTATCGAGTCCGTGCTGATGATTCCCATCTGGATTACCCTGATGATCCTTTTTTATGATTATCTGAATCCGAAAGATGTTAAAGAAATTGAATAATTCCCAGCTCAGCTTAAATGCCTACTTTTTGGGCATTTAAGCTGAAATTTATTCTTTTCCGGGCATTCTGCCTTATAATGCGGAAGCCTTGGTCAGGCTGAGACATGCCTTCTGACGATTGTCCCGGATCTGACCCTGCTGCGCTCTTAGCTTAACTGGATAGAGCAGTTGCCTCCTAAGCGACCGACGTGGGTTCGAGTCCCGCAGAGCGCACCAATATACATTATGACAACGTATAACATAGTCTAATTGATGTGTTATAACCCTTGTAAATATTGGTTTTTTAGTTTTCAATAGTCCATGATAGTTTAACTTAATCTTGTGTTTTTAGCAGTATCTTTGACGGTATCACCAGAATACTATTTAAAGTTAAAGCCACACTTTTCAAAATAACACTGGTTGAAAATAGTGTCATTCACTGTTACCTACGGACAGAGAAGCAGAGAACTGCATACCTGCAGCAGGCTGAATCAGATCCGACACTACTCTCTATCTGGCAATTCAATAAAGCAAGTATGAATAAGATTGCTGTTCTGTCATTTGTTGTGGGCTACAGCGCCACCTGCCATCAATAACTTATGCTGTTCTTATCGTATAATCGCTGAAAAAAATAAACCCTGTGTTTACATTTTTTTCCTGTTTTCCATGCTTAGAGTATTTACTCTTAATTTTTATATGATATTTTGTAAGCGGAAGTAAATTCGGTTCTGAATCAAATAAAGTCAGTTTATTCCAAAAAAATCGTACAACTGTTCATTTTATACGCTTAGGGAAAGATTAGAATGAAATTAAAAGCATTAACCACGGCTATTCTTGCTACTGCCTTACCGGCAACTGGCGTTTTTGCCGCCGCCATGGATCGTTCTGGCCAATCCATTTCTGCATTTTTACAACCTAACAATTATTTTGAAGCAGGAATTTCTGTCCTTGATCCAACGGTAGAAGGTAAGGAAGCAGGGACATCTGCAACACGCCGTAATATTTCAGATATGGCAAATGACTATTATTTCCCATCAGCTGCTCTGAAACTGCAACTGACAGATAAGTTTTCTTTTGGTCTGCTATATGACCAGCCATTTGGCGCGGACGCTGAATATAAAGGCGACAATGTTTTCGTTTCAAGACCAGGTGATACCGTATTACCGGCTTCAACAGTTGATGGAATTGTTAACTCATTCGCAGTTCAGACACTGGAGGCGCAGGGTTTACCAGTCAATGAACAGACTTTAGCTCAGGCAAGAACGGGCGTTTTAAATAGTACTAGATTTCAACAACTCTCAGGTGCTTTAAGTGCAGCAAATGGATTCCTGGGAACAGGCAATACCAAAGCTGAATTGGATACCCAGAACATCTCTATGATTTTTGGTTATCAGCCAACCGAAAACTTTAATATTTACGGTGGTGGTGTATACCAGACCATTAAAGGTAATGTCAGCCTTCGTGGTACGGCATACAGCCTGTATAACGGCTATGATGCCAATATCAAGGAAACCGGCGGTGTGGGCTGGTTAGCCGGTGTGGCTTACCAGATTCCTGACATTGCCCTGAAAGCGTCGCTGACTTATCGTTCGGAAATTGATCACGATGTCAATATCCAGGAAAACCTATCCTTAATGAGCTTCCCTGGCCTTAATGCAGTACTGAGTGGTCTGGGCGTTAGTGCTGAACAAATGCAGGCGATGAATGGTTCTGAAAAAACCACTATTACCACGCCACAGTCTGTCAATCTGGACTTCCAGACAGGTATCATGGCCAACACCGTTGCCTTTGCCAATGTCCGTTGGGTTAACTGGAAAGACGTTTCCCTTCAGCCATATAAATTCGGTAAAGTATCAGAAGCTATAGGTGGACTGGTTGGTAAACCAGATGGCTTTAACCTGGTTGAATATTCAGATGACCAATGGTCCATTACCACAGGTATTGGCCGTAAGCTGAATGACCAATGGGCAGGTAACGTCTCTGTTGGCTGGGATTCAGGTGCGGGTAATCCTGTCACTACACTGGGTCCAACCGAAGGTTACTGGAATATTGGTCTGGGCCTGCAATACAGCCCGACACCAAGCACATTCATTGCCGGTGGTGTTAAATACTTCTGGCTGGGTGACGCTAAAGCACAGACAGGTGCTCAGGCTGGAACCAGCAACTATGTTGCTGATTTCGATGAAGACAACCATGCACTCGCTTATGGTTTAAAAATCGGTTATAAATTCTAAGCCAATGTTTCAATTCAATAAAAAAGGCGCTTAAAGCGCCTTTTTTATTTTGTGTCGCCCTCCTGAAATAAGTGTCAGCCGGTTTCAGAACGGGACAGTAATACGAAAACATGGATCCTAGGCAGGAATATCCCGTACAGAAGCATTGCGAATGGCTTCCTTTAATGCCGCATAGCCGTGTATGGCAGGAAATTGTGGAAATTCTGCAATGACATTATCAGGCGCATCAAATAAAAAACCATGATCGGCTTCACCGAGCATCGTGGTATCATTATAGGAATCCCCTGCTGCAATGACCCGGAAATTCAACCCATGCAACGCCTTCACTGCCTGGCGTTTCTGATCAGGCTGGCGTAATTTATAGGCAGTGATCATGCCATTTTCATCGGTCTCAAGTTTATGGCAGAAAATAGTCGGCCAGCCCAGTTGTTTCATCAATGGATGGGCAAACTCATAAAACGTGTCTGACAGAATAATCAACTGAAAATGAGTGCGCACCCATTCCACAAATTCCGCAGCCCCCGGAAACGGCCCCATGTCTGCAATCACCTCCTGAATATCATTCAGCCCCAGCCCATGTTCCTTTAAAATATTAAGCCGCTGGGTCATCAGCACATCATAATCCGGGATATCCCGGGTAGTCGCTTCCAATGCCTTAATCCCGGTTTTTTTTGCAAAATTAATCCAGATTTCCGGAACCAGCACCCCTTCCAGATCCAAACAAACAATTTCCATGCTTACTCCAGCATCATTTTTAAATGGTCATAGTTTAACATGTGCAACCTGACCGCTATCGGTCTTTTTTAATCAGCTTTGTGTTGAACTGACTCAAAGTTATTACAGATTTACCTGCCGGATAAAGTATAATCGACTACAGGATATTCAACATTTTTCAAGGCAGTACTGTCATGAGTTTAGATCTGGATCGCATCAATGCAGAGTTCGGCAATGATGCTGAAAAATTAATTGAATGGGCACTTGGCCTGAATGAAAAAGCCATTGTAACCACAAATTTCCGTCCTTTTGAAGCAGTGATCCTGCATATGCTGACCCGTGTGAAACCCGATATTCAGGTGGTATGGATGGATAACGGCTACAACACCGATGTCACCTATCAATATGTTGATGAAATCACCCGGCTGCTAAACCTTAATCTGCTCACTTACCTGCCAAAGCGTTCGCGTGCGCATCGCGAAGCATTGCTGGGTGGGGTACCTGCACTGGACGCGCCTGAGCACGAGGCTTTTACTGCCGAAGTCAAGCTTGAACCCTTTGAGCGCGCCTTGCGTGAAACTGCACCAAAAGTCTGGTTTACCGCCTTACGTGCAACCGATACGGCAGTTCGTGCTGAAATGGATCCCGTCAGCATTAATCCGGATGGGCTGATTAAAGTAGCGCCACTGTTAAAATGGACCTCCCGTGATTTATGGGAATATATGCAGAAGCATCAGCTGCCGGACAATGAAGATTACTTTGATCCAACCAAGGGTGAAGAACACCGTGAATGCGGTCTGCATCTGAGCCATTAATCCTACAGCGAAGGATAAAAAAGGCAGTCTGTCATCATGCCAGTCTGCTTTTTTCATTCTGCAGATTATACATTCCGGCAGATCGGCAATTGGAATACCCAAGTATATCAATTACCGTTCTTCATAATTCATTAGATTTCCACCGACCAATGCTTATATACTAAACACTCAGTTTTATGATTCCAGAGACGTAGCTCATCAAAGGGTTATTGATATTTATTGCAGTGAGGCAATCTACGCTATGCGACCGTTACATCCAATTGACTTTATTTTTTTGTCGCTGGAAAAAAGACAACAGCCCATGCATGTTGGAGGCTTATTTTTATTTCAGATTCCGGATCATGCCCCGACGACATTCATACAGGATCTGGTCGCCGATATCCGTAACTCACGATCTGTTCCCATCCCGCCCTTCAATAATCGTTTAAATGGCCTTTTCTGGGATGAGGATGCAGAGTTTGATATTGACCATCATTTCAGACACATCGCACTGCCGCATCCAGGTCGTATCCGTGAATTACTGATATATATCTCACAGGAACACAGTGCTTTGATTGACCGGGCCAAGCCGCTGTGGACCTGCCATATCATTGAAGGAATTGAAGGCAATCGCTTTGCCATGTATTTTAAAATCCATCATGCCATGATTGATGGTATTGCCGGCATGCGTCTGATTGAAAAATCCCTGTCCAGGGACCCGGAAGCCAAGAGTATTGTTCCCCCCTGGTGTGTGGAAGGTCCCCGGGCGAAACGCCTGAAAGAACCGAAATCGAAAAAATTTAAATCCCTGTTCAGCACATTCAAGGGGCCGCTTGAAGCAACCTCCAGGGTAACGCAGGAATTATTTCAGACGGTTTTTAAGGAAATGGGCAAAAATCCGGATTATGTCTCCAGTTTTCAGGCACCGGCCAGCTTATTTAACCAACGGGTCAGTGCTTCACGCCGCTTTGCAGCCCAGTCATTTGAACTGGATCGTTTCAGAAAAATTTCAAAAGCGCTGGGCGTGACCATTAATGATGTGGTATTGGCGGTATGTTCCGGTGCTTTGCGTGAATATTTGATTTCCCAGCAGGCCTTGCCAAAGAAACCACTGATTGCCATGGTCCCTGCGTCTGTACGTGATGATGACTCCGATATGAGTAATCGCATCACCATGATCCTGGCCAACCTGGGCACCCATAAGGACAGTCCGCTGGAACGACTGGAGACTATTCGACGCAGTGTGCAGAATGCCAAAAACCGTTTCAAGCGGATGAGTGCCAATCAGATTCTGAACTACAGTGCACTGGTTTATGGTCCGGCAGGGTTTAATATTGCATCAGGCATAATGCCTAAACGTCAGGCCTTTAATGTGATTATTTCAAACGTACCAGGCCCACGGGAACCCTTATACTGGAACGGCGCCAGACTGGATGCACTCTACCCGGCTTCCATTGTGCTGGATGGACAGGCTTTAAATATCACCATGACCAGCTATCTGGACAAACTGGAAGTAGGTCTGACCGGTTGCCGCCATGCATTACCCAAAATGCAGAATCTGCTGACCCATCTGGAAGACGAAATCCGGCAGTTTGAGCTTATTATTTTAGATTTATCTGACAAAAAAACAGAAACTTCTACTTAAAACACAGAAAAACAAGGGGATCGAACGTGTCCCCTTAGTTTTTGATGCTGCGGCACTGTTTCAACAGCTGATGACAGACCGAAACCACCATCGCTTTAGTGATCTGAACTTCACGGCCTTCATCATCCACCATGACACAGGTATTTTTTTGCTGGCTGTCCATCACATGTTTGAATCCACGTACAATTATTTTTTCACTTACACTACTCATTCTGACCTCACTTGCTAAGAATCAATCTGACAGACTGTCTTTGGCTACTTGTTGTCTATAGTATTGTGAAATCTGTAATGAATGTAAAATTTCAGTTGTAACAAGTGTTTAGTGATATTTTGTTACAATTTCAACTTAAAATGATATCGTATTGCTCTTGCGTATATAAATTTTCCACCTGAAATTTGATAACGCGATTGACAAAATGCTCAAGATCCGCGACAGCCGGGGCCTCTGCAGTTAACAATCGATCAATCACTGAGGGATGAGCAATAACAGTAAAGCCAGTCTGTGATTCAAATGCGCGAGTATATCTGAGGATCTCCCGAAAGATTTCGTAACATATTGACTCTGCTGTTTTCACATATCCACGTCCCTGACAGGTCGGACACGCTTCACATAATAAATGTTCCAGTGATTCACGTGTACGCTTGCGGGTCATTTCCATCAACCCCAGTTCAGACACCTGGGTGATTTTGGTCCGGGCATGATCACGTTCCAGCATTTTTTCAAACTGGTGCATGACTTCATCCCGATGCGTGGCTTCCTGCATATCAATGAAGTCAATAATGATAATGCCGCCCAGATTACGCAGACGCAGCTGACGGGCAATAACCTGAGTCGCTTCCATATTGGTTTTAAACACTGTGTCTTCCAGACTGCGCCCACCGACATAGGAGCCGGTATTGACATCAATGGTGGTCATGGCCTCGGTCTGATCAATCATCAGATAACCACCGGACTTCAGGGCAACACGGGTCTGTAAGGCCTTCTGGATATCCTCTTCGACATTGTATAAATCGAAAATGGGTTTTTCACCCGGATAATGAATCAATCGATTTTGCATAATCGGCACAAATTCATCGACAAATTCCTTCAGTTTTGCATGAACTTCACGTGAGTCCACAGAAATTTTTGCAGTGTCCTCACTGGCCAGGTCACGAATGACCCGCTGCGGCAAAGGCAACTCTTCAAAAATCAGTGAAGGGACAACGACATTCTGCTGTCTGCGCTGAATATATTCCCAGAGTTTCGCAAGATAAGCCATATCCTGAGCAATGGCCACTTCTTCTATGCCTTCCGCAGCAGTTCGTACAATCACTGAGCCCGGTAACTGGTGTTCAGTCTGAATCTGCTCAATCATGGAGCGCAGCCGATCACGCTCTTCTTCTGATTCGATCCGCTGTGACACACCAATATGATGACCATAGGGCATCAGTACCAGATAACGGGACGGTATGGAAAGATCGGTACTTAACCGGGCGCCCTTACTACCCAGCATATCCTTCATGACCTGTACCGTCAGAATCTGCCCAGGCTGTAACAACTCAAAAACATTCGGTGTCGGCTGGTTGCGTGGCCAGACCATATCATTGATATGTAAAAATGCCGTCCGGGACAAACCAATATCCACAAATGCTGCCTGCATGCCCGGTAACACACGGACCACTTTGCCCTTATAGATATTACCCACCAGACCGCGTCTTGCAGTGCGTTCAACAAATAATTCATTGACGGTGCCATTCTGGATCAATGCCACACGACATTCCATCGGTGTGACATTAATCAATAATTCATCAGACATAACAAAGCTCAAAAGATGATAAAAATTCTGTTCAGCCAGTCAATTGAATGCCTTGACCGCTTTTAATAACTGTTTCGTCTCATATAAGGGCAAGCCAACCACATTGCTGTAACTCCCTGCAATACGGGGAATAAATTGTGCTGCGATCCCCTGGATTGCGTAGGCGCCGGCCTTGCCCAGCGGTTCACCGGTCGCCCAGTAGTCTTCCATCTCACTAAGGCTGAGTTGCTGAAATTCCACCTGGGTCCATACCACACAGCTGACGATTTTTTCACGGGTCGCCACACAGACCCCGGTCAATACATCATGCTGCCGGCCAGACAATAAATGCCATATCTCAAACGCATGCTGTTTGCTTTCTGGTTTGCCAATAATTTGACCATCCACAGCAAGACTGGTGTCAGCGGCAATAATACAGGCTTCAGGGAAAGTACTGAGCACAGTGCGCGCCTTGGTTTCTGCCAGCCGGCTGACATAGTGATCCGCCCACTCCCCTTCATGGACTGACTCATCAATATCCGGAGCATGAATCTGAAACACCAGCCCCAGCTGCTGAAGCAGTTCCCGGCGTCGTGGGGAGCCGGAGGCCAGGATTAAATTCGCCATCTTCTCAACAGGGAATACAGCACAGGCCAGCAAAACAGACTGGTCAATAACGGTTGCCAATGCCGGGCAATCGGGAAATGCACCCCTGAAATCACCTGCGCCATAAACATGAATAACAAATGCGCGACAATGGCAAAAGCTGCAATCACCCACAGGTTACCAAATGTCAGAATCCGTCTTTCACGCACAAAATAACGTGCAAAAAATGTGATCAGCACATAGCTTAAGGCATTCAGTCCCAGGGGTGCATCCAGTAAAAGATCGGTAAAAAGCCCAATACTGAAAGCAAACCATACCCCACACCATGACGGCTGACACAATACCCAGAACAGGGTAATCAGCATCATAAAGAGTGGACGCCATCCTGCGACAGAATAGGACAATGGATAAACCATCAGGATGGAACCAATAATAATCGACACCACAATCACAAACAGTGGATCTTTGCGCTGTGTTTCCGAAGATAATTTTTTAGCGATCAGCATAAGGTTGCTCCATCGCCAGTGAATCTGAAAAAAGCACCACCACATGATGCCCGCCGGCAAGTTGCGCCGCAGGTTTGACATCAATCTGTGCAAATTCACCCGAATTATGCCGGGTCACCGCAGATACCGTACCCACCAGATAACCTGCCGGAAAATGCTGTCCCAGACCAGAGCTGTAGACTTTATCGCCGGCCTTGATATTGGCACTGGTCGGTACATATTCCATTTTCAGACGTCCAAGATCACCTGTTCCCACCACAATGGCGCGTAACCCCGAGTTTTCCAGCCGCACTGACAGGGCATGTTCCTTGTCAGACAGCAGCATAATACGGCTGCTGTGTGGATACACACTGATGATCTGGCCCATAATGCCCTTGTCATCCAGCACGGTCTGCCCCACTTTCAGATGGCTGCTTGAACCGCGATTGATCACAATAATATGACGCAATGGGTCTGCATCAGTGCCAATGACTTCCGCAATTTCCATACGGCCATCAATAATCAGCGGCGTATCCAGCAGACCACGTAAACGGGTGTTTTCAGCAGACAGTTCAGAAAGTTTTTGCAGACGTACCTGTGCCTGTAACAGTTCAGCTTTCATCGCGGTATTTTCACGGCGCAGCTGTGCTTCAGATTTGGTTTGCTGATTCAGCCACTCTTTCGACAACACCGGATAGCTTGCCAGGGCATATATTGGATTATAGGCCGCATACAAAACGTCTCTTGCAGGCTGAATCACATGAGGCATGCGCCAATTGAAAAATAACACAACAAAACATGTGATGACCGCAATGATGAATGAACGAAAAGATGGCGGTTGCCTTGAAAAAATATTCGGTTGCACCGCCCCGTCCTTCGCTTAACCTACAAACAACATATCATGGTTGGGATGATCAAAAAATTCCAGCACTTTACCACCACCACGGGTCACACAGGTCAGTGGATCTTCAGCCACAACCACCGGCAAACCGGTTTCCTGTGCCAGTAATTTATCCATATTGCGCAGCAGGGCGCCACCACCCGTCAGCACAATACCCCGCTCTGCGATATCGGAAGACAGTTCCGGAGGCGTCTGTTCAAGTGCAGATTTAACAGCAGAAACAATGCTTTGCAGTGGATCTGAAATAGCCTGGCTGATTTCGTCTGATGTTACGGTAATGGCGCGGGGTACACCCTCTGCCAGATTACGGCCACGTACTTCAATTTCCAGCGTGGTTCCATCAGCCACCGCCATACCCACTTCTTTCTTAATGGTTTCAGCAGTAGTTTCACCAATTACACAGCCATGTGCCTTACGCACATAGTTAATGATCTGTTCATCAAAGACATCCCCGCCAATACGCAATGAATCTGCGTACACACAGCCCTGGAGTGAAATAATGGCAATTTCCGTGGTACCGCCACCAACATCCACCACCATGGAACCGCATGCCTGTTCAACTGGCATACCCGCACCAATTGCAGCAGCCATCGGCTCTTCGATCAGACGGACATCACGGGCACCGGCATTAAATACCGCTTCACGGATGGCGCGGCGTTCAACCAGTGTCGATTTACACGGCACACACACCACAACACGCGGTGCAGGTGGAAACAGGCGCTTTTCATGGACTTTACTGATAAATCGATTCAACATGGTTTCAGTGACTTCAAAGTCTGCGATGACCCCATCCTTCATGGGACGGATTGCAGAAATATTGGCTGGCGTCCGGCCGAGCATTTGCTTGGCATCCAGGCCTACCGCAGCAACAATTTTCTGTGAGCCACTGTGACGAATTGCCACAACAGTGGGTTCATTTAATATAATGCCCCGTCCAGGCGCATAAATAAGCGTATTTGCGGTGCCTAAATCTATGGCAAGATCTGGCGAAAACAAGCCAATTAGTCGTTTTAGAATCACGGGTCGTTCTCAGTTAAACTTTATGTGGATGCAAGATGGCAACTTTAACTAAATGTGATGCTTTGAACAAGTCAATCGCTTATTATAACGTACGATATTTTTATTTTTTTGATACTGATTAGGTGAGACATCATGTCAACATCAGATGCCCGGCATGCTGAAGACTTAAATGCAGAAACCATTTCGGCCATTGCCGGTCTGGCCCGATTGTCACTGAACGAGACGCAATCTGCTGAATACGCTCAAAGTTTAAATAAAATCCTGGGGATGATGGAAACCCTGAAAGGCATTGATACCGATGGTGTTGATCCCCTGAAAAGCCCATTTGATCATCCTCAGCCACTGCGTCAGGACACCGTGACTGAAACCAGTCATCGTGAACAATATCAGGCCATTGCCCCTGCTGTACAGGATGGTTTGTACCTTGTACCGCGTGTGATTGAATAATATTTAATCAGTTGAACTTATTTTTAAATTTAATCGTAAAGAATTGTACTCATGACTGATTTACATCGTTTATCGATTCGTGAAATGACCGAGGGCCTGAACACCGCTCAGTTCTCTGCACGTGAATTAACCCAGCACTACTTAGACCGCATTGCCCGTATTGACCCGCAGGTCAAATCGTATATCACCGTGACCTCAGAACAGGCACTGGCTCAGGCAGAAGCGGCGGATCACTTGCGCAAGGCCGGACAGGCTGATCTTCTGACCGGAATTCCACTGGCGCATAAGGATATTTTCTGTACCCAGGGCATTAAGACCACGGCCGGTTCAAAAATGCTGGATAACTTCATTTCACCTTATGATGCAACCGTGATTGCCAAAGCAAAAACCGCAGGGCTTGTAACACTGGGCAAGGTGAACATGGATGAATTCGCGATGGGTTCAACCACTGAAAGTTCATTCTACGACGCAACTAAAAACCCGTGGAATCTGGAACATGTGCCGGGAGGATCCTCAGGTGGTTCAGCAGCTGTTGTTGCTGCAGATCTCGCACCATTTGCAACAGGAACAGATACCGGCGGTTCAATCCGTCAGCCGGCCTCATTCTGCGGTTTAACCGGCTTAAAACCAACCTATGGCCGTGTGTCACGTTTTGGCATGATTGCCTTCGCATCCTCAATGGATCAGGGTGGCCCCATGGCACGTTCTGCGGAAGACTGTGCCTACCTGATGAATGTCATGGCCGGTCATGATGACAAAGATTCCACATCAGTCAACAAAGCAGTGGATGACTACCTTGCAAACCTGAACAAGACATCGGTCAAGGGCTTACGTATCGGTATTCCAGCACAATATTTCAATGTTGCGGGGCTGAATGCCGAGGTGAAAGCACGCGTTGAAGAATCACTGAAAAAGCTTGAAGACATGGGCGCAACGTTGATTGAGATTGATCTCAACATGACCGAAAGCTATGTTCCAACCTATTACCTGATCGCACCTGCGGAAGCATCATCAAACCTGTCACGTTTTGACGGTGTGCGTTATGGTTACCGTTGTGAAAACCCAGTGGACCTGATGGACTTATACAAACGTTCACGCTCTGAAGGTTTTGGTGCCGAAGTCCAGCGTCGTATCCTGATTGGGACCTATGCCCTATCTGCCGGTTATTATGATGCCTACTATGTCAAAGCACAGAAAGTCCGTCGCCTGATCCAGCAGGATTTCCTCAAAGCATTTGAACATGTTGATGTGATTGCTGCGCCATCTGCGCCGACCACAGCATATAAAATCGGTGCCAACCTTAGCCCAACTGAAATGTATTTAGGTGATATCTATACCCTGGCTGCAAATCTGGCGGGGCTGCCAGCCATCAACGCACCGGTTGGTTTTGATAAAGACAACTTACCCGTTGGCTTACAGTTGATTGGTAACTATTGGTCAGAATCACAATTGCTTTCGATTGTGCATCAATATCAACAAAATACAGATTGGCATACCAGACGTGCGGCTATTGCTGAGGAGAATGCATAATGACTGACGCTCAAAAGTTAGCTCCTTCAGCCAAACTGATTGACGGCTGGGAAGTCGTTATCGGGATTGAGATCCACACTCAGCTTGCCACTCAGTCTAAAATCTTCTCTGGTTCATCGACTGAATTTGGTCAGGACCCAAATACGCAAGCCAGCCTGGTTGATTTAGCCATGCCGGGCGTGTTGCCCGTATTGAACGCAGAAGTGGTTGATCTTGCGATTCGCTTCGGTTTGGGAATTGATGCCTATATCGACCAAGCTTCGGTATTTGCGCGTAAGAACTATTTCTATCCAGATTCGCCAAAAGGCTACCAGATCAGCCAGATGGACAATCCGATTGTCGGCCTGGGTCATATCGACATTCAGCTTGAAGATGGCACTGTGAAACGTATAGGCGTGACTCGTGCCCATCTTGAAGAAGATGCAGGTAAATCGATCCATGACCAATTCGAAGGTATGTCGGGTATTGACTTAAACCGTGCGGGCACACCATTGCTTGAAATCGTATCTGAGCCTGATATGCGTTCAGTTGAAGAAGCGGTTGCTTATATCAAATCGATTCACACCCTAGTGCGTTGGTTAGGTATTTCTGACGGTAACATGGCAGAAGGTTCATTCCGTGCTGACTGTAACGTGTCACTCCGTCGTCCGGGTCAACCTTTTGGTACGCGTTGCGAGCTGAAAAACCTCAACTCATTCCGTTTCATTGAACAGGCGATTAATGTTGAAATTGAACGCCAGATGGAAATTCTGGAATACGGCGGCAAGATCGATCAGGAAACCCGTTTGTTCGATCCGAACAAGATGGAAACTCGCTCAATGCGTTCGAAAGAAGAAGCGAACGACTATCGCTACTTCCCAGATCCAGACTTGTTGCCAGTGATCATTGCTGATGAGCAGATCGAAGCGGCGCGTGCTGCCCTTCCAGAACTGCCTAAAGCGCGCCGTGCACGCTTTATCGCTGACTTTGCTGTGACTGAGTACGATGCGCATGTATTGACGCTGTCACGCGAAATGGCTGACTTCTATGAAGCGGTTGTTACTGCTTCTGGCGGCGCAGCTCAAGGTAAAGTTGCTGCAAACTGGGTGATGGGTGAATTCTCAGGTGCTTTAAATAAAGCCAGCCTTGAACTTCAAGACTCTCCTGTTTCAGCAGAACAACTTGGCGGGATGATCGCACGTATTGTTGACAACACGATTAGCGGTAAGATTGCTAAGCAAGTGTTTGGCTTTATGTGGGAAGAAGGCAAAACTGCAGATGACATCATTGCTGAAAAAGGCTTGAAACAGGAAACCGATACGGGTGCGATTGAGGCGATCATCAAAGACGTGCTTGCAGCCAATGAAAAAATGCTTGAGGAATACAAGTCTGGTAAGGAAAAAGCCTTTAACGGTCTTGTCGGTCAAGTGATGAAAGCATCCAAGGGTAAAGCCAACCCTGCTCAAGTGAATGAGTTGATGAAGAAATTGATTGGTTAAGCTGAACTCATTTTAAAAGGAAACCTGCTTTAGAGCAGGTTTTCTTATTAAGAAAATTTCTTCATGCTATCTCTAAGAATTTCCAGGAATATATGATTGCGATTTTTTGCATCATTTACGATTGCATCAAAAGACATAATAAAAGTTGGTGTTGGTACTAAGTGACCATTTGGTTTTTCTGTTTTGAACTCTTGATAGAAAACTTTACCTCTAGAATATAATGGAGACCAATTTTGCTGACGTAATCCAATTGCCATCTCATCATTCACTTGAATTACAGCATAGAACCAAACTCTTTGAATTTTCGGACAATATTCCACTAGTTTCCTAGCACGTTTCATCAACTGATTAACAGCATATTGATTTTCTTTTTCATCATCAGTTTTCTTCTTGATTTCAACGACCACCACATCTACCGCTTCTACGTCTAATGGATCAGCTGAAAAGATCATTGTTATATCTGGGCGTCCATTGTCATCTACTTTTTCGTCATCTAAACGGATAGCATTTATGACCTTGTCCATTCTTTTTTCGCTAAGAATAGTTCTAAACACCATGAATTTATCATCTAAAAGCCAAGCATTATTTTGATAGACATTTGAGCTAACTTCATCTCCATAATACTCACTAAATTTTGGCACAATGAGATCATGAATTTCTGATTCTTTATTTTCTTCTGAAAATTCTGTCATTTTGTCAATTATTTTTTCACGATATAAAATGTACTCCGTTAAAGCTCTTGATGATAACTCTAAAGCTTTTTCATAATTTCTATCACTCAAATGATCACTCTGTAAAACTTCTTTCTGTTTTTGAAAAAACTTTTGTTGTGCAGTATTAAGAGCAGAATCTTTATCTATAAGACCTATTGTATCCGTCTCAAAAAAACCTAAAAGATGGGGGAACTTAGCTTCAAACTCTTTTTGAGTCTTCTTATTAAGTTCATTAATCTGAGGAATTTTTTCAGATAAAATTTTACCTATTTCCCCTCTAAGAATCTGATATAGCTTTTTTTCATCAATATGATCAGGAAAAATTATTTTTTGACGAGCACTATCTGAATGTGAATTAAATAATTCTGACTCGAATAGAAATATACAATGATAATCAGAAGGAAACGAAGAGTGAGGTATTAAATTATTGATAGGAATTGTGCGCCCATCAATACTAAATGCTACCAATGAAGTACCTTTAGCTTTAACATCCAAGTTTACGTGGTAGTAAATTTTAATCTCTGAGTGAAGATCCAATCCATGATCCTCAACAATAACCGCACTCATTCGAGGTAAATCATCTGCAGTTACTATCTCTTCATGAGAGAAAAACCCTCTATCAAAATTTTTATCTTGCGTATTTAATTTTACAGTAATTCTAAAATCTCTTTTTTGGCTTTTGAACGAAATCAAAGTAGGTAAAAAATGATTTATTATTTCTGACTTTAATACTGAAGGTATTAAGTCATCATAAGATTTAATTTTTTTATTCGAAAAACCAGTAAAAAATAATGTTGTTTTATTTTTTTGATCAATATTTGAAGTTGTTAAATTTGATGCACCATCAAAACCATCTTTAAAAATAAATTCTCTTCGAAATTTATCCCATGTACTAACAATTTCTACTTTGTTGAAGTATTTCAAAAAAACTAAACGACCTAAGCCCTTATGTAGATCATCACGAGGTTTCAATAGAGTTTTAAATCTAATAAAATTTTCTTCATTAAATCCTGTTCCATTATCTATAATTTTTATACTCAATCTTTCAGCTGATTTAAATAATGGTATATCCACTTCAACGTGGATCTCAGTTGCATCAGCATCTAAAGCATTAGCCAATGCTTCAAAGTAAACTAATTGTAATGAGGAGTTGTGGAAAAACAATCTAATGGCACTACTTGTTTCGATTTCCATCTACTCCCTCCAAATATCTCAATAGTTAGTTACTCTTTGAAATATCATAACTCAAAAGTATCTTTTATAACCTCTTATGTCTCCATCGGCACGAAAATTTATGTCGCATTCATTAGAGCTCTTGCAAAAGTCAAATTTTATACAACCATGAACTATGATTTTTCAGGAATTTTTGGCATCCAAAATCATTAAAAATGAGACTTTCGCAAGAAGTCTATTCTATAGATTCATTACTTCCAGAAAGTTTTAAAAATCTCTAACAAGAGCTCATCACTCCCCTCTTAACACACCCAACTTATTCCAGATATCAGGTGTTAAAAAAGTCGTGACCAATTTATTTAAATCAATATAACGCAAGGTACCTTGCAACTGCTGTCTTACCGCTGGGTCTTTGACAATATCCTGCCCTGCACTCTGACCTAACTGCTGAAAAGCCTCTCCAACTGCTTGAATACCCTCTGCTTGAATCACAGCTTTAGTCTGTGCCGAACACTGCTCTACAATCACACGCTGTAACACCTGTGCCAATTTCTGATCCAACTGAGTTTTCTGCTCAGGCGTAACATTACTAAAAGACTTTAAATCAGGATGTGCTGCCAAAGCAGTAAAAGTCCATTGCAGCACTGTGGTTTTATCTGCTGCAGTCGTTGCTTTCACCAGACAATCACTCAACTGGTCTACTGTTGGCCCTGCCATCGCCATTTGTGTGGTCCCCAATACTGCTGCTGCCATCAACAATGAACGACTTAAATAAGCAAATTTGCGGCGGCTGAATGCATAAACATAACGTGACATAAGCGGAATTCCAAATTGCAATCTTTCCCTTTGTACCACGCTCTGTCCAGATCATCTGTTATGACGCTGTAAACGACACAAACTGCTTTAAAAAACCACTTTTCATAACCAGTTTCAAATTACTTGACCCCGTCATTCGCAGTTGTTCGAGGCAGGACTGCATCAATCAAAAATGGTTCCGCGAAATATTGAATCAAATGACGCAATCCGACGAGTTCTGCGAATGAACAATGCCTTTTGATTACTCTGGACGAAACCAAAGTAATCCATGAGCTCCTGACAGTGAACCATATTCGGCAAGACTCCGGCGTGGATACACCCAAACAGACTCACTGCCTCCACTTTCATCATAAAATTGGATCACGTTGCGAAGGCTTTACTGACTTTTGAAGGACCGAAAGTAATAAAAATCCCTCGTCAGGCAGAGGATACTTCCATATAACCTCTGCCCGTTGGCGACTTCCATGTCGCCTGTCATGGAAACAAATTCAGGGGAAACCACCCCAAATTTTAAATTTACTTATTCAGCACCGACTCAAAGGCTTTTAAACGTTTATGAATTGAGAGCAATTCAATAATGGTTTTCCATGAACTAATTAGATACTGGAAGGACTCACGAACCTTATCAAAAATATTACCGATCTGATTGATTAAACCCAGAGTCATTTTGCCTGAGGCGATTGCAGGAAATAGCACCATCAAACTATATAAGATATCGAGCTGTTTATACCAAATTGCGACGAGATTGAAATAAGCATAATGAAAATATAAGCGGAAATAATTTTTACGCACCCCTGAGAATAATTCTTTTAGCGTCAGTGGATCGGCACGATTCGCATGATCCTCACCATAAACCAACTCTTTACGGTAAGCTGCTTCAACCTTTTGATTATTGAATTGCAAACCAGGCAATTTTATACCGACCACCATGAGCAAAACCGTACCAAAGATTGCCCAAATAACTGCTGCCCAAACCAATGAGTGACTAATTTCGCCTACAATTGGAAGTTCTGGAACATGTTTTGAAAACTGGAACAATAAGGGTAAAAATGCAATTAAAACCATAATAGCTTTAATCAATTCCACCCCTAAATCCTCAAGAATCGTAGCAAAACGCATGGTATCTTCCTGTACACGCTGCGCTGCACCTTCAATATGGCGTAATTGATCCCAATGAGCTGTATAATACTCATTCATCGCTGTACGCCAGCGGAAAACATAATGACTGGTAAAAAAAGCATTTATAACAGCCAAAGTCACTGCAACCATTGCAATATAAAGGAATGTTAACGTTCCCATATAAAGCTCTTTAATATCCCCACCACCATTTGCAAGCATTTTTTGAATAATATCCCAAAACGGACCATACCATGCATTGATGGCTACACTGACCTGGACTGAAAACCAAATATTAAACAAGATAAATGCGGACCCCCAAATCGACCATCCTTGCCAGCGATTATCCGACCTGAAACGCCAGAACGCAGCAAAGATTGCGGTAGAGATAAAAAACCATAAATAAAACCATAGAAATGAGGCTGACCATAAGCGGCTGACACCCACCGGTAACTCTGCACTGGCATAGCCTGTGGGGAAACCCATCAGCTCTCCCCAGCTATTTCCACCGAGATACCACACAACCATATTGATGATGAACCAGAGAATGACAGATAAAAAGAACCACTTTGGATATGGAAAAAATGACTTGAACATGAGCAGTGAATAATCCCTTATTTTCTAAATAAACTCCCGGCAATAGTAAAGCGCAAAGCACCAGACAAACCAATGTATTTTTTTAATTTATTGTTCGTTTTTCTCCGGTTTTTCAGCTTTTATTTACAATAATATCCAGTTTCAGGGTGTCCTGGCCCATCCGCACATCACCGGCCATCCACCGGGGTCTGTCTGATCCAGTCGTTTCTATTGAATTCGGTATTTTCAGGTTATGATAAATCCCGTCATCCCCCGTAATCATGTATGGAAGTTTCATGTCAGCCCCCCAGGTCAAACGAAATGTTGATCCTGCCCGCTCCAGGAATATGTCAGCAATTCGGGACAAAAACACCCGACCCGAAATGATGATCAGAAAAGCCCTGCATCGTCAGGGCTTCAGATACCGGCTGTACCACAGGGAATTACCGGGGAAACCCGATCTTATTCTCAAAAAGTACCATACCGTGATATTCGTCAACGGCTGTTTCTGGCATAAACATTCCTGTGCATATTTTAAATGGCCTAAAACCAATCAACAATTCTGGCAAAACAAAATCATGTCGAACGTGGCAAGAGATGAAAAAAATATTCATTTGCTGCTGGAACAAGGCTGGAAAGTCTGTATCTGGTGGGAATGTGCCACCCGCAATGCCGATGATTTTCAATGGTCACTGGTACGATTCAGGGAATGGATCCACAACGCCAAAAGCCAGTATATTGAATTATGAATGGCTGAAATGATGATACTGTACTCTGTTTTTTATGCCATTTTCATATTGTTTTCTATACGGTTTTTTTATCCGGTGATGAACCCACCGCATTTTCATCTTCGTTTTCAGGTGCGGTCCACTGAGCAGCCATCGCTCTTGCCATGCCCTGGAAAGTCTTACTGCGCAGATTACGCCGCTGTTCCGGTGTTTTTGCCTTGACCAGTGCATCGGCATACCATTTCGGCATTGACTTGCCACTGCCAAAAATGACCCGTTCCCCTTTACCCACCATACAGGTCGGTTGCAGCAACGGCAGGTTTTTCATCCATAAACAGGTGGTCTTGGTGGCTTCATCACCAAACATATAAGGCTGTACAATCTGTGTGGGTTTGCCCATATGGGAACTGATAATGCCAATGGGGTTTTCTATGGCAATCCGTTTAATCGGCGCATTCCAGAGCGCTTTAAAAAATGCAATGGCGTCATCCCGGTCCCTGGCCCGGGTCGGAAAGCGAGGATGCGGACGCCGCTGATTCATGGGCAAATGCTTATCTTCGGGATGATAATACCAGCGCGCACCACTGACCGCCAGAAACGTACAGGGTGGATGTGCAATCATCATATCCCAGCCGCTGACAAACGTCGCCTGACCATTTTGCAGTATCCCGCCATTATTTTTAATAATTTCAAATACATCAACATTGAAATGCCATTCAGGATGTCCACCACTGCATGGCAATAAATCACAGCTGTAAGCTTCATGGCCTAATGCCCGTAACTCTCTGGTAATTGCCTGGCTTTCTTCACAGGCGACTAAAATTTTCATCATTTATTGATCCAGGAACCTGACAATCCCCTGCGCGATTTTTTCAGCCATGCGTGGCGGTACGGCATTGCCAATCATCTTATAACAATACCCCGCACTGCCCATAAACTGATAATCCACCGGAAAGGATTGTAATAATGCAGCTTCCCTGATGCTGATGGAGCGGGCTTGTTTTGCATCGGGATGAATAAACATCAGGCCATCCTTATACAAGTGCGCCACAATGGTCGGAGAAGGCTGATCCCATTCCAGGCTGCGATATTTGGCATGCCGCGAAGTCTTTCCCTTGAGCTGGTTGTAAAAACCGATCTTTTCTTCATTGGGCAGGCGGTTCATTCCACGTTGCACCCATTGCCTGAAAATCTGAATATCTGACGGATTATGATAGCGCGGCTGGTGCTGTGCAATCGGTTCACCCTTGCCCTGATGCGAGATATTTCTGGACTTTATCCGCAGCGGTTGTTCCAGTGGGAAAAAGCCCGGTAAATGTCCAATCGCATCCTGAACCGTCTGCACCATCTCAGTTTTCTGCTGATCAATGGCTGCATAAACCTGATCCAGCTGCAAATCACAATCTGCTCTGAGTCCAACAATAATCACCCTGTTTCTTTTCTGAGGCACACCAAAATCTGAAGCGGTATATTGCGCCTGTTTCAGGGTATCCGGGGTCTTGATCTGATAACCAATGTCCTTAAATGCTGCATAAATACGTTCAATGACCGGCACATCCCCCGGTTTTGCACTAAGAATTCCCGGAACATTTTCAAAAACAAATATTTTGGGCTGAAAAGCCCTAACCACCTGAACAAAACTTTCAAACAGATAATTACGGTAATCATCCTTCATGGAGTTTTTGTCCTGGGCCCGACCGGCAATGGAATAGGCCTGACAGGGCGGCCCGCCAATCACCACATCCACCGTTCTGCCGGCAGCCAGACCCTGTAAACCCTGACGCTGCACCGCTTCATGGTTGGTGCTGCCAAACACAGCTTTTGATGCATCACTCCAGTTACCGGACAGTAATTCATCCGTTTTCTGGATATCAAAATGCACCACGGTTTTCTGTGCCGTCTGCACATCATAGCCCCACTTCTCAACCAGTCGGTTTCTCAGGGTGTCCACCATTGGCAACTCCCACTCCACATGGGCAATGCCTTCGAAATGACCGGACTGGGAAAAGCCCTCAGACAACCCGCCACACCCTGCGAACAGGTCAATATAGGTAAATTTTTGCATTCAGGACATATATCAGTGAATCACTGCAGCGATTATAGCGTTCCCCGGCATAAAATGCTGGTACTTTTCAGTGAAGTTGATCAAACCACTGTAATCAGTGCCTGTTGACCTGTAAATCCACAGATGGTCTCAGTTTTCCCGCCTCCAGAATCAGCGTCTCTGACTGCAGGAATGCCAGTTCCTCGACATGATGGGTTACATAGATCATCGGCAAGTCCAGTTCCTGCCGGATGCGCTTTAAAAACGGTAGAATTTGCTGTTTCAGCCGTAGATCCAGCCCGGTCAATGGTTCATCCAGCAGCAATAACTCCGGTGAGGACAACAAAGCCCGGCCAATACAGACCCGCTGGGCCTCACCTCCTGAAAGCTGATGGGCCTTGCGCTGCAGCAGTGGATTTAATTCAAGTAACTGCACAATTTCACTGAATTCAAATTTTCGCGCTGGAAATGGAATCAGTCGTTCAGCATATTTCAGATTCTGCATGACATTCATATGCGGAAACAACAAGGCCTGCTGAAAAATCAGGGCAACTTTCCGTCGGTGCATGGGAATGTGAATCTGCTGCTCAGTATCTGCCAGGATTCTGCCATTAAACCGAATATATCCTTCATCAGGCTGGACCAGTCCGACAATATTTTTTAACAGCATGCTTTTACCACTGCCCGATGCACCGACAATCCCCAGCGACTGGCTCTGCATCTCCAGTTGAATATCCAGACTGAAATCAGCACATTGATACTGAAAATCACAGATCAGCATGTCAGTCCCTCAATTTACGCTGGTATTTTTGCAGAATAAAATAATTGGCAATCAGAGCAGAAAATGCCAGTAACAAGGACAGGATCACCAGTCGCATGGCCATGTCCTCACCATTGGGTTGCTGTAAAAATGTATAGATTGCAATGGGAATGGTCCGGGTTTCACCCGGGATATTACCCACAAAAGTGATGGTTGCACCAAACTCCCCCAGGCTGCGACTGAAACACAGAATACTGCCAATGAGCATTCCGGGTAATGCCAGCGGTAAACTGATACTGTAAAAAACCTTCCATGGACCTGCCCCCAGTGAGCCCGCAATCTGCTCCAATTGCTGATTCATCATCTGAAATGACAACCGGATGGGCTGCACCATCAGCGGAAATGCCACAATCATGGAGGCCAGCACAGCACCTTTCCAGTTAAACGCCAGCTGAAATCCCAGTGCATTTAAATATTGCCCGATCACGCCCTGATTGCCAAAAAGCACCAGCAACAGATAGCCCAGTACCACCGGCGGCAGCACCATGGGTAATTGCAGCAGGGCCTCCACCATAAATTTCAGCCGGAATTCATGCCGTGCCAAATACCATGCCAGCAGGACTGCAAAGGGCAGACTGAACAGGGTTGCAAACATGGCCACTCTGGCCGAAAGGTACAATACCTCCAGTTCTGCCGGACTCAACATGGTTCAAAACATCCATTCCATTTATTCAGATCATTCATACAGCAGATCACTGATCCAGCGGGTTTATTCAGGATTGTACGCCAAAACCATATTTTTTAAATACCGCCCGGGCCTGACCACTGTCAGTCAGAAACTTTGCAAACTGTACCGCCTCAGCATTTTTTTCACCCTGCCTGGTCAGCGCAAGTGGATACAGAATCGGACGATGGGAATTTTCCGGGAAGGTCCCGATAATCCTGACTTTCTGACTGATCAGCGCATCGGTTTTATAGACTATACCAACCTGACACTCACCACGTTCCACAAAGGCCAGCGCCGAACGCACATCCTCCGTACCGACAATTCTACGCTGTAAACTGTCCAGCCAGTTCAGTTTGATTAAACTTTGTCTGGCATATTTACCCACAGGCACAGACTCCATTTGTCCTGTGCATAAATGTCCCTTAAATGCTGCCGGGAAATTAAAACCGGGGTCTGCCCTGAACGGTATATTCAATGCCTTTGGACTGATCACCACCAGCTGATTCAACAATAACGGCCTGACGCTGGATGAACTCACCTGCTGTTTCTGCACCAGATAATCCATCCAGTCCTGATCCGCCGAGAAAAACAGATCACTGGCCGCACCGGCTTCCACCTGCCGGGCCAATGCGGAAGAAGCGCCAAACACAGGAATAATTTTTGTGGAGGAATGCTGTGCCTGATAAATTGTTGCGATGTCTGTCACCGCATTGGTCAGGCTGGCTGCTGCATATATTTTCACGGTGCCGGCATGGGCCGTGCTGACCCATGCAGCCATCCACACAGCTAAAACCAGTTGTTTTTTCATATTGGTCTTCCTCTGATCACCCGATCAATCGATAAACACACCCTGGACAAGCATACCTTCGGATATGCTTTCCCCGGGGAATACGCACCAGGCAATTGGCCTGCATTAAATTACTGAGCATATGCGACTGCTGCCATCACTGTAAAACTCTTCCTTTCCATCAAAACTCTGCTGAGCCAGTACGGTGTCCTGAATACGTGGAAATTGTTTTAAATGCTGCATGTCAGCCTCCAGGCATATGCATGCTGATTTTCCGGGACTGCTGTTTTTGCCGAATGGCATGAAAACCCGCTTCCTTATGCCAGATACAGCGGAGCAGTTTATTCTGTAAGGCCCGTTCACGCTGTGGCTCTAATGCCGCCAGCGCGACAATATCTTCTTTCAGATTTAAACCCTGTGTCGCAAACAGACAGTTATAAAATTCACCCTGCGCAGTCAGACGGACCCGATCACAGCTGCCACAGAATGAATGAGTAATGGTGGAAATCAGACCAACCGGATGGTCATCCATCAGATATTGACGTGCCGGATCAGATGCCGCGGTGCTTTTCATCTGTACCCGGAATTCAGTCCGTAATATAGCCAGAATTTCATGTTCACTGATCACATGTTCTGCTGACCATTTTCGGTCACCATCCAGGGGCATGAACTCAATAAAACGCAGCATCAGTCCATGCTGCTTCGACCAGCGGGCCAGTGGCAGAATCTGGTCATCATTCATCCCCCTGATCAGCACTGTATTAATTTTAATGTTTAAGCCTGCCGCCTGTGCGGCCTGAATACCTTCCAGTACCGGCGTCAGCTCTTTTTGTGTGAGCTGGCGGAACTGCTGCGGATCGAGACTGTCCAGGCTGATATTCAGATCATCCAGACCGGCCTGTTTTAATGCCTCTGCATAGCGCTTTAGATAATGGCCATTGGTGGTCATGGAAATACGTTTCAGGCCGATTTGCTTCAGCTGCTGCAATTGCGCCACAAAATGCACCACGCCCTGACGCATTAAGGGTTCACCACCGGTAATTCTCAGATGCTCAATGCCGCGATGAACCATGAACTCACAGAACCGGTACAACGCTTCAAAGCTTAACAGCTGATGTTTTTTGATCCATTCCGGATGTTCCGGCATACAATAGACACACTTAAAATTACAGCGATCCGTCACTGAAATTCTGAGTTTGCGCTTGTGGCGACCAAACTGGTCAACCAGTAGAGGCTGATGCGTCATTGCCATGCTATTCATATTGAACTTCCATTTTCAGGGCACTGTCGTTTCTGCGCATTGGTTCATGCAGAAATTTCAGCTGCTGATATTGTTGTAACTCATCCGGGGAATTAATGCTACGGAAAAACAGCGCCTGATTTTAAAATACACCGACTCTGCATGCAGTGTCGTAAAACAGTATTTTAAACTGCGCTGTTGCTGTTGCAGATGACGAACCAGCACCGACAGGGCTGTTGCGTCGTAATAAACAGAACGGGTATAGCGGCCGGTCATTGATCACTACATAAGCCACTTCTGCCTGATCAGTCTGCTGTAAAACCTGATGCAGCCTCATCAGCACACGGGGCAGAATATAACATCACAGGGCACAAACAGAATATAGCCAGTCTGTGCATGTGACCAGGCACTTTTCATACCCATTCACGGTCCCTGAAAGCCATGTTCATCATCCTGATAGCCGCCAATGCCCGGAATCAGCTTTTGATAAATGGGATAATCATGATGACTTTTAATCCAGCCATGCCCGGTCTGCGATTTCAGTTGCCGATAAATTCCAGCAAAACGCACGCTCGGATATGCTTTTCATTCTGCTGCCTCCGTCTGACAGGCCTTGATCAGGCCACGAATTTCAGGCAGACATGAACCACAGTTGCCTCCGGCCTTTAAACATGCGGTGACCTGTTTCTCATGACTGATGTTCTGGGTTTTAATGGCTTCAATAATCCGGTTTTTACCCACTTTAAAACAACTGCAGACCAATGGACCGTCATGATTGCTCATGGACATCGGCTGCCCGGCCAACAGTGCTTTACGATGCATGGCACTCAGACGTTCGCGCCGGAACAGCCCGGCAACCCAGTCCCGATCCGGCAACAGGGCCTGAGGGGCAATATACAGACTGGCAATTAACTGAGCGTCCTGTAACACCAGACTATGGCTGATGTGTGCCGTCTGGTCATCCACATTCAGCCATTCAAAACTTTCGTCCTGAAACGGTAACAGTACCTTCAGCTGCTCAGTGACCTGAGAAAATTTCCTGCGGTCTGCCAGTTCATAGCGGATCGCTCTGGCGGTGGTGATCCGTGTCCACCAGACACTGGATTCAATCGAGGCCTGTACGGTTTTTTCGAAGCCCTGACGTACATAAAACACACCCTGCCATTGTGTATAAAAAGGCTGGATCACCACTGGCGTATGCTTAAATTCCGGCTCCCCTGAAATGGCATCCACCACCGGATTGACCACCTTGCCAATACGGGCATCAGAGGCCACCTGGTCATTCCAGTGAATTGGTACAAAAATCTGACCACGACGAATATCCTCACTGACCGTGGTCCGTAATACACAATTGCCCCACGCTGATTTCACCTCAACCAGTTCACCCTCCCTGACCCCGAATTTCAGTGCATCCAGTGGATGAATCTCACAATAGGGTTCCGCACGATGAGTACTTAAACTGGCTGACAGACCGGTACGACTCATGGTATGCCATTGGTCACGAATGCGACCGGTATTTAAAATAAGTGGATATTCACTGCACACCGGATGAACCGGATCAATCACCGGGATGGCCAGAAAGCGTGCCCGGCCATCTGCATGACTGAACTGCCCATTGCCGTAGAGTCGGGTGACCTGGTTCTGAGGCTGATCGCTGTGCCATACCGGCCATTGTACCGGCTGCAGATTGTGGTACTGTTGTGGGCTTAAATCTGCCAGTCCCTGCAAATTAAAATAACGAAAATGTGCGGTTTCACTGCGATGCACCAGCTCTGAGTTCTGGTAAGCCGACAACTGGGCATGTTCCTTAAAAATGTCATGGCTGTTCTGGAAATTAAAACCATCGAAGCCCATTTTTTTTGCCACCTGACAGATGGCCCACCAATCGGCCCGGGCCTGCTGCGGTGCCTCCAGAAAAGCATGCTGTCTGGAAATACGGCGTTCAGAACTGGTGACGGTACCGTCCTTTTCACCCCAGCCCAATGCAGGCAGCAATACATCGGCATACTGCGTGGTATCAGTGTCCTGACAAATATCAGACACCACCACAAACTCGCATTGTTGCAGTGCCCGCTTGACCTGATCGGCATCCGGCAGACTGACCACCGGATTGGTGGCCATAATCCATATCGCCTTGATTTTTCCGCTTTCCACAGCATGGAATAAATCCACCGCCTTTAAACCGGCCTGATCTGCAATATGTGGACTTTGCCAGAACTGCTGCACCAGCTGACGGTGCCCGGCATGCTCCAGCTCCAGATGTGCCGCCAGCATATTGGCCAGTCCACCGACCTCCCGTCCGCCCATGGCATTGGGCTGCCCGGTCATGGAAAATGGGGCAGCACCCGGTTTGCCTATTTTCCCGGTAAACAAATGACAGTTAATAATGCTATTGGCTTTATTCACGCCCTGAGACGACTGATTGACCCCCATGGAAAACAGGGTCATAACCTTTTCGGTCTGCGCAAATTTCTGATAAAACAGCTGTAGCTTTTCCAGCGAAATCCCGGTTCTGCCGGCAACATCTTCCAGGCAGTGTTCAGGCTGACTCAGCTCAAGCGCCTGGTCCACCCCCTGGGTATGCTGCGTAACAAAGTCCTGATCCCGGTAACCATTTTGCGCCAGGTACTGCAATAAACCATTAAACAATGTGACATCCTGCCCCGGTAGAATCGGCAAATGCAGATCAGCTGCTTCACAGGTACTGGTAAACCGTGGATCCACCACAACAACAAACACATCACGCTGTTCCCGGACTTTCATAATGCGCTGATACAGCACCGGATGGCACCATGCCGTATTGGAACCGACCAGCACCACCATGTCTGCATGTTCAAAGTCTTCATAACTGGCAGGGACAACATCTTCACCAAAGGCACGTTTATGTGCTGCCACTGCAGATGACATGCACAGCCGTGAATTGGTATCAATATTGGCCGTGCCCAGCCAGCCCTTGACGAATTTATTGACCACATAATAGTCTTCGGTCAGTAATTGCCCGGAGACATAGAAGGCAATGCTGTCACGCCCATATTGCTGGATACAGCGCTCAAACTGATCTGCAATGGTCGTAACGGCAGTATCCCAGCTGCTGACGTCCCGCACCGGTTTTCTGCCCAGCATCGGATACAGCGCACGTGTTTCCAGCCCCAGGGTATCAGCAAGATGACTGCCTTTAATACACAGGCGGCCATAGCTGGAAGGATGCGATGCATCTCCCTCAATTCTGACCTGCGAACCCGTACCGGTCTGAGTCACGTGGGCAGTCACGCCACAACCCACACCACAATACGGGCAGGTGGTTTGAGTGACACGGGTCATGGCCGGTAATCCGGTGGAGCTATTCAGTTCCACAACGGGGATACTATTCATCTGCGCTCCTTCATTCATCTGAATCTTCTGACTGAAAAATCTGCCTAATGCTAACCGACTTTTTTCAGTGCAAAATCCCGACCAAACAATAACTTATTGCGGATTGAAGAAATCGGCGTCTGATCTGCAATCAACTCTGCATACCATGCACCATCCTCTGTATCCCCAAACAGTACGGCACCAATCACCTTATCCTGCTGGATAATAATCCGTTTATAAATCTGACGTTTCTCATCATTCAGAATAATATCTTCATAGTCATCTGCCGGTTCAAAATTACCTGCCGAGAAAACATCCACACCACTGACTTTCAGCTGGGTCGGTACCGTAGGTGCCTTAAAGGTCAGCCGGCCATGTTCTGCCAGATGACTGGCACAGATAAACGCCTGGCCCCATAAAGGTTCCACCAGTCCGAAAATCTGATTGCGATGTTCAATACATTCACCCACAGCATAAATACTCGGATCAAAGGTCTGCATGGTGTCATTGACCATGACACCACGGTTACAGCGTAGCCCGGCACTCTGTGCCAGCGTCATATTGGGACGGATGCCCACTGCAAAAACCACCAGATCGGCATCCAGCAGCGTACCATCCTTCAGACGGACCTGAGTCACGCAGCCATCGACTCCGATCAGTTGCTCGGTATTGGCTTCGGTCACAACTGCAATCCCTTTTTGCTCAATACTATGGCGCAGCATACTGCTGGCTCTGACGTCAAGCTGACGCTCCATAATACGATCCATCAGGTGCAGCACGGTCACATTCATTCCCCGGCGTTTTAAACCATAGGCCGCTTCCAGCCCCAGTAGCCCACCACCGATCACCACGGCATTCCGCTTATTCTGACAGTAATCCAGCATGGTATTGACATCATAAATGTCACGAAAACTGATGACGCCTTTCAGCCCTGCACCTGGAACAGGCGGAATAAATGGCCTGGAACCGGTTGCCAGAATCAGACGATCATAGTCCACCATTTTACCGCTGCGGGTATACACCTGCTTACGCGGACGATCAATTTTCACCGCAGGATCATCGGCAATCAGCTGAATACCTCTGTCACTGTACCAGGCATGCGGATGCAGCATAATGTCGTCAATGGTTTTTTCACCGGACAGAACCGGTGACAGCATAATGCGGTTATAGTTGCCCCACGGCTCTTCACCAATGACGGTAACATCGTAGCGGTCGGGCGCCATGTCCAGCAAATCTTCCAGACAGCGCATACCGGCCAGGCCATTTCCGACCAGTACCAGTTTCAGTCTGTCCGGCTGAGTCCCGGTATTGGTGATATAAGTTTTTTGTGGCGTCGGACTGACCCATACCTGACCATTTTCAATTTTACTCGGAAAAACCAGCAGTTTTTGATCCTTATCTTCCAGACAACGTCCGGTCGCCAGGCTGAAATGCTGTTTATAAATAGGTGAGGCCACCACCCGCTCACCCTGCAAATCACCCAGAATACCGCGGGACATGACAAAAGCCTGACTGAACGGATCCTGGTTGCTCAGTGCATAAACACGTTGTTCAGTGCCTACCCGAAACAGCGCAATCTGCTGATCATGAATCATGGCACCCACACCAGTATTCGGCGTGATGTCTTCCAGCGCGCAGATTTCAAACCATTGCTGCTCATCCATCGTATTGATTTCTCTGAATACATTCATTTCATTTGTTCCTTAATGCATTCAGGCCTGGACCATGGCAATGCGGCTTGCATCACGCTCAGCCGCTGTTTTCGGGCGAATCTGACCACGCTCAGCAGCAAATTGAATATGTGGATCCTGTTGATTTTCAGCATTAATAAAGGTTTTAAAACGCTTACGGACTTCCGGATCTTCAACCGCAGTACGCCATTCATCCTGATAAGTACCGACCACATGTGCCATACGGCGTTCCAGCTCTTCTGCCAGCCCGAGTGAATCGTTGACAATGACTGCTTTCAGATAGTCCAGACCACCTTCCATATTGTCACGCCATACACTGGTCCGCTGCAGACGGTCCGCCGTCTGAATATAGAACATAAAGAAACGGTCGATATAGCGCACCAGCGTCTGGGTATCCAGATCTGATGCCAGCAGTTCTGCATGACGCGGCTTCATACCCCCATTACCACAGACATACAGATTCCAGCCTTTTTCCGTGGCAATCACCCCGACATCCTTGCCCTGCGCCTCGGCACATTCACGGGTACAGCCGGAGACGGCCATTTTCAGCTTATGCGGTGAACGCAGTCCCTTGTAGCGATTTTCCAGATAAATGGCCAGACCGACTGAATCATCCACACCATAACGGCACCAGGTGCTGCCCACACAGGACTTCACCGTACGCAATGATTTACCATAGGCATGCCCGGACTCAAAACCGGCATTAATCAGCTCTTCCCAGATCTGTGGCAGCTGATGTACCTGCGCACCGAACATATCAATCCGCTGTCCACCGGTAATTTTGGTATACAGATTATATTTTTTGGCTACCTGACCAATGGTGATCAGCCCTTCCGGGGTAATTTCACCACCGGCAATGCGCGGAACGATGGAATAGGAACCGTCTTTCTGAATATTGCCCAGATAATAGTCATTGCTGTCCTGCAAACCGGCATGATCTGTTTTCAGGACAAAGTCATTCCAGCAGGAGGCCAGGATATTGGCCACCGTCGGCTTACAGATATCACAGCCCAGTCCATGACCATGCTGACTGATCAGATCATCAAAGCTTTTAATTTCATTGACCCGGATCAGGTGATACAGCTCCTGACGTGAGTAGGCAAAATGTTCACAGATGTGGTTATTGACCGTTACGCCCTGACGCTGTAATTCAGATTTCAACACCTGAGTCACCAGTGGCGCACAGCCACCACAGGCGGTTGCCGCTTTGGTGCATTTCTTCAATGCACCCAGCGAGGTCGAACCATCACTGATCGCCTGGCAGATATCAGCCTTGGATACATTATTACAGGAACAGATGGTGGCACTGTCAGGCAGCAGATCCACCCCACTGCCGCCTGATTTGGCCGAAGACTGTGCATAGCCCGGCATAATCAGACTCTCCGGATTTTCCGGGATCTCCATGCCATTCTGCATCATCTGTAATAAGTCGTTATATTCTTTTGCACAGCCCACCAGTACGGCACCCAGTAATCTGGTTTTTTCGGCATTGACCACGATTTTCTTATAAATCATGGCATCTTCGTCAGCATAGAAATAGCTTAAGGCATTGGGCACCGTTGCGTGCGCGTCACCGACGGATGCAACATCCACCCCCATCAGTTTCAGTTTGGTGCTCATATCTGCGCCGGAAAACTCGCCGCAGTTTTCCGCCATCACATGTTTAGCAGCAATGCGGGCCATGTCATAACCCGGAGCAACCAGCCCGTAGATTTTGTTGTTCCACAATGCGCATTCACCAATGGCATAGATGTCACTGTCTGAAGTCTGACAGTAGTCATTAATGACAATACCACCACGCTCCCCCATGTTTAAACCACTCTGACGTGCCAACTCATCCCGCGGACGGATGCCCGCAGAGAAGAGAACAATGTCAGTTTCCAGTTCAGAGCCATCCGCAAATTTCATGACATGCGTGGTTGATGTGCCATCTTCAATGCTTTGTGTGGCTTTCTGGGTATGTACTTTCACCCCCAGATTTTCAATTTTTGAACGTAGAACCTTACCGCCCAGATCATCAATCTGCACCGCCATCAGCCGGGGGGCAAATTCCACCACATGGGTTTCGAGGTTTAAATCACGCAGTGCCTTAGCTGCTTCCAGTCCCAGCAATCCACCACCGATGACCACTCCTGATTTTGCATGCAGGCTTGCGGCCCGGATGGCATCCAGATCTTCAATGGTTCGGTAAACAAAACAGTTTTTACGGTCATTACCCGGAATTGGCGGCACAAAGGCATAGGAGCCGGTCGCAAGCACCAGTTTATCATAAGTCACCACATCACCCTGACTGGTGGTCACGGTTTTATTGGCGGTGTCAATACCAGTCGCTTTGGTATTCAGACGCAGATCAATACCATAGGCATCTGCAAAATCCGCACGCGCCAGCGATAAATCCTTTGCAGATTTACCGGAGAAATATTCAGTTAAATGTACGCGGTCGTATGCCAGACGGGGCTCTTCCGCAAGAATGGTAATTTCCAGTTCATCATCTGCATGCTCAAGCACAGATTCAATAAACTTGTGGCCGACCATACCATGACCAATCATGACCAGTTTCATCTTAATTCCCTCAAATTCCCTGTTTTATCTGCTTCAAACCACAATCAGGCAGCGTTGTTACGATCCAGGATCGCCTGTTCAAAAAGACGCTGTTCCTTTTCCTTGTGTTCAACCGAGAATCGAATCATGAGAACAAAGCTTGCAGCAATCACCACCAGACCGCCCAGTACCATCAGACAGGTCTGAATATCCAGCATTCCCTTCAGCAGAAAACCTGCTGCCACGGCGCCAACATTACCTCCGGCGCCAATAATACCGGCCACGCCCCCCAGCGCATCACGGTCAATAAAAGGCACCAGCGCATAGGTTGCACCGCAGGCCATATGGGTAAATAAGGCAAAAATGGTCATGGTCAGAATCGCCAGCATGGCACTGTTCATCTGTGAAAATACCACCAGGAATAAACCTTCCATCAGAATCATGGCAAACAGCACTTTTGTGCGCCCATCCAGACCATTTTTCAGCGCCACCCGGTCTGAAACAATCCCGCCCAGGGCACGTGCAAACAATGCCAGCAGACCAAAAATTCCTGCTGCAAGACCGGCTTCCTTCAAGCCGAAGTTAAAATTTTCAACGTAATACATCGCCACAATGTTGTGAATAAAGATTTCAATCCCGAAACAGGCTGCATAGGCACCAAACAGAATCCACACCCGATAGTTACGTGCGGCGTGCATCAGAATAGCCATCCCGCCTTTTTTGTCACTACCGACACTGATTCCCTGGGCACGCAGTTCCTTAAAGTTCCCCTGCGGACTATCCTGCGTCAGCTTCCAGTACATGATGCCCACAACCACCATCAGTAAACCCGGAACCAGCAGGGCAATACGCCAGCCCATGGCCTGTTCAACACCAAACATGACAATAGCACCCAGCAATAACGGCATCAGCGCCTGGGTTGCACCACCACCGGCATTCCCCCAACCGGCTGTGGTCGCATTGGCCGTACCGACAACATTCGGTGCAAACATAATACTGGTGTGGTACTGAGTAATGACAAAGCTTGCGCCAATTGCCCCGATCAATAGCCGGAAAAATAAAAAGGATTCATAGCTGTTGGCCGCAGCAACTCCAAACACAGGAATACTGCCAATCAGCAGCAATGCGGTATAGGTTTTACGCGGACCGTATTTATCACACAGCGGTCCCACAATCAGACGCACCAGAATGGTAATGGCAACTGCGGCAATATTAATGTTGGCAATCTGGTCTTTGGTCAGATGAAATTCCCCTGCAATTACCGGCATTAATGGTGCACAGGCAAACCAGGCAAAGAAACAGATAAAAAAAGCGAGCCAACTCATATGGAAGGCCCGCATCGCTGCACTGTTAAAACTGAATAGATTTATTTTTGTCGCTTTTTTGGCATTTAAATTTGTAGACATTGCCATCTCCTACCTGAACTGAACGTATTGGGTTTTCTGTCATGCATGTCACTACATCACAGATCGATCAGAGCGGACGTCGTTGGCCGTCTTACAAATTTTTAGAGTCTTCTTTGACTCATCTTAGATATAGCAATGAGCGTGCCAGCTTTTAATATATTTAAATAAATAATTGTATTTTTTCATAAAATTTATTTTAACCCCATATCCACCCAGCACTGTAGCGGACTGAATCAGCAGATCAGCACCATTTTTCAGTGCTTTATCATTGCGCATGCCGAATCATTCAGGTGCATCGCACAGCTATTTGAATAGCCAGTCCTGCACCTGTTGATCACTATTTATTGTGAGGTTATGCAGCACGATGTATGCAACATGATGAAGCACCCCTTACATTTCCCAGCCAGGCGATGGACCATATGGCTGGATGACCATGTGATACACCATTAATCAATAAACCGGTACTGGCATTTTATTTGCTTTATAATACATTCAACTGAGCGACGTATCGCTTGCGCCTGATCATTTAGCCCATATGCCAAAATTAAAAATTGCGCTGATCGATGATAATCATGATCGCGCCCAGTTTATTCAGGGGACATTAATCGAACACGGTTTCGAGGTGGTCGCCTGCCTGACGCTTGACCATTTAAATCTGTTCCGCCTTGAACAGCTGCATGCCGACGTGATCCTGCTGGATATGGACCATCCACAGCGTGATATTATTGAAAGCTGTGTCAGCCAGTTTGACCTGCCAACCGTGTTATTTACCAAAAACACGCAGAAAGAAACCATTAAAAATGCCATTGATGCCGGGGTCACGGCCTATATTGTTGATGGCATTGATCCTGCCAGACTGGAAAGCATTCTGGAAATCTCCATTGAGCAATTTAAAAAACATAAAAAACTTCTGACAGATTTACAGGAAACCAGAAATAAACTGGCGGATCGAAAGGAAATTGAAAAAGCCAAAGTGTTACTGATGCAACTGCACCAGCTGACCGAAGAACAGGCCTTTCAGTTACTCCGCAAAAATGCCATGAGTCATCGCATGACCATTGGGGAAATGGCACGCCGTCTGCTGGATGCACAGCAACTGCTACAGAATCAACTCAAGGATTAAGCTATGAGGCACCTGGAAAAAACATCGATTCAGCTGGGCTATATTCCCTTACTTGATTGTGTTGCCATTTTATGGGCAAAGCAGCGTGGTTTCTTTGACGAAGCCGGTCTGGATGTTACCCTGGTCCGGGAAGCCTCCTGGGCAAGTTTAAGGGATCGCCTCGCCTATGGTTTTCTGGATGCAGCGCATTGCCTGTCTGCCATGTTACCTGCTGCTGCAATGGGAATTGACCAACTGGGTATTCCCTTTAAAACACCGCTGGTGCTCAGTATTAATCGTGCATTTATCAGTCTGAGTCAGCAGCTGTGTTTTCAGCTGGATATTCATGCCAGCCTCTCTCCCGGACAATCTGCAGAAAAAATTGTACAGGCCCTGAAACAGCATGACCTGCAATTTGCCCATGTGTTTAAACATTCCATTCATCATTATTGCCTGCGGGAATGGCTGGCGCTTGCCTGTGAACAGACCGCAGCCCAGATCAAACTGCATACCCTGCCACCACCTTACATGGTTGAAGCCATTTCAAAACAGAGCATTGACGGCTTTTGTGTCGGTGAACCGTGGAATACCCAGGGGGAATTACTGGGCGTCAGCCAGATTGTGGCATCCAGTC
Organism: Acinetobacter sp. WZC-1; assembly: GCF_052544965.1. Classification (NCBI taxonomy): domain Bacteria; kingdom Pseudomonadati; phylum Pseudomonadota; class Gammaproteobacteria; order Moraxellales; family Moraxellaceae; genus Acinetobacter; species Acinetobacter sp. WZC-1. Next base: position 2,277,630 of record NZ_CP199370.1, read on the forward strand.
AGGCGATTATCCCAGAAGTAGCCGATAAAGTATTGGCCGTGACCGCTGACTGGGCGAGGCAGCACCCCAATAGTCTGACCGCGCTGACCGAAGCCATTATAAGGGCGCAGGATGAACTGAAGAAAATTGAAGACTTCAGTGCCGTATGGCAACTGCTGATGGATTATCAGATTATTCAGTTCAATTGTTCAGAGGCCGTTCATGTCAGAAAATATCATTTAATCCGGAATATTGTTCATCATTTCATCTGTCAATCCGCCGTACCCAGCACAGATGATTTTTACTGGCTCATTCAGCAAATGAAAAAATGGGATGGTGTAGAAATCAGTGAACAGGACACACAAAACATTATTGAACAATGCGTGATCTGTCCTGAAACACCGGCCAGTTCCTGATCATCATATCGCTGTATCACACGGCAGAGGACTGAAATGAAAAATCCCGGAATCATCATTCCGGGATTTTTCATCATTAATTTTTCGTCATGTCCAAAACGTTCAGAACCTGGTACTGATATCAAACTCATTAAGCGCATGCATTGACAGAGAGCTGAGCAATGAATGCAGAACATTTAATGATAATTAATGACCAATACCTGATGCAGGCTGGTCTGCAGATTCTCCAATTTTAATGTGGCAATTTCATTATGACCATTCAATAGCTGAACCAGTTTTACAGCATCCGGGGTTTTCATGTCCCGAATATCTGCAACCGTTCCCTGTATCGCCCTGCAATCAGCAGTATGGGAATTTTCTGCACAACTGAATTCTGAAATTCTCCCCTGAAAATCGATCTGCTCTGCATAACCGACCATACTGAAAAACCCACTTAAAACCAGACCCATGTAAATATATGATAGTAATTTTATTCGCTTCATCTCATTCCCCTTATTTTATTCAGAGATGCGGAAGCCAATTAATTACATATCTATATCAACAAAACAACACTTTTTAAATTTTCATATGAAAAAAAATTATAAATTGTGATTCAATTCTTTTAATCATATTCAATTGTGACTGTTGCCATTCCTCTGACTGTACCCGGTGAAACATTTGACGCAGTCTGATAATAACGTGCTTTCATTGGCACATTATATTGAATACTCTGGTTGGATCTCAGTGTCCCCAATGTCAGTTTGTCGTTTTTGGCAATCACTTTATTTTGTTTCTGATAATCCCATACCAATTGTACCCCAACGCCATTGGCCCGGGTCCGTGCCGGTGCGTCATTGGCCAGCACCTGGTTATTGGTTCCCGTTGCTGCGTTATAGTCAAAACTCAGGCTGATCTTATTACTTTCTGTATAATCGCTCGGACTTTTACCCCCATTACATAGAATATTCAGGTCAAATGCCTGTTCACCCTGAGTGGAACCAATACCCTTGAAGTCCGCCTTATTCACTGTTGGAAGCTGCACGGTTTTATTGATGTTCCCCTGCCATTCACATGATGATGATGCGATGGTAATGGCATTACCATAGACCGTACTGGTCAGTAAAGGCCTGCCTGCGCCCATACTCTCTTCATAGTAATTACTATAGCGCCCGGGAACCAATGCTCCAGAGCCGGTTTCCGATCCAGTTTTTATAATTTCAACAACAAAGAAACCCGCACCCAATACTTTATTCCCTCGTGGAGAACTCACACGATAAGGATAATAGCCTGAAAAGGTATCATCTGCAGGCAACTCACGATACAGACGAATGCCAATTCCTGGAATATTGGTATTATAAATATTATTGCCTAAAGGGCTGGCGGAATTGTTCTGATCAAGAATTGCCCGATTGACACCGCCATTTCGATCACAGGTCCAAGTACTGCCCCTTGGATAAGAGAACGTCGCCTTACGCAAAATTTTACCTACTTCATCACTGGGGCGCACCACGACACGACCCACAGACATACTGACATCAATTGCACTGTAATTCGTCATATTACAAGCTGCCTGCACCTCGCTAATACAGGCGCTTCCGGCAATAAATAAAATACTGTTTAAAATTTTATAGTTCATTGACATACCGCCTCTGCCATCAACATACTTTGTTTCCTGTCTGCAGCCTGCGCTGTTACATCATACCGGATCTGACATTGCTGATCCGCTTCATCACCCCATTTTACAGTGACTGTATCTGCTGTGGCATTGGTACGCAAATAAACCATACTGCCCTGTGCAACCATACCGATATTTTCACCTTTTGAATCATAAGCTTCTGCGGCAAATGGCAGTGTACCACCCTGCGGCGTCAGACCATGAATATAAATCGCCTTCCCGCTTTTGGTTGCAAAACTGACCTGAGCAATGGCACCGGAATAAGGCGCAATACGCTGGCTGGTTTCTTCCAGCTCCACCTCAGTCGACATATCCTGAGGATCAAGCGTAATGTCATTCAGACGATACGGTGTAACATAAGGAATAACCGCATAACCGGATTTATTGATACTTAAACCGGTTGTATTGTTGACTTTGGCACCGGCTGCTTCAGGTGCATGAACCAATACCATGGTCTGGCCCTGATCCGGACCGAATAAAACACCACCGCCATGCGCCACAATATTACCCCGTGCAGACAGCATGGCCTGCTCATACTGGTCAGCAATACTGTAGGATGCTCCAACTGTTGCAAAGTTGGTCCGATACTGAGCATTCATGTTCAGACTCGGATTATCTCCAAAACGGTCTGACATGGAAGTTCCATAATTGAAGCGGTCCCCGACTGTACCACTGACCCCCAGCGTCGTATCATCACGGGTGGTGACGGAATTGATGTTCATGGAATGTTTCTTAAACGTCAATGGCAACGACAGTGTCAGCATATACTCAGTATCATTGCTGCGCTGATTGGATGCATTATCTTCCACAATACGTCTGATTGCAGAAAGTCCATAGGTCAATCCCTGATAGGAGTTACTATAGCCGACCTGATACTGACGTGTGGTTTCCTGACGGTTCCAGTAATCAACCCATGAACCGGTTGCATAAATATTGCCCCATTTTTCAGGTAATCCCTGGTTCAGGGTAATCTGAAATTCACTGCGCTGTTTACCCACATGAGTGGAACTGATGCCTTTGTCATCCAGATCCTGCACCTGTAAGGCATCACGTAATTTATAAAAGTTTTCGGTGGAGTAGCGGTATGCTGCCAGGGTCAGGTTGGTATCGGTCGGGGTAATTAATTTACTGTAGCTGAGACGGAAACTCTGACCTGATTCCTTTTTACGGCGACTGAAATCCGCCTCTGAATGCGTCATATCCAGTGCAATTGCACCAATCGGGGTCGCAAATGCACTCCCCACTGTCAGCGCCGCGTAATCTTCGGATACCTGAACACCACCATAACCGGTAATATAGTTATTAATCCCGTACTGGTATTTACCCTGTACAATCCACGGATCCAGATCAATGTCCTTATCGCGGAACTTACCGGCAGTCACAGCATAACGGCTCATGCCCGGACGCAGCATCTGCACTACGGAAGCATAGGGAATGGAAAAGCGCTGGATTTCACCATCTGCTTCCAGAACGGAAACCTCAAGCTCGCCACCAAAACCCGTAGGATAAAGATCGTTAATTTCAAAACTGCCGGGTGCTACTGTGGTCTGATAAATCAGCTGACCCTGCTGGCGGACTTCAACCTTGGCATTGGTTTTGGCATTACCACGAATACGTGGCGCATAACCGACCATACTGTTTGGCAGCATCCGGTCATCACTGGAGAAATCGACACCACGATAGCCGAATGAATCAAAAATTTCACCGTCAGTAAAGCTGTCCCCCAGGGTTAAAACACCTCGGTATTCAGGAAAGGCCCGCTGTACATAGGTACTGATGGCATCATAACTTGATTTTGACTCACCCTCAGTGGCTTCATCCTGCCATTGCCATTGGCCATTATGACGGAATTGCCAACCGGCAAGATTGGCACCTGTGGCAATGGAAGTGAAGGCATTGGTACGTTCTTCATTGCCCTGAAACCGATTAAATGTCTTATAGGCACTGGCATTATAGGACAGGAATGCAGCATTGATGCCACGATCCCATACACTCGGATCAACATAGCCCTGCGCATTTTTCTGCATGGCCACCTGAGGAATGGACACGTCGATACGTAATCGTGAGGTATCGAACTCATAAAATGCATCATCAATCCACTGCTCAATCTTCTGGCAGTCAGCCGTTGGCGTCATGGTAGCTGATTTAAGCTTAAGAACTTCCGGTTTTACCCCGTATTCGAGTAATTTATTCTGAGTAAAACAGGTAAAGGCATTTTCCTTGTTATCAAATGCCTTAAACAGCATACGATGTTTACCAAACCAGTTTCCGTTGACATAGACATCGACATTATAGTCACCCGGTAAAACCGGATTCCCGTATTTAAAACGGTCCACATCAATTTTTTTAGCGTCACCAATTAAAAAGGCCGAGTCAAATTCCGCCTCTTCAGCAATCTGAGGCTGCTGTGGTTCATTAGCGTGTACAAGCGCAGGCACGGTCAGTGTAATGGCGCCACAAGCTAAATAATAGCTCACATGACGCTTGACCCACTTGTAGTTTTGCTCTTTTTTCTGCATAACAAAAACCGCCCATTAACCGCTGAATAGGTGTGCTAACTGGTAAATCCAATGAATGAACTGAGTCAATAATCAGAATCTGATATTGTGCTCAACACGACCCCCATAGTCGTTGATTGCTGTAAAAGTCATCTTTGCTGTACCGGATGTTTTCAGACTGACTTTTTCTTCTGAAAATGGTTTCAGCATGAGACCTTCAGACAAAATATCCACACGCTTTCCGGCGTTGTCCTGCATGATTGATGTCAGGGTCACATGAAATGGTGTTGGATTTTTAATGGTCAGCACAGCACCCTGACTTGACCACTGTAATTTTTCAGGTGCAAGGGAAACATCCTTAAGACCTGCAGGGCGATAAAAGAATTTAATTCGGGAACGGATAGCCAGCTGTAAAAAGTTTTCCGGCACATCATCCTTATTTTTTGCTGTTGGTTTTGGTGGAATATCCAGCACATTTAACCAATACAGTGTTTCCTGAGTTTTACTGAGTCCACTGGTCTGTGGCAAAGCAGAAATACGTAATGATTGTCCTTTTTTAGCATCCACCCGCGAAATCGGCGGTGTAATCATAAAAGGTGCCTTAGACTGGTCCGGTGTGCTTTTTGCTTCACCTTCATCAATCCATGCCTGAACCAGAGCAGGTTTATTTCCGTTATTGCTCACCTGCATGGTCACTTCACGTGCATCTGATGGATAAATGACACGGGTCCCATGAATAATAATTTCAGCATTTGCACAGCTGAAAGGGATGAGACAGGCAATTAGACTTTTCTGGAAAAAAGAGCGATTCAGCAACATAACAATATCTCTAACTCAATAAAATGAAGAGCTAAGATGATGACCATCTTAGCCCAAATCCGCATTATGCAGATTATTGATAGATAATTGTATATTGAACAGAAGTTGCCACCTGACCGGCAGTGGACGCATCTGTTGCATAGTATTCTGCATAGTAGTTCATGTCTGCAGAACCGGCATCAGCAACGCTCACCCACTGTGAGTTAGTTTGTGCACCTGAAGCACCAGCTGCCAGTACAGGAATGAACTGGTTGTTTGAACCCAGTAACTGAACTTTGACATTCTGAGCGCCGGCAGTGTCCTGGTTGTTTAAACGACCAGTCGCGAAATCTACAGTTGCACCTGGTTCAAAGTAAGTTGCAACTTTACCTTCTGAACAGTTTGCAAGATTAATTGTAAATGGCGTACGACCTGCGACATCACCTGCCTGAGCAAGCGTCTGTCTGGAAACAGTCGGTAAAGTCACCGTAAAATCTTTACCCTGTGGTGTTACGATATCGCAGGTTTTGTCTGTAACCAGACCATTGATTGTGATTGTGCCATCAGCAGCATAAGCAGTTGTGATGCCCAGGATGGTTACAGATGCAAGAAAAGCAATTTTTTTCATTTTGGTTACCCATAAAATATGAAAGAAAGATTCAACACCACGGGTTTGACACCCCAGAATGGTGTGACAATATTAGTATTTATGTTCAAAAAAGTAAACCAGTTCAAACTTTTTGTGTGCAAAATAATAAAAACATTTTGTTTTGCTGCATTTTGTAACCCGATATTGATGGATAAATACCAGCCGGCAATGACCAGATAAATAAATGAAAATAAAATAATTAATTTTAAAATATAAATTTCAGCACAAAAAAACTGCCGGCTCCCGCGACATGACATCCAGGCTGATTTTTATAATGACCTGACAGTCAAACTTTTTGATAAAGCATATATTTTGCTGATTTTAGCCACACATTTCAGCGAAAAACGGCAACAGGGTTCACCGCTGGATTACTGTTATCAATTGTAATATTCCGATTCATCCAGGCAGAATTCCGCAGTTGCAGCGCCATCCCGACCCGGTTGCACTGTTTTATTAACGAACGGTCATCCATATGCAGAAACATGGCATTCATTTTGCTTATTGGTATTACTATTTTTAAAAATCGTAATATTTTAGGCAAAGCAAAAACTATCTAAAAAAGGGGTTTTAATCAAATATAATTAAAACCCCTATAGCCTTAAGATGGCACAAAATGACTTTATTAGAAAAGATAAATTCAGAATTAAATCAAGCATCTATAATTTTATATCAAATTACACATAAAATCCAGATGGCACCGGAACTGGAAAACAGAGAAAATATTCTTCTTATCGCTCAAGCAATGAGTAACATCTTCTTAATTCAAAAAAATATTTATGAACACAATCCAGAATTAAAAGATTCTCTAAGTAAAAAATGACCAGGGGGCTGTCCTCATTTGGTAAATGAGCTTAAAAAATGACTGCTCACATGCTTCAGATGGAATATTTAATGAGCAAATTGCTGCTTTATTAAACAAAATACAGACTAATTTGCTTCGTTAAATGAAATGAGAACACGCCCTGGCAACTTTATCTGAAAACATCCGCAGTTCTTTTGAATACCGGACTAATCCGTCTGCAAGCATGACCCATCATTTCCGGATGCTGTTGAAGCCCGGTTTACTTTGCTGAAATTAAAATATCACTTGATATGAAAAAGCTTACTGGCCTGAATTCAGCCGATAGAGCATGGCTGCAATATATTCCCCAAACCAGAGCGCAGTATTCAGATCACCTTCAGGCGGGGTAATCTCCACAGGTGCATTATCAGACTGGGTCATCAGTCCCAGAAAGCCCGCCAGACGGTTCAGATCTGTCGGTTGTATACCGGTCGGCATTAAAGGCAGGCCGGCCCACAACATGCCATGCTGCATGGCAAACAGGTTAATTTGCTGTAATACCGCAAGTTTGTCACCACTCAAACCACCGGAATTGGTAAATCCAGCCGCCAGTTTGCCTTGCCATGTCCGATCTTTCCAGCGTTTTGAGGTGGTATCCATAAATAATTTAAAGGCGCCGGTTACACTTCCCATATACGCCGGAGATCCGAAAATCAATCCATCTGCCTGATCCAGCACATCCCAGTCAATCTGTTCAATATTCATGACCTGAACCTGAACCTGCATGTTCTGCGCTCCCTGCGCAATAAATTCAGCAACTTTTGCGGTATGGCCAAATGGGCTGTGGTAAACAATGGCAAGGGATCTGGGAGAGTGTGACATATTCATCAAAGACAGAGGATTTCGCTCAAGTTTAACATTAATTCAGCGTATAAACACAAAGGCTGCCATACGACCGGTCACAGCACTACGACGGTAAGAATAATAATCCTGATTCTGCCGCCAGGAACACTGATCTCCACCGAGCACGGTTTCCACACCCTGCCGCCTTAAAATAAAGCGGGCGATGGCATACAGATCAGCATAGTATTTCCCGGGCTTTTCGCCGGCTTTAAAAGCAGAGGTCAGTTCAGCATAGCCTGAACAGAACGCTTCTCTGACTTCTGCCCCGACCTCAAAACAGGGCTGACTTATAGCGGCCCCCAGCCATGCCCAGCTGGCCTCGGTTTTCATGGCATTCAGGGTATTTTCCACGATTCCTCCGGCCAGGCCACGCCAGCCTGCATGCAGGCTGGCCACCTCCGAGCCCTCGGCATTGCCCAGTATCACAGGCAGACAATCGGCCGTCATCATCATCAGGGCATGCCCGTGGGACTGCGTCACCAGGCCATCCCCCGTCCAGGCTTCAAACGGCATTTGTTCATTAATGCCATGACACATCGTACTATGGGTCTGATTCATCCACGTCAGCTGACTGACCCCATATTCAGAAAACTCATTTAACAGCGCCATCCGGTGCTGTTGTACCCGCAGCGGGTTATCCTGAACATGCAACGCCAGGTTAAACCCGGTCAGTTCCGCCTTTTCAGCAGGCTGAGCCTGTGGATGCTGAATCCGGGTCTGGCCTGCATATACTCCTTCCGGTAATCCCTGAACAAATTGCATAGGCTGTCTCCAGTTGATTTAAACCTGCAAAGCCGCACCGACAGAACCGATATGATCAACAACCATTAATATGCTTTATTTTCAGCACGCAACACATTCACCAGTTCCGTAAAGTCATCCGCCCACGGCGCTTCAAACATCATTTCTTCGCCGGTACGCGGATGCACCAGACCAAGCCTGGATGCATGCAGGGCCTGACGCTTAAAATGACGCAGCGCATCGCTGAGTGTTTCCGATGCTCCGGCCGGTACCCGAACCCGGCTGACATAAACCGGGTCCCCCACCAGTGGATAGCCGATATAAGTAAAATGCACCCGAATCTGATGGGTCCGGCCGGTTTCAAGCTGAGCCTGGACACGGGTAAAGTGCTGAAAGCGTTCCTTAACGTTGTAGCGGGTCACCGAATCCCGGCCACCCGGTAACACGGACATTCGGATACGATCCACCGGATGACGCTTAATCGGCTCATCAATCATGCCACCTGCAATAATATTGCCATAGCTGATCAGATCATAAATCCGATAGACCGTCTTATCAGCCAGTTGCTTGCTGAGTGAAAACTGTGCCTCCAGATTTTTTGCAACCACCAGCAGACCACTGGTGTCCTTATCGATACGGTGCACCAGACCGGCTCTTGCCAGTTCAGCGGCTTTCGGATAATGGTACAAAATGGCGTTGACCAGGGTTCCTGTCGGATTGCCTGCCCCCGGATGGACCACCATGCCCACTGGTTTATTGATGACCATAATGTCGTCATCTTCGTAAATAATATCCAATGGAATATTTTCCGGCTGGGCTGAAGTCTGCGCTTCCAGTTCCACCTCAAGTGTCAGTAATTCATTGCCTTCACATTTGTACCGGGGCTTGGTAATGTTACCATTTACCAACAAATGGCCGTCTTTCATCCATTGCTTGAGTTTTTCTCTGGAAAATTCGTTCCAGACCAATGCCGCGACCTGATCAATGCGTTGTCCCAGATAGCTTTCATCCAGTTGAAATTGCAACGATAAACGTGTTGCAGTCACAGCTGAAGTATGATTATCTGCATCCTCAGAATCTTCAGATAAATTGAAATCGTGTTCTGAGAAATCAGGATTGGAAGATTGTGCTGAAGTCATTTGCTCATTCGGACAAAAGTGGTTTAATAGTGCAATTGTAGCCTATTGCCCGTATAAACAGAGGAATTTTTATGTCGCTACCACGTTATAAAGTTACGATGCTTGCTGTATCTTTAAGTTTAGCAACTGCATTAGTGGCCTGTAGCAGCAATCCTAAGAAGGAAGTTGTTGATACCGGTCCACAATCCAGTGAGCAGATTTATTTTGATAAAGCTCAGAAAGCATTGAATCGTGGACAATATAGTGACGCAGCAAAATCACTTGAAGCGCTTGATACCTATTATCCGACCGGACAATATGCTCAGCAGGCTCAACTGGAATTACTGTATACCAAATTCAGGCAAAAGGACTATGAAGGCGTCATTGCGCTTGCAGACCGTTTTATCCGGATGAATCCTCAGCATCCCAATACGGACTACGCCTATTACATCCGCGGTGTTGCCAATATGGAGCAAAACTACGACAGCCTGCTGCGCTATACCTCTTTACAGCAGTCACACCGTGATGTCAGTTACTTAAAGCTTGCTTACCAGAATTTTGTGGATTTCATCCGTCGTTATCCAAGCAGTCAATATGCGGTGGATGCCGCTCAGCGTATGAAATATATCGGAGAGGAACTGGCGGAAAGTGAGATGAATGCAGCCCGTTTCAACCTGAAACGGAAAGCCTGGCTGGCTGCTGTTGAACGCTCGCAATGGGTCATTGAACATTATCCGCAGACGCCGCAGATTCCTGAAGCCCTGGCCACCATGGCGCTGGGTTACGACAAACTGGGCGATAAGGCAACATCACAGCAATATATTGAAATGCTGAAACTGAATTATCCGGATCTGGTCAAATCCAATGGCGAAGTCAATTTACGTGCTGCACGTAAGGAAGGCAGCTGGTGGAATCGTGCCACACTGGGCGTTTTAGGCGAACGTGCCAAAAATGAAGCAGATGAATCCGTCATTCAGGAATCCTCTTCTGCGACCAGGCACAGCTGGTTAAACCGTCTGAGTCTGGGTTTGCTGGACAAACCCGAAGCACCGGCCAGCACTCAATCAAGCAATGCTCAACCCGCCAGCATTCCTCAGACGCCTCAGTCTGAGCAACAGGCGGCTCCCGCGACGCCTGTTACATCAATACCTGCAGTTGAACCAGGCAGTGAAACAGAGACGGATCAGGCTGAATAATCATTCCGTATAGCCAGATATATTTTTTGAGCTACAATAGGTAAACCCTTTTGGATTGCCTGCTATTACCAAAATATATTCAGAAGATTTGCACCGGAAAGTCAGCAGAAGTTTTTAATTTTCACACACATCCAGGTTTATCTAAACTTCGGCTGAATATTATTATCTTTAATAATAGACTTCTTGCGAAAGTATAAAATGGGTTTATAATTTGAGAATGAAATATGAAAATTTAACGCGATTTGATGATCTGGAATTTAAACGTCTGGTTGGAGTTCCGCGCCCTTTATTTTCTAAAATGTTGAGCATTTTGGAAGAGGCAGAACGTGCGAAGAAGAAATCCGGTCGCCCTCATTCCCTGACTCTGCAAGATCAATTACTATTAACTTTGAATTACTTACGCTCATATCGAACTCAGATTGAATTATCTGCTGATTATGGCTTAGCTGAAAGTAATGTGAATCGAACGATTCAGAAAATAGAGAATGCACTTGTTCAATCCCGCCATTTTGTTTTACCGAAGAGAAATCAGGAGATTGAAAATGATGACTTTGTGCTGATTGATGTCACCGAATCACAAATAGAACGCCCTAAAAAAACAGAAAATGTACTATAGTGGGAAAAAGAAGAAACATACGCTTAAGACACAGGTTATTTTTAGTACGAAATTGAATCAAATTATCAGTATCCAGATCGATCCAGGAACAACCCATGACCTTACAATAGCCCGTAAACATGCAAAGGAATTAGCGAATTTTGCGTTTGTTATAGGTGATCTGGCTTATAAGGGTTTTAAAGAGATAAGCAGTAAGTTACTAATTCCAATAAAAAAGTTAAAGAAAAAGGAGCTCTCTCCAGAGGCGAAACTGATCAATAAGGAAATAAGCCGCCGCCGAATTCCAATTGAACATTTAAATAGAAGAATAAAAGTATTTCGTATTCTTAGTGAACGATATAGAAACAGGCGGAGAAGATTTGGCTTAAGAATGAATTTAATTGCAGGGCTTATCAACTGGATGATTAAAATATGACTTACGCAAGAAGTCTAATTTTCACAATTGAATATAAAACTGAACGTCGTACATGATCATTGTTATATGAACCTTGATGGTCAAATCCAGTCATTTTAAATGTCTGCTTTACACCTGCCTGGTTCAAAGGTGCACGACCTGATTGCCAGGGTACTGTACCGTCACCTGTTGAATCCTGATCTGAGATTTTAAACGTTCCAAATTTCCCATTTGTCAATTTAATATATCGCAACCCATTATTCTCTTTTACATTAGCCTTAATATAAGACGATGCACCTGGTCCCATATATGCTGTATCTTTATAAACCTGATGATTATAAGCATCTATTTCTTTCTTGCTCACTCGAGGCAACGTTTTGATTTGCTGTGGCGTTAACCCTTTTAAAGACTTGTCTAAAGTCCAGGTTAAACTCCCAAAACCGATCAACTTCGCATCATCGCCATAATTTACATAGGTGTGAGGATGATATTTGTTGGTGATTTTTTCATGGAATTTTTTTACTAGGTCAATTTTAATTTTATAAACTTCTTTAGCTGGCAATTTGGGATACTCAGCATTAACTTTTTGAGCTGGATTAATCAGTTCTTCTTTGACCATCTCCCACCAGACTTTGTCGGCCTTATAAATTTGTTCATAAGGATCAACCTTGCCGCGAACATTCTTAGTCGGGAGTTTTATCTGCATTAATTGATTATGCTCATTCCTGCCTTGCAAGGTTAACCAGGGTTGGCGATTATTATATTCTGCATTCGGTAACAGTTCTAACCCACCCGGTGCATTGGCAAGTACAGCGGTAGTATGTTCGGCATCTTTCCCCAATACCAACCCTGTTGCGTATGATTTAGCACCTGCTCCTTCTACAGAACCTGCGACAAATCTGCGATACACCGCAGGTGCGCCTTCAGCAGGCATAACACCATGCACCACACCTGCAATATCACTTTCGCGCAGTTGTACCAGTCGACGTGTGAGTAAACCGCCCATCGAATGCGTAACCACAATAAATTTATGAAAACGACCACCGTATTCTTTTTTAATTTTATCGAGTTTTTCTGCAACGATACCCGCACCAATTTCACTGGACTGTAACCAATTATACCCCAGGGCATAAACAGGAAAATGGAAGGCTTTTAAATGCTCGATATCTTTCTGTATGATGTTAATAAAGGGTAGCTGTTGAGGGTGCCATGTCTGGATTTCCTGATTATTCAGAAGACTAAGCCAGTTATCGGTATATTCAGTTGCTTTATTGTAGTGTTCTAATTTTCTTGCATATGCCATTCTTTCGGATCGCATATCCATTGAATCGCCAGAAACTTTATTCATTTCAGGTGGAGATGGTTTGCTTAAAGCAATATTGTTTAAATGCAATTGTAAAAAAGTCAAGATATCACCATAACTTGCCCAATGCACTGTCCCCCAATAACGCTCTCGCAAGGTTTTTTCAGTCAGTTTTAAACGCGGATCAACCTTAATTGTCCCACTGGTGTCTACACGGGTTTTTTCAGGGTCTAATTCCTCTTGTAAAACTGCAGGGGATTTTTGCATACGATCCCATACAGTACTTAATGGCAATGCACTATTTCCGATTCTCCAGACTGGGTTCCCTGCTAAATCACAAATATTTGAACCCATAATGCCTGGGATAAAAATAATCGGAATAGTGTCATTTAACGGCACCTCAACCATTGTACCCATCTTGTTTGCGGTCGGACTGGTTGCAGATTGCGATTTTACGACGGCTTGTGCCATGTTATTAATCCTTTTTATTATTTGGTGAAACCTGGATACTATTTAGAATAAAGTCATTCAACCGTAAAAAATTTTTTTGACTGACATTTGAGTTCAAAGGTTCATCAGGATCCGTCATTACAGCACTGACTAAAGTGTAATAAATATATGGGTCATTTTCGTTGTCTAAAGAACCCAAATATTGCCATGCACCGAGTTCTGAACCACGTTCAAAATGACCACGTCGATGTGCATGATTTAAAACCTCTTGACCCGCTAAACCATGAATGGTTTTTTCGTGTTCTCTCAGATTTTTCATATTGAGATGCAATTTCAACATTTCAGGCAATTCCTGTTGATTTTTCCGCATTAGATCAATTAGTGGAATATCTGAGGTCAATCGAACCCTATGCTCTATATTTGCACGTACACCCGGATAACCTGGAAATTTAAAATACAAATGCCCCCCTGTAAAGGGAATGTTCCTGCTCATATCATCCACTATAAAGAATTCTTTCCAGCATAACCCAGCTTGCTTTTCGTCTTGAGTTGATCTTATTTTTATACTCTTTAAATTATGTTCTATTTCCGCGATTGCCTCATCTAAAAGATCATTACTTGCACCGCTTTTTAAAATGATAAGTTTTCCAGGCCGTAAATAAAGGTAACCGTACATTAGGAAGGCACTCTTGGTATATTCTGTTGGTCTATAAACAATAATATGACTAGTAGAACGCCCAGCCTGTTGAACCGTACCTGATATTTCCTGTTTGAGTAAAACGCCTTCGGTTTTGTGAGGTTCAGTTTTTAGATATTGAATCTTATCATTAATGAGTTTCTGGTAGGCTTCATAAGTTTTAATGCTTTCATCGACTGAAATATCACTGCCGTTGTAGTTAAAGTTACTATATTCCACTTCTGTTTCTTTCGGTACGGTCATTTCTATACGACCAAAACATACTTTTTTCGGATTACTATAATCAATCACCTGGATTCCTTCCTTCTGTTTTTCAACATTTGAACAAGCACTGAAAGACATTGTTGTAAATAAACAAAGAATTATACTCTTAAATAATTTCATATATTACATCCCATAATTCTTCCTTATTCAGGCGGAAATACTTCAATATTCAGTACGGCCATTACGTCTTTTGTACAAACATCCGTTTTACCATCCTCACCGGAAACCCCTTCAAAAATCTGCCCATCTTCCGCCGTGATTTTGTATTTAAGATTTTTTACAGGTGCTCCATCTGGATAGTACAAAATAAAATGCTCGTCATAGCTGGATTTCAACTCAGGCATTGCTGGAAGCTGACTGGAAAGTGATGCGCCACCACTGATTTTTACCTGGCCTGCCTTAAGTTCCATCAGACCCGGACAGCCAATTTCAATATTTCCACCTTCGATTTTGATATATCCACCACCACCTGATGTAATGAGAATACCTTTTCCACTTTCCACTCTTACAAGGTCATTGAGTGAATACACATGCATTTGTTGTTTAGAAGATAATGTCATTTTTCCTTTTTGTGCTGTGACGTCCACATCACCTTCACCGGATTTAATCCTGATCCCTGCATGTTTTGCAAAAATACTGATTTTATCCAGTGCCTTTGCAATCCAGCTTTTACCCGTAAAGAACTGAAGATTTTTCGGTGTACTGACATCAATATTTTGTTTTGCTTCGAGCAGCATGTTCTCTTTACTGTTGAACACCATGGCCGATTCACTATGTAAAGCGACCAAAGCATCTGAACCTTCATTCCACTGTGCAACCTTTTCCAGAAGAGAGTTTTGTGATTCCAGGTCAGGTTCATCAACTTCATGAGCTGACGCAAGTTCTTTAAAATATTGATTACTTTCGTTATGAAACTTTAGATTTTCATGAATACTGGATCTGCTTAATTGCTCGCCTTGCGCTTGCTCTGATGATTCTGAAGATAAAAGAATTCCCTTTGACGCACGGATCGCCCCCCACCGGTCCGTCCGCAGTTCAAATCCTTCACCACGACCCTCACTTTCAGCTTTGTCTTTCGGATGACTTAAATGGCCTAAATTCAGCTGGGTTGCAGCATGACTGCTGTGTAACTGGGCACTGATTTGCCCTGTCGTATCATCAAAACGCAGCTGGTTATAACCTTCGCCGCCAACTTCTTTAGAACGAATGCCACTGAGCTTTTTTGTGTCCGGCAGCTGGCCCAGTCCGTCAAAGCGGGTCGGGGAGCGATGGCCTTCATTCAGACGTCCGGCCACGTAGGGACGGTCCACGTTGCCGTCAAAGAACTGGATCACCACGATTTCATCAACCCGCGGCAGAAAGCGTGCTCCGTAGCCATCCCCGGCCCACGGGGTCAGGACATCCACCCAGGCGGAGTCGCTGTCATTGTCCCTGGTTCCGGCACCGCCGTCATGGGCATGGTCGTCTTCACGGGTGAACAGGAAGCGGACTTTGATGCGGCCCCACCGGTCAGTGTGCAGTTCCTCGCTTTTCGGACCCACCACCCGGGCCCGCTGCGGATGCGCCACCGGCTGCTGCCGGGCGTCGTAGTCTCCGGCACCATCGGGATCTGCCGCCGGATCAGGCTCAGCCGGCTGCGCTGGTGTTGTGGAGCGGTACTGTTGTTGTGAGTATGCCGTTCCCGGTCGGTCAGTAAGGCATTGAGTTGTTGCTGCAGTGCTCTGGGCAGGTTGTTTTCGTGCCAGTGGCTTTTTGCCGTGATCAGCAGTTCCCGTTCGGACCGCTCATGCCGCTGCAGTTCCGGGTGGTGTTCCAGTTCAAACCAGTAGCCCACCCGGGCATCGCGGACGCTGCCCTCTGCCGTGAACTGTTTTGCCCGCAGTTCGTGCAGCCGGCTGAGGTGCAGGTTCAGCCGTTCCGGCTGGCTGTTGCCGGCGCGGGTGGCGCCGTCGTCTCCGTTGAGGTCCGCTGTCCACGCCGGGCTATCCTGCCGGGCATCCTCCAGGCCCAGCCGGGCCACGCTGTGCTGGGCCGAGTGCTGATGCAGGCTTTGCACTGAACCGCTGCCGTCCTGCCGGTACAGGCCTTCCGCCTGCCAGCGCTGGATGTGGACTGCGGTCGGCTGCAGGCTGCGCTGTGCGCTGAAGCTGTCGATGCTGTCCCGGGCTTCGGTGGCATCGCTGCGGTGGTAGCGGATGCTGCCCCGCATCAGTGCGCGGTAGTGGCGGTTGTCGTCAATCAGCCGCAGCAGCTGCGGCTGGATCGGGCTGGTCACGTCTGCCGGGACCGGCTCGCTTTCGTCAATCAGGCTGTTGATGGATTCGGAAATCAGCAGGCGCTGGATGAATGCCGCATCGCTTTCCATGCTCTGCATGATGAAGGGCCGGATGTCGTAATCCTCCCTCAGGCCCCGGGTGTCCAGCTGCAGTGACGCGGCAAACAGCGGGCTGCGCTGCTGCCATTCCCGGAACAGGATCTCCACCACCTGCGGTACGCTTTTGTTCATGAACACCCGGCTGTTGCGGCGTTTTTCCCACAGTGCCGTGGCATCCTGCAGCTGCAGCCGGTAGATGCTCAGCGCGCCGTCCGACTGGCCGGCTTCCGCCCCGGTGATGATGCCGCTGATGCGGTGCAGTTGCCCCAGGTCGGTTACCGTGTCCACCGCCACCCGGCAGCCGATCAGCTGTTTCAGTTCGATATGGGCATTGATGGACAGGCACAGCAGCTCGGCCTTCAGTCCGGCATTGAGGGCGTGTCCGGCGTCGATGCGCTGCAGGAACAGCTGCAGGTTCAGGACCGGGTCTGAGAACTGGATGTGCAGGCTGCGGTTGCGGGCACTCAGCCCGAGCCGGTCCATTTCGGCGTGGATGTGCAATGGCTTGATCATGTTCGGCATGCTGATTATTTTTAAGCAGTTTTTTATAATTATGGGTGGTTTGATCGGTAAGTCCACCCCATAAATTGTAATACTTTATGACAGTTAAACAATAAGGGAATTCATGGTGGATTCCCTTGTCTTTCAGCAGGATGTTTTTACCAATTTTAAGCGATATGCGCAGAGTTGTAATCTGTCTGCTTATTCATGCACCATAAAAAAATGCAATGAATGGGCAAATGGTGGTTTTATGGATAGTTTTACCGGATGGCTTGAGTATTTATTTCAGAATTTATCCGGGTCAGGGCATCTTTTAATCCTGGATAATGCATCCATTCATAAAGGCCGGGAAATAGAACAGCTTGCTGAAACGTATAATGTACGAATCGCCCACCTTCCGGCATATAGCCCTGATTTGAATCCGATTGAACAGGCATGGTCTGTACTGAAAAGGAAAGTCAGGAATATTGTAAGTCAACAGAATATTTCCATCTGTGAGGCTCTGGATATCGGATTTAAAGAAATGTAGCCCTTAATTTGCATGTGGCTATACAAACCAGAGACGGGATTTTCCCGTCTTTTTTATGCATGGATATTTTTAAACTGCAAACTGGGTTAAACTTGCAGTGAATGACTTCATTCCAGTTTGAAATCGGGCGGCTTCCATGGCGATTCCACAGCATACGATAGATCAGATTCTGGATCGGACCGATCTGGTTGAACTGATCGGTCAGCGTGTCAAACTAAAAAAAACCGGGCGAACCTACTCGGGTTGCTGCCCGTTTCATCAGGAAAAAACGCCTTCTTTTCATGTCTACCAGGACAAGCAGTATTATCACTGTTTTGGCTGTCAGGCCAATGGAAATGCCATCCGTTTTCTTATGGACATCGATAACCGTAACTTTATTGATGTCATGAAAGACCTGTCCAGCCAGACCGGTATTGAGTTGCCAAAGGATAATCGGGACTCAAAACATTTATCCTATAAACGCGCACCCGCTGAAACGCCACCTGCAGAACCGGACCATCCACAGACGGTACAACCGGTACAACAGCAATCTGTTCCGGCCGCCGCCCCTATCGATCCATTCGAAACCTTTCAGCACCATCCACTGGAAGATTATTCCACCGTATCTGAGCATGCCACCGACCCGGCACAGGCAGCCCAGGAAGGTAATCTTTACGATCTGCTGGAAAACGTCGCACAGTTTTATGAGCGTCAGCTACCACACAGTCAGACCGCACAGCAATATTTTAAAAAACGCGGACTCAGTGCTGAAACCCTGCAATTCTGGCGGTTGGGCTATGCACCCGAAGACTGGCAACACCTGGAAAAAGCCTTTCCACAGGATATTGAAGGCCTGAAACTGGTGGGGCTAATCCGTTCCAGTGACAGTGGGCGTGATTTTGACCTGTTACGTGACCGGGTTATTTTTCCCATCCGCGATGCCCGGGGCCGTATTGTCGGTTTTGGTGGCCGTGCCCTGAATGACGAGATCAAACCCAAATATATCAACTCCCCGGATTCTGAGGTGTTCCATAAAAACCAGTTACTTTATGGGCTTTATGAAGGACGCAAGCAAAAAGCGCAGGACTGGCTGATGGTTGAAGGCTATATGGATGTCATCGCACTGCAGCAAGCCGGTGTGGCCGGTGCTGTGGCCACCCTGGGAACCGCAAGTAATACTGAACACCTGAATATCCTGTTTAAACAGCATAATCAGCTGACCATTGCCTTTGATGGAGATGCCGCAGGTCAGAAAGCAGCACGGCGCACACTGGAAATTGCACTGCCTTTGCTGAATGATGGCCGTGAGCTGAAATTCTTTGTGTTACCGAAAGAACACGATCCGGATTCCCTGATCCGCAAGGAAGGCATTGAAACCTTTCATCGTCTGTGGCAACAGTCCCCACTGCTGTCCGACTTTGTATTTGCCTTATTGAGCCAGCAATACGATATTACCTCTCCGGAAGGTAAAAGTCAGGTGATGGCCGAATTGAACCAGCTGACAGAATTGCTGCCAAAGCAGGGTTCCTACCGTTATTTGCTGCGCCAGTTCTTTCGGGAGAAACTGGGCTTCAATAAAAAATGGCAACCGGAAGTCAGCCTGGATGCCTCTCTGTCCTTTAATATCCGCACCCGGGATGAAGATTTTGCTGTTGCAATTCTAATGCATCATCCATTTCTATATATTCATTTTGAAGTATTGCGTGCCTTTATTCACCCAGGTGAACTACTGGCACAGATTCTGGTCACCTTTGACCGGGTTTTTGATGATCTGCCGGATGACCATGAATTGGCGACCTATTATATTTTAGGCGCATGCAGTGCATATCATCAGGAATTATCGGAAATTATGAAACGCACCAATATTCAGGCCCTGACCCAGGCACCGGAAATGGCCGATAAACTGGCATCTGAATATTCACTTTCACTGCAGGAAAAATATCTGCGGCAGAAACTGAAAGCTCCGGTCTCCTTAAGCGAATCCCGTAATCTAAGACAGCAATTAAATGAATTAACCCGGAAAATTGGTTTAAAACTGACCCATGGTTAGCCCTGTAGCCTGACCTTGACGGGTTATTTAATGCCCGGTTTACGCTGCTTCTGAAAAACTTCGCTTAAATTTTCTTCCAGCCATTCAAAATGCGACGGATCTTCATCCTGTGCAGCATGACGCAGCAGAATGGATGTCGGATGTAACAGTTTCTGAGTTAAACGATAAGCAAAATCTGTCAGTACTTTTTCGGCATTCTCGCCTGAATGCATACTCTCCAGCGCACGGCTCAGTTCTTCATGGCTCAGTTGTTCCGCCTGATCACGATAATGCTGAATGGTGCTGCCAGCCCGGTAAATCTTTTGCTGCGTCACCAGTCGGGTCACCAGCTGATTGACCATGACTTCGGCTTCAACAGCCGCCTGACGACGCTGCGCCAGATTTTCGTCAATCACGCTCTGTAAATCATCAACCCCGTATAAATACACCCCATCAAGACTTTCAACCCTGGCATCCACATCGCGGGGAACCGCCAGATCGACCACCAGCATTTGCTGATAACGGCGTTTTTTTAATGCCGATTTTACATCTGCAAATGAAATCACCTGATAAAGACTCCCGGTACAGCTGGAAATGACATCGGCACGGTGCAGATGCGCAGCCAGATCTGAGAATGGAATAATCTCCACATCCACCTCATGTGCAATTTCCTGTGAAAGATGATCAGCCCGTTCCCGGCTGCGGTTACAGATCAGAATTTTTGCCACACCCATATCTGCCAGATGTTTCGCCACCAGACGATTCATTTCACCGGCGGCAACCACCATGACCGTCAGTTTTTCAGGTTCACTGAAAACCTCCAGCGCCAGCCGGGCAACGGCATAGCCCATTGAAACTGCATGGCTGCCAACCGCTGTTTCCGAGCGGACCCGTTTTGCTGCGTAGAACGCATATTCAAAAATCCGGTTTAAATCCTGAGAAACAACTTCTGCATCCCGGGCCACCGACAGGGCAGTCTTGACCTGCCCCAGAATCTGAGGTTCCCCCAGCATCAACGAGTCCAGCCCACTGGCAACACGCATCAGATGGGAAACGGCATCACTGTTTTCATAGCGGTATACATGGTTTGATAATTGCCTTACATCAATGCCATTGGTCTGAGCCAGCCAGTCCAATATCATATCGGCATTTTCAGCCATTGCATAAACTTCGGTGCGGTTACAGGTCGACACCACAACCAGATCATTCAGGTTATGATGATGCCGTTGTTCTGCAAGCAATGCCTTCAGCCGTTCTGAATTAAAGGCAATTTGCTCACGCAGCGCAACAGAAGCAGTCTGATGGTTGACACCCAATGCAAAGAAAGACATATCAGATCATCATTTCGCTAAATTTATGCTATTGTGCAATAACGGTGTCATAAAAAGCATTACTTGGATTAAAGAAAAATTGCGTCAAATGTATAGCCGGATCAACGGCCTGACAATCAAGCAGTATTCTACCACACTCTTATTGGTGGGTAGCATGGCTTCCAGTGCCCATATTAGAGCATCCGAACCAGGATATCATCCCCATTTCAATACTGACGCCATGAAACAAAGCATGATTGCCGAGTTTGCGCTGGCCGCACATGACACCTCAACAGCGCTGCATAACTATACAGTACTGGCGATCCGCAGTAATTCCACCTCGATCAAACAGCGCGCCCTGAACGTCGCCATTGAACAGAATGACCTGCAGGCTGCACTCGATATTGCCACCCATTGGGTGGTGCAGGAGCCCGCAGATGTGCCGGCCAAATTTTACCTGGCGCACATTGCCCTGAAATCCCATCAATACCAGCTGGCCGCAGAAACCCTGGACAGTATTTTAACCATTGATCCTGACGCAGACCTGGACAGAATTCTTGCGGGAATTTCGCCCGAGTCCGAGGCAGACCGTCAGGATCTGCTAAATACCCTGACCGCCAGCAAGGAAAAAAATAATCCTTCCGTACTGATTCTGATTGCAGGCCTTGAAGCTCAGAACAATCAGATTGAGCAGGCGCTGAAAAACGTCAACAAGGCGCTGAGAAAACGCCCGGCCGTCACTGGTTTTATTTTAATGAAAGCCAATTTACTGATGGCATCCGGTGATGAAACCGCCACCCTGAAATGGTATGAACACAGCAGTAGAAAGCATAAATACAACCTGGAAGTCCGTCTTGCAGAAGTCCGCTATCTGATTAAGCTCAACCAGTCGGAACAGGCACTGGAAAAACTGCAGAAAATTATTCAGACCTGGCCGGATGCAGAAGAAGCCCTGTTTATTGCCGGTCTGACTGCCATCGACTTAAAAAAGTATGACCAGGCAGAACAATACCTGGTTGAGCTGCGTTATTCATCGCAATATCAGAATGATGCCTATTATTATCTGGCGGTCAATGCAGAACGTAAACAACACGATGAAACAGCAAAAGCCTACTACCGGCTGGTGGATGGCAATTTATATACCGTCTCCCGCCAGAACCTGATTGCCATTTATCGCCGCCAGGGCAAGTTAAACGATGCCCTGCGCTTTTTAACCCAGGAACGGGTCAATTATCCGCAGCACGCCAGTTTCCTTTATCAGGCCCAGGCAGAAATATTAAAAAAAATGGACAATAAAAAGGCAGCTTTGCGACTGCTCACAGAAGCGGTCAAAAATCTACCGGACGACCCGGAAATTCTGTATTCCGAAGTTTTATTACTGGATCCCTTTCAGGACCGGAATCAGCTGGACAAGGCACTGAAACAGTTATTACAACTGGAACCCAACAGCCCCACGTATCTGAATGCCTATGCCTATACCCTGGCCCTGCAGAACCGCCGTCTGGACGAAGCCCGACGCTATGCAGAACGGGCGCTGGATTATGCACCCGAACAGGCTTCCATATTGGATACACTGGGTTACATTACTTTTCTGCAAAATGACTTTGAAACGGCCTCCGGCATCCTGGAAAAAGCCTGGCAGATCAGTGGAAATACCCAGATTGGCATCCGCTATGCAAAATCACTGTATATGCAGGGCGCCATGCATCAATTTAACGATGTGTTACAACAACTCCGGCAAAAGCATCCAGATGATCCTCAGTTAAATCAACTGGACGCCTTATTGTTACCGAAACACCTGAAAAAGAGTTAAACGTTTTATGTCCCCGTTCCGCAAATTTATGTTCGCATCCACCGCAGTCATCAGTCTGGGCCTGACCGCCTGTCAGCAGGTGGTCAAACCTGTATCCGGCACGGCAATGCCGGGGACTGAGCAGGCCCGCCAGTTTCATCTGCAGGGGAAAATCGGTGTCAGAACACCGCAACAATCCGGCAGTGCATTTTTTGACTGGCAACAAAATCAGGACCATTTCAACCTGCAGTTGTCCGGTATACTGGGAATCGGCAAAACCATCATTGAAGGACAACCGGGTCAGGTCACCCTGAACAGTGCCAAAACCGGTGAAATCACAGCAGCAAGTCCGGAAGAATTACTGGAAAAAGCCACCGGCTGGGTGGCCCCCATTACACACATCGTCAACTGGGTTCAGGCCAGACCTGCCACAGCGAACGCAAAAATCCAGCGGGACTCAGGACAACGGATGACTGAGCTTGAAGAAGATGGATGGGTGGTCAACCTCAGTTATAACGATACTGCTGTTTTGCCGAATAAACTGATATTGAAACAACAAACTGAGGCAGGCAAGGAAAACCGTATTACAATGATCATTCAGAACCGTTAATTCCTCATACACTTACCGATGCCCATGATTCGAGTCCCCTCTCCTGCAAAACTGAATCTGTTTTTACATATTACCGGTCGCCGTGACAACGGTTATCATGAACTGCAAAGTATTTTTCAGCTGATTGATTTATATGACTGGATGGAATTTACTGCAACAGAAAACAGCACAGCGGTCTCCGTTATGGGACTGAATGATGTGGCGCTGGAACAGAATCTGATTTATAAAGCCGCTCAGCTGCTGCGCCCCTTTGCCCGGCAACTGACCGGACTGAATATCAGCATTGAAAAAAATATTCCGATGGGTGCCGGACTGGGGGGCGGTTCTTCCAATGCGGCCACAACCCTGATGGTTGTCAACCAGCTGTGGCAATGCGGGCTCAGTATTGAACAGCTTACAGCCCTGGGAATCACCCTCGGCGCTGACGTACCGATTTTTGTACATGGCCGTAATGCATGGGCTGAAGGAATTGGTGAATACTTAACATTCATAGACTTAGATCCGACGCAGTACATCGTACTGAAACCTGACTGTTTTATCAGCACTCAATTGCTTTTTTCACAAAAAACATTGACAAGAAACACGAAGCCTACTAAATTTTGCGCCTATCAGCGCAAGCCGTCAGATTTTGGAAATAGTTTTGAGCCATTGGCAAGAAGCCTATACCCTGAAGTTGACGAAGCCATGCAGTACCTGAATCAGTTCGGTACAGCAAAGCTTACAGGTACAGGTGCCTGTGTTTTTACTGAAGTTACTGAGGGCATGAATGTTGGTGCCATTTTAACTTATTCACCATGTAAGGCTTACCTGGTCAATAGTTTAAATGAATCACCATTAAATCATCTCAGGCTGACAGGATAGGGGCGTCGCCAAGTGGTAAGGCACCGGGTTTTGATCTCGGCATCCGTTGGTTCGAATCCAGCCGCCCCTGCCATTCCTTCATCTGTAAATGCGTATGTTAAAGGGGCGTCGCCAAGTGGTAAGGCACCGGGTTTTGATCTCGGCATCCGTTGGTTCGAATCCAGCCGCCCCTGCCATTCTGTTCGCAATTGCACAACAGATTACGCAGGCCGTTCTTTGTCAAAAACCTTGACAGACAAGGGTAAAAAATATTAAAGTTCTGCCGCATTAGGGGCGTCGCCAAGTGGTAAGGCACCGGGTTTTGATCTCGGCATCCGTTGGTTCGAATCCAGCCGCCCCTGCCATCTTATTTCAAAACCGCCAACCGCCAAGGGTGCTTCATGCCCAATCTTGTCGTTTTTAGTGGAACTGCACATCCACAATTCGCTCAAAAAGTCGTCAGTCACCTGCATATCCCTTTAGGGGCCGCTGCTGTAGGTAAATTTTCCGATGGTGAAATCACTGTCGAAATTACCGAAAATGTACGGGGTAAAGACGTATTTATTGTACAGCCAACCTGTGCCCCGACCAATGATAACCTCATGGAAATCCTGGTCATGGCAGATGCACTGCGCCGTGCAAGTGCCGGCCGTATTACTGCTGTAATTCCTTATTTCGGTTATGCACGTCAGGATCGTCGTCCACGTTCAACCCGGGTCCCGATTACGGCTAAAGTCGTTGCAGACATGCTGACCACAGTGGGTATTGACCGTGTGGTCATGATTGATCTGCATGCGGATCAGATTCAGGGCTTTTTCGATATTCCGGTCGACAACATTTATGGTACTCCAGCCCTGCTGGCCGATCTGCGTCAGCAGCAGCACCATAACCTGATGGTGGTTTCACCTGATGTCGGTGGTGTGGTTCGTGCCCGTGCTGTTGCCAAGCAAATGGGCGATATTGATCTTGCCATCATTGACAAGCGTCGTCAGAAAGCCAATGAATCTCAGGTCATGCATCTGATTGGTGATGTCAAAGACCGTGACTGCGTTATTGTCGATGACATGGTCGATACTGCCGGTACACTGTGCAAGGCAGCAGATGCCCTGAAAACCTTTGGTGCCCGTCGTGTGATTGCCTATGCAACCCACCCGGTACTCTCAGGTAAAGCACTGGAAAATCTGAAAAAATCCGTGATTGATGAACTGGTGGTCACAGATACCATTCCGTTATCTGCTGAAGCGCTGAAAATCACCAAAATTCGTCAGGTTTCCGTCGCCAGCATGGTTGCTGAAACAATTCGTCGTATTAATAACGAAGAATCCATTAGCGCAATGTTCGATAGTTATCTATAATAACGCCGAATTTTTACAAAACCCTGTCATAAGGCAGGGTTTTCATCACTGAACTGGTCGCAAGTTCAGTTTATTTAAACTCCATTGAGGATATCTCATGTCAAACTTTTCATTAAACGCGCAGGTGCGTGCTGATGACAAACAAGGGAAAGGTGCGAGCCGCCGCCTTCGTCGTGAAGCACTGGTTCCGGCAATTATTTATGGTGCAGATAAAGAACCTGCATCCATTACCCTGGAACTGCGCGAGCTGATCAAGGCACTTGAAGACAACAGCTTCTTCTCTTCAATCATCACCCTGAACGTCGATGGTAAGGAAGAACAGGCAGTAATCAAGGCATTACAACGTCACCCTGCGAAAAACACGCCAATGCACGCTGACTTTCTTCGTGTGAAAAAAGGTGAAGTGATTGCCGTCAATGTACCGGTCAACATTCTGAACCAGGAAACTTCTGTCGGTGTGAAAGCAGGTGGTATTGCTTCTGTGAACCTGACTGAAATTCATGTGGAAACACTGCCACGTGATTTACCATCTGCCATTGATGTGGACATTGCTCAGCTGGACATTGGCCAGGTAATTCATCTATCTGACCTGAAACTGCCTAAGGGCGTGACCATCCCTGCACTTGCTCAGGAAGGCCATGATCAGGCGGTTGTTTCAATCGTCGTTGTTCACGAAGAGAAAGAAGAAGCTACTGACGCTGAAACTGAAGAAGACAAAGACGAGTAATCGTTATAATGAGTGATCGGAAAACTTCGATATCACTGATTGTCGGTCTGGGTAATCCCGGTAAGGAATATGCCCAGACCCGCCATAATGCAGGCTGCTGGTTTGTTGAGCGCCTTGCAGAACAGTATGGCATTGTTTTAAAAGCTGATCCACGATTCCACGGTATCAGTGGTCGCGGTCATATTGAAGGTCAGGACGTTCGTCTGTTATTACCCACAACCTTTATGAACCGTTCCGGTCAGAGTGTTGTTCCCTTCGCCCGATTTTATCAGATCAGCCCCCAGCACATGCTCATCGCCCATGATGAACTGGATATGAATCCAGGCATAATCCGCTTAAAAACCGGTGGCGGACACGGCGGTCATAATGGACTGCGTGACATTGTGCCACATACAGGTCCGGATTTTCATCGTTTACGTATCGGTATTGGTCACCCGGGTGCCAGAGAGCGTGTTTCCGGACATGTTTTAAGTAAAGCTCCTGCAAGTGAACAATCACTTATGGATGACGCAATCCACCATGCTGCAGGACGTATTCAATTACTGGTCAATGGTGACATTCAGCAGGCCATGAATCAGATTAACGCCTACAAACCGTAAATGAACTGTGAATGAAAAGCAGGGCGAACAGCATAAAATAATCTGCTGATAAACCCCAATTTTTTGTCCCGTAATTTTTTATTGCAATAATGCTTTTTTAAGGGCAAAATGCGCTTTCCAATGCATCCCCCCTGTAAATTGCTGAGCAATAAGAGACAACCTCTTAGGGCAACCAAGGAGACGCGATTTATGCTATCCCGTTTATTAAAAGCCAAAATCCACCGTGCAGTGGTCACACAGGCAGAACTTCATTATGAAGGTTCCTGTGCAATCGATGGTGTCCTGCTGGATTTAGCCGGTATCCGTGAATACGAAGAAATCCATGTCTGGAACGTCACCAACGGCAAACGTTTCACCACTTATGCCATTCGTGGTGAAGAGCATTCAGGCATTATCTCCGTCAATGGCGGTGCAGCACATCAGGCCAGCATCGGTGATTTAGTCATTATTGCCACGTTTGGTGATTTCAATGAAGCTGAAGCCAGCGCTCATCAGCCACGCCTGGTCTATGCCAACCCGGATAATACGGTCAACCATACGGCGAACTGCATTCCTGTACAACTTGCCTGATATCAGCAACAGATCAATACTGAAAAAGCCCGGATTTACGGGCTTTTTTTATTTCAGGACGTAACACGATATAGCCTTCCCCTGCTTAGCTGCCTGTGAAAACTGTCGATAGACCATAGACGGCAATCAGCACCAGTACCACGCCACAAACAGCCAATAGTTTTTTATAGCTGCGGGATGCAGACCATCGATTAAACAGCAGATAGACAATGGACAGGGTACTGAAATCAAGTACGATCCAGCTGAGCGTCAGAATACCCAGGCTTAAATTCAGATCCGGACTTATATGAATAAACTGCGAGAAGAAAGATGCAAAGAAAATAATATCCTTAGGATTGGATATGCCGACCAGTAAACCCTGCCGGAAGCCACCACCGTCAGCAGAACTGACTTTTCCTGTTACAGCGGCCGGTTCAGGCAATTGAGTGCAGGCATCCCTTAAGGTCTGAATGCCCAGATAAGCAATATAGCAACAGCCCAGTATTTTTATGGCATTGAACCATTGCTGATCAATATCCAACACGCCTTTCAGTATCAGGATTGAAACTGCAATTAAAACCAGTGAAGCAGCATTGGTCCCAAAGATAGTATACAGTGCCTTTTTATAACCGCCCTTCAAACCTGCACTGGCCACCAGCAGCATGACCGGGCCGGGTGTGGCAATCATAATCACGACAGCAAAACAATATAAAAAATATTCAGCAATATTCATGCATATACACTAAACAATACAGACTTACAGATGAACTCACTCTTCTTCCATCATCTGCAGTAAACTGTGGCTGATTCCATCCGCCCGTAAGAACGCCAGCTCATAGCTGGCTGTCGCCAGTGCCAGCACCCGCCGCTCAAACTCCTGCCATAAAGGCCGGACCTGTTGCTCCGTGATGCCCAGACCACTTTCATGCGCAAAATGTTTATTTTTTTCACAGAGTTTCAGAGCATGGTATAACTTGCGGCCCTGACTGGCACTGTCCAGTACCCGTACCCGCTTGCTGAGGATAAATCCTTCCACATGCTGTAAATCTGCCAGTGGCAGCATGGGAACCAGAATCTGATCCAGCTGCACATCCAGGCGTTTCCATACCGCCAGCCGCTGTTCCAATGTATAAGTGTTCCATTGAATCACCTCATGGTTAAAACGCCGGCAACCACGGCATATCGAGTCACCAAATACCGTGGAGCATCGTCCTGCACACGGCGTTAACGCAGGTATTCGACGGTTATTACTCAAATCTGAACCCTCATTCAAAACCATATTTATCGTATGGTTTTCTCGCTTATTGCTATAATTCGCGCTAAAATATGCGCCTTGATTTTGCCTTATCCTCATACATCTGGAGTACTCCATGAACGCTACTGTAGAACAGCTTGCACCTGTAGAACAGCAAGCGCCCTCTGGCTGGGTCGTTGCTGCACTTTATCAGTTCAGGGAGATCCAGAATGCTGCTGATCTTCAGCAACGTCTGCTGGCACTGGTTAAAACGATTAACCTTTGTGGTACTTTAATTGTTGCAGGGGAAGGAATCAATGGAACGGTTGCAGGCGATCGTAACGCAATTGATGTGATTCATCAGTTTTTGCTGGATGAAGGCTTTCATTCCATGGAATATAAAGAGTCACATAGCCTTGAGCAGCCTTTCAGAAAAATGAAAATCAAGCTCAAAAAAGAAATTGTCACCCTGGGTGTTGACGTTCAGCCACGTGATCTGGTCGGTCACTACCTGGACCCGAAACAGTGGAATGAACTGATTGCCCGTGACGATGTCATCCTGATTGATACACGCAATGACTATGAATACAAGGCCGGCACCTTCCAGGGAGCCATTGACCCGGGCACAGAAACCTTCCGGGAATTTCCCGAATATGTAAAACAGCAGCTGGAACAACATAAAGATAAAAAAATTGCGATGTTCTGTACCGGTGGCATCCGTTGTGAAAAATCCACGTCGCTGCTGTTACAGGAAGGCTTTAATGAAGTTTATCACCTGAAAGGCGGCATTTTAAAATACCTGGAAGAAACCCCGGCCGAAGAAAGCCTGTGGGAGGGTGAGTGTTTTGTTTTTGATGGCCGTACAGCCGTCACTCACGGTGTGGAAGAAGGTCACAACACCAAATGTCATGCCTGTGGCTGGCCATTGACTCCGCAGGAAACCGCATTATCCAGCTATGAGCATGGAGTGTCCTGCGTTTATTGCATTGAAAAAACCACAGAAAAGCAAAAAGAAGGTTTTCGTATGCGCCAGTCGCAGATTGCTGCAGCAAAACGCAAACGGCTATAAACCCGGATCATCGTCAGAGCAACTACCGCTCTGACGATGATGATCAACCCGGGCTGCGGGCTCAGGCTGTGCCCGGTATAGTTCAGGATTTCTGAGCCTTTCTCACTTCAGGGGCAATTTTTGTTCCATAAATTTCAATTGCGCGCATTATATGCTGATGTTCAGCCGCTCCGGTATCCAGATGCGCAGCAAAACGGGTCTGTCCGAAGGTCTCGGATATTTCCAGGATTTTATCCACCGCATAAGGCGCATCACCCATAATTAAATGTCCATTTTTACTGCGCCCCTGGTCGTACTGTGCCGGATGATATGCCGGCCAGCCACGTGTAGCACCGATACGGTTCATCTGTGCAGCATAGGTTGGGTAATGGATCTGCATCAGTTCACTGACATCATCCACAAAAAATGAATGCATGGCCACACCGACCTGAAAATCCTTCATGTCATGTCCATAGGCCTGATAAGCCTGTTGGTAATATTCAAACAACGGCTTAAAGTTGGCATATTCGCCGCCAATAATGGCAAACATGACCGGTAAGCCCAGGCGTGCTGCACGCTCAACTGATTGCGGTGTTCCACCGACAGCTACCCAGACCGGCAATTTACCATGTTTCGGACGTGGGAAAATATCCTGATTCTCCAGTGCAGGGCGGAACTCCCCTGTCCAGCTGATTGGGTTCTGCTGGTTAATCGCCAATAATAAATCAAGTTTTTCAGCAAAAATTTCACTATACTGTGCCAGGTCATAACCGAACAGCGGAAAAGATTCAATGAAAGAACCGCGGCCCGCCATAATCTCAGCCCGGCCATCCGACAATAAGTCGATCATTGAAAAATCCTGAAATAATTTAACCGGATCCGCCGAACTCAGTACCGACACCGAACTGCCTAAAATGATCTGCCTGGTCTGCGTTGCAGCCGCCGCCAGGACAATCTCCGGCGCAGCCACCACATAATCTGCCCGATGATGCTCACCAATACCAAAATAATCCAGTCCGACCTCATCCATCAGTTTAATTTCTTCAATAATTTCCTTCATTCTGATTTCAGGCGACTGGATCTTGCCCGTTTTAAGATCAATACGTGAGTCACCAAACATGGTAATGCCAAGCTGCATGGGGTCAATCCTCTTTTCTGTCATTATCGCGACCCTCCTGACATTATGTACATTCCAGCCACTGCGCAAGCCCGTTATATGCATCATTGTGTTGCATATATGCAACGTATTTGCTGCATCGGCAACATTTAAAAATAGAAATTTATGGCGTTGCGCCGTATGTTTAAGATCAACATGTTTTTTTTAATTTCCATATACTCAATACAGGCGCGGCGAAGTGTTGATGGACTACATATTGCTGACCGCCCCAGACCCACTGCGGCAAATCCTGTTGTATGACCTGTAAAAATCAGAGAGGGCTTTCATGGATCATGAATTCTGGCATCAGCGCTGGCGGGAAAATCAGATCGGCTTTCATCAGCCTGAACCCAACCCATTACTGGTGAAACATATTGCTGCTCTTTCACTGCCACCACAGAGTCGTATTTTTGTTCCCTTAAGTGGCAAAAGCCTGGATATTGGCTGGTTGCTTGCTCAGGGTTTCCGTGTGGCTGCCATTGAGCTGAATCAGACAGCCATAAATGAACTGATCCAGCAATTGTCACTTCAGTTCAATCGGCAGCAGACCGGTGATCTGATTCATTATCATCATGAGCAGGTAGATTTATTTGTCGGTGATTTTTTTCATTTAAACCTGGATTTACTCGGTTCTGTCGACGCCATTTATGACCGGGCCGCCATGGTCGCCCTACCCGCCCCCATGCGTGACCGCTATACCCGGCATCTGATTGGACCGGGCCATGTCCCTCAGCTGCTGATCAGTTATGAATATGATCAGGGCAGTTATGCAGGCCCGCCTTTTTCTGTTTCTGCAGCAGAGATCCAGCGGCATTATCATGCCACCCATCAGATTGAACTACTGCAACAAATTGATCTGACCGGAAATTTTAAAGGCGAAAATGCCACAGAAAAAGTATGGTCTTTAAAACCCATAGCCGAAAAATAAAAAAACACCTCAGTATACTGAGGTGTTACTCACAAATGCAAATTTTATCGGTTGTACCGAAACCGGATTAAGCCGGTGTGTGATACATCAAATACAATTCATTCAGATTATCCGGAATTTCTTCTGCCAGTTCATCCATCAGTTGTCCATTACGGCGGAAGGACTCCATTTGCGGATCTTCTTCATCAATGCCACTGAACACCATGATCGGCAGGGTTAAATCAACCAGTTGTTCTTCATATTCAGGGGTAAACCAGGCATCTTCGTTCAGGAACATGGCATCGACAAAACCAATGCTCCAGTCTCCCAGACTCGACTCAACTTCTGCTGTTTCAATTTCAAAGGGCAATTCAATGCCTTCTTCATTGGCCAGTTTCTGGCGAATGTCATCCAGCCATAATTTAATCTGTGCAATCACCTCAGACGGTGCTTTATTCTGATTACCATCAAACAGTTCCGTCAGCCAGCGGTCAAATGCCGGACCAACGGCAATGGCGCACAGAAAACCGTGAGTCGCCGCAAAATCCAGACCATATTCATTCTGGTCGCCATCCAGAAAATCACTCAACAGCTCTAAATTCAGCACACTCATCTTATTTCCAGTCTATTTGAATCAGCAGTGAGGCATAGCATAGCATTTTCAGATGCTGTGCAATGTGATTTATTCATCATCATCAAAATCATCGTCCAGATCGTAATCAAAGTCTTTCAATTCACGATCCAGTCGGCGCTGGGCAAGCAGATCATCAATCAGACGACGCTTTTCCAGTGATTCCCTGGCACTGATTTTACCTGATGCCTCATCGAAACCGGCATCATCATCTCCATAGTTATCATCCAGTTCAAAATCTGTAGAAGACACTAAAACCACCTCAATAACGAAAAAATGTGAATGGGTCTAGGCGCTATTTATCTTTCTTCTAAAAACTTGTCAAGTTTTATTTAATTTTTCTGTTTATAAAGATCAGTTTGTACTTTTTTTCTGTATAAATTTTATGTCATGATGAAGCAGATGACTTCAGTCAGTGGCAGAGCTGCGGCAACCATGACAGAAATCTGAAATAACCGAAATAAAACGGCAAGCCGGGACCATGAACTTGAAAATAATAAATTCAGCCCAATATTGGGAAATAACCATTCAATTGAAGCATATTTTTCAAACAGAACAGGCTTGTCAATTCAGATACTATTTTAACGAACTGTGCTATCATGCACGGTTTTTCACCGCCACAGATTCAACGAGAAGAGAGCAAAGATGAGCGATATGCATTCCCCTACTTCACAGGTAGCAGCTCTGATCAGCCGAGGCAAGGAACAGGGTTACTTAACCTATGCTGAAGTTAACGATCATCTCCCGGACTCAATCACAGAAAGCGAACAGATTGAAGACATCATCCAGATGCTTCAGGATGTCGGCATTCCCGTACACGAACGCGCGCCTGAATCTGATGATACGATGTTTGAAGACAATGCCGAAGCTGCCGATGAAGTTGCCGAAGAAGAAGCTGCCGCAGTACTTGCCTCTGTAGAAAATGAACCGGGCCGGACCACTGACCCGGTGCGTATGTATATGCGTGAAATGGGAACGGTTGAACTGCTGACCCGTGAAGGTGAAATCAACATCGCCAAACGGATTGAAGAAGGCATCCGTGACGTACTGCATTCCATCGCTTACTGGCCGAATGCCGTTGAAGTGGTGTTACAGGAATATAAGGATTACGAAAGCGGTGAACGTCGTCTGGCCGATATTCTGTCCGGTTACCTCGACCCTGAATCAGATGAAGAAATTCCGGAAGTGCTGGAAGAAGCCGAGCTTGAAGAAGAAAGTGATGATAAAAATGCCAAATCATCCAGTCCGGCCAAGGAGGTCAAACTGGACGAAGATGATGACGAAGAAGAATCTGACAGCGATGATGATTCCGAAGGTGAATCCGGCCCTGATCCTGAAATAGCCAAAGCACGTTTTGAAGAACTGGAAGCCGTCTGGCAGACTGCAAGAACAACCATCGCTGAACGTGGCCGTAACAGTGCTGAAGCAGAAGAAGCCATGAATGCATTGGCGACCGTGTTTATGATGTTCAAGTTTACCCCGCGCTTATTTGACATTATTGCCGATATGATTCGCGGTACCCACGATCAGATTCGTACGTCCGAACGCGAAATCATGCGTTATGCCGTACGTCGTGGCCGTATGGACCGTACTCAGTTCAGAAACTCATTTCCCGGTCAGGAATCCAATCCGGCATGGCTGGATGAACAGATTGCCCTGACTCCGGATGAACTGAAAGGCCATCTGGAAAAAGTCCGTCCGGATGTACAGGCATTTCAGCAAAAAATCGCTGACATCGAAAATGATCTGGATTTGCATGTCCGGGATATCAAGGACATTTCCAAACGCATGGCTATTGGTGAAGCCAAAGCCCGCCGTGCCAAAAAGGAAATGGTGGAAGCCAACCTGCGACTGGTGATTTCCATTGCGAAAAAATACACCAACCGTGGTCTGCAATTCCTTGACCTGATTCAGGAAGGCAACATCGGTCTGATGAAAGCCGTGGACAAGTTTGAATATCGTCGTGGTTATAAATTTTCCACTTACGCCACCTGGTGGATCCGTCAGGCCATTACCCGTTCCATTGCCGATCAGGCACGGACCATCCGTATTCCGGTCCACATGATTGAAACCATTAACAAAATTAATCGTGTGTCACGTCAGTTACTTCAGGAAATGGGCCGTGAACCGACACCGGAAGAACTGGGCGAACGGCTGGAAATGGATGAAGTCAAGGTCCGTAAAGTGCTGAAAATTGCCAAAGAACCAATCTCCATGGAAACACCGATCGGAGATGATGAAGACTCTCATCTGGGGGATTTCATTGAAGATGGCAATATCACCTCGCCGGTGGATGCAGCCACCTCTGAAGGCCTGAAGGAAGCGACCCGTGAAGTGCTGGAAAATCTGACTGAACGTGAAGCAAAAGTGCTGAAAATGCGTTTCGGTATTGACATGCCGACCGATCACACACTGGAAGAAGTGGGCAAACAGTTTGACGTGACACGCGAGCGGATCCGTCAGATTGAAGCCAAGGCACTGCGTAAGCTGCGCCACCCTTCCCGCTCTGAACACCTGCGCTCATTCCTGGAAAATGACTGATATCCGGGATATGATCATGAGAACTTGAAAAAATGATGATTCAACCCCATTATTTATTCAAGCGATAAAATAACGCCTGCACTCTCGCAGGCGTTTCATATAAGGGGGACTGACTCTCATGACTATGTTAGACCGTACACCATCCCGTGAACTGCGTGAAGATCTATGGGTTTTCCCGATGGATTATCCAATTAAACTGATTGGTAACGCCGGAGAAGAATTACGTGATGCTGTGGTTGAGATCCTGGTGAAACATTTCCCGGATTTTGATGAAGCCACCCTGGCTGTACAGGCTTCACGTACAGGGAAATATCACTCCCTGACTGCACAGCTGCGTTTTGATGAACTGGAGCAGGTGCATTCTCTTTATGCTGACCTGGCAGCTTGCCCGCATATCCGTACTGCACTGTAAACAGATCCTCAGGGATTACAAAGCACGTCATCTATTTTATAGTGGCGTGCTTTTTTATGCAGCATGAACAGCACTGACATAAATTTTCCCACATGCTGATGCTGTTCCCTATCCCACCGTGATTTCATTATAATGACAGACAGACTTCAATCCTTTTCAGAGACCGATAAACCCGTGGATGCTGCACTCAAACCCGCTTTAATCATACGTCGGTACGCTGAACCCAGCCCCTATGACGACCGTTTTCAGGAAATGAAACAGCTGACTGAACAACGGGATGAACATTCAGCCGATCAGCTGTGGATTTTACAGCACCCGTCGGTACTGACTCAGGGACAGGCCGGTAAACCGGAACATATTCTGATGAACAGTGATATTCCAGTGGTACAGACCGATCGTGGCGGTCAGGTCACCTGGCATGGACCGGGGCAGATGGTGATCTATTTTATGTTTGATCTGAACCGGCTGGGATGGAATGTCCGTAGCCTGGTGTCCTTTGCCGAAAACCTGATGATTGATTTACTGAAAAAATACCGGATTGAAGCCTATGCCAGTGCCGATGCACCGGGTGTCTATGTCGCTCAGCGCAAAATCGGCTCACTAGGGTTTAAAATCCGTAAGGGGCGCAGCTATCATGGCCTGGCACTGAATATTGACTGTGAGCTGAGCGGATTCCAGTGCATTAATCCCTGTGGTTATGCCGGACTGGAAATGGTCCGCCTTTGTGATCTGCTGGAGCACCCACCGACTTATGCACAATTGTGTGACGATGTCATTCAGTACATCAGCAACAGCGCTCACTTTGGTCAGCTTCAGTCTGTACAGCAATAAACCGCTTTATTTTTAGGTCTGAATAAATTAGAGTATTTACTCTAAATGGAACTGAAATTGATGATTAAAGGGATAAATCCATAATGATAACCGCATCAGTAAAATCCGCCTTTGAGCAAACCTATGTCAGACTGATGATGGACATCATTGGCAGAAGCCTGGTCATGGCCAGTCAGGTCGACAAGGAGATCAGGCACGAAATCTCCAGCTTTCCTGTCGGCTTTACGCTCTCCATGAAGGTATTTCCTGATGGTGCATCCTTTATTGCCCGTGTCACTGATCAGCATCAGCTGGAATTGGTTCAGCCGGCAGCAGGCAAGCCCGATCTCAGCATTATGTTCAAGCATGTACATCATGCCTTCATGGTTTTTTCGTTTCAGGAAGGGACTGCCCGAGCCTATGCCAATGACCGCATGATTGCTGATGGTGACGTCAGTCATGCCATCCGGCTGGTACGCTGTCTGAATAAACTGGAAGCGCTGATTCTACCGAGACCAATCGCCAGATTTGCGGTCAAAGCCTATCCACAACAACTGAACCTGAAAGAAAAGCTCAGTGGTGCTGCCAGTATTTACGTCAAAGTCGCGCAATCATATTTAAAAGGGAGTGTATAAATCATGGCCAAGCCTTATTACGAATTTTTTTGTCCTGTCAAAATCATTGCCGGTCATGCTGCACTGGAACATATTCCCTTTGAACTGACGACACTGGGCGCAAAACGTCCTTTGATCATTACCGACAAAGGGGTCCGGGCCAACCATTTGCTGGCACCGATTGAAGCCGCCTTTGCATCCACCGATATTGAAATCGGCTTTATTTTTGATGATGTCCCACCGGATTCAAGCCTGGAAACCGTACGTGCTGTCGCAGCAGCACATCGCGCCAACCAGTGTGATGCCATTATTGCCGTTGGCGGCGGTTCAGTCATTGACACATCCAAGGCCGCCAATATTCTGGTCTCTGAAGGCGGTGATGATCTGCTGAAATATTCAGGTGCGCATAATTTACCCCGCCCATTAAAACCACTCTTTGTGGTTCCGACCACCTCCGGAACCGGTTCCGAAGTCACTATGGTCGCGGTGGTATCCGACAATCAGCGCAACGTAAAAATTCCATTTACCTCATACTATTTAATGCCACATGCAGCCATTCTGGATCCACGCATGACCCAGACCCTGCCACTGCATATCACAGCAATGACCGCCATGGATGCCATGACCCATGCCATTGAAGCCTATACCTGCATGGCCGCCAATCCAGTCAGCGACGCCTATGCCACTGCTGCCATTCAGAAAATCAGCAATAACCTGTTTCAGGTGCTGAAACAGCCGGATCATGCCCAGGCCCGGCTGGAACTGGCCCAGGCGTCCACCATGGCCGGTATCGCATTTTCAAATTCAATGGTGGGTGCCGTACATTCACTCGGACATGCACTGGGTGCAGTTGCCCATTTGCCGCATGGCCTGTGCATGAATCTGTTTCTGCCTTATGTGCTGGAATACAACCGGGAGGTAAACGGCGACAGAATTGCCGATCTTTTATTGCCACTGGCAGGTGCTGATATCTATGCACAAACACCGGTCAACCAGCGTGCTGAAAAGATGATTGCAACGCTGTACAACATTCGTGACCATTTATACAACTTAACCGGACTGCCGCGCAGCTTAAGCGAAACAGCTAAAGTGTCCAGGCAGCAACTGGATGAGGTTGCAGAAAAAGCACTGAATGATGGCTCAATCATTTATAACCCCAAAGAAGCCACGCTCAATGATTTAAAAACAATCCTGGAAAAAGCCTGGTAATTGTTCAGAAAATCAGTCAGGATAATCCGTCTTAACCAGCCTGGTGTTTTATAAACATCGGGCTTTTATGTTACAGACTGATGCAGCGCCATATCGCAAAAGCATTCTGCAGAATCCGGACAGGGATATTTGAATAAAATGGCATGGATTCTGCTAAAAAAATAAACGAAGTTACTGACAAAAAGCATCATCTGGGGTAGATTGACGCACTTTGTTTTATCACAACAGGGGGGATCGTTGGTCTCAAACGATCCTGAAAGATCCAGCTGATCCTTGATCAACGATTATGAGGATAACGCCGTTGACCACACATTCCGGGACTCAACCTGCGGCTAAACTGCAAAAAAATCTTGTGCTGTGGCACATTATCATTATTGGTCTGGCTTATATTCAGCCCATGACGGTATTTGATACATTTGGACTGGTTTCTCAGGACAGTCATTCTCATGTACCGACATCCTATATCTTTGCGCTGATTGCCATTCTTTTAACGTCCATCAGTTATGGACACATGATTAAACGTTACCCTTCAGCCGGCTCTGCCTATACCTATGCGCAGAAATCAATTCATCCCAATGTCGGTTTTATGGTGGGCTGGTCTTCATGGCTGGATTATTTACTCTCCCCGCTGGTCAATATCATTCTGGCTGATATTTACCTTCGGGCCTTATTCCCGGACGTCAACAACTGGATCTGGATCATCAGCTTAACGCTGATCATGACCATTGTGAATCTGTTTGGTGCCCGTTTTGTTGCACGCTTCAACAGCACCATTGTCTTTATACAGATTGGCGTCATTTTCTATTTCAGCTATAAAGTCTACTTACTGCTGACCCAGGGCCTGAATGCAGATGGCAGCCTGGACCAGGCAAAGTACCAGCTGTGGAGTATGGAACCCTTCTGGAATGAAATGACCTCGGTCGGTGCGCTGGTGACCGGAGCAACCATTCTATGTTTCTCCTTTACCGGTTTTGATGCGCTGTCTTCTCTTGCAGAAGAAACCCGGGATGCTGAAAAAGTACTGCCACGTGCAATATTCCTGACCGCTTTAATTGCCGGCATTATCTTTATTATCAGCACCTATTTCATGCAGATTTATTTCCCGGGCGATCCGGCCAGTTATTTCAGCAAGATTGATGAGACTCAGCCCGAAATATTACTGGCGATCGGCGGCATCACCTTCCAGACCGTCATTCTTTATTTTGCCATTGTCACGGTCATGGCCTCCGGGATCTCCGCCCATGCCGGCGTATCACGTCTGATGTATGTCATGGGCCGTGATGGGGTCATCAATAAGAAGGTTTTTGGCCATATCAGCCCTAAGCTATGTACACCGGTCTATAATATTCTGATTGTAGGTGCAGTTGCCCTGACTGCCGGATTCTTTGATTTTGAACACATTGCCAATCTGATCAGCTTCGGTGCATTAACGGCATTCAGTTTCGTGAATTTTTCGGTGATTTCACGTTATGCGCTACGTGATGGCCGCAATAAATCACTCAGGGATATCATCAACTATATGGTGATTCCATTGCTTGGTTTTGCCAGTGTGTTCCTCATGTGGCTTGAAATTGATCAGTCCGCATTAAAAACCGGTCTGATCTGGGCAGCAATCGGTGTCGGTTACCTGGCCTATAAAACCAGGGGCTTCCGCTACCCGGCACCACAGCATAATGAGCATGAATAAAATGCGTCATTGCAACTGAACCACCATTCAGACTCAAATAAGAAAGGCGCCCAGAGCGCCTTTCTTATCTTCTGACTTCTTATTTATGCAGAAAATTTGTCCACAATGGACTGCACACGTTTGGCATACAGTTTCGTTGTTTCCAGGTCACCGGCCGGAATTTCATCAACACCTGCATCAGATGGTGACTGAACCAGCAAACCGACTGATCCCCCCAGGCTGTTAATATCATTGCGTGTAGCAGCTTTAGTATTGGCCGGTAATAACCCCAGGCTGACCCAGATACCGCCATGCTGTGCTGCCAGGGTCTGTAACGAAATTAACGTCACTTGCTTATCGCCATTCAGACTGGCACTGTTGGTAAATCCTGCAAAGACTTTATCTTTCCACCCATGTGTAAACCAGATTTTGGATGATGCATCGGCAAATTTTTTAAATTGCCAAGGCACACCGCCCATGTAAGTTGGCGCACCGAATACGATTCCGCTGGCGCTGTTCAGTGCCTGCCAGTCCTGCTCATTGATCTCACCATCCTGATTGATTTCAATCAGTGTCGCCTGGATTTCACCGGCAAAAGTTTCTGCAACCACTTTGGTATGACCGTAACCTGAAAAATAGACCACTGCGATATTCGACATATAAAATTTCCTTGATGACTGGATTAAATGCAGATTTAATAATATATTTTAGAAACTAACTGTCAATGAGTTACCTGCGGGTAACTATAATGCTAAAATCGGGAAAATCTGTAATTCAGCGTCAGACCTATGAATAAACCTTTGAATTTTAACGCTTACCACCCAGACTGCCCTTCACGGTTATTTTTTGAAAATATGGCAGATAAGTGGATATTATTTATACTGGACACACTGAAAAGTGAACCACAACACTTTAACTCGCTGAAAAAGCACATTAGCGGTATTTCTCCCAAAGTGCTTTCACAGAAGCTGAAAATGCTGGAGCGTAATGGTTTTATCATCAGAAAAATGCTGGATACCCGCCCCATCCGTATTGAATATTCACTTACTCTGCTGGGGAGTGAGCTGGGCCAGGCTGCCTTTCAGTTCAGGTTATGGGCGGAAAGCAATATGCAGAAAGTGCAGAAAGCACAGCAGCATTATGATGCAATACAAGCCCATCCGATCACGACTGACACGGTCTGCTCATAGATCAGCTGTATGATTCAGAAGTCCCTGTTTCCGCGCATGATGAATTTACACTTCACCCATATTTTATAATGGTTTAAAGTCCTGCTGACGCCAGGCTTCATATACAATCACCGCAGTGGCATTGGACAGATTCAGACTGCGTGATGTTGCTGCCATGGGCAGCCGAATCCACTGTTTCTCCGGGAATAAACGACGTATTTGCTCAGGCAACCCACGGGTTTCAGGTCCCATCAGCAAAGCCACAGGACGGTTTAAGTCTGAAGTATGCGGCGTTTCAGTACCTTTGGTGGTCAGCGGATAAACCGCATCACGGTCTATGCCCTGCGTCTTCAGGAAATCCAGACAGGCCTGCAGGTTATCCCAGAGCTGCATCCGTGCCCATTCATGATAATCCAGCCCGGCACGTTTCAGTTTTTTGTCATCCAGCTCAAAACCCAGTGGTCTGATTAAATGCAACTGAGCCCCGGTATTTGCACACAGACGTATGATATTTCCAGTATTACTGGGAATTTCAGGCTCA
Source organism: Acinetobacter sp. WZC-1 (assembly GCF_052544965.1). NCBI lineage: Bacteria > Pseudomonadati > Pseudomonadota > Gammaproteobacteria > Moraxellales > Moraxellaceae > Acinetobacter > Acinetobacter sp. WZC-1. Next base: position 2,319,219 of record NZ_CP199370.1, read on the forward strand.
AACAGTACCACATGAATCACGGCAGTTCTCAACTTAATCTTTCAATAAAAACTCAATGAGTGGCCATTTTACTGCCATTGCAATTGTTCACGCAGGCTGACCACTTCACCAATAATGGTCAGAGTCGGCGCCTGAATCTGATGTTCAGAGACCTTTGACGCAATATCTGCCAGAGTCCCAACCACCACTTTCTGCTCAGGTGTTGTGCCTTTTGACACCAGGGCGACCGGCATACTTGAACGCTGACCGTGTGCAATCAGCTGCTCACAGATTGTTTCCAACCCGACCAATCCCATATACAGGACCAGCGTCTGGTTTTCATACACCAGTTCATGCCAGGGCAGTTCAGGAGAACCTTCCTTTAAATGTCCAGTCAGAAACCTGACACTTTGGGCATAATCACGATGTGTCAGCGGGATCCCGGCATAAGCCGAACAACCGGAAGCAGCTGTAATTCCAGGAACAACCTGAAAGGTGATCCCCGCAGCAAATAATTCCTGAATTTCTTCACCGCCACGCCCAAAAATAAACGGATCTCCGCCCTTTAAGCGACACACCCGTTTGCCCTGTGCGGCATAATGCACCAATAACGCATTAATACCATCCTGCGGAACACTGTGACTGGAACGGGCTTTCCCTACATAAATTTTCTCTGCATCACGGCGGCACAGATCCAGAATGGGCTGAGACACCAGTCGATCATAAATAATGACATCCGCCTGCTGCATTAAACGCAATGCTTTCAGTGTCAGAAGCTCAGGGTCTCCCGGACCTGCACCCACCAGATAGACTTCACCTGACGGCGTATGCCATTCAGTCAGTGCCTGCTGAATCAGCCGGTCAGCCTCGGCCAGATTGTCATTGAAAACCTGTTCCTTCAGCGGACCTGCATACAGCTCTTCCCAGAAAATACGGCGCTCATCCGGGCTGATGATTTTTTCCTTCACTGTGGGCCGCCATTTTCCTGAAAACTCAGCCAGTCTGCCCATACCCTGTGGAATGGCTGCTTCCAGCTGGGTTCTGAGCTGCCGTGACAAAACCGGCGATGCACCATTGGTCGCAATGGAAACCACCAATGGTGACCGGTCAATGATTGCAGGAACCATAAAACGACAGTGCGGTGGATCATCAACACTGTTGACCAGCACATTTTCCGCTTCACATGCGTCAAAAACGGCACGGTTCACAGCAGGGTCATCCGTCGCAGCAATCACCAGCCGATAACCGCGCAGCGTCAGCTGATGCTGATCGAAGGAAGATGCAAAGTACTGCCCCTTGCTCTGCCCGACAATGTCCAGTAAATCATGGTCTATGTCCGGGGCAAGTACATCAATCACTGCTCCTGCCCTGGCCAGTAACACGGCTTTACGACGGGCAATATGCCCACCGCCGACAATCAGACAAAGTTGCTGTTGCAACTTTAAAGAGACTGGAAAAATATCCACAGGGTACCTCGATCACATAAAATCTGATTGTCTATTTGTTTTATCTTAAGCAAGTTTTGTGCACAGTACGCTGTCATTTATCGATTAATCGATAAATTCTGTACCCCCCATATACGGACGCAATACGGCCGGAATTTCAATGGAACCATCGGCACGCTGGTAGTTTTCCATCACCGCCAGTAAAGTCCGTCCGACGGCAAGGCCGGAACCATTCAGGGTGTGCAGTAATTCTGTTTTTTTCTGATCGATACGATAGCGGGCTTTCATACGGCGTGCCTGGAAATCGCCCACCCATGAACAACTGGAAATTTCACGATAGTTGTTCTGGCTTGGCACCCAGACCTCCAGGTCATAGGTTTTCGCTGCACTGAAACCAAGGTCACCACCACAGAGAATCACTTTACGGTACGGCAGCTCCAGTGCCTGGAGAATCCCTTCGGCATGGCCTGTCAGTTCTTCCAGCGCCTGCATAGCATCTTCAGCTTTGACAATCTGCACCATTTCCACTTTGTCAAACTGATGCTGACGGATCAGACCCCGGGTATCACGACCATAGGAACCGGCCTCACTGCGGAAGCACGGCGTATGAGCGGTATATTTCAGGGGCAGGCGATCTGCATCAATAATTTCATCACGCACAAAGTTGGTCACCGGCACTTCAGCCGTCGGAATCAGATAATATTCCTTTTCACCCTGTATCTTAAATAAGTCTTCTTCAAACTTCGGCAGCTGGCCGGTTCCACGCAGCGAATCTGCATTAACCAGATAGGGTACATAGGTTTCTGTATAACCGTTCTTTAAGGTATGCGTGTCCAGCATGAACTGAGTCAGTGCCCGCTGCAAACGGGCCAATGGTCCTTTCAGTACACTGAAACGTGAGCCGGTCAGTTTGCTTGCTGTTTCAAACTCAAGTCCTCCCATCCATTCGCCCAGATCGGTATGGTCCTTAATTTCAAAGTCAAACTGACGGGGTGTTCCCCATTTCAGGATTTCAACATTATCGTTTTCATCCCGACCTTCCGGTACAGATTCATGCGGCAGATTGGGAATGCTCAGTGCCTTTGCTTCAATTTCAGCCTGCAGCTCAGTCAGTGCCTGTTCAGCGACCTTAATTTCATCAGCAATTGCCGTCATGCGTGCCATGATGTCTGAAGCATCACCGCCTGATTTTTTGATCTGCCCCACCTGTTTTGCACCCGCATTACGCTCTGCCTGCAGCGCTTCAGTGCTGGACTGAATTTCCTTACGGCGGGATTCAAGGGATGCCCACTCTTCTGCATTCAGCTGTATGCCTCGTTTTGCCAGTGCCAGATTTACAGTTTCAATATTATTTCTGAGTAGTTTCGGGTCAATCATAGCCAGTCATCAGGAAAGAAAAAACTGAACATAGTGTAAGCCCTTCATTACAAAAAATATAGTAACCGGGACAGACTGCCGCAGATATTCAGCACAATATCATAGCCATTGCTGCGCTATTGTGCAGTAAATCAAGGGGTATCGTACTCAGGTAAAACCGGCAGATATTCAGTTTTAATTAAGTCCTTTGCCACCATATAAGGCAGAGTCAGTTCGCTCATGCCTTCTGCGTAGGACGCCAGTTCATACAGCGGATAGACGAAAACAATGCCGTTTGCACCATAATAATAGTTATCACTCAACTGTAATTTGCTGCGCTCTATGCTGTGCTGCTGCAACCAGACTGAATTTTCATCATACAGAGCTTCTGCAACCTGGGTTTCCACACCCGGTTTTAACAGATCCGTTAACGCCAGTCGTTTCTGAGTACTTAAGTCAAAGGTCACAAATTCCTCATGATGCATGCCATGCGCAGCCCCTGCAGCATAGTTATAGGACTGTATGGCAAATGTGGCCAGATTGTACTGTTGTGCAACAAAGCGCACAAAAATTGAATTCTCATTCAGGCCTGCCTGGGTATCAACTGTATTTTTTGTCTGTTCCTGCCGGATAAATGCATCCGGGACATCTTTTTTAATGCGTTGCAGAAAGTAGTCATCAATCCATTGCACATTGGTCTGAATGGTCTGTAAATCATACTGGGTACAGCCCTGTTCATCACAAAACTGCTTCTGCGGTATGTTGATACGCACCACTTTTGCCTGAATCAGCGGAATGGTTGCAGTTTTCCGGGTTGCCTCAGTCTGACTTTTTTCTGACTGAGTTGCCGGTTTCTCCTGACAGCCTCCCATGATCAGCGCCGCTGCACAGACCGGAATTGCCCATAACCATTGTTTGTTCATTTGTGCCATTTTATTTCAAGACCCCATTTCCCTGATCTGACCATTATACAAGCCTGATAATCCAGTGAAATTTAAAAAATGTATCCGATCAATGAATGGGCTGCCCTAACTCACACCTGGCGGCTGCTCATAACGATCCTCCCCGAATCGCCATATTCCAGCAGTTAACGAGAACACGGCCAATTGGTCAATCAATCCAAACTTTACCTGTTCCATCGGCAAAATCTGAATGGATTGAATGGCCTGTTGTGCGAGCATAACCAATTCTTCGGTATCCCTATTGTTGATGAGCGCCAGTGAGTCGGCATAGTCATCTGTGGTAATACCGCTCCAGTACTCACGCAGGCCACTGAACAGACGGGGATGAAACTCAAATGTGACCTGACTGCCATCTTCAGGGAACCCCCCGGGAGGACGACTGAAGCTGAAAGGTATCAGGCTCATCCGGGGTGAAACCACATGTGAGGTAACCAGTGTATTCAGCTGTGTCGCCAAATAGGCAACAAAAATATGTAATGTCACCAATCCATTCAGCATCGTCATCATCTGAGGCAGATCAAGGAGATTCAGATCATAGCACAACCATTCTTTCTCATCGGCAGCCAGTTCCTGATTAGCCAGCTGACGTATGATTTCAGCATCCAGGGCAGAAACAAATACCACGGGCCCCGGCGTATGGGAAGTAATAGCGCCCCCGCCGACCCAGAAGGTTTCAAAAACGGTCCGCCCCAATTCATCTGGAACATAGCGCCCCAGAATCGTCATTTTATAATCAGAAATATAATGAATGACCTGATGGTCGCCATCACTGCAGTGCATCATAACCAGCTCCCCCTTCGTAAATAACCCGGTTCCAGACCTGGATTCCCTGCTCGGTTTCCCTGCATGGCAATGCGGTTTCTCCCTGTAAACCGCAAGACGGCATACCCGGATTACAGGACTATGGCTTTGCCTGTAGCCATATCTGATGCACCATCAGTAACTGACCCTGTTGATTGACCAGTACTTACTGATCAATGCTTACTGATCAATGCTTACTGATCAATAATATCCGTGCCTTTGGGTGGTGTAAAATTAAACGTTGCTGCCGCAATGGCAGAGTTGACTTTCACATTGTTAAACCGCACGGTCGTGGTCTGCCCCAGTGAATCCTGCAGGATCATCAGGCTTGGTGCCTTATTGACCCCAAAACTGATGGTCAGACTCTGAAAAGCACCATCCCGCTTCGGATACAGGGTGTAATAGGTCTTTGCTGCATCCGGCTGGGTAATGCGATAGGACTGCATGATCTGATCTGCATTGCCGGACAGCAAAAGCGCCGGAGTATTTGCAACCTGTTCATCCAGCTGCTGACGCACGGCCTGCTGTAAATCCGGATCATAAATCCACACCGTTTTGCCTGTGGTCACAATGGTCTGTTTTGCCGGTGTGGTGGTTTCCCAGTAGAATTTTCCAGGGCGGGCAACTTTCATAACCCCTTTAAAGGTCTGGTTCATATGCTGTGCGGACAAACCTTTTTTCTGAGCAGGTTTGCTGCCATCACTCACTTTTGTGGTCTGTTCAAAATCTGCACTCAGACTTTTAATACCACTCAGCTGTCTGACCAGTGCTGCCGTTGCCTGTTGTTCCGAAGCTGCTGCTGCGAACACAGGATAGCTCATAACCGGTACAGAAATGACCGCACCCATCATCACTGCATGCATCGTTTTACGCAGCATATTCATATCCTCACCTTTGCTCTGTTTTGCGCTATTGCAATTTGTCTGATGTGTCATCTTAAACCAGTTTTTCGTGCTAATCATTGAAGAAATAAGCGCTTTTGTATTGTTATTAATTCACAATGTAGACTTTCATTCATCATGATGAAGATTTTTTATCATGGTTCAGCCATAAAAAAACCCACAGCAACTGTGGGTTTTTTCCGACCGTTTAAACTTATGCAGTTTCAACAGTAACGTAGCGACGGCCAAACTGACCCTTCACTTCAAATTTTACAACGCCATCAGCAGTTGCAAATAACGTATGGTCACGGCCCATACCAACATTTGCACCGGCATGGAACTCTGTACCACGCTGACGGACAATGATGTTACCGGCAACAACAGCCTGGCCACCATACATTTTTACACCCAGCATTTTAGGATTCGAATCACGACCATTTCGTGTCGAACCACCGGCTTTTTTGTGAGCCATGTCTCTTACTCCTCGTGATTAGCCTGCAATGCCCGTAATTTTCAACTCGGTGAACCACTGACGGTGACCCTGTTGTTTACGGTAGTGTTTACGACGACGCATTTTAATAATACGGATTTTGTCGTGACGGCCATGACCAATCACTTCTGCAGTTACTTTTGCGCCAGCAACAACTGGAGCACCAATTTGAACACTGTCACCATTCACAACCATTAATACATCATCAAATGTAAGTGTTGCGCCGGTTTCAGCCTTCAGCAGTTCAACTTTAAGGGTTTCACCCTCAACAACACGGTGCTGTTTACCACCGCTCTGGATTACCGCGTACATAATGTACTCCAACATACCCGTGTCGTCGTGTCGGTAAAGGAATATACCGATCTTAAAACGAACGCCACTGGGGCTTATACAAGACCGGGGATTTTAAGTGAAAATCGGCTAAACAACAAGCATTTTTAATGAATTAATGACACTGGCCGCAGATTATTTGTACCGATCCTTACATAATGGATCATTAGTAAATGATTTAGCTGTTTTTTATATGAAAATGGAATAGATTTTTAAAACAAATCCGCTACTATTGTAACCCTGAATGATGATACAGATGCAGCGTTCATCTGTCTTTTGGACAAATTCATGATAAATCACTATAGTTTTCAAAGATCGCTGTTTACTTTTGCAGCATGACCCAATGTTGTATTGTCATCATCAGTCAGCACCACTGAACACATCAGCACAGAGGAATACCTTCATATGACCATCGATTTCAAGCAGGATATTCTCGCTCCTGTTGCGTCAGACTTTGCTGCAATGGACCAGTTGATCAATGAAGGCATCAGCTCAAAAGTCGCGCTGGTCATGGCAGTCAGTAAACATGTGGTTGAAGCCGGCGGCAAGCGCATGCGTCCAATCATGTGCCTGCTTGCTGCCCATGCCTGTGGTGAAACAGACTTGAGTCGGGCCAGGCAACTGGCGGCCATTATCGAAATGCTGCATACTGCAACGCTGGTGCATGATGATGTGGTGGATGAATCGGGGCTACGCCGTGGCCGACCGACTGCAAACGCCACCTGGAACAACCAGACGGCCGTACTGGTCGGTGATTTCCTGATTTCACGTGCTTTTGACTTGCTGGTTGATTTAAACGACATGGTATTGCTCAAGGATTTTTCAACCGGCACCTGCGAAATTGCAGAAGGCGAAGTACTGCAGCTTCAGGCACAGCATCAGCCTGAAACAGATGAAACCACTTATTTAAGTATTATTCACGGGAAAACATCCCGCTTATTTGAACTGGCGACGGAAGGTGCCGCCATTCTTGCAGGGAAACCGGCATACCGTGGCCCCTTACGTCTGTTTGCCGGTCATTTTGGTAATGCTTTTCAGATTATTGATGATATTTTAGACTACACTTCCGACGCTGAAACATTAGGTAAAAATATTGGTGATGATTTAATGGAAGGCAAACCCACTTTACCTTTAATCTCAGCATTACAGAATACCACCGGCGAAGCACACCAGCTGATCCGCCACAGTATTGCAACGGGCGGTACCGAACAGCTTGACCGTGTCATTGACATTGTTCACAGTTCAGGTGCGCTGGATTACTGTCGAAAAAGGGCTCATGAGGAAACAGCGTCAGCAGTGGCAGCCCTGAATCAACTCCCTGAAAGCCAATACCGGCAGGCACTGTATAATCTGACCCAGTTTGCCTTACACCGCATCCAATAAATCTGAACACAACCTGGCTTATGCATATAAATTTTAACGATCTCTTCCAGCAAATGCAGGCACAGCTTGTCCATCAGCAAGTGACGCCTGATGAAAACATCCTCATTGAACTGGTCAACAGAATAAGACCGAAAAGCCCTGACAACACTGCAGAAATTCAGAAAAAACTACAGGCCCTGATTCAGAGCTTATTACGTACGCCCACCGCTGCCATCAATTTTCAGGGTTATCTGCTCAAACTGATCAACCACCACAAACAAACCAGCCTGTATGCAGACAGTGGCATTCTCTCGCTGGATGGTTTCTGGAACCAGCTGAGTCAGCGCCTCGGTGCGCATTTTCTGCCACTGCTGAAAGATGAAACGGACTTAAGGGACCTGGTCGGCAAGGTATTTCATCAGCGCAGTGACAAATACTGGCTGGAAAACGTTGAAAATAGCTGCTGGATTCAGTTATTTCAATTACTGAATCAGGGGCACAGTCATAACTCCGCCAGGCTTGGCATCAAGAAAGAAATCATCAAGGCCATTACCATCCTGTCCTATCGGATCAGCGGTATTGGTCTATACCCGGAATTTATTAACGCACAGCCTGAACTGACCGAATATGAATCCCCTTTTCTGGTACAGAACCGGGAAATTATTGAGTTCATTGAGACCTATAAAAAGCAGCATCGCAGCACAGATGATATTGCAGTCATCGCTCCGCCTGATGCAGATCAGGCGCTGGTCATGGTTGAACAATGCCGGGATGTTGTTCTTAAAATCAGGCGGTCCACCAAACGCATTGGCGTCAGCCTGAGTCTGACTTATCTGCTGTCCCTGCTGGAACAGTGCCTGGATCGGATAGAACTGCTGCTCAGCCTGATTGTGGAAGATGACAAAGCGCTTTATCTGGCTTGTGGCGAACTGCTGACCGATTTTGTTCAGGCGCATTACAGTGAAACCAGTGTCCGTGATTTACTCAGAACCAACAGCGAACTGATTTCACTACAGGTTACTGAAAATGCCAGCAAAACCGGCGAGCATTATGTCAGCACTGACAAAAAGGGCTTCCTGGGCATGTATAAGGCGGCTGCCGGTGCAGGCGTCATTATTGCCATCATGGCCACCATTAAGATTCTGGCAACCCGACTGGCGCTGGCGCCCCTCATGCATGCCTTCATCTACAGCATGAATTACTCACTCGGTTTTATGCTGATTCATGTATTGCACTTTACGGTTGCCACCAAACAGCCGGCAATGACTGCTGCCGCACTGGCAGCAACAGTCCAGCACAGAAAAGGCTCCAAAACGGCTCAGATTGCTGAACTTGCAGCACTGATCATCAATATCATCCGCACCCAGTTTGTTGCCATACTGGGAAATATCTCCATTGCCATTCCAACAGCAGCCCTGATCACTTTTCTGTGGCAGGCCATGATGCACGAACCCTTACTGACGCATGCCAAGGCAACAAGTCTGCTGCACAGCCTGAACCCGTTTACCTCACTGGCTGTCCTGCATGCGGCAATTGCCGGAGTCTGTCTGTTTTTGTCAGGCCTGGTGGCCGGTTATTTTGACAATATGGCAGTGTACCGCAAAGTCGGACCACGTCTGAAGGAACATTCCCGCCTGAAACAGATGCTGGGGCAGCAGAAACTGAATAAATTTGCAGACTATATTGAACGCAATCTGGGTGCACTTGCCGGTAACTTTCTGTTCGGGATCATGCTCGGCAGTATGGGAACCATCGGTTTTATTCTGGGATTGCCACTTGATATCCGCCATATTGCCTTTGCATCTGCAAACTTTATTCAGGGGCTGATGACCATTAATGGCAGTCCTGAAATTGGCCTGATTATTGTCTCATTCCTGGGGGTGATCCTGATTGGCCTGACCAACCTTTTTGTCAGTTTTTCACTGACGATTATTGTCGCACTGCGCGCAAGACAGGTTCGTTTTGCCCAATGGAAACCATTGGCAAAACTTGTATTTACTCATTTTTTTACCCGGCCAGCCGACTTTTTCTGGCCCCCTGCGCAAACCCTGCAAATGGAAGAAGACGATACAGCAAATCAGAAAAACAGCCATTAGTCATTTTGTTATTATTTTGTGCAAACTATTAAAAATTTTGAGAAAAGAATTTAGTATCAATTATTCAATATTGCTCACTTGAAAAAAAGTGTACTGACTAGTACACTTTAACACATCATTAATCCCGGATACCGGATTAATATAATCAAGGTTAACTTATGCCTTACTTGATACTTGTAATTGGCTGTATTGGATTAAGTATAAGCAGTATTGGACTGAATATTCCCTATATACAGAAATTAGATGCGTCAGCTGTAATCTGGATGAGCCAGCATCGTTCCACATTTTCTGATGGAATTGCCATTGCTCTGTCCCATATTGGCGGTTTGCCCTCTATATTGCTGATATATGGAATATGGTGCCTGCAACAGATTCACTTAAAGAAGTATACAGGCATTGTATTTGCTGGTCTTGGTATTCTGGGGAGTTCAGCAATCGGCTGGATACTGAAATATCTGGTCAACCGTCCCCGTCCTGATGCTGTTTATCAGATGGTGGAGACCCATGGTGCATCATTCCCAAGTGCACACAGTATTTATGCAGTGGTCACGGCATATTTACTGTTCTTATTTTATAAACATTCCCGGATTAAGATAATTGGCTGTATTGCTGGTCTGTGGTGGTTGGTCATGGGGGTATCAAGAGTTTATCTTGGCGTGCATTTCCCTACGGATGTACTGGCAGGATGGAGTATTGGTCTGATCTGGATAACTATACTCACAGTGGTGTTTCCACACTTTCTGAGTACTGATAAATTATTTTTAGATAAAAATCTAAACGAGGTGAAATAATGATGTCGGCAAAGCTCTGGGCCCCTGCCCTTACTGCTTGTGCTTTAGCAACAAGTATTGCACTTGTGGGTTGCAGCAAAAATACCAATGAAGCCCCGCAAGGTGCTGATGCTCAAAAAATGCCGCCGCCAGAAGTTGGTGTCATTGTTGCTCAGCCACAAAGCGTTGAACAATCCGTTGAACTTTCCGGCAGGACTTCGGCCTATCAGATTTCTGAAGTGCGTCCTCAGACCAATGGTGTGATCCTGAAACGTCTGTTTACTGAAGGAAGCTTCGTGCGTGAAGGTCAGCCTTTGTACGAAATTGATCCAAGTACAAACCGCGCCAGCATGGACAGTGCCAAAGCTGCACTGGTCCGTCAGCAAGCCAACTTAAATGCCCTTCGGGTAAAGACGGATCGCTATCGTCAGCTGATCGGCATCAATGCCGTATCCAAACAGGAATATGACGATCTGGTCGCACAGGTCAAACTTGCAGAGGCCGATGTTGCCGCTTCTCAGGCAACACTGAAAACTGCGCAGATTGATCTCGGTTATTCCACTGTCCGCTCACCGATTTCAGGTCAGTCAGGCCGTTCTTCCGTCACAGCCGGTGCATTGGTTACGGCAAACCAGGCCAGCGCGCTGGTCACCATCCAGCAACTTGATCCAATTTATGTGGATATCAATCAGTCCAGTGCAGAATTGCTTCGCTTACGTCAGCAATTAAGCCAGGGCAGCATTGACCGCAGTAACAACACCAAAGTCCGCCTGAAGCTGGAAGATGGCAGCCAGTATCCGATTGAAGGCAACCTTGCTTTCTCTGATGCCAGCGTAAACCCGGATACCGGCACAGTCACCTTGCGTGCGGTATTCTCCAACCCGAATCATTTACTGCTGCCAGGTATGTTTACCAATGCACAGATTGTACAGGGTATTATTCCAAATGCGATTCTGATTCCACAGGCTGCGGTCAACCGTACCCCGACAGGTCAGGCAACGGCAATGATTGTCAATGCCAAGGGGCAGGTTGAAAGTCGTGCAATTACAACCTCCGGAACCCAGGGTAAAGACTGGATTGTCACTGACGGATTAAAATCCGGCGAAAAAATAATTGTGGATGGCATTGCCAAAGTGAAACCTGAACAGCAGGTTGTTGCCAAGCCATATCAACCTCAGGCAGCACCGCCACAGGGGCCGGCTGCTGAAGGAGCTAAATCCGGAAATACCGGCCAGCCAGCGCAAGCGGCAGAAACAAAACCAGCTGAACAAAAAGCTACTTCAAACACATAAGGAGTAGATAAAATGGCTCATTTTTTTATTCATCGCCCTATTTTTGCCTGGGTGATTGCGTTGGTGATTATGCTGGCGGGTGTCATTACACTGACCCAGATGCCTATTTCCCAGTATCCGACAGTCGCTCCTCCAACAGTCACCATCTCGGCAACTTACCCGGGAGCCTCTGCCTCGACAGTGGAAAACACAGTCACACAGATTGTTGAACAACAGATGAATGGTCTGGACGGCTTGCGCTATATTACATCAAACAGTGCAAGTAACGGTCAGGCAACCATCGAACTGAGATTTGAACAGGGTATTGACCCGGATATCGCTCAGGTACAGGTTCAGAACAAACTCCAGTCTGCAACCCCCCTGTTACCGCAGGATGTCCAGCGTCAGGGTGTAAAAGTCACCAAGTCCGGAGCAAGCTTCCTTCAGGTACTTGCTTTTTACTCGCCGGATAGCAGTATGTCTGCAAATGACATTAAAGACTATGTAAACTCCAACATTTCAGAACCACTCAGCCGGGTTACCGGTGTGGGTGAAATTCAGGTATTTGGTTCTTCCTATGCCATGCGCATCTGGCTGGACCCTGCAAAACTGAACAGTCTTCAGGTCACACCAAATGATGTGGCCAATGCAATCCGTGCACAGAATGCTCAGGTTGCCGTCGGTCAGCTGGGTGGAGCACCTTCAGTTGAGGGGCAGGTTCTGAACGCAACGGTTAATGCACAGAGTATGTTGCAAACCCCTGAACAGTTTAAAAACATTTTCCTGAAAAACACACCATCCGGGGCACAGGTCCGCATTTCTGATGTGGCACGGGTTGAACTGGGTTCTGAGGTTTATCAGTTTGATTCCAAATTCAATGGCAAACCGGCAGGTGGTGTCGCCATTAAACCTGCAACCGGTGCCAATGCGCTGGACACTGCCAAAGCCGTGGAAGAACGACTGGTCGAATTACGCAAGAACTATCCGTCAGGCATGGCAGATACCCTTGCATATGACACCACACCGTTCATTCGTCTTTCCATTGAAAGTGTGATTCATACCCTGATTGAAGCGATTGTATTGGTGTTTATTGTCATGTTCCTGTTCCTGCAGAACTGGCGTGCAACCATTATTCCAACGCTTGCAGTCCCGGTCGTGGTACTGGGAACATTTGCAGTCATTAACGTTTTCGGTTTCTCCATTAACACGCTGACCATGTTCGCAATGGTGCTTGCCATTGGTCTACTGGTGGATGATGCCATTGTTGTGGTCGAAAACGTTGAGCGGGTCATGCAGGAAGAACATCTGGATCCGGTGACGGCCACTGAAGTTTCCATGAAACAGATTTCAGGCGCATTGGTCGGTATTACCAGTGTACTGAGTGCGGTATTTGTTCCCATGGCCTTCTTCGGAGGAACCACCGGGGTGATTTACCGTCAGTTCTCCATTACCCTGGTTACGGCAATGGTCCTGTCACTCATTGTTGCGCTGACATTCACACCGGCACTGTGTACTACCATATTGAGACAGCATGATCCGAACAAGGCAAAGAGTAATAATATCTTTGCGCGTTTTTTCCGCTGGTTTAACAACAGCTTTGAGAACATAGCGGAAAAATATAAAAACGGCGTCAACCGTATGACCCACCACAAAATATTTTCCGGTGTGATCTACATCGCTGTTATTGTCGTGCTGGCCGTTCTGTATAAGGTCATGCCGACTTCATTCCTGCCGGAAGAAGATCAGGGTGTGGTCATGACCCTGGTTCAGTTGCCACCGAATGCAACCCTGGACCGCACCGGAAAAACCCTGGACACCATGACCGATTACTTCATGAATAAAGAGAAGGAATCGGTCCGCTCCATCTTTACTGTTGCCGGGTTCTCTTTTACCGGTATCGGTCAGAACGCAGGTCTGGCATTTGTCAGGCTGAAGGACTGGAGTGAACGGACCACACCGGAACAACAGATCGGTGCAGTCATTCAGCGCGGTATGGCACTGAACATGATTAAGGATGCATCCTACGTCCTGCCACTGCAGTTACCGGCCATGCCGGAGCTGGGTGTCATGTCCGGTTTTGACCTGCAATTGAGGGATGTCTCCGGTCAGGGACATGAAAAACTGATGGCTGCGCGTAATGCAATTTTAGGCATGGCTGCTCAGGACAAACGCCTGACCTCGGTACGTCCGAATGGTCAGGAAGATACATCGCAATATCAAATTACGGTGGATAACGCTCAGGCCGGTGCAATGGGTGTCAGCATTGCAGATATTAACTCCACCATGGGTATTGCATGGGGTAGTTCCTATATCAATGACTTTGTTGACCGCGGCCGTGTGAAAAGGGTTTACGTCCAGGGTGAGGCTGACTCCCGGATGATGCCGGAAGACATGAATAAGTGGTATGTACGTAATAACCAGGGCACCATGGTTCCGTTCTCGGCCTTTACAACCGGTGAATGGAGCTATGGCTCACCACGCCTGGAACGTTATAATGGTATTTCTTCGGTCAACATTCAGGGTACCCCTGCACCGGGCGTCAGTTCCGGTGATGCAATGGCGGCCATGGAGGAAATCATCAATAAGTTACCATCCATGGGCATGCCTGGCTTTGACTATGAATGGACGGGGCTTTCACTGGAAGAACGTGATTCCGGCAGCCAGACGCTTCCACTGCTGATTCTTTCGCTTTTGATTGTATTCCTGTGCCTTGCAGCATTATATGAAAGTTGGTCCATTCCAGTGTCTGTATTGCTGGTGGTACCATTGGGTGTTGTCGGTGCATTTACTTTAACCTGGCTGGGCATGACCATTAAAGGCGACCCAAACCTTTCCTTCAACATTTACTTTCAGGTCGCAATTGTTGCTGTTATTGGTCTTTCTGCAAAAAATGCGATTCTGATTGTGGAGTTTGCCAAAGAACTCCAGGAAAAAGGTGAGGACCTGTTTGAAGCAACCCTGCATGCTGCAAGAATGCGTTTACGTCCCATCATCATGACCACGCTTGCCTTTGGCTTCGGTGTACTTCCACTTGCCCTGGCAAACGGTGCAGGCGCAGGAAGTCAGCACTCGGTCGGTTATGGTGTACTCGGTGGTGTACTCAGTTCCACACTTTTAGGTATCTTCTTTATTCCTGTATTCTTCGTATGGATCCGTAGTATCTTTAAGTACAAACCCAAGCAAACTAATCATCAGGAGCAATCATCGTGATGCATAATATATGGTCTATTCCAGGTCGTAGCATTGCGGTATCGGCACTTGCGCTTGCTCTGACAGCATGTCAGAGCATGCGTGGCCCAGAACCCGTAGCTCAGGCAGGCATTCCAGAAGGTTATTCTGGCAGCGCTTCCGGTACTTCAATTGCAGAACAAGGTTATAAAGACTTTTTCTCAGATCCGCGTTTACTTAAGGTCATTGATCTTTCCTTAGCCAATAACCGTGATTTGCGTACTGCAACCCTGAATATCCAGCGCGCACAGCAGCAATATCAGATTACTAAAAATAATCAACTGCCGACCATTGGGGCCTCCGGAGAGGCACTGCGTCAGGTGACGCCAACCCGTGATCCGAATAACCCCTACTCGACTTATCAGGTGGGATTGGGTGTTACAGCCTATGAGCTGGATTTCTGGGGGCGGGTCCGCAGTCTGAAGGACAATGCACTGGATAATTACCTGGCCACTGCAAGTGCCCGTGATGCGACTCAGATTTCACTGATCGGTCAGGTTGCTCAGGCCTGGTTGAGCTATTCATTTGCCAATGCCAATCTGAAACTTGCTGATCAGACCCTGAAAGCACAGCTTGAATCTTATACGCTCAACAAAAAACGTTTCGATGTCGGTATCGACAGTGAAGTACCTGTTCGTCAGGCACAGATTTCTGTCGAAACTGCCCGCAATGATGTTGCCAACTATAAAACTCAGATTGAGCAAGCCAGAAACCTGCTGGTACTGTTGGTCGGACAAAGCATTCCGGATGATCTGCTGCCTGCTCAGCGTGTGACAAGCATTACCAGTACCACAGCACTGGCTGCCGGCTTACCCAGCGATCTGCTGAACAACCGGCCGGATGTACGTTCTTCTGAATATCAGCTTTCAGCAGCCGGTGCAAATGTGGGTGCTGCCAAAGCACGCATGTTCCCCACCATCAGTCTGACCGGTTCAGCCGGCTATGCCTCTACTGAGCTCAGTGATTTATTCAAATCCGGCGCCTTCCTGTGGTCGGTCGGTCCAAGTCTGGATCTGCCGATCTGGGACTGGGGAACCCGCAGGGCAAATGTGAAAATTTCTGAAACGGATCGGCAAATTGCCTTATCTGATTATGAAAAATCCATTCAGTCTGCTTTCCGTGAAGTCAATGATGCCCTGGCAACCCGCCACAATATCGGTGACCGTCTGCAAGCACAACGTAATTTAGTCGATGCAACCAATACTACCTATAAATTGTCCAATGCCCGTTTCCGTGCCGGTATTGACAACTTCCTGACAGTACTGGATGCACAGCGTTCTTCCTATTCAGCTGAACAGGGCCTGCTGTTACTTGAACAGGCAGACCTGAATAATCAGGTGGAACTGTATAAAACCCTGGGGGGCGGTATTAAAGCCAATACTGCTGATCAGGTGGTTCGGCAACCTTCCACAGCAGAGTTAAGAAACGGCAATACGTCGGCAAATTAGTATTGATCTGTGGTTCATCAAAGCTCACTTCGGTGGGCTTTTTTATGACCTGAACAATGGACTGCCACACTATAGTCAAACCACCTCATTATTCATACATGTAATTTGATTCAAACTTTCAAAACAAAATGTGGCAATAAAAGCTTTTTTATAATCAAATAACTCATTCTCATACAATTGATTTAATTAAAAATATGAATCAAAAAAAATTGTATTCATGTGTATGAGTGTTTTGACAGGTTGACTATACATGACATGATGACCTGAAATGTGTGATCTGAATCCAGGGTGATAGAGAAATTCAGTAAAACAAAACCCGGCATCGGCCGGGTCAGGGAAAAACATGAAAATATTTCAGCAAACAGCCTTCCAGTAATCTACTTTTTGACGGCAACAGATTCAGACTGGAAGATCCATTGCGGCGGCTATTTCACCTTCGTCTTACGAATAACGCCATACAGCATGGATGGTGAAAGACGCGAAATAATCACGCCCATTTTTTCCTTGCTGCCACCAATTACAATATATTCCTTGCCCTTCATCAAAGCTTTAACCGACTGTCTGGCAAAATCCTCGGCCTCCAGACCATTGGCTGTTGCTTCATTGTCATACCCCTGTGCCTTACCCTCTCCATTCAGGGCATTGACAGACACATTGGTTTTGATAAAACCCGGGAAGATTACTGAAACGCCAATACCCTCATCCGCCACTTCTGCCCTCAGACTGTTGGCCCACATATGAATTGCAGATTTTGCTGCCGAATAGGACGCACGGTACTGTGTTCCCAACAGACCGGCCACACTTGAAACATAGGCAATACGGCCTGATTTCTGTTTCAGGAATGTCGGTAATACCAGCTTGGTTAAAAACACCTGTGAAAAGTAATCGATTTCCATAATCGCTCTTTCAGTCTGCATGGTGGTTTCTGAGATTAAGGCACGCTGGCTCAGCCCGGCGTTATTCAGCAACCAGTCAATGCGACCTTTCTTTTCCAGTATCTGCTCATAGGCATGACGCACCTGAGATTCATCGGTAATATCAGCACTAATAGACAGATGACGCTCGGGATTTGCCAGGCTGGCACGTACATTTTCCAGTTCTTCAAAACGGCGTGCCATTAAAATCACTTCAGCGCCACGCGCAGCACATTCGACAGCAATCGCTTTTCCAATACCGGAAGACGCGCCTGTGATCCAGACCACTTTATTTTCCAGACGATCCTGTTTTGCCATTTGTTCATTCCTGCATTTTTTAGAGCCGATGGTTAAGTCGTATTTTTAGGTGCATTGTCCAGAAAATCAAGAAAATGATTAAAAAAACTACTCATTGTCTGTGCATCATATACAGTTCCCAACTGATCAAAACGCTTATATCCCAGCTTTGTTGTGACATTGATCACACCATTCAGGGTTTTATCCACCACCAGGTTAAATTTCAGCATTTTTTTCGGTTCCCGGATCAGACTGGTCACCCCCTGATCCACCACCTGGGTAAATATTTTCAGCGTCGGTGCAACATAACTGTTATCATCCTGTTTCAGATGCCTGACACAATCCATCAGCTCATCAATTACGGCCTGTTCCACCTGGTAGGTCAAATACTGCTGACCATCTTTCTGATACGTCAGTTTTTCCAGATAATTCACCATCGGTGTTAAACGCTCATTACCAAAGAAAGAAACTGACCAGGGCATATATTTGTGTAAGGTTTCCGAGATCTGTTTCAGTATTTTTTCAGACTCCCGGTCACCGGCGCCGGACATTTTTGCCAGCGAACCAAAAACCTGATCAATCACCTCACAGGCAATATCCGCCAGATTTTCACCCAGTGGTTTTGCCAGTGCTGTTTTCTCATTTGCATTCAGTCTGCTGTGAATGTCCTGAAAACGCTGATACGTATCCGGTTTAAGTCTGAGTATAATGGTTTGTGTCATGATTTCGTCCTGAGCTTTGTGCTATGTTCTGAAAAATCGGCAATTCCCGCTGCTGTTTTTGTGTCGGCGTCTGAAATGCCCTGTCCATTTGTGCATTGTGTATGAATTCCCCGAGGAAAGCATTTGCCCAACAGCGCTCATCACAGCATTTTTTTGCTACAATGGATGCAATTTTTTATACACCTCTGGTCTGTTTTACTATGGCTGATTCGGCACAAAATATTGCAACTACCTATGACCCGGCTGAGATCGAAAAAAAATGGTACAGCATCTGGGAAAATAATGGCTATTTCAAGCCATCCGGGCACGGTGATGCCTTCTGTATCATGATTCCACCGCCCAATGTCACAGGCAGTCTGCATATGGGTCATGGGTTTAACAATGCCATTATGGATGCTCTGACCCGCTTTAACCGTATGATGGGTAAAAACACCCTGTGGCAACCTGGCACCGACCATGCCGGTATTGCCACTCAGATGGTGGTTGAACGTCAGCTGGCGGCACAGCATATCAACCGGCATGACCTGGGCCGTGAAAAATTTATTGAAAAAATCTGGGAATGGAAGGAGCAATCCGGTGGCGCCATTACCCGTCAGATCCGTCGTCTTGGTTCATCTGTAGACTGGTCACGTGAACGCTTCACCATGGATGAAGGTCTGTCTACTGCCGTAAAGGAAGTTTTTGTCCGTCTGCATCAGGACGGTCTGATTTACCGCGGTAAACGCCTGGTCAACTGGGATCCAAAACTGCAGACTGCCCTGTCAGACCTTGAAGTCGAATCAGATAAGGAAGAACAAGGTTCATTGTGGCACTTTAAATATTTCTTTGAAGATAAGTCACTTCGTACTCACGATGGTAAGGATTACATCGTCGTTGCAACCACACGTCCTGAAACATTGCTCGGTGATACTGCTGTTGCTGTTGCCCCTGATGACGAACGTTATGCACACCTTACAGGTAAAAATATTATCCTGCCAGTGACCGGTCGTACTGTGGCAATTGTTCAGGATGAGTATGTTGATAAAGAATTTGGTACCGGCTGTGTAAAAATCACACCTGCACACGACTTCAATGACTATGAAGTGGGTAAACGCTGTGGGCTCGCCATTATCAACATTTTTAACAAAAATGCTGAAATCCTGGCTGAGTTTGAATACATTGCCAGAGCGGGTGAAGCGATTTCCAGGGTCATTCCTGCACCGGCAGAATATATTGGTTTAGAGCGTTTTGCTGCACGTAAAAAATTAGTCGAACAAGCTGAAGCTGAAGGCTGGCTCGATCAGATTCAACCCTATACACTTAAACCACCTCGTGGTGATCGTTCCGGTGTTATCGTTGAACCATTACTGACAGATCAATGGTATGTCAGAATTGCGCCACTTGCAGAGCCTGCCATTAAAGCGGTTAAGAATGGCGACATCAAATTTGTACCTGAACAGTACAGCAATATGTATATGGCCTGGATGAACAACATTCAGGACTGGTGTATTTCACGTCAGTTATGGTGGGGGCACCGCATTCCCGCCTGGTATGATGCAGATGGCAATATCTATGTCGGCCGTAACGAAGCAGAAGTCCGTAAAGACAATAAACTGGATGCTGCTGTTGAATTAAAACAGGACGAAGATGTGCTGGATACCTGGTTCTCTTCTGCACTGTGGACTTTCTCCACCCTCGGCTGGACCGGTGATGAGGCAAAGGATCAGGAAAATTATTTCCTGAACACCTTCCACCCGACCGATGTCCTGGTGACCGGTTTTGACATCATCTTTTTCTGGGTTGCCCGGATGATCATGATGACCCTGCACTTCATGAAAAATGAAGACGGCACATCTCAGGTTCCGTTCAGAACTGTCTATGTTCATGGCCTGGTCCGGGATGGTGAAGGCCAGAAAATGTCCAAGTCCAAGGGCAACGTACTGGATCCGCTGGATCTGATTGACGGTGTGGATATGGAAACCCTGGTTCAAAAACGCACCACCGGTTTAATGAATCCGAAACAGGCAGCGAAAATTGAAAAATCGACCCGGAAAGAGTTCCCGGAAGGCATCCAGGCCTATGGTACCGATGCAGTCCGCTTTACCTTCTGTGCATTGGCCAATACCGGTCGTGATATCAAGTTTGATATGAAGCGGGTTGAAGGCTATCGTAATTTCTGTAACAAAATCTGGAATGCCACCCGTTTCGTCATGATGAACTGCGAAGAGCAGCCGATTGGCCAGACGGCACGTCCTGACTTATGGGAACTGCCTGAACAGTGGATCATGAGCCGGCTGCAAAAAGCAGAAGCCAGTGTGCATCAGGCATTTGCAGGCTATCGACTCGATCTGGCAGCACAGGCAATGTATGACTTCATCTGGAATGAATACTGTGACTGGTATGTAGAGCTGACCAAACCGGTTCTGAATGATCCGGAGGTTCCTTCTGAGCGTAAGGCGGAAGTGAGGCGTGTACTGCTGGCGGTGATGGAAGCATCGCTGCGCCTGGCCCATCCGATCATGCCATACCTGACTGAAGAAATCTGGCAGACACTGGCGCCAATGATTGGTCTGGGGGGTGACACCATTATGACCGCACCCTATCCGGTTTCATCACCTGAAAAGATAAATGAACAGGCCGAAGCAGACATGCAGTGGTTACAGGGCTTAATTGGTGCGGTACGTAACATTCGTGGTGAAATGGGGCTGGGCAATGCACGTCTGTTGCCGGTATTGCTACAGAACACCACCGATGCAGAGAAAGCGCAGATTTCCCGTATTGAGCCCTTGTTTAAAGCATTGGCCAAAGTGGAAAGCATCAGCTTTCTGACTCAGCAGGAAACACCACCCCTGTCTTCTTCTTCTGTAGTGGGCCACGCCTCTGTGCTGGTACCCATGAAGGGACTGATTGACCCGAAAGCAGAACTGGGCCGTTTGCAGAAGGACTTTGATAAAGTTCAGAAACAGCACGACCAGATTGCCGGGAAACTGTCCAATGAAGGTTTTGTCAGTAAGGCACCAGCAGCGGTGGTTGACGGTGAAAAAGTGAAACTGGCAGAATTTGCTGATCAGTTAGCAAAAATCAAAGCGAATATGGACCAGATCGCTGCGCTTTAAGGCATCACCTGTCATCACAAATTCCTCCAATAGCATCAGGGGCTGAAATCAGCCCCTGATTTTTTGCCACTCATTTACTGAAAACTGAGAAAACCACCTGCAAATACCACCAGAATAATGACGCCAAAGATAATCCGGTACCAGGCAAACACTTTCAGCGTATGCTTTTCTACAAAAATAACCAATGCCCTGACTACAAATAACGCCGCAATAAATGCCGCAATGAAACCCATCGCAATATTCAGTAAATTGCTTTCCGTCAGACTGCCGGCATTACGAATCAGGTCAAAAGTCGCTGCGCCCAGCATGGTTGGCATGGCCAGGAAAAATGAAAACTCAGTCGCCGCTTTCCGCGACAAACCGGCAAACATCCCACCGATAATGGTGGCACCCGAACGGGAAGTTCCAGGAATCATGGCAACACACTGCGCCAGCCCCACCAGAATGGCCTGTTTAAAGGTGATTCGGGTTGACTCTGTCGTGGTGGCTTCAAACTGCCGCGATTCGGCCCAGAAAATAATCAACCCGCCGGTAATCAGGGCAATTGCAACCACAATGGGGCTGAACAATACTTTTTTAATAAAATCGACCGCCAGCACCCCAATAATCACCGCAGGAATAAACGCCAGAATCACACTCAGGGCAAAATGCCGGGCTTCGGCATCCTGACTGAACAACCCCTTTAACAAATCAAAGATTTTTTTTCGGTACAGCCAGCACACCGCCAGAA
Source organism: Acinetobacter sp. WZC-1 (assembly GCF_052544965.1). Lineage (NCBI taxonomy): Bacteria > Pseudomonadati > Pseudomonadota > Gammaproteobacteria > Moraxellales > Moraxellaceae > Acinetobacter > Acinetobacter sp. WZC-1. The sequence goes on from NZ_CP199370.1 coordinate 2,341,396, forward strand.
TCGCTCCCATCTGAATGACGACTTCAAAGACACGACCACTGTCTGAGTGGAAATTGATCATCTGACCAAATAAAATCAGATGCCCGGTGCTGGAGATCGGTAAAAATTCGGTTAATCCTTCAATTAACCCTAAAAAAAATGCCTTTAATAATTCCATAGATCAACTCAATGCAAATGCTGGATGCGATGTGAAAGCCCTGTATAACAGAGGGAAATAATATGCTTTGCATTGCAATTTTCAATCTGAAAATAGTTACATATGTAACAACAACTTGCTTTTAACCCCAGGCCATCGTACGCACCATTTTTTCTGTAGGATAGATTTTTTTAAGGTTCTGATTTATATAAAATAAAGAAAAAATCTTGACAGTTGATCCAGACCTGCCATCAACTGCTGTGCAATTAACAGGCAGACCAGGGCAGGATCATGCAAAAACCTGAGCATGACACGATGCCCATGCATTTCATAGCTACGCAACATTCAAAGCCATGCAACATTCAAAGCAGTGCTATAAAAATGCCCACAAAAATGATCAGGCCAATCCAGCGATTATGCCGGAATGCCCAGAAACAGCGCTGCGGATCACGATCACGGGTTATATAGCCCTGATATATAAAGTCTGCAACCACCACCATCAGCGCAAGCATGCCATAAGGAAATAAAAGCTGTTCCCGATATAGTGCTGTACCAATCAACAACACACTGATGGCCTGTAACATGCCAATGATCTGAATGTCATACTGACCGAATAAAATTGCAGTGGATTTCACCCCGATTTTCAGGTCATATTCACGATCAGTAATTGCATACTGAGTATCATAGGCCATCGTCCAGGCCAGATTGCCCAAATACAGCAATGCACAGCTCAGATCCGGTTCTGCGCCCACTGCGGTATAAGCCATTGGAATGGACCATGAAAATGCAGCCCCCAGAAAAACCTGCGGCAAATGCGTATAACGTTTCATGAACGGGTAAATAAAGGCCAGCAGCAAAGCGCCAAATGACCAGTAAAAGGTCTGTATCGGTAAAAAAAACAGTAAGCAGGCACTTGCTGTAATCAGAATCAAAAATACACCAATCGCTTCCCCGGCACTGATCACCCCGGTGGCCAACGGACGTTCACGGGTTCTTGCCACATGAGCATCCACCTTGCGGTCTGCAAAATCATTGATTGCACAACCTGCAGCCCGCATAAAAAGAACACCCAGCAGCATGATGACCAGAACCTTAAAGTCGGGCATCCCCTTTGCTGCAATCCACATAGCCCACATAGCTGGCCAGAGCACTAATTCTGTTCCAATGGGTTTATCAAAACGGCACAGATGAGCATACGCAATCAAACGTTCACGCCATGTCACTGTATTGGTCACTGGATTTACCATGCCTGTTCCTAATTGTCCGATCGGTCGATGTTCTGCGTTGCAAGCCGCTGTTTTTCGGTCTGCTGCTCTGCAATAAACTGCTCAAAAGCAGGCAGGAATGTTTCCTGTACAATAAACTTACAGCCATGCCACACATAACAACTCTGACGGGTCCATCCTTCATCCAGCAGCATGACACGCCGCTCAAACTGCGGCCAGGTCCGCTGAAACAGGAACCGGCCAATCGGTTGCTCGCCGATATGGGGGAACAGGCGTGCCCGGCGCTGAAGACTCAGAATCGGAAAAATACTCCTGGCACGAACCCAGGGCTGTTCACTGCTGCCGTACAGATCACTTTCACGCACCCAGGAAGTATGCTGATGCGGCATCTGCAGCCACTGACTGTCCATAAACGTCAGACGCTGAAATCGCTCTCCGGTCAGCTGAACCCGAAACACACCATGGGCCAGTTCTGTCAGCTGCTGCGTCAGGGAACCGGATGCATATAACCAGGTCCTGAGCTCAGGACTCAAATTCTGCTGCTGTATCGGTTGCCGTCTGCGCATAAGCTACTCACCTAGAAACCCGTTTCCAGTCGGACCAAAATACCCTGCTGAATAATGCAGGGCATTCAGATGATTATTCCCATGTCAGGAACAGAACGGATCATCATGATAAAGCTCCCGAACCATCAGGGCTTTCAGTATTCATTCTGAACGTCACCCCTGGAAATAACGTAAATCCAGGCGGCCTTCATAAACAGTTGCCGTCGGGCCAGTCATCCACACCACGCCGCCTTCCTGCCATTCAATCTGCAGTTTCCCCCCCGCCAGTTCAATGTCCACCGAGCTGGCCAGCAAACCACGGCGCATCCCTGAAACAGCAGCAGCACATGCTCCCGTTCCACATGCCAGTGTTTCACCGACACCCCGTTCAAACACACGTAAGCGGGCATGTTTTTCATCCATAATCTGCATGAATCCGGCATTCACATGCTGAGGGAAACGTTCATGTGCTTCAATCTGCGGGCCAAGTGTTGCCACATCGGCAGTCAGCACATCCGGCACAATGGTCACCGCATGCGGATTTCCCATATTGACCACATCAATGCTCAGTTTTTTAGCATCCGCCAGCACAATGTCATATAGATTTTCGGGTTCATCTGCAATAAATGGAATCTCTTCCGGTAAAAATTTTGGATAGCCCATGTTGACGCGGACTCTGCCATCTGCTCCAAGCTCAGGCTCGACAATTCCGGCACAGGTCTGCACCCTGAACCGGGTTTTATTGGTCAGATGACGATCATGCACAAACCGCGCAAAACAACGTACGCCGTTACCACATTGCTCAACTTCAGAACCATCAGCATTGAAAATACGATATTTAAAATCGACATTGGGAAAATCAGGCGGTTCAACAATCAATAATTGATCAAAACCAATGCCAAAATGACGGTCTGCCATACGCTGGATGATGGTTTTATCCAGATGTATGCGCTGGCTGATTGCATCAATGACCATGAAATCATTGCCCAGACCATGCATTTTTGTAAATTCAAGTAACATTCTGAATGACTCCTATGGCAATAAATATTCATTTTCCCAGAGTGATTCGATCGTTTCGCGCTGACGAATCAAATGTGCCTGGTCAGCATCCACCATCACTTCAGCGGCACGGCCACGGCTATTGTAATTTGAACTCATGACAAAACCATAGGCACCGGCCCCCAGCACAGCCAGATAATCATTTTCACGAATGGCCAGGTCACGCTCTTTCCCCAGGAAATCGCCGGTTTCACAAATGGCCCCGACCACGTCCCAGCATTTACTGTCCACTGCTGCCTGCTGTATCACCGGCTGAATATCCATCCACGCTTCATACAGCGACGGGCGAATCAGATCGTTCATGGCAGCATCAATCACTGCAAAATTACGATAACTGGTTGGCTTCAACAAATCCACCCGGGTCAACAGTACACCGGCATTGGCCGAAATGCTGCGGCCAGGTTCCATATAAACCTTTAAACCCAGTTTTTCCAGTGCCGGCCGCAGTGCACTGGCATATTCCTGAACCGTCGGCGGTATTTCGTCCTTATAGGTCACCCCAAGTCCACCACCAATATCGATATGTTTCAGCTGGATTCCCATGTCCTTCAGCTGATCAATCATGCTGATGACCCGATCCAGCGCATCGACAAAAGGCTGGGTTTCGGTCAGCTGTGAACCAATATGACAGTCAATGCCAGTCACTTCAAGTGCCGACAATGACGCGGCGTATTGATAGGTTGCAAGCACCGCATCGGACGGAATACCAAATTTATTTTCCTTTAAACCGGTCGAAATATAGGGATGTGTCCCTGCATCGACATCCGGATTGACACGTAACGATACCGGCGCTTTCAGCCCCATTTCAACAGCAACCTGCTGAATCCGGTCCAGCTCTGCATGTGACTCCACATTAAAACAGGCAATCCCGACCTCCAGGGCTCGCCGGATATCGGCTTCTGTTTTCCCCAGTCCCGAAAACACAATTTTTGCCGGGTCGCCACCGGCGGCCAGCACCCGTGTAAGCTCTCCGCCTGTGACAATATCGAAACCTGAACCCAGACGGGCCAGTACATTCAGCACTGCAATATTGGAATTGGACTTCACCGCAAAGCAGATCTGGTGGTCAATAAAATCAAAGGCCTGATCCATCTGTGAATAATGTTTTTCAAAAGCAGCCTTTGAATAAACATAAAGTGGTGTGCCAAATTGCTGTGCCAGCTGTTGCAGCGAACATTGCTCTGCATGCAGGGTCCCTTGAATTCGGGTAAAACTCATGAATCTATCCTTTCAATGACAACCGGCATCCGGATTAATCTGTGCCTGTCTCAGATGCAGCTGATTGTTCTGCACGGTCTTCTACTTTTCCTTCCACTACTTTTGCTTCTGCTGCTTTTTGCTCTGGCTGAACTGCCTGTTGCTTATTTGAATAAAGCAAATATTTTGCCCTATCGTCATGATTCGGATCATTTGGCAGCTGTAAAGCACCCGACTGGCCACAGCCACTCATCACCAGCGTCGTTGTAAGTAAACTCATGCAGCACATGACAAAACGCATCTGACCACCCTAAAAATTAAATTTCAGGCAGTATAACCCTGATTGGGGCTGGCATTGAAGTATTAAAAACAGGAGATGTGGCCGCTTATGACGATTCTTCTCCTGATAGCTCCTCTCAAATAATTCCTTCCATCATGCTACTCCACATCAAACTTCTGCACATAAAAAAACGCCAGTCGCAGACTGACGTTCCCGGGAATATGTACGATGCATACTGATGGATATGTTCAGCATTCATTTTTGCTTTGGTCTGTAAAAACCAAAATATCCAATCGCCAGGATGATGAGCCATTCTCTACGGATTTTGTAATATTTCCGTCTGGCATTGTATTCATTCTTCCGGTCGTTGAATCTGGAAAAATTAGCTCAACTTACCGGAAAAATAAAAAAATATTTGCCCGGACTTTTTATTTTTTATTTATTTTTTATACAGTTAAATCACATAAATCCAAAAAAACCACCATGCTTCTCTCCTGCTATAAAAAAACAATATTGTAATACTATTCCATTAATGCTCTATTATAGACGGGTCACAGATTATTCCCGTAGTCATCATTTATAGAGGTGAGTTATGAAACAGGTGCAAAAGGTTGCAATTGTTGGAACCGGTGTCATTGGCGCAAGCTGGGCAACATTTTTTCTGTATAAAGGATATGCGGTCAGTGCCTATGATCCGGCAGAAAATGCAGAAGAGAATCTGAAAGCCAGAGTCACCGTATTTCTACAGGACCTGTTTGAACTGGACCGTGTCGATGCAATAGATGAACAGGTCCAGCGCCTGCTTACCCAATTAACCTTTGAAAAAGACATTGCCAAAGCAGTTCATGATGCGGACTTCATTCAGGAAAGTGGCCCGGAACGGCTGGAATTAAAACAGGAACTCTATCGACAGATTACAGAGAGTTGCCCTGGTGACACCATTATTGCATCCAGTTCTTCAGGCCTGAAGGTTTCAGACATCCAGGAAGATGCCATCCATCCTGAGCGCGTGCTGCTGGGGCATCCATTTAATCCGCCGCATCTGTTGCCGCTGGTTGAAATTATTGGTGGGAAAAAAACCGAGCGCTCGTTTATTGATGACGCATATCAGTTTTATGCAAGCCTTGGGAAAAAACCGATTCTGATCCATAAGGAAGTCAAGGGTCACGTCGCCAACAGATTACAATCCGCCTTGTGGCGGGAAGCCTTTTATCTGGTCTCTGAAGGCGTGTGCAGCGCTGAAGATGTTGATATCGCCATTGCCAATGGACCTGGCATCCGCTGGGCCGTATTCGGGCCGTATCTGAATATGCAACTGGCCAATCAGCAGGGCTTTAAAGCCGCCATGCATCATCTGGGGGGACCAATGATGGAGTGGTGGGGCGATATGCACAGCTATAGCCTCAATGACGAAGAAATTGAACATCTGGGACAGGAAACTCAGAACTTCATCGACAAGCTTGGGGATGGCTATGATTTACAGGGCAAGCGGGATGAAGCACTGATAGAGATTCTCAATCTGAGGAAAAAACTTGATTTACCTTAAACGCTGCTGTTCATAAAACCTGTAAAAGTCCTTATTGGTTCGTTCATTGCATCTTTTATGGTGCATAAATGAGCAGGCAGCTTACAGCCCTGCGTATATCGCTTAAAACTGGTAAAAACATCCTGCTGAAAGATAAGGAAATCCATCATGGATTCCCTTATTGTTTAACTGTCATAAAGTATTACAATTTATGGGGTGGACTTGCCGATCAAACCACCCATAATTATAAAAAACTGCTTAAAAATAATCAGCATGCCGAACATGATCAAGCCATTGCACATCCACGCCGAAATGGACCGGCTCGGGCTGAGTGCCCGCAACCGCAGCCTGCACATCCAGTTTTCAGACCCGGGCCTGAACCTGCAGCTGTTCCTGCAGCGCATCGATGCCGGACACGCCCTCAATGCCGGACTGAAGGCCGAGCTGCTGTGCCTGTCCATCAATGCCCATATCGAACTGAAACAGCTGATCGGCTGCCGGGTGGCCGTGGACACTGTAACCGACCTGGGGCAACTGCACCGCATCAGCGGCATCATCACCGGGGCGGAAGCCGGCCAGTCGGATGGTGCCCTGAGCATCTACCGGCTGCAGCTGCAGGATGCCACGGCACTGTGGGAAAAACGCCGCAACAGCCGGGTGTTCATGAACAAAAGCGTACCGCAGGTGGTGGAGATCCTGTTCCGGGAATGGCAGCAGCGCAGTCCGCTGTTTGCCGCGTCACTGCAGCTGGACACCCGGGGCCTGAGGGAGGATTACGACATCCGGCCCTTCATCATGCAGAGCATGGAAAGCGATGCAGCATTCATCCAGCGCCTGCTGATTTCCGAATCCATCAACAGCCTGATTGACGAAAGCGATCCGGTCCCGGCAGACGTGACCAGCCCGATCCAGCCGCAGCTGCTGCGGCTGATTGACGACAACCGGCACTACCGTGCACTGAAGCGGGGCAGCATCCGCTACCACCGCAGTGATGCCACCGAAGCCCGGGACAGCATCGACAGCTTCAGCGCACAGCGCAGCCTGCAGCCGACCGCAGTCCACATCCAGCGCTGGCAGGCGGAAGGCCTGTACCGGCAGGACGGCAGCGGCTCAGTATCAAGCCTGCATCAGCACTCGTCCCAGCACAGTGTGGCCCGGCTGGGCCTGGAGGATGCCCGGCAGGACAGCCCGGCGTGGACAGCGGACCTCAACGGAGACGACGGTGCCACCCGCGCCGGCAACAGTCAGCCGGAACGGCTGAACCTGCACCTCAGCCGGCTGCACGAACTGCGGGCAAAACAATTTACGGCAGAGGGCAGCGTCCGCGATGCCCGGGTGGGCTACTGGTTTGAACTGGAACACCACCCGGAACTGCAGCGGCATGAGCGGTCCGAACGGGAACTGCTGATCACGGCAAAAAGCCACTGGCACGAGAACAACCTGCCCAGAGCGCTGCAGCAACAGCTGAACCGCCTGCTCGGTGACAGCAGCGCTCACAACAACCATCACAACAGCGACCGGCACCAGCGCAGCCGGCTGAAGCTGATCCGGCGGCAGATCCCGATGGTGCCGGACTACGACGCCCGGCAGCAGCCGATGGCGCATCCGCAGCGGGCCCGGGTGGTGGGTCCGAAAAGCGAAGAACTGCACACAGACCAGTGGGGCCGGATCAAAGTCAGGTTCCTGTTCACCCGTGAAGACGACCATGCCCATGACGGCGGTGCCGGAACCAGGGACAACGACAGCGACTCCGCCTGGGTGGATGTACTGACCCCGTGGGCCGGGGATGGCTACGGAGCACGCTTTCTGCCGCGGGTTGATGAAATCGTGGTGATCCAGTTCTTTGACGGCAACGTGGACCGTCCCTACGTGGCCGGTCGGCTGCACGAAGGCCATCGCTCCCCGACCCGCTTTGACGGGCTGGGCCAGCTGCCGGACACAAAAAAGCTCAGCGGCATCCGTACCCGGGAAGTGGATGGCACGGACTGGAACCAGCTACGCTTTGACGACACCCGGGACCAGGTCAGTGCACAGCTACAGAGCAGCCATGCCTCGAGTCAGCTGAACCTGGGTAATTTAAGCCATCCGAAGGACACGTTACAGGACGGCACTGACAGGAGTCCCGGCCGCGGCGAAGGCTTTGAGCTGCGGACGGACCGGTGGGGAGCACTGCGGGCCGGTGAAGGACTGCTGCTGAGTACGCATGCACGCAGGCGGGCTGAAGGCAGCCACCTGGATGCAGCAGAAGCCCGGCAGCAGTTACAGTCCGGGCTGGAGAGTGCCACGGCGCTGAGTGAAAGTGCAGAAAGTCAGCAGATGGATCCCCTGCCGGCGCTGGCCATGCTGAATGAACTGCTGGGCTGCATCGCAGAGCTGAAAGTGGAAGATCCAGCGCAGGCAGAAGCCTTCAAGGCCCGGATCATGCTACTGGCCTCGGGTCAATCCACGGCGCTGAGCAGCAGTCAGGATATTCATCTGAGTGCAGATACCCAGATCAGCCAGACTGCCGGTGACAGCATTAACCTGAGCACGCAAAAGGACCTGACGGCTCAGGCACAGAACAAAATCAGCCTGTATGCAGCACAGAGTGACCTCAGTGCCGTAGCCGCCGGCGGCAAGGTGGACATACGGGCACATAGCAATGGCATTGACCTGATTTCCCGTAACGACATGCAGATCGATTCGACGGAAGAACATATTGATTTCAGTGCGGCCCATGAAATCAGCATCAAGTCCTTGAATTCTGAGGTGATAATAAATGGTTCGGGAATTTACCTGATTACCAAGGGGAAATGCACCATTTATGCGGCGCAGCATAAGTTTGAGAGTGGGGAGAAAGTCGTTTCGCCTGCAATAATTTTACCAATGTTGATTCCTTATGAGGAGAGTCAACAATTTAAAATAGTGGATGAAAATAATAACCCCAAAGAGAACATTGATTACCTTATTTTAGATGAGAATAGTCAATTTCATATAGGAAAAACGGATAAAGATGGTTTAACAAAACGTGTGTTTTATGCAAAAAAAAGTGTGCTGCAAATTTTTTATGCAGCTGAAGCTATAGAAAAAATGGAACAACTCGGATTAAGTTAATATGCTTGGAAATACACATAAAAGTAATACAGAAATAAATAAACCCACAGTAACGGTAACCTTAAATGAGTATGCTATTGTTGTTGGTTTTGAAGTTAACTATCCAAATGCTTTTGTAATCCAGGATAATGGTTGGATCACAAAAAGTAATGAAAGAACTCAACTACTAGATATTGATTATGGTCATGCTTTTTTTTATGTTACAAAAAACGATATTGTTGAAGTTTTTTTTAGTTTTGGTCCCAAGGGGGCTGGAAAGGATGGATGGTTCAATCAAGGCAATAGCCAATCACCGAATGGTTGGAATACAGGTGCAGTTGTAAAAAATGGATACGCCAGTAGCCGACCAGGGACACCAGATTATGGTATTAGTGAAAAAACAACCTTGTATAGAATGTTGGTTAGTGAAAAAATTGCAAAAAAAATTATAGAAGAAACCAATAAAGTACGAACAGAAATTGTAAGTGGTGATCAAAAGTATACTGCATGGGTTAACGATACATGCGCTGAAACAGCATATGATATTTTAGTTAATTATATTAGCAACTTACCTAAAGGTGTTGGTGCTGTAAAACAAAGTGGGGCTCCAGTTTTAAAAGTTATTAATCCTTACATGTGGCACTACAATTTTACTCAATCAAAATTTGCAAAGCCTGAAATTATTTATCCTTCTTTAGCTAAAACTTCGGGTAAAGCTGTTTTATCTAGCGATGGACTTCATTTAAATAACTCTTGGATTTTAAACCCGAAAGAGAAAGATCCTATTGTTGCAGAAGGATATATTAAAAAATGAAAATATTAAGATTAAGCATAGGAGTGGTTATTATGATATCTTTGTTTGGTTGTACAAGCTCTAAAATTAAACAGCAAGAAAACTTTCTAAAGCATGTTCATAAAAATACTCCAGAACCTTATAAGGAGTGTATGGTTAATTATATTAAAAATCATTGGGATGATGCATGGGAAACTTATAATTCCGAAAAAGTTAGAGAGGCTAGAGGTGAAACAGATATAGTTAACTTTATGATAGAAAAATTTTTACCTGAATGTAAAAAACAAAGTAAATAAGGTGGTTTTCAAAAAACCATATCATTTCTTGTGAAAATTGAGACTTCTACTGACATTTTGGTACATTTTACCTCATGTCATAGGAGTTTCAATTTTGAGTACAAAAGCCCAACGGGAACACTGAAAGTTTTTGTGCCTGAGATCAAGCAAGGTGGACATCCGGGCACATAGCAATGGCATTGACCTGATTTCCCGTAACGACATGCAGATCGATTCGACGGAAGAACATATTGATTTCAGTGCGGCCCATGAAATCAGCATCAAGTCCTTGAATTCTGAGGTGATAATAAATGGTTCGGGAATTTACCTGATTACCAAGGGGAAATGCACCATTTATGCGGCGCAGTATGATTTTGGACCAGGGGAACAGGTTGCTGTAGAAATGCCCCATTTACCTATTGTGAATGAAATCAAAACTTTTACCAATAAGTGGGATTTTTACGATTTATTTTATGAGGCTGATTTTTCAGAAGTAAAATATAAATTAATCAATAATAAAAATAATACCTATGTTTCAGGTGGACTGGATCAACATGGGCGAACCCAGCGAATGAATACAGCCAATAATGAAGATTATGACATGCTCATTGGTACTGATGATGACTGGAGTATTTCAGTAGATGATGGCAGTAATGATGATAATTTTGAGTATAACTGTAGTTGTGGCTCACATGAATATCATGAGCATGAGGGGGAAATATAATTATGGATTGCTTAGCAAATATTAAATTCCTGGATGCGCTTGATCAGCCGATTAATGGTTTAGTTCATCAACTCTGGGTAGGCCCAACGTTAATCTCTGATTATGTTACTCCAGCCAGTGGTGAATCTGTCTGGATTAAACGTCCAATTGGTACAGTTATTGATGTTCGGGTTAGAAGTATTACTTCTGGAGAGTATAAATCCAAAGTTAAAATACAACTCATTGGTGAAAAAACAGTTTTTATTGTCCGTAGCCCAAAAGTGCTACTTAAAGGGCTAAATCTTTCTGCCAGAGATGTCGCAACAGGTACATACGTCAGATCGACCTACATTGTTGCTGAGGGCGACTATTTAGGGCGAATTGCTGTTGATAACGCTACGACTATTGATGAACTGGTTAGAATTAATAACCTCAAGGATGATACAGATATTCGTGCCGGTCAAATTCTAAAGCTCCCTCCCAAAAAATCAGAAACACCAACGCCACCACCTGAAAGTAAGCCAAAACCACAGCCAGAAAAACAAAGTCAGCAAGAAAAAACGAAGATTATTGTTGTTCAGCAAAAAGATACTCTATCGTTGATTGCTAAATTGACTGGTAATACAGTTGATGAGATTAAGAAATTAAGCGGGCTAAACAGCGATAAATTAAGTCAAAATCAAAAATTAAGAGTTTATGACCGTAAAATAGCATCTGCGGTATCTAAATCACAGCCTGAGAAGAAAAAAGAAGAGAACAAGCCTGTTAGACCTCCGACAGTAAAACAAGATGCATCAAAGAATAAGGAAAAAACACCTGTAGCAAAAGTGGAATCTCCTGCACCAGTCAATGCAAAAGGGTTGTTACCTCAAGCCTGTGGAGGAGAAAAACACTATAAGAGAACTTTAGCTCGAATAGCTGAGTGAATAGCCACTAAGAATCTAGATACACGCCAGCTTCATTTCATAAAACGTCTCGAAGTCCTTTGGCGACCGCTGGTCGTTAGCACCATGGCGACGTTTCACGTTGTAGAACATCTCAATATACTCAAATATATCTGATCTAGCTTCAGCACGCGTTGAATATATTTTCCGTTTAACTCTTTCTCGTTTCAGTAATTGGAAAAAGCTCTCTGCCACAGCATTATCGTGACAGTTGCCGCGACGGCTCATGCTGCTTTCCAAACCATGTTGCTTCAGAAAGGCTTGCCATTCATGACTGGTATATTGGCTACCTTGGTCAGAGTGAACCAATACTTTATTTGTTGGCGATCTACGCCAAACTGCCATCAATAAAGCATCAAGAACTAGCTCTTTAGTGATCATTGGTTTCATAGACCAGCCAACGACTAACCTTGAGAAAAGGTCAATCACAACAGCTAAATACAGCCAGCCTTCATGAGTACGGATATAAGTGATATCTGTTGCCCATGCTTGATTTGGCTGTGCAGGATTAAACTGCCGATCTAATGTATTGGCTTGAACAATAGGTTGATAGCCCTTTGAATATCCTGGTTTTCGATAGCCACGTTGGGATTTCAAGCCTTCCTGTCGCATCAGTCGATGTACACGATTAACTCCACAAGGCTCACCAATATCACGCAAGTCACAGAAAATCTTGCGATAGCCATATACACCGCCTGACTCTAACCAAAACTGTTTAATCAGGCCTGACAGTTGTTTGCTACGTTTGGCTGTAGCACTCAAAGGTTGTTTCAACCATGCATAATAGCCACTGGGATGAACCTCCAGTACCGAGCACATTCTATAAATTGACCAGACCTGCTGGTGATCCTTGATAAAGGCGTACCTCATTTTGACTGGCTGGCGAAGTACGCCGCGGCCTTTTTTAAGATATCACGCTCTTCTGTAACTCGTTGCAGCTCTTTCTTTAATCGAGCCAACTCTTTGGTTTGATCTTCAAGAGCAGTAGCTTGGGGTGTTTTAGGAAAGTATTTCTTAACCCAAGCATAAACACTATGGGTCGTTGTGCCTAATCTTCCCGCAACCTCTGCAACACTGTAGCCTTTCTCAATGACTTGCTGCGCTGCTGCAATCTTGAACTCTTCGGTAAATCGTTTGCCACTCATAAAAACACCTCTTAATTAGCTATTTTATCTAACTATTCGGTATCGACAAACTTAGTGGCTATTCAGAGCTTCACCCGATTTACCAACCTTATGTGATTAAACTAATAAATACTGCATATCAGCGGCTTGGAATAACTTGGGTCATTACAGATGGTTATAGAAGCCCATCAGCACAAGACGCTTTACCACGTGCTAATACTAATGCTAAAGCCCTGCAAAGCTATCATCAATATGGATTGGCAATAGACATTGTTTCTGTCAGAAAGGGGGAGATAACGTACCTTTCTGATGACAATCAATCTAAACTTGATAGTCAAAAAATAGGACCAATAGGTCAAGAGTTGGGATTAGAATGGGGAGGATCATGGAAAAAGAAAGATTGGCCACATTTCCAACTATCTCCAAATGGTAAAACTTGGAGAGAACTAAAGCCTCAACTATTGGAGTTAGGTGTAAAAAATTATAAAAATTTAAAGTTTTAGGTGAAATCATGAAAAAAGTTATAGGCTATTTAACTCTAATGTTCTCTATAGTTGGTTGTATTAATAGTCAAATATTGGCTTTTACTTACACAGGTGTTGAAATAAGCAATAAATTTAATAGATTACAATCCATAATTATTCCTTATGAGTATGAAGATGGAAGGATTTCAGATAAAAATGCAACAATATATAAAATGAAAAATAGGGAATGTGCGATTGTTGCTATTTTGAATAATGAATCAAACTTTGGTGGCTATGAAGATGTTATATATTTTTCGAATAAAAAAATGAAATCAGGATATACGAGGAGTTTTTTTTCTACATTCATAGATAAAGACGCAATGAAAAAAGCGAAAAAAATAAGATATGATGAGTTTATGAATGATTCTGATAGTCAAAACGAGTTACGTATAGACTTCAAAAACTATCTTAAGCAAATGAATAAAAATACTCTGAAAAGTTGTAGTGTTACACCGTAAAATCTAAAATTACAGAAAGTCATGTTTTAAAATTGAGTAACTTCTCGACAGCTCTGTTTATTTACTATCAAATAAATGAAAATTGGGAAAACATGAAGGGTTTTAAGACCCCAACTTTTAAAGATTGGTGTAAAAAATTATAAAAAGTTAACTTTTTAAGCGATGGAATTTATTATGTTTTTAAGAGTCCTCACTATATTTTTATTTGTTGTAAGTACAAATATTGAAGCAAAAGAAAAGCTGTATAGTGGGGTTGAAATTAAAAAAAATTATAAATTACTGCAATCTATGGAGATACCTGCAATTTATGACAATGGAATGGTGTTAAATAAATACGCTCGTGTGTACAAAATGAATAATCAATGTGTTGTCGTTTCCAGGTTGGATAATGAGTCTAATTTCGGTGGCTATGAAGATATTATTTATTTTAAAAAAGGAACTATGCTGCGCAACTCAAAACAAAGTTTTTTTTCTATATTCTTGGATGATGATGCAAAAATAAAGTCTAAAGAAATAAAATATGGTGATTTTTTAAATGGGAGAGATGTTCAGCAAGGCTTAAAAGAAGATTTTATTCAATATAGAAAAAAGTTTAATAAAAATACGTTAAATAAATGTAGTTAACATTTTTTAATGTTTAGGCTGTATTTTCTATTTCATCCATGTTTGGCACATATAAAAATCGTTATAGCTAAGCTTAGACAATTAACTAAATATGCTGATGGAGATCCTTAGGTGAAACTATGAAAGAAACTAATGCATTTTCAATGTTTTTATTAGTGGTTTTATTCGGTTGTACAAGTACTAATATGACTTCTAAGAATATAACTGGACAAGATATAGAGCAAAGACATAATAAACTGCAAAGTTTTATTTATTTTTTTGAAAATGAAGAGCAAGATGGAGCAATCACGGAAACAAAAGTTGATATTTATATGATCAATAATCAACAATGCGCAATTGTAGGGAAAACTTTTGGTGATTCTGGTTTTGGTGGTATAGCAAAATGCATTTTTTGAGCTACAATGGGTAAAGTCCTTTAAATTGTTTATGCATATGCCAAAGATATATTCAGAAGATTTACGCCGGAAAGTCATGGAATTCTACCGAAAGAGTGGTCATAAATCGAATACCTGCACAACTTTCAATATCGCCCGGACAACACTGGATGACTGGATTCTGCTTGAACAGCAGACAGGACAGCTGGCTCAGCCTAAACTTGTCAATGTCGGCAGACCTTCAACCATTAAGGATCTGGCTTCTTTCAAAGTATTTGTTGAAAATACAAAGTTCTCACAGGCAAAAGACCTGGTTCCACTTTTTAAAAACCAGTTCGGATATGCAGTTTCCTATGATGTCATACTGGCAACACTTCATAAGCTGGGATGGACGCATAAAAAAAGAGTTTCCTCTACAGGCAGGCCTGTCAAATAAGCAGAACTGTATTTCAGTGGATTCTTCCTCAGTGGGAACAGGAATATGGCAGGGAAAATATTCTGTATATCGATGAATCAGGAATCAATACAACTGACACAGCAGAATATGGATGGTCCATTAAAGGAAAACGCTGTCAGGATTTAAAGTCAGGCGGTCATGGAAAAAGAATGAGCATGATCAGTGCCGTGAGATCGAATGCACCCTACAGCTTTTTGTCACCCCTGGTTTTTCAGGGTTCATGTGACAGACATTTATTTACAGGGTGGCTTGATTATTTATTTCGGAATTTACCCGGGTCAGGGTATCTTTTGATCCTGGACAATGCATCCATTCATAAAGGCCGGGAAATAGAACAGCTTGCTGAAACGTATAATGTACGGATCGCCTATCTTCCGGCATATAGCCCTGATTTAAATCCGATTGAACAGGCATGGTCTGTACTGAAAAGGAAAGTCAGAAATATTGTGAGTCAGCAGAATATTTCCATCTGTGAGGCTCTGGATATCGGATTTAAAGAAATGTAGCTCTTAATTTGCATGTGGCTATAGTGAAACTTTAATTTTTTTCAAAAATAAAAAACTACTTTCTGCCAGCTTGAGACCATTTACTGGATTGGGGCGGAAAGATGATGGAATTAATTACTTAAAACCTTTTCCAGATAATGAAGTTAAATCTATGTTAGAAGAAAGCTTTCAAGGCTATTTAAAGCAAATGAACAAAAAAACTTTGAGTAAATGTAGTTAACCTAAGTCCTGCTTAATCCGATGTTTTTATAATGTGAATGGTCGGCTTATTTTGGTGACAAACCTGATGGGGACATAACGATGCATAAATCCCTGCAAAATAATCCGCGACTTGAACTCAAGACTGGGTTATCATTGGTTCAATTAAGACAAGCAGTTAGTAGTGCAGGTGGTGATCCTTTAAAAGTTAAATATGTGGAAAATTAAATATATGATAATTTTTGGAAAAATAGTAGAATATATATTCGTTCTCTTGTTTTTTGTAAGCCCGGATATATATGCTGTAGGAACACAGAATATTCCAAAAAAGATTTTTGAATTAGATTTAACCGATGAAAGAGTTTCCACTCAAGGAGGAGACATTGAAGTTTTAAAATCTAAGAATTATTGTATATTGGTATTGAACTTATATGGAGAAATGGGACAGGAAAAATATGCATTTAGATTTAACCAAAAGAGATTAATAAATACGCGGCATGTTGGTTATAAATATCCTGTAAATGTTTATGAAATGAAGCCTGATACAAAAATAATTGTGGATTTTGATAGAACATATGGAGCAAACCAAAATAGAGCATTATTTAAAAAGTTCAATATTTATAAAAAAAGGATACCAAATAAAGTACTAAAGCAATGTTATAGCTAGATGCGCTTTTTGATATTTGAGGTATGGAATGAAGTTTTTCTTAATTACAATCTCGCTTTCTTTACTATCTAGCAGTTGTATAGCTCAGGCTAATGGTAAGTATAAATATACTGGTTATGAGATCGGGTATAAATTTACCGTATTACAAGATTTTATTACTGATTATGAAGTGGAAAATGGAGGTCCTGTTTTTTATAGTGATGTAAGTATTTACAAAGCAAGTGAAAACCAATGTATTATGGTCTCTAGAATAGATGGTGATTCTGGGGTGTATGGGACAGAAACCATTTTATATTTTTATAACTCTAAAGTTTCATTTGGATACTATGTAAATTACAATTATATATTTTCAAATAGCGATGATTCCATTAAATTGAATAAAGTAAATTATGAAAAGCCTAAAATTAAAAGATCACTGGTTGAACTAAATAGGGAATTTGGTAAATATATAAATAAGATTAATCAAAAAACTTTAAACATTTGTTCTAATTAGTGTTTAAATTTTTAATTACATCCTAATGGAAAAACATGGCGTAGTTTAAAGCCCTAGCTTTTAAAATTAGGTGTTGGAAACTATAAAAAAATAACTTTTTAGTGTGAGGAATATTCGTGAATAATATTTATATATTGTTTTTTATAAGTCTAATGGTTAGTAGTTGTTTTACTATGAGTATCAATTATGAGAAATATACAGGCGAAGAAATTAATAAAAAATTTAAAAAAATACAAGAGTCTACTTTAGATTTTGAGGCTGAAAATGATGGTGCTATTTATGAGGATAATATTAGCATCTATAAGATCGATAAAAAATTATGCGTTATTATTTCTAAGATAGATGGAGATTCTGGAGTTTATGGAACAGAGAGAATTTTATATTTCAATAATTTAAAATATAGATCAGGTTACCTTAATACATTTGCTTATGTTTTTTTGAATAATGATGAAAGTAAAAGGACTAATAAGACAAAATATATTGAAAGAATAAATGATTCAGAAGTTCAGAAAGAACTAAATAAAGATTTTATGAACTATCGAAAGTTTCTAAAGGAAAGTACATTAAAGTCATGTTCTTAAAAACAATTTAAATAAAACCCTTTAAATTGCTTATCCATATGCCCAAAATATATTCAGAAGATTTACGCCGGAAAATCATGGAATTCTACAGAAAGAGTGGTCATAAATCGAATACCTGCACGACGTTCAATTGATCCTAGACAGTGTTGTGGACAGCCGATCTGGATGAACAGGGAAAATTGTAAGCCCATTATTCTCCACCGCATTCTGCCCAACTACACCCGCAAGCTGCGCATTAAATGCTGAATCACCAACTGTTCCTCCAACCACTGCGCCTATCGCTGCAGTCAGATCCCGGATCTGAGTTTTCACATCTTCGGGTAAAAGGTTCGGCTGGAACTCGCCATGGGCATCCTGATACTATTTTTTGTCTTTGTATTGACTGGTGAGATAATCCGCCGCCGCTTCACTTGCAACCGCTGTGCCATGTCAGACCCGAGCCTTTTCTCATCTTCAAAATTTATCCCAAGAAATTCAGTTCCTCAGGCATTTCTTTTAATTCCTGGACACTATTATCCAATATATTTTTCATAATTATTTTAATTTTATATTTTTTAACATAATAATCTATCACTGTATATAACTCACTATAAGCATCGCCTTTATACGTTTCAACGCCCCATCTTATTTTTTTTGTTTGCCAATAATAATTACATGATACTTTATCCTCCAATTATATCTTAGTTTCAAAATAACAATTTTATCAACATCTTCCCATTTAAGGTTTTTTCTTCTTAAAAATAGCGTTCGATACTTTCCTCCCCCATTATTAATATAAATTGGAAATACCGAGGATAATCCTGAAAGAGTCATGAACACTATACCAAATAACAATCCCACTCCAAAAACTCTTTCTAAAACTGAACCGGCTAAAGCATGCTCCCATCCAACCTTATATATATATCGGGATACTGACTAAAAATCCAAGAAAAAATAATGAAGATAGTAAAACCGTGATACGATCTGAATCTTTATGCACATAAGAAGGTTCCGAATAATTTAATTCATCCATTATTATTTCCCTTCCTTCTTGTGTTGCTCATTTTTTGGTAATTCTTTGGGCTTTACTTTTTGAATCGCTTCAGCACCCACTCCTACAATACCTGAATTTATCCCCACAACAGTTTCAATGGTTTTACTGGTTTTTCCAGCAGCAACAACCGCTGCCTCACCACTAATAGTCGGAATTAAGGCTCCTACAACAGCAGATTTAGGTACATCTTTCAAAATAGGATCCCCTTTTAACCAATTGGTAATAACCATACCGCCTGCACTGATCTCCTCCCCAAAGTCGATACACTCTAAACTGTAAACATGGCCTGTTTTCGGGGGAATTACCATTTGCTGTTTGTCGATTGCAGCAGTCTGGTTCTTATTTTTAGATTCAACGGCGTTGAATAATATTTTTCAATGAACCAGCTCAACAGAAAAGTTGTCATCAGAAAAATCGGAAACAGCAATAATTTTTCCCCAGGCAAGATGAGCTTAGGCGCATAAAAAACCTTCATGATTCCCAGAATAATCAGGTGAAACAGGTACATCTCATAGCTGCGCTGCCCCACCCACACCAGGCCTGCAACCCTCCGGGATGGACGTTCAATCCGACGGTTATCTGCCAGACCATAAATCAGCACTGCGGACAATAATGCAAAAGCACTGATCCCCCATGTGCTGACCTCCCGGATGGGTGCATACAGGTATAAGGCACACATCAATATGACCACCGGCATCAGCACACAGGGATTTGAACCGTGATGCCACTGCCATTTCTGCCGGATTAATGCGGTCAGACAACCCATTGCGATACCATCAAAACTGACAAAATAATGATAAAGCCATACTTCGCTGTCTTCGCCGGCATGTAAAAACCGGAAATACGGCGCATAGGCAATCGTTGCCACCAGCAATAAAATCAGCCCCCGGCCACGCCCCAGCAGCACACAGAGCAACGGAAAAGCCAGATAAAACACTTCCTCAACAGAAAGTGACCACAACACCCCCAATGCATAGTTCACCCAGCCATATTTGATGATCAGCAGATTCATCCAGAAGGTCAATGCAGACCATACAGTCATGCCATAGGAGACCTCTGCACCCTTTGGTGCATGGTTCACAAATGGCTGAAGCCCGAGGCTGCCCAGCAGGGTGACCATCACCACCAGTAAAATCAGACAGGGAATAATCCGGGCAATGCGACGAATATAAAAATCCCTGATGTTGATCTGCACCAGCGAAGCACTGCGCTGTAAAGTGTGCTGCGTGATTAAAAAACCTGAAATCA
Source organism: Acinetobacter sp. WZC-1 (assembly GCF_052544965.1). Classification (NCBI taxonomy): domain Bacteria; kingdom Pseudomonadati; phylum Pseudomonadota; class Gammaproteobacteria; order Moraxellales; family Moraxellaceae; genus Acinetobacter; species Acinetobacter sp. WZC-1. The sequence continues at coordinate 2,361,438 of NZ_CP199370.1, forward strand.
CAAAAAATAAGGTCACACCATAATTGCCATTCCTGGCAATCAACGTACTCAGACTTTCCCCGAAAACCGCTATGCCAAGCACGGTATCCTGCAATGTATAGGGAATATTAAAGTGATGAATCAGTACCAGCAGAATGGCCAGCCCACGCAATACATCAATCTTATAATTTCGCATCAGATCCATTCATTGCTGCAATTGTTGAAATAATGCTGCGGCCTGATATAAAACCGCTGCTGAGCGTTAACGAGCAGATGAAGAACTCAGCGGTTATCAGCCTGCATGGCACGGTGCTGATCCAGCAGTGCAATCAGCGCTGAAAACTGCTGAATCCGTGCCAGTGGCCTGGCTGCATCGAGTTCTGCCGCCACACCATAGCCATACTCTACGGCAATGGTGTCAATACCATGACGACGTGCCCCCAGAATATCATGTTCACGGTCACCAATCATTAAACACTCTGTCGGGTTCAGTTGCTCTTTTTCCAGAATATAGGCAATTAAGTCACCTTTATTGGTGCGTTCTCCTGTTAATTCACTGCCATAGGGATAATCAAAATACTGGATTAAATGAAAATGCTCGAGAATCCGCCTGGCATAAATTTCCGGCTTGGCCGTGGCAAGAAACAGACGATAGCCCTGTTCCTGTAACCGCTGCAGAGTTGCTGCAACATCCGGGAAAACTTCATTTTCAAATAATCCCGTCACCGAAAAACGCTCCCTGTATCCCTGTACAGCCTGCTCTGCCAGCGCATCGTCCACCGACACATTTAATATCTGGGCAAAGGATGCCTTTAAGGGCGGTCCGATCATCCAGTCCAGATTTTCATCTTCAGCCACCACGCAGCCTACTTTACTCAGACCATAGCGTGCCGAAGTGATAATCCCAACTTTAGGGTCCGTCAGCGTTCCGTCCAGATCAATCAGCAGATTCTTAATCATATTACCCCCCTGTTATTTCCATTCTGACCTTAAGAAATGATTCGAGACTTACAGCGAATTTACCTATACTAACCTGAACTCTGTGAAATAAGGACATCGGTATGCGCCCTGTTGTGTTGTGTTTTTCTGGCCTGGATCCTTCCGGTGGTGCAGGTTTACAGGCAGATATTGAAGCCATTGGTCAAAGTGGCGCACATGCAGCAATTGCCTGTACTGCGCTCACCATTCAGAACTCACAGCAGGTTTTTGGCTTTGAAGCCGTTTCCAGTCCGTTATTACTGGCTCAGGCCAATGCCGTAGTCAGTGATTTACCCATTCGCTGTGTAAAGTCCGGCATGCTCGGAACCACAGACAACATTGCCGCACTGGCTCAGTTTTTAAGAGAACACCCGGATTATCTGTACGTATTGGACCCCGTACTGGTTGCAAACAGTGGCGGCGCACTGGGGGACCAGCAAACCCTGGTCAGGGCATTTGCTGAACTGATTCCGCTGGCAACGGTGCTGACCCCCAACACAGTGGAACTGCGGGCCCTGACCGGCGAGCAGGATCTGGAAAAAGCCACCCGGAAACTTTTCGCAATGGGTGCAAAAGCAGTTCTGGTCAAAGGCGGCCATGAAGACACCCCCGACCATATCCGCAATGCTCTGTATATCAATATGGAAATGGTCTCTGAAAGCACATACCCGCGTCTGCCAGGGGAATATCATGGTTCAGGCTGTTCACTGGCCAGCTTTGTTGCCGGGCGTCTGGCACAGGGAGACCATCTGAAACAAGCGGTTCAGCATGCCGAAATCTGGTTATCTGGTGCATTGAAAAATGCAGAAACACCCGTTCCCGGTGGGCAGAAAATTCCAAAACGGTTTTAGTTTTCTGCTTCAACTCAGCGCTTATTTGCTGAATCGGTCAAAATAGGCCGGCTTCAATGTTTAAAAGCGTCTGCTTATTGCCCAGGCCACCGGCAAAACCCACCAGCTGACCCTTTGCCCCCACCACCCGATGACAGGGCGCAATAATGGAAATGGGATTTTTACCATTGGCAGCACCAACAGCCCGTACCGCTTTGATATTGCCGGTCTGCTCCGCAATCTGCTGATAACTGCGGGTTTCTCCAAAGGGAATCGTCAGCAGGGCCTGCCAGACTTTCTGCTGGAATTCCGTGCCCTCAAACTCCAGTGGTAAATCAAATACTTTTCTCTGCCCGACAAAATATTCATTCAGTTGCTGCTGAGTTGCCAGCAAAACCGGATGTTGTCTGTCTTCGATCAGCTCTGCCAGTCGTACCCGTTTCGGATTTTCATTTTCCCACAGTACTGCAACCAGTGCCGTCTGTGTCGCCACGAGTTTTAACAAACCGACCGGGGAGCTGATTTCCATATATGAAAGCTGCATTGCCATTGCTTCTGTTCGTTCCACCCATACGTCAGGACGATGATAACTTCATCAGAATTAAACCGGAAACAATAAGTACTGCAGCCAGCATCCGCATGGCCGTCACCGGTTCCGCCAGTATAAAAATACCGACCAGGAATGAACCGATCGCACCAATTCCGGTCCAGATGGTATAGGCGGTTCCCAATGGTAAGCTCCGCATTGCATAGGCGAGCAGACTAAAACTCAGTACCATAAAAACCAGGGTAACCACTGCCGGTGTAAGTCGGGTAAAACCTTCTGACAGTTTCATGGAATATGCCCACACCACTTCAAAAAGACCCGCAAAAATCAGGATAATCCAGGCCATCACGCCCTCCACATGTATTAATGGGATCAGGACGTCCTGAAAAATTTTCCCGCACCCGCGAGGGAGGTCGTTCCTCCTGAGCATGCATCATTATATCGTATAAACATACAACGAATCACGGTGATCTGACTTCAGTGCAGGCAATATATGGTTCGCCCATCTATTGCCAGAAATAAAAGAACGATCAGAGATCAGAATAATGCATGCTATTCATGCTTATGCCGCCACCGACCAGTCAGAATTTAAAGCGTATCCCGGCAGCATATAAACCACCCTGTTCTGAGGATGACGCATGCTGCCACTCCGTCTGCTGATTGCCCCTGTGGTATGCATAGGCAACATCAATGAATGGCATCACTTTTTTATTGATTTCATAGCGGATTTCCAGTCCCGCCTGGGCACTGTTCAATCCGGTTCTGACAGCATGTGGAGAATCATCACTGAAAATAACGTTGAAATCCAGATGCGGTTTTAAAATCAGTTGCTGAGTCAGCAGTACGTCCCGCTTAGTTTCCAGACTGAACGAAAGCTGCCGGTCCTCTCCAATATAGACATAAGCTTCCGTTTCAAAAAAATACGGCGCCAGGCCATATAACCCCAGCACAGCACTGGTCTGATGCCGATCCACCGTCCTGCCCTGATCATGACTGTACTGAACCCCGGCCTGAACATCCCAGAAATCTGAAATCATGCGACTGTACAATGCTTTGGCCTTATATGCTGTCTGCTGTGATTCTGGCTGATCGGTATTGATTTTAATGAATAATCGATTTTCATCAGAACCCACCCGTGTTTCAAGTTCAGATTTCAGGGTGCCCTGGCCACTGTCATCCAGTGTCCATTTGCTTTCCACAGTAGTGAGCTGGTGAATCTGTGCGCCATGATCCTTCCGATGATCATGAGCCTGGTGTTCAGGAGTTTCAGAAGACGTCATACCATCCTGCATCGGTACAACCTGCCCTTCATGAGCAAAAGCCATCGCACTGAACAACAGACATGAGCCACTGAAAACCGCTATTGAGAAAAGTTTAATGATGCGCATGCTGATCTCCCTGTACAGCCGTGTGACTGGTCTGCTGTGTGGGTTGAGTTGATTCCCCGACTTCAGCAACACGGACAACAATCAGTTTGTTCATCATCCCGGCGTTCATGTGGTACAACAGATGGCAATGAATGGCCCATTCCCCTATTTCACTGGCGGTTAATAAGGCAGTTACTGTCTGACCCGGCGGGACAATGATCGTATGTTTATCCGGCATGTCAGCCGCAGACTGACCATTTTCCAGCTGCATAAACATCCCATGCAAATGCATTGGATGCGCCATCATACTGTCATTGATAAATTTCAGACGAATCCGTTCACCATATTTTACTTTAAGCGGTTTTGCATCACTGAATTTCTGACCATTCATGGTCCAGATATAGCGTTCCATCGTACCGCCCAGGCGAATCACCAGTTCAGTTTCTGCCTCACGGGTATCCGGTTGTGGTCTCAGTGCTTTCAGGTCACTGTATTGCAGCACCTTCATCCCGGGAGGTACAGCGGCATTGGCCCAGCCATAAACAACTGCGTCATTTTTCTGAGATGGATCAATTTTTTGAGATGAATCACTTTTCCTGGATAAATCAGCAGAAGAATGCCCCATATGTTCAGTCGATGTCTCCGGCGCTGACATAGCCGGCATCTGTGCCTGCCCAGGCTGATGCTGCATACCGGAATGATTCAGACTGTCATTGTTTCCACCATGTCCCATATCCTCCATGGTCAGTAAGGCACGCGGACGTGGCGCAGGCATATGCACAGCCTCTGTCAATGGCGTATTTTCATTGTGCAGGCTTGCGAGGGCATAACCGGAGCGATCAATGGATTCAGCTTCAATCTGATAATGCGCAGCCTGAGGCTTTACAATCACATCGTAAGTTTCAGCGGTGCCAATGCGGAATTCATCCACCGGTACAGGCTGTACAGGCCGCCCATCGGCACTGACCACTGTCATCTTCAGCCCTGGAATCCGCACATCAAAAAAAGACATGGCTGAAGCATTCACAAAACGCAAACGGATACTTTCACCGGGTTTAAACAACCCGGTCCAGTTTTGCTGAGGGGTTTTGCCATTCACCAGAAAAGTATAGCCGGTCACATCTGACAAATCAGTTTTCAGCATCCGCATCCGATTCCACATCGAACGGTCCTGCCATGTGGACTTCAGTCCATCCCGCTGCAACTGCTTCCATACATCAGACACGGTTTCCCGCCGATTCTGATAATATTCAGCTGATTTTTTCAGATTACTCATGATCTGAGCACTGGTATTTTCATGGAAGTCCGACAGCATCACCACCTCATCACGGTCCGTTTTTTCATATGCTGCAAGCGGTTGTCTGCCACGGGGATAAATCACCAGCGGGCCGTATAGCCCATCCTGTTCCTGCCCCTTACTGTGTGCATGGTACCAGTAGGTTCCACTCTGACGGACCCTGAATCTGTAGCTGAAATCCCCCTGCGGCTGGATCCCCTGAAAGCCATTGAAACCCGGGACACCATCCATCAGCCCAGGCAGCAGCAGACCATGCCAGTGAATGGATGAATCCTGATTTTTTAGATGATTATGCACATGGATCACCGCTTCATCCCCTTCTTCAAATTCAAGTAAGGGAGCCGGAAACTGGCCATTGACCGTAATCCGCTTGAATGGTTTCCCGTTAACATTGACAGTGGTTTCATCGATATTGAGGTGATATTGCTTCACGGCGGCGAATAGACCCGATGAAAAAAACATACAAATGCCCAATAAAAGGCTTCTAAATAATTGAATAGACATAACTTAATCCTGATTTTTTAAACAATGATCTTTAAAAAAGATAGTTTTTAAAAATGGATTAAGCTTTTGGGGGACGTAAAATTTGCTGCCAGAAGCCGCTCAGATGCCGCATCTGATAATCAGTAATAATCGGCTGGACAGCCTGTGAACTCAAAGGTGCAGACAGATACAGTGCCTCAATACTCAGCCATGTAATCAGCGACTGACACATGGATAGGCTGCAATCCTGACAATGGTGGGATTGTAACATTTGCTGTTGCGACATACCGGACATACAATCCAGCTGCTGATGTGACCTCTGCGATTGATGTAATGCATGTTGCTGATGTGATATATGCTGCCGGTCAACAGTTTCAGTTGCCGGGGTCTGATTGCAATGCTGCTGCATTTGCTGTTGCGACATACCGGACATTTCATGCAGCATCTGCTGATGCTGACCCTGCATGGTCAGGTGCATGCTTTTAACGGAAGCCATGGACACACTGCTCCACCCAATGACAAACGCCATCAGACAGATAAACCACAGCGGTTTAACAGGTTGTGTCAGCAAGATCAATCCGACTCAGCATTGAATAGTAAGGTGCCAAGCATAACCCGTATGGCCAGCAGGCGCAAATCCGGGCATCAGCCTTTCCACAATAACCATATGCATTTGCAAAACTATTGAATCCCATATTTTTTATGCATACTACACAGCCCACACACGGAATTCACATGAAATCATGCTGTTTCCAACAGGCTGTCAGCCCTTTCATAAATGCCTGATGTAATTCTTTTTAATCTATACCCAATTTATACATCGGGTTATCAACACAGTTATCCACAGAGTTATCATCAGAGTTATCCACAACTTGCCGCTCTGAACTGTGGAATATTTTATGCAGTTACGGCACCGGCGCGGGCAAGCTCAGTACGCATTTCGTCAATGACAGCTTTATAATCGGGCTGTCCAAAAATTGCAGAACCTGCAACAAACATATCCGCACCCGCTTCTGCAATTTCACGGATGTTCCCCGGCCCCACACCGCCATCCACTTCCAGTCGGATATCCCGGCCGGATGCATCAATCATACGACGTGCCTGACGGAGTTTTTCCAGCGTAATCGGAATGAATTTCTGTCCACCGAAGCCCGGGTTGACACTCATTAATAAAACCTGATCGACCTTATCCATCACATAGTCCAGATAATGCAGCGGCGTCGCCGGGTTAAATACCAGGCCTGCCTTTGCGCCACCCGCCTGAATCAGTTGCAGGGAACGGTCAATATGGTCTGACGCTTCCGGGTGAAACGTAATAATATCTGCACCGGCATCCAGAAAATCCCCGATCAGACGATCTACCGGAGACACCATTAAATGCACATCAATCGGCGCCTGAATCCCATATTTCTTTAAGGCCCTGCACACCCCTGCACCAAAGGTCAGGTTTGGGACATAATGATTGTCCATGACATCAAAATGGATCACATCTGCACCGGCCTTCAGTACATGTTCCACCTCTTCCCCCAGACGGGCAAAATCTGCGGATAAAATGGAAGGTGCGATTAGATAGGGCTTGGACATGGACTTACCTGGCTGTGAACTTTCTGATGACACAAGTATAACAAATTTAGTCAATCATCAGGATGGTCTCAGCTTTCCAATTCAAATCCCCTCCCTGTTTCAAATCTATCATTGCAGGAACAGTATCGCAAAAAAAAACCAACCAAAGGCTCCATTCGCCCCCTACACTGCCCCTATTACATTTGCTATGTTTAACTTTCAGCTCAGGAGTAAATGAAAATGAAAAGTAATACAGCTATTCTGACCCATGAATCACAACGTATTGCCAAACGGCTGCTGAATCACTGGAAGCATAAATTTGAAGTAGAGGAAACTGGAACATCTCTGAGCATTTTTATGCCGGATGCGACTGTCATTATGCAACCACTTGCAGATCAACTGGCCGTTCAGATTGATACACAACGTGAAGATTATTTACACTTGGAGCAGGTTGTTATTAACCATCTGAACCGAATGGCGCAGCAGCAATTCGATGTGGAATGGCAGCACCAAAACTGATACTGCCCAAATGATGAGGATCATGGCCACACAGGAAAAACGATGATTCTCAGCGTCGTTTCTGCTGCTTTTCAAAATCACGGACCATTCTGATGCGTTCAGCCGTTGCCGGATGAGAAGAAAAAATATCAGACATCCCACTGCCGGTGGCCTGCTGTTTTTTCTCCTTTCTCTCAGTGGCAGTTTCTTCACTCATACGTTGCAGAAAGTCTGCAAAATGTGAGACATCAATCTTCTGCCGATCCATCAATTGCAGCGCATAAAAATCGGCCTGTTGTTCAAATTTACGTGAATAGCCGGAACCAATGATGGCAATCGGCAGTGAGGTCAACAGGTCCGAACTGTCTCCGGTCATGGCGATATACAGTATGCTCATGCCCAGACTGGACAGTGCCTGCTGCAAACTGTGCCTCTCCACCAGATGGCCCTGCTCATGTGCCAGCACCGCCAGAATTTCCTGATCACTGGCAGTCATTTTCACCAGTTCATCGGTCATGATAATGGTGTGATTGGGCAATGCCACTGCATTTGCCCCCAGTTTACTGCCCTGACGGAAAATCAGTTTCGCAGCCTTGTCCCCGGCAATTTTCTGCAGATATTCAGACCGAATCTGCTGCTGACGACTCTGCGGCAACTGACTGGGCCGGGTCCAGTCCTCAACAATATATTTTTCTGCCTGATTTCCCACCTGCATCAGGGTATTTTCAGGCAACTGGAAAGCCACCAGCCGGGCAGTCGCAGGAATTCCCCATTTCAGTACAGCGAATGCCAGTGCAACCACCACAATTACGCTGAATACAATCAAGGCAGGTGATTTTTCCAGCTTCCAGACACGGTGCTGAAACTGATTCTTCTGCACAGGCAACCAGTCCGGTACTTCATGACTGAGAAATTCAATACGTGCGTCATTATCCAGTTCAATAACCGGCGGCTTTTTCCCCAGTGCACCAATCAGCGTCATCTGTTCCGTCTTCAGCCGTTGCTGCTTTTTGCCCTGATCGTCATAACTGACCATCATCGAATCTGCATCAATTGCAATCAATTCTGCATGATGCGGTTTTGAAACAAGGCCATCGTAGAAAATGACGGAAACTGACTGCATAGGATCATCCTGGATTACAATGAAATATCCAAATCAAAAATATCACTGATTTCTTCCGCAATGGCACTGTGATCCGTCTGTAGCATATTCACCATCTGATCAGGATCATCCGCCAGCGACAAGCTTAAGGACTCAATCTGATATCTGGCAAGACGAATGGCAGCCCATGCTGACATCAATCCCAGACTGAGCAGTTTCACAATCCAGTTACTTGCCACAATCCAGGCATAGCGCCATTGATTACAGTCTGTCTCAAACTGGCTCTGTCCAAGCGTGGTGTGGTTCCAGCTGGTGATAAAAATACGGGCCTGTATCAGCGGGCCAACAAAAATAATCCCCAGCAGATAAGCCGCAAAAAACAGGAAAACACCGGCTTGCCCCAAGCCACTGCCTACCATCGGGATTAACGTAACTATCAACACGCCAATCACAATCAATAGCACGATAAACAGCACAACCGGCACATACACGGCGGTCATGTAATCTGACCATGAATTATTCAGCTTAAAACGCAACTGCCCGGCATACAGATGGTCCAACGTATAGCGTTTGTACAACCACACCGCCACCGGAGTAAATAATCCCAGTGTAAAAATAATAATCAGCAGCCCCAGGAAAAACTGTTTATAGGCGGTTCCGGTCGTGCCTTCAAAATAAAAACGACTGTTGCCATATTTACTGTTTCTTGAAGCAAAACGTAAGGTCGCTCTGAGTAACCACGGAATCGCCAGATAAATAAATAAAAACCCAAAAATGGCAACCTTCGGTTCCAGATAGCCGAATGCTGCAAATGCAGCCCATATCCCCAGTGCAATCAGACGGCCATATAAAATTTTGACCGGTAATCCGGTAAAATCAAAAAAGCGCTGAAAGAATTCAGTGTTTGCATAAAAATAACGCAGCCGTCTGACTTTTGCCCACGGCGCATACAGACTTAAAGTCACAATGGTTAATAAAATATTGACGATCCAGATTCTGAAATATTCCATCGCCTGACCGTGAAATTTAAATCGATGCAACTGACCTGAATCAGCAGAGAACTGAAATGGTACCTTAACTGGAGGCAATCCGGTATCAGCAGCTGTGGAAAAACGGTCTGGCTGTTGCGGGGAATTCTGTTCCTGCATGTATGTTCTCTTTTTTTAAATTTATCGGGACAAGGGTGATTTTCAATGTCTGCATGATTGACTTGAATCACTGGTTTTTTAAGTGCAAATAATAAAGAGAAAGTTTATATCTTTTTGAATGCAAATGAAATAGCAGAGCGCTCGGTGGCTGCCGCTATTACTGAATCTGCCAGCTAAACCGGCTATTTCTGCAATTGCAATGCATGAAATTGCAGATGATCATCCACAAAACTCTGAATAAAATAATACCCATGATCATAGGCTTCATGCTGTCTTAAAGTCAGTTTTTGCCCGACCTGCTCACAGGCCTGCCGGTACAGTTCAGGATTCAGCTGGCTATAGAACTGATCGGCCAGACCCTGATCAATCAGCACCTCATCAAATAATGCCCCTTTCTGTAACAGCAGTTGCGTGGCATCATGCTGTGCCCATTCAACCGGATCATTGCCCAGATAACTGGAAAATGCCTTGACTCCCCATGGACATTCACTGGGTGCACAAATCGGTGCAAACGCAGAAACCGATCGGAATTTCTGTGGATATTTCCAGGCCAGTGTCAGGGCACCATGTCCGCCCATGCTATGACCGAATATTCCTACTGCCTGATCCCGAATGGGAAATTCAGCAAGTAGCTGTGGATATAATTCATCCACCAGATAACTTTCCATCCGGTAATGCTCTGCCCACGGTGCCTGTGTGGCATTGATATAAAAGCCAGCCCCCTGCCCCAGATCCCATGAATCCGCGCTGGCCACATTTTCACCGCGTGGTGAGGTATCCGGGCTGATCAGGATCAGTCCCAGCTGGGCCGCCAGACGCTGGGCATGTGCCTTGATAACAAAGGTTTCTTCGGTGCAGGTCAGTCCTGCCAGGAAAAAAACCGCGGCACATTTTTGTGCTTTTAAGGCCTGCGGCGGTAAATACAGGGCAAATCGGGTCTGGCCTTTCAAAGCAGATGAGGAGATCTGATAAATCCGCTGCTCCCCTTCAAAACAGGTATTGCGCTGTATAAGTTCCATCACATGTCCTCCTTTTTCAGTGCCTTAACAATTAATGTATTAAGCTGATTGCTTTCAGTTTTGTTTTCTGCTCAGTCATCCCACCCGATGCCGGGTGACTGATCGGCTGAACACCGGTTTGTGGAAATAAATGCTGTTCCAGCTGTGGCAGCATCAGCTCCATATTCTTACCCATGACCCACTGCGGCTCAGAGGGTTCAAAACCCTGACTACTTTCCCATTTTGTCACCGTTTCAACTGCCTGCTGAAAAGCGGCCCTCAAACTGTTATGTTCACGCATGGCCTGATCAAAAAAGGCCCGGCCAAAATAAGTGGAGTCCGTGTCACTGGAACAGCCAAATGAAGCCCGGTCTGCGGCAGAAGCCGTAATGATCAGCGTGTCCGGAGATTGTAAGGCCGGTATAAAACTGCCTGAATAGCACGCAGAAATCACAATGACTTTCCAGCGAATGCCGGATCTATCCAGCGCTGCCCTTAACCATGTCGGATCGACATCTTTCAGATCAATCGGCTCATTTTCCATCTCAAACTGGTTGGGTAAACCATGTGAGGTCATATAGAGGAACAGCACATCACTTTCACGGTTCATCTGCTGACCAATACGGCGCAGTGCCATTTCCATACTGGTCCGGGATGCAACTGGAAGTTCTGTCCGGGTTTCCGGGTTATTCACCAGCGCCAGGGAACGACCATAGGTCCCAAAACGGGTGTCAAACTGTTCCCTGATCCGTTCAATTTCAAGCTTGAAAACATCCTGATAACTGGCACCGGCCACTCCCAGGAAATACCAGTGTGTCTGTGCAAACTCACCGAACTGAACCTGTTCCAATGCTTTATTCAACAAACGGCTTTGTGCATAAAATGCATTTTCAGAAAGTGTCGGTGGCGTTTCCTCCACTTTCCAGATTGGTTGTTCCTTAATGGACACCTGCCAGACCAACAGGGTACAAAAGGTGGCCAGCATAATCAGTGCCCGTTCCCACCAGGGCCACTTCAGCTCACGTGAAAACACCCACACCACGGCAAGGCTCTGCCACACAAACAGCACCACAAACAGCACCGGAACAAAGTCATACAACACACCCGGCAGATAATCCAGGTTCCCCAGATACTGAATCAGACACTGAAACAGCATAATGTGGGTATCCAGCACCAGCCACAATAGGGCAGGCACCAGCATGAGCCTTGAATTATTAATCCGCTGAGACAGAAAAATGCCGACAATCAAGGCAATAAAAGGCCACAGCGCATAACTGACCAATCCCTGTCGGTTAAAAACACCGCCATCTCCGGCCACCAACCAACTGAACAGTGTATTGGCACTGCCCCCCAGGATGCCCCAGAAAATCAGCTGCATGATGGACGGATGGACAATCTGCAATGACTTACGCGACCCCAGAAATAACCACATTCCCGCACGCTGGTTACTTTTCAAATCATGCCAGAAGTTAATGGAGGGTTTAAGGTCTATCATAGAAATTCAGTTATGGTGGGTGGTCGGCTGAGATCAGCATCCGTGGTTAATATCCTGTGAAGGCTTTATCAGTATTGCTTTCAACTATATAACAACTTTCCGGCTATTATTGAAACAATTACCAAATTACTCAATACATGTTTTCATTAAAGTAGGCATCAAAGCGACAGGTGTCACCCTGCCATTGATGATCCGGTTGCTGCGCTGCAAGAAAAACCGCCAGACGTGGACGTTTTACCACAACCCGCTTCGCTATTTTCCGGGCTAAGACTAAAAGATGATCTCCCAGGTCCATTTCGCCCTGCTCCGGCAACAGCAAATGCAATAACTGCATTTGTTTTTTGACCTGAGCCTGTTTTTTTTGCACCTGCTGATGCTGATCCCGCTGAGGAAACATCGGGTCCAGATAAACCACATCCGTCATCTGCTGCCGGGCAATCAACTGATCCAGATAAACTGCTGAGTCTGAAAATACCAGTTGAATTCGTGCAACAACCTGCCCAAGAAATGGATCTGACTCTGCCTGATTTTTTGCATCTTCCAGCAGGGTAAACAGAATCGGATGCCGTTCAATCAGGGTAATCCTGGCACCCAGATGAGCCATCAGCAGGCTGTCATGGCCCAATCCGGCGGTTGCATCAATCACAGCAGGTTTTTCACTGAGATGACAGGCGCGTGCAATCATTTCCGACTTTAAGCTGGCTCTTTTTAAACGGGGTACTTCTGCTGTCCAGTCGGGCTGCATTTTCATGCCATTGCCACATAGCCACAACCCGGAGGCATCCACACACAATGCCATGTCAGGGTTCAGCCGCAGAAACCGGGCATTAAGCTGATTCACAACCTCAATGTTCACATCCACACCACGTGAAAAAAGCACTGCCTGATAAGCCTGTGCTTTTTCCATAAACCGGTCTTCCGTCAATAAGCGCATCCCGCTTACCATAAGGTCCAGCCTGTGAAAGCAAACAATAAAATGATCAGACCCGAGGCAATGCGATACCAGGCAAAAATCATAAAATCACGTTTTGCCACATAAGCCACCAGCGCCCGGATCAGCAGCAATGCCGAAATAAACGAGACCAATGTCCCCAGCCCCAGTACCAGCCAATCCTGTGCACCGTTAAATACATGGTAGCTCTGATACAAATCCAGCAAGCCGGCCCCGATAATCACCGGAATTCCAAGAAAAAATGAAAACTCCGTGGCGGCCTTACGGGAAACCCCCAGCATCATGGCACCAATAATGGTAGCACCTGAACGGGAAGTCCCGGGCACCAGCGCCAGCACCTGAATTAAGCCAATATAAATGGCTTCCTTAATGGAAATCTGTTCCACTTCTTCGGCATTGACTTTCGGCGGATTTTTTTCCACCCACCAGATGATCAAACCGCCAATGATCAGGCCCAGGGCAATAGAAATATCATTAAATAACAGTTCTTTTATTTTCTGACCGCAGGTCAGCCCGACCAGCATAATGGGAATGGACGCCACAATCAGACTGATCCCCAGATGACGACCTTTTTTCTCACCGGTCAATAAGCCAAGTGCGGCGCCCCACAGTTTTGTCCAGTATTCATAGATGACCGCAGCAATGGCGCCAATCTGGATGGCGACCACAAACACGTCACTTTTTTCCTTTGTCCAGAAACTCATCAGCTCTGATGCCAGAATCAGATGTCCTGTACTGGAAATTGGCAGGAATTCGGTAATTCCTTCCACAATTCCCATAATTGCTGCCTTCAGCAGCAGTAAAAGATCCATGTCGTATCCTAAAGTCAGGGTTTACCCTGTTCTGAAATTTTTTTCCAGGCATTATCACGCAAATAAACCGGCAACGCCTGTTCAGCACTGACCCATTGCTGTTGCATGGCATCAAACCGTGCAATCACGGCAATGTCTTCTGCACTTGCACTGATTTGCCGGTATTGCTCCTGATCAGGCTGAATCAGAACCGAACCTGAACCGACCACTGTAAATTTCTGATATGCTGCTGCCTGTTGATAATCCAGTAGTTTTTCCTCGTCGACCAGTTGCATCAGCTGATGCTGATCCAGCTGAAAACTGGCAATATAGACTTCCTGCATCCGGGCATCCAGCATAACTGTGACCTGTTGCAGCCCGGCTTGCCGGAATGCCGCCTGAGCAACTGCCTGTAAAGTGGAGACTGGAATCACTGGCAAATCATTTGACCAGGCCAATGCCTGTGTCACTGCAGCATTAATGCGCACTCCACTGAAGGAACCCGGACCACGACTGAAAGCAATTGCCGTCAGATCTGAAATCTGCAGCCCGGTCTGCTGTAAACCCTGTTCAATCATGGGCAAAATGGCCTGTGTCTGTGCTTTTGCCCGTTCATCCGACTGGAAAAACAGTCCCCGGGTTTCGTCAACAATAGAAACAGAACACTGCTCATTGGCAGTTTCCAGTGCCAGCAATTTCATGCACAACCTTAGCGAAGCTTTTAAAATAACGCCTATAATACCCCACTGCTTCACTCATTTACATAGCGTTTACGTCGTACAAAAAATTCCTCATGATGCCGATACAAAAAAGCCGGCATATCCACCGACAATTGCTATATGGCTAAAACTCAAACTTTTCCAGGTGCATGAAATGTTTAAAATGTTCAGCATAATGCATGGCACTCATTTTCAGACGGACCTCTGCATCTGCATCCAGACTTTTCACTACCTTGCCGGGTGACCCCATCACCAGGGAGTTGTCCGGAATCACTTTGCCTTCCGGAATTAAGGCATTTGCGCCGATGACGCAGTTTTTACCGATCACGGCATGATTCAGTACCACCGCGTTAATGCCAATCAGCGTATTGTCTCCAATCGTGCAGCCATGCAGCATCGCCTGATGCCCAATGGTGACATAACGGCCAATATTCAACTCAATTCCCGGATCAGTATGTAGTACTGCATTTTCCTGGATATTACTGAAATCTCCCAGTCGGATCACGCTGTTATCACCACGTATCACTGCGCCGAACCAGACACTCACTTGCCGACCCAACTCCACCTGACCAATCACGGTTGCATTTTCCGCAATCCAGCCATCCCAGGGCTGAGTCATGGCAATGGGTGAATGTCCCTGAAATGTATACATCATCAAATTAAACTCCCTGAATACAGACCACGTCTCCGATGATTTAAATCATACTTCGTTTTTATGAAGATGCAGATCCGTCAGAATTTTCCGGGTTAAAATCCGGCGGATTCAGTAAAAATGGCCATTCTTTATGATAATCCAGCCCGTACTGAAACAGTGTCATCAGAATACGTGCGGTCAGCCCCCATATCACTTCACCTTCAACACTCAGACTGGGGAAATGGACCGGCTGACGGCTCAACCGTACTTCATGCGGAGTGGGAGGTGACTCCATCAACTGTTTTAAAGGCACGAAAAAAATACGGTCAATTTCAGTCGGTTGTGCAACCAGTTGAACACCAGGCGGGATCAGCCCCACCACCGGTTTCACCGACATGCCACTGACGGCCCTTTGCATGGGTAAATCGCCAAGCAACCGGACATCAAATGGATTCAGTGCCGTTTCTTCCCAGGCTTCCCTCAATGCCACCACAATATTACTGGTATCCCCCGGATCACGTTTCCCTCCCGGAAAGGAAACCTCACCGGCATGTTTGTTCAGGGCAGTGGAACGGCGGGTCAGTAAAACTTTAGCATCAGGCTCATCCGTAATGGCGATTAACACTGCGGCAGATGCAGGCTGAATACGCTTTGAAAATCGTAACCGCTGCTGTAATACCTGTGTTAATGGATGATCCGGCATCTGTTGTCATATCTCTTTTGAGCATGAAGGACATCATATATGAAATTTTATGGATTAGGCTATAAATGATGCGAAACCAAAGATTTTCAGTTATGCTGAACCATCCGATATTTTCCATGACGCTTATGAGTTTTTGTACGACCTGCGGACATATAACCATAGAACAAATGCCTTTGGGTGACCACAGAATTCGCCAGGTTTGTCCCAACTGCGGCACCATTCATTATATTAACCCTAAAGTCATTTGCGGCGCCCTGGCACTCTGGGAAAATAAAGTCCTGCTCTGCAGAAGGGCAATCGAACCCCGCTATGGTCTGTGGACATTGCCCGCCGGTTATATGGAACTGAATGAAACCATGGAACAGGGGGCCGCACGTGAAACCCGCGAAGAGGCTGAAGCGGAAGTGCACATTGAACAACTATACTGCATGTACAATATTCCACGCATTGGTCAGATCTACGTTTTATTCAAATCAGACATTATCGACGGTCAGTTTGGTGCCGGTGAGGAAACCATAGAAAGCCGCCTGTTTGAAGAACATGAAATTCCCTGGAATGAGCTGGCTTTTCCCAGTGTGGAACGTACCCTGCGTCATTATTTTGAAGACCGCAGGAACAATTGTTATCCCCTGCACCTGGAAACCCTCGGGTCCCGACTGGATCAGACCGGCTGACCTTCATGCACGGCAATGCTTCTGCCGTAAAAAAACCATCCTCTCGGATGGTTTTTTTACGGGTCTGTTATGGCCTGGTTTTTTGTTATTGGGGCTGTACTAGATTAGCAATGTGCTAATCTATGAAAATGAAGCTAACCAATTGTAAATTAAATAAGAAAACTCAATTAAAGTTGCTGGAGTTTTTCGTGCTCGGTGTAACTGCAAGAGCTGCTGCTGATTTATTAGAAATTCATCATAATTCGGCTGCTCTTTTCTTTACTAAAGTTCGTAAAATTATTGCTTATTATTTAGAGATGGAAGCTCTCGAAATATTTGATGGTGAGATTGAGTTAGATGAAAGCTATTTTGGCGGCACTCGCAAAGGTAAGCGTGGTCGTGGTGCTGCTGATAAAATGATAGTTTTTGGATTATTAAAGCGTAATGGAAAGGTCTATACCGTTGTTGTTCCAGACACTAAATCCAGTACCTTAATGCCTGTAATTGCAAAGAAAATAACACCTGATAGCATCGTCTATACTGATCAATGGCGTAGTTACAATGCTTTGGATGTTGCGGGGTTCTGCCATCATAGAATTAATCATTCTACTCACTTTGCAAATGGGAAAAATCATATTAATGGGATCGAAAATTTTTGGAATCAAGCGAAAAGAATACTGCGAAAATATAATGGTATTCCGAAGGAATCATTTCCCTTGTTTTTGAAAGAATGCGAGTTTAGATTTAACTATGGAAGCCCAAAACAACAATTGAAAGTTTTGCGATTTTGGACTGGAATTTAAACCTTATCTAGTACAGCCCCTTGTTATTACTTAGTTTTAATGCTATAACAACCCGGTAATTCGATCCCCAGCGTCCCGCGCTGGCGTTTTGCCAGTTCCCGCTGAGCATCACTGACTTTCGCTGCATTATCAGGATTCGTATTATAGCTGAATTGATAAGCAGCATGCATATTGGTCCATTCCGCAACCACTGAAGTATCCCCCGACCAGCCTGTGATATTGATTCCACGTGATGTTGACGGATCAACAATCAGGTTCTGCAGATTCAGACGGACTCCACCGACAGTCACCACATTTTCACCTGCATTATTATCAGACAACTGGGTCGGCAAAGAAACCAGTGCTTCATTTAAACCCACCAGGGCGCCATCTATATTCCCAAAAACCGGATTCGACAGAATCATACGGATGGTCAATAATTTATTGCGGTCAGCAGCGGTGGCAATACCTGTCGTACCGATACGGTATTGCTGCACCCCTGTAGTGGTATCCTGATAAGTGACCGGATCCACATTCGTACATTGTGAAGATGAAAGATCCGTCGCCGTCGGGTTCGCGCCAATATTAGTCCGTATATCACCATTTTCATCAATGACCACGCCCAGTTTTACACTTGGGATCGTGCTATCTGCAAAGTTAAAAATCAAATTTGCATACAGCGGGAAAACATATTGTTCTCCGGTTTTCACCGTATTGATACTGCGAAATACCTGCTTATCCAGATAGGTGGCAGGATTTGAGCGGAAAACATCAATTGACCCGGCATATTCTTCGTTATTCAGCGTCTGGGTCCATCGACCATAGATATTGGTATCCGCGGGCGCCCGGCTGTCTCCTGTGACATTTTTATACATGAACTCTGTACCGACAATATTGGTACCATTCAACAAAGTGCCCTGATAGATATTTAAATGATCCGCCAGATTTGCAGCAGAACGAAGCACCAATGGCTGCCCACTTTCTATCTTCTTCGTCAGTGGGTTGATCCATCCACTCTGGGCATCTGCATTTAATTTCTGTGGCGGCACCTGACTCAGTAATTGATATTTTGTCAGGAAATTGCTGACGGGACCCTGAACACTCACCGGTTTTCCGGTCCATTGCACCGCATAGCCCAGCGTATATCCCTCGCGAGTGGTCAATAAATACATATTTGCAAGGGCTTCCTGGTCAGTATTTAATACCCCCTTGCCACTGAACCCCTGTATATCCACCAGCGCCGTGCTCAGGATCAGAAAGTTGGTGGTGTAGTTACTGACATTGGCCAGTCTGATCAGCCGCTCTGCCACCTGTTGTGCAGATGCCTCACTGATGCTGCTGACATCCATCCACGGTTTTAAAATTGAAACATAACTTCCGTTCAGCAGATTGTTGACATCAATGGATGATTCAATCTTACTCAGGTCATTCTTCAGTGTATCCGTCAAGCCAATCGGCTGTATATCGCCTTCAATACCTGCATCCTGTGCCACGGAAACAGCCTGGAAAATACGTACCAGCCCCACCATGACCCTGAATGTGTCATCACTCATGGACAGCTGAGCAACAGGCTTTCCGGTCATTGCAGCAGCAATGTCCAGCAGCCCGATCTGAGCCGGCTGCTGATCGATCCTGACTGATCTGATTCTGTTCAGATCAACCTCACCCAGGGAGATTTGATGTGCCGTCTGGGAACCCTGGATATAAAATTTCACCTTGTCACCGACGGTACAACCTCCGGTGACTGTATTATTAATGTTCTCCGTCACAAAGTGATTTCTGCCATCACTGCTGCAATCGAAATTCAGCCCTTCAACCGGGTAATCCAGTACAAATGAAAGACATTTATCTGCAGATGCCAGACAGCCATTGGTGGACGTCTTTACCCCAGTGGTCGGATCCTCAAAAATGGTGGCACTTTCACCACCACACCCGGAAAGTGCGGTCAGTAAAGTACTCAGGGCAAAAGGTAAAATTAGTTGATTTTTCATTATCCCGATCCTGTAATTTAACGTATGACACTCAATTTGATTTGTCCCTGATTGGTCAGCTGTTTGTTTTCAGCATCAATGGCCGCAGACAAGGGGGTCATGAACAGATAGGCTGCAGAAGCCGGTTTTTTCAATAGGCCTTCAAGTGCAGCATGTTGCAGATGGTTTGCATTAATTTCCTGATTTTTAAATCCACTGACCCCTTCAATCACACAACCCTGCTGATCCAGAAACACCACCAGTGGCCAGTAGTAGCTGGGCTCCCGACTGGATGATGCATAGGAGGTCAATAAAATGTCCTGCACCCCCGGATCAAGCTTTACGATTTCAAAAGCAAAATTTTCCTTAATTGGCGGCACTGGCCAGAAACCAATCTGCTGGTTTTTCAGACTCAGGGATTTGGCCTTGTCTATTTTTTTCCCACTGAAACAGGACTGACCCAGCGTCTGGACCACTTCTGCACGTGGCAATCTGTAATAACTGGATGAAAGTGCCATGGGTGCATGCTGTTCAGATTTCCTGCCACGGATCCAGTCAATCGTGGAACGCCCAACGCCCTTTTCCCTTTCTACGCTTTCAAGACGCCCTGCACTGCCCACTCCGGGCATTTCCGGCATGACATAAAAACGTTTTTTGCCTTCCAGGTTAAATTCCTTTTCTTCCAGATATTCGTTATTGACATATTTCACCCCGTCAATCACGGTAAAGTTTTTATCTGCAGCCAATGCCGGTCCAGCCTGATCATCATTCTTTTTTACCACTGCGGATGGCCGGGAAGCATGAGCATGTTGTGATTCAGCGGATTGAATCGGCACTGCAGGAGCAACAGCCTGCTGATTCATCTGACTGGATGAAGCAATCGCCGGCGGTACCATTGCCGTGGATGGTGTGTTATGTTCATGCAGGGGCTGCTGGCTTTTCAAAGCATCCATAGACTGAGCCGCAGAATGATCCGTTTTTACTGTTACTGCCTTTTCAACTTCAATCACCGGGCTTTTTATTACCGTATTTTTTTCAGTGACCGTATTCTGCTCAACCACTGTAGCTGGGCTAAGCACAGCCCCCGATGGTTCTGCTTCATGTTGTAGCGGCACACTTTTTACCGCTGGTTTTTCTTCTTTTTGCTCTACCGGCAGCGGCTGCCTGGCAATTTCACGCTGCAATTTCGTTGGTTCAACAGTTTTCTGCTGCACTTCAACACGCTGCTGAACCACGATTGGACGACCATCCGGCCCGATAATCGTATAAAAACCACCACCCCAGACCATTGGAGTCACTCCCAGGCAAAGGGACATCACAGCCTGTCGATATGTCATGATTCTTTCCATTTTTAAGGACATTACCATCTCGTTCTATAGTTCAGGCCCAGAATAGTAACTTTGGTGTTGGTCTTGACATCCAGTCCGGCATAGGGATTCAGTAAAAGATTATCCACACCTGTTCTATTGGCTAAATCACTGGTATTGGCCGGAATATTATCGCGGCTGCGCAGGAAGCCGACCGACAGGTCAATATCTGTATCTTCATCAAAGCGATAGCCCAATCCGAGACCGAACAACTGGGCATTGTTAATCGGCACCATTGTGTTACGTTTATTATCAGGGATCGCACTGGCACGGGGTTCATAACCGACCCGTAGCTTTAAACGATCCGTGGCCGAATACTCAAAGCCGATGCCCCAGCTCCACGGAGACTTAAATCCAAGTGGCAATGACAGACTGGTGTCCGTGACATCACTGGACAGCAGTTTTGCAATTTTCAAGGCCGAAACCTGTCGGTCAAATTCAAATTTGAATTTATCCCAGGCTTTAAAATCAGTCCATCCCAGATCAAAATTCACCTGTAAGTCAGGTAAAATCTTATATTTGATCCCGGCCTGAAAATGTGCCGGATATTCAAGATCCATGGCCACTAAACCAGATTCCGCAGCCGGAATGTTATTGGGGAATCCTAATATTGCAGCAAGAATCTGCCCGGTTGCAGATGAATTCAATCCTTTAATCAACTCACGCGGCGCATTGGCGTTATCAATGTAGTACTTGCCTTTCATACGCATTTTTGCGGCACTCTGGTACACCATACCGAAACCGAATTCATCATTCGGCTCCCACATAAGCCCCAGGTTATAGCTTGGACTCAGGCTCTGCTCCATGGAAAGCTGCAACTGCCCAAACTTACTAAAAGGATTCATGCCTTCTTTTGCATTACAGATACCGAACAGCAGCAGATCGGTAATGACATTGGAGTTTTCCCGGAATGGTGCGCAAACGGATTCATCCATCATACGCAGAACCCCGATCATTTCATTCGGGAAACGCAGATCGCTCTTTAAAGCCATCGCATTATAGGACATGCCGATGGATGCACCGATGGACAGCTCATCATTCACCTGGTAGGCAATGGAAGGAGACAAATAAGTCACCCGCTCAATGGCCACCTGTTGTCCCATATAGTTTCCGGGATTGCCATTTTCAGAACCAAAGCCTGCAACCATGGGCGCATATGCCGCAGTTGCATAGGTCAGCCTGGAGCCAGGCGGATTATATGAAACGCCACCTGTCGGAGCCAGAACCGGCCAGCCTTCTCCAAGATCAACAATCTTTTTTAAAAAAGGCACATACAGACTGGCATATTCCACATCGCCGCGGACTTCGCCCTTGTAGTCAGTACACAGGTTGGATGGATTATCCGGACTGTCATTACAGACCAGCGGATCATCTGAATAGCCAAAAACATTGTATCCCGCCGGGGCTGAAAAACTCCGCTGTATATCAAAGTTTGCAACAATTCCCTGCACATCCGTCTGTAGTCCCTTCAGCTTTGTTAAACCGGCAGGGTTAAAATGAATGGCACTGATCCCGGGCGGATCTGCTGTCACAGCATTGCCCAGGGCTAAAGAGCGTACATCCACAGACAGGTTCAGGCCCAGGTGAGCAAAGGCCTGAGTAGAACATCCCGTTAAGAAGATTGCAGTGACTAACGGGCGCAAACGTATGTTTTTCATACCAGTTCCCTTTTAGCGTGCTTTTTTCTTACTGAGACCCAGAATATCCAGTGGGAAAGACAACCCTAATGACACATCAGGAGAATCTTCGGTCAAACCAATCCCCAGCGTTCCGTTAACAATGGTTTCAGGTGAAACACGCACTCCCAGGGCAATGGAAAACATGGCACTGGTCTGGTCAGCAGCCTTATAGGATTCAACCCGGCCGTCCTCACGTGGTCTATAGGTAAACGACGTATTGGTGTTAAAGGACTGTTGATAAGACATGGTCATCGACACATCGTAGTTAAACGAATAGGCAAAACCAAAAGAAAAACCACCGGTCACGCCCGGATCAAACTCCTCCAGGTAACGCGGTCCGTTTTCATCGCCACCCCGAGGCTGATCCAGTCCACTTTCCTTAAAGCCATAGTTGGCTGAAACAGATGCAAACAGAACCACCGGGTCAATATATTTACGGGTACTGGCACCCAGACCGACAGAGTAATAGCCCTTACCTGTTGACAGATCGGTCTGTGGATTAATTTCATACGGACTGTCGCCGGTTTTGGTCGAAACATTACCAAACAGGATTAAAGGCAAACGACCGGTTTTCAGCGGAAAGGGTTCCCAGCGTGCACCAAAACTGATATCTCCGAGACCTGCCGTGCTGGTATCTTTTAGATTGTCTGATTTTGCAATCAGCGGCACGGATGCAGTGAGCGTCAGATTATCCAGCACCCCATACTGCATCGTAAAGGTATTGGACAGCGTATGGTTGGCATCCTCATCCACCCGCAGCTGGAATGGCGTGCCGTTATTGATGGCCGCATTAATCTGCGTATCCCGATAGTAGGAATAATCCAGATCATAAAAAGTTGAAAGATCACCTTTCTTAATCAATGAATACTGACGTTCATTAGAGGTGAAGACTTCCTGCAAATTGGTTTCCTGGGTTGCATCACCTTCCTGTTGCTGCAGGGCAGTAGCCGCCTGACTACCGGCTGCAGGCACCAGTGACGGTGTTTCATCCTGATTCATCCTGGCAGGTTCGGCAACAGGCTGAACCTGCTGATCCGGACTTGCCGTACTGACCGCCTTACTTTCCACACTTTTCGCATGGGTTGCCGGACTTTGATCTGTCTGATCATTCGCATGGTCGGCACTGGCTGCCACAGCATCCGCAGTTTCAGCTGCATAGACTCCACCGGTAACCAGCTGAATGCTGAGCACAAGCAGTGTTTTTTTCATCCAATGATTATTCATCTTTTTCCCACCAGAAACAGTTTTGATTATTTGCGTTTTTTATTGATCTTTTATTTGCGTTTATAATACAGACGCATAAAAGATGTAACGGGCTGACCATACGTACTCGAGTTCCTATCCGGATCAATAATACGTCTCATGGTCGATGCTTTATCTGCAATTTTATTGATGTGCTGATCATTGTAAAATTGTGCATCGACCAATGCATAACGGTTGATGGTTGCATCATCCACATGTCTTAAATCTGCATCCTGCAAGGCCAGTAAATCCTTTTGTTGCTCTTTTGGAACACTGACAATAAACAGGGTGTTATTTTCCCAGATCTGCTTGAATCTTTCCTGATCAAAACTGATATTGCCCAGTGCCGGATCGGCCACATAGACACGGCCATTTTTATAAGCCTTAAATACGACAAAATGTTTAAAACCCGCGTAGGAAATTGGGACAATTGCAGGTTGTTTTTGCTGGACCAGATCGGAGAGTTCGCCTTTATAACCGCCACTTTCATAGCCAAGTGCCGTCACAAAACGTTTCATGTCCAATAGTGAGAAACTGCGCCGCTCGACAATCCGATTATATTCACCGAATTTCAGCAGGCCTTCCATGGTTTGCAGTTCAGTCAGCTGAGTGCCCACATGACCATTGAGCAGGGTGGTTAATGCAGCAGAGCCGCAACTATAGTCATAAGCCTGGCGTACAATGCCTCTGAATTGATTTTCAACCGCAGGTTTAATTTCAACCGCTTCACGGTGGAATCGGGAAAATGATTGATTCCTTGGATCCGCAAGCTCAGTATAATAAACAGCATCTGCCGGTTTTTGTTTTACATCCAGTGCATGGCTGGCAAAATAATAAATTAATGCCGACCCCAAAGTAATTTCCAACATAATGTTAACTATTCATGTATCGGCGTATCAATTGCCAAATAGAGTTGATTTTATTTTTAGAGTAAATACTCTACATCCCTGTGATTAAAAGATACCCGTTTTTTTTTAAAAATACAGCTTTTTTTTATTTTTTTGCATGAATTTCAGGTTTTTTTTGTAAAAAACGCGTGCGGACACGCGTTTTCCTTTATATATTAAAGTCTTAGTGGCCAGCAATAGTAATAATTGCACCAGGATTTGTACCTGTAGCACCATTAAATACTTTCAAACCACTGACCTGAACATCACCAATTGAGCTGGATGATGCGCTGCCCAGGCGAATGTTCTGGATATAAATATCCTGAGCATTTTTCATTGCAGTGATCTGCAGACCTTCCGGACGTACAGCCACATCAGCATTTAGAGCCAGGTCTGTTGAACCTGTATCGTTAACTTTGATTTTACCCATGACGATTGAACCACCACCACCGGCAGAAGCATCTTTCAGTGAGAGGTTACTGATTTCCAGACCGCCAATCATTGAACCGTCCAGTTTAATCATTGCGCCCTGTGGTGTATTACCCAACTGAATATTTGCAGTGGTGATACCGGTTTTCAGAGACAGACCACTTAAAATTTCCGCTCTGGTAGAAGATGCACCGGTGTCTGCTGTATATAAACCTGTTGTGCTGTCCTGAGTCGCTTCAGCCACATAGATCGGACCCAGATGAATATCCAGGCCGGAAACTGCTGCTGCAACATTCAGGAACGGCGCACCATTACCACCATCAGTGTCAATTTTCAGATCTGCAAGGTTATGTGAAGCCAGCATACGGGTAGTATCCGGACCTGTACCTGCTGCATTTAAAGGCGCGCTGACCACAACATCAGTCAGATTAATCGCACCGGCTGCACCTGCCGTACTGACTGGTGGAGTACCTGCTGTTGTTGCAAGACCATCACCATCAAATACGTTCAGGTTATCAATCTGCACTTTGGAAATACCAATACCAATCGAGATACCATCCTGCCCTGTTGTTGCACTCAGAGCGCTGTCATCCATAGCCTGTAATGCCATTGCATTTGAACTGATCGCCACGGCTGAAACCAAAGCAAGTTGAGTAAATAATTTCATGTACACTCCTCCCAAGAGTATTTTTTTCATTTTTAACCACTCTCCGCAGCGCCTGTTGTTTTTCTTTTTCTACAACAGTAACCTCAATCCTTGAGTAGTCCGTTTTGCCCTTTTAAATTAACCGTATGTTATTTTTTGTTCAACTGCTATTGATCAAAAAAACTATTTAACCGACAGACGGTATCCGCATGCCATCTTATCTACAGTTTTATTGTAAAATAGCGTAAATTCAGCATTGTGGCCCATCATGTCCAGTGATTCATTCCTAAAAAGACATCCATTACATATCGGATCTGACATTGCCGATATCCTGAAACGGCTGAACCGCCTGCCTGGATGTATTTATCTGAAAAATAATGATATGCCGGTCATTGGACTATTACCCTCAGCTTTTCTGATACATAGCGGACAACACACCCGGCAATATCACCGGATCAGTGATCCGCATACCAGAAAATTTCAATACCGACAAAGCGTCCACACCCTGTCCATTCCTGAATTTGTTCAGTTTGCTGCCCCTGATGACAGAACAGCAGCCAACTGCCGGACAATTGATTTTAAAGGTGGATATCTTGGTTTTTTTGACTATGACTTTGCAGCAGCACAACAGATTGATAACCATCACCGCATGCAGCCAGGCTTTTTCCTGGGACGCTACAGCACGTTCCTGAAATATGAAAATGATCAATGGATATTGTACGCCGATGAACAGAGTTTCAGCCAGATACTGCAACAGGTGACTGAACTGCTGTTATCCGAAGCTGCGCCATCCACGCCCACGCCATTTAAATTACACACTGCCTGTCAGCCATTATGGTCCAGATCACAATACAGTCAGGCCTTTGAACAGGTGCAGGACTATATCCGGGCCGGAGATTGTTATCAGGTCAATCTGACTCAGGAGTTTACTGCAACTGTTGAAGGTACACTGCTGGACACTGCCGATCAGATGTGGCAACTGACACAGGCACCCTATGCAGGTTATTTCGCTTTCGATGATTTCGAATTACTCAGTTGCTCACCGGAATTGTTCATCAATTTTTATTCGGATCGGCACATCGTGACCAGGCCGATTAAGGGCACCACGCCACGTTATGACAATCCGATCCTGGATGAACAATCCAGGCAGATGCTGGCGCATTCCGCCAAGGATCAGGCAGAGAATGTCATGATTGTGGATTTACTGCGCAATGACCTGAGTGTGCATGCTGAAACCGGCTCGGTCAAAACCCCGGGCTTATTTGAAATTAAAAGTTTTAACCAGGTGCATCATATGGTCAGTGAAATCACTGCAACCCTAAAGCAGGATGTCCATCCTGTAGAGATGCTGATGGACGCGCTGCCTGGTGGTTCGATCACCGGCGCTCCCAAAATCCGGGCCATGCAGATTATCGAGGAACTGGAGGCCGCACCACGGGGTGCCTATTGCGGTTCTATGGGCTTTTTTAACTTTGATGGCAGCGGATCATGGAATATTTTAATCCGTACCATTCAAAAACAACAGGACCAGCTGTCATTATGGGCCGGTAGTGGAATTACCGTTGCTTCCGATTGTGATGCCGAATATCAGGAATGTTTTGATAAAGTCTCAGCCATGCTGGATTTAATCAACACATGGCACTAAACCCCGGTTAAACCGCAATCTGCTGTTTCAGGGTATCCACCAATCGCTGATTCTGCACATCAGTCCCAATGGTGATCCGCAGGAACTGGTCAATCCTCGGCTGGTTAAAATGACGGACAATAATGCCGGACTCACGCAATTGTTTCGCCAGCTCGCCTGCATCACGGCCAGGCAATGATGCGAAAATAAAATTGGCATGTGAAGGCAACACCTTAAACCCCAGTGCCCTTAAGTCTGCCACCAGTTGTTCACGACTGTGTATCACTTTCTGACACTGCGCTGCAAAATAGGCCTGGTCCTCAAATGACGCCACCGCTGCGGCAATGGCAAAACGGTCAATCGGATATGAGTTGAAACTGTTTTTCACAGCCTCCAATGCGGCAATCAAATGTGGTTGTGCAATGGCAAATCCAACACGCAGTCCGGCAAGCGAACGGGATTTTGAGGTGGTCTGACACACCACCAGATTTTCATACTGACGCACCAGGGTAACAGCGGATGCTGCACCAAAATCCACATAGGCTTCATCAATCACCACAACGGAATCCGGATTTGCCTGCAACAGACTTTCAATGGCATCCAACCCCAATGCAATGCTGGTGGGTGCGTTCGGATTGGCAATAATAATACCGCCATTGGGTTGCTGATAATCCGCCACCACAATTTCAAAGTCATCATTCAATGCCACTTTACGGGTCTGAACTGCAAAGAACTGGCTGTATACCGGATAAAAACTATAACTGATGTCCGGACAGAGTATGGGATGTTCCTGAATAAAAAATGCCTTAAAAATATGCGCCAGCACTTCATCTGAACCATTGCCGACAAAGACCTGGCCGATATCAACATGTTGCTGAACAGCAATTGCCTGCTTTAAAGCAGTTGCATCCGGGTCTGGATATAGACGTAAAGCATCTGCATGATCCACTAAAACAGCCTGGACTGCTTCCACCACTTTTGGCGATGGCGGATATGGATTCTCGTTCGTATTCAATTTGAGTACGTTCTGAATTCTGGGTTGCTCGCCTGGCACATAAGGCTCTAATTCACGAACTTCCGGACTCCAAAAACGCATTTGTTCTGTTGTAAACGTCATTGTTCCACCCTCATATATCTCAAAAAAAGGGGCTCTTATCAGCCCCCATCCATGCTTCGAATCGGTTATTGATAACGGTAACGTGCTGAGCGCGCATGGGCATCAAGGTTTTCCTGTACAGCAAGTGCATCGGCTGCTTTGGCCAGTGTTCTAACACCTTCCTGCGAACACATAATCAGGCTCGAGCGTTTCTGGAAGTCATAAACACCGAGTGGCGATGAAAAACGTGCTGTGCCAGAAGTCGGTAAAACATGGTTTGGACCTGCACAATAATCGCCGATCGCTTCAGGGGTATAACGCCCCATAAAGATCGCACCCGCATGACGAATATCCTGACTCATCAATTCCGCATCATCGAGACATAATTCCAAATGCTCAGGTGCAACCTGATTAATCAGTTCAACGGCTTCTGCACGATCTTTAACCAACACCAATGCACCGCGATTCTGAATTGAAGTCCTGGCAATTTCCGCTTTTGGTAACTCAGTTAAATGTTTTTCAATCGCAGCATCGACTGCATTTAACAATGCTTCATCAGGGGTAATAAAAATGGCCTGTGCGACAGTATCATGCTCTGCCTGAGACAATACATCCATCGCCAGCCATTCAGCATTATTTTCACCCTCGGCATAGACCAGAATTTCCGAAGGCCCCGCAATCATATCAATACCGACCTGACCAAAAACAGCTCTTTTTGCTGCGGCAACAAAACGGTTGCCTGGTCCTGTGATTTTATCGACAGCTGGGATGGTTTGTGTACCATAAGCCAATGCCGCAACGGCCTGTGCACCACCGATGGTAAATACCCGGCTCACCCCTGCTAAATATGCAGCAGCCAGTACCAATGGATTCAATTCACCATCCGGTGCTGGAAACACCATGATGATTTCAGATACACCCGCTACATGTGCAGGCAAAGCATTCATAAGTACAGATGATGGATAAGATGCTAATCCACCAGGCACATAAATTCCGACACGATCAAGCGGAGTTATTTTTTGGCCCAGGGTATTACCCAGCTCATCCACATACGTCCATCCCTCTTGCTTTTGCGCCTGATGGAAAGAACGAATACGTTTTGCTGCCAGCTCCAGCGCCTGACGAATTTCAGTACTTAAACCGTCAAATGCAGTTTTCAGCTGTTCCTGGGTTAGCTCTAAGTCAGAGAATTGATGCGCTGGATGTCGATCGAACTGCTGCGTTAATTTAAGTACATGATCATCACCATGCTGACGAACATCAGCAATGATCTGGTCTACAGTTTGTACTAATTGAGGATCATTCACAGTTTCAAATGCCAGAAGTTCAGCAAAAGCCTGTTTAAAGTTTTGATCCTGAGTCGATAAACGTCGCATCAATTTACCCACAAGACGAATAAGAGAGCGCTAAGTTTACTCCTTTTCGCCAGGCTTGTGGATGGAATATAGGCGAAAAAACCCATCAAAAAGACTCAGCTTTCCGATCAAGGCATATTTCTTAATTTACAGCGGTCAGTAAAATTATTTAACAAACAAAAACAATTGGTTGAAACTTATATTCATATTTTATGTCACAAACCTCAGAGCCGATTCGTCAATTTAACGTCCATATTAATTCAGATGAGGAATAGAACATGTCGACTCACAACATCGATCCGAAAAAACATTTACCACAGTCAATTAATTACCTCTATCAGGTTCATCAAAATATTCTCGACCTGGCACTGATTGACCGCTCTCTTTACCACCTTGTTCTATTACGCGCCTCACAAATCAATGGCTGTGCTTTTTGCGTGAAGATGCATATTGCCGAAGCGCCGGCGGATGGTGAAATACAATCACGCCTGGATCGTCTGGTGGTATGGCGACATTGCAATGATTATACTGAGCAGGAAAAAGCGGCTTTTGCCTGGGTTGAGGCGCTTACCACTTTACATGCACTCACTGATTATGAACCGTTACGTATAACGCTGTTAAAATATTACAGTGAGCAACAGATTTCAGCTTTAACTTTACTGACCGGCATGATTAATCTATGGAATCGGATTGCAATTTCACAGCATTAACATCAATGAAAACGGGAACAGTTTTGACTGAACAGGACTTCAGGATATTTCAGGCGAGTCGAACATTTTTGTTTGGTCTCGCTTATCGGTTGTTAGGTTCAACAAGTGATGCCGAAGATGTCTTACAGGATATTTTTATAAAATGGCAGCAGCAACCTAAACAAGATATTACCAATCCTCAAGCCTGGCTGACCTCTGTATGTACACGCCACTGTATTGATCTACTCCGCTCGCATCATAGATCCAGAACTGAATATACTGGAACATGGTTACCTGAACCCTATCACCATACAGAAACGTTCTCGATAGAGTCGGACTATACACTCTCTACTGCCTTTCTTTTAG
The DNA here is from genome assembly GCF_052544965.1 of Acinetobacter sp. WZC-1. Classification (NCBI taxonomy): domain Bacteria; kingdom Pseudomonadati; phylum Pseudomonadota; class Gammaproteobacteria; order Moraxellales; family Moraxellaceae; genus Acinetobacter; species Acinetobacter sp. WZC-1. The sequence goes on from NZ_CP199370.1 coordinate 2,392,307, forward strand.
TTCTTGAGAAGCTTTCCGTCAAAGAGCGAGCAGCGTATTTATTACATGATATCTTTAATCTTGACTATGCTGAGATTTCCGGGATTCTTCAAGAACAGCAAAGTAATTGTCGACAATTAGTGACCCGTAGCAGAAAACGCATCTCAGATGAACCCAATATACTTTCGACCCATCCAACTGATCAGCAAATCCTCTTATTGAATGCCTTCAAAGCGGCTATTCATTCACACAATCTGGATCAATTGAAACAACTACTCAGTGACGATATTCAGTTTGCAGCAGATGGTGGTGGAAAAGTATCTGCGATTCGGGAACCTTTGAATGATCTCCCAGCTATTTTACGTTTCTTCCAACGCTTACTCTTTCAGGCATGGACTGAATTATCCTGGGAAATGTGTCATATCAATGGCGGTGCCGGTTTCAAATTATATAACTCAAACCATTGTTGTGTCATGGTACTTACTTTCGCTTTCAATAATCAGCAACAGCTGAAAAATATCTATGCTTTACGTAACCCAGAAAAACTCAAATAAAAAGGCCAACCGAAGCCGACCTTTTAGATCCATCCTAAAACTTAGTTTTGACGTGCTTTAACAGCTTGCTCAAGTTGCATCAAAATTGGATTTAAAACCACTTGTTTACGCTTAAAGCTGGCCTTGTTTACAATTAAACGTGAAGAAACCTTGCAGATTTCTTCTAATGGCTCTAAACCATTGGCACGCAAGGTATTCCCTGTATCCACCACATCAACAATGTAATCACCCAAACCAACCAATGGCGCAAGCTCCATTGACCCGTAAAGCTTAATCACATCAACTTGCTCACCTAAGCTCGCATAATATTGACGAGTTAAATTGACGTATTTAGTCGCAATTTTTAAACGACCCTTTGGACGGAGCATACCGACCTTGCCGGCGGTCATCAGCCTGCAGTTGGCAATTTTTAAATCAAGCGGTTCATATACATGCTGTGCACCGTGTTCCATCAGCACGTCCTTACCGGCTACGCCCAGATCAGCAGCACCATTTTCCACATAGGTCGGCACATCAGAGGCACGTAAAATCAGAATCCGGACCTGTCGGTGTGTGGTCGGAAAAATTAATTTACGGGACTTATCGGGATCTTCAAGCAGCTGAATACCCGCTGTCTCCAGCAAAGGTAAAGTTTCCCTTAAAATACGTCCCTTGCTTAATGCCAGAGTCAATCCATGATCAAAATTACCCATGACATCAAAATTTGGATCATTGTTACGCATATCATTCATGAATTAACCACCCGCTTAATCTGAGCCCCCAGCGCCTGTAGTTTTTCCTCAACATTTTCATAACCACGGTCAATATGATAGATCCGGTCAATCAATGTTTCACCTTCCGCCGCAAGTGCAGCCAGCACCAGCGAAAAAGACGCCCGCAAATCGGTTGCCATAACCGGTGCCGCAGAAAGTTTTTCCACACCGGTCACCACGGCATCATTGCCTTCCACCTGAATATTCGCCCCCATACGTGACAATTCAGGGACATGCATAAATCGATTTTCAAAAATCGTTTCAGAAATGGTGGCAAAGCCACGACCGATGACATTCACCGCCATGACCTGCGCCTGCATATCTGTCGGAAACTCAGGATGTGGCAAGGTCCGGAAACTGACGGCTTTTGGACGCTTGCCCATCATATCCAGTTCAATCCAGTCTTCACCACGGGTCACTTCCGCACCCATTTCCTCAAACTTATCCAATACTGATTCCAGCAAATTCGGATCTGTATGAGTGGTTTTAATCCTGCCTCCGGTAATTGCCGCTGCGGCCAGATATGAACCTGTTTCAATACGGTCAGCAACCACTGCATACTCACAGCCATGCAGGCTTTCCACACCGGTCACCACCAGCGTGTCGGTATCCAGGCCTTCAATTTTTGCCCCCATCCTGATCAGCATTTTCGCAAGATCGGTAATCTCCGGTTCGCGTGCTGCATTACGAATGGTGGTCACTCCCTCTGCCAGTACCGCAGCAGTCAGAATATTTTCAGTCCCCCCGACGGTCACCATGTCAAAAATGACTTCGCCGCCTTTCAAACGACCGTCAACACTGGCATGGACATAACCGGCTTCAACTTCAATATGTACCCCCAGCGCTTCCAGCGCTTTTAAATGCTGGTCGACAGGACGTGAGCCGATGGCACAGCCACCCGGCAGGGAAACTTTTGCACTGCCATAACGCGCCACCAATGGCCCCAGGACCAGAATGGAAGCGCGCATGGTTTTAACCAGCTCATAGGGCGCAAACTGATTGTCCAGGGTCGCAGTATCAGCAACAACCGTATCCCCTTCATAACTGATTTTGATCCCCAGACCGGCAATCAGCTTTACCAGGGTGTTGACATCCTTAAGGTTTGGAACATTGGTCAGGGTAATCGGAGAGTCCGCCAGAATCATGGCTGCAAGTAAAGGCAGTGCAGCATTCTTGGCGCCGGAGATACGCACTTCACCTTCAAGTTTCACACCACCGTTGATTAAAAATTTATCCATTAACGCTCAAGCTCCAAACAGACTAGCCTGACGCCACTCTTCCTTTGTCATTGCGCGAATGGTCACAGCATGCACTTCACCACTTGCAATATACGGATTCAATGGCGCATATACAGCCTGCTGACGAGCCACGGTTCTTTTCCCGTCAAACTGGTCATCCACAATACGGAGGTCAAATTTACCGGCTTGTCCACTCACAGCAACTTCAGCATCAGGAAAAGCCGCCTTTAATATCTCGGTTAGCTGTTCACTATTCATTACATCGACCTCATTATGGGACTGACAGTGTAAAAATTGGCTATTTTACTATAACTCATGAGAATAATTCATCAGCCGGTACAAATTTTATGAATAAAAAAAGAGGTATATTTCAACCTCTCTTTTAAGCAGCACTGTAAAATTTAAATTGCAATCGGCTGATAATCCAGCTGCATTTTACGATGCCGATTCAATTGTTTTTTCAGTTTTTCAGTCAGCTTAGTGATTGAAGTATACATATCATCTGCCGAGGCCTGAGCAAACAGCTCAACACCCGGCAAACGTAAAATTGCTTCTGCAATGTGGTTGGCACTGCCTTTTTTCGATCGCCGGTCCTGCTGATGATCCTTGCTCAGTTTCACCTGCAGACTGTTCACCTGATCCAGGTGCCGGGTCATCTGGCTGAACTTACAACGAATATTATCCTCAATTGCCGGGGTAATGCTTAAATGATGTCCACGAATTGTAATTTGCATAATTATATCCCTCTCCTTTTTCAGGATGTGACCAATCATAGCTGAAACAATGTCATGACAGATCCCTTTTCGGGAAATTCTGCTTTTACAGCATCATGCAATCATTTCAGCCACTCCAAATAAACAAAAAAGAGATTCATTATTTCGTCATAATGAACCCCTAGAATAGTCACACTTTAAAATTCAGATCAAGACTTTTCTATCAGAAGATGATGGAATATGTAACGATTCACGATATTTCGCAACGGTCCGCCGGGCCACATCAATGCCACCTTCCTTCAGCATACTGGCAATAATATTATCGGACAGAGGCTTACGCGGATTTTCATCGGCAATCAGTTTTTTAATCTTGGCACGGATTGCTGTGGAAGACGCTTCTCCACCGGTCGTGGTTCCCACATGACTGGAAAAAAAATATTTCAGCTCAAACAAGCCGCGCGGGGTCAGCAGAAATTTACTGGTGGTCACCCTGGAAACAGTGGATTCATGCAGTTCAACTTCTTCGGCGACTTCCCGCAGGACCAGCGGTTTCATACCTTCAGCACCAATTTCCAGAAACTCCCGCTGATGCCTGACAATACAGCTTGCCACTTTCAACAGGGTTTTATGGCGCTCGTCGACACTCTTGATAAAATTCCTGGCTTCCAGCATCTGATTCCGCAGATACTGATTATCCTCACTGCGATCAGCCCGGCGGATCATTCCGGAATAAAACGAATTAATCCGCAGCTTAGGCACCACATCCGGATTCAACTGAACATGCCAGGTGTCATTCTTTTTAAAAACCACTACATCCGGCACCTGATAATCTGACTCTTTATCTTCAAATTCAAGCCCGGGATAAGGCTTCAATGTCCTGAGCAACTCCACTGCAGATTTCAGCTGATCTGCATTCAGCCCGGTCTGTTTGATCAATCGGTTCAGATCATTGGAAATCAGTAATTCATAATCATGGAGCAACAACATGGCTTCCCTGCGAAACACAGTAGTAACAGGCAGAGAGTCAACCTGAATGTACAGACATTCCGCCAGACTGCGTGCACCCACCCCAACCGGTTCCAGTCGCTGAATATGCTTGAGCACCACCAGCACTTCATCTTTTTCCACATCAATTTCATAATCCATCTGATTTAACAGATGCTGTACCGATTCAATAATTTCCTCAATTTCAGCCTCCAGATAACCCTTGTCATCCAGCGCATCGACAATGCAATAGGCAATCAGCTTATCCACAGGTGAAAAATGCAGCAGGTTGACCTGTTGCAACATGTGTTCCTTTAATGAAGTCTGTCCCTGGCGGTTATCTTCGCGTTCTTCAAAACCAGGACGTTCCATGGCAGTGGACTGATGCGTATACACATCATCCCAGTCTGTATCGACCGGGAGTTCATCCGGCAAATGATCGGCATTCAGCGATTCCGATAATTCCTGTTCCTGCTGATCCTGTTGTATGCTGTCCAGACTTTCAGGCGCATTTTCATCCTCCACTTTTTCAAGCAGTGGATTACTGTCCAGCTGAACCTGTATTTCCTGTTCAAGCTCCAGACTCGACAACTGCAACAATCGAATGGCTTGTTGCAGTTGCGGTGTGAGCGACAACGAATTTGCAACTTTCAGACCAACCGATAACTTCATAAACAGAACCTTCCCTCAAGGCGGATATTTACAAGCAAAATTTATGCCTATTCAGGCTTTATATAGCATAGCCAATCAAATTTTTACAGTAAAAACTCAAGAAATTATGTGCTGTTGCCATTTCCCCTACAGAACCAGTCACACTGATCCCATGACATGGCTGCATATTTTTAACCCGGAAAATGCTGAAAAATCACACTGTATTTCAAAAAGATATAACCACAAAAGTGCTCACTCCACACCAATCCTGCCAGTAAAAGCAGTACTGTCCAGCCCATACCACAGCAGAAGCACAACCGGAGCTTATCTGAATTAATTATTTTTTATTCTTTACTTATACAAAGCGAAAGTATAAAAATAAATGAGGAAACCATGAAGGATCATCCTCTTTTGAATGAGACATGGAGCCCACACAATTAGACAGAGCAGAATTCAATCCAGGAAACTGATCATTTATTAATAATAGTAAAACGGAGACTTCATGATGAAGACGATGTCTACAAAAACATTGACAATGTGCCTTGGAATTTTAATGGCGGGTGGTGCATTTTCACAGGTTCAGGCAGCAGATACCCTTGCAAAGATTAAACAGACCGGTAAAGTCACCATTGGTTATCGTGAGTCTTCAGATCCGATTTCATATGTCTCAGGTGGTAAGCCTATGGGATATGCCATTGACATCTGTAACAATTTTGCCAATGAGCTGAAAAAATCCCTGAAAATGCCAGACCTTAAGGTGCAGTATAAGGCTGTGACTTCATCCACCCGCATCCCTGAAATGCTGGCCGGGAATATTGACATGGAATGTGGCACTACCACCAACTCCATCCCACGTCAGCAACAGGTGTCTTTTTCAACCAACTACTATGCCACTGAAGTCCGTATGGCAGTCAAAGCCAGCTCACCAATTAAATCCATTGCGGATCTGAACGGTAAGGCTGTGGTGACCACCCAGGGAACCACCTCAGACAAATACATCAAAATGAATGAGAAAGGTCAGAAAGTGAATGTCAACAACGTTTACGGTAAAGACCATTCTGACTCATTTGCAATGGTGACTTCCGGCCGTGCTGCGGCATTCGTTATGGATGACAATATTCTCGCCGGCCTGATTGCCAAATCATCCGACCCTAAAGCCTATAAAATCGTTGGTCCCGTCCTGTCATCTGAACCATACGGTATCATGCTTCCAAAAGGTGATGTAGCCTACAAGGCAATTGCCGATCGTGTCGTCACCACCATGTGGAACAATGGACAGATGGCAACCCTGTATAAAAAATGGTTCCAGTCAGCCATTCCACCTAAAAATGTCAATCTGAATATGCCAATGAGCACTTCATATCTGAAACTGAAAGCCAAACCAACAGATGCCGGCATTAACTGATCGTGCATACTGAGTAAAACCACTGCTTATGGACCGGGACATGACCATGTTCCGGTCCATAAAACATTTAAAAATGATAAAAATATAAGGAGCACGCATGTCAACAGGCTCACTGAACTGGACAGCATTTTGCCTCCCTTCCAATGAATACAGCCTGGACAAGGCCGCCTGGGCGGAATCAATCTGCCATGCAATTGGGGGGGAAAGCTATTCCCCTGTAGCAGATGCGCCCACCTGGCTGCAATTACTGGCGTCCGGTGTGTGGACCATGGTCTGGACAGCCATTGCAGCTTTTGCCGTTGCATTCATTCTGGGGTCACTGATCGGCATTATCCGCACCATGCCCAATAAACCACTGGCGTTTATTGGCACCTGCTATGTTGAGCTGTTTCGCAATATCCCGCTAATCGTACAGTTATTCTTCTGGGCATTTGTGTTTCCCGAGTTATTACCACTCAGTATGAGTACCGGCAGTGGTGAAATGGTTCATGGCGGCTGGTGGCAGAACATCCTGAATGACAACCCTGCCATTATTGGTGTTTTTGCACTGGGCCTCTATACCGCAGCCCGAATTGCCGAGCAGGTCCGCGCCGGGATCAATACCGTTTCCACCGGACAGAAAAATGCAGCCTATGCCATTGGCCTGACCCAGAACCAGAGCTATCGCTACGTTATTCTGCCTGTGGCTTATCGTATTGTATGGCCAACGCTGACTTCTGAAGCAATGAATGTATTTAAAAATTCGGCTGTTCTGTTTGCACTGAGCATCCTGAATTTCTTTGCATACACCAAAACCATGCGTGAAGAAACCTCACAGGATATTGTTATTCTGGTCCTCTCCACACCAGTTTATCTGATCATCACTTACTGTATTAAATACCTCATGGCCTGGATCGAAAAACGCATGTCCGTGCCCGGACTGGGCTCGGGAGATAGATAATCATGGATTTCAGCATATTACAAAATCACGATGTTGTCTCAGCACTGTTGGCCGGATTCAAATTTACGATTACGGTTACGGTTTTATCCATCATTGGCGGGATTCTCATTGGCACACCACTGGCCATGATGCGACTCTCAGGCAATAAAGCCGCAAGCAGTTTTGCCAAATTCTATGTGGATTTCTTCCGCGGCGTTCCCCTGATACAGGTCATTTTCATTTTTTACTTCTTATTGCCCAAGTTTTTTGAATTCCAGTCCAGTACCTACTACGGCCCCCTGTTTTCCAGTGTGGTGACCTTTGCGATTTTTGAAGCGGCCTTTTTCTCGGAAATCGTTCGCTCAGGCATCCAGTCTGTCTCCAGGGGACAGGTCAATGCAGGTTATGCACTGGGGTTGAGCTATGGCCAGACCATGTCCAGTGTGGTCTTACCCCAGGCATTCCGAAACATGCTGCCGGTACTACTGACACAATCCATTGTGCTATTTCAGGACGTTTCCCTGGTCTATGTCATCAGCGCACCCGACTTCCTGGGGAATGCAAACACCCTGGCCAACACCTATGGTTCAGAAACAAAAGCGACCTTCTATCTGATTGTTGCTGTCATTTATTTCTGTATTTCCTTTGCACTTTCACGCCTGGTGAAACGTTTGCATCAAAAAATAGCAATAATACGATAATTGGAGAATCGATATGCCGATGATAGAAATACAACATATCTCAAAATGGTATGGAGATTTTCAGGTGTTAACTGACTGCACCACATCCATTGAAAAAGGCGAAGTGGTTGTGGTCTGTGGCCCTTCCGGTTCAGGAAAATCCACACTCATCAAAACCGTGAATGCTCTTGAGCCTTTTCAGAAAGGCAATATTATTGTCGATGGCACTTCACTGGAAGATTCCACAACCAACCTGGCAAAATTCCGTGCACGTGTAGGCATGGTATTCCAGCATTTTGAACTGTTCCCCCATATGACAGTGCTGGACAATTTAACCCTTGGGCAGCTCAAGGTGTTGAATCGATCAAAAGACGAAGCCCGGAAAAAAGCATTGCAATACCTGGATCGTGTCGGCTTATCGGCACATAAGGACAAATTCCCGGGACAGCTTTCAGGCGGTCAGCAACAACGCGTGGCCATTGCCAGAGGGTTATGTATGGACCCGGTCTGCATGCTGTTTGATGAACCCACCTCTGCACTTGACCCTGAAATGGTCGGAGAAGTACTGGAAGTAATGAGCACCCTGGCCAGAGAAGGCATGACCATGATGTGTGTCACCCATGAAATGGGCTTTGCCCGCAAGGTCTCCAACCGGGTAATTTTCATGGACCAGGGCAAAATCCTGGAGGACTGTGCAACTGATGATTTCTTTAATAAGCCTGAAGAACGGCATGAAAGGACAAAACACTTCCTGGAAAAAATTTCGATGGTACATTAGTCAGGCTTTTTACATCAGCATAATATAAAACCATGATTTCAAGTAAGCTGTATAAATTTTAACCCAAAAATAGATTGGATCAATCATCGGGTTAATTATTTATGCAGCAATACAGATATTAACCATCTCTTTACCTTTTTAAATACGATCACAATAATACATTGAACATATCGGAACAAATGTCAGGTATGAATCTTAAACCGGGAATAAAGCCAGTATGAATGAGTGAGTTTTCGCATTTTTTCAAATAAACGAATATATTCCAATCATCCAGTTATTAAATCAAGAACTTCATCAGCTATTCAAAACTTATTGTAGTTGCTGCCATATGGGGCGGAACTTTTATTGCAGGCAGGTTAGTTGATCCCGGCATATCCCCCTTGTTTTCTTCTTTTATCCGATTTTTTATCGCTTCAATTTCATTATCACTGTTAATCATCATAATGGGTAAAAGTCTGATCATCAAAATAAAAGCATCGGACCTGCTGTGGCTGACTTTATTGGGTATTTTTGGAATTGTGATTTATAACATCTGCTTTTTTAAAGGTCTGAACCTGATTCCAGCCTCCAGTGCATCACTCATTGTCGCAATGAACCCAGCCGTCATTGCCCTACTCTCCTTCCTCTTTCTGAAAGAGAGCCTTAATGGCTATAAAATACTGGGGATTTTATGTTGTATTTTGGGATGTTATATCGTCATCAGCTCAAAAGATCCCTCCGCTGTCCATATGAATAATCATTTTATCGGAGAACTATGGATTTTTGGAGGGGTTTTAAGCTGGGGGATCTATACAGTATTTTCAAAAAAAGTTGTGCCTGTCATAGGTTCAATCCATGCCGTATACTACTCAGCCATTATTGGAACGATTATTCTGCTTCTACTCAACCTTTCCAATCCCACTCAAATACAATCTGACCTGGCAATCCTGGACCACCAGTCATTATCCATGTTGTTATTTCTGGGCTCCATTGGTTCAGCGCTCGCTTATATAGCCACATGCAAATTAAGAGCTACATTTCTTTAAATCCGATATCCAGAGCCTCACAGATGGAAATATTCTGCTGACTCACAATATTTCTGACTTTCCTTTTCAGTACAGACCATGCCTGTTCAATCGGATTTAAATCAGGGCTATATGCCGGAAGATAGGCGATCCGTACATTATACGTTTCAGCAAGCTGTTCTATTTCCCGGCCTTTATGAATGGATGCATTGTCCAGGATCAAAAGATACCCTGACCCGGGTAAATTCCGAAATAAATAATCAAGCCACCCTGTAAATAAATGTCTGTCACATGAACCCTGAAAAACCAGGGGTGACAAAAAGCTGTAGGGTGCATTCGATCTCACGGCACTGATCATGCTCATTCTTTTTCCATGACCGCCTGACTTTAAATCCTGACAGCGTTTTCCTTTAATGGACCATCCATATTCTGCTGTGTCAGTTGTATTGATTCCTGATTCATCGATATACAGAATATTTTCCCTGCCATATTCCTGTTCCCACTGAGGAAGAATCCACTGAAATACAGTTCTGCTTATTTGACAGGCCTGCCTGTAGAGGAAACTCTTTTTTTATGCGTCCATCCCAGCTTATGAAGTGTTGCCAGTATGACATCATAGGAAACTGCATATCCGAACTGGTTTTTAAAAAGTGGAACCAGGTCTTTTGCCTGTGAGAACTTTGTATTTTCAACAAATACTTTGAAAGCAGGCAGATCCTTAATGGTTGAAGGTCTGCCGACATTGACAAGTTTAGGCTGAGCCAGCTGTCCTGTCTGCTGTTCAAGCAGAATCCAGTCATCCAGTGTTGTCCGGGCGATATTGAAAGTTGTGCAGGTATTCGATTTATGACCACTCTTTCGGTAGAATTCCATGACTTTCCGGCGTAAATCTTCTGAATATATCTTTGGCATATGGATAAGCAATTTAAAGGACTTTACCCATTGTAGCTCAAAAAATGCATTTTGCTATACGTTATATTATTCTGCAATAGATAAAATTGGCGCTTCATCCGCTGGAGTATTTGTATCTTTAGTCCCTGTTTTTGGTGTTTTCTTCGGTTGGTTATTACTCAAGGAAACAATAAGCCATTCCATGATCCTGGGTGGAGGTGTGGTAATTCTGGGCGTATTTATTTGCAATCAATCCAGAAAGATACAGCAGATTAATCAACATAACATTAAGTTAAAAGAGTGAGCTTATGAGCCTGAAAAGCTTACATCCATCACTCTGGGCCTTCGTGAGGGCAAAGAGTTGCAGTTACTATAGTCAACCTGTCAAAAAACTCATACACATGAATATAATTTCTCTTGATTAATATTTTCAATTAAATCAATTGTATGAGGAAACGAGTTGTTTGATGATAAAAAAGCTTTCATTGCCACATTTTGCTTTGAAAGTTTGAATAAGTTTGCGTAGGCGCTGCCTCACTTTTCCCAGGGGATGCCAAACCTTGCGCTGCAAAAACAAAGCTGTGCTTTGTTTTTGCTCATGTTGGGCGAGGGGTAGCGTCCTGAGCAACTATAAAGCACTGCTTTGAAGGCAGCGCAAGTCCGCCAACGGCGACATCCATGTCGCCCCACGGTAGAACGAGCATCTATGATTCAAAAGTACAAGAAACTCATTGATAACCAATAATTTCTAAAAGTTCATAAAAAAATATATGTTTCATTTATAATCAATAGTTTGAATCAAATCACATGTATGAGTAATTAGATGGTTTGACTATATCGTCCATCACCTGCCATTTCTTATACTCTTTTTACTCTCTTTTCACATAAAAAACACCCCGATCTGGTTAGAGATCGGGGTGTTGAAATAATGAGCTGGCGATGACTTACTCTCACATGGGTAACCCCACACTACCATCAGCGCTAAGAGGTTTCACTTCTGAGTTCGGGATGGGATCAGGTGGTTCACTCTCGCTATGGTCGCCAGCACAACTGTTATGGATACTCACTGCGGTCTTATTTAAATGCCACAGCTTTCAGCCAAAAGAGTATTAACAGAATATCTGAGTTGAATATTGTATCCGGCTTTTTAACTGAATCAATTAACTTTGATCCTTTTCATGAAATCAATCAATGCCTCATAAACAACCGCTTGGGTGTTGTATGGTCAAGCCTCACGATCAATTAGTACTGGTCAGCTTCACACGTCACCGTGCTTCCACATCCAGCCTATCAACGTCCTGGTCTCGAACGGATCTTTAGTGAACATAAAGTTCAAGGGAAATCTTATCTTGAGGTGGGCTTCCCGCTTAGATGCTTTCAGCGGTTATCCCTTCCGAACATAGCTACCCGGCGATGCGACGGGCGTCACAACCGGTACACCAGGGGTTCGTCCACTCCGGTCCTCTCGTACTGAGAGCAGATCCTCTCAAATTTCCAGCGCCCACGGTAGATAGGGACCGAACTGTCTCACGACGTTCTAAACCCAGCTCGCGTACCTCTTTAAATGGCGAACAGCCATACCCTTGGGACCTGCTTCAGCCCCAGGATGAGATGAGCCGACATCGAGGTGCCAAACACCGCCGTCGATATGAACTCTTGGGCGGTATCAGCCTGTTATCCCCAGAGTACCTTTTATCCGTTGAGCGATGGCCCTTCCATTCAGAACCACCGGATCACTAAGACCTACTTTCGTACCTGCTCGACTTGTGGGTCTCGCAGTCAAGCGCGCTTTTGCCTTTATACTCTACGCGTGATTTCCGACCACGCTGAGCGCACCTTCGTACTCCTCCGTTACTCTTTAGGAGGAGACCGCCCCAGTCAAACTACCCACCAGACACGGTCCTCGTCCCGGATAACGGGACAGAGTTAGAACCTCAACATTACCAGGGTGGTATTTCAAGGATGGCTCCAGTCAGACTGGCGTCCAATCTTCATAGCCTCCCACCTATCCTGCACAGGTAAGGTCAAAGTTCAGTGTCAAGCTGCAGTAAAGGTTCACGGGGTCTTTCCGTCTAGCCGCGGGTACACTGCATCTTCACAGCGATTTCGATTTCACTGAGCCTCTGCTGGAGACAGCGCCGCCATCATTATGCCATTCGTGCAGGTCGGAACTTACCCGACAAGGAATTTCGCTACCTTAGGACCGTTATAGTTACGGCCGCCGTTTACTGGGGCTTCGATCAGGAGCTTCGCTTGCGCTGACCCCATCAATTAACCTTCCAGCACCGGGCAGGCATCACACCCTATACGTCCACTTTCGTGTTTGCAGAGTGCTATGTTTTTAATAAACAGTTGCAGCGGCCTGGTTTCTGTGGCTGCCAACAGCTCAGGGAGCAAGTCCCGTCACCGTCAGCAGCGTACCTTCTCCCGAAGTTACGGTACCATTTTGCCTAGTTCCTTCAGCAGAGTTCTCTCAAGCGCTTTGGTCTACTCGACCTGACCACCTGTGTCGGTTTCGGGTACGATTCCTGTGTAACTGAAGCTTAGAGACTTTTCCTGGAAGCAGGGTATCAGCCACTTCGTAAGTAAAACTTACTTGATGTCAGCTCTCAGCATAAAGCACCCCGGATTTGCCTGGGATACATGCCTACAACCTTTCACCTGGACTACCATCGCCAGGCTGACCTAACCTTCTCCGTCCTCTCATCGCATTACACAGAAGTACTGGAATATTCACCAGTTTCCCATCGACTACGCCTCTCGGCCTCGCCTTAGGGGTCGACTCACCCAGCCCCGATTAACGTTGGACTGGAACCCTTGGTCTTTCAGCGAACGGGTTTTTCACCCGTTTTATCGTTACTCACGTCAGCATTCGCACTTCTGATACCTCCAGCATGCTTCTCAACACACCTTCATCAGCTTACAGAACGCTCCCCTACCACTTGACCATAAGTCAAATCCGCAGCTTCGGCACATGGTTTTAGCCCCGTTACATCTTCCGCGCAGGCCGACTCGACCAGTGAGCTATTACGCTTTCTTTAAAGGATGGCTGCTTCTAAGCCAACCTCCTGGCTGTCTGTGCCTTCCCACATCGTTTCCCACTTAACCATGATTTTGGGGCCTTAGCTGGCGGTCTGGATTGTTGTCCTCTTGACTGCGGACGTTAGCACCCGCAGTCTGTCTCCCGGATAGTACTCACAGGTATTCGGAGTTTGCATCGGTTTGGTAAGTCGGGATGACCCCCTAGCCGAAACAGTGCTCTACCCCCTGTGGTATTCGTCCGAGGCGCTACCTAAATAGCTTTCGGGGAGAACCAGCTATCACCAGGCTTGATTAGCCTTTCACCCCTATCCACAAGTCATCCCCTGGCTTTTCAACGACAGTGGGTTCGGCCCTCCAGTCAGTGTTACCTGACCTTCAGCCTGCTCATGGATAGATCGCCTGGTTTCGGGTCTATACCCAGCAACTATGCGCCCTATTAAGACTCGGTTTCCCTACGGCTCCCCTAGACGGTTAACCTTGCTACTGAATATAAGTCGCTGACCCATTATACAAAAGGTACGCAGTCACCGAACAAGTCGGCTCCCACTGCTTGTATGCATGCGGTTTCAGGATCTGTTTCACTCCCCTCACAGGGGTTCTTTTCGCCTTTCCCTCACGGTACTGGTTCACTATCGGTCAGTCAGGAGTATTTAGCCTTGGAAGATGGTCCCCCCATGTTCAGACAGGGTTTCTCGTGCCCCGCCCTACTCGTCTTCATCATGCATGCCCTTTCGTGTACGGGACTATCACCCTCTGTGGTTGCTCTTCCCAGAGCATTCCGCTAGAACATGCATCACTTTATGGGCTGTTCCCCGTTCGCTCGCCGCTACTCAGGGAATCTCAATTGATTTCTTTTCCTGGGGGTACTGAGATGTTTCACTTCCCCCCGTTCGCCTCGCATGACTATGTATTCATCATGCGATACCTACCTTATGGTAAGTGGGTTTCCCCATTCAGATATCTCCGGATCAAAGGATATTTGCCGCCTCCCCGGAGCTTTTCGCAGGCTGTCACGTCTTTCTTCGCCTCTGACTGCCAAGGCATCCACCACATGCACTTAATTACTTGACCATACAACCCCAAACAGTCGTCAACACCTACAAGTGAGTGTTGTCCGTGCGATTATTCATCGCTACTATTTGTGGCCTGTGAATTCAATCACTGTACAGCTTCAATCAATTTCATATACCAAAACGCTTGATTCAGTTTGTTCGCTAGTGCTCATTCCATTCAGCATCAACAGTTCTCTGTTAAAACTTCATAAAATAAGCCAAACAATTATTTCAACTCAAATATATGCTGTTAATGATTCACTACCGCCTCGTCAGCAGGTAGGTATCCGTGATGAATCACAGAAGTTAATAAACTGAATGTTCATTAAATTCCATAATCAATCCTGTCTTTCAAATGGGTGCCTGCGCGAAGCACAGCTTCCTGCAATATTTTTCTTTCACTGTCATGTAAAATCAAATACTACGCGCAGCATAGCTGCTTGTCTTGCGTTTCGGCAAAGCGTTGCTTTGCTGATCCGAAACTCTGGTGGAGACTAGGAGAGTCGAACTCCTGACCTCCTGCGTGCAAAGCAGGCGCTCTACCAACTAAGCTAAGTCCCCGACTTATCAATAAGTCAATGTGTCTGATTTTCCGTACTGCGTCAGTAGTGGTGGGTCTGACAAGACTTGAACTTGTGACCCCACGCTTATCAAGCGTGTGCTCTAACCAACTGAGCTACAGACCCTCAGATACATCGTCATGAAGAACAACCTGTTGTGAATTCTCACCAATCGTCAATCTTTCGTTAAGGAGGTGATCCAGCCGCAGGTTCCCCTACGGCTACCTTGTTACGACTTCACCCCAGTCATCGGCCACACCGTGGTAACCGCCCTCTTTGCAGTTAGGCTAGCTACTTCTGGTGCAACAAACTCCCATGGTGTGACGGGCGGTGTGTACAAGGCCCGGGAACGTATTCACCGCGGCATTCTGATCCGCGATTACTAGCGATTCCGACTTCATGGAGTCGAGTTGCAGACTCCAATCCGGACTACGATCGGCTTTTTGAGATTGGCATCACATCGCTGTGTAGCAACCCTTTGTACCGACCATTGTAGCACGTGTGTAGCCCTGGCCGTAAGGGCCATGATGACTTGACGTCGTCCCCGCCTTCCTCCAGTTTGTCACTGGCAGTATCCTTAAAGTTCCCATCCGAAATGCTGGCAAGTAAGGAAAAGGGTTGCGCTCGTTGCGGGACTTAACCCAACATCTCACGACACGAGCTGACGACAGCCATGCAGCACCTGTATCTAAATTCCCGAAGGCACTCCCGTATCTCTACGGGATTCTTAGTATGTCAAGGCCAGGTAAGGTTCTTCGCGTTGCATCGAATTAAACCACATGCTCCACCGCTTGTGCGGGCCCCCGTCAATTCATTTGAGTTTTAGTCTTGCGACCGTACTCCCCAGGCGGTCTACTTATCGCGTTAGCTGCGCCACCAAAGCCTCAAAGGCCCCAACGGCTAGTAGACATCGTTTACGGCATGGACTACCAGGGTATCTAATCCTGTTTGCTCCCCATGCTTTCGTACCTCAGCGTCAGTATCAGGCCAGATGGCTGCCTTCGCCATCGGTATTCCTCCAGATCTCTACGCATTTCACCGCTACACCTGGAATTCTACCATCCTCTCCCATACTCAAGCCGACCAGTATCGTATGCAATTCCCAGGTTGAGCCCGGGGATTTCACATCCGACTTAATCAGCCGCCTACGTACGCTTTACGCCCAGTAAATCCGATTAACGCTCGCACCCTCTGTATTACCGCGGCTGCTGGCACAGAGTTAGCCGGTGCTTATTCTGCGGGTAACGTCCACTCTCATCAGCTATTAACCAATGCAGTCTCCTCCCCGCTTAAAGTGCTTTACAACCATAAGGCCTTCTTCACACACGCGGCATGGCTGGATCAGGGTTCCCCCCATTGTCCAATATTCCCCACTGCTGCCTCCCGTAGGAGTCTGGGCCGTGTCTCAGTCCCAGTGTGGCGGATCATCCTCTCAGACCCGCTACGGATCGTCGCCTTGGTAGGCCTTTACCCCACCAACCAGCTAATCCGGCTTAGGCTCATCTGTTAGCGAATGGTCACAAGTGATCCCATCCTTTCCCCCTTGGGGCGTATGCGGTATTAGCGTCCCTTTCGAAACGTTGTCCCCCACTAACAGGCAGATTCCTAAGTTGTACTCACCCGTCCGCCGCTGGGTCAGTTGCCGAAGCAACATCCCCCGCTCGACTTGCATGTGTTAAGCCTGCCGCCAGCGTTCAATCTGAGCCATGATCAAACTCTTCAGTTAAAATCATTTTGCACCTTAATTTAAAGACAAGGTGCCAATTCCGGCTCATCAATTACTGACAAATTCTCTCAAATAAACTTCGAGTAATTTAAACCAATCAATCAATGATAATATTTCGATCAATCAATCAGTGAAAATCCACACAAGTTGTTCTTCATAAGCTCTTAATGATCAACCCAATGCCTCAGCAGCATCAGGACAGGTCGGCTATATTACTCGCTATCTGCAGAAAGTCAATATATGCTGTCATCTTTTTATCTGTTCAATCTTCAGCAGGTTCAGCACATAAAATTCCTTCAGGAATCCCAATAACCAAATCAAGCATCTGATTTATAAGATGTTTTATACAATGACACCAACTCAGGATTCGCATTATAGGCCAATATCCCCAACTCGCAACTCTTTTTTTTAACACCGCATACCAAACGCTGTTTTTTTCGGCGTATATTATGGTTGTTCACATATTTTCATCAAAATTGCCTGAATAACACTTAGACTTTAACAGCTGATAGAATAAACTCTGATCTATTCCTTTGCTATAATTTCAGGCAACCCCCTTTTTTTGTATAATTTCAGGACTTTATTATGCATCGATTTACTTTATTATGGGCAAGCATGCTTATTCCTGTTTTTACATCTCAAGTTTTTGCTCAGGACTTATCGACAGCAGAAACCAGTTCCGAGGCTCAGACAACAATACAACCCATCGGTGAAAATGATTCTCAGCAATCTGCCAGACATCCCCGCCTGAAAGCCCTGACAGACCTCAAAAATATTAAAGTCAATGACCTGAAGGTCAATGCCAATGCAGCACAGTCCGATAGCATTAAAGATCCATTACAACCCCTGAACCGTGAAATTTATGTGTTCAACGATAAGCTGGATCAATATGTTGCCCGCCCACTGGCTGTTCAATATGTAAAAAAAGTGCCGACCGAAGTTCGTGGTTCTTACCGTTCTTTCAAAAAAAATCTGATGGAACCCTGGAATGCCGTCAACCAGGTGATACAGGGCCGTTTTAGTCGTGCAGCCAAAACTCTGGGGCGTTTTACGGTAAATACCGTTACTTCACTGGGACTGGCAGACCCGGCCGGACGACTGGGCATGACACCGGAAGAGGAGAATTTTGGTACAACCCTGGGCTATTACGGGGTGCCGTCCGGTCCCTATCTGATGTTGCCGATTCTGGGTCCAAGTACTTTCCGTGACGGCTTTGGCTTGCTTGTAGACAGCCAGGCCCGGCCACAGAAATACATTCTGGATGATCAGAATGGTTTGTATTGGTCTGAACAGTTATGGCGTGGTGTAGATGCCCGTGCACAACTGCTGGATGTGGAAGATGTGCTTCAGGGAGACAGATATTCCGCCATCCGTGACATTTATCTGCAACGGAAAAATTTCCAGATTGCCGAGAAAAAAGGCAAGGGTGCTGAGGCAATTTCATTTGTTGATGATGACGAAGATGACAGCACTGAGGGTACACCTACCGGCTCCGGTCAGTAATTTTCACATATTTTGTTAAACTTAATTGCCAGCAAATTGCAGTCATTTGCTGGCAAAATCCTGTGATCTATAGTACATCTACTATTCATATCTTGCCTTGATAATCAATCACTCAGGAATCACTGATCAACTTTATGTATTTCATTCAGCCCACCCGTGACATCCCGAATTCAGATCAGATACTGAATGCACTTCCAGGCCTGCAAATGATTCATATCGAAAATATCCATCTTTATGATCCAACCATTATTGTAATTGCGGATGTTCATGATTATTTGCAGCATCAATGGCATTTGCCCACCGTGGTCATTGCTGGTGAAAATGAGGGGGCTGCACTCTCCCAGGCATGGGAATCAGGTGCGCTTGCCGGCTGGATATGGGATCACCTTCCAGACCATCCTGAGCATGCACTTTCCAGGATTGATGCACAATATAAACGTAATCAGGACAGTCGTGACTTGCCTACCGCGGCGGCACTGCAAAAAAAATTACTGCCCAATCCGGTGGAATTACAGAATTATCAGGTTGAAGCCTTATTTAAACCGTCCGCTTATTTGTCCGGAGACTGGTACGATTACTGGAAAATCAGTGATCAGGAAGTACTTTTTTACCTGGCCGATGTTTCCGGCCACGGTGTGGCAAGCTCCTTGCTGACTTCATGGATGGCTGCTTTCCATGGCCGTGCAAAAACAGTCCGTGAACTGATTACAAAGCTGAATGGCATGCTGGTTCAGGAAAATATTGAAAAACACATTACCATGATTGCCGGTGTCCTGAATCTGGAAACGCATGTTTTAACATGGTCCAGCGCCGGTCATTATCCTCCGCCCATCATTCTTGAGCCCAGTCAGCCCCCCAGGATACTGAACACCAGCAGTTTTCCACTGGGCCTGACTGAAAATCTGGAAGTTGAAGAGTATGAATGTTCCCTGACCCACCAGGCCCGGTTCATCATTTGTTCAGATGGTGCACTTGAACCCTTTGATGGCGGTCTGAATGAACAATTTTCACAACTGGTTTTTCACCTGCAAAATCAGTCCTTCCAGACACCGGATCATGTGCCGGATGATATCGCCATTCTCAGTTTAAGAAGAATGAATTAATTTTATAATCAAAAGCATACCTCAACACCGATGATTCTATTGTTACTGGATACTTGAGAATCATGTTCGGCTATGGGATAATTTTGCCATCCTTCTCTGCAAATGGCATTTATATGTCAACAGGTCATGTTGAATATGCAAGCTTGAATGGAACGCATATTTTTAAACTTATTGGTGAAGTGCGTGCCCAATCTTGTATAAGTCTGGACAAACTACTGGCAAGGATTGAACAACAGGAAAACGTCATTGGCGCCATTGTTGATTTAACCGAAACCACATTTATCGACAGCACAGTTTTAGGTATTCTGGCAAAGTTAGGCTTAAAGCTGAAACAGGTTCACCATATCCAGGCTGTCATGTTATCTACCAATCCCGATATCACTACGCTGGCCAATAGCATGGGGCTCGGGCAGGTTTTTGTCATCCTGAATTATTGCAGTGATCCAACCGTATGTACCCGGACACTGATTGATGACAATATCACTCACAACAACATGCTGTGTACCGTACTCGATGCACACAAAACCCTGATGAAACTCAACCAGAGTAATCAGAACATGTTTGAACCCCTGGTCAAACAGCTTGAAAAACAACAGGACACCATGGAACCGGTATCAGCAGGCAAGTAAGCCCAGTCATCACACGGGTATGAGCCCATGACTTTTCTTTGTGTTACCCAGATGAATGCCCAGAATGACATTGAAGCGAATTTCAGTATCATTGAATCATTGCTGCAACAAAGTCAGACGCAGGGAGCTTCCCTGATTGTCTTTCCTGAAAATTTTGTCTGTTTTGCCGCCGGAAGACAACGGGAAACCGCAGAACAGTTTGAAGTCATTCAGCAACGCCTGGAACAGCTGGCCCATCGCTATCAGATATGGATTATCGCAGGAACCCTGCCCTGTCCATTCCGTCCTGATGGTTCTGCCATTACCGATGGCCGTGTCCGTACGGTCAGTCTATGCATCAGCCCTGAAAAAACTGAAGCCCGCTATGACAAAATTCATTTGTTTGATGTGCAGGTGGATGATGCAGTCGGTGGTTATCAGGAGTCAAAATATTTTGAACCAGGAACAGAGCCTGTGGTCGCCCGCACACCATTCGGTGATATTGGCCTGATGGTCTGTTATGACCTGCGTTTCCCTGAATTGGCGCTGGCGCTGCGCGCAAAAGGCGCACATATTTTAACGGCGCCTTCGGCATTTACCCATACCACCGGTCAGATGCACTGGCAATTGCTGTTGCAGGCCCGTGCCATGGACAGTCAATGCCAGTTGCTGGGCGCAGCTCAGCAGGGCTGGCATGGTGAAAAACGTCAGACCTGGGGACACTCAGCAGCCACTGACAGCCTGGGGCAGCTGATGGATATGATTGAGACCGAAGGAACCGGATTGATTACTGTTCCATTCGATATGGAAAAACAGGATAAAATCCGCAGATCCATGCCCCTTATACAACATCATCAACTGATCAGATTTTAGCGACATTCACACCAGACAGGCCGCCAGCTTTAACATGATGGGTCCTAAGACCACTGCTTCCCCTCATCAATGGCTAAGCAGGCTTACAGCATCCATTGCGTTTTCAATTTTCCGGATCTGATCAAAGCCACCAATGGATATAGCATGGATAAAAATTACAAAAACACCGCTTAATTTCCCCATAAAATCCGACAGGATAAAAGTCCGTCAAATGCTATTGGGATAAATCACATGTCTTTAGAAAAGATCTTATATACCGCCCACGCAAAAGCAACCGGAGGACGTGATGGCAGTGCGACCTCATCAGATGGAATTCTGGATATCAAACTGGCGGTGCCCAAAGAAATGGGCGGTGCCGGTGGTGGCACCAACCCGGAACAGTTGTTTGCAGCAGGATATTCTGCCTGTTTTCTCGGTGCCATGAAGTTTGTGGCCAACCGGGATAAATTCAACATCAGCCAGGATGCCTGCATTGAAGGTGAAGTCAGTATTGGCCCCATTGCAACCGGTTTTGGTATTCAGGTAAAGTTAAACATTCACCTGGAAGGCATGAATGCTGACGAAGCCCATAAACTGGTGGATGCCGCACATATTGTCTGCCCATACTCCAATGCCACCCGTGGCAATATTGATGTGACCCTGAATGTCATCACCTCATAAACCCTGTCACCAATGGATCAGCTTATTCTGCTGATTCATTGGTCACACGCAGCACTTCTTCCATCGTCGTTTTACCTGCCAAAACTTTACGCAAACCATCATCCCGGATCGAACCTGATTGCTTCCGGGCATAATTTTCCAGCTCATATTCCGCGGCATTGCCATGGATCAGACGGCGCATCTGATCATCAACAGGCGCAATTTCATAAATCGCGGTACGTCCCATAAATCCGGTATGGGAACAATGATCACAACCATTCGGAACAGGCAACTTTAAGTTTGCATTGGCATCCAGATGCAGAAACACCCCCTTTTCAAAATCATCCGCCTCACGCCAGCCATGGCAATGTGAACACAGAGTCCGCACCAGCCGCTGTGCAATCACACCAATCAATGAACTGGCCAGCAGGAAGGGTTCAATACCCATATCCTTTAACCGTGTCACAGCGCCAATGGCCGTATTGGTATGCAGAGTGGACAGGACCAGGTGACCGGTCAGTGATGCCTGAACCGCAATTTCAGCCGTTTCAAGATCACGGATCTCCCCGACCATCACCACGTCCGGGTCCTGACGCAGCATGGCTTTTAAGGCACGGGCAAAGGTCATATCCACCTTGGTATTGACCTGAGTCTGTCCAATACCTTCCAGCTGATATTCAATCGGATCTTCTGCTGTCAGAATATTCCTGGAGCCATCATTCAAGTCTGATAACGCCGCATAAAGTGTGGTGGTTTTACCTGAGCCTGTCGGACCGGTCACCAGAATAATCCCATGCGGGCGATGCACAAGCTGTGTCAGACGGGCATAGTCATCCGGCATTAACCCCAGATGTGTCATATTCAGTCTTCCGGCCTGCTTGTCCAGCAAACGCATCACCACACGTTCACCATGTGATGAAGGCAAGGTTGATACCCGCACATCCACTTCACGCCCGGCAAGGCGCAGCGAAATACGACCATCCTGTGGAATACGTTTTTCTGCAATATCCAGTTTCGCCATGACTTTGATCCGTGAAACCAGCAAGGGTGCCAGTTCACGACGCGGCTGTACAATCTCACGCAACTGGCCATCCACCCGTAAACGTACTGAAAGCTTTTTCTCAAAGGCTTCAATATGAATATCGGAAGCACTGACACGAATGGCTTCAGACAGTAAGGCATTAATTAAGCGGACAATCGGCGCATCGTCTTCCTGATCCATCAGATCTTCCATTTCTGGCACCTGATCGGCAAGACTGAGTAAATCAGGATGATCCTCAAGTCCGGCAGCCACCTGCTGGGATTCTCCGGTCTCACCTGCATAGCTGGAACTGAGCATATGATTAAAGTCAGTTTCACTGCATAACTGATGCTGTGCAGAACACCCCAGATAACGACGCGCTTCCTGAATGGCTATAGGCGCGGTATCCTGACGGCGTACGATATAAACCTGATCACCTTCGTAACGCAGCAGCACACCGTGCCGTTTTGCGAAACTATAGGGAATTTGTATTTGTTTGAGTACTTGCATTACATCTTATAATGATCATTAAAATAGCTTTCAGTGTACTCTAAGCATATTGCAGCGTGAAGTCTGTTTTTTAAAGAATGTAATATAAGGATAAATGCCATTGTCCAGCAATCATGAACACCTGGAACCGGAACTCTCCAACTTAAAATGGTGGGGGGAACAGAAATTTGAGCTGAATCAGGCCAGGGCATGGCAATTCGGTTCAATGATCGTGCGCCTGACCCGCGGACTTCAGGAGTGGCGCCTGGAATATCATCGTCCACAGTTCCAATATGACTACGAGCAGCGCTGGAATCATATTCAGGATGTGAATTTTGCATTCCCTCAGCCGGTACATGTTGAACGCTACATGTTCCGGGAAACCCATGACACCTTCCAGCTGATGCCACGCCTGGCTGACCGCTCTGTGGTGATCCGGCCGGTTGATCCGATTTATATTCCTGCCGGGCAACGGGGTACGCTGTATATCAGCACGCCATTATGGATTTCAGGATTTGCCCCGGATCAAAAGGAACCCCTGTTTGATTTTCCGGTCATTTTACCCAAGGATACATGGTTCGGCCCCAATCATCGTACCGGTGAGATGTGCTATGCCACCGCTGTGGATGGCCGGACCGAACTGAATTTACTGCGCCCAAGAGCATTCCGCGCGGTCACTCCCATTATTTTTCATAATATCAGTCATCATCAGCTGCGTTTTGACCGGATGAATGTTCCAGTTCCGGCTCTGCCCTTATTTTACAGTGAAAGTACCGGACGTTTATGGACATCCCAGATAAAAGTCTTCCATGAAGGCAGTGACCGTCTGCCCAGAATTAAAATTGATTCCCGTACTCCACCACTGGCAGGTGAAGTGATTTATGTTCACCCACCACGTTCTCCGGGTGGTGCCCTTTTCAATATGTTTGATTCATTTTTTTAGGAGTCCGGCATGGCAAATTCAATCAGTATTCCTCAGGATATTGCAAGCAGCCTGAAAGGGATTTTCACCAATATCAATACCGATCGTCTCAGTGAAATCCTGGTTGCATTTTCACTGGCCTTATTGGGCTTTTTACTGGCACGGCTGGTTTCCAACACCTTTGTACGGACCATGGGCGCCCGCTTTAATGCACATCAGCAACTGGTGTGGCGACGCGGTATTTTTTATTTTATTTTCCTGTTATTTGTCATTGCCAGCTTAAAGGAGGCCGGCTTTAAGCTCAGTGTATTCCTGGGGGCGGCAGGCATTTTAACCGTCGCGCTGGGTTTTGCCTCCCAGACCTCGGCCAGTAACCTGATCAGCGGTTTATTTCTGATTGGTGAGGGTTCCTTTGAAGTCGGAGATACCATTCAGATCACCCTGATCCGTGGTCATACCATTGAGGGAGATGTGATTTCCATTGACCTGCTGTCCGTCAAATTACTGACCTGGGACAATATTTATATACGGTTACCCAATGAACAGCTGATCCGGGCACCGGTACACAATCTATCCAAATTTCCCATACGGCGTATTCCCATCAGCCTGGCCATCAACTTCAATGAAGATATCATTAAGGTTCGTGAAGTCCTGCTCAAGGTCGCCAGTGATTACTCACTGGTACTGGCAGACCCGAAACCGCGGGTCAGTGTGACTGCTTTTGGTGATTCGTCCATTGAGCTGCTATTTACCCCCTGGTGCAGACAGGAAAATTTCATACGGGTCAGAGATGAAATTCATGAGCTGATCCGCAATGGTTTTATGGACAATCAGATTGAAATTCCAGTGCCTAAAATTGGTTTTGCCAACCGTCCATTGACCCCGCATAGCGCTCTCAGCAATGAAGATATTGACCTATACAGCAACAACAGTGAAGTGAAACGCGAACCCAGGACCTGACTGGCTTGATCTGAGTATGCTCCGGATTGCTGTCAGCTCCGGAGCATGGACCTTATATGCGTTCCGTCAATCGAAAATCTGATCGATTCAGGTCTGTCCTGGAGACACTTTACTCATCACTTACATTCCCGACAGAAATTGATCAGAAAGACCATAAATAGAAATAACAAAACGCTTTTTCAAATCTCATCACGCTGTCTGATAAAAATTCAGCTATAACAACCGCTACAGTTTTTCGGGAACAGGTGCAATATAGGCAATGATCAGCATGACAAAACCAGCCCCCAGAAATGAAATGACCCGGGTCAGTGTACCGATATGAGACAGATCCAGCAGGATCAGCTTCAACGTCACCAACACCAGTATACTGCCGCCCAGAATCCACATGGAACGCAACTGCTTCTGACTGGCCAGCCGCATGGTCACCAATGCCAGACTGACCCACAATAGGGTCAGACTCAGCTGAACGGTCGCACTCTGCCACAGCGCCAGTGCATTATACGGCGTACCCAGGTAGACATGCAGCGCCCGTAGAACAACATAACTGCTTAACCATAGCAGGCTCAGCACCACCATGACTGCCACAATCCCCCGCTCCATCCCGTTTTTCAGCTGTACGGACAGCGCCCACATAAAACCGGCCAGCATCAGTAAACTGACCAGATCGAAGGCATTCAACAGCGGAAACCAATACCCCACAAAGGCCTGCCGAGAAAACAATTGTGAACAGATCATCCAGATGATCATGAACACCAGACTGCTTTTACTCTGCCAGAACATCTGCCAGTCATCCGCTCTACGCCAGTAACACCATGCACAGAACAGCAGCGGTAAAATGACAATGCTGATATAGGGCATTGCAGGAATCAGGCTCAGACTCATCATACTCAGACTGGCAAATACACCGGCACTGACCCATTCCTTTTCCGAATGCACAGCACTGACAGGCCTCAGCCACACGACCGTTAATAGGCCACCGGCCA
Source organism: Acinetobacter sp. WZC-1 (assembly GCF_052544965.1). NCBI lineage: Bacteria > Pseudomonadati > Pseudomonadota > Gammaproteobacteria > Moraxellales > Moraxellaceae > Acinetobacter > Acinetobacter sp. WZC-1. The sequence continues at coordinate 2,418,336 of NZ_CP199370.1, forward strand.
CAGCAAAGCCCCATCGCTCAAATGCCGAATGCCAAATCAGCATGCCCTGTTCACTGCGATCAATCAGCAGCACCAGTGCAAAGATAAATACGGGAACCAGCCCTAGCCATTTGGGAGCCAGCCATGACCACCCTGCCTGACGAAACAACAGCAACTCATTGATTATAAAATGGAATAAACTAACCAATAGCAGGCTCATCACATACTGGCCGGGACCTGTGAACTGATCCATCAACAACGCCAGCAGCATGGATGTTGCCGACAATGTCAGCATACTGAAAAACACCACAGTCGCCGTGCTGAGTTGTTGACGGAAGCGTTCCAGACTGTTGGCAATAATCACCACGGCAAAATAACTCAGGCTGAGAATCCAGTGGATGCTGTCTGGAAATGCCTGCTGTTCTACCAGATCATACAGCGCGGACAATCCGGCCAGTACCAGTAAGCCCATCGCCAGATAACGGCTGATCACAGCATTTTTATGCAGTGCATAAATGAAGATAATCAATCCCTCAACTGCCCAGCCAGCCACGCTCCATGGTTCAGGCAGCAGAATCGGCGGGATCAGGGTCAGGAAAATCAACATCAGACTGAAATAGCTCTGGGAAATCAGCTGAATTGACTGGTTTTTTTTCGCCAGCTGATACAGTCCTGCATACAACAGGGCAAATCCAGCACTGAATGCAGCCTGTATGGTTGCTTCCTGGAAATACATCAGATAAAGAAAAATATAGGCAATGATCGGTGCACCAAAAATCAACGCAATATCCAATGCAGGTTTCAGTCTGAACCGTTCAATATCCTGCCTGGCAATCAGCTGGCTGAATCGAAAACTCAGCCATATAAAAACTGCGGCATGCGCCAATACCAGCCCGCTCAATGCGCTTCTTTGCTGTACATCACCATATAAAAATGCGTAGCTTCCACCGACCAGCACTGTCATTAAAAAGGACATCTGATTCAGAATTTTCCAGGGACGCAATGTACTTAAAACAACAATGGCCAGATTAATCACCAGATAATAAGCAATCAATTCAACCGCTGTGGCATTGCGAACCGGCAGGGTAAATGGTGCCAGACCGGCAATCATCAGCGCCATTAAAGCAAGTTCAATCGACTGCTGACGCAGGCTTAAGATCAGAGTCACCAGCATGATGCCGGCAAAATACAGACTGACGGCAAAAAACGAACCCAGCACCTGATTGTAATACGCAAAAAATAGTGTCAGAAACAATCCTGCCTGGCCCAGTCCTTCGAGTGCCAGACCAAAACTGCGATTCCTGACTTCAGTCCAGTAGCCCAGTCCGGTCACCATACAGCTGATTCCGGCAACAATGGCAAGTTTCAGACCAAGGCTGAACTGCCAGTGTTCCGTGGCAAAACGCAGCAGCAGAATAATGCCCATCACCAAGATTAAAATGGCGACTTTTAAAACCGGATTGCCCAGTAAAAACCATTGCCGGAGCTGATCAGTCAGCCCACTCTCCTGTGTTGTCGATGCTGCCACAGGCCGATGCCCGGATACATCCATTGATCGAACCTCGGGTGCAGCCGTGAAAGGTGTCTGTTGCAACTGAAACTGTATCTGGTTTAAATAGGTTTCAAGCCGCCTGAGCCATCGCAGCAGGAAATAAATCCAGACCGTAATGCCAAGGCCGGTCATCCAGCCCCAGTTCATGAGCCCGCCGGTGACAATAACAATAGAAGAAAGATAAAGTGGAACCCTGGATGTGGTCTGAACCGGCAAGTGAGTCTGATCTGCCAGTGCATCTACAGGTTTCTCAATCGCATCCACAAACTGCATGACACTCATGATCAATGCCAGACCACAGATATAAGTCAGTGCGTGTACATCCAGAAACCAGGCCCCGACCGCTGCAATGATCAGTAACATCAGCCAGATCATGCGAATTTCACTCTGCCCTTTCAGCATTTTATGATTATCTCTTTCCTTTATGTCCCCGATCATAACATCAGTGTTTTCCGCAGTGACTGGGCTTTCATCAGATATTCAGTAACGCTCAGTAAGCATGTTTCTGCGCAACTTCATAAAAATCACGTACAATAAAACCGTTATCTGAATTAGGATTTTTTCAATGCCACCATTTGTACTGGTTGATGGTTCATATTTTCTGTTTCGCGCTTATCATGCGCTGCCACCACTGACCACATCAACCGGGCTGCATACCAATGCAATTCGTGGTGCAATCTCTGCCATTCAGAAACTGATGCGCCGCATTCAGCCGACCCACATGGCGGTTATTTTTGACACGCCTGAACCGACATTCCGGCATGAGCTTTCGCCCATTTACAAGGGGGATCGGCCAAGCATGCCGGATGAACTTTCCCAGCAGATTCCCTACCTGCACGCTCTGATCCGTGCACAGGGCATTCCGCTGTACACCCTGCCCGGTGCTGAAGCAGATGACGTCATTGGCACACTGGCCAAACGTGCAGAAAAAGCCGGCCACCAGGTGCTGATTTCCACCGGTGACAAAGACATGGCACAGCTGGTCACCGACAAGGTCACCCTGGAAGACAGCTTCAAGGACAAACCCATGGATGTGGATGGGGTATTTGAAAAATTTGGGGTGTGGCCCAATCAGATCATCGATTATCTGACCCTGATGGGAGACGCCTCTGATGGTATTCGCGGCGTTCCCGGTGTCGGTGCCAAGACTGCGGCCAGACTGCTGACCGAATATGGTTCCATTGGCGGCATCCTGGAAAATATTGAGCAGATTAAGGGAAAAGTCGGTCAGAGTATCCGGGATAATGTCGAAGGCATTGCACTGGATCATCAACTGGCCAGCATTGTCTGTGATCTGGACATCGCACTGACGCATGAGGACCTGAAACTCTGTGATCCGAATACAGACGAATTACGTCGCCTGTATACTGAACTTGAGTTCCGTAATCAGCTGCAATCGCTGGATCATCCAAACAACCCGAACAGTACGGTCTACAAACAGACCTCCACCGTGATTGAAACAGCTGCACAGCAGACCAGTGACATGGTGACCGAAGACCAGGCCATCCTCACCAGTGTGGATGATCAGCTGGGACAGGCCACCTACCACACTATATTGACCCAGGCAGACTGGGAACAGTTCTTTGCCCGCCTGAACAGTGCAAAACGCTTTGCCATTGATACTGAAACCACCAGCCTTGATTATCGTGTAGCTGAAATGGTGGGCTTTTCCGTGGCCTTTGATGCAATGGATGCCTATTATATTCCGCTGGCGCACGACTACGAAGGCGCACCTGAACAACTCAATCGTGAACAGATCCTGGCTCAGATCAAACCCATTCTGGAAAATGCCGGAATTGAAAAAATTGGTCATCATTTAAAATATGATGCACATATTTTTGAAAATCATGGCATCCATTTACAGGGCTGGTATTTTGATACCATGCTGGCCTCCTATGTACTGAATGCCGTGGTTACACGTCATGGCATGGATGACGTCGCCCGGGTTTATCTCAGTCACTTGACCACCACCTATGAACAGGTGGCGGGGAAAGGGGCAAAACAGAAAAGTTTTAATCAGATTGAGATCGAAACAGCAGCACATTATGCCGCTGAAGATGCACATGTCACCTGGCGCCTGTACGAAGTTCTTGACCATAAACTGAAACAGATTCCTGAGCTGTCCCATATTCTGCATCATATTGAAATGCCTGTAGCCAGTGTTCTGGCGACCATGGAAGAAAATGGGATTGAACTTGATCTGGGCTTCCTGGATCAGCTCAGTGTGGACTTTGCCAATACCATTCAAAATCTTGAAAATCAAATTATCGAAATCGCCGGCGAATCTTTTAATGTCGGCTCACCCAAACAAGTCGGTGAAGTTTTATTTGAAAAACTGGGATTAAAAGGTGGCAAAAAAACAGCAACTGGACAATATAGTACCTCTGAAGCTATTTTGGAAAAAATTGACCATCCAATTACACAACTGATCATTGAGTATCGTGGTTTAACCAAACTGCGAAGTACTTATACTGAAGCTTTAGTCAAACAAGCAAATCCCGATACCCACCGCGTACATACCAGTTACCATCAAGCCTTAACAGCAACAGGTCGTTTGTCTTCAACCGATCCCAACCTACAGAACATTCCAATACGTGAAGAAATTGGTCGTCAGATTCGTAAAGCCTTTATTGCACCGCAAGGTCGTGTACTGCTGGCAGCCGATTATTCCCAGATTGAACTGCGTCTTATGGCCCATTTTTCCCAGGATGATGCATTGGTTGATGCCTTCAAAAATGGGCAAGATGTACACCGTCGTACAGCATCTGAGGTCTTGGGTGTCGCGCTGGAAAATGTGACTTCTGACCAACGCCGCCAGGCCAAAGCAGTGAATTTTGGCTTATTGTACGGTATGTCTGAGTTTGGCTTGATTCGTCAACTGGGCTTTACCCGTGAAGAATCGCAAAACTATATCAAACAATATTTCCATCGTTATCCGGGTATTTATGAGTATATGCAACGTACCCGCCAAGTCGCATTGGAACAAGGTTTTGTAGAAACCATTACAGGTCGTCGTTTATACACACCAGATATTGATGCTCGAAATATGATGGTCCGCAAAGGTGCTGAGCGTGCTGCGATTAATGCGCCACTGCAAGGCTCTGCGGCTGAAATCATTAAAATGGCGATGATAGAAGTCAATAAAATCTTACCCAGCAATCAAGCTAAACTTTTGCTTCAGGTCCACGATGAACTGGTCTTTGAAGTGGATGCAGCTGTTGCCAATACACTTACATCAAAAATTGCAGAGGTCATGCAAAATGTAGTCAAACTCTCGGTACCATTGGTGGTGGAAGTCGGTCAGGGCAAAAACTGGGGCGAAGCGCATTAAGCCTTTAAAAAAACTCCCTAACTTTCTGGAACAGGGTTAGGGAGAGATCATCTTTTGTTGAAAATATACTTAATGTTATATTTTAACATTCATAAAAAAGGACTCTATTGAGTCCTTTTGCTATTTGAACTGGTGAATTAAAGACCGATAAGTAGAATCTCTGCCACTTTATTCATTAATATTTCAGCAATCCATAATGCCAGGAAAGCAAGAATTGGAGAAAGATCAATCATACCCATATTTGGCATGATACGGCGGAACGGCGCCAATAAAGGCTCAGCCAGCTCTTGAATCACTTCAATATAAGGTGATCTGGACTGAGTAAACATCACCACCCAACTCAAAATAATTGTCGCAAAAATTAAATAACGACAAAAACGAATTAAATCCTGAATCATGGTCACAAAAGTCAGAATAATTAAATGTACTGGGCTATTTGGTATCGCACCCTGCAAATACATCGTGCCAAAGATTTTCAGCAGATATAACACTACAACTAATACTAAAGCTGCTGTATTGACACGCCCCTTGCCCAACGCCGGAAAAATACGACTGAAGATATCGACAATCCGGGTGGCCTTTACAGTCGACAACACCACTGGATTATATGGGCTGACCATCGCCAGCTGCATTAAAAATCGGAAGAATACGAGTAAAATCGCCACGTTAAGAACAATGCCATAAATGTCAGCAGGACTTGCACCCATAAAGAAATTTTCCTAATTAAATCAAATTATTTCGTACTGTCACTTAATTCCTGCGCCAGCTCCTGGCTGCGTTTTTGTGCAGCCGCCAGCGCAGTCTGAATGTTCTGTGAAATCTGAGCACGATCAAAAACCTCCAGCGCCGCCTGGGTTGTCCCATTGGGTGAGGTTACATTTTTTCGTAGTTCTGAGGGCGAATCCGGACTGGTAATTGCCATCTGTGCAGCCCCAAGTGCTGTCTGCAACGTCAATGCTGTTGCAACTTTTTCGTCCAGGCCCATATTTTTTCCAGCACGGATCATGCTTTCCATCATATAAAAAAAGTAGGCCGGACCTGAACCGGAAACTGCGGTTACCGCATCAATCTGTGCTTCATTGTCAACCCAGATGGTAAAACCTGTCGCAGCCAATATCTGGCTGGCCAGCTCACGGTCCTGAGCATTCACTGCATCTGTTGCAAAAATACCATGTGCTCCTGTCTGAACCAATGCCGGGGTATTCGGCATGACCCGAACAACCCGGCCTGTACCGGTCAGCACGGCAATGGTCTTAATCTCAGCACCTGCCACAATTGAAACAATCAGCTTCCCCTGAAACAGACCCTTCAATGGCTGCAGGACTGAGGTCAGTACCTGCGGTTTGACTGCAAGTACCACCACATCTGCATGCAGAATTGCAGCTGCATTATCATCGGTGACATGTACATCTTCTTCCTGTAATAATTGCCTTATTTTTTCAGCAGGATCTGAAACTGTGATGCGGGTTGCCGGCAGACCACGACTGATCAAGCCGCCAATTAAGGCCTGCGCCATATTCCCGCCACCAATGAAACCGATATTACAATTTAAAGCTGTACCCATGAATCACACTCGACATTAAATTCCTTCACCCATCGATCAAATCCGGCTGCCATCCCCCCGCTTCACAATACCTGGATTGCGCCAGCCAGAAACCTTCCGGTGTAAAAACACCAAGCATAACATTATCCATACTTAATATTTGAATTGTATGACGCATCCACGGAAAAATATGTGCATCCTGGATGATTTTTTTCAGTGGCCGACTGCCCGTCCGGCCATAAAGGTGAATTTTCTCACCACCAGCCCGATGTTTTAAATTGAGTTTTTCACCAAGCAACGCAACAGACAAGCCCATCCGCATACGTTCAATCTGAAACAGACCTGAGTCAAGCCGTATCGACTGATCCAGCAAAAACTTAACCTGCTGGTCCGGTACCTGCTGCATAGACCTTTCTGCCTCATAAACGGCTTTGTCCAGCCGGTACAGCACCTGCTGAAAACGTACATAATAAAAGCCATTCCAGTGCAATGCGGCCTGTGCATCCACTCTGGAATGAATGACTTCATGCTGAAGCCGTTGCACCATATCAAAGGGGGGCCGGTACCTATGTTCTCCCTGCATCCATGCCGAAAGCAATTGCCGTTGTCGGGCAGTAGACAGCTGGCTGAGTTTTTCCAGTTGCAGTTGCCCGGCATGACCGCATGCTGCCAGATCCTGTTTCAGCACGTCGTTCAGAATCTCGTCTGCATCCTGCATCAGATAACTGCTGCGTGCCAGTGCCTGCTGCATGCCGGGATAACGATGCTGTAAAACCGGCCACAGTTCCTGTCTGCACCATGCCCGGTCATAATGCGTATCCATGTTGGTCGGATCATCGACATAATCCAGCCGCAGTTGCTGTGTCCACTGAGCAATCTGCTCACGACTGATGTCCAGCAAGGGGCGCCAGATCATCAGCCAGTCACGGGCATCCACCGCTTGCATGGCAGATAAGCCACGCACCCCGCTACCGGTCAATAAGCGCAACATGACGGTTTCAGCCTGATCCTGCTGATGGTGCGCCAGTACCAGTATCTCATCCGGATTCAAATGCTGCCGATATGCCTGATACCGTGCTTCACGTGCCTGATTTTCCAGATTTCCTCCAGCCACATGAACAGACTGAACCATACAGGGCACATTCAGCTGCCGGCACTGCTGCCGGACAAACAGCGCCCAATCATCACTGACGGACTGTAACTGATGATTGATATGAATCGCGCGGATTTTCCCGGGGAAAAGCTGTGACATCAGATGCAGCAGTAACATGGAATCCATGCCACCACTGCACCCGATCAGAAAAGTGCTGTTTTCAGCAAGCAGGCTGGATTGTTTTAGGACATCAAGCCTGAATTGTTGCTGCCAAACTTCATTAAACGTTGGTAACGTGCTTCGCATCGTTCTTCAGCACTCATGGGTTGTAGTTCATCCAGGACCTGTTTCAGTACAATTTTCAACTGGTTCATGACCTGTTCAGGATGCAGATGTGCTCCCTCACCTTCATCAACCACATGTTCAATCACACCCAGTTCCATCAGTTTATCTGCAGTCAGCGCCAGCGCCTCACTGGCCTGTTCCGCTTTTTCCGCAGTTTTCCATAAAATGGACGCACAGCCTTCCGGTGAAATCACCGAATAAATACTGTGTGACAGCATAATCACCCGATCTGCCACCCCAATGCCCAATGCACCGCCTGAACCGCCTTCTCCCAGTACGGTCGCAACAACAGGAACCCTTAAACTGGACAGCTGCGCCAGACTGGCAGCAATGGCCTGCGCCTGGCCACGCTCTTCTGCACCCACACCCGGGTATGCGCCCATGGTGTCAATAAAGGTAAAAACCGGCAGGCCGAAACGCTCAGCCATATGCAGTAAGCGCTGCGATTTACGGTAACCTTCCGGATTACTCATGCCAAAATTATGCTGTAATTTTTCACGGGTACTGCGGCCACGGTGCTGGCCAATCACCATCACAGGCTGACCTTCAAAACGTGCCAGACCACCGACCATTGCACCGTCATCGCCAAATACACGGTCACCATGCAGGGCGTCGAACTCGGTGAAAATGTCACCCACATAATCCAGGAATTGCGGACGGTCAGGATGACGTGCAATCTGCACCGTTTTCCAGGTTTTAGATTGAGCAGCTTTATTTTTCATAAGTCTTGCACTTCCAGATCCATCAATAAATCATTCACCGATGGAGTATTAATCGATAAATTGTTCCGACTGAATATTCAGTTCAATATCCCAATGCTGAAATTGCACCTGTTCATCATACAGGTCAGCAACAAGCAAAGGCCACTGTCTGGCATCGCCGGAAACGCTGAGTTGCCATTGTTGCTCACCTGATACGCTCAATTCAATGGCAGGAAGCATCTCATCACTGCGGCTGTGATTCAGCAGCACCGCCAGACGGAGTAACAGACTGAGATAAATCAGCTTGTTTCCCCCCATGCGCATGACATCAATTTTAGCATCATTGCGTAATTTACGGCGATGATGTGCCACCAGCAGGGACAAATGATTCTGATCAATCTGTGAGAAACCGGGAATATCAGAATGCTGCAACAAATAGGCACCATGACGATGATAGCCGCCATGACTGATGGCCAGTCCGATTTCATGCAGATAAGCTGCCCGGCGCAGCAGATCACTGTCATCACTGTCCAGTCTCAGCCGATTCGCCACGCCTTCAAATAAATGCTGTGCCGTGTCCACCACACGCTGAGCCTGTTTCAGATCTGCACCATAACGCCCCATCATCGCCTGCACACTGCGATCCCTGACATCTTCATGCTGAAAACGTCCCAACAGGTCATACATGACCCCCTCACGCAGGGCACCATCGGAATACACCAGTTTATCAATATGCAATACCTCAAAAATAGCATAAAGAATCGCAAGCCCCGCAGGCAACACTGCCCGGCGGTCTTCCTTCAGTCCCTCAAATTCCATATCTGAAACATTTTTATATTTCAGCAATTTATCTTTTAGTTTTTCCAGTCCGTCGTGTGTCAGATTTTCCTGCTCATCACTCCATCCCATATTCACGGTAATCTGTCTGCATGCCTTGATGGTACCGCTTGAACCCACCGCAGTGTCCCAGCCTTCGGCTTTATAAGTGTTGGCAATGGCGGAAAGTTCCTTACGTGCAGCAACGACCGCCCGATCAAAATTGCGCTGATTAATTTCCCCGGTCGGGAAATACGCCTGGGTATAAGCAACACACCCCATTTGCAGGGATTCGGTATGAATCGGTTCAAACGCTTCCCCGATAATCAACTCTGTTGACCCACCACCGATATCAATCACCAGACGGCGGCCACTGTTGACCATGGTATGTGAAACGCCCAGATAGATTAATCGTGCTTCTTCACGCCCGGCAATGATCTCAATGGGTTTGGGTAATATTTCTGCGGCTTTCTGAATAAACTCATGTCCATTTTTTGCCTGACGCAGGGCATTGGTGGCCACAATCCGCAACCGATTTGACTGTACGGAACTCAGACGCCCCACAAATCTGGCCAGGCAGGCCAGACCGCGCTGTTGTGCGGCTTCGGTTAAATTTTTATTTTCATCCAGACCGGCTGCAAGCTGAACTTTTTCTGACATTGAAGCAACTTTCTTAACTTCGCCATGATCTACACGGGCAATGGCCAGATGGAAACTGTTTGACCCCATATCGATGGCAGCAAGTAATTCTTCATCAATCAAAAAATCAGACATTATTTATACAAACCCGTTAAGAATTGCTGCTTAGATTAATTCACATACATGCAATTTAAAAGCCATTTATGCAGACAGAAGTGCCATGCCATTATTTTTTTCGCATTATGACCATTGTGTTACACCGATTATCGATATCGTGAGGATCAATTGGACAATTCCACAATTAAAATCGAAAATTCACTCATGACCCTACTTTGTTAAACATGGCTGTGCAATACTAAGCTGCATGGTACATGTCAATAACGGATGAATGACCATCATCCCTAATTTAAATTCCTGGAGCTGAATCCATGTCCGGCAATACAATTGTAAATACAACTGATGCAAACTTTGAAGCAGATGTTTTAAATTCTGAAGTCCCTGTACTGGTGGACTTCTGGGCAGGGTGGTGTGCGCCATGTAAGGCAATTGCTCCTGTGCTTGAAGTCCTTTCAGATGAATACGAAGGCAAAGTAAAAATTGTCAAGGTTGATGTCACTGCATGTGAAGCAACTGCTGTCAACTACAATATCCGCAACATCCCTGCCCTGCTCATGTTCAAAAATGGTGAAGTGGTTGCACAGCAGATTGGTGCTGTACCCAAATCAAAACTGACTGAATTCATCGAAGGAAACATCTGAATTCACGCAGGCGCAGCAAACGGTGAAATGCGTTATATTTTTATGGCGCATTTTTCTCCAGTTAAATTGACAAATCGCCTGATCTCACTTATATTTCGTTTTCAGGAAACATCAGGATTTTTCTCTCACGTTTCTTTAAAGACACAAAACATAAGATCGCCGCTCGGCAACAGAAATTGTTGTATGCATTTCTCCTCGAAAAAATGAATTAGAGTCTGGGTTTGTTGTTGTATTCATACAATTGCAGCTCAGTTACTGACTGCGGACGTCTTTTGCTTCTTATCCTTATCTGTGTATCACACATCCTTATCAATCTGATCATCTATGAATTTAACTGAACTCAAGAAAAAACCGATTGGCGAACTCATTAAGATTGCTGAATTTATGGGCCTTGAAGGAATGGCACGTAACCGTAAGCAGGACATTATTTTTGCCATCCTGAAACGTCATGCAATGAATGGTGAAGAAATTTTCGGCGATGGTGTACTGGAAATTCTCTCTGACGGTTTTGGCTTCTTACGTTCCGCTGCAGGTTCCTACCTGGCCGGTCCTGACGATATCTACGTCAGTCCTTCACAGATTCGCCGCTTCAATTTGCGGACCGGTGATACCATTACCGGTACCATCCGTCCACCCAAGGAAGGCGAACGCTATTTTGCGTTATTAAAAGTCAACCAGATTAACTACGACACTCCGGAAAACTCCCGCAACAAAATCCTTTTTGAAAACCTGACCCCGTTATTTCCGACAGAACAACTGATCATGGAACTGGGCAATGGGACCACGGAAGATCTGACCGCACGCGTTGTCGATTTGGTCGCGCCGATTGGTAAAGGCCAGCGCTCAATTATTGTTGCGCCGCCAAAAGCCGGTAAAACCATGTTATTGCAGAATATTGCACAGTCAATTGTTCGCAACAATCCGGAAGTATTCCTCATTGTACTGCTGATTGACGAGCGTCCTGAAGAAGTCACAGAGATGGAGCGTACCGTCCGTGGTGAAGTGGTTGCATCCACCTTTGATGAATCCCCTGCCCGTCATGTTCAGGTGGCCGAAATGGTCATTGAAAAAGCCAAACGGCTGGTTGAACATAAAAAGGATGTGGTGATTCTGCTGGATTCCATTACCCGTCTGGCCCGCGCATACAACACCGTCATTCCATCATCAGGCAAAGTACTGACCGGTGGTGTGGATGCACATGCACTGGAACGCCCAAAACGTTTCTTCGGTGCTGCCCGTAATATTGAAGAAGGTGGTTCACTGACCATTATTTCCACTGCCCTGATTGAAACCGGCAGTAAAATGGATGAAGTGATCTACGAAGAGTTCAAAGGTACCGGCAACCAGGAAATTACCCTGGACCGCCGTATTGCGGAAAAACGTGTATTCCCGGCCATGAACATTAAGAAATCCGGTACCCGCCGTGAAGAACGTCTCATGGATGAAGACAATCTGCGTAAAGTCTGGATCCTGCGTAAACTGCTTCATCCAATGGATGAACTGGCTGCCATGGAGTTCCTGCTGGATCGTATGAAGGAAACCAAAACCAATGATGATTTCTTTGACCAGATGAAACGTAAAGCTGCCAACTAGGTGATTTAAAGTCATTTAAATCATCATCCTGATCTGGAAAAAGCCATCGCACAACGATGGCTTTTTTATGGGTTGACACCTCTTACATAAATATACAATTTGGACATTTTTCATGTAACTTCTGTTGCTAAGTGAATGATTTTTCAATACCTACCCTATAAAACCCTATGTTTTTTAGCAATTTAATCATCAGCAAATCAATGTAAAACCACCGCATTCATTGTAATTTCCTGTTAAAAAACAGCTTATTTTCATCATTTTCCTTGTTTTTTTTCACTCAGGGAGTAGAAATTAGCCATGTGCAGTGATAGCATAACTCCGTACCGGTTAGCCTGTGCATGTGTTGTTCACCTGTTATTTATAACAGGTCAAACATAATAAAGGCACACAACAGACTGACCTGGGTTTTTTGTCTCAATTTATTTTATGAGAGTGATGCCATGTTATTCAAAAAAATTGCTATTGCTGCTGCAGTTGCTACTACTCTAGCTTTCGTTGGTTGTGCTAAAAAAACTGACGAAGCTGCTGCTGATGCAAACGCTGCTGCTTCTGACGCTGTAGAAGCTGCTTCTGAAGCGACTGCTGCTGCTGATGCTGCTACTCAGGAAGTTGCTTCTGACGCGACTGCTGCTGCTGACACTGCTGTAGCTGCTGCTTCTGACGCTATTGATGCTGCTGCTGACGCAACTGCTGCTGCTTCTGAAGCTGCTCACTAATAATCGTTTCGGCGGTTACAAAAAAAGAGAACCAATGGTTCTCTTTTTTTATGCCTGTCATTTTTATTGTTAATTCAGGCCAACCAACAAAAAAGCTCCAGGCATTTGCACACCTGAAGCTTTGTTCCGGGCCGATCAATCAGCCCTCATTCTGTTCAATACCCACACGCTGCCTGAACTTCTGACCAGCCCTGAAAGTCACAACACGACGGGCAGAAATCGGAATCTCCTCACCTGTCTTGGGATTACGTCCCGGACGCTGACGTTTATCACGCAGCTCAAAATTACCGAATCCGGAAAGTTTGACTTGTTCACCGGCAATCAACGCCTGGCTGATTTCATCAAAGAACAGCTCAACCATTTGTTTTGCTTCCCGACGGTTTAAACTCGTCAGCTCACTTAAATGATCAGCCATTTCTGCTTTTGTTAATGCTGTCATGAGGCCCTCAATGTCGCTTGATAAGTGCTTTCCAGCACCTGAATTATTTGATCCATACCGGACTTTATTTCAGCATCTTCAAGGGTACGTGATGGATGCTGCCACAACAAGGCAAACGCCAGAGAACGCTTGCCCTCTTCAACACCCTGACCAGTGTACACATCGAACAACCAGACAGAGTCCAAAAGCTCACCACCGGTCTTTTCGATAAGTTGCTGAATTTCGCTGACATTAATCTTATCATTAATTAAAAGCGCAATATCACGTTTAACTGATGGAAAACGTGATAATTCTGTAAAATTAGATACATAAGTTTGCAAAACAGCAGTCTGATCCAGCTCTGCAACCCAGGTAACCCCCAAATCCAGCATATCTTCAAGTGATGGATGCAAACGCCCCAGATAGCCGATGGACTGTCCGTTGACCATAATTTCAGCAGATTGTCCCGGATGCAGCCATGCACGCTCAGCAGGGACATAGGTTGCATGAACCCGTGCCGCAGCCAGAATTTCTGCCACTTCCCCCTTCAGGTCAAAGAAATCCATCGGCTGCGCTTTACCATGCCATGATTCAGTCGTTTTTGCACCGACTGCAATCATCGCCAGCGTCGGAATCTGTTTCAGGTCCTGAATATCCCGGGCATGCTGATAATCAAAACGCAGGCCCAGTTCAAAGAAACGCACCCGATTTTGCTGACGATTCATGTTGTATTGTACACATGGAATCAGACTGGACAGTAAAGTGGAGCGCATCGCTGCCAGCTCACTGGAAATTGGATTGGCCAACATGAGTAGTCTGACATCCGGATTCAGCTGCTTTTCAAGTTTTGCATCGGCAAAACTGAAACTGATCGCTTCCTGATACCCCAATGTGACCAGGGTCTGTGTCAGCTGAACCTGCTCAAACCGGTCCTGATGCTTCGCCAGTCTGATATCCATCACCGGCAGGCTCATCTGGATATTGTCATAGCCATGAATACGGGCAATTTCCTCAATCAGGTCCTGGTAAATACTCATGTCATAACGATATGATGGCGGAACCACACGCCATTCTCCCACCGCTTTTACGGTGACCTCACACCCCAGACGCTGTAGCGTATCAGCAATAAATTCACCATCAACAGCATAACCCAGCAGCTGATCAACCTGCTGCTGAGTCAGTTCCATTACTTCGCGTTTCGGTAATAACGGGATTTGTTCCTCCACCGTCACCGGACCAAACTCCCCGCCTGCCAGTTGCTGAATCAGCTGCGAGGCGCGATTCATGGCAAGATACGGTAACTCAAAATCCACACCACGTTCATAGCGTTGGGAGGCATCGGTATGCAAACCATAACGGCGGGCACGACCGGCAATATGCAATGGTGCAAAGAATGCCGACTCCAGAAAGACATCCGTCGTTTCATCTGTCACCGAAGATGACAATCCGCCCATAATCCCGGCCAGTGCCAGTGCTTTCTCATCATCAGCAATGATCATCACATCTTCAGACAATTCCACTTCCTGCTCATTGAGCAGTACCAGTTTCTCCGTGGCCGTTGCCTGACGGACTTGTACCGAACCCTGTATTTTATCCGCATCGAATGCATGCAATGGCTGACCCAGCTCGATCAGCACATAATTGGTAATATCCACCAGAATGCTGTGCTGGCGAATGCCAGAACGGGCCAGCGCACGCTCCATCCATTCCGGCGTAGCCGCCCTGGTGTTGACCTTACGGATCACACGCCCCAGATAGCGTGGACAACCTTCACTGCTGACCACCACCTTTTTCTGATCAGCAATGGTTGCAGCCACTTCGCTGATTTCAGGTGCAGTCACCGGCAGTTGATTAATGACGCCAATCTCACGGGCCACCCCACGAATACTGAAACAGTCACCACGATTCGGTGTAATGCTGATATCAATCACATGATCATCCAGCTTCAGATATTCACGAATATCAAGCCCCACCGGTGTATCCGCAGCCAACTCAAGCAGACCATCAATCTTATCTTCAAGATCAATTTCCGATGCACCACACAGCATCCCCTGTGATTCAACGCCACGCAGCTTGCCTTTCTTAATTTTAAAATCACCTGGTAATACCGTACCAATGGTTGCAACCGGCACTTTCATACCAACACGCACATTCGGCGCACCACAAACAATCTGTAAAGGTTCAGCAGAACCGATATTGACGGTGGTTACCCGCAAACGATCTGCATCAGGATGCTGCTCAACCGTCAGCACTTCACCCGTCACCACCCCGCTGAAAGGCTGAGCCGCCGGCAGCATTTCATCCACCTCCAGACCCAGCATGGTCAGCTGGTCCGATAAGGTTTCGCTGTCAATTTCCGGATTCACCCACGTGCGCAGCCAATTTTCGCTAATTTTCATATCTATAAAACCTTAAAAATTCTGAAATTCTGTTTAAGCAAACTGGCGTAAAAAACGCACATCATTCTGATAGAACATCCGCAGATCATTAATGCCATAGCGAAGCATTGCAAAACGCTCAACCCCCAGGCCAAATGCAAAGCCCTTATATTTTTCAGGATCAATCCCGGCTGCCTGCAGAACATGCGGATGCACCATGCCGCATCCCAGCACTTCCAGCCAGCGGCCACGTTCATCCATAATATCCACCTCGGCACTGGGTTCGGTAAATGGGAAATAGGATGGGCGAAAACGAACCTGCAGATCCTTTTCAAAGAATTCATTTAACAGATTGACCAGCAAGCCCTTCAACTCTGCAAAACTGGTGTGTTCAGCCACGTACAGGCCTTCAACCTGATGAAACATCGGAGAGTGTGTCTGATCGGAGTCACAGCGATAGACCCGCCCCGGACAGACGATACGAATCGGAGGCTGACTGGTTTCCATGGTACGGATCTGCACCCCGGACGTGTGCGTTCGCAGCAAATGGCTGGCATCAAAATAAAAAGTGTCATGCATGGCACGTGCCGGATGGTGCCCCGGGATATTCAGCGCTTCAAAGTTATGATAGTCATCTTCAACTTCCGGACCATTTGCAATGGTGAATCCTGCTTTGGTAAAGAACTGACAGATACGATCCTGCACCTGAGTCACAGGGTGCAGACTGCCGGCCTGCTGCCCGCGGCCCGGCAGGGTAATATCAATGCTTTCACTGGCCAGTTTTTGTTGTAATGCAGCCTGTTGGAGGACAGTCTGGCGCTCAGCCAACGCAGAAGTAATCGCTTCACGTACCGCATGAATCGCCGCACCCTGAATTTTACGCTCCTCAGGATCCATTTTCCCCAATGCTTTGGACTGTTCCGCCAGCTGGCTTTTTTTCCCTGTAAATTGCACCCTCACCTGGTCAAGTGCAGCAAGTTCTTGGGCTGCGGCAATCGCAGCGAGCGCTTCGGTGGTCAGGACTTCCAGTGACATAGTAACTCTCAGGGCAACAAATTCAGAAAATAATATAACTGATTATTCTAACAGTTTTTATACTAAGGGATGAAGCACTGAACAGGAAAATTAGCCGTGCCGTGCTCCCCTGGAAAAATAGCAGAGTGACAAGCGGGCAAAATGACAACAACAATCCGCTGTTTACCGTATCGATACCGGTATCCATCCATTCACAGGTACCCTGTCCAGCCCATTCATGTCACTTTTTACGGCATGACCCTGTCAGAAAACTCATCGCATTCTGCGAAAATAGAGTAGTTATTCATAAAATTGCGCTATAAAATAATTCAATCTGCACTGAGATAAAGGTCACTGAGACGGATAACCAATGGCACTCGATCAAATCTGGAAACAACAGCTCGCCCTTGTCACTTATGGCAATGCATTTCTGCGTCAGAATTTAAGTCTGAATCAATGGCACAGACATGCTATTTTCAACCGACATGTGCTGGCATTTCGTGACCTGTTGTCACAGCATCTGTTGGCACAGCATTTTCAGGTCTGGCTTGAAGGCTTGAAACAACAGGGCGTTTCCCGGATCAGCCTGCATAGTTCAACAATTTTAAATGATGAACAGAACCCCAATGCCAATGTTGAACTGCTGGCTTTTGCACATTTTATAGTGAGCCATCAACAGCAGCAGAAATCCGCCTGGATCCTGGGCAAGGAACTGGCGGAATGGTATAACTCGGAGGATGATTTCAAGGCACCGCTACAACAACAATCCACAGTTCGCCATGAAACATTCTGGCGTTTTCAACTCAGTCCTAAACTGATTAAGCGTGTGGAAGCTGATCTGCAACAGCCTGACTGGGATGAGATTCAGCATTATATGGACCATGAATTGTTCAACTCCCGGTATGCACAGCAATTTCAGCAACCAGCGGAACTTAACCTGCCCTTTTACGGCCAGACCAGGCCCATTGATGCCCCTGATGATCCACATGCAGACAGTCAGTATCTACCGCTGTTACCTGACGATCATCCGGCAGATTATGTTCATCAGACCTTGCACCGACTGGATGCACTGTCTGCGTTTATTCAGACAAGGATCAGACACCCTTATGATGACAACGGCGAAATACTGGCACCGGATGAACAGCTGGATCTGCGGCATTTTGCCCAGAAAACGGATGAACTGGCCGCCAGATTCATTGTGAAGGCTGCCAACCACTACCCGTCTGCACGACTGACGCCCAAAGTCCCCCCTTCACCTTTTGATACCGACGCCACTGAGAAAAAACAGACGTTTCACACACCACAAAAACCCGGTACACACAAAGCCAGTAAGTCAGGTGTACTGACCTTAATCATCGTTACTCTGATTCTCTGCCTGTGTGCTTATTATTTTGGGCTCTGAGCTGTTGTACAGACCACCATCAAGGCCAGACATAACATCACCACCATGTTACAGCTTAACCCAGGCGCCACTGATAATGCAGTGTTTTCAGATTCTCGCCATAATCTGAAGCATCCTGTTCGGCAATGATTTCCCCGCCCAGTTTTTCATAAAAATAACGGGCTGAATTCAGATCAAATACTTCCAGTTGCAACGCATGGTATCTCTCTGGTCTGATCTCACGCAAAAAATGGTGAAATAATTGCATCCCAACGCCTTTGCGCTGTACCCGTTTTAAAAGATAAAAAGCCATCACCTGAGCAACCGGCAGTGTGTCAGGCAAATATCCATCAAGAAAACCCTGAATTTCGCCGTCCTGCTCATAGACAAAAATTTTATGCACCGGGCTTTCACAAAGTTCAGCCCACAACTGCTGCTTCTGGCTGACGTCCAGACTGAGCAAAATTTCAGGTCGGACCATGCCCTCATAGCTTTCCAGCCAGCTTTGCACATGTAGCTTTGCAATTTGTACTGCATCATGGCTTTTTGCAAGTCCGATCATTTTTTAGAAGATGAAGATAAGAAAGCTTTACAATAATCGATCTGACCGCCGGCGTCAGCACATTTGCCCTTCTTCTGATGCTTTATTCCGGTTCCCACCGCCCTCAATAAACTTTATCTCCGGCACAATATCCCGCTCAGAAAAAAAGCAGCTTATTCGCTGCTTTTTCAGATCATTCATCAATACTCAGTAACTGGGCTTAAGTGTAATGGTCACCTTCTGCTCATTTGCATGCTGATTAATATAATGACTGACTGAGGCCACTTCCCCCTCAACCTCTGCATCCGGACCGTACATAATTTTCAGATATTCACCCTGACGCGGCAGAACCTCCAGCGTAACCTCGATTGCACCCTGATCCAGACCTTCGATATGTACCTGCATAAGAACTCCCGTTTTGTTATTGATGAGACATAACTTCAAGATTAACCCAAAGCAGATCCAGTTTTTACACAGGATTGTATCAGTCATGTTTTGCATTCATCGCAGACGATCGCTTCTTCATCCACATTCAACCGGACCCAATGCCCACTTTAATCTGAGTGAATTAGCACTGCTATCCACCATTCCCGTCTACAGCAATATCCGATCTACCAGCATTGATGGCTGTGCATGCATCCGGCAAATAAAAAAGACCGCATTCAGCGGTCTTTTCAGTCATCAGCGATGATTAAGCAGCTAATGCGCCTTTAGCTTTTTCAGCTAAAGCAGCAAATGCAACTGAGTCATGCATAGCGATGTCAGCAAGTACGCGACGGTCAATAATAACCTGCGCTTTTTTCAAGCCATCGATCATACGGCTGTACGACAAACCATTTTGACGGGCACCAGCATTGATACGCGCAATCCATAAAGCACGGAATTGACGTTTCTTTTGACGACGGTCACGGTAAGCGTATTGACCTGCTTTAATTACTGCCTGGAACGCTACACGATAAACACGTGAACGCGCGCCATAGTAACCTTTAGCACGAGCAAGAATTTTTTTATGACGGCGATGAGCCTGTACACCACGTTTTACACGAGCCATTTATAATCTCCTTAGATGTATGGGCACATACGACGAACTGAAGCAACGTCACTGACGTGAACCATTACACAGCCGCGCAATTGACGGATACGCTTAGCAGATTTTTTGGTCAAAATGTGGCGTTTAAACGCTTGTTTACGCTTGAAACCGTTTGCAGTCGCTTTGAAACGTTTAGCTGCACCACGGCGAGTTTTTAACTTAGCCATAACAACCTCTTTAAGCACCTGTTCGGCACGGTTTGCACCATTGCAATCACGACCTGCAGGTAAGGAAGGCAGTATTCTAAATCATCTTTGTATAAAACAAAAGCAAAAACCATGATATTTTCAGGACTGACCGGCCTTTCAGCAATCCCGGTCACATTTCACCAATCCATAACGATTACACTGTTTTTTCTATTGCGGGATCGGTCAATCCAGGAAATACTTGGCACAATTTAAATCAAAAACACCCTGCAGCTGCAGGATGAATCAACCCTACCTGAATATGAACAGACTCTCTTACCTTACGTTACTGATGTGCCTTCCCCTGACCACAATACACGCTGCAGAACCTTCCCGCATTAAACGACTGACGACCGAAACCATTACTGCTGAACCTGCTCACCTGACAACACGTATCCAATGGATCAAATACCCGCATCTGCAATATAAAATTGAAGAACTGGCCGGTCAGGATCGCTCTGCAATTATCCGCATACAGGCAGACAAAACCGGTCATGTGGTCGGCACCACTGTTCAGGAAAGTACCGGAGTCAAGGCGCTGGATCAAAAACTGATTGCCGCAGTGTCCCAGGCAAAAATCAAACCTCATCTCCAGAACGGTACAGCGCAATCAGTTATCGGCTATCAGAACTTTACCCTGAAATTAAAGGATTCAGCAGACCAGGCCAATGCCCGGCAACCGTGCGTTTATCACTTTGACTCTGCCAACTGGTTAAGACAGCAGCAGAATAAATCGGTCCCTTTCAGCTACCGGCAACAACCTCAGCTTCAGATCCACGAAACAGCGCTGAAGAATAGTACACGCGTGGTCAAAGTTAAATTCAGGGTCAACAAACAGGGTGAAGTCACCCATGTGAAACTGAAAAAACGCTCAGGGGTCAATGCAATTGATCAGCAGGTAATTGAAGCACTTTCCCACAGTCAGGTTCAGGTCAACAGAACTGCAGCCACTTTATGGCTCTATAAAAAATCCACCCTGAGTGATGAGATTCAATTCAAGGCCGGCAGTTGTCAGTAAATCCCGGTCAAAGCTTGAGTGACATGGCTTTCTGCACCGCCGGACGGGCCATCATGCGTTCTACATAGTCCTGCACATATGGATAGTCTTCCAGCTGAATCTGCTGCCATTCATAACGCATAATCCACGGCAAAATTGCCATGTCTGCAATGGAATAAGCACCGGCAACAAACTTCTGACCGATCAGCTGCTGATTCAGCACATTATATAAGCGCCGGGTCTCATTGACATAGCGATCAATGGCATAGGGAATTTTTTCCCTGGCAAACTGGCTGAAATGATGATTCTGCCCAAGCATCGGCCCAAAACCACCCATTTGCCACATCAGCCATTGTTCCACCTCAACCCGCTCCTGTTCATTCACCGGGTAATAAAGCCCCGTTTTACGCCCCAGATATTGCAGAATGGCACCGGATTCAAAAATGGAAATGGGCTCTCCGCCCGGACCATTCTGATCAACAATTGCAGGAATTTTATTATTGGGAGAAATTCTTAAAAAATCAGGCTGAAATTGGTCATTTTCCAGAATATTAATTGGAAATATCTGATATTCCAGCCCCATTTCTTCCAGTGCGATAGTGATTTTCTGACCATTGGGCGTACCCCAGTAATAGAGATCTATCATGTCAAATCCTTTTCCCTTACTACAGATTCTGAATCTTTTGTGCAACCACAGCACCGTTTTTTATAGCATGTTTTCATGTGATAACACAGTAAAGGATACATACAATTCAACAGCAGACCGGCATTACCTGGATCTGCCAGACAGCGAAATACCCACAAAGCTCCATAAAATATAAAATAAAATCAATATTTTATAACATATTTTTTTAAATAAAGACCATAAAAAAGCACCGCTCAGGGCGGTGCTCATTTCACACAAAAACATACTTACTTTTTCTTTTTCGGTCCAAGCAGCATGCCCATCTGGCGACCTTCCATTTTCGGTGTCTGTTCAACGACACCGAACTCAGCCACATCAGTCTCAATTTTCTGCAACTGAGCCAGACCCAGTTGCTGGTGCGCCATTTCACGCCCACGAAAACGCAACGTAATTTTGACTTTGTTCCCTTCTTCCAGAAAACGAAGAATGGCGCGCAACTTAACATTGTAATCACCAATATCCGTGCCTGGGCGCAACTTAATTTCCTTGACCTGAACCTGATGCTGTTTCTTTCTGGCATCCTTCTGTTTTTGCTTCAGATCAAATAAATGTTTGTTGAAATCCATGATTTTACAAACAGGCGGTTCTGCATTTGCCACAATCTCAACCAGGTCAAGATCAGCGTCTTCGGCAGCACGCAACGCTTCAGCCAATGAAACGATACCCTTTTGTTCCCCATCTGCACCAACGAGACGTACCTCTTTTGCACGAATCTCGTCATTTAATGCAGGACGATTGCTTTTAGCACCTTGTTGCTGATTACGGTCAGGCTGTTTAATCTTTCTTACTCCACAATATACCGGCCGCGTTCGGCTACGGCTGTTTTCACCAGGTCAATAAATGCATCAATTGACATAGTCCCTAAGTTTTTCCCTGAGCGGGTACGAACATTCACCGTACCTTCTTCCACCTCACGGTCACCAAGCACCAGCAGATAAGGAATACGCTCTAAAGTACGCTCACGAATCTTAAAGCCGATTTTCTCATTTCTCAAGTCCGAAATGACCCGAATGTCATTTTCCCTGAGTTTTGCGACCACCTGTTCACAGGCTCCTGCCTGAGCATCGGTAATATTCATGACGCATGCCTGAACAGGTGTCAGCCATGGCGGCATAAAACCGGCGTAATGTTCGATAAGTATACCAATAAAACGCTCAAAACTGCCAAGTATTGCACGATGTAACATCACTGGGTGATCGCGGTCATTATCTTCTGTGACATAAGACGCATCCAGACGCACGGGTAAGTTAAAGTCACACTGAATGGTACCGCACTGCCAGATGCGTCCCAAACAGTCTTTCAGTGAAAATTCAATTTTCGGACCATAGAATGCACCTTCACCCGGCTGTTCCTGCCACTCCAGACCTGCTGCATCCAGCGCATCCGCCAGTGATTTCTCAGCCAGATCCCACAGTTCATCTGAACCGACACGCTTTTCCGGGCGTGTTGAGAGCTTCATCTGGACTTCTTCAAATCCAAAGTCCTTATAAACATCCAGCGTCAACTGAATGAAATCAGCAACCTCATGACCAATCTGTTCCTTGGTACAGAAAATGTGTGCATCATCCTGAGTAAAACCACGTACACGCATAATGCCATGCAATGATCCTGAAGGCTCATTACGGTGACAGGAACCGAATTCAGCCAGACGAATCGGAAGGTCACGGTAAGATTTCAGACCCTGATTAAACACCTCGATATGACACGGGCAGTTCATCGGTTTCACAGCATAATTACGATTTTCAGAATGCGTGGTGAACATGTTTTCTGCATAGTTCGCCGCATGTCCTGATTTTTCCCAGAGACTGAAGTCCACAATCTGTGGCGTTCTGACTTCCTGGTATCCATTCTCCTGCTGAACCTTGCGCATGTACTGCTCAAGCACCTGATAAATGGTCCAGCCATTTGGATGCCAGAACACCATACCCGGTGCTTCTTCCTGCATATGAAACAGATCCAGCGCCTTACCGATTTTACGATGGTCACGCTTTTCTGCTTCTTCCATACGCTTGATATAAGCCGCCAGTTCTTTTTTATCTGCCCAGGCAGTACCATAAATACGCTGCAACTGCTCATTTTTGGCATCGCCGCGCCAATATGCGCCGGAAATTTTAGTCAGCTTGAATGATTTCAGAAACCGGGTGTTCGGCACATGCGGACCACGGCACATATCCACATATTCCTGGTGATAGTACAGCCCCATCTGAGTTTCGTCGGGCATATCTTCAATCAGACGCAATTTATAGTCTTCGCCACGTTCAGAAAATATTTTGATGACTTCATCACGCGGTGTCATTTTTTTGATGACATCATAATCCTGATTGATGAGCTGTTTCATACGCTCTTCAATTGCTGCCATATCATCCAGGGTCAGTGGACGTGGCATCCAGATATCATAATAAAACCCTTCTTCGATGACGGGGCCAATCACCATCTTTGCATCCGGAAATAACTGCTTTACCGCATGCCCCACCAGATGAGCGCATGAATGACGGATAATCTCAAGCCCTTCCGGATCCTTAGGGGTAATGATCTGGAGGGTTGCGTCTTCGGTAATTAAATCACTTGCATCAACAAGGCGACCATTGATACGGCCCGCAATTGTATTTTTTGCAAGACCTGGTCCAATACTGAGTGCAACATCCATCACGGAAACTGCTTGCCCAAAACTTTTTTGATCACCATTTGGCAATGTGATAATCGGCATAAGAAAAATCCTTAAGGAGTGATGCCCCGTACAATGGAGCATGTCACCGCGAGATTATGATCGAGACTGAGCTCAAAAGATAAAATCGGTGGAACAAAATAAAAAGTGTTCAGAATTCTACACGGTAATATTGTTTTTATAAACCTCTGCGGGAAATTTATCCATTAAATGATATCGTTTACAGACGACTCATGTACCCCATGACCCACTCTACAGCGATAAACCTCCAGCTCATATCAGCAATACATAAAAAACATATAAAAAAAGCGGCTCAATTGAGCCGCTTCTTCTTTCCTGAAAAACTCAGATTACTGAGCAGCAGGCTGTTCTGCAGTTACGGTACGGCTACCAGTGATCGTCGCAAATACACGACGGTTCATAGCACGACCTTCTTTGGTTTTGTTGTCAGCAATCGGTTGATCCCACGCAAAGCCCTGAGTGGACAGACGGGATGCATCGATGTTGTATTCACCGACAAGTGCTGATTTAACAGAGTTAGCACGAGCCAGGGATAAACGTTCGTTTAACTTACGTGGACCAGTGTTATCTGTGTGACCTTCAATACGTGCAGTTGCATTCGGGTATTCAGTTAACTTCTCAGCAACTTTAGCAATTTCTGGCTTGTACTGATCTTTGATATTTGATTTGTTTGTATCAAAGAACACACGAAGTTCCATGTTCAGATCTTCAGTCAGCTGTTGTGGCTCAGGCTGAACTGGTGTTGGTTCAACTGGAGCAACTTCCACTACAGGAGCAGCAGGCTTCAGGTGACCACCAAGAACAACGTTCAGACCGGCAAGCGCTGTATAGTTCCAGAATTTGTCATCAAAGTTATAGGTACCGCGAGCTTCAGTACGAAGAGACAATGCATCATTTAAGCGCCAGAAAGCACCAACACCGGCATTACCCAATGTACCTTCCTTGTCTGCAAGGGTATCCATTTCGTATTTGTAGTGACCAGCACCCAATAATACGTATGGCTTGATTTTGCTGTCATAGTTTTTAGTGATCAGATCAGAAGTAACATAGAAGTTACCATTGATTTGTTTCTGCTTGTATTCAGCACCCTGATCAGCCGTACCATCCAGGTCACCTTTTACCTGGCTGTATTCAGCTTCAAAACCTAACCACGGGGTTAATTCAATACCCAATGCCGCACCAACGAATAAATCGTCCTGAAGCTCTGGGCCGTTAGTCAGCTCACCATCAGAACCGCCGTTATTATGTTGAGAGTCCTGCCAGGTATAACCTAACAGTAACGGAGTAACCGTTACACCAGCATTAGCAGCAGCAAATGGAGCGGCAACAAGCATAGTAGCAAGTGCAATACGACTCAATTTCATGGATATCCTCCAGAGATAACAATTGTTGTTCAAGCTCAGCCTAAAATTTTTTGGCTTCCTGAGATAGGCTTTGTATTTACCCCAGTATTATTTTTTAAGCTACTCACGTTGAATCATACAAACACTTGAGTTTTTTTCCAAGTGCTTGATAATTTTAATCAAGTAAATTATTGACAAAATTACTTACAATTTCCGTTGTAATTCGGTAAATTTTTACTCAATCGCCTGTTGTGAATAGCTTATCTTTTCACTTTGCATATGTTAACAGCAATCGAAAACGATAGTAATAAATATTTCATTATCATGCGTATCACGCAATGATATAAATAAAAATCCTGACTATTCATATGACTGCATAACTTAAAAACAGACCAGACCATGTATTTTTATTGTAAAGAAAGCGCTTTTACACTTGTTGAGATGGTCACAATCATCGCCATACTGGCGATAATTGCCGTTATCAGCCTACCCGCCTGGCAGCATTTCAGGGAGCGCCAGGAGACTTCACATCTGCACTCCCTGCTCCGTCAGCAGATCAGTTCAGCCAAAAATCATGCCCGGATCCACCGCTCAGACATCATGATCTGTGCCTCCGGAGACATGCTGCAGTGCCAGCATGATCAATGGCACACCGGCATGCTGATATTTCAGGATCTGAACAGAAACAGACAACCCGATTCCGGTGAGATCATACTTTCGCGGATCCAGACCAATATTCAGTATGGGACACTTGAATTCAGAGGCGGTGTTTCCAGCCCGCATACCCTGACCTTTAAAGGAGATACCGGGCTGCCAAGAGGAGCACAGGGCGGCTTTCATTACTGCAGTTTCCGGCATGCAAAAAACAATCAGTATTTTGCCATTGGCAGCATGGGGCATCTCAGAGCAGATAAAGCCCTGAAATGTTAATGCATGACCGACCGTTCAGGAAGATGAAACAATGACGCTTTATTCCCATGCAAATTGCAATATACTGCTGAAATTGTTCTGTGGAACAAAAGTTAAACTGTGGAGATGAAAACAATGACAGACATCGTAATTGTAAATGGCGCCCGTACAGCAATGGGTGGTTTTCAGGGCAGTCTGACCGGTGTGACAGCACCTGAGCTTGGTGCTGCGACCATTAAAGAGGCCATTGCACGTTCCGGACTGCAACCCGGCGATGTTCAGGAAGTCATTATGGGCTGTGTGCTTCCGGCGGGTTTAAAACAGGGTCCTGCACGTCAGGCAATGCGACAGGCCGGCTTGCCGGACTCAACAGGTGCGGTCACCATTAATAAACTCTGTGGCTCCGGTATGAAAGCCGTGATGCAGGCAACCGATATGATTCAGGCCGGTTCTGCTGAAATTGTGGTTGCAGGTGGCATGGAGTCCATGAGCAATGCGCCCTATATCCTCACCAAAGCACGCAGCGGTTATCGCATGGGGCATGGTGACATCAAGGACCACATGTTTCTGGATGGTCTTGAAGATGCTGAAACCGGCCGCCTGATGGGATCCTTTGCCCAGGACATGGCCAACACCCGGGGATATACCCGTGAGCAGATGGATGATTTTGCCATCCGTTCCCTGAAACGGGCCCAGACGGCAATTACCGAAGGTTATTTTGCAGATGAAATTGTACCGGTAACCGTTTCAGGCCGTAAGGGAGATGTCATTGTCAATCAGGATGAACAGCCTTTAAACGCCAATATTGATAAAATTCCAACCCTGCGCCCGGCATTTGCCAAAGATGGAACCATTACCGCAGCCAATGCCAGTTCAATTTCCGATGGTGCATCAGCACTGGTGTTAACGTCAGCCGATGAAGCCACCAGACGCGGACTGAAGCCACTGGCGAAAATTATTGCCACTGCATCGCACTCACAGCACCCGTCAGAGTTCACCATTGCTCCCGTAGGCGCCATTCAGAAAGTGCTGGACAAGGCTGGATGGACTTCTCAGGAAGTTGAATTATGGGAAATCAATGAAGCCTTTGCCATGGTCACCATGGCTGCCATGGATGAGTTCCAGCTGGATGCTGAAAAGGTCAACATCAATGGCGGTGCCTGCGCCCTGGGCCACCCTGTCGGTTCAACCGGTTCACGCATTATTCTGACGCTGATCCACGCATTGAAGCGTACCGGTGCAAAAAAAGGCATTGCCACCTTGTGTATCGGTGGTGGAGAAGCAACAGCTGTGGCTATTGAACTGCTTTAATTTCAAAGCATTAAAAAATCCCGTACTCTACGGGATTTTTTAATGGCAAAATTTACAAATATTCATAAAAGCATCAGAATGTAGCTGTTAAATTAAGCGCTCCACAACAACAATAAGGGAATATCTGATGCAATTGAACCACTACCTCAACTTTCAGGGCGAAACCGAAGCAGCCTTTAACTTTTACAAGTCTGTCTTTGGCGGAGACTTTGCATTTCTAACTTTTACAAGTCTGTCTTTGGCGGAGACTTTGCATTTCTGAAACGCTATGGAGAACTGCCACCCGAAAGTGGTGTCAATCTTTCAGAGCAGGAAAAAAATTATATTCTGCATGTTTCACTGCCGGTCAATGAATTCACTGTACTGATGGGCTCCGACACCAGTGATCAGTTCTGTTCTCCGATGAATACCGTATTTACCAAAGGCAACAATCACTATATTTCCATTAATCTGGAAGCACATGAATCAGATGAAGCCCGACGCCTTTTTGATGCCCTGTCGGCGAATGGCCAGATTGAAATGGAACTGGCCAATACCTTCTGGGGTGCTTTATATGGCGCCTTTACAGATCAGTTCGGGGTGAAATGGATGGTGAATTGTCAGCTTGAACAAATGTAATGTCATAATTTCCAACACAAAAAAGCTGGATAAGATATCCAGCTTTTTTAATATTCTGACCTCACAGCCGAATAATCATCGAAAAAAATTAAGCACCCGTCTGATAATGCGCTTCAGTCACCGCAGTTGATGCCTGATAGGGATGTTTAAAATCATTCAGCCCAGCGGCGGCTTCCTGAATATCCTTGCCTTCCTTAATCACAAAACTGTCAAAGCCGGAACGTTTCAGATAATTCAGGACATCCTTAAAGATATCTCCGACAGCCCGCAGCTCCCCCTGATAGCCCTGACGGCGTAATAAGGCAGCAAATGAATAGCCACGGCCATCATTGAACCCGGCAAATTCAATCAGAATTGCATCAAACTGATCCAGGGGAAATTCGTTTACTTCAGGCGAGTCTTCCACAGTAATGTACAGGGCCTTTTTACCCTGAACAGCGGCCAGTTGATCAAGCTGAGTCGTGCTGAGCACCACATCGCCCGAAGGCACTGTTCCATCCTCAGCAATCAGCTGATAGCTGTTGTCCGCAATCGTGCCATCCTTAAACAACACCTGTAAGGCAGTATTAAGCATATGCACGCTCCTTGAATGGCTGAATTCCGACACGGCGGTAGGTTTCTATGAATTCCTCACCTTCACTGCGCAGATCAAGATAGGTATTCAGAATTTCATCAATCACATCCGGCACCGCTTCAGCGGCAAATGATGGCCCCAGAATATCACCAATGGATGCATCATGATCAGCATTGCCACCCAGGGTAATCTGGTAGAATTCCGCACCTTTTTTATCGACCCCCAGAATCCCGATATTACCGACATGATGGTGACCACAGGCATTCATACAGCCAGAGATATTCAGATCGATATGCCCCAGATGATAGACCGTATCCAGGTCCTCAAAACGGCGTGAAATGGCTTCGGAAATCGGAATGGATTTGGCATTGGCCAGCGAACAGAAGTCCCCGCCCGGGCAGCAAATGATATCGGTAATAAAACCAATGTGTGCCCGTGCCATATTGTGTGCTTCGAGGGTTTGCCATACCTCAAACAGATTTTTCTGTGGTATGTCGACCAGCGAGATATTCTGCTCATGTGTGGTGCGTAACTCACCGAATGTGTATTGATCCGCCAGGTCGGCAATGAAATTCATTTCTTCGGTGGTCATATCCCCCGGTGCAATACCGGCACGTTTCAGGGAAATCGTGACAATACGATAACCTTTAACCTTATGTGGACTGGTATTGATATTAAACCATTGCTTAAACTTCGGATGCGCTGCAAACAATTCAGTGAAATCTTCATCTGCATAATCCTGATACGCAAACGGCCTGAACTCTTCATCAAGTTTTCTCAGAATTTCAGGCTGAATTTTCAGACTTTGTACCGTATGTACAAATTCAGCTTCCACTTTCTCTGCAAATACTTCCGGTGTCAGCGCCTTGACCAGAATCTTAATTCGGGCTTTGTATTTATTGTCCCGGCGGCCATGCAGATTATAGACACGCAATACGGCTTCCAGATAGGCAATCAGATCTTCACGCGGCAGGAAATCACGAATGAAACTGCCGATTATCGGAGTCCGCCCCAGACCGCCACCCACTTTAATTTTATAACCGATTTCACCCGCGTCGTTACGTACGATATATACGCCGATATCATGGAAAGAAACCGCAGCACGGTCTGTTTCTGTCAAAGCCGACACCGCAATTTTAAATTTACGCGGTAAAAAGGCAAATTCAGGGTGGAATGTTGACCATTGACGAATCAGCTCACAGGTCGGACGCGGATCTGCAATTTCCCCGGCAACAACACCGGCATACTGATCTGTGGTGGTATTGCGAATACAGTTGCCTGAGGTCTGAATGGCATGCATCTGCACCGTGGCCAGCTCCGCCAGGATGTCCGGCACATCTTCCAGCGCCGGCCAGTTCAACTGAATATTCTGACGTGTGGATACATGAGCATAACCACGGTCATACTCTTTTGAAATTTCAGCAATTTTTCTCAACTGCCTTGAATTCATCAGCCCATAGGGCACCGCAATGCGCAGCATGGGCGCATAGCGTTGTACATATAAACCATTTTGCAGTCGAAGCGGGCGGTATTCATCTTCTGTCAGTTTACCCGCTAAATAACGTTCCGTCTGATCACGGAACTGAGCGACACGTTCATTGACCAGTTGCTGGTCGAAATCAGTATATAAATACATGGCGTACAGCTAGTAATTTCATGATAACGATGCACAGCATAACGGGATTTGATCTATCAATAAAATATATTTTTTACATACTCAATAGCGATTTTATTGATAAGTAAAATATATGGCATTGTTTTGAAAACTTTTCCCGGCAGTATTGCCATGATTCAGCCAGGAATACCGGTATTGAATACTGATCTGAATTTACAATAACAGCTCAATACCAGTACCCAAGCATATCCAGCACTGAATGGTTCACCCACTTTTTATATCCGGTCTGTTTATACAACAGCTGATCTTCAATCAACTCTTCTTTCAGGCCATAACTGCTGTGGTTTTCTATCGCCAGCCACCGTACTGTCTGTTGTGTGCGCTGAAACCCGAACTTCTGATAAAACTGATGCTGTTCCGGTTCCGATGTAAGCAATAAAAAATCAATATTATGAGGGAATTTATCCACAAGATGATCCAGCGCTTTCAATAATAATGTTGCATAACCCTTATGACGGCATTCAGGATCAATGGCCAGGTCGATGATTCCCAGCACAGCAACTGGCTGCTGATTCAGGCACATCATCCGGTAATCCAGTCCCATCTGTCCAACCAGTCGGTCATCAACAGTCATTAATAGGCGATAATGCGGCCTTTGCCTGAAATAGCTCCGCCCTTCAAAATTCTGCTGAGGAAAACAGAGCCTGAGCAGGTTTGAAATGTGTGCCTCTGTCTCTGAATCCAGTTTAAATTCTTCAAGAAAAATAATATCCATGTCAAACCCCGAAAGATCAGTCCCCTGATATTGTTACTTTAACCGCTGAATCCTTCCGGAATATGAATCAGCTGAACTGATGACCAATCCAAAAGACTAACGATCCTGCCATTCCCCATCAAAGCAAATCATTCGCCATAAAAAAATCGTGCCCGGCGTTTACCGGACACGATTGCTGATCATTTCAGAAGATATATAAATACAGAAAACGGAGAATTTACATCTCCACCATTTCCACACCATCAATACGGGCGACCGTCATCAGGTCCTTATCCCCACGACCGGATACAGTTGCAATAATAATCTGATCCTTCGACATGGTCGGTGCAAGTTTGGTCACATAAGCCATGGCATGCGAACTTTCAAGCGCGGGAATAATCCCCTCGATACGGGTTAAATCCCGGAACCCCTGAAGTGCCTCCGTATCATCAATCGGGACATAATTCACACGGTGCATGTCTTTTAAGAAGCTGTGTTCCGGCCCGACTCCCGGATAATCCAGACCGGCAGAAATGGAATGCGTTTCCATGATTTGCCCCTGCTCATCAGACATCAGATAAGTCCGGTTACCGTGCAGCACACCGACATGACCAGCATTCAGCGGTGCCGAGTGCTTTCCTGTGTCCACCCCATAACCGGCGGCTTCGACCCCGTACATTTTGACGTCTGCATCATTCAGGAATGGATAAAACAGTCCCATTGCATTTGAACCACCGCCGACACAGGCCACCAGCGCATCGGGTAAGCGCCCTGCCTGCTCCTGAATCTGTTTGCGGGCTTCCCGGCCAATAATCGACTGAAAATCACGTACCAGCTGTGGATATGGATGCGGTCCGGCAACCGTCCCAATGACATAATACGTACTGTCGACATGGGTCACCCAGTCACGCATGGCCTCATTCATTGCATCCTTCAGCGTTCTGGAGCCACTTTCCACCGGCACGACAGTCGCGCCCAGCAAACGCATGCGGTATACATTCATGGCCTGGCGTTTGACATCTTCAGATCCCATAAACACTACACATTCAAGCCCCAGGCGTGCAGCAATGGTGGCTGTGGCCACACCATGCTGACCGGCACCAGTTTCAGCAATAATGCGCTTTTTACCTGAAAGCTTCGCCAGTAAAGCCTGTCCGATTGTGTTATTGACCTTATGTGAGCCGGTATGGTTCAGGTCCTCACGCTTCAGATAAATCTGTGCGCCACCCAATGCCTCCGACCAGCGTTCAGCATGATACAACGGGCTCGGACGCCCCACATAATAGGCCAGATCACGGTCAAATTCTGCCAGAAACTGTGCATCATCCTTCATGCGGAAATAGAGTTTTTCCAGATCTTCCAGTGCCGCCATCAGCGTTTCTGACACAAAACGTCCACCATGAATGCCAAAATGCCCATGTGCATCCGGAAACCGGGTGTAGTCAACCACCTGACTGTTGTGATTCGTACTTTGCTGATCCACGCTGGACTCCTTGCATAAATTGTTCAATAAGTTGTCGGTCTTTCATGCCTTTTGCAGATTCCACGCCTCCGCTGACATCCACCGCATAGGCCTGCGTTATTCTGATGGCATCTTCAATATTTTCAGGTTTTAAGCCACCTGCCAGAATCAGGGGAATTTCGAGACTCGGGAATTTCGACCAGTCAAACTGCTGTCCTGTGCCACCTTTGAGTTCCGGGTGCCATGCATCCAATAGAATGGCACTTGCCCCCGCCTGCCGGTATTGCAGGATTGCCGGAACCACATCCACATCCGGTTGTACCTGAATCGCCTTATACCAGCGCCGTCGGGTATGCTGTGCAATCTGCCGGCACTGTTCGGCCGTTTCATCACCATGAAATTGTAAAATATCCAGCGGCACCTGATCCACCACCCGTATGATTTCATCCTGATCGGCATTGACAAATAAACCGACAATGCTGACATAGGCCGGAATAGAGCGGGCCAGTTCCTGTGCACGCAGGATGGAAACATAACGCGGGCTGGCTTCAAAAAAAACAAAACCAATGGCATCTGCCCCGGCATGAACAGCGGCCAGCACATCTTCCGATCGGGTGATTCCACATATTTTGGCACGGGTGCGCATATATTCTGACTCAATAACTGGCTTGCTGATGCCATTCCCCCAATGTTCAGGAAGGCATTCAAAACAACACCATTGTAATGCAAATTCAGCCGGCTGCGTTAAAGTTCAGCACGAATATCTGTTTGTCATTGTTTAAACATCAATCAGACCTTATACTGCGCGAAAATGCAACAAGTCGAGTCACCAGGTGCTCAGGGAAGCCGGTTAAAATCCAGCACTGCCCCCGCAACGGTAAGAACGAAAATCATATCATTACAAAGTTTGCTTAGCGGCGAAACAACACCACTGCATACATGTGAGAAGGTGGATATGCCCATATCGGCTGAAATACAGCGGATATTATATTCAAGTCCGGATACCAGCTTGTTGTGTCCTTAAACTCAGTCATTCACGAGGGGTGAATGTATGGAGCATATCATGTCTGTTTTTTTTAAACCTGCCACACTTGTAGGGGCCGTCGCAGTTGCGATGGGGTTGTCATCCACTGTTTTTGCGCAGGAGCCGTCAACACAATCTGCCCCGACTGCAGACCAGTCAGTCACTGCACTGGACACCATTGTCGTCACGGCAAGCCGCTCCAGAGAAAAAATCGGCAATGTGCCGGCACGTATTTCCACTATTGAACCTCAGATTATCAAACAGTCTCCGGTGGCATCCCTGCCGGATCTTTTAATGACCGATCCTGCCATTAACATGGTGCAAAGTGGCGGTTATGGTCAGATCAGCTCTATATTCCTGCGTGGAACCAATTCAAATCAGGCCCTTGTTTTACGTGATGGCGTCCGGCTGAATTCCGCCACATCCGGCATGGCCTCCCTGCCATTGATTGACACAACGGATATTCAACAGATTGAAGTTCTGAAAGGCCCGGCATCGGTCCTGTATGGCACAGATGCAATCGGTGGCGTGGTACAGCTGCTGTCCAGCACCCCTGACAGGACCTCAGCCTTCATCAGCACCGAAGCCGGAGAAAATAAAACCTATAAGTCAGTCATTGGTGCCGACCTGGCAGAAAATGGTTTTTATGCTCAGCTGCGTGGACAGCGCCTTGAAACGGATGGCACACCTGTAAACGATATGCCCGGTGCTCCCGATGCCTCATATGACCAGAAAGGCTACAGTGCAAAAATAGGTGTTGAAAAAGACAGTTATGCAGCTTCTGTAGACTATAGTCAGAATGAAGGCAACAGTGCCTATGACAACTTTGGCAACCCGGTCAATCAGGACTTTAAAAATGAAATCATTAATGTAAAGGCAAAAATCAAACCCATTGACAGCGTGGAACTGAATGCACGCCTTTCCCAGTTCAAAGACGAGCTTGATCAGAAACAATCAGATGATTTTGCACACAGCAAAACCCAGGAAGCAGAACTTTATGGTAAGTGGGACTTTAGCGCTCATCAGAACATTCTGCTTGGTGTGACACACAGCAATATGGACGGAGACGTTCTTTCATTTGGCACCCCCTACAGTGAAAATATCGATTCAACCGGTTACTACATTCAGCATCAGTATAACCATGCCGGCCTGAATACCCAGCTGGGGGTCCGTGTCGAAGACAATGAAAATTTTGGGACCCATACGGTTGCACAGGGTGCAGTCCGCTATCAGATTTTGCCGCTGACCAGCGTTTATGCCAACATTGGTTCCGCATTCAGTGCACCGAAACTGAATGATATGTATGGCTTTGGCGGCAATCCTGACTTAAAGCCGGAAGAAAGTATTTCTTATGAAGTCGGCCTGGATCAGCAACTGGCACATAACATTTCAACCGGTCTGTCGCTGTATAGCACCCGCACAGACAACCTGATTAATTTCAACAACAACCAGATGGAAAATATTGACAAGGCAAAAATGGAAGGTGGTGAAGTCTATGTCAAATGGCAGGGTGAAAACCTTTATGCCAATGCCGGCTACAACTATGTCCGTGCTAAGGATGATCAGACGGATGAAAACCTGAGCCGTCGTCCACGTCAGAATATTTCACTGACCACAGGCTGGCAGGATGAACGTTACGGCTTTTCCACCACCCTGATGGCAAACAGTGCCTATGACAACAGTACCTTTGATGACATCAGGGTTCCGGGACATCTTCGCATTGACATGCATGGTCACTACAATTTAAATGACAATGTCAGGCTTTTTGCCAACATTCAGAATGTCGGTGATTCAAATTACCGCACCGCATACAGCAGCGGCAGTTACTATATCAATGGCGGACGACTGGCGACAGCAGGTGTCACCTTTAAATACTGAGTTTCCGGTGCTATTTTTCTGAATCTGATTCTCCGGATATGCCCCCCGGGATCATGTCATTCCTATGTAGCATGATCTTTTTGATGTATTTCATAAAATTCAGGACAACGCAT
Organism: Acinetobacter sp. WZC-1; assembly: GCF_052544965.1. Taxonomy (NCBI): domain Bacteria; kingdom Pseudomonadati; phylum Pseudomonadota; class Gammaproteobacteria; order Moraxellales; family Moraxellaceae; genus Acinetobacter; species Acinetobacter sp. WZC-1. The sequence continues at coordinate 2,454,378 of NZ_CP199370.1, forward strand.
GGGCCATCGTTTAAGTAAAATCTATACCCGCACCGGGGATACGGGAACCACAGGACTTGGAGATGGTTCCCGTGTGGCCAAGGACGACCTGCGCATTACCGCATTGGGCGATGTGGATGAACTGAACTCAGTCATTGGCGTATTGCGCGCGCAGATTACCCTCAGTTCACTTGAAGCTGAACATAAGGCACACTGGGATCACTCGCTGAGTCTCATTCAACACTGGTTATTTGACCTGGGGGGTGAAGTCTGCATTCCCGACTATCACTTATTGCAACCGGCCTGTATTGAATTCCTGGAAAAAGACATTGACCGCATGAATGAAAATTTACCCATGCTGAAGGACTTTATTTTACCCACCGGTACACTGACCTGCAGCCACGCTCATCAGGCCCGTGCAGTGTGTCGTCGTGCTGAACGCAGTCTGATGACTGTGCATGGCCGGGATCAGAATATTCAGGCCACTGCCCTGCAATTACTGAATCGCTTATCTGACTGGCTCTTTGTCGCATCACGCAGCCTGCAACGTGCCGAACATGGCAGTGAAGTACTGTGGCAAAAGAACATCAATGAAAATCTTAAACTGTTTTAACCATTGTGCCATTTCACAGTGCCAATACTTTTCAACTGAATTAATCTGGCGTTAAGATGGACGCAGGTCAAAAATCAGATTTCAGACTGGTTTGAAATAGTGAGCTGAATATGAGAATTATCGGTCATCGTGGTGCACGTGGTGAGGCACCGGAAAATACACTGGGCGGTTTTCAGTACATCCACGACTCAGGGATCCGGGCTGTTGAATTTGATGTCCGCCAGCTGAAGGATGGTGAACTCGTCATTATGCATGACGACAACTTTATCCGTACCACCGGTGTGGACAAAAATCTCTATGAATGTGCAGCCATAGAACTGGAAGCCCATAACCAGGCACACATCTGGATGGACTGGCCCCCACAGATCACACCGACCCTGCGTCAGACCCTCAACATTATCCAGAACTTTGAACACATTGAAGTGGAAGTCAAGGCCGTCGACCACATGGCTGATGCCGAAAAAATCGTGTCTGCCTTACAGCAACAGCTGGCCGGCTTTGAAAATACCGCCATCATCACCAGTTTTGATTTAAAAATTCATCAGGCACTGCAACAGCAGGCTTCCGTATTTAAACGCGGTCTGCTCATCGAGCATGATATTCAGCAACTTGCCATCGAACAGGCGCTGCAACTGCAATGTGCTCAGATCGGCTGGATGAATGCACTGGCCAGTGATGCGATGATTCGTGCCACTCAGGATGCACAGCTGAACATCAGCGTATGGACCGTCAACGATGCTAGGCGGGCTCAGCAGCTTCGGGAAATGGGAATTCAGGGGCTAATCACTGACTTTCCCAGCCTGATGCAACAGCAGCTGGGACAAATCAAATAATTTGTTATGCATATGTTACACTGAATATTAAACCCATCTCATTATTTTAAAACATTAAAATATACAGCGACATCAGCGGATAAGGCCTGATCAATGCGGGGTTTTATTCTGTTACTGTTTTATTCAATACAGATGTACAATAATAGTGGTGAACATTTGTTTTCCCGTGCTAATATGGTATAAGTCATAGCCTTATAAAAACAGTCAGCTATGATTCCGTTTTTTTGCCTTTTCAAGGTCTCAGGAGTGCTGCCGGAGATGAATGCTCCCCTACCCAAAGCCCCGATCAACTGGAATGCAATGGTTGCACTGATCATCATTCCACTTATCACCCTCATTGCCATTCCGATTTACGCATATTACCGGGATTTCAGTGTCGGTGCCTGGATCAGTCTGGTTGTATTGCTGGGTGTCAGTAGTTTAGGTATTACCGCAGGTTATCATCGCTTATGGGCGCACCGTGCCTACGAAGCCACCCTGCCACTGAAAATTATTTTAATGATCATGGGCACCTTTGCCGTTCAGAACAGTGTTTTGTTCTGGGCTTCAGGCCATCGTACCCATCACCGTCATGTCGACGATGTCGACCAGGACCCGTATTCAATTAATAACGGCTTCTGGTATGCACATATCGGGTGGATGCTCCGTAACTATCCGGCAGCAGAAGCAAATTATAAAAATGCACCGGATTTACTGAATGACAAACTGGTGATGTTCCAGCACAAATACTATGTGTTACTGGCGGTTGCAGTGCATATTGTGATTCTCGGAGCAGTCGGCTGGGCGGTCGGTGACGTGTGGGGCGTAGTATTATTGGGCGGGTTACTGCGTCTGATTATCAGCCATCACGTGACCTTCTTTATCAACTCGCTATGCCATATGTGGGGTAAACGGCCCTATACCGATGAAAATACAGCCCGTGACAACTTCTGGCTGGCAATTGCCACCTGGGGTGAGGGATATCATAACTATCATCATATTTTCCAGTACGATTATCGTAATGGCGTAAAATGGTGGCAATATGATCCGACCAAATGGCTCATCTGGTCCTGTTCAAAAGTGGGCCTGGCAAAAAATCTACGCCGGATCCCAAGCTTCAATATTAAAAAAGCTGAACTGGCCATGAGATTTAAATATGCCGAACAGGATCTGGCGGTCTATGGTCATGACGTCAATGCCGATATTCATGCAATGAAACAGCGTATTTCGCAGGAGTACGAAGCATTCAGCCACACACTGAATGACTGGGCCAGACTGAAGGAACAGGAGTTACAGGCGAAGAAAGCTTCTGTTGCTGAAAAAATTCACCAGATTGATGACAAACTGAAAGTCGACTTTCAGCTGGTAGAGCAAAAACTGAGTTATCACCGCGCGCGACTGGAAACGCTGATGCGTAACGTTAAAAAAAATATGATTTCTGACTGAGATCAGATCCAGCTGTGATAAAGCTCCTTCGGGAGCTTTTCTTTTTTCCTTTCAGCCATATATTTTATGCACCGCCCATCTCCCCTCTGATCCGACCATCCCATGTGGAGAACCCCATTTTACACAGTCACACATTCCAGGACATAACTTTGCTATATTGAAATTCAACCCGCTTCTGTGTATTCATCATGCAATTCAATCCACGCTATCCTGAACTCGATGCCCGGCTTTATCATCAGCAAATGCCGCTTCCTTTAAAAGGTGCCAAAGCTGGTCATTTCAACCAGCCATTGGCTGAGCAATTACAATGGTCAGCCGAAGAGCAGTCGGACTGGGTTGCCATTTGCAGTGGTCAGAAAACCTTTCCTGAGTTTCCGCCACTGGCAATGGTGTATGCCGGCCATCAGTTTGGACAATGGGCCGGACAACTGGGAGATGGCCGGGGACTGCTGATTGCTCAAATTGTGGATCGGCAGGGACAAACCATAGACCTGCACCTGAAGGGCGCGGGTTTAACCCCTTATTCACGCATGGGAGATGGCCGCGCTGTGTTGCGCTCTGTCATTCGTGAATACTTGGCAGGACATGCGTTAAATGCCTTGGGGGTCTGCTCCAGCAACGCCGTTGGTTTTACTTCATCCACCCAGGGTGTCCAGCGGGAAAAACTGGAACCTGGAGCCATGCTGCTCAGAACCGCAGATTGCCATATCCGCCTTGGACATTTTGAATGGATTAACCAATATCAGCCTGATTTACTGTCATCCTTCACACAAAAATGCATTGAATGGCATTATCCTGAATGCCTGACCGCGGAACAGCCCATATTGGCCTTTGCCACTCAGGTGATCCAGCGCACCGCGATTATGATCGCAAAATGGCAACTGGTCGGCTTTGCACATGGTGTGATGAACACCGACAATCTGAATATTACCGGCTCAACCCTGGATTTCGGTCCTTACGGCTTTATGGAACGCTTTCGGCCCGACTGGATTAATAACCATTCCGATTATAATGGTCGCTATACCTACCAGAACCAACCGGGTATCGCACACTGGAATCTGTGGAACTGGCTGAATAATTTAATTCCACTGGCCACAGACCCTGCTGAAAAAGAACAATTCAAAGCAGATCTTGCCCATAGCCTAGAACAGTTTGAACCGACCTTCCTGGAGCACTACCGTATTGGACTCTGTCAGAAAATGGGACTACCGCAGTTTCATACAGACAGCTTTGACTGTGGCATGGCCTTCCTGAAAATTCTGCAATCGGAACAGCTGGATTACACGCAGAATTTTATTCGTTTACAGCAACAGGAATACGACGCAATCAAGGATGACTGCCTGGATCGGCATCAATTTGAAACTTTCCTGACCCAATATGAACAGATCCGGACGCATCAGGATACCGACCAGTTGAATACCGACATGCTTTCGGCCAATCCCATCTACATATTGCGCAATCATATGCTGCAAAAAGCCATTGAATTGGCTGAACAGGATGATTTTTCCGAAGTTGACCGACTGTTCCAGCTGCTCAGTCAGCCCTATGTAAAACAGACGATGCTGGAAAAACCTGAAGACCTGGCGCCCTTGCCATCAGATGTGCCTGAAATCGTTGTGAGTTGTTCGTCGTAAATTAATCGCAGTTATACACATTTCCTGTGGATAAGCCTGTGCTTATCCACAGTATAAGTCTGACCCAGACTGCATATTAATCTTCCGGGTATTCAAAACGATAGCCCACACCATAGACTGCCTGGACCCATTCATGCCGGTTTCCTGTCTCTGCTGCTTCAGATATTTTTCTTCTTAAGTTCTTGATATGACTATCAATTACCCGATCTGCCACATCAAAACTGTCCGGATTAATATGATCCAGCAGCTGCGCCCGCGAATAGACCTGCCCCACATGTTCCAGGAATAATTCCAGCAAGCGGAATTCCGTTGGTGTTAAATTCAGCGATTTCTGTTTATACCAGATTCTTTGCTGAGCCTTGTCCATCCGGAACAGGTTATTTTCCTCAGGTTCTGCCTTACGTTCCAGCCGGCGTAAAACCGCCTGCACCCGAGCCACCAGCTCCTTTGGACTGAACGGTTTACAGACATAGTCATCCGCTCCCATATTCAGGCCCAGTACACGGTCAATCTCTTCGGTACGTGCTGTGACCATAATAATGGGCAGATCAGACTGTTCCCGCACTTTCCGGCAAATGGTTAAACCATCCATTCCTGGGACCATCAGATCCAGGATCATCAGGCCCGGCTTGCGTTGCTGAAAACTCTCATAGGCATCCTGACCATCATGGAACATACTGACTTCAAAGCCTGCTGCTTCCAGATAATCCCGGACCAGCTGCGCAAGTTCCACTTCATCTTCCACAAGCATAATATGTTTCATAGGTACTTATTCCTTTCAGACTTCTGTATGTTTTGGAAAGGTCAGTTTGCAGCGCAAACCGCCCAATGGTGAGTGTTCAAAGCGGAGCGTCCCTCCCAGTGCCTCGGCAATTTTACAGGACAGTGCAAGCCCCAGTCCGGTCCCCCCGGTACTGCGGGTCCGTGAATCATCCACCCGGTAAAAACGCTCTCCCAGACGGGCCAGTTGTTCATCACTCAGACCCAGCGGACTGTCATCCACATAAATGCTCCAGCTGCGGTCATCCTGTTCAGTGTGAATTTTTACCTCACCACCGGCTTCTGTATAGCGAATACTGTTACTCAGCAAGTTGACCATAATTTGCTTAAAACGATCTATATCCAATTGTAATTTCGCACCTTCTCCGGCAACAGAGACAGACAAACCAGCCTGTTCAAATTTTGGTCTGAAGTTTTCAATTTCCTGCAGGACCACATCCCACGGATTCATTTCAGCGAAATAACATTTTAATTGCTGAGCTTCAGCCTGTGCCAGATCAGCAAGGTCCTGAGTCAGCTTTTTCAGGCTGATCACCTGACGCATCATGGATTCAAAATGCTCTGCTGTCGGCTTACGGATACCATCCTGCATGGCTTCAATCTGCGCCTGCAATACCGCCAATGGTGTTTTCAATTCATGTGAAGTATCTGCAACCCATTGACGCCGCGAGTTTTCATGCTGATCCAGAATGACCGCCAGCTGATTAATTTCATTGGATAAATCCCCCAGTTCATCATTACGCTTGACCTGCATCTGGTATTGATAATTACCGCGGGTCAACTCACGGGTTGCTCCCAGTAAGCGCCGGATGGGATTTCTGAAATATGCCGCCAGCAGCAGGGCAACCATCAGACTGGCAAATACCGTCAGAATATAGATCAGCACCAGATAACGCTTCTGATTACTGAAAAAATTGATGCTCAGGGCATCATCCTGATCCAATACAGGTTTCAGTCCCAGGTAACCCACAACTTTATTGTTGACCACAATCGGCCGGTACGACACCGGATCCTCAGACGGTTCCCCCAGAATGAACTGCTGTTTTGCATCATATAAAGATAGACGACCGCCCAATCCCAGTCGATCCGGCATGGAAATAAAGCGCTTTTTACCATTTTTCTGATCTATGGTTACCATCGTCAGTGTTTTTTTCTTTTTATCGGACGATTTAAATAAATGCTGATTTGAGCTTAAGGGAAAGTTTAAACCTTCAAATGGCTGATATTCCGAAGGCAAATTCTCCTCCAGTATCTTGAGTTCCTCATCATCCATTTTTTGCTCAGTCGGAGTATCGCCCTGCAATCGGTTAATCAGGCCATGTTCCTTGAAATAACCCTGCTGCAATGCAATATCATACTGACGTCTCAGCCACCAGCGGGACAACCGGTCATAATCATCCGGTGCTGCAGTTCCTTCCATTTGCAGAATCTGTGCCTGTACTGCATTTCCCCAGTCCTGATAGACGCCATACACCCCTGCCAGATTTTCAATCAGATGATCCAGTTTCTGCATTTCAACATCTGCAACATAGCGGGCAAAGTTTTTCTGCATGGTCCAGTGCAATACACTCAGACTGACTGTTGTGATCACCAGCATGGTCAGCAACACGGTCAGGAATAAACGCAATGCGATGGGGACCCGGCGTATATTCAAAACAGCTCTCTCGTTTTCCTTCTTAATTCAGCATTGTACAGAACAGTCACCCAAAATACTCTCCATTGTTTCTACATCATTATTACCTAATCTTTAACGCATCGACAGACACAAAACGTTACCCGAGGTCATCCACATGAAGACAATGACAAAAATTGCAGTTGTAACCGCCAGCCTGATCAGTGCAGGTGCACTGACCGCCTGTCAGTCAACCGGTGCACCAAAGGAAAATTATGATGCACGCATGACGCATGCGGATAAACATGGCCGCCACATGACCCCTGAACAACGTGAACAATGGAAAAAATTCCGTGAACAGCGCAAACAGATTGCCCGTCAGATGAAAACGGCCTGCGATGGTAAAGCAATCGGTGAAAGTGTACAGATTCAAAGCGGTGACAGAACCATTGCCGGGTCCTGTCATGTCGTGTTCCAACCGGACCATAAGGCCATGCGTGAAATGAGAGCCGGTTTCCGCAATCATGAAGGCCGCATGAACTATAAGCAACGTGCTGAAGCCATGCAGGACATGACGGATGAACAGCGTGCTGAAATGAAACAGCAATTCCAGCAGAAACGGACCGAACGCCGTGCACAATGGCAAGCAGTTCAGAACGCCTGCAGTAGCCAGAGCAATGGCAAAGCCCTTCAGGTCAAACTGGGAGACAAGCTGATTGACGGACGCTGTGTCATGAGATTTCAGGTCCAGCGATCAGCGGACAAAGCCCCATCGGCTTTACTCAACGCACCACAGCAAAATAAAACCTGATCCATTGATTGTTTGCAGTATGAGATTTTAAAAGGCGCAGAAGCGCCTTTTTTCAACATATCTTTTTACGATTTCCTGCCATTGGTTTCACCATTTCTTAAACAAATCGCTATACACTTGACAGGCGTAAGATGGCTGCCGGGAAAATCTCTGACTTTACAGTCACAGAGAAACCACTGCGAAATCTTGTACGCTGCCATAAGATGTTGCAGGATGTAGCGACACAAAAATGTGTCACTGAAGACACTTTTTCTTGTTATTAGGATTATAAATCTGGTTTAACCAGTATTGAGGAAACCGATATGCCACAATACAAAGCGCCCTTACGTGATATGCAATTCGTTTTGCATGAATTATTAAATGCCGAAGAACACTATGCAAAACTGCCTGCATTCCAGGAAAACGTAAGTCGTGAGCTGGTCGACCAATATCTGGAAGCTGCTGCTGATTTCTGTGAAAATGAACTGTCTCCACTGAACCAGAGCGGTGACCGTGAAGGCTGTACATGGAACGATGGTGTCGTCACTACACCAACAGGCTTTAAAGAAGCTTATCAAAAATATATCGAACTGGGTTTCCCGTCCCTTTCTGTACCGGAACAGCATGGTGGCCAGGGATTGCCAGGTTCACTTGGCACTGCAATTTCTGAAATGGTTGGTGCTGCCAACTGGGCATGGGGTATGTACCCGGGCCTGTCACATGGTGCAGTACGTACCATTGAACATCATGGTTCAGACGAACAGAAAGCCACTTATCTGCCTAAACTGGTTTCAGGTGAATGGACCGGTACCATGTGTCTGACTGAATCACATGCCGGTTCAGATCTTGGGATTATCCGTACCAGAGCAGAACCGAATGCAGATGGCAGCTTTGCCATTTCCGGTGAAAAAATCTTTATCTCTGCCGGCGAACACGACATGGCGGACAACATTGTTCACATCGTTTTAGCCCGTCTGCCTGGTGCGCCGAAAGGCACCAAAGGGATTTCACTGTTTATCGTACCGAAATTCAACGTCAACGCTGACGGTTCAATGGGTGATCGCAATGCTGTACGCTGTGGTTCCATTGAACACAAAATGGGAATTCATGGTAATGCCACCTGCGTTATCAACTTTGATAATGCCCGGGGCTTCCTGATCGGACCTGAAAACCGTGGCCTGCATGCCATGTTCACGTTCATGAATACTGCACGTATCGGGACTGCGGTACAGGGGCTGACCGCTTCTGAATCTTCTTTCCAGGGAGCGCTTGCCTATGCAAAAGACCGCCTGGCCATGCGTTCACTTTCAGGGCCTAAAGCGCCTGAAAAAGAAGCCGACCCAATTATTGTTCATCCTGCTGTACGTAATATGCTGATGACACAGAAGGCATTTGCTGAAGGTGGCCGCGCCCTGGTGTACTTCCTGTCTCAGTACGCAGACATCGTTGAACAGGGTGTCACCGAAGAAGACCGTAAATTTGCAGACAATATCCTGTCCCTGCTTACACCAATTGCCAAGGCATTTCTGACTGAAACCGGTTCTGAATCTGCCAAACATGGTGTACAGGTATTCGGTGGCCATGGCTTTATTTCAGAACATGGCATGGAACAGATTGTCCGTGATACCCGTATTTCCTGTCTGTATGAAGGAACCACTGAAATTCAGGCATTGGACTTACTGGGCCGTAAAGTCCTGCAGACTCAGGGTGCCATGCTGAAGGATTTCACCAGAATCATTCACAAATTTGCTGAAGCCAACAAGGACAATGCAGATCTGAAAGAATTTGTTGAACCCCTGGCTGCCCTGAACAAAGAGTGGGGTGATCTGACCATGCAAATTGGTATGCGTGCCATGCAGAATCCAGATGAAGTCGGTGCTGCTGCGGTGGATTACCTGTATTTCTCAGGCTATGTCACCCTGGCTTACCTGTGGGCACGCATGGCACTGACTGCGCAGGAAAAGCTTGCTGCCGGCACAACGGATGTAGATTTCTACAATGCAAAAATTGCCACTGCACGCTTCTACTTCAAAAAGATCCTGCCACGTGTACGCTCGCATGTTGAAGTCATTGCAGGTGGACTGGAGCCATTGATGTCACTTGATGCAGAACATTTCGTATTCTGATGTCTGCATTCATTCAGTGATAAAAGAAAAGGACGGCCATGAATCTGGCAGTCCTTTTTCTTTATAAATGATATGATAGCGCTTAAATTCAGCCCTCTGATCCTGATAAAATAAAGGTCAAGACAGCGTTTCAATTGATTGATTCAAACAAAAACAGGTAATTCCCTATGCCAATTTATAATGCACCTCTTGCAGATATGCGTTTCATCCTTAACGATGTATTCAATGCAGAACAATTCTGGCAGGCCAATGAAAACCTTGCACATCTTGATGCGGCAACCGCTGAAGCCATTCTTGAGGAAATGGCAAAATTTGCCCAGAACGTCACCCTGCCTTTAAACCGTTCCGGTGATGAAGAAGGTGCGCACTATGCAAATGGCGCAGTCACCACACCTGCCGGTTTTAAGGAAGCATTCAGACAATACGCCGAAGGCGGCTGGATTGGGCTTGGAGCAGATGAGGAATGGGGCGGACAGAGCATGCCCAAAATGCTGACTGTACTTGCCGATGAAATGCTGTTTGCCACCAATCCATCCTTCATGCTGTATCCACTGTTGTCCGTTGGTGCCGGTATGGCACTGAACAGCTATGCTTCTCAGGAACAGAAACAAACCTATCTGCCGAAGATTTACACCGGTGAATGGTCCGGAACCATGTGCCTGACCGAACCGCATGCCGGTACCGATCTGGGGATTATTAAAACCAGAGCCGAACCGAATGCAGATGGCAGCTATAACATTACCGGAACCAAAATCTTCATTACCGGTGGTGACCATGACCTGACTGAAAACATCATTCACCTGGTACTGGCAAAAACTCCGGATGCGCCTGCCGGTTCCCGTGGCATTTCCCTATTCATCGTACCTAAATTCATAGTCAATGCAGATGGCTCACCTGGTGAGCGCAATAGTGCAGGTCCGGGCTCCATTGAGCATAAAATGGGCATTAAGGCCTCTGCAACCTGTGTCATGAACTTTGATGCCGCAAAAGGTTATCTGGTCGGCAAGGAAAATGAAGGACTGGCAGCCATGTTCGTCATGATGAATTATGAACGTCTGTCCATGGGTATTCAGGGCCTGGGAGCATCTGAATATGCCTACCAGAATGCCGCTCAGTATGCAACTGACCGTTTACAGGGCCGCAGTGTAACCGGACCGCAGTCACCGGACAAACCGGCTGACAGCATTCTGGTACACGGTGATGTACGCCGCATGCTGTTAAATGCCCGTGCCAACAACGAAGCGTCACGTGCCTTTGCAGTTTATGTCGGTCAGCAACTCGATATTACCAAATTTTCAACCGACTCAGAGGCTGTTGCTCAGGCCAATAACCGTGTTGCCCTGCTAACCCCGATTGCCAAAGCCTATTTAACCGATACCGCTTTTGACGCCGTCATTGACGCACAGATGGTATTTGGTGGTCATGGCTATATCCGTGAATGGGGCATGGAACAATGCGTCCGTGATTTACGCATCGCTCAGATTTATGAAGGCACCAACGGTGTTCAGTCACAGGACCTGATCGGTCGTAAGACCATTAAATCCAATGGTGAATTCATTGCTGAATACATTGCTGAAATCCGTGACTTCACCAACAGCCTGGATACTGACCTGAACTTCATTAAGGACGCAACCCTGGATGTCGCCACCGAAGTGGAAATGATCACTCAGTATATTCTGGAACGTGCGAAGGAAAATCCAGAATTCCCGAATGCCGCTGCTGTCGACTATCTGCATGTTGTGGGGCTGCTGAGCTTCTCCTATATGTTCGCAAAAATTGCCAATGCTGCTCAGCACAAAACCGGAGCGTTCTATCAGGACAAACTGGCGCTGACACATTATTTTATTCAGCGAATTCTGCCTGATTTGCATGCCCGTATTGCTAAAATCAAAGCGGGTTCAGAAGTAATTATGAATTTCAGTGAAGATTACTTTACCCATCAGTCTTAATCTGCAGCCATAGTCAACCACCATTAAAACGCCTGAAATATCAGGCGTTTTTCTTTTTTACCATGTGCAGGATGAAACTCACGGATGAATTTCACCATGGGAGAATCGGACACATCCACCCATGTCAAAAAACTCATACATAGGACAACCATCCATGATTCAAAAGTACAAAAAACTAATTGATAACCAATAGTTTGAATCAAATCAAGTGTATGAATAATTAGGTGGTTTGGCTATAACTCCATAATGATACAGGGGCAATGGCTCAATACTGACAGACAGGTAATAGATTCAGGCATGAGTCAGCAGCCATTTAATATGCATGAAATTTGCATGAGTTTTACTGAAACCAGATCAACCATTCCACAGAAGTAAAAATAAATGAATAAAGCTCCCGATATGAAAAAAATGGAAAAACGGCTTGATCGCTATGGCAACATTGCGGTGGAAGCCTTTCATTATATTGCCCTGTTTATTATCGGCTGTATGATTGCCTGGTCCGCGGTACATACCGTGATTGACATGCTGACCATCAAGCCATATGCCACCATTGACGATATTCTGCTGCTGTTCATCTATCTGGAACTGGGCGCCATGGTCGGCATCTATTTTAAAACCAATCACATGCCGGTTCGCTTTCTGATCTACATTGCCATTACCGCCCTGACCCGGTTACTGATTTCCGATATCCAGCACGACCATGACCATAAGGCCGATATGGATCTGATCATTATCACCGGTTCAGTGCTGATCCTTGCTGTGGCCATATTGGTGGTCCGCTTTGCTTCATGGAACTATCCATCGGTCATTCGCGACAAGCATAGTACCGACGAACCACTGACCCAGGGCAAAACACCACGCCCTGAAGATGATGAACTGGCATGAAAACCTGAGCCTGTACATATTCAGTTCCAGTTTTTTACTCAGTCATTGGGCACCTGCAGATAACGGCCATGCTGAAAAATCCAGTGCATGCCCACAGCCGGATCCGGCAGGTTATATCGCCGCCAGTCACTGATCAGGGTATAGGTTGAGCTTTCAATGGAAGCATGACCATCTCCATTGACAAAGGCCTGGCTGTCGCTATGATACTCAGTCTGTGTCGGAAACTGATGATTATAAATGATAGTCACCCCATTATTCGGCGGATAAACAGTATAAGGCCGGTCTGCATAGCTGCGGGGCAATGGCCGCAGATACTGTGACGGACGTACCGGATACTGCTGAGTAAAGGAATGACCATAAGGTGTTGCATAGCCCTGATAGGACGAAGTATAGGGACTTTTATCCGTATGTGAATGGCGCTCCACCGCCCGATAATTATTCCAGTCCTTTGCATCTGCCATCCCTGAAACAGGCAGCATGCAAAACAGTCCCGCTGTCATCAGCATCATTATTTTATACATGCTCCCCCCTTGCCTGTGCTGTTGATGTTTTTATTCTAATCTTAAATTCAGCAGAAACCATGAATAAAAAACCGGCATGCTGGTGATTTCTCATGACAAAAGCCCCCATGACGGCTACAGAAGATAAAAGCTTCTGCTAAGATAACGTTTTTACTGAGTGGATGATGTATTGTGGCTGAGCTGAATTTTGATCGTCTGCACCAATTTTTCTGTAAGGTCCCGGCAATTCAGCAGTCCCTGATTGATGCCTATGGAACCGATGGTGCCCATGCATGGTGGTTTAAGTTCCAGATTAATATTGATCATCCACTGGCATGGCAGACTGTCCAGGAGCTGGGACATGTACTCAATTATTTATCGACCAGTGAGCGCCTGCCAACACAGTTTCTGCCGGTGTCCCCACCCCCCTATATGAATGGGGAAGCCAGGGAGTTCCTGGCCTGGGTGATTCAGTGCAACCATCCCGATTTCAGTCCGGATGTGATTTGCGACTGGCTGGAAGCCCGCTTGCCCACCCCCGTGGAAGATGAAAAACAGTGGAACATCAAAACTGATCTGGCGGAGCTGGATCAGCTGATTCTGCCTGAAGCATAGGCAAAACATCAGCATGCCTAAAAAACCGTACAATATTGATCAATATCGTACGGTTTAACCATAATTAAAACTCAGTCAGAGTGAACTGGTACTTCGATTTGTCCCGGGTTCGTTCTGACAAGCTCAAGTCCAGCTGATAACGTTTACCCAGACTCTGGTCATCATTTGCCTTTAAATCGCCACGCTGAACCAATGGGTAGGATCCTATTTTCAGACCCAGGGTTGCATTCTGAGAAACGCTGCTGCGTTGTGGTGCCTCAATTGAAAAATCAAGTGATTGATTTTTATCACTGATCAGCGTATTTAAACTTGAACAGGTTACGCCATAATATTCCGCACCGGTTCCATTGTTATTGTGTAAATCCAATTTTCCCAGCACACCCGATGGAGCGTCTTCATCAACCTTTGCCTTTGGCTCATTCACCTGTAAGTTCAGATTGGAATCACCAAACCAGGTCAGGGTCGAACTGATTACCCCCTGAGATGTCACTTTTTTTGGCCACCGGATTTCCCTCAGACTGTCCATGACCTGACCGGTTATTTTCCTGTACAGCGGGAAATCACGTTTATCACGCGCCACAATCGTCGGATCATGTGGGATAAACTCAGCCTTGTCATCGAATCTGGCTGACATATAGGTGTCTATAATCCCATGATTATTGATGTCTGTCTGCTGTTGCGCCTGTGATGGCCACGGCCACCAACCACTCAGGTCTTCGCCATTTGCAAAAACTGCATCAAAGTTACCCTCCATTGGGTGGCCGCCCTGTAAATCCTTATGCAGGAAAAATACAGCCTTGTCCTGATCAATCGTAGTATATCTGTCATTCGGTGTGGTGGCAGCAACATTTGCCACCCCCACCACACGCAGGGAACTTTTGAGCAGATCAGATAATACCGATTGCTGTGTCAGGAATGCGGCAATGCCCTGAACAACGTAATTCCCCTGAGAATGCGCCACAATAACGACTTTATTCCCAGCCAGTAAAGTACTCGCCACTTCATTCGCCAGCATCAGATACTGGGAAATCAGACGCTGCCCATCCGAAACCAGGAATGATAACTGGCCGAAACTCCGGGCCCAATAGGTATGGTAAGCCTGGTCAAGCTGTTCATCATAAATCGCCTGCCGGACGGTTTCCCGTGCTGTCCCTGTAAGATCCTTATATTCCGGCTCTTCCATCAATCGGTTTGTCGCATCGGTGGCTGTCTGCTGAATTGAATTTTCTACAAACAGCTCAATATAATCTCCAAATACAGGATCTGTCGGGTTATACAGGGTCTTCATTCTGACCTGCTGCTGGTCCACCATATCCTTAAACAGTGATTCTTCCTTTAATCGATTAAAGATCCCGATTGCGCCGGTCTGTGCCTGAATATCTGTGGTAGAGATACCATTCAGGAAATAAACAATGGTTGCAGGCTGTTCAACATTCTCGCCCGTATTCAGACAATCAAAAATCCCGGACTCAACCACCGTCGGTGCAGCTGGAGGAGACTGCATGGCATGCAGACTGCCTGACACCAATAAATTCATACTTGTAAATACTGCAAATGACAATTTACTTTTGTAGGATGTAAAAGAAGACAAAATATTCATAATCTATCTGTTCCTTATAAAAATACGGCCATATGGATATCTATCCGGCAATCATGTCAGCCCGGCATGGGTGAATTGCATTGCCATTCGCATCAATCTGAATTTCAACGCTTACAGGGGGAACATATCCTGCCATTGCGTTACGGATTACCTGTTTACGATCTTCAGTATTGAAGACCATCGCCCGGATCAGCGTCTGATCACTCTGAGTCAGTGGAAGTACCGAACAATCATATTTTTTCAGCTGATCAGCAATCTGTTCGTCAGGTAAATCAAAAACATGCTGCAAAATCCGAACACCTCTGAACGCAACCTGACGTTGTTTCGTATCAGGAAATTCAGTCACGATCACCTCCTCAATATCATCCCTGATCCCATCATTATTTTTATCCTCCCCCTTCAAGCGGGCAGAATGCCGCTGGTCTGCCCGAACATTATTCTTTATAGCGGAGGAAGATGTGACTGCCCCCTGCGGTGGAGCAGACATGGTCTGCTGCTCATTTTTTACAGACCGGGCACTGCAACCATTGACCAGCAACAGCACGGCGACACCACTTAAAACAACCAGTGTAAGGATTTTTATCAGCTTCACAATTTATTCCGGCACTTATGCTTACACTTCAGATTATTAACATATTCTTAATATTTTAGAAAAAATTAAAATGTAACCCTATATTTCATTATGTGAAATTAAATATCTTTAGGTGATTTAATGTAAAAATATCATAGTGAAAAATAAAGAAAACTTTAAAAATTAATAAAAAAACAAGAATATTCCGAAAATAAAGAAATAAAAATCGATTGATGCTGTATCTCTGACTGGTAGGAATGACTACCCAGAACACAACCTCACCCTCATATCGTTTAATTATTTTAAATAAAATACCAAAACCGTAGTCATAGGGACTCTTTCAGATAAAAGGTTTCATTAAAATATGCATAACACACTAAAAAAACCGGGACAACAACGTTGTTGCCCCGGTTCCGATACCTCAGATTGAACGCAATTCAGAGAATAGTGGCACTGATCAATGTCAGATAGATGGCTTTAAAATACCTTAAAATGTCGACAGTCCTGACCACTCCATAAAACGATAGAGCCAGTATTTCACAATGGATTCGTCCGCATATGTACTGTAATCCACACTCATCTGACGGCCATTTAAATTTGACCAGGCTGAGTCAAAATACCGGGTCGCATCCACAAAAACCTGCTGCTGTGGCTGACCGATCACACGCAGATCAGTTTCCAGATTGTAATTTTTTAAATTACGTGCCGTAAAATTTGCTGATCCCAACATCAATTCCGCAGCCGCTGTATTCTGTTTGACAATCAGTTTGCTGTGACACTGCTCACCCTGCGTATTACACCAGCGTACATCAATACCCGCCTGATGCAACTCTGAAGCCACCTGACGGTTGGGAATGCCATTCTTCTGTCGACCGAATGCATCCTTATTCGGATCCAGTAACACACGCAGTCTGACACCACGCTGCCGGGCCGCGATCAGCTGCTGAATAACTTTACGCTCAGACAGATAAAACATCGCCATATCAATCTGATCACCCGCGCTGGCGGTTTGCAGTAAATTCAGCACTGCTTTGTAAATGGCAGCTTCCGTCAACACCTGAATCTGAGGATCAGTCGCCCGACCATCAATATCACCAATCACAATAAACGGCGTCTCGCCACCGGACATATGCGCCACGGGCTGTTCAGATTTCAAAAGGTCAATTGCTGTATAACCGGATACCAGCAGTGCAACATTGGAATGCCGGGAACTGCCATCATGCGGATTGGCCGAAGTGACTATACTTTTCCATCCATCCACCGTATCCACGGCAATGGTCTTACGGTGATTGGCCCTGAAATTCAATAATTCCAGATAACTGCGCAGTGTAATTTTCTGCTGCCCAAAAGGATTGGGCAACCAGCCTTTTTCAGGGTTATTTCCCGCGGTCTGACAACAGATATACCAAAAGCCGGACCAGGCCGGATTCGGTGTCCGCAATGGTTTCAGATTGGTTTCAATGACATCCACACCCGCCTGACGCAAGCGACGATATTGTTCAGGTAAAATGCCACCATAAACTGAATTGATGGGATCGGTAATAAACTTCACTTCCAGGTTCGGATTCATGGCCCGCTGATGAATCAGTGCATCGGTCAATTGCTGCATGAGTGGTCTCTGCGGCAGCCTGGAATCACCGGTTTCCTGATTGAACAGAAACATATCAAGCACAATGGTGCTTTGTGCCTCTCCAATCAACTTCAGAATCTGATCAAAGATCTGCTGATCCATCTGCTGTTTGCCCTGAGCATCGATATAGGTCTGATCCACCAGCAATTTAACATCTGCATGGCGTAATGGACCGGTATAATCCAGCCCCTCAGGCAGCGGTTTGTAGCTATGATAAATGGCAGACGCCAGATAACCCAATACCAGTATACCGACAATAAGCATGACATAGCCTCGTGATGACCAGTTCAGTTTGTTGTGAATTCTTTGAAAAATGCGCATAAGAAAAAACCCAGTCCAATGTGATCAGACTAGGTTTTATCAGTTGATTTTTCAAGAGGATTTTCGTGTGGATTCAGAAAACCCCGACTACAGCGGTCAGATCAGAAACCGACTTCCAGGCCGACTGTAAAGTTGCGCCCGACCTGAGGCACTGCCGCAATGAATGATTCATGCTGATAAACAGCATCATCCAGCAGGTTATTGGCTTTGGCATAGAGTTTATAATCTTCTGCTTTGGACCACTTGCCTGAATAAGCCAATCCCAAATTGAGCATGTTATAACCCGGCGTCTCCGTTTCATAGTGCGCTATATCATCCTGATTAAACACATGATAATACTCTGCCAGACCTGAATAGCCATTGCCGAACTCTGCGTTGACCCGCGCCCCGGCACGACCACCCGGAATACGTGGTGCATTGCCTTCATCATCCAGTTTTGCTCTGACATAATCGCCAAATAGCGTAGCCGTGTAGATCGGTGAAAGCTGGTAACTGACCGAAGCATCCGCACCATAAAATCTGGCATGATCCTGACTGTACTGAATCAGACGGAAGTCCTGAAACTGGTCCAGCGTTCTGGCATAAACAAAGTTATCAAACCAGCTGTGGAAAATATGCGCCTGGTAATTCAATTTATCATGATCATAATGCAGACCAAGTTCCAGGTTATTTGATTTTTCTTTGTCCAGGCTGTCATCACCCAATTCATAGGTATTGGTTGCCATGTGTTTACCATTGGAATAAAGCTCCTGAGCCATCGGTAAACGTTCCTGGTGAGATGCAGTCAGGGTCAGATTATAGTCAGGTATAAAGTTCCAGGTGGCTGCGGCTGAAGCTGAAAACGCAGTGCCATCATAGTTTTTCTGGTCAGAGTCAATCTCAGTTTTCTGATGATCAAGACGGCCACCCAGTTCAAGATGCCAGTCATCACCCAATTGTCTGTGTTCCAGCGCAAACAGGCTGTATTTTTTGTTATCCGTTGGCGCCATCAATGCTTCTTCGCCGCCAATCGTTAATTTCTGCTGGGTGTATTGTGCCCCGACTGTACCTGTCCAATTGGCAAGCGGTTGATGGACAAGCTCTACCCGGGCTTCCGTTCCCTTACTTTTAAAAGTAGTATCGGCCTCGTCACCATCCATTTCCTGATGTTGATAATCTGTGTGACTTGCCTGGACTTTTAAGTTTGAAAAGCCTTTAAACGGATCACGTAATTCACTTTTCAGGGCATATGTTTTTGATTTTAAATTAATCCAGGTATTGTCCCGTACCGTTTCGGCGTCATCTCCGCCTTCGGTTGCAGATGGGCAATCCAGTCTTAGACTGTTTAACTCACAGGCGCCATAAAGCTCGTTGTCTGCCGGTATACCATATTTGTCATGTCGCCGGCTGAATGAAATCCCGGTATAGCCACGGTCATAGATCCAGGACAGCCCGGCATCAAAATCTTTTGAGTCAGCAAAAGTACTGTCAACCCGGCGCTGTGACTCACCATTTTCAATATAATTCGGTGCAATATAGTCATTGGCATCACGTTTTAAACCGGAGAGACGCAGTGCAAACTGATCGCCCAGTGCAGCGGTGACCTGCGCATGACTAAGTAGTTCGTCACTGCCCGAATTATATCGGGTACCAATTTTTCCTTCGACTTTCTGGTCCGGCATTCTGACCGGAATTTTTTCATCAATGACATTAATCAGCCCGCCAACAGATCCGGCACCATATAAAAGTGCAGCCGGCCCCTGAAGGACTTCAACTTTTTCAGCAGAAGTCGGCTCTACAGTCACTGTATGATCAGGGGACAGTGAAGAGACATCCAGAATATCTGCGCCGTTCTGTACAATTTTAACGCGGGAACCATCCTGTCCACGCACAACCGGATGGCTGACACCACCACTGTATTGTCCTGCATAAACGCCCGGTAAGCCATTGACTGCATCACCAATCGTTGTTCCACCCTTCATCAGCGTTGCTGAGTTGACAACCTGTTTATCCAGCAAATCTTCCCGGGATTGATCCGGGGCATGTGCCCTGAGAATAATCGGTGATAATTGCTGCACCGAACCTGTATCACCTGCACCTGGCGTATCGTCCGCCCAGATGGCAGTTGAGACAATCGTCAGAATTGAAATGGTTAAAGCACTTTTGGTAAAGGACATGGTGATGCTCTCAGAGGGTAATGCACCCGGAATTTTTGTTATGTTATAACATTCCTTACCGTTTGCAATAAAAACACCCCGAAAACCCTGTGCCGGTTACACTTATATAAAAATAACAAACAGCTTTAAACATATGCCATCAACAATGAAATCATCAAGATAATTTTACTGTTCATACATAAAAAAGCCCCGGCCTGATGATCAGACCGGGGCTTTTACATTGATTCTGTAACCCTGATTTCGTAATAATCAATACACATCAGGCGATACAGAGCCACTCATGCAAAATCAGAATTTAAAATCCACACCCATGACAAAATTACGTCCCATTTGTGGAATACTGGCCAGGAAGGATGAATGCTCATAAATATTGTCATCCAGCAGGTTATTGGCATTGAAGAACAAGCGGTAATCCTGCTGATCACTGCCATATTTTCCTTTATAGGCTACGCCGACATTCAACATGTTATAACCTGAGGTTTCGGTTTCAAAGGAGGCAATATCATCCTGTTTAAAGACATGATAGTACTCCGCCGAACCTGACCAGTGATCATCAAAACTGGCATTGACCCGGGTTCCCAGCCGTCCTGAAGGAACACGTGGTGCATTTTCACCATCAATTTTACCCCGTACATAATCACCAAATAAGCTGGCGTTATAAACCGATGTCAACTGATACGCTACTTCACCCTCGGTCCCGTAGAATTTCGCACTGTCCTGAGCGTATTGAATCAGGCGGAAATCTTTGTACCGATCCTGGGTTCTGGCATAAATATAGTTGTCAAACCAGTTGTGATACAGATGCAGGTGATAGCTGAGTTTTTGATCATTGTAGTGCAGACCGAGCTCCACATTATTGGATTTTTCCTTACTCAGCTGGTCATTCCCCAGTTCATAGGTATTGGTCGCGGGGTGTACGCCGTCTGCATAAAGTTCCTGAGCCAGTGGCAGACGCTCTTCATGTGAGCCCACCAGCGACAGTTTATAATTCGGTGCAAATTCCCAGTTGACCGCCCCGGAGTAGGAGAAGCCGTTGCCGTCAAAATCCTGCTGGTCTGAATTGATATCCACTTTCTGATGGTCAAATCGGGCCCCCAGTTCAAAGTGGAAATCATTCCATTGTTTATGTTCCAGCCCAAAAACGCTGTACTTCTGGGTTTTGTTCGGCGCCAGAATGGCTTCTTCACCAGTAATATCCAGTTTTTGCTGACTGGCCTGTACCCCAACTACCCCTTCCCAATCGGCAACCGGATGGTGTACCAGTTCAATCCGCCCTTCATAACCTTTGCTGTTAAAGGTTGAGGCTGCTTCATCACCTTCAATTTCAGCATGGGTATAGTCGGTATAGCTGGCCTGTGCCCTTAACTTTTTAAAGCCGGCAAAGGGCTCTTCCAGTTCGGAACGAAAGTCATAACGCTCGGATTTCAGATTAATCCACGGACCGGCTTCTTCTTCCTCAGCACCCTGGCTTGGACCATGATTATGGCTATGTCCACCTGCTGCCGGCGTTGTTGCGGGATCGGTTACAGCTGCTGTACCGCCGCCGTCCTCATGTTCACCACAATGTAATTCCATACCATGACGATGACAGGATTCATATTCATGGTTATGCCCCGGCAAACCATATTTGTCTTCACGCTTGCCATAGGAAATCCCGGCAAAGCCACGGGCACCAATCCACGACAGACCGACATTGACATTGTCGGATTCAGAGAAAGTATCCTTCACCCGACGCTGTCTGCTAGTGTTCCCGTGGTCATCCGTCACCATATAATTCGGCGTAATGTACTCGTTGGCATCACGCTTCAGACCTTCAACACGCAGGGCAATATTGTCATTCAGGCCAACTGTTACGCCGGCATGTGCCAATTTCTCATCATTGCCCGTATTATAGCGGGCACCCACATTTGCCTCATAGCCATTCTCAGGCATTTTAGTCGGCATTTTAGTATCGGTGACATTCACCAGCCCACCCACCGAACCGGCACCATAAAGCAGTGCAGATGGCCCACGGATCACTTCAATATTCTCTGCCAGCTGTGGATCAATGGTCACGGCATGATCCGGCGATAATCCAGAGACATCCATGGTTTCAGTTGCGTTCTGAGTGACTTTGACCCGGGCACCTTCCTGACCACGGATCACCGGATGGCTTGCCCCTGCACCAAAGGTATTGGAGTAAATGCCGGGTTCATCCTTCAATGCCTCACCCAGTGTGGTCCCCACCTGCTGTAGCTTTTCACGGCTGACCTTCAGATCCTTTACACCAAAATCAGCATCAGACCGATACAATGGATGTGCGCTGATGACAATCGCCGGCAATTTCTGCACATCAGTCTGCTGCTCTTCGGTATTTTCTTCAGCCCACAATGTAGTTGAAACAATCGCTGAAATGGAAAGTGTCAGAACACTTTTAGTCAATGACATAGAATGGCTCTCAAAGCTCGATATTTTAAATTTTCGTTATATTATAACATTTCATTATATTTGCAATAAAAAACATTGCCTGAACATTTTTTCTTTAAACTGTATGATGATTGCTCACCCCATATCCCCGTCGGTTTAAATGCCCTTTACCATTTCCCATGCTGTACTTGCACCACCCCTTGCCCGTCTGAGCGGAAACCGCCTGCCTGTTGCTGCATTGGCCATCGGTTGTATGACGCCTGATCTGTATCGTTTATTTACCACAGATGATGTCCATCTCACTCATCAATGGTCAGGGCTGATTATCCCCAATTTACTCATTGCAGCCGGTTTCTGTCTATTGTGGTATGGCCTGTACAGAACAGCAATTTTCAGATTTCTGGGACTGCATCAGCCACTGAATCTGACCAGTCTGAATCAGATTGCCGGCTTTATCCTCAGTACCCTGCTGGCATCACTGATCGGCATTGCAACGCACCTGCTGTGGGATGGACTGACACATTCAGACTTTCGGACCATTGCATTTGCAGACCTGCTGGACCGTCATATCAGCTTATGGGGACAGCCTTACCCCGTACACCGGATACTGCAAATTGCATCGTCAGTCATTGCGCTGCCATTTCTGGCCTGGATGTGCGTTCATTATTATCAGCAACATAAACAGCCACAACCGGTCCCTTCCGGCATCAGAATTTATGCATTGAGCCTGTTCAGCATTGCTTTTTTCAGTGGCTGCCTGTGCTATCTCCATTTTAGCCAGCAGATTCAGCATGATCCCAGGCTGAATGATCTATATTGGTATATTGGCAAATCAGTCAATCAGTTTGCCCGGGGCTGGCTGCTCAGTTTCAGTCTGGGCTGTATGATCTTCTGGATCATGGATCACAAACAACGCCTGAATCAAGCCTGATCTGAACATCTATTTCCTGCGCAGCGCCTTTGCTGCCGATACTTTGAAATTGTGCTGTTTTTCAATCTGCTTCTTGTGACTGAATGCTCAAAGAGGCATAATCCTACATCCAAAGGCGGTACGCTGTTTACGTATACGCTTTCCATAACCCATATAGTTGGATTTTTTACGCTATGATGCGAACTCATTACTGCGGCTCACTGACTGAAGCCGAAATTGACCAGACCGTAACACTATGCGGCTGGGTCCACCGGCGCCGTGATCATGGTGGTGTCATCTTTCTGGATATGCGCGACCGTGATGGTCTGGTTCAGGTGGTCATTGACCCGGATACTCCTGAAGCCTTTGCAACCGCAGACAAAGCCCGCTCTGAATATGTACTGAAAATAACCGGTCGGGTGCGTCGCCGCTATGCAGGCACAGAAAATGCCGGCATGGTCAGTGGTCAGATTGAAGTTTTAGGAAAAGACATCGACGTTCTTGCCGTATCTGAAACCCCTGTATTTCCGTTAAATGATGAAAACACCAGCGTATCTGAAGAGCTCCGGCTAAAATATCGTTTCCTGGACATCCGTCGCCCTGAAATGCTGGATCGCCTGCGTTTTCGCTCCCGTGTCACCACCTTAATCCGTAATTATCTGGATGATCATGGTTTCCTGGATGTTGAAACGCCTATTCTGACACGTGCAACCCCAGAAGGTGCCCGTGACTACCTGGTGCCAAGCCGTGTATCCAATGGCAGTTTCTATGCACTGCCGCAGTCGCCGCAACTGTTTAAGCAACTGCTGATGGTCGGTGGTATTGACCGTTATTACCAGATCGCCAAATGTTTCCGTGATGAAGATTTACGTGCTGACCGTCAGCCTGAATTTACCCAGATCGACATTGAAACATCGTTCCTGAACGATGAAGACATCATGGACCTGATGGAAGGCATGACTGTTCAATTATTCAATGAGCTACTGGACGTGAAGTTTGATAAATTTCAGCGTATGACCTATGCAGATGCTATGCGTGATTATGCCTCGGATAAACCTGATTTACGTATTCCGCTGAAACTGGTTGACGTTGCGGATCTGATGCAGGACGTTGAATTCAAGGTATTTGCCGGACCTGCCAAAGATCCGAAAGGCCGTATTGTCGCCTTGCGTGTTCCGGGTGCCGGTTCACTGCCACGCAGCCAGATTGATGAATACACTAAATTTGTTGGAATTTACGGTGCAAAAGGCCTGGCTTATATTAAAGTCAATGAACTTGAAAAAGGCGTTGAAGGGCTTCAGTCTCCAATCGTAAAATTCATTGAGCCAATCGTACTTGATCTGCTGAAGCGGGTGGGCGCAGAAAATGGCGACATCGTATTCTTTGGTGCCGACAAAGCCAGGATTGTCAACGATGCCATGGGCGCTTTACGGGTTAAAATTGGTCACGATCTGAATATGTCGACCTGTGAATGGGCGCCACTGTGGGTTGTTGATTTCCCGATGTTCGAAGAAACTGATGATGGCAAATGGACCTCTGTTCACCATCCATTCACTCTGCCAAAAAGCAGTGTGGAAGAGGTCAGGAACAACCCGGGACAGGCACTCTCCGTTGCCTATGACATGGTCCTGAATGGGACTGAAATCGGCGGTGGTTCACTGCGGATTTATACCCTGGACATGCAGAAAGCCATTTTTGAAGCCCTCGGTATTGGTGAAGAAGAAGCTGAAGAGAAATTCAGCTTCCTGCTGAACGCCTTAAAATTCGGTGCACCGCCGCATGGTGGCCTGGCATTTGGTCTGGATCGGTTGGTGATGCTGATGACAGGTGCATCTTCCATTCGTGATGTGATTGCCTTCCCGAAAACCAAAACTGCTGAATGTCCGCTGACTCAGGCACCGGCACCGGTTGAAGCCAGTCAGCTGCGTGACCTGGGCATTCGCCTGCGTGAAAAACCCAAAGCTGAAGACAAAAATACCTGATTTGATTCAGTAACTTTGATTCAAAGATTTTGGTTCAGTAACATTAAAAAATGACATAAAAAAGACGCTGCACTGGCAGCGTCTTTTTATTGGAGAGAAAACACTGGCAAACCCGGCAACAGCTCCTGATGATCATCGATATATCATCACCGCACCCATAAACGCTCTCCCATCTTACAAATTACGTTTCCAGTACTTTAAAACTGAGCTCTGTGCTATAGCATGCATATTCAGCCCAAACGAATGTACTTATATCGACTCTGTACATCAGCTGAACACCGGAAACCATTGAAAATGCATCCGCTCATCTGAATACATGTTGTATTTCCAGTGGATTGATTGCTGAACAAGCCCCTGGCAGACATTCATTCCCCCCATATGATTTTGTTCTCAGGATTTTCTCATTCCCCTGCATGATCCAGCGTCAGACAGGATCTGATGTGCTGTAAATCTTCCCAGAACTTCCCCTTTCACACACATTTCACAGCAATCAGGCCGTCAGCAGTTTATTTATGTATTTTATCCTCAAGGTTATCGCGTTACTTCCACTGCGTTTATTACAGTTGCTGGCCTGTTGGGTGGCCATGATTCTGTACCGTTATGATTCATCACTCAAACACATTACCTGCATTAACATTGGATTGGTTTATCCTGATCTGAGCAGTCAACAGCAACAACTGCTGATTAAGAACAGTTTAACAAGTCAGTGCAGAACCTATGCTGAATTCTTAAAATGCTGGGGAATGCCATCTGAATACAGCCTGAGTCTGCTCAAAAATATTGATGGCGCCCATTATCTTGCTGAGGCACTGGCCAATAAGAAAGGTGTCATTGTAGTGATTCCCCATTTCGGCTGCTGGGAATTACTGAATGCCTGGCTGAATTTATCCAGCGCTCCGGTCATCATGTATAAACCCGGTAAAAATAAGGGCATTAACCGTTATATGCTGGAAGCCCGCCAGAAATCCAATGCCACGCTGGTATCCATTGATGACCGTGGCGTACGTGCCATATTCAGACATCTGAAACAGGGCGGCCTGACCGTGATCCTGCCGGACCATTTACCCAAACCCTCCGGCGGTATTTATTCTGAATTCTTTGGACAGAATATCCTGTCCAGCACACTGGTCTCGAGGCTGGCCAGTAAAACCCAGTGCAATGTGATCGGGCTCAGCTGTATTCGCAACGACGACATTTCCAGTTTTGATGTACATTGCCTGCGCCTGTCCGATGACATCCTCTCCACCGACTTACAGCATTCGGTCAATAGTCTGAACCGGGATATGCAGGACATGATCAATGTTGCACCGGAACAGTACATCTGGTCCTATAAGCGTTTTCGGAATATTCCTGGGCAATCGAGTATCTATCATCGATAATGCTCAATATCAAGAAAGCTGAGACAGGACTGGCAGCCATTTCATCTGTACATTGATCACTGATCCGTCCAGCCGGATTGATTTTTCGCATGGCTGATTGAATTGAGATTAATTCTCAGAAATGGCATAATGAAGCCGCTCATCTTACAGGTAAACTCTCATGGCCATGCGTTCAGATGTCCGTCGTCATACACTTATTTTGATTGCTTTTGCCATAATTCAGTGGGGTTTCATGCGTTATATCCTGAATCATCAGCTGTTTAACCTGGATACATCACAACGTATTCTATATTTCTGTCTGAGCAGTTTTGGTGGCGCTTTCTTAATTTTTGGTGCTGTGATTTATATGATTATTAAGGGGAATCAGGAGGAAGGGTAACCAAATTTTATTATAAATCAATCAATTGCTTTAAAATTAAAGATCATTCCAACACCTTGATCACAATATCCCAATATTTTCCCGGGTTGGATTAAAGCCAACCGGACACAAATAAAAGTCATTGAGAATGCAGACTATAAAAATTATACCTCAATAGCCAGGGCAACTTTCCAGCAAGGCATCCAGATCATATTTAAACTCATTCACTACGGCATTTCTACTAAGTGCCTTAAGGTTCATTTCATTTAAATCCTTCAATAAGAACTGACTTCTACAGACCTTTTCAGGATATTTCAATGTTAAATAAAAGTCTTCAAATTTAAAATCATGACCATCCAGTGATGGTTCATATAAATTGAGACAGACCCACGGTATACCATAGGCCTGAGCAATAATAAGACCATGCAATGAACTGGAGATACACATATTGGAGCTTATAATTTGATCTACGATCTTATACAGGGATTGCTGAACATCAATCAACTCAAAATGAGTCGAGTCCTGGAAAGCTGAAAAGTGATGAAAATGGGGAAAATATGGGTAAATTGAAATTTTGCTGTTCATTAAACTCATGTTTGGTTCATAAAATTTCGGCATGATTAATCCCGGATCACCGAAGATTTCAGCAACATGAAAACCGGTATGGTCCCAGAGTGCATTAAATGTTTTTAAACCACGGACAACATGAAATTTTTTAATAAATTTATTCAGTTTTCTGATCCGTTTTCAGTGAGGTGGCTGAATCAATCCGCTCCCGCATACCTCCGCATCATAAAAATCCCGGTCAATGTGTTCCAGAATGGATCCCACTGAAAATAGTGCATTCTCTCTTTTATGGTCTTTTACATTCACCATAAGCCGATCAGTTATCTTCGCAAGTAAATAAGGTCCGATCCAATCACCAAAGTTGGAAATTTCAATTTGCTTTATGGGGATCTGATACAGGAAAATTTGAACAGATGATTATAGTTGTTCAATATACCGTTTGCAGTACATCAATCCCCAGCACGACATTACTGTTGACCTGCATATACCTGACTTTTCCATGTGAATCCTCCCAATAGGAAGTTCTCCATCATTGATCTTCCATGATTTCAGATTGCATTGAGATTAATCCCTTGAAATGGCATAATAATAAAGGCATTCACGTTACAGCTGAACTCTCGCCACATGGTTCCAAGTATTAGTCATACTATTATCACTCAATGGAATCAGGACAATAAATAATCCGGTTATATATCTGTGAGCAGAAATGAAAAATCATAAAAAATACTTAATTTCCATTCAGAAAAAGGGAGAAAGCCGATACGATGCTTTTTTTGAGAAAAATAATTTCCAGGAAAGTGACTTTAATATTTACGGTATAAAAGGTATCGAACTTTCCACCAGAGACTACTTTGAACTGGCTGTTGGTAACCATATAACTCCACTTACACCTGCCGAACTGGGATGCACATTATCCCATTTGCAGGCTTTGAAGGATTTTATAAACTCTGATGCTGAATATGCTTATGTGTTCGAGGATGATGTAACATTTAAAAAAGATATCGATTTTGATACAGATCTTAGCTTTTTAAATGAAGGATTTATTTTAAGTCTTGGGGGAATTAACTTATTTTTATGCCGTAAAGCAAGAGGAAGTCTATTATCACAAACGTATGCAGATCAACCCATATTAAAACTGCACCCTTATTTTAGCGATAAAGCATTTTATGCGATGGGTTATATCATGGATAAAAGAGCAGCTCAGGCTTATATCAAATACCATCAGACCATTCAATTGGCCGATGACTGGCAAGGTTTTTTAGCAGAAAATCCAGGCATCCATTTTTATTTCACGGATCTCCTTAATCATCCTGAGCTGAACTTTATCAATAATACACAAAGCTCCATAGAAAATGAACGACTGAGCATTTTAAAACCGTCGAGTCTTCCATCCTCCTTTTTCGCATTGCTGACCATTTATTTTAAGCAGAAAAAAAAGCTTTACAAAAAGCGGATCAAACGCTTTTTTACACAGAACTACCCCCGTAGTTGATATTTTTTAAGCATATATTTTTTCATTTTTTTTCTTAAATATCGAAATTGATCATTTTTTTGATTTCCATATACCTCCATATTTTTCCTCTCCTGCTCCAGATAGCTCAGGTTTTCATCCTGTTCAATCGCAGGATGATCGAACACAAAGGTCGCATAAAAATGAACAGGCGTATCCAACACCAGTAAATCCTGCCAATGGTCGTAGATGCGTGGTGGCTGGTGATAATGAATCAGCATTTCTGCCATTTTCCTGTCAACAATATAAGCATAGGCATAAGACAGATTGTCCAGGAAATCATCATCTACTTTTAATATTTTCTGATCATAAAGCTGATCCGACAACTGGGCTCCACGCACCCGATTACAGATTTTCATCTGTATGCCACCAAGACTTAGCAAGAAGCACGGTGCCAGCTCCAATTGTCTGACACGTTGTTCAAGCTCATCCAGATTCAGCTCAAAACGCTCAATGGCATCGTCTTCAAAGATAATGGCATATGCTTCATCAGAAATCAGAAAGTCCTTTAATGCAGCCACGTGCGATAAAGTACATCCCAGTTCTCCCGGAGTCATGGGCTTCTGCTTTCCGGCAACCCCTTGCTGAAAATATTCACTGACGGTCAACGCCTTACCCAGGACACCAAAAAACTTAAAGTCATCCCTATATTGACTGAAGGTCTTCTGAGCAAAGAGCTTACTGATTCTAGGACTTTCAGCAGGCTCAATACTGATAATATATTTTTTCATTGCAGGACAAGAGCAAACAGGACAGATCCGTTATTTTACCTGATTTTGTAGCGAGAACTTAGTTATAATGCCATTTTATTGAGGTTATCTGTCTGGACTAAAATGCGCTCATTATTAAAAAAATGGTATAAATTTAAACAAAAACAGCAGATACGCCACTTTAACTCCCACTGGTACATCCGTTTCGGCTGGCTGGACCAGCCCTTCACACAGCTGGATCAGCTGAAACAGTTATATGAGGTGCATTCCCCCAATAAATTGACCTTTGCCGATTGCTTTTATGCAGCGCATGATAACCGGCACTATATCTTTTTTGAAGAAGTGGATGATCAGCATCCGGTTGGCTTCCTCTCGGTATTCGAGGTCTTTAAGGACGGAACCCATACTGAACCGCAACCCGTCTTAAAGCTGGATTATCACCTGTCCTATCCCTGTGTCTTTCAGATCAGAGATGACTGGTATATGATTCCTGAAACCAGTGCCAATAAGACCATAGAACTCTGGAAATGTACCGACTTTCCACTCAAATGGGAAAAACACTCCAATCTGATGGAAAATATTGAGGCCGTTGACAGCACCCCGTTTTATCATGAGGATCGCTGGTACTTATTTACATCCACCCGACGTAACTGCAAAAAATTTGGTGACCGTCTGGATATTTTCCATACAGAAGATATTCTGAATCCAGACTGGAAAGAACATCCCCTGAATCCTGTCTGTAAGGGTATTCTTCAATACCGTATGGCAGGGAAAGTTTTTCATTATCAGGATAAATTAATACGCCCCAGTCAGGACTCGCTGAAACGTTATGGCGGTAATATTGAATTCAAGTTCATCCAGGAGCTCAGTCCAACAACCTATAAAGAGCAACTCCTGGAAATAATGCTGCCCGACTGGAATAAAGAGGATGATGGCTGTCATACCATAAATGTTCAGGAAAATTTTGTTGTATTGGATGCAATTCGCCTGACTCAAACCCGCTGAAAACATTCCTTATAAACACGAAATGTATTTTCGCTCATTGCTTTCAATGTCAGATTTCTTTCCGCTTTTACAAAGGATTCCCTGAAATCATGGGATAAATCATCAGATCCCCGAATAGTCAATTGAATTAATTGATGTAAAGCATCAGCATCATTTGTTTTTGTAATATATTTTTCAGGTATAAAATCTCTGACCATTCCCACATCAGTTGCAATAACAGGTTTATGCTGTAACAAAGCTTCAGCAACAACCAACGGCCCTCCCTCTTTAAGGGAAGAAACGATCACAAAATCACACGAGGACAGGTGCTGTAGAATATTATCTGAAAAGCCCATCAATTTAATTTTATTCTGTAATTGCTCATGTTCAATTAACCCCTGTAAATATTCATGCTCCTTTCCTTCACCCCAGATTTCCAATTGTAGATCTATGCCTTTCCAGGCCCGAATCAACAGATCAAAACCCTTGACCGCATCAAGTCTGCCAATTGCCAGAGCCTTTTGCGGCTTTAATTTATCGGAGATATAACTTTCCTGAGATCTTATAAATGTATCCTCAGCGATACCATTATAAATAATATGTACCATACGATGAGCCTTGATTTTCTCTGCCGCCTTAGAGCTAACAGCAATGACCTGTGTAAAACTTAAATAATCACGAACGTGATTTTTCATCCCATGGACCGTTGCAACCGTTGGGATCTGAAAAAAAACGGAAAGGAAGGATACTATTCCCGATGCTTTACCACCTTGTGCATGAATAATGTCTGGGTGTATTTTTCTGATTATTCCATAAATCTTAAATAAAAGTCCGATACTCCATCGATTTCTGGAGAAATCAACATAATGGCATTGTACCTGTGGCAAAATATTTTTTTGTTCAGCATACTTCCTATCCAGAATGAGATGGACTTCCATCAGGTCCGTCAGGCTTTTGCACAAATCAAAAGTGTGCTTTTCCAGCCCACCTATGCCTCCACCACTGGTGGCCATGACCTGCACAATTTTCATGAATCATCCCGCTTTTGCTTACGGGCCTGCTGATATTGCTCAAATAGTTTGGCCTCCTTCAGAAAGGCATAAAAGGCATTAATCATACTGTTGACAAAACCACGCCATCCATTTAAAAAACTCCGCCGGATAAAATATGACTTCAGAAAAGTCAGCGGCATAACCAGCGCCAGTTTCAGGATGCCGGGATGTTTTCCCTTCTGAAATTTCTCGGCTGCCTTTAACTCTGAATATTGATTATTTTTTTCCACTTTCACAAAAATGCTGGATTCCCCGTAGTGGTAAATATCCCCATGGGCACGCGCACTGTCACCATCCACAATCACATTTTCATGCACTTTATTCTCAGGGTCATAATGCCCTTTGTCCCTGCGGAAGAAGCGGACTTTTGCATGCTTTTTGGTATGTTTGCTGTTCGGCACGCCCAGAAATACGTCATTAATCGGTGTAATTAATGCATCAATCTGATCCGCCTGAATGGTGTCCACAATCTCCTGCCGGAGCTCTGCCGAAAGCACTTCATCTCCATCAAGATTCAGTACCCACGCCTGCTGACATACGGCCAGGGCCAGGCTTTTCTGTTGTGCATAACCCTGCCAGTCCTGGTGGGAAATCCGGGTATTCGGAAATTGCTGTGCAATGGCATAGGTATTGTCGGTGCTTCCTGAATCCAGAATAATCACTTCTTCGAAATCAGCAACACTGTTTAAGGTGTCTTCCAGCCACTTACCGCAATTCAGGGTAACGATATAGACACTGCACGGAATATTCATAGTTTGTAGCGTCCTTTCGCCAGCGCAATGCGCATCTGCAGGGCATTCATTGCCCCATGCGTACTGACACGGGGTAAATTGAACTGATTTTCAGCGCTATATGCTTCAATTTTTTTACGTGTGGATACTGCATTTTTAAATCCGATCTGCCTGGCCATTTGCTGATGCCGCTCATTAAACCGGCCAAATGGATAGGCAAAGCTGGGACAGTCACCCGTCAGTGCCTGCACATCCTGCCTGGACAATTGCATTTCCCGGTAAGCCTCGTCGTCACTTAACTTCAGTAGATTTACATGATGCTGTGTATGTGCGCCAAACTCAACCACGCCTGATTCAGCCATTTCCACAATCTGCTCAGCCGTCAGTTTTTCAATGCCTTCAATCTGAGTGGCCAGAAAAATCGTCGCTTTTGCACCATATTTTTTTAATAACGGATAGGCATACTGATAATTGTCCATAAAACCATCATCAAAACTAAGAGCCACCACATTTTTCTGATGTTGATATTGCTCCAGCTCGGAAACAAAACAGAATACGCTGCCTTTTTTTACCAGGTACTGCAACAGCTGTTCAAACTTCTGTGGTGGCATGTTCATCCCGGAAGCTGCTGTATGTGGCGTCACCTGATGCAGCATGACAATCCTTGGGAGTCCGGCACCGCGAAAAGGCAGCCAGAAGGTATAATTCCCCATCAGATAAAGTACGGCGGCCAGCACAACCAGACCTGTGAATATATACAACGCCCACATCATCATCAGTACACCTCATGCGACCATTCATAATCTTCCGATAACGGCTGATTCATAATGATTTCCAGCATAAACCGGCTAATCCGTTTTGCATTAAAGGCTGAACGGGTTTTATGCCACCCGGCTTCAGCAATCCGTTTTGCCTCAGCAGGATGCTCAGTATAAAATCTGATTTTTTCTGCCAGATCAACCTGATCATCAAAATAGACTATTTCCTGTGCAGAATACAGTTTTTCAAAGCCCGGGATTTTCGGACTGAACGTCAGTAAGCCATTTCCGGTTAATTGCACAATCCTGTCCGAACTATATAAAGTAATGTCATTTTTACGTGAATAGTTCAGGCCCATCCGTGCCCGGGAAAGCACATTCAAGTAGCCCTTACCATAAGCACAAGGCTGGTTAAAACAGCTGTAATACTGATGCTGAATCTGATATTTTTTCAGGGTGTCGGCCAGGTCACTTAAAAATTTCTCCCGTTCCGGCTCTTTATAGACCACCCCACAGAAAATAAATTCCTGCTCTGTTGTACTGGCCTCAAACTGCTTTAATTGTTCCACATTTGCATGCCCGACATTCGGCATATAGGCCACTCGCAGATGTGGCTGCTTTAATTTTGCAAGCGACGCGCCACCGGTTGTACAGAAAATGGCATCCAGATAGGGGGAAAAATCATGAACAAAACCGAGTTTATGCTCCAGATACAACGGGTCGACATACCAGAAAGCTATTTTAGTCTGTGGATATTGCTGTTTAATCTGTTTCAGCACATTCGGGTTCATTAAATCACTGTGCCCGATCAGCACCAGTTCCGGTTCAATATTATCGACAATTTTTAAAATTTCCCGGTTTGCCCAGCTGGCCCCCAGTTTTTTGGTCTTAAATACCGTTCCCATTCTGGCCATATCACGAAAGCTGAAATCATAAACAAAATGGCCATTTTCAATGAGTCCCGCAGACAGTTTGCGGTCAGTACAATAAAAATGAGCCCCCTGTTTATTAAAACCAAAGTTCGCAATATGTAATATTTTCATAAAATATCTCTATGTCTTCAATAAAATATCAGCCACCCGGCTTGCCTCGTTCAACTCCAGCCTCAACAGGTTTCCCTGCGATTCATCTGAACGGAGCAGCAACTGATCAACAGCGCGGGTAATTCTATCAGATTTCACACGATCCATCTGAATCACGCCCACACAACAGCCTGCAGTCAATGCTTCATAAATCATGGAGACGCTGTCTTCGGTCACCCAGACCACTTCTGCCTGCTGCATTTGCTCATAAATCCAGCCCTGCGGTGTTTGTTCAACGGGGCAGATCTGAAGCCGTGGCAAATATTCCTGCTGCTGCAATTGTGCCAGAAATGGTTCAGGGGTGCGGCGTGACGTGGTCAGAATGATCTGCACCTGCGGACTGGTTTCAGCAATATTCCCAATGGCCTGCAGTACCTTCTGTGCATTCCACCGGTGCCGTTTTGACGAACCGCCCAATGCAATCAGTATGCGGTTGTGCTGATGACGCTGCTGATTCACAATCGGGTTCAATGCGCCCTGGGTGGTAATCACCCGCTCAGATGCGGTAACACCGTCATGTTCAGGAATAACCGCATAATCAAAGCAACTGGATGGAAAATTCGGTTTCATCAGAATCACGGTTTTTGCGTGGCGATACACTTTTCCAAGTAGCAGAACCCGTAGCTGGGTATGACTGCCCACCCCAAAAATATAATCCGGCTGCGCAGTGACAGCAGGGACTGTCTTTTTGAATACACCCGCAAGCAAACCGGATAAGGGTAAATCACTGACTGCAATCTCTTCAAAGGATACTTCATCCATACTTTGTTCCTGCATTGCCCTGTATAGGCCAAGCGCCTGAGAACGATGGCCGGCCTTGCCGTCACTTACATAGACAATATGCATAAACGCATCCTGTTTAAACCCTGAGACTCTCATTACAATAAAAAAAGGCGAAACTGATGTTTCGCCCCTGATCTTAACCGATCGACTTATTTTACGTAAGTCAGCCAATGGGCATATTTCGGGTTCCTGCCCTGAACTGCATCAAAAAAGATCTTCTGAATTTTCTCAGTGATTGGACCGCGTGAGCCTGAACCGATTTCACGATCATCATATTCACGGATCGGCGTGACTTCCGCAGCTGTTCCGGTAAAGAATGCTTCATCGGCAATATAAAACTCATCCCGGGTAATCCGACGTTCAATGACCTGAATGCCCAGATCATTGGCAATGGTAATCACCGTCTGACGGGTAATTCCATCCAATGCACCACCGGCCAGATCCGGTGTATGCAGCACACCATCCTTCACCAGGAAAACGTTCTCTCCGGAGCCCTGACAGACAAAACCCTGAGGGTCCATCAGCATGGCTTCATCATACCCGGAATGTGCCACTTCCTGATGTGCCAGAATGGAAACGGTATAGTTACCGCAGGCTTTGGCCTTACACATGGTCACGTTGGGATGATGATGAGTAAACGACGAGGTTTTTACCCGAATGCCTTTGGCCATCGCTTCCTCCCCCAGATAAGCCCCCCATCCCCATGCAGCAACAGCCGCATGGATGGTGTTATCGGTGGCTGCAATACCGAGTTTCTCAGAACCAATCCAGATTAAGGGCCGTAAATAGCAGGATGCCAGTTTATTTTCACGTACCACATCAATCTGCGCCTGTTCCAGGGTCTTTTGGTCAAACGGGACTTTCATCTGATAAATTTTTGCAGAATTCAACAACCGTTTTGTATGATCCTGAAGACGGAAAATTGCAGTACCGTCAGGAGTCTCATAGGCACGGACCCCTTCAAAAACCCCCATACTGTAATGTAAGGTATGGGTTAAGACGTGAATTTTCGCATCACGCCAGTCAACCAGTTGTCCATCCTGCCAGATAAAACCATCACGATCGGCCAGATTCATGGCACACACTCCAAATTTTTACACAATTATTCACGCTCCAGCAGAATTTGTTCAGCTGGATCAATTAATCTTTGCCATAACTTGCAAACGATCACCCGGGTATCGTGCCAATCCGCAGCGCTGACCTGCATATTATGATTTGCAAGGGCTAAACGGTGGCTCTCGGCGCGTTCACTGAGATAAGCCTGAATCAGTGCTGACACATCGTCACTGGATAAGCGACCTGCCTTTTCAGCATCTTCGAGGATTCTTACATTGTCGGAATAATGGGCGAGATCAGGATTCGTCCCACTCCAGGCCAATACCACATACTGTGCCATAAATTCGATGTCAACGATACCTCCTGCATCCTGTTTTAAATGAAAAACTCCACCTTCTTTCTGCTCTTTTGACGAACCGAGATGATCTCTCATTTTCTGACGCATCTTCAGCACTTCCTGACGCACGGTTGCTTCATCCCGGATCCGGGTCAGAACACGACGGCGTAACTGCTCAAATTTTTCTCTTAAGGTCGGTTCACCGGCAATTGAGCGAGCGCGGACAATTGCCTGATGTTCCCACAGCCAGGCACTTTTCAGCTGATATTGCTCAAAGGCCTTTAAACTGGTCACCAACAGACCGGCTTCCCCGGACGGACGCAACCGCGTATCAACTTCATACACACGGCCATCCAGGGTCTGGGTGGTCATCAGCGAGATAAACTTCTGCGCCACCCGCATGGCAAATTCAAAACCGCTGACTGGCTTTGTGCCGTCAGTATCTGCCTGTTCGTCCATATAATGAATAAACACCAGATCCAGGTCAGAACCATAACCGAGTTCAATACCACCCACCTTGCCATAGCCAATCACGGCAAAAGCCATCTGCTCCTGTGAACAGCGCTGTCCTTCAGCATCCAATGGATAACCATATTTTCCGGCAACGATTTGCCAGGCCAGTTTCAGCGCAGCCATCACCGAGACTTCAGCAATATCAGTCAGGGCGTCCGAGACTTTCATGAGCGGGCTTTCTGCCAGTACATCACTGGCGGCCACAGTCAGCACATTGGACTTTTTAAACAGGCGCAACACCCGCATCTGATCTTCAACCTGATCAATTTCAATCCGCAGTAATTGCTGACGCAGCGAGTCCTGTAAATCCTGCCGTCGTGGTAATGCAAAATCCATGGACAGAAACTCATCCAGCAGTACCGGGTAATGGGTCAACTCCTCACAGATCCAGGGGCTGACGGTTGCCATTTTAACCAGGCGCTGCAAAGCGCCCTTGCTTTCAATCAGCATCACCAGATAAACGGTACGGCGCATCACCGATTCAACCAGCGGCATCAGACGCAGCAAGGCCAGTTGTGGCTGGCTCGATTGCAGAATGGCTTCAATTAAATGTGGCCAGAACTCCCTGAGCCGCTGAGCAGCCTTCACCGGCAGTTTTTTAATGGCATGCCCTGACCAGAATTCCCGGATCAGATTCCGGCTATGCTCATCCAGTACGTCATTCAGCTGCTGTTCAAGCTGACTGAAACTTTCCGCAGGAGAATCCGTTCCTTTTTCCTTAATCAGGTGCTCAAACTGATAGGTAACCTTACTGCGTTTCTGATGCAGTACCTCAGAAAACGCCTGCCAGCTGTCAAAACCCAGCGTATCCACCATCCGCTCCCGCAAATCAGGTTCAACAGGCAAGGACTGGGTTTGCTGATCATTCAGCGCCTGAATAGCATGTTCAACACGGCGTAGAAACAGATAGGCATCTTCCAGGTCAGTGACCGCCTGCTCATCCAGCAATCCCACCTCACCCAGATGCTTCAGACTGACCAGGCACTGCCGATCCTGCAACTCCCGTCTGGCTCCGCCATAGATCAGCTGGAACACCTGAACAATGAACTCAATTTCACGAATACCACCGGCACCCAGCTTAATGTCTTCCGGAATGTTACGACGCACCACCTCCCTTTCAATCATGGTCTTCATTTCACGCATGGCTTCAAAAGCGGTGTAATCGACATATTTACGGAACACAAAAGGGCGGGTCATTTCCAGCAGCTCATCGCCTTGCTTTCCACCGGAAACCACCCTGGCCTTGATCCAGGCATAGCGTTCCCACTCCCGCCCATGCTGACTTAAATATTTTTCCAGCCCGGCATGGCTGATGGCAAGCGCAGAACCATCGCCCCACGGACGCAAACGCATATCCACCCGAAATACAAAACCGTCGGCACTGATCTGTTCCAGCAAATGGATAATTTTCTGGCCCCATAAAATGCAGAACTGCTGAACATCTATACATTTTCGGCCATTGGTTTCACCCTGTTCATCAAAGGCAAAAATCAGATCAATATCACTGGACAGGTTCAGCTCCTGTGCCCCGAGTTTCCCCATGGCAATCACGATCAGGTCCTGAACTTTGCCACCATAACCAATGGGTTCACCATGCTTACTGACCAATGGTGCCCGGGCAAAATCCTTTGCCGCATGGATACTGGCATCTGCAAAATCTGACAGCTCCCGGGTCAGCGTCACCACATTGGTCTGCCGGTTGGCATCCTGCCAGATCCAGCGGAACATTAAACGGGCACGTAACATACGAATCACCCGCATCCATTCATTTTCATCATGAATGGGCGCCAGGGTGTCCTGAACAAGCTGCTGAATCTGCTGTGTCGACAGTGCGGACTGATACCGGTCCACAACATAGTCCTGTTCCAGTACAGCCTGATGTAAACTCAGTACCTGCTCTGCATACTGACTTGCCCTTAACGTTTTTTGTAATTGTTCCGCATTCATCAAAAAAACCATTGCTCTCATTTATACCGTTATTTATAACAGTTTATGACAGCTGACCACAGCGTACAGAAAGAAGGACGTTGTATTTTTTCAGCATTTCAGATAATTTTCACAGCTGCCATGACCATATCAGCTTCAGTACCGGCACAGTCTCTCCAGGACCTGTACAATGCTTTAAAAATCCGGTGTTCATTGTTCAATACGCATCATGCTGAAAACCATTAAAAAAATTATATGGCCTGGACCTTCCCATCCATCAATTCCACACCGCACGGTATGCTTTCAGCAGGGGGCAGCGCATGATGTGAAGCTGACGCAGCTGGTAACACTACTTTAAAAACCGTGCCTTCACCTTCTTTTGAACTGACTGAAATCCTGCCCTGATTCAAATCGACAAAGCGCTTGCACAGAACCAGGCCAAGACCGGTTCCTTTTTCGCCTGACGTGCCCTTGAAACTGACTTTAATACTTGGATCAAATATTTGCTGAATCTGCTGCTCATTCATCCCCAGCCCCGTATCCTGAATATAAATTTCAACCTCATGTTCTGCCTGTATGGCCCGCAGAAACACCTTTCCGGAACCATCAACCCGGGTAAATTTCAGCGCATTGGAAACAAGGTTCTGCACCACAGAGGTGATCATATTAATATCGGCAAACACCCGCAGATCTTCCGGAACATCTTCAATTAACTCAATATTTTTCTTTACCGCCAGTGTATTCAATACATCAAAGACAATTTTTGAAACCTGTTGCAGTTTAAAATTAATCGGATGGTAAACAAAACGCCCCCCCTCTGCCATGGCCCAGTTCAACAGACTTTCCAGCAGGTTATAGGTGGATTGTGCTGTATCATGCAGATAATCCGCAATATTCTGGACATTGGATTCATCCAGCGTGTCCCTTTCCTGAGCCAGTACTTCAGAAAAGCCCAGCAAACCATGGAACGGCGCACGCAGGTCATGGGCAATAATCTGAAAAAATTTGGTTTTACTGAAATTCAGTGCCGACTGCTGTTCATATAAATCCTTTAACTCTGCATAGTCTGAGCGCAGTTCAATAATATTGATCAGGCTCATGGCAAATTCACGCACCAGTTCCAGCTGGTCATGCTGATAAGGCTCAGTCTGATGATCAAATAACAGCACCTGACCAATTGAATCCATGCTGGTGGTTTTTAAGTCAAAAGCAATGATACGCTGATGTTTGATACCGAGTGTCTGAATATAATCGGAGAATTTCTGATAATTGACATGCTGGGTCCCAAGCACAGTCTCCCCGGCAAAATAGGCATTCAGATTGACGTCCTTGCTGACCTGCAAGGCCTTAAAACCCTGTGGAGACGAATACCAGATGTACGGCTCATGATGAAAAGCCAGAATGGCACACTCAGCCTGGAGAATACCGCGTGCAAATCTCAGAAAGCCGGCAATGCGATTCTCTTCGGTAAAGACCCCCAGTAATAAAGACAGTGAACAAGCACCGAGCTGGTCCGCCTGATCTATTTCAAGCAATTGCAACTTCATGCTCACCTCTCTGTCTGATCCAATGTTATATGCCGATTTCAATTATTATTGATTTTTACAAAATCTCACATAAAACAATATAACAGCAATATTTTTAAATTAATACTGTTTCAAGCAGTGACCATGATCAGCACAGCCCAAAAAAATCAGAATAAGCTATTAATACTTAAAAGAATATTGAAATAGTTTCATGAAAAACCTCAACACTCCATCACTTTGTTAAGCCATGCTGCATAACTTCACATGGCAGAATATAAAGCACCGGCACCCCTGTGACTATATAAAAATTTATTTTAATGATTCCTTTTTTATTCATACCACAAATTTAGAATATACTGTGTGCACCAGCTGCCCGGCATCCGGGTCAACAGAATTTTCCTCCCAGACAGCAGGCAGGACATTAAAAGTTACTTTGAGAGTCACACGTTAATGTTGTAAAATTAACACCCATGATTTTTAATTACAGGTTACAGATCAAATTTATCGGCATATTCATTTTACCCATATGCATTATTCCCAGGTGGAATAAGATATCCCGGAAACCATCCAAAAGATGTGTTAATACTCTATATATGTCCAATTTGTTCTTATATGTCATTAAAAAAAATTATTTATAACCTGAACCTCAATCTTAGAAAACTTATTCTGTTTCTGACAGTATTCAGTGTATTCAGCTTATTTATCGCCACACTATTGGTTAACTACTTTATTCAGAAAAATCAACTCATTGAAAACTCACTCTCCGTCAACATGGAGTACGCGATTAAAATTGCCAATGGAACAGACAGTCATCTCAAGGCAATTATGCAGGAGCTGAGCTATAGCGCAAAACAGCTGGAGACTTCATTTAATGATGAGCACATACGACGGAGTGAAGTGGAGCGTTTAAAAGGTCAGTCCACCTCCTTTAACAGTGTGGTGATTGCTGATTATAAGGGCAACGTTCTGAATTATGCACCACACGACTTTGAAATTAATCAATATGTCATTAATAATACACTGGATGTTCATTTATCGCTTGATGACAAACAACCGCTGATCCCGCTACCTCATTATTCCATCAATAACAATCTGGTGATTTTTCTGACCCAGCCGGTTTTTGACCCGCATAAAAAATATCTTGGATTCATCGGAGCCATGATTTATCTGAAGGAAGACAACATTATCCATCAGTTACTGACCATTAAGTACGGCTACAAAAATAGCTTTATGTATGTACTGGACAAGTCAAAGACCATTATTTTTCATCCCAGTGAAGAGCGTATCGGTACCCCCGCCACTGCCGGGTCCTACCTGAAATTCATGGCGGAACATCCATCAGGCAAAGTGATTTTTACCAATCACAAAGGCGTGAAACAACTTGCCGGCTTCGCACACGTGCCCACCACAGACTGGATTGTGGTTTCCCAGCAGCCCATTCATGAATTACTGGACCAGGCCTCAGCCATTATTTATAAAATCATTCTGGGCATGGCCTGTTTTTATATCATTATTTTCCTGCTGGTCTGGCGGTTTTCCAATGCTATTTCCAGACCGCTCTTTGACCTGGCAAATATGGCAGGACACCTGAATGAACCATTAATGGATCAGAAAATCAGAACCGTCAATCCCTGGTATTTTGAAGTCTATAAATTCAGACATTCCTTACTGACCAGCACCCGGCATTTCAGAGAAAAAATCAGCGAACTTAATTTTTATGTCAACACGGATCCACTGACCGGTTTTTATAACCGGAGGGGTATGGATACTTTTGTGGATGAGTTTGTGAAATCTGAAACGCCTTTTTCCATTATTGCCATTGATATTGATCATTTTAAACTGGTCAATGATTTATATGGCCATGATAAGGGCGATGTGGTACTGGAGGCCATCGCCCGGCATATCCAGTCCAATTTCAGGGAAAAGGATATTTGCTGCCGTGCCGGTGGTGAGGAGTTTATTGTACTTGTGCCGGACCTGAGTGAACCCATGACCCGCTCTGTAGCAGAACGGCTGCGGCAGCATATGGAAACCAGTGTTATCGATTCGGTCGGCTATATTACCATTTCCATTGGCATCGCCTATTGTGATCCGGTACTGTCTCCGGATGTCAAAAGCGCATTCAAACTGGCAGATAAACGGCTGTATCTTGCAAAATCTGCGGGCAGAAACCGTATTCGATAAAACTCCTGCCCAACAACCGCTGACAGACGCGGGACAGTCTGTCAGCGATTCATTCAGATATTCTCTGATTGCCTCAGAAGGTTTTTCTATGCCAGGGCCGGATCACTGTAGGAGTCCTGCCCGGTTTCAATACGACCGGCAAAGCGCCGATAGTATTTCAGATCACTGTCCGTACTGACAGCAAAATCATACCAGTAACCGACATCGGCCAGCGCCCAGTGCCGGGTCACGGTTTCACCAGCCCTGACCGACAGCTGGACTGCGGCATCATTGCGATAGGCGACCGGCTTAATTGTAAATGTAACCGGTTCGGTCCCCGGGTTCATCAGGTCCAGATAGACATCGCCGTTATGAATGTCATAACACACCCGGATTTCAGGCAAAGTCCGACTGTCCTGAATACGTACCGTGTCTCCACAGAAATGACGGTGAAAACCATTGGGTCCCAATACCCATAAATCATATTGCCCCAGATTGTCCTTCAGCACATCCCAGTCATCTTCCAGCAGTTTACCGGCTTCAACAACATAGCGTCTCGGCATGCGTTCCAGATTCAATCGATCATAGACATGAAACACTGCACCCTGCTGTCCGGTATTGGAAAACATCAGTTTTACCCGGCCATCTGCGGAACATTGAGCACTGGTGTGCAATTCATAAGGCAAGGCCCGTGAACGTCTGATGCCACTCTCCTGTATCGGCAGTTTCGCATCCTGCGGCAATGGTACTGCCGGCAGGGCCTCCTGATTCTGACGGAGCATGTCTGCGTCTGTACGGGAAAGTTTGCCATTTAATTCCGCTAACGGTGCTTCATTCGGCGTTTTAAAGTTAAATGCAGTGGTCAGGTCACCACAGACTGCCCTGCGGAATGGGCTGATATTATCTTCCTTCACCCCAAAGCGCTGTTCCAGCAACATCAGTACAGAAGTATGATCAAAAACCTGTGAATTGACCCATCCACCCCGGCTCCAGGGCGAAATCACATACATCGGGACACGTGGCCCCGGACCATAGACCCGGTTGTCTTTTTTCTGCTGACCGGTACTGCCCGGCGGTGCATCATGTACAAAATACTCATAACTCATATCTACATCACTGAGCGTGCTTTTACCGGCATAGCCGCCTGGCTCATCCACGTGCATTGAAGGGGCAGACGGAGATGGAACATGGTCAAAATAACCATCGTTTTCATCAAAATTAACCAGAAAAATGGTCTTGCTCCACACCTCCGGCACAGCGGTCAGTGCATCCAGAATTTCCTGTATGAACCATGCGCCCTGAACAGGACTGGATGGATCCGGATGCTCACAATAAATGGACGGTGCATTAACCCAGGAAACCTGAGGC
The DNA here is from genome assembly GCF_052544965.1 of Acinetobacter sp. WZC-1. NCBI lineage: Bacteria > Pseudomonadati > Pseudomonadota > Gammaproteobacteria > Moraxellales > Moraxellaceae > Acinetobacter > Acinetobacter sp. WZC-1. Next base: position 2,498,498 of record NZ_CP199370.1, read on the forward strand.
AATTTTCCTTCCCGGATATCCCGCTTAAACGCATCCAGATACTGTTCCGGCTGAGAACCCGGCAGTGTATTTGCAATACCTTTATAAAGCGGATTATGATCATTGTCCGTGGCATGATCATAGGCATGGTACGGCAGTGGCTGACCTGTGGAAGCATAAGGCTCTCCAGGCTTACCGCCACTTGAAACCGGGAAACCTGAAGCAATATTGGCTTTTCTGAAGTTACGGAATGCCCCCAGCATATTATCGCCCCATTCATCCGGCATATTCTGATAACAGATCCAGCTGATCCCGGCCGCTTCCAGTCGCTCAGCATAGGTCATCCAGCTGTAACCCCGGTCAGCCGTGGCCGGATCTCCATCAATCCAGTCCCATTCATTATTAACAAAGGAGGTATTGGTGGCGGTCGGTCCGTTGGTTCCCGTCAAATGAAATGAGCGATTTGGATCCGTCCCGGTGTGCATGGAGCAATGGTAGGCATCGCAGAGGGTAAAGGCATTCGCCAATGCAAACTGGTACGGAATTTCCTGCTCCCTGAAATAACCCATTGAGGTATCTGTTTTGTGGGTTGGCCAGTCCGTCATGCGGCCATTGTCCCAGGCTCTGTGACTGTCATCCCAGCCATGTGGTGTGCCATCGGCACGCTGGGCATTATTGCGGGTTCCATCCAGGTGATATGGCGTCAGTAGGCTGCCATTTTTCCGTTGCTGTTGCCAGACACTGCGGCCACCCGGCAAGGGAATGGTCAGCCGGTCAGCAAAACCACGCACCCCTTTTAAAGTTCCAAAATAATGGTCAAAGGACCGGTTTTCCTGCATCAGGATCACCACATGTTCCACGTCCTGAATGGTTCCGGTTTGATTGTTTGCAGGAATCGCCAATGCCTTCTGGATACTCTCGGGAAATGCAGATAAGGCCGCAATGCCCATACCTGTTTTTAAACTATGGCCTAAAAATTTACGTCTTGTAATCATGATATTTAAATTTCAGAAATGGATCAGGGGGCACAACGCATCAGTGGTTTTCCGGACTGTTCTGGCGGGGAAGCAGATGATTGACTGTCATCATGACAGCCTGCCACCAGCACCGACATCAGCAGCACCGGTAATAGCAGCAGAACGCTGGATCTGTACGGAAAGGATTTCACTGGTGTTGCTCATCAAAAACGATGCTCACCACTATATTTTTGAGTTATGACCAATGAGTGAACGAATTATTGCAATCCGGTTATTCTCAAATGGCAGTCCTTAAAATTGCTTACATTGACAAGGCATCGCTCAGCCACCATGCCACTCCTCATGTCATCGCATGGCGACATTTCACTCCGGCTGGACTGAACGAATTAAAAAACACCGGGATAAAAACAAACGCAGGGCATAAACCACCGCCATTGCAAAGACACTGTAGCCAATCCCCATCGGCAACAGTGGAATACTCAGCACAATAATAATGGTCAGCGGATACAGCCATTTTCTCATGCCGCTTAAATGATGGACTTCGTATAAAATCCATAAGCCTGCGGTGTAAATAATCAATGGAATGGCCACCAGACACGAGGTTAGTTGAACTGAAATTTCCGCATGGCCAGTGACAACATCAACAGATGCTGCCAGTGCTGCCCCCACAGCAGCAATACTGATAAAGATAAAATAATGACCATATCCCCAGCTGAAAGCCCGCCTGCGGTTGTTCAGCCGATCCACCGCCTTATGATCAAAATAAGCCCACCACATGCTGAACATCATGAGCAGGCCACCCGCCATCAAAAATAATAACTCAATACTGAACAGCTGATTGCTCAGGGCATCGGCAATTGCGGTGTAGCTGCCGACAATGGATTCACCCAGTACAATAATGGTCAATAAACCATAACGCTCAGTAATATGGTGTGCATGCCAGGGCGTTGCATTATGTGACTCGGCCCAGATCGGCACACTCAATTCAGCAATCACCAATGCAATAAACATATAAAAAGTAAAATCAATGGACGAAAAATAGAAGAACAGCCAGGCTGTCTGCACCAGGGTGATGCCTGTTGCATAGCGGATTGCCGTTTTCCGCCGCAGCGGATCATGTCGGGCAACCCTGAACCATTGCGTCACCAGTGCCAGTCGCATAATCACATAACCAATGATAATGACATGAAAATCCTGATGCTGAAAAACCGCCGGGATCCCTGCTGCAATCACCATTGAACCGGTAATCTGTACAAAGGTCATGATCCGGTAAAAGGCATCATCATTATCATAGGCCGATGCAAACCAGGTGAAATTCATCCATGCCCACCACAGGGCAAAGAAAACCATCAGATAACTGATTAAACCTGAACTGATATGGTTTTCGATCATACTGTGATGAAACTGTTGTCCGGCTGTGGCAATGGCAACCACAAAAATCAGATCAAACAATAGTTCCAGTGGTGTGGCAGCCCGATGTGATTCATATGGATTTCTGGGCATTAATGGCTTCAGCCATTCATATTTTGTTAAAAAGGAATTTGACATGTGCTGGCAGACTTTGCGTTATTTAATCCAATTTTTTCAAATCCGGGCATAGGATACAAGCCCAATTTCGGGGCTGTACCCCGCAAGGCTCAACAAAAGGCTGGGTTATGTGGAAACAGCGACAGCTTAAAGACAACGCTGACACACATGCAGTTATTTTCCCGACTAAACCACAAGTCTTAATTTTGACTGATCCTTCAACGGGATGGCTTTACCTGTCAGCATATCGACGGGGATGGAAATATGCTGGTGTATCACCTGCCACTGCCCCTCTTTCCTGTGCAGGCACAGCGTCGTGCGGCACCAGGGCATCTGTAATTCACCCTGACCATCGCCGTCTTCGACCCGGGAAAAACAATGTAGAATCGCCAGTCCTTCCTCCGCATATAATTTGGCATCCCGCCGTATAATCTGCATATTGTCATTGAAATATGGGCTGAATTTCTCCCATGCAGTTTTATATTGTACCGCGCCACTCAGCTGAGAACTGACATCGAACATGCGGATATCATCAGCACATTGATGCATGAGGTCATCAATATGCTTCCCGGCAATAGCACGATCCCAGCGTTGAATTTGCTGAAGTACTTCAGCTGCGATATTACGGTCACCCTCAATTTCGACACGCATCAATCACAAACCTCTGCTGATTCTCATATATTTGTGATTAAGTTATCACTTTTAATCCAGAGTGTTAACATTTTTATGTTTATTTTTATGTTTTATGCTGAAAAATAAAATTGCCGCTTTACATCTGAACCAACCGACACGCATTCAGACAGAACTACAACACATAAAAAAAGCATGTTGAAACATGCTTTTATATATAAAACGCAGATCAGGCGTCCAGAGTCAGATCCTTAATTTTATCCGATGGTCCATTTTTCTTGACAGACTCAATGCCATTATCACGGGCGGCTTCGCCTGAATAGAACTGACTGGTCCCAATAATCTGATGATTGGCAGCTTTCAGATTAAAATAGGGTTTAGCATTTTTTGCCACCAGACGCTCATAATGTGCATCATCCGGGCTATTTTTCTGAACGGATGCAATACCATTCTGGGCAGAAGCTTTCGCCTTGTACAGTTCACTGCTGAGAATCACTTCACCATTACCCGCTTTAAGTACAAAGTGATACTGACCATCTTTCGCCTGACTGATTTCATACCATCCTGACATATTCGACCTCTGTTTATTTTAACATTTTTGTAGATATACGGCGCTTCTCTGAATAAAAATTACGCCACTCACACTGAATATAAATGACTTTCAAGTATTTCAAAAGCTGAAATTGTTATTTCTTTTGTATATGCAGATGCCATAACTTCCACAGACAGATAAAAAATAATCCATTATAAATCAACCGCCTGTATAAACCATAAACACCCGACAGCGCTTGTGACCTACTTGCAGTCAGTGTACCGATCAGCAAAAAAGTATTTTATCACCACAACATCAGATGAATGTCTTCAGCTTCCAGCGCGAACAGCGTCGGATCCGGCTATTCTGACAGCACTGTTCAGATGGAAATCGACAGTGGTCTGCCCGGGAAGGGATAAAATATAGCGCTGTACTGCATCAAGTTACCAGTACATTATATTTAAAGCCCAACTTTAACCTTCTTCCAGCAGCTGTTTCAGCACCGTGGCATGATTATGTGTTTCATTTTTCGCAGCGGTAATCAGTGTAACGGTCTCCCGGGTTGCCATCTCTCTGAGTTGCCGAATCCTGTCCGAATACTGCATCAGTTCAGCCCGATAACGCTGCTGAAACTCTTCCCATCGTTGCACAGTATCTTCATGGTACCATTTGCGTAATTCAGTTGACGGCGTAATTTCCTTTGGCCATAGATCAATATCAGCATCCTGCTTTTTTATGCCGCGTGGCCACAGACGGTCAACCAGCATACGCTTGCCATCAGCTGCTGATGGCGCAACATAAGCTCTTTTAATGCGGATATCCATGCCTATAATCCATTCAGGCTATTGATCAGGGATTTCCGGATTTACCAACAAAGCCAGTAACTGTAACGACTCCTGCCAACCCAGATAACAGGCTTCAACCGGAATTACCTCGGGCAAACCGGATTGTGTAATATGAACTTCCGTTCCCACCAGTACCGGTTTAAGCTCAATGGTCATTTGTATCTGCCCCGGCAGATTCGGGTCCTCAAACTGATCGGTATAACGGATTAACCGACCCGGAATCAGTTCAATATACTCACCACCAAAGGAATGTGTGGAACCTGTGGAAAAATTGCTGAAGGACATTTTATAGCTTCCTCCTTCCCGGGCCTCCAGATGGTGAACCTTTGCAGTAAATCCATGCGGTGCCATCCATTTTACCAACGCGTCCGGATCCAGAAAGGCTTTATAGACCCGTTCAGGAGGCGCACTGAATACACGATGTAATTTCACAGTATTGGTCATGTCTTTTCCATAAGATTTATTATTGTCGGAGCCTCAGTTTACTGCTGCTCACACGGCCATTTTGTATTTTTTTGATACTGAATCCCTGATTCGCAACAACCCGATTCACAATAAAGGTAACCGCAGCATGCCACCCGTGCAACATGCTGTTTTATCCTGCTGTCTCACTCAGCTTTGACAACTGTTAAAATTGCTTTTTATTCGTCTTCTGAATCTTCATCATCATAGACATAAGCCATACAGCCCCAGCCATCGTATTCACCGCCGTGCTGCTCAGCAATTTTGCTGAACCATTCTTCCAGATCAACAATGTCTGAATACTCAGGTTCCATATTCACATAAATAGTAATAATCCACTCCACCGGGTCCACATCTTCATCTGCAAACAGGGTGATTTTCTGCTCTTCCTGCAACAGGTACAACGCACATTTTTCTGCCTGCTCCTGCGTTGTAAATGCAATGGAAAATTCAATATCGTGGGATTCTGTTAAATCATCACCATCTTCAACCATCTGCCAGAGGACATTGCCGTTATCGTCATCTGGAAATTGTTCATAATCGCGGGTCATGGGCGTATTCCTTGTTATGCTTTTGTCATTTCCGAACTAGATTAGCTCAGTTTTGTTTCAATTTGGAGATAATTTCTGCTCACCGTGCTGACCAGCGCAGTCCTGTACAAAATAAACAGCCTTGTACAATACAACAGCCCGGCACAATAAAAGTTGCAGCCTGGACATACAGGCCCATATGGCAAGTTCATCCAGCAGTCGCTGCAACGGCAATTGCTGTAGCTGGGCATTAACCTTCGCCGGAGGGGCCGATCCTGGAAATGGCCATATGTGAAACCCGATCCTGTGCCGGGAAATGAATATTTTCAACATATTGCTGAGGATCCGTAGCCAATGCCAGGTTGTCTTCATACACGGGATCGGTCCCCAGCAGATCGTTAGCTGAAAAGTAATTGAGACAGCGGGCAACACTGGCAGCAATGGTCACCAGCAAGTCCACCGGGACATAACGCTGCTGTAACATACGTACCACCCACACTGCTTCAAGTCCATCCTTTAATGATGCCGAAACCTGAAAAAATAATTCCCCCGATAATGTGCTGTTTTATTTTAGAGTAAAACCTGATTCTTTTAGAAAAATCTGATGAGTGTTCTCACCAGCCAGATGCCATCACTCCGGCCATCTCTGATCCGCATCAACCCGGCCGGTAATACGGCATAGCAAAAAGTTGGCATAAAAAACATATTGCCACAGGATATTTAATCCGATAACTTAATAATCAGCACGTACTGAAACACAACATAATCATAAATTTCCGGTCAGTGAAGTCCGGTCAGACACAGGGAGGCAACGTCACAATTATTCAGCTACAACTGAATGGCTCAGCGATATACCATATGTTCATCCATCACCTTTAGCGTGTTGATCATTCTGAGGGAACAGCAATAAATATCCAGCAGGGTGCTTTAGATTGTTTAGAATATTTTAAAACAAAATTTAACATGCGGCAGTGAATGAACATTGCGCCCCCCGAGCCGGGAATATCAATCAACATATGATCCACCCAGAATCCATCTAATTTTATACGTTCAAAGGAACTCAGTCATGACTGTATTAAAAGATATTATTGCAGCCGTCGTGGAAACCAAAGGGGCTGATTTTAAGTTGCAGAATTTAAAAATTCGTGAACCCAGGCAGGATGAAGTTTTAATCAAAATTGTTGCGACCGGCATGTGCCACACCGACGTCATTATTCGCGATCAGTATTATCCGGTTCCACTGCCTGTGGTCCTGGGGCACGAAGGCTCAGGTATTGTTGAGGCCGTTGGCCCTGCGGTTAAAAATCTTAAAGTCGGTGATCATGTGGTATTAAGTTATGGTCACTGTGGTGAGTGTGCCCAGTGTACTTCCGGCAGCCCGGCCTACTGCATCGATTTTTATAATCGTAATTTCAGCGGTGCAGATATAGATGGGCAAATGGCCATCTGCAACCATCATGGCGACGGCATCCATGATCATTTCTTTGCCCAGTCGTCTTTTTCCACCTATGCCCTCAGTCGTGAAAACAATGCCATTAAAGTCAGTAAAGCAGCACCACTGGAATACCTCGGTCCATTGGGCTGTGGCATTCAGACCGGCGCCGGCGCGGTCATTAATGCCATGAAAGTAACACCTGCCAGCAGCTTTGTATTGTGGGGAACCGGAGCTGTCGGGCTAAGTGCCTTACTTGCCGCTAAAATCTGCGGAGCGTCCACCATTATTGCCGTGGATATTGTCAACTCCCGACTGGAACTTGCACAGGAACTGGGTGCAACCCATACCATTAACAGCAAGGATACGGATCCTGTGGCACGCATTAAGGAAATCACCCAGGGCGGTGCCAACTTCGCACTGGAGAGTACCGGGCGTCCGGAAATTTTAAAACAGGGCATTGACGCACTTGGCCTTCAGGGCAAACTGGCAATTGTCGGCGCGCCACCGCTGGGTACAACTGCTGAATTTGATGTCAATGATTTAATGCTCGGCGGTAAATCCATTATGGGTGTGGTCGAAGGCAATGGTTCACCTAAAAAGTTCATTCCGGAACTGGTCGAACTGTATCTGCAGGGCAAATTCCCATTTGACAAACTGGTTAAATTTTATGCTTTTGATGAAATCAACCAGGCGGTTGCAGACAGCAAGAGCGGTATTACCCTGAAACCCATTATCAGAATTGCCAGCTAAAACGCTGCATTCATAATACCTGCTTTCCTTTCAGCGTGGTTTCTCTTCATCATGAGGGGAAACCTTTCTTTATTTTGCCTCGCATCTTCAGTATTCTTTGCGCAATGACTGGCTTTTACAGCATTTTTATTCCTGTTCAGACAATTGCATGATCTGAATCAGATTGCCACAGCTGTCATCAAACACAGCAATCTTAACATTTCCGGCCGGCATGGGGGGTTGAGTAAACTCCACATCCAGTGCCTTCAACCGTTCATATTCCTGTTCAATATTGTCCACCTGAAAGGAAGTCCATGGAATTTTGTCTGCCTTCATTGCCGCTTTAAAAGGCTTTGCAGCGTGATGTACATCCGGCTCCAGCAACAGTTCCACCCCACCAGGTTGTTCCGGTGAAACAACCGTTAACCAGCGATATTCACCGACTGGAACATCATGTTTTTTCTGGAACCCCAGTTTCCGGGTATAAAAGTCCAGGGCTTTTTCCTGATCGTCCACAAGGACGCTGGTCACGTAGATTTTCATGTTCTGGTCCAATAACAGAATTAAGGTTTTATAACATCCCAAAGCATCAGCTGTGTTATTTTCTGAAATTTTTAAGCAAATACTCAGTTCAGGATCTTTTCTTTCGGCATCAAACAATCACTTAAGCCGATGTTTTACAATGTTATTACATATTGATATCTTGCTCACTCAGCTTTCTCTGCAATTTATTCAGCCATATATCCTGAATATTCTTTTATCCTGAATATTCTTTCTGCGATCAATCACAGCTAAAACCATGACAGCTGTCTGTTTTCAGTATTTCTCATAAATCAACCGGAAAGGCAGACAAAAGTCATCAACGCACACCAATAATTCTGTAAAATGCGGCCTATATAGTGTATGCCTGTTGACAGAATTAACCGCTCAACAGGGCTCACTGAACGATATTCAGTGACCATTACTTTTTTAAAGTCAGCGTCTTATCCGTAATTCACGGTAGAATCAGACTCATTCAACCCCGATTCAGGTTGCATTTCAATATTCAAATTCTTATGTATTTCGCATGGATCCATAGGAATAATCAGGTGCCCGCATGGAAATCAAAGTCAATTATCTCGACAATCTTCGGCTTGAAGCGAAGTTTGATGACTTCACTGTCATTGCTGATCAGCCCATCCGCTACAAGGGAGATGGTTCGGCACCGGGGCCATTCGACTACTTTCTGGCGTCATCGGCGTTGTGTGCGGCCTACTTTGTCAAGGTATATTGCCAGGCCCGTAATATTTCCACCGAACATATCCGCCTGTCTCAGAACAATATTGTTGATCCGGAAAATCGCTATAAACAGATTTTTAAGATACAGATTGAGTTACCGGCTGATATTTCCGATAAGGACCGTCAGGGGATTTTGCGCTCGATTGACCGTTGTACAGTCAAGAAAGTGGTGCAGACCGGCCCGGATTTTGTGATTGAAGATGTTGAAAGCATTGATGCCGATGCACAGGCCTTACTGATGCCAGCTCTGACTGCAGAAAGCAAAACCTGTATCCCGGGTAAGGACCTGCCACTGGAAGAAACCATTGCCAATATCTCCGGCATTCTGGCGGGTCTTGGCATGAAGATTGAAATCGCCTCATGGCGTAACATTGTGCCGAACGTGTGGTCTCTGCATATTCGTGATGCACAATCTCCGATGTGCTTTACCAACGGTAAGGGCTCGAGCAAGGAAAGCGCGCTGGCTTCGGCACTGGGTGAATTCATCGAACGTTTAAACTGTAATTTCTTCTATAACGATCAATTCTGGGGTGAAGAGATCGCCCAGGCTGAGTTTGTGCATTACCCGGATGAAAAATGGTTTCAGCCAGGCCCGAATGATGAGCTTCCGAAAGAACTTCTTGATGAATACTGCCTGAGCATTTATGACCCGGAAGATGAACTGCTCGGCTCACATTTATATGATACCAATTCGGGCAATACCGAACGGGGAATCTGCTCCCTGCCCTTTGTCCGTCAGTCGGATGGTGAAATTGTTTATTTCCCGTCGAATTTAATTGAAAACCTGTATTTAAGTAACGGCATGAGTGCAGGTAACACCCTGGCTGAAGCTCAGGTACAGTGTTTGTCCGAAATTTTTGAACGTGCAGTGAAACGGGAAATTATTGAAGCTGAAATGGCTCTGCCTGATGTTCCACAGGAAGTACTGGCGAAATATCCGGGTATTGTGGCAGGCATTCAGGGCCTTGAGGAACAGGGTTTTTCGGTACTGGTCAAGGATGCCTCACTGGGCGGGAAATACCCGGTCATGTGTGTCACCTTAATGAACCCACGTACCGGTGGCGTATTTGCTTCATTCGGAGCACACCCAAGCCTTGAAATCGCCCTGGAACGCAGCCTGACCGAATTGCTGCAGGGGCGCAGCTTTGAAGGTCTGAATGATTTACCACAGCCAACCTTCAGCAGCAATGCCGTCACTGAGCCAAATAACTTTGTTGAACACTTTATTGATTCCAGCGGTGTGGTGTCATGGCGCTTTTTCAGTGCCCGTGCTGATTTTGATTTTGTTGAATGGGATTTTAGCGCTCAGGGTGAAAATGCCAATGCAGAAGAAGCTGCAACCCTGTTTAACATCCTTAAGGAGATGGATAAGGACGTGTACATGGCTGTGTATACGCATTTAGGTGCAACCGCCTGTCGTATTCTGGTGCCGGGTTATTCAGAAGTTTATCTGGTGGAAGATTTAATCTGGGATAATACCAATAAAGCCCTGACATTCCGTGAAGATATCCTGAATCTGCACCGGCTGGATGACGCCGCACTTGAAGCGCTGGCAGAACGGCTGGAAGACTGTGAACTGGACGATTATACCGAAATTAAAACCCTGATCGGCATTGAGTTTGATGACAATACCGTGTGGGGCCAGCTCACAATCCTGGAATTAAAACTGCTGATTTATATGGCCCTGCAACAGTTTGAAGAAGCGAAGGAGCTGGTGGAAGCTTTCCTTCAATACAACACCAACACAGTTGAACGTGGCCTGTTTTATCAGTGCCTGAATGTGGTGCTGGACGTGCTATTGGACGATGAACTGCAACTGAGTGATTATGAAATCAATTTCCGCCGCATGTTTGGCAACGAACGCATGGACGCTGTCATGGGGTCTGTAGATGGTAATGTCCGTTTCTTCGGACTGACACCGACCAGCATGAAACTGGAAGGGCTTGATCGGCATCTGCGTCTCATTGACAGCTACAAAAAACTGCATATGGCCCGTGCCAGAATGGCAGCTTTATCCGATTAAAAGGGTCAATCAACGGCGGAGCAACCAGGCATACTGCCGGTTTGCTCCAGCCATCATCGCTTTCATTAAAATGACTAAAAACTTGCTAAGCTTTTTTTACAAACTCAGATTTCAGCTTCATGGCGCCAATACCCTCAATTTTACAGTCAATATCATGGCCGTCACTGGCATCCGGCAATAAACGAATGCTTTTTACTTTGGTTCCCACTTTCACCACAGATGAAGAACCTTTTATTTTCAGATCCTTAATAACCGTCACCGTGTCACCATCGCTCAGAACATTACCGACAGCATCCTGAATCACATGCTGTTCTTCAGCGGCGGTCTGCTCCCCTTCCTTCCATTCATGAGCACATTCCGGACAAATCAGCAGCTCACCATCTTCATACGTATATTCGGACTGACATTCCGGACAATCTGGCAGGGACATAAAAAACCTCAGAAGATAAAAAACCCGGTAAATATAAAGTATCAGGCTGAAATATAGCATTGTTATGGTTTTCATGCAGTTAAAACACATGAAAAATCAGGGGTTATAGTAAGTAATTTTATGAAAAATTCACATTATTAAAGAAATGGCTTCACAGGTATAGCCAGATGCACTTTTTGAACCACCATAGATAAACCCCTTTAAATTGCCTATCTGAATAGCCACTAAGTTTGTCGATACCGAATAGTTAGATAAAATAGCTAATTAAGAGGTGTTTTTATGAGTGGCAAACGATTTACCGAAGAGTTCAAGATTGCAGCAGCGCAGCAAGTCATTGAGAAAGGCTACAGTGTTGCAGAGGTTGCGGGAAGATTAGGCACAACGACCCATAGTGTTTATGCTTGGGTTAAGAAATACTTTCCTAAAACACCCCAAGCTACTGCTCTTGAAGATCAAACCAAAGAGTTGGCTCGATTAAAGAAAGAGCTGCAACGAGTTACAGAAGAGCGTGATATCTTAAAAAAGGCCGCGGCGTACTTCGCCAGCCAGTCAAAATGAGGTACGCCTTTATCAAGGATCACCAGCAGGTCTGGTCAATTTATAGAATGTGCTCGGTACTGGAGGTTCATCCCAGTGGCTATTATGCATGGTTGAAACAACCTTTGAGTGCTACAGCCAAACGTAGCAAACAACTGTCAGGCCTGATTAAACAGTTTTGGTTAGAGTCAGGCGGTGTATATGGCTATCGCAAGATTTTCTGTGACTTGCGTGATATTGGTGAGCCTTGTGGAGTTAATCGTGTACATCGACTGATGCGACAGGAAGGCTTGAAATCCCAACGTGGCTATCGAAAACCAGGATATTCAAAGGGCTATCAACCTATTGTTCAAGCCAATACATTAGATCGGCAGTTTAATCCTGCACAGCCAAATCAAGCATGGGCAACAGATATCACTTATATCCGTACTCATGAAGGCTGGCTGTATTTAGCTGTTGTGATTGACCTTTTCTCAAGGTTAGTCGTTGGCTGGTCTATGAAACCAATGATCACTAAAGAGCTAGTTCTTGATGCTTTATTGATGGCAGTTTGGCGTAGATCGCCAACAAATAAAGTATTGGTTCACTCTGACCAAGGTAGCCAATATACCAGTCATGAATGGCAAGCCTTTCTGAAGCAACATGGTTTGGAAAGCAGCATGAGCCGTCGCGGCAACTGTCACGATAATGCTGTGGCAGAGAGCTTTTTCCAATTACTGAAACGAGAAAGAGTTAAACGGAAAATATATTCAACGCGTGCTGAAGCTAGATCAGATATATTTGAGTATATTGAGATGTTCTACAACGTGAAACGTCGCCATGGTGCTAACGACCAGCGGTCGCCAAAGGACTTCGAGACGTTTTATGAAATGAAGCTGGCGTGTATCTAGATTCTTAGTGGCTATTCAATCGGATGCTAAAAATATATTCAGAAGAGTTGAGCCGGAAAGTCAGGATTATTATCAGTCAGCAGAATATTTCCATCTGTGAGGCTCTGAATATCAGATTTAAGGAAATGTAGCTCTTAATGCAAATTCTGGCTTTTGCAAGAGCTTTAATTTGTTGATTTTAAAATTATCGATTACATATATATTTATTAATATTTATTATTTGGAACGTTATTCCCTGTTTGATACTTTTGATGCTCTTAGTATCATGAGACATATAGGATGCAACTCCTGCCTTATACAAAATCATTCAATCAGCAACTTATTTTTGGATCATTACTTTCAGTGAGCATCTTCAGTGCTGGATGTGGAAATAACGATGATTCATTTGCAGTAACCCCTAAGGCAAAATTAATCTCATTAGCGAATCCTGAAAAATCAATTTCATTAGTAGAAAACAAGCCAAATATTGTTTTGATTTTAGTTGATGATCTGGGTTATGGAGAGTTGGGAAGTTATAACAGTAAGCAAAATATTCCCACACCTAACTTAGACACTTTAGCTGAAGAAGGTGTAAGATTTACAGATGCCTATGCGACGGCTGCGACCTGTACCGCGTCGCGCTTTTCATTGCTTACAGGGACTTATGCCTGGCGACAGGCTGGGACAAATGTCGCCAGTGGGGAGGCTTCTGCTATTATTCAGCCTCATACCACAACGCTTCCTTCTTTATTAAAGAAAGCGGGATATACTACAGGAATTGTGGGTAAATGGCATTTAGGTTTAGGCACAAAAGAAGAGGGGCCTCAATGGAATGGCTTTTTATCGCCTGGACCATTAGAGGTTGGGTTCGACTATGCCTATATCATGCCTTCAACCAATGATCGTGTTCCCACTGTCTATGTCGAAAATCATCAAGTGGCCAATTTGGATGCGAATGATCCAATCACGATCAGCTACAAAAGTCGGCTACGCGGGGACACTTTAGATTATCAGGATTATATTGAGCAAGGAAAAACAAATCAGCTTCGGCAATTACCAAGTGACTCAGGTCATAAGGGCACGGTTATTAATGGTGTTCCACGCATTGGTTATATGACTGGAGGGAATAGTGCGCGGTGGAGTGACGACACTATGACCGATAATTTTCTACAGAAATCCAATGACTTTATCCAAAATAATAAGTCTAAACCTTTCTTTTTAGGATTTAGCAGTCAAGATGTTCATGTACCACGTTTAGTGGATGAGCGTTTTGCTGGTAAATCCGGCTATGGTGCACGCGGTGATTCGCTACTGCGTTTAGATTGGACTGTAGGACAAATTAAACAAATTCTGGCTGATCATAAAGTATTAGATAACACCATTATTATTTTTACCAGTGATAATGGTTCTGTATTGGATGATGGCTATACGGACCAAGCCGTCAGCTTTTATGGGGGGAAAAATCCAACAGGTCCGTTAAGAGGAGGTAAATACAGCCAATTTGAAGCAGGAACACGTATTCCATTAATTATCAGCTGGCCAAAAGGTGGAATTCCGCAGGGTAAAGTGAGTCATGCGATTGTCAGCCAGGTGGATTTTGTCGCCTCTATTGCCGCAGCAACAAAACAAACATTACCAGTCGGGAGTCTGACATCTGGTGTACCTCAGGATAGTATTAATTTATGGGATGCATTTACAGGTATAAAAAATACAGGACGCAGTAGTGTTGTACTTGATGCACAAGGACTGGCAATTCGTCAAAACAATTGGAAATTAATTCCACCCAGTAGCAATAAGCGGTCATTTGTGGCCGGTGTAGAAACTGGATATTCGAATCAGAACAAACTTTATAATTTAGATGAAGATCCAGGAGAACAGACTAATCTTGCTGAAAAAAATGAGCTTCGTCTTAAAGAGCTGGATAATTTATTATCAACTATTCAGGAAAATACGTCTGATTATCGAAAAAAACCACTATAAAATTAGACAATTTGTATAATTGTTTAATTTCCCCTTACAAATAGAAACTTAATTGCTTTCCTGCGGAAAGTTTATTAAAAATATGATATTTAACACGAAGAACTAACCATGGCTCAACAAAATAAAAGGGAAATTCCCCATCATCTTTCTCGGAGAACACCATCACCAAACCATATGGTATGGGTTCCTGGCGGTGAATTTATAATGGGATCCAACCATCATTACCCTGAAGAATCGCCAGCACATCGGGTTCGCGTCGATGGTTTCTGGATGGATGAAACGCCAGTAACCAATGAGCAGTTTGCCCAATTTGTAGTGGAAACAGGATACATCACCTTCGCTGAGTTCGCACCCAAAGCCGAAGATTATCCTCATGCTCCTCCTGAGATGTTAAAGGCAGGATCAGTTATTTTTAAATCTCCGCAACACCAGGTAACACTTAATGATTTTTCCGCATGGTGGGGTTTTGAGTTTGGTGCATATTGGCAATCTCCTTATGGAAAAGGAAGCACTTTAGAAGGGTTAGAAAAGCATCCTGTGGTGCATATTGGCTATACTGATGCATTAGCCTATGCTTCATGGGCAGGGAAAGTATTACCAAGTGAGGCTGAGTGGGAGTTTGCTGCTATTGGTGGTGTTGAAGTACCTGAAGAATTTGCCTGGGGAAGTGAGCTGACTCCGGAGGGCAAACAATTAGCTAATATCTGGTATGGAGAATTTCCCTATGAGCGTTTAACATTGGGGAATTATGCATATACATCTCCGGTTAGAACATTTCCTGCCAATGCACTTGGAATTTATGATTTGATTGGGAATGTATGGGAATGGACCAGTGATTTTTATCAAAATACGCATACTGCTCATACGGGTAAAACGTGTTGTACTCCCAAAAACCCACGTAATATAGCTGAAAAACAAAGCTATGATCCACAACAACCAAATGTTGCTCGTATGGTGGTAAAAGGTGGTTCTCATTTATGTGCAGCAAACTATTGTCGTCGTTATCGACCTGCAGCGCGACAACCTCAAGCAGTCGATACATCAACCAGTCATATAGGATTTCGCTGTATTCAACGGCTATAATATATGTAGCATAAATCGCCCTTATCACACAGGCAGTACGCTGATCAGTCAATCCCGACTGAACCGTACCGAGATTGTCGGAGACTAATTTTCCCAAGAGAATGTCGCGATGAAAAAACCAACATATACCCCTGAAATCAAAGAAAGAACTGTTCGCCTGGTTCTTGAATCTGAAAAAGATTACCCTTCTACCTGGGCCGCAATCACAGCAATTGCTTCTAAGATTGGTTGTACTCCTGAAACACTTCGTACTGGCATTACAACCATGAAAGACCACGCCAGGCAAACAAAGGAAGGCCACCCTCTGATGGCTGCTTAACCCCTACTTTTAACTTCGGTTATTTATGGGAAGATAACTTTTCTCCCGGAGTTATACACAAAACAACATATTCAATCTAATGATCATGGTGACCTTCTCCTGCTAAAATTGCAGCAGATTCGTTTTCTACATTATTTATCCATCCATATCCATTTTTCATCAGCATTGCATATGTTCGACCTTCGGAATTAATCGTTCCTATTGTGAAATTATCTTTAACAGTTTGAGTGATATGGAAAGTTTCATTATTTTTATCACCACCTTCCAGGTGCCCAGACCAACTGACAATATCATCATCAAGATCTACATCAATTTTTTCAATAATTGCTTCTCGTTTTAATCCATATGCTGGAACAGTAAATCCAACTCGGTCGCCAATAGTTTTTCCC
Source organism: Acinetobacter sp. WZC-1 (assembly GCF_052544965.1). Taxonomy (NCBI): domain Bacteria; kingdom Pseudomonadati; phylum Pseudomonadota; class Gammaproteobacteria; order Moraxellales; family Moraxellaceae; genus Acinetobacter; species Acinetobacter sp. WZC-1. The sequence goes on from NZ_CP199370.1 coordinate 2,515,052, forward strand.
TCCAGTGTATAAATATTATTACCTAAAAAGATACGCCCATCATTTTTTTGTGCTTCACTAAGTTCTATCGGATTATGTTTAGTCACCCTATTTACATCACTTGTATAAAACATCTCCTTTTCTGAGATGCCTTGACGTAATTTATTTTCATCCAGGTTTACAAGTTTACGCCTGGCCGTACTTTTTTGAACCCTTGCCTGCACCTCCGCTTCTGTGAAATGCAGGGTCGATACTTGTTGTGATAGATATTTAAGCTCAATTTCTTTTCTAACTGTATTCGCTTCTGCTTTATCCTGGACTTTCTTTTGGTTTGGCATCAGCCAAACCAAAAGAGCAATCAATGACACGACAAAAATAACAATGTATGTCTGTTTTTTCATATTTATTTAACCGCAACTAAAAATTTAGAAACCGTTTCTGCATTTTCATTAATTATTCTCAACCCATCATATTTTTCGGCTTCTCCTAAACGAACGCCATATTCTGGACTATAATGATTGGGACTGGAGTAAAGACCAATACTATTACCGGCCATGATTGTACTGCCTAATGGATGGGTAAAACCCCGATGGTAGCCAGAAGTTCTTTCTGACTGCCCATGACCCATTCCCATATTGTGTCCCAGCTCATGTCGCATGGCTGTGATACCACATCCGTAGTTTTCCGAACCTATCATATTGTTTTTATTTGGTTTTGTGTTTATGTATGCCAACCCACAACCCGTATGATCTGTAAATGTATACACTGCATCAGCACCTGTTCGGGTTCTTTCTGCTTGCACAATATCGTCTGATCGACCTAAGTTTATTGCATCACCTAAAGTTGTACCTGGAATGCGATAATCCAAAATAGCCGACTTCCCTGAAATAAGCTCTGGCCTGGGAATTCTCTAACGCTTCATTCGTCAATCGCAGAGCCTCACGCGCTCTTATCTTTGCAGCTGTTGCACCAAGTTTTTCATTTACAACAGGACTATTGACGATCAATAAATCAATTTGATGACTATCGATATTCCATACGTTGTTTTTGAATACAAAACGAATCTTATCTCCTTTGTTTAGCGTCGCCGCTATATTATTCCCTGTGATTTTAAATGCCGTGTCAGCAGAATTGGATAAAATTACTTTATCACCTGACTGAGCTATATTTGGTAGGTTAATCGTTGATACCCATTCTGTATTATCAGCTATGATTTCGACAATAGGGGTTTTGAATGTAAAGCCCTGAGCCGCTTTTTTTGCAGTCAATACTGTTTTAGGGGAAGAAATTAAAATCCATTGAGCCTTATCTGCAATATAAATAAATTCATATCGATCACCTGAGTTCAATTTCATTGTAGCAGTAGTATCGGTATTTTCATTTTCAATAGTAGATTGCCAGGTTGCTGAGGAAGTAATAATCAGACGATCTCTATCATTGGCGGACTGTGGTAGTTTTAATGAAGGAATCCATGCCCCATCTGCAAAGCGAATTTCTGTTTTAGGCGCGGTTAAGTTTTGTAGTTTCTGGTTGAAGGTCGCTGTGTCACCCTGAACATTGAATATGCGAGTAGGTGTTGAGAAGGGCACCCATTTATTTAGTTCTAGATTGTATTGGAATATATAGAGGTCATTTTTATGCAAAGTTAAGGTACTGGGGAATAATGTGTATTGTGAATCAATTTTTGTTGCTGCTGAAGCCTTTGACTCTATAACAATGAGTTGTCCATCTTTAGCAGTTTGTGGCAAATGAACAATATCAGTCCAGGCCGTATCATCGATTGTATATTTCGTGAAAGATTCTTCAAATGCCGGGATTGTACTTCCAGTTTTTTTTGGGTTCAGACTATTTGATTCAGATACGTAAAACTCCCACTTGCCGTTATGGAATTTAAATTGATATGTATTACCAGCCTTTAGCGGAAGATAGCCTGTTTTGTTGATTCTTATATTGCTTAAATCAAATTCACTGTCATAGCCTGCTCTTGAACTCAGGGTTAACAGGGCATCTTCTTTTGCAGTATCCGGTAAAGAAATAGTTTTTACCCAATTGCCATTAGAAACACTAAATATAAGATCATCATAACCACCAGGAATAATACCACTCTGGTTATTCTGGTTGGGTGACAGGGTTGTTGCAGCTATAGCAAACGTAACCAGGCTGCTTGTAACGAGTGCTATTATAACTTTTACTTTATTCATTTGATTTTCCTGCTATATTTAATTTTGCAAATTTATAGTAATAATGGCGTGGAATGTATTGAACCGTACCGATTATATCGGAGACAGTTTATTTAAGTCAGGCGACCAAGCCTGACGGTTCAATCCTAGCATAGTACATTGCTCCAAATTGAAAAAGCGAGACATATCCAGTTGCACTGTGTAATCGTTTTTTATTGAACCAATCCACCCTACCCGGTGTAATGCTGTCAATTCAACATCAGCTGAACCTGATCAGTCTGATTTTAAATATTCAATGACCTCCATTTCATATTCATACAAGCCATTCACTGTTTTAGCCAAAGCATTGTCATGTGAGCCTCCTGTTGTACCAGCTGATGCTCTCAAATTCACTATTTCCAGCCGATTGGCATAGCGAAACTGCACATCCTTAATGCCAGTTTAGTCTGCAACTTTATGATTTGACGCCATGCATCACCACCTGACACATCCAATTGTTTAGTCGCTGCAATTTTCGGATGACTCTGCCGTGACACCCTATTTTTCTAATTTTTTTATTCACTTACACCGACTCCAGTAACAAAAAAGCTCCACCATCAAGATAGAGCTTTTGCAATATAATTACGATCAATTCAGCTTTGAGTATTCAGACCACCTGCCCTTGCAAAAAGTCCTGTGCAAACCGTTGCAGAACTCCACCCGCTTCGTATACAGACACTTCTTCTTCAGTATCCAGACGACAGGTCACAGGCACTTCAATGATTTCCTCCTTGCCTTCTGCCGTTGAATGCTCAATCACCAGGGTCAGGTCGGAACGTGGTGCAATATTACCAATGACACTGTAGGTTTCAGTTCCATCCAGTTTTAAGGTATTGCGGTTTACCCCAGCCTTAAATTCAAGCGGTAAAACGCCCATCCCCACCAGATTGGTCCGGTGAATCCGCTCAAAACCTTCTGCGACAATGGCTTCCACCCCGGCCAGACGTACGCCTTTGGCGGCCCAGTCACGGCTGGACCCCTGGCCATAATCCGCGCCTGCAACAATAATCAGTGGCTGTTTACGGTTCATATAGGTTTCAATCGCTTCCCACATCCGCATCACTTCGCCTTCTGGCTCTACACGTGCTCTGGAACCCTGCTTAACCGTGCCGTCAGAACGACGCACCATTTCATTGAACAATTTCGGGTTGGCAAATGTCGCACGCTGGGCCGTCAGATGATCACCACGGTGTGTTGCATAGGAGTTAAAATCTTCCTCAGGTACGCCCATCTTATGCAGGTACTCACCTGCAGCTGAATCCAGCAGAATCGCATTGGACGGCGATAAATGATCAGTGGTAATGTTATCCCCCAGAATCGCCAGTGGACGCATATTGGCCAGGGTCCGTGGTGCAGCTAAAGCACCTTCCCAATACGGCGGACGGCGGATATAGGTACTCTGTGGACGCCAGTCATACAATGGGCTCTCGGATTTTTCCGATTCCCCCAGGTCAAACATTGGGATATAGACCTGGCGGAACTGTTCAGGCTTCACCGCCTCTTTTACCAGGGCATCAATTTCAGCATCAGATGGCCAGATGTCCTTCAGGTAAATCGGCTGACCGGATTGGTCATGCCCTAAAGCATCTTTTTCGATATCAAAACGGATGGTTCCGGCAATGGCGTAGGCAACCACCAGTGGTGGAGACGCCAGGAATGCCTGTTTGGCATAGGGATGGATACGACCATCAAAATTACGGTTCCCTGAAAGTACCGCAGTTGCATACAGGTCACGGTCAATGATTTCCTGTTGAATGTCCTGATCCAGCGCACCGGACATGCCGTTACAGGTGGTACAGGCATAAGCCACGATACCAAAACCCAGTTTTTCCAGATCCTTCATGACACCCGCTTCTTCAAGATATAAAGCCGCAGCCTTGGAGCCTGGTGCAAAAGATGATTTCACCCAGGGTTGACGGGTTAGACCCAGTTCATTGGCCTTACGTGCCAGTAAACCAGCCGCCACTGTATTGCGTGGGTTAGAAGTATTGGTACAGGACGTGATGGCCGCAATAATGATGGCGCCATCCGGCATTAAGCCATCCATGCGCTGTTCCACCACACCGGCAATGCCTTTTTCTTTAAGATCAGCCGTAGAGACCCGTGCATGCGGGTTGGATGGACCGGCAATATTCCGGGTCACCGTGGACAGATCAAAACGAAGAACACGTGGGTAATCAGCCTGCGTCATGTCAGAGGCCCACAGACCAGTTTCCTTCGCATAAGTCTCAACCAGGCTGATCTGATCTGCTTCACGCCCGGTCAGGGTCAAGTAGTCAATGGTATTCTGATCAATATAGAACATGGCCGCAGTTGCACCATATTCCGGTGTCATATTGGAAATGGTGGCCCGGTCACCAATAGACATGGTGTCTGCACCTTCACCAAAGAACTCCAGATATGCACCCACCACACGTTCCTTACGCAGGAACTCAGTTAAAGCCAGCACAATATCGGTTGCCGTAATACCTGCCTGACGCTGACCCACCAGTTCCACACCAATCATGTCCGGCAGTCGCATCCAGGACGCACGGCCCAGCATGACATTTTCAGCTTCAAGCCCACCGACTCCAATTGAAATAACACCGAGTGCATCGGTATGCGGCGTATGCGAGTCGGTTCCCACACAGGTATCAGGGAAAGCCAGGCCATCACGGTTCTGAATCACCGGTGACATTTTTTCCAGATTAATCTGATGCATAATGCCATTCCCGGCCGGAATCACATCGACATTTTCAAATGCTGTTTTGGTCCACTCAATAAAATGGAAACGGTCTTCATTGCGACGGTCTTCCACCGCACGGTTCTTTGCAAAGGCATCCGGGTCAAAGCCGCCATATTCCACCGCCAGCGAGTGGTCAACAATCAGCTGGGTTGGAACCACCGGGTTCACTTTGGCCGGATCCCCACCCTGATCTGCAATGGCATCACGCAAACCGGCCAGGTCAACCAGTGCAGTCTGCCCCAGAATGTCATGGCATACCACACGTGCCGGATACCAGGGAAAATCATGGTCCTGCTTACGCTCAATCAGTTGTTTCAGAGACTGTACTAAAATGGCAGGATCACAACGGCGTACCAGCTGTTCCGCCAGTACTTTTGAAGTATAGGGAAGTTTCGCATATGCGCCTGGCTGGATGTCTTCAACGGCCTGACGCACGTCAAAGTATTCGAGCTGGGTGGATTTTAGTGGTTTACGGTAATTGTTATTCATAGCGTACCTGCGTTTAAATCATCGGGACTGCGTGTTTCCTGTCGATTGCATGCAATCTTTATCCCTGGCATTGTACGCTGCTGCAAGCCCATTTCCCAAATGTTTTATATTTCATTATCTTAGGCATAAAAATAGGGATTTAAGAAACATCCATTTACATATATTTCAGCTTTTTTGTGCCAAAGCTGATTTTTTTTACAAAATGGCGCAAAATAGACAGCAATATTTTGTCCTGAATACCGGCTTTGAGATCATCCCATGAGCGATTTAGCTTTTTCTTCTTTCACTTTAAATGGTGTGGATGCACAGAAATTCCTGCAGGGTCAGGTCACCCTGAATGCTGAAGCACTGGCTGAAAACGTCACACGCTATACTGCCATCTGTAATTTAAAGGGCCGGATTCAATTTGGTCTATGGCTGAAAAAACTGAATGCGGAAAGCTTTGTCATTGTGACCACTCAGGATCAGGCCGATGATTTTGCCGCACATATCCGAAAGTACGGGGCATTTTCAAAAATGCAACTGACGCAGGATGCTCAGGTATTCCCCGTCATTCATGCGGATACAACTGATTTTGATACCACTGAAACAGATGTCATTGCATGGCAGCAACAGGCAATCCGATCCGGGCAGGCCTGGATCAGTGCAATCACCGCAGAAAAGTTCCAGCCTCAGGAGTTACGTTTACACCAGCGTGAAGGTGTGCACTATGACAAGGGCTGCTATATCGGTCAGGAAATTATTGCCCGCCTGTGGTTCAAGGCCAAACCGAAACAATGGCTACAGCTGGTATCCGGTGAAGGGGCTGCGCCTGCAGCCGGAGAAACACTGGTGGATGGCATTGAAGTGGTCAATAGCATTAACGTGGTGAATGGCTGGTATGGCCTGGTCATTGCCCGTCCGGCCAATTTATTTGATCTGAATGTTCAGGTACTGGATCTACCGGCAGGCCTGAATGGTGATGTAGCCAGACCACAGTAAATTTATGTTGAACTATTATAGTCTAAAGTCTCTCGTGAATTGCACCCGAAAGTTAGACACGAATTCGTCTAACTTGAAGGGTGTTCTTCTTTACTTCTGCGTCGGATAGGCATAATCACCCCATTTACTGGTTTTTAACCCCATACCATGCAAGCCTTCAATCAGTTTTACCGCCGCACGCACCCCATCAATCACTGGAATATTCAACTCCCGGCTGACTTCTTCTGCCATGTCAGCCATACCACCACAACCCAGCACAATCGCCCCGATTCCGTCCTGCTCACGGGCCTGATGGCAGTTTTCCAGCAATCTGATGTAAGCAAACTCCCGTTCACTCTCCAGCGCCAGTACAGGCAGGTCGATACAACGGATTTGGGCACAATGCCTGTCAAAACCGTATTGCTGTAGCAGATGTTCTGCAATAATGCGGGTCCGTGGCAACGTGGTGACAATGGAAAATTTCGTTGCCACCAGGCTGGCCATATGAAAAGCCGCTTCTGCAATTCCAATCACTGGAGCGTCTGCAACTTCACGTGCAGCATGCAATGCCGGATCTCCAAAACAGGCAATAATATGACCATCCACCTGCTGCTGTTTTCCCTGCTGCACCAGTTGCAGTACTCCTGCGGCTGAAATCGCCTCATCATAATGCCCTTCAATGGACGCCACACCATGCTGTGGGCATACAGTGATAATTTCCGTGTCCGCTGCTGCAACATCTTGAGCCACTGCACCAATTGAAGACGTCATCTGCTGACTGGTATTGGGATTAATTACCTGTATTCTGATGGTCATAACAACTCCACTGTTTTGTTTTCTAATCAGTTTTTAAAAATATAAAAATAACAACCCATCATGGTCATTCACCCTGCAAGGATTAAACCACTTTATGTCCATGAAAGAATCAATCAATACATTTCAATAAGTTAAATTTAAAAATCACCAATTGGCACAATTCCTGCTCAAAACATAACAAGCGCTCACCCAGGGAATTGCCATGCAGAACAAAAATTATAGCCCAAAACTGACCAATGCCGATCTTGCACCATCCCGGCAAAACTGGTCCTGGTACAACATTTTTTCCTTCTGGATGTCAGACGTACACAGTATCGGTGGTTATGTAGTGGCCGCCAGTCTATTTGCCCTTGGACTGGCCAGCTGGCAGGTATTTGCCGCACTGATCATCGGCATTGTCATTGTTCAGCTCTGTGCCAATTTAGTGGCCAGACCCAGTCAGCTCAGTGGTGTGCCCTATGCCGTCATTGCCCGCCAGGCATTCGGTGTTTATGGCGCCAGAATTCCGGCACTGATCCGGGGGTTAATTGCCCTGTCCTGGTACGGAATTCAGACCTGGCTTGCGTCAAATGCACTGATGCTGATGTTGCTGAAATTCTTTCCTGAGCTTGCGCCGCTGACACAGTCCAGCTTTGCCGGCCTTTCTGCAATTGGCTGGATATGCTTCGTGTTCATGTGGATCTTACAGGCACTGGTGTTCTGGAAAGGCATGCAGGCCATTAGAGTCTTTATTGACTGGGCCGGCCCCATGGTTTACGTGGTAATGTTCGCTCTGGCCGCCTGGCTGGTCAGTCAGGTGGGATGGCATAATATTTCCTTTAATTTAAGTCAGAAACAACTGAGCGCAACAGAACAGTTCGGTCAGCTGATGATTGCCATTGCACTGGTGGTTTCCTATTTCTCAGGCCCATTATTAAATTTTGGTGACTTTTCCCGTTATGGAAAATCCATGCAACAGGTTAAAAAAGGCAACTTATGGGGATTGCCCTTTAATTTTATTTTCTTTTCACTGATTACCGTGGTCACTGTGTCCGGTACCTATAGCCTGTATGGAAAAATGGTGACCGATCCACTGGAAACGGTGGCCATGATTGATCATACTGTTGTGGTGATTCTCGGCCTGCTGACCGTATTGACAGCAACCATCGGCATTAATATTGTCGCCAATTTTGTATCCGCCGGTTTTGATTTCTCCAATATTTTTCCACGGAAAATCAGTTTCAGAACCGGCGGTATGATCGCTGCCGTAGGTTCTGTGCTGATCACCCCCTGGAATCTGTTTCACTCTCCTGAACTGATCCATTACACCCTGGATGTACTTGCTGCTTTTATCGGCCCGCTGTTCGGCATTTTAATTGCAGATTTTTATTTCATTAAAAAACAGCAGGTGCTTGTGGATGATCTGTTCAATGATCAGCCCGGAGGACAATACTGGTATAAAGGTGGCTTTAATCCCAAAGCCATTGCTGCGTTACTGCCTGCAGTCGTCATCGGTCTGGTGTTTACCCTGGTCCCTGCCCTGCAGCATCTGGCACCGTTTAACTGGTTTATTGGCGCACTGCTGGGTTCATCATTTTATTACTTCCTGGCACGTGTTCCCGCTACCGTCACACAAACAGCGCTTTCAAAAATCTCAGGTAAATAATCTCAATGACCATTCCCATCGTACTTTTAGCTCATTTCCAGCCCACTGTTACACGCCCCACCGGTCACAAGGTCTGACGACAGACCGGTTAAAGGTGGGAGGAGATTTAGAGAGGATGTTTGATATGATAATGACCTTATATATGCTGTCAGCGTTGTCAGAACATCCAGGACACATATATCAACGCTCAATCTTATCGGAAAAAATCTGAAAAGTTACACGACTGAGCTATATCCGGCATCCGATTTCCAGCAGGATAAAAGCAGTATTTTTTGAGTATTGTCCATGAAAATCCGTTTGACCGCCCTGCTCTTCAGTATAATCGGCTTCACTGCCACAGCACATGCAGATATCAAAACCCTGCAACAGAACCTCAAGGCGCAGTATCCTGAAATTCCGGTGAAATCAGTCAATCCATCACCATTTAAGGACATTTACGAAGTCTATATGGGAGGACGAATTGTCTATACCGATGAAACAGCCAAATATTTTCTTGTGGGGAATCTGATTGACGTCAAAGGACAGAAAAATATTACCGAACAACGTGAACAGATCTTAAAGCGCATTGATGTCAAAACCCTGCCGTTGGATCAGGCCATCAAACATGTTAAAGGCAAGGGGGAACGGGTGTTATATCTGTTCAGTGATCCGGATTGTCCATACTGTCAGAAACTGGAAAAGGAATTGGCGAAAGTTGAGAATGTCACCATTTATCTGTTTTTATACCCAATCACCGGATTACATCCCAATGCAGCCAATGTGGCCCGTCAGGTTTGGTGTTCAAAGGATCCGTATCAAAGCTGGCAGGATTATCTGATCCATCAGAAAAAACCGAAAAAAACTGCGGACTGCACCACACCGGTTGAAAAGAACATCCAGCTGGCCAATCAACTGCAGATCAGCGGCACACCGACATTTTTCCTCAGCGATGGCAGTCGTATTTCAGGGGCACGCAGTGCCAGCGACATTGAACGGCTTTTGAATGCGGTAAAATAATACGGATTTGCACCACTCGCACGCGCCTGTATGCTGACCCTGCGGATGTCATCAGACATAATTTTTCATCCACTTTATTTAATAAAAATATGACATAAATACAGCATCCCATACAATTGCCCTATTTACATTCACAACATTCAAATTAAGATTGAAAGGGCTTAAAATATTTTTCCGATCTGCATCAATGGAATAATGCTGACGTTACAACAAGGTAAGAACACTGTATGAAAAAAATTCTACTCGCGACACTGCTTTCCCTGTCTGCTGCCGGCAGCTTTGCAGCGGATGCACCCGAGACAGGCATTGATCCTGTTTTTGCAAAAATCGAAGCGCTGGTTCAGGCTAAAAATTTTACTGCGGCCTATCAGGAACTGGATAAACTGGCAAAGGCCGGTAATGCGCAGGCCATGTACAATCTCGGCTACCTGACGCATACAGGCCAGGGCACTGCTAAAGATGATAAAAAAGCGGTGAAATATTATCAGGATTCATCAGATAAGGGTTATTCGATCGCCAGTTACCTGCTTGCTCAGAGTTATGGCACCGGTTCACTGGGCCTGACAAAAGACGAGAAAAAAGCCAGGGAATATCTGGAAAAAGCTTCAGCCCAGGGACTGGATGATGCCACCGTAGAGTGGGCTGTTATGTTATTTGCCGAGGGAAAACCTGAGTCAGATAAACAGGCTTTACAGAAACTTGATCCCCTGCTGAAAAAAGGCAACTATCAGGCCATTCATGCCAAAGCACTGTATGACATTACCAATGGCTTTAAAACCAAAAATGAAGCATTGATTAAACAGGGCTTAACAGCTATTCAGGACCTTGCGAAAAAAGGTTATATTCCGGCATTAATGGCTGTTGCCAATATGATGACCAATGGCAATATTGTAGATCGGAACCTGCCTGAAGCGAAAAAAATCTATACCGCACTGGCACAGGACAATGTGCCCAAAGCTAGAGAGTCGCTGGATGTGGTCAACAAAATGATTGCTGAACAGGCAAAGGCGCCGGCAAAAACTGCCGAAAAAACACCGACAAAAAAATAACCCAGCTGCTCTCCCTGATCAAACTCTCTTCGGAGAGTTTTTTTTATTATTTTTTGCTGCAATCAGGATATAATTTTCTATTGGTTGTACGATAAATTTTAGATTTAAGTTTATTCATTCGGAAATTATATTGCTGAATAAACCGTCAAGAATAGGTTTGTGCAACAAAGCCTCTATAAGTTATGATTTTTCAGGAATTTTTAATATCCAAAATCATTAAAAATGATACTTGCAAAAGAAGTCTAATATTGATTCCAGCTTAATCATATACCCATTTTAATGGTGTATCACTTACCATCCTCCATCCGCTTTATTGATCATTTTTTCCTGGCTACAATGACCCTTAACGGAAAATCTGAATATTGAGAATGACATGCCTGAACTACCCGAAGTTGAAACCACCCGAACCAGTCTGCTGCCATTGACTGGACAAAAGGTGGTTTCTGTTCAGGTCCGTGAATCCCGCCTGCGCTGGCCCATTCCAGCCGATATGCATAAGCTTCAGGGCCAGCGGTTGCTCAGTCTGAGCCGTCGCTCCAAATACCTGCTGGCCGAATTTGAACAGGACAGCATGCTGTGGCATCTGGGAATGTCCGGCAGTTTCAGATTATGTGAGGCCAATACTGAAACCAGAAAACACGATCATCTGATCATTCAGTTTGAAAACATGCAACTGCGTTATCATGATCCCCGGCGTTTTGGCTGTATTCTGTGGCGCGATGCGCAGACTCAAAGCAAGCTACTGGATCCTTTGGGACCTGAACCACTCAGTGCAGCCTTTAATACCGAATATCTGGTGCAAAAACTCAGAAATAAGAATGTCGGCATAAAAGTTGCAGTAATGGATAACCATACAGTGGTGGGTGTCGGCAATATCTATGCGAGCGAAAGTTTATTCAATTCAGGGATCCATCCTGCTCAGCCTGCATCAAGTCTGAGCACTGAACAGATTCACACGCTTGTCATGGAGATTAAGCGCATATTGAAACAGGCCATTGAGCTGGGGGGTTCTTCCCTGAGAGACTACAGCAATGCGATGGGTGAAAATGGCTATTTTCAACAGACCCTGCTGGTCTATGGCCGGGCCGGTGAGATGTGCGTCAATTGCGAAACCACACTGGAAAACCTGAAACTGGGACAACGGGCCAGTGTATTCTGCCCCCAGTGCCAGCCGTTCAGGAAAACAAATCCAATGAGGTAAAGTAAAATGAAGACAGCAATTGTCCGTCATATTCTGGTGAAAGAAAAAAATCTGGCTGAGCAGTTAAAAAAGAAAATTCATGACGGCGCAGATTTTTCCAGAATTGCCATGCAATACTCAACCTGTAATTCTGCAAAAAAAGGGGGTGAACTGGGCGAAGTCAAAAAGGGGCAAATGGTTCCGGTCATCGACAAACTGGTCTTCACCGGTGCAGAACGGATTCTGCATGGACCGGTTAAAAGTCAGTTTGGATTTCATTTAGTGGAAATTAAATTCCGGATGGATTTTTAGGCGACGCTGCAATACATGCTTCAACTCGCTCAGGCTACCCTGTCGTATATGCAAATGCTCATCTGCTGTAACACCCCCCGGTGGTCTGACCCAGTACACTGCCATACCAGACTGCATGGCCGCTGCAATGTCCAGCGCCCGATCATCCCCCACCATTAAACATTGCGCCGGAACAACGTTCAGCTGCTGACAGATCTGCATGAATGCTGCGGGTGCCGGCTTGGAATGTCCGGTTTCTTCGCTGATAAAATAATGCTTAAACCATCGATCCAGTTGTAAATTTCTGATTTTCTGACGCTGTCCATCACTCGGACCATTCGTCAACAGCACCAGTTGCACCGGCTGGCTGAGCAGCCAGTCGAGCAGCTCAGTGGCCCCTTCACAAAATAATGCGGTATTCAATGCATGTTCAACAAAACATGCATTCAACTGATCGGCCAGCTGTACATCCACACCCATTTTTTCCAGTGGACGGACATAACGTAATCTGCGAAATGCCTCAATCGTGATCTTACCATCCTGCACACGCTGCCACAGTTGTGGCTGAATTACATCATAACGCTGCCAGAAATTATCGGCATCAATATAATGGCCAGCCAGTAACTGATTCACCTGTTGCCTGGCAAACTGCTGCACCCGGTCCCAGTCAAAAATGGTCCGGTCCAGATCAAAAATAATCACCTGATCAACAGATAAATGAGACATTTAACTTTTATTTTTTATAAAAAAACGGCACTTAAATTTAAGTGCCGTTTTTATTCATCTGACAGACCCTCAAGCCTGAGGACGATTTTTCAGCTCATCACGGATTTCACGCAGCAGTGTCACATCTTCAGGTGTTGCAGCTGCTTCAACTTCAGCCGGCGTACGGATACGGTTAATCACTTTCACCATCAGAAACACCACCCATGCCAGAATCAGGAAATTCAGGAAGATGGTGATAAAGTTACCATAGGTCAGTACGTTGACACCGGCCTTGGTCAGTTCATCCAGCGATTGCAGGTTATTGGGGTTGTCTCCAAGCACAACGAATTTCTGGGTAAAATCCACACCACCGCCGGTAAGGACGGAAATTAACGGCATGATGATATCCTTGACCAGCGAATCAATGATTTTACCAAAGGCACCACCGATGATCACACCAATCGCCATGTCCATCATGTTGCCTTTCACCGCGAATTCGCGGAACTCATTAATAATACTCATTTAAATCTCCAGAATTTTTGCTTCTCTATTTTTTTGACGCAGTATAATTTTTGACATATACATTTTGACATAATTTACAGCGTTTTTTTTATTTTCCAATGCGTTGTAGTGATTTTTATACAAAAAAGCCGCAATTCAATTAAAGATTGCGGCTTTTTGTCACACATCCGGCTCAGCATTTGTCAGCCTTTCGGCCAAGGCCGCAAATATTCAGCTCATCATGCAGGCAGGATATGATCTGTCAACAAACCCGGCGAGGCTGATTTAAATCAGCCTGACCAAATGCGGATCAAAGCATATTACATACCACGTGAAGCACGTTTACGCTCATTTTCCGTCAGGAATTTCTTACGGATCCGTACAGATTTCGGCGTGACTTCAACCAGTTCATCATCTTCAATAAATTCAAGTGCCTGTTCAAGCGTGAATTTAATGGCAGGGGTCAGAATCAGCGCTTCATCCGTACCGGAAGCACGCATGTTGGTTAACTGTTTTGCCTTGGTCGGGTTAACCACCATATCGTCTGAACGTGAGTTCATACCGACGATCATCCCTTCATAAACTTCCAGTTGTGGCTCTGCAAACAGACGGCCACGGTCCTGAAGGCTGAATAAGGCAAATGCCAGGCAGGTTCCATTGACCATGGAAATCAGTACACCATTCTGACGTTTTGCAACTGCGCCCTGTTTCGCAGGACCATAGTGCGAAAAGCTGGACGTCATGATCCCGGTACCGGAGGTAATGGTCAGGAACTCAGAACGGAAACCAATCAGACCACGGGATGGAACAGTTGCCTCAATACGGATACGGCCCTTGCCATCCACTTCCATATTGGTCAATTCGCCCTTACGGTTGCCCATTTGCTCCATGATGGCGCCCTGATGCTGCTCTTCCACATCAAAGGTTACATTTTCATAGGGTTCCTGCATCTGACCATCAATTTCCTTCATGATCACCTGCGGACGGGATACCCCCATCTCAAAACCTTCACGGCGCATGTTTTCAATCAGAACGGACAGATGAAGTTCACCACGACCAGATACTTTGAAACGATCCGGAGAATCCGTGTCTTCCACACGCAGTGCAACGTTGTGAATCAGCTCACGATCCAGACGCTCACGAATGTTACGTGATGTTACAAATTTACCTTCACGACCTGCAAATGGTGAATTATTGACCTGGAATGTCATGGAAACCGTTGGTTCATCCACAGATAACGGCGGCAATGCTTCAACATTTTTTGGATCACAGATGGTGTCGGAAATATTAAGGGCATCAATACCGGTAATACAGATAATATCACCCGCCTGTGCAGACTCCACATCCACACGTTCCAGACCGTGATAACCCATGATTTTCAGAATCCGGCCATTACGTGTCTTGCCTTCCTTATCCACCACAGTGACCGGGGTGTTGGTTTTGACTGAACCACGCTGAATACGACCGACACCGATTACCCCAACGAAACTGTTATAATCCAGTGATGAAATCTGCATCTGGAATGGACCGTCTGCATCCACCGCAGGTGGTTCAACAATGTCCACAATGGTTTCAAATAATGGGGTCATATCTTCGGCAAGCTGATCCGGTGCCGGACCGGCAACACCACGCAGACCGGATGCATAAACAATTGGGAAATCCAGTTGCTCATCCGATGCGCCCAGGTTATCAAACAAATCAAATACCTGATCAATCACCCAATCCGGACGTGCACTTGGCTTGTCCACTTTATTGATGATGACAATCGGTTTCAGCCCGCGTGCAAATGCTTTCTGCGTTACAAAACGGGTCTGCGGCATCGGACCTTCCTGGGAATCCACCAGCAGCAGCACACAGTCCACCATCGACATGACCCGTTCCACTTCGCCACCGAAGTCTGCGTGTCCCGGTGTGTCGACAATATTAATGCGGTACTCGGTATCGGTACGCTTATCCAGCCATTTAATGGCGGTGTTTTTTGCAAGAATGGTAATACCGCGCTCACTTTCCAGCGCATTCGAATCCATGACACGCTCAATCTCACCCGCCCGTTCACCGAGTGCGCCTGATTGTTGTAATAGTTTATCGACAAGAGTGGTTTTACCGTGGTCAACGTGTGCAATAATTGCAATGTTGCGGAGATTTTTAATATCTGACATGAATTTCGATACGCCTAAAATTTGAGGGCAAATTATACAAAAAAATGATGCCTTTGAGTAGTGACAGTTTATTGACAGTTACAAGTTTTTTTGATGATTATTCCGCTTTTTTATTCCGTAAAGTCATGTAACTCGATTAGAATAACAGCAAATTACTGCTGTTCCATTTCTTTATGGCTGACTCACACACTCCCCCAGACCGGCAAAATCACAGTGATCTTGTCTACGGTCTGAATGACCATCCCCGACCGTTGATTGCTTTTTTTGCTGCCCTGCAACACCTGCTGGCGATTATTGTTCCCATTATTACACCGGGCTTGCTGATCTGTCTGGCGCTGGGTGTCTCCAGACAGGACACCGGCATGATTTTGTCCATGTCACTGGTGATTTCCGGGATTGCCACATTCCTGCAATGCAAAAAAATAGGACCATTGGGTGCCGGTCTGCTGATTGTCCAGGGCACCAGTTTTAATTTCATCGGTCCCATTATTGCCATCGGTTCAGCCATGACCGCATCCGGTGTTCCGGTCAATCAGGTGATGGCAGCCATTTTTGGGGTGGTCATTGCCGGTTCTTTTATTGAAATGGGCGTATCGCGTGTTTTACCCTGGGTTAAAAAACTGATTACCCCGCTGGTGACCGGTATTGTGGTTTTACTGATTGGCCTGACACTGATCAAGGAGGGACTGATCAGCATGGGGGGCGGTTATCAGGCCATGGAAAGCAAAACTTTTGCCAATGCGGATAATCTGATCATGTCATGCAGCGTGCTGGCAATCATTATTCTGCTGAACCGGGTTTCTATTGTATGGATTAAGAGTTCAGCCATCCTCATTGCATTGATCACCGGCTATATCCTGGCCGGTTTTATGGGATATCTGGATTTCTCCGGTCCCAGCGATGCGCCACTGATACAGATCCCGATGCCAATGCATTTCGGTCTCAGTTTTGACTGGGGACTGTTTATTCCCATTGCCTTTATTTATCTGGTGACATCACTGGAAGCCATTGGCGATATTACCGCCACCTCCAGAATTTCCGGTCAACCGGTTGACGGCCCCCAATGGATGCAGCGGATCAGGGGCGGTGTACTGGTCAATGGTGCAAATTCCCTGCTGGCCGGTATTTTCAATACTTTTCCAAGCTCGGTATTTGCCCAGAACAATGGCGTGATTCAACTGACCGGCGTCGCCAGTCGTTATGTCGGCATCTGGATTGCCCTGATGCTGATCATCCTGGGACTCTTTCCAGCGGTTGCGGCAGTTATTCAGGCTGTTCCACAGGCCGTATTAGGCGGCGCAGTCATGGTCATGTTCGGCGCGGTGGCTGCCTCCGGCATTAATATTCTGTCCGGCGTTCATCTTGACCGCAGGGCATTGCTGATTATTGCAGTTTCGCTGGCCCTGGGACTGGGTGTTGCTCAGGTACCCCAGATTCTGGAGCATATGCCGGAACTGATCCGCAATATTTTCAGCTCCGGCGTGGCAACCGGTGGCATTGCCGCACTGATTCTGAATATTATTTTACCGATATCCCAGAAATAACTGACTGATTCCCTGTAATGTACCCGGTTCCCGCCGGGCCTGATTGATGATGGTCGAACAATATTATTCCAGTGATTAACAATGAGTGGTTTACATGGATCCAAAAAGTGAAGTGGTTATCCGGCAAAAAAGTTATCTGAAAGGACAAGTCCTGTTCATTAATGCGCCTGCGGATCAACTGATTCAGCACCTGGGACCACAGATTCAGGCCACCCTCTGGAGCTGGAATTTCAGTGAATATCAGGCCCATCTCAGAGCAGGTCTGCATGCCCATTTTTCAGTTGAATTCCCGGCGCAGCGCGTGGACCAGGTCGTTATTTTTGTGCCGAAATCCAGGGAACTGCTGAACTATATTCTGCATACGGTTGCCGGTCATTTGTCAGCAGGGGCTGATATTTTTCTGGTCGGCGAGAAAAAAGGCGGTGTGGAACGCGCTGCAAAACAACTGCAACCCTTTGGCAAAACCGTCAAACTCGACAGCGCCCGTCACTGCCAGTTCTGGCATATGACACTTGAACAGACCACCGTGCTTAAACCGCTGGATTCATGGTTTAAACACTATGAAATTCAAGTCAATAACGAAAAACTTCAGATCCACGCCCTGCCCGGTGTATTCAGTCAGGATCGTCCAGACACGGGCACTACAGTACTTTTAACTTACCTGAATCAGGTAAAATCAGGTAAACTCGCCGACTTTGGTTGTGGTGCGGGAATTATTGGCTGCTATCTGGCAAAATTAAATACGGCCAATCTCATTTACGCCATGGATGTCGATGCATTTGCACTGTATTCCACACAAAAGACATTTGAGCATAATGCCATTCCAGCAGAGCAACTGCATCTTCAGGCCGTAACAGGCTTCGGTGATGCACCGACCGGACTGGATGCCATTATCAGCAATCCGCCTTTTCATCAGGGAATTCACACCAGTTATGATGTGAGTGAAGCTTTGTGTCATGAAGCCAGATCACACCTGAAACCCGGTGGTGAGTTGTGGATTGTTGCCAATCGTTTTTTAAACTATCCAGCATTAATTGAGCAGCGTTTTGGTCAATGTACCATTAAAGCTGATCAGCAGGGCTTTAAGGTGCTATATGCCCATGCCTGAAAACGACAAGATTAAGGAATCGCAATGAGCGAAACACATCACCCGCAGCTCAAGCGTAAGCTTGGCGCCCGACATCTCAATATGATCGCCATTGGTGGCTCCATCGGTACAGGTCTATTTCTTGCTTCAGGCCAGACCATTGCCACTGCAGGTCCCGGTGGTGCACTGCTTGCCTATATGCTGATCGGTGTGATGATTTACTTTCTCATGACCAGCCTCGGCGAACTGGCCACTCATAATCCGACTTCCGGCGCATTTTTTACCTACGGCAATAAATATGTTGAAGAAGGTTTTGGCTTTGCCCTGGGCTGGAACTATTGGTACAACTGGGCCATTACCGTTGCTTTTGAGCTGGTCGCCGTCCAGTTCATCATGAAATTCTGGTTCCCGGATATTGCCGGCTTCTGGTGGAGCGCCTTATTCCTGGGCATTATCTTTTTTATCAATGCCATGACCGTCAAGGGTTTCGGTGAAACCGAGTTCCTGTTTTCACTGGTCAAAGTCATTGCCATTATTGTCTTTATTGGCATTGGTCTCTTCATGATCGGCCGGATCATGCTGGATCCACAGGACACCATTCTGAAAAACTGGACCATTGGAGATGCCCCTTTTGTCGGTGGTTTACAGGCCATGATCGGTGTTGCCATGATTGCCGGATTCTCGTTCCAGGGCACTGAAATGGTAGGGGTTGCGGCCGGTGAATCCAGGGATCCGAAAAAGACCATTCCCCTGGCAATTAAGCAGATTTTCTGGCGCATTTTGTTGTTCTATATCCTGTGTATTTTTATTATCGGTACCCTGGTTGCCTATACCGACCCGAATCTTTCGCTGGCAGCAGAAGGCGATGGCAACATTACCCTGTCTCCGTTTACCCTGTTGTATGAAAAAGCTGGTCTGGCCTTTGCTGCAGGCCTGATGAATGCCGTCATTTTAACAGCCATTCTGTCTGCGGGTAATTCAGGCATGTATTCATCCACCCGTATGCTGTTTGACATGGCACGCAAGGGCCGTGCACCAGAGTGGTTTGCCCGGCTGGACATGCGTGGCGTGCCCATGAATGCGCTGTATGCCACCACGGCAGTTGCTGCACTGTGTTTCCTGACCACCTTCATTGGAGAACAGCAGGTGTTCAACTGGCTGTTGAATATGTCCGGAATGTGCGGTTTCATTGTCTGGCTGGGGATTGCAATTTCCCACTATCGTTTCCGAAAAGGCTATCTGGCGCAAGGTTACAGGCTTGAAGACCTGGCCTACCGTGCCAGATTCTTCCCCTTTGCACCGTGGTTTGCCTTTATTCTCTGTTCCATTGTGGTACTCGGGCAGAACTATCAGGCCATTGTGCAGGGTGAATGGCTGTCCGTGCTCTCCACATATATCAGCATTCCACTGTTCCTGGTGATCTGGCTGGGCTATAAATGGAAAAATAAAACTAAGCTTATTGCCTATCAACAGATGGATGTCAGACCTGTTGAGGTCGATAAGGAATCATCCTGATCCATTTAAAAAAAGCAGCCTTGCCGGCTGCTTTTTTATATTTCATGTCATCGCTGTCCTGACGATACTTCATCGCTCTGTGCTGCCAGAAAGTTTTCATTGGCTTACAGAGATCAACAGCAATTTGCGGGAATAGATCGATCAACAGTAATTGAGTATGGAGCACTCAAAGCATCGGGGCCTTCCACATGAAGCCCGGAAAATCACCCGATTCAATCAAACCGGTTATCGGATTTTCAAGGTTGCGGTAACACGTCTGTTCTGAGCCCGGCCATCCGGTGTGTCATTTGAAGCCACCGGATCTGCTGAGCCCACACCTTCCGCTGTCACCTGCGCAGGATCCACGCCATATTGTGTCACCAGCAGATTGCGTATGGTATTTGCACGTGTATAGGAAATACGGGAATTGGTGGTGGCTGAACCACTGCTGTCCGTATGCCCCTGCAACGCCACAACATAATGCGTATTCTGGTTCAGCATGCTTGCCGCTGTGGCCAGATAGCTTTCATAACGGGGATCAATATCAGATGAATTTTTGTTGAAATATATGGATGCGCCCTTTCGCAACTCATCAATAACTTTCTGATGTTCAGGGCTGATGGTCTGACTGGGTTTTGTCGTCTGTTTAGTCGTGGTACATCCACCTAAAAACAAAGCTGTCAATATCAGTGCCGGAATAATAAGTTTCATGAATATTCTCTTAACTATGGATTTTTATTAGATATTACTTTTAAAGTCTAACATGTAAAAAACAAAAATGGGAAGCTGATTCCGACATTTTCCAGCTTCGGAATATTCCCATAACATCGTCATCCACCATCGGTGGTAAAAAAAAGTGGCGTATATCTGGATAGTTTTTTCTTTAAATCACTTTAGGGATGCAGAAATATACAATAATTCATACAGCAAAATTTATACAATTAAGTCTTTCCATTGCATGTCCGACAGGTCTTAGCATGCTTTACCGGCGTATCTGCTTCCTGAAATGCATAAGACAAATACATAAAACAATGGCTATGAAAACTGTGGATGAATGCTGTTTATCTGGCGTTATCCGAAATCAGGGCCACCTGCTGGACATAGTTGAACAGCCTGAGTTTTGACTCATCCAGTTCAGCTTCCGGTGCCTGCCGGCTCATGTCCCGCTGGATCCGCAGTAAATGTTGACGCAGGGTATGTCGCTCTGCAGCATTGTAAATTTTGGCAAATTCGTGAATCACCGGATCGCCCTGGACAATAATCCGATCCACCCAGCGTTGCAGCTGTGCCGTTTTTTTGGCGCCCTGCTTCGGGGTCAGATAGGACAGCACAATGGTTTCATCTTCATTGCGCAATAATTTACCAATCCGCTGAAACTGACGCCGGCGGGCTTCAAATGACGTGATCAACTGCACATCCAGCAGCGCCTCTATCAGACGCTGCTCGACAGGCAACTGTTCAATTTGCTTTTTTGACAGCTCTGCAAGCTGTTCTCCCAGTGCTGCCATGCGTTGCACGGCTTTCTTCTGTTCGGTTTTACTTGCACGTCCTTCCAGAGACTCAAAATCATCTTCGGTAAAACGTTGCGGACGACGTGCCACGATTAATCTGCCTCGTAAAATTTTGCTGCAAAAAGTGCCTGAACTTCAGATAAGGCATGTTCTTCATCTGTGCCTTCAATCACAAGCCGCAAAGTGGTGCCTTTACCCGCCCCCAGCATCAGCAGGGAAAGAATATTTTTGGCGTCCACCAGTTTTTCACCCTTGCCAATCTGAATGGATGCACGGAATTTCGTCGTGACTTCAATCAGTTTTCCAGACGCTCTCGCATGCAATCCCAGTTTATTAATTACATCAACAGTTGTGTCAATCATGACCAGTGCTTCATTTCCCTGTGTAAAACCTGAACAGACCATTTTGACGCCAGCGCCTCTTTCAGTCTGTCCACAATATAAACCGAACGGTGCTGGCCGCCGGTGCAACCAATGGATACCGTAAGATAGTGACGATGTCCTTCTGCAAAGGCAGGCAACCATTTGTTCAGGAACTGATAAATATCCTGAAACATCTCCGTTGTCTGCTCACTGTCTTCCAGAAATTTACGTACGGGCTCATCCAGACCTGAATACTTACGCAGCTCCAGATCCCAGTGTGGATTAGGCAAATGCCGGACATCAAATACAAAATCGGCATCCAGTGGAATGCCATGCTTATAGCCAAATGACTGTAAAATCAGGATGAGTTTATCGGACTGCCCCAGTTTCGACAATAAGGTATCCTTTAAATCGTGTACACTTTTGTCTGTGGTATCAATATGCACCGTCGCACGCAGCTGAATGGGCAACAGTAAACTTTTTTCTTCCTGTATGCATTCATTCAGACTCTGATAGCGTGTCGATAATGGATGTGGACGCCGTGACGCACTGAAACGGGCAATCAGCTCCTGATCCCGGGTGGTCAGGTAAATCACATCCACCGCACCATGTTCCTGTAAATGCTGAAAAACCTGGTCAAAGCCCTGTAAATCTTCCCGGGTACTTCTGACATCCACCCCAAGGGCGAGCTGTTCCAGGTTGTTTTCCTTGTCCAGTTTCTCCACGATTTCAGGCAACAGGACCAATGGTAAATTATCGATACAGTAATAACCCAGGTCTTCAAGTACCTGCAATGCAGATGACTTCCCTGAGCCGGACTGTCCTGTGACGATAAGTATACGCTTCATGCTCAGGTAACCCTCAATGGATTCTCAATGGAAATTCAGGCGGAATACTTCACCTGTAAGTTGTCTATAAGACGTGTTTTACCCAGTTTTGCAGCAACAAACAAGACAAGGTCCTGATCAAACCGGTCAACCATCTGTAACTTAGGGTTGCGGGCTTCAATATAGTCCACCACAAAGCCGGCATCAGTTAAACTGGTTCGTATCTGCGCCAGTACATCCTGCAGCGCCTGGCCCTGATGCAGATGCTCTTCAGCCGTTTTCAGGGTTCCGTATATTTCCGGGGCCGTCTGACGTTCTGCATCGGACAGGTAACCATTACGTGAGCTTAAAGCCAGACCATCCTCAGCCCGGCTGATCGGGACGCCAATCACTTCAACCGGCATGTTCAGATCCCGTACCAATTGTCTGATCACCATCAGTTGCTGGTAGTCCTTTTGCCCAAAAAAAGCAAAGCCCGGCTGAACGATGTTAAACAGCTTGGTCACCACCACAGCCACACCATCAAAATGCCCCTGACGCTGTGCACCACATAAGCCGCTGCTGACTTCACCCACACTGATACTGGTCAGATTCGGCCGGTTGCCGTACATCTGTTCAACCGATGGTGCAAATAAAATATCGCAGCCCACTTCCGCCAGCAGATGACTGTCCTGCTCCAGCGTCCGGGGATAGTTGTCAAAATCTTCACCGGGACCGAACTGGATGGGATTCACAAAAATACTGACCACCACCACATCACATAACTTTCTGGCTTCACGGACCAGGCTTAAATGACCTTCATGCAGATTACCCATGGTCGGAACAAAGCCAATAATTTTGCGTGCTGCCCGGGCAGGGTTCAAAGAGGCAGACAACCCCTGGATGGTTGTTTCAGTTTTCATATTTACAGTTCAACCTGGAATGTATGTTCTTTTGCAGGAAAGCTCTGATCCTGCACCGCTGTATGAAATGCCCTGAATGCATCCGTAATTGCAGTCTCACCGGACTGTTCCTTCATAAAGTTACGGACAAAACGTGCAACACGGCCGAAGGTCAGTCCAAGCATGTCCTGTACCACCAGCACCTGGCCGTCAGTATCCACACCAGCACCAATCCCGATGACCGGAACCCCAGGGAATAACTCAGCAATTTCCCGACCCAGCTGTGCAGGCACACATTCCAGCAACAGCAGTGCAGCGCCTGCATCCACAACGGCCTGACAGTCTGCAATCAGCTGATCCGCAGCGGCCCGGGTCCGGGCCTGTAGTTTATAACCGCCAAACACATGTACCGACTGAGGCATCAGCCCCAGATGGATACATACCGGAATCCCGTTACGGGTCAGGACCTGTACGGTTTCCGCCAGCCAGGCGGTGCCTTCCATCTTGACCATCTGTGCACCGGCCTGCATCATCGTGCGGGCATTGACCAATGCATCATTTAAAGTGGCATAGCTCATAAAGGGCAGATCGGTCAGCAAAAATGCATGCTGATTCCCACGACGTACTGCAGCAGTATGATAAGCCATGTCAGCAACCGTCACAGGCAACGTGGAGTCACGCCCCTGGATTGCCATTCCCAGCGAATCGCCAACTAAAATACTGTCAATTTCAGCAAGCTCCATGGCCTTTGCCATGCTCGCATCGTAGCAGGTCAGGCATGAAAACTTACGTCCCTGCTGCTTAAATTGTCTTAAATCACTTAGGCTGATCATGACGATTCCTCTATCAATGAGCGTTCCGGATAAAACAGGCTTAAATTTCCGCCCAGTCTGAATCAGCAAGTACTGTCAAAGTTGAATGCTGTACAATCTCCAGATCATGGAGTTTATGGCCCTTGATCTCAAGGTTCTGATTCAGATCGAGTAACGGAATAATGACAAAATCACGATGAAAAATTCCAACATGCGGCACAATGAGCCTTTCATTTATAATATTTTTTTCACCATAAAGCAAAAGATCCAGATCCAGGCTGCGCTCCCCCCAGTGACGCAGACGCACACGTCCGGCCTCCTGCTCAAAACGCTGTAATTCATCCAGTAAAGCCAGCGGCTCCAGCATTGTCTGCAACTGGGCAACCGCATTGTGATAACTCGGCTGATCCTGAGGTCCCATCGGCAGGCTCTGATACAGTCGGGACACTCTCACGCCGCCCAGCTGTGCCAGTTTATGTACGGCCTCAGCCATTAACTGCCGGGAATCGCCAAGATTACTGCCCAGACCGATATAAGTGGTAGTACTCATGGCTGTATGGGCCCAAAGGTCACCTGAGCTAAATCACGTTGTACACGCTTGCGTTTTAAAATTGGATGATCTGTATCAACACCGGATTCAGCACCATTTTTCATTACCGTTCTGTCTCTGCCGCCTGAACCGCTCTGTGTCCTGTTGCGGGAGCGACGGTTACTGCGTGACTCCGACTCCCTGACCAATGGTTCAATCTCAGTCGCATCACTGACAACGGACTCCGGCGCTTCGGCCACTTCCGCAGACTTTCGCCGTTTTCTGGTACGCTGCCGGTTGTATTGGTGAATGGTCCGTTCTTTTTCATCTGCGGATAAGTTCTGATAGGACTCCCACCACTCACCCATGCCCTGCGTCGTTTCATCGCCGGATTTTTCACGCAACAATAAAAAGTCAAAACCCGCCCGGAAACGTGCATGTACCGATAAAGCTTCAATTTGCTGTGGTTTTGGATTCAATAACCGGCTCTGCATTTCCCAGACTTCACGTACAAATGTTTCTGCAAAACGGGGAATAATGGTCCGGGTCGCCTGACGCTTCAATACATCCATACCGGCCTGAGCACGTGCCTCAACGGCCACCACCCCTTTGGACAGATAAAAATCACAACGTTCCAGAAACGGTTTCCACAATAAAACGGCATAGAAAAATGCCGGATTAATGGTCTTTCCAATCTGAATACGCTGATCAGTATTTTTAGCTGCCCGTTCAATAAACGGCGTGATCTGCGGTGGAATATCCGCAAATAATTGCTTCCATATACCAAAGTCAATCAGCATGGGCAGTACCTGATGCAGATGTCCCATGGTAAATAGTTTCTGTGATTCATCATACAGACGATGCGGCGACACATCCCGCAATAACTGGGTCATCTCAGGCGTAAAAACATCCAGAATCTCAGGTGCAATACTGAAATTCAGTTTGGCTGCAAAACGCAACGTACGCAGCATTCGCACTGGATCTTCCTCAAAGCGCAATACCGGATCACCCAATAAACGCAGTGTTTTACACTGGATATCCGCCATTGCATTACAGAAGTCCAATACCTGACCCTTGCGTGGCTGATAGTACATGGCATTGATTGAAAAATCGCGACGGACAAAATCCTGATCTATGCTGCCCCAGTTGTTGTCCCGTAAAATCATGCCTGTTGCAGAGGTCACTGCTTTTTTGGGTGGTGCACGAAATGTGGCAACCTCAATCAGCTCACGTCCTGAATACACATGTGCCAATTCAAAACGACGCCCGATAATTTTACAGCGTCGGCCAAACACTTCCTTAATCTGTGATGGCGTGGCATCCGTCACGGCATCAAAATCCTTGGGACTCAGCCCAAGCATCAGATCACGCACACCGCCACCGACGATATATGCCTCATAGCCTGCTTTGGTTAAAGAATCAATAACATCCAGAATGGAAGAAGGTAACCGGGAGGTGGATAATCCACACTTTGACGCACGCAAAGTTTGCAAAAGACACTGTCTCCTACGTCAGGACGTAAAAATCATAATTATGCTAATCATATCCCTAACACCATTAAAGGGCAATTTGATTATCACAATCTGATTCTCAATACTGACATTATTTTCTGTTTGATCAAATCAACATGGTCTACTTCGGTCACCCATCCTGAAACATGGATTCACTGTGTGATTCATGACGCTGTTTTTCATTTTTACAGATTGATGTCCCAATCTGTAACAATGATCATGCCCGACGTCCATTCTATAAACTCAGCTGCGCCTTATTTTTTTCAAAAAGCCCCGGACCGATGCCCTTGACATGTTTTAACTCATCAATGCTTTTGAATTTCCCATGCTGATTGCGATGCTCAATAATTGCCTGTGCCTTTTTTGCGCCAACACCACTCAACTGCTGCAACTGCATCACATCTGCCGAATTCAGACTGATTTTCTGAGCTGTCACCTGAACTATGTGTCCAGCCGCTCCGGCGGAACGGCCTGAAGATGGTTTTGACAGATAATGATTGTCATGCTCCTGCTGTTTTAACCGGGCATCATGTGCCTGCTGTTCAGCTTTCCATTTCAGATAAGCCTGATCAAACTTCTGAGCATGACTCACCTGCCCTGCGCCCAGCATCAGCACCATCAGATAGAAAACCTTTTGAATCAAATATTTTTTCATGCCATGCCTGTTATTTTTAAGTGTTGTATTTTCAATGTCGTATTTTAAATTCACTCGTCCAGATTTTACTGCCCTGAGCAATGTTTAGCCTGCTCCCACAACTGATCCATCTCCGTCAGACTCATACCTTCCAGCGATTTATGCTGTTGCCTGGCCTGATCTTCAATATAGGCAAAACGTGTCTTAAATTTATAAATCGTACGCAATAACGCCATTTCGCTGGACAAGCCAAGTTTACGCCCGACATTCACCAGGGAAAATAAACAATCACCGAATTCCGCCATGATTTCATCAGTATTCTGATCTGCCACAGCCTGCTTAAATTCGTTCAGTTCTTCTTCAAATTTGCCATAGGCATCCTGCATGGTCGCAAAATCAAAACCGATGCCGGCTGCATTTTGCTGAATCTGTTCGGCCTGACTCAAGGCCGGACCATTTTTGATCTCATCCAGACGACGCGGCGGTTTCCCCTGCTTTTCCTGTTGCTTGATTTCTTTCCATAACCCAGCAACCTGATCTGCGCTTAAGTCCTTAAATTGATCTGCTTTAAATACATGTGGATGGCGACGTATCAATTTCTGTGAAATGGCTGTCACTACATCCTGAAAATCAAAAACACCCTGTTCACTGTACAGCTCTGCCTGGAACACCACCTGTAATAACAGATCGCCCAGTTCATCACGAATATCATTGCTATTGCCCGAACGGATGGCTTCCTCAACTTCATAGGCTTCTTCAATGGTATATCGGGTCAGACTTTCCGGCGTCTGTGCCTGATCCCAGGGACATTCAGCCCTGAGTTTTTTCATAATTGCCAGTAGCTGTTCCATATGCAGGTCCTGTGTAGCCGGGCTAAGACGCTAATATTGTAGTAAAAATTTATGTATTCCTGGTTAAATCCGGCCTGTATTCATCAATTTTAATTCAGCATTGATTTGATTCAATCGATTCATGTGTTTACCTTGCAGGAAATACAGGGCCTTTTAACCGAATATCGTTAAAAAGCCCAGATCTGATCATTCATCCACTTTAAATCAACTGCCCTGAATCAGACGCCGGGCACTGATAATTCCCGGTTGCTGCTCCAGACGGGCCAGTAAACGGGACAACTGCGCCAGGCCCTTGACCTCAATCAGCAATTTCATATTGGCGATTCCATCGGCTTCTGAAATGGTATTCACCTGGCGGATATTGATCTGATCTGAAAAAACCACCTGGGTCAGGTCCTTCAATAAACCACGACGGTCGTAGGCTTCCACTACAATCTGCACACTCTGGCCACGGGTCGGCTGCATTTCCCAGTCGGCTTCAACCGCCCGGTCAGGTTCCAGGCCGATCATGCGCACATAATCCGGACAGGCGACCTTATGAATACTGACCCCGCGATTCAGGGTGATATAGCCGGCAATTGACTCACCATGCACCGGCTGACAGCACTGTGCAATATGCAACTCGACATTGTCCAGGCCATCAATCAGAATGCCATGTGCAGACAGCGTATGGCTTGCCCGTGGATTCAGCGCCGGCTTAAGCACCAGTTCAGGTTCATCCTGATCCAGATGCATATGCCGATTCACCTGATTAATCAGTGCATGCAGGCTGATGTCGCCATTCACCAGTGCAATCAGGATATCATCACCCGCCCTGACATTAAAATGCGTACAATAATCATTTAAATCAATGCTTTTTGGATGAATTGCCAATCGGGACAGTTCCTTGTTCAGGATTTCCCGCCCAACCTCAAGGTTTTTACTGCGATCCTGCTGTCTGAACCAGTGCCGCAATTTATCTCTTGCCCGGGCCGTTTTAATATAGCCCAGTGAATTCACCAGCCAGTCACGATTCGGCTCACGATCCTTCTTGGTCAGAATCTCAACCTGCTCACCGGTTTTGAGCATGTAAGTCAGTGGCACATAACGCTGGTTTACCCGCGCCGCATAGCACTTATTGCCAACCTCGGTATGCACATGATAGGCAAAATCAAGTACGGTGGAACCACGCGGCAACTCCTTAATGTCACCATCCCGGCTGAACACATAAATTTTTTCAAAACCTTCGAAATCCTGAATCTGTTCAAAATCTTCGGTTTCATCTTCTGTGGGATGTGCGCTGCTTTCATTCCGTTCCTGGTAATGTTCAAGTACCGCACGTAATGAATGCAAACGATGATTAAATGAATAATCCGTGGTTTTTGAACCTTCCTTATAGTTGAAATGTGAACAGACCCCCAACTCAGCCTCTTTATGCATTTCCAGCGTGCGGATCTGTATTTCCAGCGATTTATTTTCTGCAATGACCGCAGTATGCAGGGAACGATAACCGTTGGCTTTCGGATTGGTAATGTAGTCATCAAACTGATGCGGGATATGTCGCCAGATCTGATGCACAATCCCCAGAGCGTGATAGCATTCCGACACGTTTTTCACCAGCACCCGAACCGCACGGATATCGTACAACTGATCAAAGCTGAGGTTTTTACTCTTCATTTTTCGATAAATCGAATAAATGTGTTTCACCCGACCGGATATTTCAGCTTCGATCTGATGGTCAGCCAATTCATTCTTCAGTTTTTCCACCACGAACTGAATGTATTGCTCACGTTCCAGCCGTTTTTCATTCAGCAGTGCGGCAATTTCCTTATAGCGCTCCGGCGCCAGATAACGGAATGCCAGGTCTTCCAGCTCCCATTTCAGCTGGGCAATCCCCAGCCGATGTGCCAGGGGTGAATAAATAGTCAGAATTTCACGGGCCACACGTTCCTGACGCTCCCTGGAAGAATGTGCCAGTTCGCGCAGGGCATGTGTCCGCTCAGCCAGTTTAATCAGCACCACCCGGACATCTTCGGTCACAGAAATCAGCATCTTATAGATTCCGGAAAGATGCTCACGCTGATTATTATTAAAATGATCTTCCAATCGTTTATTCTTTTCGATCAGCTCAGACAGTTTCCCCATCGCAAGGGTGCCCTTGACCAGGTTATACACCTGTTCACCGAATTTCTGCTGAACCTCTTCCATTGGGACCAGGCCTTCACGGACACTGCGGTACAGCAACGCCGCAGAGAGAGTGTCCTCATCGACATGCAAATGTGCAAGAATATCTGCCAGGCCCAGGCCGATGGCAAAGGAACTGGTCCGGTGGCTGGTATTGACCTTTAACTCTTTTTCTAATATTAATTCAGCAACGTCCCTGAGCTGATCCAGACCAATACCGTCCAGAATTTCACTGACCCGTTCCAGCCAGGCCACCAGGCCCTGCTGTGCCTCAACGGCATGTCCTACAGTCGCTTCCTCAGATAACTCTGTGAGTTGACCAGGTAACTGTTCACGTACTGTGACCATACCATTCTCCTCTGACTGTACTGTTCATTTTTAATCGTTTATCTCTTGTTTCTTCTCAAATAAAGCAATGGATTCAACATGCCCGGTATGCGGAAACATGTCCATGACTCCTGCTTTTTTCAGCTGGTAACCGTATTTCGCCAGAATACCGGCGTCCCGTGCCAGCGTTGCCGGGTTACACGACACATAAACGATTTTTTTTGCCCCAAAATTAGGCACATAATGCATCACCTCTTCAGCACCTGCCCGTGGTGGATCAATTAACAGTGCATCAAATCCCTGACTGGCCCAGGCCTGCTGTGAAAAATCCCTGGTCAAATCCTGCATATGGAATTTAACATTGTTCAGGCCATTGTTCAGTGCATTTTCTGTACCCCGCCTGACCATCTCCTCACTGCCTTCAACCGCAACGACTTTACCGGTCGGCCCCACCTTTACCGCAAGCGGCAGGGAAAAATTTCCCAGCCCACAAAACAGATCAAGTACGCTTTCGCCATGTCGCAGATCAAGCAAATCACATGCCAGTGTCACCATCTGAGTATTTACCGATGGATTCACCTGCGTGAAATCGACTGGATTAAATGCAAAATCCACATCAAAACTGTCCAGGCGATAATGCAACTGCATGGCTGCCTGCGCATCATCAACCCGATGCAGACTGGCTGTGCCTGCCGGCTGCAAATACAACTGCCACTGTCTCTGTAACGCATATTGACGCAATTGGTTGACATCAATCTCCGCCAGGCGATCAGTATGCCGGACCAATAGGGCAACGTCGTGATCCCCTTTGGCTAATTCTATATGACCAATGTCGGCTTTGCCTCTTAGACTTTCGAGTAATACCCGCAGTTCGGGCAAGGCTGCATCGAGCTGCTGATCCAGTATTTTACAGGTCTGTATTTCAGTCAGATCATTACTTCTGGCTGTGCGAAAACCCATCAGCAACTTCTGACGTGCCGCCAGATAACGTACACCGATCCGGGCTTTGTGACGATAATCAGTCCGGGTTGAACGCAGTGGTTCCAGCCATTGTTCAGGAGCCAGTCCGGCAAAATGCTCAAAATGTGACTGCAGGGTATTCTGCTTTAAGCGAATCTGTTCATCCGGATGGATATGCTGCATATTACAGCCGCCACAAATCCCAAAATGCGGACAGATCGGCTCCACACGGTACGGATTCGGCTCACTCAACAACTCAATGCCATCTGCTTCCTCGAAATTTTTAGCCTGATGTATCATCCGGGAACGGATCGTTTCACCCGGCAGGGCATAACGAATAAAGACTTTCTTACCACGTTTTTCCGGTGGATGATCCGTTTCAGAACCATAATGGGCGATTCCCCGCCCTTCATGTGAAAACGCCTCAACCCTGAAAACATACTGCTGGGGTTTGCTATATCGTGGCCTGGCTCTGGATTTCAAGGAAATAACCTAACTGGATACTAATTGGATATGGAGGAAAAATCTGTTGCGCTGAATTCAGTCTGCTGAGAGGTGTCACGCCATGCCTGCAAAAATGTCTGTTGCTGCGGCTGGCCCTGCAAATAGTGAATGGTGGCCTGAATCCACAACTGATGATCCGCTGCCAGCAGCTGGCCCTTGAGCAACAGCCACCGTAAATAAATCAGCCATGTGTTCAGCACATCACCCTCACAATACCGGGTCAGTTCAAGCCACTGCTGATTTCTGACATATTCAGGTACAAAATAGCCTGAAATCCCCCGCTTGCCCGGATAACCGAGCAGGTGAGCAATATCATCCAGTTTCTGAAAATGCCGTCCATTGAACATGGCCATCACATCCATGAGATCGACATGGCGATGGTGATACCGATTCTGGTAGTTATTATATCTTTTTTGTGTATCAATCTCACCCTGATCAAATAATCCCGGTGCTGACAGACCATGATACATGGCCCTGAACAGAATCACCGGCAAATCGAACTGTGAACCGTTCCAGCTGACCAGGGTCGGATGGCGCTTATCAAAAATGGAAAGAAACTTTTTCAGAATTTCTGCTTCGGTATACTGTTCACGACTGAATGAAAAGAGTTTGATGCTGCTGTCTTCGTCAATCCATAAACCCGAAATACAGACAATTTCATGCAATGGCAAGCGCTGAAACTCCATTCCGGATTCCTGACGGCGCAATTTGGTCAGGGCCTGTCCGGTATCCTCCGCAGAAAGATTCAGACCATATAAATGTGCGCCGGCTTTCAGATCAGTCAGCGTTTCTATATCAAACACCAGTACAGGAAGACGCATGAATGGAGTGCTCCCTCAATCAGTCCGGGTCGATGACAGAAAATAAACCGGTTGAAAGATAGCGGTCGCCACGGTCACAGACAATACATACAATCACGGCATCCGGATTTTCCTCTGCCAGACGGATGGAAGCCCATACAGCCCCGCCGGAAGATGTCCCGGCGCTGATTCCCTCAAGCCGGGCCAGTCGGCGCATGGTTTTTTCTGCGGCCAGCTGTGGAATGTCAATCACCCGGTCAATCCGGCTGCGGTCAAAGATGGTCGGCAGGTATGCTTCCGGCCAGCGACGGATTCCGGCAATACTGGCACCATCTTCCGGTTGCAGACCAATGATCTGGATGTCCGGATTTTTTTCCTTCAGATATTTCGATACACCCATAATGGTCCCGGTGGTGCCCATGGAACTGACAAAATGCGTAATTTTACCGCCAGTCTGTGTCCAGATTTCCGGACCTGTGGTCAGGTAATGCGCTTCAACATTGTCCGGATTGCCAAACTGATTCAGCACCAAACCCTTGCCGTCCTGCTGCATCTGCAGTGCCAGATCCCGTGCGCCCTCCATCCCCTGCGCCTTTGTCACTTCAATGAGTTCAGCGCCATAGGCGCGCATGGCGTCCTTGCGCTCCTGGCTCATGTTGTCCGGCATGATCAGCTGCATTTTATAGCCACGCATGGCCGCCACCATCGCCAGTGCAATGCCTGTATTGCCACTTGTCGCCTCAATCAGGGTATCTCCCGGCCTGATCTGACCACGCTTTTCCGCCTGCATAATCATATTATAGGCCGGGCGGTCCTTGACCGAACCCGCCGGATTATTGCCTTCAAGTTTGGCCAGCACCGTTGCCTGAGTATGATCTGCCAGCCGCTGTAAACGCACCAGCGGCGTTTTGCCCACATAATGGTCCAGTAAAAATTCGTCTGCCAGAAAATCAGGTTGTGTATTACTCATCCATATGCACCTATATCGAGGTGGACTTATTGTATGAAAAAATACCTCACCCTGCACATCTTTCCGAGCCTTTTTATTGAATACAGGGCAAAACATTCTCATTTTTATAAAGCGTGTTAATATGCCCGCTATGGTGAATGAGCAGCTGAATCCATGTCGAATTTCAACAACAAACTCTTTAAACGTCTGAGGCTGAATCATGCCTATGGGCAATTAATTGCACTGATTTTTGTGCCCATCATGATTCTGGCCTGTGTCGGAGCCGCGCTCGTTCTTTCTGAAATCTCAAGCTCGGCAAAAGCCCAGCAGCGTTTTGCCGCAATTGCCATTCTCAGCCGCTATCAGCCCACTGCCGAACAACTGATGCAACGCCTTGCAACATCGGCCACCACGCAGTCTGACGCAGAAAATATTTTACAGAATATGCTCAATGAAAAGCATCTGCTCAGCGCTGCCATCCTGGATGCACAGAATAATAATCATGCCAGTGTCGGTTATCTGAGCAAAAGTAAATGGCCCGGAATTCCCACACAAAAAAGCTTTTTTGGCCCATTGCCGGACAAACAGAATAATATTTACGGTCTGCGGCTGAATACCGGCCCGCATCAGAACATGTGGCTGGTGATTAAACTGGACAACCAGCCTTTACAGATTTCACATTACCGGGTGATGATTGTCCTGATTACCACAGGCCTGCTGACCCTGTTACTGCTGCTGATCTGCCTGAATTTTTATTCAAGACGCTGGATTGCGCCGATGTATGAAATCCGGATGCAGTTACAGCGTTTGAATGCCGATACGCTTGATCAGCATATGGTGATTAACAGTACCGGCGAGTTGCGCCTGTTGCAAAGAGATATCGCCAATGTGGTCAAACGCCTGCATTTCAGCTTTCTGGAGCTCCGGGAACATACCGAACAGACTGAAGACGATCTGCGCCGCACACTGGACACGCTGGAGGTTCAGAACATTACCTATAAACAGGCACGCGATCAGGCCATTTCCTCCAACCAGGCAAAATCGGTTTTCCTGGCCAATATCAGCCATGAACTACGCACACCACTGAACAGTATAGATGGCTTTATTCATCTGATGCTGCGTCAGGGAAATCTGAGCAATGATCAGAGTTTATATTTACAGACCATCCGCAAGTCTTCGGCGCACTTACTGGCCCTGATCAATGATGTGCTTGATTTTTCCAAAATCGATGCCGGCAAACTGGAGCTTGAAACAGCACCCTTTGATCTGGAAGAAGTCATCTTTGATGTCATGGACATGCTGTCCCCACTGGCAGCACAGAAGCAGATTGATATGGCATTTTATTATGCCGCCAATATTCCACAACATGTCACCGGTGATGTGCTGCGGGTCAAGCAGATTCTGACCAACCTGATTTCCAATGCCATTAAATTCACCCCGGATGGTGAAATTATCGTCCGTGTCCGCATGGAACATAGTGATCCTGAACAGTGCCTGCTGCATTTCAGTGTGCAGGACAGTGGCATTGGCTTAAGTGGAACAGACCGCAAACGTCTGTTTGAGTCCTTCTCTCAGGGAGATGCGTCCGTCACCCGTCAGTTTGGCGGTACCGGACTGGGTCTCGCCATTTCAAAGCAACTGGTCAGCCTCATGCATGGTCAGATCGGTTTTGAAGACAACCAGGAACGTGCCCCCACTGAAAAGGGGTCCACCTTCTGGTTTACAGCAATGTTCGGTACCGGAGCCGAATCCGGCATTCAGCATCCAGAGTTCCCGGAGATCCACGTGGTATCGTATCTGGCGCATCCTGCAACGGCCAATGTATTGCGCTCTTATCTTGAAAATTATCAGGTCCGGCATACTGAAACACAATCCATCCTGGATCTGTTCAGCCGTCTGAATTCACTGTCACATGACCCGGAAAACACCTGGCTGATTGTTGACCACAGTGGCGATACCGAAGCATTATTAAAGGAAATCCGGGGCCGCTATCAGGGCAATCTGGCCGTGTATGGCTATCAGATGACGCTGGACCCATCCATGCTGACAGAGTTCAGGGCAAGGCCGGTGTATCAGCCACTGAGCCGTACTGCACTGATTCATTTACTGGATAACAAACCGCTGTTTGAACTGGAACAACATGATGACTTTAAGGATCGTGATCTGCATGTACTGGCTGTAGATGACCACTTACCGAATTTAATTGTACTGGAAGCCTTACTGGGTGAACTGAATGTCAAAACCACCCGTGCCCTGAGTGGTCAGGAAGCACTGAATATCCTGCAGCACAATATCGATCAGGGCCTGAAGCCCTTTGATCTTGTGTTTATGGATATTCAGATGCCGGTCATGTCAGGCATTGACACCACCCGTGCAATACGCTCACTGGAATCCACCCTGGATGGCATGCGTATGCCGATTATTGCCCTGACTGCCCATGCACTGGCCGATGAAAAGCAAAAACTGCTGAAAGTGGGCATGGATGACTATGTCACCAAACCCATCCAGATTGAACAGCTGATTCAGATTCTGACCCATTGGACCACAGACAAATTTGCTCATCCTGCCCTGCAGGCCGATCGGACTCCGTACATCGACGGGCTGAATCCGGATATTCTAAACTGGAAGCAGAGTCTGCAGCTGGCTGCCGGCAAGGAAGACCTTGCCCAGGATTTACTGCGTATGCTGGTGGAAAGTTTCCCTACGGAATTGACGGAAATACAGCAGCTGATCGAACTTGAAGATTTTCCGCAACTGGAGCATGTGCTGCATCGGCTGTATGGGGCAACCCGCTATGTCGGCACCCCCAGATTACAGCAGGTAACAGGGGATTTTGAACAGTTCATTTCCACCCTGAGAAAAGAACGTCGTAAGGCGGATGGGCAATTCATCCAGGACACTCTGCACCGGCTGGATGAGCTGCAACTGGTCATTCATGAAGTCAGCAGTGCTGCACAGCAGATTCTGAATAACTGATTCATGTTCAGCACTGCAAAAACAACCTGTCAGCATCAGCAACCTTATGGCGTTGATGACTGATTCCCCGCACATTTCTGCTATGGATCCATCCACAATACATGGCATACTGACGAACTGACAAGACCGGCAAAAGGAACACCATGACGCTATTACGTGTGGAAAAACAGGATGGTATTGCAACCGTGTATTTAAACCGCCCTGAAAAGCGCAATGCCATGAGTTTTGCAATGTTAAAGGCACTGATCACCACGGCAAAACAACTCAAAAAGGATCGCAGCATCCGCTGTGTAATTCTGACCGGTGAAGCCGGGGTATTCAGTGCTGGAATTGACCTGTCCGACTTAAACAACCCGAAAAATACCGCTTATGCCGCCTGGGAACTGATCAAACCGGGGCAAAGCCTGTTCCAGAAAGCATTCCTGATCTGGCAGGAACTTCCGGTCCCGGTGATTGCCGCAGTGGAAGGGTTCTGCTTTGGTGCCGGCATGCAGCTGGCGCTGGCCGCAGATATCCGTATTGCGCATCCGGACACGAAAATGTCAATCATGGAAAGCCGCTGGGGGCTAGTGCCGGATATGGGACTCAGCCGGACCCTCAGAGGAACCATCGGGCTTGACCTGGCCAAGGAACTGACGCTGACCGCCCGAATATTCGATGGTCACTATGCCCGGGACATCGGACTGGTGACGCATCTGGATGAACATCCACTGGCCAGGGCAAAAGCAATTGCCGCAGAAATGCAGCAGCGTTCACCGGACGCGCTGGTTGCAGTCAAGCGTGTCCTGGATGCCATGCAACTTGAGCCGCGCAAATCACTGCGTCTTGAAAAAATCTGGCAACTGAAACTGTTGATCGGCAAAAACAGTCAGTTGGCCCGCAAAAAAGATAAAAATCCTGAAGTGCAGTTTCTGGCACGTCAATACAAATAACCCGCGCCTGCACCTGATTCGGCGTGGCCGCCAGCAGCACCCTGATTGCCGAAGCCGTGGCGCTGGCTGAGCAGGCCGGTGTGGATACCACCCTGCTTGCACCGACACTGGCAGATGGCTTTGCTGATTCAAAACCATTTCAGATCTTGACACCACGCATGGCAACGCATAGTTTTGAACCTGTACAATGGAAAGTACAGACACTTTCCAGGGATTTAAACAATGCCATACAATTGACACAAAAATTTAAACTGAACATTCCCGTGGCCAGCAGCGCTCTGTTACAACTGAAAGCACATCAGGACAGCGGTTATGCTGAAGCAGATTTAGCCACCCTCATTCAGCAGGTTGAATTTTAAATCCAGTCCTGAACATGATTACAAAGTGCATGGAGAGCCGACGATGATCAAACTTGCAGTAAATCTATCCATGATTTTCACCGAAGTCCCCCTGATTGAACGATTCGCACTGGCACATGCCCAGGGGTTCAGTCATATTGAAATTCAGTTCCCCTATGAACTGAGCATTGATGATATCCGTGCTCAGCTGCAACAATATGACCTGACACTCTGCCTGATTAATGTCCCTGTTGGAGACTTAATGCAGGGTGGAAATGGCCTGGCCGGTATTCCCGGACGTGAAGTTGCCTTTCATCAGGCGCTGGAACTGGCCATTGAATATGCCACTGCACTCCAGGTGCCCAGTGTCAACATACTGGCTGGAAGACAACCGGAAGACAGCGACTTGCTGCCCTGCCTGAGCACACTGGCCAGCAACCTGAAACTCGCCAGTCATCTGCTGGCAGAACAACAGATTCAGCCGGTATTTGAAATGGTGAATGGCACAGATATGCCCCGCTTTCTGGTGCAGAATGTTGCACAGGCGCAGGAAATGCTGGAAGCAGTACAGCATCCCGCCTTAAAAATGCAATATGACTGTTATCATATGGCCATGATGGGTGAACCTGTACTTGAGGCACTCCAGGAAAATCTTGAGCAGATTGGGCATATTCAGTTTGCAGACTGCCCCGGACGTCACGAACCGGATACCGGGAAAATTAACTTTCAGACCATTTTTGAATGGCTGAAACACAGTGCATATACGGGTTATATTGCGGCAGAATACAAACCCCAATATCAGTCAAATCAATCTTTTGCCTGGAAAAATAAATACTTCAGCAACAACCACTCCATTTAGATGAATTGAAACGGCTGATTCCATCATTTGAATTTCCAGTGGAAAGGCGCTATATTAGACAGTGAGTAATTGTCAGGAAAATATACTTCATATGAATTTAGAACCATCGCCCAGCGTTTCTAATTCTCACGAACCCGTAATGAATTCTTCAAACAAAGATGTTCAGACCTGTTTAAAAGTCATCCATCAGGCCCTGCTTGATGTAAAGGCCAAAGAAATTCTTGAATTGGATGTCAGCACCATCAGCAATGTCTCAGATGCCATTGTGATTGCCAGCGGCACATCCACCCGTCATGTCAAAGCACTTGCCGACCATGTAGCTGATGAAGCACGCAAAGCCGGTTTCCGTCCTCTGGGTGTCGAAGGCGAACGTGATGCCGAATGGATCCTGATTGATCTCGGCTTTGTGGTGGTGCATGTCATGCTTCCAACAGCACGCAAATTCTATGATCTTGAAAGCCTGTGGCGTACCAACCCAATGGTATGAATGACAGCTATTGAATAACAGCATTGTCATGCAGCAAAAGCGACCCGATTGGTCGCTTTTTTAGCATTCAAAGTCTGGTCTGTCTGTTCAGTTCATAAAACCATCACAGCCAATAAACCACCACAGACGGTAAGGCGACAAACCAGCAATCAGGAATGTCGCTATCAATCATAAAAAAGCCACCCTAAGGTGACTTTTTACCAGGCTGATTCAGATCAGTGACCACCACCATTAATAGCTTTGGTCATATCTTCCACCACTTTCTTGGCATCCCCAAAGATCATCATGGTTTTTTCATTATAGAACAGATCATTGTCCAGGCCTGCATAACCGGTTGCCATGGAACGCTTGATCACCATAATGGTCCGTGCCTTATGGGCTTCCAGAATAGGCATGCCATAAATCGGTGAACTCGGATCATCCTTGGCAGCAGGGTTAACCACATCATTTGCACCGATGACCAGCACCACATCTGTTGCCGGGAAATCAGAGTTAATCTCATCCATTTCCAGGATATCTTCATAGGCCACATCTG
The DNA here is from genome assembly GCF_052544965.1 of Acinetobacter sp. WZC-1. Classification (NCBI taxonomy): domain Bacteria; kingdom Pseudomonadati; phylum Pseudomonadota; class Gammaproteobacteria; order Moraxellales; family Moraxellaceae; genus Acinetobacter; species Acinetobacter sp. WZC-1. The sequence goes on from NZ_CP199370.1 coordinate 2,554,639, forward strand.
CTTCCGCCAGCAGGACATTCATATGACCCGGCATACGACCGGCAACCGGATGAATGGCAAAACGAACCGTGACGCCCTGCTCTTTCAGCAATTCAGACAATTCCTTCACAGCATTCTGCGCACGGCCCTGTGCCATTCCATAACCCGGAACAATCACAACACTGTCAGCATTTGACATCAGGAACCCGGCATCATCAGCAGAACCGGAGCGGTAATTGCGCTGAACCTGTTCACCGCTATTTGCCGCTGCCGTGACAGTGCCCCCCATTGCACCACCGAAAAGTACATTGATGATGGAACGGTTCATGGCCTTACACATAATGTAGGACAAAATCGCACCGGATGACCCCACCAGTGAACCGGCAACAATCAGCATGTTATTTTCAAGTGTGAAACCAATCCCTGCGGCAGCCCAGCCTGAAAATGAGTTCAACAGGGACACCACCACCGGCATATCGCCCCCACCGACCGGTGCAATCCACACCCAGCCAAAGACCAGCGCCAGCGCTGTCATTGCCCAGAATGCACTCATATTGCCCGTGGTGAAGAAGTAAATGCCAGACACCAGCATGGCCAGGAAAACAATGGCCTGAACCGGTTTCACCCATGCACCGGAAATGGTTTTCGCCCATTTTTTGGCAGCCAGTTTACCATAGGCAAAAACCGAAGCGGTAAAGGTAATGGCACCGACAAAACATCCGACAAACAATTCGAACAAATGCACCTTGCTCATGTGAGCATGCTCAGCACCGGCCGCGGTCAAAGCAGCTTCATTCTGCGCAAATAACGCAGTCAGCTGGTTATTATGCAAAATAGCCGCAATGGCAATCAGAACTGCCGCCAAACCCACCAATGAGTGCATCAGCGCCACTGTTTCCGGCATCTGTGTCATCGGCACCGTGCGGGCACGGGCAATACCGACAATTGCCCCTAATATCATGGCACCGCCGATCATCCAGATCACCGGATGACTGGCCACAAAAAAAGTGGTGATCACGGCAATCGCCATGGCGATCATACCGTAACGATTTCCCTGAATTGCGGTTTTCGGACCGGATAAACCACGCAGGGTCAGAATAAAGAGGATTGCCCCAACCAGGTACAACCAATTCGCATTTTCCTGAATAAATTCCATGTCAATGCCCTCTTATTTCTTTTGCTTAGGCTTAAACATTTCCAGCATACGCGCAGTGACTGCGAATCCACCGAAAATATTAATACTTGCCAGAAATACAGCAACCGCACCCAGTACGCTCACCACGTTCACACTCTGGAATGCCGCATTTGCATCCACACCCAGGACCGGCATACCCACAGTCTGCAGCATTGCTCCGACAATAATGATCGAAGACAATGCATTGGTCACCGCCATTAATGGCGTATGCAATGCCGGGGTCACGCCCCAGACCACGTAGTAACCAACAAAAATGGCTAAGACAAAAATTGTAATAGTTTCAACCATGAATAGTCTCCTTAACCACGTTTTAACAGCACCTGGCCGCCATGAGTTACGAGTAGGGCTTTCTGAATTTCGTCTTCCTGATTCAGAACAAGGTTTTTCTCTGCATCAAACAGGGTTTCAACGAAATTAAAAACATTGCGTGCATACAGTGCCGACGCTTCAGTCGATACGGTCGATGGAATATTCGGAATGCCCAGAATGGTCACAGCATTATCTGTGACGACATTTTCACCGCATTTTGAGCCTTCAACATTACCGCCGCTTTCAACCGCCATATCCAGGATAATTGATCCCGGTTTCATTTTAGCAACGGTTTCCGCCCTGATTAAACGCGGTGCATCACGCCCTGGCAGCAATGCTGTGGTAATCACGATGTCTGCATTGGCAACCGCCTTATCCACAATAACTGCCTGATCACGGATGTACTGTTCACCCGGCATCCAGCCATAGCCATTTCTGGCCGCATCGGCAGCTTTCTGCTTTTCTTCATCCGACATTGGCACATCCAGCCATTTACCGCCCAGTGATTCAACCTGGTCGCGTGCAGTCGGACGCAAGTCAGTGGCTTCAACCACAGCACCCAGTCGCTTCGCCGTTGCAATCGCCTGCAGACCTGCAACACCCACCCCCATAATCACCACACGGGCAGGTTTTACCGTCCCGGCAGCGGTCATCAGCATGGGGAACATCCGCTGATATTCCGCAGCAGCAAGCAGTACAGACTTATAACCGGCAAGGTTGGCCTGAGAAGACAGCACATCCATATTCTGCGCACGGGACAACGTCCGCGGCAGAAGCTCAAGTGCAAATGCAGACAGCTGCTGTGATGCAAACTGATCCAGCTCAGTATTGCGGTATGGATCAAACATGGCCACAACGACGGTATCTGCAGCCAGTTTCTGAATCTCTTCACCCTTCGGTGCACGAACCTTCAGAATCAGCTGACTGCCTGTATAGGCATCATCCGTAATTTTTGCACCGGCCTGTTCATAAGCACTGTCAATATAAGCAGCCCTGACACCTGCTCCACGTTCAATGACGACACTATGGCCAGCGCCAGTCAACTTCTTTACCGTCTCTGGCGTAGCAGCTACACGATTTTCACCGACGACTGTTTCGGTTGGAATTCCGATCTGCATGAGCATTCCTCAAGCTAAGTTTTCTTAAAGTAGACATCGTGGATAAACAATGCCTCCCCCAGGATGCATTCTTTGTTGAATTTTTGGATTCTAATTGAACTTTTTAAAATTACCACCCAATATTTATTTAATAAATACCTATATTTTTAACTGATGATTCACTAACATCATTATATGAAATAATATGTATCGGTTTGCCTGCACCGTTAAAATCTATTGAAGCAGTCCTTTCAGCTTCCTATCATCCTCCTGAGAAATACGGATTTTTTCTACCGCCTCAGCATTCAGCAGAATGATTTTATTCTTTCATAGACAGTCATCCTTTTCTTTATAAATTCATGAAAAATAATTCAGCCATCATTTCCCCGCATGATAGTGCTGCAATTGAAGCAACATACCACCACCTGGAATGCACCCTTTTAAAGCATTCAATACCATCCTCCAGCACACTAACCTATAACCACCCTGCCCACTCATCATCTGAATGTATATCGACCTTTTATTTACAACACATGAATCAGGCGGCATACAACTGACAATCGGCAACAGCGCAACATGATGATCTGTTATATGACCTTTTTTCATGGAGTTGATTCTTTTTTTGCATTTCACCTGAAAAATTAAAAACTTTATACTGTGCATACCCTCCAGAACGTCCAGCCACGGATACGGACTCAGCCAGACGGATCACATGAACATCTCACTTTCCCGCAGCCAGGCAGGTGCTTTGTTTGCACTGTGCGCAGCCTTTTTATTCAGTATTAAAGCTATTTTCATTAAACAGGCCTACGCACTTTCCCCTTTGGTTGACAGCACAGTTTTGCTGACGCTGAGAATGGCCTGCGCCTTGCCTTTCTTTCTGATCATTTGCTGGTTTTCACGTCATCGTAACCGTGGTGTAAGCAAAAAAAGCTGGGGCCTGTTGTTCCTGGCCGGACTACTGGGCTATTATCTGGCCAGTTGGCTGGACTTTGCAGGCCTGATGTTTATCAGTGCTTCACTGGAAAGAATCATTTTATTTCTGTACCCCACGTTAACAGTCATTGCTTCCAGTTTTATTTATAAACAGCCCTTAAACATGAAAAGCGTATTTGCCATTGCATTAAGTTATGGCGGTACAGTGCTGGTCATGTTGCAGGAGCAGAGCAATATGCCGCATCAACATAATTTCTGGCTGGGTGTCAGCCTGGTGTTTGCCAGTGCCATCGCCTTTGCAGCATATCTGTTACTCTCTCCGCCCCTGATCAGAACCTTCGGCTCCTGGAATTTTACCGGGCTGACCCTCATTACGGCCTGTATCGGCATGCTGGTCCATTATTTTATGGTTACACCGGAACCGATCACTCTACTGACCCAGTTACCGACCAGCGTCATCTGGTATGGTATCGGACTGGGCCTGCTGGTGACCTTGCTGCCCACAATATTGCTGATGCAGGGCATTGAGCGGGTGGGCGCCTCACAATCTGCAATGATTGCATCCATCGGCCCCATCCTGACCATTGTACTGGCGGTTATTTTCCTGGATGAACAGTTGAACACTCTGCAATGGTTCGGTTGTCTGCTGAATATTATGGGTGTGATGATGATCACGCTGTCGAAAAAAAAGCCAGTGCATTAAAGACAGATTTCCGGCTGTATCAATATAATTCCCCTGTGATCAAAGTCCCGGGGTACAGTACAGATCGCCAGTATCTTTTATGCATGAATCATTTCACCTGTCAAAGGAAAATCAGAATGAAAAATCAGCCGGCACCCCGCTCAGCACCATTTGAATTGCTTAACCCGAATACACTTTATAATCCACGCCCTTTTGCGTATAGTCATATCGCCGAAGTAAAAAATTTCCTGCGTATCCTTCATATCTCAGGCCAGGGCGGCGAAAACAGTGAAGGACATTTATCCAGTCATTTTTCAGAACAACTGCATCAGGCTTTTTGCAATGTCCAGCATGCGCTGCAACATGTGGATGCAGCTTTAGGGGATATCGCTGTTTTAAGAATCCTGGTTGTTGACCACAGTCCTGAAAAACATCAGTTTTTAATTCAGGAAATACAGCAATTATGGAAAGATCAGGCTTTCCCGGCCTGTACACTGATTCCTGTGCCGTGCCTTGCCATACAGGGGATGCTGATTGAAATTGAAGCAACGGCCTACTGTCGTTAACGGAACTCATGGAGCACTATGAAATCTTCACCCGATATCAGCCAGAATAAGTCACTGCTCTGGCTGATGGCAATTGCCTGTGGTCTGTCTACAGGAGCCAACTATTATTGTCAGCCGCTGATTCACTCCATCCAGCAATATTTTGATGTTCCCGAATCACAGGTCGCCCTGACCGTCACTTTTGCCCAGATTTCCTATGCGCTGGGGTTATTGCTGATCGTTCCTGCCGGGGATATTGTCAACAAAACTAAATTCATTCCCTTGCTCATGTCTTTTACGGCCATCGGTTTGTTGATCTGTGCCTTTGCAATCAATCTACCCATGCTATGGCTGGGTACCGTCATCACCGGATTATTTTCTGTTGCAGCCCAGGTGCTGATTCCCCTGTCTGTTATGGCCACCCGACCGGAAAAAACCGGTGAAGTGATTGGTTTTCTCATGAGCGGTTTACTGGTCGGCCTGTTATTGTCCACCAGCTTATCGGGACTGTTGTCCAACCTCTTTCACTGGAAGCTGATTTATAGTTTAAGTGGCGCGCTGATGCTGCTGCTGGCGTTTTTACTGAAATCACGCTTACCCTATGTTATGGCCTACAAAATGGGCTATTTTCAGGTATTCCGCTCAATGGGTCAGTTACTCCGACAGGAAAGGCGCCTGATCTTACGTTCAGTTGTCGGTGGCTGTGCCTTTGCGGCCATGAGCATTCTATTTTCCACCATTGCCCTGCTGCTCACGTCCGAACCTTTCCAGCTTGCCGATGTCTTTGTCGGTGTGATCACGCTGGCCGGTGTATTTGGTGCCTTATCCACCCAGTACGCCGGCAAACTGGCTGATCGCGGTCTGACCGGCATTCTGACCACGCTGGGATGCGTTATTATGGCTATCAGCTGGTATTTTCTCTACATAGGTGGACATATACTGGTTAGTTATATTGCGGGCTATGGGTTGATAGCCCTGGGACTGGCCATGATTCACAGCAGTAATCAGAATATTATTTTCCGCATCAGACCAGATGCCAGGTCACGCATTAATGCCATTTACATGACTCTGTATTTCACGGGTGGTGCATGCGGTTCTATCCTGGGTGTATATGCCTGGTATCATGGCGGCTGGAACATGGCCTGCCTGGTCGGGCTTGGTCTGGTGCTGGGTGCCGCAGCTTTCTCTCTGCTCGATTACTTTTATGCTGCCAGATTGCAGAAAAGTTAATTTCCAGGCAAATGCTGTTGGTTATCCATTAGTTTTCTGTACTTTTGAATCATGGATGGTTGCCTTACCGTGGCGACATGGATAAGCAATTTAAAGGGTTTTGTCTATTGTAGCTCAAAAAGTGCATTTTGCTATATTCCATCTCTTGGGCGAATAGGAATACGTCCAGCAAAATCTGCCTCAGGTTCCATTAAAGTCTTTGTAATATCCTTACCATATTTCTTCTCAATCGCAATCAATGCATTATCTGTTAATTTTATCGGCCCAGATAAAGTTTTAGAAAAACCCAAACTCAGCATCGAGGCTTTAGCCAGCTGTCTTTCGTTTGGAGTAATATATTCTCCTGTTAATGGATCATTATCAGCACCTAAAGCTGCTGCAAGTTGACGGACAGTCATATCATTTATGAAATGTACAGCCTTTTGATCCAAAGTTTTCTCAGGTATTGGACAAACATATCCAGTCGGACAAGAAAATTTTTCTTCAGTATTTTCTTTGACTACCTTTCCATAATTCTCATCAATAATCGAAAAACCATTATTCTCCACCGCACTCTGCCCGACCACACCCGCAAGCTGCGCTTCAAACGCCGAATCGCCAACCGCACTACCCCCTAAATCGATAATGAGTTAGATCACTACCAGCCATTGAACCCTTAAGCTGTCTTCCTACGACTGTGGAAATAAAAGATACTCTGTTTTATTAGTATAGTAATCAATCCAGTTTTGAAGATATGCATACGGATAAGACAACTTGTATGGTTTCATAAAATCAACGATATCATGATATTCCTCTTCAGGAAGTGGCTGATATTGGATCAACTCTTTAGGTGCAATTTCATGATCAATGCCTAAATCAAAACCATGCAATGACGCCAGTTTTGCATAGACCACAACCTGAGGTTGTAAATAAAAATCATAATAGACAAGCGTATGTTTAGCTGCATCCTGAGCTATCTTCTTTGTAAAAAAAGGGGCCAATGCCTTTTTCATTCCTTCTAAATCTCGCTCTGCAAAAGCCAAAAAAAATTGAAAATCATATTTTCTTAATTCAAGTTCTTTAGCAAATTGCTTAATTTTTGGTATCGGAGCATCAAGCACTTTCTGGCTACGCTGTTTTAAGCGTTCTAATTGCTTTCCTTCCAGCATGAGTAAAGTGTTGTAAATCATTTGACGGTTTAAATCATATTCATCGTCTAAATCTTCTGTATTGTTAGCAACTTCCTCCATATTACGTATTAAAAAATCTCGTATTTCAGTACTATCGCTCATTAACATATGAAACATTGGGCTTTTTACATTATTGTTAAAGGCTGGAAAAAAGAACGGCATTGGATCATCATAGGTCACGCTTTCGAGTATTGCCAATTTCGAATAGACATAGGCACATTGCTTAAATTTGATTAAATCTTTATCAAATAACCAATAACCTGACATAAATGCACCTATCCCCATCAAAACTTCCGAGATAGCTGCGAATGGATTCCCCTTTCTTTCATTTATATAAGGTAGGGCATCCTTAGCAATAATATCTCCACGTTCAAAATAACTACGGATAACCATTGTCATATGGTCAAAGCGTTGCTGCGCATTTTTAAATTCTCGTCGCGCGCACATCATATTCATTTGCATAGGTAGCTTCCTTTTATTTCATCACTTTTTTAGAAACTGCAGGTTTGGAAGGAACTTGAACAGGAACGATCACCGCTTTACCTGTGGCACGATCAACACCTGTTACTGCTGTTTTTAATGTTCCTGCTCTTCTTGCTTGTAAAACAGCAATTCTAGCAGGATCATTTGTAGGTAATTCCCCGATAACTGCCATAATCCAGTCTGAAGATAATTGTGTATTACCACCTGCTGCATTAGAAGATAGTTTTACAGTTCCATTGGTAATTTGTTTACTGTCGGAAAGAATCGTCACACTGCCATCCTTTGCAACCCAGACATGGTCAAAACCATTATTTGAACCATATTTACCGCCTTTTACTACCGTAAATCCATTTTGTTTGGCTAAAGAGCTAAATAACTCTTCTGTTAACTGCCCACCTTTATCTTCACCTTTAGCAATTTTATTCACTAAATTTTGATCAGCTTTAGAATCGACTTTTAACGTTGTTTGATTTGCTGTTACTTTCGCCTTATTTACATGCCCTTTCTCTGTTGCTACTGCTACGCCTTTTTCCAGGGCTTTTTTCATTTCGGCTAAGTCGCCAGCTTTTTCAGCAACTTTATAAGCGTTACGTGCTTCGCCAAGTCCGGGTACAATTCCAGCGACTCCCCAAAGTACGTCAGCTGCAGATTGTGCCTGTGCAAAGGTTTGAATATCACCAATTACAGGTATAAAACCAGTTCCTATCCAAAGTACTTCCCGGCGCTCATTATACATCTGAGCAGAACAAGCAGATGCACTCAAACCTGAACAATTATTTTTTCTATATAATTCATCTTGTTCTTTAACGAGGTCTTCTGCCTCCTGAGCCAGTGTCTTGCCTTTCAAATGTGCATTAACCATATCAGAAACAGTATTATTCTCCACCGCATTCTGCCCGACCACACCCGCAAGCTGCGCATTAAATGCTGAATCACCCACTGTTCCTCCAACCACTGCGCCTATCGCTGCAGTCAGATCCCGGATATGGGTCTTCACATCTTTCAAATTTGATAATCTTTACATCAACAAACTGAATAGCCACTAAGAATCTAGATACACGCCAGCTTCATTTCATAAAACGTCTCGAAGTCCTTTGGCGACCGCTGGTCGTTAGCACCATGGCGACGTTTCACGTTGTAGAACATCTCAATATACTCAAATATATCTGATCTAGCTTCAGCACGCGTTGAATATATTTTCCGTTTAACTCTTTCTCGTTTCAGTAATTGGAAAAAGCTCTCTGCCACAGCATTATCGTGACAGTTGCCGCGACGGCTCATGCTGCTTTCCAAACCATGTTGCTTCAGAAAGGCTTGCCATTCATGACTGGTATATTGGCTACCTTGGTCAGAGTGAACCAATACTTTATTTGTTGGCGATCTACGCCAAACTGCCATCAATAAAGCATCAAGAACTAGCTCTTTAGTGATCATTGGTTTCATAGACCAGCCAACGACTAACCTTGAGAAAAGGTCAATCACAACAGCTAAATACAGCCAGCCTTCATGAGTACGGATATAAGTGATATCTGTTGCCCATGCTTGATTTGGCTGTGCAGGATTAAACTGCCGATCTAATGTATTGGCTTGAACAATAGGTTGATAGCCCTTTGAATATCCTGGTTTTCGATAGCCACGTTGGGATTTCAAGCCTTCCTGTCGCATCAGTCGATGTACACGATTAACTCCACAAGGCTCACCAATATCACGCAAGTCACAGAAAATCTTGCGATAGCCATATACACCGCCTGACTCTAACCAAAACTGTTTAATCAGGCCTGACAGTTGTTTGCTACGTTTGGCTGTAGCACTCAAAGGTTGTTTCAACCATGCATAATAGCCACTGGGATGAACCTCCAGTACCGAGCACATTCTATAAATTGACCAGACCTGCTGGTGATCCTTGATAAAGGCGTACCTCATTTTGACTGGCTGGCGAAGTACGCCGCGGCCTTTTTTAAGATATCACGCTCTTCTGTAACTCGTTGCAGCTCTTTCTTTAATCGAGCCAACTCTTTGGTTTGATCTTCAAGAGCAGTAGCTTGGGGTGTTTTAGGAAAGTATTTCTTAACCCAAGCATAAACACTATGGGTCGTTGTGCCTAATCTTCCCGCAACCTCTGCAACACTGTAGCCTTTCTCAATGACTTGCTGCGCTGCTGCAATCTTGAACTCTTCGGTAAATCGTTTGCCACTCATAAAAACACCTCTTAATTAGCTATTTTATCTAACTATTCGGTATCGACAAACTTAGTGGCTATTCAAACAATTCGGACAAAAAGTAAATAACGCATATAAACACATTAAGATCAATGTTGCCATTAAACCACAAACTCTTAAATTAACATCCAAGCCACTTGAACTTTTATTTATTGAAGGCATACCTAACACAGGAACATTAAAGAGTGTTAATACAAATGGCGCAGGAGTAAACAGAAGAATAATCATTTCAGGGATATAAATCGGTAAATTCATAACAAAGTAATACCTTATTGTACATAGTGTACAAAATACAATTGAAAAAATAGTAAGATATTTACGATATTTCCCCATGATGTAATTTAATAATAAATCTTTTAACATTTTAGCATCCTGGTTGTTTTGGATCTTGCTTACATTGATAAATAGCCTCACCTGCTTTACCACCAATTTCGCCGGATATAGCATTATGGATATTTTTTGCTCCCTGTGACACGGGAACATTTTTCAATACCGCTCCCGAACCAAATGAACCTAGTGCTGAGCCAAATATTTCTAAAACTTTTTGCTCCTGTGTTTTTTTATTATCAACCAAGATACTTAATGTTCCTAAAGCTGCGCCTGCAGCACCTATAGGCTTTGTATATGGTGAGGGATAAGCACCAATAATTGTAGAAACTTTACCCGCCTTATCTAAGACCTCAACTGCATCTTCATTTGTGATTTCAACTCCATTTCCTCTTAAGCTTTTATTAACTTCTTCTTGTAATTTTTTATCACTCCATCCATTCTCAATTCCATATTCAGCCAATGATTGAGCTGCAGCCATCCGATCTGGATGAACAGGGAAAATTGTAAGCCCATTATTCTCCACCGCATTCTGCCCGACCACACCCGCAAGCTGTGCATTAAATGCTGAATCACCCACTGTTCCTCCAACCACTGCGCCTATCGCTGCAGTCAGATCCCGGATCTGCGTCTTAGCACCCTCTGGCAATAAATTCGGATCGAATTGACCCGTCTGTGGATTAATGGCTGTTTTGCCATCATTATAGCGTTCCGCTAAGTAATCCGCCGCGGCCTCACTCGCCACCGCTGCACTGCCGCCTGCCGCAGGATTTCCTCCATTCACATAGGCCAGCGCTGCGCCCAGTATCGCATGATTGACCAGTTGCGCTGCGGTGTTTTTATCCTCCCCATGTCCAAACTGCTGGCCAATCCCCTGTGCAATATACGGTGCAAGTGTATAGGGGCTTATTGATTAGATAATTATCTTGCTAAATAAGCCCCTATAAATAATGTTATTTTGTAACAAAGCTTAATTACACCGTCTTTCATCTCTATCAACAATTGGTTTTATTAACTCTCCCCACCAGTAAAGACCATCCCTTATATTCTCAGGCAAATCATAACAATGGTCGAATAAAGAATCTATTTGATCTAAAACAAAATTAAACTCGTTTTTATTTAATTCATCAAAACGCATAAAAATGGTTTGTTCAACTATTTTTTCATATATTGTTGGATACTTATCCTCAAAGAGGTATGAAATCAGATTGGATATATAATCATCAGCTGTTGAGTTAATATTAACACTTAACAATATTTTATCAGAAAGAGTTTTTTCCTTACCAATAATATAGGTCATACTCATATTTTTATCTCACTATTAAAATTTTTTCTCGTTGTGAAGAAGATAGGCTTTTCATAAAGTCATTAAAAATTACCTGATTATGGGGATCTAGAACTCTAAAGTCTACAGGCACAACATCAGCCTTATTAAGATGATCAATTATTTGCTGTTTACCTGGTGGTAAACTACCCTCAACAATTGATTGCGTCATATTTTTTTCATAAAACTTATTTAACCCATCTATTTCCTTCTGACTTAGATTCTTTGTACTGTATATAATATCAACTTTTTTCCCACTCGCTGTTATAAAATCATAATCTGCTCCTGCTGGGGCACGCTCCATTTTCCCCAAAACTTTCTCAAGCTGAGCTGCTGTTGCTGCTTCCGCCGGATTTAATTTACCATTCCCCCCTACATCTTTTGTATTTAATCTAGCTTGCCCTTCTAAAGGCGTGTCGGTAACCTTTATTTCTTTTACGTCTTCTGCATTTTTTATAATTTGATTTTGATTTACATCTATTTTGTTTTTTCCAAACCACCCTTGAACAGTATCTGTTACTTTTGTCCAAACTCCTGATTTACTTGCCACAACAACAATTGGCTCTAATAGCTTAGCCGCGCCCCATGATACAGCTGTTGTAGCTATTGTTTCACCACCTTTTTCCAATATCTCTTTTTCTGTTGCATAACGTTCACCTACTCTTGGAGCACATGAATAACCTGCAACTTTAATACAAACAATAAAGTCTCCATCTCCATTAATTTTGTATGTACTATTATCCTTGATCGCTTGTAACTGCTCCTGGCCATATTGCCCAGTTTTATCATTTTTAATTTCATCTATCTCATGTGGCATTAACACATTTTCCAATGCGTTATTCTCCACCGCATTCTGCCCGACCACACCCGCAAGCTGCGCATTAAATGCGGAATCGCCAACTGTTCCTCCAACCACTGCGCCTATCGCTGCAGTCAGATCCCGGATCTGGGTCTTGGCATCCTCCGGCAATAAGTTCGGATCGAATTGACCCGTCTGTGGATTAATGGCTGTTTTGCCATCATTATAGCGTTTCGCTAAGTAATCCGCCGCGGCCTCACTCGCCACCGCCGCACTGCCGCCTGCCGTAGGATTCCCTCCATTCACATACGCAAGCGCTGCGCCCAGTATCGCATGATTCACCAGTTGCGCTGCGGTGTTTTTATCTTCCCCATGCCCGAACTGCTCGCCAATCTCCTGGGCAACGTATGGCGCAAGGGTGTTCGCTGCAACCTGTACATCCGTTTGTCCGCCGAGTGCTCCCGTAACTGCCATGGTCACCGCATTCAATGCACGACTCTTATCTCCGCCCATGCCCCAGGCCCGGGCCTGGTCAGAGGCTGATTTATAGCTTTCTGAGTTATTTTTCAGAATGTCCTGTTTCTCTGCTTCACTGGTGGAGTTCCGGTATTCATCCCATTCTTTTCCGCCTCTGGCCTGTAGTTCGGCTATCGCTGTCTGTTCTGTTCTTTGTTTCTCCGCTTCCGCCTGTTGTTGCTGATTCTGACTATAGGTTCTGGTGGCTGCCGCAATGGTTGAGGTCGCATCGGCTATGCTTTTCTGTTTGTCCAGGATCTCCTGTAAGTTGGGTAGTGTGTCTACACTGCGATGTGCTGTAGCGGCATCATGGTGAATCCCAAGCGCTGTCGTGGTGGTTTTTTGACCGCCAATGGTGATGTTGCCTTCGCTCAGGGTTGCACGGGTGACACTGCTGTCTTTGTCCGACTCATATTGTGGCAGGACTGGACTGAAGCTGGTTGCATTGCGCCAGTTTTCGTTATTGGTCGGATTGGCTGCTTGAGTGGTCTGAGTCCCTGTTCCTGACTTGTCTTTGTTAAAGCTGGAGCTGGTGCCACCGGATAAACCGACGCTTTTTGCATCATAGGCACTCCGGTTTTGAATGTCGCTGAAGGTCAGACTATTTGCTGTTAAATCGTTATTTTCTTTCTTTGCTGTTGAAACAATGGCACCACCCTGAAGGTCGACACTGTCTGCTTTGACATGGTAACCGCCATCGCCTGCAAATAAGCCTGTCTGTTGTTTCACACTATTCGACTGGCCATTGGCTTCGCTGCTGCTGTAGTTGCCTGAGGCTTGCCATGCTGTCCCTAAGGACGCCTGTACACGGCCACCAACGCCCATTTGTTCTATCTGCCGGTTTTCGCTGTCCTGTGGACTGATCACACTCAGCTGGCCACCCACATCCGCATCTATGCGCTCGGCTGTGGCCTGTGCGCCATTCAGCGTGGTATCGCCTGTGCTCTTTAGACTGATCCGGTCTGCATCCAGGCGGGTATTGCTGTGGCGGGTACTGTCCTGATGGGTACTGCCTTTGCCATAACCCGCTTCGCCATAAATGTAGACAAACCTGCCGACACCACATCTAATAGCATACCCGCTTTTTGCCAGTGGCTGGCATTCTTGTCTTATCTTCTTTCCTGCTGATAACCTGCCCATACTAAATTTGGCGTTCCATTCCACCTTTATTAGAAATTAGATTTCCAAATAAATATAATTTTCTAAATCTGGGGATGATTTATTAAAATCCACCCATGCATTTAAAATTTTCCTAAAATTCTCTAAAGATAAATAAACATAGTATTCATCATCATAGAGTGAATATAACTTAACTCTGCCATCAACATACTCACTCCCCCAAGAATCACGATCCCATATTATTGGAGTATGACTATTTTCTGCATCTTCAAATATCCCCCCCCCTTTTTCTAACCAAGCGATTGAATTTATTCCTGCATCGTCAGTTAATACACCATGCAAACAATTAATTATCTGCTCATCTACACATTTAATTTCAACTGCAGGCAGTAATTTATGTTGTTCAATACCATCAGAATACCAATAAAACTTTATCTTCATATATAGCTCCAATCTTCTATTGCGTCGGAGGTTTTGGATAAACAGTAGTTTTAGGTTGTAAATAACCAGCAACTTCAACCCCACTTGGTGTTTTTCCTTGCCACATATTAGGTCTATTAGGAACAGGCTGACGATTCTTATAGGCAGCATCTACCTCAACCTTAAGCCTATCAGCAGACCAACTATCTGGGAACATAGTTGAAACACCACCATTATTGGTCTTATTCACATATTGTCCAGACTTATCGGATACCGCAACTCTAGCTTGGTAAACTCCATTTTTATCTGGCTTCCCTATAACTTGCAGAACTTTAATATTTCCAGTTGCCGTAGAATGTCCACCAACAACACTACCATTTGGTTTAACCTCTGCACTTAAAATATGTCCGTCGAAATCAATCGGGGCTGTTACTTGATTTACTCGTTTGCTAGCTTGCTGATTAATAACCGTATCATTTAGCTTACTAGATAAATTTTCCCCCTTAGGATTATTCTTGATTTTTTCTAAGGCTTTCTTTTCCTCATCAATAGAATTTGTTTTAGATTTCCCACCAGACGCTCCATTCACTTGAACATTCAGATTCGGATCAAAATCAGCTTTAAGTCCTAATACAATTTTCCCTCCTTTCTTCGCTACCGTAACTGCGCCTGCACTAATTGCCGCTGTAAGAGTATTTAAAGCTACTGTCATTTCTACATTACCTAACTTTTCAAATTCGGCTGGGGTATCTCCTGCAGTATTCACAGTAGCTATGGTTTTACCTGTGTCTATAAGGTCTCCAGGGATTTGTTTTACCCCTTCATAGAGGGCTTTCGCCAGACCTTTTGGATCATTTTTCAAAGCGTCATAAAGTTCCTGGGGTACATTGGGTAAGTTCTTCAGATCATCAGTAAATTTCGTCATCGCCTGATCCGCACCTTTCTGATAGGCCGCCTCTTGTCTTGCATCCATCTCGTTATATTTCTGACGGCATTCTGCCCCCCAGCAGGTTAAGGCATGTTGAATATCCTGCTTATATGAGGTTTTATTATTCTCCACCGCATTCTGCCCGACCACACCCGCAAGCTGCGCATTAAATGCGGAATCACCCACTGTTCCTCCAACCACTGCGCCTATCGCTGCAGTCAGATCCCGGATCTGAGTCTTCACATCTTCCGGTAAAAGGTTCGGCTGAAACTCTCCATTGGCATCCTGATACTGCTTTTTGTCTTTGTATTGACTGGTGAGATAATCCGCCGCCGCTTCACTTGCAACCGCCGCACTGCCGCCTGCCGCCGGGTTACCGCCATTGACATAGGCCAGTGCTGCGCCCAGTATCGCATGATTGACCAGTTGCGCTGCGGTGTTTTTATCTTCTCCATGCCCGAACTGCTCGCCAATCCCCTGTGCAATATACGGTGCAAGGGTATTCGCCGCAACCTGGATATCCGTCTGTCCGCCGAGTGCTCCTGTAACAACCATCGTGACTGCATTCAGTGCACGGCTCCTGTCTCCACCCATGCCCCAGGCCCGGGCTGTTTTTGAAGCAGCTTCATAGTCAGGGGAATACTGGCGTAAATATTCTTCCTGTTTGACTGGATCAAGACTTTGGTAATAGTCCAGTGCCTCACTGTTTTGTCCAATTTGTGACAGTATCTGTTGCTTTTGAGCCTGTTTCTCCGCTTCCGCCTGTTGTTGCTGATTCTGACTATAGGTTCTGGTGGCTGCCGCAATGGTTGAGGTCGCATCGGCTATGCTTTTCTGTTTGTCCAGGATCTCCTGTAAGTTGGGTAGTGTGTCTACACTGCGATGTGCTGTAGCGGCATCATGGTGAATCCCAAGCGCTGTCGTGGTGGTTTTTTGACCGCCAATGGTGATGTTGCCTTCGCTCAGGGTTGCACGGGTGACACTGCTGTCTTTGTCCGATTCATATTGTGGCAGGACTGGACTGAAGCTGGTTGCATTGCGCCAGTTTTCGTTATTGGTCGGATTGGCTGCTTTGGTGGTCTGAGTCCCTGTTCCTGACTTGTCTTTGTTAAAGCTGGAGCTGGTGCCACCGGATAAACCGACGCTTTTTGCATCATAGGCACTCCGGTTTTGAATGTCGCTGAAGGTCAGACTATTTGCTGTTAAATCGTTATTTTCTTTCGTTGCTGTTGAAACAATGGCACCACCCTGAAGGTCGACACTGTCTGCTTTGACATGGTAACCGCCATCGCCTGCAAATAAGCCTGTCTGTTGTTTCACACTATTCGACTGGCCATTGGCTTCGCTGCTGCTGTAGTTGCCTGAGGCTTGCCATGCTGTCCCTAAGGACGCCTGTACACGGCCACCAACGCCCATTTGTTCTATCTGCCGGTTTTCGCTGTCCTGTGGACTGATCACACTCAGCTGGCCACCCACATCCGCATCTATTCGCTTCGCCGTTGCCTGTGCGCCATTCAGCGTGGTATCGCCTTTGCTCTTTAGACTGATCCGGTCTGCATCCAGGCGGGTATTGCTGTGGCGGGTACTGTCCTGATGGGTACTGCCTTTGCCATAGCCCGCTTCGCCATAAATGTAGACACCCGTCTGCGCACCGACAGAGACGCCATAACCCACACTCAGGCCTGCGTTGCTGTTGCTGCCATCGGCTTGTTCCTGGCTCTGGCCGGATTCTAAAAGGATATCCCTGGCTGAATCCAGCCGGATGGTGTCCTGCGCTTTAACCTGGGTATTTTGCAGGTGGATATTGCCCTCTGTACTGTTCAGGTTGACGTTGTTCCCTGCGGTGATGTTGTTTTGCTGTGATGCTGCATAGCTGTTGCTTTGCTGGTTTTCACTGGTGCTGAATCCAATGCCGGCTTCGGCTTTGAATAATGCCCCGCCCTGGATGTCGCTGTAGCTCTGATACGCCTGTGCACCTGTTGCTAAAGCCTGCAGGGCCTGGGTTCGGTCATCGGCTTTGCTGTTTGCAACTTTATCTCCTGCACCCAGCAGGTCCAGTATCGGTGAGCTGATTCGTTTGAATATCCCGATTTTTAGATCATCCGCAGACTGGCTGGAACTGCCTGTATTGTGGTCTTCCAGTACGTTAATCGTTTGTGCTGTAATATTGATGTCTTTAGCAGCGGCCACATCTGCAACCTGCTGGTTGTAGGTATTGCCTGCCTGTATGTTGACATTCCCCGCCAGGCTGCCGACCTGACTGCGCTGTTGTTCCATGTCATTGCTATTGCTCTGGCTCTGACCTTTCATGTAGCCATGGAATTGTTCTGTATCGGAGATCTGTGCACTGCCAATTCCTTTATTCGCGCTGCTTTGACTCTGGCTTTGACTACTCTGTGCTGATTTGATATTGATATCATTCGCAGCATTGATCTTCACATCACCTTGTGATGCAACCGAGCTGCCCAGAATGTTGATGTCACCCTGTTCTGTCTGCAGTGTGGTTTTTCCACCCACTGAAAGCTGTGTTCCGGTCACTTTGTCTATGGTGCCTGCGCCCTGGTTTTTGTTGTTATACACCCCGGCCGGTGCAGTCCAGTTACGGTTGTCCAGACTGAAGCCGGTTTGCTGGCTGCCGGCCGTCTGGGCTTCATGATCAGTCACATAACTCAGGTTAATACGGTCTTTTGCATGCAGCAGGGCATCTCCTTCCGCTGCAAGCTGTGCTCCCTGACTGTTTATGTTTCCGTTCGTGGCAATAATATTTAATTTGCCCTGTGCTGAGGCCTGGGTCACGACCGCCTGTGTATGGCTGTAATCACTGGTCTCATTGGTTTTTTGTCGACCCGCAGTCATCACTATAGGGGTCTGAGCTGCCATAAGGGATTTATCAATTGCATCCGCCTGTGACATGACCTGACCGACAGCACTGTCTGAGTACTGATGATTGTCTGTATTTTTTTGATAGGTCGATGCCGCTGCGGTTAATGGTGAATAGGTTATGCCCACCGAAACGCCTGAGTTTTTGCTCTGTACCTGTGTGTGTTGATTCAGTGTTTCATAGCCTGCATTCAAGTTGACATTTTCACCCTGTAGATTCAGGTCTTTACCTGCACCTAAAATAGCCGCTTCGGTCGTCAGGTCTTTGCCTGCAATGATATTTGTATCACCATTTCTGCTGAGGATCGCACTTTGAACCAGGGCAGTGGATTGATGGTTATCTTTGCTATTTATACTGGATTTGCCATAACCCATACTGGCTACACCATCTGAGAGGCTTGCGGTCAATCCTGATTTTTTAACGACACTCCTGGTTTCACTGGTGTACTGGTTTTGTGCCCCTTCAATCTGCACGTTCTCTCTGGCCTGCAACCGGGTTTGTTCATCTGCAACAATATCGCTGCCCCGTACATGCATCGTTCCCGCATCCAGTAATACGTTCTTCCCTTCAATAATGCTGCCAACCGCACGGTCTGAACTGCGATGGCTGAAGTCACTGGTGCTCGAACGGCTGAATGTGCCTTTTTTGCTGAAGCTCGACTGATCCTGCTGGTCAATTCGATTACGGCCTTCCTCAATCTGAAGTTGTTCGCCGGCCTGCAGTGCAGTCAGTCCTTCTGCACTGCTGAGGTGTGCGCCATGAATCTGGATGTTCCTGCCCTGTAAAATCAAATCTCCCTGACTCTGAATCTGACTTCCAACCTCCACCTGACGGCTATCCAGATGGTAGGATGCCGGGTCGCGAATCACATTACTGGTTGTTTCGGTAGTGACATGACCGACCTTCAGGTTGCCACCGCTGCGGATCACGCTTTGTCCACCACTGGTGTTCTGGATCGTGGCTGCCTGTAAGCTCGTATCACCCCCCACGTTGACCACCAGCGTTGTCTGATCCTGCAGTGCCTGCTGTTGTGCCGGTCCAACATAAAGTCCAGCTATACGATCCAGGCCTGTCCAGCTGTAGTTGCTCTGCCCTGCAGTATTCTGATTACTTTGTGTCGTGCTGTGAATGTTCAGGTCGCCTTTCACCTGTAAATTCATGGCCTGATCGGCCTGTAGCAATCCACCGATCGTATTCAGGTCTTTTTCGGTCGCAAGGCTGACCACCCCACCGCGAATCGTTCCTGCCAGATTATTTATATTCTGGCTGTCTATCTGAACCACGTGTCGCCCGGCAATGCTTCCTGCATTGCTCAGATCCTTGCTCAGGTTTAAGTGGATACTGTCAGCACTGATTAAGGTCCCGTCCCCTTTTAAGTCACCGACCCGGGCTTTGACATAAACCTGCGGAACCAGTGCTTTTGTCCGGGTACCATCGGCTAAGATCACCTCTTTTTCAACCAGCCACACAATATCGCTGCTCAATTGCGCCATCTGTTCCGGACTGAGGGCGATACCCGGGCGCAAATTGTATTGCCGGGCATAACTCACCCCATTATTCATTAAGGCTTTATACTGCTCATCATCGTTTGCATGCCCTTCAAGGAAACGATAGCCTGTTAAATGGGCAATCTGGTCCTGCACCATGCGTTGTTCGTAGTAACCATCACCCAGCCGTTTTTGTTGTAACGCAGGGTCCAGCCCCAGTGCATCCAGCATATAGTCCGACGAGACCCATTGGGTGTAATGGGTAAAATTCGGGTCAGTCTCAACCAGATATCCCGCACGACTATCCGGATTCCGGCTATACAAAGCATTATTCGCCACGTTAATCGTTTGTGCTGTAATATTGATGTCTTTAGCAGCGGCCACATCTGCAACCTGCTGGTTGTAGGTATTGCCTGCTTGCAGGGCAATGCATCTGTTTTTTCACATATTTCTATTTCCTGCCAAACAATTTTCCCAGAAAGCTTTTGGGTCTCCAGTTCGGGTCTAAAAAGTCATAGTGATAATCGTAATGTTCTAATGGCTTTACCGGCATGAGTTCCATAGGAACAAGTGGGTTATCTATTTCGATTTCCAATCCATTCATCCATGCCAATTTGGTAAACATCACAGGGTGGTGGGACCAAATATCTCCACTGAACTCTTCAACTAAATGCTGATTTAAATATTTATGTACTTTCGGGTTCAAATATTCATAAATGATATCTTTTGCTGAATTTTTATCCTTATTTTGCAAAGCTTCATAAAAACCTATTTCCCATAAATCAAAATTCTTTGGTTTAGTTACTTTCTCAAAAAAGAGAGCTTTCATTTGATTGACAGTATTCCAATCCTGGCGTAATACAGCCTGAAATCTTAAAACTTCAAAACGCCCCTCTCCTGGATAATTGATTGCCTCCGACAATGATTTATGGTGATCATTGTCATTCACTGTTGTCAATGTACTATATTCTTTAATTAAAGCCTGATGATCTGTTAGTAATGGAAATATAAATGCATGTGGTGTCCACATATCCCAGCCACCTGAATATTTACAACTTTCCTCCCGTAATAAACCGGATACGTAAAACCATTGTTTTAGTTTATTGATATTATTTTCACCAACTAAAGAAAATAAACCTTTACGAATACTACCAATGGTCAATGATTCATAAATATATCCATTCAAATCACCTTTAGTTATACCTTTTTCAATCAACTTAATATCATCACATTCATTATTCTCATACGATAACATTGATATTTCTAAACGTTGCAACAAACTAACTTCTTTCATTATTTTCCAACCTTATTTCCTAAATTCACAGTAATAGCTCGACTATCATTGACACCCACAACAATTTTATTAATTGGTTTACCTTGTTTAATTGCTGCTTCAATTTGATTCGCCGTTTTAATTGCATCCATTTTCCCTGTATCTTTTAATGCAACCACCCTACTTTTAATCCACTTATCTGTCATTTGTGTTGGTAAACCAGTTTTAGTGTTTTCAGCTGAGAGTTTAATCGAGCCTCTCTCTTTTAATGGCTTTACCTCAACAATATAAAGTTCACCATTCATTGTGTAAACACCATCAAAACAGTTACTCCCACACTTACTTTCAAGTTTCGTATAGCCACTGCTTTTGAAATAGCTGTCTGCAATTTCTTCACGTAAAATCCCCGATTTATTGTTATCAGTATTATTGAGCAATTGCTGCTGTTTATTTAGTACTTCTTTTGGGGGATCAATAATTTTTCCATTTGTTGTGATTTGGTTTGCACTAATATTCCCTGAAGTGGATGCTTTTACTGGCGGTAATTTCGCAGGATCATTCTGTAATACTCTCCGGGCATCCTTAGCAGCCTCAATGACAACTCCACCGCCTTTTTTAGCAACTGTAACTGTGCCTGCACTAATTGCCGCTGTAAGAGTATTTAAAGCTACTGTCATTTCTACATTACCTAACTTTTCAAATTCGGCTGGGGTATCTCCTGCAGTATTCACAGTAGCTATGGTTTTACCTGTGTCTATAAGGTCTCCAGGGATTTGTTTTACCCCTTCATAGAGGGCTTTCGCCAGACCTTTTGGATCATTTTTCAAAGCGTCATAAAGTTCCTGGGGTACATTGGGTAAGTTCTTCAGATCATCAGTAAATTTCGTCATCGCCTGATCCGCACCTTTCTGATAGGCCGCCTCTTGTCTTGCATCCATCTCGTTATATTTCTGACGGCATTCTGCCCCCCAGCAGGTTAAGGCATGTTGAATATCCTGCTTATATGAGGTTTTATTATTCTCCACCGCATTCTGTGCAACTACACCACTCAACTGCGCATTAAATGCTGAATCACCAACCGCACTACCCCCCCTAAATCGATAATGAGTTAGATCACTGCCAGCCATTGAACCCTTAAGCTGTCTTCCTACGACTGTGGAAATAAAAGATACTCTGTTTTATTAGTATAGTAATCAATCCAGTTTTGAAGGTATGCATACGGATAAGACAACTTGTATGGTTTCATAAAATCAACGATATCATGATATTCCTCTTCAGGAAGCGGCTGGTATTGGATCAACTCTTTAGGTGCAATTTCATGATCAATGCCTAAATCATAACCATGCAATGACGCCAGTTTTGCATAGACCACAACCTGAGGTTGTAAATAAAAATCATAATAGACAAGCGTATGTTTAGCTGCATCCTGAGCTATCTTCTTTGTAAAAAAAGGGGCCAATGCCTTTTTCATTCCTTCTAAATCTCGCTCTGCAAAAGCCAAAAAAAATTGAAAATCATATTTTCTTAATTCAAGTTCTTTAGCAAATTGCTTAATTTTTGGTATCGGAGCATCGAGCACTTTCTGGCTACGCTGTTTTAAGCGTTCTAATTGCTTTCCTTCCAGCATGAGTAAAGTGTTGTAAATCATTTGACGGTTTAAATCATATTCATCATCTAAATCTTCTGTATTATTTGCGACTTCTTCAATATTTCGTATTAAAAAATCCCTTACTTCAGTACTATCGCTCATTAACATATGAAACATTGGGCTTTTTACATTATTGTTAGAGGCTGGAAAAAAGAACGGCATTGGATCATCAGCCCCAACACTTTGAAGAATCACAAGTTTTGAGTAAACATAAGCTAACTTTTTAAAAACTTTCAAATCTTTATTAAATAACCAGGCACCTGCCATATGAGCGTCAAATCTCCTAGCAATACTTTGCATCGCAGCAAAAGGATTACCCCTTCTCTCTTGTATATAAGGCAATGAATCTATAGAAATGATTTCTCCACTTTCTCGATAACTATTAATAACCATTGTCATATGGTCAAAGCGTTGCTGTGCATTTCTAAATTCTCGTCGCGCACACATCATATTCATCTGCATAGATAGCTTCCTTTTATTTCAAAATCTTAGAATTTATTGGTTTAGACGGTACATTAACAGGAATAATCACTGCTTTACCTGTTGAGCGATCAATACCCGTTACAGCTGTCTTCAGCTTGCCTGAATCTTTAGCTTTTTGAATTGCGATTCCAGCAGGATCATTTAGAGGTAAGTTATCTAGAACCTTATTAATCCAAGCATCTGATAACTGTGTATTACCGCCTGCCGCATTAGAAGATAGTTTTACAGTTCCATTGGTAATTTGTTTACTGTCTGAAAGAATCGTTACACTGCCATCCTTTGCAACCCAGACATGGTCAAAGCCGTTATTTGAACCATATTTACCGCCTTTTACTACCGTAAATCCATTTTGTATGGTTCCGGCATCATTATGAAGTTTTTGACTGGTGCTCTGGAGGCGACCCGCCGCGTTGATCGTACCCTGATCGTTATTCAGGGTATTGGATGCGTTCAGTATCAGTTGACCATCCGCCGCACTGGCCTGAATCAGACCATTTTGATTCGTCATGTTGAGTGCATTGATTTGAAGTTGTTGCCCCTGGCTATCAATCTGTCCATTTTGATTGTTCAAGGCACCTGAGAGCAGAATATCGGTCTCATCTGTGCCTGTTTGCTGGATATGTCCAGACTGATTATTCAAATCCTGTGCATTAATTTGAATCCGATTCGCCTTAAGCGTTGCCTGCTGCGTGTTCAGGGTATCCGGTGTAACTAAATTCAGTTGTTCGGCTGCCTGAATCGAACTTTGCTGCGCACTGAGCTGTCCAGACTGACTGTTTAGTGAGATAGTTTTTGCCTGAACAAGGCTTTGATCGAGTACATGGCTCGCTGCCTGACTCGTTAAGTCACCGCCTGCAACCAATTGTCCCTGAGCATTCACATCACCTGTCGTACTCAGAACAAGATTGCCCTGTTTCGCCAATGTACCCGCTGATGCCAATCCCGCAATCATCGAACCTGTTTCGGTCTGTGCAAGGCTGCCTGCCTTTACATTCAGGTTATTGTGAGCAGCCAGCTGACCGGCATTTTTGAGGCTTTGATTCACCTCAAGTGTCTGATTTTGACCGGCATAGACCAAACCACGATTATCGAATTGACCCGTCTGAATACTGATATTTTTTGCCGCCTGAATAATGCCCGCCTGTTTTTCCTGTTCTACATGGCCATTATTTAATTCATTTGTAATATTCAGGGATAGATCCCCAGTTTGAGCAATCATCTGCCCCGAACTATTCTCCAGTGCAGATGCAGACACCTGGATATTTTTTGCCTGTAGTTGTCCCTGCTGGTTATTCACTGCCTGATCGGTGTTCACGTCCAGATCAGCGGCGCTAATGAGTGCGCCTTGCTGGTTACTCAAACCTTTGCCTGCCTGAACGGCAAGTTGTCCTTCACTCAGGATGCGGCCCTGGTCGTTATTCATCTCCTCCTGGCTACTGATCTTAAGTTGAACCGGCGTTAAAGGATCTTTCTGAACAACCTGAATCACGCCATTTTGATTGTTCACCGAAGCAGCCTTAATTTCAAGATCATGGCTACTTTGCAATACTCCCCCCTGATGCTGATAATCCCCGCTAACCCGAATTGAGCTTGGACCATTTTTCCCGCTAAACAGCATTTCGCCATTGCGATCAGCAAATTGACTGGCCTGAATATCGCCTTGTGCTGCATAAACTTTCGATTGATCAAATACCGCCTGATCTGTCATGAGTTTAAAGAGACCATTGGTACTCAGTTCAGCATTTTGAGCATGAAGGTTGCGTACATCCAGATTCAGCACCCCCTGACCTGCATGCTGGATCAGACCAGAATCACTGTTGAACTCCTGTGCCTGAATATTCAACTGATTTGCGTTGGTCAGAATACGACCCTGCTGGTTATGAATGCTTCCCTGTACATTCAGATTGAGATCATCGCTTACCGTATGCTGGATCACACCTTGCTGGTTGTGGATATCCTGTCCAATCTTCAGATTTAGTTTTTGAGCCAGAATCTGTCCATTTTTATTGATCAGGCTTTGATTTTTTTGTGCGGCATTGAGTTGGATGGATTCAGCCTGTAATTGACCAGACTGATTATTTAAATCACCCTCTCGTGCCGTGATCTGGATATTCCTGGCTGCCACGGCCCCCTGAGACACATCTACGCTTGATCCATTTAAGTCGATATTCGCACTTGCCAGTAATTTCCCATGATGCTCAAGCGCCTGATCTGTTTGTATCGTTAAATCGGCTGGAGTACCCTGATCCTGTTCGCCCTGTGCATTAATACCTGCCGCGATAATACTGTTCTTATCACTCACCAGACGCTGACTGATTAACTTAACATCACCCTGTGCAGAAATGATTCCATTCTGTTGAGTGAATGTTCCTGCGTTGTACAGCTGTAATTGCTGATCAGCACGGATATAGCCCTGATTGGATAACTGCTGACTATTGATCTGGAGATTTCCATGACTGGAGATCACGCCATTGCCTGCATTGTCTAAAGATGCTGTCTGAATATTGAGATTCTGATCGGCATGGATGCTTCCAGCTGCATTATTAAGCCCCTGATCGTTAGTTTGAAGGGAGATATTTCTTGCAGTAATTTCACCCTGATCATTCTCCAGACCCGACATTGACCCATCCATGCTGCTCAAACTAATCATCTTGCCGTGCTGATTATTCGCACGTCCAGAAAGTGTTAGTTGCAATAACTGTCCAGCTTCAAGATCACCTTCAGTATTATTTAAATTCTGGCCCTGTAAGCGTAAATCGGCCAGACTCGCAATTTGTCCAGCCTGATTGTTGATATTCTGCCTGGCAGTAAGATCAATATTCTGAAGCGCATTGATTTTACCCCCCTGATTATCAATCTTCCGGGTACTTATATTCAAAGACGTTGATGACTGCAGTAAACCATGTTGATTGGTGAATTGATCTGTCAGAATTTCCGCCTGCTTAACCGTTAATTGCCCCTGATCATTCTTAAAGTGTTCACCCTGAACTTTAACGGTACGCAAGTTAAGCTGTCCGCCCTGATTATCCAGACCGTTATTGCTCTCAAGATCAATTCCACCTTGTGCAACAATCGCACCTTCATCATTATTAAACGTCCCTGTGACCTGAATAACCCCAATATCATATGTTTTTGGTGCTGTTTCAGGCGATGTCGCCACCTCAAGACTTCCACCATCCTGAGCTGGATTGGCTGGCTCGACAGGTTGTGATGTTCCGCCCGATTCACTGCCATTACCACCTGAAGTATTCGCCTGGGCAATCCCGATTTTACCCCCCAGATTACTCATTTGACCCGCGTTAAGATCTAATGCCTGCGCCCCTGTTTGTTCAATCGAACCACTGTTCCTTAAACTGCCTGCATCCACCATCACACGTGCCGCATTGAGTGTTCCACTATTGTTGAGGTGATCCTGTTGCAGGATGCGTAATTCATCCGCACTACTGATAAGTCCTGAGTTATCCAGATTCTGGCTCTGCACGCTGACTTGTGAGGTTGCACTACTGATATTGCCGGTATTTTTAATATTTTCGGCGTTCAGGTGCAACTGATCTTTATTGGCAATCAGATTTCCACTGTTGATCAGATCACCATTGGCATTTAAAATCAGCTGGTTTGATTGTGCATTGACTGAACCCGCATTTCGTACTCCAAGCCCTTGTTCAGTACCCACCAGGAAAATCTTGCCTGCATACATTCCGCCCAGCTGCCCGACATCCAGCGCAAAGCCAGGCCTGTTTGAATCCGTGTCTGTAATCGATGATACTGCGTTGACCTGTGGTGCTGTTGGGTCGTTTACATTAATCTCATTCTGGCCCAATACCACCTTGAGCTCATTGGCATACAATCCGGCATTGACAGTTAATGCGCGCGTATAAATGTCAGTATACGGCGTTAAACTTCCGTCCAGGCCCTTACCGTCCAGGGTCACTTGCCCTTCACGCACCCGAAACGATTCAAGATAACCCTGATTCATCACCGCCTGTCCCGTGGTTAACGTAAAGCGTTCCGCATTGATGACACCACAGCCATCACACACCAGACCCGATGGGTTGGCAATCACCACCTGTGCTGACTTACCGGCAACTTCGAGATAACCTCTTAGCTGACTCGGATTACTGCTATTCACTTCATTTAAAATAACTTTCGCCTCACCTCTGGCCAACTGTGGGTTGCCCTGTACCCATCCACCAATCTGAGTTTGCGTGTTATTACGTGCATTATTCAAAATCGCGCCTTCTTGCCCCACATCAAACTGGCTATAGGTATTGCGCGATACCCCGCCTGCACTTGGGGCCTGAATGTTGACCTGTGCCGTGCCATTGGCTGAGTTTAGAATCTGTGGTTGTTGATTGGTCGGTGCTGAGCGATCTGCAATAATCTGGGTATTGGCAAGACTGCTTAATGGCAGTGTATAAATCACAGCACCAAGCAAACCAATCACAGCAAAATTCAGTGGGTTCAGTTTCTTATAAGAAGTAAGCGATGGCATGACCATCGAATCGGTTGCAACAGAATCGCGTTGTCCGGCTGTTTTGCTACGGCTTTTTACACTTTCAGCAACTGCTATAAACATGCCACGCGCCTGGCTAAAAATAACGCGATATCGATTCTTATTCATACCCAATACTCAATCTTTATTTATTTAATTAAAAAACAATCAAACGTGCGGCCTAGTACATCCAGTTCACACTGAACCCTGTGGTGAAATCATCGGTTTTAAAATAGTCAGGCTTTTTCAACGGCACACCAACAAATACGTCATAACTGACCGACTTAACGAGCTGTCCGCGTAAACCAATCACTGCGCCTAACAAGCTGGTTCCCACCAATGGATTGGGATAATGTGCGGTGGTTCCGCCCACTTCACCATAATCAATACCGCTGTACCATTGCATTGGAAGTTTCGCAATCGAACCACTTAGTTCATTGCGAATCAAAAAACCATTATCGGCCATCAGCGTTTGCTCACCGTCATAGCCACGCACGGTATAACGGTTACCTATCGAGAACCGGTCCTGTGGCGTCAGGGCTTTCTTGCTGTGTTGCATACGCCATTCAGCAAGATATTGTAAGTTCTGTTGCCCAACCCGAAATGGCACTTGCAAACTGGCATTGGCTTGTAAAATACCAACGCGGGTATAGGCTTCACCAAATTCTTCTTCCGGGGCACGCATCGCATTAAATGCACCCGTACCGCGTTTATAGGTGACATTACCATTTAAGGTCGCAGTGGATAGGTATTCATTATGATCCAGGCTGATTTTCCAACCCGCAGTTTTTCGGCGTTGCACTTCAACTTCGACATCATTGATATAGTTGTGTGACTGGCGATACCAGCCCCCAAAGGAAGCCATCGTTTTACGGTGTGAATCCCGATACAGTACACGGGATACATCTGTACCAATCAATGTACTTTCACCGCTATAGTTATAGCTTTGACTATCACCAGCGACGTTTTGATTATAATTAAAACGACTGACACTGCTGGTCAGCATCCAATAACCAAAAGGAATACTATAGCTGATATAGTAGCCATCCGTCCCACGCTTCCCCGAGTCCCCACCACCTAAGTCATGGTTATAACTGGCATAGAATAAATCGTTTAACGTCAGTAAATGATCTAAAGATAATGTCGCTGTGCCCTGATATTTTCCTGTGGCATTTGACCCTGAATCATCCACACCTAAATGTAATCGATACGGTTTAGATTGTTGCCATGCCAAAACCAGATCGCTATAGCCTGGAGCTGTATTATTTACAGAGGGTTCGATTTTAAAATCAGCTTCAACCGTAGGCACGCGTTTAAAGTTTTCCAGGCCTTGTTCAATATCACGAATGTTGAGCAAATCGCCTGCTTTTACAGGGAGGGCATTGAATTTATGTGCACGTTTTGAAGTACCCTCCACGAACCTGATCCGATCAACCCGACCGGCAATGACACGGACGCGTACAACACCAGATGCAATATTCTGTTGAGGAAGCAAGATCCGTGTCGTCACATAACCGTCAGCTATAATCTTGTTCTGAACCAGGTCAAGTGCCTGGTTTAATCCATTCACTCCCAGGCAACGCCCAATAATATTATCTTCACCAACCGTAATGACATTAAAATCAGAAATAAATTGATGAGCCTCGTCCCCTTCCAGAAGAATTTTTTTAATTTCAAAACAGGGGGTTTCACTGTGCGATTGTAAATTATGCAGTTGAGCTGACTTTTGCAGTTGTTGTTCTAAACCAGCACTCACCGATACTTCAGGTTGAATTTGTTGTTCTAAAGCCTGATCACGTTGTTGTTGGCGTATAATCGCATCAGCTTCAAACTCAGGTCGAGGTGGTGGTTCAGCAGTGTATGCGAAAGAAGAGGCAACCAACAAAAATAAACTGATCGCAACCGGGGTTCTTTTAAATTTTTTCATTAGATAATTATAAAATTGTAACATACTTGACTATTTATTATTCCAAATGTGTTAAATACTGTAAAGCGATGTTACAAAAAGGGGGAATCCATTGATGTCCGTGTTAAATCACATTTTTTCTGCTGAATAAAAAAATAGGGGCTGTACTAGATTAGCAATGTGCTAATCTATGAAAATGAAGCTAACCAATTGTAAATTAAATAAGAAAACTCAATTAAAGTTGCTGGAGTTTTTCGTGCTCGGTGTAACTGCAAGAGCTGCTGCTGATTTATTAGAAATTCATCATAATTCGGCTGCTCTTTTCTTTACTAAAGTTCGTAAAATTATTGCTTATTATTTAGAGATGGAAGCTCTCGAAATATTTGATGGTGAGATTGAGTTAGATGAAAGCTATTTTGGCGGCACTCGTAAAGGTAAGCGTGGTCGTGGTGCTGCTGATAAAATGATAGTTTTTGGATTATTAAAGCGTAATGGAAAGGTCTATACCGTTGTTGTTCCAGACACTAAATCCAGTACCTTAATGCCTGTAATTGCAAAGAAAATAACACCTGATAGCATCGTCTATACTGATCAATGGCGTAGTTACAATGCTTTGGATGTTGCGGGGTTCTGCCATCATAGAATTAATCATTCTACTCACTTTGCAAATGGGAAAAATCATATTAATGGGATCGAAAATTTTTGGAATCAAGCGAAAAGAATACTGCGAAAATATAATGGTATTCCGAAGGAATCATTTCCCTTGTTTTTGAAAGAATGCGAGTTTAGATTTAACTATGGAAGCCCAAAACAACAATTGAAAGTTTTGCGATTTTGGACTGGAATTTAAACCTTATCTAGTACAGCCCCAAAAAATAAATCTTTTCATACAGACTATTCTGCATATCCAGAAGATCACAGGCCCTTTGTTGTACCGGCTGTTCACGACGAGCCGCTTTGTAGCAGCACGCTAACTACCACGTAACAGCATCTTTTTACGGATTTCAGGCTTCAGCAATTCAGCAATTCAGCAATTCAGCAATTCAGCAATTCAGCAATTCAGCAATTCAGCAATTCAGCAATTCAGCAATTCAGCAATTCAGCAATTCAGCAATTCAGCAATTCAGCAATTCAGCAATTCAGCAATTCAGCAATTCAGCAATTCAGCAATTCAGCAATTCAGCAATTCAGCAATTCAGCAATTCAGCAATTCAGCAATAATTTCTGCTACTTCATCAGACACCATAAACCATTTATTTATCATTATTCTATTTCGCTGAATGTTTAATGCCTTCCAAATACCATTTTTGGTGCTCACAAGCATAATGCTGTATTTCAAGCCGTGGCAAGTTCACCCAAATGACGACCTGTGTATAGGCCCAGCCATATATCTGCATGATCAAGTACAGACTTTAGCATTGTAGTAGCTCAAACCTGAGCTGACAGTGACTTTTGAGAAATATCGAACTTTTTCAGCATATCCAATGTGAATGCCTTAGCCCTCATAGTCTGAAATTTCGGATTTATACCTGGTCATTGCCAACGACAACGACATGACGGCAGATGCAACCGCATCTTTATCTGTTGACAGCAAGTGAGGATTCTTTTCTAATCTGTCCTCTTCTCTTTTTAGCCGCGCTTTTGCCAAAGCGCTGGTACTGGATATTTCAGTATCAAAGTACCCAATACCCTCACCTGGCTTACGAATATTGATCACAGCCTTGTAGCTGGCACCCTGGGTTTTGGATTTTTAACTCTGTGATATCGCTCATACCTGCAACTATTTTTGATTAACCGCTGAATGAGTTGCAAGAGTTGCAAAAAAGATAGGGAAAGATACAAATTTATCGTAAATGTTACGGGTTATCATAGGTGTTTAAATGACTAATTTAAAACAAAACGCAGATATATCAAAGCTTCCACGTATATCCGTCGCCCCGATGCTCGACTGGACAACGCGCGACTACCGTTTCTTTGCCCGTTTATTTAACCCGAATATTATCCTGTATACAGAAATGGTCACCACCGGTGCCATTTTGTTTGGCGGCGCAAACCGTCACCTGGACTATAACCACGAAGAACATCCGGTTGTATTGCAGCTGGGCGGCTCAAATCCGAAAGATCTGGCCACCTGTAGCCGTATGGCACAGGACTGGGGCTACGATGAAGTCAATCTGAATGTGGGTTGTCCCAGTGATCGGGTACAGAACAATAAAATCGGGGCCTGTCTGATGGCTGAGCCGGAACTGGTGGCCGAATGCATCGCAGAGATGCAGAATGCAGTGGATATCCCCGTGACTGTTAAACACCGTATTGGGATTGATGAGATGCAGTCTTATGAGGAAATGCTGCATTTTGTTGATACCGTTGCCCAGACCGGATGTCATAACTTTATTGTACATGCCCGCATTGCCCTGTTACAGGGCTTGTCTCCCAAAGAAAACCGTGATGTCCCGCCCCTGCGCTATGAAGATGTCTACCGTTTAAAGCAGGAACGGCCACAGTTAAGCATTGAGATCAATGGCGGGATTAAGACACTTGCCGAGACCCGACAGCATCTACAACATGTGGACGGTGTAATGATTGGCCGTGAAGCCTATCACAACCCTTATCTGCTGGCTGAACTGGGACAACTGTGGAATCTGGACGCACCGGATCGCTTTGAAATTATCGACCGGATGTTGCCCTATATTGAGAACCGTCTGCAGGAAGGCGCACCGCTTTCCATCATTACACGACATATACTGGGCCTGTTTCAGCATTTACCCGGCGCACGTAAATGGCGCCAGGCTTTAAGCGGTGGCAATGCCACCACTATGACCAACGTGTATGATGCAATCCGTAACATTCAGGACGCCATTCAGCGCACGGAAACGTATTTACAGGAAAAACAACTCCCCTGAAACCGATACAGGATCGGACTCCAGGGACAAATCATAATAGAAGTTATCGGCGGTTTGCCAGGCCATCCTGCTGATAATGCGGTGAACGTGGTCCATAGAGCAACCCCACACCCGGACGGGATGATCTCGGTGTAAATAACTGCTGATTCAGTGTCGAAGCCAATGGATAGGAAGCATCCTTCAGGCTCCCGGCAATCTGATTGACCAATGCTCCAACCAGCGCCACCACCAGGCCATTATTGCCATTATTACTGGACTGAACCACCCTGTCTTCTCCGGTCCACAGCGTATCGCCGGTTTTTAAATCCACCAGTTTCGCTTCAGCAGACACCGTAGCAACACTCTGAATCACCTGATACTTAGAACCGTATTCCTTAATTCTGATATATAACGCAGCATCTGCACCGAAAATCTCCTGCAATTTCTGAGGTGGAATTTCCTGGGCATCATGACTGGTGGTAATACCATTTTCCTTAAACATATAATCCACGACAGATAAAGGAAAAACATAATAACCTGCTTCAGCAACAGGCATGGTGACTGTCGGCCAGTACGCATAGGTTGCCTTGATATCCGGTGAGTCATTGACCGGTGGTAAGACTAAAATTGATCTGGGCATATGTGTCTGGAAAGCGGAAATATCCTTGTTGTTCACGGCAGGAGATACCGCACATCCACCAAATGACAGCCCTGATAAAACCACCAAAAGGACTAAAATTTTTCTGATCATGACTGTGGCGGCTCACTTTTCATATTCATTTTTTTCAAAATACGATCCATCAGTACCGTGGATTCCGGATAAACCTGACGTTCCAGCTGAAAATATTCACCTGCTTTCTGAGCGTTATTGATCTGTAAATACATCAGGCCCAGATGTGCATATAGACCCGGAGGAACCGCCAGACTTTTTGCCCTGGATTTCTCCAGTTCTGACTCCAGCTGAATAATCTGTTCCGATGGCAAGGCTTTCCCTGGCGCACTGTACATTAAATATGTCTGCTGTGGAAAACTGCCCCAGCCATATAACGATTCAGGCGCAGTCCCACATCCCCCCAGCGCCAATACAACGCAAAATAAAATTCTTTTCATAAGTACAACAAGCCTGAATTATTGAGCCGACCAGCGATTATTCTGAATATCAGTCACAAGGTTATTCACTGCTTCACGCACCGCCAGATCCAGTACCTTACCATTCAGTGTGGAGTCATAAGATGCTGTTGAACCAAATCCCAGTACTTCACGGGCACTTAATGCATATTCCCCTGCACCCTGTACCGAATGAACCACTTCAGATGTCCGCACATCCACAATATTCAGATTGACTTTGGCATAGGCAACCTGCTGTTTACCACGCCCCAGAATACCGAAAAGCTGCTGATCACCCACTTCCTTACGACCAAATTCAGAGACATCACCGGTGATCACGTAGCGTGCACCCTTAATCGCCTGACTGGTATTGGCATAACCCACTTCCTGTTTTAACTCAGACAGGTTGTCACGATTCAGCACTGTAAAATATCCGGTCTGCTGCAAATGCGTTTCCAGAATTGTTTTAGCCTGCCCACCCAGGCGATCTACATTATCCGAGAAAATCCCACGCATATAACTGGAGCGGTTATCAAATTTACCAATGGACACAGGAACCTTCACACCGGTATATTTCACCTGCGCAATTGCTGCTGCAACCTGAGGACTCTGAATGCTTCTGGATGTTTCCGTTGTAGAACAGGCACTGAGTGCAAAACCCATTAAACCAATGACAATCAATTGTTTTTTCATTTTTACCCTTACACAATCACTTCTAAAATAAATTGAATGATATAACTCTATTTTTAAACAAAGTTATACACTATCTGTTAAAAGTTGCATAGCAAATACTGAATGAAACAGATGCATCGGTGCAATGCATCCAGTCAGCACTCGGTACAACTGAATGGTCATTGATGATAATCTCCAAAAAACCTGTATATTCAAAATAATAAAAAGCCACCCGCATGCGACGGGTGGCTTTTTATGTCATTCATCATGATCCGGCTTGTTGTGCTTCCTTATAACTTTCGATCAGCAGCTGGTAGCTCGGGAAAATTTGCGTATAAACTGTTGCCCATTCCTCTGCATCTTCACGGTTCCAGGTTTTCTGTATCTCAGAAGCAACGGCTGCAGTATCCATCGGCACCGCACCGGCCTGAACCACCCGGGCCAGGGTGATTTCCTGAGCCATTTTGCTGTATGTGCCTGATGCATCCACCACGACAAAGACTTTATAGCCTTCTGCAATGGCACTGATCGCCGGGAAAGCCATGCAGACACTGGTGATTGTCCCTGCAATAATCAGGGTTTTTTTCCCGGTCGCCTTTACCGCTTCCACAAATGCCGGATTATCCCATGCGTTGATTTCGCCGTTACGGGGAACATATTTTGCATGTGGAGCATTCTGATGAATTTCGGGAATCAGTGGACCATTGGGTCCCTGCGGTACAGATGCTGTAGTAATAACCGGAATTTCGGCCAGCGAAGCCATTTTCGCCAGTGCCGCCGCATGCTGACGCAGCTCAATCATGGGCATATCTGCAACCGTCTGAAACAAACCACTCTGATGATCAATAAGCAGCATGACGGAATCAGCAGGATCAATCACTGGACGCTGACCATTAAAATTAGCTGGAGTAGACATTTTCTTTATCCTATCTCATTTAATTGTCTACACATGCTGGCAAAAAATGTTGACCGTTTGGCAAAAAAAACTAATTACGCATATAAATTAACAATAAGGCAACAAGGGTAAAAAGAGTAACCTGGAGGAATATTCCTGATCTGTCAGCCTGGGCCGATCTGATTTCTGCGTTTGCATCCTGCACATCCCGCACTTTAGAGAATCCATGTCCGTCAATAATCGCAGCTCAGATAGACTGATCTACTTTTTTTAACGCCAGTTTTTTTAATACTTCAGCCACGGCGACCATTCCAAAACTGGCGGTCACCACGACAGCGGAACCATAGCCTCCACAACGCAAGCCCGCACCGGCACAAAGTGTTGCACCGGAAAAAGGGTTATCGGTGGAATAGACACAGCTGATACCAAACTTTTGCTTTGGTTTTTTACAGATGCCCAGTGTACGCAACTGCGTCCGTAATTTTGCCAGCATTGGGTCCTGCTCAGTCTGGGACAAATCTGCCACCCGAATTTTCAGCGGGTCCAGTTTCCCACCGGCTCCACCGGATACAATCAATGGGATTTTGTTAAAACGGCAATGCAGGATCAGCGCCAGTTTCGCTTTAACATCATCCATGCAATCCAGCACCAGATCAGGCGTATTTTGCAGTAGATCCCTGACATTATCAGCACTCAGATAGTCATCCACCAGGTTAACCCTGATGCGGGGATTAATGGCACGGCAGCGCTCTGCCATGACTTCAATCTTTTCATGTCCCAGTGTGGTGGTCAGGGCCGGTAACTGCCGGTTGATATTGGACGCTGCAATCGAGTCCATATCCACCAGTGTCAGTTCACCAATACCAGTCCGGGCCAGTGCCTCCACCGCCCAGGAACCAACACCGCCAATGCCGATGACCATGACATGACTTTGCACATAATGATGAAAGGCATCGTCTCCGTAAATTGTGGCAGCACCGGCAAAACGGCGGTCATATTCATCGTCAGGGAGAAGGTCTGTCATTGCACATCATGAGTCCGGGAAATTCAGCACCATTTTACCGGAATTCACACTGGAAAGGATGCAATCATGTATCGGGTCCACGCATGATTTTTCCGACTATAGCCAGCCTGTCAAAAAACTCATACACATGAATATAATTTCTCTTAATTAATATTTTCAATTAAATCAATTGCATGAGCAAGTGAATTGTTTGATTTAAAAAAAGCTTTCATTGCCACATTTTGCTTTGAAAGTTTGAATAAGTTTGTGCAGGCGATACCTCACTTTTCGTAGGGTATGCCAAACCTTGCGCTGCAAACAAAAGCTGTGCTTTGTTTTTGCTCATGTTGGTCGAGGGGTACGTCCTGAGCAACTATAAAGCACTGCTTTGAAGGCAGCGCAAGTCCGCCAACGGCGACATCCATGTCGCCCCACGGTAGAACAACCATCCATGATTCAAAAGTACAAAAAATTAATTGATAACCCATAGTTTCTAAAAGTTCATATAAAAATATATTTTTCATTTACAATCAATATATTGGATCAAATCACGTGATGAATAATTAAGTAGTCTGACTATAGCAATCTTACATTTCAGAACCCTGTATCAATCGAACATCGGCACCCTGAAAAAATCCGGCACAAAAAAAGCCCTGTTGTTACAGGGCCTGTCATCCATGATGAATTAAGATGCGATCAGATTACGTAATACATAATGCAGAATACCGCCTGCCTTAAAGTATTCCACTTCATTTAAGGTATCAATCCGGCACAACACCTTAAAACGATCCGTAGTCCCATCCACACGCTTCACTTCAATATCCAGTGGCTGATGCGGTTGAATATCATCAGATAAACCGTGAATGGACAATTGTTCATGACCTGTCAGATTCAGGGTCTGGCGGGTCTGACCTTCCACAAACTGTAGTGGTAGAACGCCCATGCCCACCAGATTTGAACGGTGAATCCGCTCAAAACTTTCGGCAATCACTGCTTTGACACCGAGTAGATTGGTCCCTTTTGCCGCCCAGTCACGTGATGAACCGGTGCCATATTCCTTCCCGGCAATAATCACCAGTGGGGTACCGTCCTGCTGATATTTCATGGAGGCATCATAAATCGCCAGTTTTTCACCATTGGGCACATAAATAGTATTGCCGCCTTCTTCTCCACCCAGCATTTCATTTTTAATCCGAATATTGGCAAAAGTACCGCGCATCATCACTTCATGGTTACCACGACGGGAACCATAGGAGTTAAAATCTTTCGGATCAACCCCCTGCGCCTGTAAATAGCGCCCCGCCGGACTGTCCTTTTTTATATTTCCGGCCGGAGAAATATGATCAGTTGTCACCGAATCACCCAGCACTGCAAGAATGCGGGCATTTTCAATATTCTGAATGGATGCCGCCGGTTCATTGATGCGATCAAAGAACGGTGGATGGCGGATATAGGTTGAATCCCCGGCCCATTCATAGGTCTGACTCTGTGGAATCTGAATCGATTGCCATTGGTCATCCCCATCAAAAACTGCCGCATATTCCTTATGAAACATTTCAGTATCGACCTTTTGCAGGGCATCCTGAATCTCATGCTGAGTCGGCCAGATATCTTTCAGATAAACAGGCTGTCCCTGCTGATCCACACCCAGCGGTTCGGAAGTGATATCCTGACGGATATTGCCCATCAGACCAAATGCAATCACCAGTGGTGGCGAAGCCAGCCAGTTGGTTTTGACCAGCGGATGTACCCGACCTTCAAAATTCCGGTTTCCCGAAAGTACTGACGCCACGTTCAGGTCATAGGACTGGACAGCATCTTCAATCGGTTTTGGCAACGGACCCGAGTTACCGATACAGGTGGTACAGCCATAGCCCACCAGGTTATAGCCAAGCTGGTCCAGGTAAGGGGTCAGGCCTGCGGCAAGCAGATAATCCGTCACCACTTTGGAGCCCGGCGCCAGTGAGCTTTTCACCCACGGTTTGCGCTGCAGGCCTTTTTCCACTGCTTTTTTCGCCAGTAAACCAGCTGCAAGCATCACACTTGGGTTGGAGGTGTTAGTGCATGAAGTAATTGCGGAAATCACCACATCGCCATGGATCAACGGATAACGCTGCCCCTCCATGACATAGTGTGATTCATCTGCGGCGGCCCTGGGTTGAGCATCGGCCGGTTTTAAATCCAGTTCCATCAATGCGCTGAACGTCCGGGGTACGTCCGGCAAGGCAACACGATCCTGTGGCCGTTTTGGTCCGGCAACACTCGCCACCACGGTTCCCATATCCAGATTCAGGGTGTCGGTAAAGACCGGTTCGTCGCCGGCATGGCGCCATAAACCCTGTTCCTTGCAATAGGCTTCAACCAGCGCAATACGTTCGTCCTTACGCCCGGTTAAACGCATATAGCCCAGTGTGACCTCATCAATTGGGAAAAATCCGCAGGTTGCACCATATTCCGGTGCCATGTTGGCAATGGTTGCCCGGTCCGCCAATGGTAAATCTGCCAGGCCGTCTCCATAAAATTCAACAAATTTACCCACCACGCCTTTTTTACGCAGCATCTGCGTAATGGTCAGCACCAGATCTGTTGCGGTAATGCCTTCCTTTAATTTACCGGTCAGCTTAAAGCCAATGACTTCCGGAATCAGCATGGAAATCGGCTGGCCCAGCATGGCCGCTTCGGCTTCAATTCCGCCGACACCCCAACCCAGTACACCCAACCCGTTGATCATGGTGGTATGTGAGTCTGTGCCAACCAGGGTATCCGGAAATGCAAAGCGCTGCCCATCACTTTCGCCCAGCCAGACCGCCTGTGCCAGATATTCAAGATTCACCTGGTGACAGATCCCGGTCCCCGGCGGAACCACACTGAAATTATCAAATGCAGACTGCCCCCAGCGCAGGAACTGATAACGTTCGCCATTACGATGCATTTCAACATCCACATTCTGTGTAAAGGCTTTTTCAGTGGCAAAATAATCGACCATAACAGAGTGATCAATCACCAGATCCACCGGTGAAAGTGGATTAATTTTTTCAGGATCCACTCCGGCTTTTTCAACCGCTGCACGCATTGCAGCCAGGTCAACCACGGCAGGGACACCGGTAAAATCCTGCATCAGTACACGCGCAGGCCGATACTGAATTTCCTGATCAGAGCTTCTGTTTTTCTGCCAGTCAACTATCGCCTGGATATCCTTCACTTTTACAGTTTGACCGTCTTCAAAACGCAATAAGTTTTCAAGCAGCACTTTCAGGGATTTGGGAAGTCTGGAAATGTCACCCAGTTGCTGCTGGGCTACTTTAAGACTGAGGATCTGATAACTTTCTGAAGCAACCTGTAATGTCTGTAGCGCATTAAAGCTATTAATATCGGTATATTTCGCCATGAATCTGCTCCTCTGGCTTGGCATGAAATGATCATTCGGCTAACGAGGTGGATACCATTCTAATTTATGCCAAATTCGGGCCTTCCGTGTTACTTATTGGTTAATTTTCAAATTATTTTCAAATAACAGCATCTCACTGGAAAGACTCAGAATTTCATTTCTGATGCTGACCGTTAATCATTTTAAAATGGTGCTGAACTGACCGGTATTCCCGCCACCAAAAAGATGAAAAGTGTTGTTTTGGAATCATTCGGGCATTTCAGATGATTTGACCATTAAATCGCCAGGCCAAGCACCTGATGCGCATTATCCCAGACCATCTGTGCCAGTTGCTGGCGGGGAAGATTCAGGGTGGCGGCAAGTCCATCCAGTACATAGGGTAAATTTGCCGGAACATTGCGGGTCCGGTGTTCATGCGACGTCTGACAGCATAGCGGTGTCATATCGGGGCAATCCGTTTCCAGCACTACATGTTCTGCGCCAATGGCCTGAACCACCGTATGCAGTTTTTTTGCATTGGGACTGGTGATCTGTCCGGTCACCCCGATTTTAAAACCGAGTCTGATCAGGGCACGGGCTTCCTCGACGCCACCACTGAAGGCGTGGGCAATTCCGCCCTGTTTAAACTGATGCTGTCTGAGTAAGCCAATCACATCAGCGTGTGCCTTGCGGATATGTAAAAGCACAGGTTTCTGAAATTGCCGGGCCATTTCCAGCTGTGCTGAAAAAAAATCTTTTTGCTTCTGGAAAATATCTGCCTGCTTATGCTGTTTCAGATAGGTGTCCAGCCCTATTTCGCCCACAGCCACACAATCCTCTGTACGCAGCAGGTTTTCCAGTTCCGTCAGATGCGCTGTCTGATGCTGTTCAATATAGGAAGGATGCAACCCTGGCGCCAGATAACTCCGTGGTGCGCAGGCAAGCTGATTCAGAAAGTGATGGGTCTGCGTCAGCAACTGAAACCTCTGCTGAATAAATCCGATCAATATCAGTTTTTCCACACCGGCCGCTTTTGCCTGATACGCCAGCTGCTTCCGATCTGCATCAAAATCAGAAACATCAAAATGGGTATGCGTATCAAACAACGCCAGTTCAGCCATTGCCTAGCTAGCCCTTTCCGGCAGCAACGGAGGCCTGCGCCTGCTCAACCGATACCTCAGCAGGCAAATATTGTTGTTTCAGGACATTTTTCAATTGTGCATAGGGAATTACCAGCCGGGGCAAACCCACCACATAAGGGCCAATTTCGTACTCGCCATATTGCAGAATCAGCCCCTGCTTCGCCAGATAAAAATTACTGGATAATTTAAATTTCCACACCTGCTCATATTCAGGCACACTGTCCGCCAGTTTCGATTCAGTCACCCATTGGCTAAATACCCCATGTGCCAGTTGCTCCAGCTTCGGCTTCTGATCCGGCAACAGCAAATCATTCAATTCAACCTGTTTCTGATGTTTTAAATCAAAATTTAAATACGTCTGTGATGATGAGCCATGTGCGCCTCCCAGGTAACTGGTGGTGTTCAGCACCACGGTTGCCAGTGGCCCATTGACACCCGAATTCAGGATTTTAGGGCTGACCATTAAATTGATCCGGCCACTTGCCCCCAGCGTTTTCAATTCCTGATCCAGTGCAAGAAATGCCGTCACATAAGGCTGTACCTGCCCGGCCATCTGCTGAGCGGCTGTTCTGGTTGCATTTTTTTCAATGGCGGCACTGGCGGACAGTTGCTGATCGACTGCTGCAATCTGCTTGACGGTTCTGGCTTTTTCAGCCTGAATACGCGGGCTCTGATTGCTGATTTCGAGGATCCGGTCAAGATTTTTCAGAATCTCACGGTCAATGATGTCATCCACCACAAACTGATTCGTATGCAGCCGGTCCACTGAAAAATCAGGACAACTGTTACCACCGCATTCAGGGATCTCCAATGGTAATTTTTCAGCATTTCCCTGTAATGTCAGTGTGGTATCCTGTACTTCTGAAACACTTTGCTGCTCAGTATCCTGCTGCTTCTGATCAGCCTTTGGCTGACAGGCCAGCAATGCCAGTGTTGAAATCAATACGCCAAGTGCCGCAGCCGTTCTATCATTTAACATCATACCAACCCTATACCTGTTCCAGAATCCATCAACTTTTTCGCCGGGCCAGAGCGATGCACATCCGCCACCAGCCACCACATCCCCTAAAACATTTGCTTATAAACTTCAGGCTTTAATACCTGTTGAGTTTGTTCCTTCGACAGATAAATATCAAGCTGGCTGCCATCATCAGTGATTTCACTGGTCCGATAATGCAACCCTACCCCTTCACCGTCAAAGAACCAGTCGGACTGTCCCCAGTAGAGTTTTTTCGGTGCCGCCTGTTTGATATGACTGTCCTGCTTATTCAGCCATTGCAGATATTGTGTCTGAATAAAACCATTCATTTTATTCTGCTCACCGGCCTGAATGACATCCAGAACCTTCAGATTTTTCTTCATTTTGCGATCAGCTACAAAGAAATACTGTCGTTCCTGTATTGATGTATCTGCCTGTCGGCTGTTGACTGAAATCTGCAACAGCACATATTGATTTCGCTGCGATGCAATTCGCGTCTGCATATGCAATTCATAAGCCGGATTCTGATCAAACTCTGCCTGCCAGGCATCTGATTTTTTGATATAGGCATCCACCGCCTGTTGCAGCGTCATGTTCTGCCTTAAACCAATCTGGCTCTGAACCACCATGGCCTGGTGATCTGTAATCCACTGATTCAGCCATGCATCCTGCGTCTGAATGGTCTGAATATCCATCTCAATACAGTCTTTCTTTTCACAAAATGGCAGGGCATAAGCCGCCCGGGTTTCCTTCAGCGTTAAATGCGGCAAGGCTTTTGACGAAGTACCCTTGTCCTGTGCAGTCTGCTGATCATGATTTTTCCCGGAGTCACAGGCACTGACGGCCAACACACTCAGACACAGCACCCATCTGATTTTGATCTTATTCTTCTGTAATCCGGTCTTCCGCATGATCTGTGTTCCTGTATTTACGGTGCTTAAAATCTCAAGATCGACTATTTTGATACAAAAACAGCTCCCCGAGGAAGCTGCATTTACATTTTACTGCAACACGAAACCTGACATGATCAATGTTCCCGTGTTGCCCGGAACTGAATATCCGGATAACGCTCCTGCATGAGCTGCAGGTTGACCCGGCTGGGCGCCAGGTAGGTCAGATGCCCTCCGCCATCCAGTGACAGCTGATCATGTGCTTTCTTTTTAAATTCATTGAATTTACGCTCATCGTCACAGGACACCCAGCGCACGGTATTAATGTTAACCGGTTCATAAATACAATCCACTTTGTATTCTTCCTTCAAGCGATAGGCCACCACATCAAACTGCAGTACGCCCACAGCACCGACAATCAGATCATTATTGATCTGTGGCATGAACACCTGAGTCGCACCTTCTTCTGAAAGTTCCTTCAGGCCTTTCTGCAGCTGTTTGGATTTCAATGGATCCTTCAGCCGCACCCGGCGGAACATTTCAGGTGCAAAGTGTGGAATACCGGTAAAGTGCAGATTTTCACCGGAAGTAAAGGTATCTCCAATCTGAATGGTGCCGTGGTTATGCAAACCTATGATATCGCCCGGCCATGCTTCTTCCAGCTGTTCACGCTCACCGGCCAGGAAAGTCAGTGCATCACTGATGCGGATATCCTTGCCCAGACGAACATGGTTCATTTTCAGGCCTTTTTCGTATTTACCTGAACAGATGCGCATAAATGCAATCCGGTCCCGGTGTTTCGGATCCATATTGGCCTGGATTTTAAAAATAAAGCCACTGAACCCTTCTTCGGCAGATTCGACTGCACGTTCCTGGGCCGGATGTGCTTTCGGTTGTGGTGCCCACTGAATGAAGGCATTCAATACATGATCCACGGCAAAGTTACCTAAAGCAGTACCGAACAGTACCGGTGTCTGCTTGCCCTGCAGGAACAGTTCAGGATCCAGCGGTTCATTGGCCATCTGCACCAGTTCCAGTGATTCTTCAAATGCTGCAAACGCCAGTTCACCGACTTTCTCACGGATATCCGGATAATCATAACCTTCCCGTACTTCAATATCGGTAATGGTGGAGCCAAAACCAGCCTTATAAATATAAAGCTTTTCTTCCAGCAGGTTGTATACCCCGGCAAAGTCCCGCCCCATGCCCAGTGGCCAGGTGATCGGGACGCAGCGGATATTCAGGACGTTTTCAATCTCATCCAGTAATTCCAGCGGCTCACGGATTTCACGGTCCATTTTATTGACAAAAGAGATGATTGGCGTGTCACGCATGCGGCACACTTCCATCAATTTGATGGTTCGCTCCTCGACCCCTTTGGCACCATCAATAACCATCAGCGCAGAATCAACAGCGGTCAGTGTCCGATAGGTATCTTCGGAAAAATCTTCATGCCCTGGCGTATCCAGCAGGTTAATCACATGCTCCCTGAATGGAAACTGCATCACAGAGGTGGTGATTGAGATACCACGCTCCTTTTCCATTTCCATCCAGTCAGATGTGGCAGCACGGTCAGATTTGCGGCTTTTGACCATCCCCGCCACCTGAATGGCCTTTCCCCATAACAGCAATTTTTCTGTCATGGTGGTTTTTCCGGCATCCGGATGCGATATGATGGCAAAGGTTCGTCTTTGGGCGACCTGTGCCGCCAGTTGATCTTTAAAACTCATGGGGGATACCTACTGCAAAAGTGCAGCATCAGGATCAAACGCTGATCAATATTAAGAACTGGCCATA
Organism: Acinetobacter sp. WZC-1; assembly: GCF_052544965.1. Classification (NCBI taxonomy): domain Bacteria; kingdom Pseudomonadati; phylum Pseudomonadota; class Gammaproteobacteria; order Moraxellales; family Moraxellaceae; genus Acinetobacter; species Acinetobacter sp. WZC-1. The sequence continues at coordinate 2,598,820 of NZ_CP199370.1, forward strand.
TTGTAACAGATCAATACTGTTTTTGAATCACATGGCCGATCAGACAAAAAATGAATCAATCACTGCAATCCCCACATTCGGGCATTTTGCATGACCTCAGTTCCACTGGATACGATAGTTTTCTTCAAGACGGTCCACAGGAAGCGGCATACCCAGCAGATACCCCTGTAACTGCTGGCACCCGAGACGTTTTAAAATGTCTGCCTGCTGCTCCGTCTCCACGCCTTCTGCAGTCACAATCAACCCCAGTCGTACGGCCAGCTGAATAATGCTTTCCAGAATCATTTCTTCCTTGGATCCAACTGATAAATCACGGATAAACTCCCGGTCAATTTTCAGCTCATCCACCGGTAAATCCTTTAAATACAGGAAGCTTGAATGACCGGTTCCAAAATCATCAATCGCCAGCCGAATCCCCAGTTCGCGGAGTTTCTCAAAGGTCTGAATGCTGGTTTCAATATGATGCATAGCCGTTGATTCAGTAATTTCAATCATCAGACTGCCATCCTGTAACTGATACTTCTGAATCAGCCTTTCCAGTGTTTCAATCAGATGCTTATGTTCAAACTGAACAGCAGACAAATTCACAGCAACGGAATAAAACTTAAAATGCTTTTCTGTCCAGGTCTGAATTTGCTTACAGGCCTGTTCCAGGGTCCAATAGCCCATCCGGATAATTAAACCCGTCTGTTCTGCACCATCAATAAACATGCCCGGTGCCAGCAAGCCCAGGGTTGGATGTTTCCAGCGGATCAGTGCTTCCAGGCCGCAAATATTATAATCCGTTGTAAATTTCGGCTGATAAAACAGAATAAATTGCTGTTCTTCAACAGCTTTATACAGGTCGTTAATCAATTTGGACTGACTTCTGTTCAGTTGTTGCCGGTCAATGGAATGGTTAAAAAAACTATAGGTGTTACGGCCCTGTTCCTTGGACAGCATCATGGCAGCATCTGCGTTCATCAGCAGATCCTGCAGGTTATTGCCATGTTCCGGATAAAAGACAATCCCAATGCTGGCCGAAATGTTAATTTCCTTTTCTGAAATTAAAAAACTTTCCTGAATCCGCTGTAAAACCAGGCTGGCCATTTCTTCGACCTGCGCCTGTGATGAGCATTTGAGAATTAACAGAAACTCATCCCCCCCAATGCGGATCAGTTTCTGATTTTCCCGCAACAGGGCATGCAGTCTTTGTGCAAGTTTCACCAGTAACTCATCGCCAATATGATGCCCGAAGGCATCATTCACGGATTTAAACAAATCCAGATCGATATACATGAATGCAATTTTATGCTCACCGAGCTTAAAGGAAGCAAATAATGAGTTGGTATAATCCAGCAGGAAGAAACGATTGGGCAATTTAGTCAGGTTGTCCTGCAGCGCCTGATTTTCCAGTTCCCGGTTGGCCATTAGAAGTTGCAGGTTGCGTTCTTCCAGCCGCAATTCCAGAATCGCCACAGAAAAAGCAGCCACCATAATCAGACTGGTAATAAAAATGGCAACAAATAAGGCCTGATTCTGACTGTCCTGATAATCCCGAAAAAGCAGCTCATTGTCCTGCAACGGAGAAAAGGACGATGACGCCATTCCGGTATAGTGCATGCCCAGAATGGTCAGTGTAATCATGCAGGCCACGGCCAGTCTAAAAATATTTCTATATTGCTGGGCTTTTTTATATTTAAAGGAAAGCCAGAAAGACAGACCGGAACCACTGATGGCAATTAAAATTGAAAATACCACCAATAAGGCATCATAGCGGATTTCACGGTCCGGAATATTCAGCCCCAGCATGCCGACATAATGCACACCGGCAATCCCGCCGCCCATCAGTATTGCCCCCAGTACCAGCCGTGCCAGCGGCAGGGTATCCCGGATGATCAGCCATATGGCAAAAATAGAAGCAACCATTGCAATAACGTAGGAAAAGAACGTCAGTCCGGGGTCAAAGGAGTAACCCGACGGCAGATGACAGGCAAAAATTCCAATAAAATGTATGGCCCAGATCACCAGACCTAAAAGCATACCGCAAATCACTGACATCAGCTTCCGGTAGCCGGGACGGGCATGATTAAAAATGCGCTGCTCCAGCGAAATCGCCAGGTAACAGGTTATGACTGCAACAATTGCAGAACCAACTACAAGATGACTGTCATAATCCATATGAATCATAAAAAAACACTTCCGAAAGTGAACTCATTATTGTTATTGGCAACAAAAAAATGACGGAAAACCGCGAAAGCTTCGCTTTTTTTAAGGAATGTTGAATCCTTTTAAAATATCACTATCTCATTGAAGATCAAGTTCTTTATCAATCTATATAAAAAAGAGCATATCAGAATACACTCTTTTCATATAACTAAAAACAGAATCTAGTTATTTTTCCTGATGTTTGCCAGATCCATCAGTACATTTGCCGATTCCGTTACAAAAGCTTCCTCTTCCGGCAGTGGCGGACGCTGAGTCGCTTTCATTTTGGCACGTGATTCTGCCAGTGCATCCAGCGAGGCCTGATAACTTTCCCAGTTGGAATAAGGCTTCAGCCCGGTTTCAGTCCGGCGTTTATTTTCTGCCTGAAGTGTTTTCAGTTCCAGCGCTTCCAGTTCAGCCTTGCGCTGGTCAATATCCAGCACAATTTTTTTCTGATCCTTAGTTTGCTGTGCAATGGCCTTACGTGTTTTCAGATACTGAAATTGCGGGTCCTGAACCACCCGTTTTTGCGAAAATCCATCCAATTGCTGGACATAGGGCTGGATGACACCATCGCGTTTAAACGGTGCAGTCGGAATGGTATCCCATTTCAGCGCATTTTTTGCCTTGCGTTCACCAAACTCTTCATCATAGATATCCACCAGTTTGATATCCGGAATCACCCCCTTGTTCTGGGTGCTGCCACCGGTGACCCGGTAGAACTTACGCTGGGTCAATGTCGCCTGACCATAGGCCAGACTATCCAGCTGCACCTGCGCGGTTCCCTTTCCGGTGGTGGTACTGCCAATAATTACCCCACGACCATAGTCCTGAATCGCAGCTGAATAAATTTCGCTGGCAGATGCAGATGCGAGGTTGATAATCACCGCCAGTGGACCGGCATAGGTCTGTGCGTCATTATCATAATCTTCAAAAACACTGACATTGCCATTGCCATCACGGATCTGCACCACAGGCCCCTGTTTAATGACCTGACCAATCATTTTTGCAACTTCTTCCAGTGAGCCACCCGGATTATTACGCAAGTCGATAATAATACCTTCTACATTCTGAGCCGCCAGGGACTTCAGTGCCTTATTGGTATCCTCTGCAACCGAGCGGTATTCTCCTCCTGCACGGCGCGCACGGTAATTCAGATAAAAAGACGGAATTTCAAGCACGCCAAATTTATGTGCCTTGCCATCGCGTTTGACTTCAACAGTACGGGAACGCACACCGGCATCTTCTTCCTGAATCACATCCCGGGTCAGTGTCACTGACCGTGCCTGATTCATGGATGCCCCCGAACCAAGCAGTTTAATCGTAACTTTTGTACCGCGTTTACCCCGGATCAATCCAACAATTTCCGAACTTGGCCAGCCAATAACATCCACCATTTTTTTATCGCCGTCCTGAGCAACACCGATAATCCGGTCTCCGGATTTCACCTGACCGGATTTGCTGGCCGGACCACCTTCCACAATGGTTTCAATACGGGTGTAGTCTTCATTACTGCGCTCAGGGCGAATGGATACCCCAATCCCTTCCAGTTGCAGCGTCGTCTGACGATTCAGTTCAATTGCATCCAGTGGCGGGAAATAGTTGCTGTGCGGATCATAGGTCAGCGTCATCGAATTCAGAATTTTTTCCAGCACATCATCGCTTTTCATGCGTCCAATGCGTTCCATCTGGCGACTATAACGCTTAGTCAGGGTCTGAACCGGGGTCAGATCTTCTGAAGCCGTTAAGTCCTGGCCATCCGCCAGCGAAGGGTCAGCTTTCAGTGCCTTCTGCTTCGCCTGCTCTTCCTGCCGGGTAATGGTCAGATTGATCAGCTGCGACACCAGCATTTTTTGCCAGTAATTTTCCTGCTCGCCCTGCGTGCTGAAAAACGCTGCCTTTTCACGGTCTGTGTCAATATAGCTATTCGGCTGATTTAAATTCTGTGGTTTCTTCAGCTCTGCCAGCATAAATGTATAGAAAGCTTTCAGACGCTCCCGGTATTTTGCATGAATGGCGTAGGGACCGGATAAATCACCTGCCTTCAATGATGCCCCCAGCGTCGCCCCATATTGCTTTTTATAAGCGGTAACTTCTGACGCCAGAAACAGCGTGTGTTCCGGATCCAGACTGTCAATATACATGTCCAGAATCCGGTTTGAGGTATTGGCATCCAGACGCATATTCAGATAATGCTGACGATCGACCAGTGTAGCCAGCTGGCGCGCAACCAATGCCTGCTCCTGAGTCGGTTGAATTGAACGGGAAACGGAAGCAGGCCTGGTTTCTGCCATAGCCTGACTGATGGTGTGCGTAAAAAATAAACCACCAGTTGCAACGGCAACGGCGCAGGCAATTGTTTGAAGTTTCATAAATCCTAATACTTCCTCGAGGTTTCCAGTTGCATGGTTTTCAGTCTGAATTCAACAGATTCAAAATCTTAAACAACTTTATCGATCTGTGTCGTGTAGTTTTATCATAATCTGTACCAATAAAATGTAGCAAATCATTGCAAAATTCGAGTATTGTTTCCTTTTAAAAAATACAATGACGGATTTCCCATGATTGGCGCATTGATGCTTGATATTGCAGGCACAGAACTTACTCAGGAAGATATTGAACTATTACGGTTTCCGCAAGTCGGCGGGATGATTTTATTTTCCCGTAATATCGAATCTCCACAACAGGTCCGCGCCCTGACCGATCATATGCGTCAGATCCGTCCGGAAATTTTAATTGCCGTTGATCAGGAAGGTGGCCGGGTTCAGCGCTTAAGGTCTGGTTTTACCACACTGCCGGCGATGGGGGATTTTGGCAGACTTTACCAGACCGAACCACAGCAGGCACTGAGTTTAACCGAACAATGCGGCTGGCTGATGGCCACAGAAGTCCTTGCCGTCGGTATTAACTTCAGTTTTGCGCCGGTACTGGATATCAATGGCATCAGTGATGTCATCGGTAATCGTGCATTTTCCAGCAATATGGACGATATCATTCCACTGGCACGGGCTTTCATGAAAGGCATGCATGCTGCCGGTATGGCCACGACCGGCAAACATTTCCCCGGACATGGTTCAGTCCAGGCAGATTCACATGTTGCTGCTGCAATTGACCCACGCAGTTATCAGGACATTCATGACCACGATATGCAGAGCTTTATCCACTTACAGCCACAACTGGATGCCCTGATGCCGGCACATGTCATTTATGAAAATGTCGACCCGAATCCTGCCGGTTTTTCCTCCTTCTGGCTGCAGAAGGTGTTGCGTCAGCAGCTGAATTTTGATGGTGTGCTTTTTTCCGATGATTTAAGCATGGAAGCTGCCGGTATCGCCGGTGGCGCTGATGCACGCATTCAGGCCGCCCTGCAGGCTGGCTGTGATATGGGCCTGGTCTGTAATAACCGCGAGGCTGCCCTGCTGGCCCTGAACAGTATTGCGCATTTCCCGCTGCCAAATCAGCAACGCCTGGAACGTATGCGCGGCACCATTCCACCGCGACAGAACTGCTCACCGCCCGAACTGGGGCCGGTATGGCAATCTGTCAAAAAGACCATTGAAAAATTTACAGATTCCTTATAAAAAGAAAGGGAACAGCAAAAGCCTGCTGTTCCCGGCATGGTATACAACCTGCCTTCATATCGCCATAAAACAGGAGCTGCCACAGGCAGACACCCACAAAACAACAAAGTCATTTAAGGGATGATCATGACTGAGCCACTTTCCCGACATCGCCATATTTCCTTTACAGCACACTATACCGGTTATATCTGGTATCAAATGGGCATCTCTCATCCATTGCTTGCAACGGCAAAAGGCAAATTCCTCGCCGGCCTTATACATCCTGTGGAAAGCCTGGCGGAGCGATATATCGGTGGCAGTATGCGCACCACCTTAAAAACCCGGCATCGCCTGTTGGATGAACAACTGACTCAGCTGATCCTGCAGTATCCCGATATGCAGGTGCTGGAAATTGCAGCCGGACTGTCTCCCCGGGGCTGGTGGTTCAGACAGCATTTTCCTGATATCGATTACCGCGAACTGGATCTGCCTGACATGGCCAGCACCAAACAGGCGGCCCTGCAACGTATGGATCAAAACAGCCCGAATGTGCTTTCAGCCGATCTATTTACTGAAGATTTCCAGCGTGCTTTTGAGGTTTTTGATCAACAGCGGCCATTGGTGATTATCAGTGAAGGGCTAATCAATTATTTTGATCAGCCCTTATTGCAGCAATTGCTTCAATCAATTGTCCGATATGGACAGCAATTCAAGGCACTGCATTATTTAACCGACCTCTATCCTGAACCGGTCCAGCATAAACTGGCCCGACTCATCTGGAGCAGCAGCAGATTCTTAAAACTGATGTCCCGCAGTGCATTCAGTTTTCATTTTACCCGTCCGGCAGAAGTTCGTGATTTCTTTCATCAGGCAGGTTTCAGACAGGTGGAAGTAATACAGCCACGGTTATATGTCAGTGAACATTCACCTCAGACCACCCCGCCTGACAACACAGATCCTGAACAGCATCAGGGTGATCTGGTCTGGGTCATACACGCACAATCCAGTTGAGCATTCAGCACTGATCAGTGGTGGCTCACACCACCACTTCCACTTCAGCAATCGTCTGTTTCTGACGTGCAATAAAGCGCAGCAATCGGTCCGCAATATCAAAACTGCCATGTTTAAACAACGCCCGCACCTGTTTTTCATCGGCTTCAAAAATCAGACATTCAATTTTAAATTCGCCCTCAGCATCACTCAGATGCAAGGCCAAATCACGCGGGAACTGATTTACAAAATGCAATTGCTGCGTATTCTGAAGACTGAACAACACACCAAAGTAGTTGATATCCACAATATTTACGCTGAGCTGATCCGGTCTGTGCCGATGGGTTAACACCGTCTCCGCCTCCAGCACCGCAATACGCTCTTCACCCCGCCGCTCCATGTACTGCATTTGTTCACGTGTCAGGCAAATAATCCCTTCAACTTTCTGAATGGATTCTTCCTTTAAAAAAGTGGTAAACAAATTCATGGTTTCCTTGCGACGCTGTAATTGCGGCACATGGTCAGCATTGGCAATCAGTGCAAATTCCATATCCGGACATTGCAGGGCAAAATTGGCATTTTCATGCGGCAGGGTAAAACTGTCGAACTCTCCACAGGCCACCAGCGTCTTACATTGCGGTACCGGTACATTCTGCAGACGCAGCAAACGATTGCAGTTAATTTCATAGCGTTGCTGTTCGGTTGCAGAGAATTCAGCCATCTGCCTGAAAAACAGCCGCTTTGCGGTCGGAGACATCCGGGTTTTATCCAGTTTTGCATGATTCACCAGATACAGAATCACTGCCTGGCCAAATTCATCCATGCGCTGTTCCTTCATCAGCAACAAAGACTCTTCCAGCAGCATACGCCAGCTTTTGCGAGTCTTCTGCATGACGCCCATCAGGATCATACGGTCAACCAGTTCAGGGCGCTGCACCGCAAAACAGGACGCCACCACCGATCCAAGTGACATTCCCATCACCGAAACTTTTGCAATGCCGACAATATCCAGCCATGCTCCCAGCATTGCGGATAAATCCGGTAGCTCCAGGCTTCCGGCCGAAACACCACTATCCCGGTTGCTGATCTGCTGATTGGATCCCAGTGAAGGTAGATCAATCAGAATGACAGGCCCCTTTTCAAACAGTTGCTCGACACAATATTTGTATGAGTTAAAATTCTGAAAAGCACCGCCGACAATGATAATCGGTGTTTCATACATGGTCCGCGGGTCCGCGATCGCCATGTATTCAATTTTCCAGCCATCAATCCACGTGATGCGCGCAGGTTGCTTAAAGCTGTTTCTGTTGTAGATATCGAAAAAACCGAAACCTGAACCGGCCTGGTGCACTTCCGTATCCATCTGAATAATGGAATTCATTCCCTTCCTCCATCCCTGCATTATTCTTTTACTGTGCAAGTCCTGTACGAGCTGTATTGTCCGCTCTTCCAGTCCGCGCGGGCAATTAAAATTGTATGAGGTCAATATCCTTATTGTCTCATTCTATAGAATAGTCTGTTTTCTCCGCAATCATAATGTTGACCATTTATCCAGTTTTAGGGGCCAGGATACAAAAAAATGATTGCCAGTCCGATCCACCCCTGATTTTTCCCGCTGAATAAGCATGGATTGTTATGGCACAGACTGTTAATATCAAATGGAAATTTTCCGGTAATTCAGACAAATCATCATGCAAGACTCAATTGAGCAATATATGCAAACCACTGGACAGCAGGCACGCAAGGCGTCAGCCACACTTGCTGCTGCCTCTACACTGGTGAAAAACAATGCCCTGTCTGCAATTTATACTGCCCTGCAAAACAATGAACCCCTTATTCTGGCTGCCAATCAGACAGACATGCAAAAGGCGCATGCCAATCAGCTGGACAGTGCATTGCTTGACCGACTGGAACTGACTCCGGCACGCTTCAAAGGCATGCTTCAGGGTTTAAAGGACGTCATCAGCCTAATTGATCCCATTGGTGAAATTACCGATCTGACCTATCGGCCAAGCGGCATTCAGATTGGGAAAATGCGGGTTCCACTGGGTGTGGTCGGCATGATCTATGAATCACGCCCGAATGTTACCCTGGAAGCGGCATCGCTTGCCCTGAAATCCGGCAATGCCATTATTCTGCGTGGTGGTTCAGAAGCGCTGGAATCCAATAAAGCCATTGCCGAGGCCATACAGCATGGCTTAAAAACAGCCGGTTTACCGGAAAGCTGCGTTCAGGTGATCAATACTGCTGACCGGGCAGCCGTCGGCCAACTGATTACCATGTCTGAATATGTGGATGTCATTGTACCCCGTGGCGGCAAAAGCCTGATTGAACGCATTACCAATGAAGCCACCATTCCCGTCATTAAACATCTGGATGGCAACTGTCATGTCTTCGTGGAAGCTCAGGCTGATCTGCATAAGGCGCTGCCCATTGCACTGAATGCAAAAACACACCGTTATGGTGTCTGTAATGCCATGGAAACCCTGCTGGTCGATGAAAAAGTCGCAGAAGAGTTTCTGCCACGCATTGCTGAACTTTATGCTGAAAAACAGGTGGAGCTGCGCGGCTGCCTGCAGACACAGCGAATTCTGGGTGCTGCTGTGCAACCGGCAAGTGAGGAAGACTGGTACACCGAATACCTGGGGCCCATTCTTGCCATTAAGGTGGTCGGTGGCATTGAAGAAGCCATTCAGCATATTAATCAATATGGTTCACACCATACCGATGCGATTATCACTGAAAATTTCAGCCTGGCCCGTCAGTTCCTGACTCGTGTGGATTCAAGTTCAGTCATGGTCAATGCTTCGACCCGTTTTGCTGACGGCTTTGAATATGGTCTGGGCGCGGAAATCGGTATTTCCACAGATAAAATTCATGCCCGTGGCCCGGTGGGGCTGGAAGGTCTGACATCGCAGAAATGGATTGTCCTGGGAGACGGCCAAATTCGTCAGTAAATCAGTTTAAAGACCGGAGATTCAGACTGAGCCTCCGGCTGCACCCCGATTCGAAAACCATCACCCATCGCACCATGGCAGTCTGCCATCTGAACCATCCTGCCCCATTTCAGGGCTGATTAACAAAAAATTTCCTTTCTTCGTCTGCCGGTACTTTTATTGCACCCTAATTGTGATAAGTTAACTCACATACTGATAAATATGAAAAAGTTGTAAATCAGATCAGTCGTTAAACTTAATCTCCTGAAGTCCACTCTGAACAGTACGCCCAAATATTGCACAATAATAGTCTGATCAATCAGAACAGTGACTTCTTCCATTCATTCAGGTAATTAACGTGTCCATACCAGTCTTAGTCATCAATTGCGGTTCTTCATCCATCAAATATGCGCTGATTACAGAACAGCCTGACCAGCATGTAAGCCGGATCTCCGGCCTGGCAGAAAATTTAGGTTCTGCCGATGCCCGGATTAAGGGAACTACAGCAGACAATCAGCCGCTTGAGCTGGCCATTCCCCATGCCGACCATGAGCAGGCACTGGAAACCATCCTCAGTCATCTCTCCCAGTACAAACCTCAGGCGATTGGTCATCGTGTAGTCCATGGCGGCACCCTGACCAGAGCAGAATTACTGACCCCTGAAATCATTGAACGTATTCGTGAAGCAACCCCGCTGGCACCATTACACAACCCTGCCCATTTACTGGGCATTGATGCAACCATGCGCCTGTTTCCACAATTGCCGCAGGTGGCGGTATTTGATACCGCATTTCACCAGACCATGCCTGCACATGCTTACCGCTATGCAATCCCCGGTTTTTTATATACCCGGCACAATGTCCGGCGCTATGGCTTTCATGGCACCAGCCATGCCTATGTCTCAGAACGTGCATCCAGTCTCGCCGGTCACTTCAGACAGGGCGGATGGTTAAGCGCTCATCTGGGTAATGGCAGCTCAACCTGTGCCGTCTGGAATGGCCAGAGCCTGGACACCTCCATGGGCATGACCCCGCTTGAAGGCGTCGTCATGGGCACCCGCAGCGGTGACGTGGACCCAAGCCTGCACGGTTTCCTTGTACATAACCTGGGTTGGGACATTGATCAGGTTGATCACATGCTGAATCAGCAAAGTGGATTACTGGGACTATCTGAACTTTCAAATGATATGCGTACGGTCATCGAAGCGTCTGAGCAGGGCAATGCATATGCTGTACTTGCCCTTGAAGTATTCTGTTATCGGCTTGCAAAATCACTGGCAGCATTAAGCTGTGCCCTGCCGCATATTAACGGTCTGATCTTTACCGGTGGTATTGGCGAGAACTCAGCCTATATCCGTGAAAAAACCATCGCTCATTTACCGCACTTCGGTTTCAATCTGAGCAAGGAAGGTAATTACAGCTTAAAACGTGGTGCTGAAGGACGGGTTGATCAGGGTAATGGCCCTCAGATCTGGGTCATTCCCACAGATGAAGAAGGCCGGATTGCCCATGAGACCGGACAGGTGGTCACTCAACCTTCCGACTTACAGCAGAACTGAATCAGATGCTATGATGTTACGTAGCCTGATCAGCAATTCTTTCAATATCCAGTGAATTAAGAAAAAGCATATGAAAACAATTTTACTGATCCCCACCGGGGAAGGTGTAGGTTTAACATCCGCATGTCTGGGCATGGTTTACGCACTGGAATGCCAGGGTATAAGTGCCGGTTTCCTGAAACCCTTTTCCCAGGAACTCACCACAGATGCTGACCGTACCACAGCACTGTATCGTCACGTTTCAAAGTCAGAAACAGTGGAGCCTATTCCCTACGCTCAGCTGACGCACCTGCTGAATTCCGATGAAACAGATGAATTGCTTGAAGAAGCCGTCAGCCTGCATCGTCAGGTTGCAAAAGCCCATGATTTTATTGTGGTTGAAGGCCTGGCACCCAATGCACGGGATACCTTTGTCAGTGAAGTCAACACCTCACTGGCACAGGCGCTGGATGCCCAGGTAATCTTTGTCAGCAATGCAGATATTCATCAGGCTAAATATGCGGCTGAAAAAATCGACTCCCAGTTGCGTCATTTCGGTGGTGCCAGTTCGACACGGACAGCAGGTGTCCTGTTCATGCGTACCCGTGGGCTGCCCGCAGATTCGGCACAGATTCCAGTCACCATGGATACCGACCTGCGCCTGATCACGGAGATCAATAAATTTACAGCCGCCATCCAGGCCACACATCCACATATTGGCAGCAGTCAGTTTCCCATCATCGGACTGGTACCTTTCAGTGATATCTTAAGTGTGCCTCGTGTCTCAGATCTGGCCGCGCAGATTCAGGCCGTGTGGATCAATGAAGGTAGTGCCCGTAAGCGCAGAGTGCTGCACAGCAGCCTGATTGCCTCCAATATAGAACACGAATTACATAAATTTGTGGCGGGTGAGTTGATTATCAGCGCCTCAGACCGGATAGACGTCCTGCTGGCAAGCAGCCTGGCCACCAGTAATGGTATTCCATTGGCAGGACTGGTACTGACTGAACATCATGAACCAAATGCCCAGGTCCTGAAATTCTGCCAGTCTGCCATTAAAAACGGCTTACCCATTTTGCATACGACATGCAGCACCTTTGAAACAGCCCAGCAACTGTCCAGTCTGAGTAATGAAATTCCGGTGGATGATATAGAGCGTGCCGACCAGGTCACCCGTTTTGTCTCCAGCCATATTGATCCGGAATGGCTGACCCGGATTATGAATGGTGATTACACCCCACGTCTGTCACCTTCTGCATTCCGTCATGAGCTGGTACAGAAGTCCATTGCAGCAAAAAAACGCATCGTCCTGCCGGAAGGTGATGAGCCACGCACCATTCAGGCGGCTGCCATCTGTCAGTCCCGCGGCATTGCCCAGTGTGTACTGCTGGCAAAGCCGGAGACCGTACTGGATGTCGCCAGGGCCCGCAATATTGAGTTGCCATCCGAACTGGAAATTATTGATCCGGACCTGATCCGTGAAAATTATGTGGCCCGAATGGTTGAACTGCGCAAGGGCAAACTGAATGAGTTACAGGCCCGGGAGCAGCTGCAGGATACGGTGGTACTCGGCACCATGATGCTGGCACTGGATCAGGTGGATGGTCTGGTCTCAGGTGCGGTGCATACCACGGCAAATACCGTGCGCCCGGCGTTTCAGCTGATTAAAACCGCCCCCGGCTACTCATTGGTTTCATCCATCTTTTTTATGCTGTTGCCGGATGAAGTCTATGTCTATGGCGACTGCGCAATTAACCCGGACCCGGATGCAGAGCAGCTGGCTGAAATTGCCATTCAGTCTGCCGACTCTGCAAAAGCCTTTGGCATTGACCCACGTATCGCCATGATTTCTTATTCCACAGGAACATCAGGCGCCGGTGCAGATGTCGAAAAAGTTGCCAGAGCGACGGAGATTGCCAGACAGCGCCGCCCTGATTTACTGATTGACGGCCCACTGCAATACGATGCGGCCTCCGTAGAGAGTGTCGGGCATTCCAAAGCCCCGGACTCCCCGGTTGCCGGACGTGCCAATGTTTTTATTTTCCCTGACTTAAATACCGGAAATACCACTTATAAGGCAGTACAGCGTGCTGCCAATGTGGTCAGTGTCGGCCCAATGCTACAGGGTCTGAATAAACCTGTGAATGATCTGTCCCGCGGTGCGCTGGTGGATGATATCGTCTTTACCATTGCATTAACCGCGATTCAGGCTGAACAACAGGCGGAATAACCAGCCGTCTGATCTCCACCCGATTGAAGGATCGGGTGGTTTTTTAGCGGAGAGCTCAGATAAAATCCATCAGGTGAAAGCACAACGAATCTGATGATCATCCGGTACAATCATTCAATTGACTAAGCAGCTGACGCCTGAATGCCTCAACATCTTAAAATCATTGCTTTAAGATCACTGTTTTAAAACCAGGGTATAAAATACCACTGTCAATCATGCAACATATTGTGCCAGCCATACAGTATGCCCTGCACACTCAGCATCTTCTGCGATCATATTTACCACCTTAAAACCATGCGTTTTCAGCAATTCACGGTATTCATCCTGTGACAGACTGGCGTGGTACAACACCTCACCAAACATATCGCCCATGGCTTCCCCCTGCTCGGGTCCAGTGGTCAGCATCAGTACAGTACCCCGTTCCGCAGATTGTGAAAACTGCTGAAACATTTGCCGCTGATCATCCGCAGTTAAATGAAAAAAACTGTCCCAGGCAAGAATGCCCTGAAACTTCTGATTCAGATCAATCTGCCGCATATCGGCCTGAACCCAGTGTTGTTCCGGAAAGTTATTGCGGGCCATATCAATCATGACATCTGAACTGTCCATTCCCGTGATGCAATGCCCCTGCGCAATCAGATAAGCCGCAATCGGCCGGCCTGAACCACAGCCCAGATCCAATATAGCTGAATGTTCAGGCAGCAATGCAAGAAAATGATCCAGCCATGCTTTTTCATACAGACATTGCCCGCGCTTTTCTGTCCATGCACGACCATGTTTTTTATAAATTTCAATAATATTTTTAGCAAAATGCGCCTGATCTGTCATTTTCTTCATACATCTGAATCAGCTGATGTCTCATATCATAGCAAACCGAAGCCAGCAAACCATCCTCTTCACACCACATTCACCATGTCGCTCACGCGAGCTAATGGACTGAATTTTTAAGCCTTCCTCTGAGTAAAATGCCCACAAAAACGGCTTTATCCCGTATAATTTGATCCGCCAGCCAACAGCCAGCTCAGGAGTTTTTTTGATATGACCACGATTATCAAGCAGGACGACCTGATCACTTCGATCAGGGATGCACTTCAGTTTATTTCCTATTACCATCCACAGGACTTCATTCAGGCCATGAGCCGTGCCTATGACCGTGAAGAGAACAAGGCCGCAAAGGATGCGATTGCACAAATTCTGATTAACTCACGCATGTGTGCCGAAGGGCATCGTCCGATCTGTCAGGATACCGGTATTGTCAATGTATTTCTTGAAGTGGGACTGGAGGTTAAATTTGAGCTGAGCATGAGTCTGGACGATGCTGTGAATGAAGGCGTACGCCAGGGCTATCTGGAAAGTTCAAACGTGTTGCGCGCTTCCGTACTGGCAGACCCGGCTTTTGGCCGTAAGAATACGAAAGACAACACACCGGCGGTCATCCACTACAAACTGGTCCCCGGCAATAAAGTTGATATTACCGTTGCCGCCAAGGGGGGTGGTTCAGAAAACAAATCCAAACTGGCCATGCTGAATCCGTCTGACTCCATTGTGGACTGGGTGCTGAAAACCGTACCGACCATGGGTGCCGGATGGTGTCCGCCGGGCATGCTTGGTATCGGCATTGGTGGAACCGCCGAAAAAGCCATGATGCTTGCCAAGGAAGCATTAATGGAAGAAATCAACATGGATGAACTGTTGCGCCGTGGTCCACAGAACAACATGGAAGAGCTGCGTATTGAAATCTTTGAAAAGGTGAATGCGCTGGGAATTGGCGCGCAGGGTCTGGGCGGTCTGACCACCGTACTGGATATTAAAATCAAGGATTATCCATGTCATGCAGCCGGCAAACCTGTCGGTATGATTCCAAACTGTGCTGCAACCCGTCATGCACATTTCCAGCTGGATGGCTCAGGTACTGCACACATTCAGGCCCCTAAACTGGAAGATTATCCGGCAGTGACCTGGGACTCATCCCAGTCCCGCCGTGTTGACCTGGACAGCATCACTCAGGAAGAAATGAATTCATGGAAACCGGGTGACACCCTGCTGCTGAACGGCACCATCTATACCGGTCGTGATGCTGCACATAAACGCATGGTGGATATGATCAACAATGGTGAGGAGTTACCAGTCGATCTGAAAGGCAAATTTATTTATTACGTCGGTCCGGTTGATCCAGTCGGTGATGAAGTGGTTGGCCCTGCCGGTCCGACCACAGCAACCCGCATGGACAAATTTACCCGTCAGGTGCTGGAACATACCGGTCTGTTCGGCATGATCGGCAAGGCAGACCGTGGTCCGACGGCTATTGAAGCCATTAAGGACAATCAGGCCACTTATCTGATGGCTGTCGGTGGCGCAGCCTACCTGGTGTCCAAAGCAGTGCGTGAAGCAGAAGTAGTGGCCTTTGCCGACCTGGGAATGGAAGCAATCTATAAATTTGTGGTTGAAGATATGCCAGTTTCTGTCGCTGTGGATGTCAATGGCACCTCCATTCATGCCATTGCACCTAAAATCTGGCAGGCAAAAATCGGAAAAATTCCGGTGGTGGATGCTGCAGCGGTTTAATTCGGATTAAAACTTGAAAGCGGTATGGAAAGCACTCTAAGATTAGGGTGCTTTTTTAATTCCGGAATATAAAAATGAAAATTACATCATGGATACTGGCGTGCAGTCTCAATGGCCTGTCTTGTATTGCCATGGCAGCGCCTCCTTCGGATCAGGCCATTGAGAAACTGATGCAGGTCATGAATATGAATCAGTTATTGCAGGAAACCATGCAGCAGATCCGGCCGCAAATGGATCAGCAGGCTTATGCCATTGTGCAGAATATTGTAAAACATGAACAACTGACGCCACAGGAACAGGTCATTGCCAATCAACTGGCGAACAAACTGTTTGAGCAAAGCAAACAGGCCGTTTCCTGGCAGCAAATGCAACCGGTCTGGCAAAAAATTTATAAACAGGCCTATACTGCGGAAGAAGTTCAGGCACAGATCGATTTCTATTCGTCAGCGATAGGTCAATCCATTTTAAAAAAGACCCCGCTGGTCGCACAGGAATCCATGAAAATTATGAACACCCGCATGGCTGCAACCATGCAATCTGCTGAAAAGGATTTTCAGGAAATCAACAAACAGCTTGCCGAGCTGAAGAAAAAGGCGGGTGAAAATAAATAATGTAATCCCTGAACAGAAGGACCGAATGTCCTTCTGTCAGCAGATATGCATCAACAACACATGCATAAAATGTGTATATAACATGAGGAGCAGACAGGATGATGATCCGTCCGGAGACAACTGCAAGCATTGATGAGAAATTGCATTGATCCAGAAAACCAGGATTACCAGGTCAGGGGATTCCATATTTTAAATGGCGTCGTCATATGCACATCGTCACTGGCTCTGTATTTACCACTGTCAATTTTTTCAGGACTTTTCATCAGCTTACCATCTTCGCTCAGCTGCGCCACAAAATTCAGCCCTGGTGTCTTCAGCTGCGTCATGCCTATTTCCTTCAGCGCCTGACGGGTCGGCATCTGCATCAGAGGACCCACCCGCAGTAATCCGGCATCGCCATTCGGTCCACCCCGGAATTGCTCTTCTTCATATTTGACAAAGTACTGCTGCCCGGCTTTTACACTGAAGTAAGCCATTCTGGGTTTCTGAAAGTGAATGACCCCCAATGGCCGGCTGAGGCTTAATTTATAGTCCCCTTCTGCCAGTTCCACCCAATAATAATGATTACTGATCAGACTTGGAATGCGCTTCCCGTTTAAAAAGAAACTGGTGGCTATAATTTCCTGCCTGTTCCAGCGACTGTCCGGACGATAAAAATACACGACAGCCGCCTGCGGATTCTGAGGTCTGACCAGTTTAAAATATTGACCCGGCTGCTGATTGACCCACGAACCGACTGAAAATTTACCAATTCTGTACTGGTCCCGTTTCGCTGAAAAAAACGTGTTTTCTTTTTCAAAATGAATGGTATCCAATGTTGAAACAACCTGATTTGATGGCTGCTTCATCACCTGATGACTCTGACACCCCACCAGCCCACAACCGATGGTGAGTATGATCCCGAAGTAACGCATGATTTTCCCTCACCGCGTATTTGTTATTTTGCTTTTTAACCCCTCTCCCTGTATACCGAGCTTAACATTCCGCTGGCATTTTAAAAATAAAAAAACGTGTAAAAAGTCAGACTTCCTACACGTTTCAGACGAATTACATGAACGCCTGCCATCTGCCTAGGCAGATTTGCTGTCAATCACCTTCAATTCTGCCTTGTCGTCTACATCCTGCTGTACCCTGGGCTGACGTTCGGCCTGATATACCGGTTCTGCCTTATCATTAATCACCGCTTCATTGATAATGACAGTACCGACATCACTGCGCGCCGGCAGATCATACATGGTTTCAAGCAGGACATTTTCCAGGATTGAACGCAGACCACGGGCACCGGTATTACGTTCCAATGCCTTTTTAGCCACCGCACGCAATGCAGAGTCCTCGAAAATCAGATCGACATCTTCCATCTCAAACAGATATTGATACTGACGGGTCAGTGCGTTCTTCGGCTCAGTCAGAATCTGCATCAGCGCATCTTCATCCAGTTCTTCAAGCGTTGCAATCACCGGTAAACGGCCAATAAATTCCGGGATCAGACCAAATTTGACCAGATCGGCCGCCTCAACCTGACGGAACAGTTCTGAGGTTTTTTTGGCATCATCCTTACTTTTGACATCTGCAGTAAAGCCAATGCCACCCTTTTCCTGACGCTGTTGGACAATACGCTCCAGCCCGGAAAATGCACCACCACAAATAAATAAAATATTTGCCGTATCAATCTGGATAAATTCCTGCTGTGGATGCTTACGGCCACCCTGTGGCGGAATGGATGCCACAGTGCCTTCAATCATTTTCAACAAGGCCTGCTGAACACCTTCCCCTGAAACATCACGGGTAATTGATGGATTTTCAGATTTGCGGGTAATCTTGTCAATCTCATCAATATAAATAATGCCCTTCTCGGCCTTTTCCACATCATAGTCTGCTTTTTGCAGTAATTTCTGCACAATGTTTTCAACATCTTCACCCACATAACCGGCTTCAGTTAAAGTGGTTGCATCGGCCATGGCAAAAGGAACATCCAACAGGCGTGCCAACGTCTGGGCTAGTAATGTCTTACCGGAACCGGTCGGCCCAATCAGCAGAATATTACTCTTGGCAATTTCTATGGCATCCCTGGATTTATGTGCAGATGACTGCGTCACTTTCAGACGCTTGTAATGGTTATAAACCGCAACAGACAAAGTCTTTTTCGCCGTATCCTGACCAATCACATACTGATCCAGCGCTTCACGAATCTCGTGCGGCTTTGGCAGCGGCCGGGTTGCCCAGTCGCCTATTTCCACCTGTTGGCTGGTCTGTACCAGGTCCATGCATACATCCACACACTCATTACAAATATAGGCGTCCTCACCTGCAATCAGTTTCCCGACTTCAGACTGCGGTTTACCGCAAAATGAACAATGTTTTTGTCCCTGAGGAAATTCGGACATTTTCACTCCAGATTCTGTATCTTTAATTGAATAACTTAGTTTTGCGGACGTTTGGAAAGGACTTCATCCACCAGACCATAGTCTTTTGCAGCCTGTGCAGTCATAAAGTTATCACGGTCGGTGTCGCGGGCAACACGCTCATAGTCCTGACCACTATGTTCTGCCATCAGACGGTTCAGGCGCTCTTTGATAAATAAAATTTCACGGGCGTGAATTTCAATATCTGACGCCTGCCCCCGAAAGCCACCCAGAGGCTGATGAATCATCACCCGGGCATTTTCCAGACAATAGCGCTTACCCTTTGCTCCTGCATTCAGCAGAAACGCACCCATTGAGGCTGCCTGTCCCATGCAGTAGGTCACCACATCCGGTTTAATGAATTGCATGGTGTCATAAATCGCCATACCGGCTGTGACAGAACCGCCCGGTGAGTTGATATATAAATGGATATCCTTTTCCGGATTCTCAGCCTCAAGGAATAACATTTGCGCAACGATCAGATTCGCCATGTTATCTTCCACCTCGCCGGTCAGAAAGATCACCCGTTCACGTAAAAGACGTGAAAAAATATCAAAAGAACGCTCGCCACGGGAAGATTGTTCCACGACCACAGGCACCAGGGCATTTTCAATTGCTGGAACATACATATGTCATTTATTCCTGAATTTCTGTTACTTCACTCATGTCCACAATATGAGGGATAATGAATGAAAATGCAAAATATTCCCCAATAAATGTCTGACATTTGCCGGTATGTACCTACTATATCGGGGAAATTCAATCATCTGAATCCTGTATAAAAAAAGGCGCCAGTGCGCCTTTTTCATGTTCATCGGAGCATTACCCCTGCTGACGGGCCTGCTGCTCTTTCAGCAACTCTTCATAGCTGACAGCTTTGTCAGTGACTTTTGCCTCAGCCAGAATATGATCCACCACCTGATCTTCCAGCACCACCGCTTCAATCTGTGAACGCTGCTGTTTGTCGGTTTTGAAGTATTCAATCACTTCAGCCGGATCTTCATAGGAGGAGGCCATATCTTCGATATAAGCATCGACACGTGCCGGATCCACTTCAATTTTCGCATCCGCCAGAATTTTACTGACCAGAATCCCCAGTTTTACGGATTTTTCAGCCTGTTCCTTAAACAGATCATCCGGCAGCATGCTGCTGTCAAATGCACCGGCACCCTGCGCACCAAACTGCTGAGTAAACTGCTGAATCATCTGCTGGCGCTGACGGTCCACTTCCTGAGCCAGCATGGACGCCGGAACTTCCACGTCATTTGCAGCAACCAATGCATCAAAAACTGCACCCTTCACCTGGTTACGCAGACCATTTTTCACTTCACGTTCCATGTTTTTACGCACGTCCGCTTTAAGTTTGTCTACGCCTTCTTCTTCTGCAATACCAAAAATCTGCAGGAATTCAGCATCAATTTCAGGCAGTTTCGGTTTTTCAACCTGCTTCACTTTAATGTTGAACTGAGCCTGTTTACCTGCAAGGTTTTCAGCCTGGTAATCTTCCGGGAAAGTTACATCAATGACTTTCTCTTCGCCTTTTTTCATCCCGATGATGCCGTCTTCAAAGCCCGGAATCATGCGACCTGAACCCAGGACCAGTTTAAAGTCTTCAGAAGAACCGCCTTCAAATTTTTCACCGTCGATGGAACCTTCAAAATCGAAAGTGACCTGCATGTCCTTTTTCGCCATGCCTTTGGTTTCAACCCAGCCCTGACGCTGCTTCTGCAGGTTTTCAAGCATGGTATCAACATCTTTGTCGTTGATTTCAGTCGCTTTACGCTCAACTTCAAGCTTTTTGAATTTCACGTCAACTTCAGGATAAATTTCCACAGTGGCTTCATAGACCAGCGCGTCATCAGTATTTTCGACTTTTTCAATGTTTGGCATTCCCACCGCATTGATTTTTTCCTGCTGGATCGCTTCAAACACTGTGTCACGGATCACATCATTCACCACATCCTGGTAAATACCTGCACCATATTCACGGCGTACCACATTCAATGGCACTTTACCCGGACGGAAGCCGTTGATCTTCACAGTTTTGGCAGTGCGTTTCAAACGGGCTTCAAATTGCTCGTTCACACGGCTCGTCGGTACAGATACATTTAAACGACGGGCGACGCCCGAAACCGCTTCAGAAGTTACTTGCATGGCTTCCTCGATAGAATTTTAGTCATTACAGTTTTTAAAAAAGTGTCACATTATATGACAACATTGGAAGATATACAAAGCACGATCGCTGAACCCGGCAATTTTCAGCATTTTCCTGCATACCGTTCAGTCCTGTGCTGATTTTACACACTCAGCCGGCTTTTGCAGACCCGGCAACAGAATGAACCACTTATGCAATTTAATGTACTGTGCTCTTTTCTGTTTTCAAAAATTTCTGCATCAATCATCCAGACACCGCAGCATCTCAATTTAATGTAAAAATACTGAAACAATTATTAATTTTTTCTTCATTATTGTAATTCACACATGGATAAAAACAACGCAGGATTCAGATTTCAACTGATTTTTAATTACTTATTTTAAAAACACAACACCACAATCCTAACTTTATGATTTATAAAAACATTCGCAATTATCTTACTTTTCATTCTTCATGATTGCCTTTCCAAATAAAAATGACGCAATTAAACATTTTTTCCATTATTTTCAACAAAATATTTAGATCACAACCAATTGTGAATGATAACGATTATCACTAAAATCCGCATTTGTTACTGGCCATAACAATCACTCCATTTTTGCATGTTGGATCAGACCAGCAAACATGATGGGCAACAAATGGAATCACACTGTATTCATCACATCAGGGAATCCCCACAATGGCACAGATTAAAAGCCGCAAACACCACAGAACCACTCAGCTTGCAGTACTGGCGGCTTCGCTCCCACTTATGGCACATGCGGCACAGCAGGAAGATATCAGCAGACTACCCACCATTTCAGTTCAGTCAAAAACAGAAAACCGCTATAAGACTGACAAGCTCAGCTCTGCCAAATATACTCAGCCACTGGTCGACACACCTCAGACAATTTCTGTCATTAAAAAGCAAATTTTACAGGAACAGGGTGCCACTTCCCTGGTTGAAGCACTGAGAAATACACCGGGAATTACCCTGCAACTGGGTGAAAATGGCAATACCAGTGTCGGTGATGCCTTTCAAATGCGTGGTTTTTCAACACAGACCTCCACCTATGTAGATGGTATCCGGGACTTAGGCGCCATCAGCCGTGATGTCTTTAACCTGGATCAGATTGAAGTAGTTAAAGGGCCTTCCGGTTCCGAGGCAGGCCGTGGTGCGTCATCCGGTTATATCAATCTGGTCAGCAAGCTTCCCTCCGCTGACAACAGCCGTGAACTTTCCGCAAACTACAACACAGCTGAACATGGCCGTCTGGCTGCAGATATCAACCAGGTCATTTCCAGTAATACCGCAGTCCGCTTAAATGCCATGGGGCAGCAAGGTGGTATTGAAGGTCGTGACTATATTGAAAACAACAGTTACGCCATTGCACCCGCCATCGCCTTTGGTCTGAATACCGACACACGTTTTTACCTGTATTCACAGCATATCCGTCAGCGCAACATACCGGATGGCGGTATTCCAGCCATTGGTATGAAAGGTTTTTTTAATGCCGCTTCAATCCTGGATAATGCACCGAAAGTCAACCCTGAAAACTACTACGGCAATGTCAATGACCATGAAGATGTTGATGCAGACATGGTTACGGCAAAAATAGAAAGTGATCTTACCGAAAATTTAAAACTGACCAACCTGACCCGTTTTGGCAGGACTGAAATGCAGCGTGTGCTGACCGGTGTCAATGCCCTGAACAGCAATGGTTCAGCCAATCCGCAGGACTGGACCGTCAACCGCTCACGTCAGGGGATTGATCAGGACAATAAAATTCTGGCCAGTCAGACCACACTGAATTTCAATGTAAAAACAGCGGCCATCGAACATAATTTCGCGGCCGGACTGGAACTGTTACAGGAACAGCAATTCAACAAAACCATGGCCACTCAGATGCCGGGACAGCCCATCCCGACAGTCACTGCCAATCTCTACCACCCGGACCGTCATGAAAGCGTGCCAGCGTTAATCTACAATGGCGGCTATACAGATGGTCAGACCAATACAGCAGCAGTTTATTTATTTGATACCGTAAAACTGAATGAACAGTTTCAGCTGAATAGCGGTGTCCGTGTCGACTATTACGACACCGAATATGACGCCTTAACCCTGCCTTCCGGGAGCAATGCACTGGTGCCTTCGGTGCTGGGCGCACATGACACACTGGTCAGCTGGAAGCTGGGTGGCTTATTTAAACCGACAAAATCCAGCAGTATTTATGCATCCTATGCGAAATCACTGACCCCACCCGGCAGTGCCAACTTTAATTTATCCAGCAGCGGGATCAACAGTTCAGCAGCAAAGCCTCAGCAGACCAATCACTATGAAATTGGCACCAAGTGGGATGTTCTGAATGACCAGCTGGCCCTGAATGCCGCCGTCTACTATACTGAAAATGAAAACCAGTTTACGCAGGATGCCATCACTCAGGAATCCATCCAGCAAGGTAAAACCACCGTCAAAGGTGTGGAACTGAGTGCTGTGGGTAAAATGACCGAAGCCTGGAATATTTCAGCCGGTATTGCCCATATGAAAACTGAACAGAAAGATCAGATCAGTGTCAATGCAGACACCGGTGCAATTACCACCACCAGGAATGTCCGCTGGTCACCGGAATGGACCGCAAGTCTATGGTCAACCTATGATATTGCAGGTTTCAGACTCGGTCTGGGTGCCCGTTATGTCGATGATCAGAAACGGGTGATTACCGACAGCACCGCGGCAGCTGCAATGCCGTCCATTCCCGGTTATGTAGTGTTCGACGTGATGGCAGCTTACAGCTTCAACAAACATGCTTCCCTGAACCTGAATCTCTATAATCTTGCAGACAAAGAATATATCAGCACTCTGAATAACGGTGGCAGTCGTCTGATTTCAGGCCAGCCACGCTCGGCTGCCCTGACCTTTAACTACACGTTTTAAAGCGCCGTTTTATCTTTTGACTGAAGTCGTGTGTTATATCATCTGACACATGACTTTCCAGTCCGGCATACGCTCAATTCGACTCAATCCACTCAACTCATCCAGGGAGTGCATGAAAACTGATGATGTTACATATTCCAGCCCTACTGACGTCACAACAGCTTAAGCCACTGCGCCAGCAACTGGATCACAGTCATGCCTGGACGGATGGACAAACCAGTGCCGGCGAACAGGCCAGACAAATTAAAAAAAATCTGCAACTGGATATCAACAGTGCTGTATATCAGTCAATATCTCCGGTCATCTTACAGGCCATGCAGCAAAATCCGCTGCTCCGATCTGCTGCCTTGCCAAAACATATTCTTGCTCCCTTGTTTAATTGCTACCAGGAACAGGGCAACTATGGTAATCATGTCGACAGCGCGGTGCAATATTGCGCTGAACACGGTCAGGCAATCAGAACAGACATTTCAATTACCCTGTTTTTATCGGAACCCCATGAATATGAAGGTGGTGAACTGATTATTGAAGACACCTACGGTAGCCATGAAGTCAAACTTGATGCCGGAGACGCCATTCTCTACCCGGCCACCAGTCTGCATCGTGTCGAAGCAGTCACTCAGGGCACGCGACTGGCCGCCTTTACCTGGCTGCAAAGCATGGTCAGGGATGACTGGCAACGCAATATGCTGTTCAACCTGGACATGACCATTCTGAAACTCAGACAACAAGTCGGAGACAGCGAAGAGGTGCTGCATTTAACCAGTCATTATCACAATCTGCTGCGTCAGTGGGGAGAGCTATGAGCTTTCCTGAACCATTGCCACCGCTGGAGCAGATTCCTGCCTATTTACAGACCATTGCAGATTATGAGCAGCAGGCGCAGAAACATCTGCCTGAAAATAGCTGGCACTATTTACAGGGCGGTGCCATGAGTGAAATCAGTGTCACAGAAAATCTGACTCAGTTCCAGCAGATACAACTGATTCCACGGCACCTGAATGATCTGCGCCAGGGCAATACACGCTGTGAGATCCTCGGGCAGACATTCCCGCATCCTGTTTTTCTGGCCCCCATCGGACACCAGGCGCTGTTTCATCCCCAGGCTGAACAAGCCTCTGCACTGGCCGCCGGGGTACTGCAAAGCAATCTGATTTTAAGCACACTGACCAATACCGATTTAACTGCAATGCCCCCTGAAAATCTTCATAAATGGTTCCAGCTTTACTGGCAGGGCGACCGCAGCAGCTCACTGGCATTGGTCAGGCTGGCAGAACAACACCAGTATAAAGCACTGGTCATCACCATCGACGCACCACACAGCGGCATCCGTGACCGTGAAAGACGTGTTTTTTTCCGGTTGCCTGAAAACATGCAGCATCCACACAGTCCTCCTATGCCCTTGCCTGAAATTCAGCACAATCAGCACCCGCTATTTGACGGCTTAATGCAGATTGCCCCCAGATGGGATGATATTCAATGGCTGGTTGAAAATACCCACTTGCCTGTGGTTTTAAAAGGTGTATTACATCCCGGCGATGCGGAACGGGCAATTCAGTATGGCGTCAAGGGTCTGATTATTTCCAACCACGGCGGACGTGTACTCGACACCACCATTTCACCATTGAAAGCCTTATATCACATTCAGCAGCTTGCCCCCACCGGCTTCCCATTGCTGCTGGATGGCGGTATCCGACGCGGCTCAGATATCTTCAAGGCCATTGCCTTAGGCGCTTCCGCCGTATTGATTGGTCGCCCCTACATTTATGGCCTGGCAGTGGCCGGGGCTTTAGGGGTTGCTCATGTCATCAGAATCTTAAAGGAAGAATTTGAAATCACCATGGCACTTATGGGAACACCAACCATAAAAGAGATTAGTAAGCACTATATTTCCCATAATTTCACACTTTAACGGTAAATATTTTCCATATTTAAATTTTATATGCAAATTGAGGGAAAAATTTCCGGTTGAATTGCATTAATATAATCATGGAATCAATCCATTTACAGATTCGTGGGCTTCCGTGCTGATATACTGAGCGGAATTCACCGATCATTTTGACTGGCAGGTGATCCTGCTTCAAAAAAACCGGTCCATCACCGAAAATGGATACAGTTCAGATAACAGGCGCTTCACTTTTTATCCCAGCCCGGAACCAATTGCTGTGCAAGGAGTTTTCACATGATGTTGGCAGATCCCAGTAAAAAATACCGTCGTATGTACCAGCGTGTTGACCTGCCCGACCGTCAATGGCCGAATAAGGAAATCAACAAAGCACCCATCTGGATGAGTACTGACCTGCGTGACGGTAACCAGGCCATTTTTGAACCCATGAATCCGAAACAGAAATTCAAAATGTTCCAGATGCTTGTCAAAATTGGCTTTAAGCATATTGAGATCGGTTTCCCTTCAGCATCACAGGTTGACTTTGACTTCACCCGCAAACTCATTGAAGAAGGCCATATTCCTGACGATGTCTATATTGAGGTATTGGTCCAGGCACGTGATCATCTGATCCAGCGTACTTTTGAAGCCCTGCAGGGGGCTAAGCGTGCCATCGTACATATTTATAATGCCAACTCTCCGACTTTCCGTAAAAAAGTGCTGAATGTTGACGCCGCCGGAGCCAGGCAGCTGGCCATCAATGCCGCAGAGAAAGTCAGGGAATATGCAGCAGAACAACCTGAAACCGACTGGATTTTTCAGTACAGCCCGGAGTGTTTTTCAGCAACGGAACTGGACGTGTCCAGGGAAGTCTGCGATGCAGTGACCGAAATCTGGCAAGCTTCGCCATCCCGAAAGGTCATTCTGAACTTACCGGCAACGGTGGAAGTTTCGGGCCCGCACATTTATGCCGATCAGATTGAGTGGATGCATCGTAATCTTGCCCGTCGTGACGGGATAATTATTTCCGTGCATTGTCACAACGACCGTGGCTGTGGGATTGCAGCCTCTGAACTGGCTATCATGGCAGGTGCAGACCGGGTCGAAGGCTGTGTATTCGGTAACGGCGAACGCACCGGTAATGTCGACATTGCCGCCATGGCCCTGAACATGTATACCCAGGGTGTTGCGCCTGAACTGGATTTCTCAAATATCAACGAGATCATTGCCACTGTTGAAGAATGTACCGGTTTGCCTGTGCATCCACGTCACCCCTATGCCGGCGACCTGGTCTTTACCGCATTTTCCGGTTCACATCAGGATGCCATTAAAAAAGGCTTTGAGTTCCAGAAAGACGAAGAAATCTGGGATATGCCTTATTTACCGATCGACCCACGTGATTTAGGTCGTGACTATGATGCCGTAATCCGGGTCAACTCGCAGTCCGGCAAAGGCGGTATTGCCTATCTGCTTGAATCAAATTACAACGTGGTACTGCCACGCCGACTACAGATTGAATTTTCACAGACGGTTCAGCAACATACCGACGAACAGGGAACAGAAGTCTCAGCACAGGACATCTGGACCTTATTTCAGGACACCTACGTTGCTGCAAAAGACAATCATTATTCTGCAAGAAATTACAGACTGTCAGATGAAAATGGCAATCAGGTGATTGAGCTTGAACTGGAAATCAACGGTGAAAGCCAGCATTTACGGGGGGAAGGAAATGGACCGATTTCCGCCATTCTGAATGCTCTGCAGCTTCCCATTGACGTGCTGAATTATGAAGAACGCGGCATCAGTGCAGGTGCCCGGGCCAAAGCACTGGCACTGATTGAACTTCAGGTACAGGGTACCGGTAAATCTGCATTTGGCGCCGGGGTGCATGACAACATTGTCACCTCATCCATCGAAGCCATTATCGCCAGTATTAACCGTCTGA
The DNA here is from genome assembly GCF_052544965.1 of Acinetobacter sp. WZC-1. Classification (NCBI taxonomy): domain Bacteria; kingdom Pseudomonadati; phylum Pseudomonadota; class Gammaproteobacteria; order Moraxellales; family Moraxellaceae; genus Acinetobacter; species Acinetobacter sp. WZC-1. The sequence goes on from NZ_CP199370.1 coordinate 2,626,737, forward strand.
TTGAACAGGGTATCCTCAGCACGGAGCAGGTCGTTGCTGCCGCTGTTTAAACGATAAAAGACTTTGGAAAGGATACCACGGGTGGTATCCTTTTATTTATTCACATTAAAGATTTAGGACGAATTATTTCCGTGTCTTTTCCAGCTGATTCGGTGGGTTTGGTTACACCACAAAAATTCCAGTTTGAAGCACCCTTAGCGCTGGAGTGTGGCCGGGTTCTGCCACGTTTCGAAATGATGGTTGAAACCTACGGCAGTTTAAATGCAGACCGTTCCAATGCCATTTTAATCTGCCATGCCCTCTCCGGGCACCATCATGCAGCCGGCTATCATCATGCAGATGACAAAAAATCCGGCTGGTGGGACGCCTGTATCGGTCCGGGAAAAGCCATTGATACCTCCCGCTTTTTTGTGGTGGCGCTGAATAATATAGGCGGATGCAACGGTTCCACAGGCCCGACCTCCCCCAACCCGGAAAATGATGATCGCCCTTATGGTCCGGACTTCCCATTGGTCACCGTACGTGACTGGGTGAAAACTCAGACCATGTTGTCAGATCGGCTGGGCATAGACTGCTGGTATGCCATTATCGGCGGTTCACTGGGCGGTATGCAGGCCCTGCAATGGTCCGTGGATTATCCTCACCGTTTAAAAAACTGTGTGGTCATTGCCAGCGCGCCCAAACTTTCTGCACAGAATATTGCCTTTAATGAAGTGGCCCGACAGTCGATTCTGTCGGATCCTGACTTTCATCATGGGCGCTACCTGGAACACGACAGTTCGCCTAAACGCGGTCTGATTCTGGCACGCATGGTCGGTCATATCACCTATCTATCCGAAGAAGCCATGAAACAGAAATTCGGTCGGGATTTAAAATCCGGTAAGTTCATGTACGGTTTTGATGTGGAATTTCAGGTTGAAAGCTATTTACGTTATCAGGGCGAACAATTCAGCCGTAATTTTGATGCCAATACCTATCTGATCATGACCAAGGCACTCGATTACTTTGATCCATCCCGTGAATATGAACAGTCGCTGACCGATGCCATGGCCCAGACCCAGTGCCGTTTTCTGGTGATTTCATTTACCACGGACTGGCGCTTCAGTCCTGAACGCTCCCAGGAAATTGTCAATGCGCTGATCAGCAGCCACAAATCGGTCAGTTATGTCGACATTGACGCCGAACAGGGCCATGATTCATTTTTGTTCCCCATTCCGCTTTATGTCAAAACACTGCGGGCATTCCTGGGGGGCCGTGAACACCTGCAGACTACACCTGAGGGGATGACAGATGCGTATTGATCAGCAACTGGCAGATAAATGGATCAGTCCGGGTTCCAGTGTGCTGGATTTAGGCTGCGGTGATGGCGAATTATTGTCACAGATGGGTAAAAAACAGCAAATTCGGGCCTATGGACTGGAAATTGATCAGGAAAAGATTGCAATTGCTGTCAGTCGAGGGTTAAATATCATACAACAAGACTTGAACCTCGGTCTGGGACGCTTTGCTGATCAGTCATTCGACTATGTGGTCATGGCACAGGCGCTGCAGGCTGTAGATGCACCTGATGTGCTGTTGCGTGACATGGTGCGTGTAGGGAAACAAGCCATTATTACTTTCCCGAATTTTGCGTACTGGAAGACCCGATCCTTCCTGGCCTTAAAAGGGAAAATGCCTGTTTCTGAAGCTTTACCGTATATGTGGTACGATACGCCAAACATCCACTTATGTACTTTTCGCGATTTTGAAGCACTCTGTGCAGAAAATCAGATACAGATTATTAATAGACTCGCCGTAAATGGGAATCAACAGGGAAGTCTGCTCAGCAGGCATATGCCCAACTTGTTCGGTGAAGTCGCAATTTATCGAGTGAGCGCACTATGAAGAAATTTTTGACAGGCAGTACCTTGTTGTTTGGGCTGCTGAGTTTTCAGGCCCATGCAGATTATGTCCCGCAACAGCAATCAACATCTGCCCTGGCCGCCCAGTATGCCCATATGAATGTTGCTGATTTGCAGAAAGCGGCCAAAGCAGGCCAGCCCGCTGCTCAGTTTTACCTGGCAACACATTACCAGTCAGGCAAAACCTTACCCCGGGACCTGAAACAGGCATTTACCTGGTACAAAGCCGCAGCTGACCAGGGCATCTCCTCTGCCCAGCTGAATGTCGGTCGTATGTATGCAGACGGCCTCGGGACTTCAAAAAATGAAACGCTGGCACGCCAGTACTTTGAAAAAGCAGCCAGTCATGGTGATAACCGCGCAAGCTTCAATCTTGCAGTAATGGAAGAGCAGAAGAAAAACTACATGGGCGCCTACCAATGGTATGAACTGTCCACCCGCGATGGCATGCTCGACAACAAAGTCATAAACATGTCTGAAAGCAAAAAAACAGCACTGGCTGCCAACCTGACCCCTGAACAGATCCGTACTGCCCGTGACCGTGCAGACAAATGGATTCAGGCGCAGTAATAGCAACAGATACATTGCAACAGCACCTCCGGGTGCTTTTTTATTACATGAAATCAGTTAAAATCCATGCTGTTTTTAAAAATCAGAGCTTTTCATCATGTCTGCACCGCAATGGCTGTCTCAGGGAACACTGGTCCTGGCGAGTAATAACACAGGTAAAATCGCCGAGTTTGAAACACTTTTTGAACAGCTTTGCCTGCCTGTTGAAGTCATTGCCCAGGGCAAGCTGAATATAGAAGATGCAGTTGAAGACGGGTTGAGCTTTGTTGAAAATGCCATCATTAAAGCCCGCCATGCCTCCCGTATTTCCGGCAAACCTGCAATTGCCGATGATTCGGGAATCTGTGTCCCGGTCCTTGGCGGTGCACCCGGCATTTATTCAGCCCGCTATGCCGGTGAACATGGCAATGATACAGCCAACAATCAGAAATTACTGACTGAACTGAGGCCTTATCGTCAGGAAGGTCAGACCATCAAAGCCATGTTTGTCTGCATACTGGCACTGGTGCAGCATGCAGATGATCCACTGCCACAGATTTTTCAGGGCATCTGGCACGGTGAAATACTGGAATCTGCCCGGGGTGAACAGGGTTTTGGCTATGATCCGCTGTTCTGGCTGCCTGAACTGCACATGTCCAGTGCTGAAATGTCAAAACAGGAAAAGAATAAGATCAGTCATCGTGGCCAGGCCATGCGACTATTTAAAGCCAGCCTGGAAGTACAGGACCACGCTGTCTGACCTGGCCTTCTCTTTTATGGTGTGACTCCCCCCCTGAAAATAAAAGGAAGTAAAAGTAGAGGTTAAGCAGCCATCAGAGGTGGCCTTCCTTTGTTTGCCCGGTGTGGTCCTTTCATGGTTGTAGAGCATAACCACAGGAATGAATACATACACCGGCCACCGGTACTGAAAACAATGACTTTAACAGTATGGAATATGCTGCTGATATCAGTGCTGTTGATGCGGGAATCAGACCACAGATAAACGAAAAAATTAGTAACAACAAAGCTATGGACAGACATGCCAGTTTCTTTGAAAATTAATGGTGGCATGCAACAGCATAGTCATGTTAAAACAATTGATTGTTGGGTTCGTTTTTAAAATGAAGTAAAATGTCACCTTGTTGTCATAAATAGCTGTTGAGATAGCGTTAATCAAACAGGAGTAACCATTATGGCCGGATTATCTATTTGGCATGTACTGATTTTTGCAATTGTCGTAATCCTGCTGTTCGGCACATCCAAACTGAAAAACCTGGGTAAGGATGTTGGCGGTGCAGTCAAGGACTTTAAAAAGTCCATTAAGGATGATGATGAAGCAACAACTGCTGCATCCATCAATGAACCACGCACTCTGGAACACCAGAACAGCAATAATGATGTGAACTCCACAGTAAAACGCTGAGCTGAGAGACGTAAATCATGCTTGATGTTGGATTTTCCGAACTATTGGTTTTCGGTATTATCGCCCTGTTGGTCCTGGGACCCGAGAAATTACCGGAAGCCATCCGTTCTGCTGCAAAATGGTACAGCAAATTTAAGCGGGTCATCAACAATGTCCAGAATGACATTGACCGTGAATTACGTCTGTCAGAACTGCGTGACCAGATGCAAAAGGAAATGCAGCGCATTGAAGAGCTTGAGCAGAAGATGCAGACTCAGATGCAGGAATTGCAACAACAGTCAGCCCTGGCTGCGGAAAAAGAAAAACAGACCACAGCAACAGAGTCTCATAGCACCTGTCCCAGCTATCATTACGTCCAGTTCACGGTTCCTGCCGGTTACCTGCCATTAGCCTGGCTGAAAAAAATAACGCATTCCCATCAGGAGCTCTATCAGCTCCCCTCTGAACTGCAGAATACACTGCAATTAAAGGTTGCTGTATGACATCTTCACTGACTCCCCAGGTACAGAATCAGCCACAGGATGACCAACCCCAGCTTGAGTCCATGCCCATTACCCGACATTTAATGGTGCTGCGTCAGCATTTATTTAAAATTGTCGGGGTGCTGATCGTACTGTTTTTCTGTCTGCTGCCCTTTGCCAATACAACTTATTCAACTCTGTCAGCTCCCCTCAGAGCACAGTTGCCGGCCAATTCGTCCATGATCGCAACCGATGTCACTGCGACATTCATGGCACCTTTTAAGCTGAATTTTTTTATTGCACTCATGCTGGCCATGCCGTTCATTATTTATCAGTTGTGGGCCTTCATTAAACCTGCACTGTATGAAAAGGAAAAAAGCTTGGCATTTCCATTATTATTCAGCAGTATCTTCCTGTTTTACTCCGGCATTGCTTTTGCCTATTTTATTGTACTGCCTTCAATACTGCACTTTTTTATCAGTGTTTCTCCTGATACCGTCGCCCCCATGACCGACATTAACAGTTATTTGACCTTCTGCTTAAAACTGTTTCTGGTCTTTGGCGTTACCTTTGAAATCCCGGTCATTACCCTGGTTCTGATCCTGATTGGCATGGTCACCACCAAAACCCTCGCAGAAAAAAGGCGCTTTATTGTAGTTGGCTGCTTCTTTATTGCCATGTTTATGACACCACCGGATGCGGTTTCCATGATCATGCTGGCCGTTCCCATGTGGATGCTTTTTGAATTGGGGCTGTTATTCGGGAAAGTTGTAGAAAAGCGCAAAGCTGTTGAATGATTCAAATTAAACAACTGAATCATTCGATTTTTTTAAAATTAAATAAATTTTTTTAGGTCACCAACAGGTTTCATTTTTTTAAAATATGTAAACCGTCATTATTCTGTCATTAAACTGTCAAGCTACTTACACGTCCCCATCCTAGACTAGGGCTTTCTTTATTAAGCCATATTATATAATCAGGGGAAACTCCATGACAGAGCTGACGCCATATCATGAAGATCAGGAACTCGACAATAACACTTCCGACAACATTCATTTCCGGGATATTCTGGAACAACGGATTACCCGTCGCAGCTTAATTACTAAAACTGCAAGTGGTGCTGCTGCATTGGCCATGGTGTCAGGTCTGACAGGCTGTAATGATGACAATTCTGTAAACAACACAGCACCGATCACCCCTGTAGACCCGGCAAAACGCCCGGAAACACTCACTTTCAGCCCTGTGGCAAAAAACCGGGATGATATTGTCACTGTACCGGAAGGCTATCAGGCCGATATTCTGTATGCCCTGGGTGATCCGATGAATGCGGCCTATTCTGACTGGGATGACAACAATATTCCTTCCGGACCGAGCTTCCAGTTCCGTTCAGGCGACTGTCATGACGGCATGAGTTTTTTTGGCCTGAATCAAGACACACTGAGATACAGCGCACAGGCTTCAGACCGTGGTCTGCTGGTGATGAACCATGAATATATCAATCAGACTTTTCTGCATCCACAAGGTGCAACCTTTGTAGATGATCATCGTCCCGAAGACGAGGTCATCCGTGAAGTCAACGCTCACGGCGTATCCATTATTGAACTGAAAAAAGACCCAGCCACACAAAAGGTGGAGGTTGTCAAAAACTCCCCTTTCAACCGCCGTATTACCGCCTCTACCGAAATGGATTTTACCGGTATTGTTGCAGGTTCTGAATTGCTTCAGACCAAATACTCACCTGCTGCACGAAAAACCCGCGGCACCCATAATAACTGTGGTAATGGCTATACGCCGTGGGGAACCTATTTAACCACCGAAGAAAACTACATTGGTTATTTCATCCGCAATACAGGAGATAATGCCAGACGTTCTCCAGCTGAAATTATTGCTCTGAACCGCTATGGCCTGAGGGAAGGCTCCAGCTCCCGCTACGATTGGGAAACAGCTGTCGGCCAATTGGAAAGCCAGGACCTTTATGATCGCTGGAATTCATCGGTTATTGCAGACTCAGCGGCTCAGGATTACCGCAACAGTGCCAATACTTTTGGCTGGATTGTGGAAATTGATCCATTTAACAGCCAGCAGAACCCCGTGAAACGCACCTCACTGGGACGTTTTGCACACGAAGACTGTCGTTCCAGTCGTCTGATTGAAGGTGAAAATCTTGCCTTCTATATGGGAGATGATTCAACTGGCGAATACATTTACAAGTTCGTTTCCGATGCCCAATGGGACGCCAGGGATGTCAACGGCGGTTATGCTGCCGGTGATAAGTACATGAACTCAGGCAAACTGTATGTAGCAAAATTCAACAGTGACGGCACCGGTCAGTGGATCGAACTGAGCTATGGCAAAAATGGACTGGATGAATCCAGTACCGTATATCCATTCAGGTCTCAGGCTGAAGTTACCACCTTTGCCCGTCTTGCCGGTGACGCGGTCGGTGCCACCAAAATGGATCGCCCGGAATGGGTCGCTGTGAATCCAGAAAACGGTGAAGTCTATGTCACACTGACCAACAACTCAAACCGTGGTACCCGCGATACCCTCGATGCAGCAAATCCACGAAGTTACAGCAATGATAAAGGTGGGCGAGGCAACGTCAATGGTCATATTATCCGCTTTCAGGAAACAGACAATAAGACCACGGCTGAGTCCTTCAACTGGGACATTTACCTGTTTGGTGCAGAAGCCCGTATGGCCAGCAACATCAACCTATCTGGCCTAACCGACAACAATGATCTGTCCTCACCGGACGGCATGTGGTTTGACCCGCGTGGTGTGCTATGGATCCAGACTGATGACAGCGCCTATACCGATGTCACCAACTGTATGATGCTGGCAGCTTTGCCAGGCAATGTTGGCGATGGGATAAAAGCCACCACTTCCTCAGGTCAGGAAACCATTGTCGGTGCTCAGGTAAATGATGAAAACTTACGCCGCTTCCTGACCGGACCCAAAGAATGTGAAATCACTGGCGTCACCATGACACCGGACTACAAGGCAATCTTTATTAATGTCCAGCATCCGGGTGAAAGGTCAAGCAGTTATGCAACGCCAACCAGTCACTGGCCGGCAACACAGACCGATGCCGGCAATAGTACGGCCCGCCCACGTTCGGCAACCGTGGTCATTACCCGTAAGGATGGTGGCGTCATTGCCGGTTAAGTTGATGACCTCCTCATAACTCTACTGACAGCCTGGTGACCTCCAGGCTTAACAGCAGCCATGCCGGTCAATGCCCGGCATGGCTTTTTTCATGATGATTCACGCTGAATGATTTCCATCACCTGCTCACCGCTGTGCTCGCCCTGCTGCGTTTTCTCAGTCCACTGGATCTGGCTGTCCCTGACCATCAACAGGTTGGAACAACGGGTTCCATAAAGCGGGCTCTGAATAAACGTGGACGACAGCAACTCCTCCATTTCCGGACTGACGCCGGTCTGTGGCAGTAATTCCGGTATAATTTTCCGCTGATCTTCCAGTAAGTCCCATGCTGTATGGGTCAGATCGGATTCAGAGACATGTGGCAATGAGATCAGAGGGATAAATTCCTGAGTAAAACGCTGCCGTAAATGCTGTGTTTGTTCCCAGTGATCCGACATCAGACCATTTGAAACCACAAACACCCCTTTCGGCAAAACCTGCGGGGACTGGCCGCGGTTACTCATATAAACCAACTGTTCCATATTTCCAACAAACAGATTGAAGCCGGCATAATCACATTGTCTTGTTTCAAGTTCCCGGGCGAATCGGATCGGCGTCTGTTCAGACTCCAGAAATGTGCGGATCAGATCTCCACGGGAAGTCGGGTACTTTTGCCGGTCTGTGGCATTACGAAAATTAGTCACCAGTGCCCAGCGCCCCTGCGCAGTCACGCCCATCCATGTCCCACCGGACTGTAAGTCCTGACCGGCAATAATTGGACTGTCCGGCCAGCGATGTAACTGACTGGCAGGACGATGATAAAATTCATCACGATTTGAAAGTAGACAGACAGGCATTCCTTCAAAAACCTGCCACGCCAGTGCCACAATACACATATAGGATTCCCCTGAACTGTACACACTGAATGTACAACATTTTTCATCTCTTTCCGCTAAAATCTCTGCAAAATAGAAAATCAAGGAACAGGCATGCTGACCTACCCGAATATTGACCCCGTTGCCCTCTCACTGGGGCCACTGAAAGTCCATTGGTACGGGCTGATGTATTTACTCGCATTTCTATGTGCCTGGGGCCTGGCGACCTACCGTGCCAGACAAAGGGACAACTGGGGATCTGAAATGATTTCCGACCTGATTTTCTACGGTGCATTGGGCGTAGTCCTCGGTGGCCGTATTGGTTATGTGCTGTTTTATGAATTTGATAAATTCCTGGCAGATCCCGTCTGGCTATTCAAAGTATGGACTGGTGGCATGAGCTTTCACGGCGGTTTTCTCGGGGTGATGATTGCCATGTTGCTCTGGTGCCACAAATATCAGAAGACCTGGTTTGAAACCCTTGATTTCATTGCACCCTGCGTACCCACCGGACTCATGTTCGGCCGGATTGGCAATTTTATTGGCGGAGAGCTGTATGGACGTCAGGTCAGTGACCCCGGTTTTCCTTTCGGTATGATTTTCCCGACAGACCCACTGCAACTGGTCCGCCATCCCTCCCAGATTTATCAGGCGCTGTGTGAAGGCTTACTGCTGTTTATTATTCTCTGGTGGTTCAGTACAAAACCCCGCCCGAGAATGGCCGTATCCGCAATATTTTTAATGGGTTATGGCTGTGCCCGTTTCTTTATGGAGTTTTTCCGTGAACCGGATGCAGATCAGGGTTATATCCTGTTCGGATGGATGACCAAAGGACAGATTTTATCCTTCCCGATGATTCTGGTTGGTTTATGGATGATCTGGTATGCTTATCACAGAAGAATTTTTGACTGGGGTCCACAGAAAAACCCCTGAACTGGCCTTAAACTGTCAGACTGATCCAGTCTCAGAGGTGAAGCAATGCTTCACCTTTTTTATGCTAAAGTTAAACACCACCCATGATCTGAATGAATTATGTTTGAATTCTGGTTTGACCCACAGACATCACTGAGTAAAAGAGTTCTGAGTTTTGTACTGATTGCAATTGTGACTGCAATTCTTTATAACATCCTGCCGCTGGCACTGAACACAATTCTGATGTTTTGCGGAATTGGCATCATTTTTTTAATTTGCCGTTATTGCAAGCTGCATTTTGCGGCAGCCCATCCCACCGGCATACTGTATCGTTTATTGACCTGGATTCCCATTGCGCTGTTACTGGCATTGATTTTTATGCAGATGAAAAATGGGGAGATCCTGCTTCCCGGCGCACAGGGCATTGGCTTTATGGCACTGACGGTTTGTTTGCTGTCACCCTTATCCCTGTTGCACAAAAATGCTTCAGCTTCCGGGTCTGAGTAATGCTGGATTACTGGTATTCGGCACGGTGCAACCGGCAGGTCAGACTCATGATCTGCATCATCACCTGCGCCATCATCTATTATTGCGCCGGCATTCAGCAGCTGACGCCGTTGTTCGCCGGGATCAGTCTTGCCATAGGGGTTGTGATGCATATACTGCGCAATTTAAGCCTGAAATTTCCCGGCGGCCCCCACTGTCGTTACTGTGATGCGGGGTTTAAGGTGCTGCTACTGGTCTTTCCGCTGAGTGCGCTGGGCCTGCTAATTTTGTTCCTGCCAACGGAACATCGGTTATATACCACTCTCCAGTGTCTCGGCTTTATCTGTATCGGTTTATTTCTTGTTTCAATTTATGAAAACCGGACCAGACGTTCTGAATCATTTTAAATTTTTTACATCAAACAACTGTAAACTGTTGATCTGCAAAAACAGATCACTGAATTCAACTCATTCATTTCATTGCCGGTATGACCCGGCATCACTTACAAACCGAGTCTGTAATACTGGTAGCTGACATTATCACTCTTATAAACGTCATAGCTTCTCTGTCTGAAATCCGAGACCCATTCCGTTCCGGTAAACCCGGCAATATGCCCGTAATTATGGCCTCTGGTTCTATTGATGATATAGATATCACCTTTTTCAGGATTATCAAATGCCGGCTTGATCTGTTTATAACCAATCTGCGTCAGGGTGCGGCCCCAGTCTGCAGCGGCAACCGGGTGATTTAAAATCCGGGCACCGGCAGTTTCCAACGCAATTCTGATACTTCTGGCACAGCGCTGCGCACTTCTGGTTGCAGAAATACTTTCCAGTTTTTTAATGAATTTGCTGATATCAATCCGGTGACTGCTTTTCGGCGATGAGTCTTCGTCCTCTGAATCTGCATTCGCTGTCTGTGCTGCCGGTTGGTTGTTCCTGAGGAACAGTTCCGGGTTAAACCGATTATTTCCTGAAGATTCATTCTGATGAATGACGATATTATTCTGATTTTCAACGCGGGTTGTTTCATTTACATCCGATGCATAATGATCAATAAGCATTCCTTAACCTCTGGCTTCTTTCAAAAACAACGCAGATCCAGCTACAAAAGCCCAACCTCATTATTCAATCAAAACTCAAATAAATAAAATCAGACTAGTATTCATTGAATCCTGAATTTTCCTATAAAACTATCGCAGTAAATTTGTTGTTATAATGTAACAACCGACCATTCAGCCGTCTGTATTTCAGTCCCGGAAAATTCCCTGCCCCGGCCTGATCCCTTGCAAATTTTAATCTGTGCCGGCTTTCACCGGATCATCTCTTAAAAACCTGCGTGCTTTAGTATAAACTCTATGGCGGCCTGTTCAAGGTGATTCATGCCTTTTAACACCTGCAATGCAGCAAAAGACCTGATCTGGAATTTTTATGAAAGCATATTTAGACCTTTTACAACATATCCTCGACAACGGCGGTGACAAGGGTGACCGTACAGGTACAGGTACACGCTCCGTATTTGGTTACCAGATGCGCTTTGATCTTTCAAAGGGGTTTCCTCTGCTGACCACCAAGAAAGTGCATTTCCGTTCCATTGTGATTGAGCTGCTGTGGTTTTTAAAAGGCGATACCAATGTTCAGTATCTACAGGAAAATAAGGTCTCCATCTGGGATGAATGGTCGACCGCTGAACAAACTGCCCGTTTTGGACGCCCCGAAGGCGAGCTTGGACCCGTCTATGGCCATCAGTGGCGAAATTTCGGTGCAACCAAAAAAGAGGACGGTTTATATGAACAGGATGGTTTTGATCAGATCAGCTGGCTGATCAATGAAATTAAGAACAATCCAGATTCAAGACGCTTAATTGTATCCGGCTGGAATCCGGTCGAAGCCGGCCAGGTAGCGCTTCCACCCTGCCACACGCTGTTTCAGTTTTTTGTACAGGATGGCAGACTTTCCTGCCAGCTATATCAGCGCAGCGCAGATGTCTTCCTGGGCGTGCCATTTAATATTGCCAGTTATGCCCTGCTGACCCATATGATTGCACAGGTCTGTGAACTGGACGTGGGGGACTTCGTATGGACCGGCGGCGATACACATTTATACACCAATCACTTTGAGCAGGCGGCATTACAGCTCAGTCGCGAACCCTTGCCACTGTGTCAGCTCAAACTGAACCCTGACATTAAAGATATTTCGGCATTTCAGTTTGAAGATATCGAAATCATCGGCTATGAATCCCATCCGGGCATCAAGGCACCCGTCGCTGTTTAATCAGTTGAGGAATAATCAATGGCTTATCAGAATTCTGAAATTGTACATGTGGTGGCTGTGGACCGACAGTTCTGTATTGGTCAGGGCAATAACCTGCCGTGGCATCTTTCGGCAGATCTGCAACATTTTAAGCAAATTACCCACGGCGGTGTCGTGGTCATGGGCCGTAAAACCCTGGAATCGATGGGACGGGCCCTGCCTGGTCGTGTCAACTGGGTGGTCACCCGGGATGCAGAATGGTCATTTGATCGCGTGAAAACAGCACGCAGTATTGAAGCCGCTTTTGAACAGGCAGCAGCCGATGTTCAGGCATCCACGCAACCCGGACGTATTTTTGTCATTGGCGGTGGTGAGATTTTTAAACAGACCATCGCCATTGCAGACCGTCTGGAGCTGACCCATGTCAACCTGGATGTGCATGGGGACACGCATTATCCACAAATTCCGGCTGAGTTTAAAAAAGTATTCTCCGAACAGCATGTCGATGACAAAAGCGGCATTGCCTTTGAATTTGCAAGCTATACCAGATAAACCATGTTCAAAACACATTACCTGTCATGCATAACATAGGAAAAACGGAATTCCTGCGCGCGCTGGGCACCGGGCTGATTCATTCCCTGTTCAGCCTGTTTGTGATCCTGTCCTCCATCTGGCTGTGCCTTGCAGTATGGATTCAGCAACCCGGCGGATGGCTGCTCAGCCGAATCATCATTGGCCTCTGGATTGCCTTTGCACTGAGTATACTGGGCATTTATATCAGCCAGCACTTTTTCAGCCGTCGCAAGGATATTTCGGTCTATATGATCGCCATTGCATGCAGCCTGGTCTGGTATTTTAATATTCCCGCCCGACAGGACCGCGACTGGAGTCCGGACGTCGCCCGGATACTGAGCTATGAAAAACACGGAAACGGCATTGTCACACTGCACAATATCCGTAATTTTACATGGTACAGTGAAGATCAGTCTGACCCGCACTGGGACAGCCGGACCTATAACCTGAACCATATCCGCGGTATCAACATCATCACCTCTTACTGGATGGGGCCGCAGATTGCACATACCCTGGTCAGTTTTGACTTTACGGACCAGCGGCCACTGGTATTCTCCATTGAGGTGCGCAAGGAAAAGACCGAAGGTTTTTCTGCCATTGGCGGGTTTTTCCGTCAGTTTGAGCTGAGCCTGATTGCTGCAGATGAAAAAGATATTATCTACACCCGCAGCAATGTCCGGGGAGAACAGGTTTATTTTTTCCCCATTAATATGCCCAAAGCAGAAATGCAGGCCCTGTTTCTTGAGTATTTAAAAAAATCGGATGAATTACGGGCACAGCCCCGATGGTATAACACGCTGACCAGTAACTGCACCACGCTGGTTTTTGACATGATTCAGGCAATTGATCCACATAAACTGCCCCGAGATTACCGGCTGCTCGCCTCGGGTTATTTACCGAATTATTTATATGACCTGGGTGCACTTGATCATCACTGGAGCATCAGGGAATGGTACCAGCATGCACATATCAATCCGAAAACTGCAGGATTTGACCACACCGACCACCCGGACAGCCTACATTTCTCCAGGTTGATCCGAACCGGTTTAATGCCGGTTTCAGCCCCTGCGGATTCATTCAAAAAATAACGCGGCAATCACGGTCAGATGTGGTGATTTCCCTGTTTTTCTGTTTATATAATGAAAATCACTGTATTCATGAGACCCGCATGTTCAAAAAAATCATTGCCGTCAGCTTACTCGGTTGCACGCTCGCTTTTACCGGCTGTGCCACAACACACAGCGCACTCCAGCAGAAAAACTTATCCCTGTTGCAGAATAAGGACTGGAGCATGACCCATATTGGCGCGACTGAATACGCAAATGATCCGGCCACACACACGGCCACACCGAGCATCCGCTTTAATGCAGCATCCATGCAGGTCAATGGCTCAGACGGCTGTAACCGGATGGCCGGGACCTATCTCATTAAGGACAATCATCTTGAACTGGGACCACTGGCCACCACCCGGATGTATTGCGAGGGTAAAATGGAACTGGCCAACAAATATGCCGAAGCACTGGACACTGTCACCGGTTATCAGGTTTATGGCAGAACGCTGAAACTGCTGGACAATCACGGCAATCCGGTGCTGCAATTTACGCATTCAGCGCAGATTCACTGATCCTCCAGTCAGGCCTGAACGAATTTCAGGCCTTTTCATTTTCACCATAAAATGACATGATGATCACATCAGCCATCATTTCCACATGACCCGTTTAACATCATCATAAGGATTCAGCAATGCAACAGGCACTATTGGGCGGTGGATGCTTCTGGTGTGTAGAAGCGGTTTTTTTACAGCTCAGAGGCGTTACAAAGGTTGTCAGTGGCTATGCAGGCGGACATACAACCAATCCGGTCTATGAAGAAATCTGCCAGGGCAATACCCAGCATGCAGAAGTGATTCTGATTGACTTTGACGAACAGCAGATCAGTTATCCGCAGTTACTGGATGTATTTTTTGCCACCCATGATCCCACCACCCTGAATCGTCAGGGCAATGACGTCGGTACACAATATCGCTCGGTTATTTTCTGGCTGGATGACAAACAGAAACAACAGGCCGAGTTTTATATCGAAGACTTAAAGGCGGAAGGCCTGGATATTGTAACCGAGCTGGCGGCCGCTCCCGTGTTTTATCCGGCTGAAGCCTATCACCAGAACTTTTATGCCCGTAATCCGGCTCAGGGCTATTGTAATTTTTCCATCCCCCCCAAACTGCTGAAACTTCGCACTAAGTTTCAGGACCTTTTAAAAGCACAATAAAAAAGTGACTCCATGGAATCACTTTTAAAACATCGCAGACGCTTTAGACAATATGCAGAATTAATTATCGCTCAAAAAAGCCAGGTCAGTCAGGCCTGCCTCACTGGCACGGGACATGACCTGAGCCACGGTGTCATAACGCGCATCCTTATCAGCCCTGAGCTGTACTGAAGGTTTGGTTTCCTTCTGACCGGCTTCATCAAAACGCCTCTGCAATTCTTCCAGTGTGACGACCTGATCATTCCATGCAACTTGATTTTTGTCGTTGATGCTGACCGTAATCGCTTCCGGTGGCGGATCCACAATCTCAGCAGTCGTTTTTGGCAGTGTTAATGGTATTGATGGGTTCGCAACGGTTGCTGTCACCAGAAAGATAATCATCAATACCAGCATAATGTCGATCAATGGAATGAGATTCATCTCATTCATGCCCGAATCGTTGTCTTCACCCAGTTGAAAAGCCATTAAACCTGACCTCCAGCCAGCCCCTGCTCAGTTGCAGTGGTCTCCACCTGCTGCACCGCAGAAGAATCCTGTTGCAGCATGGTATCAATCAACAAACCATGCGCCTGATCCTGCAATGCATGCGACAATGCACGGTTGGCACGCAGACAGATGTTATAGGCCAATACGGCAGGAATGGCGACAGCAAGACCAAGGCCGGTCATAATCAGCGCCTCACCGACCGGTGTTGCCACCTGTGCCAGTCCGGCCTGGCCGCTTTTACCGACGGCCACCAGCGCGTGGAAAATTCCCCACACAGTACCAAACAAGCCCACAAACGGTGCCAGTGATGCAATGGTCCCCAATACGGAAACCCCTTTTTCAGCAGAAGATTTCTCTGTTGAAATCTGACGCAATAATGCCTGTTCTGCAACAGCCTTGCGTTGTTCCAGTGCCAATGGCGCAAGCCTGGTTTTCAGACGGGTCATGGCCTGGGCAAGCTGAGTACTGGCCTGCTGTTTCAACTGGCGTGTACCCATCAGGCGCAGCACAAAAATAGTCCATGTCGCAATAGACATCGCCAGAAGTATAAAATACAGCGTTTTACTGACTGCATCTGCATGTTGCCAATAGACTGAAAAATTCATATTCATTTCCTGATCTGATCAAATCTTTAATCTGTTACGACTTGGGACCTTCCAGAATAAAATCCTGAATGACCTTGAATGGGACCTTAACGCCATTTTCCCGGTAAGCTTTAAACGTCGATTTCTGAGCCTGACCCACAATGTAGTTATCCAGTTCCGGAATGCCTGTGGATTTCTGCAGTCTGACTGATTTTACCGCGCCTTCTGCATCTGCTTCAAACAACAATACAATACTGACCTGCTGCCCCTTACTGATATATTTACTTAATTTCTCAGGATCAATTCTGGGTTTGAATTTCCAGGAAAGATCCCCTTTACTGACATTGCGGGCCTTATTCTGATTATCCTGCTCACGGCGCTGCTGATCCAGCCGTTCCTGCTCACGACGCTGTTGTTCCCGCTGCTGTTGCTCACGCTGTTCCTGCTCGCGCTGTTGCTGTTCTTTTAACTGCTGTTCCTGGCGTTGCTGTTCCAGTTTTTGCTTTTCCAGTGTATCGTCCTGCTGAATTGCCTTTTCCTGCTTTTTCTCAGGTTTCTGGGCAATCACCTTCGGCTTTTCCACAGGTTTTGGTAGTGGTTCAACCACTTTAGGTTCCGGTTTTGGTTCCACTTTCGGCTTGACCGGTTCCACAGGGGGTGGCGGTGGTGGCGCATCTTCCTTCAGTTTTACAAACTTGACGTTTAACGGTTTCTTTTCAATGGGCGTTAACTCAGGCACTTTCATGTGGCTGACCACCCACAGCACCACCAAATGACCAATCATGACTGTCAGTAGTGCAATCATAATTCTTTTCTTCGCTGGTGGTGACGTCTTAAGGCTGGCGGTGGAAGACTGACTCATATGAATCTGGATACCTGAAACTGGGCTGAATACCACACATTACCGTCACACAAAACGGTTTTGCGGATCCAGCTCATCGGTTGGAACAATTGAAGTGCAGCTATAATAAATGAGAAGTGTTTTCATTTGCAACCCCTATTTGGATGCTTTTTTGTTGCATTGGCACCCGTTGTAAGCGTTATGAATTCAGTCATATACATGATCTGCATAACAAAAAGTAATACAATCCAGAGCCACATTCAGCATCATCACTGGCGTGTACAGTCACGCTGATACAGACGACATGACAAACCGAACAGATAAAAAGGGATGCCCATCCGCATCCCCCCGTATACCTGCCTGCATTGCTTCATCAGCATATGTTTCCGGCATTGATGACAAGTCGTTTTACCTGAACTTACTGAAACACCACCGTCTTGTGACCATCGACAATGACCCGATCCTCCAGATGCCATTTCACGGCACGGGCCAGTACATTACGCTCCACATCCTGTCCCAGTTCACGCAACTGCTCCACGGTAAAATCATGACTGACACGTTCGACATCCTGTTCAATAATCGGTCCCTGATCCAGTTCAGCCGTTACATAATGCGCGGTGGCACCAATCAGTTTCACACCCTTTTCATAGGCCTGCTTATAGGGATTGGCACCGACAAAGGCCGGCAGAAACGAATGATGAATATTAATGATCGTCATGGGCCACATGGACACAAAGTCTTCACTCAGAATCTGCATATAGCGGGCTAAAATCAGCAGGTCATTGTCCTGCATCAATTCATTGATTTCTGCATAGGCTTCCGCTTTATTGTCTTTTTCCACAGGCACCACAATAAAAGGAATGCCAAAGTTTTCCACAGACTCACGCAAATCTTCATGGTTGGAAATCACCCGGGTAATCTCACAGGGCAGTCCTCCCCGGGAATGCCGCCACAACAGCTCCAGCAGGGCATGGTCCACCCGGGACACCAGAATCCCCACTTTTTTGACATCGCTCACCAGCGCCAGACGCCATTGCATGGCATAGCGCTCCGCAACATTCGCGGCAAAGGTATGCAACAGGGTTTCCTTACGGGCCTGCAAATGCTCCAGCTCAAACTCAACCCGCATAAAATAGCGCCCACCCTGAGCCGCTGTTGCATACTGATCCAGTGCTGTAATATTTGCACCCTGATGATACAGAAAACTCGATACAGCCTGCACAATCCCGGGTTTGTCTTCACAGGTAATCAGTAAACGGGCTGTATAGGCAGTCGTCATATTCATATTGATTGATATCGCTTATATAATTTGAAAAAACAGCGCAGCTATTCTAACGCTTTTTACACTGCTTTCAACGCCCACAACCGGTTCAGTGCTGTTTTATGCCGGATAAACTGGCAAATAATGTCGACGAACCGAGGGTATCCAGCAGGCGCTCATAAGTTTCTCGACTTTCCCCACGCAGGTAAGGACCCTCCAGAAACACCATTTGCCGCAGCGCCTGCCACACCCATTTTTCGTCCAGGTGACCGGAATCATTCAGATGGCCGGACATGTACAGAAAATTGGTCCAGTTGGTCAGTACAATCCAGATATTAATAATCAGTGCTTCAATCTCTGAGGCGGTCATCTGCATCAGCCCTGCATCAACAAAGGCATGATAAATTTTCTGCCCCTGCTGCATGATCTGACCGGCAAAACACAAATATTTTTCTTTGAAATATTTATTGTTTTCAGCAAGATGATAAACATCCCGATGCAAAAAACGGTACCCCCACAACTGGTTACTCAAAACCTGAAAATAATGGATTTTGTCATTGGCATTCACCACACGGTCACCGGGCAGTGCCATCATCGCCAGCGTTTCCTGCTGGTATTGTTCCATCAGCTGCCTGATGATTTCCTGTTTATTGCGAAAATGATAATAAAGATTGCCCGGACTGATCCCCAGTTCTGCTGCGATATGATTGGTAGTGACCGAGCGCTCACCCCGCTCATTGAATAATTGCAGACTGGTCTGCAATATCCGATCTTTCGTTTTCAGTGTTTTAGGGCTTGACATCCAGATACCGTTTTTAACCGTTAATTCAACTTGTCACATCAGGTTGAAGTGACTTGACTATTCCAATTAGAGTATTTACTCTAAAATTATATATATTTTAATTTTCCGTCAATGGTACTTACCATGAACAGTCCGACAGATATGGGAAACCTGACATCCCTGCCACCCGAAGTTCAGCGCCTGCATAAGTTACTGGCTCTGCAGAAATCAGCCTATCAGCATTATCCTCTGCCTACGGCAAAAGAACGGATCGAACGACTGACACGCCTCAAGAAAGTCCTTGTAAAATATCAGGATCAAATTGCTGATGCAATTGATCAGGATTATGGTAACCGTTCCATTACAGAAACAAAAATTGGTGAACTGCTCACCTGTGTGGAGCACATCAAATATTACAGCAAACACCTGGGAAACTGGATGAAACCGTCCCGGCGTCACGTCGGACTCATTCACCAGCCGGCCAAAGCCTGGGTACAGTACCAGCCCATGGGTGTGGTCGGCATCATCGCACCGTGGAATTATCCGTTGTTGCTCTCTGTTGGACCGCTGATCTGTGCACTGGCTGCCGGCAATCACGCCATGCTCAAAATCTCCAGTGCTTCCATGCATTTTGGTCAGGTGCTTGAAAACATTCTGTCTGAAGCCTTCCCACAGGAACTGGTTGCCGTGGTGACTGGCGGCGGAGTGATTTCTGACACATTCAGCCATCTGGCCTTTGATAAAATCATTTTTACCGGTTCAACCGCTGTCGGTAAAACTGTCATGGCAGCAGCCTCAGAAAACCTGGTGCCTGTAATCCTGGAACTCGGCGGAAAATCTCCGGTTGTTGTACATCCATCCTGTGATCTGAAAGAAACTGCTCAGCGTATTGCCTTTGGGAAATTATGGAATGCCGGTCAGACCTGCGTGGCACCGGACTATATGTTTCTGCCCAGAGGGAAAACTGCCGAATTCATCGAAAACTATAAGGATGTTGTCAGCAGCATGTACCCGGACCTGCAGAACAACCAGGATTACACGGCTATCATCAATGACAAACAGTATCAACGGATACAGCATTATGTCCAGCAAGCGCAGCAACAGGGCGCTCAGCTGACTGAAATCAACCCGGCACATGAAGACCTGACCGGTGTACACAAAATCGCACCGACCATTCTGACCGGTGTGACTGCAGACATGGAGATCATGAACCACGAAATTTTCGGTCCGGTACTGCCGGTCATGGAATATGATCAGATTGACCAGGTGATTGATTTTATTAACAGTCGCCCACGCCCGCTTGCATTATATTATTTTGATTTTGATAACGCGCGCGCAGATTATATTTCACAGCGCACACATTCAGGTCATTTTGGTCAGAATGCCGTGCTGACCCATGTGACACAGGATGACTTACCTTTTGGCGGCGTGGGCGCTTCCGGCATGGGCAAATATCACGGCCCGGAGGGGTTCTTCAGTTTGTCCAATGAACGCTCCGTCATGTCTATTCCAAAGCTTTTCAGCCTTAAACTGATCCTACCGCCATTCAACAAAAAAGCAGCGCTCAAAGTATTGGAGAAAACCTTTCTCCGATAGCTGGTCAAGGCATGATCTGTTACACACAATCATGCTGAGTTTTCACCATTTCCGCTTGTCTTTTGATCGGATTTTTGGTATAAAACGCCCCTTGAATGAATTCATCTATTTATTTATATGACTGGCCATACAGATTTGCTGTTGGCTGAATCAATGGAGAACACCATGTCTAAGGTTTGCCAGGTTACCGGCAAGCGTCCAGTCGTTGGTAACAACGTCTCACACGCCAACAACAAAACCAAGCGCCGGTTCGAGCCGAACCTGCACCATCACCGTTTCTGGCTGGAAAGTGAAAAACGTTTTGTACGTCTTCGCTTGACACCAAAAGGTATGCGTATTATCGACAAGCTGGGCATTGAAAAGGTCGTTGCAGATCTGCGTGCTCAGGGTCAAAAGATCTAAGGAGTCAGTACAATGCGTGACAAAATTCGCCTGGTTTCTTCTGCTGGTACAGGTTACTTCTATACCACCACCAAGAACAAACGTACCATGCCGGAAAAAATGGAAATCAAAAAATTTGATCCAAAAATTCGTCAGCATGTTATTTTCAAGGAAGCAAAAATTAAATAATTTTTGCTTTCAGAAAAACGATCTCTTGCGAGGTCGTTTTTTTTCGCTTTTTTCCCGTCCTGTCAGACTTTTCAGAAGGGCTACCGGCATTGTTCATGCATCATGCTTTCCTGAGAATTCCTCCAGCCATAAAAGGAGTGCTCGATGCCTCATAATGTCGATCTGATCATTTTACTTGCAGTCGGTTTTGGTATAGCCCTTCTTTTTGGCTATATTGCTGCACGGTTACGCCTCCCGCCCCTGATCGGCTATCTGATTGCCGGTATGATGATCAGCCCCAATACCCCGGGTGTTGTTGCTGACATCACACTTGCCAATCAGCTGGCAGAGCTTGGTGTTATGTTCCTGATGTTCGGGGTCGGCATGCATTTTTCCCTGAATGATCTGATGCAGGTACGGCGTATTGCACTGCCCGGTGCCATTCTACAGATTGCCGTTGCCACCCTGCTTGGCATGACAGTGTCGATGTGCTGGGGCTGGAGTTTCGGTTCAGCACTGGTATTCGGTCTGAGCCTGTCCTGTGCCAGTACCGTGGTCCTGCTCAAGGCACTGGGTGACAAAGGCCTGCTCAACTCCATTAATGGTAAAATTGCCGTCGGCTGGCTGCTGGTTGAAGACCTGGTCATGGTATTGGTGCTGGTGCTTTTACCTGCAACAGCAGTACTAATGGGGGGCCATTCACCAATCGGTCATGAAAGCCATAATCTCTGGTTGACACTGGGCATGACCTTACTGAAAGTCACAGGCTTTATCGCCTTCATGCTGGTCATTGGCAAGCGGCTGGTTCCCATGATCATGCAATTTGTGGTACGGCTGGGTTCAAGAGAGCTATTTACCCTGACGGTGGTTGCTGCTGCCGTTTCCATTGCCTACGGTTCCTATGCCATTTTTGGCGTGTCCATGGCACTGGGGGCTTTTTTTGCCGGAATGGTGGTCCGGGAGTCAGATTTCAGTCACCGCGCAGAAGAAGAAACCCTGCCCCTGCGTGAAGTGTTCTCCATCCTGTTTTTCATTTCGGTGGGCATGCTGTTTGATCCACGGATTATTTTTGAACAACCGCTCCATATTCTGGCCGTGATTGCCATTATTATGGTTGGTAAAACCCTGGCGGCGATGGCACTGGTACTGTTCTTCCGCTATCCCATCAATACCGCACTGACTGTGGGGGCCAGCCTGGCACAGATTGGTGAGTTCTCCTTTATCCTGGCCACAATGGGGCTGTCACTCGGTCTGCTGACCCATGAGGCACAGAATCTTATTCTGGCAGGTGCACTATTTTCCATTACCCTGAACTCATTTCTGTTTTCTGCCATTGAACCCATACAGAACTGGATCCGTGAACGTTCGCAACTGGCCCGCTTACTGGAACGCAGCAGTGACCCACTGGCCATGTTACCCGACGAAGTCGATCAGGAGTATCTGCGTGATCAGGTGGTGATTATCGGATATGGCGGCGTGGGCCGACGCATTACCCAGACCTTAATGAATGACGGCATTAAAGTGGTGATTGCCGAAGAAAACCGGGAAAAAGTCGAGGATCTGCGCGACCAGGGAATTGCCGCTGTTTCCGGACAGGCCACCGAGCCGGGCGTCCTGATTCAGGCACATATTCAGCATGCCCGTCTGCTGGTGATTTCACCCACGGATATTGTCAACATTCATAAAATTGTGGAAACAGCCAGACTGCTGAACCCACAGATTCAGGTACTGCTTTGCGCAGAAAGCAAGGAAGAAGCCGAGGTCATCCGTGCTGAGCAGATTGGCGAGGTGTATTATGCCAAAGAGGAAATGGCGAAAAATATGAGCAATCATATTTTAAATCAGATTCAGATTGCCCACCGACATCCCCCTACCCACTGAATGGCTGAATGACAGGTCGTTACAACTGAATCAGTCAAAAGGTTACAGCATATAAAAACGCACCCGGAGGTGCGTTTTTATTGAAAAATAGAACCTAGCTCATATATCTGGGTTCTTCATCGACCACCTCAGCCTGCCACTGACTGACCTGTTTTTCCATCAGGGCAAATAAAGCCGCCTGAACCATATGCTGAGCAATGACAGGAGTCTGATCCCCCAACAGGGCCTTTATCTCTTCATTAAACTGAATGGTTACCAGTGGTTCCTGTTCGGAACCGGAATTGCGTAATGCCAATTCACCATTTTCAAGCTGAACCAGCTCGAGAATCGCTTCCTGATTACCAAATAACTCTTTTAACTGTTCTATAGACATATATACATCCCCTCCATGCTCAACATGGGGCAAAATGCCGTATGACACTTTGCAACTCTTAAACATGTTATATCGGTATCAGATGCTGAATTTCAAGACAGATCACAAAAAAAGATCAGAATTCGACCATTTCATTGCGAAAACCGTCAATTAAATGAGTCAGGTCCCGGTGCCACTCACGCAGGATTTTAATATCAGGCAGCCAAGCCTGCGGGGTTTGTGTGACTTTAATGATCAGATTGGAAGATGTTTCATCTTCCGGCTCGGGAATGCTCGGCTCAGGTGCATACTGACACATGCGATAAGCGCGTTTCAGTTCTGCAATAAATCCATCCTTTGCCAGCTGCTGCATGACAGACACCTCAGGAGAAATCTGGCCTTTCTCCTCCATATTTTCTTCAATGGATTTCAGGGTCGGCTGAAGATCATTCAGGCGATAATAACGGGCAAGTTCCTGTAAAAAAGCCAGCACAGCACCATGCAGATGAAATACCGCAGACTCCCGATAGGCCTGAACCTGCTGAATATGCTCGGTCTGTTCTGCCTGCTGACATGCAAGTCGTGCAAAGTAAAGCTTCTGATTGGTACGATCAGCATGATAACGGGCAACACGGGACATGATTTTTCCTTTACACAAACAACAACCGGTATCTGCCTAGATTACCGCCCTCTCAGACATTTGAATATATTTTTTTCATCGCGTCGGCATAAAAACATGATTTCCAGCCCTGGTCAGACAGCTTTCCGAGCCACTTTTCCCCATCAGGTCACTATAAGTAAAAGGCCCGGATCACAGATAAAATATATGGCCCCACCATAATTTTTATCCGTCATCCAAGCCTGGTCAGCGCATCATTAGTTCAGGGAGACTGCGCATCCGTATCAATTATGGATTAATCTTCATCCATTAGATCCGGGCTCATGCCAACCGTATTAAAACCGGCATCCACATATAAAATCTCACCGGTAATGCCATTGGCCCACGGCGAACACAGAAACAATGCCGCATTGCCGACATCTTCAATACTGACATTGCGCTTCAGCGGAGAGATTTTTTCATTGACGTCCAGCATTTTACGAAAAGATTTAATACCGGATGCCGCCAGGGTACGAATCGGACCTGCGGAAATGGCGTTGACACGAATGCCTTCAGCGCCCAGACTGGAAGCCAGATAACGGACACTGGCTTCCAATGAAGCCTTGGCCATGCCCATGACATTGTAATTTGGCATGACACGTTCAGAACCCTGATAGGTCAGTGTCAGCAGGCATCCCTGACGGACCGTCAGCAATGGCTTTGCAGCACGTGCCATCGCCACAAAACTATAGGCACTGATATCATGGGCAATTTTAAAACCTTCACGGTCGGTTACATCGGTAAAATCACCATCCAGTGTATGTGCCGGAGCAAAACCGATGGAATGTATCACCCCATCCAGCCCATCCCAGTGCGTTGCAAGTTCGGTAAAAACAGCTTCGATGTCTGCATCACTGGCAACATCACAGGGAAAAACCAGTGTCGAGCCAAACTGTTCTGCAAAGTCATCCACACGTTTTTTCAGCTTATCACTGGGGTAAGTAAATGCAAGTTCAGCACCTTCACGGTGTAAGGCCTGAGCGATACCGAATGCAATGGATAATTTACTTGCAATACCTGCAACCAGAAAGCGTTTACCCGCCAGAAGTCCCTGCGCCATGAGAATCTCACTTCAAATAATAGATCTACATCATGTCAGGTCCAGACACATTACGAAATTGCATAATGCATCTTTTTTCAACTCTGACCTGACCATAAAAAAATCGCCCCCTCACGGGAACGACTTTCTGTCCGGCTTCCATACATCAGCATGTATAAAGACTGATTCAGTCATCACCACGCAGCAGACTGAGCAGACGCAGGAATGAATAATACATCCACACCAGTGTTGCCAGCAGCGCAATACCACAGAGCCATTCAAATGCCTTAGGGGCATGCTGTGCTGCTGCAGATTCGATTAAATCGAAATCCAGGATTAAATTTAATGCAGCAATGACCGCAACAAATGCAGCGAAGCCCAGGCCCAGCCAATTGCTTTCAAAAATGTAGGGAATACTGGAACCAAAGGCCAATCGCATCACAAACTGCACCACAAAGACCAGCGCAATGGCAATACTTGCGGACATCACTACGGATTTGAATTTTTCAGTCGCACGGATGATCTGGAAACGGTACAGACCAAACATTACCAGTGTGGTAACAAATGTTGCCAGTAAAGCCTGCAATGGAACCCCCGGGTAGTTCAGCTGAAAAATCACCGAAATACCGCCAATGAATGCACCTTCAAACAATGCATAGGGAATGGCCAGCACTCGTGCTGTAGTGGGCTTGAATGTCGCGATCAGGGCCAGAATCAGACCACCGATGGCCCCGACCATGGCAGCTGCATAGGCAATGGAAAAATTCGTGGTCGCAAAACTGTAGAAAAATAAACCCATGCCAATAACGGCAGCAATCACCGTCAATAACACTGATTTCTGAATGGCGCCCTGGACCGTCATGGGCTG
Organism: Acinetobacter sp. WZC-1; assembly: GCF_052544965.1. Classification (NCBI taxonomy): domain Bacteria; kingdom Pseudomonadati; phylum Pseudomonadota; class Gammaproteobacteria; order Moraxellales; family Moraxellaceae; genus Acinetobacter; species Acinetobacter sp. WZC-1. Next base: position 2,652,480 of record NZ_CP199370.1, read on the forward strand.
ACTGATATCGCTGTAAGTTTCAACACGATTTAAAATAGGGTTATTACTTTGCATAGCTCAACTCGTTGTAATAATTTAAAAGATAGGAAAATTTTAAAACGGCTTATTTTCAGACTGATGAACAGCACGCATCTTTTTGTAACATACAAACTCCATCAGTATAGCCTAAAAATACACACTGCAAAATGCCTGACAGCCAATCCACCTGCATTCAGAAATGATTCCAGGACACTGCTGTGCCCCTGATGCATCAACCATGACAAGATAAACCATGACGCAATAAACTATGAGGCAATAAAAAAGTACTGACGATAATATTTCAGTTCAACAATGGAGTCACGGATATCATCCATCGCCAGATGTGACGCATTTTTTTTCAGGCCATCCATAATCTCAGGACGCCAGCGCTTTGCCAGCTCTTTCACTGAAGAAACATCCAGATTGCGGTAATGAAAGTACTGTTCCAGTTCCGGCATTAAACGATGCAGAAAACGGCGGTCCTGGCAGATGGAGTTACCACACATTGGCGATATTTTCGGATTGATCCATTTTTTCAGAAATTCCAGCGTCTGCTGCTCTGCATCCTGTGCAGTCAGTTTACTGCGACGGACCCGCTCTGTCAGGCCGGACTGACCATGCTGACGGGTATTCCACTCATCCATTGCATTCAACACCCGATCAGGCTGATGCACTGCAAGCACCGGACCTTCCGCTACAATATTCAGCTGGTTATCAGTGATAATCGTGGCAACTTCAATAATCTGATCGTTGTCCGTGTCGAGACCTGTCATTTCAAGGTCAATCCAAATCAGGCGGGTATCCGGCGTGCTGCTCATAAATGTGCAATCTTAATACAGGTTAAAAAACGGCTATGGTAGCAAATTTCCTGTATCTTCGCTGTAATTAATACCCTCATCATGCTATTTTTGCCTTACAGAAACTATGGTTTTTCAGGACATGAATGGCTTTAATCCGTAAGCGTCGTTTAACTGAACAACAGCAGCGCCGCATTCAGAAACAGCAGCAGACACGCCAGCAGGACATGGACACCTCCAGCGACCTGGAAGGCCTGGTGGTTCAGCATTATGGACGGCAGCTTGAAGTACAGGCCCTGTCGGTTCCAGATGTGCCATCCATTAAACCGGAAGCCCGGAACGGAGAGCCCGAAGCCGCATGGAAACCGGTTGAAATCGGCAGTATATGGCGCTGTCACACCCGCACCAACCTGGAACTGCTGGTCACTGGTGACAGAGTCAAATGGCAGGCAGACCCCAATACCGGTTTAGGGATCATTACCGCCATTCACCCGCGCACATCACTGCTGACACGGCCGAATCGCTATCATAAAGTCAAACCCGTGGCTGCCAATATCAGTCTAATTGTGATTGTCTTTGCACCCCTGCCGGAACCGGCACCGACACTGATTGACCGCTACCTGGTGGCCTGTGCAGATGCTGACATCCCGGCACTGCTGCTGCTGAATAAAGCCGATCTGCTGCAACCGGATGACCCGATTTTACAACTGACGGCAGAATATCAGTCCCTGGGTTATGAAGTCATGCAATGTCAGTCCGACGGTGATCTGAATGGGCTCATTCAGCGATTGGATGGTGAAACAGTTGCCTTGGTCGGCCAGTCTGGTGTCGGTAAAAGCTCACTGATCAATGCCATTGTGCCGGATGCTGCACAAAAGACCAATATCATCTCTGAGAATTCTGCCCTCGGGCAGCACACCACCACATCCACCCGTTTAATCGGTTTTGGTGAAAATGGCGCACTGATTGACTCACCCGGTATCCGGGAGTTTGGCCTGTGGCATCTGGACATGGAAAAAATTGAAAAGGGCTTCCCGGAAATCTCCGACCGGATCGGTTATTGTCAGTATCGAAACTGTACCCATACCCATGAAAGACAATGCGCCTTAAAACAGGCCGCTGCCTCCGGGGAAATATTGCCACGACGCCTGAACAGCTATTTGCAGCTGATTGAAGAAATTACTGAGGCACAACAAAAAAATTAGTTTTCTTTTGCGCAGCCCTTGAAGCGATGATTTTGATCACCATATATATACGCTATACTCAAACCCAATTTTGATTTGTAATTTAGGTGGCTTGTGGAACGCTGGTTGGAATTTATGGGGAATCACCCCTTTTTATTTGGTATTTTAGGGGTGCTGATTGTTCTGTTCTTTGTGTTTGAAGGACAGCGCAATGGGCGTAAGATTTCACCACAGTCACTGGGTATTCTGGTCAAGGCTAAAAATGCCATGCTGATTGATTTACGGGATGGCAAGGATTTCCGCGATGGTCATATCAGTGGCAGCCGTAATATTCCATTCAGCCAGATTTCAAGTCATATTGATGAGTTAAAATCAGCAGACCGCCCCCTGGTCTTCATCTGTAATCTGGGCCAGGTTGCAGGCAGTGCCCTGCAGAAGGTCGGTCATGCAGACAGTTATCGTCTCGATGGCGGTGTCAGCAACTGGAAAGCTCAGGGCCTGCCCCTGATTAAAGCGAAAAAGGCTTAAGGAGTCAGAATCATGACCGCTGAAGTAAAAGTTTATTCAACAACTTTCTGTCCATACTGTGTTCGTGCAAAACAGCTTCTCGAGCGTAAAGGTGTTGCTTATACAGAAATCAATCTCTCCAATGAAGCACCGGAAGTCCGTATGGAACTTACCCAGAAAACCAGTCACCGGACGGTGCCTCAGATTTTCATTAATGATCAGTTCATTGGCGGTTTTGACCAGTTATACGCGCTGGAGCGTGATGGCAAACTTGACCAGATGCTGACCTGAACACTGACCATCCAGACATTTATCATAAAATCATCCGCTTCATATTTAAGGAAATAAAGAATGAGTGAAGAACAACAGGCGCAGCCACAACTCGCTTTAGAACGTATTTACACCAAAGACTTGTCATTTGAAGTCCCAGGGGCCAGCGTTTTTACCAAAGAATGGCAGCCTGAGCTGAACATTAACCTGTCTTCTGCTGCTGAACAGGTTGACCCGACCCATTATGAAGTGTCCTTAAAAGTTGTGGTACAGGCCAATAATGCCGGTGATACGGCATTTATTGTCGATGCCACTCAGTCCGGTATTTTCCTGATCAGTGATATCGATGAAGACCGCCTGCCGTACATTCTGGGTGCGTACTGCCCGAACATTCTGTTCCCGTTCTTACGTGAAGCAGTCAATGATCTGGTGACCCGTGGAAGCTTCCCTCAATTACTGCTGACTCCGATCAATTTTGATGCAGAGTTTGAGGCAAATGTACAACGTGTCAGCGAAACTGCTGCTGAAGGTCAGGCTTAAAAAACCACAGGCCTCAAACATTGCCAGGATCAATGTTGTCTGTTGTGCCTGCCTCGTCCTGAACAAAAAAGGCTGAAATCATTTCAGCCTTTTTTTTGTTGGTCTCATGTGTCAACATTCATGCAGCACTACTCATGTTGTAAAGTTTTCAATGGTCCTGAAGGTCAGATTGATGCGGGCCGTCTGTCCCGCTTTGTCGGTGGCAAACGATGCAGCCAGTAAGTCTGTGTCTTATCCTTCATGATCAGCAGACTGCCATGCTGTAGCCATATATCAACTTTGTCCTGTGTCTTTTTATGTTTAAAAGCAAATTTTCGTTCCGCCCCCAGGCTCAGCGAAGCGATGGCACCGTCCTTTCTTAAATCCTTTTCACCATCACTGTGCCAGGCCATGCCTTCACTGCCGCTGTGGTACAGATTCAGTAAGCATGAATTAAATTGTTCACCACTGAACTGTTCAATCATCCCTTTCAGCTCAAGTAAGGCTCTGGTCCAGGGCAAGGCATATTTCGAAGTATTGGAATAGGTATACTCAAATGCCTGGTCGCCATACCAGGCCACTTTTCTACTGGTCACAATCCTTTTACCAAAAATGACGGCCTCGTCATGCTGCCACGCAATACTGTGCAGCAACTGTTCAAAAAAATCATCGGCCTGCGCCGCATTCAGGATTTTCCCATAATAATGTACCATCCCATCACAGGGCAGCAGGTTTGGATACAATTGGGCGCCTTCAGCTGTTTTCTGCATGCAGATGACCTCCTTCCCAGCCAATGATTGCCGTTTTGCGAATGCTGCCCCATCGGTATGCGCCCAGTGTTCCTGTTGCCTGAATCACACGGTGACAGGGAATTAAAAAAGCAACCGGATTATTGCCAATGGCGGTTCCCACCGCGCGAAATGCTTTCGGATGTCCCATCTGCTGTGCAATATCGCCATAACTCATCAGTTGTCCCATGGGAATTCTGAGCAGGCTTTCCCAGACTTTCAACTGAAAATCGGTGCCTTTTAAATGCAGCTTGATCTGGCTCAACTGGCTCCGCTCATATCTGAAAATCTGCAGTGCATGCTGCTGCATGTCGTCAGACTGCTGCTGAAACTCAGCCGCCGGAAACTTTTGCCGCAGCTGCTCAATCGCATTCTGTGCATCATCAATAAAAGCCAGATGACAAATTCCCCGCGATGTGGACGCAATCAGCACCGGACCAAAAGGCGTCATATCCAGGTCATAACTGATCTGTAAATTTTTGCCGCCATTTTTATATTCAGCCGGGGTCATGCCTTCAATCTGTATAAATAAATCATGCAGCCGGCTGGAACTGGACAGCCCTGTTGCATAAGCCGCATCCAGGACGTTACTGTCATGTTCCTGTCTGAGCATCTTCCTGGCATGCGCCAGGCTGATATATTGCAGGAATTTCTTTGGACTGGTCCCTGCCCACTCGGTAAACAGGCGCTGAAAATGTGCCGGGCTTAAATGAAGATATTCCGCTATTTCTTCCAGCCCCGGCTGTTGCTGAAAATTACGCTGTATATAGTCAATCGCTGTAGCAATACGGTCATAATTCATCTGTGAGCGCATATTGATATCCTGAAAAAACCTGTATGCATGCACTTTAACAGTGCCGGCCGTGACTGAAAATCCGAATCATGCTGAGTTCAGCTTTTTAGACCGATTGTGTCGTGCAAACAGCCACAAAAATCAGCGATAATATTGATGCCCCGGATCCCGGATCTCTGCCAGTTTCCTGCCCTGCTGCTTCACTTCATCCAGCTTTCCCGCCTGTACCAGCGCCATACTGTGCAACACAAAGAATGTCAGCATAAAAACTGCAGTTATCGTTTTTTATCATATCAATGTCCCATCAAATGAACACTGTGGCTGGTCTGTATAGATGAAATATCCATTGAATGCTGTCGGCCCGGCCCCGATCAGCATCTTTATATTTTTATAAAAGTGACGAAGACTGGGCGGATCCAGCCTCATAATGCAAGGCATCATGAATGGCTTCCACCAGTTGCTGTGCGATTTCCTGTTTGGATGCTTTTTCCAGTTCCCGTTTTTCCATCTGGTATTGCGCCGCAAAAAACACCATCATGGCATTTTCATCTGAAGCAAAACCAATATCCGGACGGGAGACGTCATTACAGGCAATCATATCCAGTTTTTTTGCCACCAGTTTTTCGCTTGCGTATTTTTCCACATCACGGGTTTCAGCAGCAAAACCCACCATAAATGGACGCTTTTGCTGCTGAGCAATGGCGGCTACGATATCCGGATTCTTGACCAGTGAAACCTGCAGTTCATCACCGGTTTTTTTAATTTTATGTTCAGCGATCTGTGCCACCCGATAATCCGCCACCGCAGCAGTGGCAATAAAAATATCACAGCCTTCCTTCAACTGTTTCATGCTTTCATCCAGCATATTCAGGGCAGATGCAGTATTGATACGCCGCACGCCATTCGGCGTCTCCAGACTGACCGGGCCGGCAATCAGAGTCACTTTTGCACCGGCGGCATAACAGGCCGCGGCAATGGCAAATCCCATTTTCCCGGTACTGTGATTGGAAATATAGCGAACCGGATCAATCGCTTCACGGGTCGGACCTGCGGTAATCACCACATGCTGGCCTGCCAGCAGCCCGAATTTTTCTGCAACAGCCCGCTGCGCTCTGTGAAAATACTGCATGACCTGCCGTGCCACATCCTCAGGTTCCGGCATCCGCCCCAGACCGACATCCCCACAGGCCTGAGCACCGGCATCGGGCATAATCACGTGTACACCATCATCCACCAGGGTATTCAGGTTACGCTGTGTTGCCCTGGCCGCCCACATTTGCTGATTCATGGCCGGTGCCACCCAGACTGGGGCACTGGTGGCCAGATATAAGGTACTGAGCAGGTCATCGGCAAGACCGGCTGCAAATTTGGCCATGGTGTCACAGCTTGCCGGAGCCACCAACAGCAGATCTGCCCACCGCGCCAGCTCAATATGTCCCATGCCGGCCTCAGCAGCCGGATCCAGTAATTCAGTATGCACAGGATTACCCGATAATGCCTGAAATGTCAGCGGCGTAATAAAGGCCTGAGCCCCCTGGGTCATGACCACACGGACATTAAAACCATAATCCTTCAACCGGCGTACCAGTATGGCACTTTTATAGGCCGCAATGCCGCCGGTAACCGCAAGAATAATATTTTTACTGGAAATCACACTGAGATCGAAACTCACTATCAGACCACCTTTCTGTTGCAGTGGCGCTCACAATATCATTAAATAATCCGGGACCCAAGACCTTCGGTCTGCAATTATGAAAAGTAATATAAATCAATACAGTGACCTACAATGAATAATTCAATTAAACAATGGCCTGAACAGGAACGGCCAAGAGAACGGCTATTACAACAGGGGGCCGCCAGTCTGTCTGATGCAGAACTGCTGGCCATCTTTTTGCGCTCAGGTTCCAGACAACATTCCGCTGTGGAACTGGCTCGTTTACTGATTCAGCATTTCGGTGGACTGAATCCGGTTTTTGATGCCTCACTGGACGACTTAAGCCAGTTTCATGGCATTGGCGCCACCAAATATTCCCAGCTGATGGCGGTCAAGGAACTGGGACGACGTTATTTAAAACATCATATTGCTCACAAAGCGGACTTAAGCCGTTCAGACCTGGTTCAGGATTATCTGCGTTATGAACTGCTGGGCGAATCCCGGGAAGTTTTTGCAGTCTTGTGCCTGGACAGTCAGCTACGCAACCTGAGTTTTAAAAAACTGTTTTTCGGATCGGTCAATTATTGTGATATCTCCATCAACCAGTTGCTCAGACATGCCATTCAGCAACAGAGCACTTACCTGGTGATTGCACATAATCATCCCCTGGGCATGGCACAGCCCTCCGAGCAGGACCTGCAGTTAACCCGGAAAATTGCCAGTGCCTGTGAACTGGTTGAAATCCGGCTGATGGATCATGTGATTATTGCAACTGAGCAGACTTTTTCCTTTGCTGAACATAATCTAATCAAACCCCTGCTGCTGGATGCCGGATGATATTGACAAAATGACATGAACCAGTAGGATCAGATGAAAAATATCCAGAAACAGATCACATGATTGTCCGCGAACAGAATGACACCCTGAGACTGCTTTTTTCATGGCGTGGCACCATTCTACCCAAAGTACTGCCGCCGCTTGGTTTTGTGATGCTGATTTCCGCTGTGGTCGGCGGGGTTGAATATGCAGATCTATATCGCTTTCCTGAACTTCCGCTGGTGGGTTTTACCCTGATTGGGGTCGTACTTTCCATTTTTCTGGGCTTTAAAAATACTGCCTGCTATGACCGCTGGTGGGAAGCCCGCAAACTGTGGGGAAGCCTGATTGCCACTGCCCGTCATTTTGACCGTGACTGCCGTATTCTGCCTCAGGGCCGACGCGAACGTGTAATTCAGCATGTGATTGTTTTTGCCAATGTACTGCGGGACCGGTTAAGGCACCAGACCGCCAACCCCATGTCACTGGTGGAAGCCAGCGGCATGAGCCAGCAGGCGCTGGCCCAGCTGTATCAGCAGAACAATGCACCGCAATACACCCTCAGCCTGATTCAGTGGGAATTGATGCAGGCGCTGAAGGAAAATGAAATTTCCGACATTATTTACACCCAGATAAATCAATATGTTGCCGAGCTGAGCCTGGTACAAACCGGTTGTGATCGTATTGCCACTACGCCCCTGCCCTTTGCCTATTCGGTCCTGCTGAACCGCACGGTTTATTTTTTCTGTTTTATGCTGCCTTTCAGCCTGGGTTCCCTGCTTGGACTGGCAACGCCGTTGCTGGTGGGTATCCTCGCTTATACTTTTCTTGGGCTGGATGCGCTGAGTACCGAAATTGAAGAACCGTTTGGCACCCAGAGTAATGACCTTCCGCTGGATTCAATGGTCAGAACCATTGAAATTGAATTACTGGGAACCCTGGGTAAACCGACGCCACCACCAATTCAGGCCCAGGATCATAACCTGCTTTGAGTTCCGCATGCCCTGGCCACTGTTCACTGCATGCCGCACAAACAGCAAAGCCGGGCCGGAACAGCCTGAGTACAAACTTAAAGTACCGGCCAGTTTACTGAAAGCTTTCCCAGATCCCTGCCTGCCCTTCATGCACTTTCGGGACATTGCCCAGTTTAATCCACGGCATATTTTCCCCGTGAAAATCACTGCCCACGGAGACCTTTAAATTAAACTGAGCGATCATCCGATCCACCATCTGCCGGGTCGATGCAGGCTCCGTTGCAGGAGGAAGTTCAATTGCGTCGCCACCATGCCCGGCGAAAAGTTCAATCAGATAACGGACATTGGTTGCCGACAGATCATAGCGGGTTGGATGCGCCAATACTGCAAACCCCTGGCTCTGATGAATCACTGCAATGGTTTCAGCCAATCCCGGCCCATCAAATTTTACGTAGGCCTTTTTCCCTTCCTTAATGTATTTATCAAATGCCTGTTGAGGTCGTGCCACAACACCTTTTTCCACCAGTGCACGGGCAATATGTGTCCGGGTAATCCGGTCCGCCTGACCATCCACCTGGACCATCACATCCGCATAAATGTCCTGACCTGTCAGGGGGATGAGTAAATTACAAATCTGCCTGGCCCGTTCAGCACGAATCTTCTGTTGCTGCGCCAGCAATTGCTGCAGGGGTTCCGGGTTCTGCATGTTCAGCGCCACAATATGAACCCCATAACTTTTCCGGGTGGCAGGCCTTGCCCACTGGCAGGAAATTTCCGCACCGGAAATCAGCCGGATTGGTTGGCTTTTTGCAATCTGTTCGGCCTGAATTAAGCCATCCATGCTATCGTGGTCAGTCAGTGCCAGGGTATGAATCCCTTTTTCCAGTGCAGCAGCAACCAATTCTGCCGGGGACAGCGTTCCATCAGAAATATTACTGTGTGTATGTAAATCCACGCCCTGCATCTTTTATACTATCCCATCCACCTGAACAGATCAGATACTCTAACATGAAAGCACTCCTGGACTTTGTGCCAATCATTATTTTCTATTATTTACTGAAAACCGTTGACCCCAAGGATAACCACCATCCTTTGCTACAACTGATCGACTATTCCGGGGGGGCAAATAATAATGACATTCTTGTTGCAACTGCGGGTTTAATTATTTCCATGCTGGTCATTTACGGTGGTTTGTTTATTTACCAGAAATTCAGACTTGAAAAACAGCAATGGATTGTCTTATTACTGACCATTGTGCTGGGTGGTGTGACACTGGCCTTAAGGGATGCAACCTATATCAAATTAAAAGCCATTCTCCTGAACCTGGTTTTTGCCGGTGCTTTCCTGCTGTCCCCTTATTTTGGAAGCGATAAAAAACCACTGATCCAGCGGTTATTCGGTCCGGTACTGGAACTCTCCCCCAAAGGCTGGATGAATTTAAATTATGCCTGGGTCATTATGTTCATTGTCATGTCCCTGTTGCATACCTTTTTCGCCTTTATCTTCATGAATGGAAAATACTGGGGTGAATTTACTGCTTTTGGTGACATGATTGTGATGTTTTCCTTTATCATTATCCAGTTTATTGTCTTACGTAAACACTTTAAATCGACTGATGAATAATGTGTTATCAAACCAGAGAAATCACATGCCTTTATTTGTAATTACCTGCACGGATCACGAAGGGACCATTGAAAAACGCCTAGCGGTCCGTCCACAGCATTTAGCCCGTATCCGCTTACTGGATGCCGAAGGTCGTGTCATTGTTGCAGGTGCCATGCCAAAAGACCGGGAAAACCCACAGGCCGGTTTCTATGGCAGTACCATGATCCTGGATTTTGAAACCCGTGAAGCCCTGGACGCCTGGCTGGCTGAAGAACCCTTTCTCAGGGAAGGCGTTTATGCGCATATTGATGTCAAACCTTTCAATAAAGCGCTGCCGGAAGGATAAAATAATGCATATTCTGCTCAAAAGCCTCATGGGTTCCTTATTGCTTTGCTCGCTGGCCTGGGCAGAACCGTCCCCCCCCAATACCACAACTGCACAGACGACAACTGCAACAACAGCCGATGCCGGTCAGCCTGCGTCCAGGCCCGGCATTATTCCTGCGGTTGCAGGTACCGGCCCCCGGGTACAGGCTCCGCAGGATAAACCGCTGACAGCAGAACAGATCAACCGCGAAAAAACCTCCCAGGATGCAAAGGTCAAAGCACAGCTGAAAGATCAGGGGATCCGCCTGCAACAACTGGAAAGAGCCAATCTGGAAGCTTTGTCACAGAATCAGGAATTACAGCTGAAAAATGACAACCTGGGCGTACAGTTACAGGTCCTGCAAAGTGAAACCAGCGCACAGATGTTTCTTTATGGTGCTGCGACCATTGCAATCGGCGTCCTATTGGGCTTCTTCATTGCCAGCTATATCTATACCAAACGCCGCCGCCAGTGGTGATGGTATTACGTCCTGATCTCTGAAAGGTTCTCCTGTTTTGTCTGAAGCCATTCAAACTGCCTTACTGGACTGGCAAATTGCCGACGGTATTGAAATTCCAGTGTCCCGCCAGTTTGGCGACGTTTATTTTTCCAGGGACAATGGACTGGAAGAAACCCGGCATGTCTTTTTAAATGGCAATGATTTATCCACCCGTCTTACATATCTACAGGACCATGAATATTTCTGCGTCGGTGAAACAGGATTTGGCACAGGATTGAATATCCTGGCATTATGGCAGTTATGGCAGCAGGTCCGACCGGATAATCACAGCCATCTGCATGCCATCAGTGTTGAAAAGTTCCCCCTGACCCGGGATGATCTGATCCGGGCCTTAAACGCCTGGCCTGAGTTACAGCCATTGTCACAGCAGCTGACTGAACAATATCCCCTGCCCATTCCGGGTTGCCACCGCCTGAATTTCCCTGAACAACGTTTTTCGCTGGATTTATGGCTGGGGGATGCAGACACTGTTTTCCCGGTCATTCCAGTACTAAAAGCCGTCAATGCATGGTTTCTGGACGGTTTTGCGCCTGCATGTAATCCGGACATGTGGCAGGACAATATTCTAAAGCATATTGTGCGTCTCTCAGCACCTGGCAGCACCTTTGCCTCTTTCAGCGTAGCCGGTGTATTAAAACGCGGTCTGAGACAGCACGGTATACAGGTTTCAAGCCCCCGCGGCTTTGGGCACAAACGGGAAATGCTGAAAGCCATCTGGCCTGTAACGGCTCCGGAAAACACATTGACTGTGAATACATTGGATGCCGGCACCAGTACAGATGCCGTTTCTGCTCAACAGCAATCAATGGTCCATGCTCAGCGTCAGATTGCCATTATTGGTGCTGGAATTGCCGGTTTAAGCTGCGCATGGGCACTGGCCATGCGGGGCCATAAAGTAGTACTGTACGATCAGACAGCCCCACTGGCAGGTGCATCCGGCAACCCATTGGCACTGCTCACCCCCAGACTCAGTCCAATTGAACAGAGTTCAGTGCATCTGATGACCGTGGCCTGGCAGTTTGCACTGAATCATTACATGCAATTTGACGCCTTTCGTCCAATTGCAGTGCATCAGCTTGCACTGAAAAAAGCGGATGAATTGCTGGGTCTTGCCGGAGAATATCCCGAGGGCTTGCTCAAAGCCCAACAAGCCGGTGAACTGGACATGACAACAGCCTATGCCAGTCTATACCTGACACAGGCCGGCACCATCCGCCCGCATCAGTTAAGCGATCAGATGCTGAATCATCCCCTGATCCAGTTTCAGCAGGCCCATGCTGGCGCCATAACAAAAATGCCGGATGGCCGCCTGACCGTATCGGATACTGATCAGCATTCACTGGGCATATTTGATCATGCCATTGTCTGCTGTGCCAGGCACAGCCATGCATTTTTTGAAAACTACCCAATACTGAGACCGATCCGAGGGCAGATCAGCTGGCTCAACAATCAGCAATCGGTTTTAAATACTGATCAGGCCTATAGTTATGGGGGGTATTGCATGCAACTGGATCCTGCACAGCTGATTTTAGGGGCGTCCTTCCACCCCGGGCGGGAAGATGATGAAGTACTGATCGAAGACCATGTGCATAACCATGATCTTATCCACAAGGTATTTCCACAGTATGCAGAACAACTGAGCCCCGTGGAACAATGGCAGGGCCGTGCCTCCATCCGCGCACAAAGTCCGGATTTTTTTCCATTGGTGGGGAAATTGCAGCCGGATTCTGAAATTTACACCCTGGCCGGGCTCGGTTCAAAAGGCTTCCTGTATGCCCCGCTATGCAGTGAACTATTGATGGCCCTCCTGTTGGGTGAAGCCTGCCCGCTTCCGGAAAAACTGTTCCTACAGCTGGACCCGCTGCGCTTTGAAAAGCGTAGGAAATCCCGCAGATCACTGTCCTGATTCAGGTGCCAGGCTTTCTGATCCAGCTTATTTGCAGAATTCATGTGACAGAAAATTATTTACCGGATAGCTTGAGTATTTATTCCGGAATTTACCCAGGTCAAAGCATCTTTTGATCCCGGACAATGCATTCATTCACAAAGTCAAGTAAATACAAAAACTTGATGAAACGTATAATGTACCAATCGCCTATCTTCCGGCATATAGTCCTGATTTAAATCCGATTGAACAGGCATGGTCTGTACTGAAAAGGAAAGTCAGCGAATATTTCCATCTGTGAGGTTTTGGACATCGGATTTAAAGAGATGTAGCTTTTAATTTACATGTGGCTATACAACAATTCTCAGCTGAAATAGGGCGAGTATCTACGAGTGATTGAGCAGCATAAAAATTCCCATTGCTTTTTTCTGATTATAAAGCTTTCTCTAACCGGATGAACCGAGCAAAGCGACCTTACAATATTTGAGCCTGAATCGGGCGTAAGCGAATATGAGGTATTTTGAAATAGGATGTATTTAAAAATCAGATATACTTTAAAAGTGCTGTCTGGTTAATTCAATGCCGTGTGCATACAAAACAGATGCTTTCATTGGCCATAAAAAAGCGCCTTGCGGCGCTCTTTTCCTATACACCCTCTTCCAGGGGTAAGCCTGCAGCACGTGCGGCACGTGTTCCGCCCATCAGAACAACATAATCACGTGAGCTATCAAGGTTTTCCATTTTTTCCGCAGCACGTGGCGCCTTACTGCCACCACCACATAAAATATAAATGGACTGATCCGAATTCACCTGAGCCAGACTGTCTGCATTCAAATCATCAATGGGTTGATTTACCGCCCCCCTGATATGGCCTTCCGCATATGATTTTGCATCACGGACATCCCATATGACTGCATTTTCCGGGAACTCAAATGTTGTAATTTCTTGTTTACGGATCATTGTGCACTCCTTTGATGTAAACAACACTTGGCAAATGAAGAAAACATCCCTAGCATCTCAGATATTCTTTCCATTTGTAAAGGTCTAAACGATGCCTTCATTCGATATTGTCTCTGAATTAGAAATTTTTGAAGTCAATCATGCAGTTCAGAACACACAAAAAGAAATTGCAACACGCTTTGATTTCCGTGGGCAGGACGTTTCCATTGAGCTGAACGAAAAGGGAAAGGAAATTAAAATCAGCACGGAAAGCGATTTCCAGTGTGAACAGGTGTACAGCATGCTTGAAGGTCATTTCTTTAAACGTAAAGTCGATATTCAGGCGCTTGACCCTCAGCCAGCCACCGCTTCTGGCAAACACATTGTCCAGCAGATTAAACTCAAGGATGGACTTGACTCTGACACCGCAAAAAAAATAAATAAAGCCATTAAAGAAAGTGGCATTAAAGTGCAATCATCCATTCAGGGCGACAAAATTCGGATTACAGACAAAAAACGCGATACCCTGCAACAGGTCATGGCGTTTCTGAAAGAACAGCAATTTGGCGTTCCATTACAGTTTAATAATTTTAAAGACTGAACGTCTTTTCATATCAGGTGGACCCACTATCATGACTCAGACCAACCGTTTATCCAAACTTGTAAAAGCGACCTCTAAATTCCCTAAAGGCATTCGCAGTACGCTGTGGAGTAAGGCGTTTGGTCGAATTGTGCCTATGGTGGGTACAGCCAATATTAAATACCTGGAAGTCAGCCATTCAAAAGTTGTGGTAGAAATTAAAAACCACCGTGCCATGCAAAACCATATTGGACAATTACACGCTGTTGCAATGGCGCTGATTGCTGAAACAGCAACAGGTTTTGTCACAGGCATGAATGTCCCGGACTCCTGTATTGTCCTGATTAAAAGCATGCATATTGAATATAAACGACCATCTAAAGGTGATATGACTGCAACAGCGACTTTGAGCAAGGAACAAATCTTAGAAATGCAAAGCTCTGAAAAAGGTGAAACACTGGTTCCAGTCACCCTTATGGATGAGTCTGGAAAAGAGCCTGTAGAATGCCAGATGGTGTGGGCATGGGTGTCAAAAGAACGTCTGAAAAAGAAATAAGGATAAATCTGGAAATGTAAATAAAACTTACTGTTTAGTAAGTATAAAATTTACCAAAGCACAAATAATCAGTGACGATTATTCACTGTATTCATACCTATTTACTCATCAAAATGGTGTTATTCCACGACCACCGAACTATTGAGAATAGTCATGCGATCAGCTACTCCAGGAAAATTTATTGCACTTAGCCTAATTCTAAGCCCTCTTTTATTTCTCACTGCATGTGCCCAGAATCCAGATCAAGTGGCTAAAGCTGCAACGGGCAACACATTATCAGCGATTTCAGCAGCCCAACAGGCACAACAAAATAAAGCCATCGTGATTGACTTTTATGAAGGCATATTTCTCAAACATAAAGTACAGGAATATGCGGACCGCTATATTAGCAATACCTATACCCAGCATAATCCATCTGTTCCTGACGGCAAGAACGCAGTTATAGAATACTTTACGACTTACTTCAAAGAAAATCCAGATGCAACTACCTCCATCAAACGTGTGATTGCACAGGGAGATCTGGTTGTATTACATGTGCATTCCACTCGGAATAAGCAGGACCGTGGAGCTGCAATCATGGATATTTTCCGAGTGAAAAATGGCAAAATCGTGGAACTCTGGGATGTCATCCAGCCGATTCCTGAACAAAGCGCCAATAACAACACCATGTTCTGATCAAGCAAAAATCCCGGCAATGGCCGGGATTTTTTCATTCAGCAGATCATCAGCACAGGGTTAACTTCCCTCGTATGCCAGATATTTCTGCCTGACCTCTTCAGTAATCTGACGTTTCTCCCCTTTGACATCCACAGCAACAAAAGTGAACACCCCTGCTGTAACACGTTTGGGTATCCGGGAGCTGTCATGACTGTCCCAGACCTCAATCTGCATCTGGATGGATGTATTGCCGACTTTTAAAATTCGGGTATAACAACTAATGACATCACCCACCTTCACCGGGACCAGAAAAGTCATCTGATTAATTGAGATTGTTGCACAGCGTCCCTGACTGAAACGCTCCGCATGAATTGCTCCTGCCAGATCCATCTGTGAAACAATCCAGCCACCAAATACATCACCACTCCAGTTGGTATCCGCCGGCATTGCAATCGTTTGAAGGGACAATGTACCTTCAGGTTTTATCTGAGAATCTGACACATTAGCTCCGGGCATGGACATTCAATTGCTGGTCCAGCCATTCCTGTAACTGACTGGAGCGCAGCGCTCCGCTTATTCTAGCAACTTCCGTGGTTTTATTCATCAGCACCAGCGTCGGAATACTGCGTACATGAAAAGCACTGCTGAGCCGTGGATTGGCTTCGGTATCAATTTTGCCGAATACCACATGCGGATTATGTTTTGCAACCTCAGCAAAATGCGGGGCCATCATTTTGCACGGGCCACACCAGTCGGCCCACAGGTCAACCAGAATGGGCAAGTCACTATAGGTCACATAATCACTGAAATTCTGTTCGTTCAATTCAATCGGAGCCAATGGAATCAATGTATGATGACACTGGCCGCAATTCGGACTGGAATCAATTTTTTCTTCAGGCACACGATTTTTTGCATGGCAGGATGGACAGACAATAATCATCACCTCACTCCGGTATATTGATGCAGGAACTCCAGCTGCGTTGCAATGGCTTTTTCCCGCCACTGACCATGATAAATATCAAAATGAGAGAGATCCCATTCATGATACTGTACAAATGGTGCAATATTGGTTGCTGCTTCACGGCTGGAAATAATGGGAACAAACTGATCTTTCAGTGCTGCAATAAACAGCACCGGAATATTAATCTTCCTGACGGTCTGAACAGGTCGGTAACGGATCAGATTCAGAAATACCCGGGCCGGGACTTCGCCACTCCAGTAATATTCAGAACTGACAATCGACATATAGCCCTGGTAATTGTCCTGGCCGGGGATAAAACATAAATCAAAGGGATGAACTACAGGTAGTTTTTTCGGAGCAAGACCCACGCCAGACCCCATATAATCCTGGCTTGATAATTTCAATGCCCGTGGAAGCTGCTGAATCGAATAGGACTTTGCACTTTCTGCACCATCAACAAATGGCATCTGTACCATGACAGCCTGCACATTCTTCAGCTCCGACGCCAGCGTCAGTACATAGCCGCCACTTAATGACGTCCCCCACAGCACAATTTTCCGATGATTGATATTTTTCTGAGCAGCAACATGCGTCACCACGGTTTTCCAGTCGTCCAGCTGATGCTTAATGGAGACCAGCTCACGGGGATATCCTGTACTGCCTCCCCAGAAACGATAGTCAAACAGAACCACGGCATAGCCGGCCTGGGCAAAGCGCTGTGCATACTGAACCAGTTTAAATTGACGCAGCGCAGCAAAACCATGTGCCATAATAATCACAGCTGGTTTTTTGATAGCTTCCGGTTGATAGAAATCCCCAGCAATAATATTCTGCCCACTCTGAATATAGAGAGGTTCTACGGTATAAGCATACATACGCGCTCCATTGCGTTATATTTTTCTGGTATTCTTTTATCAATATGCTTTGTCATTTAAACTCAGATCCAGGCTTAATGTTATTATATTAGCATAATTGTTTTTGCTGGATGCCGGAGTGACACCATGAGTGAAAATGTAGGTTTTGCAGGTCAGATTGGCCCTGAACAGATCCCACAGGTTGCTGAAAAAGGATTTAAATCCGTAATTAATAATCGCCCGGATATGGAAGGTGGTCCTGAGCAACCGGCCAGCGCACAGATTGAAGAAGCGGCCCGTGCCGCAGGCTTGGATTATGTTTATCAGCCGGTGGTGGCCGGACAGATCACTGAAATCGATGTCCGCACCTTTGCCAATCACTTTAATGAATTACCCAAACCCATTCTGATGTTCTGTCGTACCGGTAACCGCTCGAACAATTTATTCCAGCTGGCCAGGCAAATGGATCTGCTGGATGACTGAAACATACGTCACTTCCAGTTGAAACTGGCAGACATTGAATTGAGGATGCATACGTGAATAGAATATTACTGATCATGCTGTGTTGTTTTGCCGTTGCTTCATGCAGCTCTATGAATGTCAGGCCGACCGTTGGGGTCAGCATGGGAACACCGCTATAACACCGTTGCCTGAACCAGAATAAAAAAACAGCGCCTCAGCGCTGTTTTTTTATTCAATCACCTGTATTCATGTAAGGGACTACAGCAATGCAGTCCACGGCTTGATAAAGGAGCAACCGGATGAACCGTATGGGCTTGAATCAAAGGGCTGTCCGCTTACTGACTCCATGTCAGTCCGTGTGGCATTTAAAACATAGATCATGGCTGATTCGATCGTTTTACCACTTACCGTTGATGTTGCCCTGATCTGAACAGTCTGCCATCCGGCATACCTTCTCAGGTAATTCACCTTAAAGTCAAACTTACCTGATGCATCTGTGGTGTAGGTATATTCATTTGCGACTTCATTGTTATTCTGATCAACCAGACTTGTGGCCAGCGATGCATTGCTCGCTTCTGCCACTGCCCCACAGACCACCTGAGTCCGTGGAGAAATCTCATAACGCTCAATCAGACTTTTACGGCTTTCCACTTCAGCGATTGAATTATTCACCATACTGATTTCATAATTCTTTGCATCAATCTGCCCCTGAATACGCCTCTTTTCCAGTTCATCTGCCCCTGCAGCCAGTTGACTGTTCAGAGCAACCAATTCGGACTGCAATCCACCCAGACGCTGCTGTAATGGCTGTAATTCACGGATATCAATGTCCAGAATATCAGCATTTCTTAAACGCTCGACTGTTTCCCCGGTAACAAACTGCCCTCGGGTACCGGACACAATATCTATGGTCATTGTAACTTTCTGGTCTTTTAAGGGCTTACCATCGATATCAACAACCTGCGCTGAAAAATTTTCAGAATAGAAAGTCCGCGCTGGATTTGAAGAAAGCTCATTGGAATTACCAAAAGTAATATTTCCTACCGGCGTAACCGTATTGCCCTCAATCACATTCAGCTTCAGCGGCTTCATGACTTTGACACCATTCGGGTCAGTAATGGTCGCTTCCAGGCTGATCCCCTGCGACATTAATGCAGTAGCAGCAGATCCTGTCGTCATGGGTAATCGGATATTAAAGCCTGCATTCCCATATTGGTCTGTCACACCCGTGGAAGGCCCTTCTATAGTCACCCTGTTGTTATCATAATCCAGCACAGCAAGTGAAACCGTCTGACCTGCCAATGAACCGGCACCGGCATCAAGCGCCTTCACCGTAATGAAGGCGTTATCCCCTTTCACCGATAAATTATTTTTATTGGACTGGATAAATAAATCATAAAGCGGCTTTTCTGCCTCAGACTCAACAACTGTAAATTTATATTCACCAATCTGCTGATCTTCTGCATTCATAATTCTGATCTGAATACCATCGGACAATAAGGCCCGATTGGATGATTGTGCCAGCCGAACCGTATAAACAGCATAACCATTTTCATCTGTTGTCTGTTCGGCCGTACCTTCAAAAGAAGCCCCCAGCGCCTGAGCATTCACAATCTGTAATTTGACAGTTCCCCCGCTGATGGCGCCGCCGGTATCTGCATCCAGTAATTTGACATTTAAGACAGCGGTATCCCCCGTCAATAATAACGCTGTTTTTGCAGCTGAGGCATTGACATAGTAGTTACCAGAATCCTGGATAGTGCCTTCACTTCCTTCAGAACCATTTTCTGAGCCATTACCGGCCGGGCTTTGCACAGGCTCCGCCCTGTAATAGCCTTCACTTCCACCACCACCACAACTGACCAACAAAATAGATATAGCAATTGCAGAAAGTTTTGCAGTAAATTTTTTTGTATCCATTTAATTCCCCGATTTCCCCATTACACAAAGAAAGTTTGTTATGTTGTAAATATTTGCTGATATGTAAACACAGTTCATGGAAACTGTAAACATCATGCAAAAAATGTTTTTTATTGTGAACAAGTCAGAATCAGGATTCAGCTCATGTTTGATATCATCATCATCGGTGCAGGTACAGCAGGAATCAGTGCCTACAAAGAAGCCATAAAATATACATCCAATTTACTGATTGTAAATAAAGGCAGCTGGGATACCACCTGCGCCCGTACAGGATGTATGCCAAGCAAGGCACTGATCTCCATTGCCAATCGAATGAATGATATCCAGCATGCAAATGAACTTTCCCTGAACGTCAAAGCTGAAATTGATACATCGGCTGTCATGCAACAGGTCAGGGCACTGCGGGATCGTTTTACCGGTGCAACCCTGAAGGATGTCGACAGCTGGAACCCAGCCCACAAAGTCTCAGGTGAAGCCCGATTTATTAATGCTGACACCATAGAAGTCAATGGAAACCAGTACCAGGCCAGGAGCTTTATTCTGGCCGTAGGCTCCACGCCCAACATTGAACCGGAATGGCAGCAGGAGCTGGGAGACAGACTGGTCACTTCAGATGAAATCTTTGAACTTGAGTCACTCCCCGAAACACTGGCCATCATCGGCAGTGGCGTCATTGCCATAGAACTGGCCCAGGCCATGCACCGGCTTGGAGTAAAAACCACGGTGTTTACACGCAGTACGAAAATCGGCCCATTAACCAGCCCGAATTTACGGCAATTGGTTCAGACAGAAATATCAAAAGAACTGGATATTAAACTCAAAACATTGCCACATACTGTCAAAAAGACTACAGCAGGCGTGACAATCCAGTATCAGCAGGACCAGGAAGAGCACCAGCTGCAAGTAGACTATGTTCTCAGTGCAATCGGCAGAAGCAGTAATCTCAGCCATCTGAATCTTGGCAATCTGGATCCGCAATTCAGTGATAGCACCCGGCTGCCCGTTGATCCCCAGACCAAACAACTGGGTGATTATCCAATTTTTATTACCGGAGATGCTTTTACCGAAACACCCATCCAGCATGAAGCCGCTGTAGAAAGCCGGCTCGCTGTGCATAACTGCCTGAATTACCCAAAAATTCAGAATATTAAGACACTGATTCCGCTGTCCATTGTTTTCAGTTCTCCTGAAATGGCCCGCATAGGGCAGAATTATGCAAACCTGAGTGAGTCTGATACAGATTTCGTGACCGGATTTGTGTCCTATGAAAGACAGGGCCGTGCAATTCTGACCGGAAAAAACAAAGGGGCTGCAGAAGTCTATGTCGATAAGCACACACGCAAACTGCTGGGGGCAGAACTTTTTGTTGAAGATGCCGAACATATGGCACACCTGCTGAGCTGGATCATGGGCGAAGCACTCAGCATTGATGAAATCCTGAAAAAGCCATTTTTTCATCCAACATTGGAAGAAGGCTTACGCACCGCACTGAAGCATGCAAGGCGGCAACTGGATCAATCATCATCAAAACCATAACATAATCATAAAGCAGAGAATATTTGGCATTGGAATATTTTTTGCTTGCTTAACTTTTAATCTATTTTTAATTTTTACATTTATGGGTCTGCCATGCATTTATTCAAATTATCCCTGCTTGTCCTTTGTGCCGCCGTTCCAGCCATCTACCTGACAGCCTGCAAATCCTCTTCAGCTGAGGCCTCGCAACCGGATAACCGCACCAGCCATTTAACAGATGATACGCCCCGACTCGGTATTATTGCGGCATTTGGTCAGGAAGCTGACTTACTCATACAATCAACAGAGCATAGAAAACAATACATAATTAATGGCCGGAAATTTATAACCGGACAATTGGAAAATACCGACGTCGTGATTACGCTCAGCGGCATCAGCATGACCAATGCAGCAATGACCACCCAGATGATGACTGACCACTTTCAGTTAAAAGGTCTTGTTTTCAGTGGAATTGCAGGCAGTTTAAATCCTGATCTGCAGGTTGGCGATGTTGTCATTGCCCGCAGCTGGATCGCACCCAACGAGGTTTATTATGCTGCAAATCAGGAATTACCTGACGCCTGCGGGAAAGCCGGAGATATTTCCTGCCTGGGTTTAAAACTTGATGAAACAATTCCCGCCTATGGCACTCAGTTTTTTCGTCAGACCAACGTCATCAATGCAAACAACTACCAGGAGGTGGCTTTAAGTACCCAGGATGATCACGGTGAAACTCCTGTTGCATATGGTGAAATGAAAACTGATTTCCCTGTTGATGCGAAAATGCTGAGCATTGCCAGTAAAGTACAACATGATACACAGCGTCATCTGGAAGCCATTTGCCAGACCAGTAACGACTGTTATCAACCTAAAATTATCATGGGGCAGCGGGGTGTATCCGGTGGTGCATTTCTTGCAAATACTGAATATCGTAATTACTTACATCAGCAAATGGCCGGGGATGTCGTCGACATGGAAACCGCAGCAGTCGCTCAGGTTGCTTACTCCAACAGCATTCCCTTCATCGCCTTTCGCAGTCTTTCCGACCTTGCAGGTGCAGACCATGACCCCAATGTAGCTGCTTTTTTCAGTTCAGGCGTAGCACAGCGCAATGCCGCCAGACTGACCATGAACTTCATTCAGGAATGGACTGCTACGAATTAGTCCTGTTCAGTCATTTTCTCATGCATATAAAAAAACACCCCGACCTTTTTGGCCGGGGTGTTTAAATAATGAGCTGGCGATGACTTACTCTCACATGGGTAACCCCACACTACCATCAGCGCTAAGAGGTTTCACTTCTGAGTTCGGGATGGGATCAGGTGGTTCACTCTCGCTATGGTCGCCAGCACAACTGTTATGGATACTCACTGCGGTCTTATTTAAATGCCACAGCTTTCAGCCAAAAGAGTATTAACAGAATATCTGAGTTGAATATTGTATCCGGCTTTTTAACTGAATCAATTAACTTTGATCCTTTTCATGAAATCAATCAATGCCTCATAAACAACCGCTTGGGTGTTGTATGGTCAAGCCTCACGATCAATTAGTACTGGTCAGCTTCACACGTCACCGTGCTTCCACATCCAGCCTATCAACGTCCTGGTCTCGAACGGATCTTTAGTGAACATAAAGTTCAAGGGAAATCTTATCTTGAGGTGGGCTTCCCGCTTAGATGCTTTCAGCGGTTATCCCTTCCGAACATAGCTACCCGGCGATGCGACGGGCGTCACAACCGGTACACCAGGGGTTCGTCCACTCCGGTCCTCTCGTACTGAGAGCAGATCCTCTCAAATTTCCAGCGCCCACGGTAGATAGGGACCGAACTGTCTCACGACGTTCTAAACCCAGCTCGCGTACCTCTTTAAATGGCGAACAGCCATACCCTTGGGACCTGCTTCAGCCCCAGGATGAGATGAGCCGACATCGAGGTGCCAAACACCGCCGTCGATATGAACTCTTGGGCGGTATCAGCCTGTTATCCCCAGAGTACCTTTTATCCGTTGAGCGATGGCCCTTCCATTCAGAACCACCGGATCACTAAGACCTACTTTCGTACCTGCTCGACTTGTGGGTCTCGCAGTCAAGCGCGCTTTTGCCTTTATACTCTACGCGTGATTTCCGACCACGCTGAGCGCACCTTCGTACTCCTCCGTTACTCTTTAGGAGGAGACCGCCCCAGTCAAACTACCCACCAGACACGGTCCTCGTCCCGGATAACGGGACAGAGTTAGAACCTCAACATTACCAGGGTGGTATTTCAAGGATGGCTCCAGTCAGACTGGCGTCCAATCTTCATAGCCTCCCACCTATCCTGCACAGATAAGGTCAAAGTTCAGTGTCAAGCTGCAGTAAAGGTTCACGGGGTCTTTCCGTCTAGCCGCGGGTACACTGCATCTTCACAGCGATTTCGATTTCACTGAGCCTCTGCTGGAGACAGCGCCGCCATCATTATGCCATTCGTGCAGGTCGGAACTTACCCGACAAGGAATTTCGCTACCTTAGGACCGTTATAGTTACGGCCGCCGTTTACTGGGGCTTCGATCAGGAGCTTCGCTTGCGCTGACCCCATCAATTAACCTTCCAGCACCGGGCAGGCATCACACCCTATACGTCCACTTTCGTGTTTGCAGAGTGCTATGTTTTTAATAAACAGTTGCAGCGGCCTGGTTTCTGTGGCTGCCAACAGCTCAGGGAGCAAGTCCCGTCACCGTCAGCAGCGTACCTTCTCCCGAAGTTACGGTACCATTTTGCCTAGTTCCTTCAGCAGAGTTCTCTCAAGCGCTTTGGTCTACTCGACCTGACCACCTGTGTCGGTTTCGGGTACGATTCCTGTGTAACTGAAGCTTAGAGACTTTTCCTGGAAGCAGGGTATCAGCCACTTCGTAAGTAAAACTTACTTGATGTCAGCTCTCAGCATAAAGCACCCCGGATTTGCCTGGGATACATGCCTACAACCTTTCACCTGGACTACCATCGCCAGGCTGACCTAACCTTCTCCGTCCTCTCATCGCATTACACAGAAGTACTGGAATATTCACCAGTTTCCCATCGACTACGCCTCTCGGCCTCGCCTTAGGGGTCGACTCACCCAGCCCCGATTAACGTTGGACTGGAACCCTTGGTCTTTCAGCGAACGGGTTTTTCACCCGTTTTATCGTTACTCACGTCAGCATTCGCACTTCTGATACCTCCAGCATGCTTCTCAACACACCTTCATCAGCTTACAGAACGCTCCCCTACCACTTGACCATAAGTCAAATCCGCAGCTTCGGCACATGGTTTTAGCCCCGTTACATCTTCCGCGCAGGCCGACTCGACCAGTGAGCTATTACGCTTTCTTTAAAGGATGGCTGCTTCTAAGCCAACCTCCTGGCTGTCTGTGCCTTCCCACATCGTTTCCCACTTAACCATGATTTTGGGGCCTTAGCTGGCGGTCTGGATTGTTGTCCTCTTGACTGCGGACGTTAGCACCCGCAGTCTGTCTCCCGGATAGTACTCACAGGTATTCGGAGTTTGCATCGGTTTGGTAAGTCGGGATGACCCCCTAGCCGAAACAGTGCTCTACCCCCTGTGGTATTCGTCCGAGGCGCTACCTAAATAGCTTTCGGGGAGAACCAGCTATCACCAGGCTTGATTAGCCTTTCACCCCTATCCACAAGTCATCCCCTGGCTTTTCAACGACAGTGGGTTCGGCCCTCCAGTCAGTGTTACCTGACCTTCAGCCTGCTCATGGATAGATCGCCTGGTTTCGGGTCTATACCCAGCAACTATGCGCCCTATTAAGACTCGGTTTCCCTACGGCTCCCCTAGACGGTTAACCTTGCTACTGAATATAAGTCGCTGACCCATTATACAAAAGGTACGCAGTCACCGAACAAGTCGGCTCCCACTGCTTGTATGCATGCGGTTTCAGGATCTGTTTCACTCCCCTCACAGGGGTTCTTTTCGCCTTTCCCTCACGGTACTGGTTCACTATCGGTCAGTCAGGAGTATTTAGCCTTGGAGGATGGTCCCCCCATGTTCAGACAGGGTTTCTCGTGCCCCGCCCTACTCGTCTTCATCATGCATGCCCTTTCGTGTACGGGACTATCACCCTCTGTGGTTGCTCTTCCCAGAGCATTCCGCTAGAACATGCATCACTTTATGGGCTGTTCCCCGTTCGCTCGCCGCTACTCAGGGAATCTCAATTGATTTCTTTTCCTGGGGGTACTGAGATGTTTCACTTCCCCCCGTTCGCCTCGCATGACTATGTATTCATCATGCGATACCTACCTTATGGTAAGTGGGTTTCCCCATTCAGATATCTCCGGATCAAAGGATATTTGCCGCCTCCCCGGAGCTTTTCGCAGGCTGTCACGTCTTTCTTCGCCTCTGACTGCCAAGGCATCCACCACATGCACTTAATTACTTGACCATACAACCCCAAACAGTCGTTATTACCTACAAGGAGTAATAAGACAGGGACAATGATTGCTCATCAATCCCCTACAGTCTGAAGTACTGTGAATTCAATCACTGTACAGCTTCAATCAATTTCATATACCAAAACGCTTGATTCAGTTTGTTCGCTAGTGCTCATTTCATTCAGCATCAACAGTTCTCTGTTAAAACTTCATAAAATAAGCTAAACAATTATTTCAACTCAAATATATGCTGTTAATGATTCCATACCGCCTCGTCAGCAGGTAGGTATCCGTGATGAATCACAGAAGTTAATAAACTGAATGTTCATTAAATTCTGTAATCTCTCAGTTTGTAATCAGTGGTGGAGACTAGGAGAGTCGAACTCCTGACCTCCTGCGTGCAAAGCAGGCGCTCTACCAACTAAGCTAAGTCCCCGACTTATCAATAAGTCAATGTGTCTGATTTTCCGTACTTCGTCAGTAGTGGTGGGTCTGACAAGACTTGAACTTGTGACCCCACGCTTATCAAGCGTGTGCTCTAACCAACTGAGCTACAGACCCTCAGATACATCGTCATGAAGAACAACCTGTTGTGAATTCTCACCAATCGTCAATCTTTCGTTAAGGAGGTGATCCAGCCGCAGGTTCCCCTACGGCTACCTTGTTACGACTTCACCCCAGTCATCGGCCACACCGTGGTAACCGCCCTCTTTGCAGTTAGGCTAGCTACTTCTGGTGCAACAAACTCCCATGGTGTGACGGGCGGTGTGTACAAGGCCCGGGAACGTATTCACCGCGGCATTCTGATCCGCGATTACTAGCGATTCCGACTTCATGGAGTCGAGTTGCAGACTCCAATCCGGACTACGATCGGCTTTTTGAGATTGGCATCACATCGCTGTGTAGCAACCCTTTGTACCGACCATTGTAGCACGTGTGTAGCCCTGGCCGTAAGGGCCATGATGACTTGACGTCGTCCCCGCCTTCCTCCAGTTTGTCACTGGCAGTATCCTTAAAGTTCCCATCCGAAATGCTGGCAAGTAAGGAAAAGGGTTGCGCTCGTTGCGGGACTTAACCCAACATCTCACGACACGAGCTGACGACAGCCATGCAGCACCTGTATCTAAATTCCCGAAGGCACTCCCGTATCTCTACGGGATTCTTAGTATGTCAAGGCCAGGTAAGGTTCTTCGCGTTGCATCGAATTAAACCACATGCTCCACCGCTTGTGCGGGCCCCCGTCAATTCATTTGAGTTTTAGTCTTGCGACCGTACTCCCCAGGCGGTCTACTTATCGCGTTAGCTGCGCCACCAAAGCCTCAAAGGCCCCAACGGCTAGTAGACATCGTTTACGGCATGGACTACCAGGGTATCTAATCCTGTTTGCTCCCCATGCTTTCGTACCTCAGCGTCAGTATCAGGCCAGATGGCTGCCTTCGCCATCGGTATTCCTCCAGATCTCTACGCATTTCACCGCTACACCTGGAATTCTACCATCCTCTCCCATACTCAAGCCGACCAGTATCGTATGCAATTCCCAGGTTGAGCCCGGGGATTTCACATCCGACTTAATCAGCCGCCTACGTACGCTTTACGCCCAGTAAATCCGATTAACGCTCGCACCCTCTGTATTACCGCGGCTGCTGGCACAGAGTTAGCCGGTGCTTATTCTGCGGGTAACGTCCACTCTCATCAGCTATTAACCAATGCAGTCTCCTCCCCGCTTAAAGTGCTTTACAACCATAAGGCCTTCTTCACACACGCGGCATGGCTGGATCAGGGTTCCCCCCATTGTCCAATATTCCCCACTGCTGCCTCCCGTAGGAGTCTGGGCCGTGTCTCAGTCCCAGTGTGGCGGATCATCCTCTCAGACCCGCTACGGATCGTCGCCTTGGTAGGCCTTTACCCCACCAACCAGCTAATCCGGCTTAGGCTCATCTGTTAGCGAATGGTCACAAGTGATCCCATCCTTTCCCCCTTGGGGCGTATGCGGTATTAGCGTCCCTTTCGAAACGTTGTCCCCCACTAACAGGCAGATTCCTAAGTTGTACTCACCCGTCCGCCGCTGGGTCAGTTGCCGAAGCAACATCCCCCGCTCGACTTGCATGTGTTAAGCCTGCCGCCAGCGTTCAATCTGAGCCATGATCAAACTCTTCAGTTAAAATCATTTTGCACCTTAATTTAAAGACAAGGTGCCAATTCCGGCTCATCAATTACTGACAAATTCTCTCAAATAAACTTCGAGTAATTTAAACCAATCAATCAATGATAATATTTCGATCAATCAATCAGTGAAAATCCACACAAGTTGTTCTTCATAAGCTCTTAATGATCAACCCAATGCCTCAGCAGCATCAGGACAGGTCGGCTATATTACTCGCTATCTGCAGAAAGTCAATATATGCTGTCATCTTTTTATCTGTTCAATCTTCAGCAGGTTCAGCACATAAAATTCCTTCAGGAATCCCAGTGACCAAATCAAGCATCTGATTTATAAGATGTTTTATACAATAACACCAACTCAGGATTCGCATTATAGGCCAATATCCCCAACTCGCAACTCTTTTTTTTAACACCGCATACCAAACGCTGTTTTTTTCGGCGTATTCCCCCGAAATAGATCGAACAACCATCAATGTGCTATTTAAAACTTAAACTGTCTATCTGCACGGTTTTTTATTAAACTAGTCTTCATCAACAACATTTATGAACTGTTATTATTAAAATGGCTGATTTTTTAATCAACAAAAGGCTTTTATGTCTGGGAATATTACTGTCGATCAGTACTTTCTCCTCAGCCAATTCATCTCATAATATTTACATGACGACGCTGTCCATTCTCAGCTATGTTCAATGGAACACACCCAATCCCGTATTATGTATTGCGGGCAACCAACCAACGGCCACTCAATTCAGTTATCTTACCCGGCAGAATAAATACCCCTTTGCAATAAATCCCATTCAGAATGCCGATCTGAGAAAAACACACTGCGACGCTGTTTTTTTTACCAACAGCACACCCATATCTGAACAAAAACTGTTGAATACATCCCAGAATAAGTCCATTTTATCCTTCAGTACCAATAACGCTGAATGTGAAATTGGCAGTTCGTTTTGCCTGTATTCATCAAAAAGTGACAATACTCTGTTTAAAGTCAACCTGGACAGCCTTACACGCAGCAAGGTGCATGTTGACCCCCGTGTCCTGCTTCTGGCCAGAAATTCGGAGCAGGAGTAATGACAATGATGGATAAATTATATAAATCCACATCCCTGCAGGTGTTGTTCCGCAAATCCCAGTTTACGATTTTTGCCATTACTTTCTTTATCTGTACCTTTACCTTTGCATCCATATCGGTGTTTACCATCGAATCTTATGCAAAACAGAATTTATTGCTGATCAGCCGCACCGTTTCAGAGCGTATTCAACCCGCACTGGTTTTTAAGGATAAGTTTGCATTATCCCAGATTTTAACCGAATACACCCATCAGCATTCCATCCGCCTGATCCAGGTATATGACGATGAAGGCACGCTGCTCGCACAAAGTGTAAAAAGCGTTGAGCATTATTCATATCTGCAAAATTTGTTTGATCATATTTTTTTGAAGGATGCCATTAATCTGCAGGTACTGCACCGTGAAAAAAAGGTTGGTAGAGTTGTTTTATATGGCAGTTCCAATGAAATACTTATTTTTATGATCAAAATTTTTGTTGGTCTTGGAATCGGCATGCTCTTTATGATTTTTGCTTTATGGTGGTCGGTGAATTCAACTTATCGTCATATTATGCAATCCATCTCACCGATCACACAGATTGCCCAATTGCTCAGCAGCCAGAAAGCCTACAATTTGCGCTTTCCTGAAAATGACATCAAGGAATTTCATAACCTCAATTCTGTATTTAATCAGTTACTGGAAGAAATACAGTCCTGGCATACGCATCTGCAGAATGAAAACCATCAACTTTCTCATCAGGTCCAGCATGATCATCTGACGCAGTTGCCCAATCGCAATTATTTTTACCAGATTTTATGCAATATATTTGAAGATTCCAGACAACGTCATCAATCTGCACTGATTTTTATCGACAATAACAACTTTAAGGCCATCAATGACCAATATGGACACCTGGTCGGTGATGCCGTACTGAAAGAAATGGCTTACCGTCTAAAGAACAATATCCGACAGGGGGATTTTGTTGCACGTCTCAGCGGAGATGAATTTGCCATTATTCTACAACATATTGATAAATCAGAGCATTTGATCTCCATTGCTGAAAATTTAGTTAAATGCTCTGATGAGCCGCTGATGTATAAAAATCAGGCGATTTACTTCAGTTTCAGCCTTGGTATCTCTCTGTCAAGTCAGGCGGCCAATCCTGAGGATCTGATCTCACAGGCTGATCAGGCCATGTATAAGGCCAAATCCTTACAACACCACTGGTATATTTACCACTCATAATCTCCCGGGGTAAAAAATGTTCAATCAAGCAATAAAAGTACTGCTTTCCAGTGCACTGTGCATTGCATTATCGGCATGCCTGAGCCTGGGTTCGCTGAGCCATAAACAGGTCCGCATTCTGAAAAAGGAAGGTTTTGTACTGACCGAGGAAGGGTGGAGTCTGGGTCTTCCGGAACGTTTGCTGTTCGGCTTCAATGAAGCGAACATTGCACCGGGACAGGAAGACAAAATTACCCGTCTGGCCACACAATTGCATGGCTACAATTTAAACAGAGTTAAAATTGTCGGGCATACCGATAATATCGGCAGTGCAGATTACAATCTGAAATTGTCCAGACAGCGCGCGCAGAGTGTTGCAAATCTGTTTCTGGCCAATGGATTCAGTTCACAGAATGTATATGTGATCGGCAAAGGGGCTGAGCAACCGATTCTGGAAAATGACACAAAGGAGCACCGGGCAGCCAATCGTCGTGTTTCCATCGTGATTATTCCGTAATCATCAATGAACAGATGCAACATATATGACCGGCCTCTTTCTGAGGCCTTTGGCGTCGGAAGAGCCTGATTCAGGCATAAAAAAACCGCTGAGCAGCGGATGATTGAAATGATACTGAATTTTAATTGGTCGGAGCAGTAGGATTCGAACCTACGACCCTCTGGTCCCAAACCAGATGCGCTACCAGGCTGCGCCATACTCCGGGGTCAACTTTTAAATAAAAGTCGGGGTGTGGGGTGAATGACGGGATTCGAACCCGCGACAACCGGAATCACAATCCGGGGCTCTACCAACTGAGCTACATCCACCGTCATAAATTTGGGTTCGGCAAGATCAAGCTACCATGAAATGGCGCGCCTGACAGGATTCGAACCTGTGACCATCCGCTTAGAAGGCGGATGCTCTATCCAACTGAGCTACAGGCGCGTAACCGATGATAATCAATATCACGCGATACCTTTGCCTTGAAGAATTGGTCGGAGCAGTAGGATTCGAACCTACGACCCTCTGGTCCCAAACCAGATGCGCTACCAGGCTGCGCCATACTCCGATTCGTCTCAGCTTCATTGTATCGCACATTGTGCGGTACGGAGTGCATTCTAGGCGTGACGCCCATAGACGTCAACACCTATCGTTAAAAAAAGTGGAAAAAACAGGCCATATGTATATTTATCAGGCATTTCAGACGCTTTCATATTGCCCTTAACGCTTCAGTGCTGCACTGAAATTCAGCATCCGATCCAGCGGTAATTTTGCCCGTTCTGCAAGGGCTGCATCGACAAATATCTGCTGGTCAGCTTTTTGCAGAACCTGCAGAATGCCATCCAGTTCATTCATGGCCATCCACGGACAATGTGCACATGAGCGACAGGTTGCTCCCTCACCGGCTGTTGGTGCTTCAATGAGTTTTTTATCCGGCACAGCCTGCTGCATCTTATAAAAAATCCCCCGGTCCGTTGCCACAATCAAAGTCTTATGCGGCAATGTCTGAGCGGCTTTAATTAACTGGGAAGTGCTGCCGACAGCATCTGCAATATCAATCACCGACTCCGGAGACTCCGGATGTACAAGCACCGCTGCATCCGGGTACAGTGCTTTCATCTGGCTGATACCACGGGAACGAAACTCTTCATGCACAATGCATGATCCATCCCATAACAGCATATCTGCGCCGGTTTTTTTCTGAATATATCGTCCCAGGTGCTGGTCCGGCGCCCAGATGATTTTTTCACCCAGGCCATCAAGATGTTCAATAATTTCCACAGCGCAGCTGGAGGTCACCACCCAGTCTGCACGCGCCTTGACTGCCGCAGATGTATTGGCATACACCACCACGGTATGTTCAGGATGAGCATCACAAAAGCGGGTGAACTCATCCACCGGGCAGCCCAGATCCAGTGAGCAGGTTGCTTCCAGCGTCGGCATGAGAATGGTTTTTTCAGGGGAAAGGATTTTAGCGGTTTCTCCCATGAATTTCACACCTGCCACCACCAGTGTGGATGCAGCATGGTCCCGCCCGAAACGTGCCATTTCCAGTGAATCAGACACACATCCTCCTGTTGCCTCTGCCAGTTCCTGAACATCCGGATCACAGTAATAATGTGCAACAAGTACCGCATTCCGCTGTTTTAATTCAGCCTGAATCTGTGCAAATTTCTGCTGTTTTTCCTCAGGGCTCAGCGTGTTGTCCTTCGGCTCCCCCAGACGGTCCAGATGTGCTGTGACAACCGACTTTGCTTCATTGGCAATTAAATTGGTCGCATCATTCATAATCGGTGTTCTCTGATCTTTTCGCTTGCTGTATTGCTGGCGCTGGCATGTGGCCCATGTTTTATCTCATTCATATCCGGCACTGCCATATAGGGGAACATCTCTCAGCAGATGCTTTCCGGGCAGCGGAATTATGACCGGTAATCAGCATTAATCCTGACATAATCATAAGAAAAATCACAGGTATATACTGTATCTTTTGCCTCACCCCGTCCCAGATCGACCCGAATGGTCATTTCCGGCTGAGCCATGACCCGGGCTCCGGCCTCTTCTGTATAATCCTCTGCCGCACCGCCATCCCGACAGATCTGTACCTCATCCAGCCAGACCTGGACCCTGCTGTGATCCAGCTGTGGCACACCGGCTTTACCAATGGCCATGACAATGCGCCCCCAGTTCGGATCCGAGGCAAAAACTGCGGTTTTGATTAAAGGTGACTGGGCAATACTGTATGCAACATCACAGCATTCCTGGGTGTTTTCACCCCCTTCAACTGCCACGGTAATAAATTTGGTTGCACCTTCACCATCACGAACAATCAGCTGTGCCAGACGGTTCATTATGCGGGCCAATACATTCTGTATCTTCGCATAACGGTGGTCATCTTCAGTGCTGACTGGCTGACCGCCGGCCTGACCGGTCGCAGCAAAAACACATGAATCGTTTGTCGATGTATCGCCATCTATGGTAATCCGGTTAAATGAGTGTTCAACCGTGCTGGCCAGTAATTTCTGAACCAATGCATGACTCAATGGCGCATCTGTTGCCACAAAGCTCAGCATGGTCGCCATGTTGGGGCGGACCATACCGGCACCTTTGGAAATGCCGGTCATACTGTAGGTCACACCATCCAGCTCAAACTGCTCAGAAGCACCTTTGGGCGTGGTATCCGTCGTCATGATCCCGGTGGCCGCTTCCACCCAGCCATCATGCTTAAGCTGGTCGAGGGCCGGTTGTATACCCTGCAGTACGCGTTCAACAGGAAGCTGTTCGCCAATGACACCCGTTGAAAAGGGTAAAATCTGATTTTCTTTTACACCGGCCAGTTGAGCCAGCGCTGCACAGATGGCCCCGGCATTGATTAAACCGGTTTCCCCCGTTGCAGCATTGGCATTGCCGGTATTAATAATGAGATAACGGGCAGCGTTTTCTGCCAGATGCTGTTTTGACAAAATGACAGGGGCTGCAGCAAAGGCACTCTGGGTAAACACACCGGCAACATGTGAGCCTTCTGCGAGTTCAAAAATGACCAGATCCCGTCGATTCGGATAACGGACATATGCCTCAGCCGAACCAATTTTCACCCCTTGCACCACATGCATATGTGGCATTGTCACGTCACCAACAGCCATTTAAAACACCAGCCTTAAAATAGGAATGCACAGCTTATTAGAAATCATGCCGGAAATCGAGTGAATATAGAAAGCCAATATACAATCAAATGCGTTCCCTGCACTCACAAACCATCCAGCCGGATAAGATCCTGACTGACGAACCATTTTTTTGATTCCGGATGATATTACTGAGACTGTGCAGTCTCTGCAGCTACCGTGTCACCCAGTAATGCCTGTTTGACTTTTTCCTGGCTGACAGCTGACAACGCCGGGTTGGATGCCACCACACGGTTAACCGTAGCAGGTGTCACCGCAGCAATGCCGGCTGTTTTTAAAATGATGGGACGACCACCGGTATTTCCCAAGGTATACCGAATGCCGGTACGCGGGCTGATCACTGTGGTGGACTCATGTTTTACTTCAGTCTGTGCAGCCGCAACACCAGTCGCTGCCTGCACTTTTGCAACCGTGGTTTTCTGTGGCGCGGTCGCTTCTGCAAATACCAGCGTCGGCAAAACCAGCATAAATACAAATAAAGGTTTTAATAATTTTTTCATTGTGTGTCCTGATCACATATCGCATGTGCAAGTAAATACCATTTACCGGCCCATTCTGCAATGCTTATTCACAAGTTGTATAAATCTCAGAAAAAAAGCAGAACAAAAGTTCTGCTGTTCTGTATGTCCGGTTTAGATTTTACCATGACACTGTTTGTATTTCAGACCTGAACCACATGGGCAGGGCGCATTGCGGCTTTCAGGTGCGACGATTCTGCCATTCGGAAAGGGCTTTTCTTCATTCAGCACTTCCCCGGCAGTCACCTCACCGGTCAACCCATCCACTTCATCATGCGCAAAGGACAACTGCATTGCGTCTGCCTGCGCATGTTGCTGTGCCTCCATTTCGGCCAGCTCTTCAGGTGTAGGAATATGTACACGGGACAGATCAGTCACGACATCAGATTTAATCACACCAAGCATGTTAATGAACAGGTTAAAGGCTTCCTTTTTATATTCCTGTTCCGGGTTCTTCTGGGCATAACCGCGCAAATGAATACCCTGACGCAAATAATCCATGGCTGCCAGATGGTCTTTCCAGTGACGGTCCAGTGAACCGAGCATGAAGTGGCGCTCTAGTGTGGAAGCAGATTCATCACCCATCTGTTCACGGCGCTGACGGTAGCGTGCAACGATTTCATCGCTGATACGTTCAGTCAGGGCTTCTTCATCCAGACGGCGGTCTTCCTCCAGCCACTGGCTGACCGGCAGGCTAATCCCCAGATCGACCTGCAGGGCATTTTCGAGACCGTTGATATCCCACTGATCATGAATGGATTCAGGTGGAATATAATTGGCAATCACTCCTTTCATCACTTCACGATGCATTTCTTCGATGTATTCCTGAAGTGTGTGCTCCTGCAGCACCTCATCACGCTGTGAATAGATGATCTTACGCTGCTCATTATTGACATCATCATATTTCAGCAGGTTCTTACGGATATCAAAGTTACGGGCTTCAACCTTGCGCTGTGCGTTTTCAATGGAGCGGGAAACCATTTTATGTTCAATCGCTTCATCTTCCTGCAAGCCCATTGCCCGCATCATGGCCACCACCCGGTCACCGGCAAAAATACGCATCAGGTCATCTTCAAGAGACAGGAAAAAACGGGACACACCCGGATCTCCCTGACGACCGGAACGACCACGCAACTGGTTGTCAATACGGCGTGATTCATGGCGTTCAGAACCGATGATGTGCAGACCACCCGAGCTCAGCACCATTTCATTGTGTCTTTCCCATTCCGCCCGCAGACGTGCTTCATCTTCAGCAGTCGGGTTTTCAATTTTTGCCAGCCGTGCTTTCCAGTTCCCCCCCAGCAGGATGTCGGTCCCCCGACCTGCCATGTTGGTGGCAATGGTCACCGCGTTCGGCGAACCCGCCTGCGCAATAATGTCCGCCTCACGTTCATGCTGTTTGGCATTCAGTACTTCGTGGCTGATGCCGGCATCCCTGAGTTTATCTGACAGAATTTCACTGGCCTCAATGGTTGCTGTACCAATCAGAATCGGTGCCACACCGGACTCATGAATTTTTTTAATTTCCTGAATAATGGCGTTATATTTACCATTGCGATTCAGATAAATCAGATCATTCAGGTCTTCACGGATCATGGGTCTGTGCGTTGGAATAATCACCACATCCAGGCCATAAATTTCTTTCATTTCCGCAGCTTCAGTATCTGCAGTACCGGTCATACCGGAAAGCTTTTTATATAAACGGAAATAGTTCTGGAATGTCGTGGTGGCGAGTGTCTGGTTTTCAGGCTGAATATCCAGTCCTTCCTTTGCCTCCACTGCCTGATGCAAGCCTTCTGACCAGCGACGCCCCGGCATGGTCCGACCGGTATTTTCATCGACAATAATCACTTCACCGTCATGAACAATGTAGTGCACATTACGCTGATACAGGAAATGTGCCCGAATGGCCGCTGTGACATGATGCACCAGATTCAGATTGGTTGCAGAATAGAGACTTTCACCCTCTGCCAGCAGCCCCATCTGAATCAGTTCATGTTCCACTGCTTCATAACCGACTTCGGTCATTTCCACGGAGCGCTGTTTTTCATCAATCCAGAAGTGTCCGCCATCTGCGACTTTTTCTTCTTTTTGTGGATGAAGCTTAGGCGGAATGCTGTTGATTGCGGCGTATAGCTGTGATGAATCCTCACTCTGGCCGGAAATGATCAACGGCGTCCGTGCTTCATCAATCAGGATTGAATCGACCTCATCGATAATCGCATAGTTCAGACCGCGCTGTTTTTTCTCCGCCATGGAGAACACCATATTGTCCCGCAGATAGTCAAAACCGAATTCGTTGTTGGTCCCATAGGTAATATCTGAACGATAGGCCTCGGATTTTTCCATCGGTGACTGCATGGAATAAATCACCCCAATCGTCAACCCCAGAAACTCATATAAAGGGCGGTTTAATTCAGCATCACGCTGTGCCAGATAGTCATTCACGGTAATCACGTGTACGCCCTGACCACTGATGGCATTTAAGTAAACCGCCAGCGTTCCCATCAGGGTTTTACCCTCACCGGTACGCATTTCAGCAATTTTGCCTTCATGCAGGGTAATACCACCGATCAGCTGAACATCATAATGACGCATCCCCATGACACGCTTCGCCGCTTCACGACATACTGCAAATGCATCAGCTAACAGGGCATCCAGACTTTCGCCATTTTTATATCGTTGTTTGAATTCTTCGGTTTTTGCAGATAAGTCTGCATCACTTAAGGCTGATATCGTCGGCTCGAGCGCATTGATCTTATCGACAATTTTACGCATGCGTTTCAGTTCACGCTCGTTTTTTGTACCGAAGATTCCTCCGATCAGACTTGCCAACATATAGACTCTCTAAAACTTGCTTGTCAAAATAAATTTTTCCCAGACGTTATTATGCTGCCGGAAATTCGAAGTACAAGGCTTTTACACAAAACCAGATAAAAAATTGTGGCAGCCGGCTCCAGCAATAAGTCATCCGGGGCGCATTAATGTAGCAAATTTAAGCAGGACACACATAGCAGATTCAGAGGAATACTGAAAAAATCCGCTTTTAAAGCAGTCCTATAGTCAAATAACAGATAAGAAAATATAAAAACACTATTTTTCATTATAAATAATTTGCGTAATAGTGTGAGCGACGAGCCATTGACCATCATCAATTCTGAGATCAGACATCATGACATTACGTTTAGGCGATACCGCACCGGATTTTGAACAGGAATCAAGTCAGGGCACACTGCGCTTTTATGATTTCCTGGGAGACAACTGGGGCATTCTGTTTTCACATCCTGCTGACTATACACCGGTATGCACCACAGAATTGGGGTACACCGCAAAACTGCAGGATGAGTTTACACGACGGGGGGTCAAAGCCATTGCATTATCTGTGGATGATGTGGAATCACACCAGGGCTGGATCAGCGATATCAATGAAACCCAGCACACCACGGTGAACTTCCCAATCATTGCAGACCAGAACAGAAAAGTTTCCACGCTGTATGATTTTATTCACCCAAACGCCAGTGAAACGGTGACTGTACGTTCCCTTGTGATTATCGATCCACATAAAAAGGTGCGATTAATCATTACCTATCCAGCGTCCACAGGCCGTAATTTCAATGAGGTATTGCGGGTGATTGATTCACTGCAACTCACAGACAATTATAAAGTGGCCACACCGGCCAACTGGGAACAGGGCCAGGATGTAGTGATTGTCCCATCCATCAAGGATGAGGCTGAACTGAAACAGCGTTTCCCCAAAGGATATACGGCGGTTAAGCCTTATCTGCGTCTGACTCCACAACCGGATAAAACCTGAAGACGGAAATCACAGATGATCTGAGCTGACGCTCATCAGCTGATGGGCTTTTTATCGACCATTTTTTAAACCGTCTGTTCAACGCCGCCGATTTTCCCCAAAAACAGGGCAACTGAACGTTCTGGTTTTACATTTCAAAACATAATTTAAAATATGACATGGAACCATCGCTTACCGGTCTTACGATACCTTTATCCTCAGCATTCCCACAAATCAGATTTACGGAAATCATCGCTTCTGCCAGTTAAATAAATAGCGTATAGCGTTGCCAGACGTCTGCACATACTCCCTATGATCCGGGAAAATATGTTTAAAATAGGAAAATATATTTAAAATCCGGTCATGAAGAAAAGCATTTATGTACTGTTGTTGATTGGCTGCTGTTCAGTCCAGCTGACAGGCTGTATCACCACGCCGGCCCTGCCGGACCTTCAACGGCCACAGCAGTGGGGTCAGCCCATCAGCCGATCACACAATTTTTATAAAATCAGTGAGACGGTTTACCGCAGTGAACAGCCGGACACCGCACTCATTCCACAATTAAATCAGTATGGCATTCAGACCATCATTAATTTACGCAGCCGTGATCAGGACCGGTTATTACTGCTGGATCAACAGCAATTCCAGTTGGTGCATATCCCGATTCACACCTGGGCAATGAATCGGAATGATCTGTTGCAGGTCATGCAAGCCATTCAGACCGCCCGACAGCATCAGCAGAAAGTACTGATTCACTGCTACCACGGCTCGGACCGTACCGGTGCCGGCATTGCCATGTATCGAATTATTTTTGAGCACTGGTCAGTGGACGACGCACTGGCTGAAATGAAACAGGGTGGCTACGGTTTTCATCCGGTCTGGATCAATATTGAAAAATTATTCCGTCCTGAAAATATACGATGGATTCGCCAGCACCTGGCGAATCCATCCTGAACATCTTAAAACAGGCGTTTTAAAATCAGAATCCTGAAATTTACAATCCTGAAATCAGCAACCGAAAACTTCGTTGCAGATTAACGCTGCTCCAGTGGTGTCCAGTCGATGACCCAGGCAGATTTCATCCCCAGGCTTTCATCCGTATTAATTTTTTTACGGGTGGCATCTGCAGTATCCCGATCCTTCGCAGGCCCAACCATAATACGGATCCCTTTGGATGTCGGGCTTCTGGTTACCTTATAGCCTTTGGCGCGCAGTTTTGACGCCAGCGCATCTGCATTAGCCTCGTTTGCAGCCAGCGCCACCTGAACCATCCACTGTTTATTGCCACGGTCACCACCTTCCAGCAGTTCACGTGCCTTATCTGCTTCAGCCTTTTTACGGGCTTCATCCTGAGCTTTGCGTTTTTTATCTTCAGCAGCCTTACGTTCTGCCTCTTCTGCTTTTTTAGTCTCTTCTGCTTTTCGGGCTTCTGCTGCAGCTTTATCTGCATCCGCTTTTTTCTTATCAGCAGCGGCTTTATCTGCGGCAGCCTGATCAGCAGCTTTTTTCTTCGCCGCTTCCTCAGTTCTGCGTTTATCTTCGGCTGCTTTCTTTTCAGCCTCAGCACGCTGACGTTTCTGCTCTGCCAGTTTTTGTTCAGCGTCTGCCTTTTGCTGGTCCTGTTTCAGCTGATCCTGCTTCTGTATGTCCTGCTTTTGCTGCGGCGATTTCTGCTGTTCAGGCGATTTTTGCTGTACTTTTGCTTTTTCATCCTGAACCAGTTCCGGCGGAATATTATCAGAACTTTCCTGCGCGCCACCACGCCGGGCATTCATTGCAGCGTATTCCTCAGCTGCCTTACGCGCTGCATCTGCTTCAGCCTGTTGCTGCATCCTCAGAAATTCTGCCGTTTTTGCTTCCTGCTCAGCCACTGCCCTTTCACGGGAACGTTTTTGCTCTTCAAGCAGACGTTTTTCTGTTGCAACATCCACAGTCAGAGGCTGCAATTGCACCGCTTCACCGGCTGGAGCCTTATTCTGCTGCTGAGCCTGTTTTACCGGTGGGTTCTGTGCCTGCTGCATGTCATGTATTTCTTCCCGGCCTTTGAGAAGCAATGCCGCCAGTAAAACACCACCACTCAATAAAACAACACTTCCCAGCCAGCGTTGCCTGTTATTCATTGACATTCTTCCAGATACTCCCAGACCGCTTCCAGGGTGTGAAATGAACCACACACCAGAATCAGCTGATTATTTTTTAATTCCTCAAGCGCGGATTGAAATGCGGCCTGCACATTCTGAAACGGTTGTACTGTTTCCCCCTGCAATGCGGACTGCAATTGTGCCAGCGAAGCTGCACGGGGTACAGCCAGCGGTGCAATTTTCCACATTAATACAGTGTTTTTCAACAATTTGACAACGGTTTTCATATCTTTATCTGCCAGCATGGAAAAAACAGCAACGACTTCTGTGTACTGTTTATTGTATTCCAGCAATTTTCGCAATTGCTTTAACAAAAATTCTACACCATGCGGGTTATGCCCTGCGTCCAGTACAACGGTTTTATCGGCAATTTTACAGATTTCAAAACGGCCCTGTAAGCGGGCAGCCTGAATCCCCTGTACCATGGCTTGCCGGGAAACCATCAGCCCGCTGACCAGTATTGCTGCCACCGCAGTCGAGATATTTTCCAGGGCCAGCGCCCCCAGCGGCAACCGCATGGTCGTTCCCGGACTGGCAAAATTCCAGCTCAGCCCATCTCCGGCATCTGCATAAAAATAATCCCGATTTACAACATAAAGCCGGGCCTGACAACCATCCGCCTTTTCCTGTATGGCCTGTGGCAAGGCCTGTAGTCCACCGAAAATGACCGGAATTCCCGGACGGATAATTCCGGCCTTTTGATATGCAATCTGTTCAATGCTGTCCCCCAGCCACTCTGTATGATCCAGGCCAATATTGGTAATGACTGCAACATCAGGGGCAATGACATTCACCACATCCAGACGCCCACCGAGACCGACTTCAAGGACCCAGACATCACAACGCATCTGTTTGAAAATAACAAAAGCCGCCAGCGTCGTGGCTTCAAAAAAGGAAAGACTTAAACCACAGTCCCGGCGAGCCTGATCGACCAAAACAAATGCCTTGATCAGCATCTGATCATCTGCCGGCTGGCCCGCCAGTGTGATGCGCTCATTGAATTGATAAATATGCGGAGACTGATACAAACCGACTTTATAGCCCTGAGCATTTAAGATGGCGGCCAGTGCGGTGGTGGTGGATCCCTTGCCATTGGTGCCTGCTACAGTCAGCACTTTTGCAGCCGGCGCTGTCACCCCCAGTCGCTCAGCAACAGGAATTACCCTGTCCAGGCCAAGATCAATACCCGTAACGTGAACATGGCCCCAGTAGTTGAGCCATGTCTGTAAATCATCGGTCGCTGAAGGTGCGGCTGGATTCAAGGCAAATTCATCAGTTTAGCAACAATACGGTATACTGTATCACGTAAGGCATGACGATGAACAATCTGATCGATGACGCCATGTTCAAGCAGGAATTCTGCACGCTGAAACGGCTCATCCAGTTTTTCACGCACGGTCTGTTCAATGACCCGTTTACCGGCAAAGCCAATCATGGCTTTCGGTTCTGCAATCTGCACATCTCCCAGCATGGCCAGTGATGCGGTAACCCCACCATAAACCGGATGCGTCAGCACCACGATGTAGGGAAGTCCGGCATCCTTCAAGCGCTGAATGGCTGCTGAAGTTCGCGCCATCTGCATCAGGGACAGCATGCCTTCCTGCATCCGGGCGCCGCCTGAAGCAGCAAAACAGATCAGCGGCTCCCGGGTTGCAATGGCTTTTTCAGCGGCCTGGACAAAGCGGTCTCCGACCACTGTGCCCATGGAACCCCCCATAAAATCAAACTCAAAGGCACAGGCGACCATAGGCAGTCCTTTTAACTGACCCTCCATCACCACAAGTGCCTCAGTTTCACTGGTTTTTTGCTGAGCTTCCTTCATGCGCTCAGGATACGGCCGACTGTCAACAAAACGCAGTGGGTCCTTTGCCACAAATTCCTGCCCCAGCTCTGCCGTCACCTGGTCAAAGAACCAGTTTAAACGATCACGGGCCTTCATTTTCAGATGTTCATCACACTGCGGACAGACATAGGCATTAAAGGACATTGCAGTGCGTGTCACCAGCGCATGACATTCAGGGCATTCAATGGTGGGTTCGGTAAAGGTTGCCTTGAGCGTCTGCTGCTGATCCGGTACACGAATGCCCGGAATGGAACGATCTGTCCACGGCGCCGATGCACTGAGTATTTTTCCTGCTTTCACTTCCTGATTCATACTGATTCATCGAGCGCAGCCCGAAGCTCCCTGACTTTATTGACTGTAAGTTCCACCGCCTGTTCCGGTGTCTGCTCTGCAAAGGGTTTCACAAAAGCACTGCCGACAATCACCGCATCTGCAACACGGCCGACTGCCCTGGCAGAAGCGGCATCACTGATGCCAAACCCAACCCCTACAGGAATATCTGTAAATGATTTAATCTTCTGAATACGTGCGGCCACTTCTGAGGTATCCAGGCTGGCTGCACCGGTCACGCCCTTGAGCGAGACATAATAAATAAAACCACTGGCCTGCTGAACCACATGCTGAATCCGGGCATCCGTTGTGGTCGGTGCAAGCAGGAAAATCTGGTCCATCTCATGTTTTTTCAATATTTCGCCCAGATCCTGTGCTTCCTCAGGCGGTAAATCCACCAGCAATACACCATCCACACCGCTTTCACTGGCCAGGGTGACAAACTTTTCATAG
Source organism: Acinetobacter sp. WZC-1 (assembly GCF_052544965.1). Taxonomy (NCBI): domain Bacteria; kingdom Pseudomonadati; phylum Pseudomonadota; class Gammaproteobacteria; order Moraxellales; family Moraxellaceae; genus Acinetobacter; species Acinetobacter sp. WZC-1. Next base: position 2,695,223 of record NZ_CP199370.1, read on the forward strand.
CCAATCACTTCCACCGGATTTAAGTAACCCATCAATACCACAGGTGTGGTGCTGTCCTGCTGACGGAACTGTTTCACCATATTCAGTGCATCCAGTGTATTGGTGCCTGCGGCCAGCGCCCGCTCTGCGGCCAGCGCAATCACCGGACCATCTGCCATCGGATCGGAAAATGGCAACCCAAGCTCGAGCACATCCACACCGGCTTCGACCATTCGATGCAGCAGCGGTACAGTCACCTGTGGCAGGGGATCCCCTGCCATGACATAGGACACCAGCGCCTTGCGCTGTTGTGATTGAAGCTGTGCAAATCGGGTGGCTAAACGTGACATGAATGGTACATTCCTGAATGATTAAAATGTGAAACGGCTTGGGTTCACAAGACAAGAGACTGCATTGTAACGCTATTTTTTATCCATTGAACAGCACACATGCCCCCATCAAAGACCGACATCCCATATTCCGGATTCAGACAACGGCCTGAGTGCCCTATTTAGCGCTATTTTGCGTGAGCGGACAATGATCAAAACTTCCTGTTTTTCTGACCCGACCGATAAAACCGAATAAACAACGGTCAGCAACACAGCAGCCCCTATTACTGAAAACTGTTTCCGGGATACGCTGTACCTATTCGGATTGCTGTTTTCTTTTCTGTAGCTGTTTCCGCTGTAACAGCGTCTGCCCGTTATATGCCTTATGGGCCCGTGCAAGCGCTGACTGATCAGAATAACCCAGTTGCATGGCAATTTCAGTCAGACTCAGCGACTGATGCAGTAACTGTTCACAACGCTGCATCCGTTCCTGTTCCAGCACTTCCCTGAATGATGTGTCTGCATCACCCAATTGTCTTTGCAGCGTCCTGACTGAAATATTCAGTTCCCGGGCAATCTGTTCAATTTTCGGTGCCTGTTTACGCACCCTTAAATATTCGGCAACAATCAGCTGTAAACGCTGAACAATGGTCGCAAAACCGGGTCTGGAGGCAAGTGCTTCTTCTGCCTGTTTGACCAATAGCTGCATCAGAGCAGGATCTGCCTGCTGTGAAATTAAATTCAGACTCTCCGCATTGAACACGATACCATGCTGAGGCTGGTTGAATAATACGTCACAGCCATAAAATTTCTGATAATGAAAAACGGCCATTTGTGGCGAATGGGCAAAATGCACCCCATGCAATGCCAGGTGAAGCGGAAAAAGCGTGTGTCGGGCCAGATTCACCAATAATGCAATACTCAACTCATGAAGCAGGCTGTATTTGTCATCGACCAATGCCCAGCTTAAATAAATATACCGCCCCTGATGCACCATCTGTACCGGAGCAAGAATATCATCGCCATCAATCAGCAACCGACTAAAACGCAAAATGTGCTGCAGACCTTCTGCCACGGTATGACTCAGTGAAGCCATATAACCAAGCACACCCAGATGCTCCGGTCTGACATATTCTGCCATCTCAAAAACCAGCTGGGGACAACTCAGGGCCTGCCGGGTTTTTTCAATCACCCTGGCAAAAAATGAATACGGCACCTGAGCATTGATGGGCAGCGAGAGGATATATTGCAATTGAACTTTTTCATGGTCTGACAAATCAAGTGTCCGCTCATCTGCACCCCGTGCAGACAAATAGATTTGCCACAGATGAAAATAACCATTGGGGACCTGTAAATCCTGCATGACCATCACACTACCCTACACACTACGCGCGCTGCACGCCAGGCTACCATGACAGGTTTAAGTGACATGGTATATTTTCAATTTGTCGTAAAATGTATAAAAAATGGCGATATCTGTCAAAACAATTTTGTAAAGCTCACCCATACTGAAAGCATCAAAAACCAGATCCGTAAAATAAAATGAATGTATCTGTCAAATATCAGGTTGATCCTGTGATTCGTACCCAGCTGGATTTCAGGCTGGATGAAGTCCCGCGTTTCTGGTTTGGCGGTGATCCATTCCGGACACGCATGTTCGATGCCTTAAGCCTGGCCTTTCCTGAAGGTGAGCGCTATTTTATTGAAAGTGTCCGGCTGTTCAGGCATAAAATTACCGATCCTGAGTTACAGCAAAAGGTCAGGGCCTTTATTCGGCAGGAAGCCCAGCATGGCATTGCCCATGACAAAATGAATCAAATGATGAAAGATCAGGGCATGCCTGTCGATCAGTTTGTAGCCATGATCAAAAAGATTCTACAATTTGAACTCAACAAGCGCTCTGCTCAATACAATATTGCCATGACTGCGGCGACTGAACACCTGACCGCACTGATGGCTGAAAGCTTTTATCGGCATAAAACCACTTTGCAGGACGCCCATCCTTATGTTCGTGCCTTATTTGCATGGCATGCCATTGAAGAAATGGAACACCGTGATGTCACTTTTGATGTCATGCAACAGGTCGGGGAAGTTCCGGAGCTTCTGCGCAGATTTGCTCTGATTTTTATATCCCTGATGCTTTTTAGCCTGACCCTGTACCGCACCAATATCATGCTGAAATATGATGGTTTTACAACATGGCAACGTATAGGCCTGATCTACCGGGGCCTGCCGTGGTTCTTCGGCAAACATGGCACGTTATCTGTTATGAAAGGTCAATACCTGGACTGGTTCAAGAGGGATTTTCATCCCTCACAGCATCCTGTTATCCGCCAGTATGACACCTGGCTGGAAACCCTGAAAAAAACAAATGATCCGATTGCGGCAGGCGATGCCTTCTGGCAGGCGGCTCTGTAAAACTCAGCACAGCCATACAGCAGGTATAAAACTCAAAATGGAACAGCATTACCATTTTGCATAATGTTGTTCCAGTAGAGCGTGGGCCCGATCGGGCCGGATGATTTCCAGTCCCCCGACCTGAATCTGTCCACTGATGCTGGCCTGCCATTGACTGAACCGGCTTCCAACCACATACAGATTCAGATTCTCCTGACTGCACCACCCTGTCTGGACCGAAAGCGTCAATTGCCCGTCCAGGCTGCGGATCTGCCAGCACTGTTCATCCTGTTGTTCAAACAGAACATCTGCAACAGGATACAGCACGCCATTGACCCATACACCATTTTCATTGCCAAAACTTTCATTGACCCCTGAGGCCAGATTCAGACCAATCCGGTTTCCCTGCACATCCCGAAAACTGGCCGAAAGCCAGAACCATGCAGTTTCCGGACGCAGGAAACCACAGCTGTCATCCAGCATGGCAAAGCTCAGCTCATTCAATTCAATACGCCTGCCCTGCCGGCCCATAAAACAACCTTCTACAGCCAGGGTGGTAAGTTTCTGTGTATAGGTCCAGCCATTAATGCCATTGGGACTGCTCAGACTCAATGGCGCTGTACCGGCACAGAAAATCCGGACGTTCAGGATTTCCTGGCCACGCTGTCTGACCCGAATATAACGCACATCATTGGCATGCCGCATCTCTATCTGAAAAGAAGCACAGTTAAAATGGCTATGGCTGCTTAACGGCTGTTCATCCACCACGGTATTCCGTCCGGGCAATGTACTGGTACGCCATTCCACCGCCTGACCCGTCTGATGGTCATAAATATAAATAAATCCATGCCCTGCCCAGCCAATATCAGCCATGGCAACGCCAATGCTGAAATGTTCGTGCTGAATGCTGCAAAATTTAAATTTTTTATATCTCAGCTTTTTACGCCATCCACTCAGGGTTTTACCGTAAGCGGTCCTGTAAATACAGCGCTCCACGCTGATGGCTGTGGGCAATTCGGTAAAACGCCCATAACGGGGCTGTCCATTTGACTGTATTAAATCCATTTCCAGTACTTCACTTTCTCTGTCCTGCACGTCGCTGGCCCGTATTCCACAATCAGGTTACCACGTCCCGGCGCCCAGTTGCTGACCGGTATGTCCATACTGCATTTCAGACCGTGAAAATTTAATCGGACAAGCCAGTTGTGGCTCCATTGTTTCAGCATCATTTTCAGCACGCACCGCCAGAGGTACATCCACCACCCACTGTCTTTCTTTTGCCAGGGTGGAATACAGGGCTTCATCCAGTTGCAGCACCGGTTCCACACAGACATCCAGCCCTGCAAAAATCTGCTGCCATGCAGTCAGTGAGCGGGTTTTTATTTTCTCACGAATTGCCTGCTTCACAGCTTTTCGGTCCTCAGCATGCAGTGAAGCCCCTTTTTCCAGCAGCAGAGGCAGCTCCAGCGCGGCTGCCAGTCCTGACATAAACTGAGGTTCAAGGCTGCCTATCGATAAATAATGACTGTCCTCAGTTTCATAATAATCATAAAAAGTGCCGCCATTCAGATGTGCCTGCTCTGCATACTGGGGCTGACCACCGGCCAGTACTGCCGCAGCCGCCATGGTATTCATGGGCACCACACAATCGGTCATGGCAATATCAATAGACTGCCCCAGACCACTGACCTGACGCTCAATCACTGCCGCCAGAATGGCAATCACTGCATGCAGGGAGCCACCGGCAACATCCGCCACCTGAATCCCCAGCGGCGGCGGTCCACTGACCTGACGTCCGCTGTGCCCTGCAATGCCGGACAATGCCATGTAGTTAATGTCATGCCCGGCTTTATCGCTGTAACTGCCCGTCTGTCCATAACCGGTGATGGAACAATAAATTAAACGCGGATTGATTTCAGCCAGTGTTGCATAATCCAGCCCCAGACGCTGCATAACTCCCGGACGAAACTGCTCCACCACAATATCAAATTCTGAAATTTTCTGTCTGATCAGCGCAATACTTTGCGGATTTTTTAAATCCAGTGCAATGGACTGCTTATTCCGATTTAAATAACTGTGTGCAGTCGCCTGACCATGCGCATACGGCGGCAGCAAACGGATCAGATCCGGGCGGGCTGGTGATTCAACATGCACCACGTCCGCGCCCATATCCGCAAGATACAAGGTGGCGAAGGGGCCAGGCAGCAAGGTTGAGAAATCCAGTATTTTTAGTCCATTCAGCGCAGCTGTCATACTTTTTTACCTGTATTCTGTTGATTTTTACCTCATATTAGAAATATAAAATCAACAAAACAATGTCATGTTCAGCCATTTACCTTGATCATTCCCGCCATTTAACATGGCGGATCAGGTCATTTACATCTTTGTAAATTGCCGGTTGAATATTTTTTAGCGTCATTTAGGTCAAATACAAGTGAATATCAAAGAGACTGAAGGATTTAGCATGAGCCGCGATACAATCAGTATCCATTTTGTCAACGCGGCGCTCACAGGGGCTAAACGCCTTGGCATGGATGTCGAGACCCTGCTTTCGCATGTCGGCATAGAAGCTGAATTATTGTACCAGCCCAAAGCCCGAATTTCACCCGAACAATACACCCGTTTTATTAAAATGTTATGGATGGTCACTCAGGACGAACATGCCGGATTCGATATCCAGCCACGCCGCCTGGGGACCTTCGCCATTATGTGTCAACTGATCATTCATGCAAAAACCCTGGGCAAGGCACTGGAACTTTCCTCGCAGTTTTATCAGCTGTTTGGGGATGAATGGTCGGTATCCCTTGCACGGGATAAACACGAAGCACGACTGGTTCCACTGATCCCGAAAAGTATGGATCCGGATCATTTCATTACCGAAAGTATGCTGATGATCTGGCATGGTCTGGCCTCGTGGTTAATCGGACGCCGAATTCCACTGGAGCGTGTGCATTTTGGTTATCCACGTCCACCGCATGCCGATGAATACGATGCCCTGTTTTTCGCACCGGTCATGCAATTTGACATGCCGCGCACTGAAATCACCTTTGCCGCAGATTATCTGGATTTGCCCATCCGTCAGGACGAGGCTTCACTGGAAGAGTTTCTGAAAGCCGCACCGGCCCAGTTACTGGTCAAGTTCAAAAACACCAATTCCCTGACCTCACGCATCCGCGAAGTTCTGAAAAGCCAGATTGGAGAGGAAATGCCAACGCTGAATGATGTTGCATCCATGCTGTATCTGTCACCGCAAACCCTGCGGCGTCGACTGGCAACAGAAGGCAAAAGTTATCAGGGGGTTAAGGATGCACTGCGCCGTGATGCCGCCATTCACTTACTGCTGAATCCCGACCTGACCCTTGAAGATGTTGCTCAACAGGTCGGTTTCAGTGAAACCAGCACCTTCCATCGCGCCTTCAAAAAATGGACCGGCGTAACACCTGGCCTGTACCGTCAGTTACACGGTTATCACTGAGTTTTCGGTTTCCCCGCCCGGCACCAGCCGGGCTTTTTTTATCTGTATATTCAGCCAGCAGCCCATCTGCCTTCATCGGTTCCATACAGCACCGATATCCTGTAACAAATCTGCCAGCATGGCAAAAAACATCAGGCCAGCAAGACATTCCCGCCATTGCACTCTGTCATCCACTCGCTACACTCAGATCAGTATTATTGGTTTTTATCCCTCCATTAAGCGCATCAATTTAAAAATCATCAATAAGGAACAGCCATGAGCGAGGCATACATCATTGACGCCATTCGCACCCCACGCGGAAAAGGAAAAAAACAGGGTTCACTGTATGAAGTGAAACCCATCACTTTACTGACCACCCTGCTCAATGAGCTACAGCAGCGTCATCAGCTGGACACCTCCAGCGTGGACGATATTGTACTCGGCTGTGTTACACCCATTGCCGATCAGGGCGGTGATATTGCAAAAACTGCGGCCATTGCTGCAGGCTGGAACAATGATGTCGCCGGTGTTCAGATTAACCGTTTCTGTGCCTCCGGCCTGGAAGCGGTCAATCTTGCGGCACAGAAAGTCCGTTCCGGCTGGGAAGACCTGGTGGTGGCAGGAGGCGTGGAATCCATGTCACGTATTGCAATGGGTTCCGATGGCGGCCCCTGGGCGCTGGATCCTGAGACCAACTTAAAATCGGGCTTTGTCCCACAGGGTATTGGTGCAGATCTGATTGCAACACTGGACGGCTATAGTCGTGAAGATGTCGATGCATTTGCCGCCAGTTCCCAGCAAAAGGCAGCTGCCGCCCAGGCCAATGGCTATTTTGATCGCTCCATTGTGACCATTAAAGACGCTGCAGGTGTCACTATTCTGGCAAAAGACGAATTCATCAGGCCGTCCACCACAGCCGAAGAACTGGCAAAACTGAACCCGAGCTTTGAAATGATGGGACAGATGGGCTTTGATGCCGTGGCCTTGCAGAAATACCCTGAAGCACAGAAAATCAGGCATGTGCATCATGCCGGAAATTCCTCCGGCATTGTCGATGGTGCTGCTGTGGTCTTACTGGCTTCAGAAAAAGCCGTCAGGGAACAGGGGCTGAAACCCCGCGCCAGAGTCCTGGCCACTGCACTGGTGGGCACAGATCCAACCATCATGCTTACCGGCCCGGCCCCGGCTGCCCGTAAGGCACTGGCAAAGGCAGGTCTGAGCATTGATGATATTGACCTCTTTGAAGTCAATGAAGCATTTGCCTCGGTGGTGATGCGGTTTATGAATGAGCTGCAGGTTCCTGCTGAAAAAGTCAATGTCAACGGTGGCTCAATCGCACTGGGGCACCCATTGGGCGCAACAGGCGCCATGATACTGGGCACCCTGCTGGATGAACTGGAACGTCAGGGTAAAAAACGTGGTCTGGCCACCCTGTGTGTTGGTGGCGGTATGGGTATTGCCACCATTATTGAGCGGGTATAAGGAGAAAAACAATGAGCGCAATTCAATTTGAAAAAAATGCTGACGGCATTGTTATTCTGACCCTGGACTCCCCCAACCAATCTGCAAACACCATGAATGCTGACTTTCGGATAGCGCTGGAACAGACTGTAAAACAGCTGAAAGCGGAAACCGGAATCAGCGGTATTATTTTCCGTTCAGCAAAAAAGACTTTCTTTGCCGGTGGGGATCTGGATGAGCTGATTCAGGTGCGTCCGGAAGATGCCACTGAATTTTTCCAGATGGTGGAAAAATTGAAGGCTGAGCTTCGTTATATCGAAACCCTGGGCGTTCCTGTGGTTGCAGCACTGAATGGTACCGCGCTTGGTGGCGGCTGGGAACTTGCTCTGAGCTGTCATTATCGTATTGCCCTGAATGACTCCAGAACCCGGTTCGGTTTGCCTGAAGTCACACTGGGCCTGCTGCCAGGCGGTGGCGGCATTGCCCGCATGGTGCGGTTACTGGGTTTACAGAATGCCTTTCCCTTTCTGCTGGAAGGCAAGCAATTTAATGTCGATAAAGCCAGATCACTGGAGCTGGTTCAGGACACGGCAGACACTGAACAGGAACTGATGGATAAAGCCACGGCCTGGGTCAAAGCCAATGCCAGCTCACAACAGCCTTTTGACGTCAAAGGATATAAAATTCCAGGAGGCGACCCGAAAACACCGGCAGTTGCTCAGATGCTGGCGATTGCACCAGCCATGCTGCGTGATAAAACCAAAGGCTGCTATCCTGCCCCGGAAGCGATTATGGCAGCGGCGGTTGAAGGTGCCCAGGTTGACTTTGATACGGCATTGCGGATTGAATCACGTCACTTCACACAACTGGCCACCGGTCAGATCGCCAAAAATATGATTGGCACCTTCTGGCATGGCCTGAATGCAATTAAAGCCGGTGCAAGCCGACCGGCAGATATTGCCCACTGGCAGGCCACCCGTGTCGGCATACTGGGGGCTGGCATGATGGGCGCTGGGATTGCCTACTCTACCGCTGTCAAAGGGATTCCTGTTGTCCTGAAGGATGTCTCTGCTGAAAATGCAGAAAAAGGCAAGGCCTACAGCCAGCAGCTGCTCGACAAACGAGTTTCACAAGGGCGGATGAGCGCTGAAAAACGCAATCAGATTCTCAGCCTGATCACAGCAACCGCCAGTGCTGAAGACTTAAAAGGCTGTGATCTGATCATTGAAGCCGTGTTTGAAAACCAGCAACTGAAAGCAAAAGTGACCCAGGAAGCAGAAGCTTTCCTGGCTGAGGGAGGCGTCATGGCGTCCAACACCTCCACGCTGCCTATTACCGGTCTGGCCGAAGCAAGTAAAAATGATCAGCACTTTATTGGTCTGCATTTTTTCAGCCCGGTCGATAAAATGCCACTGGTTGAAATTATCAAGGGACACAATACCTCTGCGGAGACCCTGGCAAAAGCCTATGACTATGTGCAGCAGATTGGTAAAACCCCGATTGTGGTCAACGACAGCCGTGGTTTCTTCACCAGTCGTGTATTTGGAACCTTTGTACAGGAAGGCCTGCGCCTGCTGGCCGAAGGAGTTCATCCGGCGCGGATTGAAATGGCAGCCCTGAAAGCAGGCATGCCGGTTGGGCCATTAGCCATTCAGGATGAAGTCTCACTGACACTGTCTGAACATGTTGTGGCTGAAACACGCAAGGCACTCCAGGCAGAAGGCAGGGATTTACCGCACTCCGATGCCGATGAAGTCATTGCAACCATGATCCACACGTTTGACCGCAAAGGCAAAACCGCAGGTGCCGGTTTCTACGACTATCCAGCAGGCGGTAAAAAGCATTTATGGGATGGGTTGCGTCACTGGAAAAAAGAAGTTGATATTTCTGAGCAGGAAATGATTGATCGCTTCCTGTTTGTTCAGGCACTGGATACCCTACGCTGTTATGAAGAAGGTGTGCTTGAGTCAGTTGTCGATGCCAATATCGGTTCCATTTTCGGTATCGGGTTTGCGCCGTGGAGTGGCGGTGCCTTACAGTTCCTGAACCAGTATGGTTTAAACAGGGCACTGACCCGTGCCAATGGACTGGAAGCAAAATATGGGGCACGTTTCAAAGCACCTGAAATGCTAAAGAGCACGGCGCAGTCCGGTGGAGTCATCCAGTGAGCATCGGCCAATGGCCTGTGTTCATACAATACTGATCCTGCTGACAGAGGAATAATGAATGTTCCTCTGTCAGGCCTTATATTGCAGTATCCGCAGCGCCATTCGTTGTAGATCCTGTTGTTTTGACCTGATTTTTGGGGCAGATTGTGCTATAAATAAAACGAATCTCCGATTTTTTCCCGCTGGAATCCATTCATGAATGACATGACCTCTCCTGAAAAATCACCGTGGGGCTGGAAAGCCTTGATCATTGCTTTTATCCTGAGCGCATTTTTCCTGGGTTTTTTCTACCTTGCCGTCAGCAATGAACCTGATTACATGCCAAGCCAAAAGCAGCAGCACACCCATCAGACGGCGTTTAAAAATGCCCCGGTCATGTCTCAGGAAGCATTGGTTGAAGCACAGCAGCACAAGCAAGCTGCAATGCAGATGCAAATGTCTGACGAAAAAATGGATAAGATGCAGATGTCTGATCAGGACATGAGCCATATGCAACACGGTACGCATTCAGAACAGACGCACTAATCCCCCCGGGCATCCCTGTTCTGTGCCTGGGTTCTGCCGGCAATGAAATCTTTTCAGGACTGTAAAATTAATTCCATATCCACATGGGGAATGCCGCAGTCCAGATATTGTCCGCCCTGAACCTTAAAACCGAAATGTTCATAGAACTGAATCGCATGCACCTGAGCAGACAGAATCAGATTTGCCCGTTGTTCATTTTCAGCATGACGGATAATCTCCTGCATCAGCAGCATGCCTGCACCTTTTCCACGATAAGCACTCAGTACAGCCACCCGACCAATACTGTTGTTCGGCAACAGTCTTGCCGTGGCAATGGCTTGTTGCTCATGACAGACAATAAAGTGCAGACTGACGGCGTCCTGGTCATCCCATTCATCCTCAGCGGCAATCTGCTGTTCCTGAATAAACACCTGTTCACGAATAAATCGTGCATCCTGCTGCAATATAGGCCAGCTGCCTGAACGGACTGTAAACTGAGACACAGGATTCATCTTCTCACCCATAAACCCACTGATTTTAAAAACACTATCAGCATTTCAAACCAACATTCTGCTGGTCCCACTGATGATTCAGCAACAGTTCCAGCGAATGCCGCTGAATGCCATACATGTCCTTAAGTGCCTGAATCTGCGCCAGCACAGCAGGATCAGGTACAACGGCATGCTGATTTCTGGTGGCCAGAATCATTTTATTTTTACTGGTATGTTCCAGTGACACAAATTCAAACACCCGAGTGTCATAACCATAGGCTTTCAGCAATAAGGCACGCAGGGTATCAGTCAGCATTTCAGCCTGCTGTCCGGCATGAATGCCAAACTGTAACATTGGCTGCAAGACCTTCGGGCTTTTTAATTGTGGACGCAATTCCTTATGACAGCACGGCGCGCACATGATCATTGATGCATTCAGACGAATACCGCTATGAATGGCAAAATCCGTCGCCACATCACAGGCATGCAGGGCAATCATGACGTCCAGATGCTCAGGCTGGTAGGTTCTGACATCACCCTGGAAAAAATCCAGTTGCGTGAACTGATTGTCCATGGCCACTTGCTGGCAGAACGCCACCATTTTTTCACTCAGCTCCACGCCGGTCACAAAGGGTAATTGATGCTGTTTTGCCAGGTAATCATATAAAGCAAAGGTCAGATAACCCTTCCCCGAACCGAAATCCACCACACGCAACCCATTGTCCGGCTGCGGAATCTGCTGCAATGCGCCAGAGAAAATTTCGATGAATTTATTGATCTGCTTCCACTTACGCGCCATTGCGGGAATGACCTGCTGACCGGCATCAGTAACGCCCAGATCATACAGAAACGGGCTGTGCTGATCGACATAGCGTTTTTTCTCGCGGTCATGCTGCTGTATCGGTGCGGCCTGACTGGATGTTTTAATCTTACTGTGACTCAGCATGGCTTTCTTCTTATTTTTCTTCAGCTGGATGTCCTGGTCCCGGGTCAGCAAATTGGCCTGCCGGCACTGCGCCAGTAATTCGGCAATCTGCAATTCAGCTTCTGCAAGCGGATGGTTTTTGGTCACATCCCGGGTTTTATAGCGGTACAGGCAGCTCAGGGCCGGTTCATTCTGAAGCTGAATCATCCGCAGACTGACTTTTTCGGGCGGCTCCTGTTCACCCTGAAACTGGCTGAACACCATCCGCTCAAAATTTTGCGTTTCAATGGCTTGCTGAACAAGCGCCAGGAATTGCTGTTCCTCAACTGAGGGCGAAACCGGCTGAGACATAGGCTGCATCCGAATAAATGAAGCCGTGATTTTAAAGCCTCTTACCTAAAAGGTAAAACTGCATTACTATACATTTGTACTTTTAATCATCCAGAAACTATGCCAACAGCCCCAATACAGTCCTATGATCCATTGGAAGAACAGATTAACGCCTATAGTCATGCATGTGGCGCGGTCCTCGCCGTGATTGGCACAATTTTCATGCTGATAAAGGGCAATGGCCTGCCGAGCTGGCAATTCACCGGCCTGGTCATTTATGGACTGAGTATGATCATGCTGTTCACAAGCTCTGCCATTTATCACTTTGCAGTGGATCCAGCAAAACGCAACTGGTATAAAAAACTGGACCATACTGCCATTTATTATTTGATTGCCGGGACCTACACCCCTTTTCTGGCGATTGCCATTCCCACGGCAAAAGCACATGGCCTGCTCATTGCACTGTGGGTTATTGCGGCAATCGGTACATTGTTCAAACTGGTGTTCATTCATCGTTTTCAGAAAATTTCACTGCTTGCCTACCTGATCATGGGATGGCTTGCACTGCTGGTCATGGATGACATGCAACGTTTTTTACGTCCGGAAGCCATTCAGCTGCTCATCGTCGGCGGACTTGCCTATACCATCGGTGCATTGTTTTATGCCTTAAAACGAGTAAGATACACTCATGCCATCTGGCATATTTTTGTTTTGATAGGTGCTGGATCACATTTCCTGGCGATCTATCTTTATGTGATTTAATCCTTAAATCTCTCAGTTTCAGCCATCCTGAAAAGGGGTAAATCCGGATTAATTCCCTTATTTTTTTAAAAATCACATCTTTATTTAAAAAGATGGGTCCTTAGAAATCATTTTACTTTTTCAAAGTGTAAGGTCTACCATGACGATTTTATCCGATACCACCACGACTGAAATTATAAAAAACTCCAAGGCCCGGGTACTTTTCGCAAGTCTCGTCGGCACAACCATCGAATTTTTTGATTTTTATATTTATGCAACAGCTGCTGTCATTATCTTCCCGCACCTGTTTTTCCCGGTAGGTACAGACCCAATGACTGCAACCATCCAGTCATTGGCGACATTTGCCATCGCATTCATTGCCCGCCCCATTGGTGCCGCGCTGTTCGGCCATCTGGGTGACCGGATTGGCCGTAAAGCCACGCTGGTTGCCGCCTTACTGACCATGGGAGTTTCCACCGTATGTATTGGTTTGCTTCCCACTTATGCACAAATTGGTATTGTTGCACCTTTACTGCTTGCACTGTGCCGTCTTGGACAGGGACTCGGGCTGGGCGGTGAATGGAGTGGTGCCGTACTGCTGGCCACTGAAAATGCACCCGAGGGGAAACGCGCCTGGTACGGCATGTTTCCCCAGTTGGGCGCGCCGATTGGCTTTATTCTGGCCACCGGCTCATTCCTGACCCTGGGTGCATTCATGTCTGAACAGGACTTTCTGCAATGGGGCTGGCGCATCCCATTTATTGCCAGTGCCCTGCTGGTCATTGTTGGTTTATGGATTCGTCTGAAACTGCATGAAACACCGGCATTCCAGAAGGTTCTAAACCAGCAGAAAGAAGTCAGAATCCCTGTAAAAACCGTAGTAACTCAGCATTTCCGGACCCTGGCACTGGGTACCATTGCTGCCATCTGTACCTTTGTGGTCTTTTATCTGACCACGGTATTTTCACTGAACTGGGCAACCAATCAACTTGGCTATTCACGTACTGAATTTCTGGAACTTCAGCTGGTGGCAACCCTGTGCTTTGCAGGTTTTATTCCTCTCTCTGCCATTTTTGCCGAAAAATTTGGCCGTAAAACCACATCCATTGGTGTCTGTATTATTGCGGCACTCTTCGGCCTAGTCTTTTCCAGCATGCTTGAGTCCGGCAATACCATGATCGTATTCCTGTTCCTGTGTACCGGGCTTGCCATCATGGGTATGACCTATGGTCCAATCGGTACAGTGCTTTCTGAACAGTTTCCAGTGTCCGTGCGTTATACCGGTTCTGCCTTGGCCTTTAATCTGGCCGGTATTTTCGGTGCTTCCTTTGCACCGGTCATTGCCACTGAACTAGCAACCAAATATGGCTTACAGGCGGTGGGGTACTATCTGAGCGCAGCAGCCATTCTGTCATTGCTGGCCTTCCTGGCGATTCGTGAAACCCGCCATGATGATGTCAATAATCAAATTTAAAGCTGATCTGAACCTTAAAGCCAGCATGATTGCTGGCTTTTTAATGAAACCGGCAATTGATGCTGAACCAGACAACAATCCTGTAAAAAAGCTGAAATAATGTACAATAAAAATAAGGGCCTTAGAACGTTAAAAAGGATTGTTACAGAGTAATTTAAAGCAAATTGAGGTATAAGTTAGCATGGCGATGATTAAAGCCATACTCGGGTTTTATCCATTTTGTGGCTCAAAAAGTGCATCAGCTATATATAATGGGCCGAAAAGCTTTTAAAAAATTTTAAAAACTAAAAAGGAAAAGCAGTCGTGCCCTGCTAAAGCCCGGATGTTTTAACCTCGCTTCACTCACTTTGTTAAGCTGTTGATTTATGGAATAAGGTGTATAGGCCATAGCCATCTCACTTTTTGTATGTTATTTTGATTAGAATAATTTTAAGGATATAAAAATGACCAGTCCTATTTTTCTAAATGAACTACCCATTGGACAATTAAAACAAATGTCTCAAGAAGATATTGAACAGACAATTAAAGCAGAACAGCTTTATGTCCAATATAGACCAGAAATCTTTATCACCTTGCTATAAATGGGGCTAAAACCAGGAATGAAAATTTCTTAAAACGAGAAGAGGATGTTCAACATGGTTAAAGGTTTTGCGATTCATAATTCCATGACTACTCACGGTGGAATTATTCAGGCAACACAGCAACGTGCATCTCAAATGGGGAATTTATTTCTACGTGCAGGAGATGGTCACTACTGTCCTCAGTGTAAGTGCTGGTCAACAATACAGCCAAGTCATAATCATATTATTATGTATGGTCAACCAGTCGCTTATGTTGATGATTTACTCAGTTGTGGTGCGAGAATTTTACCTAAACAATCTCATGTGGTTGGAGATAGTGGGAGTCCCTCTTATAAGGATATGAGTAATAGCTTTATAGGTGAAAATAAATTACCCAAAAATATAAATAAAATTTCATGGAGTTATGGAGAGGAATTAGCAACTCTTAATGAAAAGTCCAGATATTATGATGATTTAAATATACATATTGAAACAACAGGCTATTTAATTGGGGAATCAGTAATATTAACTATCGAGCCAGAAGAATCAGATATTAACACTTTTGAAAAGTTTACTGTGTCTATAAAAATAGAAAGTGATGGTAGTGGAATATTCAAAAATGTTTTTCATGGCAAAAAAATGTTAATTGATACGGAATATTAATAATGGGTACAGGTATAAGAGCAAGCGCCGGTGGTCAGACAGCAAGAGTCCAGGTAAATAGACCACTATTTACAGATTTATGGAAAAACTATCCAGTAAAAATGGCCGCAGGCGATGTTTATGGAATGGTTGGAGGACAAGCTAATGCCTTATATGTAGAGAATCCTATAGGTTATGCAAATGCGTGTGCCCTTAGATTAAGCCGATCATTAAATTATGGTGGAATGCCGATAAAACCATCGACAGAAGGATATAAAGTAAAAGGAGCTGACAATAAGCCATATCTTTTACGCGTTCGTGAAATGATCACATTTGTTAAGAAAAACTTTGGTAAGGCTGATACTTTTTTTAAACCAAATAAGAATGAAGATGTATCTTCTCAGTTGAAAGGGAAACAGGGAATTATTATTTTTAGAGTAACTGGTTGGGACGATGCTACTGGGCATGTTACTTTATGGAATGGTGCTGATTGTGGTGACAGTTGTTATTTTATACATGATCGACCATCTGTAAGAACTACAGAAATTCTATTTTGGAACTTAAGATAATGAAAATCATTTTTTTTATATTGTCAATATTTTTACTAAATGATTGCTATGCTCAAACAAATACTATAGCCTCCTTAACTACAGATGAATCTAACTTAAAAAATTTTGGTTTTACTTATTGCTTAAGTAAAGCTGATGATACAGCTCTAAAAGCTGAAGCATCTTTGGCAATGGGAGGGTACTTCCAGCTTGGAAACTATACTGAAGATGCGTATTTAAATATTAAGAACCATATAGATAAGTATATGGCAGGAAAAAACAGCACCTATCAAAGTACGGGAAAACCTTCCTATCTTATTCAGTGTTTAGAACTATATAATTCTTTAAGTTACTTTAAAAAAGTAAAAAAACAAAAAGAATTTATAATAAAGAACCAATAGGTGAAATTAGCTAGTTTTCCTGAAATTAACATAATATGGTTTATGCTTAGCCTAAGATGATATAATAAAAAATGCCACTATTGGAACTATATTGCCATGTGTCAGGCAGGTCATAAGGAAAAACTTAAAAATTTGGTGAGTTCCCAAAAAACTGAAGATCATAAACAAATCTACGAAACCATGTGTCGAAATCTTAGACTATTATCTGAAATGAGAAAAATGGGGGACTAATAATTGAAAAATATTAAAATATCTATAATTTTATCACTAAGCTTGACTACTGGGTGTACTCAAGCCAATAAATCAAATGAAATAACAGAAAAAGATTTTGAACAAGCAAGTGAAGCCTCTTTATATGCTCAATTTAATCAACTTTATTACACTAAATATATTTTTAAAGCTGCGTATAAAGATGCAACTCAAATTTCTGAAACTAATGATCAATTATTTAATTTTGCAGCTTTTCAAATGCACTCAATACAAATCACATATGAATCTTTAGGAATAAATTTTGAAAATGATTTGAAACTAATGTCTTTAGGTAAAAAAAGTAAGATGACTATAGATGCCTTAGATTCATTGTGTATAAGTAATAAATTTCTTAAAAAATACTCAAAAACGAAATCAGAAAAAAATATATAAATTTCTGAAGACCAAAATGAATTGATTGAAAATTCTTTGTCAGAGCAACAAAAAATTGAAGATATCATAGGAGACATTGACAACCCTTTAAATGATTTGATTTGTGAAAGCTTATAAGAAGGGATGGCACTGCTCCAAATTTGCAGGGTTGTCTGTAGTAGAGGAAACTCTTTTTTATGGGTCCAAGCTTGATTTATGAAATGCAGCAAGCATGATATCATAGGAAACTGTATATCCGAACTGATTCTTAAAGAGTGGAACGAGGTCTTTTGCCTGTGGAAGCGTTGTATTTTTCACGAATATAGCCACATGTGAATTAAGAGCTACATCTCTTTAAATCTGATAGGCTTTGTGCATAAATATTTTGTAACCATATAATTTTAAAAAATTTGATTTATTTTCAGCCAAAGATTAAATATATTAAAATCAATATCTTATGCAATTTCGCAACAAAGCCGCCTGATTTACAAGTTGTAAAAGTAAAACTTACTTTAGGATATACGGCACAATATAATGGAGCTGTTGGGCAAGTAATTCCCATGCCATCGTCTGTATCTTACGTATTTAGCATAAGCTCTGTTGCCAGGAAAATATAAAAATGCTTTTAAAAAAAAGAGTATTAAAGTTATGCTTACTAAGTATAGTTATTAGTGGTGGTTTTGCTTGCGGGTATGAAAAAAATAATTTTGAAAATAAGTTAGCATCAGATTTAGAGAAAAAAAGTAAGTTATCTGCCAGTGATCGAAAATCCATAGAAGAATACAACCAAATTAGTGAGCATTTAAAAAATGGAGATGAAATAAAATTTCATCAAGAATTAAGACTGTTTTTACCTAAAGCTCTAAAAATACAGAACAATCAAGAAAGAAATAATATTCTTATGAATATTTATATGCAAACTGAGCAATATGGTGAGGCTTATAAGCTGAATGAACTACAAATAGAACAAAATCCAACAGCAAATAAAATAGCATTTAGATGCCAGTGTCGACTTCCCTTAAACTGAGACATCCATAACTGGAGTTTTCTGATTAAATAAGGTCAGGAGACAGTCATGAAGAAATCACGATTTACCGAGAGCCAAATCATCAGCATTTTGAAAGAAGCAGATGCTGGGATGAAAGTGGATGATATCTGCCGTAAGCATGGTATTGGCAATGCCACCTATTATGTCTGGAAAAGCAAATACGGCGGTATGGAAGCATCTGACGTTAAGCGCATGCGTGAGCTGGAAGAAGAAAATGCCAGACTCAAAAGGATGTTTGCGGAACTCAGTCTGGAGAACCATGCCATGAAGGAACTGTTTTCAAAAAAGGGTTGGTGACAGCAGATCAGCGAGAATGCGTTCGTATTCTGGCTTCACTTGGGTTAACTGTATTACAGGCCTGTCGCCTGAGTGGACTAAGTCGAGCCAGCTATTATCGGCAAAGCACGAGCTGGCGCAAACGGGATGCTGCTGTCATTGATGCATTAAATCAGGTGTTAAAACAATCTCCCCAGTCTGGCTTTTGGAAGTGTTTTGGTCGCATACGTCGGCAGGGTTATGACTGGAATCATAAACGTGTTTATCGGGTTTACTGCCAGATGGGATTGAACTTACCCCGTCGACAGAAACGAACGTTGCCCCAGCGTATTGCACGACCACTGCAAGTGGTTGCACAAGCCAACCATCAATGGGCGCTGGATTTTATGAGTGACAGTCTGTATTGCGGTAAACGATTCCGTACCTTGAATATAGTTGATGAGGGGACTCGCGAATGTCTGGATATAGAAGTAGACACCTCGTTACCGGCTGAGCGTGTTGTCAGAGTATTGGATCGACTGGCTCAACAACGTAGCTTGCCGAAGCAGCTTCGTGTTGATAATGGTCCCGAACTGATATCTGCGCGATTGCTGGACTGGTGTAAAGATCAAGGCATTGAAGTGGTGCATATACAACCTGGGAAGCCACAGCAGAATGCTTTTATTGAGCGATTTAATGGTTCGTTTAGGCGGGAGTTTCTCAATGCGTATTACCCCCTGCGGTGTACAGGGTGAAACTGGAAAACTCCAGTTTAGAAGTGTCTCAATAAATGGGAAGTGGACACCAGCTTCTGGAATTTTTAAAGAAAGAAAAAAATATAAAAAAACAATGTTATGAAATATCAGCTAAATCAATAAAAAAAGAATTAAATCGTATTTCTAAAAGTGACCCTATGTATAGCTATGCTGAATTCACATATTTTTTAGAAATGTATAGGGCTGGACATCTTGAATATAAGGAAAAAATGCAAGAATCCCTCTCATCAATAACAGATGAATCAATAAAAATAAATGCAAATATCTGGTATGAGGATGCAATATTCGGTGAAACTAAGAGACATAGCCAAATGTGAATTAAGAGCTACATCTCTTTAAATCCGATATCTAAAGCCTCATTGATAACTATGTACCCCAATACCGGCATTGCCTGAATGAAAAAAGGCCTGAGCATGATTCTGTTTCAGTAAGAAACATCTGTATTGTCAAAGTAAAAAGATGATGCATTCCTTCGGGTCCTCTTTTTCACTTAAAGCAACTCAATAATATCAATACTGGGCGGCACCCGAAAACGAAACGGAACCCCTACCATTCCTGTTCCGACACTCACAAAAACATCAGCATTGTCATGCTGGTACAAGCCGCGTTTATGGCCCAGAATGGACACACGCCTCATAATATAACTGGTCACCCAGGGAAGCTCCACCTGTCCACCATGCGTATGCCCGGACAGCATGAGTGGACGTGTCGGTAAATTCGGCACCATGTCCACCGTATCCGGATTATGCGACAGAATCAGCCACGGCTTATCCTGCGGTAAATCCGGCATATCCCGCATATCGGTCCTGCCGGCCCATAAGTCTCCCACCCCAATCAGACGAAAATCATCAAATTCAACAATTTTACCTTCAATATCCATCACCTGATTTACCTCAAGCGCATGGGCCAATAAGGTCTGAATCGGCGGTCCCGGATACTGTTCATCATGATTGCCCCTGACAGAATACACCGGGGCCTGTATCTCCCTGATCACAGCCAGCGCTTCAGCCAGGGTGTTTTCAGGCTCATAGGTCCAGTCACCGGCCACCACAACAAAATCCGGCTGTTGCTGATTGATCTTTTTAACAATGGCTTTCAGTTGCCGGGCATGGCCTGAAAACAAACCGATATGCAGATCTGCAATCAATGCCACCCGTACAGGTCGGCTAAAAGGTCTGTCCTGCGCCAGCTGATACTGAACATGATGGACATGCAGCATCTGTGGTTCAATAAACCGCGCATAAATCAGCACACAGCTGAGTAAAAACAGAAAAATACTCTCCTGCCTGGAAAATATATTGACCCAGCCAGCATAGACACTAAACAACAACAACGGAAATAACAAATAAGACAGGTAAAATGCGAGCAAATGTACAAAAGATTTAAAGGGATGAATGGTTTCCGTCCTGGACTGACTGATCCAGGCCTGTGCTACACCCCATACCGTCAGTACGGCAAAACTGATGTAAAAGTACAAAATGATTGAATTGGTCATCCACATATTGAATCTCTGAGCTAACGATGCCTGACATCTCTGTATTTATCTTTCAGGTCATGACAAGTATACTCTGGCTCAGTGACCTCTCTGAATATATTATGACGCAAACCTTCAATACGCCTATTCAATTACCTCAATTGAATAACACACGGAAGTTATCTCCCCGCACAATGCTGATTTTCAGTGCATGCCTGGTGTGCGGTTTGCCGGCATGCAGCACGCTTCCCCGGCAGGAAGTGCATGCACCACAATATGCCTATGATACCGACACCTCCCATACCGATCTGGCCCGCATTGTAGAACCCTTAAAAAAACAGAATCCCAATCTGACCGGATACCATGTCCTTTATGAGCCACTGGAAGCCATCGCGGCACGTATTCATCTGATCGACAAGGCACAAAAAAACCTGGACCTGCAATATTACATCTGGGATAACGACAGAATCGGCTCACTAGCCTTATATAAAATTATTCAGGCTGCAGATCGCGGGGTCAAAGTCCGCTTATTAATTGACGACAATAATGCAAAATCCATGGAAGCCATTTACCTGGCACTGGATCAGCATGCCAATATTGAGGTCCGGCTTTTTAACCCCTATCGTTTCAGACGTGTCCGTCCCATTGACATGGTGCTGGATTTAAAACGAATCAATCGGCGGATGCACAATAAAAGCTTTATTGCTGACCATCAGATTGCACTGATCGGTGGCCGCAACATGAGCAATCAGTATTACAACGTCAGCGACAACTACCAGTTTTCAGATGTCGATGTCATGCTGGCCGGCCAGGCTGTAGATGATATCAGTCACTCTTTTGATGAATACTGGAATGATAATTATGCCTATCCGGTCCGACAGATTGTCAATGCCAGCCAATACACCCTGCGTTATCCAGACCTTAAGGAACAACTGACCCGGCACTATAAGGAAATCACCGTTCAGAATTACCTGGACTTAAGCAATCGCTCCAATGATTTTGACAACTGGTTAAACAATCACATTCAGCTCGACTGGGTCAAGGCTGAAGTGGTGAAGGACTCCCCAGAAAAAATTAAGGACAAAGCGAAGAAGGAACAACACCTCAATTTCCAGATGGTCAAACGGCTGGAAACTCCGGAACACAGTGTTGATCTGATTTCTGCCTATTTTGTCCCTCAGAAAAAAGGGGAAGACCGACTGATCGGGCTTGCAGAAAACAAGGTCCAGGTCCGGGTCCTGACCAATTCATTCAAGGCCAATGATGTGCCATTGGTGCATGCGTTCTATTCAAAATACAGAAAAAACCTGCTGGAACACGGCGTGGAGCTTTATGAGTTCCTGCCGGTACTCTCCGATGACGAGATCAGCGAAAATTTGCATGAACTGTCCAAAAAAGCCAGAATCAGTCTGAAGGGCCTGAGCCGTTCAAGCCTGCATGCCAAACTCATGGCAATTG
This sequence comes from Acinetobacter sp. WZC-1, assembly GCF_052544965.1. Classification (NCBI taxonomy): domain Bacteria; kingdom Pseudomonadati; phylum Pseudomonadota; class Gammaproteobacteria; order Moraxellales; family Moraxellaceae; genus Acinetobacter; species Acinetobacter sp. WZC-1. Next base: position 2,717,259 of record NZ_CP199370.1, read on the forward strand.
ATGAAAAACAGGTGTTCATCGGTTCCTTTAATTTTGACCCGAGATCTGCCAATTTAAACACGGAAATTGGCGTAATCATCAACAGCCCGCCACTGGCCAAAGCCGTACACAGCACCATGGACGACACTCTAAAAAAATATGCCTATAAACTGGTGCTGGATTCGCAGCAAAACATTAACTGGCAACGTCAGACCCCGAAAGGTGTAGTCACCTATCACCACGAACCCAAAATGAAATGGTGGAAAAAAGCCGGTCTGAAGATTATTTCCTGGTTGCCCATCGAAGGCTTTATGTAAGCTCTGCATCCCTGCAATCATCTCTGCCAGCCAGCTGGTCACATCCGGCAGATCAGCCTCAAAGAAAATTCCCTTACATCAATCATCCACACGGGACAATGCATTTACCCGGACTGTCAGGGCTGGTGTTGCACCCAGTACATCCCGCTGTAAATCAGCCAGGCCATCCCGCATGACCTGCTGGACCTGCCGGGTCAGACTTTCAACGGTATGCCCCTCAACTGAAATTGCCGGAAATGCCTTTAAATGGGCCGTGACTTTTGGCATTTCCAGTATCGACTGAATATGTTCCATAAACGTGGTTTCACCAATAAATGGCGTCACCTGATCCAGCTGCCCCTGTTGGTTCACATAACAGATCAGACAGATCTGAACCGGCCTGCCCGCTTCTATGGCCGCGCCCAGGATGCGTCCATGCACCTTTTTGACTGCTGTACCATCGGTGGTGGTTGCCTCCGGAAAAAATAAAACCGGAATATCCTGACTCAGGAATGTGGCAATCTGCTGGCGAATACGTACTGAATCTCCTGACCCCCGCTGGATGAACAGTGTTCCTCCCCCTTTTGCCAGCTGGCCCAATACCGGCCATTTTTCAATTTCTGCTTTCGCCAGGAAAAATACCCGCGCCGCAGAACCCAATACAGCAATATCCAGCCAGGAAATATGATTACTGACCCAGAGAGCGGGTTCTCTTGGAATCTCACCATGAATGCGTATGTCGACATTAAACACATCACACAGACGGCGACAGAAATACTGGACATAACGGGTGTTTGCCGGATTATTGGGATTTTTATATAACTGATGCCGGAAAACCAGGTAAAAACCTTCTGCAATCACCGTTGTCCCTGAAATGGTCTTTTTACCGTACAAAGCCAGTCTGGACAACGTACTTAATTTAGCAGCTGAAGCTGGCTTTACAATAGGCTGTTGTTGAGTCATAAACCTTCACTGATACAGAATATTTTTTAAATTTCATGCGGCACATTGTATACATATCCATAAAAAGTTGCATTGACCATCAGGGCAGAATCATCCGATTATCCGATTCACATCCCTTCATCGATTCATTTTTTCGTGTTATGTTCCTGAACTCCCCCTGATTTTCAGAGCCGGATAATGAGCCACACTGCATGCACATCCATAAAGTCGTTAAATTGATTCATCAGCTCCTGACCAGAATCCGTATCAACCTGATACTGGGCTATCTGATCCTGTTTTGTGGCAGCCTGATTTTGCTGTCCAGGTTTTTTATATCGGTTCTTTAAGGCCAGTTTCCCCATTTGCCGGTATATTTCCTTTAAAATAAATCTTTCAATTGATAAAAGAGCCTGAATATCTGTGGAATATTTTGATCGCTATCAGGGCGGTGAGCGTGCCATTTTAGTCAGTGTATCCGTACAGCTGCTGGAAGACCTGGACACAGAAGAATTTCGATTGCTGGCGCAATCCGCAGGTGCTGAAATTTTAACGCACATTCAGGCGCAACGCATTAAACCGGACCCCAAACGATTTATCGGTTCCGGTAAGGCAGAAGAAATTGCTGAACTGGTCAAATCGCTTGATGCCGAACTGGTGATTTTTGATCATGCACTGTCACCGGCTCAGGAACGTAATCTTGAAAGAATTGTACAGTGTCGTGTCGTCGATCGGACCGGACTGATCCTGGACATTTTTGCACAACGGGCACGGACCCACGAAGGGAAACTGCAGGTTGAACTGGCACAGCTGCAACACTTATCCACCCGACTGGTCCGGGGCTGGACGCATCTGGAACGTCAAAAAGGCGGAATCGGCTTACGTGGCCCCGGTGAGTCCCAGCTGGAAACGGACCGACGTTTATTGCGTGTACGTATGGGACAGTTAAAGGACAAACTGGAAAAAGTCCGCCAGACGCGTATTCAGGGCCGGGCAGCCCGGCAAAAAGCAGCGATTCCCACCGTATCACTGGTCGGTTATACCAATGCCGGAAAATCCACACTGTTCAACCTGCTGGCCAGTTCCAGTGTTTATGCCGCTGATCAGTTGTTTGCAACCCTTGACCCCACCTTAAGACGCCTGAACTGGGATGGCATTGGCGCACTGGTGCTGGCAGATACCGTAGGCTTTGTACGCAACCTGCCACATGCGCTGGTGGAATCCTTTAAAGCCACGCTTGAAGAAACCCTGGAAGCCACCTTGCTGCTGCATGTGATTGACGCCTCCAGTCCAGACATGATGGAACAGATTGATGCGGTAGAACGTGTGCTGAAGGAAATTGGGGCAGATGTACCCACCCTGCTGGTGTACAACAAAATAGATGTCTCCGGCGAGGCAGCAAAAATCATATACAGCACACCGCATTTACCGGAACGTGTCTACGTTTCTGCACACTCAGGCCAGGGAATCGATCTGCTGCGTCAGGCGGTACAGGAATGTCTGATGGGGCAGCTGCAGCAGTTTGAACTGGTCCTCAAACCGGCCTATGGCAAACTGCGAACCCAGCTCTATGCACTGAATGTGATTCAGACCGAACATTATGATGAACAGGGTGATCTACATTTACAGGTCAGCATGGCACCTCATAAACTGGAACAATTGATTAAGCAGGCACACTTACCTCTGCAGGAAATACTTGGTACCGGAGCAAAAATGTTTGAGCGGACACTCGAAGAGTTTGAAATTAAGCATGAGATCGGTTAAAACGGGAAAGAGTAAATTTTCATATCACGTCAAAACATGGATGCGTTCAGACATATCGACTGGCAGGCCTGGGGACTGACCCTGGCACTGATTATCTTCTTTCGTGAAGCTTCAGTACTGCTCATGTCCCAGTTTAATCATCCTGAACTGGGGAACCTGACCGGACTGCTCAGTCTGCTGCTGGTGCTGACCCTGTGGCGTAGATTTAAAAAAATCCCGCCCCGCCTGGTAGATACCAACAATAAACTGATGAAGGAAAGCAGCTTTGCCTTTTTACCCATCAGCGCAGGCTCTCTACTGATGCTGGTCACCATGGGCAAACAGGTTCCCCTGTTTCTGCTGGTCCTGCTGATCAGTACTCTGATTCCCCTGTGGGTCTATGCCCGCATGGCCAGGAAATGGCTGTAGGAGCCGTCGCATGTTCAGTGTTTTTATCGGTTTTCTCATCACGCTGGTGGCCTATCTTGCGGCCAGACCGGTAAACAGGCGCTTCCCCCAGCTACCTCAGTTGGTGATTGCCATGTTTTTTGTCATCGGGCTGTTGCTGTTATTCAGAATTCCCTATGAAGTCTACAATGCCCGGATGAATGCTATTTTCAGTCATCTGCTGGGCTATGTCACTGTTGCGTTGGCCATTCCACTTGCAGCAATGCGCTACGATGATTTACCACTGAAGTCCATTATCGGCATCCTGGTATTTGCCAGCATCAGTGCCGTTGCCCTGCCCATGAGCCTGGCTTATTTACTGCATATGTCCGAACCCACCATTCTGGCCTTCGCTACCCGTGCCGTCACCACGCCTATTGCCATTAACATCGCCACAGTATTGCATTCGCCCATCAGCCTGGTGACTTTAATCGTTATTTTATCCGGCGTTATTGGTGCCGCCTTTTCCCCCATCATCCTCAGGAATATTAATGATGAACGGGCATCCGGCCTGGCACTGGGACTGGCCGCACATGCCATTGGCACAGCACAGGCCTGGCAACGTGGTGCCGTTGCAGGACGCTATGCTGCATTTGGGATGGCGGTCAATGCAGTCTTTACTGCCATCTGGTTACCTGCATTCATGCTTTTCATTCAATAACAAACAGTTATAAAAAACAATGATGATTGCATCTGATCATTATTCGTCTTAATATCAAAGCTCCATTTTATTCAATTCAGCCAGGGACTCAAAAATGGGCCAGAATAAATTTTTATTTGCATTATTGTTTGCAACGTTCAGTGGTGGGGTTTTTGCAGAGGACATCAGCGGTACATGGAAAAGTATTGATGATAAAACCGGTTCATCCAAAGCAATTATTGAAATTCGCAAGGAAAGCAACGGGACTTTCAGTGGGAAAATCACTAAGGTCACACCAAGACCCGGATATACGCCGAAAGAAACCTGCGTACACTGCCCCGCCCCCTATACCAATCAACCCATTCTCGGACTGGATGTCATCACCGGTCTGAAAAGCGGGAAAGACAATGAATATAGCGGTGGCCGTATTCTTGACCCATTAACCGGGAAAATTTACGCCATGAAGGCAAAACTCAGTGCCAACGGCAAACGCTTACAGCTCAGAGGCTATATTGGTGTCTCCGCGCTGGGGCGCAGTCAGACCTGGATCCGTGAAAACTGAGTGTTTCAGTCCATCCAAAGCCAGTGCCTCAACATCGTGGTGCTGGTGTTTAAACGGCATTCCCACTGGATATATCCTGCAGGACAGGATTATCCACCTGAAAAAGCTGCCGGTCTTCCAGACGCCAGGCAATCAGCTGATTGCCCCACACAACCCCACCATCGACATTCTGAATGTTCGGACTGATGGTTTTACCCCGAAGTGCAGCCCAGTGTCCAAATATAATCTGATGCGTCTCAGCGGCTTTTGACGGATATTCAAACCAGGGCTGAAAACCTTTCGGCATCGGTGCATCCAGCTCATCTTTAAAACTGAATTCCAGACGGCCAGCCTCATCGGTTAAACGCATACGGGTCAGATAGTTGGTGATCACCCGCAATCGGGTATTGCCGGTTAAATCATCCGACCACAGATCAGGCTCTGCGCCATACATCTGTTTCAGAAAATCATCCACAACCGTAAAATCATCATCTGCCAGTACGTCTGCAACTTCCCCGGCAAAACCTGCCGTCTGTTCTGCGGTCCAGATGCAGGGAATACCGGCATGGGTTAAAATAGTCTGCTCATCCGGGAATAAACACAGCGGTTGTTTACGCAGCCAGTCAATCAGTTCATCACTGTCAATTGCATCAATTACTTCCTGGGTTTTGTCCCTGGCTTTGACAGGCTTAATTCCACGTGCACACGCCAGCAGATTTAAGTCATGATTGCCCAGTACCGTGGCGGCAGAACCGGCTTCCACCAGCTTCCTGATAAAACGCAATGCCCCCAGTGAGTTCTCCCCACGTGCCACCAGGTCCCCGGCAAACCAAATGAAGTCCTGATCCGCATCAAACTGAATCTGCTTCAGCAGGGCCTTAAGCGCCTCAAAACAGCCCTGTATGTCACCAATCACATAATTATAGCGTGCCATTTTATCCCACCTGCCCCATCACCATCTGATCTGACAGGGAGACAAACTCAGCCAGGGTTAACGTTTCCGGACGTGCCATCGGATCCACACCTGCTTTCTCAAAGCCATCTTCCACCAGCATCGCTTTCAGACTGTTGCGCAGAGTTTTGCGGCGCTGAGTAAACACATGCGAGACCAGCCGGGCCAGTGCTTTTTCATTGTTTGCCACAATCGGTTTTTCTGCGTAGGGCTCCAGTCGAAATACCGCAGATGTCACTTTCGGTGGCGGATTAAAAGAGCCAGGCGGTACCTCAAACAGAAATGTCGGTTTGCAGAAATACTGAATCATCACCGACAATCGCCCATATTCCTTCGTATTCGGTTGTGCGGTAATGCGGTCCACCACTTCTTTTTGCAGCATAAAGTGCATATCCCTGACTTTGTCACCAAACGCCAGCAGATGAAATAACAGCGGAGTTGAAATATTGTAGGGTAAATTACCCACCACCCGTAAAGGACGTCCTTCCTGAAATAGTTCAGTAAAATCATATTTCAGTGCGTCAGTTTCGATAATGCTCAGACGCTCCGGATACGGCACACGCCCCGGCAAGCCGGCAGCCAGATCACGGTCCAGCTCCACCACAGTCAGCGCATCACATTCCCCGATTAACGGAGCAGTCAGTGCTGCCAGTCCCGGTCCGATTTCAACAATATTTTCTCCAGCCCGAGGATTCACCGAACGCACAATTTTTGCAATCACCCGCTGATCATGCAAAAAGTTCTGACCAAATCGTTTTCGAGCCTGATGCCCCTCTTCTTTTGGGTTCAGGGCATTAATCTGATACATAAAACATTTCCAGTATGAAGTGATGGTCCGGCCAGATTACTGACGCGCCAGATTCAGTGCTGCATCCACAGCGACATGCAGACTGGAACTTTTTGCAAGTCCACTGCCTGCCAGGGAGAGTGCCGTGCCATGATCGACAGAGGTGCGGATAAATGGCAAACCCAGGGTAATATTAATGGCTTCACCGAAGCCCTGTGATTTTAACACAGGTAAGCCCTGATCGTGATACATTGCCAATACCGCATCCGCGCCCTTTAAATGCTCCGGTGTAAACAGTGTATCGGCGGGCAGACTCAGGCTGATATTGACTCCCGTCGCCCGATAACGCTGCAGCACCGGATTGATCACCTCAATTTCCTCACGGCCCAGATAGCCATCTTCACCGGCATGTGGGTTTAAACCACAAACAGCAATCCGTGGATTCTCAATTTTAAATTTTGTTTTCAGGTCATGAATCAGAATATCAATCACCTGATGCAGCCGCTGTGCTGTAATCGCGTCCGGCACTTCACGCAGCGGCAGATGAGTGGTGACCAGGGCAACCCTTAAAGTGCGGGTTGCCAGCATCATCACCACCCGTTCCACACCGGCAAATTGCTGATAATATTCCGTATGTCCGCTGAAATGGATGCCTGCATCATTGATCACCGATTTCTGAACCGGAGCAGTGGCCACACCGGCACTGCGCCCCTGCATGGCATAATCGGCTGAACGACGCAGCTGTTCAATGACATAACCGGCATTCCCGGCATTCAGTCTGCCCGGCACCACATCTTCATTCAGGGCAATATGCTCCACATACAGCTGTCCCGAAGCAGCTGCATCCGTCTGGCCCCTATATTCAATCAGCTCAATCGGCTGTCTGAGCATTTCAGCACGCCGACCCAGCATCTGCATGTCGGCCAGCACCACCACAGGCCGCAGATCCATACGTTCAGCCAGGCTTAAACAGATATCCGGACCAATACCGGCAGGTTCACCACTCGTAATATACAAAGGCAGCATGTGAGGTTCTGAACAAAAGATATCTGTCAATTATACATCCAGATCCGCAGCTCATCGGCAATTTACTGTAAATCTTTCATTTTCAGGCCAATCCTCAGCATACGCACATGATATTCCCTGAATACCGCAGCAACACTTCACATTCCGGGCAGAATCGGATAAAATGGCGCACCTGAAATTTTATATTTCGATTGTGATTCAGCCGTCTTTCGGGTAGAATTCGCTCTCCTTTTTGTTTGGACAGATTGTATCGTCCAAACCAACTATAATAGGTAGTGGTTTAATGAAAACTCTCAGCGCTAAGCCAGCTGAAGTTCAACACGACTGGTATGTTGTTGACGCTTCTGGCAAAACTTTAGGTCGTCTTGCGACTGAAATCGCTCGCCGTTTACGCGGTAAGCACAAAACGTCTTATACCCCTCACGTTGACACCGGTGACTACATCGTGGTGATCAATGCTGAACAGGTTCATGTGACTGGTAACAAATCACTGGATAAGAAATACTACCGCCATACGGGTTACCCTGGTGGTATCCGTGAAACCAACTTTGAAAAGCTGGTTGCCCACAAACCGGAAGAAATCTTTCAGCGTGCTGTTAAAGGTATGTTACCGAAGGGTCCTCTTGGTTATGCAATGATCAAAAAAATGAAAGTGTACGCTGGTACTGAGCATCCTCATACTGCTCAACAGCCACAAATTCTGGACATCTAAGGGATACAGCACATGGCTACTAATTATGGTACAGGTCGCCGTAAGACCGCAACTGCACGAGTTTTCCTATCAGCCGGTACAGGTAAACTTGTCATCAACAACCGTACACTTGAACAGTATTTCGGTCGTGAAACTGCCCGCATGGTTGTCCGTCAGCCACTGGAGCTTTTAGACGCAACTGAAAAATATGACCTTTACATCACCGTTGCCGGTGGTGGTATCGGTGGTCAGGCTGGTGCGATTCGTCACGGTATTACCCGTGCGCTGATTGCTGCTGACGAGACTCTGAAACCTGCACTGCGTCAGGCTGGTTTCGTTACCCGTGATGCCCGTGAAGTTGAACGTAAGAAACTTGGTTTACGTAAAGCACGTAAGCGTCCTCAGTTCTCTAAACGTTAATCCGTTTAGCGAAGGTGTACCAGAAACCCCGGATTTTCCGGGGTTTTTTAATATCCGCAGTAGAATTGCAGATCCACCCTCTCAAGTACCCTGATTACAACATTTCCCGACTGGCACCGTGATTTTAATCTGTAATTTTAGTATCCTGTGCTATTACGCCGCTCAGTTCCTGGAATATGTCTGCCGAAAATACACCTCATCAGGGAATCACACTTTACAGTCATGCAGATGACTTCCGTTCACACTGGATCCGCTATGTTCTTGCTGAGAAACAAATTAAATACACCCTGATTATTGCAGAAGAAGGCGATGAAGATCTGGCCAGCCTGAATCCCTATAATCAGCTACCCATGCTGATTGAAAATGACTTAAAACTATACAATGCCGCCATTATTTCTGAATACCTGGACGACCGTTATCGTCAGAACAAGCTTTATGCAGATGCTCCTGCGCCACGTTCGGAACAACGCCAGTATATCTGGCGTTTTGAACAGGACTGGCTGAAACTCGCTGATCTGATGTTACGGCATCCGGACAGCCTGGATGAAAACCAGCAAAAAAAAGCACAACAGCAATTCAGGGATACACTGATTTCCCTGACACCACTTTTTCAGCATTATCCCTATTTCATGTCTGAATCCCTGAATATCCTGGACTGCATGCTGGCACCGGTTTTCCTACGGTTAAAAAAGATGGGAGTTGAGTTACCCCGTCAGCAGAGCCGTCCGATTCTGCTATACTGTCAACGTATTTTTAACCGCCCTGCATTTATAAAGTCGATGACTTTTCAGGAAAAAAACCGTTATAGTGAACTTCTGGCAAATCAATAGAGTACTTTTCGATGGCTGAACAAGAACTGAATTTAAGTCCGACTCGCCCATATCTTGCACGCGCAATATATGAATGGATTTGCGATAACAACTTAACCCCTCACCTATTGGTGGATGCAACACGCCCCTATACCGATGTCCCGACTCAATTTGTACAGGATGGCCAGATTGTTCTGAATATTGCACCTCATGCCGTTCATCAGCTGCATATCAGCAATGAAGCCATTCGTTTTTCGGCACGTTTTGGTGGTATTCCCAGAGAAATTTTTGTACCAATGGATGCCCTGCTCGGGATCTACACCCGTGAAAATGGTCAGGGAATGTTCTTTGACCCTGAAGAATATGCTAATGTGCAATCTGATCAGCCTTTAAAAGAAACGGCCAGAGAATCACAGGAACCAGAAAAACCAAAGAAAAATCCAGGTTTAAGAATTCTGGATTAATTTAAAGGTGGGAGAGGAAGCAATTTATGGCTTTTGATTTAGTGCAATATTTTACTGAGCAGATTAAGCTTCAAAAGCCTCAGCTCCTCAGTCAGTATTCGGCAGAAGATCGTCAGCATTATTTTTCAGAAATTAATGCACTGAGCCTTGGAAGACTCATTACCCTATGGCGAAAAGATGACACGCGGATATATCAGGAAATTCATGCCCAGGATCATCTGTATATTCAGGAAATTGCCAGGCACTTAACCACATCCGGCAAAAATGAATCAAGCCTGCCAAAAGCCGAACTGGAGCAGGCAAGCACTGAAATACTGAGCCTGCAATTTGCAGAACTGAAGCAACTGGATGAAACCGGACATTTCGGTCAGAATGGCATGCGGGAGCTGCTATTGGGACAAATCGAACATTTATCCGGCCAGGCCGGTGATTGGGTCTGGTCAACCAATGAACTGTCTGAACTGATTGGTTCTCAGCCTGTTGTTACAGAAGAACTGTCACTCGATGAAAGCATGAAGGAATTTAATCAGATGATTAATCAACAGCCTGATCTGCACAGCGAAACTCATCATGCTGCAGATGAAGTGCTTCAACCTGAACAACCGGTCTGGTCTAAAATTGCTGAGCCCGTAGTTGCACTGATTGTATTACTGATCTTATGGAATGCCCTACAGCATATTTTTTAAAACCCGGATGACAATAAAAACGGTCATGTAAACTACATTCTGGCCGTTTTATTCTTTCGCTATAAACTTTGTCATAAGAACAGTTAATCTACGACAATCCACAGATGAAAGAAATCATCAACATTCTTAATAGAAGAATAATTTATGGCCCGAAAGGGCATGGCTTAAGTAGCATCTGGTCCAGCCTAAGGAGCTTAGGTAATATAGTATTTCTTATCCAATTGTTGTTGATATTTCTATTAGTGAACAGCCAAATCGGTTTAGAAAAATATTTCCTGAATCAGAGGGAGATGTTTTAAATATGGGAGTACATGGTTGGTAATTTATGAGCCAGAATTTTGTCCATTTCTCCTGTTTGGAAATGGCAGAAAAAGAATGGTGAAGACTATTTAGATTGGGCCTGATTTTTCTATTTTACATGGAATGATCCTTGCTAAAATAATCAGATAGTTCGCTCTAAAATATTTTTACTCAAAAGCGGCAGTGCAAGAAGGATTAGTTTTAAGAATGCAGGCAAATTTCAATTTTACAGAGAGTGGTTTTCCCCCTGGTCAACCAGCATCATTATTTGACAGAATTAAATCGGTTTTATAATTTATGGAACTATTATCCGAAGACATTGTACGTAATCTTTATTCTTCTATTAGTGAATTGGAGAAAATAATGATTTCTTTGAATCACTGCGATGAACTTCAGAATGAGAAGAAAGAAATCCGTCTGCAAATTGCTTATGCTGTAACAGACTTAAACAATGCTATAGGAACGGTTTTTTGTAAAAGACCGGATTTAATTCCAGACGAGTTAAAACATATTGATTTTTGTAAAGGTGGAAATCAAGAGTAGCTTAATATGTATTAGTTCCGACTTAATCTGACACAATGCATCTATTTGAATGTGACAGCACTCTTTTTTAAATAGTTTTCCCAATTATTCATTAAATGATTAATATTTTCCATATGCGAATGTATTGATGGGTTGTACCCATCAGTAGGAGGCATATATTTAATAAAACCCTCTATTTCGGAAGGATAGTCAAAATCAGCATAAATGGTTTCAACTTCAGTTAATGGATCTTCAAAGCCAGCGCGATTAATCCAAAGCCAGCCAAGAATTAGATAAAGCCACTTTTGTTTAATTATCAAAACCTCCCCCTCTTTAAAATCCGGACATAATTCATTAAAAAAAGAGGGCATATAATTTAATTCATTCGGTATAACAAATGATAGTTCAAGTTCAGCTTTAGTATAGCTCCCTGTTAATACATTTTTTTCTGCTTTTTTTATTGCTACTTCTGAAGTAATCAGATTATTTTCATAACCCCATTTGATATCACACCACGAAAGATTCACTGTTTGATCAATAAACTCAACAGGTATTGGATATAAATTCATGTCACTGCACCTTCAGGTATAAATATTTCTTTTGTTATCAATAATATATCAAATATACTCTTTTTATCATTAAAACCTCCTTCAACTTACAATAAGGTTCTCTCCTATGCAAAAATTGGACTGCTCCCAGTATCCTGGACACGAGACAGCCTCATTTTGAAGCTGCCTCAAATGCTTCTGGGCTCATCCCATCAAGATGCGAATGACGTCTGATTCGATTGTAAAACATCTCGATATAATCAAACACATCTGCACGGGCCATTTCTCGAGTTTTATAGATTCTCTTTTTAATTCTTTCCTTCTTCAGGCTGCTGAAAAAGGATTCAGCAACGGCATTGTCCCAGCAATTTCCGCGACGACTCATACTCGGAACCAAATTATGCTTCTGACAGAATTTCTGCCAGTCTGCGCTGCTGTATTGTGAGCCCTGGTCTGAGTGTATGATCACAGGTTCATTGGGTCTGCGTCGCCATACTGCCATTAAAAGCGCATCCAATACGATATTCCTGGCAAGCGTAGGTTTCATTGACCAACCGATAACTTTTCTCGAATATAAATCAAGAACCACAGCCAGATATAACCAGCCTTGCCAGGTGCGAATGTAAGTTATATCAGTCACCCAGGAGGTGTCAGGTGTGTTTACGACAAACTCTCGATTTAAATGGTTTGGTGGAACAATCTGAGGACGACCGTGACTATGGCTTTTATGCTTCTTATATCCTCGAACAGCGGTAATACCATTGTTCTTCATGATCTTCAGCACACGATTAGGTCCACAGCTTTCACCCAGCTCTTTAAGATCCAGCGTGATGCGACGATAACCATAGATGCCATAACTGGCATCATAAGAAGAACGGATGAGCTGTAATAATCGCTTATCTTCAATAGTCCTGCCTGATTCAGGTTCATGCAACCAAACGTAATAGCCAGCACGGGCAATCCCAAGAACCCGACACATCGTTTTAATCTTAAATTGATGGCTGTATTCAAGAATAAACTGATACTTTACTCGGGCAGGCTTGCAAAGTACCTTGCGGCCTTTTTTAAGATATCCCGTTCCTCTTCAGTCTGTTTAAGCTGACTTTTAAGACGCAGGATTTCTTTCTTTGCCTCAAGCAGTTCATGTTCATCCGGGTTGCTGCGTAAAGGCTGTACTGCCTTTAGCCATTTATAAATGCTGTGCTGTGATACCCCTAAACGTTCTGCGACATCAGTGACAGAATATCCACGTTCAGTAATCAATTTAACAGCTTCATCTTTAAATTCCGGGGTGTATCGTTGTCCGCTCATAATGTTCTCTCCTATGCAAAAATAATAGACGATATTTGTCCAGGAGAGTGGTGGCAGTCCAAATAATAGACGATATTTGTCCAGGAGAGTGGTGGCAGTCCAAACAAGGACAGGGGCTGACCTGCTTCAATGGTGGCACCCTGCAGGTAATTAAATTCAGTTCCCACTAAACGGATATCATCCGCTTTAACATTGATATAATCTGCTTTTAATTTGGCAGGAAGTTCCGTGAGCTGAACACGGGTACTATTGGTTTTTGAAATGCATTAAATTTTGATAAATTTTCATCGTGTACGGGATCATTGATTATAAATTCCAGTTGTTTAATTTCAAAACACGGCTGTTCAAAAACCAAAATATTTTCAAGGCTATACTGTTGCTTTTTCTGAGGCGACAAGAGCCTCCGCTCATCCAATTGCTGCTTCTGTAATTCATTTAAACGCTGATCTTGTCGGACAACACAGGAGAGATAAATCATCTACCGCATGAGCAGAACCCATACAGCAATAAATAAAACCCATAGTCACTATTTTTTAACATTACATTCTTACCAATACGAAGAAAACCCCATCAGGATGATGGGGTTTTCTTTTTATATCCGATAATTTATTAGATATATTTTAACTAAACTACTCTGTTATTTTTCTTTCCCTGTTTCGATCCTGCATACACCCAAAAAGCAACACCCCAATCTGGTTAGAGATCGGGGTGTTTAAATAATGAGCTGGCGATGACTTACTCTCACATGGGTAACCCCACACTACCATCAGCGCTAAGAGGTTTCACTTCTGAGTTCGGGATGGGATCAGGTGGTTCACTCTCGCTATGGTCGCCAGCACAACTGTTATGGATACTCACTGCGGTCTTATTTAAATGCCACAGCTTTCAGCCAAAAGAGTATTAACAGAATATCTGAGTTGAATATTGTATCCGGCTTTTTAACTGAATCAATTAACTTTGATCCTTTTCATGAAATCAATCAATGCCTCATAAACAACCGCTTGGGTGTTGTATGGTCAAGCCTCACGATCAATTAGTACTGGTCAGCTTCACACGTCACCGTGCTTCCACATCCAGCCTATCAACGTCCTGGTCTCGAACGGATCTTTAGTGAACATAAAGTTCAAGGGAAATCTTATCTTGAGGTGGGCTTCCCGCTTAGATGCTTTCAGCGGTTATCCCTTCCGAACATAGCTACCCGGCGATGCGACGGGCGTCACAACCGGTACACCAGGGGTTCGTCCACTCCGGTCCTCTCGTACTGAGAGCAGATCCTCTCAAATTTCCAGCGCCCACGGTAGATAGGGACCGAACTGTCTCACGACGTTCTAAACCCAGCTCGCGTACCTCTTTAAATGGCGAACAGCCATACCCTTGGGACCTGCTTCAGCCCCAGGATGAGATGAGCCGACATCGAGGTGCCAAACACCGCCGTCGATATGAACTCTTGGGCGGTATCAGCCTGTTATCCCCAGAGTACCTTTTATCCGTTGAGCGATGGCCCTTCCATTCAGAACCACCGGATCACTAAGACCTACTTTCGTACCTGCTCGACTTGTGGGTCTCGCAGTCAAGCGCGCTTTTGCCTTTATACTCTACGCGTGATTTCCGACCACGCTGAGCGCACCTTCGTACTCCTCCGTTACTCTTTAGGAGGAGACCGCCCCAGTCAAACTACCCACCAGACACGGTCCTCGTCCCGGATAACGGGACAGAGTTAGAACCTCAACATTACCAGGGTGGTATTTCAAGGATGGCTCCAGTCAGACTGGCGTCCAATCTTCATAGCCTCCCACCTATCCTGCACAGATAAGGTCAAAGTTCAGTGTCAAGCTGCAGTAAAGGTTCACGGGGTCTTTCCGTCTAGCCGCGGGTACACTGCATCTTCACAGCGATTTCGATTTCACTGAGCCTCTGCTGGAGACAGCGCCGCCATCATTATGCCATTCGTGCAGGTCGGAACTTACCCGACAAGGAATTTCGCTACCTTAGGACCGTTATAGTTACGGCCGCCGTTTACTGGGGCTTCGATCAGGAGCTTCGCTTGCGCTGACCCCATCAATTAACCTTCCAGCACCGGGCAGGCATCACACCCTATACGTCCACTTTCGTGTTTGCAGAGTGCTATGTTTTTAATAAACAGTTGCAGCGGCCTGGTTTCTGTGGCTGCCAACAGCTCAGGGAGCAAGTCCCGTCACCGTCAGCAGCGTACCTTCTCCCGAAGTTACGGTACCATTTTGCCTAGTTCCTTCAGCAGAGTTCTCTCAAGCGCTTTGGTCTACTCGACCTGACCACCTGTGTCGGTTTCGGGTACGATTCCTGTGTAACTGAAGCTTAGAGACTTTTCCTGGAAGCAGGGTATCAGCCACTTCGTAAGTAAAACTTACTTGATGTCAGCTCTCAGCATAAAGCACCCCGGATTTGCCTGGGATACATGCCTACAACCTTTCACCTGGACTACCATCGCCAGGCTGACCTAACCTTCTCCGTCCTCTCATCGCATTACACAGAAGTACTGGAATATTCACCAGTTTCCCATCGACTACGCCTCTCGGCCTCGCCTTAGGGGTCGACTCACCCAGCCCCGATTAACGTTGGACTGGAACCCTTAGTCTTTCAGCGAACGGGTTTTTCACCCGTTTTATCGTTACTCACGTCAGCATTCGCACTTCTGATACCTCCAGCATGCTTCTCAACACACCTTCATCAGCTTACAGAACGCTCCCCTACCACTTGACCATAAGTCAAATCCGCAGCTTCGGCACATGGTTTTAGCCCCGTTACATCTTCCGCGCAGGCCGACTCGACCAGTGAGCTATTACGCTTTCTTTAAAGGATGGCTGCTTCTAAGCCAACCTCCTGGCTGTCTGTGCCTTCCCACATCGTTTCCCACTTAACCATGATTTTGGGGCCTTAGCTGGCGGTCTGGATTGTTGTCCTCTTGACTGCGGACGTTAGCACCCGCAGTCTGTCTCCCGGATAGTACTCACAGGTATTCGGAGTTTGCATCGGTTTGGTAAGTCGGGATGACCCCCTAGCCGAAACAGTGCTCTACCCCCTGTGGTATTCGTCCGAGGCGCTACCTAAATAGCTTTCGGGGAGAACCAGCTATCACCAGGCTTGATTAGCCTTTCACCCCTATCCACAAGTCATCCCCTGGCTTTTCAACGACAGTGGGTTCGGCCCTCCAGTCAGTGTTACCTGACCTTCAGCCTGCTCATGGATAGATCGCCTGGTTTCGGGTCTATACCCAGCAACTATGCGCCCTATTAAGACTCGGTTTCCCTACGGCTCCCCTAGACGGTTAACCTTGCTACTGAATATAAGTCGCTGACCCATTATACAAAAGGTACGCAGTCACCGAACAAGTCGGCTCCCACTGCTTGTATGCATGCGGTTTCAGGATCTGTTTCACTCCCCTCACAGGGGTTCTTTTCGCCTTTCCCTCACGGTACTGGTTCACTATCGGTCAGTCAGGAGTATTTAGCCTTGGAGGATGGTCCCCCCATGTTCAGACAGGGTTTCTCGTGCCCCGCCCTACTCGTCTTCATCATGCATGCCCTTTCGTGTACGGGACTATCACCCTCTGTGGTTGCTCTTCCCAGAGCATTCCGCTAGAACATGCATCACTTTATGGGCTGTTCCCCGTTCGCTCGCCGCTACTCAGGGAATCTCAATTGATTTCTTTTCCTGGGGGTACTGAGATGTTTCACTTCCCCCCGTTCGCCTCGCATGACTATGTATTCATCATGCGATACCTACCTTATGGTAAGTGGGTTTCCCCATTCAGATATCTCCGGATCAAAGGATATTTGCCGCCTCCCCGGAGCTTTTCGCAGGCTGTCACGTCTTTCTTCGCCTCTGACTGCCAAGGCATCCACCACATGCACTTAATTACTTGACCATACAACCCCAAACAGTCGTTATTACCTACAAGGAGTAATAAGACAGGGACAATGATTGCTCATCAATCCCCTACAGTCTGAAGTACTGTGAATTCAATCACTGTACAGCTTCAATCAATTTCATATACCAAAACGCTTGATTCAGTTTGTTCGCTAGTGCTCATTTCATTCAGCATCAACAGTTCTCTGTTAAAACTTCATAAAATAAGCTAAACAATTATTTCAACTCAAATATATGCTGTTAATGATTCCATACCGCCTCGTCAGCAGGTAGGTATCCGTGATGAATCACAGAAGTTAATAAACTGAATGTTCATTAAATTCTGTAATCTCTCAGTTTGTAATCAGTGGTGGAGACTAGGAGAGTCGAACTCCTGACCTCCTGCGTGCAAAGCAGGCGCTCTACCAACTAAGCTAAGTCCCCGACTTATCAATAAGTCAATGTGTCTGATTTTCCGTACTTCGTCAGTAGTGGTGGGTCTGACAAGACTTGAACTTGTGACCCCACGCTTATCAAGCGTGTGCTCTAACCAACTGAGCTACAGACCCTCAGATACATCGTCATGAAGAACAACCTGTTGTGAATTCTCACCAATCGTCAATCTTTCGTTAAGGAGGTGATCCAGCCGCAGGTTCCCCTACGGCTACCTTGTTACGACTTCACCCCAGTCATCGGCCACACCGTGGTAACCGCCCTCTTTGCAGTTAGGCTAGCTACTTCTGGTGCAACAAACTCCCATGGTGTGACGGGCGGTGTGTACAAGGCCCGGGAACGTATTCACCGCGGCATTCTGATCCGCGATTACTAGCGATTCCGACTTCATGGAGTCGAGTTGCAGACTCCAATCCGGACTACGATCGGCTTTTTGAGATTGGCATCACATCGCTGTGTAGCAACCCTTTGTACCGACCATTGTAGCACGTGTGTAGCCCTGGCCGTAAGGGCCATGATGACTTGACGTCGTCCCCGCCTTCCTCCAGTTTGTCACTGGCAGTATCCTTAAAGTTCCCATCCGAAATGCTGGCAAGTAAGGAAAAGGGTTGCGCTCGTTGCGGGACTTAACCCAACATCTCACGACACGAGCTGACGACAGCCATGCAGCACCTGTATCTAAATTCCCGAAGGCACTCCCGTATCTCTACGGGATTCTTAGTATGTCAAGGCCAGGTAAGGTTCTTCGCGTTGCATCGAATTAAACCACATGCTCCACCGCTTGTGCGGGCCCCCGTCAATTCATTTGAGTTTTAGTCTTGCGACCGTACTCCCCAGGCGGTCTACTTATCGCGTTAGCTGCGCCACCAAAGCCTCAAAGGCCCCAACGGCTAGTAGACATCGTTTACGGCATGGACTACCAGGGTATCTAATCCTGTTTGCTCCCCATGCTTTCGTACCTCAGCGTCAGTATCAGGCCAGATGGCTGCCTTCGCCATCGGTATTCCTCCAGATCTCTACGCATTTCACCGCTACACCTGGAATTCTACCATCCTCTCCCATACTCAAGCCGACCAGTATCGTATGCAATTCCCAGGTTGAGCCCGGGGATTTCACATCCGACTTAATCAGCCGCCTACGTACGCTTTACGCCCAGTAAATCCGATTAACGCTCGCACCCTCTGTATTACCGCGGCTGCTGGCACAGAGTTAGCCGGTGCTTATTCTGCGGGTAACGTCCACTCTCATCAGCTATTAACCAATGCAGTCTCCTCCCCGCTTAAAGTGCTTTACAACCATAAGGCCTTCTTCACACACGCGGCATGGCTGGATCAGGGTTCCCCCCATTGTCCAATATTCCCCACTGCTGCCTCCCGTAGGAGTCTGGGCCGTGTCTCAGTCCCAGTGTGGCGGATCATCCTCTCAGACCCGCTACGGATCGTCGCCTTGGTAGGCCTTTACCCCACCAACCAGCTAATCCGGCTTAGGCTCATCTGTTAGCGAATGGTCACAAGTGATCCCATCCTTTCCCCCTTGGGGCGTATGCGGTATTAGCGTCCCTTTCGAAACGTTGTCCCCCACTAACAGGCAGATTCCTAAGTTGTACTCACCCGTCCGCCGCTGGGTCAGTTGCCGAAGCAACATCCCCCGCTCGACTTGCATGTGTTAAGCCTGCCGCCAGCGTTCAATCTGAGCCATGATCAAACTCTTCAGTTAAAATCATTTTGCACCTTATTTAAAGACAAGGTGCCAATTCCGGCTCATCAATTACTGACAAATTCTCTCAAATAAACTTCGAGTAATTTAAACCAATCAATCAATGATAATATTTCGATCAATCAATCAGTGAAAATCCACACAAGTTGTTCTTCATAAGCTCTTAATGATCAACCCAATGCCTCAGCAGCATCAGGACAGGTCGGCTATATTACTCGCTATCTCTTAAATGTCAACAGGTATCTGTCAGGTTTTTAAGAAATACCCAGCCCGGATAAAAACTCAGCACTTAAGCCATCTACCTGTTATTCAACAGATTTTTTATCAGGTCACCGCCAATGGATGTGCATTATAGAGCATTTCAAATGCCTTGCAAGCGTTGTTTCAGGACTTTTTATGCAACTGCTTATTTATTGTTCCATTTTACAGTTTTTGCTTGTTTTTTAATGCTGCCGGTGCAGATTGAACCAGATGTGCCATTTTACTTTCTTTACTGTTTTTTTCCTGCCACTTCAGCGGACGGCAATCAATATATTCACAATATCCTGCAACACCCTGCTCCTGATGGTCATCTATCTGCAATTGATAACGGAAACTCCCGACATAGCCTGCTGTCAGGCCAGATTTAAAATCCCCACGACTCTGACCACAGACCTGTATTTTTCGCTTTCCATCGCTATAACTCCACTCAAATTCGCGCGGTAAGTACATATCCTGCCGGTTCGGTGTAGTCACACAGGGATACACACGATGCACTTTAAAGTAGACCTGTTCATCAAACAGTTCCGATGTCTGAGTGCTCAGATCCCGCAAATAAATTCTGGACTGGATCACCTGATTAAAATTATTTCTTAACTGGGTCAGTAGTAATTGCCGCTGGTCTTTCAGGTTAATAATCTGGTAAATAAAAAAGCAGATGGGCAAATATGGAATATTAATGGCGCGGGCATATTCGAAAGCCCCGGCCTGATCAATCTGAAAACGCTGATGCCGGTAAGTAATTTCACCCCTGCACTGACACAGCACAGACCAGTGTTCAAACAATCCCAGTTTCATTCTGGAAAAATGTGAAACAACCGGTTGCGTCCTGATATTCAAATAAACACTGAGTTCTTCATCCTGTCTTTGCAGTGTAAATTCAGGAAATGTTCCCGTCAGTCGTTCCCGCTCACCGAACTGATATTCTTCGCACTGCAAACTGCATTCTGTTTCAATGCCGTAGGAGTTAAAATGCCCCGTCATCTGAGGGCTGACACTGCTGATGACTGCTGCGGTGTCCAATGCTGTAGTTTTTATGGCCTGCGCATTACGCAATATGGGAATATTCGGCTGCCCCATCAGGGTCTGAAAATTGAAATAATGCAGCGGGGCAGCAAGCCCGGGTAGAATCAGCCCCTGATAAACAATTTTAAACCATCCTCCTGGAGGAGAACAGCTGAGCTCCAATGAAGGCCGGGCCTGATTCAGTTGTCTCGCATGATCTTCCAGATTCATCAGCAACTGCATACCCGGCTCCTTTTACTGCATGCTCTATGTTTTTACTTTATTTCTGGCAAAAAATGTGGTGACAAATCCTGAAAGTGCATAAATGATGGAAATCACCAGAATGCCCACAGGGATATTATAGGTCATCGCAGCAAGGATAAAAACGGCAATGGGCAGCACCGCAAAAGGAACCCGCTTACGGTCCACCTGCTTGAATGAATAATATTTCATATTGGAGATCATCAGTAAACCCACAGCCACAATAATGACTGCGTTGACGATCTGAATACCGAATTCCCTTAAATCAAAAATTTCAGGAAAATCACGTCCCACCCAAACCAGTGAGATGATGATGATGGCCGCCAATGGACTTGCAACACCAATAAAGTACCGTTTATCCACCACACCAATCTGCACATTAAAACGCGCCAGCCGGAATGCAGCACAGGCCGTGTAGACAAAGCAGCAGGCCAACCCGATCCGGCCAAGGTCATGCAGGCTCCAGCTGTACATCAGAATTGCCGGAGCGACACCAAAGGCAAGTAAATCAGACAGTGAATCAAATTGTTCACCGAAAGCACTTTGCGCACCAATGGCACGTGCCACCCGACCATCCAGCCCATCCAGCAGGGCCGCCACGAGAATGGCGTAAATCGCATGGGTAAAATCACCATTCATACTGGCAATAATCGAATAAAAACCAGACAGCAATGCAGCCGTCGTAATCAGATTCGGCCACAGATAAATTCCACGGCGTCTGACCTTTTCCCCCTCATGGGTATGTTCCTCTTCTTCCACCTCAAAGGTGATGCCATCAAAACTGTGATCATCATGCACAGAAGATTCGCCCTGCGGTTTGTTTGTATCTGTCATTCCTGCTGACCCCAATATATGATCCTGTGATTCTCCAGGCGCATTGACTTATTCCCCCACCAGCCAGCGCACAGCAGCATGGCCGCCATTTTCACTCATACGCAAATGTGGAAAGAGCCATTGTAATGCCTGATCAGCATCTTCGGAAAATTTCCACGGTGGATTAATTACCAGTAAACCACAGCCATTTAATCCGACCGGTGTATCATCCGGCCATACACAAATTTCACAAATCAGCTGACGGCGAATTCCTGTTTTAAACATTTTCTTTTCAAAACGCTCGATCATGGCGCGATCCTTAATCGGATACCATACCGCAAAAACACCTGTGGGCCATTTTTTATGTGCCGCCACCAGCAGTTCAACCAACTGTGGAAAATCCTTACGCTCCAGTTCATAGGGCGGATCAATCATCACCAGGCCGCGTTTTTCCTTCGGTGGAATCACACCAAGCAAACCCTCATAGGCATCACGCTCATGCAGGCCGGCACGACGGTCCCGAATATTCATGTACAGCTGCTGAAATACGTCACGCTGCATTTCAAAAATCGTAGCCTGATCGATATCACGCATACCTTCCAGTGCGAACCACGGCGAACCGGGGTATGCGCCCTGTCCTGATCCACTGCGTAACCGCTCCACAATTTTCAGATACTGCTGAACCCCTTCCGGCGCCTGACGGGTAACTGAATCATTCAGTTTGACCAACCGATGGATACCATTTAAAAACTCACCTGATTTCTGTGCAGCCGCTGTGGATAAATCATATTTACCGGCACCACCATGTGTATCAATATAACGATAGGGTTTATCCTTGGCATTCAAACGCGTCAGAAGTTGCAATAACAGCACATGCTTCATGACATCGGCAAAATTGCCGGCATGGAAATGGTGACGATAATTCATTGTAAATTTAATTCCTCATATTCAGCTGCATTTTAGCATGAAAAAATATTCTTCACTGCCTGTCCTTTGTTCTAAGATATCCCTGAATTTTCTTTTATGCGGTTGATGAAATTTTATGGAAGGTCCCTTCTTGCCTGCTGGCTGGAATATTGATCAGATCACTGAAGCACTGGAGCAGCATGGCGTTGCAATCATTGATGATGCCTATTCACTGAGCTATATGCATCAGCTGAACCAGGAATGCACAGCCCGCCTGAGTCATTTCCGGCAAGCCGCCATTCAGCATGGCATGGTCAGCAATATCCGCAGTGATCATATTTTATGGATCAATGACAGCTTTCCATTGGCCGGACAACATATTCAGTCTTTAAAAGCACTGTCCCAGCAGTTGAATCAGTATTTTTACCTGGGAATTCAGGATGTCGAAGCACATTTTGCCTGCTATCACCCGGGCGAATTCTACGCCCGGCACCGGGATAATCCACACCATAAAAACAACCGGGTCATTTCCACGGTTTATTATCTACATGACAACTGGCAGGAGGACTGGGGCGGCACCCTGCACCTACAGGATAAACAGGGTCAATGGCATGATATTCAGCCGCAGCCCAACCGTCTTGCCCTGTTTCAGAGTAATTTACTGCACGAAGTGATTGAAGCCCGCCATCAACGCTTATCCATTACCGCATGGTTACGCAGTGGCAGCTCCCTGTTTTGACAGCAGATCTGCCTTTAAATTACATTTTTTGACCACATATAAAGCCATATTCATCAATGAGGCGAGGCAGGGCTTATGTTTGAAAATACTGAACAGGTAATTGCACGGATTGGCGAAACAGACCAGTTGTATCTGACAGACAACACACCTGAACTTGCACTGGAGCGCGCCAGTCTGCGTTTACAACTGGTCAACATCAGTCATTCACGCCAGGAACAGATTCATTTTTTACAGGAAGGTATTGTCCTGCTGGAACAGGCACGCTTTGAATATGAAGAAATGCCAATACGCCTGTTTGTGGATTTATCCCTGCAATTGGCCAGAGCCTATATGCTGTATTTTAAAATCACGCAGGAGCAACGCTTTGCGTTGATTACCCAACAGATTCTAAAACCAATGACAGTCCATGAGCATGGGGATATTTACCTGCTGCTGGCCTATGCCTGTGCGGTCAGACAGGAAAACGCCCTGACCCGTTACTGGCTCACCAAATACAGCAGGACTGCAGAGTTTGATCCCGTCGCACTGAAACAACACTCTGCCTTTGATGCTTTCAGGGAAGATGCCTGGTTTGTCCAGCTGATTCAGGAGCGGCTGCATTAAATCCATAAAAACTCTCCCGGTGGCAGGAGAGTTTTTTATGTACGGCGCTTCATTTTATTCAGTTTGTCGTTTTATGCAGTGTTGCGTCCAGGAAAGAAAAGAATACTGAAAGCATCCGGGTCAGACCGTACGGAATTTACAGGCATCCAGATGTAATTGCTGGTTTAACTCATCAATCCAGATGGCCCAGTCATCATCCTGTATCAGATGACTGATCAGTAGATCCCGCTGTGATTTATTCCAGAAGGGTGCATCATGTAATGACTGACTGGCCGGTAACTGATGGGTGCGTATATAGAGTTCAATTGCTGCCAGGCTATTGGGCAGCCCCAGCTGAGCAAACAGTGATTGCATGGATGCAGTGTTCGTCCTGAGCATAAGATTCTCCTTATCAGTTAAACTGTTGTTCAACATCCATTTAAGTTATAAGAAATCCGACTAAAAAAACAGCATTTCAGTCCGGTTTTGTTGTTTTAATTTGTGTTCAAATTTTAATCATGCATGACAATACCATAAATCAATAACACTTCTCCCAACAATACACTCAAGACTGCTCTGTCTGATTGCTTTACGTTCTGCATAAAAAAAGCACCTCTTGAGAGGTGCTTTTTACTCATCCAATTCAGTGCAGTAACTGAATCAGATCAGTTGAACAGGTGAGCAATTGCTGCACGCTCTTCTTCCAGTTCATTTAAAGTGGAATCCATGCGTTCACGGCTGAATGCATCAATTTCAAGACCTTCAACACGGGTGTATCGCCCATTTTCACACGTCACAGGCACACCATACATGACGCCTTCCGGAATTCCATAGGAACCGTCAGAAGGAATACCCATGGTGACCCATTCGCCATTTGTACCCAATGCCCAGTCACGCATATGATCAATGGCAGCATTCGCAGCAGAAGCAGCACTCGACAGACCACGTGCCTCAATAATTGCAGCACCGCGCTTACCGACTGTCGGCAGAAATACATTGGCGTTCCAGTCCTGATCATTGATCATGTCTTTTACGCTTTCGCCATTGATGGTTGCAAAACGATAGTCTGCATACATGGTTGGAGAATGGTTACCCCATACAGTCAGATTTTTAATGTCTTTGACAGCTTTACCGGTTTTTGCAGCAATCTGGCTTAACGCACGGTTATGGTCCAGACGCAGCATTGCAGTAAACTGGCCCGGGTTTAAGTCCGGTGCAGATTTCATTGCAATATAGGCATTGGTGTTGGCAGGATTTCCCACAACCAGCACTTTAACATCACGGCTGGCGTGATCATTGATGGCCTTGCCCTGAACAGTAAAGATTTTTGCATTTTCCTGTAACAGGTCAGCACGTTCCATACCCGGACCACGTGGGCGCGCACCTACCAGCAAGCAGTAGTCAGCATCTTTAAATGCCACGTTTGGATCATCTGTACCCACCATACCGACCAGTAATGGGAATGCACAATCTTCAAGTTCCATCATCACGCCTTTCAGCGCCTGTTGAGCCTTCTCAACTGGGATTTCAAGCATTTGCAAAATAACCGGTTGGTCCTTACCTAACATCTCACCGCTTGCGATACGGAATAATAAGCTATAACCAATTTGACCTGCAGCGCCAGTAACGGCAACACGAACGGGTTGCTTCATGTAATTATCTCCAATTGAGGATCGTTAATGTGACTAAACAGTAATTTCCATTTAATCGAATTAGCATAAACGGCAAAGATTGTACTCCAATACGTCGACAGATGCATGTAAAAGAGGATGAATTGCCACAAAATTGTCATGAGAAATACAAATAAAAAAGGCTCAATAAGCGCCCTGAATTGCGAAGGAATCCGGACAGTTTGAAACCACCTGTGCTGAACACTGCCTGTAGCGTCCATTCACCCGATAGCAGACTTGCACCTCAGTCAGTATGGTATTGGGACCGGAACGGCTGGAACTGCAATTAAAATGGATACTGTTGCCTGACATGCCCGGGTTCAATTTCAGAAACTGCGACCTTAATGCTGTCTGTTGTATGTTTTTATTTTCAGAACCGGTCAGATCAGCTGGAATCTTCAGTTTTTCCGCAAAATTGGTCACGGTTCTGAAATACTGACTTGCATTCATGGGAACACAGCCTCCAACACTGTGCCATAGCTGTATGCGTGCATTTTCTTCAGGCATCACTTTGGCTACAACCCGGGACTGCAAAGGCGATAGTGCCGCAGAGGAACGCGTGGCACAGTCATTCTGACTGGTCTCCGGAGATAAGCCCGTCACAATCAGGGAATAGCCTTCAAGACATTTACGCTGTTTTCGTTTATTTGAATCCAGCGCACAGACAGCCGGTGTCATCTGTACCTGCATGACATAGCCCTGTAACCGTGCTCCGGCAGTATTCGCCTGCACATCCAATACAGGAAATGCAGCACAGGCGACCCCACCTATCAGCCAGGCTTTGTTCAGTTTTCGAGATATTCTGTCTTTCATTCATTCAGGCACTGAATTGATTTAATTTAAAAAACTTACTGTGCACTACGCACAGGAATAACAGGCATCCGACTTTCAATGGCCTGAGGCCCCTGCCCCAGTAAAATTCCATAATGCGCTGCGTTGGTCATGACATTTTTGACATAATCACGTGTTTCATTCAAGGGAATTGACTCGGTATACTGATCTGCAGAAAGATTCTGACTATCCGGCTGCCAGCGTTTTGCCCGATTCGGACCGGCGTTATATCCTGCCGTGGCCAGTACCGGATTGTTGCTGAGCTGATTCTGGATCATGGACAGATAAAAGGTCCCATAACGGATGTTGGTATTGACATCAGTCAATGCAGCAGGATTATAGGTTTCTCCCATTTGCCGTGCGATCAGTTTCGCGGTCCCCGGCATAATCTGCATCAGACCGCCGGCCCCCACATGCGAACGAGCCGAACCGACAAATCGGCTTTCCTGGCGCATCAGACCATATGCCCAGGCCGGGTCTATACCTGCATTACGGCTGTGGTTGACCACGGTTGCCTGATGCGGTGTTGCATAACGGTACAGATAATTATGTTTCTTTTCGGTCCGCTCCGCAGCATAAATGGCACGATCATACCACCCCATATCACTTGCACGCCGGGATGCAGCCAATAACAAACCATCATCATGTTTCAGATAAGCCTGTCGTACTGCCCAGTTCCACTCCCGATTGGTGTAATTTGCCGGCGCATTAATATTACGCAGGGCAAATGCCCGCCGGAAGTGAATGTCCTGGTCCAGCCGCTGTAAATCACTGCTCGATGGCTGCTCTTTTGCAGGAGAATCATTATAGCGCTGCCCCAGATGGTCTTTTGCCAACAGATTATGGTAATCATCACCGGACATGGCCAGTCGTTTAAAGATCTGCTGAGCATCTTTACCAGACTGACTGTCCTTACGCTGTTCCATTGCCCGGGCCAGCCAGTATTGCCAGCGTTCTTCCTGCTTCTGCGTCACGCTCATGCTGTCCACAGCACGGATCACACTTTCCCACTGACCAAAGCGGATGGCCTGACGGGCATAAATCTCAGCCTCTTCCGGGCTGAAAGGCACCCCGTAACTGGCATCAAAACTATTCAGCACTTCACGGTTAAAGTTATTTTTCATCACTGTGGTTCCGCCGATATAACCGACAGTCCGATAAATATATTTCTGCACATCGGCAGGCACGCCCTGTACCAGCTTAGGCACCGACTGCAAGGCAGAAGTCAGGTCGCTATCTGCTGCACGACCGAGTGCAAAAACCAGGTAGGCATAATCCTGCACATTATTTTTAGGCGCAGACCACAAATAGTTTAATGGTCCCGCCTGGATCTGATTCAGCTGCGCCAGTGAAAGATTCAGCCCGAGACTCTGTGCTGTCGCCATCGCAGCTCCGGCCTGCCCGGCACGCAGCTGTGCATACAGACGCTGTTGACGGTCTCCCGTGGTCATCAGTGGACTGGACAGCATCATTCTGCCCAGACCTGCACAGGATTCAGGCTGTGAGTCAGTCGCCAGCCAGACGTCCTTATACTCTGCAAATACCAGCGCGTCTCCTGTTCTGGCACGCACCTGAGCCACTGCACAGCTTTCAGCCCGATCCGGATTGGTCACATAGGGCAATACCGGCTGGGCACTGGCAAAATCAGCCTGTTTGACCTTTTCCTCGACATAATCGGCCGCCAGTTTCTCCGCCATCGCAGAATCGGGATAACGCTGCGCAAAAGCGGTAATACTGGCCGATGGCTGAAAACCCAGATTGGAATTTAAGGCCCAGTACGCCGGATAATAACCAAGCACATCATTCTGCATGGAAGCCCGGTACTGCTCCAGTAATGCCGGATTATCTGCGGCCCGCAATGCTTCATTGAACTGCTCTTCTGCCGAATGGGAAATCTGTACGCTGCCGCAAGCCATCAGACTGAAAAAATAAATCCTTAATTTTTTTTGATTTAATTGCTGCAACACATTTTTTTTCACAACCGTTTTTTCATCCTGCATGATGTGCCTATGACCATTTGCCTGTTACCGGTATGGGTATTGATTTGGATATAGTTTAATTAGTCTAACGCATTTCTACTGTTGTGTTGTGTAACCTTATGATTCATCACCATTAATCAGTTACATTTTTTGTTCCTGATTTCCGGCAGAAAACAGTATGGAGATTTATTATTTCTTTGAGACTAAATACTGTAAAATATGCAGCTTTTATTGAGTCTGTGCGATAATCTGACCCAGCTCAAACAATATATATGCCCCTTTAGATCTCAACAGGAGCCTTCATGACGGTTCAGACCTTCATTCCAGCCCGTGCCAAAGCTGCCTCAGAAAAAACTGTTCTCCAGCCACAGCACACCCCAGCCGATACAGCAGTCAAAAAACTGTATATCGAAACGCAGGGGTGTCAGATGAATGAGTATGACAGTCATCGGATGGCAGATCTTTTAGGTGACTCACACGGTTATGTACTCACCGCCGATCCCGCCGAAGCTGATATTCTGCTGATGAATACCTGCTCAATCCGTGAAAAAGCCCAGGAAAAAGTATTTTCTGAACTGGGCCGCTGGCGCAAACTGAAAGAAAAAAATCCGGAGCTGGTGATCGGCGTCGGTGGCTGTGTGGCCTCTCAGGAAGGCGATAATATCCAGAAACGTGCACCCTATGTGGATATGATTTTCGGTCCGCAAACCCTGCACCGCCTGCCTCAGATGCTGGATCAGCATCATGATCAGCTTGAAAAACCGAAAAAGGAAAAAATCCGGCTGGTGGATATCTCCTTCCCGGATATTGAAAAATTTGACTTCCTGCCAGAACCCCGTGTCGAAGGCTACAAGGCCTTTGTTTCCATTATGGAAGGCTGCTCAAAATACTGTTCATTCTGCGTGGTACCGTATACCCGTGGTGAAGAAGTGTCCCGCCCGCTGGACGATGTACTGGCGGAAATTGCCGGACTGGCGGAAAAAGGCGTGCGTGAAATTTCATTGCTCGGCCAGAACGTCAATGGTTACCGCGGCGAAACCTTTGAAGGCGGCATCTGTACTTTTGCAGAATTACTGCGGCTGACCGCTGAAATTCCCGGCATTGGGCGTATCCGCTATACCACGTCACATCCACTGGAATTCTCCGATGAGCTGATCACATGCTACCGGGATCTGCCACAAATGGTTTCCCATCTGCATCTGCCGGTACAAAGTGGCTCAAACGATGTACTGCAGGCTATGAAACGCAATCACAGCATTGACGTATATATTGACAAAATTTCCCGACTGCGTGAAATCCGCCCGGATCTGCATCTGTCCAGCGACTTTATTATTGGTTTCCCGGGAGAAACGGACGCACACTTTGAAGAAACCTATCGCTTCATTCAGGACCTGGACTTTGATCACTCCTATAGCTTTATCTATTCCAGACGTCCCGGGACACCTGCGGCTGAACTGGCTGATGACACACCTGAAACAGTGAAAAAAGAACGGCTGGCCAGAGTTCAGCAATGGATCAAACGCTCCAGTATTAAGAAAACAGATGCCATGCTGGGTACAACGCAGCGCGTGCTGATTGAAAATGTCTCAGAGAAAAATCCGGATTTACTGGTCGGAACAGCAGATAATACACGTTTAGTAACATTTGCAGGAGACGCAAACTGGATCGGACGCTTTGCAAACATTGAGATTACAGCAATTCAGACCCTGAATTTAGTTTACGGAGAACTCTTGAATCTGGAGCCTGACGTGGCGTAATGTAGAGGGATAAAATTAACTTTTAAAAAAAGGATATCTCTTGACTGCAGCGATTCGACGTACAGTGGCTTTTCCAGGTATTTCAGTAGAGCGGTTAAAAAGCATGCTGGGTGCCTATAACGATCATCTGAAACAAATCGAACAACGTTTAGATGTCAAAATCGCCCAGCGGGCGGATAATTTTTTTATCGATGGTGAAATTGATGCCGTCGAAAGAGCAGAAAGTCTGTTGCAGCGTCTGCACGCTGAAGCAGAACACACCCAGCAGATCAGCGCAGATACATTGCATGTGATGATTCAGGGCAGCCAGACCGATCTGGAATTACAGGTTGATCCGGACCAGGAACATACCGGTCTTGATGAAGTCTGGCTCCAGACCCGTAAGGGTCGCATTAACCCCCGGGGCGCCAACCAGAAACGCTATGTACAGCGTATTCTGCAAAGTGATATTTCCTTTGGTATCGGCCCTGCCGGAACAGGTAAAACCTATCTGGCGGTTGCCGCTGCCGTGGATATGCTGGAACGCAATGAAATCCAGCGCATTCTATTGGTGCGCCCCGCTGTTGAAGCCGGCGAAAAACTCGGCTTCCTGCCCGGCGATTTAAGCCAGAAAATTGATCCCTATCTGCGCCCGCTTTATGATGCGCTGTACGAAATGCTGGGTTTCGAGAAAGTCACAAAACTGGTGGAACGTCAGATTATTGAAGTTGCACCATTGGCCTATATGCGTGGCCGGACGCTGAACCATGCCTTCGTGATTCTCGATGAAGCACAGAACACCACCCCGGAACAGATGAAAATGTTTCTGACCCGACTGGGATTCGGTTCCCGTGCAGTGATTACCGGAGACATTACCCAGGTGGACCTGCCCCGTGGTCAGCAATCCGGTCTTGCTCATGCCCTGCGTGTACTGGAACCGATTAAGGAAATCCACATCACCCGTTTTCACTCCCGGGATGTGGTCCGACATCAGCTGGTACAGAAAATTGTCGAAGCCTACGAAGGCTGGGACAGTGAACAACATCGTCTGAGTGCCGAAGGGCGCGCTGAACGCAAAGCCCGCCAGGACGCACTGATCTCTGAAAATGATTCCGCTGCCGATGCACAGCATCAGGCTGGACAACAGGGAAATGCCTGAGGAATCGATTTGAAACTCAGTCTGTCATTGCAGCAATCGTTTGAAGCACCTGAATTGGTGCTCAAACGTGCTTATTTAAAAAAAGTCATTGAAACAACTTTACGCTATATCGATGTCGATCAAGATTGTGAAATCGGGATTGCCTGTGTCGACAATGATGAAAGTCATAAGCTCAATCTCGAATATCGTGAAAAAGACAAACCCACCAATGTGTTATCATTTCCCAGCGATATTCCAGAAGAAATTTTACCGATGCTGGATGCTTTGCCGATTGGTGATTTGGTGATTTGCACTCCTGTGGTTTTACAAGAAGCCATTGAACAGCAAAAATCACCGATTGAGCATTTTACTCATATGTTAGTACATGGTACTTTGCATTTGATGGGTTATGACCATGAAACGTCTGATGCAGATGCTGAAGAAATGGAAGCTTTAGAAATAGAGATTTTGAAAAAATTAGGATTTGAAAATCCATATACTGTAAAAGAAAGCTGATTTAATGAAAACTCATCCCTTTTCTTCGGGAGAGGGCTAATTCAGTACTACTTCAAATACAAATCTGAATCTAAAAAATATGAAATACGTCGTTATTTTCAAAGCAAAAATACAATCTCTTGATCAAGAATACTTTGATACAGCCAATCAACTACATGAAAAAGCCTTAACTCAATTTAGTTGTCAGAAATTTGAAGCGATTTCCGAAAATGATTTTGAAATTGCCTTATCTTATTGGAATTCACTTGAAGGTATTCAAGCCTGGCATAAAGATGCTGAACATCAGGTGGCTCAACAACTCGGCAAAGGTCAATGGTACCAATACTTTAGTGTTGAAATCTGTGAAGTTTTAAGAACCTATACAGCCCCAAAATTAAAATAAACTCCAAAAATATTGTCACTTTACAGATCGTCCAACCCTGCTATTTTTATCTTTAACTTTTACAGGAAAAAGTCTTTCCCTATGATCAGGATGATATTGAACGTGACCAGGCTCATGCTTAGATGATGAATTGATTACTGCTTAAAATCCATTTATCAATGCACTTCAAACTCAGCCTCGGCCGGATCAAACCGCCAGGTCCGAATAATCCGCAATTCGGAAATATCCTTCATTCCCGGGTCAAAACGGCCAAATGGTGCGCCTTTGCGCACTGAATTTTTCGCTGCTTCATCCAGCATGGGATGTCCTGAACTCTCCAGTAGACGAATAGCACGAATCCCGCCGGATGAGTTCAGAATCACCATCAGCCGGACCTCACCTGCCAGCCGCTGAAGTTTCGCCTGCTCCGGATAATAGCGGTTGCCATATAATTCGACTTTTTCCCGGAATTTGTCCAGATAACCCGCCGAAGCATCCTGTCTGGCCTGAATGCCATCGACCGTTTTAATTTTTTGCTGTCGACTGAAATTCTGTTGTTTCTGCAGATATTGTGCTTCCAGACTGGCCACCATGGCAGCTTTGGCCTGAAACTGACTCTGCAGTTCATCCATGGCCTTTTTCCGTTCGTTCTGCTCCGCCTGTTTCTGCCAACTCAACACCGTCATCAGTACTTTTTCTTCAAATTTCAGTTCACGCTGCTGCTGTACTTTTTCCAGTGCCTGCATTTGCTGGTCTCCAGCACTCAGCTCCTGAGACTGTGCCGGCATTTCACTGGACATCCGATGCATTTTTCTGAACATTCCCGAACCCTGCTGATCTGCCTGTGCCAGAAAGTCAGCGTCCCTGACTTTATCTGTACTCGGGCGAATCGCCACTGCAATTTCCTTACTGGCAGCATCACTCTGCCGGGGCATGGCAAATTGCAATGATAAAAATATAAGATGCAAAAGTCCCGCAGCCAGCACTGCGCCAATAAACAGTGGGTCCTGCCACCACTGGATTGTCTGTTCTGGACCACTCATTCTACTTTTTATCATGACATTAAACTGACAAAGCACCCCGGACTGAACATTTAAAATAATTTAAAATAGCTATATTCTGACATTTTCACGGTTCATCTGTGACCCACTGTAAGTTTTGAAACCGTTATTTTAAATTGATAAAATAGTGCATGGAATTTTGCTAAACTGCAATCACCAGACTTGAAAATTTTAAACAAATCGGCAAAAGTACTGCCTGATCAAATCACGATGTCTCCGGAACAACACTTATGCCAATGCTGATTACCAATATTGCCCGACGTATTCGACAAGCATACCAGAAGGCTGAAGGATTCATAGAAGAAGAGCGCGAGTTCCCTGTTTCCCAGATTTTCCTGAATGCGACATTTGAACGTTTCGTCACCAATAACGTTAACATTTTAGAAGATCTGCATGCCGACCTGCATCATGACTGGCTCAGACTCTATGCAACCCTGAATGTGAAAGGGCTGTATACCATTCTTTCTGTTGATTTAAAACTGCTGCAGATGGAGCTGAATAAGGATATGCAGCTGATTGTATTTGAACAGATCAGTGACACGCAGGTGATTGAAGCCCAATTTAAAAATGTATGGATGAAAATGGGCTTCAGATGTGCCCTGTTTTTCTATCAGAAAGTATTACGTAAAGATCCACTGGGCATAGTTCTGGAAAAATACCAGGTTATTCAGGTCAAAGATGATTTACTGCATCTGGATCTGAACCGCTGGCTGGGTAAAAACCGCTCCATTATGGACACATTACGCAAGGTCCATGTGAATCATGCGGAACTGCGTGAAGCGGAACTGGTGGTGATTGGCAACGTCAATTTAACTGCACTCTTTGGTAAATACAGTAATTCCAGGGCAGCACTCAAGGAAGATGATGAAGATAACAGTGAGCTCATCACCGAAGAATCCACCGTCACGCCAATCCAGCAGAAACAAGCCTGATCTCCTGTTTTCGCCTGTCTGTTTTCCACTCAGAACAGATACACAAGTATACAGTTTTGACTTTAAAGCTGATTTTTTCTCCGTATTTGAGCGGCATAATAGACATTGACTGCAAAACATCAGTGCTATTGCACAGGACAGGATATATACAGATGGCAAAAAATATTTTAACAACACTGCGTATGGCGACCGGTATATTGACAAGCCTGCTATTGGCCGGCGTTTCCGGCAATGTACTTGCCATGAGCCCATTTCAGGCCAGTTATCAGTTTGCCTATAACGGCAAAAATGTAGGTTCTGCAACACGCACCCTGAGTAAAAACGGCAATGACTGGACTTATGTTTTTGCTGCAAAAGCTGCTGCACTGGCCTCTGCAAGCGAGACCAGCCGTTTCAGCTTTGACAATGGAAAAATCAGCGCAAATAGTTTCAGCCGCAACAGTAAAGTGCTGATACATAACAGCACCATGAACATTAATTTCAACCCGGCAACCAAAACCATCAATACCCGAAAAGATGACAAAGCACGTTCTTTTCCGTGGCAAGCCGGTGTACTGGATGAGCTGAATGCAGAACTGCAGGTCCGTGAAGACTTAAAAAATGGTGGATTGAAAAACGGTTATGCGATTGCAGATGCCAAAGAGGTGGAGAGCCGACAATTTGTCAAACAGGGCAATGAAACGGTCAAAACTGCCTTTGGTACTTTCGATACCATCAAAGTGGTCATGAAACATGATAAAGCCGGTAAAAACTCCGTCTTCTGGCTGGCGCCGAAACTGGACTATCTGCCAGTCAAAATGACGCACCAGGATGGAAAAACCTCATATAGCATGTCCCTGACCGGATATAAAAATTAAGCGAAATATCCGTAGCCGGTACAAATTCGACTTGCATTTTTTCGAGGGCTTTTTAAAATACGCTTTTCCTGAAAAAGCACCCCGCCCTGGAGGATTCTCCCTTGCAAGCCCTGGAACAAAAAATTCTGGATGAAGGTATCGTCCTATCTGATCAGGTTCTGAAAGTCGATGCATTTTTAAACCACCAGATTGATCCGGTATTAATGCAACAGATTGGTCAGGAATTTGCACGTCGTTTTAAAAATACCGGCATTACCAAGATCATTACCATCGAAGCATCGGGGATTGCTCCTGCGGTGATGGCCGGCCTGGAGCTTGGCGTGCCGGTTATTTTTGCACGTAAATACCAATCCCTGACTCTAAAAGATGACCTATATCGCTCTAAAGTATTTTCTTTCACCAAACAGACCGAAAGTACCATTGCCATTTCCAGGAAGCACCTCGCCGCACATGACAGAGCCCTGGTGATTGATGACTTTCTGGCCAATGGCCAGGCTGCGCTGGGCCTGGCTGACCTGATTCATCAGGCCAATGCGGAAGTGATCGGTATTGGCATTGTCATTGAAAAATCATTTCAGCCAGGCCGCCAGTTGCTACTGGATCAAGGCTACCGGGTCGAATCACTGGCACGGATTGAGTCACTGGCCGAAGGCCTGGTCACTTTTGTAAAGGAATAAGCACAAAACTATTTCTTCCTGGCCTGAGGATTATAACCGGAGAAGACCACATAGCTCACTCGGTTATATGACCCCCAGCGAATTTGTAAGGAATCACAAACAGGTCATGTCTCCAGTTTAGGGTGTAGCTACTTTTTTTTTGGGGGGGGGAGGTCAGATTATTTTTCAGAGATTTACGCATCGTTATATACTCATAGCCACATGAAAATTAAAGGCTACATCTCTTTAAATCCGATAGCCAAAGCCTCACAGATGGAAATATTCTACTGACTGACAATAGTCCTGACTTTCCGGCGTAAATCTTCTGAATATATTTTTGGCATTTGATAGGCAATAATTTAAAGGGGGTTGATCTATTGTAGCTCAAAAAATGTATCCAACTATAATTAGGTGGTTTGACTATATTGTTATGGTGCAGTACCTGAAATATACAATTTCTTTTACTCATTTTTTGATTTATATTCCAAACCACCTGTCCGAAAAAACAGCGTATACAATCCAGGCTGAAAGAAGAGAAATACATAAAATACTGATTAAAATAAATACACTATTTTGAATGTGATTATTTGTAACAAAATGTCTGCAAAGAATTATTACCATTAAAATTAAAATGATGCTGGATAAAACGCCAATCCTGTTTTTATAATGCAGACAATGCATTGAATAACAATTAATTTCTGCTAATGAATTTCATATTACAACACATCCACGCCGAAATGGACCGGCTCGGGCTGAGTGCCCGCAACCGCAGCCTGCACATCCAGTTCTCAGACCCGGTCCTGAACCTGCAGCTGTTCCTGCAGCGCATTGATGCCGAACACGCCCTCAATGCCGGGCTGAAAGCCGACATCACGGCGGAAGATGGGCAGGCTTTTGAAGGGGTTTCTGGTGAGGATGGTAAAACGGATGTTTGTACAAAAGACGTAATGGCCGCACTGAATATTGAAGTATTTCCGTCTGAATAAGGAAGAATTATGGGATGTAATATATGAAATTATTTAAGAGTATAATTCTTTGTTTATTTACAACAATGTCTTTCAGTGCTTGTTCAAATGTTGAGAAACAGAAAGAAGGAATTCAAGTGATTGATTATAGTAATCCGAAAAAAGTATGTTTTGGTCGTATTGAAGTGACTGTACCGAAAGAAACAGAAGTGGAATATAGTAACTTTAACTACAACGGCAGTGATATTGAAGTTGTGGAAGATATAAAAAATTATGACGCTTTTAAAAAACTGATTGATGATAAAATTCAATATTTAAAGCATGAACCTCATGAAACTGAAGGGGTTCTATTAAAACAGGAAATACAGGGTCCTGTAGATCCAACTGGTCGTATGATTAGCCATATTATTGTTTTTAGAGATGGAAAATACGTTACATCACTTTATGAAATTTATGCTTATTTATATCTCCGCCCCAATAAATTTCTTATTTTTAAAAGTGGTGCAAGTAATGATCTTTTAGATGAAGCAATAGCAGAAATACAACATAATCTAAAAAGTATAAGAATAAGATCATCTAAGGGGGAAGAACAGGCTGGTCTTTGCTGGAAAGAGTTTTTTATAGCAGATGATATGAGCAAGAACATCCCATTTACAGGAGGATATTTACACTTTAGATTTCCTGGCTATCCTCGAGTCAGAGTGGATATAAATCATCGCGTTCGCTTAGAGTCGGATGTACCATTGATTGAGCTTATGAAAAAAAATAAAGATGATTTACCAGGGATTGTAAAAGCTAAAATGAAAATTGAGAACTTAAGAGAGTATAAAAAAGTCATTAACGGTTTGGTGGGCGAAGAAGTTCTGAACCATATATCACGGCGGGGGTATTTTGAAAGAGGGTTTGAAGATGGAGCATGGCAATATTTAGGTGATTTAAATAATGATAATGACCCATATATTAAATTTGATTTTGAAAGTGCTGAGTTAGTTCATGATGATGAATCTCTAACCTCTACGGTAAGTCAAAAAAATGCCTTGCAGCTCTATGATTTTGTATTAAACAGCGTCCAAATTTCACCAAATAATAAGAAGGAGCAATAAGATGGCGAACAATATTCTTGCTCAAGCCATATCAGCAACCAGTCCGACATCCAATAAAACAGGCACCTATGTTGAGATTCCATTACTCGACACCATTCCCATTATCTTTGTCCCAGGCATTATGGGATCAAATATTTTTAATACCAATTTAGGGAAACCAGTTTGGAGAATTGGTAATGGTATTACTGGTCGAGTGGATACCGTAACATCACAAATGAAAAAAACTCCTGCTGATTTACAAACGGAACTGGATCCATTAAATACAAGAGTTGACCTTGATGGAGATATCAAAGTTGATCAGCGACTTAAATTGACAGAAAAAGTACTTAGAGAGCGCTATTGGGGAACGGTTCACTGGGATAGTTATGGTGGGATTCTCACCTATCTGCATCTTGCCTTAAATAATATTCAGGTAGAGAAAAAAGCAGACGATGCTACGCCTAACTTCAGTGGGGCTACGGCAGGGTATGGCATGTATCAACAGATGAAATTGCAGGAATTTGTACATGAATGGAAGAGTCTGTTAAGTAAGTCAGAATCTGGAAAATGGCACCCACAGGAAGGTTTTACACCGATAGATCAAAAGGATATTGATCATTTAAGTAGTTTTCACTTTCCTGTGTATGCGATGGGCTATAACTGGCTACAATCCAGTGAAAACGGTGCGGCTATTGTTGCTGGAAAGTTAGATAAAATTAAACAGGAGTATGGTACAAGATTTCATAAATTTATTGTGGTCACCCATTCAATGGGCGGTTTACTTACACGGAGGTTAGCTCAATTGCGCGGTGCTGATATTGCGGGCGTGGTGCATGGGGTAATGCCTGCTGAGGGTGCAGCGGCTGCGTATCGTCGGATTGTAACAGGTTCCGCCGACGTGGGTGCCTTACCAGCCTATGTACTGGGTAAAAATACTGAGCATGTCACAGCAGTGCTGGCTAATGCCCCTGGTGGCTTAGAGCTATTACCAGGTAAGGCCTATAATAACGGTAAACCCTGGTTATTTTTAAATGGTTCAGGCTTGATGAATGGTAAGGATTTACACACCAATGTAGTCTCTTTGCCTAAAAATGATCCTTATGAAGAAATTTATAAAGCTGATGGTGTCTGGTGGGAGATGGTTAAGGAGGAGCTAATTGATCCTGCTAAGATGGTAAAAAGTAAAAATCCAGGTAAAAGAATAAAAGATGTATATTTTAAAAAGATTGATAAAGTGAAAGAATTCCACGATAAAATTATTAATAAATATCATCCATGTACCTATGTCAATTATGGGCATGACCCCAAACATTCAAGTTTTGGGACACTGACATGGACCTTAGACCAGGCATTGCGAGGTTTAACCGCTGAGCAAATGAAAAGATTACCGAGGGTGAGTGCACAAGAGGTGGAAGCCTATAATCAGGGCGTAGCCAGGGATGCGATGAAAATGGGGCAAAGCGCAAGTTACTATATGCAAAGAAATATGAAAGATAATAATGGATTAAGGTATATCAGACTGACCAGTGGTAAATTTGGAACGTTTAAAATATCTGATAAAGACTCAGATGGCGATGGTACGGTACCTTATCAGTCTGGTTATGCGCCATTGGGTCAGCGTGGTGTAAAACAGGTTTTTAAAATGACAGGTTTTGATCACCAGGGTTCATATAACAATGATCATGTACGACGTTCAGTTTTATATTCAATTGTGAAAATTATTAAAGAAAATAATATTCAGCCAAAGTTTAGATAAACCTGGATGTGTGTGAAAATTAAAAAACTTCTGCTGACATTCTGGTACATTTTCCTCATGCCACAGGAGTTTGAATTTTCACAGATTATGAAATAAAAAGTCGGGATTGACCCGGCATTCCCGCATAGCCACATGTAAATCAAAAGCTACATTTATTTAAATCCGATATCCAGAGCCTCACAGATGGGAATATTCTGCTGACTGACAATATTCCTGACTTTCAGGTGCAAATCTTCTGAATATATTTTTGGCATGATAGCAGGCAATCTAAAAGGGTTTACCTATTGTAGCTCAAAAAATGTATCCAGCTATACCAACACCAGTGGGATTGAAAAATGGCTTACAAACCTATCGCTTTAAAACAAACTAAAAAACTGATCTGTTTTTCAGCAAGTCAAAATTAGAGAATTATTCACATGAAATATAGACACTTATTGAAATAACAAATAAAAAATAAACAACAATAAAGTACCTCCTGTGGTCAATATAAATCAGATTTCAGCCTGTATAATGCAAAATCGCCAAAACACAGAGCGTTGATAAAAGTTGATGGAAAAAGTTATGCAATGTCCAAAATGTGGTTCCACAGAAATTGAAAAACGTGATCATGACCAATTACTCAGAACCACAGGTGGGGTTTTGCTGACCGCAGCAGGAACAACGGCAGGAACTGTTGGCGGTGCAGCAACCGGTGCCTCAGTGGGCGCAGCCATTGGCACGGTTGCCGGTCCATTGGGAGTCATTGTCGGTGGAACCGTGGGAACCTTTATCGGTGCAATCAGTGTGGGCATTACCGGCGGTGTCGTGGGCAATATTTTTGGCAAGAAAGCCGGCGTCATGATCGACAAAAATATTTTTCAGGATTTCCGATGCTTAAAATGCGGCTATCGATTCAAACAAAACATACAGGCTTAATGTCAGAATCCGGCATCATGCCAGTTTCGCTGCAAATCAGCGTCTGATCAGACGATAAAAGGCCATTGTTACAAAACCTGATACTGATGCAAATCAGTCAATATCACTCGTTCAGATCAGTCCGCAGATCAATATATTCAGTCAACGGAACAAAGCGGGGCAGTTGTAGTCTTCAGTCTGCCCGCCTCAGTGAATTATGCCTGTAACTTTCTGATAATTTCACCGAGTCGCCTGCCCTGCTCCTCACACAATACTTTTTCATCCTCACTGATGCCCCGGTCACTGAGTGGACCACTGACATGGCTTGCACCATAAGGCGTGCCCCCGGACATTGTATTGGCCAGTGCCGGACTGGCATTGGTTAAGCCCATAATGATCATGCCGTGGTGAAACAGCGGCAGAAACATACTCAGTGCGGTACTTTCCTGTCCCCCATGCATGGAACCCGATGCAGTAAACGCACATGCCGGCTTATTATGCAGTGCGCCATTCAGCCACAGTTCTGAGGTTTGATCCCAGAAATATTTCATTTCAGCAGCCATATTGCCAAAACGGGTGGGAGAACCCAACGCCAGTCCTGAGCAGTTTTCCAGATCTCCGAGGCTGCAATAAATATCACCTTCCTGTGGAATACTCGGCTCTGCCTGCCTGACTACCGTGGAAATCTCCGGTACCGTCCGAATTTTAACCGCCAGGCCAGTGGATTCAATGCCATTGGCAATTAAATGCGCCATTTCCTTAATTGAGCCGGATTTGCTGTAATATAAGACCAGTACATATGCTTGCATAGTTGTTATGACATAACCGAAAAAGAAAACTATACGGTATTTTTCCTGGTTTCTGGTTAAGCTAACGGCTGAAATTGTAACAATATGAATAAAAGAACAGAGACTTTATATTTATGATGGATGTGTTGAAGAAACTACCCTTTTATGACAAAAGCTGGTTTCAGTTTATCCTGTTTGTCCTGAAACGTTTTGAGGCAGACCGTTGCAGGGACCAGGCCGGGTCTCTCACCTATACCACGCTGTTTGCCGTGGTACCCATGCTGACTGTTTTCCTGGTGATTATTTCTTCAATTAAAGCACTGGAACCTGCCCGTCAGCAGTTACAGCAACTGGTTTACAGCAACTTTCTGCCAAAAACCAGCATTGCCTTTGACAAAGCCTTTAATGCATTCACTCAGAATTCCAGTAATTTAACCGTCATTGGGGTGCTGTTTCTATTCGTCACAACCGTAATGATGCTGACCAATATTGAAGCAGTGTTTAACAGGATCTGGCGCGTTGAGGAAACCCGCAATGGCATTATCGGGTTTATGCGCTACTGGACCATTATTTCCCTGGGTCCGATTTTACTGGGCAGCGCCTTTGTCATTTCTTCCACCCTGGCTTCCATGAGTATTCTCAGCAATAACTTTACAGGTTATGAAGTGGACCGTACTGCATTATTGTCCATTATTCCCTTTGCACTGACCACGCTGGGCTTTTTTATTCTGTACTGGACCATTCCCAACCGGACAGTGCCTGCCAGATCAGCAGCAATTGCAGCTCTTTTCAGTGCATCTGTCTTTACGCTATTAAAAAGCCTGTTCGGTTTTGTGATGACCAATTTCACCAGTTATCAGCTTGTTTACGGTGCTTTCGCCGCAGTCCCCATTTTCCTGTTATGGATTTTCCTGTCATGGAATATTGTTCTGTTGGGTGTGGAAATCAGTTATGCCCTGACCGCCTTTCATACCGGGAAAATTCAGACACGACATCCTGTGATGACCCTGCTGGATATCCTGGAATTATTTTATAAGAAACAACAGACCGGCGAAGTGGTGACCGATGCAGAAGCGCTGGATATCCTGGGGCGTGGTGAAATTGGACGCTGGCCTGCCTATGTCAGCATGCTTGAAAAACAGAACCTGGTTAAACGCACTGAAAATAATGAATATGTATTGGTACGTAACCTGGACCAGGTCGATTTCTGGAGTTTTTACAAAACCCTGCCCTTTACCCTGCCCCGCCGTGAGGATGTCGAGAATATCCATTCAGATGATCTCTGGGTCCAGCATATTGGTCCAATGCTGATTGAGTCGGATGAGTACCTGGCAGCAAAACTGTCCATTCCTCTGTCGACCATCCTTGAGGAAAAATAAAAAACACAGCATCACTGCTGTGTTTTCTGGATATTATCAACCAGATAAAGACCACCGGGCTGATTCAGATCAGCCTGTAAATATTTTTATTTTACAAAGGTTTTCCATACAAAGTCCTGGGTCTGTCCATGCAGGGTCATGGTCAGCTGATCACCAAAAGTCAGTGCGGCCACACCGGCCGGCGTACCCGTCATAATCACATCACCCGGTTGCAATGAGAACACCTGATTAATATCCACCAATAAATCAGCAATATTAAAAATCAGTAATGATGTATCCCCCTGTTGACGAATTTCATCATTGACCTGAAAATTAAAGCGCAGCTGATCCCAGGCTTTTACCTCACTGACATCAATCCAGTCTGCCAGCATACAGGCACCATCAAATGCCTTGGCCCGTTCCCAGGGCTGTCCCTTTTTCTTCAACTGATCCTGCAAATCACGCAGGGTCAGATCCAGCCCCAGCGTGACAGCACCCACAGCCTGCAAGGCTTTCTGCGCATCCGTTTCACCTTGCAAAGGCCGGTCAATACGCAGGCTGAGCTCACATTCATAATGACAACTGCCCCAGGCCGTGTTCCAGCTGATTCCCGCTTCCAGCGCAACCAGACTGCTCGGTGGCTTAATGAATAAAACCGGACGATCCGGGATTTCATTTCCCAGCTCCCGCGCATGATCTGCATAGTTACGACCGACACAAATAATTTTAGATGGAGGCGTATTCATAAATTTTCCTTATGGCTTGTTGACATTTCAGTGTCATGCAATGCTGATTTCCATTTATTTTTTAAAGGTATTTTCAAATATATACTGATCTGTTGCCGAGGCAAACACACGTTTTGGCACAATCACCACCGTCCGATTTTTCAGCTCAATCATATAGGTCAGTTTACCCACTGCAAAATTCTGCACCTCAGTATAATGAAAGCGCTGTTTAGGACGGCCACTGCTGAACAGTTCTGCATGGTCCTGAAACAACTCAATGCCCTGTTCACTCTGGCCAAACTGATATTTGACAAACTGACGCTTAAAGATCATGGGCAATAACCAATAACGCATGATCGCCTGTAACAT
The DNA here is from genome assembly GCF_052544965.1 of Acinetobacter sp. WZC-1. Taxonomy (NCBI): domain Bacteria; kingdom Pseudomonadati; phylum Pseudomonadota; class Gammaproteobacteria; order Moraxellales; family Moraxellaceae; genus Acinetobacter; species Acinetobacter sp. WZC-1. Next base: position 2,760,652 of record NZ_CP199370.1, read on the forward strand.
TAAAAAGAATATGCCCAGCATGACATAATAACGCCCCACGCCTGCCAGGCCCAGATAAAAGCCCCAGAGGACAATGGCAATACTGACCAATGGGGTAAAAAACCGGGTCAACTGCTTTTTCCCGGAGGTCGCCAGCTTAAAGCCATCCTGAGACTCATCCAGATTCAGATAATAGCGTAAAAATAATGCAGCTTTGCTGTCTGACATAGACTGATTCAACACATTTCAATACAGATGAGCAGAATATTACACTGGATTAAGAACTTTCTTCAGCGCTTCCGCAGCAATTTACACCATCGCTTCGTTCATATTCGGTTCATTCAAATGCAATCATATTTAAATATCCAAAGAATATAATGGACATAAAAAACCGCATTCAATGCGGTTTTTAAATATTGATCCGACTGGTGCGCTCAGAGAGATTCGAACTCCCGACCCCTTAGTTCGTAGCCAAGTGCTCTATCCAACTGAGCTATGAGCGCGACAAGATGCAGCACATTATACGCACTTCCCCCCTGCCCGGTCAGTACTATTTTACCCATTTCATACTGAATGCCTGGTATCCAGGCGAATTCAGGACAGGCATACCAGATTCAGCCGATTTCAGGATGGACATAATCTGACTGTCAGTAAAACGTGATATTTTCATGCAAAATCTCCTGCCTGTACTTTAAGAGAAAATTCTACTTTTAGATCCTTTTATTTTTAGGGGGGATTACCCTGGATCCTTTTCAATTACTTTCATTCATTTTCGGGCTAAATAACGGTAACTTTGAATAGTCAATAAAACTGCTGCCAGGCTAATCCCCCAGATCAATACCATCCAGATCACATCCACATTGGCACGTGCCTGCAACCACCCTTTTACCCCCATGAAATAACTCATCGGAATGATAATGAACCAATAGCAAAACAAAATCACAAATAAAGGCTGCATAAACTGATGTAAACCACGCAACACACCTGAAGCAACCGTTTGTACCGCATCAAAAATCAAGAAAATCGCTACAAACAACATCAAACCCATAGCAATCTGTAAAACTTCTGTATCCTGGGTAAATAAACTTGCAATTTGCTGCGCAAAGCCAACCAAAAAACAGGCAATCACAGCACCATAAATCAAGGTAATCACAGCCACAAAAAGGCTCGTAGACATTTTGCCTTGCTGATTGTTTGTTGCTGAAAAATGAGCGACTCGAATAGTCGTTGCACTGCTAATGGCAATCGGAATCATGATAATCAGCATAGCAATATTAATCACAATCTGATGTGCTGCAATGGTTTTCGCGCCAAGTTGTGAAGCAAAGAACGCGAGTGTTGCCAGGGCTAAAATTTGAAGGACCAGGGTAATCCCGATTGGTAAACCTTGCTGTAACAATTTTAAGCTTTCTTTAAAACTCACTTTCGCTTCTGTGGTTTTAAGCTCAGGAACGGCCTTGCTCACAAATTGATACATGCAAAAACAAGCAATATAAGCACTGATCGCTGTAGCAAGTCCTGCACCTACCCCTCCCATTTCAGGAACAAATCCGATGCCATTGACCAATGCGACACAGAGTGAAGCATCACAGATCAGTAAAATAAAATAGGTCGACATAATCGGTTTGAGCAAACTATAGCAAGATGCACTTTTTGAGCTACAATAGACAAACCCCTTTAAATTGCTTATCCATATGCCAAAGATATATTCAGAAGATTTACGCCGGAAAGTCATGGAATTCTACCGAAAGAGTGGTCATAAATCGAATACCTGCACGACGTTCAATATCGCCCGCACAACATTGGATGACTGGATTCTGCTTGAACAGCAGACAGGACAGCTGGCTCAGCCTAAACTTGTCAATGTGGGCAGACCTTCAACCATTAAGGATCTGCCTGCTTTCAAAGTATTTGTTGAAAATACAAAGTTCTCACAGGCAAAAGACCTGGTTCCACTCTTTAAAAACCAGTTCGGATATGCAGTTTCCTATGATGTCATATTGGCAACGCTTCATAAACTGGGATGGACGCATAAAAAAAGAGTTTCCTCTACAGACAGGCCTGCAAAATAAGCAGAACCGTATTTCAGTGGATTCTTCCTCAGTGGGAACAGGAATATGGCAGGGAAAATATTCTGTATATCGATGAATCAGGAATCAATACAACTGACACGGCAGAATATGGCTGGTCATTTAAGGGGAAACGCTGTCAGGATTTAAAGTCAGGCGGTCATGGAAAAAGAATGAGTATGATCAGTGCGGTAAGGTCGAGTGCTCCCTGCAGTTTTCTATCACCGCTGGTTTTTCAGGGTTCATGTGACAGACATTTATTTACAGGGTGGCTTGATTATTTATTTCGGAATTTACCCGGGTCAGGGTATCTTTTGATCCTGGACAATGCATCCATTCATAAAGGCCGGGAAATAGAACAGCTTGCTGAAACGTATAATGTACGGATCGCCTACCTTCCGGCATATAGCCCTGATTTGAATCCGATTGAACAGGCATGGTCTGTACTGAAAAGGAAAGTCAGGAATATTGTAAGTCAACAGAATATTTCCATCTGTGAGGCTCTGGATATCGGATTTAAAGAAATGTAGCCCTTAATTTGCATGTGGCTATATGACCTTCGCTAATAAAACGAAATAACGTCATATATACAAGGCCTGGCGCACCAAAAGCGATAAAATGCAGATATTGTTTGGCAATTTGTGCAACTTGCTGATTTTCAATAAGCCAGGGACATAGAAATGCCAGCAATTGAATCAGAGCAAAACCAAATATCGACAGTAAAAAAGCGACTTTTTTCCCTTGCTGAATGAGCGAACCAATATCCTTTGAATTGCTCTGTTGCATCGCTGAAATTTTAGGTACCAGCACATATAAAATTCCTGTAAATAAAATAAATACAGGCGTCCACATATTACTTCCCAAACCAACACCTGCCAGATCGATATAATAATAACGACCTGCCACCATGGTATTAATCACGCCTAAAGAAGCCTGGCAAATTTGTATTAAAATTAAAGGGAGTGCCAACTTTAATACAGGTAAGGAAATGTCTTTTAAAATATTCATATCATTCAAATCTTAAAGCCCAGGAAAATACGAAAAAAACAAATTACCCAATTAATGCTTTTTATCTAAGCGCCAATATCCTTTAATGTGATTATTTTTACCTGCCAATTTACGCTCATTACGGAAATAGTGGCGAATCTGTTTAGCGGCATTATTTTCTAAAGCCCCCCAAACCTGATCCAATTGAGTCAATAATCTGAGCAGCTCAATAGTTTTCTGACCTTGTTCATTGACAATACCTGTGATTTTTTTAATGTTGGCTTTTTCAGGAAATACATAATCATCAAAATACGCAAAATCCACCTCATCTGCACAAAGTAGAATAATAATCGGCGGAATTGGATTTTTCCAAAAATCCAGAATACCTGCAAGCGCAGGAAATGCTGTTTCATCTGCAATTAAAACTGCCTGTCCTTCATGCAAATGATCATGCTTATCATCAGTTTCAGTGCGGCTTGAAATTAAAGAGCCTGTATTCAGTTGCTGAACCCACTGACTACCAGGACTGGTGCCATGTGTAAACACATCTACATAACCAAAATACAAACCCTGTTCATCTGAACCCGATGCAAATGCTTGCCTTAAAGTATAAAGACGCACATCTTTATTCATGTTTTTCATCAATTTTTGACGTTTTTGCGTAGATAAATGCTTCATTACCCATAAAAAGCCACGGTCAAATAAATTTTTTAATGTACCACTCTGGTTAGACGTATTGGTTTGTACCACAGGTGCTTTTTCTAACAATTTTAAAATAAAACCATAGGCATAACCAGCATAGTATTCGGGAAGCGGTGTCTGGCTTTTAATGGTGAGTCTTGTCATGTTTGGGCTGACTTGCGATTTCGCAATCACTTCAAAAAACTGTTTGGCGTTGTTGCTAAATTCAATTTTTTGTTTGGCAAATGAATTATAAGCTAAATACAAAATTTGTTCTTCTAAATCGCCTTTTAATTCAAACTGAATAAATAAATCTTGTTTTGATGCTGAAGAAGGATCCTGGGTATGTAGCAGAATGCCTTCTTCATAAATATCGACAATAACAGCATCATGAATCGCATTATTTTTACCATAAGTCTGCGCAATGATTAGTAACTCTTTATGGTGATCCTGATTCACATGATCCATAATATCAAGCTTACGGTCCTGGTCTTTAATCGTGGTGAAGTGTTTCATAAAGCTGCCTAAATTTCTCAGATAAAACAAATAAAAGTGACTGGATGCTCAAAATACTAAATCGAGGCTTTTTGATCATCAGATGGCAATAATTTCCACGCCAAAACTGCAACACCTAAAGCACAAATAAAGGTCAAAATCACTACAGCGGTATATCCAATATGCTGAGCCAAAGTTAAACCAAGTGCTGAATACGCAAAACCCATAAAGACGACCAAACTAAGTTGCAAACTAAAAAATGTTGCTTTGGCCGGCATACTGGCTGCACGATCCATGATGAGTGTAGAGAGCGTTGCCATTAGCCCCGGATTGGCAATGAAATAGCCAAAAATTGCCAAATACACCATTGGTTTTGAGGTGTAGCCCAGAGTCAAAGGAACAAATAACAATAGGGTCAAGCCTTGCATAATAGTTAAAGTAATGAGGGCTTTTTTACGCTGTAATTGATTGATCAAAAGTGTGGCAAGAAATGCCGATAATATGCCAATAATGGATCCAAAGACTTTGGTGGCAAAGCCAATACCATCCAGGGACCATTTGGCATCTACAAGTAAGGGATTTAAAATGCCAAAGACAGCGGTAAAACCGATCGGGTAAATAAACAACAATAAAAACCAACGCCGATATTCATATATAAAGACCTTGAGTTGTTGTCCCAGGCTTTTAAATTGCGAAGCAATAGTGTGATGTGGATTGATATAAATATCTTCAGGTTCACGATAAAACAGCAATTGAATACAGGTGATCGCGGTTAGTATGGCAAGTGCACATAACGCACCTTTCCACTGTAACCATGGATACAAAATTAAAAGCAAACCACCACCAATAATATTGCCCAGTAAGTTACTGGCATATTGAATACTATTGGCAAATTGACGTTCAGATGCCTGGAAAATCTTACTGGCTAAACCATCACTGGCAACATCTTGAATACTCATAAACAAGGTGTAAACAATAAATAAGACCAATACGATGGAAAATTGATTTTGAATGTCGAGCCACCCACAAATCAATAACAATACGGCCATACACATCTGTGCAAAAATCAACCAGCTTCGATACTGCCCCTGGGTAAATAAACGAAAGCTATCCACAAATGGCGCATATAAAATTTTACAAAGCATTGGAATCGCAATAAGATTCAGCAAAGCCAATTGATTGAGTGCTATACCACTTTGTCTTAAAATGGCAAATGCAGCAGACATGATAAATGCCACACCAATATATTGCGTAGTATAAGTGCTGATCAATAAAACCCATGGCTTTGACGTATTATTCATATTGTGATGCCCCTGGACCCTTTTCAAATATTGTTTGTTTTTAGAAATCAATTTGCATTGAAAGTTTATACGTACGAGGGTCACCGCCGACACCAACATAACCATTCCATACTCCTGCCCAGTGTTTTTTATCAAAAACATTGTCAACACCGCCACGGAATACAACATTATGCCTGGCAATATTGGTAGCATAACGTCCACCTAAATCGACTACAAACCAATCCGGAATTTTTTGCGTATTGGTATCATTGGCATACAGACTACCTGTATAAATCGTATTGGCAGTCAAGGTTAACCCTTCAAGCGCGTGCACATCCCACTCAAGTCCAAGGTTTGATTGCCAGTGCGGAATGCCTTTTACATCATTGCCATCCATCTCACCGCCTGCGGTTTTTTCCCATTCAGCCTCCAAATAAGACACACCACCTAATAAGCGCACGTCTTTGATAATTTCACCAGCCGTGGTCCATTCTATACCACGGTTACGTTGTTCACTTTCACTGTAATTACGATTAGCGTCTTGCACTAAACCATTTTTAGTAATTTGGTAGACACTGAAGGTGTTTTTAAATTTACCCATATCCCATTTAGTGCCAATTTCATATTGTTTTGACTTATAAGGTTTAAGCGTTTCTTCAGCAATAAGTGGATTAGTAGGGTCTGTAATCGTATCGCCTTGAGATAAACCCTCTATATAGTTCGCATAAAGTGACAGTGAATTGTCCCAGGGTTTAACCACAAAACCGACCATCGGCGTTACAGCACTTTCATCATAATATGGACTGTTCGGAGCACCATCAAGGATGCTGTAACTTTGAGATTTCACATTTTGATGACGAACACCCAGGGTGAGTTGGTACTTATCATCCAGACTCGACAATGTATCTGCCACTGCAAAGCTGGTCAGTGTGGTATCTAAAGTTTTGGGAACATAAGTTGGACGTGGTGCATTTAATGAAGGGCGAGTCGGTCGATAAATATTCGATGCCCAGGGCGTGCCCATCACCAGCCCCATATGCGTATCCTGGTCCAATGAATTGGCACTGATGACTACATTATGTTTAATCGCACCTGTGTTAAATTGGCCTCGAATACCCAATTCACCTGAATCAGCATTGGTTTTGTTGGCATTCATCCGTGACATGGCCATATAGTCACCATTGGGCTGTGCTGCATTACCTAAAGCATTGTTGGCAATTACCCCCACACCGTCTTGTCGTTTAGTCCCAGCTGAAATAAAAGCAGTCCAATCAGGCAAAAAATCATACTCTAAATGTCCAATCACCCCACGAGTTTTGGTATGCGAGTATGATCCCGGTTGATGATTAAGTTTAGAATCCGGAGCTTTAGGTATAACCGATGTCGCGAATGACACCATTAAGGGTTGACCGCCGTCCAGTTTCTCATTGATGTCGTATAAATCCAAACTGGCACGGAGTTTTTCACCTTTATAGTCAAGTGCAATAGAACCCAGGTAACGGTTTTCTTCTTGTCCATCGAGTGCCGTGTCGCCATAAGACTTCAGTGCGTTAACACGAACACCAAATTTATCACCTTCACCGAAGCGACGACCTACATCAATATGCGCACCAAAAGTGGCATCAGACTCATAAGTCGTAGTTAAACGAGTAATGTCTTCGGATGTTGCGCGCTTTGGAACGACATTAATGACACCACCAACAGCACCACCAATCGACATGCCATTGAGTAAGGCACTGGTCCCTTTAAAGACATCAATACGTTCTAAAAACTCAGTTGGTACACGGTTGTGGGGCAATAAACCAAATAAACCATTCCAGGCCAATTCATGACTCTGGGTATACAAACCACGAATATTGAAGTATTCGCCTATGCCACCTTTAGAGAACACACTACGCACCGAAGGCTCACTTTTAAGCGCCTCAGCAACAGAAGTCGCTTGCTGATCTGCGATATATTTTGAGGTATAACTGGTAATGCTAAATGGCGTATCAATATCAGACTTATCACCCAACATACCTACCTGGCTTATTTTACTAATTTGACCGCCAGATAATGTTTGGTCATGGGCGGCAGATATCACGATTGTTGGCAGTGTTTGTTCTTTCGTCTCTTTGACAGCATTACCATTTATCACTGCTGCATTTGTTTCTGTTTTTAAACTATTAATAGTTTGAGAATTAATTGTATCCAGTCCATCCCCCAGCCAAAACATATTGTGTCGAAAGTAAAGCTAAACTGACAAACAAAACAGATCTTTTAAATTGATATGAACTATTCATTTTTCACCCTGGATAGAAAGACTCCTGTTTAAGAGCAAGAATATTATCAAGAATCATTCTCAATTAACGAAACTATCCGAAATAAATTTATAAAATCAGGAAAGCGGTTGATTTAATTTAAATATTTACAAAACCAAGAAATATATAAACTGCAGAAAATTTGACATTTTGGAAATGACTGCTATTTTAAAGTGACAGATAATTCTCATTTAATATTTGGTTCTATCCTTCCAGGGCTTTGTTGCACAAACCTACAGTTAAGGGCTTATTCAGTAATATAATTCTCAAATGAAATAGCCACAGGCTTTTTTCAAAGCCTGATTAAGTTATCAGGTTGAGGTTGGGGAATACCGGATTATTCGACGATTTACTCGATCAAATTCCACAGGATGAACCGATTGATTCTGTCTATATCGATGGAGCTTATGATACGAAATGCTGCCGACAGGTGATTTCAGATCGACAAGCGCATGCAGTGATTCCATCCTAAAGAAATCCCAGAGCCTGGAAAGATACAGGAATCAGTCCACAGCAGAGAAATAAATTGCTTCGAACAATTAAGCGCTATTAGCTCGACCTCACATCCAGGTTGTGACTTAAATTTGACTCGATCAGGGGGAAATTTAACTTTTAAATCTTTGTGCAACAAAACCTGTTGACTGCCTAAAATCTCTCAAGTTACATTCTCTTGTAATTTCAACGCACATGACTAACAACTATAGCTGAAATAACGTTCATAAGTTTTTTTAAAATACTGAGTACTACTGTACCCGACTTGATTGGCGACATTTTCAATTGAAACACCTTCTTTAAGTAAAATTTGCGCGCATTTCATTCGAATTTCCAATAAATAGTGTCCAATAGTTTTGCCTGTGTATTCCTTAAATATTTTTTTTAAATCACACTCATTAATCCCGACTTGTTTGGCTAAAGTGCGAATTGTGATCTTTTTTTCAAATTCATTCTCTAAAATAAAGATCGTTTTTTTGACTGATGAAGGTATTTCGTTCGATTTTTGATTGTTACCCAGCAATAGACTGATTAACTCTAATGCCGCTCCCTCCAAATGAAGAAGATCAATTGATGACTGGGCTGACGGAATATTTAGTAAATAATGGGCTTGATGCAACACATTTTTATTAGGGATATTTATAGTTTTTAATGCCGGCCCTGGCTCAATCAAAAAGAATTTGGCAAAATCAGAATGCAGGGAATTACTTTTCATGATTTCAAGGAAAGTTTTATTAAAATCTAAAGAAACTAAAGACATTTCTTTATGCTCTTGAAGGTAAATTGTTTGTAAGCCCAGACTTCCTTTTCGCAAAATAATCATCGGGGAACGAATTTCATATTTATGATTACTTTTGTGATTTTTTATATGATGTGTTCCAGAAAGAAGTATCGTGATCCCCAAAGAATGAGCGGGTGTCTCAGCACTCATCTTTAGTGGATGATCTATCCAATATTTTCCTCTACCTACACAAAGTTTACCAAAATCATAAATTTCACTATAACCGTTTCCATCAGATGGGTTGAAATGATTCAAATGATGGTTGGGCAGAGGAGAACATGAATCTAAAAATATATCGCCTACTTGTTTCAACACTACCTTATGAGAGTCAATATAAACCGACATTTTAAGAGTTCTTTTCAAAGGTTAATGATAATTATTTTCATTTTTTGCGTTATTATTGTCAATGGTAAAATAAGTAAGAAAAAGTGAATTTGTGTCAAAAGAATAAAGATAAACTATGAATAACTGATGTAACGCAGTAGCCCTAGTCACTACCGCAAAGTTTCCGTTCTGTGGTTTCTGTAGTTCAATATCCTCAATGAGATCATACTGAATCAGCTTTTTCTTACGTGCTGACCTAAATATCTGGTTAAAGTCTGGCTTAAGACGTTTGACAACAGACAATGCACCACGTTCGATAATCCGCTTAAGGACCTTAATCTCAAGTATTTTCAGGGGGTAAAGCTGTGGAAAGGTCAAATCACCAATGCAGGGATAAACATCGTGCCTTAAACGACGGATCGTTTCATCTTCCCCCTGCCCGGTCAGTACTATTTTGCCCATTTTATACTGAATGCCTGGTATCCAGACGAATTCAGGACAAGCGCCAGTGTCATATCCATGAACCATAAACAGCAGCAATATTACATGTTACAGCATTTACAGGGCCGGAATATCCGGGAAATGCCTGGACCAGGCACAAAAAAACCGCCTGATCAGCGGTTCATTGTTTGATGTTTTATCTGGTGCGCTCAGAGAGATTCGAACTCCCGACCCCTTAGTTCGTAGCCAAGTGCTCTATCCAGCTGAGCTATGAGCGCAAAATTGCAGCCTGATCATGCATGGCCGCTTCGTCAGTGTTCGTTTCTTTACCTGGTGCGCTCAGAGAGATTCGAACTCCCGACCCCTTAGTTCGTAGCCAAGTGCTCTATCCAGCTGAGCTATGAGCGCAAATAAGGTAAATAAACGTGGCGGTGAGAGAGGGATTCGAACCCTCGGTGGGAGTTAAAGCCCACGCTCCCTTAGCAGGGGAGTACCTTCAGCCACTCGGCCACCTCACCGTAACGAGCCGCCATAATACAAATTAAACACTGAATCTTCAAGTCACATTTAAAAAATATCTGTTTTTTTTGATCAATCAGATACTTTTTAAACAATATGCAGGTACTGCATTTATCGGGTCTGCAATGCCGTATTTTCCACATAGCCCTGATTCATACTGATTAAAAAAATAACGCCATAAAACATAATATTGCAATCATTTACGTGCAGTCTGCGTCTGCATGACTTATGCTAAACACATCTTCTGACATAAAGCTAAAAACATGATGAAAAACTGGGACGATCCTGAAGCCAGGACGGAAGCTGAACGTTACGACAATCCTATTCCCAGTCGTACATTGATCCTGGAAATAATTGAGCAAAAACAGACACCGGTCTCACATGCTGACCTGGTGGAACATTTTGATATTGCCGATCAAAAGAGCATAGACGCCCTGAGTCACCGCTTAAGTGCCATGGTTCGTGATGGTCAACTGATGAAGGACGGTTTCCAGTTTCAGTTAATGGCAGATCAGCCGACTTATGATGCCACGGTTTATATCAATGCCAAAGGCCTGGGGTCTGCCAGTCTGGATGGTAAAAAAGATGAAATTCTGTTGCCGGAGCGTGAACTGCGACTGGTCTTCCATGGAGACCGCGTCAAAGTCCAGCAGACTTCCGTGGACCGCAAAGGCAAGGCCTGGGGATATATTACCGAAGTCACCCAGCGCCGTGTCAGACAGATCATCGGTAAACTGGCAGAGCATGAAGGTGAATACTTCATTCAGCCTGCCGGTCCCAATGCACATCAGCCAATTCCACTGGAAAAGGAACTCATTGAACATGCGCAGGTCCGCACAGGCGATGCGCTGCGGATAGAAATTGATGATTTTCCAACCCGTGAGGAATTCGCAACCGGTCATATTATCCAGTCCATGGCCGACAAAGCCGATACGGAAATTATTATTCCACAAACCATTCTGGAATATGGACTGCCCTATGAGTTTCCTGAAGAGGTTGTGCAGGAAGCAGAAAGCTTTAAGGAACCCGGGGCCAGGGATCGTAAAGGGCGGATCGATCTGCGTGATTTACCGCTGGTGACCATTGATGGTGAAGATGCCCGGGATTTTGATGATGCCGTATATGCAGAAAAACGTCCGGGTGGTGGCTACAGGGTTGTGGTCGCCATTGCCGATGTCAGTCATTATGTCCGCCCGGACCAGCCGCTGGATAATGAAGCACAGGACCGTGGAACCTCTGTATACTTTCCCCACTTTGTTTTACCGATGCTGCCTGAAGCATTGTCCAATGGTCTATGTTCCTTAAACCCGCATGTGGACCGGTTATGTATGGTCTGTGATCTGACGCTGTCACGCACTGGCCGTGTCACCGGTTTTGAATTTTATCCATCGGTCATGCACTCCAAAGCCCGGCTCACCTATGACCAGGTGGCCCGATATTTTGAGGGAGACAGTGCCGCAATTCCGGCGGACCGTAATATCCAGAAATCACTGAATACGTTATTTCAGTTGTACCAGACCCTGAAAGGCCTACGTGCACAGCGCCATGCAATGGAATTTGAAACCGTCGAAACCTACATGACCTTTGACGAGCTGGGCGGCATCGACCAGATTCTGCCCCGCACCCGCAATGATGCCCACAAACTGATTGAAGAATGCATGTTACTGGCCAATGTGGCTGCAGCGGAATATGCGTTAAAACATGATATTCCCATGCTATACCGGGTGCATGAAGCCCCTGAGTTTTCCCGGATTCAGAAAGTCCGGGACTTTGTGAAATTACTGGGGCTGAACTTTCCGGAACAACCGACACAGGCAGACTATCAGGCCGTAATCGAAGCCACGAAAGATCGTATTGATGCGCCAAGTATTCATGCTGTACTGTTACGTTCCATGATGCAGGCCTATTACGGTGCCAGGAATGCCGGCCATTATGGTCTGGCCTATGAAGCCTATACTCATTTTACCTCACCGATTCGCCGCTATCCTGATCTGTTGCTGCATCGTGCCATTAAGGCGCAACTGGCGAAAAAACCCTATCCGCTGTCCGGAGCAGCACTGGATGATGCCGGAGAGCATTATTCTGCCACTGAGCGCCGTGCAGATGAAGCCTCACGCTCCGTCACCACCTGGCTGAAATGTCATTATATGCAACAGCATCTGGGCGAGGAGTTTACCGGTACCATCAGCGCAACTGCTGAATTCGGCTTATTTGTCACATTGAAAGACTTATATGTCGATGGCATGATTCACGTCAGTCAGCTGGGTGATGACTTCTTTGTTTTTGATCAGGCCAGTCAAAGTCTGATCGGTCAGAACCGTGGCCAGATCTTTGGCCTGGGTGACGAGGTCAGGGTCAAAGTCGCCGGGGTTAATCTTGAAGACCGTAAAATTGACTTTGAGTTGATCCAGCAACTGTCTCATGCGGGTCGTGTCATTCGCAGTCGTGCGCCACGTGTTGCAAAAGCGGCAGCCCCTACAGCGAAAGAAGAGAGCTTTAAAGAGCAGCCGGCAAAAGCAAAGCTCAGTAACGACAGTGAAAAACCGGTCCGTAAAAAGAAGGCCCCCGGTAAGCCAAGTTCTTATACCGGAAAGCCTGTCAAAAAAACGGAGACGAAATCCGAAAGCAAAGTAAAGGAAAAAGACAGGAAAAAATCCAGACCGAAAAAGAAAAAATCCAATGCGAAAGCAAAACAGGATTAGTTTTCACCGAAAGCCCTGCCAATGCAGGGCTTTTTGATCATTCGCCTGTTGCAGATCAATACCGATAAGCTTCCGTCCATCATATGACAATTAAAATCACCCTCCAGGCTTGATTTCCCTGAACAAAGCCCTTACATCTACAGATAACTCAGGAAATCATCTGGCACCAACACATGACATTAGACAAGGCAACCCTGCCGGTTCCCCGCTTTGACCAGCTTCGTCTGGAAACATTAAAACAGCAGATTGAACAGAACATTCAGCAGGGTCAGACCTTTCTGTCAGAGCTGACTCAGGTCCCGGAAAGTATCCAGCAACAGCTGAAGCTACTGGAACAACTGGATACGCTTGAAAACAGCATGAATGAGTCATGGGGAATTCTATCGCATTTGAATGCCGTCATGAACAATGCCGAAACCCGCGAACTGTATCAGTCCCTGTTACCTGCCTTGAGTGAATATTACACACAGCTGGGACAACACACGGTGCTCTATCAGACCTATCAGCATATTCATGATGCTGCGCTGTTTAGCAGCTTGCCTCCGGCACAGCAGAGTGCCATTAAACTGGCATTACGGGATTTCCGACTGTCCGGTGTAGCACTGCAGGGAGCAGCCAGAAAACGCTTTGCGGAAATTTCCGCGCGTTTATCACAACTGTCTTCAGACTTTTCCAACCATGTACTGGATGCCACACAGGCCTATGCCAGACCGCTGACAGAGCAACAGCTTCAGGGCCTGTCACAAAACAGTGTTGAGCTTTTAAAACAATATGGCCGGCAGCGTGACCTGGACCAGGCTGTGGCCACCCTGGACATGCCATCCTACCTGGCCATTATGACGTATGCAGATGACCGGGCTTTAAGGGAAGAGTTGTATAAAGCCTATACCACTCGGGCTTCTGACCAGTCGACACAGACTGAATTTGACAATACACCGGTGATGGAAGAAATCTTAAGCCTGCGTCAGGAAATTGCAGCATTGCTCGGTTTTGACCATTATGCCGCCTATTCATTGGCCAGTAAGATGGCGCCGGATGTCAAAACTGTAGATCAATTTCTGGTCGATCTGGCTGAACATGCCCATAAACCGGCACTCAGGGAAATTGAAGAACTGAACGCCATTGCCACAGCAGATGGAATTGACCAGTTACAGCCCTGGGATACCGCTTATTATTCTGAAAAGTTAAAACAACAGCAGTTCAATCTTTCTCAGGAATCGCTGAAACCCTACTTCCCGGCAGCCAGGGTCATCCAGGGCCTGTTCAGCATTGTCAATCGCCTGTACGGCATCAGCATTGTGGAGCGTGAAGCACCATTATGGCATCCGGATGTCCATTATTTCGAAGTGGAAGATCATGGTACAGTCACCGGCGGATTCTATTTTGACCTGTATGCCCGAAATGGCAAACGCGGTGGTGCCTGGATGAGCGGTTTCCGTTCACGTATGCAGACCAGAGACGGTTTACAAAAACCGATCTGCTACATGGTGGGTAATTTCACCCCGCCTGTCGGTGACCAGCCGGCCTTATTGACCCATGATGAAGTAGTGACTTTATTCCATGAGTTTGGACATGGCCTGCATCATCTGCTGACCGAAGTAGACAATATTTCAGTGGCGGGCACACACGGTGTGGCCTGGGATGCGGTTGAACTTCCCAGCCAGTTCATGGAGTTCTGGGCCTGGGACGCTGAAAGTCTGGCACTGATCAGTCAGCATATTCAAACCGGTGAAAGCCTTCCCCAGCACTTACTGACAGCCTTACTGGATGCCAGCTTCTTCCAGTCCGGTATGCAGACCCTGCGTCAGGTTGAGTTCGCACTGTTTGACCTGACCATTCATCGACAGACCCCGGCCCTGAAAGCAAGGCAGATCCAGCACAGCCTGAACCGGATCCGTGAACAGTTTGCAGTTGCACCGACCGCCAGTTACAACCGGTTCCAGCACAGTTTCAGCCATATTTTTGCAGGTGGTTATGCTGCCGGATATTATGCCTACAAATGGGCCGAAGTTCTGGCCAGTGATGCCTTTGACCGCTTTGAACACGAAGGTATATTCAACACCGCTACCGGTGCTGAGTTCCGTAAGGCAATTTTAGCGGTTGGCGGCAAGGACACGGCACTGGATGCTTTTGTACATTTTCGTGGACGGGAGCCTGAAATTGATGCATTGTTGCGTCATCAGGGTTGGACGAACACCCCTGAGAGCACTTAAACTAAGTCAGCAATTCATTCAGGTGTGGTGAGGATATGAAAATCAGACGTCGTTTCATTGCGGGGGCAAAGTGTCCGAAGTGTAACGCAGTGGATCGTATTGTCATGCTCACCACTGCCGATGCTGAATGGATTGAATGCGTCGAATGCGGTTATTCTGAAAATCGTCCCACACATGTTGACACCCCAGCGGAGCCGGAAATTGCAGATGAAATTGGGGTCATCCAGTTCCGTCCCCGCTCCGCAAAATAAACTGGATCCAGAACAATGAATAAAACACAAAGAGATAATCCCGGACTGATGTGGATCATTGCCGGCGGGCTGACTGTCGTCATCGTACTGCTTGCCCTGATTTTTATCTTGCTGAAACCGGATGATAAACCACAGCAGACCGCAACACCTGCACCAGCCATTGCTGAAAAGGCGGTTCCCGCGCCTCCGCAGCCCGTTGAACAGACCACGGCTTCTGAACCGGCAAATCAGGAACTGATCAATGAAAAAGCCCTGAGTGATGAAGTCCCCCAGAACGCCAGTCTTGCAAATGAAGAACTTGCCCGACTACAGGAGATTAAAAAGCAACTGGATTTACATGAGCAAATCCTGAAAGCTCAGCATGGTGATGCCGATCAATTAATCAAGTTAAAGGAAGAACAGATCAAATTACTGGAAGAACAGCAGAATCTGCAGCAGTAATACTCATCAGCCACATTTAAAAAGCGGCAACAGAAAGGGTCTGTATTTTCAGGCCCTTTTTTATTTCAGCAACTGTGCAGATCAGTGCCATGCCCTGACACACAGACATCATTTCCCTGTTATAGCGGCACAAAAAAACACCCGCAGGTGTTTTTTCAGTTGGGTCCCTTCATTATTTACCGGAATACCAGTCAAATAAATTGAGGAGATAAGGGACAAATGTGACCAGTGCCAGCGAAGTAAATAAGACAATAATCGGCAAGATCCAGCGTTCATAACGATAATAAAAACTGCTGTACATGGCTTTGGCCTCCGCATCTGCTGCGGCCACTTCCTCGTCGCCGACAGACAACCGGGTCAGCAGATGATTCAGTGCAACCGGCGGAGCCACATAGCCGAACTCAAATGCCACCAGCACAATCATCCAGAAATGGATCGGATGAATCCCATTTTCATAGGCGACCGGTGCAATGGTTGCAGCCACCAGGATCACCGCACCAAATGGATCTGTTGTCATACCAATTAATGCAAGTAACAATGCCATAAAGCCAAGAGTCACTAATATACTACCCAGGTGCGTTGGAATCATGGTCACGATTTCACTGCGTTCAATCAGACCACCAACACTTGCAGACAACGCCATCAGGATAATTAACGCACCAATATGACCAACACTTTCAGATGTTGCAAAACGAATTGCGCTACGGAAGCTACGTTTCGTTTCAGCAGTTTCACCATGCTCACGTAAGTATTCAGAATTTTTTTCATGCTGCAGGGCAAGTGCTTTATTTGGATTTTCTGGTATCGGTAATTTATTACCCAATAACTTATCAAATAAAATAAATGCCAATAACATGACTGGAAGAATTACAGGTGCTGTAAATTCATCCATTTTCGTGTCCAGACCAAATTTATAGAATCCGACAATGGCAAGAATAATCAGCACGTAGGGAATCACCGGAATCATGGCGCGTAACATTCCCGGCACGGCCACAACCGGTGGATTAATCCTGAATTTTTCCTCAGCAAGGAACAGCGAAACACTCAGGAAAATCAGCGATGTCAGCCAGAATACATAAATACCATGATTAAATAACTCATCTGAAGTGACATGACGGCTATCCAGCATTGAAATTAAGATCACCAATAGGCACGGACGTAATACAACACCCAATGAACCTGACATTGCTGAAACAGCCAGGGCATATTGACGACGTGCGCCTGAGTTCCACACTTCTTTATAGATAATTGCACCGGCAGCAACAACGAAGATTCCCGAAGCACCTGTATATGCTGTTGGAATTGCAGCACCAATCAAAATGATCCACGTCAACGTTTCAGGCGCCAGGTTCCAGGGACGAAGAATCGCCAGGAAAAGATCCATCACACGTGTCTGGGTCAATAACATACCAGCCCAGATAAACAGTGCCAAGTTGAGGAAGATATTTGAAAATTCAGTCAATAAGCCAAGGTAAATACCTTGTCCCATTGGGTAGTCCATAAAGAAAGTAAACGCAATACCCGTCACAATTGCCATAAAGGCATATAAAGGTATGCTCAACAACGCAAGCCCAAATTTACCGCCTTCTTCAGCATTTTCTGGTGTACGGAATAATTTAAACAGACTGATGACTGTTAGGACAACAAACAGGATCATCCATAGCCAATAGACCCCGATCGTTTCAAAGGTGGATTCAACACCGGAATTTAACACTGAACGATATTGGCTAATGACTGAGAAACTCAGTAACGTATTACCCAACACCATCGCAATATTGTAGACTTTAAAATCAAGCTTAGTACGTGCTGGACGTAGCCCAATATGATGCATCTTCAATGATGCTGTAATTGCAGCAATCACGACCATCAAAATCAGGATGAGTACGCGATGTTCAGAACCCCATTTCAATATCCAGAAGAAACCCGTTTCCATCGAACGATATGAACGAAGAGAAGGATGATCTTCCATATGTTTGATCAACTTATCATAGAACACATATTTTTGTTCACAATCCGTCTGAGCTGAAACGAATGAAGCGCGAACATCGGCCTCTGGTGTTAAACCAAAAAATGCCGCATCAGGATCACTGGCTTCCTGTTGCATTTTTTCTTTGACAAGCTTATCGATATCTACATTGCGGTCACATGAAGGTTTTTTGGGCTCAGCGCGTAAAAAGGAATATTGCATTCCTATTTTGTCATCTCCATATAGGCGTTCACCTAAACGAAGCATTTGCCCATGAATCATGTCTCCTGTCCCAATGATCAGGGTCAGCAATAAAAGCATCAGTATGGCAAATGTAGAAATCCACTGATTCCACAAATGGCTGATAAGACCTAAGCCCGATCTTTGTTCATGACTTGTCTTCATATCCTTTTCCACTATTATTCTTCATTGCTGAATCCATTTCAGTCAATAAAATCAACGTTTGATTCACTAAAATTATGAGACCTCACGGCCCCGGATATATTTTCATCTAATCTGCATCAATCTGGACCAGATTCAATACAAATATAATGACTCTGATTGCATGGTTTTAAATTTACCGGTCAACCACGCAAGCGTTGCAGACTGTATCGGTATGCCAGATAGACCACAGCACAGCCCGCTCCCCAGATGACGCCCAGTAAATGCGCTTCCACCAGTACAGGGCTGCCAATTAATTCAGCCGTCCGCAATGAACCGAAGGTATTCTCCCAGGCAATTTTTGCCAGCACCAGCAACAGTACCAGCAAAGCAAAGCCCCGCTCCCGCTTAAATTGCAGATAAAAAACAGCACAGGCCACATACAGCCCATGCAACACTCCCGACAGCCCCGCATACGCTTCAATATGCGGATAAAAATAATAAAATCCCAGACTGATCAGCGGTGACAGCGTCAACAGCAACAAAATTAAATAACGCTGTTTAATCTGCGGAAAAATAAAAGGCAGGCAGGCAAATGCCAGCATATTCAGCAGGAAATGAACCCAGCCAACATGCACCCAGTGCGCCGTCCACCATCGCCACGGTTCTGCAAAAAAATGAGGGCGCCAATAAATAAAAAACCGCTGAAATACCTGTAAACAAGCAGAAATACACAGGCAGACTGCCAGAAAAACAATTTTTCTGATCCACGCCTGATCATTCATCCAGCTTCGCCCTGCATTCATCAGGCAAATATCCCAATGTTCATATCCGTTATTGCTTCACCGGTGGCTGAGTTGAAGTCCCCGTGTCTGCTGGTGCTGAATCTGGCGTATCACTCTCACTGGATGGTGGCGCTTCAAATAATTCATCGTCTGCTGAACTGGTCTGATCATCCCAGAAAGTGCTCATACCGTCATCGGCAGCCCTGACGCCGGTATGCTCTGTCCAGTAACGGTCTGCAATACCCTGCACCATCTGACCGGCCATACTGTCAATCAGACGAAACTCTGGGTTTACCGGCTTCTCTTCTGCCCGGGATGCAGCATAGGCACGTAATGCATCACGGATTTTCGTGTCATCGCCACTGGCCTGAGCAGCCACGGCATACAATGCATGCGACAGACGCACGCCTTTCTGCTCACCAATCTGCATGGATTGTTTCAATGTCTGATACGGATCTGGTTTGCCTTCACCGGCACCCGGCAATAATGTCCAGATCACGGCACGGGTTGCATTGGGCGCACCCCAGAATTTAGTGTTGTCCAGACAGGTCATGCCGCGTTCAACAATCGCAGCAATATCTTTAGGTACGTTGGCCTGGCCACCGGAATTAATATCATTGGTCATGGACTGCAGGCCACTCAGCATCCCCAGCAGATACACGGTCTGATCCAGGTCCTTATGCATGGTCGGACAGGAATCCCCCAGTTTATATTTATATTTCGCCTGCCAGCGTTCTGCAAAGAGCTGATAACCGGTATATTGACGTTCAGCGGCAATTGCCGCCCAGCGTTTTTGTTCTATACGCGCATCCTGTGCTTCACTGACTTTACCGTCTTTTGAGGCACGTAAATAACGCAGTTCAGCCTCCAGTGCATGATTTTCAGCACACATTCCCGCCGACGCATACAGCAGCACAGCCATCTTTGTCGGGTCTGCGCCCATACCTTTTGTTGCCATCACCGCAGGCGTCAGCGCATTGCCTGAATTACAGGTCATATCGGTATCACCCATCGCCAGGATTGGCGGAACGACATGCTTTTCACTGAATGCCAGCGTTGCATTTGCCCCTGTTTTCACCACATAGGAACAACCGGATAAAACAGATGATGCAATGACGGCAGTCACCATAAAACGGCCTGCCTGAAGAAGCTTAGACATACTTCCTGTCCTCAATATAATTGTTTATTCCTTTTTTGCTTCAAGTATCAGACAGCATCTGAATTAAAGCGTACCTACCCTGATTATAGCTTGCCAATCTAGCATTGATCATGCTGCCAGGAATTGACCCAATTCGAATTTTATAAAAATTTTAGGCAAAAAAAAGTAGCATTGCGACGGTTCAGCACATGCTACTTATTAACTGATGAAACTCTAGGAGAGTTTCTTTAGTCTGGTTTTAGATTGTTCAATTCGTTCCCTCAACACGGTTCCCAGTCTCCCTACGACTATCGCCATAAATATGGCAACCACCAGGAACAACCACGTATGAACTTCACCCATCTGAGATTCCTCATTCGCTGTTGGTTTTTTTAATGTACATGCGGATCAGGAAATATGCAGACATAATTGTCTGACAATTTGTCTTTCCGGGAATTTTCTATTGATCTGACTGGACAAAAATATCAAAATACATCCAGATTAAACATAAGTATATGATTTTTAATAGTTATTAAAAATAATTTATATTTTAATTGTCAGACAATTACCCCAGTTTTATTCTTGTTTTCAGCATTTTCCACTGTTTTTCCGGCAACTGATCCCGCCAGACCAACAGGGAATCCACCTTTTTTGAACGAAAACGGATCACTGCATAAAAATGATGATCCGTCATTTTAACCATTTCCACCCGGTATGTCTGACCGGACGGCTCAAAAATCAACGACCAGTATTGATGATCCAGCTGCCTGAACTGTCTGACCCCGGCACGCTTAAGCAGGACAAACCAGGCCACGCATGCCACCAGCAGGGAAAGCAACCATATAACCGGCGTCAGCACAGCATAAAGACAAAAACCAGTCAGCACCAGGGAACTCAGCTGAAATACAATGGCCATGCGGCTGCGTGTCAGGGTAAAACATGAATAGGCCGGCGACTCATCCCGCTCAATCATCCACTTCAGCCATGAACATAGTGTTTCAGTTTGACAATCAGTTGTTTTAATTCAGGACGCGGTGGCGCTGAAACTTCCATGAACCAATCCAGCAGATCCGGATCCTCCTGATCCACCAGCATTTTAAATAAGGCTTTTTCTTCGTCATCCGCCTGCAAATAATGTTGTTTGACGTAAGGATCAAAATACACATCAATTTCCTTTAAACCACGACGTGCACGATAAATGACCTTGCGTTCTTCCAGCGTTATATCATCAGACATGTTATTTCCCCGAATTATTCCTATCCAAGTTTAACCGATTCAGCCACCGACACAGCAAATAAATTGATCGAATGGCCGGATCGATCATTTCTGTGAAATAAATGAGCATTCATCTCATTGTAGCGGTCAGGCGCTTCTTTTACTTTCTTTAATCACACCATAACACTGCATAAGGATAGCAAAAATGCAATCAGGCGCAATCCGACCACTGGCCAACATGTTACCACGCACTCTTTTCAATGCTGAACACGACGCCTTTCGTGAAACTGTACGCAAATTTTATGAAAAGGAAGTGGTTCCCAACATCGCGAAGTACGAACAGCAGCAGCATGTCGACCGTGAGCTGTGGAATAAGGCCGGTGACATGGGGTTGTTATGCGCCACCATGCCTGAAGAATATGGCGGTTCGGGTGTGGATCGGCGCTACAGCATGATTCTGATTGAAGAGCAGGCCTATGCCATGGATTCATCAACCGGCTTTTCTCTACATTCCGATATTGTTGCCAACTACATTAATCATTTTGGCAATGACACACAGAAGAAAAAATGGCTGCCACAAATGGCATCGGGTGAAACCGTCACTGCCATTGCCATGACAGAACCCGGCACCGGCTCTGATTTACAGGCAGTACGTACCACTGCGGTACTGGAGGGAGATGAATATGTCATTAACGGTTCCAAAATCTTCATTACCAATGGCTACCTGTGCGACATGGTTATTGTGGTGTGCAAAACCGGTGCAGGTGAAAAAGGTTCCGCCAATTTGTCCCTGATGATTGTTGAAGCAGACCGGGCAGGTTTCAGTAAGGGCAAACCATTAAACAAAATTGGCATGAAAGGCCAGGACACCTGCGAGCTATTTTTCGACAATGTCCGTGTTCCCCGGGAAAACCTGCTGGGCATGGAAGGCATGGGTTTTATCATGCTGATGAAGGAACTTGCCTGGGAACGCCTGTTGGTCGCCATCATCTGCCAGGCAGGTGCTGAAGCCTCATTTGCACACACAGTACAGTACACCCGGGATCGCAAAGCTTTCGGCAAGCCGATTGGCAACTTTCAGAATACCCGTTTCAAACTTGCAGAATTACGTACAGAGATTGACTTCTGTCGCGCCTATCTGGATCGCTGCATGGAACTGCAACTGACAGAACAACTGGCTGTTGACGCTGCTGCTGCAGCAAAATATAAAATTTCCGACATGTTTTCTTCGGTCGTGGACGAATGTCTGCAACTGCATGGCGGTTATGGCTATATGCTGGAGTATCCCATTGCACGTGCCTATATTGACAACCGGGCCAACCGGATTTACGCCGGCACCAATGAAATTATGAAAGAGTTAATTTCACGTTCATTGTAGTCAACCATTCAGGGGTGGCATTGGCTGAGTACCCAAAATCGCAGCAACCCGTAGCATTACTGCCACGGGCACTGATCAGAGCTGATGACTGATGCTCATGGTTACGTGACTTTTACTGACTTATGATGATGGTCAACAGGATCAGTCACGCACTCCTGTTGAGATCATACCGCAGCGGCACGTTTGTGGAACTTCAATATGCCATCATTAAAACTGGCATTTTTTAATGCCTTACGATCTGCAAGATAGTTGTTGGTCACTTTCCAGGGAGCATGTCTACCCTGTTTCGGCATAACATGCGCTGCTCGTGCGATATAACCGGAACTCAGGCCACCCATGACGGTCTCTTCCATGCGCTCACCCTGATCCGCCGCTGCGATTACTTCATCATAGCCCTGACGATCCATATAGTTGATCAGGCGGCAAATGTAATCAGCGGCAATATCAACCTTAAGCGTCCACGACGCATTAATATAGCCGATAATCATGGCCATATTCGGCACATCACTGACCATGACGCCGTGATACAACATATTCTTTGAGGTATCCAGTGGCCGGCCATCAATCGAAGCTTTCATGCCCCCTAAAATCTGGATTTCAAGACCGGTTGCCGACACAATGATATCCGCATCCAATTGCTGGCCGGATTTCAGCTGAATGCCTGTTTCAGTAAATTTCTTAATCTGATCTGTTTCAACACTGGCTCGACCTGAACGCAGAGCTCTAAACAGGTCTCCATCGGGAACCACACACAGACGCTGATCCCAGGGATTGTAGCTTGGCGTGAAATGTTTGATATCAGTAGTTGAACCTTTTAATTGACGTTCAATTCGCCTCAGTAAAAAATTTCTAACGGTTTTAGGATGATTCTGTGCCAAAGCATATAAGCCACGCTGAATTCCGATATTACGTACACGAGTCAGTTTATAGGCAACATCTTCTGGCAATACTTTACGCATTTTGTCATAAACAAAATCGATGGACGGAATGGACGTAATATAGGTGGGTGAACGCTGCAACATGGTTACATGCTGTGCGCCACCCTTCACCATAGCCGGTACCAGGGTAATTGCCGTTGCACCACTGCCAATAATGACCACCTTTTTACCGGCATAGTCCAGCTGTTCCGGCCAGTGCTGCGGATGAATCAACTGGCCCTTAAAAGTCTCCTGATTCGGGAAATTCGGCTGGAAGCCCTGATCATAATTATAATAACCTGTACACCCTACGACAAAATTTGCCATCCAGGTCTGCTGTTGCTGCTGATCATCTTCAATCTGCACCACCCACTTTTTAATGGATGAATCATAATTCGCTGACAACACCCGGTGTTTAAAATGAATTTTATTATGCAGCTGAAATTCATCCACCACTTCTGCCAGATATTGTTTAATTGAACCAGCATCCGCCAATACACTGGCCTTCCGCCATGGCTTAAAATTAAAGCCGAATGTCGACATGTCTGAATCCGAACGAATGCCGGGATATTTAAACAGATCCCATGTCCCACCAATATTTTCACGTCGTTCCAGCAGCTCAAATTGCCGGCCCGGACAATTTTTTAAGAGGTGTACTGCAACACCAATACCCGAGATCCCGGCACCTGCAATCAGAATATCAACTTGCTTTTCCATGCTATTTTTATAACCTGTTCATCAATACATTTTCATTAAAACACAAATTTGACAATGTGCAATGTCAGATTTGCATTATTCCAGTATATTTCATGTCATTTCAGGACAATTGCTGGAAACTGTCCGACAATATGCATAAAAAAGGCCGGTTAAATAACCGGCCTTTTTTAAAATCATCAGCAATTATTCTGCTGAAGAATTAACTTCACGATCCACGAGTTCAACATAAGCCATCGGCGCAGCATCACCTGCACGAAAGCCTGCTTTAAGAACACGCAGATAACCGCCGTTACGTTCTTTATAACGAGGGCCAAGCACTGTAAATAATTTACCTACAGTTGCGGCTGAACGAGTACGAGCAAACGCCAGACGACGGTTTGCTACAGTATCGTTTTTAGCTAAAGTGATTAAAGGCTCAGCAACACGACGTAACTCTTTCGCTTTAGGCACAGTTGTTTTAATCAACTCGTGTTCAAACAAAGAATTCGCCATATTTTGGAACATCGCTTTACGATGACTGCTGGTACGGCCTAATTTCACACCACTATTACGATGACGCATGGTGATAGTCCTACTTAATTAACGGCTACGATAGGCAAAGCGATCGTCCATGCGCAGACTGGCTGGTGGCCAGTTTTCCAGACGCATGCCGAGTTGCAAGCCTTTTGAAGCCAGCACATCTTTAATCTCAGTCAACGATTTTTTACCCAGGTTAGGCGTTTTCAGCAACTCAACCTCAGTACGTTGAACAAGATCACCAATGTAGTAAATATTTTCTGCTTTCAAACAGTTGGCAGAACGAACAGTAAGTTCCAGATCATCCACTGGACGAAGCAGGATCGGATCAACTTCTTCACGTGGTTCCTGAGCAACAGGCGCCTGGTCCTTCTGAAGATCAACAAAAATTGCAATTTGCTGTTGCAGGATTGTTGCCGCTTTGCGGATTGCTTCTTCAGGATCAACCGTCCCGTTGGTTTCAAGATCAATGACCAGTTTATCAAGGTCGGTACGCTGTTCCACACGCGCATTTTCAACGGTGTAGGAAACACGTTTGATCGGACTATAGGAAGCATCCAGCTGCAGGCGACCTACAGGACGTGTTTCCCCTTCAGGAAAACGTGAGTCAGATGTTTCATAACCGCGACCCTGAGAAACCTTCAGGCGCATTTTCAATGAACCTGAAGCACTCAATGTACCGATCAGATGGTCAGGATTAACCACTTCAACATTATGAGGTAAACGAAGATCAGCAACAGTTACATCGCCAGGACCCTGTTTCTCCAATGTCAGATAAGCTTCATTCTGATCGAACAACTTGATCGACAATCCTTTAAGGTTCAGCAAGAGCTCGACGATGTCCTGCTGCAAGCCTTCCAAAGTACTGTACTCGTGTTCGACACCTTCAATCTCAACTTCAACCACAGCAGCGCCAGGTAAAGAAGACAGAAGGATACGACGTAAAGCATTACCAAGAGTATGACCAAAGCCACGCTCCAGAGGTTCCAGAATCACTTTTGCCGAGGTCCCGCTTGCCGCTTCGACCTTAATCGCTTGCGGAGTTAGAAACTCGTTTGCAGTACGCGTCATTATTGCTACCTCAAGGATTATTTAGAATACAATTCCACAATCAGGCTTTCGTTGATTTCAGCAGGTAAATCAGAACGATCCGGTGCAGCTTTAAACGTACCTTCCAGCTTGGAATGGTCAATTTCCATCCATGAAGGAGTACCACGCTGAGCAGCTAATTCAATTGCGTTTTTAATACGCAACTGTTGCTTAGCACCTTCATGAACTGCAATTACATCACCGGCTTTCACCTGAATGGACGCGATATTTACACGACGGCCGTTCAGCGTAATGCTGCGGTGAGATACCAGCTGACGGGCTTCTGCACGTGTAGAACCAAAACCCATACGATAAACAACGTTATCCAGGCGGCTTTCAAGCAGTTTCAACAGGTTTTCACCGGTTGCACCCTTAACACGGGCAGCTTCTTTATAGTAATTACTAAATTGACGCTCTAACACACCGTACATACGACGTACTTTTTGTTTTTCACGTAATTGTAGTGAATACTCAGATTGTTTGCCACCACGAGCTCCACCATGCTGGCCAGGAGCTTTAGCAGCTTTTTTAGTTTTGACGTCAAATGGTTTAACGCCAGATTTCAGTTGCAGGTCTGTCCCTTCGCGGCGAGAGAGTTTGCATTTTGGACCAATATAACGAGCCATGAATGATTCTCCTTAGACGCGACGTTTTTTGGGTGGACGGCAACCGTTGTGCGGAATTGGAGTCACATCGGTAATGCTGTTAATTTTATAACCCACTGCACCTAATGCACGAACCGCAGATTCACGACCAGGACCAGGACCTTTTACAAGGACGTCCAGGTTTTTCAAACCGTAATCCAGAGCTGCCTTACCAGCAACTTCAGCAGCTACCTGAGCAGCAAACGGTGTTGATTTACGTGATCCACGGAAGCCTTGTCCACCTGAGGTGGCCCAAGCCAGTGCATTACCCTGACGATCAGTAATAGTCACAATGGTGTTATTAAAAGAAGCGTGAATGTGTGCAACACCTTCAGAGACGGTACGGGTGACCTTCTTGCGTGTGCGAGTATCTTTAGCCATCTTTTAGCTTCCAGAAATCTTATTTCTTAATTGGTTTGCGCGGACCTTTACGGGTACGTGCGTTAGTTTTGGTGCGTTGTCCGCGGACAGGCAAGCTACGACGATGACGAAGGCCGCGATAGCAACCCAGATCCATTAAACGTTTAATGTTCATGGAAATTTCACGACGTAAATCACCTTCGGTCGGAACCTTGGCAATTTCTGCGCGAATCGCATCAAGCTGAGCATCATCCAATTCACGAATTTTAGTAGTAGTCTGAATGCCGGCAGCAGCTAAGATATTCTGAGCAGTGCGACGACCAATACCAAATATGTACGTGAGGGAGATAACAGCGTGCTTGTTATCCGGAATGTTTACACCGGCAATACGAGCCATTCAATCTTCTCCAAAAAGGCAGTAGAGATAATCAACCGCCCCACAAAATCTTGAGGGGCGGATAATAACCCAATTAGCCTACTGAAATCAACAGGTCTTGATCAGATTAACCCTGACGCTGCTTATGACGGGGTTCTGCGCTGCAAATTACGCGAATTACCCCATTACGACGGATAACTTTACAGTTACCACATATTTTCTTTACAGAAGCCTGTACTTTCATGATGAAACCTCTAAGTGCGCTTATCCCTTGGGATGAGCAGTCGTTTTTCTCATTAACGTCTGATTATCATACTGGTGCGAAGTCAGATGTGCCTGTAACTGCGCCATAAAGTCCATTACAACAACCACTACAATCAGTAAGGAGGTTCCACCCAGATGGAATGGAATACCAAACGAACTTTGCAGAATCATCGGCATTAAACAGATGATGGTAATGTAAATGGCACCAATAAACGTCAAACGGTTAAGAATATGATCCAGGTAACGAGCAGTTTGCTCACCTGGGCGAATACCCGGTACATAAGCGCCGCTGCGTTTCAGATTCTCTGACACTTCCTTTGGACTGAACACAAGTGCAGTATAGAAGTAACAGAAGAAAATGATTAACGCACCGAACAGCACCAGATATAAAGGCTGTCCAGGTGATAGCACCAATGCCAGTTCCTGCAGACCGCGTTTTACCATACCGGCATTCGGATCAGTACTTCCCAGCCATTGCCCCAGGCTTGCCGGGAACAACAACAGTGAACTTGCAAAAATTGCCGGAATCACCCCTGCCATATTAATTTTCAATGGCAAATGGGTTTGCTGGGCCGTAAACAAACGACGGCCTTGCTGTTTCTGGGCATAATTTACAGGTATGCGCCGCTGAGCCTTTTCAATAAACACAATCGCTGCAAGAACAGCCAGGGAAAGCAAACCAAAAACCGCCAGGCTGATTAAGCTGGACTGACCATTTTGCACCGATGTAAATGACTGGATAATCAGATTTGGTAATCCAGCCACAATACCTGCAAAAATAATCATGGAAATACCATTACCAATACCACGTTCGGTAATCTGTTCTCCCAGCCACATCAGGAACATTGTTCCTGCAACCAGTGAGGTAACTGCCGGAACATAAAATGCCAGACCTGAAGTCAGGGTAATTCCCTGACTGATCAGACCGGCACACATTCCGATACCCTGCACCAATGCAAGGAATAAGGTGCCATAACGCGTATATTGATTAATTTTACGCTTACCCTGCTCGCCTTCCTTTTTTAATGCTTCCAGCGAAGGAACCACGGTCGACATCAACTGCACAATAATCGAGGCAGAAATGTACGGCATGATACCCAGTGCAAGAATGGACATTCTTTCGAGTGCCCCGCCCGAGAACATATTAAACAAGCCAAGGAAAGTACCTTCATTGGCTTTAAAAAAACGTTCCAGTGCAACATTATCAATGCCCGGTAACGGAATATGCGCTCCCAGTCGAAAGACCACCAATGCACCGACCAGAAACATCAGTCGGCGAATAATTTCACGATATTTCACATGAAATGGCTGGCCTTTCATCATGTGAACATGACCAGAAGAACCAGGAGACATCGTCACTGGCGATTACTCCTCGACTTTGCCGCCAGCTGCTTCAACAGCAGCTTTAGCGCCCTTAGTCACGGCAACACCCTGTACAGTCACTGCACGGGTGATTTCACCAGAAAGTACAATGCGCGCACGTACCATATCTTTACGTACCACATTCGCAGCTTTCAATGTTTCAAGTGAAACAATATCACCTTCAACCTTGGCAAGTTCGGACAGACGTACTTCAGCAGTTTTCAATGCCAACTGGCTGGTGAAACCGAATTTAGGCAGACGGCGATATAACGCAGTCTGACCGCCTTCAAAGCCCGGACGTACGCCGCCACTTTTACGTGACTTCTGACCCTTGACACCACGGCCACCGGTCTTACCAACGCCAGAACCAATACCACGGCCTACACGACGATTGTCACGTTTTGCACCATCAGCAGGTGCAAGCTCATTTAAACGCAGAGTCATGGCTTATTCCTCTACACTGACCATATAGTAGACTTTGTTGATCATACCGCGGTTGGAAGGTGTATCCACAACTTCCACTGTATGACCAATACGACGCAGACCTAAACCCTGCAGGCAAAGTTTATGATTTTTTAAACGATGCGCAGAAGATTTAGTCTGGGTAACTTTAATCGTTTTCATGATTGATTACCCTTGAATTTGTTCTACGGACAGACCACGTTTCGCAGCAACTTTCTCAGGAGAAGTCATATCACGCAAACCTTTAAAAGTTGCGTTAACTACGTTTGCAGCGTTGGTAGAACCATAACATTTAGCAAGCACGTTCTGCACACCGGCAGCTTCCAGCACGGCACGCATTGCGCCACCGGCAATTACACCGGTACCTTCAGAAGCAGGCTGCATATAGACACGACTTGCACCATGACGGGAATTCACAGGATGCTGCAGTGTTGTACCTGCAAGATCAACTGTAATCATGTTGCGACGTGCCGCTTCAAGCGCCTTGGAAATAGCCGCTGGCACTTCACGCGCCTTACCACGACCAAAACCTACGCGACCATTACCATCACCCACCACAGTCAGTGCTGTGAAAGAGAAGATACGACCACCCTTAACAACTTTGGCTACACGATCAACGGCAACCAGTTTCTCAACGAGACCTTCGTTTTGTTCAACTTTAGCCATGATTAGAACTCCAGACCGTTTTCACGGGCAGCATCAGCCAGGGCCTTGATACGACCATGATATTTGAAACCAGAACGGTCAAATGCAACTTTGGTTACACCTGCTGCTTTCGCACGTTCCGCGATTAATGCACCAACTTTAGTTGCTGCATCAACGTTACCGGTAGTACCGCTACGTAATGATGCATCCAAAGTAGAAGCCTGAGCTAAAACTTTGCCACCATCTGCTGAAATAACCTGAGCATAGATGTGACGCGGCGTGCGGTTTACACACAAACGAGTCGCACCCAGTGCACGGATGTGCAAGCGTGTGCTTTTCGCACGACGCAAACGGGATTGTTTCTTTTCGTTCATAAGAACCTCGCGCCTTATTTCTTCTTAGCTTCTTTACGAAGAACAACTTCGTCCGAATAACGAACACCCTTACCTTTATATGGCTCTGGTGGACGGTATCCACGGATATCTGCAGCTACCTGACCCAACGTATGTTTGCTGGCTGATTTCAGAATGATTTCAGTCGCAGTTGGAGTTTCAGCAGTTACACCTTCAGGAAGTTTATAATCGATCGGGTGTGAGTAACCGAGGTTAAGGTTAATAACATTCCCTTTTACCGCAGCTTTATAACCAACACCAATAAGTTGTAACTTACGTTCGAAACCTTCGCTGACACCTTTTACAAGGTTATTAAGAACAGCGCGAGCAGTACCAGCCTGCATCCAGGCGTCTTTCGACTCCTTTACCGGAGCAAGTTGAAGTTTACCTTCTTCCTGTTTCAGCTCGACCAGCGCATGCAGGCTGAAAGACAACGTACCTTTGCTGCCTTTCACTTCGACCTGCCGGCCGTTCTGAGTAACTGTCACACCATTGGGTACAGTTACTGGGGCTTTAGCCACACGAGACATGAGGAATCACCTATTAAGAAACAAAAGCAATAACTTCACCACCAACGCCTGCAGCACGTGCAGCGCGATCAGTCATGATGCCTTTGCTTGTAGAAACAATTGCAATACCCAGACCTTGCTTAACGCTTGGTAGTTTATTTTTACCGCGATACTGGCGCAGGCCTGGACGGCTTACACGTTTCACAGTTTCAATAACTGGTTTGCCTTCGAAATATTTTAACGTAATCGTCAGTGTAGGTTTGCCTTCATTTTCAGCTACTTCCACATCTGAGATATAACCCTCTTGCTGAAGAACATTTGCAATTGCAACCTTCAGCTTGGAGTTCGGCATTGAAACAGTCTGTTTCTTTGCCATTTGTGCGTTACGAACACGGGTCAGCATGTCGGCAACGGTATCTTGCATACTCATTTAGTCGCTCCTTACCAGCTTGCCTTAACAACGCCTGGTACATCACCCTGCATTACTGTGTCACGTAATTTGTTACGGCTTAAACCGAACTTACGGAAGTAACCATGAGGACGACCAGTCAGACCACAACGATTACGCAGACGTACCGGAGATGCATTACGCGGCAGCGCCTGTAATTTCAGCATCGCCTGAAAGCGCTCTTCATCAGTTGCATTGATATTTGCAATGGTTGCCTTTAATTCGGCACGTTTTGCAGCATATTTAGCAACTGTATTCTCGCGCTTCAATTCGCGATTAATCATACTTTTCTTAGCCATATCGACCTCTTATTTGAACGGGAAGCCGAATGCACGCATAAGCGCACGGCCTTCGTCATCGGTGCGAGCAGTCGTAGTAATGGTAATGTCCATACCACGAATACGATCAATCCTGTCAAAATCGATTTCAGGGAACATAATCTGTTCCTTCAAACCCAGCGAGTAGTTACCACGACCATCAAATGATTTCGCAGAGAAACCACGGAAGTCACGGATACGCGGGATTGCAATCGAAATCAGACGGTCCAGGAATTCATACATCTGGTCGCCACGCAAGGTCACTTTACAACCGATTGGCCAACCATCACGGATTTTAAAACCTGCGATTGATTTACGCGCAAGAGTAAGCACTGGTTTTTGACCAGCGATTGCCTGCATATCAGCCAGTGCACCATCCAATAATTTCTTATCAGCTGAAGCTGCACCAACACCCATATTCAGGGTAATTTTAGTAATGCGTGGAGTTTCCATCACATTTGCAAGACCAAGTTCTTCTTTCAACTTCGTCTTGAGTTCGTCATTATAACGTGCTTTAAGTCTGGCCATTGCCGTTTCAACCTATTACTTCGCTACCGCCACTGATTCACCATTTGACTTATAAACGCGGGTTTTCACGCCTTCTGCATCAATCTGGTAACCAACACGGTCAGCCTTCTGGGTTGTAGCATTAAAAATTGCCACGTTCGAAATATGAAGCGAAGCTTCCTGAGTAACAATACCGCCTTCGGCGCCAGTTACACGGTTCGGCTTCTGATGCTTCTTCACCAGGTTAAGGCCTTCAACCTTAACACGGTCACTGGAAACAGACAGTACAGTACCCTGCTTCCCTTTTTCCTTACCTGCGATCACGATAACCTGATCGCCTTTTTTAATCTTAGCCATGATTGCCTCTTATAGAACTTCAGGAGCCAATGAAATAATTTTCATGAACTGTTCAGTACGAAGTTCACGAGTCACTGGTCCGAAAATACGGGTGGCAATCGGAGCCTTGTTATTGTTCAGAATAACTGCGGCATTATCATCAAAACGGATCACAGAACCATCTGGACGACGAATACCGAATTTGGTACGAACAACAACTGCATTCATCACGTCACCTTTTTTAACACGTGCGCGAGGAATGGCTTCTTTTACAGTAACTTTAATAATGTCGCCAACAGAAGCATAACGACGATGTGAACCACCAAGTACCTTAATACATTGTACGCGGCGTGCCCCACTGTTGTCTGCTACGTCGAGCATACTTTCGGTCTGAATCATTGCCCTACTCCAAAACCGAGCATCACCGGTCGAAATTTCGAAAGGCTCAAAGAGTACTCGAAATCCCCCGATGATGCAACAAGAACGTCTAATTACTCAGTAGCAGCTTCAACCACTTCAACCAAAGTCCAGGCCTTGGTTTTAGAAATTGGGCGGCTTTCTTTGATGGTCACAACATCACCGGTTCTGGCAGTGTTGTTCTCATCATGAGCGTGTAATTTAGTTGAACGGCGGATTGATTTGCCATACAACGGGTGTTGAACGCGGCGTTCAATAAGTACCACAATAGACTTGTCCATTTTGTCACTTACGACTTTGCCGGTTAACGTGCGGACTGTTTTTTCACTCATTGTCCGTTCCCCTGTTTTTCGGTAAGGAGTGTCTTAATACGAGCAATTGTCTTACGGGTAACCTGCACTTCATGCGACTTACCCAGCTGACCGGTTGCTTTTGCCATACGAAGACGGAATTGGTTTAACTGTTGCTCATCAAGCAAAGCTGTCAACTCTTCTACCGACTTTTCACGTAGATCTTTAGTTTTCATTACATTACCGTCCGAGTCACGATAGTGGTTTTAAACGGAAGCTTGGCAGCAGCAAGCGTAAATGCCTCACGCGCCAGTTCTTCGTTCACACCTTCCATTTCGTACAGGATCTTACCTGGCTTGATTTCACAAACCCAGTATTCCACAGAACCCTTACCCTTACCCATACGCACTTCAAGAGGCTTCTGAGTAATTGGCTTGTCCGGGAATACACGGATAAAGATTTTACCACCACGTTTAACACGACGGCTAATAGTACGACGCGCAGCTTCAATCTGACGTGCAGTCATACGACCACGTTCGACCGATTTAAGTGCAATCGTACCAAATGATACTGTACTGCCACGATGCGCAAGACCAGTGTTACGGCCTTTCTGCACCTTACGGAATTTAGTACGTTTAGGTTGCAACATGGATTATTCTCCTTTATCAGCAGAACGATCATTGCGACGACCACGACGCTCCTGACCTTCACCACGACCGCGACCGCGTTTAGCTGGACGTTCTTCTTGCGGCGCAGGGTTCATGACTTGTTTCATGCCACCTAAAATCTCACCGCGGAAGATCCACACTTTAACGCCAATCGTACCGTAAGTTGTTTCAGCACGCATGGTTGCATAGTCAATGTCTGCACGAAGCGTATGTAAAGGTACACGACCTTCACGATACCACTCAGTACGCGCAATCTCTGCACCACCAAGACGGCCTGAAACTTCAACCTTGATCCCTTTCGCACCGGCACGCATGGTGTTTTGCACCGCACGCTTCATGGCACGACGGAACATCACACGCTTCTCCAGCTGTGAAGCAATTGCTTCAGCAACCAGACGCGCATCCAGATCCGGACGATCAATTTCGTTGATACTTACCTGCGCAGGAACACCCATGATCTGAGTAAGTTCACGCTGTAATTTTTCAATGTCTTCGCCTTTTTTACCGATAACGATACCAGGACGGGCAGTGCTGATGGTAATTTTAGCAGCGCCTGTCGGACGTTCGATAAGAATATTGCTCAGCATCGCGCTCTTGAGTTTTTTAGTTAAAAACTCACGAACCTGAAGATCCTTAAGCAAATATTCAGCGTATTGTTTCGGATTCGCATACCAGTTAGCGTTATGACGTTTCACAACACCCAGGCGGATACCGATTGGATGAACCTTCTGACCCATATCAAACCCCTACCTTAACGGTGATGTGACAAGTACGCTTAGTGATACGATCCGCACGGCCTTTGGCACGCGGCATAATACGTTTCAGGCTTGTGCCCTCATCAACGTAAATCGTAGCAACCTTAAGGTCGTCAACATCTAAACTGTTATTGTGTTCAGCGTTTGCAATCGCAGATTCCAGCGCTTTTTTTACCAGAACCGCAGCTTTTTTATTGCTGAAATTCAGGATATTCAAAGCATGCGCAACAGATTTGCCGCGAATCAGATCTGCAACCAAACGTGCTTTTTGTGCCGAGATAGCGGCACCGCGTAATTTAGCAGTTACTTCCATCATAGCACCCATTAACGTTTAGACTTCTTGTCAACACCGTGACCACGATAGGTCCGGGTTGGCGCGAATTCACCGAGTTTATGACCGACCATGTGCTCAGATACGATTACCGGTACATGATTACGGCCATTGTGAACAGAAATTGTTAAACCAACAAAATCCGGGAGGATCATCGAACGACGTGACCATGTTTTGATCGGCTTGCGGGAATTACTTGCAACAGCCGCTTCAATCTTGGCAAACAAGTGCGCATCGACGAATGGGCCTTTTTTCAGAGAACGAGGCATTGTCAGATTCCTTTACTTGTTATTTAACGCGACGGTCGCGAATAATCATCTTAGTCGTACGCTTATTGGTACGTGTCTTGTACCCTTTCGCTTTTTGACCCCATGGGCTTACAGGTTGAATACCCTTGTTACGCCCCTCACCACCACCATGCGGGTGGTCAACCGGGTTCATTGCCATACCGCGGACGGTAGGACGAACACCACGCCAGCGCGCAGCACCGGCTTTACCCAATGAACGAAGATTGCTTTCCTGATTGGAAACCTCACCAATCACGGCACGGCATTCAACATGCACTTTGCGCATTTCACCTGAACGCAGACGAATAATTGCATAAGAACCGTCACGACCCAATAATTGAGCAGAAGTACCGGCAGAACGCACAAGCTGCGCACCCTTACCAATTTTCAGTTCAATGTTGTGCAGTGTAGAACCCAGCGGCATATTGCGAAGTGGCAGGCAGTTACCCGGACGAATTGGCGCATCGTTACCGGACTGAACCTTATCACCTGCACGCAGGCCTTTTGGCGCAATAATATAACGACGCTCACCGTCAGCATACTTCAGCAAAGCAATATGCGCAGTACGGTTAGGATCGTATTCAATACGCTCTACAACCGCAGGAACACCGTCCTTATTACGTTTA
The DNA here is from genome assembly GCF_052544965.1 of Acinetobacter sp. WZC-1. NCBI lineage: Bacteria > Pseudomonadati > Pseudomonadota > Gammaproteobacteria > Moraxellales > Moraxellaceae > Acinetobacter > Acinetobacter sp. WZC-1. The sequence goes on from NZ_CP199370.1 coordinate 2,796,705, forward strand.
AAGTCAACGATACGGTAGTGTTGTTTATGTCCACCACCCACGTGACGGGTTGTAATGTGACCGTTATTGTTACGACCACCAGTACGTTTTTTTGCTTCAACCAATGGTGAATACGGTGCGCCCTTGTGAAGGTGACTATGAACCACTTTCTCTACAAAGCGACGCCCCGGAGACGTTGGCTTACATTTTTGAATCGGCATAATTTTCGTCCTTATTCCGCTGCGCTTTCAGCGGTATCGCCCAAGTCAGCCATTTCAACATCCTGGCCGGCTTTCAGGGTGACGTATGCTTTTTTAACATCGGAACGGCGTCCCAATGTCTTACCAAAGCGTTTTGTCTTACCTTTGGTGATGGTTGTATTCACTTTCACAACTTCCACACCAAAGAGCTGTTCTACTGCTTTTTTGATTTCAAGCTTGTTTGCATCAAGTGCAACCTTAAATACCTGAACACCGGCAGTATCACCTAAAACTTGTGCTTTCTCTGAGAATACAGGCCCTTTCAGGACTTGATAGATACGTTCGTTGTTCATCCGAGTTCTACCTCAATTTTCTTAGCAGCAGCAACGGACATGACAACTTTTTCAAACGCAATCAGACCCACAGGATCAATTGCAGTTGCATCCACCACATCAACATGTGGAAGGTTACGCGCTGCAAGATACAGATTCTCATCAACTGCATCAGTTACAATTAATGCACGTGTAGCATTCAGGTCATTCAGTTTTGCAAGCAGTTCCTTTGTTTTAGGTGCTGCAACAGCAAACTCTTCAACCAGTACCAGACGATCCTGACGAACAAGTTCAGCCAGAATACACTGCATGGCGCCACGGTACATTTTACGGTTCACTTTCTGAGACCAGTCCTGTGGACGGGCAGCAAAAGTTTTACCACCACCCACCCAGATTGGGCTACGGATGGAACCTGCACGGGCACGGCCAGTACCTTTCTGACGGAATGGTTTTTTACCACCACCAGAAACATCTGCACGTGATTTCTGAGCTTTTGAACCCTGACGACCACCAGCCAGATAAGCTGTAACCACCTGATGTACAAGCGCTTCATTAAACTCACGTCCGAAAGCAACTTCAGACAATTCAACAGCAGAGCCGGAAACAGTTTTTAAATTCACGTTATTTCCCCTCAGGCCTTAATCGCAGGACGAACGATAACGTCGCCACCAGTTGCACCAGGAACCGCGCCCTTGACCACCAGAACTGAACGTTCAGCATCAACAGAAACGATTTCCAGACCCTGTACAGTCACGCGCTCATCACCCAGGTGACCAGCCATTTTCTTGCCCTTGAACACACGTCCAGGGGTCTGGTTCTGACCTGTAGAACCGAGAACACGGTGAGAAACCGAGTTACCGTGTGTCGCATCCTGAGTACGGAAGTTCCAGCGCTTAACACCACCCTGGAAACCCTTACCTTTAGACTGACCGGTAACATCAACAATTTGACCGACTGTGAACAAATCAACACCGATCGTACCACCGACTTCACGACCTTCAAGATCAGCTTCCGCAACGCGAAACTCTTTTACCAGACGACCGGCAGCAACACCTGCTTTCGCAAAGTGACCTTTCTGAGCGCTGGTAACGCGGGATTCACGGCGCTCACCAGTCGTCACCTGAATTGCCTGATAACCATCAGTTTCAAGTGTTTTGATCTGTGTGATGCGGTTTGGATCAACTTCGATCACTGTAACCGGCACAGAAACGCCGGCTTCTGTGAAGATACGGGTCATACCGCACTTGCGACCGACTAAACCAATAGCCATGTGTGTAACCTCTAAAAAAGCGGCTTAATTAACTTATCAGAATGTTAATTAACCGAAAGCCTTAACCCAATGCGATCTGAACATCAACACCCGCCGCAAGATCCAGTTTCATCAGCGCATCAACAGTTTTGTCTGTTGGCTGAACGATATCGATCAGACGTTTATAGGTGCGAATTTCATATTGATCACGCGCATCTTTATTCACATGCGGTGAAGTAAGAACGTTGAAGCGTTCGATGCGGGTAGGCATCGGAATTGGACCACACACCTGTGCGCCAGTACGCTTAGCGGTTTCTACGATCTCCTGGGAAGATTGATCAATCAGACGATGATCAAAAGACTTCAACCGGATACGGATTCTCTGGTTAGACATACCAGTAAACTCCAAGCCAAATATATAAAGAATCACCCTTGACGCACCTCACCCATTGGTAAGTGTCAAAGGCAGTGAAAATCACTAAGGTCGTGATCGATGCCACGACTGTAACGATATCTGATGACTGTCGTCATACAGCCCCCCATATTGAGGGCCGCTCATTATAACGGCTGTTTAAGTCTTATGCAATTCGATTTAAAATTTTATTTTGAAAGTCCGCATGCATTGCAATCCGCAGTATAGCCCTCAGGCACTGGAAGCCATACCGGCACCGGCATGAAATGCCGTAACATAGGCAATGGCCTTATTCAGCAACTGATTGCCTTCCATAAAACTGCGCCGATCAGATTTTTTCAGCTCCGTGGAAGGCTGCAAGTCGCCACTGAAGCTTGCTGTTTCTTCCTCATTCTCCAGGAACAGCTCCAGCGTCTGTGGTGTCATTTCCGGATGAAACTGAAACCCCAGTACATTGGTCCCGATCTGATACATCTGATTACGACACACACTGTTTTCCGCCAGATGAACCGCTCCCTTCGGTATTTCAAAGGTTTCATTGTGCCATTGCATGACCCGGAACTGATCCGGCAGCTTAAAGCAATAATCCGGGGCATGTTTGACACTGTGTACCGTTGTCCATCCGACTTCCGGATCAGTATGATGGCCGACCGCCGCCCCGAGCGCACTGGCAATCAGCTGCCCGCCCAGACACAGGCCTATGGCAGACTTTCCGGCTGCCAGATAACGTCGAATCCAGCGCTTTTCAATTTTCAGCCACGGGAAATTGGCTTCGTCATTGACACTCATGGTCCCGCCCATGATGATCAGCAGATCAACATCCTCCATACGGGGCAATGCTTCTATTTCCAGTGGGAGCTCTACCGGCAGGGCAAAAAACTCTGTGGCGGTGATCTCCGCGCCCTGTGCTTTCAGATAATCGTGACAACTGCCAAAACCTTCACCAGCAATATGCTGAAAATAATGCACCTTTAATTTTTTCATTTTAAGCACCCTGATTTTTTACGTATATAGCCAAGTACTAGCAAAAATGAAGCCAATCTCATTTGTGTTCATGAATGTTCACAATTCTTTGCTTTGTCTTCTGTATTTATTATGCTTTTCTTAATGATACCGGCCCGATACTGAAATTCTGAGTAAATCCGTGAAAAAAAAATCCCAGACTGCCTTGCTGCATGCGCCCCGAAATGCGCCACAATATATCTCCACGATTCAGCCTCCCCTATATCGTGCATCCACCATTATTTTTAAAAACACCGATGCATTATTCAACCGCCACTGGAGCGATGCTTATGACTATAGTTATGGCACGCATGGCACACCAACCACCTATACACTTGCTGACAGTATTGCCCGGATTGAAGGTGGTGACTTTTGTCTGCTTGCGCCCAGCGGCCTGTCTGCCATTCAGCTGGTCAATGCCAGTTTTCTGAATCACGGCGACGAAGTCTGGGTTGCAGACAATATTTACAGCCCGAATATGGAACACCTGCGTTACCTGAAAACTCACTGCGGCATTGTGGTCAGAGTCTATAATCCGCTGGATGCAAACAGCTTTATCCCATCCGATCGGACCAGGCTGCTGTGGCTGGAAGCAGCAGGCTCACTGACACTTGAATTTCCGGATTTGAAAAAACTGGTGCAAAAAGCTCAGCAGGCCCAGGTTCTGACTGCGCTGGACAACACCTGGGGAGCCGGCCTTGCATTTCATGCCTTTGATTTCTCAGATGAACACTTAAGTGTGGATATCAGCGTACATGCACTGACCAAGTATCCGAGTGGCGGCGGCGATATTTTAATGGGTGCTGTAACCACAAAAAATAAAACACTGCATCACCGCCTGCTCAGCGTCCATGCCATTCAGGGCATTTCCATTTCGGGCGATGATGCTGCACAGATTCAGCGCAGCCTGCCCTCCATGCAGATCCGCTATGAACACCAGGCACAAAGTGCCCGAATGTTGCTGGAATGGCTGAAGCAACAATCCGAGTTTGCACAGGTCCTGCATCCGGCAAATCCGGACAATGTCGCCAGTCATCAGTTCTGGCTGGAAAACTGCCCCACCGGAAAAAGTGCCGGACTGATCAGTGTTATTTTTAAACAGCAATATGATTTAATAGCCGTACGTCAGTTCTGCGATGCCCTGTCCCTGTTTAAACTCGGTTTCAGCTGGGCAGGCCCGATCAGCCTGGTCATGCTGTATGATCTGAAACAGGTCCGGACAGCAACTTCTGCACATCTGCAACAGGGCTTACTGGTCCGTTTTTGCATAGGACTGGAAGATCCCGAAGACTTAATCCAGGATATTGCTCAGGCACTGCATCAGTTAAAATCACACAGTGATCAGCCATCAGTCATATCGGATCTTTAAACACTGAAACTTTTTAATAAACAGAAATGGGAAATCATATGGGCACACCTCTTGTCATTGCCAGAAAGACCTCAGACTCATCTCAGGATATCGTCCTGCATTCACAGTTTGCCAACCGTCATGGTTTAATTGCGGGAGCAACCGGGACCGGTAAAACCGTTACCCTGAAAGTACTTGCTGAAAATTTTTCCCGGCTGGGTGTTCCTGTATTCCTAGCAGATGCCAAGGGGGATGTCTCCGGCATTGCCAAAGCCGGGGAAAACAACCCAAAACTGCAGGAACGGATTAAGAGCCTGGGCATCGACAGCATTCCCTTTGCACCGTCTCCAGTAATTTTCTGGGACTTATTCGGTGAACAGGGGCACCCAATCCGTACAACCATTTCAGAAATCGGCCCTTTACTGCTTGCCCAGATGCTGAACTTAAATGACACCCAGGAAGGGGTCCTTGCTGCAGTGTTCCGGATTGCAGACGATCAGGGCCTGTTACTGATTGACTTTAAGGACTTAAAAGCCATGCTGACCTATGTCAGTGAAAATGCTGCTGCCCTCAAGGCTGAATATGGCAATTTATCTCCTGCAAGCCTGGGCGCCATTCAGCGCAATCTGCTGGCATTGGCCGATCAGGGCGGAGAACAGTTCTTTGGTGAGCCGAGTCTGGACATCATGGATTTTATCCAGACCGACAGTCAGGGGCACGGCTATATCAACCTGCTGGCCGCCGACAAACTCATGAACACCCCGAAACTTTATGCCACTTTCTTACTGTGGATGCTCTCTGAGTTGTTTGAAAAATTGCCTGAGGTCGGTGATCCGGACAAACCTAAACTGGTGTTTTTCTTCGATGAAGCCCACTTACTGTTTGACAATGCCAGTGCAGCATTACAGGAAAAAATTCAGCAGGTGGTCCGACTGATCCGCTCCAAGGGTGTCGGCATTTATTTTGTGACCCAGAGCCCGCTTGATATACCGGAAAGTGTACTGGGACAACTGGGCAACCGGGTCCAGCATGCCTTGCGTGCCTTTACCCCTAAAGATCAGAAAGCCGTCAAAACTGCTGCCGATACATTCCGGGCCAACCCTGAGTTTAAAGTTGATCAGGCCATTACCGAACTGGCGGTCGGCGAAGCGTTGATCAGTTGTCTGGATGAACAGGGTACACCACAGATTGTCGAGCGTGGCATGGTGATGCCACCTTATTCATCCTTCAGCCCAATCAGTGTGGATGAACGTAAGGCATACATGGCACAGAGCATTGTTGCCGGCGTCTATGATCAGATGGTGGACCGCGACAGTGCCTATGAGACATTACAGAAAAAGGTCGCTGAAAGTGAACAACAGCAACAGGCAGATGCTGTTGCAGCACAGCAGGCAAAAGAACAGGAGCAACTGGCAAAAGAGCAGCAGAAAGCTGCCGACAAAGCGCAGCGTGACCGTGAAAAACTGACCCAGGATGTGATTGGCACCTTTGCCAAAAGCGCAGCCCGCAGTCTGGGTGGCAGCACCGGTCAGAAAATTGTCCGGGGGTTACTGGGGTCCCTGTTTGGCAAACGCTAACGATCAACCATTCACAACTGATTTAAAATGAAGGGATATTTTTATATCCCTTCATTTTTTTAGGGTTATTTTTATAAAGTGCATTGCAAATACACTTTATAAGATGTATTTTAAATACATCTTATAAACAAAAGTGAGGAGAGATCAGCCATGACTCCACAGCAAATCGACCTTGTAAAAGCAACCGTGCCTGTCCTTCGTGAAAATGGCGTGGCATTAACCGGATATTTTTATCAGCGCATGCTGGGCAATCATCCGGAATTAAAGGAAACCTTTAACATGGGACATCAGCGCAGTGGTGCCCAGGCTCAGGCCCTTGCAGGAGCCGTGCTGGCCTATGCAGAAAATATTGAAGACCCCTCAGTACTTTTACCGGTTGTTGAACTGATTGCCCATAAGCATGTCAGTCTGAATATTCAGTCACCCGATTATAATATTGTGGGCGACAACCTTTTGCACTCCATCAGCGAAGTGCTGAATATTTCCATGGAAGATCCACTCATTGCTGCATGGGCAGCGGCTTATGGTCAGCTGGCTGACCTGTTCATCAATACAGAACAGGCAATCTATGCACAACACCTGCATACAAAAGGCAGCTGGCTGGGCTGGCGGAATTTTAAAATTGCTGAAAAAGTCATGGAAAGTGAGGAAATCACTTCATTCTATCTTAAACCTGTAGATGGTGAAGCCTTACCGCAGTATCAGGCCGGTCAATATATTTCGGTGCGTGTGTTTGTCGAGGAACTGGGTTTAAAACAACCACGGCAATATAGTCTGTCCACCAGTCCACAGGCCGACTACTTACGCATTTCGGTAAAACGTGAAGACCAAAAAGGGGAACTGGCCGGCGGCTGGGTGTCCAGCACACTGCATGGACTGGCAGAAGGTTCAGAAATTGAAGTGTCGGCACCTACAGGTAACTTTCACCTGATTGACAGCAACAAACTCAATGTCTTCATTAGTGCCGGAGTCGGTCTGACGCCAATGATTGCAATGCTCAATCAACTGATTACGCTGGACATGCCCCAACCGGCCAACTTTATTCATGCCTGTCGCAGCAGCCAGGTGCATGCAATGAAACAGCATATTCAGGAAACCAGGGCAAAGTATCCACAGCTCAGTACCTTTACAGCCTATGAATTCCCGCATGAAGGCGATATTCCAGGACAGGATTATGATGTGGCCGGACGGCTGGATTTAAGTACCATCGATACCGCTTTACTCCCGGCCAATGCCGATTATTATTTATGTGGTCCGGCAGCCTTTATGACCCAGCAGCATAAAGCACTGGTTGCCCGGGGTATTCCTGCTGAAAACATCCATAGTGAAGCTTTTGGTACAGGCGGCGTCAAACTCAGCTGATCGCCTGCTCGTTTTGCATCAGATCAGCCTGTGATAAACTAGCTTCTACTGACATTTCAGCCCTGCCTGTGCCATCGACCCGAAAGTGTCCCCTGGCACAGGCAGCCGTGAAATGCGGCAGACCCTGACCTTCTCTATTTACAGCAATAGATTGACTGATGCCATGCAACTCAATAAATTCACTGATTATGCCTTGCGTATACTCATGTATATTTCCAGTGCGAAAGATACGCCTTATACCATTGCAGAAATCGCAACTGATTTGCAGGTTTCTCAGAATCACCTGGTGAAAATTGTACATTTTATGGGCAAACAGCAATGGATTCTGACCACCCGCGGCAAAGGCGGTGGAATACGTCTGAATCCCGGTGCCCTGCAGCTGAAACTGGGTTCAATCGTCCGCATTCTACAGGGGGAGACCCCCATTGTGGAATGCAATACCCCACCCTGTGTTTTACGCTCCCGTTGTGGCTTAAAGGGAATTCTGGATGAAGCTGTGGAGCAGTTCTACCATCAGCTAGATCAGTATGCCCTTGCTGATGTACTGACCGCGCCGCCACAACCCGCCAGAAGCTCCCCCATTGCACTGATCAATCTCTGAGGTGCAGTACTGCCGCATCAACAGGCCCTGAAAGTTCGCCTGAACCATGGACTTGCTTTATAATACGGCCTGTCAATCATTTTATTGAAGTTGAATTATGCATCGCAGCAGTGGGAAGTCAAAAAACAGTAAAACGACCAGAGCACCAGCGCAGAAAATCAGCTACGAAAAAAAGGTTGATTCTGCCATTACCGCCTATGCTGTTGCTTCGCTGAATTGGCTGCGTCGGGCAGAATTCCTCATGAGTGCGCCCAAACTCAGTCTCTGTGTGGAAGACAGTGGTTATGAAGTTGCCTTTGCCGGCCGCTCCAATGCCGGTAAATCCAGTGCCATTAATGCACTGACCAATCAAAAGCAGCTGGCACGGGCTTCCAAAAAACCCGGCCGCACACAGATGATCAACTTTTTCAGCCTGGGTAATCCGGACCAGCGTCTTGTGGATTTACCCGGTTATGGCTATGCCGCCGTGCCTGAAGCAATGAAAATCGTATGGCAGAAGGAACTGGAAAATTATCTGATTCATCGTAAAAGCCTGCAGGGCCTGGTATTACTGATGGACATCCGGCACCCACTGCAGCATTTTGATGTCATGATGCTGGAATGGGCCTATTCACGTCAGTTATTCGTACATGTGCTGCTGACCAAATCGGATAAGCTCAATCGGGGACCGGCCAGTAAAGCCCTGCTCGATGTAAAGGAACAATTGAAAAAAATGAAGCTGGTGTTTTCAATTCAATTGTTCTCTTCACTGAATAAACAGGGGCTTGAAGAATTGGCCAGTGTCATGGCAGGGCGACTGAATTACACCCTTGACCAGCCTGCCAATCCTGATTTCGCCTCAATTCCAATGGCCTCTGAAGAAGATATTGAGCCTGAGCAGGTAGATATTGACAACAACAGCCATCCGGCTGAATAGACTGCATATTCGGCCCATCTCCGGCAATGGCTGATCAGCTCCTGTTGTCAGCCGGTCTCCCGGGTATGCCGATCCACCACCACACTGATCATCATATCGCCCTGGACATTGACCACGGTACGTACAGTATCCAGCAAGCGATCAATCGGCAGCAAAATTGCAATGGCCTCAGCCGGCAAGCCCACAGACTGTAAGACCATAATCATGGTCACCATGCCTGCACTGGGAATCCCCGGCGCGCCCAGTGAAGCAATCATCGCGGTCAGACAGACAATTAACTGCTGGGTCAATGACAGCTCCAGGCCCATTAAACTGGCAATAAATAAAGCCGCTGCTGCTTCATACAGTGCAGTACCATCCATATTCAGCTGTGAACCGAAGGGCACCACAAAACCGGCGATCTGTGGTCTGACTCCCAGATTTTCCTGTGTACATTTTAAACTCAGTGGCAGCGTTGCAGAACTGGAACTGGTGGCAAAAGCTGTGATTAATGCGGCCCGGGTGCCCTTAAAAAACGTGATCGGGTCCATTCGCCCAAAAATCCACAGCAATAAAGGCAATACCACCAGCCCATGAAAAATGGTGGTTCCGGTCACAACAGCTGCAAACTCAGCCAATCGGCTTAAAATGGAAATATCTTCCGTGGCAATCAACTTTGCCAGCAGAGCAAATATACCGATGGGTGCCAGTTTCATGACCCATGACACCAGCATCATCATGATGTCAAAAAACTGCCGTGAAATCTCCCGGATGGTCTGAAAACGTGCTCCACCCTGTACCAGGGTCAGCCCGAGCAACAGCGCAAACACCACCACAGCCAGCACATTGCCATCGCTGAAAGCCTTAAAGGGATTGATCAGGGTATTCTGAATGAAATTGGTAAAAAATGAACCCGGTGTCAGTGTATCCGGACTTTGATGCTGACTCATTGCATCCTTAAACAGTGCAATATCAACGCCCTGCCCGACCTGAAAAATATGGGCGCAGGCCAGTCCCAGTATCAATGCCAGTGTGGTGGTGGTGACACAGCAGGCCAACGTGATTTTCCACACCCTGCCCAACTGCCCGCCGGCTTCAAGGTTTGACACACCGACCACAATGGAACTGAAGATCAGCGGCACCAGCAGCATTTTCAGCAGACCGATAAAAATACTGCTGATCACACCCAGCAGATATAAACTGCTGTTAAAAAATTGGGTCTGTGGAAATAAATTCAGAAAAAAACCAAATGCCACACCGATGACTGCGGCAATAAGAATCCGGGTATTTAAGCTCATCTTTGCATGCTTTATGATTGATCCATTTCAGTACTATGCCATTGATACATGGAATGATCGACATTATTTTATGAAGCGCTTTGTTAAATGCCCTGTAAAAAGCAGAGCCTAAAACCGAAAATGACTCATCCATACCCCACTCAGCAATCACAACTTATATATGCAATTATTGCGTTTCTATTTCACGCAACCGCATTAAGCCTTCCTGGGTGGCACTGCAAACCAACTGCCCATTTTGCCACATCCGACCAAAGTTCAGCCCTCTTGAACCGGCACTGACCGTGGCATCCATATCATAGAGCATCCATTCATCGGCACGCAGCGGCTTATGAAAGTAAATGGCGTGATCAATACTGGCACATTGCAGACTTGGCGATAAATAGTTCAGTCCATGTGGCCGCAAAGCAGTCATCATCAGGGTATAGTCCGAATAAAAAGCAATAATGGCCTGGTGCAGAGAAGCATCATCAGCCAATTGCTGTGGCAACTGCTCATGGGTACGCAAATAATGTGCATAGGAAGGCGCTTCAGGCTGTGGCTGAAACGGATTGCCAATATTCACCGGACGGATTTCCACCTGCCGCGGACGCATGAAAGCCGTCCGGATATTTTCAGGAATGAAGTTCACCAGGTTTTCTTTCAGTTCCTGCTCGGACTGTAAGTCTTCCGGTGCCGGATATTCCGGCTCTGCAATCTGATAATCCAACCCTTCTTCGTGGCTGGCAAAAGAGACCATGGCAGAAAAAATAACCCGTCCATGTTGAATGGCACGAACCTGCCGGCTCTGAAAACTTTTGCCATCCCTTAAAATATCCACTTCATAGACAATGGGTGCATTGATATCGCCGCCATATAGAAAATAGGCATGCATGGAATTTGCAGGCCGGTCCGTCGTATGAGACGCTGCCCGCAATGCCTGACCCAGTACCTGACCACCAAACACCCGCTTACCGACCAGGTTGCGACTCTGGCCACGAAAGATATGTGTCTCGAGTTTTTCCAGGGTTAAAAGGTCCACCAGTTCCTGAGTTAAATGATTCATATATGGGTCCATGCCTGACGGTTTACAGATAAATTTTTCAATGCATTCCCTGCCCCGGAGCAAGGCGATCAGCAATAATCTATTGTATTCTGCCATATATTTCAGCGAAAATGCAGCAGCAGCTCACTGACACGCTTGTGGCGCTGACTGGATTTTCATATGGCAATCACTAAAAATACGATTTTTAACGACAAAATCTACCAGTATCGCTACAATTTGTCCGAAAATGACATATTGTTTTGTACTTTTATTTCATAAAATATCCGCCCTTATTCGCTTAGCTGCGATATTCATCATTCGCCAGGAGTTTTTATGTCCAGGAGCAGTTTTGGTCAACTGTATCGTCGACTGTCCAGTAAGGTACTTGATCTGGTCGTCACGCCACATGTTCTTGGTGAAGTCCCGGCTGAACCTGAAACCGCAACAGGCACAGATGAAAATGCACCGACAGAAAAAAAAGTCGTGTGCTATGTCCTACAGAATCATTCACGTAGTAATGCACTGGTGGTGGACGGCGAAACACGCCGCTTAAAACTGCCTGCGGCGCTGGATCCGCTGATGGTGGATACACACCGGGAAAAGGCTGCGGTTTTATTTTTACAGCATCAGGATGAGAATAATTTACTTCATCCCACCGCATCGTCATTCCCCCCCCGCTTACTGCGTCTGATTGAACTGCTGGAGCAATATCCGAATTATGATGTCGAGCTGATTCCAGTCACTGTACTATGGGGCCGCTCACCGGATAAAGAAGATTCCTGGTTTAAATTGCTGTTTACCGACACCTGGGCAACCCCCGGCACAGTCAAACAGCTGATGAATATTGGTCTGCATGGACGTCAGTCCTATCTGGAGTTTCACAAGGCCCAGTCGCTGAGGGCACTGGTCAACCATGCCCGGTTACGCCATCCGAATGTTTCCCCGGCCACCTATATTGTCAATGAGCTGAACGAATACCTGGATCGCCAGCGCGAAGTGGTACTGGGACCGGATTTATCTGATCGACGTAATGTCATGCAGTCACTGATCAAATCTGAAGATGTACAGGATGCCATCAGCAAGGAAAGTGTTCGTGCAAAAATCAGCCTGGTTGAAGCTGAGCGACGTGCCATTGGCTTTGTCAATGAAATTGTATCTGACTATTCATATTCAGCCATCCGTTTTGCAGATATGGCATTAACCCGTCTGTGGACCCAGCTTTATGATGGTGTGGAAGTCCATAATTTCAGCACGGCCCGCGAACTGGCAAAAGACTATGAGGTCATTTATACCCCATGTCACCGCAGCCATATTGACTATTTATTGTTGTCCTATGTCATCTATAAGCGTGGTTTGATGGTGCCATATATTGCCGCCGGCGATAATCTGAATATGCCCTTTGTCGGGCAGTTATTACGCGGTGGCGGTGCATTCTTCATCCGTCGTTCCTTTCGGGGAAATGCACTTTATACTTCTGTTTTTAAGGAATATTTATTCAGCATCCTGTCACGCAACACGCCACTTGAATATTTTATTGAAGGTGGCCGTTCCCGCACCGGGCGCCTGCTGCCGCCAAAAACCGGCATGCTCGCCATGACAGTACACAGCCATTTACGGGGCCGGGCCAAGCCCATTGTCTTTCTTCCCACCTATATCGGCTATGAGCGTCTGATGGAAGGGGCAACCTATGTCGGGGAAATGAATGGTAAACCCAAGGAAGCAGAATCCATTTTTGGCATTATTCAGGCCTTAAGAAAAATTGAACGGATCTTTGGTAAGGTCCATGTCAATTTCGGTGAACCGGTCTTCCTGGATGATGTTCTGAAAGAGCATCAGGCCGATCAAATCAGAATTGCCCATAATGATGACCCAATTCCTGCTGAGGTTTCAGCAACCGTAAACAGTGCTGCACATACCATTCAGGAAAATATCAACCGTGCCGTGGTGATTAATCCGGTTTCATTGCTGTCACTGATTTTACTGGCCACGCCAAAACACACACTGGATGAAGAAATCTGCATCAAACAACTGGACACTTACCGTAATCTGGTGACAGCCCTGCCCTATGATGAGCGCACCCAGGTAACGCCACTGTCCGGCAAGGAAATTATTGCCTACGGTCTGAAGCTGAAACTGATCAAGCGTGTACAGCATGTGCTGGGAGATATCATTGCCATTGAAGACAACCAGGCGGTGCTACTCACCTATTTCCGCAATAACATTCTGCATGCGTTCATTCTTCCGTCACTGATTGCAGCCATGGTGGAGCATAACGGTAAAATTCATCAGCATGATCTGATCAATGTGATTCGCACCCTCTACCCATTCCTGAAAGCAGAATTGTTCCTGAAATGGCAAGACAGTGAAATTAAGGAACAGATTGCACAATATGTTCAGGCACTGGCACAGGCTGGGCTGCTGAGCATAGACAGTGAGGACAATTGTCTGCACAGTCCGATACGCAACTCCGAGGATCACAATCAGCTGGCAGTACTTGCCGCACCAGTCATGCAGAGCCTTGAACGTTATTATATGACCCTGGCACTGATCACACAGCGGGGTTCCGGCAATATTTCAGCAAAACAGGTTGAAGATTTAAGCCATCTGCTGGGACAGCGTCTGTCTGTGCTTTACGAATTCAACTCTCCTGAATTCTTTGATAAAGCCCTGTTCCAGAGTTTCCTGCGGGTACTGACGCAACAGGGCTATATCAGCACCAGTGAAGATGGTTCAATCATCTTCGATGAAAATTTCAGTCATGTTGCTCAATATGCCAATCTGGTGCTGGATGATGTCACCCTGCAGATGTTGCAGCACATTACTTCATTTACCGACCAGGAATTAAAGGAGGCGCTGGATGCCGTTGCGGCTCAGCAGGCGAAAAAACGCTTAAAACGCAAAAAGAAGTAATTCGCGCAAAACGCCACGCAACCGTGTGGCGTTTTTAAAAAATTACTAAATATATTATTGATTTAAAATTTCTTTAGCGCATCCAGCATGCCCTGATAATCCTCAAAACAATCCGGATGACTTAACTGAAAGCCACTCTCCGACATACGTGCGGCAAGAATCCGTTTCCCTGAAACAGCTTCACTTTGTAATAACAGCCGCGGTAGATGCTGTTGCGTCTGAAACCACAGGATTATTTCATGCAGGGGAACAGGTTGATTATTCGTTGCAATATAGGATTTTTCAGGCTGTTGCAGCTGACTCAGATGAACCAGCAATCCCGCCAGATCATCCATATGAATCCGATTTGACCAGTGAATACCCGGGTAGCTTCGAGTGGTTTCCGCCAGTTTCAGCATACGGGCAACAGATATTCCATAAATTCCGGCAGGCCGTACAATCACAGTCTGTGCCGGATAGGCCTGCTGCCAGCGCTGTTCCATCTGCAACAGCAACTGTCCCTGCCAGTCATGCGGGACCAATGCGGTATCATCATCAATATATTCACCCTGCTGTTGTCCGTACACCCGTGTCGATGACACCAGAATAATCCTCTGAATCGGGTGAGGGCGCAGTGCATTGACCATCGGCGCAACCGAATCCACATAAGTCTGCTGATAAGCCTCCACTGTACTGTGTGATGGCGCCAGCAGAATATAGACCATATCGATCGGTTTGAACCGGCTCAGATCAGGCTGACGGACATCCTGAATCAGATGCTGTGCAAAATCATCACTTTTCCGACTGCGGCTAATTGTGGTAATCTGGTGGCCTGACTGAAATAATGCTTCAGCGACACGCCTGGATGTTTGACCATAACCCATAAATAAAATATGCATTGAATGTCCTGATTCGCGCTGATCCGAAAACCTGGTTGAGGGCAAATGGCTGCAATCCATCAATTGCAAGGCGTTGGCACTGCCTCTGCTGCTTTATTTGAAAAACTGAATATCTTTACAACAGATGACTTACTGTTTCATCTGCCACGGGATTATGAAGATCGTAGCACGATCATTCCCATGAACCAATTGGTGGTGGGCCGCAGCTATTTGCTTGAAGGTATTGTCAAGTCCATTGACCTGCCCCCTGGTAAACGCAAATCGATGGCAATTCTGCTACAGGATGATTACGGCAAGGTCACCCTGCGTTTTTATCATATATATAAAGCGCTGACAGATCGGGCAAAGGCCGGCAACCGCTTACGGATTTTTGGTGAGGTCCGTGTCGGTGCCCGGGGCCTTGAACTCTACCACCCTGAAATTCAGCTGATTACGGAACACACACCCTTACCGGCAAGCCAGTTAACCGCCATCTATCCGGCCACAGAGGGCCTCAGTCAGCCGAAACTGCGGGAATATATCAGACAGGCATTAAGTCAGTACAGTGACAATTTACCCGAACTACTCCCGGAAAAATTGACCAATGGCTATGCACTAAAGCAGGCACTGCAATATATTCATCATCCACCGATGGATGCCAATATGCTGCAGCTGTCACAGGGGTCGCACCCGGCCCAGCAACGACTGATTTTTGAAGAACTGGTCGCCCATCAGATCAGTCTACTGACCCGGCGGGCTTATATCCAGCGGATTGCTGCTCCTGCTTTTTCAGCCAGTCAGAAATTTGCAAAAGCCTTATTGGCCACACTGCCCTTCACTATGACCCAGGCACAAAAACGGGTGTCCAGAGAAATTGTTGATGACTTAAAACAGAATAAACCCATGCTACGGCTGATTCAGGGCGATGTCGGCGCCGGAAAAACCCTGGTAGCCGCCATTGCTGCCTGCCATGCGCTGGAAGAAGGCTGGCAGGTTGCCCTGATGGCGCCCACTGAAATTCTGGCAGAGCAACACTATTTAAATTTCAGGAAATGGTTTGAACCGCTCGGACTAACCGTCTGCTGGCTGTCCGGCAAACAAAAAGGCAAAGCCCGTGCAGCAGCTGAACAAAGCATCAGCGATGGCAGCGCACACCTGATCATTGGCACACATGCCCTGTTTCAGGAAAACGTCGAATTTTCCCGTCTCGGCCTGGTGATTATTGATGAACAGCATCGTTTTGGAGTGGACCAGCGGCTGGCACTGCGCAATAAAGGCGTTGACCACACCACACCGCATCAACTGGTGATGACTGCAACACCCATCCCACGTACGCTGGCCATGTCTGCCTACGGTGACCTGGACACTTCTGTCATTGATGAACTGCCCCCAGGCCGGACACCCATTCAGACGGTAACCATTCCACTGGAACGGCGTGAGGAAGTCTTAAACCGCATCACCAGCAACTGTGCCGAAGGCCGACAGGCATACTGGGTCTGTACCCTGGTGGAACAGTCAGAAACCCTGGATGCTCAGGCCGCTGAAGCCACTTTCCAGGAAATCAGACAACGTTTTCCTCATCTGAATATTGGGCTGGTGCATGGAAAGATGAAAGCAGATGAAAAACAGCGGGTAATGCAGCAGTTCAAAGACAATAACTTACAGCTGCTGATCGCCACCACGGTAATTGAGGTCGGCGTGGACGTACCGAATGCCTCAATTATGGTGATTGAAAATGCAGAACGACTGGGACTGTCCCAGCTGCATCAGTTACGTGGTCGTGTCGGTCGGGGTGCAACCGCCAGTTTCTGCGCATTACTGTACAAGAGTCCACTTTCACAGCATGGCCAGGAACGCCTGCGTATTTTACGTGAAAGCAATGATGGCTTCGTTATTGCAGAAAAGGATCTGGAAATCCGCGGTCCCGGCGAATTGCTGGGCACCCGGCAAACCGGCGATATGGGGTTCAGAGTGGCAAAACTTGAACGGGATGAGCATTTGCTCAGTCAGGCGCATTATGTGGCTCAGCAGGTATTACAGCATCACCCTGAAAATGCTGAAGCGCTGCTGAAACGATGGTTGCCTGAAGCACCACGCTATGCCTATGTTTAAAAGGCCTGTGCTTAAAAGCGATTGCACTGCTGCCCTGACTGTGCAAAATTAACAGGGACCGACATAATCCCATCTCTTTAAAATCAGCATAAAAACCATGTTCCAGTTGATCCATCAAATGCTCCACAAAGGTATTCAGCGAATCAGCCCCTGCCAGCTGTGCGGACTGGATCAGCAGCAATCACATTCGCTCTGCACAGACTGCTGGACGCAATTACCGTGGTTAGGACAACAGGTGGAGCGTCATCAACAACAGATTCTGACCGCACACCACTATACGTTTCCAGTCGATCGTATCATTCAGAAATATAAATATGAGCAGCAATTGCAGTATCAGACCTTACTCGCGCACAGTCTGCTGGCCTTAAAACTGCCCAGGGTTCAGGCCATTGTCCCCATGCCCATTTCAACCGAACGACTGGCGGAACGCGGCTATAACCAGATGCTGATCATTGCCCGGCTCCTTTCCAGACAATTACAGGTTCCGGTGTGGCAACCGGTGATCCGGTTGGCACAGCATTCGCAGAAAGGACTGACCCGGCTGGAACGCCTGGAAAATATGGAACGGCAATTTCAGATAATTCGGACACAGCGCCGCAAATACCGACGGGTTTTAATGATTGATGATGTCGTCACCACCGGCAGCTCCTTGCATGCCTTAAGCCAGGCGCTCGAAAAACTCGGCTGCCAGCAGATTTATGCGGCCTGCATTGCAGCTGCGGAATAAAAACTGCTGCACAGAACCGCACACAGCAGTTCAAATAAACGTTTATAGCCAGATATATTTTTTGAGCTACAATAGTAAACCCTTATTAGATTGCCTGCTATCATGCCAAAAATATATTCAGAAGATTTGCACCTGAAAGTCAGGAATATTGTCAGTCAGCAGAATATTCCCATCTGTGAGGCTCTGGAGATCGGTTTTAAGGAAATGTAGTCCTTAATCCACATGTGGCTATATCGTCAATCAGTTTTTTAAAAGCGTCATAATTTTTTATATCTTCCAAGACTTCAATACGACCAAAACATACTTTCTTCGGATTACGATAATCAATCACTTGAATTTCTTTTATTTTTAGGGGGGATTACCTGTGACATGAGTAAAATGTACCAGAATGTCAGCAGAAGTTTTTTAATTTTCACACACATCCAGGTTTATCTAAACTTCGGCTGAATATTATTTTCTTTAATAATTTTCACAATTGAATATAAAACTGAACGTCGTACATGATCATTGTTATATGAACCTTGATGGTCAAATCCAGTCATTTTAAATGTCTGCTTTACACCTGCCTGGTTCAAAGGTGCACGACCTGATTGCCAGGGTACTGTACCGTCACCTGTTGAATCCTGATCTGAGATTTTAAACGTTCCAAATTTCCCATTTGTCAATTTAATATATCGCAACCCATTATTCTCTTTTACATTAGCCTTAATATAAGACGATGCACCTGGTCCCATATATGCTGTATCTTTATAAACCTGATGATTATAAGCATCTATTTCTTTCTTGCTCACTCGAGGCAACGTTTTGATTTGCTGTGGCGTTAACCCTTTTAAAGACTTGTCTAAAGTCCAGGTTAAACTCCCAAAACCGATCAACTTCGCATCATCGCCATAATTCACATAGGCATGCGGGTGGTATTGGTTAGCGATCTGGTCGTGAAAGGTTTGTACAGCATTGATTTTTAGAAAATATACACTTTTGACGGACTTTTTAGGATTATCTCTTTTTACCATATTAGCAGGATCAATCAGTTCTTCTTTGACCATTTCCCACCAGACTTTGTCGGCCTTATAAATTTGTTCATAAGGATCAACCTCGCCGCGAACATTCTTAGTCGGGAGTTTTATCTGCATTAATTGATTACGCTCATTCCTGCCTTGCAAGGTTAACCACGGTTGGCCTTGATTGTAATTTCTACTGGGTAAAAGTTCTAATCCACCCGGTGCATTGGCAAGTACAGCGGTAGTATGTTCGGCATCTTTCCCCAATACCAACCCTGTTGCGTATGCTTTAGCACCTGCACCTTCTACAGAACCTGCGACAAATCTGCGATACACCGCAGGCGCACCTTCAGCAGGCATAACACCATGCACCACACCTGCAATATCACTACTTCGAAGTTGAACTAAGCGACGACCGAGTAAGCCCCCCATCGAATGCGTGACCACAATAAATTTATGAAATCTTGTACCATACTCTTTTTTAATTTTATCGAGTTTTTCTGCAACTATCGCCGCACCAATTTCACT
This sequence comes from Acinetobacter sp. WZC-1, assembly GCF_052544965.1. Lineage (NCBI taxonomy): Bacteria > Pseudomonadati > Pseudomonadota > Gammaproteobacteria > Moraxellales > Moraxellaceae > Acinetobacter > Acinetobacter sp. WZC-1. The sequence continues at coordinate 2,816,116 of NZ_CP199370.1, forward strand.
GGACTGTAACCAATTATACCCCAGGGCATAAACAGGAAAATGGAAGGCTTTTAAATGCTCGATATCTTTCTGTATGATGTTAATAAAGGGTAGCTGTTGAGGGTGCCATGTCTGAATTTCCTGATTATTCAGAAGACTGAGCCAGTTATCGGTATATTCAGTTGCTTTGTTGTAGTATTCTAATTGTCTTGCATATACCATTCTCTCAGCTCGCATATCCATTGAATCGCCAGAAACTTTATTCATTTCAGGTGGAGATGGTTTGCTTAAAGCAATATTGTTTAAATGCAATTGTAAAAAAGTCAAAATGCCGCCATAGCTTGCCCAATGCACTGTCCCCCAATAGCGCTCTCGCAAGGTTTTTTCAGTCAGTTTTAAACGTGGATCAACCTTAATTGTCCCACTGGTGTCTAAACGGGTTTTTTCAGGGTCTAATTCCTCTTGTAAAACTGCAGGGGATTTTTGCATACGATCCCATACAGTACTTAATGGCAATGCACTATTTCCGATTCTCCAGACTGGGTTCCCTGCTAAATCACAAATATTTGAACCCATAATGCCTGGGATAAAAATAATCGGAATAGTGTCATTTAACGGCACCTCAACCATTGTACCCATCTTGTTTGCGGTCGGACTGGTTGCAGATTGCGATTTTACGACGGCTTGTGCCATATTATTTGTCCTTTTTATTATTTGGTGAAACCTGAATACTATTTAGAATAAAGTCATTCAACTGTAAAAAATTTTTTTGACTGATACTTGAATTTAAAGGTTCATCAGGATCCGTCATTACAGCACTGACTAAAGTGTAATAAATATATGGGTCATTTTCGTTGTCTAAAGAACCTAAATATTGCCATGCACCCAATTCTGAACCACGTTCAAAATGACCACGTCGATGTGCATGATTTAAAACCTCTTGACCCGCTAAACCATGAATGGTTTTTTCGTGTTCTCTCAGATTTTTCATATTGAGATGCAATTTCAACATTTCAGGCAATTCCTGTTGATTTTTCCGCATTAGATCAATTAGTGGAATATCTGAGGTCAATCGAACCCTATGCTCTATATTTGCACGTACACCCGGATAAGCTGGAAATTTAAAATACAAATGCCCCCCCATAAATGGTAGGTTTTTGCTCATATCATCAGCGATAAAAAACTCTTTCCAGCAGAGACCTGCCTGCTCTTCACCTTTGGTTGATCTTATTTTTATGCTTTTTAAGGTATGCTGCATATCTGCTAATGATTCATTTAGCAAATCATTATCAGCGCCACTTTTTAAAACCAGTAATTTACCAGGTCTTATAAAAAGATAACCATATATTTCATACGCTTCAGTAGTATATTTATCTTGTCTATACACAATAATATGGCTGATTGAACGTCCAACTTGTTGTACAGGTCCTTGTGTTTCACTTTTAAGTAAAACGCCTTCGGTTTTGTGAGGTTCAGTTTTTAGATATTGAATCTTATCATTAATGAGTTTCTGGTAGGCTTCATAAGTTTTGATGCTCCCATCAATTGAAATATTACTCCCATTGTAGTTAAAGTTACTATATTCAACCTGTGTTTCTTTGGGTACGGTCATTTCTATACGACCAAAACATACTTTCTTCGGATTACTATAATCAATCATTTGAATTCCTTCTTTCTGTTTCTCAACATTTGAACAGGCACTGAAAGACATTGTTGTTAATAGGCTGAGGATAACTATTCTTAATTGGACCATGTTAATTACACTTTTAAATAAGATTAAATTTAAGATTATTTCTGTATTTTATTTTCCTTCTTATTATTTGGTGAAACCTGGATACTATTTAGAATAAAGTCATTCAACCGTAAAAAATTTTTTTGACTGACATTTGAGTTCAAAGGTTCATCAGGATCCGTCATTACAGCACTGACTAAAGTGTAATAAATATATGGGTCATTTTTGTTGTCTAAAGAACCTAAATATTGCCATGCACCGAGTTCTGAACCACGTTCAAAATGACCACGTTGAGAAACATGACTCAGCACTTCTTCACCTGCTAGACCATGAATGGTTTTTTCATGTTCTCTCAGGTTTTTCATATCGAGGTGTAATTTTAACATTACAGGCAATTCCTGTTGATTTTTCCGCATTAGATCAATTAATGGAATATCTGATGTCAATCGAATCCGATGATCTATATTTGCACGTACACCCGGGTAACCTGGAAAGTCTAAATACAAATTGCCACCCATAAATGGTAGGTTTTTGCTCATATCATCAGCGATAAAAAACTCTTTCCAGCAGAGACCAGCCTGCTCTTCACCTTTGGTTGATCTTATTTTTATGCTTTTTAGGGTATGCTGCATATCTGCTATTGATTCATTTAACAAGTCATTACTTGCCCCACTTTTTAAAATAAGAAATTTATTGGGGCGGAGATATAAATAAGCATAAATTTCATAAAGTGATGTAACGTATTTTCCATCTCTAAAAACAATAATATGGCTAATCATACGACTAGTTGGATCTACAGGACCCTGTATTTCCTGCTTTAATAAAACCCCTTCAGTTTCATGAGGTTCATGCTTTAAATACTGAATTTTATCTGCAATCAGTTTTTTAAAAGCGTCATAATTTTTTATATCTTCCACAACTTCAATATTACTGCCGTTGTAGTTAAAGTTACTATATTCCACTTCTGTTTCTTTCGGTACAGTCACTTCAATACGACCAAAACATACTTTCTTCGGATTATGATAATCAATCATTTGAATTCCTTCTTTCTGTTTCTCAACATTTGAACAGGCACTGAAAGACATTATTGTAAATAAACAAAGAATTATACTCTTAAATAATTTCATATATTACATCCCATAATTCTTCCTTATTCAGGCGGAAATACTTCAATATTCAGTACGGCCATTACGTCTTTTGTACAAACATCCGTTTTACCATCCTCACCGGAAACCCCTTCAAAAACCTGCCCATCTTCCGCCGTGATTTTGTATTTAAGATTTTTTACAGGTGCTCCATCTGGATAGTACAAAATAAAATGTTCGTCATAGCTGGATTTCAACTCAGGCATTGCTGGAAGCTGACTGGAAAGTGATGCGCCATCACTGATTTTTACCTGGCCTGCTTTAAGTTCCATCAGACCCGGACAGCCAATTTCAATATTTCCATCTTCGATTTTGATATATCCACCACCACCTGATGTAATGAGAATACCTTTTCCACTTTCCACTCTTACAAGGTCATTGAGTGAATACACATGCATTTGTTGTTTAGAAGATAATGTCATTTTTCCTTTTTGTGCTGTGACGTCCACATCACCTTCACCGGATTTATAGCCACATGCAAATTAAGGGCTACATTTCTTTAAATCCGATATCCAGAGCCTCACAGATGGAAATATTCTGTTGACTTACAATATTCCTGACTTTCCTTTTCAGTACAGACCATGCCTGTTCAATCGGATTCAAATCAGGGCTATATGCCGGAAGGTAGGCGATCCGTACATTATACGTTTCAGCAAGCTGTTCTATTTCCCGGCCTTTATGAATGGATGCATTGTCCAGGATCAAAAGATACCCTGACCCGGGTAAATTCCGAAATAAATAATCAAGCCACCCTGTAAATAAATGTCTGTCACATGAACCCTGAAAAACCAGCGGTGATAGAAAACTGCAGGGAGCACTCGACCTTACCGCACTGATCATACTCATTCTTTTTCCATGACCGCCTGACTTTAAATCCTGACAGCATTTCCCCTTAAATGACCAGCCATATTCTGCCGTGTCAGTTGTATTGATTCCTGATTCATCGATATACAGAATATTTTCCCTGCCATATTCCTGTTCCCACTGAGGAAGAATCCACTGAAATACGGTTCTGCTTATTTTGCAGGCCTGTCTGTAGAGGAAACTCTTTTTTTATGCGTCCATCCCAGTTTATGAAGCGTTGCCAATATGACATCATAGGAAACTGCATATCCGAACTGGTTTTTAAAGAGTGGAACCAGGTCTTTTGCCTGTGAGAACTTTGTATTTTCAACAAATACTTTGAAAGCAGGCAGATCCTTAATGGTTGAAGGTCTGCCCACATTGACAAGTTTAGGCTGAGCCAGCTGTCCTGTCTGCTGTTCAAGCAGAATCCAGTCATCCAATGTTGTGCGGGCGATATTGAACGTCGTGCAGGTATTCGATTTATGACCACTCTTTCGGTAGAATTCCATGACTTTCCGGCGTAAATCTTCTGAATATATCTTTGGCATATGGATAAGCAATTTAAAGGGGTTTGTCTATTGTAGCTCAAAAAGTGCATCTTGCTATAATCCTGATCCCTGCATGTTTTGCAAAAATACTGATTTTATCCAGTGCCTTTGCAATCCAGCTTTTACCCGTAAAGAACTGAAGATTTTTCGGTGTACTGACATCAATATTTTGTTTTGCTTCGAGCAGCATGTTCTCTTTACTGTTGAACACCATGGCCGATTCACTATGTAAAGCGACCAAAGCATCTGAACCTTCATTCCACTGTGCAACCTTTTCCAGAAGAGAGTTTTGTGATTCCAGGTCAGGTTCATCAACTTCATGAGCTGACGCAAGTTCTTTAAAATATTGATTACTTTCGTTATGAAACTTTAGATTTTCATGAATACTGGATCTGCTTAATTGCTCGCCTTGCGCTTGCTCTGATGATTCTGAAGATAAAAGAATTCCCTTTGACGCACGGATCGCCCCCCACCGGTCCGTCCGCAGTTCAAATCCTTCACCACGACCCTCACTTTCAGCTTTGTCTTTCGGATGACTTAAATGGCCTAAATTCAGCTGGGTTGCAGCATGACTGCTGTGTAACTGGGCACTGATTTGCCCTGTCGTATCATCAAAACGCAGCTGGTTATAACCTTCGCCGCCAACTTCTTTAGAACGAATGCCACTGAGCTTTTTTGTGTCCGGCAGCTGGCCCAGTCCGTCAAAGCGGGTCGGGGAGCGATGGCCTTCATTCAGACGTCCGGCCACGTAGGGACGGTCCACGTTGCCGTCAAAGAACTGGATCACCACGATTTCATCAACCCGCGGCAGAAAGCGTGCTCCGTAGCCATCCCCGGCCCACGGGGTCAGGACATCCACCCAGGCGGAGTCGCTGTCATTGTCCCTGGTTCCGGCACCGCCGTCATGGGCATGGTCGTCTTCACGGGTGAACAGGAAGCGGACTTTGATGCGGCCCCACCGGTCAGTGTGCAGTTCCTCGCTTTTCGGACCCACCACCCGGGCCCGCTGCGGATGCGCCACCGGCTGCTGCCGGGCGTCGTAGTCTCCGGCACCATCGGGATCTGCCGCCGGATCAGGCTCAGCCGGCTGCGCTGGTGCCGGTTGCTGTTGTTGTGAGTATGCCGTTCCCGGTCTGTCAGTAAGGCATTGAGTTGTTGCTGCAGTGCTTTGGGCAGGTTGTTCTCGTGCCAGTGGCTTTTTGCCGTGATCAGCAGTTCCCGCTCAGACCGCTCATGCCGCTGCAGTTCCGGGTGGTGTTCCAGTTCAAACCAGTAGCCCACCCGGGCATCGCGTACGCTGCCCTCTGCCGTGAACTGTTTTGCCCGCAGTTCGTGCAGCCGGCTGAGGTGCAGGTTCAGCCGTTCCGGCTGGCTGTTGCCGGCGCGGGTGGCGCCGTCGTCTCCGTTGAGGTCCGCGGTCCACGCCGGGCTGTCCTGCCGGGCATCCTCCAGGCCCAGCCGGGCCACGCTGTGCTGGGCCGAGTGCTGATGCAGGCTGGGCACTGAACCGCTGCCGTCCTGCCGGTACAGGCCTTCCGCCTGCCAGCGCTGGATGTGGACTGCGGTCGGCTGCAGGCTGCGCTGTGCGCTGAAGCTGTCGATGCTGTCCCGGGCTTCGGTGGCATCGCTGCGGTGGTAGCGGATGCTGCCCCGTGCCAGTGCGCGGTAGTGCCGGTTGTCGTCAATCAGCCGCAGCAGCTGCGGCTGGATCGGGCTGGTCACGTCTGCCGGGACCGGCTCGCTTTCGTCAATTAAGCTGTTGATGGATTCGGAAATCAGCAGGCGCTGGATGAATGCCGCATCGCTTTCCATGCTCTGCATGATGAAGGGCCGGATGTCGTAATCCTCCCTCAGGCCCCGGGTGTCCAGCTGCAGTGATGCGGCAAACAGCGGACTGCGCTGCTGCCATTCCCGGAACAGGATCTCCACCACCTGCGGTACGCTTTTGTTCATGAACACCCGGCTGTTGCGGCGTTTTTCCCACAGTGCCGTGGCATCCTGCAGCTGCAGCCGGTAGATGCTCAGCGCGCCATCCGACTGGCCGGCTTCCGCCCCGGTGATGATGCCGCTGATGCGGTGCAGTTGCCCCAGGTCGGTCACCGTGTCCACGGCCACCCGGCAGCCGATCAGCTGTTTCAGTTCGATATGGGCATTGATGGACAGGCACAGCAGTTCGGCCTTCAGTCCGGCATTGAGGGCGTGTCCGGCGTCGATGCGCTGCAGGAACAGCTGCAGGTTCAGGCCCGGGTCTGAAAACTGGATGTGCAGGCTGCGGTTGCGGGCACTCAGCCCGAGCCGGTCCATTTCGGCGTGGATGTGTTGTAATATGAAATTCATTAGCAGAAATTAATTGTTATTCAATGCATTGTCTGCATTATAGAAACAGAATTGCCGGTTTATCCATCAACATTTTAATTTTAATGGTAATAATTCTTTACAGACATTTTGTTACAAAAAGTCATATTCAAACCAGTGTATTTATTTTAATGAGTATTTTATCAGTTTCTCTTTTTCAGACTGGATTTTATACGCTGTTTTTTCGGACAGGTGGTCTGGAATATAAATCAAAAAATGAGTAAAAGAAATTGTATATTTCAGGTGCTGCACCATAACAATATAGTCAAACCACCTAATTACTCATACATGTGACTTGATTCAAATCATTGGCTATCAATTCGTTTTTTGTACTTTTGAATAGACTTCTTGCGTAAATCATATTTTAATCATCCAGTTGATAAGCCCTGCAATTATAGCTGGATACATTTTTTGAACTACAATAGGTAAACCCTTTTGGATTGCCTGCTATCATGCCAAAGATATATTCAGAAGATTTACACAGGAAAGTCATGAACTCCTACAAAAAGAGTAAGCATAAATCAAATACCTGTACGACGTTCAATATCGCCCGTACCACACTGGATGACTGGATCCTGCCTGCACAGCAGACCGGACAGCTGGCTCAGCCTAAACTTGCGATGCATGCAACAGATTCTGCTTACACCACGGAATCACCACTTCCGTGGTCAAAGGGGCAAGTAAGGTCTGATCATCATCCAGTCCCATCCATTTCATTTCTGCAATTTCAGCATTCATATATGGCGCCTGATGCAAATCAACCCAATAAACATAGCTGATCAGCTGATGATCCGCTTCATTGGCTGCCCTGGTTTCAAAACGGCCAATAAACTGCCGGATGGTTGCCTGGCTGCCGGTTTCCTCCTGAATTTCCCGCAGCATGGCTACTTCAGCCAATTCCCCGGCTTCAAGCTTACCTCCCACCTGCATGAAATAGGCCGTATTGCGTTTTCTGACCAGCAGTAACTGATTCCGTTCATTCAAAATGATGGCTGCTGCAACGGTAATGCTGTTCATGAGTCAAGCTGAACCAATGCTTCCTGATCCCTGCTGCTCCACTTGGGTTCCGGTGCTGCATAGGATTCAAATAATGCCAGCACGGTGGCAATGGAATTCGAATGAATCAGCGTTTCAGTAAAACGTGTCCGGGAAAAACCTTTTTCCGCAGTGAGCTGAATAAACTGGATCAGATCATCATAAAAGCCTTCCACATTTAAAAATGCACAGGGTTTTAAATGTATGCCCAGCTGCGCCCAGGTCCATTGCTCAAAAATCTCTTCAATCGTACCGGCACCGCCAGGCAGGGCAATGAATCCATCTGAAAGTTCCGACATCATGCTTTTACGCTCATGCATATTCGTCACAATATGCAGTTCTGTCAGCTCAGGATGTGCCAGTTCCCGATCCACCAGTCCCTGTGGAATCACACCAATGACCCGACCACCGGCTTCCAGTGCACTGTCTGCGACAACGCCCATCAGACCTGAACGCCCACCACCATACACCAGGGTTTTGCCCTGACTGGCAATGGTTTCACCCGTCAGACGTGCTGTTTTTTCAAAAACCGGATCCGTTCCTAAGGCTGAGCCGCAAAAAATAGCAATAGATTTCATATATCTTTAACCCTGTTGTACTTTTGTCATGCTTTAAAAGTAGACTATCTGAGAGATTTTAAAAAAAATAGCGATGTAATCTGTGTTTTTCACCGCATCCTTGTCTAAAATACACGCATCGATTTCATTCCTGCTGCGCAAGGGAGAAAAAAGACACAATGCTTGAAGCCTTTTACGCCACCGAGCGCGGTAGCCTTGAAGATGCGACGATTAATGGCGGATTCGACCTGCACCCCGAGCTGGTATGGGTGGATTTGATTGCTCCATCACAGGAAGAACAGGAATGGGTCCTTGAAGCTTACCAGCAGAACCTGCCAACCCTAAAATCGCTGGAAGACATCTCATCATCTGCCCGATTTTACCGTGATGATGATGGTATTTTACACATCAGTACCTATTTTTTAACGAAAAACAAAAATTATCAGGTCGAAAGCAGTGATCCTGAAGACTCATCCAACATGCTGGCCACTGTGCAGACGGTTGCCTTCATTCTGCATAAAAGCCGGCTGTTTACCCTTCGCGGTGAAAAACTGGTGGCATTCCGGGCATTTCGAGCCAGGGCCCGCCGGAATGACTATGAAATTGACTACAAGGATCCCACCTGGATTCTGCTGGGCCTGCTTGAAGCCAAACTGGATGAACTTGCGGATATCCTGGAAGATATCCACAAGGATCTGGAACTGTATTCCACAGAAGTACTGAACGTCCGTCACCGTGAAACGATTCTGGACCTGGACGACATGATCACCCGCCTGGCACAAAAAGAAGATATTCTGGGGAAAGCACAGCTGTGCCTGATCGATTTACGTCGTGTACTGACTTTTCTGGCCCGCCCCCGGGCACTGGGCAGTCATATTTACGATGCCGATATCCGGGAGCTCAGTGAAGATGTCCGCTCACTGGTGGAACACGATGCATTCCTGTTCCAGAAAGTACGGTTCCTGCTCGACACCACATCAGGATTCATTAATACCGAACAGAATGACACCATTCGTCGATTCTCCATTTTACCCAGCATGCTGGCACCTCCCATGCTGATTGCCAGTATCTACGGCATGAATACCGAGATTCTGCCGTTTGCACATGGCGCCACCAGTTTTACCGTGGTATTTGCCATTCTCATGGCATTCCTTGTCGGACCACTGATTTACTTCCGATGGAAAAAATGGATTTAAACCTGTTCCGGTAGATCACATCAAAATCGGTTTTGCGACACCCCATATGCCTGTCCCGATGGACTGATTTATTTTTTGAAAAAACCAGGGAAAACAACTGCAGCCCACTTTCGCGGTTCAGATGAAATCGTCTGATTGTTTTACTGCGTTACAGGACAGCGCCCACCTGGTTCATCCTGTGGAATAAAAAAATTTGAATATTCGTCAGATCAGGGGCGCTTTAAATAAGGCCAGGCTGCTTTCAGATAAATGAACATGGACCACAGCGTTAAAATTACCGCGGTATAAAGCAGGGCATACGCCAGTAATTCAAGCGGTTGCCAGTTAAACAGAAATACCGTAATGGCAATCATCTGAAATGCCGTTTTATATTTACCCACAGTGGACACCGCGACATTGGTCCGCGCACCGAGTTCCGCCATCCATTCACGCAATGCTGAAACCGTGATTTCCCGGGAAATAATGACAATGGCGGCAAATGCCATGGCAATATTCGGCTTCCATTGCACCAATACAATCAGTGCAGCAGCCACCATTAATTTATCGGCAACAGGATCGAGAAAACGCCCGAAAGCCGATGTCTGGTTCAGAGTACGGGCCAGATAGCCATCCAGCCAGTCCGTCACTGCCGCCAATACAAAAACAGCCGTCAGAATACCATGACGGGTCACACTGCCCTCATGTCCCCCCACACCAATTGCAGGCGGCCAATAGGCGATCAGCAGAAATACAGGAATTAACGCAATACGTGCCAGCGTCAGAATATTTGGTATGTTCAGGATACGACCCGTAGTAGACACCGCAGTTTGTCCCCTATCCGCCTATTGTTATCAGGCAAAAAATTTTAAAGAAAGCCCTTTATTCCCGGTCATATTAAACGATTCATATGACGCTGTCGACTAGGCAAATACAGTCACGGTCTGCCCGGAAATGGCAACCAGACGGTCCTGAGCATCCCAGATGCAGGCATATTCGATGGCATAACCATGTTCAGCATGATCCGTGACAACCCTGTACTTAAACCAGTCATGCATATTGTACTGAATCGGGCTGACAAAACTGACATGCCAGTTCAGTGAACTTGCCGGGGCCGGTATTTTTAACATGGGCAGCACACCCGGCGGCCATACATCCATTAGAGCCATGAGATCGGCCACTGACATGTCCCGGCTTTCGTGCAGGGTCGGATCAAAACGGAACCAGCCGCCAAAATCCGGCATTTTGCTCGCTGTGCATGGATAATTCCCCTCTGCCCAGGCCAGTTCAAACTGCTGAAAGCATTGTGGTGCAAATGGATTATCCGGCACAATCATCAACTGATCAACGCCGGGATATGCCGGCGCAACCTTTTCATGATGCACCTCAATGGCCGAGTCGCGCTGAGTTCCAAAACTGGCCAGCAGAATACTCTGTACGGCATCATCCTGCCACAGACGGACTTCAATACTGGTCACCGACTTGCCCTGGCGCAATATTTCAGCCGTGAGTCTCACACTGGCTTCCTGTACCGGTCCAACAAAAGTGATACTGGTGCTCAACAGACATTTTTCAGGATCGTTAACGGTGAGTATTGCCTTATGTACCAGCATCGCGGCCACCAGGCCACCGTAAATGGTTCTGCCCTGTAACCACCCTGCCGGAAGGCCGACCGCCTCACCGCGTTCAATTTCGCTGAATATCTGTGATAATGACATAACTGATCCCTATTTTTTGCCAATACATTCATGCTGTATATGTAGCACAGTGCCATCACTGATGAGTGACTTATGCGTCAGCTGCATTGCGGCCATCTTTTTTGACCGCCGGCAACCCTGGTCTGATAATGGCCGGGCTATTCATGCAGAACGCTGTAAATGGTCCGGGCCATGACCTCACCCAGACCAGTGACCTGGCTTAATTCTTTTTCCGAGGCTTTAAGCACTCCCTGAATACCACCGAAATGAGTCAGCAAATCACGGCGGCGTTTGGGTCCCAGTCCCGGAATCGCTTCCAGCACGGATGAACCCCGCCGCTTGTCCCGTTTTGCCCGATGTTTTGTGATGGCAAAACGATGGGCTTCGTCACGGACCTGCTGAATCAGATGCAGCGCTTTATGATCTTCCGGTAACTGAATTTTTGTCCCGTCGGTAAAATGCAGGGTTTCCAGTCCGGGTTTACGGCCTTCACCCTTGGATACCCCGATCATGAAAGCCTCCAGTCCCAGTGTCTGCATCACTTCCATTGCCATATGCAACTGACCCTTACCGCCATCAATCAGCAATAAATCCGGCAGCATTGCCTTTTTATAACGTCGTGTCAGAGCCTGACGCATCGCAGCATAGTCATCCCCGGCGGTAATATCATGAATTGCAAACTGGCGATAATCCCGCTTACGCGCGCCGCCATGATCAAACACCACGCAGGAGGCAATGGTGGCTTCCCCCATGGTATGGGAAATATCAAAACATTCAATCCGGTCCACAGGACGCCCCACCACCTGTTCCAGTTGATAAAAACGTTCATTCAGTTCCAGATAACTGGCCAGCTTGCCCCTGATGGCATGCTGCACATTCATCTCTGCCAGTTCCAGCCATTCGGCACGGGTTTCCCTGACATGTGGCTTAATCTGTATTTTTTTCCCGAACTGCTGTCGCAGCGCAGCTTCCATATCCTTACGATTGGGCAGATCAACATTGACAATCAACTCCGCTGGAACTTCATCGGCCACCTGAAAATAAAAATTGGCCATAAAATCTGAGAGCATCTGCCCGAGGTCATCGCCCAGCATATCGGGGAAATAACTTTTGCCGCCCAGCATTTTACCGTTACGCACATGCATGATCTGGACGCAGGTCACCCCCGCCTGATAGGCAATGGCAATAATATCCGCCTCCCCCCTGAGCTTATAAATGGCCTGCTGGGCCTGTACATCCCGCAATAAGGCCATACGGTCCCGGTAAAAGACGGCTTTTTCAAACTCCAGCTGTTCAGCAGCCTTTTCCATTTTCCCAATCAGTTCCTGATTCAGCTCCCGGGTGTCCCCGTTCAGAAAACGAATTGAGCTATTAACATCTTCCTGATATTCCTCAGGAGAAATTAACCCAACACAGGGTGCGGTACAGCGTTTGATCTGGTATTGCAGACAGGGACGTTTACGTTGAGCAAAAAAACTGTTTTCGCACTGCCGCACATTGAATAATTTTTGCACCACCAGCAGCGTATCCCGTGCATTATAGGCACTCGGATAAGGCCCAAAGAATTTCCCGACCTGATGTTTTCCCTTACCCCGGCCACTGGCAATCCGTGGATATGGCTGATCAGCAGACACAAAAATATAGACGTAGGATTTATCATCCCGCAACATGATGTTATACGGCGGATGATGCAGTTTGATCAGATTCTGTTCCAGCAGCAGGGCTTCTGTTTCAGAACGCACCACCAGGGTTTCAATATCATAAATCCGGGCAACCAGCGCCTGAGTCTTAGGGTGTTCAATGTTCTTTAAAAAATAACTCGACACCCGGTTTTTTAGATTCTTTGCCTTTCCGACATACAATAACTCCCCCTCTTTGCCCAGCATTTTGTAAATACCGGGCAGCTGGGTCATATTGGCCAGAATTTTTTCGATATGCGGGCGGGCACTGGTGTTCACAATCATCCTGTCAGATCATCTATAGTGGTGTATGTATAAGTCTTCATTCTACGCTTTTCAAGCAGACATACAGCAACTGTACGTGCCCTATTGCGGTTTTAACAGCGCCCGGGGCGATAAAATTCCCCACGCATCCGGGTTTTTGTTATGCTGAAATAATGCAACTGACAGATCATGATCTGATCGATTTTATGAACATGTAAGGGTGCGTAATATGAACCAGGCTGAATCCACTGCAGACATGCTTCCCCCTGTTGCCCGGTCTTCCTCAGACCTGCAGCGCGACAAGCGGATTGAACTGCCGCGTTTTTATTTTGATCCGGCACAGGTCATGCAGTTTTTACGTCAGCGCATTCTGGGGCAGGCCCCGGCACTGAATGAAATTGAGAAAATGCTGCATGTGGTCAAAGCTGACTTTTCCAGCCCTGAACGCCCGCTGTCCGTTACGCTGATGCTTGGCCCCACCGGCGTCGGAAAAACTGAAACTGTACGCCTCATCAGTGAAGCCATTTACGGCCGTCCGGATGCTTTTTGCCGGATCGACATGAATACCCTGGCCCAGGAGCATTATGCAGCAGCCATCACCGGCGCACCGCCAGGCTATGTTGGCTCCAGGGAAGGCCATAGTCTGTTTGATGAAACCGCCATTCAGGGTTCACATCACTACCCGGGTATTGTGTTATTTGATGAACTGGAAAAAGCCAGTACTGAAGTACTGCGGGGACTGATGAATGTGCTGGATACCGGCAAACTGACATTAACCGCCGGAACAAAAACCATCGACTTTCGCAACTGCATGATTTTTATGACCAGTAATGCCGGCGCACAGGCCGCTCAGCACTATCTGGACAAATTAAAATTTTTACCCGGAAAAATTCAGAATTTATGCCTGAAGCAAATTCCGACACAACGGATTATTGAAAAAGCCCTGTTTAAAAAATTTGATCCGGAGTTTTTAAACCGTATAGAACGCACCCTGCATTACCAGCCGGTAAAAAATGATGTTCTGCCGCAACTGGTTGAGATTGAATTGGAAAAGCTCAACCTGCGTCTGCGGCATCAGCGCCGTGAAATTGTATTGACCGATGCAGCCAAAGCTCGTTTTTATCGCAATCATGACCTCCGGTTCGGCGCAAGGCACCTGGCCAGGAGACTGCGGACTGAGCTGGACCCTCTGCTGGCCGTTCATTTTCTGAAATATCCCGACACAAGGAAACTGGTCGTGGATGATGTTGCCGGGCAACTGGACATCACATCAACATAACTCCGTTCCTTCATTGGGCGAAATTACAAAAAATTTCTATTTTAAAAATATTTACTGAATGTTTTAAAAATGACAGAAATATTTCAGTTATATTGTTTTATCAAGACCAGACTTGTCGCATATTTTAGTTTAATCTACCAGGCGGTTTTTTATTTTATCAATTATTTTATTCAGTTAACTGTATTTTATAACACTCAAAAACCATTTGATTTATCAAGAGAAATGATTATGAAAAATATTTAATAGATAATTAATTTAATTGGAATTTTATTACATAAATATTTCAGCATGATGAAAATTTTTATATAAAAATCAGGTATCGATTTAAGCGATAACCAGTTAAAATCTATCGATTTGAGTCCATTTATATAAAGCACAATTATACCGGATATTATAAATAACCCTCGGACAAAACTGTATGTCCACGATGTTTTATAACCCGGTCACCACATATTCCGGCAATGGCAGTATTCAGCGGATTTCCGATCTGACTGAGGGTCAGAAAGTCGCATTGGTAATCTTTCCCGAAGCACGACAACTGGGGTTGACCGAACGGATTCAAAAGCTGTTGGGAAAGCGTCTGATATATATTGTTGAAGATATTCAGCCCAACCCGGATGTCAGTCAGCTGGCGCAGACCTATCAGCAGTTCTGGAAACAGACCGCCGACTGTCAGGTGATTGTGGCAGTCGGTGGCGGCAGTACCATTGATACCGCCAAAGCCCTGATGGCCGGTACCGCTTCCGGTCGTTTTGATGAATTACAGGCATGGCTGGCTGAGGAGCAGACATTCAGCCCCACACACTGTAAAACCCTGATCACAGTACCAACCACTGCCGGAACAGGCAGTGAAGTGACCCCATGGGCCACCATCTGGGATCACGCCCGACAGAAAAAATATTCCCTGCACCTGCCATGTACCTGGCCGAGTATTGCCATTATTGACCCGGAGCTGATGCTTTCCCTGCCGGTTCATATCACCATTTCCACCGGCCTGGATGCACTTTCACATGCCCTGGAAGCCATCTGGAATGTCAATGCCAATCCCGTCTCGGACACACTGGCGATTGCCGCGGCTGAAGATATTCTCAGATATCTGCCGGAATTGCATCAGGATCCCAGAAATCTCCAGTTACGCTCACATATGGCGCTGGCGGCCTTAAAGGCAGGACTGGCGTTTTCCAACACCCGGACAGCACTTGCACATTCAATTTCCTATGAAATGACGCTGCGCTATGGTCTGGCACATGGCATTGCCTGTTCATTCTGCCTGCCCTATGTGCTGGGGCTGGCCTGGGGATGTGACCCTTCACGGGATCAGATTTTACGGCGCCTGTTCGGCCCGGATCGTGAATATGCACAGGCTGCGCTGACATCCTTTTTACACCGTCTGAATGTTGCCACCCAGTTCAGTGACTATGGTGTTTCAGCACCGGAAGCAGAGCAAATCATTCAATCTGCCATGCAGGGTGCACGTGGAAAAAACTTTATTGGATCAGACAACACATGAAAATTTTAAGGCCGCAATAATGCCACCTTCTTATTTACAGATACCTCAGAACAACACCATTTTTCCTGCACCGTGCAGGCACAGAGATAATAAAAGGTAAAAGTCATGGACCGTACACAGACTATCCCCGCTTTTGCAGGACAACATCCTCCTGTATTCCGTCGTGCACAGTGGCGCATGCTGCTGGCTGTCATGTTTTGCTATCTGTTCTTTTACACTGGGCGGCAAACCTTTGGTTTTGCCATTCCCGGCATTCAGGCTGAACTGGGCCTCAGCAGCACCGCACTGGGGTGGATCTCTGCATCCATGCTGTGGGCTTATGCCATCGGACAGGCCATTAACGGGAACCTGACCGACAAATTCGGTGGTCGCAGACTGATGGCAAGCGGTGCTGTATTGTCATGCGGTACCAACTGGATGATGAGTTTTGGCACCGGCTTTCTCAGTTTACTCATGCCGTGGAGTATCAATGGATATTTTCAGGCATTGGGCTGGGCACCCGGCAGCCGGCTGCTGTCAAACTGGTGGGGTATTTCTGAACGTGGTAAGGTCTATGGTTTTTATACCTTTGCCGCAGGCTGTTCATCAGTCCTGTCCTATATTACCTCAGTCGTCATCATTGATGTACTTGGGCTCGAATGGCGCTGGATCTTCCGTTTACCGGTCCTGTTAATGCTGGCCGCGGGCATCATGCTGTACCTGGTCGCCCGGGAACGCCCGCAGGACCTGGGGTTTGAACCCTTAAAGGACACCGGTGTTGCCAACCCGGCAGATAAGGTTCATGAAGCCACCACACAAGCCGAAAGTTCATGGCAGCGCTATAAGGCCGTTCTGAAAAATGCACGTCTGCTGATTGCCGCTGTTTCACTGGGTTTTCAGAATGCTGCCCGTTATGGTCTGATTATATGGGTGCCGGTACATTTTCTGGGCGCTGACTGGAAAAGTGGTGACAGTCTGATTGATCCAAAATGGATTACAGTGGCCTTACCGGTCGGCATGGCGGTGGGTGCGCTCAGCAATGGCTGGGTATCCGATAAATTATTTGGTTCAAAACGCTATCTGGCGGTAATGCTGTATATGGTTCTGGGTGCAATCACCAGTATCTGGATGTGGAGCCTGCCAGCCCACAGCATGGTCGGAATCTTTGCATTATTCCTCTGCGGTTTCTTTGTTTATGGACCAGCCTCCAGTTTCTGGGCACTCTGTCCTGATCTGGTCGGTGCCCGACGTGCAGGAACAGCAACCGGTATCATGAATTTTTCATCCTATCTGTTTGCCGGGATGGCAGAGCCGATTATTGGTAGAATTCTGGATATCACCGGCAACACCTCGCTGATTTTCATGGTGGTTGCAGTTGCCTGTATATGCAGTGCCTTCGTCGCACTGTTTGTACGCAGATAGCCTGTACGCAGCCAGCAGCTCAGGGGCTTAACTGAAATTGTGATTCAATAACCAGGTTAACTATGCATAAATATCATAAATGGCTTCGCTCCTTCTATGCTGTTGCACATAAAGGTAACTTTACACTTGCTGCGGAATATTTAAGCATCGGCCAACCCACGGTCAGTGAGCAGGTCCGTGCGCTGGAAGAGGTTTTCCAGGTCGAACTGTTTCACAGACGCGGCAGCTTTATTGAAATGAGCCTGGCCGGACGTCAGCTGTACGAAATTACCCGCCCCATGTTTGCCCTGGAAGATGAAGCAGTGCAATTGCTGCAAAGCTTCCGGCAACGCAAGGCCGGTATGTTCCGCATTGGTGCCGTGTCGCCACCCATCGCCATGGATCTGACCTACAGACTGAAACAGCAATACCCGGATATTGAATTGCAGACCACACTGTCTTCTGCTGCTGACATTCTGGAAAAACTGTATAACTTTGATATTGATGTTGCCATTCTGGCGCAACCGGAATTTCCTGCTGACCTGTACACCTGTCTGTATCAGCGCTGCCCCATTGTTGCTGTGGTACGTGAAGATCATCCCTGGACACGGCAAAAACAGATCACGGTTGATCAGATCCGCAATGAAAAGCTGGTCCTGCGTGAAAGTGGATCCCGGACACGGCAAATTGTGGAAGAGGACTGTAAAAAAAGAGGAATTGAACTGGACTGTGTCATGCGGCTGAACAGCCGTGAAGCGATTGTACATGCCATTGCCCACGGAGTCGGCATTGGCTTTGTCTCACTGGTGGAGTATATGGATACACCCAATACCCGGGCCATCACCTTTGTTGAGCATCCCTTTCATATTGAATATCGTCTGTGTTGCCTGGCCATTCGCAAACAACGCCCCATGATTGCTGAACTGTTTCATGACTGCATATCCAGTGCCGGCATTTCACAATCAGACCTTACATAGATTCAGCTATCGTACAAGCCCGGGAATCATCCATATTCCCGGCCGTTTAAGCACCAACTGATTTACAGGGTTAAAGCGCGTATCAGAACACATCAAAACACATAGGGACGTACAAAAATCAGAAAGAATAAACCCAGCATCAAAAACCATTTCAGAACATAATACAGCTTGCGGTTATGCGCTTTGAGTGCTTTGGCTTTAATTCGGATCTGATACACATAACCGAATACTTTGTTCAGCCCACCGGTCTGATCTCCTGCTTCATTGGGAGAACTGGCCGCTGTCATGACCTTTTTACCAAACCAGTGGTTAAAACGTTCCATCCATCGGGTGGTTAAGGGACGCTCTACATCACAGAATAAAATAATCCGATTTTCATCCGTTTTATTCTCGGCATAGTGAATATAGGTTTCATCAAACACCACGCTCTGTCCATCCCGCCAGCTATAGCGTTCGCCATCGACATCAATAAAACAGCGATCATCATTGGGCGTGATCAGCCCCAGATGATAACGCAATGACCCTGCATAAGGATCACGGTGACGTACCAATCGGCTGTCCGGTGCAAGTTCAGTGAACATCGCAGCCTTAATGGTCGGTAATGTCTTTAAAAGTGCCGTGGTTTTCGGGCAGAGTTCCGCCGCAGATGGATGGGCAGAGTCATACCATTTTAAATAAAAACGCTTCCAGCCGGTTTTAAAAAATGAGTTAAAGCCCAGATCATTATAGCTGCTGGAGGCTTTAATACCGCCCCTGTCATATAAGCTCTGCGCTTCATCACGGATCATCTCCCAATTGTCATCCAGCACCTTGAGATCCTGAAAATGCTGCGCCTCAATATACGGCTGGTTTGGAACCCTGGAGAACATATACATCAGAAAATTAACAGGTGCGAGTATAGTCGAATGATCAAAAAACTGACGATAAAACGAATGGCGCACTTTCCCCCGATGCTGAATATACAACGCCGAAATCACAAAAATCGCCAGGATGACCCACTTAATCATCAAATATCCACCACAAAAAAATTAGGCATATTTTAACTATTTCTGATGAAATCAGGAATAGTTTTTAAAGTGCAAAAGCAAGTGGTTGCTTTTGCACTCAATGTCCAGGCTTAACGTCATAGCCAGAACACTTATTTTCCGTTCAGTTTATCCAGCAGCGTGTCGATATTTTCTGCCGCTGCGGTATTGTAAAAATCACATTTATTGCGGGTCACTTCAATGGTCTGATTCACATAGGATTCAGCATCGTCGGCACCCATAATATTGATCAGCTCAGTATATGAGTTACCCTGTTTCAGCTCATTGCTCAATGCATTAATAAAAGCATCCAGCGACCAACTGCCGTCGGACGGATAGGCACGATAGACCTGCCCCTGATATTCAATCGCAAAGAGATACTCAGTTCCAGTGTTGTCTGTACCATCCTTCACCAGATAACCAACCCTTAAACCACCCCATGTTTCAATGACTGGATTGGCACTGGATACATTCCCAGCTATTTTTTCCTGCTCAGCCCAACCCTGTAAATTCCGGACACCTGTGATCGCCAGCGCCGGATCCGGATTAAATTGCAGGGAAACCGCTCCGGCCTTTACAGATTGCATCTGAATACATTTTGCACCGGCCGGAAATACATCCTGACTTGCACCCAGTCTGGAAATAAATGCCTCCGGATCGGCAGCCTGCTCTCCCCTGGCAGTCCACAAATCATATAAAACCGGTGCAAACGGAACCAGTTGTTCTGAAATACGCACGCCGTTTAAATCAATCACCCGAAAAGTCCGGGTCATCTTCAGCTCCCTCAGACCGGCCTGATTATACGGGGTAGTGACCCACTCAGTCTCACCCACAGATTGAACAAAAACATGCCTGAACCCCTGAATTGCATCATAGCTTTCCCGGGTTTCCGGGACATATAAACCACCCTTTTCAGTCACGATATAGGGATTAAACGCAGGATTCGCTGTTTTTTCGTACAATACGCCCTGATCCAGGGACCATTCTGTTTTTGTACTGCCCCATACAGAGAAATCATCATCCTGCTGCACGTTATAGGCATACAGTGTTTTTTCTCCGTCAAACAATGTTTGTGGAACAGGTGTTCTGTTGCTGGCCGGGGAGGAGGGAGCAGACGCATTTCCACTGTCTGAACCACCTCCGCCGCCACAGGCAGCGATAAAGAAAGGCAATGTGATTAGTGCGACGGAATTTTTTATTTTTAACATAAACTACTTCTATTTTTACTGAATCGTGCAGTAAGTCTATCTTTTCTTCACAATTTGATCAACTGAGCGAAAACAGATCCATCCATATTTCCCAACCGCTGAGATACTCAGCCTGGCAGGTTATCCACCCTGGAAGTCATGCAGAGTATCTCGGAAAAAGATCATGAAAGATTCATAAAAAAACTCATGAATCAGAATTTCGGCAATAGTCAGGTCATGTTATCCACGCAGAATATTCCGGGATAAAAAGCTGCGAACGGATATTTCAAACCAGCATCGACACAAAAGCTCAATAAAACCAGGTTATGCTGAAGCAGTAAAATTCAGATACAACGCAACCTTCATTTTATGTGATCTCCATGTCATAAAATCGGTGACCCTTGCGTCACGGCTTGATACAACTTGTTATGTTCTTTTTAGCTATAGTTATCGTAAGATGAGTGAAGCAAAAATGTGTGTGAAAAATGCACGCACGCTTCAAACCATTAACTTAGAAGTCCTCCAAAAAGGAGATCAGGGCATGATCCACGCTGGCAATGCCATTACCGTCCAGATGCTTTCGGACGGAATTGCAGAATTCCGCTTTGACTTACAGGGTGAGTCGGTTAACAAATTCAACCGCGCAACAATTGAAGATTTCAAGGCTGCCATTGCAGCAGTGAAGGCTGACAGTAATGTAAAAGGCTTAATTGTCACTTCAGCTAAATCTACATTTATCGTAGGCGCAGATATTACAGAATTCGGTGATAATTTCGCTCAGGGTGAAAAAGCCATTGTTGAGTGGCTCATGCCCGTTCATGAGGTCTTCAACAGCTTTGAAGATCTGGAGATTCCTAAAGTAGCAGCCATTAATGGTATGGCACTGGGTGGTGGTTTTGAAATGTGCCTGGTTTGTGACTACCGGGTCATGTCTGAAACTGCTCAGGTTGGACTGCCGGAAATCAAGCTGGGCATCTACCCTGGTTTTGGTGGCAGTGTGCGTTTAAGCCGTATCATCGGTATTGACAATGCCATTGAATGGATGGCCATGGCCGTGCCTAAAAAACCGGAAGCTGCACTGAAAGATGGTGCGGTGGATGCCGTGGTTACTGCCGACAAATTACAGGATGCTGCCGTTGACCTGGTTAAACAGGCTATTGCCGGTCGTCTGGACTGGAAAGCAAAACGTCAGGAAAAGCTTGAACCGGTTAAACTGGACATGCTTGAACAGATGATGGCGTTTAATTCATCCAAAGGGGTGGTACTGGCCAAAGCCAACCCGGCACAATACCCGGCACCGAAACTACTGCTTGACTCACTTCAGGCCGGCGCCAGTCTGCCACGCAATGAAGCCTTAAAAGTTGAAGCAGAAGGTTTTGCAAAAGCTGCTGTTACACCGCAGGCCGGCGCTTTAATTGGTCTGTTCATCAATGACCAGGTGGTCAAGAAAGCATCCAAACATCATGAAAAAGGTGCACATCCGGTGAACCAGGCTGCCGTACTGGGCGCAGGGATCATGGGTGGCGGCATTGCCTACCAGGCAGCAAGCAAAGGCACACCAATCATCATGAAGGATATTGGTAATCCACAACTTGCGCTGGGGATGGCTGAAGCCAATAAGTTACTGACCAAACAGGTTGAGCGTAAAAAACTCACCCCGGCAAAAATGGGTGAAACCCTTGCCCGTATCCGTCCGACTTTAAGCTATGATGAGTTTAAGGAAGTGGATATTGTCATTGAAGCCGTCACTGAAAATCCAAAAATCAAGGAAGCAGTATTAAAGGATACGGAAAGCAAGGTGCGTGACAACACAATTATTGCTTCCAATACCTCAACCATTTCCATTACCCGCCTGGCGAAAGCATTGGCGCGTCCTGAAAACTTTGTCGGTATGCACTTCTTTAATCCGGTCCACATGATGCCATTGGTGGAAGTAATCCGTGGTGAACAGACCTCTGAAGAAGCTGTTGCAACCACTGTTGTGCTTGCCCAGAAAATGGGTAAAACACCTATCGTAGTGAACGATTGTCCAGGCTTCCTGGTCAACCGTGTGCTGTTCCCTTACTTTGGCGCATTTGACCTGTTATTGAAAGACGGTGCTGATTTTCAGCAAATCGATAAAGTCATGGAAAAATTTGGCTGGCCAATGGGTCCTGCCTACCTGATTGACGTGGTGGGTATCGATACAGGCGTACATGGTGCAGAAGTCATGGCAGAAGGTTTTCCTGACCGTATGAAGCCTGATTACAAGGGCGCCATTGAAATCATGTACGACAACAAACGCCTTGGTCAGAAAAATGACATCGGTTTCTACAAATACGAACTTGATCGTAAGGGTAAAAAAGCCAAAGTGGTCGATCCGGCAGCATATGAGCTTGTGGCTTCCATGGCAACTACGGCAAAACATGAGTTTGATGCTCAGGAAATCATTGACCGTATGATGCTTGCACTATGCAACGAAACAGTTCGCTGCCTGGAAGACAACATTGTTGCAACGGCTTCTGAAGCAGATATGGCCATGATCATGGGAATCGGCTTCCCGCCATTCCGTGGTGGTCCATGCCGTTACATCGACCAGACAGGTGTTGCTGAATATGTTGCCCTGTGCGACAAATATGCACACTTAGGTAAGGCTTATGAAGCGCCACAGATGTTGCGTGACATGGCTGCTAACAACAAAAAATTCTACGGTTAAGGAGCGACGTGAATGGCTACTTTAAATCCACGTGACGTTGTGATTGTTGATGGTGTACGTACCGCCATGGGCAAATCGAAAAACGGCATGTTCCGAAATGTTCGTGCCGACAGTATGTCTGCTGAGCTGGTCCGTGCCCTGATTGCCCGTAACCCGTTTGACACCAATGAAGTTGAAGATCTCATCTGGGGATGTGTCAACCAGACCCTGGAACAGGGCATGAACATTGGCCGTAATATCGTATTATTGGCTGACCTGCCAAAAACTGTTGGCGGTCAGACTGTCAACCGCCTTTGTGGTTCATCCATGCAGGCAATTCATACAGCCGCAGCTCAGATTGCAACCAGCCAGGGTGATGTGTTCATTATCGGTGGTGTGGAACACATGGGCCATGTGGGCATGATGCATGGTATTGACCTGAACCCTGAAGCATCCAGGCACTATGCCAAAGCATCCAACATGATGGGCCTGACTGCTGAAATGCTGGGTCGCATGAATGGCATCACCCGTGAGGAGCAGGACAAGTTCGGTGTTGAATCTCACGTCCGCGCCTGGTCAGCAACTCAGGAAGGCCTGTTCAAAAATGAAATCGTTGGTATTCTGGGCCACAACCAGGAAGGTTTCCTGGAACTTTGCGATGTGGACGAAGTGATTCGCCCGGATGCAAACCTTGCAGCCTTTGAAGCATTACGCCCTGTATTTGATCCGAAAGGCGGTACAGTGACTGCTGCAACCTCCTCTGCATTGTCTGACGGTGCGTCTGCCATGCTGCTCATGTCAGCTCAGCGTGCGCAGGACCTGGGGCTTAAGCCACGTGCAGTCATCCGTTCCATGGCAATTGCCGGCTGTGATGCAGCAATTATGGGTTACGGTCCTGTACCTGCAACACAGAAAGCACTGAAACGTGCCGGTTTAAGCATAGATGACATTCAGACCATTGAACTGAATGAAGCATTTGCTGCTCAGGGCCTGTCTGTAATGAAAGGACTGAACATCTATGACCGTCAGGACAGAATTAACTTAAATGGTGGTGCAATTGCATTGGGTCACCCATTGGGCTGTTCCGGTGCCCGTATTACCACCACACTGCTGAACGTCATGGAACAGCAGGACACCCAGGTGGGCCTTGCAACCATGTGTATCGGTTTAGGTCAGGGTATTGCAACCATTATTGAACGTGTCTGATTTTTTCGATGTGTTCAGATAAAAGTCCCCGCTTTCATGCGGGGATTTTTTATGTCACTCAAAACATAACTGAACTGATTATTTGATGCGCCAGGTCTGTACCATTTAGAAGTACACACCGCAGAGTTGCAATTTCATCATTCACTGTTGCAAATTACAGCTTTAATCTGGCTGTAATTACTTTCATCATCAGTCTGAACTATCAAACTGGAGATTTCCTTATGCACATAGACATCTGGTCAGATGTGGTTTGTCCCTTTTGTTATATCGGCAAAAAACGACTGGAACATGCAGCCGCCGAAGCCGGCATTCAACCTGACATTATCTGGCATAGCTTTGAACTGGATCCGAATGCCCCGGAAAAACATAATGTCTCCAATACTGAACGACTGGCACAAAAATATAACCGCAGCCTGGAACAAAGCGAAGAAATGCAACGCAATATCGCCCAGGCAGCATT
The DNA here is from genome assembly GCF_052544965.1 of Acinetobacter sp. WZC-1. Lineage (NCBI taxonomy): Bacteria > Pseudomonadati > Pseudomonadota > Gammaproteobacteria > Moraxellales > Moraxellaceae > Acinetobacter > Acinetobacter sp. WZC-1. The sequence continues at coordinate 2,840,823 of NZ_CP199370.1, forward strand.
GAGTGAAGGTATCCAGTTTAACTGGCAGAAGGCCAGCTCAGGCAATACCTTCTGAATAGCCACTAAGTTTGTCGATACCGAATAGTTAGATAAAATAGCTAATTAAGAGGTGTTTTTATGAGTGGCAAACGATTTACCGAAGAGTTCAAGATTGCAGCAGCGCAGCAAGTCATTGAGAAAGGCTACAGTGTTGCAGAGGTTGCGGGAAGATTAGGCACAACGACCCATAGTGTTTATGCTTGGGTTAAGAAATACTTTCCTAAAACACCCCAAGCTACTGCTCTTGAAGATCAAACCAAAGAGTTGGCTCGATTAAAGAAAGAGCTGCAACGAGTTACAGAAGAGCGTGATATCTTAAAAAAGGCCGCGGCGTACTTCGCCAGCCAGTCAAAATGAGGTACGCCTTTATCAAGGATCACCAGCAGGTCTGGTCAATTTATAGAATGTGCTCGGTACTGGAGGTTCATCCCAGTGGCTATTATGCATGGTTGAAACAACCTTTGAGTGCTACAGCCAAACGTAGCAAACAACTGTCAGGCCTGATTAAACAGTTTTGGTTAGAGTCAGGCGGTGTATATGGCTATCGCAAGATTTTCTGTGACTTGCGTGATATTGGTGAGCCTTGTGGAGTTAATCGTGTACATCGACTGATGCGACAGGAAGGCTTGAAATCCCAACGTGGCTATCGAAAACCAGGATATTCAAAGGGCTATCAACCTATTGTTCAAGCCAATACATTAGATCGGCAGTTTAATCCTGCACAGCCAAATCAAGCATGGGCAACAGATATCACTTATATCCGTACTCATGAAGGCTGGCTGTATTTAGCTGTTGTGATTGACCTTTTCTCAAGGTTAGTCGTTGGCTGGTCTATGAAACCAATGATCACTAAAGAGCTAGTTCTTGATGCTTTATTGATGGCAGTTTGGCGTAGATCGCCAACAAATAAAGTATTGGTTCACTCTGACCAAGGTAGCCAATATACCAGTCATGAATGGCAAGCCTTTCTGAAGCAACATGGTTTGGAAAGCAGCATGAGCCGTCGCGGCAACTGTCACGATAATGCTGTGGCAGAGAGCTTTTTCCAATTACTGAAACGAGAAAGAGTTAAACGGAAAATATATTCAACGCGTGCTGAAGCTAGATCAGATATATTTGAGTATATTGAGATGTTCTACAACGTGAAACGTCGCCATGGTGCTAACGACCAGCGGTCGCCAAAGGACTTCGAGACGTTTTATGAAATGAAGCTGGCGTGTATCTAGATTCTTAGTGGCTATTCAGAAGAAGCTTTTTTTCATGCCTATATGACCGAAGGTCTGCCCATTGGGGAGCGTGAAACGGTGAAAAATATCGCTTTAGCTATTGGACTCGATCATAGTGAAGTAGAGCGTGTACTGGATTCAGATGAGTTTGCAGATTTTGTCCGGCAGGATGAAAAAATTGCCCGCGAACAACTGCATATAACAGGGGTTCCATTCTTTGTTTTTGATCAGCGGCTCGTACTTACCGGTGCTCAACCCCGTGAAGTATTTGCACAGGTATTAAAACAGGTACTTACTACGGACCGTTAAGTCTATATCTGAGCAACTGGATGGCATCACTTCACCCTGAAAAATTCTGTGAAAAGGCAACCGATCAACAATAAAACAAGCGACCTTATGACAGAAAAAACCCGCATTATGCGGGTTTTTTCATGAGGAAATATCAACTGCTTTTCAGTATCAGGAACCTTTTTTCTCAACTGAAGGCGCAATTGGGTCCGCAGTCAGGTAACCCACTGCAGAAGAAAAACGATCATTATAATTAGCACGGATTAACGGATCCAGCTGATCTTTTACTTTGTCATGCAATGGTTCCCAGTTTCCGGCATGCTGAAAATTACTCATAATGTAGGTCCAGCCATTAATCGAATCAACTGCATGCAGGCCTGTGGATTCGGCACCTGCCGGGCAGGACAAAATACGGTCCAATTGTCTGGTATCCACATTATAAGCCCACAGATAGTTATTGACATGGTTCCCACTGTCTTCACCAATAAATAGCGTCCGGAATGTTTCAGAGAATTTCAGATTGTCCGGGCTGGCAATATTATTCGGATCAGCCGTATTGCCTATCTCTAACGGATCATCAGCAGCAGCAATATCCTGCCCCATTCTTAGCATATGTGACTGGTAGGGCGCCCATTCACTGTCAATGGCATTACCATCTGCATCTTTTTGCCCGCCGCCCAGATCATGTGCCAGGATTCCACCAGCCTTCACCGTTTTTGCAAACGCGACATTGTGTTCAGCCACCCATCCTTTTGAGTCATCTGCCGCCTTGACCATGGAATCCTGAATATTGGCCAGAGCGGAATAAGCGACTTTATCCTTCACATTGACCGTGGTCCCTTCCATTTTGGTAAATGCCATACTTGCACCTTTTAAGGCCGCATAACGGTGCGTTTCCAGGAAAGCTGCTGCTTTTTCCATGCCTGGTTTCAGTTTGACCCACACCGGCGTTTTTTGCAGAATAATCCGGGTATAGCCTTCCTGCCCGTCTTTTGGAGCTTCAGCCAGGCTGTCCATCAAATCAGTCGATTTTAACCGATCAACATTCACCAGATTTTCAATTTCCTGACTGGTGGCATGCCCCAGATTGAGCCATTGAATCCGGGCGGTCGATGTTTCATTCAACTCATCAATATATTTCGCCACATACAATGTTCCGGCAGATAAGTCTTCCGCTTTATCTGCAACAAACATAAATAGACCACCATTGGTATAGTCATCTCCCATAATCGCGGTACGTCTATCCGGCATCATCTGAATCAGTTCATGTGAAATACGTCCCATACAGTAATGCTTGACCACGGTTCCAGTGCCATCTGCATGCACGGTTACTTCAGGCAAATGTCCATAATTATATGGATTTGCAGAATCTTCATCACCATAAACATTTAAGCTGTAGGCTTTCATCGTCTTCATATCCGTCCCCAGACCCTGGCCGAAAGCATCCGGCTCATATTCCTCACTGGACAGGTGGGTTCCCCACGGAGACAAACTGGCACCACAGGTAATCCATAAACCATGCGCTGCAGAGGTATCCACATTATGATATTTTACCAATGACAGATGACCAGTGGCCGGGTCCTGATCCAGGGTCAGTACCGCAATAGGCGACGGTATCTTGCCATACATGTCATTTTCAGCCTGATCACGGGTGGTGTATTCAAACTGAACCACTGCAAATACAGGGTTACCCTTGACTCCATCAACCTTTGCATCTTTCACCGTCAGCAGAGATGTACCATCCGGACAGTCAGAAAAAAACTGACGCTCTTTCCCCGGAACAGAATTGTCCATAATCGGCTGATTCTTGATATTGTAATAGCCGCCTGCCAAAATCTGCCCGCCTTTACCATCACTGACCATCTCGCCAGTGTGGAGGAAGGTCTTATAGGCTAGCTCATAAGTGGTTTCCGCTCCATCATCCCAATCGACTTTCAATCCTGAGGTGACTGTTGTGGTCGCCATAGCAGCCAAATCTTCCGGAGTCGGTGAGTCAGCTGATCTGGTTGGCGCATCCATGGAAATAAATGTTGCTGTTTTCAGTTTTGCAGGATTGACTGGTGGTCTAACCACTACTGTATCGTTATCGTCATTGCAACCGGTTAATGCAGCAGAAGTTGCCATGGCGCCAAGTGGTAAAAAAGGAATACTGGCTAACCATTTAAGCACTTCACGGCGGGTATGCTGGCTGGCTGAATTTGTCATAAATTAATCCATCATTTAAATATAGAGTGTTTCCCCTGCCCGCAAGTTTAAGAATGAATTATGACGTTCATGTTTCACTTTCTACTTATTTGGCAGGAGTTCGTCCGGTAGACCAGCCAGCCCTGCAAATAAAGATGCCTTACCTGCCAAGCTCAGAATAGTGTAAAGGAATTCAGGAATTTGATTTTAATAAGATTACAGTGCATGATAAAGCACCTGCATTCTGAACAATAAAATATATGTACTTTTTTAAAATAATTATAAGTGGGCTCATCCTTACCCTGCTGAGTCAGGTTCATGCACAAATTCCAGCCGAACTCCTGTATCAGCCACCGCAGACCGCTGATCCTTCAAAACTGGCCACCATTGAGGGTTTCCGGCAAACGCGCAAGCCCCTGCAGTTCATTAAAGCCAAGATTTAACCTGACAGACACACGAAAAAATGGGTAACTGTCAGATCAGGTTTGAGATACCGTCTCCACTGTCAAGTAAATTATTAAGAATTGATGCAATAATTTGCTTGATAAGGTTGTTGGTGTTTGAGCACACCATAACAAAGATGGGCTAACTTCCTCATCGCAGCTCCAATCGCCATCATCTTGGTTTTACCATTCGCTAATAAGCGTTCATTCATTTCTTTGATATGAGGGTTATGTCGAGTTGCGACAACGGCTGCCATATATAAACCAGCACGTATTTTGGAAGAGCCTGCTTTAGATAAGCGGCTTCTACCACGAATGGAGCTACCCGATTGCTTTTGAATTGGAACCAAGCCGATAAAGGCTGCTGCTTGACTAGCTTTTTTTCAAAAGTATGGCTACGCAAGAAACTAAGCATTAATAAGCTGGTTCGATCTGCAATAGCAGGAATACTACTGAGCAGTTCTTTGTCATTTTTTAAATCGGGATTTTGGTCAATATGATTATCAATTTGCTGATCAATATTTTGTATGTGTTTGTTTAATTGCGCAATACTCTTATGAAGAGATTCGAGTACAGGTTCCATAGTAAAAGTAGACTTTGCTTTTTCCAAACGATTCTTTTCACGTTGTAAATCTTCGTAAAGGACAGCTCTTCTCTCTAGCAAGGCATTAAGCAATTGAATATGTTTAGGCAAAGGTTGCCAAAAATGTAGATCTGCTGTCATTGCAAATCTGGCTAAAACTTCACTATCTACCTTGTCTGTTTTATTCAGCCTGGACATACTCTGAGCAAAATATCGAGCTCTGGCAGGATTGGTTACACAGACTGACCTCCCCCCTGAAAACAGGCTCACTTAAAATTGGAGATATGCCGTATATTTAACTCATGTTAAGAGGCATGCAAAGATGAAGAGAAGCAAATTTACTGAAGAGCAAATCGCGTTTGCACTGAAGCAATCTGAAAGTTGATCCTAGACAAAATAATGGACACATAGTCCCTCTAAAGATAACGTAACGTTAACTTTGGAGATGTAAAAATGGCTAAACGCTTTAGTCCGGAATTTAAACAGCAAGCAATTGATTATGCACTTTCAAACTCACACGAGTCTGTAGCTGCAATCGCCCAGAAATTAGGTGTGGGTTATTCAACATTAGATAAATGGATTCGTGAGGCTAATCCCGCGGGTTCAAGCAAACGTCAACTCTCGCCAGAACAACAGCGTATTCTCGATTTAGAAAAAGAAGTCAAACAACTCAGGGAAGCCAATGATATTTTAAAAAAGGCGCATGTGTACTTCCTAACAGATCATGCCAGGAAAAGTACACGGTAATCCAGGGTCTGGCTATGACTGAAATTACGATTTCGTCTGCCTGTAAATGCCTGGGTGTTAGTGCTTCAGGCTACTATGCTTGGCGAAAGAAACAGATTTACGTCAATCAGAAGTATACTGATTTAACAGTTGCATATTGGCAGCACCATGCTCGCTTAGGAGCACCTTCATTGGTACACGACATGCATGATTCAGGTTACTGCATGAGTGAACGTACAGTTGGAAGGATGTTAAAAAAGCTCGGTTTACGCAGTAAGATTGCACGTAAATATAAGCATACGACTGATTCGAATCATCGTTTGCCGACGGCACCGAATTTATTAGATCGCCAGTTTACAGTCACTCGGCCAAATAGAGTTTGGACAACCGACATAACGTATATCCACACCAAAGAAGGTTGGTTGTACTTATGTGTGATGCTGGATTTATTTAGTCGTCGTATTGTGGGTTGGCAAACCAGCCATCGAATAGACCGTCAATTGGTGTGTGATGCATTTAATTATGCAATGGCTCGTCAGGGGTATCCAACGGGTGTTATGGTGCATTCTGATCAAGGTAGTCAGTATTGTAGTCGTGACTTTAGATCGCTATTATTGACGAATAACTGCATTCAAAGCATGTCTAGACGAGGAAACTGTTGGGATAATGCGGTGACGGAAAGCTTCTTTCATACACTAAAAGCTCATGTAGTTCACGGTAGTGTGCTTACTACCCGAAAAGAGACCAATTCTGTCTTGTTTGAATATATTGAGATTTACTACAATCGAATCAGAAGGCATTCAGCAAATGGCTGGTTAAGTCCTGAAGCCTTTGAACAAAAATATTTTAAGAATTTAGAGGGATCGGCTGTCCACAACACTGTCTAGGATCAAGTGGCGTCCTGGTCGCTGAGGTTTGCCGTAAGATGGGCATATCAGAAGCGACTTTTTATAACTGGAAGAAGAAATTTGGCGGTCTGGGAGTCAGTGAGCTGAGGAGATTGCGGCAGCTTGAGGAGGAAAACCAGAGGTTGAAGCGACTGGTAGCTGATTTGAGCCTGGATAAGGAAATGCTGCAGGATGTCCTGCGAAAAAAGTTTTAAAGCCGGCCCAGAAACGTCAGTTGGTCAATCACTTGCCTGATGCTTACCGTATCAGTCTGAGACGCAGCTGTAATCTGATTGAACAAAGCACATCGGTTTACCACTACCAATCCTGTAAGGATGATCGTGTGATTACACAACGGATCAGGGAAATTGCGGAAACGCGGGCCCGGTACGGATACGAACGTATTCATGTCCTGCTGCGTCGGGAAGGCTGGCTCATTAACCATAAAAAAACCTATCGTATCTATTGTCAGGAAGGGCTGCATTTGCGGCGTAAACGTCCCCGCCGTCATGTCAGCGGGCAACACCGGATGCAGCGTGATCCGGTCTTTGATATCAATCAGTGCTGGAGCATGGATTTCGTCGCTGACAACCTCTTCAATGGTCAGCGTTTCAGGGCCTTGACTGTAGTCGATAATTTTAGTCGGGAATGTCTTATGATTCATATTGCTGCTTCGATTAAGGGGGAACATGTGGTCATGGCTATGGAGGAGCTCAGGCTGTTACATGGCCGGCTGCCGGCAAAAATACGAACGGACAACCAGTGAATTCATTTCCAGGGCATTGGACAAATGGGCGTATGAGCAAGGTGTTATCCTGGACTTTTCCCGACCGGGAACCCCGACAGATAATGCCTATATAGAATCATTTAATGGTAAGCTACAGGATGAGTGTTTAAACACACACTGGTTTTTATCCATGGACGATGCGAGAAATAAGATTGAAGCGTGGCGTGAGGATTATAACCGGGAAAGACCCCATAGCTCACTCGGTTATATGACCCCCAGCGAATTTGTAAGGAATCACCAACAGGCCATGTCTACAGTTTAGGTTGTAGCTACTTTGGGGAGGAGGTCACTACCTGATCTAACCAACTGTTGTTTTAGCATAATCACTGTCTTTTCTTGTGAATACAGCATCAGAGTGCTTAGTTACCGTCCAGAGTTGTGCAAGTGATTAGGGCAAATTACAGGTTTTATCTCAAACTCAAACTTTATGTTTTGCTAGTACACGAAACTCTGTAATTTGCAATATAGTGATAGCTAATCACTATGAGGGGTAAGATACAAGCTACTACACCTCAATACACTTTTTTAACCCCATAAATCGCTTATTGCCTCATTAACAACATCTAAAAAATCCTTTAAAAAAAATTTAAATTTTTCATCATTTTTATTTAGATAGAACTGATGAAAAAACTCAATTTCTAATTTATCTTTACCTTTATCTTGGCTAATTTGGCATAAAATTTGACCTCCAAAAGAAATTTCTACTGTTAATTCTTCATATTCTGAATCAGAAACATAATCAATACCAAAAGAAGAATTCATTTTTACCTCCGTTTAGGGTCTAAAAAAGAACTAAATGATCCATCTGCATTATATCGGACACCTTGCCCATTTGGCATTCTATATTCTATACCACCTCTAGTTAAATTAGTCACTCTTGTTTGAGGGTTGTTTAAAATGTTTCTTAAAATTTCTTCAGCTTGCGCATTTTGTTGGGCTATATTTCCAGTTGGTTTTGGAAATGTACCACCAGTCCTTTGAGCATGACTAGATAACTTTCTAGCTGCTGCAGTAAGACCATCTTTAGTTACAACTATATTTGCTTTACTAACTAATATTTCAGCTGTTTTCAAGAAGCTTTTAAAAGTATATAAACCGCCTCCCAATGGCAACATCAAAATATCTAAAGCGAGAGCATCTCTCTCCGCAATTTTTTGAAGACCTTCATAATATGCATCTTTATTTCCTTTGGAGTCCTCCCATAAACTATCAACCTCCGCTTGATAAATAACTTCCATATTGTTATTTCTAACTGCTATATCCGCTGCATTTGCAGCAGTATTTACATCATGACCAGTGTATGCAGCAATAGTAGCTGCAACAATCTTGCTTTTACCAATTATCTGTTCTTTTTCATTTTCAGATAGTTGACGAGTACCATCATTAAAATAGCTTGCTACTATTTCACCTATAGATGCACCGATAGCTCCTGCTTCACACTGTTTCTGTATTGATCCTGCTAAACAGCCTACAGCAGCATGGGCAATTTTATGAAGAACGTAATCTATATTTTCTAATGGTTTTACTTCAAAAGCTAACTGACCTTGTACAACTCCAACCAAGCCAGACAAAAATGCTGCTTCTAAATTATCTTGTAAACTCCCTCCATTTACAGCCGTTTGCACTAAAGTTGATCCTACTGAATTAGTAAAATTGTTAATGATTCTGTCTGACAATAAAGTACTATCGGGTTGTAAACCAAGTGTAGTTCCTACTTGATTTAATAATCCAGCTGTAACTACTGAAGCAACAAGCCCTTTAACATTATCCTTACTACCTAAATCTTTGAGCGTTTTTCCAATATCACCGCCATTATTAATCAGACTAACACTAGCCTGTGAGGCAAGTGTTGTTACAGCAGCTTGTGCTCCCGCCCCTAATGCTGTACTTCCAGTGGCACCTGCTACAGATGTGGCAGCTGCCGTACCCGTTCCCATTGTTACGATAGTAACAATAATTACAATGAGTGCAGCACCAGCCCCTGTCAAACCTTGCTGCTTATAATCCCAGTCCTGCTGGGTCAGAATAGTCTTCTGCCAATCCACATCATTACGATCAACCAATCCTGAAAGGTATTCATTACCAGGCTGGCGGGCCAACTTCAGGACTTCATCCATCAGCTCAACCCGGTTCTGATCTCTTTCCCCAATCGGTATCTGAACTTCCAGTCCACCTTCGGCATGAAATACCGGTGGGGTCGGACCATTAAAGCTCGGTAGTTTTCCTGTTTCAGTAATTGAGCCTTTGTCCTGCATCGACTGCCAAATAGTAGATGTTTTTTCTCTTTGAAGAGTTTCTTCAACTCTATCCATAATTGCATTTAGGGTAATCGTCCCACCCGCTTGAATCTTTGCTGTTTTCAAATATTCAAATTCAGTCCCATCCAATCGAGTATCATAACCCGATTTAGTTTCAATATAATCTGCCTTTAATTGAGCAGGGAGTTGAGTAGTCTGATTTCGTGTAGCATTCGTTTTCGAAGTACCAAGATTGAGACCTAACCACGAAGATTTTTTTACTGTATTTACATTAGAATTATTTATTGCAGAGACCGTTAAAAAATTTAAGTTACCACCTGATTGTATTGATACTTGTCCTCCATCTGCATTAAAACGTGCAGAGTAAATATCTATTGATGTATCTAAATTCGGGTCTCTTGTGCCATCTGAACGTATTGAGTTCTTAAATGCACTTACCACATTAATATTTTTTCCATAAATGTCAACAGAAGCTGGATCAACTACATCGCCAATAGCCGTTGTTGTTATGACTTTTTTCTTACCATACCACGAACGCTTTGTTTCTATCTTTGTAGAGCGATCATATAAAGTTTCAAGCGCCACATCAAATAATATACTTTTATTCGCTTCTATATTAACATCACCCTTATTAGAGGTAATTCCAACCCCCTGTAAAATAATATTATCATTTATAGACTCCCCCATTGCACGGATATTAACGCCTGCTTCCCCATTAATATCCGTTGGATTTACATATTCCCTATAGCTATAGTCTTGATCACTCTCCCTTCCTTTTCCATAAGCATCAATATTCCCATCTATAATAATACTAGCTCCCATAGTTTTTGGTGTATTATCATTTTCTATAGCTGTAGTTTTATAAAACCCATCTAACGCACCTTGTGCTTGAATATTGACATAACCCTGTTTTGCGTCAATATCAGCTCCAGTTATAGACAACCCTTTTTTTGATGCTAAATTAATATCACCTTCCAAGCTGATTAATTGTGTATTAAAATTTTCCACTCCCCCCATAACCCAACTTGATAAAAAATCAGTTTTTTCTTGATCACCATTTACCATATTTCTTTTATCTGCGAAAAAATAAGTTGTATCGTCATATGCAAGGGATGCCCCATCTAGCCTGAAATCATTTTGTGTTGAAATGATATTAATATCATTTTTAGCATTTATTTTAGCTCCACTGAGTTGAACACTATTACCTTCAAAAAGTATATTACCATCAGCATGAAATTCTGAAAGATCAATTATTCCTTTAGCATAAGGAGAGTCATCAAATCCAATTATAGTCAACGCCCCATTTTTAGAAATCAAATTAAGGTCACCTGCTGAATATATTTTTTTCTTATTAAAAATAAGTTCTTGATTTGCCTGAATAGTTAAATCACCATTTAACTCACTTAAATCTAAATTATTTTTTAAAATATCACTATCGATAGTTTTTGCAGAAATTTTAGATGCATCAATATTATCCGCTTCTACTAATACGCTCCCCCCTGTAAGCAAAAATGCTGCATTTATGCTTTTTTTACCAACTAAAGATAAAAGCCCTGACGAATCGATTGTACTAAAAACACCACTACTAATATTACCATTAGAATTAATTGCAGTATGATACCCTGATTTTAAATTCATTCCATTTAAATACATATCATCATTTGAAAAAATTTCCACATTCCCTTTTGCCTCTAATAATGTATTAGAAATATTAGTAGCAGAATTCTTGTTTTCAATAAGAATATTACTAGATATTAAATTATTTTGAATATAAGGCTCCTCCTGATTATAATCAGGAGGACGCCCATAATAACCATCTATATTATTATAAAAATTTATACCATTATTGCTTAAAATATAAATATCTCCATTAGTAGCCTTTAAGTTTACAGATGTAAGACCTACCACTCCATCTCCTAATGAACCAATGGTTATCCCATTTCCCCCACTAATTGTAGTTGGGGTTGTTTCTTTGATAAAAGAATCTGTACCATCTATAGCTTGATGAGATTTCAGTTCTACATTATTTTTCGCCAGGATCGATATTTTGCCCTCTGATGAGTTTGCTTGCAGGCTATGGGTATTAATACTGCCCTGCAGTGCAGCCACGTTGATATCTGCTGCTGAGGAAAGCTCAATCCCTAAATTCAGGTTAACATCCTGTTCAGTTGCCGTCAGGCTAATGCCCTGATCTGACCTCAACTTACTGTTAACCGCAAGTTCCCGACCCTGCAGATTAATTCCCTCACGGGCACTGAACTGACTGCCGGAGATGTCCAATTTACCCTGACTCCGCAGATCCAGCTTCCCACTCAGCGTCGGAATACTGTCTGCTGCATTCTGCCAGCTCAGATCTCCCCATGATTCAACACTGAAGTTCCGGCTGAGTGTTGCATCCCCTGTTTCATTCCTATTCAGCCTAAGCTGATTCAAGCTGACATTTCCGGTACCGCTGATGTTGACATCACCTGCTGCATTCAGACCGACACTGTTCAGCATTGCAGCTGAGTTCTCATCCGTAGTGACCAAGTTCAGGTTGCCGGTATCGGACCGTAAATCAGTATTACTAACGGACAATTGGTTTCCGGCATACAGGCCTACATCACTCTTTCCGGAAAGATTGCCGACAGATTCCGTACTGAGGTTCTGCCGGGCATTTAATAGAACCTGACCGTTGCCACTAACACTGGCTGTGGAATCAGCATTCCCGACCTGAATATTTCCGGCCTCAAGATAGATATCACCCCCTTCCACAAGGTTCTGTATATTGCTGCCATTCTGTAAACTGATATCACCCTGAGCACTGACTGAAATGGCACTGGCGTCACCTGCTTCATTCTTAACTAGCTCACCTCCATCCAGGCTGATATTCTGACCGGAATCCAATAATATGGAACCGGAAGCTACGGCTATTTTCCCATTGTTAACAATATCTGCACCTTCATCAGTATTGATACTGATTAGACTAGCTGCAGAATTATTGCTTGCAAGCTGTCCCGTGTTCTCCACTTTACCGGCATTGGTAATAACAAGGTTGTTTTGAAAGTGAGTATACCCGGCATTACTGACGCCAAGCCCCTTATCTGTCCCGACAATATAGATATTATTGGCATACATGCCACCCAGCGCCTTGACATCCAGCGCAAAGTTTTCTGTGGTACTACCAGGCTGGTTTGCAGTGATCTGCGCCTGATCTTCCCCTTCAAAGGTGTTTGATCCTGTTACTATCTTTAAGGTTTGACTGGCACGTGTTTCTGCATTCAGCTCAACCGCTTTTGCATAAATGTCCACATATTGTGCAGTGTTATTGTTCCCTCCCAGTCCCAGGTGGCTTCCTTCAGCTGCATTAATGCTGACTTTCCCCTGATCCACTACAAATTTCTGCAGGCTGCCGTCTTCATTGAAATGCGGCTGCCCGGTGGTCAGCGTGGCCCGGTTAACATTGATAAAACCACCCCCCTGAACATTAATTCCGGATGGGCTGGCAATCACCACATCTGCCCGCTGCCCGGCAACTTCAAGGTTACCTTCAAACCGACTCGCTTCAGATGATTTCACTTCGTTCAGAATCATCCGGGCCTCTCCGGTCTGCAGGAAGGGGTTTGCAGCAACCTGTCCGGCAAGGACCGACTGTGCACCACCACGGCTGTTGTTCAGGACAACGCCCTGCTGTAATACGTCAAACTGGTTGTAGACGTTATGGGAGATACCGTTCTGAGGGGTCTGAATGTTCACTACCGGCACCTGCTGTCCCTGTGCATTGGTCCCGGCGGCAATCACCGGTTGTCTGGCAGCAGCGGCAGCCGAATCAGCCTGAATATTGGCGTAGACCGGGGTCAGTGCCATCAGCAGGCTCATACAGGCCACCAACCCCCTGACCTGCCAGCATTGGTGCAGTGATGTGGCCGACGGTTGTGAGACAGGCTCTGCCGGATGCCCCATTACAGCCGTCTGACCCGAGGCCTTCCCCCTGCTGCTGATGTTTTCTGCCACGGCAATAAACATTCTTTTGCTTTTACTGAAGATAATACGATAGCGGTTCTTATTCATGGTTCTGTTCTCTTAAGTTTTATGAGTATGTGTGTTAATGTATTTCTTAAGCTTAATAGCTGTAATTAATACTGAATCCTGTATTCCATTCCTTTTTTATGACATCCGGGGCGCTCAGCCCATGCCCGGCAAAGGCGTCAACATACACCCCCCTGAAATAGCTGCGGGCACCGAATACAGCCCCCATCAGCCAGCGTTGCCCGGGATTGCTGTTACGGCCATTGACCCATCCCTGATCAATACCTGCATACAGCTGTGTTGAGGGTAAGGGGATATTCCAGCTGAACTCCTGCTGCAGGTAATGTCCATTATCTCCGGACAACATCAGTTCTCCATTGAATCCCCGTACACTGTATCGACCACCGATAAAGAAGCGATCCTGCGGTGTCAGGATTTTCGGAGCATACTGACCACGCCAGTTCAGGCGGTACTGCACCGGATGATCCGAGATCGTAAAAGGTTGTGTATAGCGGATGTCGGCCGTCCACAGCGGTGCACGTGCATAACCTTCCACCGGCAGGGGGTTCCCATAAATATCCCGGATCCGTTCTTCAGGTGCAGGTTTTGCATTGAAGGCTCCGGTCCCCCGGCGGTAGTCCAGTGCAACGTCAAGCAGACCACTGCCCAGGTACTGCCGGTGCTGAATCCCCAGATTCCAGCCAGCGGTGGTCCTGTCCTGTGATTCACTCAGCCGTATGCCGCCAAAGGTATTGCGCGTGGTTTTATGATAGCCCCGCCCATACAGGCTGGTTTTATGCTGTGGTCCACGGCTCAGCAGCCGGGACAAAGTGGCGCTGCCCTGCCGGGTTTTCCCTTCGTAGGTGATGGGTGGTCCATTGAAACCCGGGGTATTCTGCTCATAGGTGTATTCATTGAAACTTGCAGAGAAGTCATAGTTTCTGAAAGGAACAGCGTAATTAATGTACCAGCTCCGGTTCATGTTACTGTCCCAATTGTCCAGTGAATGGCTGGCATTCATATACAGGGTATCATTCAGATGCAGTGGATTATTCAGGGTCAGCCCTATATTCCCCAAATATCTGCCGGTACTTTTATAGCCGGAATTATCAGCACCAATGCTGACCGTAGCCTTCCGGTACGGCTTTGCACTGACCACCACATGACTGTAGCCTGCCCGTTCCGTGCCGTCTTCGGCTACAGCCGGTTCAATCCGGATATCCACCTCCCGCCCGGATACCCGCTTCAGGTTTTCCAGGCCCTGATCAATTTTTCTCAGATTCAGGATTTCACCACCCGATAAGGGTAAGGCACTGTACAGCCCTATTTTTGTTATAGCGTGATCCCGTGAGATAATCCGGTCAATCCTTCCTGGATACAGGTCCAGGCGCAGAACCCCCTGATTCAGGTCCTGAGGCTGAACTGCCAGCTGCGTGGTGATGTAGCCCTGCCGAATCAGTTCATTCTGTCCATATCTGACAATATTCTGCAGACTCTCCGTTCCAACGCACTGTCCGGTAATGAATCCCGGTCGGTTCAGATCGTAAAACAATTTGCTGAATGTATCAGTGCCCGGCTGTGATGCAGGGTCATGCAGGACAAACTCCAGTCGGTCTATTCTGAAACAGGGCGTTTCCGTTACGATGATATTTTCAGCACTGAGTTTCTGCCTCGCCTGCTGCGGATTCAGCTGTACATTTCCATCCGTCAGCTGTTTTTCCAGCTCATTCAGTCGCTGATCCTGACGTACCACTTCCGGAAGGGATGGATCATCGGCAGCATGGACAGAATCCATACAACAACAAATAAAACCCATCGTGACTATTTTTTTTAGCATTACATTTTTTATAAAAGATAAAACACAATAGCCGCAATGATACATTATAATATTACAAAAGACACCTAATAAATTAAGCTTTTTTTAAGATTTAACTTCCTCACAAAAAAACACCCCGACCTTTTCGGCCGGGGTGCGGAAATAATGAGCTGGCGATGACTTACTCTCACATGGGTAACCCCACACTACCATCAGCGCTAAGAGGTTTCACTTCTGAGTTCGGGATGGGATCAGGTGGTTCACTCTCGCTATAAAACCAGTACAAACCGTACTTCCCGGGCATGGAACCCCTATTATAGAGTTAAGCTTCAACTGAATTGTAAAATACCAGCTTCAGTGC
This sequence comes from Acinetobacter sp. WZC-1, assembly GCF_052544965.1. Lineage (NCBI taxonomy): Bacteria > Pseudomonadati > Pseudomonadota > Gammaproteobacteria > Moraxellales > Moraxellaceae > Acinetobacter > Acinetobacter sp. WZC-1. Next base: position 2,856,429 of record NZ_CP199370.1, read on the forward strand.
AAAATTCCAGTTTTACAGGCGGCCAACAATACTCCTGTTGTCTGATTTATTTTTTGCTATACTGCTGAACAGCCATAATCCGCATATAAGATTTCCTATAACCGTGTCCGACTCCCCCAGCCCTACAGCAGAGCAAAGCCTTGCAATCAGCGAAGCACGAAAAGGTCAATCCTTCAAAGTGATTGCCTATGCCGGCACCGGTAAGACAACCACCTTACAGCTGATCAGCAATGCCATGTCTGAACGGCGCGGCATGTATCTGGCATTTAACAAAGCTATTGCAACCGGGGCCCAGAGCCGCTTTCACCGGAATGTCGACTGCCGTACCTTCCACTCGCTGGCTTTTCGCAGCGTTCCACGTGGAGTCACCGACAAATTACGCCTGCCACGTCTGAGCCCCGGCTTTATTGCCAAAGACTACCGGCTTGAACCGATTACCCTGCGCCGGATGATGGGTGGCCGTTATGAAAAATATGTGCTGATGCCCAGCCGACTGGCCAGCCTGGTGGCCAATGCCGTCAGCTATTTCTGCTCCACAAACTCACAATATCCTGCTCCACGACATATCCAGGCGCCCGGCTGGTTACATGCAGATGATGTGGAGTCCCTGCAGAAACATTTATATCCTGCTGTGGAAAAACGATGGCTGGAATCCATTGATACCCGTCATCAAGCCGGCATTGGTCATGACATTTATCTGAAGCTGTGGGCATTGTCAGACCCTGTGATTCCCTCGGATTACGTGCTGTTTGATGAAGCACAGGATGCAGACCCGCTGATGCTGGGTATTCTGCTTCGCCAGCGCAACACTCAGGTGATTTATGTCGGTGATGCACATCAGCAGATTTACGCATGGCGGGGCGCAGTGAATGCCATGCAGCAGATGCCACTGCCCGAGTCACGTCTGACCACCTCATTCCGTTTTGGTGAACCCATTGCCGATATCGCCAACCATCTGCTTGGCGCACTGGATGAAACTGTTCCCTTGCTGGGAAACCCTGATGCAAAATCCACCGTGACCAATAAACCACATACCCGGATGCGCGATGCCATTTTATGCCGGACCAATGCCCGGGCCATGGAACTGCTGCTCTCAGGTCTGGTTCAGGGCGATAAGGTCAGCCTACAGGCAGATCACGTCAAACTGAACCGTTTTGTAGATGCAGCCAGCCTGCTGAAACAAGGCAAACGTGTCACGGACGTGCCTGAACTGGCCTGGTTCAATTCCTGGCATGATGTACATGAATACTGTGAAACCCATGATGGCAGTGATATTAAACCGCTGGTCCGACTGGTGGATGATCATGGTACCGATCCGCTGAAAAAAGCACTGGCAAAAATCACCCCCATTGAACAGGCGGATTACGTCATTTCCACCGCACATAAAGCAAAGGGACTGGAGTGGAACCGGGTCCATCTGGAAGATGACTATCAATTTAAAATAAACGGACTGGAACATAAAATCAGCGATGAGGAGTTACGATTATTATACGTTGCCTGCACACGGGCTAAAGTAAGCTTAAATATTCACCACATCCATGAGCTGGTACAACAACTTAAACTCAGACCTGCTCTGAAAAATAAAACACCCGCATAAATAAACCCTTTAAATTAAATTGTAAGTTGATAGGTATTTTATGAAACTTCAATCTGTTCAGCTCAGACATACCTGTCATTTTTCCGACTTAAGCATCAATTTTAATGTGGAACAGCCTGTCAGCCTCATCATTGGAGATCAGTCCGCAGGTAAAACCACCATTATTAAAAATATCTTTCAGGCACTGTCCTGGTTTCCGGCCCGTTTTAAGGACCTGCGCACTCCGGGAATTGTCATGCCGGATCAGGACATCATGCACCATCGCAACCAGTCCAGTATACATATCCAGGTCCGTATTCCGACAGAAGTCGGAACACTGGCAGAAAGCAGTGATTCCCGCCAGAACGATACGCAGCTGTGCAGTTGGCAACTCTATAAAACCCTGAACTCAAATGGAGTGGGCATCAGTAAAGTTGAAGTACAGCAGATGGAACAGCTGACCCGTAAATATATGCAGGCCCTTACCCGGGATCCCTTACTGGGTCTGCCTATGATCGCTTATTATCCCGCTGAACGCTTCGTCAATGACATTAATCTGCTGAATAAAAATAATCCCGGGATTTTTCATGCATCAACAGCCTATGAGCTGATCGCAATTCCCTTTACAACGTTTACCCGTTTTTTTGAATGGTTCAGGGAAATCAGTGATATTGAAAATGCACAGGCGGCTCAACTGTTTCAGCAGATCATCTCCCAGCAGGCTTCCAACAAAAAAAACCAGGATACAGACCAGCAGGTTCCAGCACAGGATTTTTCAACTGCTTTCCTTCAGACCAGCATGCAACTGCGCAGCCCCTGCCTGCAGGCACTCAAGAGCAGCTTAAACAGCATGATACCGGAACTGACAGACATCCGACTGGAATACCAGCCGACCTTACAACTCATGGTGACCTATCACCAGCAGACCATTATGTATCAGCAATTACCGGCGTCCGTCAGGAACTGGATTGCCCTGACCGGTGATATTGTCCGGCGTCTGTGCCTGTTAAATCCCCATAGTTTATATCCATGTATTGAAGGCGAAGGTATTTTACTGATCGACAATATTGATGAGCAGCTGGATCAGGATCATGCACACAGCATTCTGCAAAGACTGCATCAGACCTTCCCCCGACTGCAGATTATTGCGACCAGCCACCGCAGCGACATGCTGGAAACTGCAGAGTCCTATCAGTGTTTTAAAATTGAAAACCACAGCGTTCATGAAATTGATTTCAGTCATAACCGCTCTGCATTCGACAGCATTTATGAGCATTTGCTGCATCCCCATGGCAACTCAGACCCTGCGCCCCTGATTGAACCGTCTTCCACGGTCGAAACCTCGGCTGCACAGCATGTTTTTCAGCGGATTCAGCATATGAATGAAGCAGAACGACAGGAACTGTACCGGCTGATACAGGAAGGCGATGACAGTTCATTACACCAGCCTTCCATATAAGCACAGTATTCAACGCTAAAAAACCTACTGCCGCATGAACCGGGTTTTTAAAGGGCATGATGACGCTCTTTCCCCATACAAACCGTCAATAGCACCATGTGTGCGCCTGTTCGCAAAATCGGCAAAAATCATTGATGTTATTCTGCTCATGTAATAAGATAAAACCCTTATTCAGATGTTTTATTCTGTTGGTTTTTTTGCAATTACTTTTTCAGGTTGCGCAACACAATCTGGTTTTTTGCTGTTCAAATTCAGTTTCGGCTTTCAGGATTTAGTCGTTTTGGAATGCTCTTTGCGTTCCTTCAATCCCTGAAAGATAAGTTTTACTCCGGGTTTCGACCTATTCATAAAATTGGATACGAGCGTGCTGCCAATTATTATATTGTTCCCTCTCATACTGGGTACAATCCTCGTCAGATGGCTGAAACAATTCTCCCGTGGTGCCACGGCGCTGGGGGCAATCGGCGTCAGCCTGACCAGCTTCATCCTGTTACTGACTCAGGCTGAATCAGTCTTCAATGATATTCCCATCCTGCAAAGCTGGTCATGGCTGCCTCAGATGGGAATCGATTTCAGTTTCCGCCTTGATGCTCTCAGCCTGATCTTTGCCCTGCTGATCACCGGCATCGGCACGCTGATTTATATTTACGCTTATTATTACCTCAACCCCAAAAATTCACTCAGTAAGTTGTATGCCTTATTGATGCTGTTCATGGCGGCCATGCTCGGGATTTCCCTGTCCAATAATCTGATGATTTTACTGGTCTTCTGGGAGCTGACCAGTATTTCATCTTTCCTGTTGGTGGGTTACTGGAGTAATTACGAAGCCGCCCAGCGGGGTTCACGCATGGCCCTGACCATTACCGGTATGGGGGGGCTTGCCATGCTCGGTGGATTTGTCTTACTGGGGCAGATCACCGGCACCTATCAGATTGATCAGATCACGGCCATGGCTCCAGCCATTCAGCAACATGCACTGTTTGTTCCGGCATTGTTGCTGATTCTGCTGGGGGCATTTACCAAAAGTGCTCAGTTCCCCTTTCATTTCTGGCTGCCGAATGCCATGGCGGCACCGACGCCGGTTTCGGCCTATCTGCATTCTGCAACCATGGTCAAGGCAGGAATTTTCCTGCTGGCGCGCTTACTGCCGATTTTTGTCGGATCTGTGCTTTACCATAACCTGGTGACCACCGTCGGTTTACTGACCCTGTGCATGGCTGCTTTTTTTGCCATTTTCAAGGAAGATTTAAAGGGTCTGCTCGCTTATTCAACCATCAGCCATCTGGGTTTAATTGTCTGTCTGCTGGGGATCGGCTCTCCACTGGCCGTGGCTGCGGCAATTTTTCACATCATTAACCATGCCACCTTCAAAGCGGCACTGTTCATGATTGCCGGTATTGTTGACCATGAAACAGGCACCCGGGATTTAAGAAAACTCAGCGGCATATGGCAACTGCTGCCCTTTACAGCAACCCTGGCCATGATTACATCAGCCGCGATGGCAGGTGTGCCGTTAACCAACGGTTTTTTATCCAAAGAGATGTTCTTTACCGAATTACTCGCCAGTCTGTCCGGCGGATTCATGGTGTTTGCAGCCATTGTTGCAACCTGTGCCGGATTGTTTGCCGTTGCCTATTCAACCCGACTGGTACACGGGGTATTTTTTGACGGAGATGTCGGCCATAAAGTCCCGAAAAAAAATGCCCATGAACCTCCAATTGGCATGCGCTCACCGGTTATTCTGCTGGCTGGCCTGTGCATACTGGTGGGTATTCTTCCGGCATTACTCGTTCAGAATATTGTCAATACCGGCACCCGGGCCAGCACCCAGCTGGCCGGCTTTGAAGGGGTACATCTGGCCATCTGGCACGGTTTTAACCTGCCTTTACTGATGAGTCTCATTGCACTGGCAGGCGGTGTCATTTTTTACTTTGCCCTGGCCAAAGGTGGGCGGATCCGTGACATTGACCTCGACACAAGCCTGGGCAAACTGCAGGGCAGATTGATCTTCGACGCTTTTTTGAAACAACTGCTGACAGTTTCCCGGAAAATCAAACAAAAAACCGAAACCGGCTCACTGCAGAATTACCTGCTGTGGATTGCAGTCTTCACTCTTGTGCTGGTGGCGACACCCTTCATCAATCAGGGTTTAAGCACTGGAACCCGTGAACTCAGTCATGCACCAGTTATTGCCATTGTGCTGTGGCTCATTCTGTTCTCTGCCTGCTGGATGATGCTGTGGTTCCATCATGAACGGATTAAAGCCGTACTGATCAGTGGTGTTGTCGGGCTGATCGTCACCCTGATCTTTGTCATACTTTCTGCACCGGATCTGGCACTGACCCAGATCACCGTGGATGTAGTCACTACCGTATTGCTGCTGATGAGTCTGTCATTATTGCCTCAGCTGACTCCGTATGAATCCAGCCGTACCCGACGCTGGCGCGATGCCATTATTGCCATCGGCGGTGGACTGGGCATTGGCTGGATCAGCTGGCTGATGCTGACACGCGACCACGATTCCATTTCATGGTTCTTTGTGCAGCAGGCACTGCCATTGGGCGGCGGTTCAAATGTAGTGAATGTGATTCTGGTTGACTTCCGTGGCTTCGATACCTTTGGTGAGATTGCTGTGCTGGGCATTGCCGCCATTGGTGCCCTGTGCCTGATGGATGGCATGCGGGCGCATGGCACCACCATAACTCAGGGACTGACCTATCGCTTTAACCCATCTCCCCTGATGTTCCGTATGACGGCTTCATGGATTTTACCACTGGCGCTGGTGGTCAGCCTGTATATTTTCTTCCGGGGCCATAATTACCCCGGAGGCGGTTTTATTGCCGGTTTAATCACGGCCATTGCATTGGTGATTCAGTATATTGCCCTGGGACAGGATCAGGCCGAGCAAATGCTGAAAGCCCGATCCGGCCGTCTGTATGAAATATGGATTGGCCTCGGCCTGATGATTGCCGGCTTAACCGGAATTGCTGCATGGCTGTGGGGACGTCCATTCCTGACCAGTGCACATATTTATGTAGAAACCGGCCTCTTCGGCAAAATGCATCTGGCATCTGCCGCAGCCTTCGATTTAGGTGTTTATGCAACTGTTGTAGGTGCAACCCTGTTATTAATTTCCGTATTGGGCGACTCCAGGCACTCAGGCATGTCCGGTCCGCTACCCAGGGAGTAATCATCATGATCAGCATAGAATTTTTACTGGCTTCCGGGATTGGATTACTGATGGCAACTGGCATTTATCTGCTGTTACGTGCCCGGACCTTTCCGGTAGTCATGGGGCTGGCCCTGATTGGTTATGCCGTCAATCTTTTCTTATTTGCCATGGGCAGAGTTCAGCTCAGTGCCCCGGCCATTCTGACTGACGCCACCAGAGTCACCGACCCCCTGCCTCAGGCGCTGGTGCTGACCGCCATTGTCATTGGTTTTGCAACCACAGCCTTTATTGTACAGCTGGCACTGCGCAGTCGCTATGAATCCGGAAGTGATCATGTCGACTCCAAAGAAGAACTGAGTAACTATGACCCGCGTGAGGATGAACCATAATGATCACGCCACTGGACTTCTGGCATCAGCATATGCCAGTTTTGAGTATACTAATTCCTGCATTTACGGCATTCATTCTGGTTTTACTGGGCAATCCAGGTTCAGGCTCACTGACACACGACTGGCGTCAGCCATGGCGCCGCACAATCAGCCTGGTCTCTGTCCTGTGCGGGCTGGTCACCGCTGTCAGCTATCTGATTGCAAGCAATACCGGACACATTTATGTCTATCAGCTCGGTGAATGGGCCGCACCCTTTGGTATTGTCCTGGTGCTGGATCGCCTGTCTGCATTCATGCTGGTGCTGACCTACAGCCTGGCAGTCCCGCTGCTGTGGTTTGCAAGTAAAAAATGGGATGAACGCGGACGCTATTTTCATGCGATGGTTCATTTTTTATTGATGGGGCTCTGCGGTGCATTCCTGACCGGAGATTTATTCAATTTATTTGTCTTCTTTGAAATCCTGCTGATGGCATCCTACGTTCTGCTGCTGCACGGACAGGGCAAGGCCCGCTTTCAGCTTGGCATTCACTATGTCACCATTAACCTGCTTGCATCTGCACTGTTTCTGATTGGACTCGGCATGATTTATGGCAGTGTCGGCAGCCTGAACATGACAGATGTCGCCCGCCTGTTGCCCACGCTGGAAAATGACCGACATCAACTGGCCGTGGCAGGTGGGCTATTGCTGTTCGTGGTGTTCGGAATCAAAGCGGCCATGCTGCCAGTCGGTTTCTGGTTACCTAAAACCTATGCCGTTGCCGCAACCCCGGTTGCAGCATTATTCACCATTATGACCAAAGTCGGTATTTATGCCATTTTACGGGTCAATGGTACGGTGTTCGGTGGTGAATCCGGTCAGACATTGTTCAGTCACTGGCTGTTGCCCATTGGTCTGATCACTTCACTGTATGGTGTGATTGCCGCACTGGCCGCTGAACGCTTACGGCGCTTTGCCGGTTTTATGATTCTATCATCGGTTGGCACCATTCTCATTGCAATATCCATGTCCAGTACAGCTGCCTGGGCAGCAGGACTGTATTACCTGGTGCACAGCACCCTGATTGCTGCTTCACTTTATCTGTTGTGCGGATGGATTACCTCACAGCGGGGTGAATTCAAGGACCACCTGAAAGTGGCGCCTAAAATGAAGCAGGATAGAATAATTGCCGCGACATTTTTCATCATTGCATTAATGATGGCAGGGTTACCACCTTTCAGTGGTTTCCTGGGTAAGATCATGATATTGCAGGCCACTGCCGGTTTCCCGGATCAGGGCTGGGTCATTGGCTTTATTTTAACGGTCAGTCTGCTCAGTATTATTGCTTTTACCCGGGTCGGATTCATTCTGTTCTGGCGGGCAACCTCACCTGAAGAGAATCCGAAAGAGGCTGCCTATATTGCCTATCAGTTGCTTCCGGAAAAAGCACCCCCCAGGAATGATCAGGCCATTTACCTGTTACTGACCGCACTCATGCTGTATGTGCTATGTGCTGCCCCGATTCTGAATTATGTTCAGCAGACCGCGCAGCAGATTCAACAGCCGGATTTATATGCTCAGACCATTCTGAAACGGGATGAAAATCAGCAGGTGATCAGTGTCCAGCCATTTGACCCCGACTATTTACCCGAAACCAAATATGGCGGTGAGACTGAAGATCCCAATGCGCATTACATTCCGTATATGATCAATAAAAATACCCTTGAAGGTGAGCATCTCTCGGAATATAAACAACGTCAGATCCAGCAGCAGGAACACGAGCAACATACATTTGATCAAAACGTCAGCCTGAAGCCAATGGAGCAATAAATGAAGGAAAATCTTTCGCTGATTGATCGTTGTCTGCCACACCCCTTTGTTTCGGTGATTGTGGCTTTGTGCTGGCTGATGCTGAACCATAGTCTGCAGGGCTTTGACATCATGGTGGCCATCGTGCTGGGATTCATCATTCCGCACCTGATCCAGCCATTCATTGTCAGAACCCCCAATATTCACTGGAAACGCGCTGTGCAGCTGTTTTTTGTGGTGCTGTGGGACATTATCGTTTCCAATATCCGCATTGCCATACAGGTTCTTGGTCCCACCAGTAAACTCCATCCCAAATGGTATCGTGTGCCGCTTGAGACCAGTCATGAACATGTCAATACCCTGCTGGCGATGATCATTACCACCACACCGGGCACTGTCAGTGCCGGAATCGACCAGGAACGCGGTGATATTCTGGTGCATGCCTTAAGTTCAGATGATCCCGATCAGGACATACAGAACATCAAGGCCCGCTATGAGACTCCACTGATAGCGATCTTCAATATTCAACCGGGAGAACAGAGATGATGATCCTGCCCTATACGCTGGGAATTTGCCTGCTTGCAGTCACCATTTCCATGCTGCTGTGTCTGATCCGACTGGTGACAGGACCTTCCATTGTTGACCGGTTGCTGGCACTGGATACCCTGTTTCTGAATGCAACCTGTCTGGTGGTGATCCTGGGCATTTACTGGGCCACAAGCCTGATGTTTGAAGGTGCATTACTGATGGCCATGCTCGGATTTGTATCCACCGCAGCACTGGCACGTTACTTTACCACAGGCCATGTCATCGACTAGGGGAATGATATGCAACTTATTTTTGAAATCGCCATTTCCGTATTTCTGATCATCGGGGCCTTTTTTACCCTGGTCGGTGGAATAGGCATGATCAAACTGCCCGATCTGTTTATGCGGCTGCATGCGCCCACCAAATCAAGCACGCTCGGCCTGGGCAGTTTTCTGATTGCAGCCATGCTCTATGCTGCCGCACATAGCCGACTGGGACTGGCTGAACTGCTGATCAGTTTATTGGCCTTTATTACAGCACCGGTATCTGCCAATTTAATTGCACAGGCGGCCATTCATCTGAGACTGCGCTCCACCAGTGGTGAGGTGCCCGAGGCATTGAACCGGCCATTGCCATGGCAAAACCGGCGGCGGATGAAACAATTTAAGGATGAGATGTAAATGGCATGGTTCACTGAGGAGAAATGGACTGCCACTTTCCCGGATTAAGATCTGCCATTATTTTTTGACAGAGAGGAGAACATGATACGTACGCATGATTTTTCTTCATTTCAGCACACCATTACAGCAGCACGACAACAGCAATAATTTTCCCTTGAAAAATAGACTATTTTGAAATATGAAGATGAATTCAGAGTGTTCTTAATCATGACCGTTTATGCATTGGTTTCTTTTCTCATTTATTCTTTTGTCACATCGATTACACCCGGGCCCAATAATATCATGCTGATCTCTTCTGGCCTTACTTTTGGCTTTAAAAAATCAATCCCTCATATTCTTGGTATCGGTTGTGGCTTTGCGCTCATGGTCTCTCTGGTGGGCACCGGAATTGGTTCCATACTGACATCGTCTAAACTTTTATATGAGATGGTTAAAATTGCCGGTATCTGTTATTTACTGTATCTGGCCTATCAGATATTCAAAGCAGATCGTGTCAATACGACCAATAGTACGCAAAAGCCAATGACATTGGTCCAGGCGGCATTATTTCAATGGGTCAACCCCAAGGCATGGATCATGGCCATGGGCGCTGTGACAACCTATACATCATCAACCAGCGATATCACTGTTTTTATTATGATTGGCGTGATTTATGGCCTTGTCAGTATTCCCTGTGTCGGCGTCTGGGCCTATGCCGGAGATAAGCTGCAAAAATTTATTCATGATCCGGGGAAAGTCCGTAAGTTTAATATTTCAATGTCTATTTTACTGGTGCTTTCAATCGTCTCGCCTCTTATGGAAACGTTTCAGTTTTTCATGTCCTGATCTGTATCAATTCAACACCATTTCACAATAAATCAGTCCACAACCCATCTTCTCTTCAATCCAGTAAATCAATAATCCGGCAATAAAAAGGCCTGCATGATTGCAGGCCTTGTAAATAACTGAATAATTGCTTACTCAATCTTACTGAGTTACTTCATGTAGTTGATTTATTTCAGACATCCAGGTAATCCAGAATACCTTCTGCTGCCTGACGGCCTTCCCAGATCGCTGTCACCACCAGATCAGAACCACGCACCATATCACCACCCGCAAAGATTTTTGGATTAGAGGTCTGGAACTTATAGGTCTGCTGTTCTGCTGCAACCACGCGGCCTGAACCGTCCAGCTGAATATTGACATCAGCAAACCAATCCGCCGGACTGGTCCGGAAACCAAACGCCAGTAACACAGCATCGGCAGGCAATACTTCTTCTGAACCTGGCACAGCCTCCGGACTGCGGCGGCCGCGACTATCCGGATCACCCAGTTGAGTAGTCACCACCTTAACTCCGGTGACTTTACCATTTTCACCCACAATTTCAATGGGCTGACGGTTAAACTGGAACTTAACCCCTTCTTCACCGGCATTTTTGACTTCACGGCGTGAACCCGGCATGTTTTCCTCATCACGACGGTACGCACAGGTTACCTCCAGCGCTCCCTGGCGAATGGAGGTTCGGTTACAGTCCATTGCCGTATCCCCACCTCCCAGTACAATCACCTTTTTACCTTCAACACTGATGTATTCAGCAGGATCCTTTTCCCAGCCCTGACAGCGGTTTACATTGGCAATCAGAAAATCCAGCGCATCATAAACACCGTCCAGATCCTCACCGGCAAAACCGCCTTTCATGTAGGTATAAGTCCCCATTCCCATAAATACGGCATCATAATCTGCCAGTAACTGGTCAATGCTGATATCCGTACCGATTTCTGTATTTAAACGGAATTCAATACCCATATTATTAAAAATTTCACGGCGGCGCTTCATGACATCCTTTTCCATCTTGAATTCTGGAATGCCGAAGGTCAGCAAACCACCAATTTCAGGACGCTTGTCAAACACCACCGGTTTGACCCCATTTCGCACCAGAATATCCGCACAGCCCAAACCGGCTGGACCGGCACCAATAATTGCCACCTTTTTATCGGTCCATTTGACCGAAGACATATCCGGGCGCCAACCCAGTGCAAAGGCTGTGTCATTAATATATTTTTCTGCATTACCAATGGTGACCGCACCGAAACCGTCATTCAGGGTGCAGGCCCCTTCACATAGACGATCCTGCGGACAGACACGGCCACAGACTTCCGGCAGGGTATTGGTCTGATGGCACAGCTCTGCCGCCTGAAAAATACGGCCCTCGGTGATCAGCTTCAACCAGTTGGGAATATAATTATGTACCGGGCATTTCCACTCACAATACGGATTACCGCACTCCAGACAGCGATGCGTCTGATTGGCTGCAATTTCCGTTGTATATGGCTTATAAATTTCCACAAACTCCGCTTTGCGGACCGTCAGATCTTTTTTCTCTGGATCCTGGCGCGCTACATCCAGAAATTGAAAGTCATTGTTTAGGCGCTCTGCCATGTCTCTCTCCGTGGGGTCAGTGTGAAGCTGCTCTGACTTATACTGCTGTGTATAAATCAGAACTTATCCACACCTGCCTAAAATTTGAGTAGTGGAATTTACTGTGGATCTGCCTGAGTTGTTTTCAAAAGCGTCTGCAAATTCGCAGCTTTTGGCTTAACCAGCCAGAATTTACGGCTGTAAAAATCGAACTCATTACGGATCTTGTATGCCCAGGCACTGCCCGTTTCCTGAATATGCTCATCCAGTATACGGCTCAGGAACTCCTGATGCTCTTCCATCGTTTCTGTCGAAATACGATTCAACTCAATTAACTCATGGTTATAGTGATCGACAAAGTCATTGTCCAGATCCAGTACATAAGCAAAACCACCGGTCATGCCTGCCCCGAAATTATGTCCGACTTTACCCAGCACTGTGACAATACCACCGGTCATATATTCACAGCAGTGATCCCCTGCGCCTTCAATCACGGCAAATGCACCGGAATTACGGACAGCAAAACGTTCACCGGCAATACCAGCCGCGAAGATTTTACCACCAGTTGCACCATATAAACATGTATTACCAATGATTGAGGTATTTTGCGTCTGGAACGGCGACCCCTTTGGCGGGAAAATGGAAATCCGTCCACCGGCCATACCCTTACCGACATAGTCGTTGGCATCGCCTTCCAGTTTAATATAGAGACCACCGGCATTCCACACACCCAGTGACTGGCCCGCAGTACCGGTCAGATTGACTTTCACCGGATGTGCTTCCATGCTCAGATTGCCATAACGACGGGCAATTTCACCGGAAATACGTGCCCCAATGGAGCGGTCACAGTTACCAATGCTGAAATGATATTCACCGCCAGTACCCGCTTCAATGGCCGGCAGCATCTCTGCAACCATTTTTTCGGCAAGTATGCCCTTATCGAAGGGTTCATTGCCCTGAACTTCACAGTATTGCGCCTTGCCCTGAGCAGACGGATGTGATTCCAATAAAGCGCTTAAATCCAGGTGAGCATGTTTTTCCGTTTCACCCGGCAGGACCTCAAGCAGATCAACCCGGCCAATCAGCTCTTTTAAGCTGGCCACGCCCAATGCAGCCAGCCATTCACGGGTTTCTTCTGCAATAAAGTGGAAGAAATTAATCAGCATTTCAGGTTCACCAATATAGTGTTCCTGACGCAGATGATCCTGTTGTGTGGCAACCCCGGTCGCACAGTTATTCAAATGGCAGATCCGCAGGTATTTGCAGCCCAACGCAATCATTGGAGTTGAACCAAAGCCGAAACTTTCTGCGCCCAGAATGGCAGCCTTAATCACATCCAGGCCGGTTTTTAAACCACCATCCGTCTGAACACGGACTTTACCCCGCAGATCATTGACACGAAGTGCCTGATGCGCCTCACTCAATCCAAGCTCCCACGGGGAACCTGCATGGTGAATTGAAGACAGTGGAGAAGCTGCTGTACCTCCGTCATAACCTGAAATGGTAATGAAGTCGGCATAGGCCTTGGCCACACCAGCTGCAATGGTTCCCACCCCTGGCTCAGACACCAGTTTGACGGACACCATAGCCTGTGGATTAACCTGTTTTAAGTCAAAGATCAACTGGGACAAGTCTTCAATGGAATAAATGTCATGATGCGGCGGCGGTGAAATCAGCGTTACCCCCGGAACCGAATAACGCAACCGCGCAATCAGCCCGTTAACTTTACCACCCGGCAACTGACCGCCTTCACCCGGTTTTGCACCCTGTGCCACCTTAATCTGTAAAACTTCAGCAGAAGTCAGATAAGCTGGAGTCACACCAAAACGACCCGATGCAATCTGTTTGATTTTCGAGTTACGGATGGTGCCATAACGTGCCGGATCCTCACCGCCTTCACCAGAGTTGGAACGGCCACCAATGGTATTCATGGCAATGGCAATCGCTTCATGGGCTTCTGGAGACAATGCTCCCAGCGACATTCCGGCCGAGTCAAAACGCGGCAGAATAGCCTCAACCGATTCAACCGCATCCAGTGGAATTGGCTTCCCGGTTTTCAGTTTGAATAAATCACGAATCGTTGCCACCGGACGGTGATTGACCAACTCTGCATATTCCTTAAAGTCTGCATAGTTGCCTGAACGGACAGACTTGTGCAACGCATTGATCACATCCGGGTTAAATGCATGATATTCCTTATCAAATACAAACTTCAGCAAACCACCCTGATCAATGGGCTTACGTGATTTCCACGCAGTATCCGCCAGTTTTTTCTGGTCATTTTCAAGATCGCTGAAAGTTGCGCCCTGAATACGGCTGGGCACCCCAATGAAGCACTTATCGACCACTTCACTGGACAGACCCACTGCTTCAAACAGCTGACCGCCACGGTAGGACGCCACGGTGGAAATACCCATTTTTGACAGAACTTTCAGCAGGCCTTTTTCAATGCCCTTACGGAAATTGGCCTGTGCATGAATCGGATCTCCCAGCAGCTCACCTTTGGCAACCAGGTCATTAATCACATCATAAGCCAGATACGGATAAACAGCTGTCGCACCAAAACCCAGCAGAACAGCGAACTGATGCGGATCCCGCGCCAGGCCGGTTTCCACAATAATATTGGCATCGGTACGTAAACCGGTCTGAATCAGATAATGGTGTACTGCACCGGTCGCCATCAGGGCATTGGCCGGTAAATAACCTTCACGAATTTTCTTATCGGTCAGCACCAGTAAAGTTTTACCGTCACGGATTGCCTGTGCAGATTCTTCACAAATGCGTGAAATCGCAGCCTGCAAACCTTCACTTTCTGTATAGTTCAGATCGATATCGACAATTTCATATCCCGGACGCCCCAGGGTACGCAGCTGATGCATTTTTGAATTGGACATGACCGGACTGGAAATAATCAGACGATCGGCATGTTCAGGACCCTGTTCAAATACGTTCTGTTCGCGGCCCAGGTAGGTTTCCAGCGACATGACAATCGATTCACGCAATGGATCAATCGGTGGATTGGTCACCTGTGCAAACTGCTGGCGGAAATAGTCAGACACATGACGGACCTGACGTGACAATACTGCCATTGGCGTATCATCCCCCATTGACCCCACAGCTTCCTGACCACTTTCTGCAATTGGACGCAGTAGCTGATCACGCTCTTCAAAGGTCACCATGAACATTTTCTGAGCGGCTTTCAGCGCATCGCCTTTCAGCCCCTGGTCACACAGATATTCTTCAAGTTCCGGACTGCCCTGTAGACGGAATGAGTTTTCACGCAGCCATTCACGATAAGGGCGCATTTTTTTCAGATGAGTACTGACGTCCTGCGTATCCAGCATTTTGCCGGTCAGGGTATCCACCACCAGAATCTGGCCGGGACCCACACGTCCCTTGGAAATGACATCTTCAGGTTTATAACCCCAGACCCCTATTTCAGACGCCAGGGTAATATAGCCATTTCGGGTAATTACCCAGCGCGCAGGGCGCAGGCCATTACGATCCAGCATACAGATGGCATGACGGCCATCCTGAATCACCAGACCCGCCGGGCCATCCCAGGCTTCCATATGTTTGGAGTTGAATTCATAGAATGCACGCAGGTCAGCGTCCAGTGTTTCCACGTTCTGCCATGCAGGTGGAACCAGCATCCGCAAGGCACGGAACAGATCCATGCCGCCACCGATCAGAATCTCCAGCATGTTGTCCAGACTTGACGAGTCAGAACCGGTCCGATTTACAATCGGTTTCAGCTCAGTCAGACCCGGTAGCAGCGGGTTCTCAAGTTTTGGTACCCGCGCCATTGCCCAGTTACGGTTTGCCGTAATGGTGTTGATTTCACCATTATGTGCAAGATAACGGAAGGGCTGCGCCAATGGCCATAAGGGCAGGGTATTGGTGGAGAAACGCTGATGGAATACCACAATATGCGACTGTAAACGCTCATCAGCCAGATCGGTATAGAAATCTGCAATCGCAGCCGGCATCATCAGGCCTTTATAGCTGATGACAGTTGAACACAGCGTCGTGACATAAAATGAAGTGTCTGCGCTTAACTGCTGCTCTGCACGACGGCGGGCAAGGAATAATTTACGATTGAATTCAACTTCTGTCAGCCCCATTGGACAGTTGACAATCACCTGTTCAAATGCCGGTAATGAGCGGAGTGCAATTTCACCCAATGCGTCGTTACTGGTCGGCACAACACGCCATGCAAGGACTTTCAGCCCCTCGGATTCAATTTCCCGGCTTAATATCTGTTTCGAATGCTGTGCAATTGCAGGATCAGTATTTAAAAATACAGTTCCCACCGCAAATGTTTCACTCAATGTAATGTCACTGAGTTTCTTTGCTTCGTCACGGAAAAACTGTTTTGGCATGGCCAGCAGTAATCCACAGCCATCCCCCGTCTTGCCATCTGCAGCAATACCGCCACGGTGCGTCATGGAACTTAAACTATGAATTGCGGTCCTGACCAGATCATGACTTGCATCCCCCTGCATATGAGCAATCAGACCGAAACCACAGTTATCCTTAAACTCATCAGGTTGATATAACCCCTGAGCGGGAGCTACAGTATTAAGCGATGGCATGTGCATAGCGTACCCTTCCTTCAACAGGCCCTGGCGGGCAAAAAAACATTCAAATTTCAGCATTCACACTAAAAGAGTATAGATACTCATCAGTAAAGCATTTAAAGAGGGCTCGTTTCCAGTCAACTTTGACTTTAATTGCAAGAATTATTTTCAATCCATGCACCACTTTAAAGCAGATGAAACAGCTGAGATCGCACACTAACCGGCTCGTTTCGCGCCAAAACAGGGACAACCAGCACAATTAGCGCATCAATAAAGCAAAAAATATGCCAGAAGATACAATATATTAGCAAATCACTAAAATATAAACAAATAAATAAACACGCAGAATAAAAGCGCTATTTTATATTGTATTATTTGCACCAATTTTGTGCATAATTATAATTATTGAACCACAGTGCGCCATTTTGACTCCAATAATGCGCCAATACTGCTGTCAGTTGAAAGGATCACTGATTTCCTGTGGCGCCGGCTTTTTCTCAACCGGTGCTGCGGGCCTGGATTCCTGGGGCTTAGGCTGATCCATCACAGCCGTATGTGAACGCTGTACATCCACCACATTCCCCTGTGAGTCTTTACGGGTAATGGTGGTTTTAGTGGTTGCATCGGCAGCATCCGTTACAGCAGGGGCAGCCGGTTTAGGCTGAACCATCAGACTTTCATCAATCACAGGCAACGCCGCTGGCCGGAGTCTGACTTCATACAGTTTATTGGTTCCCTGCATTTCCACCGCACTCAGATCATTCACCAGCGATGCAAACTGCTCCAGCTGTACGGCCCGGGGATGTATTGAGTCCGGCAACCCCAGTTTCAATTGTTTCAGCTGATGGGCGGCATCGACTTCACTCTTAAATACCCCGTAACCCAGGATATACTGGGCAACCTGATCTTCACCGCTTAAACGAAAATAAATAAAGGGATGGCGATTTTGCTGCCGTTGCAGAAAACTCCGGATGATATCTTCATCCGTGACCCGGAATAATTCCAGCGTCCAGTTTTTCTTATTGTCCTGGATAAATTTTGTGCCCTGAAATTCAGCTTCATGATTCCCGGCTGCGATCACACGAGTAGTCAGCTCAAGTGGCCGTACTTCGTCCGTCAGACTGCCCAGATGGGAACTGGCAGCTACTTTCTCCGGCTGAATCTGCGTCTGAGTTTCCTCAATCGGACTGGCCACTTTCACCAGTTCCCTGCTGTCTGTCATGATCCAGAAAATCAGTGCAATCACCAGACACAGCACACTGGCAATCAACCAGATATATTGTCGGATAGTTTGCCAATTCAGGTGCGCTGTTGTGGTCATGAATAATCCCTGTCACGTTCATTCTGATTTGCAAGAATGGCCTGTTTCATCTGTTTAGTATCAAAATCCCGGGTAATGATGGCACGCCCCAGTTGCTTCAATAAAACCAGACGTAACTGACCATCCAGCACCTTTTTATCATGGGCCATATAGGCCAGAAAGTCATCCAGCGGAATTTCCGGACATGCTACAGGTAAATTTGCACGATGAATAATATTTTTTGTACGGGCCAGATCCTCAGCTGAAATCCAACCCATGCGATGTGATAAATCTGCGGCCATGACCATGCCTGTAGCCACCGCTTCACCATGCAGCCACACGCCATACCCCAGATAGGATTCAATGGCATGGCCAAAGGTATGCCCCAGATTCAGCAATGCCCGTTCACCCTGTTCCTTTTCATCCCGGGCAACAATAGCGGCCTTATGCGCACATGAGCGATATACCGCTTCGGCCAGCAGCGTCGCATCCCGACCAACCAGCCCGTCCATATGCGCCTCAAGCCAGGCCAGAAACTCAATGTCTCCCAGCAGCGCATATTTAATCACCTCGGCCAGTCCCGCAGACAACTCACGATCCGGCAAAGTGGCCAGCTGTGACATATCTGCCAGCACCACCTGTGGCTGCTGAAAGGCACCAATCATGTTTTTACCCAGTGGATGATTAATGCCGGTTTTCCCCCCCACACTGGAATCGACCTGAGATAACAGCGTGGTAGGCACCTGAATAAAATACACCCCCCGCTGGAAACAGGCAGATGCAAAACCGGCCATATCGCCAATCACACCGCCACCCAGTGCCAGTACGGTACAATCCCGGTTAAATCCCGCCTCGAGCAGCGCATCAAAAATTAAGTTTAAGTGTTCAATATTCTTATATTTTTCACCATCAGGCAAAATACATGTCGCCACGGTTTTTCCCAGCTGCTGAATGGCCGTCACATAGTCATCCAGATACAGCTCACCCACGGTGGTATTGGTGACAATCATCAGCTGTTTCGCCGGGATATAAGGCTCAAGCAGTTGCTGTGGTTTCAATTGACTGCCAATGAAAATAGGATAACGACGATCCCCCAGTTCAACATATAAGGTTTGCATGATTTCCAGTACTCGAAGCCTAAATTCAGTTTAACGCTTTTGAAACAATGAGCTGCAAAATACTGACAGCCAGGTCACGTGCAGCCCCCTGATTGGTTTCAATAATATAATGTGCAACTTCACGGTAAAGTGGATCCCGGACCTTTAACAGATCTCTTAGTTTTTGTTCTGGATTTTCAACCTGAATCAAAGGACGGTTTTTGTCCCGGTAGGTTCGCTGCAACTGCAGCTCCACCGGGGTATACAGATAAACCACGATGCCGCGCTGTCTTAAAAACTCACGATTCACGGCCTGCGTTACAGCACCGCCACCGGTGGCGATTACCAGCTGCTGTTTTAAAGTCAGGTGATCAATCACCACCGATTCCCTGGAACGAAAGCCCTGTTCCCCTTCTTTTTCAAAAATCCAGGGAATGGTCGCACCGGTTTTTTTTTCTATTTCATGATCGCTGTCAAGAAATTCACGTCCCAACAGATCGGCCAGGTGCCGACCCACTGTTGTTTTTCCAGCCCCCATCGGCCCCACCAGATAAATATTTGGCAGGGTGTCAAACTCTTTGCCTGGCAAGGAGTCACCTATTGAATTGCTATCATTAAAACTATATTAATGATTTCTGTCAGCACTGTCATTAACAATTCTTGGTGTCACAAAGATCAGCAGTTCACGCTTATTCTCTGTTTTGGCGTCCTTACGGAATAAGCGGCCAACGCCGGGCAGATCCCCCAGGAACGGGACTTTGGTCTGGCTTTTCTTGGATTCCTGCTCAAAAATCCCGCCCAATACCACAGTTTCGCCATTATCCACCAATACATTGGTGTTAATCTCATTTTTATTCAGAATAATTTCACCATTGGGTGCAGTCCCTGCCGGAGAATCACTGGTAATATGCAACTGCATCTGCACCTTACCGTCCGGTGTAATACTCGGTGTCACATCCAGACTGAGCAGGGCATCCTTGAATTCCGTGGTTGCCGCAGCAGCACCACCCACAGTCTGTGTGGATTGATAAGGGATCTGCTGACCTGAAGACACTTTGGCTTTCTGCTTGTCCGCAGTCAATACTTTAGGGGTTGAAATCACTTCCCCATAGCCATCTGCCTGCAATGCCGATAATTCAAGATCAAGCATAAAATCGGACAGACTGATTAAACCAAATGCAATCTTGCTTGCACCGGCACCAGTCACACCCAGATCCACATTTAAATTATTGCCACCATCACGGTTAATTGTATATCGACCATCATCATCCGGCGTTTTTAAATCCCATAAGGTCCGCTCACTACCTCCGACCAGCAGGCTGTTATTCCGGGTAATGCCCTGGGAAAGGATACCCCACTTCACCCCCATTTCCCGGGTAAAATCCGTGGTGGCACGTACAATCCGGGCTTCAATCATCACCTGCCGGATTGAAACATCAAGCAAGTCAATCATACGTCGTACTTTATCAATATTTTGTGCAGTATCATTAATAATTAAAGTATTCGTCCGTGAATCAGCAACTGCACTTCCTCTTGAACTCAGTAAACTTTCAAGTGCAAGCGAATCTGAATTTGCAGTACGATTAGCCTCGGCCCCTTTACCATCACGGGATTCCTGCAACAGCTTTAGAATATCCGCTACTTTTGCATAACTTAACTGAATATATTCAGTTTGAATCGGTGCCAGTTTTACACTCTGTGCAATTGCCCGGGCTTCCTCTTCTTCAGCCTTGATTAACTCAGTAACGGGCGCAATCCAGATCACACTGCCATTACGACGTTTATCCAGATTTTTGGTCTTAAGAATAATATCCAGGGCCTGATCCCAGGGCACGTCCTTCAGGCGCAAAGTAATATTGCCCTGTACTGTATCTGCGGCCACCATATTGATGCCGGTGAAATCGGCAAGCAACTGTAATACCCGACGCACTTCAATATCCTGAAAATCAAGCGAGATTTTCTTGCCTGTATAGGCCTGGCTCGACTGAGGATGCACCAGTTTGTTCTCTTCAGGCCGTTTCAGACTGACCGTCAGTTTATCTTCTGCCTGATATGCCATGTATTCATAACTGCCGGATGACTGGATGCTGATCACCCCATTTGCACCATCGTTATAGGCATCAATTGCAGACACCGGCGTTGCAAAATCATTGACATTCAGACGGCGAATCAGGTGTGCCGGTATTCTGCTTCCCGGCAGACGCACCACCACCTTACTTCCCTGCTGCTGTACATCCACAGGTGTGCCGGCCCCCAGCAAATTAATGCTGACCTGTCCCTCACCGGCATTGCCGCGCTGAAAACCAATATCTGAAATCCCCTGACGCTGCTGACTGGCAACCGGTGTATTCGGTGCAGCATCACTGCCCTGACTTTCAGGACTGATCTTCAGAATAAAGGTATTGCCTTCCACGCGGGTGGTAAAAGCACTTTTATTTTTCAGATTGATGGTCAGACGTGAACGCTGATCATCCGATGCAACATTGACTGAACTTGCTTCACTGGTTGCCACGGGAATCACCGTCTGACCCAGGCCCTGTTTTGCCTGATCAAAATCCAGCACCAGTCGGGCAGGATTTTCCAGTTCATAGGCCTGTGGCTGCGGTGGCAGACCATTAAACATGATCCGGATCTCTGTACCCTGGCCCGGAATCTGCATCGGCACCACACGGGTCATGGTCATTTGTGCCGAAGCAACCTGCATGACCGCCACAGACACGGCCGCCACTGAACACTGTCGAAGATTAAAACTCATGAATTCACCGTCCCCAATACAAAATTTTTTCACACTTTTTTTCATTTTTATTCCTTAGTTTAGGCTCAATCGGTCAGCCCTATCAGCACCAGACTTCTCGGTCTTTCGATATACCCCTCCCGACCATCGGGCACAATTTCCAGCAGATCAATACGTGTCGGCGTTATGGCAATAATCCGCCCCTGATTCATCCCCATATAATTGCCACGCTGGACCCGCTCGATCTCACCATCCGGTGTCTGAATCAATCCAGTCACCTGTCCGCCATTGCCCTTCATACTGCCCTTCATGCTCAGCATTTCCAGGGCATAATTTTCAAGTGGCTGCTTTTGTCGGGAAGCATCAGGATAAACCCGCTTGCCCGACATGATTTTTAATTCATTGGCCAGTGAAAATGGCAGGAATGGGCTGCGCAGCTGCTGTGCCGAATAAATAAAGACAGGCACTGCAGCAAATACCGGTGCCGGTTCAATCGGCAAAGGCTGCTGACTGCGGATATTGGCCATTTCCTGATTCACTGCATCAATCCGCGAGTCACACCCCGTCAGACTGACTGCCATCATCAGACCACAGGCAATTTTGATGACTTTCATTGTTTTTCCCCCCCTGGCTGGCTGGCGGATGTCTGCGCATCCGGATTCTTTTTATCTTCAGCCCCGATATAGCGATATGTTTTTGCTTTTAATGAATAATTCACCACAGGAATATCAGTTTTCCTGTCCGGACTCGATACAGCATCAATCACAAAATCATGCATGGTCACAATTCGTGGCAAGGCAGCAATACCGCTGACAAAACTGCCGAATGCATGATAATCCCCGGTCGCATCAATGGAAATCGGCTGTTCAATAAAGAACTCCTGTTTCACTTCATTTTCCAGGCGAATATTTTTAAATTTCAGGCCGGCACTGACCCCGGTAATATTAATATCTTCCACCAGGCCGGGTATTTCCGTCTCTTTTGGCAACTGTTCAAGCTGCTGATCAAAGTTTGCCTCCATTTCCTGCAACTGAACCTGATATTGCTGCAGGTTCCTGAGTTTTGAATCCTTTTCCCTGAATTCACTCAATAGATTTTTTTCCTGCGCCTGAGCAGTCTGAATAATCTCCAGTTTGGGTCTGATCACCAGAAAGTACCCCAAAGCACACACCAGGAAAAATACAAATAACCAACAGGTGATTTTCACGGGAATCGGCCAGCTGCCGTAGTTATTCATGTCCAGGGTATTAAACTGCTGGAAGAATTTTTCAACTGTCATTTTTTTATTTTTAGGCCTCTGGTTTTCCGGGTCCTGCTGATTGAATTCATCGTGGTTCATTTCACCTCTCCCTGATGATTCTGCTGCTTCGAACCCTGATCAGAAGGCATCGCAATTTCACCCAGATCCACAGTGACGACAAAGCTGCCGTAAGCCTCCTCCACCCGGGGTACAATCGAACTTACCGGCTTATTCTTATTTTCTTCTGCCGCCAGGAAAGAGTTCATAAAGGCATTTCTATACCATTGTGACGCTTCCAGCCCACGCAGTAATTCAGCAACGGTATTCGGGCTTTCCGCCTTACCTTCAATGGTGAACTTATCTCCGGCCCGGCTGAACTTTGTAATATACATTGTCGCCGGAATCACCCGAACCAGCTCATCCACCAACCGTACAGTCACCGGTCGCTGTCCCTGCAGCCCCTGGATCAGCTTCATTCTTTCAATAATGGCATTTCTGCGTTCCTGCAACCCATCCAGGGTTTTCAGCTGTGTATCCAGATTCTGGTTAGTACTACTGATCAGTTGATTCGCCTGTTCCTGATCATTCAGTTTATGATCAAAATAAGCCCAGGCCAGCATGACCGCCACCAGCCCCAGCAGTGCCACGCCAATACAGATCACAATAAACTGTTTCTTGCGCCGTTCCCTGAGTTCATCACGCCACGGGAGTAAGTTAATCTTTGCCATTAATCAAAACTCCTCAGGGCCAGGCCACATGCGATCATCAATGACGGTGCATCATTTTCAATTTTTTTCAGATCAATTTGCGGAGAGAAGCCCATTTGTAGAAATGGATTGGCAATGGTCACCCGATAACCCAGTTTCTGCTGCAGCAATCGGGACAGTCCCGGAATATTGGCATTACCGCCAGCCAGAAGAATATGGTCAATTTCATTGAACTGGGAAGACGAAAAAAAGAACTGCAGGGATCGTGCTGCCTGCTGAACCACGGCATCAAGAAATGGGGTCAGAACTTCAATGTCATAATCGTCAGGTAAAGTTCCATCTTTTTTGGCCCGTCCGGCTTCGTCATAGGACAGGCCATAACGGCTCTGCACATCCTGAGTCAGTTGTTTGCCTCCAAACACCTGCTCACGGGTATAAATAATCTTGCCTTTCTGCATCACGGAAAGCGTGGTCATGGTATGGCCGATATCAAGAATGCCAACCATATTGACCCCAATGGGTAAAGTATCTGCAAATACTTCAAAAGCCCGTTCAAGCGCATAACTGTCCACATCTGCAACTTTCGGCGTCAGACCTGCGATCTCGACCACTTCCACACGCGAGTCAACATTTTCGGTCCGGGTGGCCACCAGCAGCACATTGACCCGCCCCGGACTGTTCAGTCGGTCAGGCAGGACCTCGAAATCAAGGCTGACTTCGTCCAGTGGAAAAGGGATATACTGTTCTGCATCCATACGGATCTGAACTTCACGCTCTTCATCCTGCATATCTGCATCCATCTCGATCACCTTGTGGATCACCATGGACGTCGGAACAGCAATGACCGCATTCTGTGACTGCGGGTTGGCAATATTGAATGCGCGCTCCACTGCATCAGCAACAGATTCCGGATTCAGAATGTTTTTTTCAACCACACTGCCTTCCAGTAATGGACTCAATCCATAACTTTCAACCCAGTAACGACCGTTCTTAACAGAGAGTTCCAGTAATTTTACAGAAGTGGAACTGATATCCACCCCGATCAACCCCTTATTTGGCTTACGATAGAGTCTAAGCACAATATGCTTCCTATTATTTTTTTATCCCCAGGCAAGATACAAACTAACTAAAACTGATCCTAATTTTTTTACAGATACAATATCTCATCTAACAATCCGTTAAATGAAAAGCTATACTGACCATTCATTAGTTTGCCATAAGCCCTTATTAAAACTTACTTGTTATGAAAAAGCTATCTCGTTTGGGTCTCATTCATCCTTTTTTTTTACTGATTATTAGTATTTTAATTGCAATTCCAATGGGTTTTTATGGCATGTATCTCTATATTGCCCCATCCCTGCCGGAAATGGGCTCATTAAAAAAAGCACCATTACTGAAACCATTACAAGTATATACCGCAGATCAGCAGCTGATTGCCGAATATGGCGGCAAACTTTCCGTACCGGTTGAGTATCACCAGATCCCGCCTGCATTCATTCAGGCCTTCCTTGCTGCCGAAGATTCTTCATTTTTTGAGCATAATGGCATCAGCTTCAAGGGACTGGGCCGAGCCGTCAGTGAAAGCGTCACCGGCTCCAATGTACAGACCGGTGGTTCCACCATTACCATGCAGGTGGCCAAAAACTATTATTTATCTCCTGAAAGAACCCTGAAACGAAAACTGACCGAGGTCTTCCTGGCCCGAAAAATAGAACAGAACCTGAGCAAGGAAGATATCCTGGCGTTATATGTCAATAAAATATTCCTGGGGAAAAACGCTTATGGTATCGCTGCAGCCGCAAAAATTTATTATGACAAAAACCTTGATCAGCTGAGCATTGCTCAGATGGCCATGATTGCCGGTCTGCCCAAAGCCCCGTCGAAATATAACCCGGTGGTCAACCCTGAGCGGGCCCTTGAGCGCCGCAACTGGATTCTCGGACGTATGCTGCAACTGGGTTATATCAACCAGGGGCAATACCAGAAAGCCGTTGCAGAGCCGATTAACCTGAACATGCCGGACCGTGGCATCAGCAATCGATTTCCCTATGTCGGTGAAATGGTCCGTTCTGAACTGATTGAGAAATTTGGTGAACAGGCCGTCGATTCAGGTTATAGGGTTTATACCACCATTGACAGTCAGCGTCAGACCTATGCAGAAGAAGCTGTTCAGAAAGGTCTGGAAGATTATGACCGCCGACATGGCTGGCGCGGCGCAGAAGCACATGACCAACCGCTGCAGAATTTTCAGGCCTATGCCAATACGTATCCGGCTGAAGTAATTAAAGTCAACAATAATAATTTTGAGGCGCTGATGCAGGATGGTACAAAAATTACAGTACCCTGGTCAGGTATGTCCTGGGCCAGACCCTACCGAAATGCAAACAGCACCGGTGCTGCGCCCAGTAGACCCTCACAGATTGTAAAAGTGAAGGATATTGTCCGCCTGAGACCCAATGCCACCAGAACAGCATGGTCACTGGTACAAGTTCCCAAAGTTCAGGGCCAGCTGATCGCCATCAACCCCAATAATGGTGCCATTGAAGCTGTTGTCGGAGGTTATAATTTCTATCAGTCCAAATTCAACCGTGCCTTACAGGGGTGGCGTCAACCGGGTTCCACCATCAAACCTTTTATTTATGCACTGGCACTTGAACGGGGAATGACCCCATACACCATGGTCAATGATAATCCGATTACCATTGGCAAATGGACACCGAAAAACTCTGATGGCCGTTATCTGGGCATGATTCCCCTGCGCCGCGCGCTGTATTTATCCCGTAACACAGTCTCTGTCAGATTATTGCAGAGTGTGGGTGTGGAACGTGCCCGCCAGCTGCTGATGGACTTCGGACTTCAGGAAAATCATATTCCCCGCAACTTTACCATTGCCCTGGGAACACCGATGGTCCTGCCGGTTCAGATGGCTACCGGCTATGCAACCATCGCCAATGGGGGTTACCGGGTTCAGCCACACTTTATCAGCCGTATTGAAGACGCCTACGGTAAAACCATTTATGAGGCCAATCCCGAATATGCATGTATTGCGTGCATCAGTGAAAAAAACACAATAGCGGACCAGAAGGCCACCACACCTGATGATGAAGTGATTGAAATCACCAGTCAGTCGCTGAAAAAGGAACAGGTCAAAACAACCTTATCCAGGGAAGAACAAAGTAAGTACCGTCAGGCACAACGTATTTTAAAATCACAGTCTGCATTTGAAATGGCCAACATTCTGCACGACGTTATCGTCCACGGGACAGGACGTGCTGCACTGAAAATCGGACGTGATGATATTGGCGGGAAAACAGGAACCACCAATGATGCCAAGGATGCATGGTTCGCCGGTTTTAATGGCCAGCTGGTGGCCATTACCTGGGTTGGGTTTGACCGGCCATCGACGCTTGGCCGTCGGGAATATGGCGGAATTGCAGCGCTGCCATTATGGGTCAACTTCATGAGTAAGTCGCTGGCAGGCACACCATCGTCATGGGTCCAGTTCGATAAAAATGCCGGAGCACCACTGACCCATGATCAGCGTGGACAATTGCAGGTTATCGAACAAAAGGAAAATAACCGCTCCTCACCGCCGCTGGCACGTCCAATTTATCGCCCGGCACCGATTGCACCAACGCCTAACCCATCCAGTGATTTTGAAGATCTGCCTGATGAAAAAGCCCTGAAGCCGTCCGGTACCACACCGCCGGCCATGAATCCCGGAGCACCGACAACAAAACGCGAATCCAATGATTCGCTGGAAAATCTGATCAATGAAATTGAGTAAGGTGAGTAAGGACTGGTGGTCAGACTGATCACTATTTAAAGCGCCATAACGCTTTTATGGCGCTTTTTTCTTTTGATTGCTTAACGTCCTAAGCCCCTATGTTATAGCCAACCTGTCAAACAACTCATACATATGAATATAATTTCTCTTGATTCATATTTTCAATTAAATCAATTGTATGAGAAAATCAGTTGTTTGATTATAAAAAAGCTTTCATTGCCACATTTTGCTTTGAAAGTCTGAATAAGTTTGCGCAAGGTTTGGCGAGGGGTACATCCTGAGCAACTATAAAGCACTGCTTTGAAGGCAGCGCAGTCCGCCAACGGCGACATCCATATCGCCCCACGGCAAGGACAACCATTCATGATTCAAAAGTACAAAAAATTAATTGATAACCCATAGTTTCTAAAAGCTCATACAAAAATATAAGTTCCATTTATAATCAATAATTTGAATCAAATCACATGTATAAATAATTAGATGGTTTGACTATAATATAAACCCATCTTCTTTTTATTATGCGACTCAATCTTACATTTTACTTCTTCTGAAACAGATACATCTGAAAACTTGCCCTGACCGTCAATAACTGCTGTTGTTCCAGCAACTGTCGTTTCTCAGGCCGGGCCTTATAAGCATAGGGGGTCATGGCAATTAAATTTTTCAGATGTTCATTGCTCAGGTTTAACTCAGACTCAACCACTTGCTGATCCACCAGTTCAAAGTCATCCTGCAATTGTGCAATAAATTTCTGTGGCTCATGCACTCTGACTTCATCAAACAATGCCTCACGCAAAGCAAATAAATGCTCAGGTGCCGGAGTGACCACCATCAGCCAGGCTTTCGGCTTTAAAACCCTTAATATTTCCTGTCGGGGAATGGGGCTGAATAGACTGGTACACAAGTCAATGCAGTGATCCAATACCGGCAATGTTGCACCAGTTCCCACCACCCAGGTGACCTGCCGGTTCAGTTTTGCCGCCACCTGAATTGCATTTTTTGCGATATCCACGCCCACACATTGCATCACCTGATCCTGCATGGCCTGAGTGTAATAGCCTTCGCCACAGCCAATGTCCAGCAGATTTTCAATGCGCAGCTCACCGATCCTGCTGACCACAGCCTGTTGCAGCGTTGCATAGAAACCGGCACTTAAAAAGGCACGGCGCGCCTGTACCGATGCAACGGTATCCCCCGGATTTTTGCTGTGCTTATGCTGCACCACATGCAGATTAACATAGCCCTGTTTTGCCACATCATAATGGTGATTATTTACACAACGCCAGCTGTGGCCCGCAAGTGTTAACCCCTGACGACAGACAGGACACATCAGCAAATTCATTCTTTGACTCCGGCATATAAAAAAGTCGGCAGATCAAAACAACTGCCGACTTTTACAATCAATTCCAGTTAACGTAATTTCAGTGTCATCAGCCCCAGCACCACCAGCATGATGGTGATGATCCAGAAACGGATGACAACCTGGGTTTCACGCCAGCCTTTTTTCTCATAATGGTGATGCAAAGGCGCCATGAGGAATACCCGCTTATTACGCATGCGCAATGAACCGATTTGCAGAAAAACCGAAATGGCTTCCACCACAAAGACGCCCCCCATAATCGCAAACACAATTTCCTGACGCACCATTACCGCAATAGTTCCCAGCATGGCTCCCAGTGACAATGCACCGACATCTCCCATGAACACCTGCGCCGGATGTGCGTTGTACCATAAAAATGCCAGGCCGGCGCCAATCATTGCCGCACAGATAATAACCAGCTCTGAAGTGTATTTGACATAAGGTATATGCAGATAATTTGCAAAACGGATATCACCAGCCAGATAGGCAAACACCCCCAGCCCGGCTGCCACCAGCACCACAGGCATAATTGCAAGGCCATCCAGCCCATCGGTCAGGTTGACAGCATTAGACCCACCGTTGATCACCAGATAGGTAAACAGAATAAAACCAATTCCCAGTGGAATGGCAGACAACGGAATACTGAGATTTTTAAAGAATGGAATCAGCAGGTCCAGCATATTGGCTGTATGTACAGGATTGGATTGATGTATTGCAATCACATACAGGGCTATACCGGCACCCAGTGAGCCAATTGACGTCCACAGGAATTTCTTGCGGGCAGGCAGACCGGCATTATCCTTATAGCGAATCTTAATCCAGTCATCTGCCCAGCCGACGGCACCAAAAATGATCATCACAGCCAGCACAATCCACACATAGGGATTGGACAAATCTGCCCACAGCAATGTACTGATACCAATCGACAGCAGGATTAAAATACCACCCATGGTCGGTGTGCCCATTTTCCTGGCATGATTTTCAGGTGCATAGGAACTGACCGACTGACCATATTTCAATGCCTGTAATTTGCGGATCATGATGGGCCCCAACACTAGTCCAATCATCAGCGCCGTCAGAACACTCAGTAAAGCCCGTAGGGACAAGTATCGAACCACCTGAAACGTGCTGTTATAGCCCGCCAGATGTTCAAATAACCATAACAGCATTTAAAGTTTCTCCATCAAATCCGTCATCAGCGTTTCCATATGGGTATAGCGAGACCCCTTGAACAGGAAACTCATGGACTGTGGCTGATGTGTATCGACCAGATCAATTAAAAAAGGAAGGGCCTGTTCCTGAGTCAGGAAAGCCTGCATTTTTTTTCCATATTGGGTACTGCGCGCACCTTCCAGCACCGCCGGCGCGAACTCTCCGACCGCCACTACAAAATTCACCGCCTGCGCAACCAGATCACGCCCCAGTAAATAATGCTGCTGTGCAGCCGAAGCGCCCAGTTCACCAATATCTCCCATCACCATGACTTTGATACCGGCTTGCTGAGCAAGCACTTCGGCAGCAGCACGCATGGAGGCAGGATTGGCATTATAAGTATCATCAATCAACAAATGATGACCCTTTTGAATAAAATTCAGCCGCCCTTTTGCAGCCTGCGCCTGTTCAAGCCCACGAATAATCTCTGCAATCCCCACACCGGCGGCCAGTGCAAATGCCGCAGCTGCCTCGGCATTATGTACATTATGCTGGCCGGCAAAGGGTAAATTGACCGGATGCGTTGCTTCTGGCGTATTGAGCTGGAAACGTGCAGATTGTGTCTGCAATTCAACGTCTGTTGCAAATACATCGCCTCCCACACCAAAACTGATGACTTTTTCAGTCTGCACAGCAGCTCGGATCTCATCACTGAAATCATCCTGTGCCGGAATGATGGATGTTCCGGTTGCATCAATATGCCGATAAATTTCAGCTTTGGCCCGGCAAATTCCATCCCGACCGCCAAACTCGCCCAGGTGTGCGGTACCAATATTCAGAATCCCCGCCACATGGGGCTGTACCAGCTTTGAGGTATAATCAATCTCACCCTGATGGCTTGCACCAAGCTCCATCACGGCATACTGATGCTCTGCACGCAGTTCAAGCAGCATCATCGGCACACCCAGATCATTATTCAGGTTGCCACGTGTCACCAGCGTCGGTGCCAGCTGCGAAAATATGCTGCCCAGCATTTCCTTGGTAGTGGTTTTGCCGCTGCTGCCGGTCAGTGCAATGACTTTCAGCTGAGGATGCTGGCCACGACGATAAGCCCCCAGCTGCCCCAATGCCAGTCGGGTATCCTTAACCACCAACTGACAGATTTCCACATCAACCGGATGACTCACAATGGCAATCTGACAGTCATGGTCTGCAACCTGCCGGATAAAATCATGCGCATCAAAACGTTCACCCTTTAGCGCCAGAAAAGCATCCCCCGCTTCTGCATGTCGTGAATCGGTTAAAATTCGTTTAATTTCACCCTGAGGGATCTGACCTGAATACCAATATCCGCCGGTGGCCTCAGCCAACTGAGCGGCTGACCAGGGATCCAGTGGGACTGTACTTGTCGTCGAAGTATGCATTCTTATTCCTGATGAGCTGGATAAGCTGAATCTGTGGTGTGGGATTGTGCACCAATTGCTGACTGCACTTCCACTGCATCATCAAACCAGTGACGAATACCATTGATTTCCTGATAGTTCTCATGCCCTTTTCCAGCAATGACAATGATATCACCAGGCTGGGCCTGTCTGACCGCATATTTAATGGCTTCACGGCGATCATGGATTTCATACACCGTATGCTGACTGAAATCCGCGCTCTGTTTCATATCTGCAAAGATCTGTTCAGGGTCTTCTGTTCGTGGATTATCCGAACTCAGAATGACCGGATTGGCCTGCGCCAACGCAGCTTCGGTCATCAATGGACGCTTGCCCCGGTCTCGATCACCACCACAGCCGAATAACGCCCATAGCTGCCCGGACACATGCCGTTTCAGCGTTTGCAGTACCTGAGTCAGTGCATCCGGTGTATGCGCATAATCCACCACAAACAGCCGTTCACGGTCACGGATCACCTGCATACGGCCCGGCGCCCCCACCAGTTGAGGCACACTGTCAATCAACTGCTGTAAATCAAAGCCTGCCTGTTGCACTGCAATCAGACTTGCCACCACATTCTCAATATTAAAATGCCCGAGTAATGGACTTTGCACCTCAAACTCACCCTGGGGAGTTTTCAGGCGGAAATGCACACCTTCCAGTGCATACTGGACGGCAAGGACCTGGTAATCTGCCGGTTGACGGGTTGAATACGTCAATATTGCCGGATCAGCCGGATTGCTGCGTGCGGCCGCCAGCATGACCGCCGCATACTCATCATCCATATTAATGACCGCAACTTTCAGCGATGCAAACTTAAAAAGTTCAGCCTTGGCCTGGGCATAGGCTTCAAGCGTGCCATGATAATCCAGATGGTCCCGACTTAAATTACTGTAAACCGCAATTTCAATTTCACAGCCATTCAGACGGCCCTGCTCCAGGCCGTGGGAGCTGGCTTCAATAGCAGCAAATTCTGCACCGTTTTTTGCAAAATCATGTAGCAGATTCTGTAGTTGAAGAGCATCCAGTGTGGTATGCGAAGACACTTCCAGCTGCGGCAGAATACCATTGCCGGTGGTGCCCATGACGGCACATTTGTGTCCCTGCAGAGTCAATAGTTCTGCCATCAGGCGGGAAATGGTGGTTTTACCATTGGTTCCGGTCACCGCCAGCAGCCTGGCAGGCTGTACAGCATCTGTTGCCTGTAAATATGTGTTTTGCCAGCCGCCCATCAGATGACGGACTTTAGGGCAGGCCAGACTCTCCGCTATACCCAGGTCCGTTTCACTGATGACCGCCAGTGCGCCCCGTTCCAGGGCCGACTGTGCAAACTGCAGGGTTTTTCCAGGCTGGGAATAACTGTCCAGCGCAATAAATATCTGGCCTGGCTGCACATCACGGCTGTCCAGGCAAAATCCCGTAAAAGGCTCGGACACCCATAACGGCCCTGCTATGGAACGGTCAATGTCCTGAAAGCTGATTGTCATATGTTATCCATCAGGAAGCTTTTCCTGTATTCAGCGGTTTATCCAGTGGCACATTCATCAGACGCAGCGACTCCTGCATAATCCGGGCAAACACAGGTGCGGCCACCAGACCGCCATAGTATTGCCCACGTGGATTTTCCACCACCACAATAATCGCCAGCCGTGGATCACTGATGGGTGCAACACCGGCAAATAAGGCCCGATATTCAGTATTGGAATAGCCCCGGTGATCCGGGCGCAATTTATGTGCAGTCCCGGTTTTGCCCCCGACCCGATAACCGGGAATATTGGCCTGTGTCGCGGTACCACCCGGCATGGTCACCTGTTCCAGCATCAGCAGAACCTGATCGGCTATTTTAGGTTCAAGTACCTGCTCGCCTTTCGGTTCCCCTTCCAGCTTGTATAAGCTTAAAGGATGTTTCATGCCATGATTGGCCAGCATGGCATAACCCTGTGCGAGCTGCAACATGGTCGCGTTAATGCCATAGCCATAGGCCATGGTCCCGACTTCTGACACATTCCATTTGGTGGGCGGTAAGATCAGGCCACCACTTTCTCCGGGGAATTTTACCGCCGAACGTTCACCAAAACCAATTCGCTTAAAAAAGGTCGGCAGCGTGGAATACGGCATGGACAGGGCAATTTTTGCTGAGCCCACGTTGGATGATTTAATAATCACCCCGGTCACCGTCAGCGAACCATAATTGTGGGTATCCCGAATGGTATGATTACCAATACGCATGGAACCCGGACTGGTATTGACTATCGTATTCGGCGTGTATTTTCCACTTTCCAGTGCCGACGAAATGGTAAAGGGCTTCATGGTTGAACCGGGTTCAAACATGTCAATTGCGCCCCGATTCCGCATGGCATCCTTATTTTTCAGGCCATTTTTATCATTTGGATTATAGGAAGGCCAGCTGGTCATGGCCAGAATTTCACCGGTTTTAACATCCACAGCAATCGCAGAAGCTGAACGGGCATTGTTGGCAACCCCGACTGTGGTCAATTCACGATACATGATGTACTGCAAACGGGAGTCGATGCTTAAAGTCATGTTTTCCCCGGCTTCAACTTCCTTAATGACTTCTGGAATCTTCACCCGGTTGCCATGTTTATCACGGGCAATTTTCTGTTCGCCATCCATACCGGCCAGTCGTTTATTGAGCTGCATTTCCAGCCCTTCTATCCCGGCGCCCTCACTGTTGGTCAGGCCAATAATCTGTGCATTCGGTTGCGGTTGTGGATAATAACGCTTATAGGTTTTTTCAGCATAAACGCCGGCAAAATTACGTTTAACAATCAGATCTGACTGCGGTGGCGGCACTTCCTTTTTCAGTACCAGATAGCGCGAACGTGGCCGTTCTTTCAATTTCTTTTTCAGATCTGCCCGGTCAATGCCCACGGCATCGGCCAGTTCATCCAGATTGAGATTTTTATTGGGCAGCTGACGTTTCAGCTTCCGATTATTCGGCTCTTTTTTCAGGGCCTCAGTCACTGTATCGAACTCTTCCCGGGTTTCAAAATATTCCCGGGGATCAATCACCACTTTCATGATGGGCGTACTGATCGCCAGTGGCACACCATAACGGTCACTGATCACACCACGCATGGCCTTAAGCTTTTCTGTCCTTAAAATATTGGCATTGGCCTTATTCTGCAGAAAATCCTTATTCACCACCTGTACATAAAAAGCACGGGCCACCAGCAGAACAAAGCAGAGCAATACCACACCCCACATCAGATAAAAGCGCCACATATCAACAGCAATGGAAGGTTTTTCCGAAATCGACTGCTGTTTTCTGCGCGGTTGTGCTTGCCGTGTCTGTTTTGTCTGTTTATTTACCATACAGCATGCCTTATTTCTTCTGTTCTGTTTCAGTCGGTAATGAAATGACCACTGTCTGGGATGGTGGTGGAGAATACATTCTCAACTGGGTAACAGCACGGGTCCCGATTTGTGCCGTTGCACCGAAAGTCTGCTGTTCAATCAACAGCCGTCCCCATTCGGCATTAATGTCTTCCCGTTCACGCATATAGGCGTTTAAATCCCGGAAATCATGGCGATACGCAAACACCTGAAGCACCACCATAAATGCACTGCCCACCACTAATACAATCAGCAGACCATAAACCAGGAGGGGCTTCAAAAGCGGCTTACTGCCTTTTGTTTCAACTGTTTCTTCTTTCATGCTGCATCTTCTGATTCCAGGCGTTCTGCAACCCTGAGCCACGCACTGCGTGACCGGGGATTCTGTTTTACTTCTGTGTCACTTGCCCGAGTCCGGACAACTTTTTTCAGCCGACGGGTATCTTCCCGCTGTTGCGGCATTCCCCAGCCATGATCTTCAGCCAGGGTGGATTCTTTCTGAATGAATTGTTTAATAATCCGGTCTTCAAGCGAATGAAAACTGATGACCGCCAGCCGTGCCTGTGATTTTAACAAATCCACCGCCTGAGGTAAAAAGGCATGTACATCTTCCAGCTCTTTATTCATTTCGATGCGAATCGCCTGAAAAGTCCGTGTCGCTGCATGTTTGTTTTTTTCCCATTTCGGGTGGGCAAGCTTGACAATTTCCGCCAGACGCCCGGTGGTTTCAATATAACCCGCCTGCTTAATTGCTTTTGCAATGCGCCGGCTGTAACGTTCCTCACCGTACTGAAAAATTACATTGGCAAGATGTTCTTCATCCACATCAACCAGCCATTGTGCCGCCGTCTGCCCCTGCGAATTATCCATCCGCATATCCAATGGCCCGTCATGCATAAAACTGAAGCCCCGCTCCGGCTGATCCAGCTGCGGTGAAGACACCCCTAAATCTGCCATAATGCCATCAACTGCATATACCCCAAGCTGGTTGAGTTGCTGTTGTAAATCTGCAAAGCTTGCATGAATCATTTTAAAGCGTGAGTCTTCCTGCTCCAGCGCGGCGGCAACCGTTAAAGCCTGCGGGTCCTTATCAAAAGCATACACCCTGGCATTTTCATCCAGTCTGGAGAGCAGTAAACGGGTATGTCCACCGCGGCCGAATGTCCCGTCAACGTAAATTCCTGTATTGCGATCTGCAAGTAAAGCATCAACAGTTTCATGTAGTAATACAGAAATATGGGACATAAGTGGATTTCAATTCGACTGAAAAATGTAACTGCACATTATTACCCTGTTTTAACAAAGCACCAAACGACTTTTTGTAGGAAAATATTACTTTTCATGGAAAAAATCGTTGCAGCACCTTCAGACTGCATGAAAAAGCCTCCCCAGCGAAGGCAATTAAAAACTCTCTTGCTGCATAGCTACCGCCTGTGCCGCTCAAGACCGATTAACCCGATCAGACAGCAGCGTAAATCTTTTTATTTGTTTACACGCGTTTTTTAATAATTTGCAGCACTATATTTTTATTTTTTATAATTAATGCTCAAATACTTAAACAAAGAAGAGTAAGGAAGACCTGTTTTTAAAATTACCCCTTGCCTGTTTTTGTATATAATAAATGAGAAAATATCTCATTATCCAGGGGCATATCTTCACGCTATCTCCACAATTATTTGTTAAAAAATAGCCTGAATATGTGTACCCGCAACAGAAAGCACACTATTCAACCCATTGTTTTATGTTTTTTGTAAAAAAATGTGACCTGTTTATGATTTTTATTATCATTTGCGGTTAAAATGTAGCTTGGGATTAAAAGTCTTTGGTTAAGTTAAAAAAACAACGATCAACCATGGGGGGGATGTTTGAAATGAATACCCGGATTTATAAAACAGTCGGTTTAAGTTTTTTACTGAGCCTATGTGTCCAGGCAGGACATACGGCGATCATTAAAGATACACAAAAGCAGATTAGCTCACCAATTGTCACAGAAAAATTGTCGCCAATTGAAAAAGCATTGACCCAGCAAAAGCGTGGAGACAACAAGCTTGTCCCCGACAATGATCAATTGAGGGTTCTGACCTCAATTAAGGCCGCACCGACTCAGAATTTTTTTGCTGAACAGCATCAGCGCTTTTCACGTTTTGTACAGGCCTTTCTCCAGCCACACAACTCCTGATTCATATCACTGAATAAATCCGGATTCATTACTCCCCTGAAATTCGGGAAAAAGCCCAGGTGCTTATGGTGAATAAAACCTTAAGCACCTGGGCTTTTTCGTTATAATAAACACAATTTACCTTCCGAATCTTTGTTAGTTATGACTGTCCGTACCCGTATTGCCCCTTCTCCAACAGGCTTTCCTCACGTAGGAACCGCATATATTGCACTGTTTAACCTGTGCTTTGCCAGACAGCATGGCGGAGAGTTTATTCTTCGCATTGAAGATACAGACCAGCTGCGATCCACCCCTGAATCTGAAAAAATGATTCTGGATTCACTACGCTGGCTGGGCCTAAACTGGTCGGAAGGGCCTGATGTCGGTGGTCCATATGCGCCCTATCGTCAGTCGGAACGGATGGACATTTATAAACAATACGCCTTGCAACTGGTGGAAAATGGCCATGCTTTTTACTGCTTCGCCACGGCAGAAGAGCTGGACCAGATGCGTGCCGAACAGCAGGCCCGTGGAGAAACACCCCGCTATGACGGTCGTGGTCTGAAACTGTCGGTAGATGAAATCCAGCAGCGCCTGACAGCAGGCGTTGCCCATGTCATCCGCATGAAAGTCCCCGAGGAAGGCGTGTGCAGGTTCAATGACATGCTGCGGGGCGAAGTTGAAATCCCCTGGGCACAGGTCGACATGCAGATTCTGCTGAAAACTGATGGTCTGCCGACGTATCACCTTGCCAATGTGGTTGACGATCATTTAATGCAAATCACCCATGTAATTCGTGGCGAAGAGTGGATTCCTTCTGCACCCAAACATCAGTTGCTTTATCAGTACTTTGGCTGGGAAATGCCGGTTCTGTGTCACATGCCGTTATTACGTAACCCAGACAAGTCCAAGTTGTCAAAACGTAAAAATCCCACATCGATTAATTACTACAAAGACATCGGCGTGCTGCCTGAAGCCCTGTTAAACTACCTGGGACGCATGGGCTGGTCCATGCCGGATGAACGTGAAAAGTTCAGTTTGGCTGAAATGGTTGAACATTTTGACATTCAGCGCGTCTCCCTCGGTGGCCCGATTTTTGATGTTGAAAAACTCAACTGGCTGAATGGCCAATGGATCAAGGCGCTGTCCCCTGCCGAGTTACTGAACACCCTGCTGGCATGGAAATCAGATCGCAATAAACTCGAGGAAATTGCCGCGGCCATTCAGCCACGGATTAACCTGCTGTCTGATGCTGTCAACTGGGCCGGCTTTTATTTCAACCAGTTTCCCCAGCTTTCAAAGGAACAATTTGCCGGCAGTAAACTGACTGAAGAACAACTGCGCCAGAGTCTGCAATTTGCCATTTGGCGCCTGGAAAGCCTGTTCAGCTGGAACAACGACACGGTCAGTCAGACTCTGATGGAACTGGCCACGCAGATGGAAATTAAACTGCGTGATTTCATGCCGACTTTCTTTATTGCCATTGCCGGTTCCACCAGTTCCACACCGGTCATGCAATCCATGGTGACTATTGGCCCTGATCTGACCTTTGCCCGTTTGCGTCATGCCCTCGAAATTGTCGGCGGTCCGAGCAAAAAAGAGAGCAAAGTATGGGAAAAACTCAATGAAAGCCTGAAATTGCCGAAAAATGATGCAGTTGATAAAACTTAAGTCATTTTTTTATTGACGTGCCGGCGGAATATCCCTAATATGGCGCTCACACAGACTGGGGTCATAGCTCAGTTGGTAGAGCGCTACAATGGCATTGTAGAGGTCAGCAGTTCGATCCTGCTTGGCTCCACCATGTATGTATAAACCAACCTCCGTTGTGTTTTGCCTCATAAGTCCCTATCGTCTAGAGGCCTAGGACATCGCCCTTTCACGGCGGTAACCGGGGTTCGAATCCCCGTAGGGACGCCAAATTCAAAAAACCACTGATCTTCAGTGGTTTTTTATTGCTTTGAATTTTAGATTTGCACCACATTGTTATAAAATTCAGTCGAAATAAATTGTGGAGTCATCATGCAATACCAGTGCCCCAACTGCCAGAGCCGTAAAATTCTGCCCGTCACAAGTGCCACTGCACCTGCGGTCCGTCCTGTTGTACCCCGGAGCCTGGTCGTCCTGGTACCTGCTATTTTTGTACTGTTACTTCTGGTCATCATCAGTATCGCCATGTGGCTTTTCGGCAATGGGGCCGGACCGGTTATACAGATTGCCACCGTGGTGGTTTTTCTCATCTGCATCATGGCTGCAATCATGTTCTGGCGTGATCTGC
Organism: Acinetobacter sp. WZC-1; assembly: GCF_052544965.1. Lineage (NCBI taxonomy): Bacteria > Pseudomonadati > Pseudomonadota > Gammaproteobacteria > Moraxellales > Moraxellaceae > Acinetobacter > Acinetobacter sp. WZC-1. Next base: position 2,895,610 of record NZ_CP199370.1, read on the forward strand.
CTGATTTTAAAATTTCCATGCAGGCCTTCATGAATGCCAACAAGAACTGGAAATGCCGGGACTGTCATCACGAGTGGCAGGTTTAATCCCTGCATTCACAACACAGATCATTCCCTGCATGCGCTGTCCAGCGGACTGCACATATAAATCACCAGGCAGAATCCGGCCTATTTCTTCAATAAGTCTGCGGACATAAATTTACCCCGGATCAGCTCCGGGCAATATGCCCAGCCGGCAAGCCGATATCCCCATAGCAAAATCAAAAAACCCACTCAAAATAAATCATTGTTATACAAAAAAATATATTTTACTGTTGACAAATTACAATTTTATTATTCACAAAGCCACTAAAAACAACTAAATTAAGAGAAGCTAATCAATATATACAGATCAGCTATTCACATACTTTGTTAATGGATTAACAGGGAGGTATATATGTTTACACATATTTTCAGACGTTTTAAATATCATTCTGAATCAGCACTTGTATCAGACAGGCAGCCTGATACAGCTCCGCATCATGGATCTTCCGTGCAGAGTTATCACTCTGAACGAAATGCCGTTGCAAGCCCACATGCATCCTATGCCGGACTGCTCAGCGATGATGAGGAACATGATATCCGCAACGCCATGTGGTTTTACCTGCGTGCCGCCTTAAGAGGTGATAAGGAAGCACAGTATAAAATGGGCTTAAGCTATCTAAACGGTCAGCTTGGTCTGGATCGTAATTATTCGTACGCCGAGAAATGGCTGGTCCAGGCGGCCCATCAGGGTCATCCACAAGCCAGACTGGAATTACTGAAAGCCTATAATCAACTTGCTTTTTCCTGATCTTCATCTTGCTGACTGGCTTGTGCTGACATGGAAAGCATACCTGGAAAACTGATTTATCATTGGTTTTCCAGCCTGATAGGCTTTTATTTTTAAATACAGATGAAATGCCTACACATAAAAATAATGTTACCGCTTTTCATCATTTTCACAAGAAGATCAGGTGATGAAACTAATCAAAATAATATCGTTCATAAAAAATGGTGTCATGACTTATCTGAATTATAAAAATCACGGTGTCCAGCACAGCCATGTTTCCGATGCCTATCTGCACTATCAGAAAGCCCGATATTATGAGTTCCTGGCAAAACAATACGGTTTCAGCCGTCCTCACCCCCATAGAACCTCACCCTCCTGTTCAGATGAACGCAATGCCATGTGGTGTTTTTTATCTGCTGCAACACGCGGCTACAGTTCAGCACAGTTCAAACTGGGGCAGTGCTATTTAAACGGTCAGCTGGGCGTGACATCCAATCTCTTCAAGGCAGAACAATGGTTAATGCTGGCGGCCCGTCAGGGACATACTGAGGCCCGCGATGAATTATTAAAAATCAGCACCACGCAGATTCCTGTTTAGCCCTGCCCCGGGACAGCATTGATCTTCACAGAGGCGATAAAACAACCCGCAAATAAAAAACCGGTACAGTACGTGCCGGTTTTTTCATATAACAGATCAGCGATTAACCACTGATTTTCTTATATTTGCTTCGATGAGGCCGTGCTTCATCCCCCAGGGTTTTCTTACGATAGGCTTCGTACTCAGAGTAGTTGCCATCAAACCATACCGGACCTTCATCTTCAAACGCCAGGATGTGTGTCGCAATACGGTCCAGGAACCAACGGTCATGCGAAACCACCATCACTGTACCCGGAAACACCAGAATGGCATCTTCAAGTGCACGCAACGTTTCCACATCAAGGTCATTGGAGGGTTCATCGAGCAGGATGACATTTGCCCCCTGCTGAAGAATTTTCGCCAGTTGCAGACGGTTTCTTTCACCACCGGATAACTCACCCACACGTTTTTGCTGATCCTGTCCCTTAAAATTGAAACGACCGATATAGGCCCGGGATGCAATTTCGTAATCTCCCACTTTCAGGATGTCCAGACCGCCGGAAACTTCTTCCCATACCGTCTTTTTGTCATCCAGGGTATCACGGATCTGGCCCACATACGCCACCTTGACCGACTCGCCCAGGCTGACCGTTCCTGTGTCCGGCTTCTGCTCTTCCGTCATCATGCGGAATAATGTGGTTTTACCGGCACCGTTCGGTCCGACAATCCCAACAATGGACGCCGGCGGAACATTAAAGCTCAGGTTTTCATACAGCAGACGGTCACCAAATGATTTACTGATATTTTCCACTTCAACCACTTTGTTGCCTAAACGGGCACCTGGTGGAATATAAATCTCAGAGGTTTCATTACGTTGCTGGAACTCTTTGGAATTCAGCTCTTCAAAACGCTCCATCCGTGCTTTATTTTTCTTCTGCTGCCCTTTGGCATTGGAACGGACCCATTCAAGTTCCTTCTTCAGTGCCTTGGCAAAAGATTCTTCCTGTTTCTGTTCCTGTTCCAGACGGGTAGTTTTCTGTTCCAGCCAGGCAGTATAGTTACCCTCGTAAGGAATACCATGTCCACGGTCCAGTTCCAGAATCCATTCCGCCACATTATCCAGGAAATAGCGGTCGTGGGTAATGGCCACAATGGTACCGGCAAAGTCTTTCAGGAAGCGTTCCAGCCATGAGACCGACTCTGCGTCCAGATGGTTGGTCGGTTCGTCCAGTAACAGCATATCCGGTCTGGACAGCAACAGACGGCACAGCGCCACCCGACGACGCTCTCCTCCGGAGAGTTTAGTGACATCCGCATCCCAGGCCGGCAGACGCAGTGCATCGGCTGCCTGTTCCATCTGATTGTTCAGGTTATGTGCATCCCAGGCATGAATAATCGATTCAAGTTTTTCCTGTTCTTTGGCCAGGGCTTCAAAATCGGCATCTTCAGCCGCGTATTCAGCAAAGACTTCGTCCAGACGGGCGAGGGCATCAAGTGGTTCACGCAGACCATCTTCCACATTGCCACGTACATCCTTGCTCGGATCCAGTGGTGGTTCCTGCTCAAGGTAGCCAATTTTAATGCCAGGTTGCGCGCGGGCTTCCCCGGAAAAGTCTTTATCCACACCAGCCATAATACGCAGCAGGGTCGATTTACCTGCCCCGTTTAAACCAAGCACCCCAATTTTAGCGCCCGGGAAAAATGATAAAGAGATGTTCTTCAGGATTTCGCGCTTGGGCGGAACCATTTTGGACACCCGGTTCATCGTATAAATATATTGGGCCACGCAGGACTCCTCAACTGAAAACCAGAATATCGCAATTGCGATAAAATAATGCGGACATTATACGATGAAAGCGCTGAAAAAATAAGGGATGCTTTGCATCATGCAAGTTGTTTCCCTGAAAATCGCCATTAAAAAAACAGACAGCTTAAATACTGACAGGGTTATTCAGTGCTGTCGGAATCATATTCACGCTGATGCAACAAAATACATAGATTTGCATATTTCTGTCGCTTCATTTCATGGGGTTTAACGCCACACTTGATTGATATTTAAACGTATTACGATGACAGCATCATGACTTATAAAGATGAAATCCTTGCCATTCATGCAGGATACACACCTGAGCCACCACGAAAGCCGTGGCTGTCCCGATTTATCAGACTACATCCTACGCATTTGACAACACTCAGCATGGTGCTGATTTATTTGATTTTAAAATACAGGTAGATATCTACACCGGATGCATTACGACAGTTATAGCCAACCTGTCAAAAAATTCATACACATGAATATAATTTCTCTTGTCATCCGACAACCACCCATTGCCAGTTAAACGAGCAGGAACCTGGCAGCGGCGGGGATCAATGCAAATATGGCTCACCCTTCGGTTGGCTTGAGCATATTGATGATTTATTGGCTGATCTGGAACAGGCTTTAACCAGTGTTTAACCACACAGTCTGTGGCGACTCCCTCCCCGGGCAGGGAAGCTTTTTTTATTTTCAGGCTTTGATTTCTTCATCATCCATGTTAAAAATCACTTGATACAGCATGAAAAATAGAGCAATTACTCTAAAAATATTTATAAATTCATGTGCTTGAGTTCCATTCTTTTTTACATATTCTGTTATTATTTTCACTCGCAGTAACAGATCATCGCTTAAATAAAAAATGATCACGTCATAAAATAAATACAGGTCCGTTACGCTTCATCACATCAGGGAAATGCACATGAATCCAAAAATGGAGAAGCTGTTTCAGCAAAAAGTCCAGGGAAAAATCGCACTGATCACCGGTGCATCCAGTGGCATCGGGTTAACGATGGCCAAAAAACTCGCTTCGGCAGGCGCTCATGTATTACTGGTCGCACGTACCGAAGACACCCTGCAGCAGGTGCAGACAGATATACAGGCCGCGGGGGGACAGGCAAGCATTTTCCCATGTGATCTAAATGATATGGATGCAATTGATGAAATCTCACAGAAAATTTTGCAATCGGTTGATCATATTGATTTTTTAATTAACAATGCCGGCCGCTCAATCCGCCGTGCCGTGCATGAATCCGTTGACCGGTTTCATGATTTTGAACGGACCATGCAGTTGAATTACTTTGGTGCAGTGCGACTGGTCCTGAATATTCTGCCGCAGATGATGACCCGGAAGGATGGCCACATCATTAATATCAGTTCGATTGGTGTATTGGCCAATGCAACCCGTTTTTCAGCTTATGTAGCATCCAAGGCTGCACTGGATGCCTTCAGCCGCTGCCTGTCTGCGGAAGTCCACTCCCATAAAATTGCAATCACCTCAGTCTATATGCCGCTGGTACGCACTCCCATGATTGCACCGACCAGAATTTATAAATATGTCCCGACCCTTTCACCGGAGCAGGCCGCTGACCTGATTGCCTACGCCATTGTAAAACGACCGAAGAAAGTGGCCACCGGTTTAGGCCGACTGGCTTCCATCACGTATTCAATTGCACCCGGCGTCAACAATAAACTGATGTCCATCGGATTCAATTTATTCCCAAGTTCAACCGCCTCTGTCGGTCAGCAGGAAAAACTGAATCTGATCCAGCGAGCCTATGCCCGATTATTTCCCGGCGAACACTGGTAAGGGCACATACCCGGAAAAAACGACCGGGCATGGGTTTACTGTGCTGAATGTATTTCATGTTTCAGTATATAGCCAACCTTTCAAAAAACTCATACACATGAATATAATTTCTCTTGATTCATATTTTAAATTAAATCAATTGCATGAGAAAATGAGTTGTTTGATTATGAAAAAGCTTTCATTGCCACATTTTGCTTTGAAAGTTTAAATAAGTTTGCGTAGGGGATGCCAAACCTTGCGCTGCAAACAAAGCACAGCTTTGTTTGCAGCGCAAGTCCGCCAACGGCAGGACAACCATCCATGATTCAAAAGTACAAAAACTAATGGGTAACCAATAGTTTCTAAAAGCTCATACAAAAATATAAGTTTCATTTATAATTAATAATTTGAATCAAATCACATGTATAAATAATGAGGTGGTTTGACTATACAACACGTTAATCCGAATTCATGACAAAAATCAGCAATTAAAAAGGCTGAGCCCTGCGATACAGAACTCAGCCTTTTCTTTATACAAACTGCCGACTTAACTCCCCGTCCGGAAGCGGATCAAAACAGCTCAGGACATCCTGCTTACTTACGTAAATCTTTACGCAGGATTTTGCCGACATTGGATTTTGGCAATTCGTCCATAAACTCAACATAACGCGGACGCTTGTAACCGGTCAGGTTTTCTTTTGCATAGGCCAGCAATTCTTCCGTGGTCAGAGAAGGATCTTTCTTCACCACAAACAGTTTAGGCACTTCCCCGGATTTTTCATCAGGCACCCCAATTGCGGCGACTTCCAATACTTTGGGATGTGCTGCAATCACTTCTTCAATTTCAGATGGGTATACATTAAAGCCTGAAACCAGAATCATGTCTTTTTTACGGTCTACAATTTTGGTAAAACCACGCTCATTCATGATGCCGACATCACCGGTACGGAAGAAACCATCTGCCGTCATCACTTTTGCAGTTTCATCCGGGCGGTTCCAGTAACCCTTCATGACCTGAGGTCCACGAATTGAAATCTCACCCTGCTCACCCACCGGCATAAAGTGACCATCATCATCCAGTATGGCAACCTCAGTTGAAGACAATGGAATACCAATGGTGGCACTGAACTCTGTAGCAGTTGGTGGATTGGCGGTGGCAACCGGAGAGGTTTCCGACAGACCATAACCTTCAATAATGGTGGTTCCCGTAATTTTTTTCCATGCTTCGGCAGTTGAAGGCAATACCGCCATACCACCACCCATAGCCATTTTCAGTTTGCTGTGATCCAGCTGTTTGAACTCTTCATTGTGCACCAATGCATTGAATAATGTATTCACTGCCGGGAAAAAAGCTGGCTGATGTTTACGCAACTCCTTAACCACTGCCGGTAAATCCCGCGGATTGGGAATCAGAACATTGGCGCGGCCGGTATACATGCCATACAGCGCACAGACCATGAATGCAAAAATATGATAAAGCGGCAACGCACAGAACACCCGTTCATCGGCCGAACTTTCGCCGCTTGTGCCGAATGTTTCCTGGAAAAGTGCGTCACACTGTAAAAGGTTTGCAACAAGATTACGATGCGTCAGTTCTGCGCCCTTGGCAACCCCAGTCGTACCACCGGTATACTGCAGCAGTGCGGTGTCATTCAGCATCACTTCCGGACGTTTATAGTTGCCTGGATTCACACCGGACATTGCTGCATTAAATTTGATGTGACCAGGAATATTCCAGGCTGGAATTTGCTTGCGCACTGTGCGTAACACAAAATTGACCAGCGTCCCCTTGAACATGCCAAGCATATCGCCCACTGAACTGACCACAACATGCTTCACAGAAGTTTTACCCGCAAGTGACTGGTAAACAGAAGCAAAGTTTTCAATAATCACCAATACTTCAGCACCGGAATCATTCAGCTGATGTTCAAGTTCACGTGCTGTATACAGAGGGTTAACGTTGACCAGAATCAGACCTGCACGGAACACGCCCAGGGTAATTACAGGATACTGTAATACATTTGGCATCATCACCGCCACACGACTGCCTTTTGCCAGCCCCAGGCTTTGCAGGTAAGTGGCAAATTTACGGCTCTCATGCTCCAGCTCACTGAAAGATATAGATTTATCCATGAAGATAAATGCATCACGTGAACCGAAGTCCCGAAAACTACGCTCAAAAACATCAATCAGTGATGTGTTTTCAGACGGTAATTCTATTGTTTCTGGAATCCCATACTTCTGGTATTCAGCGAGCCAGATCTTTTCCATAATGCCATATTCTCCTGTCAATAATCCCGGGTTTTAAACCGCTTTTCAATGTCGAACATAATTTGTTTGCGTTCTTTGTGTCCAACATTATATCCATAATTCTGAATACCCACCATTTATAACGTATTTCAGCCCACGGATGCCAGTATTATTGTCCCTGCCAATATTATTTCCCCTGAATAAACAGTTTACTGGCTTTTTGATATCCCCGTGGTAACAAGTGCCCTCTGGTTGCCCTTTTACCGATATATTTCTGAAGATCATCACCCTTGATTTTCAGCTGTTGTGATCCTGCAACCACTTGAACAATTTCATTTAATTTCAATACAGTTAAGGACAGAATCTGTTCTTTGGCTTCAAGTTGTATCAACTTGTTTCCCTTGCCCTTATTCAGGACCGGTAACTCCGTCAGGTCAATAATCAGCAAGCGCCCTGCCGTACTCAGTATGGCAAGATGAGTCCCGTCATTCACCTTATTCAGCGCCAGCGCATGTGCTTTGTCTGCCACTGTCAGGAAGGATTTGCCGGCTTTTGCGCTGGTCTCCAGTTGTTTTGCCTGCGTTTTAAAGCCATAGCCTGCAGAACTGACGGCGACCACTTCACTGTCATCCTCGGCAATCAGCACCTGAATAAAGCCAACCCCGCTGGCAGGTGCAAGTTTTGAACTCAGCGGCTCGCCCAGCCCCCGTGCAGACGGTAAACTGCTGATGGCCAATGCATAACTGCGCCCGCTTTCATCCAGTACATACACTTTCTGATTGGATTTGCCCTGCGCATGGCTTAAATACTGATCCCCTGCACGATAGTTCAGATGTTCCGCATCAACATCATGCCCCCTGGCAGAACGGATCCATCCCGCTTCGGACAATACCACAGTAACCGGCTCAGCCGGCATTAAATCCTGCTCGCTGATTGCAGTGGCTTCAGCACGCTGTACAATTGGAGAGCGACGATCATCACCGAATTTCTTTGCATCATCCTTCAGTTCATCAATAATTAATGCTTTTAAGGATTCAGGGTTGCCCAGCTGTTCACGAATCACCGCAGCTTTCGCCTCCAGTTCTTCCTGCTCACGGCGCATTTCCATTTCTTCAAGTTTTGCCAGATGACGCAACTTGAGTTCCAGAATGGCTTCCGCCTGAATGTCATCAATATTGAAATGCGACATTAAAACAGGCTTTGGCTGATCTTCCTCACGAATAATTCTGATTACTTCATCTATATTCAGATAGGCAATAATTAAACCTGCGAGAATATGCAGACGTTTTTCTATTTTATTTAAATGATATTGCAGACGACGGGTCACCGTATTTTTACGGATTTCAATCCATTCCAATAAAATCCGGCGGATTGATTTCACCTGCGGACGGCCATCCGCACCAATCATATTCATATTGACCCGATAGCTGGATTCCAGGTCCGTGGTGGCAAACAAATGGCTCATCACTGCTTCAGCATCAATACGGCTGGAACGTAAAATAATCACCAGCCGGGTTGGATTCTGATGATCAGATTCATCCCGCACATCACTGACCAGTGGTAATTTCTTTGCCAGCATCTGATCAGCAATCTGGGTAATCACCCGTGAACCGGAAACCTGGTAAGGTAAATCGGTAATTACAATTTCATTTTTTTCAATGCGATAAACCGCCCGCATACGATAACTGCCACGCCCGGAGGACTGAACTTTAAGCAATTCATCCGGTGCAGTAATAATTTCAGCCCGGGTCGGTAAATCCGGTGCAGGAATATATTCTGCAATTTTTTCATCGCTTAAATTCGGATTGCGGATTAAGGCAATGGTGCCCTTGACCACTTCCCGCAGATTATGCGGTGGAATATCGGTGGCCATGCCCACAGCAATACCGGTCGTACCATTCAACAGGATATTCGGCACACGCGCAGGCAGACTGACCGGTTCTTTCATTGAACCATCAAAATTGTCCTGCCAGTCACAGGTGCCCTGCCCCAGTTCAGATAACAGCACTTCACTGTACTGTGAAAGCTTGGCTTCGGTATAACGCATTGCAGCAAATGATTTCGGGTCATCCGGTGAACCCCAGTTACCCTGCCCCTCAATAAACGGATAGCGGTAACTGAAAGGCTGAGCCATCAGCACCATGGCCTCATAACATGCCGAATCGCCATGCGGGTGATATTTACCCAGTACATCACCAACCGTCCGTGCAGATTTTTTCGGCTTGCCGCTGTGTTTGAGCCCCAATTCACTCATGGCATAGACAATGCGGCGCTGCACCGGCTTCAGACCATCACTGATATGCGGCAATGCACGGTCCATAATCACATACATGGCATAGTTGAGATAAGCCTGTTCAGTAAATTCTGCGACAGAGCGGTTTTCTGTGGAATGATGTACAAGGCTTGTCATAACAACCTTTTATCCTGAATGAATGGGTTTTTATCAGTGCTTATCCTGAATTGCAGTATCAGACTGCACCAGCGGGCCTGGCTATACTCTACACGCTACTACAGTAACCTGCCATACTCTGCGACATATTGTGTCTCGTGTCGTAAAAATAGCTATTTTCAGGACAATGATCAACCCGGCCCATCAAATCCCAGACATATTTTACAGGCCAATGGATTCCAGCGTTTTGCCTTTTGTTTCCTCGCCCAATACCACAATAATCAGCGCCACTGCCAGCAGTACCACAGTAAACATCATGAATACCGCACTGAATCCATGTTGCATGGCCATCATCTGCGTCACCACCAATGGGGCGACAATGCCCGCCATACGGCCAATGGCAGAGGCCCAGCCGGAACCAAAAGCCCGGATATTGGCAGGATATTGCTCAGGCGTGTAGGTATATAAAACTCCCCAGGCCCCCAGATTGAAAAATGACATCAGACAGCCCCAGATCATAATCAACATGACAGTATTGGCCTGACCGAAAAAGTATGCAGATACAGCGCACATGCCAATAAAACCGGACAGCGTGGCTTTACGTCCCAGTTTTTCAACCAGCCATGCCGCAGCAATATAACCCGGCAACTGTGCCAGAATTATCACCAATACATATTCAAAGGACTGCACAATGCTATAACCCTGCGCCACCAGCAGACTGGGCAGCCAGGTGAAAATGCCATAATAGGAATAGACAATACCAAACCAGATCAGCCACAGCATCAGGGTCCGCCGGGCAAATGCCGCAGACCATAACTGAGAAAATGAAACATCCTGGCTGGCGGCCACCGGTTTGACTTCAATCTGCTGAATGACCTCAACCCCACACTGACGTTCAATGCGCTGGACCAGGGCATGTGCTTCATCAATCCGGCCACGGTTAATTAAATATGGAATCGACTCAGGTACTTTTTTCAGAATGATGAATACATAAATTGCCGGCAGGCCACCGATGAGAAATGCAATATGCCAGCCATAATCCGGAATCACAAACCAGGCGATCAATGCCGCCAGCAACCAGCCCAGCCCCCAGAAGCTTTCCAGCAGCACAATAAAACGGCCACGGACCTGCGCCGGAATATATTCACTGACCAGCGTCACGGCAACCGGCAGCTGGCCGCCCAGCCCCAGTCCGACAATAAAACGAAAAATCAGCAACCAGCTTAAATTCGGGGCAAAGGCGCATAAAGCCGTGGCGATGCTGTAAATCACCAGCGTCATTGCAAATACACTTCGGCGCCCGATGCGATCTGCCAGACCACCGGAACAGACTGCACCAATAGCCATACCGACAAAACCAATGGACACCACCCAGCCTTTTTCTGCGGGCGTCATCTGCCACTCTTCAGCCATTTTCGTCAGAATAAAGGAAATCAGCCCGGTGTCCATGGCATCGAACATCCACCCCAGGCCAATGACCCACAGCAGGGTATAATGAAACCTGCCAATGGGTAAACGCTGTATACGTGAAACTAAATCCATACGCCGGACTCGTCAGGGTTATAACTATGCTTATATCAGTTAATGTGCATCGGTTGAAGATGCTGAATCGGTATCATCTTCTTTATAAATGAATTTAGGCATTTCCAGCCCAAAATAAATAGCCACACAGCGCAGCAGAAAACCAAAAACCAGGGTGGACATGACGGTGATTTCCAGTGCCAGCCCAATCTGAATACAGAACCAGTAAAAAATAACTGCGGCAAAGGAAATACTGGCATAAAGTTCACGGCGGAATACCAGTGGAACATCATTACAGAGAATATCCCGCAAAATACCGCCAGACACACCGGTCAGCACACCCGCCACTGCAGAAACCACAAAACCGTGTCCCATCTGCAGAGCAATCTGACAGCCAATGATGGTAAAACCAATCAGTCCCAGTGCGTCCAGTAACAGGAAAATGGAACGCAAATGGCGCATCCATTTGGCAATCACAATGGTAAAAAAAGCAGCACAGCAGGTCAGCACCAGATATTCAGGATGCTTCACCCAGGTCAGCGGATAATGCCCAAGCAGCACGTCCCGCACAGAACCGCCGCCCAGTGCCGTCACACACGCGATCAGTACCACACCGAACCAGTCCATGCTGCGCCGGCCGGCCGACAGGGCACCGGTCATGGCTTCAGCTGTAATTGCAATGATATAGATCACCGTGAGCAACATGGCCTGTAATCCACTGATGGGTAAAAGATGCGCGCTATTCTAAGATATTTCTGATGGAAACAATAAATATTGTGCACAGCATTGTTTAAATTTTTTGCCGGAACCACAAAGACAGGGTTGTTTCATGGTCAGCTGCAGCGCCAGGGTCGGGTCCAGGAAATACCACGTCGCCCCCTGCCTGACAAAATATGACACTTCATGATGAACCCTCAACTGTTCACCATCATGATAATGTGCCCTGAATTCAACCGATGCATGCGTTTTATCCAGTTTGCCCCGCACGCTGACCACTTCAAGCCTTAACCACTGATTTACAGCACTCCATTGCTCCAGTGCTGAACGATCCAGTCCATGCTGCTGACCCGTGGCTGTGGTCTGGACAATGTAATCCACCTGATGTTTGACAAAGGCACAGTAACGGGAGCGCATCAGCTGCTCTGCTGTTGCAGCCATGGATTGGCCCGAATGCAGACGCTGACAGCAATCCACATAGCTGACCAGTTCATCTGAACCACATGGACAGGCCGGATCAGCCATTACGCATCATCACCGGGGCGCGCTAACGCCATGATATGTACTTTCTCAATTTTATGACCATCCATAGTCACCACTTCAAAACGATATCCATCTGCTTCAAGGGTTTCCCCACTTTCAGGCAACCGGCCCAGATGCGACAGTAAATAACCGGACAAGGTCGAATACTGCTCCGATTCATCCACCAGATCACACCCCAGCAACAGCGAAACATGACGGATATCCGTTGAACCTTCCAACAGCAATGAGCCATCTGCCAGACTTTCCGCCGCAGCTTCCAGCTCATCTTCATCCGGGAATTCTCCGGCGATGGCCTCCAGCACATCAATCGGCGTGGCAATGCCCTCAATGGAGCCATATTCATTTAAAATGATTGCCATCTGTAACGGCGCCTGACGCAGTTGTTCCATGACCATCAGCACCTGTGCATTTTCATGCACAATCACCGGTTCACGCAGATGCTTTTCAAAATTCAGTACACCGGTTTCAATATAATCATTCAGTACTTTATGCGTCGGCACAATGCCGGCAATATTATCGAGTTCACCGTGCGCCACAATCAGACGGGAATGTGTCATTGACATGAGATGTTCCCGGATGCTGATCGAGTCATCATCCAGGTCAATCCACTCCAGTTCAGGGCGCGGTGTCATTACCGACTTTACCGGACGTTCAGATAATCCCAGTACACCCTGCACCATCACGCTGTGATAAATCCCATTTCCCGGATCAAACATTTCATCGGCCAGTGCCTGAGTGGCCAGCACATCTTCAGACTGCTTGCCCTGAGCATCAGAATTAGCGGTGTTTTTACCGCCAAGCATGCGCAATACTGCAGAAGCCGTCCGAAAACGCAGATCGGTAGTAGTCACCATTTTTTCCTGATTTTTACGCATGGTCTGATTCATGAATTCAATCAGCACAGAGAAACCGATTGCCGCGTATAAATAGCCTTTTGGAATATGATATCCAAAACCTTCCACAATCAGCGAGAAACCGATCATCATCAGGAAGCCAAGACAGAGAATCACCACGGTTGGATGCTTATTGACAAAGTCCATTAACGGCCGGGATGCCCACAGCATAATACCGACCGCAATAATCACGGCAATGATCATCACCGAAAGCTCCTTGACCATGCCGACAGCCGTAATCACGCTGTCCAGTGAGAATACTGCGTCCAGCACAATAATCTGCACAATCACCATCCAGAATGCCGCGTGTACCGGATTTTCTTCTTTCAGCTGCTGACCACCTTCCAGACGTTCATGCAGTTCCATGGTTCCCTTGAACAGCAGGAATGCCCCGCCGAACAGTAAAATCAGATCCCGTCCGGAAAATGGATGCTCAAAAATATGAAACAGCGGTGCAGTCAGTGTCACCACCCAGGCGATGGACGCAAGTAACACCATACGCATGCAGAGCGCCAGCAGCAGTCCCACAATCCGTGCTGTATTGCGTTGTTCAGGCGGTAATTTTTCGGCAAGAATGGCAATAAATACCAGGTTATCAATTCCCAGTACAATTTCCAGCACCACCAGGGTGGCCAGGCCTACCCAGGCTGAAGGGTCCGACATCCATTCCAGTATCATGGTCCCTTCTCCAGCAGAAGATCTGAATATTGTTTTTTGAATGCCTGAAATCTGAAGGATGGCTTCAGATCATATTGAAATTTTATACTTTCAGAAGATTGTGTATTTTCGGAGCGACGACAACCACTACCCATGTTCATTCATTTGTTGTAAAACCTGCTGATCAGTATAGGCAAGATTTCCAGCAAATTCATCTTTTTTTATGTGCTTCCGTAGTCGTATTTCCATTCTTTACACCCACATTACAAAACATTGCAAACTGTATTTGAATCCCCACAGCGCTGTCATATTTGTGACTTAGAGTAGTGAAATGCAGAAGAACGTGATAGGTTTAAGGTGAAAACATTATGATCAGTGCACCCATACAGATGACCAGCGAATCCAGAGACATTAAAATTAAAGCCACACAATCCCTGATAGCACTTTACTGCGGCTCACGCCCCGGCAATAACCCGGTTTACAGGGAAAAAGCCATTTATCTGGCACAAAGCATTGCTGAACATGGCTTCGGTATCGTTTATGGCGGTGCCAGTATCGGACTGATGGGCCAGGTTGCAGATACAGTCACTGAATACGGCGGTGAGGTGGTCGGGGTCATTCCGGAGTTTATGCTGGATTATGAAATTGCACATGGTAATTTAACCGAACTGCATATTGTGCAGACCATGCACGAACGTAAAGCCATGATGGCGGAACGTGCCAATGCATTCATTGCGCTGCCGGGTGGACTGGGAACTTTTGAGGAAATTCTGGAAGTCGCGACCTGGGGACAACTGAATCAGCATCAAAAACCTATGATGCTGTATAACGTCAACGGTTTTTATGACCATATGATTGCTCAGTTGGACCATGCCGTTCAGGAGGGTTTTCTGCCGCCTCAGCACCGGGCCAAGATCATTGTATGCAACCATGCAGATCAGATTCTGAATGCCCTTGACAACATGAAAAGTCCCCGGCAATTTGCGATTTAAAGTCGTAATTTAAATCTCTGTCCGTTCAACCCTTCCAAACCCTCGCATCAGACATCTGTGCCGGCCAGCTGGCCGGAATTCACATGGCCGCTTCCAGTTCAGGCAAACTCACCTAGTTTTTATACATCCAGGCCTTTATAAAACGGGCCCTTTATAAAAAAGTCAGTGACCGAAATCACTGACTTTTAAAATACGCATGTACGGTCCCTGACTGACCTCTGCGCCACAATGACTCAGATTTCAATCTGACTGCCCATCTCCACCACCCTGTTCGGTGGAATCTGATAAAAATCACTGACCGGACTGGTATTACGCTGCATGGAAATAAATAGTTTCTCACGCCACGGCGCCATTCCATCTCCAACGGTATGAATTAAACGGTCACGGGAAATAAAGAAGCTCATCTGCATCATGTCCATTTCAAAACCGAGCTGATCATAAGCCAGTTGCAGGGCATCCGGAACATTGGGCTGATCCTTAAAACCATAATAAATAAAAACCCGGTAAAAACGATCATCCATTTTTTCCACCCGGACCCGCTCAATGGTCGGAACATAGGGTACATCACGGGTCATGACGGTCACCAGTATATTCCGCTCATGCAGCACTTTATTGTGCTTAATATTATGCAGCATCGCATGCGGGACAATATCCGGCGTTGCCGTCAGAAAAATGGCCTCACCGGGAACGGTCAGTGATTCATGGCTCCGGCTGACGCTCTTAATGAACAAATCCATTGGCAGAGCATCCTTAGCCAGTCGTTTCAGCACAATGGCACGACCATCCTTCCATGTCATGAGAATGATACAGACAATAACCCCAATGAGAATAGGTACCCAACCACCCGCTGCAATTTTCAGTGACGTGGATGCCACAAAAATCAGATCAAGCAACAGAAATGGAATCGCAAACAATGCAATTTTCCAGACGGGCCATCGCCATAGACCATAGGCCAGCACTGAAATCAGAATAGTCCCGCACAACATGGTCATGGTCACTGCGACACCATATGCACTGGCCAGATTGGCGCTGTTGTGAAACAGTAAAATCAGTATCAGTACTGAAACAAACAGCACCCAGTTAATGAAAGGAATATAAATCTGCCCCTGTTCCACATCGGAGGTGTGATGTACGGTCAGACGCGGTAAATAACGCAGCTGGATCGCCTGATTAACCATGGAGAACACACCGGAAATAACCGCCTGAGAGGCAATGACCGCAGCTGCTGTCGCCAGGCCGATCATCGGATATAAAGCCCAGTCCGGCACCAGCAGATAGAACGGATTTTCTATGGCATTCGGATCACGCAGCAGCAATGCGCCCTGTCCTGCATAATTGAGCAACAGACAGGGCAATACAATCACAAACCAGGCCAGTTTAATCGGTATCCGTCCAAAATGCCCCATATCGGCATACAGCGCCTCACCACCGGTCATGGTCAGGATCACTGCACCCATCGTCAGAAAAGCGATATACGGCTGATGGGACACAAAATTGAATGCCCAGTGCGGACTGACCATGGTCAGAACAAAAGGCGTCTGCAAAATACTGAAAATACCGGCTGCACCAATGGCCAGAAACCACAGCAGTGTTACAGGACCAAAAAGTTTTCCCATGGTCCCGGTCCCATGTCGCTGGATCAGGAACAATCCGGTCAGAATACCAATCGCCAGCGGCATAAGCCACTTATTGAATACCGGTGTTGCAACGCTTAAGCCCTCAATCGCTGAAAGCACAGAGATTGCCGGGGTAATAATACCATCACCAAAAAAAAGTGAGGCACCGATAAAACCAAGTGCCACCAGATAAATCTTTTTATTTTCGGCAATCCGGGTTGAACGAAGGTTCAGGGCCAGCAGGGACATAATCCCACCTTCACCATTATTGTCCGCGCGCATGATCACAGTGACATATTTAAAGCTGATGGTCAGCATCATGCACCAGAAGATCAGCGACAGAATGCCAAGCACTGTTGCATCGGTAATGGCAATGTGTGCGGTCAGAAAACACTGGCGCAGGGCATATAATGGACTGGTTCCAATATCACCGAACACCACCCCCAGCGCGGCCAGGGTAATCGCAGGCAATGCAGCTTTTTTTGCGGTATTTTGCATATTTCGTCTTCGTACTGGACACTATTTTTGCGCAATCATAGCACCAGCGAAAAACTTTTGCTTTAAATCTATTGTTTCAGCTTGGCAGAATTGATTTTTCCGGTTATTATCGCTGGCCTTGGTGAGGTGTCCGAGTGGCTGAAGGAGCACGCCTGGAAAGTGTGTATACGTTTGCGCGTATCGAGGGTTCGAATCCCTCTCTCACCGCCAAGATTCATTCCTGCGATGTCTCGTGGAATTCTAAAAGGCTTAAATTTTAAGGGTTTAAGCCTTTTTATTGCCTTATGTTTTCCAATTTACCCTATTGAATCCTGAGATGGCTAAACGCTCAATTCCTCTGACTGGAGGTATTTTTCGTTTTGCCATTCGTAAAGGAATGATTGAGAATGACCCAACACCTCACCTGCATGATGCCTTAAAGCCTCGTAAAGTGAAGCATATGGCCCGTTTGGATATTTCAGAGTTTCCGCTATTCCTTGAGCGTATGGATCGCTATCATGGTAATACAATGATTAAATCAGCGATTCAGTTGATGACCTTAACTTCCGTACGTACTGCTGAACTTAGAATGATGGAATGGGATGAAATTGATTTTGCAACTAAATTGTGGCGTATACCTGCTGATAAAATGAAGATGGCTCAACCACATATTGTTCCTTTGTCGAAACAAGCAATCGAGTTAATAGAGGGATTACGCCCTCTTACAGGAAACAAGCAATACGTATTCTATAATCACAGTACAGCTAAGCCTATGAGCAGTAATGCTCTTTTATGCGTAATTCGTACAATGGGGTATAACGGTAAGATGACAGGACATGGCTTCCGTGGGCTTGCTTCTACAACCTTACATGAACAAGGTTATATGCATGATGCGATAGAGATCCAACTTGCCCATAGAGTGGGTAATGCCGTTTCTCAAGCTTACAACCACGCTCAACACCTAGACTACCGTATCAAGATGATGCAGGATTGGTCTGATTTTATTGATGGTTTGAGGAATAAAGTCATTCCTTTTCCTAAATATAAAACTATTTAAATAGATATGTTTAGGTATGGGCTACATTTTTTGAATAAGCTATTGAAAAAAATAATTAAATCTGAATTATAGCGTTTATTTTTTAAAAACTATTTCTTTCATATTTGCATTAATCTGATAAAATTCGCTTTTAAAATAAATTTATTTATTAGATAAATTTTAGGCAGTTATAGAGAACCTGTTAGATGTCAAAAGTATTTTTAGATGATGCTAGAAACTTAAAAGATAAGATAAAATTATCTTCAATTGACGTCACAATAACATCTCCTCCTTATTTTGACATGAAAGATTATGGTCATACTAACCAAATTGGCTTTGGACAGTCTTATGAGGCATATTTAAATGATTTACAAAAAGTGTTTAAAGATGTCTACGATGCAACTAAAGAATCTGGCTCTTTATGGGTAGTCATCGACACATTCAAAAGAGATGGAGCAGTCGTCCCACTACCATTTGATTTTGTTAGAGAAATAAGTAAAACTGGTTGGAAATTGCAAGATATCATTATCTGGAAAAAAGATAAAACCGTACCTTGGAGCAAAAAAGGTGCTACAAGAAAAATTTTTGAATATGTTTTATTTTTTTCTAAGAGTAATGAATTTAAATATTATTCAGAAAGAGCTAGAGAAATAACTGATTTAAAAGAATGGTGGATTCGTTATCCTGAACGTTATAATCCTAACGGTAAAAGCTTAGAAGAAATATGGGAATTTAGTATTCCTACCCAAGGTTCATGGGGCGAAGGATATATTCGCCATTTCTGCCCACTTCCAGAAGATCTAGTTCGAAGAATAATTACTCTGACTACAGATGAAGGAGACCTAGTCTTTGATCCATTTTCTGGCTCAGGAACTGTACCATCTCAAGCAGCATTTATGGAAAGAGAATACTATGGATTTGAATTAAATCCTGAATATCTCCAGATGTTTGAATCTTACTTAGAAGCCAACTTGGTAACTCGCTTAGATTCCTATAGAGCTTCAAGAATTACTCTGGATGAGAATGAGTTCAAGAAAAAAATTATTGACCTGAGAATACTTAAATATGGTCGTGTATTAGCAAAAAAAATGAAGTCATCTGGAATAAATGTTCAGAAAATGTTCACTAAACATTCTGAGGAACCTCTAAATAAAAAGCATGACATTGCTGCAGGACATTATTTATTACTAATTGAACCGAATAATACGTCTCTCACTGATGCAGATATTATTACAGTAATTAATGAAATAATAAGTGTTCCTCCTCTTTCCAAATTTGGAATTTCGTCTAAATTTTTACTATCCCGTAACCTTGACGAATTTGCAGAACTATTACCTGACAATGAATTATTTATTTATTCACACAACAATACTCATCAATTTGTAGCAAAACCTTCTGCTTCAAATAGCTTTATTTACAGCACTATTGCGGTAAATATCAATGAAGAAATTTATAGGAACACCAAATGACAGCAGCGCAGAAATCCAAAAAAAAACCTATATCTACTGAAGAACGCAAACGTAGACTCGCTGCTGCAAAAAAGAGTAGAGAAGAAAAAAAATTTAGATCTTCGGTAAAAGAAATCTTTACAGGGTCTGGTTTCGACTATATCACATCTGAAAATAAAGAGTTCATTTTTGAAACCCTAGAAGGCTCTCGTACAACTGAGCTTGATGGAATATTTATATATGAGAATGTCGTTGTCATTGTAGAAGACACTTGTACAAATTCTCCAGGTAATCATTTGTCTAAAAAACAAATAATTTTTGATCTTGCATTAAGAAATAAAAATCAATTTATTGACTGCTTAAAAAGCAACATTCCTGAGTTTAAACAAAGTTGTGACAAGGCACTTTATGATAATGAACATTATATTTTAAAAACACTTTATTTCAGTATGCATCCTGTTGACTCGGAGTATGTAGAAAGTGCTAATCGAATTGGTATTAGAGTCGTTGAAAGAGCATTAACAAATTACTTTTATGCTTTAGTTAAAAATATCGCTTCCTCTGCAAAATATGAACTATTAAAGTTTTTAGAAATACCTTACTCATCCCTAGGTTCTAATAGGTTATCTGGAGGAAGCTCGGGAGCTTTTAGCTCATATAAAGGCTTTCTTCTCCCAGAAGCAAATAGTAGTTATCCTGATGGATTCAAAGTTGTTTCATTTTACGTAGATCCAGCATCCCTTCTAAAAAAAAGTTTTGTCTTACGCAAAAATAGTTGGATAACTCCAAACCTTTCATATCAAAGAATTTTAGATATGCGAAAAATTAAGCTGATGAGAAAATACTTATCGGATAATGAAAGAGTCTATCTTGGAAATATCATAGCAACATTACCATCTAGCACTAAAATCTGTGATATCAATACATTAGACCAATTGCCTCCTGATCAACAAGGTGAAGTGAAGCCAATAGAAATAACTTTACCCGATCAATATAATGTCGTGGGCTTAATTGATGGACAACATCGTGTCTACTCCTATCATGAAGGTTCAGATTCATATGAAGATAGAATTGGTAAATTACGTCGAAAACAAAATCTGTTAGTTACAGGGATAATTTATCCAGATAATATTTCTAGTCATGATCGAATATTATTCGAAGCTACTTTATTCTTAGAGATTAATAGCAAGCAAACAAGTGTTAAATCCGCTCTCATACAAGAAATCGAAGTTATTGTTAATCCTTACTCATCTACAGCAATTGCAAAATCCGTACTTACTCAACTCTCTAGCAAAGGAGCTCTGAAAGACAAGCTAGAAGAGCACGTATTCGATACTATAGATAAATTAAAAGTCTCTTCTATTGTAAGCTACGGTCTTAAACCTCTTACAAAAAAAGATGGTCCCAATTCACTATTCACTATCTGGTCTGAGGAAGTGAAAAAGAAGAATATCTTAGCTCAAAAGAGTCCAGAGGACTTGCAAGACTATTTAAGTTTTTGTGTAACAGAAATAAATCTTATCTTAAATGCCGCGCGAATGTCTTTTCCTGAAGGATGGAAAGTAGGGCATGAAAGTAAAATGCTTACCCCAACATCTATCAATGGATTTCTTAAATGTCTACGATTAATTATTGAAAATAAAGATGAGAGAAGTTTAGATTTTTATAAAGATAAATTTAAAAACATCTCAGAATTTCCATTTGAAAATTTTAAATCTAGTCATTGGAATCAACTTGGCGTAGAAATTTATGAACATTCTTTTAAAAATAATATTTGAGTTAGCCCTATCCAACTCTATGAGCTAAAATGACTTTAAAAGTATAGACTCATTGATATAGGAAATGGACTGCCACCACTCTCCTGGACAAATATCGTCTATTCTGGACTGCCACCACTCTCCTGGACACGAGACAGTCTCATTTTGAAGCTGCCTCAAATGCTTCCGGACTCATCCCATCAAGATGCGAATGACGCCTGATTCGATTGTAAAACATCTCGATATAATCAAACACATCTGCACGGGCCATTTCTCGAGTTTTATAGATTCTCTTTTTAATTCTTTCCTTCTTCAGGCTGCTGAAAAAGGGTTTAAGCCTTTTTGTTTTTTGACCCTATAGGACACTTGAGGACATGGGTTCATAATACTGATCATGGTAAAATTTAATCTCAGAATATTGTTCCAGCAACAGAAAATAAGTTAAATCAATAAAATCAAACTAAAAGTATTGATAAAACTGAGTAAATTAATGATGCTACGCAGAAAACTGCCTGGAATAAAAACTGAAAAATGGCAATTTAACTAAATTATGAAGAGCAATTAAAACGTGGCATTGAACATATCGAAGAAATTGAATGCCTTGCATCCATAAAAGTCGTTTCAGGAAAATGTCTGATTTTGATCAGCAATTCATTGAAAAAACACAAGACCCTAATATATAACAATTATTTTTAAAATAAAAATGGAATTACAGATGTAAAAACCAGAGCCGGACAATCAGTATAGCCGCAATTGACCGCATACAGCAGCATTAAATAACTATCGTAACAATCATGATACAGCACCGCATCAAATAAATGGCAACACAGTATTTCAATTGCTGAATTCATCCATTACCATCAGTTTAAAAGATAAATTCGGCAAGCTATAAAAGGAGGATAAATTTTTAGAATTACAGCAACATATTCACACTGAGGCCATTTCCCTCACCTACAATCATGATGCGGTAACCAGGTAGCGATAAAGCAAATTGAAAACATAGAAAACTGCTATTCGGGAGTAAGAATGAATAACAGCAATAATTATGTAAGACAAGTCAAGAATGCTAAACGTGGTGGCTATACCCCCACAATTGCTAAGGATGTAAACAGGCACAAGATTCAGAAAGCCATCAGGCTGATTGAACAATGGAGAAAGCTGGCAGACGAGCTTAAGCCGCAACTGCAAATAGACATGGCTTTGACCCTTGAAGATTGTGCACATGATTTAGATCAGATTTTAAGGAGTAAGTAATGTTGACCACGACCGCAATATTTTCTTCAGGCAGATACTCATTCTCCCGACAATGTCGAAAACCGGTAAACGCCGACCTGTTGTTATAAAACCCGAATCCATTCCAGATATGCAGAGATAACTCACCATTGTCCTGTGAGTTATCCTGCCCAGCAGCACTGTACAATGCCTCATACAGCATTTATACAGACATGCTGATCCTGTACAATAAGAATGCCGAAAATAATAATTTACATGCAATCGCAATCAGCACCAGACCCATCACACTTTCAAAACAGTGCCCCAGTTTCAGAAAAGTCTGCCGGACCCAGAGCCGGGAAAACAGCAGACTGACCAATATAAACCACAGCGCATTGACCATGCACATCCACAGCCCATACAGTGCCTGAATTTTCAGCGGCGTTGCCGGACTCACCAGCGTGGTAAAAATCGCCAGGAAAAATATAGTGGCTTTGGGGTTTAAGGCATTGGTCAGAAAACCCGTCATAAAAGCCTGCCATAGTGCCGGCCGCTGCACGGCCTGGCGTTCAGTCGTCAGCAATGCCGGATCCATCGCTTTGCTGCGAATTAAACACCAGCCCAGATACAGCAGATACAATGCCCCGCATGTACTCAGCGCAGACATCAACCATGGCGTTTTCTGTATGACAATGCCAAGACCGATCAGGGTATACAGCACATGAACCGAGATTCCGATGCCAATGCCCAATGCGGTAACACAGCCGGTCACATAACCATAACGAACACTCTGCCGGACGGTGACTGCAAAGTCCGGACCCGGCAAGACCACAGCCATAAAATGGACCAGCGCCAATGCCAGAAATTCATGCCCGTGATTTAAAAACATGGCAGCCCCCTTTCCCCTTTGCTTGAGTCTTATACAGTGGATGATGCACAGACATCCATACATCTCAGATCACCTTGATCTTTTTCATAAAAGTATTGTAGGGCATGCAAATAATCGCGATAATCCATTAAAAATCAAAATGACTTTTGCCTCATGAGCACAAATCAAGGCCTCGCCCTGTTGAATGAAATGGCAACCTTCGTCAAGGTGGTGGAAACCGGAAGCTTCTCGGAAACTGCCCGGCAGCTCGGGACCACCCCCTCAGCAGTCAGTCGGAGCATTGCACGGCTGGAGCGTAGTCTCGGCACCCGGTTATTGCATAGGACCACACGTAAACTGCGCTTAAGTGAAAGTGGCGAACAGATTCATGCCAGCTGCCTGGATATGGTGCATGCTGCCTATGCGGTCATGGAGAAGTCCGGGCATTTCCATGCAGAACCGGAAGGGACCATTCGCGTCAGCGTGCCCAAAGCCGTCGGCCATTTTATGATTCATCCACACCTGCCGGAGTTCCTGGCTCATTATCCCGGCATTGACCTGCAGCTTTTACTGGAAGATCGCTATATCGACTTAATTGACGATCAGGTGGACCTTGCCATTCGTATCACCGAGCATCCGCCCGGCGGTTTAATGGGCAGGAAACTGATTGATATTGAGCATCTACTCTGCGCTTCACCTGAATATCTGACAACACATGGCCTGCCTGTGCATCCACATGATCTGAAGCATCATCAATGTATCTATCTGGGAGAACAAGCCGCGGATTCAAAATGGAAATTTCAGCAGGGTAATAGATTATTGACCGTTGCAGTCAGAGGCCGCTACTCAGCCAATCATACCGGAATCCGACTGGATGCCGCCCTGAAACACATCGGCATTGCCAGTCTTCCTCATTTTGTGGCCCGGCATGCGCTTGAAACCGGTCAGCTGGTACAGGTGCTGTCAGACTGGCATTTTAAAACCCATTACAGTGGCGGCGCATGGGTGCTGTATCCACCGACCCGTCATTTACCGCCCAAGCTCAAAGTCTTTATTCAGTTTCTGACGGATAAACTGACACAGGAGCCCACCCTGCATCAGCACAGCGCCGCGGCTATTGCAGCCGTGCAGCAATCTGTACATAACGGATCAGACCATCCCGATACAATTTAGCGCATAATTTTGCGGTCATCTGTATTTTAATCCAGTCCAACCCTTTGTTTTTATGGAAAAAATCATGTTCCAGGCGGGAAATATAGGCTGAAAAACCACCGAATACCTGCGCGGAGATATCCTGGATTTCAATGTCGGTAAACGCATGCTGACAAAGTATCTGGTTCAGCTGACTCTCCGTAGCTAAATTACGGATATTGATATCTGCCGACCGCAGCAGCCATGTATATTTCTGCCGATGCAGCGTATTTAAGCTATGCCATTGTTCGGACAGCATCAGATAATGAAATCCCAGTCGTCCGCCCGGATGTAAAACCGTGCCTGTTGCACTGAGAAATGAATTCAGGGGATGATGATAAGCTGCATCCAGACACACGATTGCATCAAATGCAGACTGAAAGACAATTTGTTTTAAATTCAGAAAAGACTGGACATGAATGCCGTCAATTGCAAGCGACTGCTGTTGAATTGTTCTGACACAATCTGCCTGCAACTCGACCGCTTCCAGTCGTCGGACCCGGTAATGACCCAGCCAGTGTTGCAGACTGGCACCCTGCCCACAGCCCAGATCAAGCAGGCGGTCAGCTGCATTTAACCGGATGCGCTGCGCCAGCTGATCGGCCATCTGCCGGCATGCCTGTGGATAAGAAAGCGTTGTCTCATCCCACCAGCCCAGACTGGTCCAGGCGAGTACGGCATCATCTCCCAGTTGCTGCGCATTAATGGCATATTTATGCGGCAATCGGTGCTGAATATATTGAAGCAATTTCACGGTTCATGAATAACCAAGCTGAGGCGCAATTTCAACTGTAGGTTTTAATCCCTTAAATGGCAATGGCGCACCAAAAATTTCGGCTATATGCATGGCTGATGTAACGGCTGACTCTAGAATGGGCAAACCGTCACATGACCAGGAACCGCAATAAAACACTTTCCGATTCGGCATTCGGTGCCGTGCCTGTAATTGTTTATTCAGCTCAACCGTGTGCGAATCCACCACGGCCCGGGTCAGGCTGACCGTGGAAATAATCAGTCTGGGATCAATGGTTGTCACAGGCCGCCAGGTCTGAAAAACCGGCGTTTTCCCCACCAGACTGGGTTCTATGGCGTTCAGCCACACGGTAAACTGCTGTCGGGTAAACTGACGGTCCATCATATAGCTGAGTACCGCCCAGTCCTTACGTTTTGGCGGCATAACCGAAGGATCTGTGTGCATGACCAGCTCGCCCTGTTCAAATTTAAACTGCTTCAACAGCGCCAGGTCTTCTGCAAATTGTGTCTTATCCAGAAAATCTTCCAGTTTATTAGTGGGTGTGGCAATTATGGCGCGATCAAAGGTGAGTTGCTCCCCACGCCCAGTTTCCACCATGACACGATCCTGTTGTTCCTCTACCCGGGTAATGGCTGTACCGCTGTAAATTTCAATGCCATCAATCAATTTATCGACAAGTGCCGGCGTACCGCCATGTAAACGCAATAGCGTATCCCCATCCGTCAGCTGTTTTAAAAAGATCAGCAGTGGTTTTGCCGGCCACTCTCCAATCGTTCGGGGGTTACAGGTACAAATGGTATACAGCACCGGCATGACTGCCCCGTGCCAGAACACTTCTTCAATGTCATTTTTATTGATAAATTCGGCAAGTGTGATCTGCTGATCACTGGATTTAAAAAACTGATGCAGAGCCGTCTTTAATTGCAGCATGCCTTTGACCAGCCGCCAGCCATACTGTTTAACGCCCTTGCGGTTATTGATGATGGGAAAATTCCCCACCCGGGTTCTGCCTGTTGTCAGCCAGGTCTCCGTTTTATCTTCAAATAGCCAGCTGCATGCCATGTAGGTGCGCACCGGAAAGGCTTTGATGCCCAGCCAGGCTGCAAAGCTCAGTGTATTCTTCCATAAATTTGGATTCATCACCCGCAGCGGGGCATCAATCAGGCCACCTTCAAAAGCAATGCTGTGGCTGTCCATCCCCCTGCCCGGCAGCGCTTCGAAAATCACCACCTGATGTCCGGCATTTTTAAGAATTCTTGCAGTGGCAAGCCCTGCCATGCCACTGCCAATCACTGCAATATCCAAAACTATTATCCAGATGTTGATCATTTTTTTATTATGCGGGATCACTGTGGAAAATATGATATTAAAAAATACCAGTTTTCAGGTTTTTCATTGCCCGTGACAGGAAACCCTGCTGACACACTGAAAAATGCAGAGGTATCCGCACAAATTATGATCACTCAACCCGACCACCATACGACTTAAATTTATTAACTTTCAATATATTATATAAATTTCACCAAAAAATAAAAATCTGCCATTCAATATTTCTTAACAGTCACTATTTACAAAAAAAACTTCTTTACTTACCATTTAATAGAGAACGTGATTCATTTCACAGAACACAACAATAACAACAGTAAAAAAATAATAAAGAAATTACAGCGTAAAAAGGATCTCTATTACGCGTTGATAGAGATCCTTTTTTTATGTCCGATACAATTGATGCACCAATCAGACCGTGACCGGAAGTTCTCCGAATTTACCACGATTAAAATCATCAAATGCCTGCCTGATCTCATCACTGGTATTCATCACAAAAGGTCCATAACCCTGAATCGGCTCATTCAATGGCTTGCCGGTCAGCACCAGGAATTTCACATCCTGAACAGCCTGTAACTGAATGTCTGCTTCACCATCATTGGCAAAGATCACAATTGAGCTGCCCTGAACATGCTGGGTTCCATTAATCAGCAGTTCACCTTCCAGCACCACAATCAGCGTGTTGTGATCTACCGGCACATGAATATGCTGAATATGCGTTGCCTTTAGCGTGCCGTCCCAGACATTGACCGGACTGAATGTTGCAGCCGGGCCGGTTTGCTCAGCATATCGGCCTGCAATGACACGGATCTGCCCGGCGTTATCCTCCAGCTTAATCACAGGAATCTGCTGTGCTTCTATCGCCTGATAGCGTGGTGTTGTCATCTTGTCTGCTGCCGGCAGATTGACCCAGAGCTGCGCCATCTCAAACGGACCACCCTGCTGTGCAAATGCTTCGGAGTGAAATTCCTCATGCAGCACGCCGGCACCTGCCGTCATCCACTGGACATCGCCAGTCCTGATGGTTCCGCCACCACCACCGGAGTCCTTATGACTGACTTCACCCTGATAGGCAATGGTCACCGTTTCAAAGCCACGATGTGGATGTGATCCCACACCACGTAACGTGGTCACTGGCGAAAACTGATACGGTTCAACATAATCCAGCAGCAGGAATGGGCTGATGACCTGGCCCAGACGTTCATAGGAAAATAAATTTTTGACAGGAAAGCCATCTCCGACCCAGTGCATCTCGCGGTTCCGATAAACGCCAGTAATTTTTTTCATCTCAAAGCTCCTGTTCTCTGATCATATTATGTGGGCATTGACTGCTTTTTAAAGCCTGTCCAGCACATCGTATGCAGCACACAGCATCATATTTTCGGGACAATAACATAGGCAAAGTGGCAATTTATCGTGATATGCAGCACCAGTTTTTCGATAAATAATCTCAAAGAGATGATTGTTTGTTCTTATATAGGCTTAATTCCTTATTCCTTCAGATGAGCCCTAAGATGAATCTCATAACCCGGCATTAACACCGGCCCGTGTCTGTAATTCTGAACTTACAGTAAATGCCGGGGAAAGAATAATGGCTAAAAAATATATTCGCTTAGACAAGAACCACGTGGTTCATGCACTCATTAGCAGGAAAAACTGATTGATCTATTGGTCAATGGCCCAAGGGAACTGGCTCAGGAGCGTTCCGGTTACCTACCCAGCCTCCCGGAACGCTGGTTCCGGGCCAGCCAGATATCTACTCACCAACTATTAAATTTTACCGATCAGATCAATGGATGGAGCCAGCGTGGCATCACCTTCTTTCCATTTAGCCGGACAGACTTCACCAGGATGTGTATGCACGTACTGAGCAGCCTTCACTTTACGCAATAACTCCTGAGCATCGCGTCCAATACCACCGGCATTGACTTCAATGATCTGAATTTTTCCATCAGGATCAATCACGAATGTCCCCCGATCTGCCAGACCTTCAGCTTCGATCAGCACCTCAAAGTTGCGGGCCAGTGTCCATACCGGATCACCGATCATGGCATACTGAATTTTACCAATTTCTTCAGAACTGTCATGCCAGGCTTTGTGCGTGAAATGAGTATCTGTGGATACAGAATAAATCTCCACACCCATCTGCTGAAATTCAGCATAATGATCTGCCAGGTCACCCAGTTCAGTCGGGCAGACAAAAGTAAAATCGGCCGGATAGAAGAACACCACAGACCATTTACCCTGAAGGTCCTGTTCGGACACTTCAATAAATTCGCCATTTTTGTATGCTGTTGCGTTGAAGGGTTTAACTTCAGTATTCATCAGATTCATCTGGTTTTCCTCTTTCAGAGTTGCAGGGATTGCTCTATGTGAAACTCATGATAGGAAAGATTTCGTAATCGGTAAAACAGTAATTTTTTATATTATTAATCGAAAAATAAGATTTATAATTTTCATCAGGTGCGACATCTCCACCGGAAACCTCATAAGCCAGGCAACGGAATCCACCTCAGCATTGCATTATTTCAGGGCAGCTATCCTTCAGGAAAATCAACCCAAATGATATAAAATATTTAATTTAATCAATTAAATATATAAAATACTTAAAGAAACATCATCAGAATTGATAGCTTTTTAATTGCCATTTATAAGAAAAATTATAAAGGCAGTCAACAATTGATCTACAATAAATCCATATGAATGTCTGAATTCACTGAACCATGATCCAGTGATCATCATAAAGACAGCCCGGGTCTGTTGTATTCAGTTCATCTCCATTTTCATCCTTATCTGTCATGCTGGTTTTCATTATTTCCAGTTAATCTGAAAATAATCAGAATGACATCTCCCAGGGTATTAATCACATGAAAAAATTTTTGAAATACCTGTTGGTATTCATCATCCTTATTTTAATTGCAGCACTTGTATTCTTATTCAGGCCAGTTGCTTCCAAAAAAATCCAGACCACAGCCAGTGAACCTGTTGTGGATGCCGTTTTAGTCGGTGGCGGCATCATGAGTGCAACACTGGGGACCTATCTGAGTGAACTGGAACCCGACTGGCAGATTCGCATGTACGAACGCATGGATCAGGTTGCCCAGGAAAGTTCCAATGGTTTCAACAATGCCGGGACCGGTCACTCCGGTTTTATGGAAATGAACTATACCGAAGAGAAGAACGGTAAGATGGATATTTCCAAGGCAGTCAACGTGGCAGAACAGTTTGAAGTCGCCAAGCAGTTCTGGGCTTATCAGGTCAAACAGGGTGTTTTAAATAATCCTGCAAGCTTTATTAACCCGGTGCCGCATATTGCCTTTGTCTGGGGAGATAACGTGAAATTCCTGGAAAAACGTTATGCTGCAATGGTGCAGAACCCCATGTTCCGTGGCATGAAATTTACTGAAAATGCAGATGAAATCAAACAATGGGCACCGCTGGTCATGCAGGGACGCGATCCTGCCCAGAAAGTGGCTGCGACCCGTATGGATATTGGTTCAGACGTCAATTATGGCGCGATTACCACACAGCTGGTCAATCATTTGAATAAGCAGGCAAACTTTAAACTGCAAACCTCCGCAGAAGTCACCGGCATCAGTCAGAATGATGACAAAACCTGGACCGTTGCATTCAAAAACTTAAAAACCGGTAAAAGCGAATATGTCAAAACCCGTTTTGTCTTTATCGGGGCAGGCGGTGCTGCCATTAAGCTGTTACAGATGACAGGCCTGCCTGAAGCGAAACAATATGCAGGCTTCCCGGTTGGCGGTATTTTCCTGATGACGGATAACCCGGCAGTCACCACCGGACATACGGCAAAAGTCTATGGCCGTGCTGAACTGGGCGCACCACCAATGTCTGTTCCACATATTGATACCCGCTACATTGATGGGAAAAAATATGTGCTGTTTGGGCCTTTTGCAACCTATTCCAATAAATTCCTGAAAAATGGTTCACAGCTTGACCTGCTGAACTCCACCACTAAAAGCAATGTATTACCCATGACTGCTGTCGGTATGGAAAATCTGGACCTGGTAAAATACCTGGTCAGTCAGGTGATGATGACCGATCAGGACCGTTTCAATGAGCTGAAAAAATATTATCCCGATGCAAAACCTGAAGACTGGCGCCTGAACCAGGGCGGTCAGCGTGTGCAGATCATTAAGAAAACACCAGGTAAACCTGCAAGCCTGCAATTTGGTACTGAGGTTTTTGCATCCCAGGATGGTTCAGTGACCGCATTGCTGGGTGCTTCGCCGGGTGCCTCAACCTCTCCATACATTATGCTGGGCTTACTTGAAAAAGCCTTCCCACAGGAAGTGAAAGGTAAGTGGAATCCAAAACTGCATGAAATTGTGCAGTCCTATCAACAGAATTTAAGCACTGACCCTGCATTACTGAATCAGGTCCGTCAGTACACCAGTCAGACGCTGGGCTTAAAATATACGCCACCCGCCACAGCAGCAAATGATGAACATGCAGCTGTAGCAAAGGCACAGTAACGGATCCAAAGTAGCGTCATTTACCCTGAAGCAGGGAAAGTGATCCACCTACTGAAAAAGGGATGCGCTCAGGCGCATCCCTTTTGCATTTCAGGCTTCATTGCACACATTTCTCGCCCCCATTCCATATCAGCTAAATGATGTTTTAATTTCTGCTAATCCGTGACTTATTTTGTAAAGAAAAACTTACGCTCCGGAATGGACCTTCACCCACAACATGGTTATGCTGTTGTGCTCAGTGAGAAGAGGGCAAACAAAGAGAACTCATGGTTAAAATAACTGCACATTTTGACAGGATTTTTTATTACCTGTTTTTCCCCCTTGTTGCGATTATTGAAACTTACTGCGCACTGAATGCAAGTTATATCGCAATCATTGGAGGGACGAGTTTTTATTTTTTTGCTGCCCTGATTTTAATCATACAGACATTTCTGGTGCTGATTAAAAAAATTCCATACTACTACAGTGCCGTAGGCATTCTACTGCTGCTGCTCTGCCTATGGAACACCCATGGGTTTGCTTTTTTTAACTATTTAAAATGTGTTGCACTGATTCCTGCCATTTTTTTAAGCTTGCCGGGCCTGAAGTCATGGCAGCAAAAGCAAAAATATTCAAATGCGCTGAAAATCGGATTAATTGTGTCACTGATTACCCTTGCTGCGACTCAGCACCACGAACTGGCAAAACTCAAAAATTATTACAGCACGCTGCACAATGGAGAAACATGGCAACAGTTTGGCGCTTTATAAGCTCGCATAAACAATAAAAACCACCCGGGGAAACAAACTACAAATCCGATCATAGCGTTATGGTCTGTAAATCAGCTTACGGTGCTTTTCAGTCCTGCTGTCCGGGCTATGCGCTTGACCAGGATAAAGGATTAATGACTGCAGCCTTACAACCCTGTCTCAACCATTGATGAAAACATTACACCTGAGGCAGCCTATACTCCTCAGAATATCCAGCGGCGCTCTGCTGCGCCGGCCGGGATTCAAAGCAAGGCTATACCGACGCTACTGAAACTGAACGGCCAATAGGAAGATCACATTCTGACCAGCCTGGTCGCTGAATCAGCATAAGAGCCGGTATAAAGCCGACAAAATTATACCCAGCACCCACTGCATCGCGCAGCTATTTTAAAACCGGTCTGCACACGTCCTGTCAGACAAAAAACACGGGAAGGACAGGACCATCATTCATCCATCAATGCCACAAGGCTGGCCTTCCAGTTGAATCAATGGTCCTGTTACATTTTACTGTGCAGGCTTTTCCACCTTGCTATCAATCTTAAACCAGTATGAGAAGTCTTTCGCAACATCACCCACCAGTACATTGCTGACTTTGACATCGTAAATGACGTCATTCTCCACTGCGGAAAAGTTAAATTGCAGGTTATTGGGCAATCCCGTATAGCTATTGTCATATTTAATATTGCTGATGGTCTGAACCTGACCGGTATCCCGTCTGGTGACGGTCAGTTTCGCCTGGGAAAAATTGACTGTCCGATTACTGTATGCACCTGATTGATTGTCCAGAATGGAAAGCGACAAAGGAACGCTTTTGAGAAAGTATCTGATCGGATAGTTTTCGTAAGGATAGGCAATCACCCCTTTTGCAGCCGTGGTCCTGACGCTGTCAGTCCCGGCATAAATGGTTTTCATTGCCGCACTCATGACACTGCCGCCACCTGCTGCCCGGCTATTCAGCACTTGACCAAAAGACGTTTTGGTCAGAAACGGATTTAAAATATGCCGACGATGTCCAAGATCAGCTGAATACTGTTCTGTTAACCAGTTCAGTACATGTTGCCCGGCACTGGTATCTTTGAATACACCGCTTGAGCTGCCTAAATTTAAATTTGAGGTCGTTGTCCCCTGGTAAGCAATATCACTGAAACATGTCCAGCCACTATCAGGATAATGAGATATTCTGTTATTGGCCGTCAGTACCAATGCCGCCTGCATCATCTGGTCTTCATGTTCATAATCATATGTCATTTTCGGAAGATGATGCAGTGCACGAACCTCATTGATGGCATTGATAAAAGTCTGCCGCTCTGCCTCTGTGATCTGACCTGCCTGACAGGCGTTTATATCTGTACTGGCCTCTGCATCAGGGCTAATCACATCAACCGTCATGCTGTCATTGAATGGCAGAATTCGGCTGGTTCCTTCCTGTGTCAGCGTCAGCATACATTTCCCTGTACTGAATACTTTCAGTTCACCGGCGACAAAGTCACAGACGACTGAATCAGTGCTGGCAAATTTCACCGGCAAATTCTGACTGGTTTTCAGACTCAGGGTATACGCCTGTCCTGTCAGAAACCGTTTGATGACCAACGGTTGAATGGACTGTACGGTTTTGTTGTGACAACTGCCGTTTTCATTATATTGTGCCGTAGTGCAACCGTCTGGCTGTGTGGCTGTGCCATTGGCTGCTGTGGCCGATCCACTGCTGCCCTGATCTGCACCACCAGCCGGGCTACTGCCATTCTGAGTAGCGCTGTTATCCGGTGTACTGACACTGTCTGCCGCAGCTGGAGCCATACCGGCGGATGAATCACCATCACCACCTGATCCACCGCCACATCCTGCCATCACCAGACTGACTGCAACAGTCAGCAATACCGGTGCAAACGTTTTTGAAATAACCATTGGGACTCCATTCTTAAAGCATCATTTTTTTCGTGTTATATGTATTGTTCAGTCTCAGCAATTGATAAGCAATACTGATGAAGAATATTTCATCTTATTCTGGGGTATTGCATTTTTCATAGTTTGGGTAGTGTTATAATTGTCTGATGTTTTAACTAACTAAATATAAGATACTTAATGATTACTGTTAATATGGTCATAATTACTATTCCTCGTGATTGGTGACATGACCCGTTGCCTTTAGACGAAGAAACCTTTCATTTAGCAGTTGCAACATTCGCCCCGACAGGATTTGAATATTTAATGACTGAATAAAGATTTGGGTAAGCTAAAAAGACCATTCTCATCAAGAAGAATAACAAATCTCTCACCACTACCCATTACAAATCTTTTAATGACCATAAGCTGACTTAACAATAACGCCAGGTGTGAAATACACCAGATAAAGACTAAAAAAGTTTACAGTTTCTTCATTTAAAAACTGCAAACCTTTCTTTAAAATTAATTTAAATCAATTACTTAG
This sequence comes from Acinetobacter sp. WZC-1, assembly GCF_052544965.1. Lineage (NCBI taxonomy): Bacteria > Pseudomonadati > Pseudomonadota > Gammaproteobacteria > Moraxellales > Moraxellaceae > Acinetobacter > Acinetobacter sp. WZC-1. The sequence continues at coordinate 2,929,925 of NZ_CP199370.1, forward strand.
AGTTACACTTAACAAATATAGGTCTTTGGTAAGTGTCAGAACGGTAAATCATCATCCAGGTCTGCCGGAGCAGGCGCCGCTGCCGGCTGCTGCGACTTTGGAGACTGGAAGCCCTGATTGACATTTCCGGCATTGCCATAACCTGACTGGTTGCCACCCTGTGGGTTATTGAAACCGCTATTTTGCGGCTGGCCATAACCACTCTGCTGATTATTATTAAAACGCGGCTGACCAAATCCGGCATTGTCACCACCTGCGCCCTGTTCGCCCTGTTGACGACTGGAATCCAGCATCTGCATCTGCTCACCACGAATTTCCGTGGTATAGCGTTCCTGACCATTCTGATCTGTCCACTGACGGGTCCGCAATGAACCTTCAATATAGACTTTGGATCCTTTACGCAAATATTGCTGTGCAATTTCACCCAGACGGTTATGCAACACAATCCGGTGCCATTCCGTCTGTTCTTTTCTTTCGCCGGACGTCTTGTCTGTCCAGGATTCACTGGTCGCAATTGAAAACTGAGTCAATGACCCACCATTTGGGAAAGTTTTAGTTTCCGGGTCACGGCCCAGGGTACCCACCAGAATTACTTTATTTACACCACGCATCAGAGCTTATCTTCCTATTTCAATTCTGTGTTTTACTTTATAAGAGTTATGCTTAGATAACCACCTCTTTACCCAACAAGGACGTTAAATGATGTCGCGCAGCAGCATCAAGCTGTTGTTTATCCACCTTAATATAAGCCACTTGCTGTTCAGGCATTACCACGACTTCTTCAATACCACGAATGGCAAGCAGTTGAAAGGCCCAGTCATCATTTTTTTCCAGTGCCGGTAAACGCAGCACCACTGACGTCAGATAACGCGGCTGAGCCAGTCCGGCACTGATCAACAGCCAAAGGATAGCAATTACAGCCAGAACACTCCAGCCCAGTGCGGTATTATGCAGCATCAATAACTGCCCGCCCAGCGTGCCGCCAAAAAAGGCGCCCAGGAACTGTGCACTGGCGTTGACCCCCATTGCCGTTGCCTTGGACTGAATCGGCGCTGCCCTGGACAACCATGAAGGCAGCAATGCCTCCATGACATTAAAGGCAATGAAAAACAGCCCAAGTCCTGCAAATAAAATATATTTCGACTCAAAACCAAAAATCAGCAACAACAAGCCGATGATAATACCGGCAATGGCCGTCAGGAAAATACTGCGCATCTTTTTATATTTTTCCGCAAGAATAATCCCCGGAAAAGCAACAAACAGACTGATGAACAATAGCGGTAAATATACCAGACCATGTTTTGCCAATGGAAGACCCGCATAGCTGATCAACTGGGACGGTGCATAAACAAACATGGCAGTCAGCAATAAATGCAGGGCAAAAACCGAAATATGCAGGCGGTTTAAATCTGCAATTTTCAGTACCTGCCTGAGCTGACGCAGATAACCCTGTGCAAAATTCTGATGATGCCGCGTGGTCTTCGGCACCATCAACAGCATCAGCATTGCGCACAGGCCCATCACCGTGGTGATCCAGAATAAACCGGATATGCCCACCAGGCCGGTCAGCCACGGTCCCATACTGAACGCCACCACAAAGGACAGGCCTATGCTCATACCCATCATGGCCATGGCTTTGGTTCGCTGCTCTTCCCGGGTGACATCTGCCAGTAAGGCCATGACCACCGCAGATACAGCACCGGCACCGGCAATTGCCCGTCCGAGAATAACGCCATAGATGCTTTCAGACAGCGCAGCAACAGCGCCTCCCACTGCAAAAAGCAGCAAACCGATCACAATTAAGGGCTTCCGGCTGAATCTGTCAGCCCATAGACTGAAAGGAATCTGTAAGATGGCCTGACTTAAACCATAAATACCGACCGCCAGACCGATCAGAGCTGGCGTTGCATACAGATAGGACTGTCCTGCCACTGAAAATACAGGGATAATCATGAACAGCCCCAGCATGCGCAAGGCAAAAATACTACTTAAGGCAAAGGTTGAACGGCGTTCTAAAGCATTCATCATATTTACTGGCTTTTAAAAAACTGGCTGACTGAAAACCGACTGACGCTGTGTCATTCCCATCATCTCATATTGCTGCAGGGTTGTAGACATGCTGACATACCGGAGAGTACGACCCGGACCGGTCCGATCCATGTTCTGCTTAACCGATCTGCTGCTGACGCTTACTGTACTGAATCGAGGCAATCACCGCCCAGACAATAAATGCCACGCCAATCAATCCGGTCACAATTTCCGGCACATGCACCCCCGTTCCGCTGGCCAGCATAATGAATGCCAGCGCACCAATGGCATAATGTGCACCATGTTCAAGATAGATATAGGCATCCAGTGTGCCCTTTTCCACCAGATAAATGGTCATGGAACGCACGAACATTGCGCCAATGGCCAGGCCCAGCATAATAATCACAACATCAGAGGTAATGGCAAATGCACCGATGACCCCATCAAAACTGAATGAAGCATCCAGCACTTCCAGGTAAATAAAGCCCCCCAGACCAGCTTTAATAATCCCGGTCGATGCGCCGGAAGCATCATGCCCGACAGCATTACCCTGTTCATCAATTTCAGGTTCGCCCCCCAGCATATGACTCAGCACCTGAACCCCGATATACACCACAATTCCCCAGATCCCCGCCATGGTCACCACCAGCCGGCTGCTTTCTTCCACATAGGCCACCATCACCAACAGGGTAATCAGCGCAACAAATACAGAGATTGCCGGTACATTGGCCAGACTGGCCAGACGGCGTTCCAGCCATCTGAACCAATGGGTGTCCTTGCCTTCATCCAGAAAGAAATTCAGAAAGACCAGCAACAGAAATGAACCGCCAAAGGCAGCAATTTCAGCATGATGTGCCATCAGTTTTTCAGAATAAAACTGTGGCTTATTCAGCGCCATCTGCACCACTTCAAGCATGCCCATATCTGCGGTTACTGCAACAATCACAATGGGGAACACCAACCGCATACCGAATACTGCAATAACAATCCCGACGGTCAGAAAGATCATTTTCCAGAAATGATCCCACCCACGCAGCACAGATGCATTAACCACTGCATTGTCAAATGAAAGGGAAACTTCCATAACCGCCAGAATTGCCGTCACCGTAAAGGCTGTAAGCATGGCTTTGACACCGGCTTCCGGACCATGTGCATAGCCCCAGTATGCAGCAATCGCCAGACACACGATTGTGAAGATGATTGAGAAACCAAAATGTTTCATCATGACAAATCGACCTGTGAACAATAGTTTAATAGAGGAAAATCGAGTAAACGCCGGAAAAAAGCCGTAATTTTCAGTGCAGCAATTATGACGACTTTTAGGGACCGATTAAAAGTTCTTTCTGTGTTTTTTCGGTTCCAGTCGGTCAGCCTGCCCCTTCGACAATCATTTAATCACAGCAACAGTCCTGTTATAGTCATTCCATCCATACTTATAGCCTTTACAGGAACCCGATATGCGTTTTTCCCAGGCCGTCTGGCAGCGCAACCTGAACTTATACCGGCAAACGCTGGCACATCCCTTTAATCAGCAACTGGCTCAGGGCAGCCTGGAGCAGGATGTGTTCAGTCACTATATCATTCAGGATGCACATTATCTGGTGGCCTATGGCCGTGCCCTGGCCATCTGCGGGGCAAAAGCCTTTGCAACAGAAGACATCATTCAGTTTACCCAGGGCGCAAAAGAAGCCATTGTGGTTGAACGCAGCCTGCATGACGGCTTTATGAAAAGCTTTGGCATTTCCGGTCAGCAGTTCGAAACCACACCCCAGACGCTGGCCTGTCATCACTATACCAGCTTTTTAACTGCCACCGCATGGGCTGAAAGCTACCCGGTCGTGCTGGCCGCACTATTACCCTGTTTCTGGATTTATGCAGAAGTCGGCAAGGATATTGTCCATCAGACGGCGCCCAACAACCCTTATCAGGCCTGGATTGACACCTATTCCGGTGAAGAATTTCATCAGGCTGTTCAGCATGTCATTCAGACCATTGATCAGGTGGCGGAACACTGCGATGCAGATACCATTGAAAAAATGCATCAGGCCTATACCCGTGGTGCTGAACTGGAATGGTTATTCTGGGACGGCGCATATCATCAGCGACAGTGGCCAGGACTGGATTAATCCATCCCTCTGCGCAGTGCCGGGAAGCATTCCCGCTACGCTGCCGGCATGTCTATTTCAGCAGGCCCCAGGTCTGACAGGATCGCAGGATAAAAATGCCTGAGCTTCTGAATGGTTATTCAGCAACAGCTCATCGCTGTTTACTGACCCACTGCCTGCACGGCCAGGCAAAGAATTATTTTTAAAATATAAATCAAATTTTCAGATACAAATTCTGCAACAAATCTCATTTAAGTACTGGACATTGACTGAAAAATTCAACACAATAAATGATAACAATTATCATTAACTTTATCGCATTAAACTCCCGATTGCTGTATTGCTTTTCCTGCGAGGTACCATGATGCAACAACATAACCTGGGCACTGAAGCCATTCGTGCATTTTTCACCCTGCAATGCTGTTGGCTGAACAATGAAGAAATTTACCTGGAAAAGGGCTGTCAGCACTGTGGTTCTGCTGCCACCTATCTGATTTATTTTACCAACAGGCACATTCAGGGCTTAATGCTGAAATTTATCAATCGCTATAATTGTCACCTGTCAAAAGGTCTTGATCTGCTGGATTTGCATGACTTTGAAGAGACCTATAATGATTTTCTGCAGACCCTGGAAAATGAAGTCAATTTTTATGCACGTCAGCATCATGAGATGGCCCGGACATTCGCTTTTGAACATGTGGAATCGGTTTTTGAACGAACATTTTCACTGGCATGCTAATAAGTAAGATATTGTTTATCCGGCCCAATTCCCGTAACGTGGTAAAGACGTCTCAGTTCGTGCATGCCAGTAACCTATCAGTTGAGATTCACCACGATGATTGCCACCAGTGCCGGCAAGGCCTGAATATATAGAATCTTTTTACTTGCAGTCATCGCACCGTAAATTCCCGCAATCAGTACACATGCCAGAAAGAAGTTTGCCAGCGCTGTTGCCTCACCAGCAGGAGCAAAAAGTGACCAGCACAGTCCTGCAGCGAGAAAACCATTATACAGGCCCTGATTCTGAGCCAGCACCCTGGTGATCGCGGCTTTTTCAGGCGTATTGCCAAATGCCTTCAAGCCCCTTGGCTGTTCCCATAAAAACATTTCCAGCACCAGGAAATAGACATGTAAAATTGCAATCAGTGCAATGAGAATTTTAGCAGCAATCATCTGATTTCCCCGGCTATAACCATCATGAATCATTCACATCAATCCACATGATTTATGCCGTAAATGCCGGCATTTTTCAATCCGGATTTCCATTCTGCCCTTGAAACCTGCTGAAATTCTGCAAATGACGTATGTATCCGACACAAAATGTCGCTCAAAATTATTTTTTACAACTTGAACAATTTTAAATCGCTATCATATAAGGTCAGTTGACAACGCATAAACCGCTGAGCTGAGCAGCAAGCATGAAATGCCACCCCCTAACCTTCCATTGATTATTCCCGGGATGTTTTATGAACCAGAGTCATATCCGTATTCGAGGCGCACGCACCCATAATTTAAAAAATGTGAACCTTGATATCCCTCGGGACAAATTCGTGGTGATTACGGGGCTTTCGGGTTCAGGAAAATCCTCCCTTGCATTTGACACCCTGTACGCCGAAGGGCAACGCCGCTATGTGGAATCCCTGTCGGCCTATGCCCGCCAGTTCCTGTCCCAGATGGAAAAACCCGAGGTGGATTCCATTGAAGGCCTGAGCCCGGCCATTGCCATTGAACAGAAATCCACCAGCCATAACCCGCGTTCCACTGTCGGCACCATCACCGAAATCTATGACTACCTGCGTCTGCTGTATGCACGTGTCGGCACACCCTACTGCCCCGAGCATGGTTTACCCATGGTGGCACAAACCGTGACAGAGATGGTGGATGCCGTAAAAGCGCTGGAAGAAGGTACCGCCTTAATGCTGCTTGCTCCGATAATCCGTGAGCGTAAGGGTGAATATACCCATTTGTTCGAACAGCTTCAGGGACAGGGTTTTGTCCGTGCCCGGGTCGATGGTGAAATTATTGATATCGACACACCACCAGAACTGGATAAAAAGAAAAAACATACCATTGAAGTGGTGGTTGACCGTTTTAAGGTCCGCGATGACCTGGGAAACCGCATTGCTGAATCATTTGAAACAGCACTGCGCTTAGGCAGTGATCTTGCCATTCTGGCATGGATGAACGGTGAACAACCGGATCGTATTTTTTCGGCAAAACACTCTTGCCCGAAATGTGATCGGGCAGTTGCTGAACTGGAACCCCGTCTGTTCTCATTCAATAATCCTTTTGGTGCCTGTCCAGTCTGCGATGGCCTGGGCACCCGCAGTCATTTCAGTGCCGAAAAACTCATTCCGAATACTGAGGTGTCCATCAGCCAGGGGGCCATCCGTGGCTGGGACCGCCAGCGTCCGTATTATTACAGCATGATTCAGAAAGTTGCAGAGCATTTCAGTTTTTCACTGGAAACGCCGTGGAATGAACTGGATAAAGACACCCAGAAAAAATTTCTGTATGGCACCGGCAAAGAAAAAATTGATCTCAGTTATGTTGATGAACGCGGACGCAAGCACAATCGCATTCAGCCTTTTGAAGGTGTGATACCGCATCTGGAACGCCGTTATCGTGAAACGGAAAGCAACTATGTCCGGGATGACCTGGCTCAGTATCTTTCCAATGCCGCCTGCGACGCCTGTGGCGGTTCACGCCTGAATGAAATTTCACGCAATGTCCGTGTTCAGGACAAGACCATTGCTGAAATTACTCAAATGTCGATTGGCGATGCAGAAAGTTATTACCGCGGGCTGAATTTAACGGGGGCCAAAGGTGAAATTGCCGATAAAATCTTTAAGGAAATCCGTGAACGATTGCATTTCCTGGTCTCTGTCGGGCTGAACTACCTCAGTCTTTCACGTTCTGCCGAAACCCTGTCCGGTGGTGAGGCTCAGCGGATCCGTCTGGCATCACAAATCGGGGCAGGACTCATGGGCGTCATGTATGTACTGGACGAACCGTCCATTGGCCTGCACCAGCGTGACAATGACCGTCTGCTGGACACCCTGGTGCGTTTGCGTGATCTGGGCAATACCGTACTGGTGGTCGAACATGATGAAGATGCCATTCGTGCAGCGGACCATATTATTGATATCGGTCCGGGTGCGGGCATACATGGCGGACATGTGATTGCCGAAGGGACCTATGAACAACTGGCAAAAAATGAAAACTCACTGACCGGGCAATATCTTTCCGGCAAATTAAAAATTGCGGTCCCGGAACAGCGTACCCAGCCCCCCAAACCGGAACAGCAGATTAAACTGATGGGTGCATCCGGCCACAATCTCAGAAATGTCGACCTGACCATTCCACTGGGGATTATGACCTGTGTCACCGGCGTATCCGGTTCAGGTAAATCCACGCTGATCAACCGAACCTTACTGCCATTGGCAGCAACTCAGCTCAATGGTGCAACCACGCTGACTGCGGAAAAATTCGATTCCATTGAGGGCCTGCAATTTCTGGACAAAGTGGTGGATATTGACCAGAGTCCAATCGGGCGTACACCACGTTCCAATCCGGCCACCTATACCGGTCTGTTTACCCCGATCCGTGAGCTGTTTTCCCAGACCCCCGAAGCCCGGGCACGTGGTTACAGTGCAGGTCGTTTCTCATTTAACGTCAAAGGCGGTCGCTGTGAATCCTGTGAGGGGGATGGCATGATCAAGGTGGCCATGCACTTCCTGCCGGATATGTATGTACCCTGCGATACCTGCCATGGTAAACGCTACAACCGGGAAACCCTGGAAGTCGGTTATAAGGGTAAAAATATCTCTGATGTGCTGGAAATGACCGTTGAAGATGCCATGCATTTCTTTGAAGCGATTCCCGTGATTCACCGCCGCCTGGAAACACTGCATCAGGTTGGGCTGGGTTATATCCGTCTTGGGCAGTCAGCAACCACACTGTCCGGCGGTGAAGCTCAGCGTGTCAAACTGGCACGGGAACTGGCCAAACGCGACACCGGTAAAACCCTGTATATTCTGGATGAACCGACTACAGGACTGCATTTTCATGATATTGCCAAGCTGCTGGATATCCTGCATGAGCTGCGCAACAAGGGCAATACCATTGTGGTGATTGAGCATAACCTGGATGTAATTAAAACAGCCGATTGGGTTGTGGATCTGGGGCCGGAAGGTGGTACCGGAGGCGGCCAGATTATTGCAGAAGGCACACCTGAACAGGTTGTGAAATCAAAAGTTTCACATACTGCAAAATTCTTAAAGCCCTTGCTGAAATAGTTTTTGGGGCTGTAGTAGATAAGGTTAAATTCCAGTCCAATTTAACAGAATTTTTAACTGTTGTTTTGGACTACCATAATTAAATCTAAATTCACATTCCTTAATAAACAATGGAAAGGCATTTCGGTCAATTCCATTGTATTTTCGAAGGACTCTTTTTGCTTGATTCCAAAAATTCTCAATACCATTAATATGATTTAATCCATCAGCAAAATGGCTTGAGTGATTGATTCTATGATGGCTGAATCCTGCAATGTCCAGTGCATTGTAGCTGTGCCAATGGTCAGTATAAACAATACTGTCAGGTGTAATTTTCTTTGTGATTACAGGCATTAATGTTTTAGATTTGGTGTCAGGAACAATGATGGTATAAACTTTGCCATGTCGCTTTAGCAAACCAAACACGATCACCTTGCCCGCAGCTCCCCGACCACGTTTTCCTTTGCGGGAACCACCAAAATAGCTTTCATCAAGTTCGATAAGCCCATCAAATATTTCCATGGCATCCCGATCAAGATGAAACATAATGACTTGACGAATTTTCTTATAGAACAATGCAGCAGAATTAGGTTGTATTCCAAGTAAATCAGCAGCAGTTCTGGCCGTTACTTCAGCAATAAAAAACTCCAACAGCTTTCTTTGAGTTTTTTTATTTAATTTACATCTGGTTATCTTCATAAAAGTAGACTATCACAATACTAATCTACTACAGCCCCTAGTTTTTTATTTCAGTGCCATGATAAAATGATGCTGCATGCATCATTTTTTATTGCTGTTATGTTTTTAATAACCTATTTTTTCTGAATGCATACAACACAGTCAACCTGTCAAAAAACCCACACACATGAATATAATTTCTCTTTATTAATATTTTTAATTAAATCAATTACATGAGAAAACGAATTGTTTAATTATAAAAAAGCTTTCATTGCCACATTTTGCTTTGAAAGTTTGGATAAGTTTGCGTAGGCGATACTTCACTTTTCAGAGATGAAAAGATGACAAAAATCTTCTGCTGGGCGAGGGGTACATCCTGAGCAACTATAAAGCACTGCTTTGAAGGCAGCGCAAGTCCGCCCAACGGCGACATCCATGTCGCCCCACGGTAGGACAACCATCCATGATTCAAAAGTACAAAAAATTAATTGATAGCCAATAGTTTGAATCAAATCAAGTGTATGAATAGTTAGGTGGTTTGACTATAATTCAGCCTTTCAGAGACGTCACCGCAAAATATCAGCAGTTTAGCCGGCCACTGCATTTTTTCCTTTTGCTTTGGCCCTGAACAATGACTGATCTGCTTTTTCCAGTAACTCCATCCAGTTTTTCGCTCCGACCACCACACCAATACTGACTGAAACCCGGATGGGCCGACCCGACTGTTCATTACAGATTTCCGTTTCGGACACAACCATGCGGATGCGCTCAGCGATCTGCAAAGCCTCTTCCCGGAGCATGTCTTCCGATAAAATCAGAAACTCATCCCCACCAAAACGTACAATCAGATCAGATGCCTTCACGCTGGTCTTCAATTGCCCGGCAATGGTGGTAATCACCTGGTCGCCCATAATATGACCATAATGATCATTGACCTGCTTGAAGTCATCAATATCAATCACCATCAGACTCATGGTCAGAAATTTCTGCGGCTGATGCTTGAGAATTTTCAGATATTCCTTCAATGCAAGGCGGTTGGATACCCCGGTTAATGGATCGGTATTGGCAATATTTTTCAGCTGAAATTCCAGTACATCACGCTGTTTCAGTTTGCGCTGCAGTCTGTGAATAGCCGAAAATAATGATGCCATTTCTCCATTCAGACGATTGCGTTGCGGGTCGTCGTGCAGCGCTTCACCTGATGCATCAGATAAATCCAGAATTAATGTCCGGGCCTGAAGTAATGGCGAAAAAATCTTCCTGCGCGTATAAATCATAGTGAATAATGCAAGCAACAAAGAAAAACCGGTAATAAACAGAGTAATCACAAACTGTCGCTGGGCACTATGCATTTTCTTCTTTGCCTCAGCAATATTGAAGTCCAGCAGATAAGTCTGCAGGTCAATGACGGTCACAAGTTTATCCACCACGGCTTCGGTCAGTTGTGTACCGCTTAAATAGTAGGATTGATTATCTTTGCTCTCCTGCATCAGCCTGGTGATGATCGGAATACCCTGGTCCAGAAACTCAGATTTCACCCGCTGATGCAGTCGGAAATATTCAGTAGTTTTTGCCTTCTCCGGCTGAATGGTGTCAATCAGCCCCCACAGATATCTGGCCTGTAATTGTGTCTGTAATGAATGTGCATAATTTCTTCTGGGCATTTTCTCAGAAAAAGTGACCGGCGCCATAATGTTGGATGCCACACGTCCTGCCTGATCACGCAGATCAGCCAGAATCAGAATCAGGATTGAATAATTGGTGACTTCACTGTTCTTACTTTTGGACTGAACAATCAATTGTTTAAAAATGGCCCGACAACTGTCCCAGGCATTAAAAAGCGATAAAATCGCCCGATCCATCTGAGCGGATGTTCTTGCAGCCTGTGGCATTGCAAGATAGGCATCCACAACGGTTCGGGCCGATCGCAAGTCTTTCTTTAACTGATAATTCACAGCGCGGGCAAGATGATGCAGCCCGGCCCGATCCAGGGTTTTCACCGTTCTTTCAATCTGCTGATCGACTTCCTGTCGATATTCAGCCAATTCCTGCCTTCTCTGCGGCAATGTCTCCGGCGGACTGGACATCGCCCTGTTGGAAGGCGCCCGCTCCCGGGAAATCTTATTTGAAGTCTCAGCAAACACCCTCAGACTCTGAATATCAATCAGTGCCTGTTTTGTTTTGACATATTGCTGATAACTGCTCACAATCAGGGGGACAGAGATACATAATAAGGAAATAATGATCAGCGACATAAACAAAAAGAGTCGCTTACTGATCTGCTCTGTATGTAACCCAGACCGCATGCCATCTGCCTCATAGACCAACGGCTTCCGCAGTGAAGTCGTCTTATTTTTAACCATGTTGCGTAATATTACAGAATTTGATTATGAATAGCGAACCGCCGTTTACTGCAATTCTATTTGACCTGGATGAAACCCTGTTGAATCGGCAGGCCGCACTGATGGATTATTGTAAATGGCAGGCTACACAGTGTTTTGCATTTGATGAGCTGACCGTACAGAAATATGTGCATCGTTTTATACAACTGGATGCCGCAGGTTCTGTGTGGAAAGATCAGGTATACCGGCAGCTGAAACAGGAGTTTCCCATTCCGGACACAGTCAACCGACTGGTCAGTATTTATCTCAGTCAGTTTCAGCGGTTTTGTACGGCCAATCCAAATGTTGCAGCAACCCTGGCTGACCTTTCCCGACAAGGCTACCTGTCTGGACTAATCAGCAATGGCAAAAGCCCTTTTCAGGAAAATAATTTTAATCATTTAGGCCTCAACCGATATTTTTCCACCGTCATTGTTTCTGAAGCGGTCAATCTACGCAAGCCGGATCCTGAGATTTTTCAGCTGGCCTGTGCCCGGCTGGCGGTACAGCCTGAACAATGTATCTTCGTGGGGGATAACGAACTTGCCGATATTCAGGGGGCAATCGGTGCCGGCATGTATGCGGTTAAATATGCCAGGGATTCCACAGAAATTCATTCACAGGCACATGCGGTCATTCATGACTTTGCCGACCTGCCAGAGGCAATCAGAACAATAGCAAGGCACACTATCGAAAAACCAGATAATTAACATGATTTTTCTCTGTTTTATTTTATTTTCTCATTGGGAGATAATGGCTCCATACAGAAGATCAGTGCTGTTTTCAATCCCCCCGCATGATCAACTGTCCCGTCTTCCTCCGGATGTTTCTCCCATATAAACATCCATTTCCAGTCCGGCCACCCCCAATTGACCGGGCTTTTTTTATATGTTTTATCTGCTCATGTCCGTGCCATACCAACGGACTCCATAAAAGCACAGTGTAAAAAATGGTGAGTTTTCTTCATTCGGCATGTCGTTTTCTGGCGCAGAGCCCATCCATTTCAGTGCAGAACGTTCCAGCCGGCTTTCAATGTAAAATAAGTTGAATTTTCATATAAAAAACTGTTCACACGGAAATCCGTATGTAAAAACTCCGAAACACTGCTGCTGACCTGAATCAGCTGTGCATATCCATCAATATTTAGCCGCAAAGGTGGCAACATCTAACACATAATCATTAATTTTTTGTGAATTTGCTCCTTAATTTAAGGACTAATATGATTTAATTCAATCAATATAATAGGATAATCCAATGATTAAGAATCGTCTATTGCCAGCAAATTACGTGGATCAACATCAGCATATTATTTTATTTCATTGTTATTCATCATATTTTTATAGGTTGACAGATCAATATTCGACTGTATGTTTTTTGATCTATAACAGATTCAGCGTAAAAACTCAAAGCCTCAATGTCCTTATACATCATTGACCTAATAATTTGTTACAATATAATGAGGAACATTTAACCCATTTCAACCTATGGAAATGTTTATGAAAAAACTCGGTTTAGCCACTGCTGTATTATTAGCGATGACTGGTGCTCAGGCATATCAATTTGAAGTACAGGGTCAGTCTGAGTATCTGGACACCACTGTAAATGACAAAGATTTTACAGGTTCAGTTGCCGGAACTTATTACCTGAAAGATGTTGACTCTTCAAAAGGCCCCCTTGCCGAAGCAGCGTTTTTAAATCAGGCTTCCAGTGTTTCCCTGGGTTATAACTATGCAACTCATGACAGTAATGGCGAAGAACTTGAAGCACATACCTTTGGTGCCAAAGGTGAAGCGTATTTCCCGACTAAATATGTTCCTGTCTATGCAAGCCTGTCTTACAGCCATACAAAAACTGAATTTGATGGTGCAAATCAGGTCAACCGTGATGACAACGGCGACCGTTATGCGCTTGAAGTCGGTGCTGTTGTTGTACCGAACTTCCTGGTTGCAGTTGGTTATACCAATGTTGCTGATCAGAACTCGCTGGATACTTTCGGTATTCTGAAAAACGGTATTGTAAAAGCAGTCGGTGAGTCTGCAACCATTGGTGAAGACCAGGATGCCATTACTGCACGTACCAAATATGTGGGTAATATTGATGGCACCAACATGGCAGTCGGTTTTGAAACCGGTCTGGTCTATGGCGAAGACACAGCCTATCAGTTAAAAACTGACCTGTACCTGAACCCACAGTTAAGCGTTGGTGCGTCCTTTGCAAAATCCAGCTTTGACGGCACACCGGATTCTGCCTGGGGTGCAAACGTCAACTACTTCATCACGCCGGCTGTTGCGGTAGGTGCAAGTTATGTCAATGCCAATGCTGAAAAAGGTTCAAACATGGACACTCAGTCCATTGGTCTGAATGCAAAATTCCGCTTCTGATTTTCTGGAAAGCGTATAAAAAAGGACTCCTGGAGGAGTCCTTTTTTTATGTTTAATTTCTGACCACGTTCAGAAAATGCAGATGCCGCTCATATTGATCCAGTATATCCTGCAGTAAGTCTTCCTGGGTCCAGTCCATGACATCATAGTTCTGACCGCCTTCCCTTAAGAAAACCTCCGCCTGATAAAAATCATGCTGTGGTAGCTCATCAGCATGCAGCATAAAGCCCGGCGCCGTAATTTCACGGGCAATCACTTTATACATGAAATTGAATTCATCCTGGTGATCCACTTTCAGCTGCAGGCCCTGATCAACCTCCTGAATATGCACCATCAGGTCACGGCGTTTGAATTCGCGCTGAATACTCTCAAAGGCTTTACGTACATCCTGCTGAATATACGCATGAACTTCCTGCAGATGATGAGGATAATGCATGATCAGGCCTAAACGCTGTTGCCAGCTTCTTGGGTTCTGTATCGCCCTTGGGGTAATTCGTGCATCCTGTAACGCCCGTATTTTCAGTGCATCCAGCCGCAATGCCCGGATCAGTCCCCAACAGAGCAACAGCATCACCAGTGTAAATGGCAATGCACTCATAATGGTTGCAGACTGTAATGCAGCCAGTCCACCGGCCATCAGCAGCAGAATCGCCAGCACTGCAATGAGAACAGTCCAGAATAGACGTTGCCACAGCGGTGAGTTTTCTGTCTCTGAAGTCAGATAATCAATTACCAGCGCACCGGAATCTGCAGAGGTCACAAAGAATAAAATCACCAGTACCGTGGCAATTAAACTGGTGATTCCAGCAAAAGGCAGATGGGTCAGAAACTCAAATAATGCAACCGATGAGTCCTTTTGTACTGCAGTAATCAGCGTGCCATGACCGTCCTGCATAATGGAAGTAAGCGCAGCATTGCCCATAAAACCCACCCATATCAGGGTGAAACCGGTCGGAATCAGCAACACACCGACAATAAATTCACGGATACTGCGACCACGGGACACCCGGGCAATAAACATGCCGACAAATGGTGACCAGGAAATCCACCAGGCCCAGTACATAATGGTCCAGCCGCCTATCCAGCCATTGGGCTGATAGGCATACAAATTAAAGGTCATGCTGAACAGGCTGGAAACGTATTGTCCTGCGTTCTGGATGGTCGCCTGCAGAATATGAATGGAAGCGCCGGCAAAGAATACAAAAATCAGCAGCAATACAGCCAGCAACAGATTTAATTCAGAAAGCCGTTTAATGCCTTTATCCAGGCCAAAAGCAACCGACAGCGAAGCCAGTGCCGTCACAAAGATGATTAATCCAGCCTGTATGCCCGTACCTTGTGGCCATCCAAATAGATAATTCAGACCGGAATTAATCTGAGTCACACCAAAACCCAGCGTTGTAGCAACACCAAAGACCGTACCCAGTGTGGCAAATGTATCAACACCATCACCGATGGGCCCATAAATTTTCTTTCCGATCAGTGGGAAAAGTGCAGAACGGATTTTCAGTGGCAAGTGATGACGGAAGGAAAAATAGGCCAGTGCAAGTCCCACCACGGCATAAATTGCCCAGGCATGCAGCCCCCAGTGAAAAAAGGTGATCCGCATGGCATCCTGAGCCGCCTGTACCGTCTGGCCCTCTCCCGATGGCGGACTGACATAATGCATAACCGGCTCTGCAACACCAAAAAACATCAGCCCGATACCCATGCCGGCAGTAAACAGCATGGCGAACCAAGATGCATTGCTGTACTCCGGCATACTGTGATCCGGCCCCAGTTTAATCTTACCGATGTCTGACAGCGCCATGAACATCAGTAAGATTAAAAAGAAGGCAACAGCCAATACGTAGAACCAGCTGAATGAATCAATAATTGACTGATTCAGGCTTTTGGTGAGTGTCTCAAAACCACTCGGGTCAAACAGAATCACGGCCAGAAAAATCACAATAATTGTAACCGTGCTGATAAAAACATTGGGTTTCACATTTGAAAACCAGGATGTCTTTGTGGAAGGCATAATTCCCCCATTTTTTTATAGTCAAAAGACATACCCGTTCGGGCAATAAAAGGCATTCACCGCAGTGAAAAAAAGCGAGTCCGGCAGAACATCAGATGGACGCTGATTGCATTATAATTTAAGTGAATTTAATCAACAGTTTGCTTACTGTAAATTTCAGTCATGCTCATCAGTCAGAATTTTTGGCAATATAATGCAGGCTGATTAAGCGGGAAACGACCAGTGCCAGATACATCACCCCGCCAAACATCTGCAACATGGCAATCACCCGGGCGGCGGCACTTACAGGCATTAAATCCGACAATCCTGTTGCGGACTGCAGGCTGACACTGAGGAATAACAGATCCAGCCAGTTCTGATCAACCCCGGGATGCATTGTATTCATAAAGCTGTGAGGCACCAGCATCTGACACACGCTGTATAAGAATGCAAAAGCCCAGGCAATCAACGTAAATACCGCAGCTGCAGCAAATAACTCATCTTTGGTCACATAGCGATCGGCAAACATATAACGCAACAGCCCATAAGCCGCACAGAAATAAGCCATTGCCTCGAACAGATGTGCTGCTACCTGAATATATGTCGGGCTATAACCGATCAGAATAAAAAAGGAAAACAGGCAGGCACCACTGACAAAAAACAGCCCCAGTGCAGTAAAAACCGGGGTTTGGCGAATAACTTTTGCAATAATGAGTAATGCCAGTACCCCCAGCGCCCAGATAAATGCCTGATAGTTCCGACTGTGCAAACCTGTCGCAGATAAAATCAGAATAAAGAACTGGACCAGCAGGAGCCAGACGGAAGGTAATGATTTAACAGCTTTCCAGTAATCAGCAAGGATCTGCATGTCTTATCCATGTTATTTTTGTCATGAAATTAACATTAGCATAATCAGCCGCAGAACAGACAGCAGGCTGGTGGCTGATCTGATCAATGGCAGGTACAGAAAGTGTAATCTTAAATATAACCGCCCATCAGCCACAGTCGATCAGCCGGCAGAGGAGAAGACCATGCCGGGGCAGACCTATAAGATTCATCATGAGGCGCTGAACTTTTTAAACGCTAAGGATCAGTGCCCCATTTTAGATTGCTGCGCCCGTCACTCAGTCAGTGATCTGATGCACCGGATGCACCAATCCCTGTCATTGAACGTACAAATTGTGCATCAAACGCTTTGCGTTCCGCCTGAGCACGTGCTGAATGGTCTGTAACCGAAAACAACCAGCAGCAGAAGAACGCCAGCGGCATGGCGAAAATCGCCGGGCCATTGAATGGATTGACCGGAGTTTCTGAAATATTCAGGGTATCCACCCACACTGCCTTAGACAGAATGATTAAAGTCACTGCAGTGACCAGGCCGGCAACACCCCCCACAACCGCCCCGCGTGTGGTGAGACCTTTCCAGAACATGGAAAGCACAAGAATGGGGAAACTGGCACAGCAAGCCACTGCAAATGCCAGACCCACCATAAAGGCAACGTTCTGTTTTTCAAATAAAATACCCAGGATCATGGCAAAAACGGCAAGTCCGAGCGTTGCAATTTTGGACATGCGCAATTCAGACTCAGGCGTGGTCCTGCCTTTTTTAAATACGTTGGCATATAAATCATGTGAAATTGCCGAAGCCCCGGACAGGGTCAGGCCGGCAACCACCGCAAGAATGGTTGCAAACGCCACTGCAGAAATGAAGCCCATAAACAGATCACCGCCCACCGCATCACTCAGATGCACCGCGGCCATGTTATTGCCACCGACCAGCTCAAGCTTTCCAGTCACAGCAGCTCTGGCAACATCCAGAAACTGCGGATTATTGGACACAAACAGAATGGCACCAAAACCGATAATAAAGGTCAATAGGTAGAAATAGCCAATAAAACCGGTCGCAACCACCACAGACTTGCGCGCCTCCTTTGCATCCTTCACGGTAAAAAACCGCATCAGAATATGCGGTAAACCGGCCGTTCCAAACATTAAGGCCAGCCCCAGCGACAAAGCGTCAATCGGATTGGCTGCCAGGCTGCCAGGCCCCATGATCTTCGCTGCCTCCTCAAAACTGATATTGCGCACCTGACCATAAACCTCAATGGCCTGATAAAACATATTCGAAAAGTTATATCCCACCGAGTGCATCACCATCAGCGCCATGAATGTGGCACCGGACAGCAGCATGACCGCCTTAATAATCTGCACCCAGGTGGTCGCCAGCATGCCACCAAAAATGACATAGGCCATCATCAGCAACCCCACAATGATCACAGCAAAATTATAATTCAGACCGAATAAAAGTTTAATTAACTGGCCGGCACCCACCATCTGCGCAATCAGATAAAAAGCAACCACCACCAGTGAGCTGACCGCAGCCAGGGTCCGGACCGGCTTTTCCGCGAGTCGAAAGGACACCACATCCGACAGATTGTATTTCCCCAGATTACGCAAGCGTTCCGCCACTAAAAATAATACAACAGGCCAGCCAACCATAAACCCGAGTGAATACAGTAAGCCGTCAAAACCTGAACTGAACACCATGGCCGAGATCCCCAGAAAGGATGCTGCCGACATATAGTCGCCTGCAATTGCAAGGCCATTCTGAAAACCGGAAATTCCTCCGCCAGCCGTATAAAAATCACGATTATTTGTGGTCTGCTTTGCGGCCCAGCGGGTAATAAACAGCGTCAGCCCCACAAAAATAATAAACATGATAATGGCATGCCAGTTGGTTGCCTGCTGTTCTGCCACGCCCAGATCCGGCGCTGCCAGTGTCACTCCGGCATATAACAATGCGGATGCCCCAATGACTTTATGTTTGAATGCATTCCATTTCATCTTATTTTTTCCCTTGCTCATCGGCAATGGCCTCCACTTCCCTGATGGCGTCCTGCGTCAACTGATCCAGCTGATGATTGGTGATGTAGGCATACACTCCACACAGCAAGAAGGACAGCACAATAATGCCCAGACCCAATGGAATACCCAGCGTGATCACTGTTCCATTCAAAGGTCGCATTAACAATGCCTTGTCATAGCCCACCAGCAGCATGAATCCGACATAAACAAATAACATAATGGCGGTCAGTATCCAGCTGAGCCGGCTTTTCCTGGCCACCATATCCTGAAATCCGGGATTTCGTAAAATTGCCTCAACCTGCTTTTCATCCATAACGCGACTCCTTGTCCATTGTATTCATCACCTTATCCGTAGTTACTGTTTTGCATTTTTTATATCGTTGCTTTTATTCACTGACCAGCTTAACAATGTTAGATACCACCCGTAACTTAGACTTTGGTCGTTAAATTCTGACCAGCATAGCTGCAGCCGGACCACGATGCGTTATCATGGTTTCTGAATTTTTAACCGTAGTGCCTATGAACAGCTGGTTGATTATTGGCGTACTGGCCGTCTATATTCTGATTTTATTCGCCTGCGCTTTCTTTGGTGAAAGACATGCCAGCCGACTGGGTTCGCGTGGCCGCATGCTGCTTTTCAGCCTGACGCTGGGGGTATATTGCTCATCCTGGACATTTTACGGTGCAACCGGTGCCGCGGTCCGTGAGGGTATTCTGTTCTTGCCCATCTACCTGGGGCCACTGCTGTTTATCGGGCTGGGCTATGACATCTGGCGCCGACTGGGACGAATCCGGCAACATCATGCCATTTCATCCATTGCCGATTTTATTGCTGCCCGTTATGGCAAAAGCGGTGCGCTGGCCTCGCTGGTCACCATCCTTGCGGTAATTGCCATTATTCCCTATCTGGCCTTACAGCTGCGGGCCATTGCCCTGAGTGCGTCGGTAATGCTGGACACCAATACTCAGCTGGTTTCCACCACAACCAATGGCGTGTTGACCCTGACAGCTGTGCTGGCCATCCTGGCCATGATGTTCGGTACCCGTCAGATTGCCAGTACAGAACAACACGGCGGGCTGATGCTGGCCGTGGCCCTTGAATCATTTGTCAAACTGTTTGCCCTGCTCTGTGTTGCGTTTTTCTTTATCTTTGAAAACCCACAGAATATTGTGCAGATTTCCGCTGATACTGCACAGATATTTCAGCAGGTCCAGCGGTCCGGAGTGCCCGAAACCTTCTGGATACAGACCCTGCTGGCAGGCCTGGCCATGATCTGTCTGCCACGCCAGTTTCATGTGGCTGTGGTGGAGTTAAAGGATGAAAAGCATATCCGGGGTGCTTCCCGCTGGTTTGCTGCCTATCTGATTTTAACCATTTTTGCCATTGTGCCCATTGCCAGCTGGGCACTGCATGCCACACCCAACTATCTGAGCATTCCCGATGTTGCAGTGCTGTCACTGCCGCTCAGTTATGATCAGCAATGGCTGACTTTACTGGCCTTCCTGGGTGGGTTTTCTGCATCCACCGGTATGCTGCTGGTTTCTTCCGTGGCGCTTTCAATCATGCTCAGCAATGACCTGATCATTCCGACCCTGTGGCGGTTCAACATGCTGCCCCGTCATCATAAGCACCTGCCTCAGGTACTCAAACTGACCCGCCGGATCTGTATTCTGGCGGTGATGCTACTGGGTTTCCTGTTTTTTCATTTCTTTAATGATATTGACCAGTTATCCACTTTCGGTCTGCTGGCATTCAGTGCTGTTGCCCAGTTCGCCCCGGCCCTGATCGGTGGCCTGTACTGGCGTGGCGGCAGTCGTCAGGGCGTTTACGCCGGACTGGTTGCCGGGTTTATTTTATGGGGCTATACCCTGCTGCTGCCCACCATTTTACGCAGCCTTTCCCCGGAATATGGTCATTTCGCCCATCAGTTCCTGCAACAGGGGCCACTGGGAATGACATGGCTCAGGCCTGAAGCCCTGCTCGGTTTTGCATCGTTTGCCCCATTGACCCACGGTGTCAGCTGGGCACTCGGCCTGAATATTCTGCTGTATATCTGGGTCTCACGAATTTACCGTCCCGGGATTGCAGAACAGATTCAGGCAGA
This sequence comes from Acinetobacter sp. WZC-1, assembly GCF_052544965.1. NCBI lineage: Bacteria > Pseudomonadati > Pseudomonadota > Gammaproteobacteria > Moraxellales > Moraxellaceae > Acinetobacter > Acinetobacter sp. WZC-1. Next base: position 2,950,744 of record NZ_CP199370.1, read on the forward strand.
AAACTTTTTTTATTATGAGACGCATGATGACACCCGGTCACTGCTCACTCAGCAAACTTCCGGGGATTTAAGCTATTTACAGCACGATATCACCCGTTTAAAGGTCGGTGACCTGATTGCCCTGGCACAGCGCATTACCGGAAAGGCGCATACCATGCATGCGTTCCGGCAGTTTTGCAGTACACATCATCTGAGCCTCAATGCAAACAGCCATGCCAATGGCATGTGGTGGCGTTTTACCGAACAATATCTTGCCGGCACCATTGGTACTGCATCAGCACGGACGCTGTTAACCACAGCAATGGTCAATAATGGCCTTGCATTGGGGCAGGTTGCCAATATCCTGGATCAGGCTTCACAATGGCAGCGTTTTAATCAGAATCTGATCATGACCATGATGGATCATATGACTCAGGGCGTGAGTGTGGTCGATGAACAGATGTGCCTGGTCTCCTGGAATCATCAATATCTGACTTTATTTGATTATCCCAGGGACCTGGTATATGTCGGTTGCCCAATTGCTGATCTGATCCGCTACAATGCTGAACGTGGTGAATGCGGTCCCGGTTCCGTGGAGGAACACGTCCGTAAGCGGATTCACTGGATGAAAGCCGGCAGTGCCCATGAATTTGAACGGGTACGTAAGGATGGACGGGTGATTCAGATGCGTGGCCATCCAATTAGCGGAGGAGGGTTTGTCACAACCTTTGCCGACATTACCGCCTTCCGTGAAAATGAAGCCATACTGGAAGCTCGGGTGCAGGAGCGGACCCGCCAGCTGGTGGACGCACTGACAGAACAACAGCTGGCCCGTGAACAGGCGGACCTGGCCAATCTGTCAAAAAGCCGCTTTATTGCTGCGGCCAGTCATGATTTGCTGCAGCCCATGCATGCTGCCCGTCTGTTCAGTACCGTGCTTGAACAGAATGCGCAGTCCAGTGAAGATCAACAGACCCTGCAACAACTGGATCGTGCCCTGCATGGTGCAGAAAGCATGCTTTCCGCGCTGCTGGATATTGCCCGGCTGGAAAGCGGCAGCATTCAACCCAGACGACAGGCCTATGCACTGCAGCCCTTGCTCCGGGACCTGGAATTGCAATTTAAATCCATTGCCATACAGCGCAATATCACCCTGAGCGTCCATGAAACCAGCTGCTGGATTGATACCGATCCGCAATGGATCCGGCGCATCATTCAGAACTTTATCAGCAACGCCCTGCGCTATACCGCAACAGGCCGGGTCATTGTCGGCGTACTGCGCTGTGCTGAACGTCCACAGCATATCCGCATTGGTGTCTGGGACACCGGCCCCGGGATTACAGAAGAACAGCGGATCAGATTGTTTCGGGAATTTGAGCGCTGTGGCCATACCTCGCCCTGGGGTGAACAGGGGCTGGGACTCGGACTGGCGATTGTACAGCGCATGGCTTCACTGCTTGATTATCCCGTCCATGTCTATTCTGCTTCAGGTCAGGGCGCCTGTTTCATGATTGAAGTCCCACTGGCCAGACCTGAAACCATGACAGCGCCAATGCAGACCATACCGCTGAAAACCCACACCTATCACATTCTGTGCCTGGATAATGATGACACCATTCTACAGGGCATGTCGGCCCTGCTGACCAGATGGGGTTATCAGGTGCTGGCTGCAACAGAACCCGGGGCGGCGCTGCAGATCATTCAGCAACAGCAGATACAGGTCTGGCTGGTTGATCAGCATCTGGATCATCCACAATCCGGTCTGGCGTTTATTCAGCAACACCGCCAGCCTGGAGTGCCTGTAGCGTTGATCACCGCAGACTCTGACCCTGAACTTCCGCAGCGGCTCAAAGCGCTGGAGATCATGTTGTTCAGAAAACCACTCAAACCGGCAGCACTGCGCGCGTGGTTATCCGGTTTAAAACCACCGGAATCATCAGATCCATAAGCTGACAGCGAGCGGATGATGACCAGTGTTGCCTCTCAGGACAGGGGGACATGGCCAGATGGCTGACCATTGAACTACGACTGGATTCAGGCATTTTTTATACAGAATCTCACAGAGATTTAAGCAAAATGGCAATTTATTTGCAGCATCCGGCAAAACATTGTCATTCTGCATATAAAAAGCACGAAAGTGACTGACTGAAAATTTCATTAACACATTTTCCATGGCAAAGATGATCAAAAACGTAAGTAAACTTCCGCACACCTGGTTACAATTTCCAGTCAGCTGATTTTTATCAGATTAATATTGCTTTAGCCACATATAGAACTTTAGTCGTATATCTATTGCATTCCACCTGAACCATAAAATCAGGCATAACATTCAATTTTAAAATGCCTGTTTTTAAAACGCCTGCGCGCTCAGGCTGAAAAATTGTAAAAAACACAGGATCAGAACCAGTAACGAAATCAGGAGTGCCACCATGAATATTTCAGAACATGCAGTCCCGAATGGAGTGCATCAAACCCAGCAATTTCACCGCCAGTACGGTGCCAATGCCATATTACCGGAGATTGACTGGCAGGCACTTTTTAAATTCAGCAAATTAAATGAAATACATATCAAGGCGCTCAATACGCTGTATCAGAGTACCGTACCATTGGCATTACAGGTTTTTGAAGAATTAAATTTTGATGTATTTAGCCCGACCGCCTATCATCCACAGGGACTGGGCCTGTTTGACAAACTCTCACAACAGGAATCAAAACTGATTCAGACCCTGGAAGCAGAATGCGCAGGCGACTGCCAGAATGAGGAAGTCCGCCACCAGATCTGGAGCATGCTGTTACGCGGTGGTGCTGTATTGGTCTTTAAAGCATGGCTGGGTAAAGTAAAGTCAGGACAGAATGAGCTGGATATGACGCAATTCGATGAATTATCCGATTTACTGTTCATTAAAACTGCACCTGAAACATTGGCCAGCCGCTTAAAAGTGGATCCACAGGCCGACTATGAGCATATTTTCCTGATGTATGGTGATGATGTTTTCCTGGATCGTTTTAACAGTCTAGAAACTGCCGCACTGTTTGTTGATCTGGGCATTTATGATGCTGCATTTTTAGGTCTAAGGGATGACCGGGTCGCCGAGTATTTAAAATCCACTGGTCATGTCACCCAGGATCAGATTGACGATTTACAATGCGCACTGAATCCCCTGTACTGCGATAACCTGACGCCTAAGCAGGACTGTCTGGCTTGAATTTAAAAATATACCTTTACCAATGCATAAAAAACCCGGCAACCTGTGCCGGGTTTTTTATGTCGGGATCCAGGGCCGGATTTCGATTCTCCAGTAATCAGCCATGACAAAGCACGATCAGTTAACTACGATCTGCGGACCATCCTAAACACGCCGCTCTTCAATATTCAGGGCGTTAATTGCCAGTACAGCCTGGGTACGATTCTGGACGCCGAGTTTACGGAAAATCGCCGTAACATGTGCTTTTATGGTGGCTTCTGAAACACTTAATTCATATGCAATCTGTTTGTTCAGCAGACCTTCGGCCAGCATCATCAATACCCGGAACTGCTGCGGTGTCAGTAACTGCATTCGTTCAGCCTGGGCCGTTTCATCTGCTGCCCGTGGGTCAAAATGCAAGTTGCCGGGTAAATTGGCCGGCAGCCAGACGTCACCTTCCATGACCCGGCAAATCGCTTCGCCAATATGACCCGGATGTGCAGATTTTGGAATATAGCCCACGGCACCATGAGCTATGGCACGCTGCATGATGGAAAGTTCCTCATAGGCAGAGACCACAATAATCGGAATGGCAGGATACTGTGCCCGCACATAAACCAGGGCAGAAAATCCGGATGCACCCGGCAGATTTAAATCCAGTAAAACCAGGTCTGGCTCAGCGCCACTTTCCAGTCGGGCATAAAACTCATTGACCGCCGCAGTTTCATAAATCTGCGCCTGTGGCAAACTGTAGCGTATGGCCTGAATCAGCGCATGGCGAAACAGTGGATGGTCATCAACAATTAAAATATTCATAAGCGAAGCAGGATTCCTGGTTCATTCCAACTGCAGGGTAACAATTGAGGCCAGTTCCATATTAACGATTTTTCAAAAAAAGTGTCATCCAATATTCAAACCGGATCAGATTGCTTTCATCAGGCATACCATATATCTCTTTTTATTGCATGTTCGGGGCAATCGCGTCAATTGAATATTCAGCGCATTGGCCAGAATCAGGATTTGAATATCATTTTTAAATATAAGAGAAATCCACAAAAATGCAATGCATAGCAAATTTAAATATAATGTTAACAATCAACTATATATTAAAAAAATTCAGATCATTTCAGCTCCGGGACCTGAATATCTCAAAAACTGATAAATAATCTTGTTTTGCTTATTTTACAGTGCATGGCTGGATATTGATTAATAAATGGCATTCCGAGATCAATTTCAGGTTGCCCGTATGTCTACTGATTCACAGCAAAAACCCTTGAACATCGTCGCTGTTTCCGGCGGTTTAAATCATCCCTCCAAAACAGAAAGCCTGGTTCAAGCAATCCTGGACGAACTGCAACAGGCAACACCCATTCATGTTCATTTCATTAAATTCAGTGAAATTGGGCATTTACTGGGCGGCGCAATCTATCGGAAGCAATTGCCGCAGCGTATTCAGAATGATCTGGCCGCAGTGGAAGCCGCCGATGCCCTGATTGTGGGAACACCGGTGTATCGTGCGTCATTTACCGGCCTGTTCAAACACTTCTTTGACTTTGTTGAACCGACCGCACTGGTGGATGTTCCGGTATTGCTTGCCGCGTCAGGGGGCAGTGATCGCCATGCGCTGGTCCTTGAACATCAGTTGCGTCCGCTGTTCAGCTTTTTCCAGGCTCAGACCTTACCCATTGGCGTATATGCCACAGACCGGGACTTCAGCCCTGAATACAGCATCAAAAGTACGCAGATTCGTGACCGCATTACCCTGGCCATTGCCCGCGCCTTACCCATTCTGGAATGGGCACCGGCCAAGGGTCGGCGTGCCGAAGCCGTCAAAACCCGGACTGAACAGGCCAACCAGCAATTGGGCATCAACAAACAGATTGAACAGGATGAAGTGCTGCCTTCAGCAGCAGTGCCCGATCTGAATGCCGCTGAATCACGCCTGCATCATCACACAACGCACACCCCAAAACACCGGGTGGCCTGAACAACCCGCATCTGACAGAGGAAATCATCATGACTCAGCCTAAAAAACAATCACAGCAAGCCATTAAATTTGCCTATTGGGTGCCCAATGTCAGTGGCGGCCTGGTGGTGAGTCATATCGAACAGCGGACGGACTGGAGCTACGACTACAACATCCGCCTGGCCCAGGCTGCAGAAAAAAGCGGCTTTGAATATGCACTGACCCAGATCCGCTTTACCGCAGGCTATGGCGCAGAAAATCAGCATGAATCGGTCAGTTTCAGCCATGCACTGCTGGCTAAAACTGAAAAACTGAAAGTGATTGCCGCCATTCTGCCAGGACCGTGGAAACCGGCACTTGCAGCCAAGCAACTGGCCACCATTGATTATCTGACCAATGGCCGTGTGGCCATTAATGTCGTGAGCGGCTGGTTCCGTGGTGAATTCGATGCCATTGGTGAACCATGGCCGGAACATGATGAACGCTATGTCCGCTCAGAAGAGTTCATCCGCACCCTCAAGGGCATCTGGAGCACCGACAACTATAGTTTTGATGGCAAATATTATCAGTTTAAGAACTATACGCTGAAACCCAAACCACTACAGCAACCGCATATCGAAGTATTCCAGGGTGGCAGTTCACGTGCGGCACGGGATATGGCTTCCCGGGTATCCGATTGGTATTTCACCAATGGCAACAGTCCGGAAGAAATTAAAAAACAGATTGATGACATCCGTGACAAAGCCCGGATCAATCAGCATGAGGTCAAAATTGGGGTCAATGCCTTTATCATTGCCCGGGATACCGAACAGGAAGCAAAAGCCGTGCTTCAGGAAATCATCGACAATGCCAATATTGAAGCCGTCAATGCCTTTGGGGATGCCACCCGTGAAGCCGGTGCAGCGTCAAAGGAAGGAGAAGGCAACTGGGCAAAATCCACCTTTGAGGACCTGGTACAATATAACGATGGCTTTAAAACCAATCTGATTGGCACGCCTCAGCAAATTGCCGAAAGGATTGTGGAACTTAAAGCAGTGGGCGTCGATTTAATTCTGTCAGGCTTCCTGCACTTTATTGAAGAAGTGGAATATTTCGGTGAAAGGGTCCTGCCGCTGGTCAGACAGTTGGAACAGCAACAGCAGAGCCAGATCACTGCAAAATCAGCTTAATAACGGACAGATAAAGACAACAATAAATAAAAATAAGAACAGTGATGATGCAGATATTTCCCCCTGGACTCGGCCTGGGGGATTTTTTTCATGGCTGGATCTAATGCCTAAACAACTCAGGCAGATTGAATTTTCTCAACGACAGGATTTTAATTGTATTTGTTGACGGCGCTGAACAATAACACTGAACAACGCACTAATATAAGACACAGCGATCAACTTAAAAAATATAAATCAGCAGATCAGAAAAAATGCGTCATATCGAAAACAGGCATTGAATTGCTAAAAATTATAGACCATGGCGTGTACTTTGCTTAATTTACATCCGTTGTAAAACCGTAACGACTGACATGTAAATTTTATAAAAACAACGGTTGCATCCACATCAATCCAATTGAACCAATCAGACCAATATGTTGCGTATATTATTCACTGAAAAACCATTCACTCGTCTTCCTGGTGGCAATGTTTTATCCAGAGTGACTGATGGTGACTTTATTTTCTATCACCGGTGGTGTTGCGGTAGCCAATATGCTGATCTCATCTGTTGCTTTTATGGGTATGATGAAGGAACAAAAAAATGAACCCTGACTAAATACAGAGGATTGATCAGAAACCTGCCATTTTAACTCACGAATAAAAGCCTGGATCAGGCACTTTTCCAGTCAATACCCACTCACCGACTTCCTGATATTTATAATCAACCGGATCATGCAGGGTCTGGGTCCGGACATTGCGCCAGAATCTGTCCAGGTTCAGTCTGGCCGTGGTGGCACGCGCGCCCATCACCTGAAAAATATGCTGTGTGATGTACAATGAGGTATTGCTTGCGGCTATTTTTGCCGTAGCAATGGCAATGGCGGCCTCACCACGCTGTTCAGCGGTCAGCTCCGCTCCAATGTCCCAGGCTTGCTGCAGAGCCTGAATCGCTTTTTGAGTCAGTAATCGGACGCTTTCAAGCTGAACATGAAATTCGGCAAAATGCCGCTGGGTAAATGGATCATTTACAGCCTGATCAACCAGCGATTTTGACCATGCCCGTTGCCCGGAGACGGTCTCTCTAGCCACCTGAAATGCACCTTCTGCAACCGCCAGAAACAGATGCACAAAAATCAGCTGGGCAATTAAAGGACGCAAGCTGGCATACGGCGTACTTAAAGGCCCGGGATTCAGCAGTAACTCGGTTCGATGGATTTTTACCTGTTCAAAATGACTGGTACCGCTGTCTGTCTGCCGCTGTCCCATATTGTCCCAGTCCCCCAGGAAACTGACTCCTTCCCGGCTGGTAGGAATCACCCCAATCAGTAATTTCTCACTGCTGTCATAGGCCGAGCACAACAGCATATCGGAATCGATCGACCCCGAACTAAAGCTTTTATCGCCCTGGAAAATAAACTCATGTTCGGAAATCTGCCGGGCAGTGGTACGTTTATCCAGTGGATTCAGGGTGTTTCCCCAGAACAGATGCTCCCTTGCCGTTGCTTCAAACCAACCCTGATATTGCGTTGGTTGTGAAAATAACTGTACGGTGGCAATCAATAAATGATGAAACGCATAAACATGGGCAAGGGAGCTGTCCACCCGGGCAAGGATCTGAATAGTCTGAAAAATGGTGCTCCAGTCTGCGCCCTGACCACCATAGACTGAAGGAATCGCCAGACCCAGTAAGCCACTCTGGCGGATTAAATCCCGCTCAGCTTTCGGGTTTCCTCCGGCCTTATCCCGCTCAGCAGCTGTTTGTGCAAACTGTTCGGCAAGGTTCCGGGCAATATCCAGTGGTGACAGACTGAAGGACGGCTGTGGTGCATTCATGCGATGTGCTCATATTTCATCTGATGTTGAGCTTAGCAGACTGGACGCATAATGTTTATCTGAATGCCTGCTGTGTTTATTCCTGAAATAAAAATACCACCACATAATATGCTGATGGCTGTGCTGACAGTCATTTCTGTACTTTTTTAGCCCTTTTCGACGGAGCCGACCGTTTTAAAGCAAAAGACCAGAGCTCGTTGGTTCTTTTGTTGCGCCAGAAGAACCAAAAACATCCGGCAGCTGCAAAACCTGTTTACTGCCGGCACCTGAATCATTTTTTTTGCAAAAACAATCCTTTTAACATAGCACGCAGCTTGCAGCTGACACTTTCGGGTATCAGATCATGTCCTGGATCATATGCTGAATTTAAAAAATAAAAAGCCAGGCAGGCTCAGTGCGCCTGCCTCACTTCTACAATCAGCTGATCGACCACCAGCGGATCGGCCAGCGTAGAGGTATCCCCCAGACTGTCCAGCTCATTTGCTGCAATTTTTCTGAGAATACGACGCATGATTTTGCCTGAACGGGTTTTGGGCAAAGACGGTGCCCAGTAAATTGCATCCGGTGTGGCAATCGGCCCCATGACCTTACGCACCCACAGCACCAGTTCCCTGCGCAAATCTTCCGTTTCGCTTACCCCGGCCTGTAAGGTGACATAGGCACAGATTCCCTGTCCCTTAATGTCATGTGGCATGCCTACCACTGCGGCCTCAGCAACATGTGCATGCGCCACCAGTGCACTTTCAATTTCCGCAGTACCCAATCGATGACCGGAGACATTCAGAACATCATCGACCCGGCCGGTAATCCAGTAATAACCGTCCTGATCACGGCGGGCACCATCCCCGGTAAAATAACTGCCAGGATACGTTGAAAAATAAGCATCGATAAAACGTTCCGGATCACCCCAGATGGTCCGCATCTGACCTGGCCAGGAATCCTTGATAATCAGGTTTCCTTCTGCTTCTCCGCTCAGCTCCCTGCCTTCAGCATCCACCAATGCAGGCTGTATGCCAAACAACGGACGTGTTGCAGAGCCGGGTTTCAGTGCTGTTGCACCCGGCAGTGGCGAAATCAGAATTCCACCGGTTTCGGTCTGCCACCAGGTATCCACTATTGGACAACGGCTTTCACCCACCACAGTATAATACCAGTTCCACGCCTCCGGATTAATCGGTTCACCAACAGAGCCCAGCAAACGCAGACTACTGCGGTCACTTTCCCGGACAAAGGCATCTCCTTCACGCATCATAGCCCGGATCGCGGTCGGTGCAGTATATAAAATGGTGACCTTGTGTTTGTCCACAATATGCCCGGTCCGTGCCCAGCTCGGATACTGCGGAACCCCTTCAAACATGACCGTGGTGGTTCCATTGGACAGTGGGCCATACAGTACATAGGAATGCCCGGTGATCCAGCCGACATCGGCCGTACACCAGAAGACATCATCCTGTTTCAGATCAAATACTTCCCGGAACGTGGCATTGACATAGGTCAGGTAGCCACCGGTCGTATGCAGAACGCCCTTGGGTTTGCCGGTTGAACCTGAGGTATACAGAATAAATAATGGATCTTCGGCATTCATCGGCTCAGGCGGGCAAAGCTCATTGACTGTCATGATTTCCATGTGATACCACAGATCACGACCATCCTGCATACTGACCGGATTGCCGGTACGATGCACCACAATCACCGTCTGCACCGTATCTGTCAGGTCCAGTGCCAGTGCTGCATCCACATTTTCCTTGAGGGGAATCTGTTTGCCACCACGCATCCCGGCATCGGCCGTAATCACAATCTTTGCCTGGCTGTCCTCAATCCGGCTGGCCAGTGAATCCGGTGAAAAACCGCCAAACACCACACAATGCACCGCGCCAATACGGCTACAGGCCAGCATGGCAATTGCGGCTTCCGAAATCATGGGCAAATACATCACCACACGGTCACCCTTCTGTACGCCATGTTTTTTAAGCACATTGGCAAAACGACAGACTTCGGCATGCAACTCTGCAAAGGAAATAATTTTATGCCGCGACGGATGATCCCCTTCCCAGATAATCGCCGGCTTATGCGGGTGTTCCTTCAAATGCCGATCCAGACAGTTTGCACTGACATTCAGTTCGCCGTCTGCAAACCATTCAATTTTAAAATTGTCCCGGTCATAACTGGTGTTTTTCACCTGGCTAAACGGTTTCATCCAGTCAAGTTGTTTTGCCGCCTCAGCCCAGAACTCAGCCGGATGTTCAATGGATTGCTGATAGCGCTCAAAATATTGCTGTTCATTGGTCCGGGCTGTTTTTGCAAACGCTTCCGGGACTGGATAGATTTCATTCATATTGACTTCCCTGTGCCTGTTCATCTCATTACAGGAGATATTGCGCATATCATGCTCTGATCAGGTTTCAGTATGAAGATACTGTAAATATCAGAACAATTGTGCTTTGGTCGTAGACCAGATTTTCCGGTGGCCCGCCTGGCGCTGATGGCTTTTAAACCATATGAATATGCCGTCTGTACCGTTTTAATCTTATAATTAATCTGCATCAAAGTGGAAGATTTTTAACGAAACACAACAGTGCACCGACAGCATGTCGGGCCTGTGATTGATATAGTTGATTTCAGAAAAATTTCAGGCAAAATATTGCAATTTTTTATGGATATGAATGTGGCTGAAGAGGCAACCAAATTGAATACTGTGGTACAGGATACATCTCAACTGATACATACCGCCGGTGAAAAAACTGCACAATCGGTATTGGCGCATACCGCCAAATATCATGACACTTATACAACGATTGATAAAATCGTGGATGGCTTCTGGGATCGTTTGCCCTATCTGTGTATCGCAGTTGTTGTCCTCATTATTTTCTGGTTGTTATCCCGCCTGTTTAAATTTTCCATTCGCAAAACCCTGGAAAACCGCTCCTATACCCGCCAGAACCTGGTATTGGTGCTGAACCGTGTCGGCAGTTCCATTATTATTTTCTTTGGTTTTCTAATTGCCATGGTCATTGCCATTCCCGGCTTTACTCCCGGGCAGTTAATGAGCGCCCTGGGGATCGGTTCGGTTGCCATTGGTTTTGCATTTAAGGATATTTTCCAGAATATGCTGTCCGGTGTACTGATTTTACTGGGTGAACCTTTCCGGATTGGTGATGATATTATTGTCAACAGCATGGAAGGAACCGTTGAGGATATTCAGATCCGGGCCACTTTTTTACGTTCATATGACGGACGCCGCATTGTCATTCCCAACGCCACGGTCTACACCAGCCCGGTCACGGTCAATACCGCCTATCAGCGCCGCCGCTGTGAGTTTGTGGTCGGTATTGGTTATGACGATGATGAACAGAAAGCCCGCGAGATTATCCTGGCCATTCTCGATAAACACAGAAATGTCCTCAGCCAGCCGGGTTTTTCAGTCAATGTCAGTGCACTGGCAGACTTTTCGGTCAATTTAACTGTCCGCTGGTGGATTGATACCACAGAAACCAATATCCCGGCATCTGTCAGTGAAATTCAGGCTGAAGTGAAACAGGCCTTCAATGAGCACGACATCAATATTCCATATCCGGTTCAGGAGGTGAAGGTTCACCGTGATCATCCTTATGTCAAACCGGACGAGTCAGACAAACAGCCGACCTAATACATAGGAAATCGCTGTTTCTGTCCTGAAAATACGGTTGCCCAGACTGACTGCCTGGCAACCGTTTTTTATGAGTAAATCAACTTCATAGGGAATGAATCCCCCTTCCGGGCCAATCACAATGCTGCACGCCTGATCAATGGCACAGGGCATGGGATTGTCTGCATGGGGATGTGCCGCATAGGCCGGCCGATCCGCAGTGATCAATGTGGGCAACACATCTTCCACAAAGGGTTTAAAGCGTTTATAAAACTGAACCTCCGGGACGATGGTATCCCCGGCCTGTTCCAGGCCCAGCGTCACATAATGATCCAGCTGCTGTAAAAATGGGGTCTGCCAGTAACTCTTATCGACCCGATAACTGTGCAATAAAATAATTTTTTCCACCCCCAGCGTCACACTGTCCATAATCAGACGTCGCAGCACTTTCGGTCTGGGCAGCGCAACAATCAGCGTGACCGGCAGCTTGTCCGGTACAGCCTCTTCCGTCAGTGGCCTGAGCTGGATCTGTTGCTCTGAAATTGCCGTCACCTCGGTCAGATAACGCAGTCCACCACGAATACCGACTTTCAGTGTATCTCCCGGCTGCACATTAACATGCGTGGTCAGATGTTCCAGCTGGCGCCTGCAACGGATCGACCATGGTTCGGATACGGCCTGTTCAGGCTCAAGCAGAACAATATTCATTACAGCAACACCCTTAAAGATAGCTATTGATCATCTGGATATGCCGATACAGTGAGCCCTTATTCTGCTCCAGTACCGCATTTGCATGGGTCACCAGCCGGGCGGCCAGTTGTTTATCATTCAAATACTGTCTTAACCATTCGGCGGCCTGTTCAGCATCTGTTGCAACCCGGACCGCATCTGCCTGTAAAAACGCATCCACAATGCTCTGGAAGTTAAAATAGTGGGGACCTGTCACGGTGGGAACCTGCAACACCATCGGCTCCAGCAGATTATGCCCACCACCGGGTGTATTTAAAGAACCACCGACAAAACAGGCCTGACTTAAGGCATACCATAACCATAACTCGCCCATACTGTCTGCCAGATACACCTGAGTATCCTGCTGAATCGACTCGCCCCGGCTGCGGCGACGCGTGCGCAGGTTCAGACTTTGTGCAAGCTGGAAAACTTCGTCAAACCGTTCAGGATGACGTGGCACCACAATGCAAAGCAACTCCGGATGATCCATGAAATCAGCTTTCAGTGCAGACAGCAGTTTCTGTTCTTCCGGTGCATGTGTACTGGCAATGGTTATGATTTTTCGGGACGCAAGCTGCCAGTCCTGCTGTAACTGATGCGCCTGCAACAAAAACTGTTCAGGCGCCTGTATATCAAATTTAATGCTGCCGGCTACGATGGTTTTCTGTGGCGGCATGCCCAGTTCAATAAAGCGCTGCTGACTGACCTGGTCCTGCGCCAGTAAATAATCCAGTCCCTGCAACATGGAACGGGTCAGACCGGGCACCCGGGCATAGCCCCGCGCAGATTTTTCGGACAGCCGGGCATTGATCAGCAAACACGGTACATGCAGCTGCCGGGCCTGATTAATTAAATTTGGCCACAGTTCCGTTTCCACCAGAATCAGCAGTCTGGGCTGGTACTTTTCGTAGAATGTACGCAGCAGCTGCACCTGATCTGCAGGTAAATACACGGCCTGAAATAAGCGTTCATAGCATGCTTTTAAAAACAATGCCCGGGCACGCGCCTGACCGGTTGTGGTGGTATTGGTCACCAGCACCGCATGCCCGGCGTTCAGATAATGTTCAATTAAAGGCTGTGCTGCATTGGTTTCCCCCACGGATACAGCATGAAACCAGATTACATTTTTATTCAGGGCCGGCTGAAAAGGACCAAAGCGCTCCACGCATTCCTGATGGTACTGAGCCATATTCAGGGCACGTTTTTTGATCCGCCACTTATACAACGGCTTGATTATGGAAAGTGCTGCGTTATACCAGAAAGGAGTGGCCAAAGCATATGTCCCGCATCAGATGCAAGCGGCAAATATAACAGAGCATGATTCAGTTGTTAATGAATCATGCCCGGAAATCTTTTTATTTTCGTGATCTGATTTTCATCATCAAAGTTTCACAATCGAATTTTCATGATCAGATGTGCAGGCAGCCAGTATCAACCTGCAACAGAAATTTCAGCCAGCGCAGGATAATCCGTATAGCCTTCTGCACTGCGCGCACCAATCATGTTCTCGAGCTTCAGTTCATTTAACGGCGCATCCTGGATCAGACGTTCATACAGATCCGGGTTGGCAATATAAGCCTTACCGAAGGAAACCGCATCCGCCTTACCTGCATGCAGCAGATGGACTGCATCTTCACGACTCAGACGCATATTGGCAATATAAGGCACACCCTGTGAACGTGCCTGCATATATTCACTGATGCTGTCTTCAGCCAGATATTCCCGGGTAAAGAAAAAGGCAATTTTGCGCTGCCCCATCTGCTCCATCACATAACCGAAGGTTTCACGTGGATCATCATCGCCCATATCATGCTCATCACCCCGTGGCGCCAGATGAATACCAACCCGGCCGGCACCCCATACCTCAATCAGGGCATCCATGACCTGCAATAACAGCCGGGCCCGATTTTCCACTGAACCACCATATTCATCTTCACGGTGATTGGTTGAACTTTGCAGAAACTGGTCAATCAGATAGCCATTGGCAGCATGCAGTTCAACACCATCAAAGCCGGCAGCCTTTGCCCGGATGGCCGCCTGTCGGTATTGCTCCACAATCACCTGAATTTCTGAAATCTGCAGTGCCCTTGGCAACACATATTCACGCTTAGGCCGTAAGAGACTGACATAACCCTGCGGCTGGACTGCACTGGCGGCAACCGGCGTCTCGCCCTGCAGCAGGTCCGGATGTGATACCCGACCCACATGCCATAACTGAGCAATAATCAGACCATCGCGGGCGTGTACCGCCTCCGTCACCGCTGTCCAGCCCTGCACCTGAGCATCACTGAATAATCCCGGAGTGTCAGCGGTGAGTTGAGTTCAGCCATATGTGCCTCGACACCCACTGTTAATATTCAAATACATGAGATTAAAGTGAGTTTTTCAGATGTTCGATATATTGCTGAATGAGCGCTTCATTGCGTGAAAAATAAGACCACTGTCCATATTTTTCCACCTGGATCAGCCCGGCCTGTTGCAACACAGACAAATGACTGGACATGGTCGATTGCGACACTTTTCCCAGCCGTTCAATATGTCCTGCACACACACCACGCTTAAAGCCGCCATATTCTTCAGCAGACAGAAACTGTTCAGGCGTTTTCAGCCATTCCAGAATCTGCCGGCGGATCGGATTGGCCAGCGCTTTAAAGATTAAATCTATATCCATAATGAAGACACGATCAATACATGACAACGCTCAGTTCAGCATCTCGCTCCAATATATCGTATTTTTTCGATTTTAATATCGACTTTTTTAGATACATTGTAACCACAGCTGAATCGCGTTGTCCGAAGACTGAATTTAAACTTACAGGCCCTGTTTCAGACTTGCTTCAATAAACCGGTCCAGGTCCCCGTCCAGCACTGCGCCAGTATTGGAGTTCTCCACCCCAGTTCTTAAATCCTTAATCCGGGAGTCATCCAGTACATAGGAACGGATCTGACTACCCCAGCCAATATCTGATTTGGAATCTTCCATTGCCTGTGCGGCTTCATTGCGCTTCTGCATTTCCAGTTCATACAGTTTTGCACGTAACTGCTTCCAGGCGCTGTCACGGTTTGCATGCTGTGAACGCTGGTTCTGGCAGGCCACCACAATCCCGGTCGGAATATGTGTCAGACGTACTGCGGAGTCGGTTTTGTTAATGTGCTGACCACCAGCACCCGAAGCGCGGTAAGTGTCGGTACGGACATCCGATGGATTGATATCAATTTCAATATTGTCATCCACCTCAGGCGACACAAAAACCGCCGAGAAAGAAGTATGACGCCGGTTACCGGAGTCAAACGGTGATTTCCGCACCAGGCGATGCACACCACTTTCGGTACGCAGCCATCCAAAAGCATACTCACCTTCCACACGGATGGTTGCAGATTTAATCCCGGCGACATCACCATCGGAAACTTCCGCCAACTCAGCCTTGAAACCGTGACGTTCAATCCAGCGCATGTACATACGCAGCAGCATGGATGCCCAGTCCTGTGCCTCTGTACCGCCAGAACCGGACTGAATTTCAACAAAACACGGATTCGGGTCCATCGGGTTATTGAACATACGGCGGAATTCAAGCTTCGCCAATGCTTCTTCTGCAGCATCGAGTTCAGCCTGGACATCTGCAAGCAGGCTTTCATCTTCTGCTTCAACAGCAAGGTCAAGCATGGCCTTTGCATCTTCAAGCTGTTCAGCCAGGCCATCCAGCACGTTTAATACGTTTTCCAGTTCGCCTTTTTCTTTCGCCATTGCCTGGGCACGACTCTGATCATTCCAGATGGTCGGATCTTCCAGCTCACGGAGGACCTCTTCTAAACGTTCTTTCTTCAGATCGTAGTCAAAGATACCCCCGTAGTGTCTGACCACGGTCATTTAAGTCTTTCAATTGGTTTAGATAAGGATTAATTTCCACGAGCTTTTTTATCCCATAGTGAACAATTTCAAATTGGCAGGCATTCTAACACAGCACAGCCAGACTGGCGTTATTGCTTTTCAATCACAAAAACGACGACTGCAAGAATGCAGAATTTCCAGCTTCCTGTTTGATCAATTTTTAGACTGTTTTTTATGCACAAAATGCTTTTTTATTACAAATTATGTCAGGCTCTTCCCCCAAAACCCCTATCTTCATATTAAACACACAGTTTTAATAAAACAAAACATAGATTTTATTCTTATTTAATCAATATCCTATATTAATCTTATTACACAAACTTACCTTTATTACAGTTCTGTTACATCCAACAGATTGACGCACCCTATTTTTAAACTAGACTTAAGTTGTAACAAAACATGTAATTTTCAGTAAAGTTTCAAAAGGGGTAACAACCATGAAAAAATTAGCAATTGCTTCAGCGCTTTTGTCTGCCGTGACGTTCAGTATCTCCGGCACTGCAAATGCGTATCAGGCAGAAGTTGGTGGTTCGTATACATATACAGACTGGGATGATTTTGATGGAACTCACAATTTTGGACTGGATGGAACTTACTACTTCAATCCGGTTCAGGTGCGTAACTCACCATTAAATGAAGCTGCGTTCCTTGACCGGTCCAGTAATGTAAAAGCAAAAGTCAATTATGGCGACAACAGCGGTGTTGAAAATACGCAATACGGCCTTGGCGTTGAATACTTTGTGCCGAACAGCGACTTCTATATTGGTGCCAATGTCGGTCATAACAAAACTGAATTTGATGACATCAATGTCGAGAGAAAAGTCACGACCTATGGTGCAGAAGTGGGTTATTTACCTGCTCCGGGCTTATTGCTTGCTTTAGGGGTGAAAGGCTATGACGCCAAAAATGGGGATGATGGTGCCGACCCGACAGTCCGTGCAAAATATGTCACCCAGTTCGGTCAGCACGATGTTAACCTTGAAGCCTACGGTGCCTTCGGTGACCTGGACGAGTACAGCGTTCGTGGTGACTACTACATCGACAAAACATTAAGTGTTGGTGCTGACTACTATAACAACGACCTGACTGAAAGGGATGAATGGGGCATTAACGCGAAAAAATTCCTGAATCAACAGGTCAGCCTTGAAGGTCGTGTCGGATTCGGTGATGACTACAACACCTATGGTGTACGTGCTGCATACCGTTTCTAAGACTCCATAACTTTAAACATCATAAAAAACCGCTCAGCAGCTGAGCGGTTTTTTTATTGCGACAGATGCAACAGACGCAGCTGCAGACTGACATTGCCATTAAACTGGTTTTTATCCAGTTCATAAACAATATGTACAGCATCACACATCGGATCAAAGGCAAATTTTTCCTTTGCATAAAAGGCAATGGCTTCTACCGCCCGGCCATTGTCCAGCGCCAGTCGCAATTTTAAATGCGCATCCTTCAGCCATTTATAATCAAGCACCTTAAAATGCCCTTCAAATACCGGGGAAGGAAACTTCTGTCCCCACGGCCCCAGCTGTTCAAGCTGATCAATGGTTTGCAATAAAAAAGCATCTGCAGATAATTCACCATCTGTCCACAGCGTAGCCTGAAATAACGCGTCATCCACCTGCTGAATCTGCTGGATGAACAGCTCCCTGAACACGGCAAAATCTGCTTTTTTCAGGGTCAGTCCCGCCGCCGCCGCATGTCCGCCAAAATGACTGATAATATGAGGATGCTGCTCTGCAACTTTTTCAATGACATCCCGGATATGAATGCCTTCAATGGAGCGTGCCGAACCCTTGATGTGTTCGCCATCCTGATCCGCCGCAAAGACAATCGTCGGCCGATGAAACTGCTCCTTCAGACGCCCGGCAACAATGCCAATCACGCCCTGGTGCCAGTGTGGTTCAAACATGACCAGCGCTGCAGGCAAGTTATCCTGATCCAGATTTAAATGTGCCAGTTCAGTCAGTGCTTCCTGCTTCATCTGGCTTTCCACCTGACGACGTTCAAGATTTAAATCATTCAGCTGCTGCGCCAGTTGACAGGCGCTCTGCATATCGGCTGCCAACAGACATTCAATGCCGATGTCCATGGTCTCCATGCGGCCTGCGGCATTAATGCGGGGTCCCAGCACAAAGCCCAGATCCTGTGCCTTTAACTGAGATGGATCACGTCCGGCAATATCGAGTAAGGCACTGATACCCGGCCGGCACTGACTCTGCTGAATCCGTCTGACACCGGCATCCACCAGAATCCGGTTATTCTGATCCAGACTTGCCACATCGGCATAAGTACCCAGCGCTACCAGGTCGAGATACTGCACCACCCTGCATGTGGATTTTTGCAGCCCGGCACGATGTGTCGCCAGATTGGCCAGTACATAAAATGCAACCCCCACCCCAGCCAGTGCCTTGCTGGGAAACTCACAGCCCAGCTGATTGGGATTGACCACCGCTTCTGCTTCCGGTGTTGGCTTTGTAGTCAGGTGATGATCGGTAATAATCACCTGCATGGCATGTGACTGCGCCTGCCTGACCCCCGCATGACTGGAAATTCCGTTATCCACGGTGATCAGCAAATCCGGCTGATAATTGCTGTGTGCCAGATCCGCAATGGCCGGAGTCAGACCGTAACCATATTTAAAACGATCCGGCACCAGATACTCCACATGGCCACCCATTTCACGCAACACCAGCAGCATCAGTGCGGTACTGGTGGCACCATCAGCATCATAATCCCCGACAATCACGATTTTTTTCTGCTGATCAAGTGCCTGATCAATAATCTGCACCGCCTGATCCAGTCCCTTCATATCGGGTGCGACCAGATGTTTCAGTTTGAGCTGCAATTCCTGCTCAGACTGAACACCACGGCCAGCCAGAATTCGTGCAATTAAGGGAGACATCTCCGGAAAAAGTTCAGGAGAGGTCAAATAAGGGCGCTGTTTGATCTGAATGTCAGACATATTTAAGGCATCAACCGCTGCAGGGTCCAGTATTCACCGTTTTTTGCATAGCTCAGCCGGTCATGCAGACGATTTGGACGTCCCTGCCAGAACTCATAGTGCTCCGGCTGCAACCGATAACCGCCCCAGAATTCAGGCCGGGGCAGTTCGGTCTGTTGCCCGACCCTGGCATGCAGGTCCTGAAAACGCTGCTGTAACAGCTCACGGCTTGCAATCACACCGCTCTGCGGCGTACTGACGTGCGCTGCAATCTGACTGTCACGGGGACGTTTATGATAATACCAGGTGGATTCCTGATCTGAAATTTTATGCACCTCACCGCTGATACGAATCTGACGCTCCAGTGCAGGCCAGTAAAACAGCAGTTCCGCATAGGGATTGGCCGCCAGATCAAGACCTTTCTGACTGTCATAGTTGCTATAAAAGTCATAGCCGGCATCCGTTGCACCCCGTAATAACACCGTACGCACATGCGGCCGTCCCCGGCCATCTGCCGTGGCCAGTGACATGGCATAGGGTTCATGCAGTTTTGCCTGTAGCGCATGCTCAAACCAGATCAGAAATTGCTCATGCGGATGTGATTCCATCTGCGCTTCATGAAGTTCACTCTTTTCATAGGAAAGACGAAGTTCACTTAAATCCTGAATACGATCACTCACGGGAATAGCCTGTCTGAATAAGGTTTATGCAGCAACAGCATGCTGACGGACTGCATCTGCCAGCCGGTTGGCCAGCTCGGTGACTTCCTGAAGATTATCGCCTTCCACCATCACCCGGATCACTGGCTCAGTACCTGACTTACGGATTAAGATTCGTCCATGACCGGCCAGTTGCTGTTCCGCCTGATCAAACATATTCACCAGTGCAGGAATTTCAAACGGATCAAGCATCTGCTCCAGGCGGACATTGACCAGTACTTGTGGGAACAGTTTAAAGTCTGCCACCAGCTCATCCAGGCCTTTTTGCTGCTCCACCATGACGGTCAGTACCTGGAGTGCAGAAATAATCGCATCCCCGGTGGTGCTTTTATCCAGGGTCAGAATATGCCCGGATGGCTCTCCCCCGATAATCCAGGCATTTTCTTCCAGTGCCTGGAGTACATAACGGTCGCCGACTTTCGCACGGTAAAATGGCACCTGTGCCTGAGCCAGTGCCAGTTCCAGCGCCATATTACTCATGACAGTACCGACAATCCCGGCAGGTCTGGTGGCCGCCCCGGTTGCCAGTATATACAGGATATGGTCACCATCCACCAGCTGACCATGACGATCCACCATCACTACCCGGTCAGCGTCACCATCAAAAGCAATGCCCAGATCCGCCTGGTGTTCAACCACAGCTTTCTGCAAATGCTCAGGATGGGTGGAACCACAGTTTTTATTAATATTCAGACCATCCGGTTCGGTATTGAGTGTCACCACCCGGGCACCCAGCTCACGAAATACTGCCGGGCCCACGCTATACGCCGCACCGTTGGCACAATCCACCACAATTTTCAGATGACGTAAATTGAAATGGTAGGGAAATGATGATTTACAGAATTCAATATAACGGCCATTGGCATCCTTGACCCGGACACTTTTTCCAAGACTGGCAGTATCTTCAATCACGATATCCTGTTCCAGCGCCTGATTGATCGCATCCTGAACCTCATCCGGCAGTTTTTTACCCTCACCGGAAAAGAACTTGATTCCATTATCAAAATAAGGATTGTGCGATGCAGAAATCACAATACCCAGATTGGCATGCAGGGCACGGGTTAAATGTGCAATGGCCGGTGTCGGCAATGGCCCCAGCAGATGCACATAAACCCCGGCAGCATTTAAGCCTGCCTGCAGGGCTGCTTCCAGAATATAACCTGAAAGACGGGTGTCCTTACCCAATACCACAATGGGTTTGGAACCTGGGTTCAGCTGTTTCAATACCTTACCGGCTGCAAATCCCAGTTTCAGCGAAAACTCAGGGGTAACCGGGAGTTCACCAAATTTTCCACGAATCCCATCCGTACCAAAATAACTCATCTTTTTTACCCACTTATGATCGTGTCATTAAACCAGTCCATTACCTGCCCACTTTACACCAAAATAAAAAGGCCGTCATAAACTGACGGCCCTTTGCATAAAATATTGCACAGAGATTAGCCAACACGATAGTTAGGCGCCTCTTTGGTAATGGTGACATCATGTACATGCGATTCTTTCATGCCGGCAGCAGTGATTTTAACAAATTGAGCATGCTGACGCAGATCTTCAACGGTGGCAGAACCGGTATAGCCCATTGAGGAGCGCAGGCCACCCATCATCTGATGCACAATATTGCCCATTGGCCCCTTGTAAGGAACACGGCCTTCAATCCCTTCCGGCACCAGTTTTTCAGCACCAGCCCTGGAATCCTGGAAATAACGGTCTGCGGAACCTGTTGCCCCCGCCATTGCTCCCAGTGAACCCATGCCACGATACGCCTTGTAATAGCGCCCCTGGAAGAACTCAACCTCACCGGGCGCCTCTTCGGTCCCGGCCATCATGGAACCCACCATGACCGTACTTGCTCCCGCTCCGATTGCTTTTGCCATATCTCCGGAAAAACGGATACCGCCATCTGCAATTAACGGAATCTGCTCTTTTAATGCATTGGCCACATTGTCAATTGCAGAAATCTGAGGTACGCCAATACCGGCCACAATCCGGGTAGTACAGATTGAACCTGGGCCGATTCCCACTTTGACCGCATCTGCACCGGCGTCCAGTAAAGCCAGGGCCGCATCGCCGGTGGCAATGTTGCCACCAATCACCTGAACCTGCGGATAATTCTGCTTCACCCAGCGGACACGTTCAATCACACCGGCAGAATGGCCGTGGGCAGTATCCACCACAATCACATCCACTCCGGCGTCCACCAGCGCCTCAACACGGCTGGGGGTTTCTGCACCGGTACCCACTGCAGCACCGACACGTAAACGGCCCAGATCATCCTTACAGCTGTTTGGATAAAGCTCTGCCTTACGGAAATCAGTGACCGTAATCAGACCTTTTAATTCATTGTTGTCACCCACCACCAATACTTTTTCAATGCGATATTTTTGTAATAATGCCTGAATATTTTCCTTGGATTCGCCTTCCCGGACTGTCACCAGGCGGTCCTGCCCGGTCATGATATTACTGACCGGCTGCTCCAGATTGGTCTCAAAACGGGTATCACGTCCCGTGACAATACCAACAACTTTGCCATCCTTTACCACAGGCACACCGCTGATGTTATTGGCCTGAGTCACAGCAATCAATTCACGAACCGTGGTTTCCGGAGTGACGGTAATCGGGTCTTTGACCATACCCGCTTCAAATTTCTTGACACGGCGCACTTCTGCAGCCTGTGCAGAAATATCCATGTTTTTATGTAAAATACCAATACCGCCATTCTGCGCCATTGCAATGGCCATGCGTGATTCGGTCACGGTATCCATTGCCGCTGATACCAGGGGAATATTCAGATGGATGTCGCGGGTCAGGCGTGTCTTCAGCGAGACATCTTTTGGAAGGATGGTAGAATAGGCAGGGAGTAACAGGACATCATCAAAGGTTAACGCTTCCTGAACGATGGTCAGCATAACAGTCTCACTGGTAATTTCCGTGAGCTATTATATACAAATTTCCATCCGGATTTCATTTTAATTGCAGAGTATTTTTCAGCAGACCTGATTAAAGTCCTCATCATTAGCGCCACACATCATGGCTGTTGCTGATTGGCCCCCTGCATGCATGAATAAACCGTTGTCCAGGGTCCGTTCCACCATATCATCGGGGCAACACTGATTCGTGGTTTTCTTTTGATATCATTGCTTTGTAAAATATTCATTTAAAATCACCAACTTGAATCAATATTTGTTTAAAACTATTAAGAACCATTTTAACTTGTTTTACGCTTTTTAAAATTTGATTTGCGCCATAATGCTCATGAGAATGTTTAGGGCGTAAATTTATGGGGACAATAGCACAGCGAAAATTAGTAAATGGAACGGCTTTGTTGCACAAAGATTTAAAATTAAAGTTCACCTAAGTTATCTAAATTTAAGATATGAATAGCCACTAAGAATCTAGATACACGCCAGCTTCATTTCATAAAACGTCTCGAAGTCCTTTGGCGACCGCTGGTCGTTAGCACCATGGCGACGTTTCACGTTGTAGAACATCTCAATATACTCAAATATATCTGATCTAGCTTCAGCACGCGTTGAATATATTTTCCGTTTAACTCTTTCTCGTTTCAGTAATTGGAAAAAGCTCTCTGCCACAGCATTATCGTGACAGTTGCCGCGACGGCTCATGCTGCTTTCCAAACCATGTTGCTTCAGAAAGGCTTGCCATTCATGACTGGTATATTG
The DNA here is from genome assembly GCF_052544965.1 of Acinetobacter sp. WZC-1. Classification (NCBI taxonomy): domain Bacteria; kingdom Pseudomonadati; phylum Pseudomonadota; class Gammaproteobacteria; order Moraxellales; family Moraxellaceae; genus Acinetobacter; species Acinetobacter sp. WZC-1. The sequence continues at coordinate 2,974,444 of NZ_CP199370.1, forward strand.
GCTACCTTGGTCAGAGTGAACCAATACTTTATTTGTTGGCGATCTACGCCAAACTGCCATCAATAAAGCATCAAGAACTAGCTCTTTAGTGATCATTGGTTTCATAGACCAGCCAACGACTAACCTTGAGAAAAGGTCAATCACAACAGCTAAATACAGCCAGCCTTCATGAGTACGGATATAAGTGATATCTGTTGCCCATGCTTGATTTGGCTGTGCAGGATTAAACTGCCGATCTAATGTATTGGCTTGAACAATAGGTTGATAGCCCTTTGAATATCCTGGTTTTCGATAGCCACGTTGGGATTTCAAGCCTTCCTGTCGCATCAGTCGATGTACACGATTAACTCCACAAGGCTCACCAATATCACGCAAGTCACAGAAAATCTTGCGATAGCCATATACACCGCCTGACTCTAACCAAAACTGTTTAATCAGGCCTGACAGTTGTTTGCTACGTTTGGCTGTAGCACTCAAAGGTTGTTTCAACCATGCATAATAGCCACTGGGATGAACCTCCAGTACCGAGCACATTCTATAAATTGACCAGACCTGCTGGTGATCCTTGATAAAGGCGTACCTCATTTTGACTGGCTGGCGAAGTACGCCGCGGCCTTTTTTAAGATATCACGCTCTTCTGTAACTCGTTGCAGCTCTTTCTTTAATCGAGCCAACTCTTTGGTTTGATCTTCAAGAGCAGTAGCTTGGGGTGTTTTAGGAAAGTATTTCTTAACCCAAGCATAAACACTATGGGTCGTTGTGCCTAATCTTCCCGCAACCTCTGCAACACTGTAGCCTTTCTCAATGACTTGCTGCGCTGCTGCAATCTTGAACTCTTCGGTAAATCGTTTGCCACTCATAAAAACACCTCTTAATTAGCTATTTTATCTAACTATTCGGTATCGACAAACTTAGTGGCTATTCATGGACCAACAGGTGGTTGGTTGCTCAGTTATAGTTATAGAAATGAGCCAGAGTTAGAAAAATCATATGAGTTAAATTCCCATAAAGGGTATTGTGAAATTGAGTTTGATAAAGAGTTAAAATTGGGTAAGGCTTCTTATTTCAATAATTCAGGAAGAAGAACCTTTGGTGTAATTAACTTGGAAAAAGTAAATAAGTGATTAAAAAGGGTGTAATTATTTAAGGTGTTTTGAAATAAAGGATGTATTACCATTTATAAGTGGTGATTTAGTGGCCCATACTAAGATAGTTGAACATAGCACTAACTTTTTTGTAATCAATAATTTTACACCATTTTTACGCCATAATTTTAATTTTTATTTATAAGTTTATGAAATTTAACATTTATAATATTAATAGTGTCCAATCCATCATAGGGCCAATTATCCGGATTGTTTCAGAATCAGAAGAAATAATGCTGCACCAATGCACTGATGCCGATCAGCAGGAAGATGACCGCACCAATTTTATGAATCAGTGCAATGGGCAATTTATCTGCCAGTCGGTTACCAATAAAGACTGCCGGAATATTTACCAGTAAAATCCCCAGCGTAGTCCCAACCGTCACCCAGCCAATACTGTCATATCGGGCAGCCAAAGCAACGGTGGCAATCTGGGTTTTATCCCCAATTTCAGCAAGAAAGAACAAAACAAATGTGGCGCCGAATACACCGTAGCGTTGCCATTTATGAATATTTTCAGACTCATCACCCAGTTCATCCGGAATCAGCATCCATACCGCCATGCCAATAAAACCAAGCGATACAATCCACAGCAGCACGACCGGGCTGAGTACGGTGGTAATCCACTGACCAAATACGGCAGAGACGCCATGATTAATCACGGTGGCAAGAAAAATGGCAATCAGAATGGGAACAGGCTTACGAAATTTTGCCGCCAGCAACAGGGCCAACAACTGGGTTTTATCACCCATTTCGGATAAGGCAATTACAACCAGCGAGATAAGAAAGGCATTCATCACATGTTTTCTCTGGCCAGCAAATTTTACCGATGACTTATCCCTCCCGCCAGCCAATAATCAGTTGCAGCAACTGAATGCGGAGTGATAAATCAAAGGTCTTGCCAACAAAAGAAAACTGAGTGATCAGTTAAATTGGTTCTTTGCTATGATGACCATGCCCTGTTGAGCAATCATGTTGATCATCACCCATTTACTGCGGACTGCGGGTAAATGGCGGCTACTCCCCAATGAAGTATTGCTAGTTTACCGGCTTTTAAAACGGTTTTCAAACCTTCCCTTGTAATAAATCACAGGAATGAAAAAACCCGCCGCAGCGGGATTCTTCATCACTGACAACCGATCCCGCCTTAAAGCAGGATATTACGAATATCTGCCAGTAATTCAGTCAGTTTATGGGTAAAACGTGCTGCATCCGCACCATTAATTACACGGTGATCATAGGACAGCGACAGCGGCAACATTAAACGTGGATCAAAATCCGTCCCATTCCATACCGGTTGCATAGTGGCTGGAGAAATTCCCAGAATAGCCACCTGTGGCCAATTGACCAGTGGCGTAAATGCCGTGCCGCCAATGGACCCCAGACTGGTGATGGTAAAATTTGCCCCCTGTAAATCTTTGGGAGACAATTTTTTATCCCGGGCTTTTTTACTCAGTTCACCCAATTCCACAGCAATCTGCTGAATTGACTTCTGGTCCGGATTACGCAATACCGGTACGGTCAGACCATCCGGGGTCGCTACGGCGATCCCCATGTGAATTTCATTACGCAATAACACTGATTTCTGATCATCTGCCAGATGACCGGCAAAATAAGGTTCTTCTTTCAGCAAATGCGCAACAGCCCGGGCAATAAACGCCAGAATGGTCAGACTGATACCCTGTTGTTTAAAACCTGCTTTCAGTTCGCCACGCCATGCTTCAAGCGCTGTGATATCTGCCAGATCAAACTGGGTCACCTGCGGAATAAAGTTATTCAGTGACAATTGCGGCACAGACACCTGCTGCAACCGGGTCATCGCCCTGACTTCACCGCCACCGAATGCACTGAAGTCCGGTAATGCCGGCAAACCTGAAGGTGCTGAAGCCGCAACAGCGGCCGCAGCCTGTGGTGCAGTTAAACGTGATTTAACAAAGACAAAGACATCGTCCTTCATGACACGCTGATTCGGACCGGAAGCCTGAACCTGTGAAAGCACCACACCCAGCTCACGAGCCAGTTTACGGACCGCAGGGCCAGCATAAACCCGGGCATTTTCTGCCTGTTGCTGAGACGTTAACCGGTCTGCATCGGCCACAAGCGGTGTTGCAGCTGCGGTTGTTTTCGGCGCTGATTCAACGGCTGCCGGCGCAGGTACAACCGGCGCTGCCGTGGCGGGCACCGGGGATGGCTGAGCTTCTGCAGTAATGGTCACCAGCGCTGAACCCTGCGTCACTTCCTGCCCAGTTTTAATATGAATGGCCTGGATCACCCCTGCAACCGTACTCGGCACTTCCACCGATGCCTTGTCCGACTCGACAACACACAGGCTCTGGTCTTTCTCCACCTGATCACCCACACTGACCAGAATCTCGGAAATCAACGCTTTGTCCACACCCAAATCCGGAACAATCACTTCAACCGGACCCGCCTGGACAGGAGCGGCAGCCGGTGCTGCAGCCGCCTGAACAGATTCAGCTGCTGCCGGTGTTGTCGCCTGTTGCGGCGCTGTGGCAGCAGATGCAGAAGACGCTGTTTTAACCGTAATCAGCAGTACACCTTCCTTCACCGTATCGCCTTCTGCAACATCGACACTTTCCACGGTACCCGCTGCTGTGCTCGGCACTTCAACAGTGGCTTTGTCAGATTCCACCACCACAATACTGTCATCAATGGCAATCTGATCCCCTGCTTTGACCAGTACTTCGCCAACCAGTGCTTTTTCCACACCAATGTCCGGGACTTTCACCTCCACCACCTGCGTTGAAGCAGATGATGCTGCAGGAGAGGCAGAGGCCGTTACAGCAGTTGCTTCTGCTTCAACCACCGGCGCTTGTTCAGATGACGCTGATGGCTGCTGAGCAGGCGCAACAGCCGCTGTCGGGCCGGATGTTTCACCGGCATCCGATTCAATTTCAATCAGGGGCTGGCCCTCAGAGACTTCATCCCCTTCACTGATCAGAATATTTTTGACCACGCCTGCTGAAGTACTGGGTACTTCAACAGAGGCCTTATCTGACTCAAGTAATACAATGCTGTCATCCACGGCAATGCTATCGCCAACCTTGACCAGGATTTCGGCGACCGTCGCCTTTTCCACGCCAATATCAGGTGTTTTGATCTGCATTATTGGTTCTCCTCACCTGATTGCTCGGTATAGGCAGCAACGTCCTGTACCGAAGGATATGCCTGAGGCAACCAGGCCACAGGGCGATCCACATCCAGTTCAAAGGTCGAAATCGCATCCTTCACCAGTCGGGCATCCACTTCACCTTCATCTGCCAGTTTTTTCAGGGTCGCCACCACAATGTGAGCGGCATCAACACCAAAATAACTGCGCAGATTGCCACGGGTGTCGGAACGACCATAGCCATCAGTCCCCAGCGTCACATAGGGACGGTTATCCGGCAAATAAGCACGAATCTGCTCACTATAGGCGCGGATATGATCCGTTGCCGCAACCACAATGCCATCGCTGTCACGCAACTGACTGGACACCCAGCTCTCTTTCCCTGTTTCCGCCATTGGATGCAAGCGGTTATATTCCTCAACAGCCATGCCGTCGCGTGCCAGCTCATTAAAACTGGTCACACTCCAGATGTTGGCGTGAATCTGATATTCATCCCGCAAAATCTGACCGGCCTTGATCACTTCACGCAGAATCACACCGGACCCCAGCAACTGCACCGTTGCCTTTTCATCTTTTTCAAACAAATACATGCCACGCCGGATACCTTCTTCTGCACCCTGCGGCAGCGCCGGCTGATCATAGTTTTCATTCATCAGGGTCAGGTAATAAAACACCCGCTCCTGATTGACATACATGCGTTTTAAACCGTCATGGATAATGATAGCCAGTTCATAACCAAAGCATGGGTCGTAGGCCACACAGTTTGGAATGGTATTGGCCAGTACATGCGAATGGCCATCCTGATGCTGTAGACCTTCTCCGTTCAGTGTGGTGCGCCCGGCAGTGGCACCGAACAGGAAGCCCTGTGCCTGAGAATCACCGGCAGCCCAGGCAATATCTCCAATCCGCTGGAAACCAAACATGGAGTAATACATGTACATTGGAATCATCGGCAGGTTATTGGTGGAATAACTGGTGCCCAATGCAGCCCAGGCACTCATGGCACCGGCTTCATTAATCCCTTCCTGCAGCATGTGACCATCACGGGCTTCACGGTAGTTCATCAGCTGTTCCTGGTCTTCAGGCGTATAATTCTGTCCATGCGCAGCGTAAATACCCAATTGGCGGAACATGCCTTCCAGACCGAAAGTCCGTGCTTCATCCGGTACGATCGGTACCACACGGTCCTTAATCGCCTTATCCTTCAATAAAGCCGCAATTAAGCGCACCATGGCCATGGTGGTGGACTGCTCCTTGCCGCCACTGCCCTTCAGTACCCCATCAAAAATCGATAGCTCAGGAATTTCCAGTGCAACACTTTCCTTACGGCGTGCCGGCAAATAACCGCCCAATGCTTCACGACGGGCCTTCATATATTTCAGTTCAGGTGAGTTTTCACTCGGACGGTACAGCGGCAACTCTTCAAGTTGCTCATCGGTAAAGGGCAAATTGAAACGATTACGGAAGTATTTCAGCGATTCCAGCTGCATTTTTTTAATCTGATGCGTCTTATTGACGGCCTCAACTTCATCCGACAAGCCATAACCCTTGACCGTCTTGGCCAGAATCACCGTTGGCTGGCCATTACTCTGTGTGGCTGCCGCATAAGCTGCATAGACTTTATATGGATCATGACCGCCACGATTCAGGTTATCAATATCTTCATCACTCAACCCCTTGACCAGTTCAGCCGCTTCAGGATATCTGCCGAAGAAATGCTCACGGGTATAGGCACCGCCCTTCACCTGATAGCGCTGATAGTCACCATCCACGGTTTCTTCCATACAGGCTTTCAACGCACCGGAGCTGTCCTTGTCCAGCAATGGGTCCCAGTGACGCCCCCATACCACCTTAATGACACGCCAGCCAGCCCCCCGGAACAATGACTCCAGTTCCTGAATAATCTTGCCATTCCCACGTACCGGACCATCCAGCCGCTGTAAATTACAGTTGACTACCCAGATCAGATTATCGAGTTTTTCACGTCCGGCCAGTGAGATTGCCCCCAGACTTTCCGGCTCATCCATTTCACCATCGCCCAGATAGGCCCATACTTTACGGTCTTCTTCCTTAATCAAGCCACGATTCATCAGATATTTCTGAATATGCGCCTGATAAATGGACATAATCGGCCCAAGCCCCATGGAAACCGTCGGGAACTGCCAATAGTCCGGCATCAGATAAGGATGCGGATAGCTTGAAAGCCCCTGCCCCCCCACTTCACGACGGAAATTATTCAGCTGATCCTCAGTCAGACGACCTTCCAGATAGGAACGTGCATAAATACCCGGTGCAGAATGCCCCTGATAATAGATCATGTCACCGCCAAAACTGTCACTGTTGGCACGGAAGAAATGGTTAAATCCGACATCATACAGGGTTGCTGATGACGCAAAACTTGCCAGGTGCCCTCCCAGGTCATCCCCGGTCTTATTGGCACGCAGCACCATGGCCAATGCATTCCAGCGGATTAAAGCGCGAATCCGTCGTTCCATATCCTGGTCACCCGGCATGGCCGGTGTTTCTTCAACCGAAATTGTATTTAAGTAAGGAGTATTCAGGCGCTGAATGGGAACATGCTTTGCAATTGCCCGCTGATATAGCTTTTCCAGTAAAAAAGCCGCGCGCTCTGTCCCCATATGCTGTAAAACGGAATCAAAGGCATCCTGCCATTCCAGCGTCTCCTGTGCATCTGTATCACCATAATACGCCATAACTCACCTGTTCCCTGATCTGTTTTCTATTATCATATATGTATCATGTTTTAAGGGTGTTAAGTTATCGTTACAGCTGAATGTGACTCAGTACTATTATTTAGTAATTAAATAGTAGTTGACCCTTTGTTACACCAGACAACAAAAAACCGCCAGTTTCAGGCGGTTTTTTCTGCAATTCAGCTGTACGACAATCAATACAATTATTCAACAGTACAATCCAGATAGTGCTCAATTATCAAGGCAACATAGCCAGGTAAGTTGACGGATTTCTGCGCTGACCATCCTTCACCACTTCATAGTGCAGATGCGGACCGGTACAACGGCCGGTACACCCCACATTGGCAATATGCTCACCGGCTTCCACACGGTCACCAACACGGGCAATCAGGCGTGACGCATGTGCATAACGGGTTACATAACCATTGCCATGATTAATTTCTATGTACTGACCATAACCCTTGCCCCAGCCCGATTTGGTCACCATACCGGGACCTGTTGCATAAATCGGGGTACCGCTTGGCGCCGCAAGGTCGATGCCGGAATGATGTTCAGTGCGGCCACCCATCTTACGGCTGCCAAAATGCGAGCTTATACCTTTCATATCCGGCAGTGGATGTGTCACCAGCCAGGAATACTGAGAATTTGCAGAATAATTTGCAGACGTACCGCTGCTGTATTTTTTAGCGAGCGAATCATTATTCAGTTCAATCGGTTTGCTCTGATTACGCAATTTGACATTCAGGCTGGTGCTTGCCGGAATATCCATATCATCAGGGTGAGCATAGGAGCCCTGGGACAATGTTCTGGAAAGTTGTGTCAGACGATCCGGTGCTGTATTGCCATTTGAGGCATCCAACTGAACCAGATCTGCGAAAGCAACCGATGCGGCAGAAGCTGCCAGGGAAAACGCCAGTAAAATACGTCGCGAATGCATAAAAAACCTCTTTAACTGTTCCTAATCAAGTCTCTTGCGCAATCTCTTCCTTGATATTCACTGAAACAAACGCTTAAGATAAAACATCATCATGCAGGAACAATGTATGTCAGAACCCAAAAACGTCTTTCAGTACACAAGACAACATATAAAAACAGGAAACTTATCGTTTCTCACAAAGCAAGTTGCCAACTGGCAAAAACTTACTGAATTAATTCAACCGTTATTACCCAAACCTGAGCAATGGCAAGTTGTCTGTTATCAATACGGTATTTTGACCATCACCGGTGAAAATCAAGCCATGATCAGTCAGCTCGGTTATCTTCAAAAACAGTATATTTCTCAGTTGTCACAAATAGAGGAGTTAAAGGAATTACAAAAAATCCAGGTTCGGTTACGAACCAGAACGCAATCGGAAATAAACCCCATCAAAACTGCAAAGCAACTTTCACCGGCAACCCGGGAAATGTTACAAAATGCCGCAAGCTATGTGAACGACCCCAAGCTTAGCCAGGCTTTGTTACGTTTGGCAAGCAATAAAAAGTAAACCCTTGATTCATATAAGCGATTAACATCTGTATTTTTGCTGATCAGATCACAGAAGTTATTGTTATATTATAACATTGCACAGCAAAGACAATGACTTATGTCACACTCACAAACTGGATTGGGCAGGATTTCTCGTCATCAAATGTTACAATTTCGTAATTGGACGGATCGCTCTGCACATTGCGTAACAATTGATTATTCAATGCATGTCCGGATTTATAGCCATCAAATCGGGCAATAATCTGATGCCCGAGTAAATATAGATCACCGACAGCATCCAGAATTTTATGTCGGACAAATTCATCTGCAAAGCGCAGGCCTTCTTCATTGACCACCCCGGTATCATCCACACCAATGGCGTTGTCCAGGCTTGCACCCAATGCCAGATTGTGCGCCTTTAAATAGTCAAGGTCTTTCATGAAGCCAAAGGTTCGGGCACCACTGACTTCATAGACAAAAGTTTCTGTTGAAAAATCAATGGTCGCTGACTGATATTCCCTGGCAAATGCAGGATGATCAAAATCAATGGTGAAATTAATCTGAAAGCCTTCATGGGGCTTGAAGGTGGCTATTTTATCATCAATCAGGGCTTCAACGGGTTTCAGAATACGAATAAATTTCTTCGGAGCCTGCTGTTCAGCCAGCTCACCCTGCATCAGCAAATAAATAAAAGGACCGGCACTGCCGTCCATAATCGGCACTTCAGACGCAGATACTTCAATGATTAAGTTATCAATCCCCAGGCCGGCAATGGCACTCATGACATGTTCAACCGTTCCAACCCTGACATCCTGCCGGACCAGGTTTGAACACATGAATGCTTCCTGAATCAGCATGGCATCCGCAGGAATTTCAACAGGTGGATTTAAATCAATACGACGAAAAACAATTCCCCCATTCATTACATGTGGTAAAAAGTTGATCATCACTTTTTGTCCACTATGCAGTCCGATACCGCTTGCTTTCACGGCTCGTTTCAGGGTACGTTGTTTCAACATGCTTGTTTGATCTTCTGCTTAAATCCGCTATACGTTAGCACATTTAGCCATTGATAAAAAACAAAAAAGTAGTGAATGATCACTACTTCTTCAAAATTAGTCTTTAAAATCAACAGACTTTCATTATTTACGCTGCTGGTTTTTCAGATAGTCCTGAATACTCATCGGCGCAGAACGCGGTGAAGCACCCGGTGCAGAAACAGGTGCATCAGCATTCTGACGCTTGCTGATGGCCGGCACATCGTCTTCTTCCTGAACCTGTGCAGAGGACTGCATACCGGTTGCAACGCTGTGCTGGCTCTTGCGTCTGACTTCCGCGGCTTCACTGGCATTGCGTGTTAAACCGGTTGCTATCACCGTCACACGGATTTCATCACGCGCATCCGGATCAAATACAGTTCCAAAGAACACTTCACCTTCGTCCAGATCCACAATCTGATTGACCACATCGGTAATGATTTCTGTTTCACGCAGGGTCACATCAGCACCACCGGTAATGTTGATCAACACACCCTTGGCATTGACAATATTGACGTTATCCAGCAGCGGGCTGCGGATCGCAAGACGTGCAGCTTCTTCAGCACGGTCAGGACCACTGCTCTTGCCTTCACCCATCATGGCGTAACCACGTGTGCTCATCGCTGTTTTTAAGTCAGCAAAGTCAAGGTTAATATGACCGGGACGAACCACCAGATCAAAGATGCTACGTACTGCATTCAGCAGCACGTCGTCTGCCTTGCGGTAAGCATCCTGCATGGAAATATCACCATAGACACTCAGCAAACGCTGATTCGGAATAATAATTAATGAATCCACATGCGCTTCCAGCGCTTCAATACCTTTTTCAGCAGAACGCTGACGACGGCGACCTTCAAAATTAAACGGTGTGGTGACCACACCAACCGTTAAAATTCCCATTTCCTTGGCCACTTCGGCAACCACCGGCGCAGCACCTGTTCCAGTACCACCGCCCATTCCGGCAGTTACAAAGACCATGTCTGCACCTTCAAGATGCTGACGAATCTGCTCACGGCTTTCTTCAGCAGCAATCTGACCCACATCCGGATTGGCACCTGCACCAAGGCCTCGTGTGCTTTGCTCTCCAAGCTGGATCTTGAACGGCGCATTCATGCGATCGAGCGCCTGCTTATCTGTATTGGCACAGATAAATTTCACACCCTTGATATCGGATTGCACCATGTGTTGTACGGCGTTACCACCACCACCACCCACACCAAACACAGTAAAACGGGCCTGGCCGTTACCATCGGTTTGTTCATCTTCCAAAAATTCAAATGAGGCCATGACCTTTAGCGTTCCTAATTAATGCGGCAGTCACTTAAGCCCGTATACTGCCTTGATCTTCAATAATAAAAATTGTTTTTTTAGAATGCTGTGCATTATGAAACTTGTCAAGCACAGGACCGCATGCTTACAACTTGCTAACAATATTCCCAAAAAAACTACACCTAAAAAATACCCTTCAATTTATTATTCAGCGCGTTCCAGCCATTGGCCACACGACTCAGTAAGGAGCGCTTATCTTCAATCCCCGCTTCCTCTACAGACTCCTGCATATCGCTCTGGCTGAACATCAACAGCCCTGCTGCCGTTGCATACATTGAACGACGCAATGCCGACAGATGCTGATCGTCTGCATACACCTGCAGGGGTGGATTACCCAGATGCGCGGAAACACCCAGCACGCGTCGGGTTAAGCTTACCATACCTTCAATCTGACAGACATCACCGGTCAGTACCACACCATGATATAAACCCTGTAGCGCACCACGTTTTTCCAGGGCATCACGCACCAGGCCCAGAATTTCTTCGTAACGCGCAATAATAATCTCTGACAATTCAATCCGGCTGATGGACTGTGGGCCATCAATGGCCTCAAACTGAATCATGTGTTCAGGTTTCACCTGATGCAGATCCACACAGCCATACAGCAGTTTAATGCGTTCGGCTTCTTCTGTTGTGGTCTGCAAGACTGCAGCAATATCACGGGTGACATGTTCACCGCCACGCTGAATCGTATGTGCAAGCGCCAGATGCCCTTCTATATAAACAGCAAGATTGGTGGTACCGGCACCGATATCCAGCAGGCAGACGCCATATTCCTTTTCATCCTTCAACAGACTACTCTCTGCTGTTGCCAGGCAGGACACCACCATTTTTTCAACAAAAATATTGGCGCCTTTCATGGCCCGGTCAAGGTTCTGCATGGTGCTGATCGGCAACATCATCAGCTGATAGTGCCCAATCATGGTCTGTGCAGAAAGGTTAACCGGGTTCTGCACCCACTCCGGTGAGTCATCCAGCTCAAAACCCAGTGGTACTGCGCTCGCCAGATAATGATCCGATGTCATATGACTGGCTTTGGCCAGCTCAAGTGCACGCACCACCTCCGTGGTGGTAATGCTGCGTTCCGGATTGGCAATGGGTACACGACCCGCTGCATAAAAGCTCTGTAACTCTGTGCTTGGAATGGAAATCCATGCTGAATGCACACGGCATTCCGCCATATCTTCTGCTTCCTGCACTGCATTTTTAATGGCATTGATCACCTTTTCCAGGCTCACAATCTTGCCTTTGTTCATGCCTTTATTGTGTGCACTGGCCATGCCGATCACCTGAATATTATCAGGGGCATGAACTTTGCCGATCAGGACGGAAACCTTATGTGTCCCAATGTCGATCGCAACAACGGAGGGGACAGCTTCATTCATCACTTAATACCATTTTCTTCATTGTTTGTCAGACTTTACAAAGCTTCACTGATAAATCCACGTATTATGGCGTTGCTACTCTTGTATCTGCAATGTTTCTGTCACCACTGGTTACAACAAAGCGACCATTTACAATCTGTGGTGCCGTTGAATTTTTCCATTGAACTGAAAGCCCATTGCGATATCTTAAATCAATCGCTGCAATTTGCGGCCACACCGGTTTTAAATCGGTTTGTGCCAGGTGACTCAGACGCTGCAGTTTACTCATGGTCTGGTCCTGGTCCACAATAATACGTAAACCGGAATCAAACTGCATAAACCAGGTCATCCGCTCTGTTAAATACAATTCCTTCAACCGCATATTCGCCGGATAAAACAACTGATTAATTTCATTATAGCGGCGCATCATTACTTTTGACTGGCTGAGCGGTCCATGCAGCAGTGGCAATTTTGAATGGTCCCTGATTGCCACTTCGGTGTACACATCACCGCTGTCACTGAGCAGTCTTCCGGTTCCCCAGCGGGCAATGGCATGCCGGGGCATTACCCGGACCCGGATGCTGCTGGGCCACGCCCGGGAGACCACAACATGATCCACCCACGACACCTGTAAGGCCTGATCACGAATTTTTTCCAGATCCGAAGTAAAATAATTGTCCTTAATCATCGGCGTCAGATAACCGGACAACTGCCGGGTTTCTGCCTCAGAGTCTGTTCCCACCACCTGCAGGGTCGCAGTCCGTGCATCAGTAATCACCTTATACAGACCATATACCCCTGCAATCAGTATAAAACAGGCAACAATCATCAACAGCCAGCTGCTCGCATGGATAAACTTTTCCCTGCGAGTCGGTGGTTTTTCATGTATTGATGTAATGGCTGCGCGTTTACGACGCATTGAAGCAGGAAGTTGAGCCATAAATTATTGTGTTTCGCCGGATAAAGTCTGTTCAAGAATCGCAACACACAATTCATCAAAATCATAGCCTACAGCTTTTGCCGCCTTTGGAACCAGTGAATGACTGGTCATGCCCGGCACAGTATTGACTTCCAGCAGCCAGAAATTACCCTGCTCGTCCTGCATGGCGTCAATACGCCCCCAGCCACTTGCACCAACTGCCTGAAAAGCACGCAGACACAGTGCCTGAAGGCGTTTTTCCTCGCTCTCACTCAGCCCTGAAGGAATCCCGTACTCCACGTCATTGCGTTTATATTTTGCGTCATAATCATAAAATGCCACATCTGCCGGCGGCTCAAGACGAATCACCGGTAAGGGCTGGTCATTTAAGAATGAAATGGTGTATTCACGACCTGTAATCCATTGCTCAGCCATAACCACCGCATCGTGCCGGGTTGCCTTTTCGATGGCTCCGGCAAAGTCCTCAGCCTTTTCAACCTTGCTCATGCCGACACTGGAACCTTCATGGACCGGCTTGATAATCAGCGGCAAGCCCACGCTGCTGATGACTTCATCCAGATCCGTGTGCTGATCAATAATCCGATAAGGCGCCGTAGGTAATTCTGAACCCTGCCAGATCTGCTTGGTCTTTACTTTGTCCATACCAATGGCGGAACCCTGCACACCGGTTCCGGTATAAGGCACGCCCATCCACGCCAGTGCGCCCTGGATCTGACCATCCTCACCACCACGACCATGCAGCACAATGAATGCACGATCATAATTGACCAGTTCCGTCACACTGCGCAGCTGCGGATCAAATGCTTCAGCATTCACCCCAGAACGCAGCAATGCTTCCAGCACGGCCTGACCACTATCCAGTGACACCTCACGCTCTGCGGAGTTCCCCCCGAGCAACACAGCAACTTTGCCGAATTTAGCAGCATTTGACACGTTTTTATTTCCTTAAAATGATTTAAATCGGGTCGATCAGGGTCAAATCACTGATGTGACTATTTTAAATATAATTGATGCTGGGCCAATTCTACCGAAATTGCTCCCACGTTACCTGCACCTTGTGTTAATAACAAGTCATTCGCTTGTAACACTTTTTGTACCACATTTTGTAGATTGGCTTCCACGGGATCAATCAGAATCGGCTCCACCTCACCGCGCAGACGAATACTGCGCGCCAGTGAGCGACTGTCCGCCCCGACAATGGGCTTTTCACCTGCAGAATAGACTTCCAGCAACAGCAATTGATCCACCTGTGACAACACATCGACAAAGTCATCGAAACAGTCCCGGGTCCGGGAAAAACGGTGTGGCTGGAACAGCATCACCAGCCGGCGGTCCGGGTGACTGGCACGTGCCGCCTTAATGGTCGCCTCAACTTCCCGGGGATGATGGCCATAATCATCCACCAGTTTTACGGTCCCTTCACCATGTGCAAACTCACCATGCACCTGGAAACGGCGCCCCACACCACTGAAACTTTCCAGCGCGCGGGCAATGGCAGCATCGGAAACGCCTTCATCCGTCGCCACACCAATAGCAGCCAGGGCATTCAGAATATTATGCATGCCGGGCAAATTAATGGTCAGACGCAAAGGTTCACGGTTCTTGCGCAGCACGGTAAAATGGGACTGCATGCCTTCCTGCACCACATCCACTGCACGAATATCATTGTCTTCTTCAAAACCATAGGTCAGTACCGGACGACCGACACGCGGCATGATTTCACGGATGTTGACATCATCGCCACACATGACCGCCAGACCATAAAACGGCAGTTTATGCAAAAACTGAACAAAAGTATCCTTCAGCGTATCAAAACTGCCACCATAGGTGTCCATATGATCCGCATCGATGTTAGTGACAATTGCAGCCATTGGCTCCAGATACAAAAATGAAGCATCGGATTCATCGGCCTCAGCCACAATATAACGGCTTGCCCCCAATGCAGCATTAACCCCGGTACGGTTCAGCAACCCGCCAATCACATAGGTCGGATCCATATTTTCTTCTGCAAGCATGCAGGTCACCAGACTGGTGGTAGTGGTTTTGCCATGTGTTCCTGCAACAGCAATCCCATGACGATAACGCATCAACTCGCCCAGCATTTCTGCACGGCGTACCAACGGAATACGGGTTTCAATGGCCGCCCTGATTTCTGCATTGTCCGCATCAATGGCTGTCGACACCACCAGTACATCTGCATCCTTAATATTTTCAGCCGCATGTCCAATATAAACCCTGATCCCGTTGGCTTCCAGCTGTGCCGTGGTTTTTGAGGTCTTAATATCTGAACCGGACACTTTATAACCCTGGTTTTTCAATACTTCTGCAATACCGCACATCCCGGCCCCGCCAATGCCCACAAAATGAATGTGTTTAATACGGCGCATTTCCGGGATTTTAATCAGATTTTTTGCTTTATCGGCAGGACTTACTGGAGACATAGTTTACTCTGAGCTTATAAATCTTGAATAAAACCAGCCACACGCTGGGTTGCGTCTGGTTGAGCTTGCTGGCGTGCCTTAACTGCCATTTCCATCAGCAGCTGACGGTTCATCAGCGGAATCAGCACATCCTTCAGTGAATCAGGAGTCAGGCTTGCCTGTGGGCAGATTTTAGCTGCACCACTCCTGGCCAGAAATTTTGCATTGGCGGTCTGATGATCATCCACTGCGCCCGGCAGCGGAACAAAAATCGCTGCCACACCTGCAGTTGCCACCTCAGTCACAGTCAATGCACCGGCACGACAGATAATCAGATCGGCATCAGCATAGGCCTGTGCCATATCTTCAATAAATGGCTGCACATTGACCTGTAAGTTGTCAGCTGCGTCAGCATATAGCGCCTCGGTGCCTTCCTGTTTATTTTGTCCGCACTGATGGAAGACCCTTAAGGGTACATCCAGCTGCTTTAATGCCAACGGCACACATTCATTCAGCGCCTGAGCACCGAGCGACCCACCGACAATCAGAATATGAATCGGTTCATCCGCTGCCTGACGGGCCTTATACCGAAATGATGGGTTATAAATGGCGGTGATTTCCGTACGTACCGGGTTGCCTGTGGTAACGACTTTATCACTGGCCGGAAATGTGTCCGGAAATGCCTGGCAGACGGTTTTTGCAATACGGGAAAGCTGGGTGTTGGTAAACCCGGCCACTGCGTTCTGTTCCTGAACAATCACCGGGATACCCAGCATACGGGCCGCCAGACCACCCGGACCGGCAACATAGCCGCCAAAACCGGCAACGACATCCACTTTCAGCTGCTTCATATAACGCATGGCACTGAGTGTGGCTTTTAAAATTTTAAAGGGCGCCGCCAGTTTACGGACCAGGCCATTGCCACGCACTCCCTGAATATCAATCTGATAAATCGGAATATCATGTTGTTTTAATAATCGATTTTCCATACCGGATGGTGTTGCCAGCCAGGAGATCTGACAGCCCTGTTGTTGCAGTTCCTTTGCGACAGCAAGTGCGGGAAATACATGCCCACCGGTCCCTGCCGCCATCATCATGACGTGTCTGGGTGAGCTTTGCTGAGGTCTGGTCACGGTCAATTCTTCAATTCAAAAAATAAAATGGATACAGATACGTTTTAAAAAACCAATTTTAATCACAAATGGCCATGCGGGAAAAGTTTATTTACTTTTTTACCAGACACTTCATTGTTTTTGCTACTGCCCGGCAGTTTAAACCAGTTTCATGCTGAATACTAAAATTTTATGCAGCCCGACACAGCGCAGGCCCGGTATTTATTGAGCGCAAAAAGCCCGGATGGACTTTTTGCGGATGACACCCACGCATCAGACAGAACGTCCGGCTTCCAGTACATCAAACAGATCATCTGCAATGCATGTACCATACTGAGCATCAATTTCACGGATACAGGTCGGACTGGTCACATTAATTTCAGTCACATACTGGCCAATCACATCCAGCCCGACAAAGACCAGTCCCTTCTGTTTCAGAAAAGGCCCGATTTTTGCAGCAATGGCCCGGTCATGTTCTGTCAGTGGCCGTGCCTCGCCCAGTCCACCTGCGGCAAGGTTGCCACGGACTTCGCCATTCTGAGGAATCCGGGCCAGGCAATAAGGTACAGCTTCACCATTAATCATCAGAATGCGCTTATCACCATCCACAATTTCCGGAATATAACGCTGTGCCATAATCGGCCGGGTCCCATTTTCAGTCAGAATTTCAATGGTCGAGCCAATATTCACTCCCTCCTGATATAAACGGAAAACTCCCATGCCGCCCATACCATCCAGTGGTTTGACAATGACATCACCATGTTCCTGCAGAAACTCACGAATCAGCGACTGTTGTGATGTGACCAGTGTCGGAACCTGTAATGCCGGAAACTGGGTGGCAAATAGCTTTTCATTACAATCCCGCAGACTCTGCGGTTTGTTGACAATCCAGGCACCTTCCCGCTCAGCCTGTTCCAGAATATAGGTACTGTAAACAAAATTCATGTCGAAGGGTGGATCCTTGCGCATCAGCACCACATCATAGGCCGCTATGGACTCTCTTTTCCTGTCCCCCAGCTCAAAATAGTGCCCGTAATCTTCAAAAACCCTGAGTGGTGCAACCAGTCCAAATGCCTTGCCCTGGTCAATATATAAATCCTGTTGCAATACATAGCCCAGCTCATGTCCACGACGTGATGCTGCCCAAAGCATGGCCATGGTGGAATCTTTTTTCAGGTTTACATTTTCGATGGGATCCATCACTACAAGTACACGCATATTCAGACTCTGTATAAAATTCCGGATTGAGACAAGTATAACTGAGATTGGAGCATTCCTGTTCCACTCGCACAACAGGCTGATCCGACAGGACCTGAACATAGCCGCCTGTATTCAGTCAGCAGAACCCTCCACGGTTTTATAGTCAATCAGACTGCGGACTCTTCGGGGATCCTGCGGTAAGTCCAGCTTAACCCGACATCTGAAATCATGCGCTGTTTTCTGGAAAATCAGAATCTCGGCCAGCACAGCGACCGGACGGCCAATCATAAAATCTGTCTGATGCAGATTTTTGCAGAGTTGCTCTGCATAGGCCGGCTCCAGATAACCGATTTTAAAATCATGGATCATAACCCTGACCAGAAATGGCTGATTGTGCTGACCAGCCTCACGTTGAAGACAAGCCTTTTTATAAACACTCTGATCTATCGGTTTCAGCATCAATTCATTCACCAGTTTTTTCTGAGCAGACTGACTCAGCGCCAGACTCACTTTAAATTGCTGATCACCGTTCAGGCCATAGGGATGATTACGAAAAAAAATATCCCGTTCAATCTGGCAGCGGTGCCATCTGCGCCGGTCAAACCGCCGGACCACAATAAACCCCACAGCAACACAAATAAGCAATAAAATCAGAAAATGCATTGAAAGTTGCTTCCAGTCAGCATTGCAGCCTCAGATAAGCTGCAATATTTCATATATGAATAGATACAGCCTATTCATACCCCATATTTCACCCGGTATGCTTCCATTTTTGCCAGTGCCGCCATTTCACCGCCAGCCTCCAGAAAGCGCATGAGATCCTGCATGCTGATCAGGGCATGAACCGGAATTTCCAGTTCCTGCTGTACCTCCTGAATGGCAGAAAACTGCCCCTGGCCACGCTCCTGGCGATCCAATGCCACCAGTACACCGGCAATGGTCGCACCGGCATTTTTCAGGAGGGTCACCACTTCACGGATTGCGGTACCGGCAGTAATCACATCATCAACAATCCAGACCTTTTTCCCTTCCACAGAAGCACCCACCAGCACACCACCCTCGCCATGATCCTTGGCTTCCTTCCGGTTAAAGCCCCAGGGCACATTCACACCATGCAGCTGAGACAGTGCCACTGCAGTGGCGGCAACAAATGGAATTCCCTTATATGCTGGCCCAAAAATAACGTCAACATTGCTACATTGTGTTAATTTATCTGCATAGCCCTGTGCCAGAAGCGACAAGGCTTCCCCGTCATTCAATAAACCCGCATTAAAAAAATAAGGACTCACTCGACCGGATTTTAAAGTAAACTCACCAAATTTAAGCACACCGCGTGACAGGGCGAGTTCGATAAAAGCTTGCGGATTAAACTGAGCGGGCAATGTCATGAAGTGCTCCAGATTCATCAATTGAGGTTATGACTGCGCATGATACCAAAGAGTAGCTATCCAGGTGATCAAAAAATTCTCCGTGTTGTTTCAATTAACGTCAACGGCTTACGCTCCTCAGTCAGCAAAGGGCTGTTGGAATGGCTGGAAAAGTCTGATGCAGACGTGATCTGCATGCAGGAAAGTCGGATTACCCACGAGCAATGGACTGACAAATTCAGACCTGAAGGCTGGCATACCCATCTGTTTCCTGCTGAACGTGCAGGCTATGCCGGCACTGCCATTTACAGCCGGCTACCCTTTGTTTCCGTGACAGATGGACTTGGTTTTGAACTGGCAGATTCGCAGGGCCGTTTTATCAGTGCTGAGTTTGAACTGGGGCTGGGCAAAATGGTACATATCTGTTCGCTGTATCTGCCTTCCGGCTCCTCAGGTGATGAGGCACAGGCCCGTAAGGATCATTTTCTGGAGCAATATCAGCAGATTCTCAGCCAATGGAGAGATGAGAACAAATCCGTGATTGTCTGTGGTGACTACAACATCGTGCATAAACGGATTGATATTAAAAACTGGTCCGGCAACCAGAAATCATCCGGCTGTTTACCACATGAACGGGCATGGCTGGATCATATTTATGACGACCTGGGCTATGTCGATACCTTCCGTGAAGTCCGTAAGGACGCTGAATTGTATTCATGGTGGTCAAACCGGGGACAGGCACGGACCAAAAATGTCGGGTGGCGTATTGATTACCACGCCTGCTCACCGGACTGGAAAGACCGGACCGTCAATGCCTGGGTGTATAAGGATGAATGGTTCAGTGACCATGCACCGGTTATTATTGATTATCGAATTTAAGTCAAAAAAATTGAGTGAACAAATGTTTACTCAATGTAAGTTAATTTCTTACGGCTTTTGTCGTATTAACGCATTTTTATTCCCTGTAAATAAGCGCATTATGCTTGTACGGCACAGGGACATTGTCAGGATGACAACAAAGGGACAGGAAGCCGCAGGATGGAGCGTAAATAAATACTTTTAGTGTTTATTTCCAGGGATGAGACATTGGACGTCGTATCGAGACCCGCATAATCAGGATGATTAATGCGGGTTTTCTCTTTTCAATCACTTTCTCAATTATCCGCTTTTTATTTCTATTTCTATTTCTTCTATTTTGTATCTATCTTATTATTTTAATTATTAAGTCATTTATCGATCAACCCTCATTGATTCTTATTTTTTCTTTATTTTTCTCTTCTGTACACATTCTGATATAAAAACCTTACAGTTTTATGACATTTACCCCATCTTTTTTAAATAATTTCTTTTTACTTGCGCTGCCGTTTCCGTCCCGCTTTTGTTAGGCTGTACACCGACTTAATCATTCAGGATAAAATCCATGTTAAAGATCTATGGTATTAAAAATTGTAATTCAATGAAAAAAACTTTCGATTTACTGAATGAGCTTGGCCTTGCCTATGAATTTCATGACTATAAAAAACAGGGAATTGATGCAGAAACCTTACAGCAATGGCTGAATGAAATTGGAGCGGATATTGTTCTGAATAAAAAAGGCACCACCTGGAAAAAACTGTCTGATCAGGAACAACAACAGGCACTGGCCAGTGAGGCAAATCTGATTGAAACGCTGACCCAACAAACCAGCATGATCAAACGTCCGGTCATTCAAACTGCAACAGGCTATATTGCCGGCTTCAATGAAGATGCCATCCGAGCCTTAAAATAAGGACCTGACACCATTTCATCATGAAAAAGCCTGAATCAATTCAGGCTTTTTCATTTCTGTCAGACGCACAGCTGTATCAGTTTGCACGAATCCAAGTCTGATTACGACCTAATGCAGAAACTCCGATATAACCACGCAGTTTCAGCTGATTCCCGGCAAGTTCACCTTTTAATTTATAGGATTTGCCGTTTTTAGGATCCAGGATGGTTCCGCCGTCATAGCTCTGACCGCCAATATTTTTTAAGCCGGTCACAATGGTTACGCCCTTTAATGACTTATTGTGATATGGGCCTTCACACTTGCCACAGGAGCTTTCTTCACCTGGCGTCAATACATTCTGAATGGATGCAGACAATGTTCCATTCTTTTGCTCAGTGAATTTCACCACAGCTTTGGGCTGTTTGGTTTTATCATCAATCGTTTTCCATACCGTTCCATTCAATGGATCGGCTGCATGGCTCAGTACCGCAGTTGCAAGTAATCCCAGTGCAAGTACAATTTTTTTCATTTTCTCATTTCCCTGGTCATTTTGACTTAGATAGTATTCAAAACTCACAACAATTTTGCAATTTTTGAATGTGACTATTTAGTGTAGCCTAAGTAAACACTGTAGATAAACACATCAAAAACTGCTCCAGAATTGCATAAAATGGAAAAAACATGAAGATACCCCCAATTCTGAAACAATATATTACAGAGGCGATTTTAAAGACCGGTCTGCGTATGCCGAGCCGCCTGAAACTACCACCGTCATCCTTGCGTTTTGCGCTGGAACAGATTACCCGGGTTTTCCCACAGCGCAGGGACGTGGAAATACGCCAGATCCGGCTTGCCGGTATTGCTGCCGAAGAGATCAAACCACAACCGGCCGCGACTCAGTTGATTTTTCATATTCACGGTGGTGCATTTTTTCTGGGCTCGCTGAATACGCATCGTGCATTTTTATCTGAAATTGCTGTCCGCACTCAAATGCAGGTGCTGCATATCGACTATCCACTGGCGCCTGAGCATCAATATCCTGATGCTGCTGAGGCAATTTATGATGTCTATCAGCAATTGCTTGATCAGGGTATTCAGCCGAAGGATATTATTGTATCCGGTGACTCCTGTGGTGCCAGTCTCGCACTTGCACTGGTTCTGCAACTCAAGCAGAGAAATCCGGCGCTGGTACCTTCCGCACTGATTTTAATGTCACCGCTGCTGGACCTGACCCTGACCAGCCAGTCGCTGCGCTATAACCGCAAACATGACGCCCTGTTGTCCATTGAAACCGTGGCAACCGGCATCTCCTTTTATGTTCCCGGGGACATGGACCGATCCACACCCGAACTGTCCCCGATTTTCGGAGATTTTACCGGCTTGCCACCCACCCTGGTACAGGTCGGCTCCAAGGAAATCTTACTGGATGATGCCAGACGCTTTGAACAAAAAGCCAGTCAGGCCGGCGTTGCAGTCCGATTTAAACTTTATACCGGCATGTGGCATAACTTTCAGATGTTCAGCCCCTGGTTTGATGAAGCAAAGCGTTCACTGGATGATCTTGCTGAGTTCGCACAGGAAATTGATCAGAGCTGATTCATTACAGACCTGTAGAGCTTATCCGGCCTGTGAACAAATAAAATGGTAGCAATACCCTGTTTAAATGCTGGACTCATCTGGTCCATCCGGCCGGTTTCGATAAGGCTCTTCGCATTCCACGAACATATGCTCCTGCTTTGCTTCGTCCATCCATTGCCGGATCGCCGGTAACTGCAGCATATGTTGCATATATTGCTGGCTGGATGCGCTGACCGGCAGGGCATAACTGAGAAAACGCATGACCACCGGCGCATAAAAGGCATCTGCAATGCTGAACTGAGGACCACACAGAAAACCTTCCGGCTCAGGCCGTTCGGACCATATGCTTTCAATTCTTTGCACATCCTGCTGCAATGCCGGATGGTCGCGCCACAATTGCGCCCCGACTTCAGCCAGGTCTGCTTCAATATTCATTTCGCAAATACTGCGCAGCGTTGTAAAGCCACTGTGCATTTCAGCGCTGATTGATCTTGCCCGTGCCCGCTGCTTCATATCTTTTGGCCAGAGTGATCGGTCAGGGAACTGTTCCGCCAGAAACTCACAGATGGCCAGTGTATCCCAGATGAGCAGATCCTCAAATTTGAGTGCGGGCACCTTACCTGTCGGATTGATCTGAAGAATCTTCTGTTTGAAGGTACTGTCCGGCCCGAAATGATCAAATGCAATCAGATGCTCGCTGAAAGGAATCTCAAAATGCCGGAGCACCAGCCAGGGTCGCATTGACCAGGTGGAATAGTTTTTATTACCGATAAATAAGTCCATCATAGGCCGCCTCCGGAAACACAAAATAGAGTATTTTTTATTGAGTATTTGTATGAATCAGGAGCAACACTGCTACTCCTGATGGTTCCCGTTCAACTGAGATTCAGACAACACTCAGAACAGGAATGCAACGCCCAGACCTGCTCTGTAACTGCGGTCATCGCCATCCAGGTCAACCCCGATACTGGCGTCCAGCTGAGCCCGGTCATTCAGCGCATAAATCAGACCGGAACCCAATCCGTATTCATAGTTCCGGCTTTCTTCCTTGCGGTAAACAAACTCAGAAAAGCCTGACAGTTTCCCTGCAATTTTATAACCAATTGTCGGAATGGCGGTCACTGCCCAACGGCCATCCTGCACCTGATAGTTCATGGTGATTCCGGTATTCAGCAGTTCATTGTATTTATAGGCCAGTGAGGAACCGATACTGTAAATATCATCTTCTTCACCAAAACCTTCATTCCCGGTCGCAATCTGTGCCTGGGCCAGCACTGCCAGTGACAATTTATCATCTTTTAAATCAATGGCTTTTTTGATGCCGATACTGACATCACCCAGACCTGATTCATCCTGTTTGTCGCCCTTATAACTGGTCTGCGTCCAGCCAGGGCCCTGCCATCCCAATCTTAATTCCAGCGTAGGCGTCAAACCGGTACGAAACAGCATATCTTCATTCAAAGTCACCGTTCTGGACTTTGCACCATCTATGGTTGTTTCTGTATATTTTGCACTTGGCAGACCCTGCTCCCACACCAGATGGCCCGCTGGAGCAATTCCTGTACCAAAACCTGTACCAGGGCGGTCAAATGAAAACTCAGCAGCCATGCCGCCCATACTGACCGAAGAAACAAGCATAAATGTGATTTTTTTACATATTTTCATGTACTTATCCAAAATTAAATAACTTCTTTCGACATTTTTGCGCCGCGACTGCGTAACAACTCTAAAGTTTCTCTTTCTTCAGGTAAAGCCTGTGTCCAGTCAATCTGATCAAAATCCGCATCAAAGAACAGGTCACTGATAGAGGTCAGAATGGTATTGCCTTCTTCATCGCGGGTATTGGGATCCACCTGCTGATCCAGTAAACGCTGTACCGCCGGTACACAGGCAGCACTTGCCGCGTCCCAGAGCGGACCATAGCATTCTGCAGCATCCCACAGATGAAAATTTGCCCTGGCCTGAATCAGTTCCTCCAGAATATCCAGATGAACCTGCAGCATCTGTTGCTTCTGAGCTGCACTGAGTTCCTGCCCGGCTTCATAAGCGTCACAGACGCTTTCCCACCATTTAAATAACCCATCTGACCATACCGATACCGCAGGCCCCTTCTCCGGATCAATAAAATCCGGATCAAGACCATCAGTCAGCAGGCGTTGAACCTGTGCCAGATCCAGCTCTTCTATGGCCAGTAAAAAGACTTGCTGTTGCACATTTAACATGCTGATTACCTGCTGTCATCCAAGTTTATATTATGCCGAATATTTGTGAAGTATTAAGTAAATTTATGCGTTAATCAATTCAGAAGCTGTTGACACCGTATCACCCGCCTGCATTATCTGCTGAAACCGGACAGACAGGAGATAAAAAAGCCATAAAATCAGGGGGAAATATAGGCACTCTTTTTATCAGGGCCGGGTTTTTCCCCTAAAAAAAGCCCCTGTTACAGGGGCTTTCACATAATCAGCACTATACTTCTTCATCTATAATTCTGGCCTGATGACCGCGCGGATGTTCTTTTTTCTCCAGCACATGCTCCAGACTGCGTTTGACACGATCAATCGCACCATGCAGGGACAAATCAATATTTTTAGCCTTGTGGGTGACCACCACCGGTTTTATACCGGCTGCCTTGACTTCAACCATACAGCGGATGTCATTATCTCCGCCCTTATCACCATTTTCATCGCTGATATGCACCAGAAAATGCGTGATGCGTTCGCTGTAACGCTGGAACTCCTGAATCAGCTCTTCACGCACATATGTAATTAAACGTTCACTATTATGGATATTTTTAGCTGTGCGGATTTCTATGTTCATAAATATCATCCTCTCATCTTTTAATTTCTATTGTGCAGAATCCGGTCTTCCGGGCACCCTTCAGTATTGCTGTTCTCACAGTCCGGTCATCTTTCAATTCAGTGGAATATCGCCCTCCATATTGAATCAATGAACACATTTGAGTTTGCAAAATGGTGTTCTTATAACTTCAATATCAGGCCATACCGGAAAATATGCAAGTAGATTTTTTTAAATTTCATGAAAAGAATATGAAAAGTGACAACTTGTTACGATTTTTACAGTATATTGATTTTTAATATTTTATTTTTAAACCCTGATTCTTTTTCCAGCACCTGTGATCCTTTGTGACCGTATTCAACAGCACAATCCATACATTGCACCCTGCTTTATCAGCAGTCCACAGACCCAGCCGCATGATCGTTTTTTTTTCAATCCACCCCATATTCTGGCTTTATTTTTGCTTGACAATCTGTATGCTTTATACGCTTTTTATGGGGGAGAAATTCTTTTAATGAAACACACATCATTCATCATGGCGGGCGCCCTTGCCTGCACAGCCACACTGAGCCACGCGGCACCACTCTGGCAGGATTTCAGTATCACCGGGCTTTATGGAAAAAACTATGAACTGACACCGGACAAAGAACAAAGCACGGTGACCTTTGAGTACGCAGCCAAACTGAAATATGGCGATTTCTTTGGATTTGCAGATCGCCTGTACAGTGGCGGTGAATCAGATACTTATTTTGAAGTTTCTCCACGCTTAAGCCTGAGCGCTGTCTCCGGTCGCTCACTGGCGCTGGGGCCCGTCAAGGATGTGCTGATTACCACCACCTGGGAAGGTGGCAAGGACATGAACAACTACCTGTATGGCCTGGCCGTCGATCTTGATATTCCATATTTTCAGTATGCCCAGTTAAATTTCTATCGGGCCAATAACGACAATATTGAGGATGATTATCAGCTGACTTTTTCCTTTGCCGTTCCATTTAAAATTGCCTCAGAAGAGTTTCTGGCCGATGGTTTCCTCGACTGGTCCACAGCAGAAGATGATCACGGCAGTGAACTGAACTGGACCACGCAGTGGAAATGGAATGCCGGGAAACACATTTCTCCGGATACCCGTCTGTACCTGGGGATTGAACACTCCGTCTGGCACAATAAATACGGCGTGCAGGGCAGGGATGAAAATAACGTCAGCGCCTTAATCAAATACCATTTCTAATCTGACAATCCAGTATGAATAACCAAAAAGCAGGAGATTCATCCTGCTTTTTTATTGCCGACAACATGCAAAGTTCTTAAAATAATGACGATTATAATGATTCCGATCGATATCATGGACTTTCATATCCGCCCTGCCACAGCTCAGGATTTACCACAGATTCTTGAAATTTATAATGCAGAAATTTTAAATGGGCTGGCGAACTGGAACCATTATCCTCAATCACTGGCAGAACTGGACCGATGGTTTACAGAGTTGAACCGTCAGCAATTCCCACTGTTTGTTGCTGAATTGATGGCTGAGTCCCCTGAATATGGTCCCTTGTCGCACATTGCCGGCTATGCAGATTACAGCGCGTTCCGCTAGATTCATGGTTATCAGCAGACAGTTGAACATTCGGTCTTTATTGCGCCGGATTTCAGTGGTCAGGGTCTGGGAACAATGTTGATGCGACGGCTGATTGAACATGCCAGGCAACAGAATATACATGTCATGGTGGCGGCGATTGACCATGCCAATACTGCATCGATTGCCCTGCATGAAAAACCTGGATTCCAGCAAACCGGTTATCTGCCGCAGGTCGGGAAAAAATTCGGACAATGGCGTGATCTGGTCCTCATGCAGCTGATCCCGAGCTCGGAACAGTCCCCCTGATTATCCCCTGAAATCAGTTAAAATCATACTGATAACCGCGCTGTTATGTTCATGTGCATGACCATAAAACGCTTTCAGACGCAGAAACATAATACTGAGCTGTTCAATTTCAGCCTCTGACTGGCTGCCCGATCGCCCCGACTCAGGCACTGAATTCCCAAGTGACTCCGCATGAGCATGATACCGCTGTCGGAACTGTTCAGTGCTGATCTGTTGCAGTGCAGCATGAATATCGGCAACCACCACTGCGGAGTTATAACACACCGGTCCATGCGCTGAACGGACATGGGGAAATGAATACTCAGCAGTGATTGCATGGTGCAGTGGCGGATATACCGCTCCAACCGGCTGAGCTGTCAGTAATTCATGCATGGCAGCTCCGCTGTTTTGCAGATCCAGTTGATCGCGTATTTGTGGATCCCGGCAAACATCTTTCGGAGTCTGTGCATCAATCAATAAGGTTTCAAGTGCGTTCGGTTCCACGGCAAATAATAGATTCTGCATAGTGATTACTCCACTCCCATTTCATTGTTGTTTTCGCGGGACCCAGCCGGCCCACAGCGCTGAGCGCGCTGCATATCATGCATTGCAGTCTGTCATTTGCATGCCTGTGAATGGCAACCACCAGACTGCCGTACATTGCATCTCAAAAGACCGACAAACTGACTGAATGACATCCGGCAGAGTCGCCCTCGGGACACATATACATATTTATAACGGAAGCAATGAAATATCGGTTTTTCCTTTTGTCTTTTTTTGTTATATAAAGCCTTGAAGCTCCCCCTGAGAAACAAATTCAGAGAAGAATAATGAAGACATTCATATGCTATGGCTTAACCATTTCAGCACTTGTAATCAGTGGCTACAGCCATGCCGACTCCGCCTATGATAAAGAACTCAGACAAGGTTGCAGCAAGCTGGAACAATATGCTGCCCAGGGAAAAAGCCTTTACGATCAGCAGCAATACACAAAGGCACGGCAAATCTTTCAACAGCAGGCCGCCTGGTCGGCATTCTGTGCCAGTCAGGCTCAGCAGGACAGTGGCGTCACTGTGACAGCACGTGATACTGAAATTGCCAATAATAATACAGGACTGAGCTATGCCAGATCCGGACAGCCTTTATGGGCCAGGGCCTGGTTTCAGCTGAATCCGCAGTCCGGCATCAGTCAGTTTAATCTGAAATCCCTGCCGGCACCCGGCATTGCATCTGATTTATCCGGTGAATATGTGCGTTATGCCGGATTCGGTGCATGGAACACACTGACGGTAAAAAAACAGGCTCAGCATTATCATATCCGCTTTGACGGACTTTATATGGGCGCCCGGAGTCTGATTTATGGTCCCAATAGCGGACAATTTGAAACCGCCATGCCACTTGGCAAAAAACATACGGTTTATCAGCAGAGTGGCTGCAACATCGATCTCCAGTTTGACTACAATGCATCCCAGGGCAACCTGGTCTCCATTAAACAGAACGACCGGGATTCAGATTGTGGTTTCGGGATGAATGTTTCTTCGACAGGGACCTATCAGAAGGTGGAAAACCTGCACTAATTTTCTCTTTATTTGCAGGCTTCCTGGACTGAATCAAATCAGGGAATACAATTGAACCTTGTCCCTGCATGCATCCATAAATGAACAGCATAGGGGACAAAACGGCGCTAAATCGCCACCAGCTCCCGGATGCCTTTTCCGGGCATTTCACTTCCCGGCCCCTGAGCAATCACCTGGCCACGTGCCATGACCGTATAGGCATCCGCCAGTTCTTCAGCAAAGTCATAAAATTGCTCAACCAATACAATCGCCATTTCACCGCCATCAGCCAGTTTGCGGATCACCCGGCCAATATCCTTGATAATTGAAGGCTGGATTCCCTCAGTGGGTTCATCCAGAATCAGGACCCGCGGTTCTGAAGCCAATGCCCGGGCAATGGCCAGCTGCTGTTGCTGTCCCCCGGATAAATCTCCCCCGCGGCGATGTTTCATTTCTTCCAGTACCGGGAAAATTTCATATAGGTGCTCAGGCACTTTACTGGTTTTTGCACCTGAAAACTTTGCCATTCCAATCAGAATATTTTCCTCAACTGTCAGTGTAGAAAAAATATCCCGTCCCTGCGGAACATAGGCAAGGCCGGCCCGGACACGCTGTTCCGGACTCAGCCTGGAAATATCCCTGCCATCCAGCAGAATCTGCCCGGATTTGATGGGTAAAATTCCCATCAGACATTTTAGCAAGGTGGTTTTCCCCACACCATTACGCCCGAGTACCACTGAACATTCACCAACCGGGGCATGAAAGGACACATCACGCAGAATATGACTGCCACCGTAAAACTGATTCACCTCTTTCACTTCCAGCATATTCTGCTCCTTAACGCCCCAGATATTTTTCAATGACATCTTCATTGGCCTGAACCTCAGCCAGCGTACCTTCCGCCAGAATCGCTCCCTGTGCCAGTACCGTGACTTTTTCACTGATGGTGTCAATAAAGCTCATATCATGCTCGACCACAACAAGGGTATGATTTTTTTTCAGTTCCAGGCACAATTCAGCCGTCCTTTCAGTCTCGGCATCGGTCATGCCTGCCACAGGCTCATCCAGCAAAATCAGTCTGGGGCGCTGCATCAGCAACATGCCGATTTCCAGCCACTGCTTTTGACCATGTGACAATAAACCCGCCGGTTTATTGACAAACTCCGCCAGACGAATCTGGGTCAGTGATTCATCCAGCGCCAACTGAGCATCAGCCGCCAGTCGACTGAAAAAGCTTTTTTTGACCCGTTTGTCACGGGGAGCGGCAAGCAGCAGGTTTTCCATGACCGTGAAATTTTCAAACACAGTCGGTTTCTGAAATTTTCGCCCAATTCCGGCTTCAGCAATCTGTTCTGTGCTCATGTTGGCCAGATCATAGTTCTGACCAAAAAATGCCGTTCCCGTAGTCGGACGGGTCTTGCCGGTAATCACATCCATCAGGGTGGTTTTTCCGGCGCCATTCGGCCCGATAATGCAGCGGAGTTCACCCTCTTCAATATAGAGCGACAGATCATTCAGAGCACGGAATGCGTCAAACCAGACACTGACATTTTCCAGATACAGGGCGATACCATGACTGAAATCTGCACCCGGCTGTCTGGGACGGCCATAGCCTTCGCCTGCCTGACCGCCATGCTGCTGTGAGTTCTGCACTGAATTAATCATTTGCTTTGCTCCTTTTTAAAGCGGTCAAACAATCCAATCACCCCTTTGGGCAGGAACAGCGTCACCACCACAAACAGCCCGCCAAGAATCAACAGCCAGGCTTCCGGATAGGCCACCGTGAAATAGGTTTTGACTGCATTGATCAGGCCCGCGCCCAATATTGGTCCGATCAGGGTACCCCGGCCTCCGGCTGCAACCCATACCGCCATTTCAATGGAGTTGACTGGATTCATTTCACCGGGGTTAATAATTCCAGCCTGCGGAACATACAGTGCCCCGGCAATCCCGGCAATCACCGCAGACAAAACCCAGGCCGAAAGCTTGTACCACAGGGTCCGATAACCCAGATACTGCAGACGGTTTTCACTGTCACGGATTGCTCCCAATACCCGGCCATAGGGTTTATTCATCAGACTACGCAACCCCATAAAACACAGCAGCAGTACAAGTGCCGTAATAAAGCACAGACTGGCACGCATGGGCGCAGAAGTAATATCCAGCCCCAGAATGGTTTTAAAGCCGGTAAAGCCGTTATTTCCACCAAAACCGGTTTCATTACGGAAAAATAATAAGGCCGCAGCAAAGGTCATGGCCTGCGTAATAATTGAAAAATACACGCCCTTGATTCGGGAACGAAATGCAAAATATCCAAAAATAAAGGCGATCAGCCCGGGCGCCAGTACCACCAGTGCCAGAGCCCATGCCATGTGTTCTGTACCAACCCAGTACCATGGCAACTCTGTCCAGCTGAGAAAGCGCATGAAGTCCGGTAAGCCATCTCCGGCGGATTGCCGCATCAGATACATGCTGAAGGCATAGCCACCCAGGGCAAAATACAGGCCATGTCCAAGGCTTAAAATACCGGCATAGCCCCACACCAGATCCAGTGCAAGTGCAACCAGCGCCAGGCACATGATCTTACCGATCAGCGTTACCCAGTAAGCCGATAAATGCAGACTGGCATCCACCGGGAGCAGGTGGAACCAGGGCAGAATCAGCAGCACCAGAAAACACGCAGCAATGGCCAGGGCACTATAGGCTTTATCTGAAAACAATAAAGTGATTTTCATCCGGTTTACTCCACAAAACGGCCTTTAATGGCAAACAGACCTTGTGGACGTTTTTGAATAAACAGAATCACAAGAACCAGGAGAATAATTTTTGCAAGAACAGCACCCACCCCAATTTCAAGAATGGTACCACTAACACCCAGCCCCAGTGCTGCCAGTACAGCTCCCCAGACCTGTCCCACACCGCCGACCACCACCACCAGAAATGCATCAATAATATAATTCTGACCCAGATCCGGTCCCACATTTCCCACCTGCGCCAGCGCACAGCCTGCCAGACCGGCAAGACCTGAACCCAGCCCAAATGCCATCATATCAATACGGGCAGAGCGAATTCCCACAGCACGCGCCATCTGGCGGTTCTGGGTGACCGCACGTACAAATAAACCGAAGCGGGTTTTATTCAGCAGATACACCAGCAATAAAAGTACTGCCACGGTAAAAGCAATAATGGCAATACGGTTATAGGGCAACATCAGACTCGGCGTCACTGAAATACCGCCCGAAAGCCACGCAATATTGGAAACCTCAACATTCTGTGCCCCAAAAATCATCCGCACCAGCTGCATCAGAATCAGGCTGACCCCAAAGGTGGCCAGCAGGGTTTCCAGCTGACGGCCATAGAGTGGTCGAATCACCGTTCTTTCTATCAGCATGCCAATCAGGGCACTGACCATAAATGCCGCAGGAATTGCAACAATCAGATACCAGTCCACATAACTGCTCAGATAAGTCTTGAATAGGCCCTGAATCACATAGGTGGTATAGGCCCCGATCATGATCAGTTCACCATGCGCCATGTTGATGACGCCCAGCAGCCCATAGGTGATGGCTAGTCCCAGTGCTGCAAGCAATAGAATACTGGCAGTACTGAACCCGGAAAATACATAGCCGGCCCATTCACTGGCCTGAATCCGGGTTTTAATGCTGCTCTGAGCGTCGATCAGGGCTGTTTTTAATTCCGGATTCAGATTCGGTTGCTGCAACGTCTGCTCAATGTCGGCCAGTACATCCGGACGACTGGAATCCTTCAGCACTTTTGCCGCCTGAATCCGGGTCAGTACATCTGAAGCATTAAAATCCATCCGTGCTTTTAGCTGTGCCAATCGTGCTTTCACTTTATTATTATTTTCATGAAGATACAGCTGATTGACCATGCCTGTATCCAGTTCGGCCAGGTTGTTTTCCAGAATATCAATTGCCGCCAGCCGTTGTGATGCATCTTCTGATTGCAGCTTCGCACGGGCCTGGCCAAAACTGAGGGCTTTTCGCAGGGTATTGACCAGTGTCACCTGAGATAAATCGGCAGGCCAGTCGCTGACCACTTGCTGGTCAGGATAACTGAATAGTTTGTCTTCGCCTTTCAGAATATAGGTATGCCCGGCACTGTCGGTATATAACTCATTATTTTCGATATAGGCCACCAGCTGATCCAGCTGTTCAATGTCCGCGGGCCACTGATTCAGCATGCTGCGACGCTCTGCAAACGGTGCCCTGACAAAACGCTGAATGGCATCTTCATGTGCAGTGGCTGCCACAGCAGCCGATGTGGAATGTCCATCGGTCACGGTCGCTGCCGTTTCCGCCCACACCGGGGTGCAGAACAGCTGAATCATCATGCAAAGCAAAACCGCACAATACGTTTTTATGGGCATAAACATACTCCCTGACGTTGCCTGAAAAAATCCCGCTCAGGGATTGAGGCCATAAAAAAGCCCACAGCAGCAATCATGCCGTGGACATGGACTGAATCTATTTAGGAATGTAAGGGCTCCACGGCTCCGCCTTAATGGTTCCCGGTGTTTTGTACACCACATCAAACTGGCCATCTGCACGGATTTCCCCAATCATGACCGGCTTATGTAAGTGGTGATTACTCTCATCCATTTTCAGGGTATAACCTGACGGCGCAGCAAAGGTCTGACCCGCCATTGCATCACGCACCTTATCGACATCCGTAGTACCGGCTTTTTCAACTGCCTGTTTCCACATATTAATGCCGACATAAGTGGCTTCCATCGGATCATTGGTCACCAGTTTATCTGCATTTGGCAGTTTATATTCCACAGCATACTGCTTCATTTTATTAATGAATTCAGCATTTTTAGGATTCCTGACAGACATGAAGTAGTTCCATGCAGCCAGATGTCCGACCAACGGTCTTGTATCAATCCCCCGCAGTTCTTCTTCACCGACTGAGAATGCCATAACCGGAATGTCTGAAGCTTTAATGCCCTGATTGCCCAGTTCACGATAGAACGGAACATTGGAATCCCCATTGATGGTGGAAATCACTGCGGTTTTCTTCCCGGCAGAAAACTTCTTGATATTGCCGACAATGGTCTGATAGTTGCTGTGACCAAATGGCGTATATTCTTCCATAATGTCTGCATCTGCCACGCCTCTGGATTTCAGGAAGGCCCGCAGAATTTTATTGGTGGTCCGTGGATAGACATAATCGGTCCCCAGCAGAACAAAGCGTTGCGCTTTACCGCCTTCTTCGCTCATCAGATATTCAACCGCAGGAATCGCCTGCTGATTAGGCGCAGCGCCGGTATAGAAAATATTTTTTGATTGTTCCTGACCTTCATATTGCACCGGATAAAACAGTAAGCCGTTCAGCTCTTCCACCACCGGCAGCACCGATTTACGTGACACTGAAGTCCAGCAACCAAAAATGACCGCGACCTTATCCTGGGTAATCAACTGACGGGCTTTTTCAGCAAATAAAGGCCAGTCTGAAGCCGGGTCCACCACAACCGGCTCCAGCTGTTTGCCCATGACACCACCATTGGCATTAATTTCCTTAATCGCCATTAATGCCGTATCTTTCAGTGACGTTTCCGAAATAGCCATGGTGCCTGAAAGTGAATGCAGAATACCCACCTTAATGGTGTCACCACCTGCAGCCGACGCTTTGCCTGCTGTCGCGGCGCTGTTGTCTGTCTTTTCTGTAGGTCTGGAACAACCCGCTAATGCAATGCTCCCCATCATTGCTGCGGCAAGAAGCGTTTTTGAAAGCATGCTGTGCTGAAACATCATAAATTTCTCCAGATTTTTTGGTGCATTTTTAAATATGCGTTCATCTTTATTACTGATTCACTTTTCTATGTGGATTCATTTATTCAATTTTTATGCCAGCATCAGATTTCTGTATTTCCACTGTACTCAGCGCCAGTATAATTTAATTATAATGAACAGTTTAATGCATGACTC
Organism: Acinetobacter sp. WZC-1; assembly: GCF_052544965.1. Lineage (NCBI taxonomy): Bacteria > Pseudomonadati > Pseudomonadota > Gammaproteobacteria > Moraxellales > Moraxellaceae > Acinetobacter > Acinetobacter sp. WZC-1. Next base: position 3,009,159 of record NZ_CP199370.1, read on the forward strand.
AGCACCGCTGTACCGGCCTGACAAACCAAAAACCTGTAATAGGTTCATTTAACGGCATTGCCGAATTCGTGCACCATTCCGGACAACCCGGCTTGATCACGAACAATAAAGGTGCGCTTAAAATTAACAAAAACGCACAAATTTTGTGCAAATGATTCCATGTCTGACAGTTCATACTTTTTTTATTTTTACTGCGACTGTTTTCTCTGACCCATTGCTGACGACCCTGACAAAAAAATCTGCTCAGATGGATATAAAAAACCATTTGAATTCATGACCACGACAGGTCATCATAAAATCATGAACTCAGCGACCATCTTTCTGACGTATGGAAAGGGTATGACGACATATTTCAGGCAGGACGACTATCAGCATGGCAGTGATCACTCCCCTCCCTCCTTCCGACATCTCTGCAGCCTGGCTGAAAAAACTGGGAATCCAGCAGGAAATCGTGCCGGACCTGGAAAACCTGAAAAAGCTTTTAGCCCTGCATCTACAGAATATTCCGTTTGGAAACCTGGCTATCAGGCTTATAACACACTGGGCCGTGTTTATTATCAGCAATCCGGAATTCAGGCTGCTCCTGTGCGGACCCACCTGGTCACCATTGTCCAGCTGGAGGAAGGCTTATTCTTATTTGATCCCGGCTTTTTATTTCATAATCTGTGAAAATTTAAACTCCTGTGACATGAGGAAAATGTACCAGAATGTCAGCAGAAGTTTTTTAATTTTCACACACATCCAGGTTTATCTAAACTTCGGCTGAATATTATTTTCTTTAATGATTTTCACAATCGAGTAAAGTATAGCCACATGCAAATTAAGAGCTACATTTCTTTAAATCCGATATCCAGAGCCTCACAGATGGAAATATTCTGCTGACTCACAATATTTCTGACTTTCCTTTTCAGTACAGACCATGCCTGTTCAATCGGATTTAAATCAGGGCTATATGCCGGAAGATAGGCGATCCGTACATTATACGTTTCAGCAAGCTGTTCTATTTCCCGGCCTTTATGAATGGATGCATTGTCCAGGATCAAAAGATACCCTGACCCGGGTAAATTCCGAAATAAATAATCAAGCCACCCTGTAAATAAATGTCTGTCACATGAACCCTGAAAAACCAGGGGTGACAAAAAGCTGTAGGGTGCATTCGATCTCACGGCACTGATCATGCTCATTCTTTTTCCATGACCGCCTGACTTTAAATCCTGACAGCGTTTTCCTTTAATGGACCATCCATATTCTGCTGTGTCAGTTGTATTGATTCCTGATTCATCGATATACAGAATATTTTCCCTGCCATATTCCTGTTCCCACTGAGGAAGAATCCACTGAAATACAGTTCTGCTTATTTGACAGGCCTGCCTGTAGAGGAAACTCTTTTTTTATGCGTCCATCCCAGCTTATGAAGTGTTGCCAGTATGACATCATAGGAAACTGCATATCCGAACTGGTTTTTAAAAAGTGGAACCAGGTCTTTTGCCTGTGAGAACTTTGTATTTTCAACAAATACTTTGAAAGCAGGCAGATCCTTAATGGTTGAAGGTCTGCCGACATTGACAAGTTTAGGCTGAGCCAGCTGTCCTGTCTGCTGTTCAAGCAGAATCCAGTCATCCAGTGTTGTCCGGGCGATATTGAAAGTTGTGCAGGTATTCGATTTATGACCACTCTTTCGGTAGAATTCCATGACTTTCCGGCGTAAATCTTCTGAATATATCTTTGGCATATGGATAAGCAATTTAAAGGACTTTACCCATTGTAGCTCAAAAAATGCATTTTGCTATACCGAGCGTTTGACATGAGTATCGTTATAACTGCCCTGATGATCAAAACCTGTCATTTTAAAAACCTGTTTTACACCACGCTGACCCAATGGCGCACAACCAGACTGATAAGGTACCGTACCATCGCCATCTGAGTCTTTATCAGATATTTTAAACGTTCCAAATTTTCCGCTGGTTAAACGAATATATCTCAAACCGTTATTTTGTTTAGTATTGGCTTCCATATAATACATTGCATTTTGCCCCATTTTCATCGCATCCCTGGCTACACCCTGATTATAGGCTTCTACCTCTTGCGCACTTACCCTTGATAATCTTTTCATTTGCTCAGCGGTTAAACCTCGCAATGCCTGGTCTAAGGTCCATGTCAGTGTCCCAAAACTTGAATGTTTGGGATCATGCCCATAGTTGACGTAGGTACATGGATGGTATTGATTCGTGATTTTGTTGTGGAATTCTTTCACTTTATCAATTTTATCTTTATATATATCTTTGACATTTCTTTCTGGGTTATCCCGTTTGACCATATTAGCAGGATCAATCAGCTCCTCCTTAACCATCTCCCACCAGACTTTGTCGGCCTTATAAATCTCTTCATAAGGATCACTTTTAGGCAAAGAAACCACATTGGTGTGTAAATCCTTACCATTCATCAAGCCTGAACCATTTAAAAATAACCAGGGTTTACCGTTATTATAGGCCTTACCTGGTAATAGCTCTAAGCCACCAGGGGCATTAGCCAGCACTGCTGTGACATGCTCAGTATTTTTACCCAGTACATAGGCGGGTAAGGCACCAACGTCTTCTGAGCCTGTAACAATTCTTCGATAAGCTGCTGCTGCACCTTCAGCAGGCATTACCCCATGCACCACCCCCGCAATATCAGCACCACGTAATTGTACCAGTCGACGTGTCAGTAATCCGCCCATCGAATGGGTGACCACAATAAATTTATGAAATCTTGTACCATACTCCTGTTTAATTTTATCCAGTTTTCCAGCAACAATTGCCGCACCATTTTCACTGGATTGTAACCAGTTATTGATCCTAGACAGTGTTGTGGACAGCCGATCCCTCTAAATTCTTAAAATATTTTTGTTCAAAGGCTTCAGGACTTAACCAGCCATTTGCTGAATGCCTTCTGATTCGATTGTAGTAAATCTCAATATATTCAAACAAGACAGAATTGGTCTCTTTTCGGGTAGTAAGCACACTACCGTGAACTACATGAGCTTTTAGTGTATGAAAGAAGCTTTCCGTCACCGCATTATCCCAACAGTTTCCTCGTCTAGACATGCTTTGAATGCAGTTATTCGTCAATAATAGCGATCTAAAGTCACGACTACAATACTGACTACCTTGATCAGAATGCACCATAACACCCGTTGGATACCCCTGACGAGCCATTGCATAATTAAATGCATCACACACCAATTGACGGTCTATTCGATGGCTGGTTTGCCAACCCACAATACGACGACTAAATAAATCCAGCATCACACATAAGTACAACCAACCTTCTTTGGTGTGGATATACGTTATGTCGGTTGTCCAAACTCTATTTGGCCGAGTGACTGTAAACTGGCGATCTAATAAATTCGGTGCCGTCGGCAAACGATGATTCGAATCAGTCGTATGCTTATATTTACGTGCAATCTTACTGCGTAAACCGAGCTTTTTTAACATCCTTCCAACTGTACGTTCACTCATGCAGTAACCTGAATCATGCATGTCGTGTACCAATGAAGGTGCTCCTAAGCGAGCATGGTGCTGCCAATATGCAACTGTTAAATCAGTATACTTCTGATTGACGTAAATCTGTTTCTTTCGCCAAGCATAGTAGCCTGAAGCACTAACACCCAGGCATTTACAGGCAGACGAAATCGTAATTTCAGTCATAGCCAGACCCTGGATTACCGTGTACTTTTCCTGGCATGATCTGTTAGGAAGTACACATGCGCCTTTTTTAAAATATCATTGGCTTCCCTGAGTTGTTTGACTTCTTTTTCTAAATCGAGAATACGCTGTTGTTCTGGCGAGAGTTGACGTTTGCTTGAACCCGCGGGATTAGCCTCACGAATCCATTTATCTAATGTTGAATAACCCACACCTAATTTCTGGGCGATTGCAGCTACAGACTCGTGTGAGTTTGAAAGTGCATAATCAATTGCTTGCTGTTTAAATTCCGGACTAAAGCGTTTAGCCATTTTTACATCTCCAAAGTTAACGTTACGTTATCTTTAGAGGGACTATGTGTCCATTATTTTGTCTAGGATCAATAGCCCATCGCATACACAGGAAAGTGGAATGCTTTTAGATGTTCAATATCATTTTTTGTTACGGAGACAAATGGGTTTTGTGCATTCCATTGTCCCAATTCATTGGAATCCAATAAACTAAGCCATGCCCGAACAGCTTCTGTGGGCTTTGCTCTTTGTTTTATCGTTCCACCTCCCATAACGCCACCATAAGTTGCGGAAGGATTTTCCTCAAAACCGATATTATTTAAAGTAAGTTGTAAATAAGTTAAAATACCACCATAACTGTCCCAGTGTACCGTTCCCCAATAGCGCTCTCTAAGTACTTTTTCTGTCAATTTAAGTCGCTGATCAACTTTGATATCTCCATCAGGGTCAACTCTTGTATTTAATGGATCCAGTTCCGTTTGTAATGTTGCAGGGTCTTTTTGCATTTGTGAGTAGAGCGTACCCACTATTCTTCCGCCATTTCCCAGCTTCCAGACAGGTTTTCTGAGAGATGTATTAAAAATATTTGACCCCATAATTCCTGGGACAAAGATAATGGGAATGGTGTCGAGTAATGGAATCTCAACATAAGTTCCTGTTTTATTGCTGCTTGGACTGGTTGCTGAGCTTGCTTGAGCAATTACCTTGTTCACCATCTTATTGCTCCTTCTTATTATTTGGTGAGATTTGAAGACTATTCAAAATAAAATCATGCAATTGAAATACAGCTTTTTGGCTGATCGTTGACTGTAATGCTTCATCACTATGGACCAGCTCAGCACTTTCCAGGCTGTAATGAATAAAGGGATCATTATCATTCTCTAATGAACCTAAATACTGCCATGCCGCCGACTCAAAACCGCGCTCAAAAAAACCTCTACGGTGTGCATGACCGAATATCTCTTCACCTGCCAAACCATTGATGACTTTTTCCTGTTCCCTTAGGTTTTTTGTGCTCATCATTGTCTTAAAAATCAAAGGAGCATTGGCTTCATTCTCTTTCACCATTTCAATCAAAGGTCGATCTGATTCCAACCGAACCCGATGATTTATATCCACTCTAACTCGCGGATAGCCAGGAAATCTAAAGTGTAAATATCCTCCTGTAAATGGGATATTTTTGCTCATATCGTCTATGATAAAAAACTCTTTCCAGCAAAGACCAGCCTGTTCCTCACCCTTAGCTGATCTTATTTTTATACTTTTTAAATTATGTTGCATCCGCTGAATAGAACGTTCAAGATATTCATTACTTGCACCACTTTTTAAAATCAAAAATTTATTAGGTCTAAGATATAAATACCCATAGACTTCATATGAAGATGTAACATATTTCCCATCTCTAAAAACAATAATATGACTTACAGAACGGCCAATTGGGTCTATAGGACCCTGTATTTCTTGCTTTAATAAAACCCCTTCAGTCTCATGAGGTTCATGCTTTAAGTATTGAATTTTATCATCAATCAATTTTTTAAAAGCATCGTAATTTTTTATATCTTCCAAAACTTCAATACGACTGCCGTTGTAGTTAAAGTTGCTATATTCAACCTGTGTTTCTTTTGGGACTGTTACTTCAATACGACCAAAACATACTTTCTTCGGATTGCTATAATCAATCATTTGAATTCCTTCTTTCTGTTTCTCAACATTTGAACAAGCACTAAAAGAAACTGCTGTAACTATGCACAGCGTTAAGTACTTAAATAGTTTCATTCGCAATCTCATTCTTCTGTAAATACTTCAATATTCAGCGCGGCCATTACGTCTTTTGTACAAACATCCGTTTTACCATCTTCACCAGAAACCCCTTCAAAAACCTGCCCATCTTCCGCCGTGATTTTGTACTTAAGGTTTCTTGCAGGTTCTCCATCTGGCCAGTGCAAAATAAAATGTTCGTCATAGTTGAATTTCAACTCAGGCATTGCTGGAAGCTGACTGGAAAGTGATGCGCCACCACTGATTTTTACCTGGCCTGCTTTAAGTTCCATTAGACCCGGACAGGCAATTTCAATATTTCCACCTTCGATTTTGATATATCCGCCGCCAGATGTAATGAGAATACCTTTTTCCACTTTTTACTCTTACAAAGTCATTGAGTGAATACACATGCATTTGTTGCTTTGAAGATAAAGTCATTTTTCCTTGTTTGCATTATAGAAACAGGATTGCTGTTTGATCCAGCATCATTTTAATTTTAATGGTAATAATTCTTTACAGACATTTTATTACAGATCATTATATTCAAAATAGTGTATTTATTTTAATCAGTATTTTATCTGTTTTTCTTTTTTTAGACTGGCTTTATACGCTGTTTTTTCGGACAGGTGGTCTGGAATATAAATCAAAAAATGAGTAAAAGAAATTGTATATTTCAGGTACTGCATCATAACAATATAGTCAAACCACCTAATTATTCATACATATGATTTGATTGAAAATATTAATTAAGAGAAATGATATTCATGTGTATGAGTTTTTTGACAGGTTGACTATAAAGAACCATTTGAATTCATGACCACGACAGGTCATCATAAAATCATGAACTCAACTACCATCTTTTTTCTGATGCATGGAAAGGACATGGTGACACAATTTAAGGCAGGACTATCAGCAGTGATCACTCCCCTCCCTCCTTCCGACATCTCTTCAGCCTGGCTGAAAAAACTGGGAATCCAGCAGGAAATCGTGCCGGACCTGGAAAACCTGAAAAAGCTTTTAGCCCTGCATCTACAGAATATTCCGTTTGGAAACCTGGCTTCATTTCTGAATGATCAGGTTTCACTTGCCGTGCCGGATATTGTGCACAAACTGCTGGTACAAGGACGGGAAGGCTACTGCCTGGAGCACAATACGCTGACTCAACTTGTTTTAAATGAGCTTGGCTATCAGGCTTATAACACATTGGGCCGTGTTTATTATCAGCAAACCGGAATTCAGGCTGCTCCTGTGCGGACCCACCTGGTCACCATTATCCAGCTGGAGGAAGGCTTATTCTTATTTGATCCCGGCTTTGGCGGTATGACCCCCAATCAGGTATTGTCACTGCAACAGACCGGACAGTCCCAGTCCGCACCGCTGGAACCTTATCGTTTCATTGCGGCGGAAGATAGCGGGATACAGAACAGTGCACTCACTGAAATGAAACTGATGCTGCAGACTTATGTCCGCGATGAATGGGTCAATATCTATGCCATCAATCCTGAACAGAGCGCATCGGCATCTGATGCGTCCTTAGCCAACTGGTATATTTCAACATCACCTGAATCCTTATTTACCCGGCAGCTGATGCTGGCCCGCGTCACCTCAGAAGCAAGAATTGCCCTGAAAAATAATACGCTGCAGATTCATGGCAAGCATGGCTCAAGTAAGCAGATCATAGAAACACAGCAGGATCTCGAGCAGATGCTTGAGTCACTGTTCAGGATTCATCTGTCTCAGACCGACTCAGAAAAAGTGTTTAAAAAAATCAGACAGATCAGTGAACATGATACTTGAGCCAGAACTGAAAGAAAAAATCACATTTTTGCTTTCAGTCTGACAGATTTCAGTGATTCGGATACAGAAGTATCCGGCTTAGACCACCAGGTCAGCCAGATTACCTTTTTGTTCCAGCCAGTGTTTCCGGTCAGCAGAGCGCTTTTTCGCCAGTAATTTATCCAGTAAACCTGCGGTAAACTGCATGTCATCCAGATCCAGCTGCACCAGGCGGCGGGTATTCGGATCCATCGTGGTTTCCCGCAGTTGGCCAGCATTCATTTCGCCCAATCCTTTAAAGCGGGTAATCTGTGGATTTTTACTCTTGGCTTTCTTTAAGATAGCTTCTAACTCTCCATCATCCAGCGCATAATACACGTCCTTGCCGTCATCAATACGGAATAACGGCGGCATGGCAACAAATAAATGCCCTTCTTCAACCAAACTATGAAAATGCTTCACAAATAAAGCGCACAATAAAGTCGCAATGTGCAGCCCATCCGAATCTGCATCAGCCAGAATACAGACCTTGCCATAACGCAGTTCAGACAGGTCGTCACTGCCTGGATCCACACCAATGGCAATGGCAATATCATGCACTTCCTGAGAGGCCAGCACCTCATCGGATGAGACTTCCCAGGTGTTCATAATTTTTCCGCGAATGGGCATAATGGCCTGAAAATTCTTATCACGTGCCTGTTTGGCAGAACCACCTGCAGAATCTCCTTCCACAATGAACAGTTCCGATTCTTCACGGGTCTGCCCCACACAGTCCGCAAGCTTACCCGGCAGCGCAGGTCCCGACACAATTTTTTTCCGCTCCACTTTTTTGGCCGCCTTTAAACGGCGTCCCGCCCTGGCAATCGCCAGCTCCGCCAGCTGCATGGCCACCTCAGAGTTCTGATTCAGCCACAATGCAAAGGCATCCTTGGCAATATTCAGCACAATGCCGGACGCTTCCCGACTGGACAGCCGCTCCTTGGTCTGTCCGGAAAACTGTGGCTCCTGAAATTTCAGGGACAAAATATAATTGACCCCATCCCAGACATCTTCGGCAGAAAGTTTCAGATTACGCGGCAGTAAATTACGTAACTCGCAGAACTCACGCATGGCTTCGGTTACACCGGAACGCAGGCCATTGACATGGGTTCCGCCCTGGGCGGTTGGAATCAGATTGACATAACTTTCCTGGATCTGCTCACCGCCATCCGCATTCCAGCAGATTGCAAACTCGGCACTGGCACGCTCTGCTTCACCGGTGGCCACAAAAGCAGGATCGGGAATAATCTCACGCTGCTCCAGTTCATCCATCAAATAGTCAACCAGACCATTTTCAAACTGCCACTCGACCTGCTCATGGTTTATTTCATCAATATAGATAATCTGTAAACCGGCCGCCAGCACTGCCTTGGCTTTCAGGTTATGTTTCAGTACCTTGAGCGCAAATTTTGGAGAATCAAAATATTTTTCTTCCGGCCAGAAACGTACTGTTGTGCCTGTGGCACGTTTTGCCACCTTAGCCTCAAGCACTTCAAGCGGCGCAACCGGCTCACCCCGTTCAAACGCCATACGGTAAATATTGCCCTGACGCTGTACCTGTACTTCCACCCGGGTGGAAAGTGCATTGACCACTGAAATTCCCACTCCATGCAAGCCGCCTGAAAACTGATAATTATCGGTGCTGAATTTACCACCGGCATGTAATTTGGTCAGAATGATTTCAATGCCGCTTTGCCCATATTCCGGGTGAATATCCACCGGCATGCCCCGGCCATTGTCTTCAACCGATAAGGACCCATCCTGATATACCGTGACGACAATCCTGCTGGCATGCCCGGCCAGTGCTTCATCGACCGCGTTGTCAATCACTTCCTGAGCCAGATGATTTGGACGTGTGGTATCGGTATACATGCCTGGGCGACGGCGTACCGGATCCAGGCCAGATAAAACTTCAAGTGATTGGGCCGTATATTGAGACACGTTATGGGTTTTCCTTTGATGAATAGGATAAGAATTCCAGCAGCATGGGGATCTTCTCTGCAAAATCCAGCATTGCATGACTGCCATGCATGTCCGTCATGATCAGCGATGTATGTGCCGGGCGACCATAATAATGCTGTGCATCACGATAATCCAGAACTTCATCGCCCTGCTGTAACAGAACCAGTATTTTTTGTGCATTGCTCACCCAGGGCACCGCCATCTGCTTCAGATCTTCCAGTTGTGCATGGTCCAGGGTCCACTCATCCGTCACTTTATAGGGCATATGTGCAGCACCGAACAGGTCACAGAACAGTTGCCATGGTTGCACGACAGGGTTAATCAGCACAGCCGGTACATTATGCTGTGCGACCAGTTGTGTCGCATAAAAGCCCCCCAGACTGCTGCCCAGTAATGCCACATTATCCAGGTGCAGCATTAAGTCGGACACTTTAGCCATCACATCCTTCGGTGGCAGGTTCAGATCAGGCAAATGCACCCGGTGCGACGTATGCTGCTGGCAATAATCGCTTAACTGTTGCCCTTTAATGGATAAAGCGCTACTTTTAAAACCATGTAAATAGATAATATTCATATTGGATCGATTGCTTTTTGCGTTTAAATGTCCTGTTTTGTTGTGAGAGTTATCACATAATTGTTTTAATTTATAAGTAACAAACCTATTGTCGGACAAAAAAATTAAAACTGAAAAGCAAATACCGCTATCTTAAAAACCACTCAGGATGAACATCTAAAAAATGAATATACTGAATTTTATACCTTGATCGACACCAAAAAGAAAGTCTCTGGTATGAAAATATCAATCAGGATGACGCTATGCCAAGTTTAACCCCACTGCACGAAACCTATTGTAAATGGGACCGTTCTCCACCCAGCCAGGCAGACGTGCTGGAGGGAATGGCCCAGCTGGTCAGCACTCCGCTCAATGGGGTTGTACAGGATCTGCTGAATACGCTGCAACGTGAAGTCTTACTCGATATTTTTGGACTGAGTAAAAACAAGGCCAGAAAGTTACAGACCCGTCCCTACATCGAAAAATTTAATCAATTCGGTTTCAGTACCCTGCAAAACTATGGACACTATCTGCTGGCGCCCGGGCTACGAAAAATTATTGAACGTTTCCCCCGTCTGCATAACAGACCCATGACCCCCACCATGACCATGCTGGTCAGCATTCTGAATGGTCTGCTGGGAGATTATCTGCTGAGTACCCATAATCCACTGGCCCTGCCCGCTGCACTTTATGATCACTACGGCAGTCTGCAACAGGGCGACCTGGCCGGCAGAGTAGTAATTTTTGTACACGGTCTATGTATGAACCATCTGGACTGGTCCCATCGCCACCATGGCGGTATCGGTGAAAAACTGCTGGCTCAGCGTGATAACAACACCATGCTTTATCTGCATTACAACACCGGACGTCGTATCTCTGCAAATGGCCACACGTTTGCCAATATCCTGGAGGATCTGGTCAAACACAATCCACGTATTACCAGTATTGACCTGATCGGACACAGCATGGGCGGACTGGTCTGCCGCAGTGCGCTGTTCTATGGCAAACAGAATATATATCAATGGTTTCATATGACGGAAAACCTGGTTTGCCTGGGTTCTCCACATCATGGTGCGGTACTGGAACGTCTCGGTTTTGCCTTACAGGATAAAATCGGACGATTCCCCATTATTAAACTGATCAGTCATATCATGAATATCCGCAGTAATGGCATTCTGGACCTGCGTTATGGCAGTGTCCGTGATGACGACTGGGAACATAATACTGCCCGGATTGGCCAACTGGATGACAACCGTAAACCGGCACCATTGCCTTCGCATATCAACACTTATCTGGTGGCCGGCACACTGGAGTTTGAAAACCGGCAGAATCGTCCCCTGGAAATTATGGGTGATTATCTGGTCAGTGTAAAAAGTGCGCTGGGTGAACATCCCAATCCACGCTATCAGCTGAAATTGCCTGAATCACATAAAGCGGTTTTTCATGGACTGAACCATCTGGACATTCAGTATCATGCCAGTGTGGCTGAGCAGATTGTCAAATGGTTTTACCCGCATCATAGCGAACTGGCGCCGGAACAGATTTGTAGATATATGATTAATCTTGAAAATATGGCAGGAATTGTGGAAACCTAAGTGACCTGCTGTACACCCTAAGCCGGATATTTACGCAACAGCTGCCACACGCTGACCAGAGCCAGCAGACTAAAAAACAGCAATGACCACACCGGCAAAGACTGTCCAAGAAACGTCCAGTCAATCGCGGCACATTCCCCGGAACCTTTTAACACCTGTTCAAAAACAGATTTCAACGGCAGGGTGTCCAGCCAGTAGTTCAGTCCGGGACCACAGCTGGGGACCTGATCCGGCGGTAAATGCTGCAACCACACATGACGGGCTGCAACCGCTGCTGACCACAGAATGGCCAGGCCCCCCAGCAGGGCATAGAAACGCCGGAAAAAACCACTCCCCGGATTATGTACAAAAGCCACCAGTGAAACCAGCCCCAGACCAATCAGCCCAACCCGCTGAAACACGCACAATGGGCAGGGTTCAAGTCCCTGTACATGCTCGAGGTACAATGCAAACGCCATACCTGCAACACTTGCCAACAGTAAAAAACCACTCACAAAGCGATAATTGTGCCATTGCATGAGAATTTACCTCTTCATTTTTACCTAAAGCCCGCCAGATAGTCATCAAAACTGATCAGGGTATCCTGCTCAAGCTGTTGCTGCTGTTGCAGCGATGACTGCGCCAGTCCATCAAAATACTGCCGGGTCTCAGCACTTAATGGGTGTTGTTCATAGCTGTGCAGATGCTGATGTGCCATAAAACTTCCGAAACTCCAGGTTCCACCGTGCTTTATGGTGTCTTCAATCACCTGCGCTGACAACGTTGCATCAACATGATCAATTCGTTTCTGCATGACTGCCAGCGCATCTGTATATAACGCAGTACTGTACGTCTGATCCAGCAATACTGCCAGCGGCTGCATGGCACCAATATGCGCCTGTGCCCACGCTGCAAATGAATATTCGACACCCATATCAATAATACAGGCATCCTGTGCACGACCACGATTGACCACTTCCGTCTGGTTTTGTTCAATCAGATCAAGTTCATCGTCCAGTAAAGCCGGGCTGTCCTTCAACAGGCAATACAACGCCAGTACCTCCAGCAATCCGGCTGTGTTTTCATCAATTCCGATCGGACTGTATGGATTAACATCCACCGCACGTAATTCGACATAGCCAATACCCCGGTTTGCCAGGGCCTCGGAAGGGGTTTCCCCGGATGCCGGAACCTGTTTGGGGCGGACCAGGCTGTAATATTCATTTTCAATCTGCAGCACATGGTCATTAATCTGGATGGGCTCACCCGTGGCATCATTCAACCCCAGATCGCTGAACGGCGCATACGGGGTATGTACTGCTTTTTGCAGCTCTTCGATATAGCATTTTAAATGATTATAATAAATGCCCAACTGTTTCTGTGCCGAATTCTGGTAACCAAAACGGCCCATCCGCAGTGCGGTGGCATCCGGAAGAAACAGGGTTCCCTTGATCAGCGGCAACAGATGATGCTCCCGCCCGGTCATAAAACACTTACATACTGATGGACTTGCACCCACCAGATACATGGTCAGGGGCAACAGGCGGATAAAGTTACGGATCAGCCCCAAGTAACGGTGACTGCGGTAATCCTGTAGGCTCAGTGCCCTGAGCGCCTCATCTGTTTCATGCTGCTGCAATGTCTCAAAGAGCTGATCCGGAAAAGAAATATTGTAATGCACCCCGGAAATAGTCTGCATATGGCGGCCATAGCGCACGCCCAGACCACGGCGATAAAGTGTCTTAAAGCGCCCGATATTGGAGCTGCCATACTGTGCCAGCCGGATATTCTCTTCCTTTTCATCCAGCATACAGGGCATGGATAATGGCCACAGCTTTTCACCATGCTCAAGATGACGATGAACCACAGCATGAATATCTGCCAGATAATTCAGCGCCTGAGGAATATCCGGCTGTGGCGGGGTAATGAATTCCATCAGCGCTTCGGAATAGTCAGTGGTAATATGCGGATGGGTCAGGGCTGAGCCAAGCGCTTCGGGATGATCGGCCTGTGATAAAAAGCCATTGCCCTGCATACGCAGGCTTTCCCGCTCTATGCCACGCAACATGCCTTTGAATAATGCTGAATCCACCCATGCCGGTAAAACAGACTGAGAGATCGCTTCGGGTTGACTCATTATTTGCTCGCCTATCCTAAAGAACCACTAAATAAAATGCTTGCTTTACATTAGTATACAGTGAATCCTGAATCCCTTTACACTGGGGTCGGCTGTTCTGTTACACATTCATTTTATGTTGGCAATTATTTAACACAAAGTTCTGCTTTAAGACACCCGAAATTTGTGATTTATTAAACAATAATAACTAAGGATTTGTAAATATTATGAATTATCAGGACGTACTGGACTTCTGGTTCAGTCCGGAAACACGGCCTTTCTGGTTTGCTAAAAGTGACGATTTTGACCGGCAACTGCATACCCGGTTCAACCATGTACTGGAACAGGCCCGCCAGTGTGAGCTTTACAGCTGGCGTGAAACAGCACAGGGCCGCCTGGCAGAAATTATTGTACTGGATCAGTTTTCCAGAAATCTGTTCCGCAATCAGGCGGCGTCATTTGCCCAGGACCCTCTGGCACTCGCATTGGCCCAGGAAGCCGTCTCCCTGAAACTGGATCAGCAACTGGTCCCGGAACAGCGTCCGTTTCTGTACATACCCTTTATGCACAGCGAATCCCGGCTGATTCATGAACAGGCGCTGCAACTCTTTGAAAGCCTGGGTATTCCAGTTAATCTGGAATTTGAAAAAAAGCATAAAGTCATTATTGACCGTTTTGGACGCTACCCGCATCGCAATGCTGTACTGGGGCGTCCATCCACTGCCGAGGAACAGGAGTTTCTGACACAACCCAACAGCAGTTTTTAACTGAAAAAGGCTTGAAATACATGCTTAGTCCATTTTTTTCAGTCATATTAACGTCTGTTACTGTTACCGGCCCAGTTGATAGGAAATAAATGATGAAAAAAACCATCCTCAGCATGGCGATGCTATTGGCACTGGCCATATCCGGTTGTACAGGTATGCCGGCCAAACCCCGCAGTTTTGATCAGCTGGGCCAGTTTGCAAGCTATCCGCTGAACGCCCACAGTTATCGCGTCAGTTTCCAGGGCAACAGCAATATGAGTTATGGCACCGCAGAGGAAATTACCCTGCTGAAAGCCGCTCAGATGGCATTTTTAAATGGATATTCATTCTTTAAGGTCATGGATGATCCGAGCAACCGCACTCAGCAGCCGCCACGCCAGGCGGTGGTATATCCAGCACCGATGTATTATCCGTATGGTTACGGTTTCAGACGTCATCCCGGTTTCTTTGCTGACCCGTTTTATGACACGCCTCAGCTGGTCAGCATTGACCCGGTTCAGGTGGCCTATACCATTCAGTGTTTCAAAGACAAAAAATCAGCACCTGATGATGCCTTTGACGCCCGTCTGATTTTACAGTCATTGGGACAAAAATATGGTGTCAGTCCGACAGGACAGGTGCTCCTGCCACAACCGACTGGTGTAACATCATCAAAATAAGAAAACCTCTTAGGATAATGGATGAGTCACCCTGAACAGCTCACATCGCCCAGCCTGAACCGCAGCAAACGCTTTGCCACCCTTGCCCTGATCACGGCTATTATGGTCTGGTTTCTGCTGATTATCATCGCAAAGCTATTGCCCGGATATGCATGGTTGATTCATATTCTGATGCTCGCTGCAGAAGCCGGGGTCGTCGGTGGCCTGGCTGACTGGTATGCCATTACCGTACTGTTCCGCAATCCATTTGGAAAAGTTCCCATTCCCGGTTTTTTAAAAAACCATACTGAAATTATTCCACGCAACAAAGCCCGTATCGCCGAGTCAATGGGCCGTTTTGTACAGGAAAACTTTTTATCGCCTCAGATTGTTGAAAAAAGCCTGAAAAACACCGATCTCAGTCTGGCGGTCGGACAATGGCTGGCTGATCCCCGCAACAATCGTCAGGTAGTTGAAGTGATTCAGCAGACGGTGCCCGGGATTTTTGATTTTGTCGGTCAGCAGCAGATTGGGCATTTTATTCAGAACAACAGTGTGCAATGGATCCGTAATACCCACATCAACCAGTTGGCCAGTGAAATGCTGCGGGCAGTGCTGGAAAATGACTTTCATCAGGACGTGCTGCAACGTGGCCTGGATATGGCCCATCAGTGGATGGTCCAGCACCCGGAAGAGACCCAGCAACTGACCCGGAAAATGTTTAAGGAACTTGGAGTGTCCCGACTGGCCAGGGGCGCGAGCTGGATTGGTATTGATGTGCAGCAGCGCACCATTGACTCACTGCTGGAAAAAGTGGAGTCCATGCTGGCCGACCCCGAACATCCAGTCCGCCAGAAAATTGAAGAAACAGCGAATGAGTTGATGCTGCAACTGGCAGACGGCAACAGCCGCGCCAGCATAAAACTGAATGAAACCAAAAATGCGCTGCTCGACAGTGCTTCCGTGCTGAACTTTATTACCGGCGCTGTTGTCATTCTCTGTGATGCCATAAAAACAGATCTGCTAAAACCGGATTCCGGTATTGCCATGAACCTGCGTGTTGCCATTCAGCAGGTCGGTGAAAACCTGACTCAGAATCAGCCGGTCCGTGCATTACTCAATGACCGGATGAGCGGTATTGCAGTGAATCTCAGCGATCAGTACAGTGAAAAAGTCATTCGTTTCATCAGTGAGCGCATTCATGAATGGGATTCCCGTGAAATGATTGATAAAATTGAAAATGAAGTCGGTGGTGACCTGCACATGATCCGGGTCAATGGTGTGGTGGTGGGGGCCTTTATTGGTCTGATCCTGGGTGTGATACGTGCAATGATTGATCTTGCCCTGTAGGCTGCGCTGTAATCCGGTCTCTGATTTAACCGATGCAGAAACGTTCAGCATACTGTCCGGGGAATCAGCTGAAACCGGCGCGTTTAATATGACTGCACGCCGGTGAAAAACTGAGTCATCTTTTTTAAGGACTGAAATAAAATATATGACTCCCAAATCGGCCCCCCTGCAGCAGCCTCACTTCTGGAAAACTTTCCTGGTTTTTCTATTGCCGCTGATTGCCACCAATATCCTGCAAAGCCTGTCAGGCACCATTAATACCATTTTTGTCGGCCAGATGATGGGAGTGGACGCCATTGCCGCCATTTCGGTCTTTTTTCCGATCCTGTTCTGTTTAATGGCCTTTGTCATTGGTTTATCTGCCGGTACCACCATACTGGTCGGTCAGGCATGGGGGGCACAGAACATTGAAAAAGTGCGCCATGTGGTTGGATCCGCCCTGTTTATGACCCTCATCGGTGGCAGTATCATTGCACTGCTCGGGGTTGTTTTTGCCCGGCATATCCTGCTGGCGCTGGGAGTGGATTCCCGGATCATGCATCTGTCCCTGCCCTATGTGCAATGGATGCTGGCAGGCAGTCCACTGCTGTTTATCTATATTATTTACACCTCCATTCTGCGGGGGGTGGGAGACAGCATCACCCCACTGATCGCCCTGGCAATGACCAGCCTGACCGGGCTGTTTATTACCCCGGTTCTGATCACCGGCTATTCTGGTTTTCCACGACTCGGTATTATTGCACCGGCCATCGCCACCCTGACCGGTTTTTTAGCCGTACTGATTTTCCTGTACATCTATCTGAACAAAAAGAATCATCCGCTGAAACCGGACCGGGCCTTACTGCAACATATCAGGCATCACCCGGAGTTGAGCCGCCTCATTCTGCGACTGGGAATCCCGACAGGCATTCAGATGATGACCAATTCCATGGCGGGTCTGGTAATTATTGGCCTGGTCAATCAATACGGGGCACATGCGACAGCAGCTTATGGTGCCGTCAACCAGGTACTGAACTATGTCCAGTTCCCGGCCATTTCCATTTCAATTGCAGCATCCATTTTTGCAGCACAGGCCATCGGTGCCGGCAAATCCGAACTGTTGTCCAGAGTGACCCGGACTGCACTGAACATGAATCTCATCATTACCGGATTACTGATTGGCTTCGGTTACCTGTTTTCCCGTTACTTAATGGCTTTATTCATTACTGACCCTGACGTTATGGCGCTGGGACAACAGTTATTATTTATTGTGCTGTGGGCGCTTCTGTTTTTTGGGGTCAGTGCCATTTTTGCGTCCATCATGCGCGCCAGTGGTACAGTTACCGTCCCCATGATCATTAATATTCTGGCAATTGTGCTCATTGAAATACCCTGCGCCTATCTGTTCAGCAAAAAATGGGGCTTGCAGGGCATCTGGTATGCCTATGCCCTGTCATTCTTTAGCCTGTGCATTTTACAGGGCCTGTATTATCAGCTGGTATGGAAGAAAAAGACGGTGAAAGCCCTGATTTAATCATCAGATCACCAGCCTGAATGGATATACAGCATCAGATTTTTGTCATGACTGCCACAATAAAAAACCCGCTGTGCAAGCGGGTTTTTCAATTTCAACGCTATATTACAGATCCGGCTTATTTAGGTTCTGACCGTTTACTCATTTTTGCCGCAAAGCCGGCAGTAATTTTCTGATATCCCGTTGGAAGAATCCGCTGAATGAGATCCAGGGTTTTCGCATCATTACCAATCAATAAACGGCGTTTATCCTTCAGTACTGCCTCCAGAATCTGCTGTGCAGCGTCCTCAGGCGGCATACGCAATAGTTTATTGAAAGCCTTTGCAGATTTCTCAGGGTTCATTCCCAGTGTTTTCAGACTGTCGTTCATACGCGCATCGTTGGCAATATTGGTACGAATACCACCTGGGTGTACACAGAGTGCACTCACACCACATTTTTCCAGATCAAGTTCCTGACGCAGTGATTCAGTAAAACCACGTACAGCAAATTTAGTGGCATTATAGGCAGACTGGGTTGGTTGTGCGGTCAGACCAAATAAACTTGATGTGTTGATGATATGACCTTCACCCGCTTTTTTCAGATAAGGAAGGAACTCTTTAGTACCATAGACCACGCCCCAGAAGTTGATACCGACAATCCACTCCAGTTCTTCATAGCTGGCACCTTCCACAGTCGAGCCCAGCCCCACGCCGGCATTATTAAAAATCATATTTACAGAACCATGATTCTGTACGGTTTCCTGCGCCCATGCCTTCATCTCATTACGGTCAGAAACATCGAGTTTTCTTGTGGTCACACGTACATTGGTATCCCTGACCAACTCCACAGTTTTTGCCAGTCCCTGCTCATTCACATCGCTCAGAGACAAGTGACAACCCTGTTTTGCCAGTAATACGGCCAACTGTTGTCCCATACCTGATCCAGCACCAGTGATTGCTGCGACTTTATTCTTAAAATTTTTCATTGTGGTTCCTTGTTTGAGTTCTCTGCAGCAGACCATTTCAGCAGTGCAGTTCACGTCACCACTATAAATTTGACAATAAATATTGTCAATATAAGATTCTTCCTGACTGCCTGGTTTGCTCATCAACAGACAATCATAGGTTTCCCGGCCATTTCCGGGTAAAATAGCAGAAATCACCTCACCGCACTGGCCTGACCCCTTCTATGACTCAACCTAATTCAGACAAACAACAGGAACCGCAAAAAACCACAAGAGAACGGCAGTTCAAGGGCATGTCCCTGTCTGAAAGGAAACTTGCACGCCGCCAGAAACTTATCGAAGCCGGTATTGAAACCTATGGCACATACGGATTCTTTTCTGTCACTGTCAAGGATGTCTGCATTGAGGCCCGGCTGACTGAACGTTATTTTTATGAATCATTCAAAAAGAGTGAGGATCTTTTTCAGACGATTTTTATGGAGCTGATAGGAACCTTACAGCAAAATGTCATGCAGGCAGTGATGCAGGCGTCTTCTGACCCCCGGAAGATGATTGATGCCGGCCTGGCTACGCTCTTTGGCATGCTGAAAAACGACCCACGAATGGCCCGTATCATCTATGTGGATGCCATGCTGGTGCAGGAACTGCATAATCATGCCACCATTCACGAAACCATGAGCCGTTTTGACCGCATGATTCATGCTTTTGTTATGCTGATGATGCCGCATATTGACCTGTCGGAAAAAGAAATCTCGCTGATCGCAACCGGTCTGAATGGCTATGTAACTCAGGTTGCCGTACGCTGGGTCATGGGAGGCTTTAAAATGTCGCAGGAAGAGGTATTACAGGCCTGTCGTATTATCTTCATCTCCCTGCTGGATACATTTTCGAAGAAATAACATTTGAAGGACATTATTATCAGTGATGTCAGAATGATGACACCTCTGAATACAATTTGTTGAATATGAATAAATTTATGTAAATTTTTTGTCATTTATTCTTCACGAATCCATCCATAATTGTCACAAAACATTACCAGCACCGTCGAATGCTACCTTTTTGCAATGATACTGTCATAATTAATCTTTGTAATAAGCCTGTCATAAATAAAACAGTCCACCGTTCATTAATAGGGTATTGCGTTGTGAAAGATGACTACATTTTAATCGTCGATGACGAACTTCCGATACGGGAAATGATCCACACCTCCCTGGACATGGCAGGCTTTCAGTGTCTACAGGCTGAGGATGCCAAACAGGCGCACCAGATGATTGTCGATCAGCGTCCGGCACTTATTCTGCTGGACTGGATGATGCCGGGCGGTGTCAGTGGGGTGGACTTATGCCGCCGGCTGAAACGTGATGAAAACCTCTCTGAAATTCCGGTCATCATGCTGACCGCACGCGGGGAAGAAGATCATAAAGTGCAGGGGCTTGATGCCGGTGCAGATGACTATATGACCAAGCCTTTTTCCACCCGTGAACTGGTCTCCCGCATTAAGGCAGTTTTACGCCGGGCAAATGCACTGAGCGGTGAAAAATCGATTGATGCCAACGGCCTGATTCTGGACCCGGTCAGCCAGCGGGTCAGCTTCAGCAATCACTTCCTGGAAATGGGTCCGACCGAATATCGTTTACTTGCATTTTTCATGACACATCCCGAACGGGCCTATACACGTGCACAGCTGCTTGATCAGGTGTGGGGTGGCAACGTTTATATTGAAGACCGGACCATTGACGTACATATCCGTCGCCTGCGTAAAGTACTTGAACCTTTTGGCGCAGATCGTTATGTTCAGACAGTGCGTGGCACCGGTTATCGTTTTTCTACCCGTGCTGATGTTGCCCTGGGTTAATTTAATTGTATGTATGAGCCCTATCCCGTCCCTGATCTTGCACATGAACATAAAAAATTCCGTTACAGCAACTTATGGACTTTTGCTAAACAGGATTTACGCCTTTTAGCCTTTTTATTCATCATTGGCGGGTTTATCGGCTTAGGGACCGGATATTTCTGGATCTGCATTCTTGTTGCATTCGCTGTATTTTTCAGCCTGCAACTGCGTTCGCTGTACCTGGTTAATGAATGGATTTCCAACCGTCCTTATGATGCCCCCCCCAACCTGGATGGTATCTGGGGTGCCCTGCTCTTTAACGTTTACCGTGCGCAGCGCCAGGAACGGATTGTACAGGCAGAAATGGTGGGGCTGATTGACCGGGCGCAATCATCGCTGATTGCCCTGACTGAAGCCGTCATACTGACCGATGAATTACATCAGATCGAGTGGTGGAACCCGGCAGCAGAAGCCTTATTGGGTATTCAGCCACAGGATCGTGGCCGCAATATCCTGACCATTATCCGTCAGCCGGACTTTTTTGAATATTTTAATCATATCGATGATTCACCGGACGGCATTAAAATTCAGTCTTCTGTTTTTGAAGAAAATTATGTACAGATCAAACTGACCCGTTTCGGCAGTGAAAGCCGGCTGCTGCTGGCTTACGATGTGACACGCATTCATAACCTTGAGCAGATGCGCAAGGATTTTGTGGACAATATTTCCCACGAACTGCGGACCCCGCTGACCGTACTCAGTGGCTATATTGAAACCTTTACTGATCAGGAAGACTTAAACCCCCGCTGGAAACGTGCCTTTGAACAGATGCAGTCTCAGACCCGACGCATGAATGCACTGGTCAATGATTTACTGCTGCTCTCCCGCCTGGAAGGTAACCGGCAGATTGCCAAAAATCAGATTATCGAAATGCCTGATTTGATGAATCAGCTGTTTGATGATGCGCAGGCTTACAATGTCGATTATGGTCACACCCTGAATCTGGAAATTGACAGTCACTGTGACCTGATTGGCTCCGACACTGAACTGGCCAGTGCTTTCAGTAACCTGATTACCAATGCCATTAAATATACGCCCAGGGGCGGTACAATTACCATTGGCTGGCATGATGACGGTGAACACGCTTATTTTTCTGTCGAAGACACCGGTATAGGCATTGACCCCAGACATTTGCCCCGGCTGACCGAACGTTTTTACCGGGTGGACAGTGATCGCAGCCGACAGACCGGAGGAACCGGACTGGGACTGGCGATTGTCAAACATGTACTGATGCAACATAATGCCTGGCTGGACGTCGAATCCAGGGAAAACTGCGGATCAACCTTTAAGGCGATCTTCCCCAGAGAACGGCTTTACTATGTAGACTGAGCCCCGTTCAGCATTCATGACCGTACAGCGTATAACCGTTGCATAAATAAAGACCGCGGCATATCGTCAAAACCTGTTCAGCCGACGAACATCATTCAGATATTTTCACATTGAATCACAGAGTCCGGGAACATTCCGGCCAGCTAAACCGTCCTGCCCAGCCGCTCACCCATGACCACCACTGAGTTTGCCTTAAACTGCTCATCCCAGCGTATTTTGTCCTGTTCAAATAGCACAATGGCAGTCGACCCCAGATAAAAACGCCCCAGCTCTGCGCCTTTATCCAGTTTTAAATCATGATGATTCAGCTCCACGCGTCCTGTTGGTCTCACCTTGCCTGTCACCACCGTTTCAATACCGGCCACAATCATTGCACCGACCAGCACCACAGCCATACGTCCAATTTCTGTGTCAAATAAACACACCATCCGTTCATTACGGGCAAACAGCCCCGGAATATTTTCTGCCGTGGTCTGATTGACTGAAAATAACTCTCCGGGAATATATAAAGTCTCAGTCAGTGTTCCGGCAAATGGCATATGTACCCGATGATAATCACGCGGAGACAGATACACCGTGGCGAATTCACCATTTTGAAACGGTTCGGCCAGTTGCAGATCACCAATTAATTTTTCAGCTGAAAAACTTTGCCCTTTGGCCTGAAATATTTCACCCTGTCTGATGGTACCAAGCTGTGAAATAGCGCCATCAGCAGGACTGACAACACTGCCGGCATCGCTGTCAATTTCACGAATTCCATCTTTCAGCGCACGGGTAAAAAATGCATTAAATGACTGATATTTCAGTGCATCTGTCTGTTCTGCAATGGAAAGATCAATCTGATATTTTGCCTTAAATGCCTGAATCGCCAGATTTTTAACCACAGGATGCTCACTGGCAGCAACTTTCCCGATCACACGGCTCAGTTGCTGCTGCGGAACCATCCGCTGTACCTGAACAAAAACCTGTTTTTTTAACTTCGATATAAGACTCACAAAGGTGATTCTCCAGTAATAATTGGACTGTCCGAACGATTGCCCCATTCACTCCATGCGCCATCATACGCCATGATATTCCAGCCAAGCAGCCGCCCTACAATATAAGCCAGTCCGGATCGATGATGCGACTGACAATATACCGCCACAGGCTGATCGGACTGAAGGCCCAGTTGTTGCAGGCGTTCGCGGGTTCGTTCCAGCGGCTGCAATTTTAAATGATTTTGACGGGCAATTGCAGTACTCCATTCAAAATGCAATGCACCCGGAATATGCCCCCCACGCCGGGCCGCCAGACGCTGACCGGTATATTCTGCATGTGTCCGGCAATCCCACAGCTGAATGGCATTCTGGGTCACCTGTTTCAGCAGTTGATCATAGGTCACACGATAATTTTGTGCAGCGCCCAGCTGCACAGGGACCAGCTGATCCACCGGCCGGGAAAACTCCACATCCGCGCTTGTCGGGAATTCCCGGCCCAGCCAGGCATGGATACCACCATTCAGCAGACTGACCTGCTGAAACCCCAGGCAGTGTAAATTCCAGATCAGACGGCCTGCCCATGCGCCGCCTTCATCGTCATACACCACAACATGATGTTCAGGCGATATATTCAGATATGCAATCAATGCCTTCAGACCGTCTTCATCCGGCAACAAACCGGTGGCATGCTCCTGCTGACGTACCAGCTGAGCAGGTCTGACATGCAGTGCATGGGGAACATGCAGCTGTTCATAGACCGAACTGCGGCTTAAATCCACAATACGCAGACGCTCATGCCCCAGCCAGGGGATCAGCTGCTCCGCCTCAATGAGTAATCCAAAGTTAAAGTCAGGTGCTGTCATAATTTTTTCGAATTTTAATACATCAATCCGAATGATCTTAACATAGTCATTTTTACGATAATGCTGATTTTCCGCATTTCTTCAGTAAAAAACAGATAAGTTTCTCTTATTCTTCGACGTCCTGAATATCGAATACCTGACGTAAATAGGCCAGAAAAGTATCATTATCTGTCATGGTTTTACCAGGGCTATCAGAAATTTTTGCGACAGACTGACCATTGCACTCCACCAGTTTCAGCACAATATTCAATGGCTTCTGCCCCATGTCGTTGGTCAGATTGGTCCCTATGCCAAAACTGACCTGAAAACGGCCCTTAAAATACTGATATAAATCCCAGGCCCGCTGTAAATCCAGCCCATCACTGAACGTCAGCATTTTGTTTCTGGTATCAATCTTCAATTTTTTATAATGCTGATAGGCCTTATCGCCCCATACATAAGGGTCACCGCTGTCATGGCGCAAACCATCAAATAATTTGGCAAAATACAGATCAAAATCACGCAGGAAAGCGTCCATACCCACCACATCGGTCAGGGCAATACCCAGATCGCCCCGGTATTCCTGAATCCAGGTTTCAAGCGCCAGTTTCTGAAAATCACGCAAACGGACATCCAGCGCCTGAAATGCCTGAAGAAATTCATGCGCCATCGTACCAATCGGGTAAATGCCCATTTCCCGGGCAATGAAAACATTACTGGTTCCACGAAAAACCACCGGCGCCGCGGCATGCAGGGTTTCAATGACATACTTTTGCCAGGCCTGACTGTAACGACGGCGGGTTCCAAAGTCTGAGATCAGAAAAGGTGGATCTCCGGCCTGCTGTTCCGTACTGTATTTTTGCAGCAGTGCCACTTTTGCCTGTAAGCGACGTTCACCTTCTGCCAATACCTCATCACTGCGAATTCGCCTGAAATACAACTCATTGACGATGGCGAGCACAAAGATTTCAAACATCATGGCCTGAACCATCGGGCCTTCAACCCAGATATCCAGCCGGCCTTCTTCATCAATGCCCGCCTGAATGAAGCGGCGTTTTAACTGAAACAGTTCCAGGTAATCGACAAAATCACTTTTAATAAAGCGGAATTGCCGCAGATACAATAATTCATCTTCCTGAAATTTCAGCTCACACAGATCATCCAGCTGCTGATTCAGATCATCCAGAATGTCCGTCAATGGATAAACTGTATCCTCCAGATTACGACACCGAAAGTGGTAAACACTGTGTGTTTGTGGAAATTTATGAAGCACCACCTGCAACATGGTGAATTTATACAGATCAGTATCAAGTAATGATTGAATAATTGGAGACATAGGCTAATTAATTCATTGTGCTTCCTGCATTAAAACACATTTTTCACAGAGATATGGCAGGCTTTTGCAACCACCTCTGCCATTCGCTCAGCGCCCACAATGCAGGGCGTTTCAGAACAGCCTGACCCAAATCCCTTCCATATAAAATAATACATTGAATCAAAATCTTAACTAAGCATGCGGTCCATGCGCAGCTTATTGATTTTCAGACTCTGCTACAATTGGCCCACCATGTTACAGATACAATGCTTATGCGCGCCGTATTACAGAGAGTTCTTGAAGCCCGGGTGGTTGTGGATGGCCAGATCACCGGAGAAATTGACACCGGCATGCTGGTTTTTCTGGGCATCGGCAAACAGGATGATCTTGAAAAAGGCAGAAAGCTGATGGATAAAATTTTAAAATATCGTTTTTTTGATGATGAACAGGGCAAAATGAGCTGGAATGTGCAACAGGCCAATGGCGGCATTCTGCTTGTGTCACAATTTACCCTGATGGCACAGACGCAGAAAGGTTTACGCCCTGATTTTGGACCGGCCATGCCGCCAGCGGAGGCAAAAATTTTGTATGAACAACTGGTTGACTATACCCGATCACAATTTAAACAGTTACAGACCGGTATTTTTGCAGCAGATATGAAAGTCCATCTGATTAACGATGGTCCGGTGACCTTTCAGCTTGAAATCGAATAAAAAGCCCCGCATGGACGGGGCGATTCATCAGCGGCCTGTTTTTTCTTTCACAAAGTGACGCAGTTGTTTTATTTTCTCTTTAACCGGCTTGGGTATGCGGGGTGGAATCAGCTTTGCTGCCTGGTTAAACCACACCAACAGGCTGAAATCACCTTCCATTTTAATACTGCCGTTCTGCATACCGGTCATGAATGCAGTCGGATCACCTTTAATCAGGGTTCTCACAGCATGTTCACTGTCTGCAAACTGTACAATGAAATCAGCTTTCTCTGCATCCCCTGAAACCGTATCAATCTGGCCATTATTCACAATAATCTGACGGGCAAATCCCAGATCTGTCCCAATCTGAATACGGAACTGACGATCATGCACCAGTTCAACAAATTTAGGATGAGTGCGGGCCAGCTGTTTCATGCGCAATGCAAGTCCAAGGACCATCAAATCAAGTGGATCCGTACTGACATCCACAACCGGTAACTTCACTACAGGAATTGAAGAAAGTTTCATGACATTTAAGCCTGCTGCCTGAATATAAATAATATTTCGCCATCCTAGCATAACTTATTATTTTTAAACCAGGCGCTTTGTATAACAATCTATGACCAAAGGCCATAAACAGAAAAAGGATATCATCTGATATCCTCTGACACGATAATATTCAACCCTGCTGCATTGATAAGGGTCTCACTACACCGGCTTATTCATCTTCATATACAGGGGTATGCTCGATGTACTGACGGTTCGCCAGTGCTTTCTGAGCACGACTGTCTTCCCTGAGCAGAAAAGCGGTCAGTGCCACCATCGCCAGGCTGAGTGCTGTCAGATAACTGTAGGCAAGAGATATTTCAAAGACATTCTGTACGCTGAAGCGGATTGCTTCCAATACTCCCCAGAAGACCATGCCTGCAAACATGAATCCCAACCAGTGACGGTAAGGGGAAAAGAAAACAGCCGCTAACGCTACGGCGATCAGACCGAATCCGAGTATCGTTGCAAATGTTACTGTTACCATAAAAACCTCCGTCAAAAAATGATGATGCTGCTCATACCGTTTCATATTGTTTTAAACAGGGACAAACCTTTCTCACCGTTCTTTGCAATCTTATAAAAAGCTTATGCAATGCATTATGGATGGTTTTTATAGGAATAAAAGAGCTGTTTTACCCCGGGACGACATAATCTGTCGCAACATTCTTTTGTCATTACACGTTTATTTCAGGCCCTTTTTCGCATAATGCAATTATCATCAACACTGACGTGTCATTACAAAAAAATACATACTGATTCAGGGCTTAAAAAATATTTTTTCACTTCACTGCACATTGTTTTTCAGGACAGCTCAGTCATATTAAAAGTCTGAATTTATTTAATTTACAAATAAAAAGGCGACCTCAGCGCCGCCTTTTCATCATGCCTGTGTAAAAATCAGGCGCGATTCAGATCCTTATCATGCACACCAAGCAGATACAGTACACCATCCAGCCCGACACTGGAAATGGCCTGATTGGCATTCTGGCGGACCAATGGCTTGGCACGAAAGGCAACCCCCAAACCTGCAATGGACAGCATGGGCAGATCATTGGCGCCATCACCAACGGCAATTACCTGCTCCAGTGAAATCCCCATCCGCTCTGCCAGGCCACGCAGCAGTTCAACCTTTCTTGCTCCGTCGACAATCGGCCCCCGGACCTGACCGGTCACCATCCCGTTTTCAACGTCCAGTAGATTGGCATGTACTTCATCAATCCCCAGTTTTTGCTGTAAATACTCCGCAAAATACTGAAAACCACCCGAAAGAATGGCCGTTTTATAGCCCAGTGATTTCAGGGTGGAAATCAAGCGCTCTGCCCCTTCCGTCACGGTTAACCGTGCTGCAATTTCAGGGAGTATTGACGCGTCCAGCCCTTTCAGCAACGCGACACGGGCGCGAAAACTCTGCTGAAAATCAAGCTCTCCCTGCATGGCACGCTCAGTGATTTCTGCCACCTGCCCTCCCACGCCGGCCTGCATCGCCAGTTCATCAATCACTTCCTGCTCAATCAGGGTCGAGTCCATGTCAAAACAGACCAGCCGACGGTTGCGACGGTAGGCATTGTCTTCCTGCACCGCTACGTCAATACTGGATTCTGCGGACAAGCGCAGACATGCCGCCCGCATTGCAGCGGCATCCAGCATCTGCCCACTCAGGCCAAACTGGACACAGGAACGTTTAGGTTCAGCTGCACCACCTTCCCGTGCCGGGCGGCCGGACAGGCGTGTGACTGTTTCAATATTAAAGCCCTGAGTGGAGACAATATCCGTAACCTGTTGAAGATGTTCTGCAGTCAGTTCAGGTGCCAGTGCCGTGACGATATAGCGTGTACGTCCGCCGTCATCGGCCCATTGATCATATTCACTGGCAGAGAGTGGTTTAAAACGGACCGTTAAACCGATATCATGTGCTAAAATCAGGATATCCTTCATGGCCAGTGCTGTCGCAGTCTGATCATTCGACGAAACAACAATGCCCAGAGTCAACTGATTGTGAATGACGGCCTGACCAACATCCAGTATTTGCAAAGAATGTACGGAAAGTACCTGCATTAATCGAGTAAACTGACTGGGTTGATCAGGTCCTAAAAATGAAATAAGAATGATTTCTTGCATGAATTGACTCTGGTTTGAGCTACAACTATTGTTGGAATCATAATTCAATTTGAATATAAATACCCTGGAAGTTTATGTTGAATGCACCCAGACAAGGGCTTTTTGCCAGCCTGCTTATCGTAAGTTTTGCATTACATACTTTTTTACTGGTAATTGCAACGACACACCAGCTCAATGAGAACCGGGCCAGTCAGGGTCAGCTCATGACCAGTCAACTGGTGGCAGACAGTCTGTCCGAGCTGGAACCTGCAAATACCGTTTCGCTGGCCTTACTGGCCAACCGTTATGCGACCAATCCAAGTGTGGCATCCATCCGTATTCTGGACTCAGGGAAACAGGTTCTTGCCACCAGCGGAATGGCAAAAACCCGCCAGGGTGAAGTCTTTGTCCGGGACGCATTGCAGAATGAAAAGAAGATCGGCAGCATTGAAATTACCCTGATCAAACCAAGTGTTGGCGAAATACTGAGAACACAGTGGTTAGCCATCCTGGTCTCGCTACTACTGCATGGCCTGCTATGGCTTGCGTACCGTGCCATTGCCCGGCCGACACGCAGTGAATACCTGGCGCGCATGAATACCGAAGCCCGTCTGAAACATGAAATCCGGCAATTAACCGAAGCCCTCGAAACAGAAAAAAACAGTAAAAATCCGACAACTGCCCGGCTGCAGCCACAGCCTGCCATCAAACCGGAATCTGTCGCCACGGCTGAATCGGTCAGTCCGGATCTGCATCAGGTTCTTGCGCTGAACATTCAGTACTACGACCCGAAACAACTGATGGATACCGTCAATCAGTCTGTCTCAGTGCCCTATTTTAACTTATGCCAGATTTTCCTGAATAAAAGCATTGAACTGTGCGCTGGACATTTTCAGCTGAACCCTGATCATTTCACCCATAATCAGCAGTTCAGTCACCAGGGCGCCAGTATCAGCATTGCCTGCACACATGAACAGGCTGCAAAATGCCTGCTGATGATCGGTTCAGTGTTTCAGCTGCTTTCAGAAGTGCTGTACAAACGCTACCGCGAAGACCGGCGTTTTGTCCTGCAAACCCGCTGTGCTGTGGCATCTGCCATTGATGCCATGCAACTCAATGCACTGCAGGCTGCAGAACGTCTGACCCTGCATTTGTCTGCAAAGGAAATGGCGCTGTATCTGGACAATGAGTATTTAAGGGCGATCAGTGATTGTTACCAGCTGGTGGCCATGCCCAATCCGAGCAATGTGCTGACACGCCATGCCTTTATGGTCAATGGTATGAATACCGAATGTGCTGAATTTGCTCAGCAGATCCGGACTGAAATTCTACAGGCACGCAAGAAACCGGCAGATCTTACCCACAGTACCAACTCGGTTTCCGGCCTTTAATTCTCCATGTTTTAGTTGTGTCAATAAACACATCACCTGAACGGTGCATCACCGTTCAGGCTGTGACCCATGGCCTTTACTGCTTTTTTATATTCCACTGCCCGCACAAATGCTTTTTCAGCTGTAACAGACTCAGATGCTTACATTCACAGAACAGGACCGATCCATGCAATGCTGTGCTGCCATTTTCATTGTCGCCGGAGCATCATCTGAAATATGGAAGCAGCAGTAAAAGGAAATAGCATAAACTAGGCAAAACACCTGAAAACACGCTAAACTATGCCACAACGAATTAATTGCAATGTCCTGACAGACACAACAAAAAGGTGAAAGTTGATGCCGCTCAATACTGTTGAAGAGCTTGTCGCAGATATCCGTGCGGGCAAAATGGTTATCCTGATGGATGATGAAGATCGTGAGAATGAAGGTGATCTGGTGATTGCCGCCACTCACATCCGCCCCGAAGACATCAACTTTATGATCACCCATGCACGGGGCCTGGTCTGCCTGACCCTGAGCCGGGAACGCTGCCAGCAATTGAATCTGCCACTCATGGTCGATGCCAATGGCGCCCAGCACGGCACCAATTTCACGCTGTCCATTGAAGCGGCCGAAGGCATTACCACCGGGATTTCAGCAGCCGAACGGGCACATACCATCCAGACCGCTGTTGCAGCACATGCCAAACCTGCCGATATTGTTCAGCCGGGACATATTTTCCCGTTGATGGCGCAACCTGGCGGTGTACTGCATCGTGCCGGACATACTGAAGCCGGCTGTGATCTGGCACGTCTGGCCGGGCTGGAACCCGCATCAGTCATCTGTGAAATTATTAAGGAAGACGGCACCATGGCCCGTCGTCCTGACCTGGAAATTTTTGCAGAAAAACACGGTCTGAAAATTGGGACCATCGCCGACCTGATTCATCATCGCATGACCAATGAACAGACTGTTGAGCGGATTGATCAGCAAACCCTGCAAACCGAATATGGCACTTTTGAGCTGTATCGTTACCGTGAACTGGGGAATCCTGACATTCACCTGGCCCTGGTAAAAGGACAGCCTGAACAGGGCATCACCACGGTCCGTGTACATGGGTTTAATCCGGCCCGTGACTTATTGAAACTTTGTAAGCAGGACAATGAATCCACCTGGAATCTGGACCGTGCCCTCAAAGCCATTGCACAGAGTGATCGTGGCGTACTGGTCTGGATCGGACAGCGCCACCTGACAGATCTTGGGCCAGCACTGGATGCCCTGAATACGCCGAAACCGGCCAAATCCAGAGCCGCACTGTCTCAGCAATACCAGACCATTGGTGTCGGTGCGCAAATTCTGCGTGACCTGGGCGTTGAAAAAATGAAACTGCTCAGCTCACCCTTGCGTTTTAATGCTTTGTCCGGTTTTAATCTGGAAGTGGTTGAGTACATCACCGCAAATCAGGATTCCTGTTAAATAGTTTTTAAATCACTTTTGTTAAAAAATCGAGGTTGTCATGGCAATTCGCCGTATTGAAGGTTTATTACATCTCGCGAGCGAAGGCCGTTACGCGATTTTAGTGGGTCGTTTTAATAGCTTTGTTGTGGAGCATTTGCTGGAAGGTGCAATTGATACCCTGCACCGCCACGGTGTCGCTGACGATCACATTACGGTTGTTCATGCACCAGGGGCCTGGGAGCTTCCGATTGTTGCAAAAAAACTGGCCCATTCAGGCAGTTTCGATGCTGTAATTGCATTGGGCGCCGTCATTCGTGGCAGTACCCCTCATTTTGACTTTGTGGCCGGTGAATGTGCCAAAGGCCTGGGTGTGGTTGGCCTGGAAAGCGGTCTGCCTGTCATTAATGGGGTATTGACAACAGATAGTATTGAACAGGCCATTGAGCGTTCAGGTACAAAAGCAGGCAATAAAGGTGGTGAAGCTGCCCTTACGGCCATTGAAATGGTTAATTTGTTAAAGGCAATTTAAAGCATGTCGCAAACACTTCAGGCAATTTATGCAGCAAAACGCAAGGCACGGCGTTTTGCTGTACAGGGCATTTATGAATGGCAGATGAGCCATAACCCTGTGCATGAAATTGAAGCACGCACCCGTGCCGAAAATGCCATGCATAAAGTGGATCTTGGCTATTACCATGAATTACTGACCCAGGTGGTTGCCAGCCACGAAGCGCTGGATGAACTGCTGCGTCCTGTACTTGACCGTGAAATTGATGCCCTTGACGGTGTAGAGCTTGCAACATTGCGTCTCGGTGCGTATGAACTGAAGGATCATCCCGAAGTGCCGTATCGGGTGGTGCTGGATGAAGCCATTGAACTTGCAAAACACTTTGGCGGCGCAGACAGTCATAAATACATCAATGGTGTACTGGACCGCCTGTCTGTCAGTCTTCGTGAAGCAGAAAAACAGCAAACAAAATAAATTGTGAGCGATAATGGCTGAGTTTTCAATCATCGAAACCTACTTTAACCGCCGGCGTTATGCTTCAGTTGATTTAGGGATCGGTGATGACTCAGCCCTGCTCAGCCCTCCACCTGGGCATCAGCTGGTGATCTGTACAGACACCCTGGTTGCCGGCCGGCATTTTCCCCTGAACACCTCAGCCCATGCTATTGGCTGGAAAAGTGTTGCAGTCAATCTGTCCGATATTGCCGCCATGGGTGCACAGCCCCACAGTATTTTACTGGCCTTAAGCCTGCCGGCAATCAATGAAAGCTGGCTGGCTGATTTCAGTCAGGGCCTTTATCAGTGCTGTGATCAGTATAATGTCAGCCTGATTGGCGGCGATACCACCCAGAATCCACAGCTCACCATTACCATCACTGCACTGGGCTGGATTGAAACCGGCCTGGCGCTGACCCGCTCAGGTGCGCAGGTCGGTGACCTGATTGTGGTCAGTGGCACCGTGGGCGATGCCGCTTTCGGACTGCAGCATCCGGGACATCCGCTGCAAAAACGACTGGACTACCCCACCCCCCGTTGTGAAACCGGTCAGCAACTGACCGGCCTGGCGACCAGCATGATTGATATTTCAGATGGGCTGGCACAGGATTTAGGTCATATACTGAAAGCTTCCCAGGTCGGTGCCCGGCTGGAATTATCCAGTCTGCCTGTCAGTGACATGCTTTATCAGCTTACCGCACAGGAACGCTGGAAATATGCACTGGCAGGTGGCGATGATTATGAGTTATGCTTTACAATAAGTGAGAAAAACTACCAGGCGTTCATGAAATTACAACAGAATGTGAAAACGACAACAGTTGGAAAAATAACCAGACAACCCGGTTTAACCTTTGAACAAGATGGCCAGCCGTATCTTTTTCAATTGAATGGATATCAGCACTTTGCATAAACCTCCAATCATCTTCAAAGAAATGACATGGGCAGAACGCATGATTGTGTTCTGCGGTATAGGCTTTGGTTCCGGATTAATGCCTAAGGCACCGGGAACCTTCGGTTCAGCATTTGCACTGCTGTTTATTCCCATCTGGCTGAGCCTCGGTTTTTATGCTGCCCTGTCAGTCATGGTGGTGATGTCGCTGCTCGGCATATACATCTGCGGGCAGACAGCAAAAATTCTTCATGTGCATGATGATGGACGGATTGTATGGGATGAATTTGCCGGGCAATCGATTGCCTTTTTACCGCTGATCCATCTCGGACACATCAACTGGTTATGGGTCCTGGCCGGTTTTGCACTATTCCGATTGTTTGATGTGTGGAAACCCTGGCCGATTGGTGTAATTGACCAACAAATCGATGGTGGTTTCGGCATTATGCTTGATGATATTATTGCCGGCAGCTGGGCCGCTCTCTGTATCCTCATTTATTTACATTTTTCCACGGTCTGAGTCAGATCCGTAAGGTGGGTTATGTCAACTACTGTAATCATTCTCGCTGCCGGTAAAGGAACGCGTATGCGATCCAGTTTACCCAAAGTACTGCAACCCCTGGCAGGGCGCCCCCTATTGGGCCATGTTATTGAAACAGCAAAAAATTTACAGGTTGAAGATATTATTACCATTTTTGGGCACGGCGGTCCGCTTGTCCAGCAGGCGTTTGCCGATGAAAATATTCAATGGGTTGAGCAGGCCGAACAGCTGGGAACCGGACATGCGGTAAAAGTCACGCTGCCGGTTTTACCGGACAGCGGAATGTCGCTGATCCTGTCCGGTGACGTGCCCTGCGTCCAGCAAAGCACTTTACAGCGCCTGATTGATAGCTCCATGGCCACCGGGATTGGCCTGGTGACCCTGACCCTGCCTGATTCCACCGGTTATGGCCGCATTGTACGTAAGGATGGAAAGATTCAGGCCATCGTTGAGCATAAGGATGCCTCTGATGGACAGCGTCAGATTAAGGAAATCAATACCGGTATTTACTGTGTCAGCAACGCCAGACTGCATCAATGGCTGCCACAACTCAGCAACAACAACGCCCAGGGCGAATATTACCTGACCGATATTGTCGCGATGGCATTGGCAGATGGCCTGGAGATTGCCTCAATTCAGCCAGAACTGGCCTTTGAAGTGGAAGGCGTCAATGACCGTACCCAACTGGCAGCACTGGAACGCGAATTCCAGGCCTGGCAGGCTGTAAAACTCATGCAGCAGGGCGTTCATTTAATTGATCCGACCCGTTTTGACTTACGCGGTAAGCTGACCGTGGGTCAGGACGTGCGGATTGATATCAATGTCATTATTGAAGGTAACTGTGAACTGGGTGACCGCGTGGAAATCGGTGCCGGCTGTATCATCAGAAATACCCGCATTGCTGCAGGAACCCGGGTCCAGCCCTACAGTATTTTTGAAGATGCTGTGGTCGGTGCTGATGTTCAGATTGGCCCCTTTGCCCGTTTGCGCCCAGGTGCCCGACTGGCGGATCAGGTACATATCGGTAACTTTGTGGAAGTCAAGAATACCCAGATTGGCCACGGTTCCAAAGCCAATCATCTTGCTTATTTAGGTGATGCTGAAATTGGTGCCGGTGCAAATATCGGCGCAGGAACCATTACCTGTAACTATGACGGTGTCAATAAACATAAAACCGTTATTGGGGATGACGCATTTATCGGAACCAATAACTCACTGGTTGCACCGGTCAGCATTGGCACGGGTGCAACCACAGGTGCAGGTTCAACCATTACCCGGGATGTCGCCGATCACAGTCTGGCGGTGGAACGGGCAAAACAGATTTCAAAGGAAAATTATCAACGTCCCCAGAAGGTCAGGAAATAAGAGGATATAACTATGTGCGGTATTGTTGGTGGCGTTGCTGAACGTAGCATTACAAATATTTTAATCGAAGGTTTAAAACGCCTTGAGTATCGTGGTTATGACTCCGCA
Organism: Acinetobacter sp. WZC-1; assembly: GCF_052544965.1. Classification (NCBI taxonomy): domain Bacteria; kingdom Pseudomonadati; phylum Pseudomonadota; class Gammaproteobacteria; order Moraxellales; family Moraxellaceae; genus Acinetobacter; species Acinetobacter sp. WZC-1. Next base: position 3,044,559 of record NZ_CP199370.1, read on the forward strand.
GGCGTCGCACTGGTTGATCAGGGCCAGATTGTACGTGAACGGCGGGTCGGTAAAGTGGCCAACCTGGAACAGGCGGTGACCGAAGCAGACCTCCACGGCGCGCTGGGTATTGCACATACCCGCTGGGCCACACATGGCAAACCGACTGAAAACAATGCACATCCACACACTTCAGGCCCGGTTGCCGTGGTACACAACGGGATTATTGAAAATTATCAGGAACTCAAGGACAGCCTTGAAGCCCGGGGATACGTATTCAGCTCTCAGACAGACACCGAAGTTGTTGCGCATCTGGTACATGAAGCACTGAAATCCACTCCTGAGCTGTTAAAAGCAGTTGAACAGGTGGTGCCACAGCTTAAAGGAGCTTACGCCCTTGGGATCGTACATACTGATCATCCCAATGAATTAATCGCTGTCCGTGAAGGTTCTCCGCTCGTCATTGGTGTAGGTATCGGTGAAAACTTCATCAGCTCTGACCAGCTGGCACTGTTGCCTGTAACCAATCGCTTTGTTTACCTGGAAGAGGGTGACATTGCCCGCCTGAGCCGTGACAACATTGAAGTTTTTGTAAATGGCACTGCCGTAAAACGCCCGGTTAAGGAGCTGGATGCAACCGTCAGTAATGTCTCCAAGGGTGAGTACAAACATTACATGCTCAAGGAAATTTATGAACAGCCAGAGGCTATTCAGCAAACCATTTCCCAGGCCCTGAATGACTATCATCTGCGTGATGATTTCCTGAAAACCGCTGAAGCTGATTTTGCCAGTGTTCAGCAGGTACAGATCATTGCCTGTGGTACCAGTTACCACGCCGGAATGATTGCCCGATACTGGCTTGAACAACTGGCTGATTTACCGTGTCAGGTTGAAATTGCCAGTGAATTCCGTTACCGCGCTCCCGTCATTGTTGCAAATACGCTGTATGTCTGTATTTCTCAGTCCGGTGAAACAGCCGATACGCTGGCGGCCTTGCGGGATACCCAGAAACGGTCGGCTGCCAGAGGAATCAGCATCAGCACCCTGACCATCTGTAATGTGGCAACCTCCTCCATGGTGCGTGAAACCAGCCATCATTTACTTACCCTGGCCGGGCCTGAAATTGGTGTTGCTTCCACCAAAGCGTTCACCACACAATTGGCGGCATTAATGCTGCTGACCCTGAAAATCGGTCAGGTCAAACAGAGTATATCTGCAGAACGTATTGCAGAAATTGCTGCTGCACTCTGGCATATTCCCAAAGTCATTCTGGATACCCTGCAAAATGACCGGGAAATTTTGCATTTATCGGAACTGTTTAAGGAAAAACAACACTGTTTATTCCTGGGCCGCGGTACAGAGTATCCCATTGCACTTGAAGGGGCGCTGAAACTCAAGGAAATTTCCTATATTCACGCTGAAGGCTATGCCGCCGGTGAGTTAAAGCATGGACCACTGGCCCTGGTTGACCAGGATATGCCCATTGTCATACTTGCACCAAATGACGACATGCTGGATAAACTGAAATCCAATATGGAGGAAGTACAGGCCCGGGGCGGGGAATTATTTGTTTTTGCCGATGAAAACAGCGGCATTCAGGACAAAGAACGTCAGCATGTCGTGAATGTCCCCGCTGTAAACACATGGCTGGCACCAATTGTCTACAGCGTACCGGTACAGTTACTGTCCTATCATGTCGCAGTTTTGCGTGGTACCGATGTAGACCAACCCCGTAACCTGGCAAAATCTGTGACGGTTGAATAGAAAAGATGTGTTTTTTTGTGTGAAAGCAATAAAGTGTATATCCCTGGGATAACGGATTATCCCCTTAACCCTGGTGAAAGATGTGACCAATATTATGACTAAACCAATAAGTCTTTATTTTTAAAGGCTTATTTTTTATTCCCTATCGGTCATAAAATATAACCAAATAAGTCATAAAAAATGATTTAATATTTCGTCATATGTATCTAATTTACTTCCTTTTATTTTTAGGGGGATTACCCCCAGCTGCTTGTTGCTTAAATTCAGGACTAAAGCGTTTAGCCATTTTCACATCTCCAAAGTTAACATTACGTTAGCTCCAAAGGGACTATATGTCCACTATTTTGGCTAGGATCATAAGGGAAGTGGACACATTCTTACAAAAAAAGATATTCCCGCCACTGTACTCCACAATACCAAATGGCTTTATCCTGCCATGAGGGAAACCGCTATCCCTGTTTATGAAAGGCTCAATGACCATATCCAGAAATTTACCCAATATCCTCCAGTAAAATCCGCTTCACCCCGCCAGCCTGCATATCCTGCCAGGCCTGTTGCAGGGAGCCATCCAGATCAATCGCTTTGGTTGCGTCGGCAATCACATGACTTTCAAAACCCAGCCGGCTGGCGTCCATCGCGGTCCACGCAACACAAAAATCAGTTGCAATACCGACGATATAAACTTTTTTAATATTGCGCTCCCTCAAATAGCCCGCCAGTCCCGTTGATGTCTGATGATCGGCTTCCATAAAAGCAGAATAGCTGTCGATATCCGGATGAAATCCCTTACGGATAATCAACTGTGCGCGGGGAATATCCAGTGCTGGATGGAACTCAGCATCCTGTGTTCCCTGGACACAATGTACCGGCCACAGTACCTGGGTCCCATAGCTGAGCTGAATGGTTTCAAATGCTTTTTTCCCTGCATGATTTGCGGCAAATGACACATGATCGGCTGGGTGCCAGTCCTGAGTCAGCACGACATTCTCAAAATATTGTGCCAGTAAATTAATGGATGGAATAATCTGATCAGCGCCAGCCACCGCCAGCTGACCTCCGGGTGTAAATCCATTCTGTACATCCACCACAATCAACACACTGTCTTCAGACTGAAACATTCTCCGGACTCCAGAACCTGCAAAATGAACGTCCATCATAACGGGGAAATTCCACCCTGCGTATTTAAATCATCGCTGAATACCATCATACGATGGCCCATTCCCATTGCAGCTGTATTAGCTTTAAATGGATGAAACTTTCCGACAGATCAGCCCATGGATAAAAAAGAAGTCTGATATTTTTGCATTTTAAAATTTTACCTGCCTGAAAAGCGTATTGTTCTGACACGCCGAATCAGTCATAATTTAGATCAGCATTATTCAGTCACTCCAGTGAGTGTCCGTTCAATTTAAAATACTGCACCCTGCTCTGATACATTCTTCAATACTGGATGGGGTAAATTTAGGATAACTTTTCAAAATGACTCAGCAAGTACAGATCATTCAAGGCTCAATTGTCGCAATCGTCACTCCAATGTCTGAAGATGGCAGCGTAGATTGGAAGAGTCTCGAAAAGCTTGTTGAATGGCATATTGAACAGGGTACCAACAGTATTGTTGCTGTTGGTACCACCGGTGAAGCCTCCACACTCAGTATGGACGAACACAAGGAAGTCATTCAGGAAATTATTCGTGTTGCCAACCGGCGCATCCCGATTATTGCCGGGACCGGGGCCAATTCAACCCACGAAGCAATTGAACTGACCCGGGTTGCACAGCAACTGGGTGCCGATGCTGCATTACTGGTGACACCCTATTATAATAAACCCACCCAGGAAGGCCTGTACCAGCACTACAAAACAATTGCTGAAGCGGTTGATCTGCCGATTATTTTATACAATGTCCCTGGCCGTACAGGCGTGGACCTGCAAAATGAAACCGTACTGCGGCTGGCGGATGTTCCCGGCATTGTCGGCATTAAGGATGCAACGGGAGATATTCCACGTGGCAAAGCCCTGCTTGAATTACTGAAAGACAAAAATATGATCGTGTACTCCGGTGATGATGCCACTGCACGTGATCTGATTGCACTTGGGGCACTGGGAAATATCTCAGTGACTGCCAATATTGCACCGAAGATCATGAGTGAGCTTTGTGCGGCAGCAATTGCCGGAAATGCAGAGCTTGCAAAACAACTGGATGACAAAGTTGCAAATTTAAACAATATTCTGTTTTGTGAATCGAACCCAATTCCAGTCAAATGGGCACTACATGAAATGGCCTTAATCGGGACAGGTGTCCGCCTGCCCTTAACGCCACTTGCAGAACAATATCGTTCCCCGCTGCGTGAAGAACTCAAGGCAGCAGGTATCATTTAAAAGAGCCCAGTATTATGCAATTACGTTTTGGTTTAACTCTAGCCCTTTCAGCTTTAGGCTTCGCGGGTTGCAGTTCGCTTGGAATCAATAATGGTTCCCTGGATTATAAAAACACCACCACGCTGGAACCACTGAAATATCCGGAAAACTCAAACGTCCGACCGGCAACACCGCTGTACCCATTTCCGGTGGTTGACCCGCTTGCAATTGAGCATGCACCCAAATTTGAAAACAAACGGGGTAATCGTTTTGACCTGCCGCGTCCGGAAGCGGTACAGACCAGCAATACCGAAGTGGATACAGAGGTCAGCACCACGGTGGGCCGTCCACAACTTTTAACGGATGGTAATGGCAATCCACTGATTAAAATTGATGGAAATTCTGCTACAATCTGGCAATATACACTTGCCACTCTCAGCAGTCTGAATCACCAGGTCGTCGGTCAGAGTAAAAACGCCTATCAGGTTACGGTCGTCATCGATAAGCAGACTTATGTACTGAAGCTGACGTCGATCGGAACAGGCAATAACCTTGCAGTATTTACAGCCGATAACCATTTCGCAGACAAGGAAAAAGCTGCTGAATTGTTAAATCAGATTTACCAGAACTGGCCAGCCTAGTCATTCTCTCAGGCAATTTTTTTAAAAGGTTCCCTCATGCTAAAACAAACCTTGCTCTATACAGGTAAAGCAAAATCCGTTTATGAAACAGACAGTGCAGATCATCTGATTCTGGTTTTCCGTGATGATGCTTCTGCCTTTAACGGTGAAAAAATAGAGCAACTGGCTCGTAAAGGTAAGGTGAACAACCGTTTTAATGCCTTTATTATGGAAAAACTGGCTGCAGCAGGCATTGAGACTCATTTTGAAAAACTGCTGTCCCCTACTGAGGTTCTAGTAAAAAAATTAAGCATGATTCCGGTTGAATGTGTCATCCGTAACTATGCTGCAGGTTCACTGTGCCGCCGTCTGGGGGTTGAAGAAGGCCTGGAACTGACACCACCGACATTTGAATTATTCTATAAGGATGATGGACTGGGTGATCCAATGGTGAATGAATCCCAGGCGATTACATTCGGCTGGGCCACCGCTGAACAACTGGCGCAAATGCAGCAACTGACTGAAAAAGTCAACGTGGTGCTGAAGGATCTATTCGACCAGGGCAATATGCTGCTGGTTGATTTTAAGCTTGAATTCGGCGTATTCCATGACCGCATTGTACTGGGTGATGAGTTCTCTCCGGACGGTTGTCGTCTATGGGATAAAGACACCAGAAAAAAACTCGATAAGGACCGTTTCCGTCAGGGTCTGGGTGATGTTGTTGAAGCCTATGAAGAGGTTGCCTTACGCATCGGTGTGGATCTGTCAGATATCTGATCCGTTATTGATAAATTAAAAACCGGGCAGATGGCCCGGTTTTTATTTGCATGAAAACTGGTCAGTAATCTCAGTCACCGCCAGCCATTTCATATCTCCAGAGTTAAGGTTACGCTAGCTTTGGAGGAAATACATGTCCATTATTGGCCAGGATCACTTCATACAATATTATTATCCTGAAATACATTTCGAATGCATTCCAAAATATTCAGCACATAGCTACTCTGATCCATATTTCTTAGAGATAAGGAAATTGGGCTATATGCTTCCATATCTAAAACAGGAATATAAACCAGGTTCTTCATCCCAATATCACTGGCACTTTCAGGGATCAAACAAATCCCCTCACCCGATGAAACCAGACCCAGTGCCAGATAAATTTCACGTACTTCAACCAGCTCTTTTGGTACAAGCCCTAATTCAGTAAAAATGGATTGAATCAAAGTTGAAAAATTTGGCTTTTGTGATGCTGGATAAGAAAAAATTAATTCATTGGTAATCTGGGATAGATAGACGCCCTGTTCAATATATTCAGCCAGATGATGGTTTTTATGCACCGCTAATTTTAACTTTTCCTCATGCAATACAATCCGTTTAATGGCCGGATCGCTGATGCGTAAACGACCAAAACCTAAATCAATTTTTCCCTGTTTCAACGCTTCAATCTGATCTTTGGTCCCGCACTCAATTAATTCAACTTCAATATCAGGATTTTTTTGCCTGAATAAATAAATAATTTGTGGCAACAACGCATACAAAAGTGAACTCACATAGCCGATTCGAACAATATTATTGACCGTACTTATACGTTTTGCCATCGAGGTTGCCTGAGCAGTATGAGTCAGAATTTGTACTGCATGCTGGTAGAAAAATTGCCCTGCTTCTGTGGTGCGAACCGGGCGTGAACCACGTTCAAATAATAAGATTCCAAGTTCTTCTTCCAACTTTTGAATTTGTCGGCTTAAGGGTGGTTGTGTAATACATAATTTTTCCGCTGCTTTGGTAATACTTTGTTCTTCAACCACTGTCACAAAATAGCGTAAATGTCGTAATTCCATGATCATGACCTTCCTTTTTTGTATACCTTATAAGTATCTAAAAATACCAATTTTAGCCTGGTTAAAGACATTACATTAAATTAAGGTATATAAATAGATTGATACTAAAGAAATACGCAGATGTATAAATCCATAGAAACTCTCTTAGTCGAAATCCCCACCATTCGCCCGCATAAGATGGCTGTTGCGTCCATGCATACTCAAACTTTAGTGCTGATTAAAATCACCACAGAGGATGGCTTCATTGGTTGGGGTGAAGCGACTACGATTGGCGGTTTAGGGTATGGCGAGGAAAGCCCCGAAAGTGTCAGGACCAATATTGAAACTTATTTTGCGCCATTACTCAAAACCTCAGCAGGTTTGAACGTTGCTCAAACGATACAAATTATTAACCGTAATATCAATGGTAACCATTTTGCAAAATGTGCAATTCAAACTGCTTTATTCGATATTCAAGCGCAACGTTTAGGTTTACCACTCAGCGAAGTGCTTGGCGGACGCTTACGTGACAGCATCCCAGTGTTATGGGTACTTGCTTCGGGCAATACTGAGAAAGATATTGCTGAAGCTCAAAAAATGATTGCGTCAAAACGTCACAATATTTTCAAATTGAAAATTGGTTCACACACTGTAGAACAAGACGTCGAACATGTTCTGGCAATTAAACAAGCTTTAGGTGCTGATGTTTCTATTCGTGTAGATGTCAATCGTGCATGGTCTGAATTGACTGCGATTAAAGGTATTCAAATGTTACAAGAGGGTAACGTAGATCTTATTGAGCAACCTTGTGCTATCCGCAATATTGATGCAATGGAACGCTTAACCCGCAAGTTTAATATTGCCATCATGGCAGATGAATCGTTGATGGGGCCACAAAGTGCTTATGAATTGGCTAAACGTAATGCTGCATCTGTATTTTCAGTCAAAGTTGCGCAATCCGGTGGTTTAACAGAAGCATGTGAAGTTGGGAAATTGGCAAATTATGCAGGTATTGACCTGTATGGTGGCACCATGCTTGAAGGTCCAGTCGGCACTGTTGCATCTGCACACGTATTCTCAACATTCAGCAACTTAGCATATGGCACTGAATTATTTGGCCCATTGTTATTGACCGAACAGATTTTAAAAACACCACTTCAATACGAGAATTTTGAATTAAAAATTCCAACAGGCAATGGTCTTGGTATTGAACTGGATGAAGACAAAATTGACAACTTGCGTCGTAAATAATTGAGGAATTATCATGCTTTTCCAAGTACGAATGGATGTTCACATCCCACTGGATATGCCTGCTGACAAGGCAGATGAAATCAAAGCTGTTGAAAAAGCTTACTCACAAGATTTACAACGTCAAAGTAAATGGCGTCATATCTGGCGTGTGACTGGACAATATTCAAACATCAGTATTTTTGATGTTGAAAGCAATGAAGAACTTCACAATATTTTACAGGGACTTCCTTTGTATCCATACATGAATATTGAAGTGATGGCACTCAATCGCCACCCGTCTTCAATTCACAATGATGATCGTTAATTCATAATTTAATTTTTAAATGTCGCAGTAAAACAAGGAATGTGGTGAACAACGCAGCAAGCAAAAAAGATTGGTCAATAAATCTTAAGCAAGCAGGTAAACCACGTAAAACCTTTCATACTTCAGGAGAAATTGTATGAACCGTCAAGAAATCGATAAATTAGTTAAGGAAATGAACGTAGACACAGCAACAGGCGTAGTGAATCTACGTACTCAACAAATCGTGGTGCGTCTGTTGAGTGATTTATTCCAGGCCATTGAAGATTTGGATATTTCTCAGACTGAACTCTGGAAAGGTCTGGAATATTTTGCTGATGCGGGTCAAGCCAATGAACTTGGTCTTTTAGCTGCCGGTTTAGGTTTAGAACATTATTTAGACCTTCGCGCTGATGAAGCAGATGCCAAAGCAGGTATTACCGGCGGTACACCACGTACCATCGAGGGTCCTCTTTATGTTGCCGGTGCACCTGAGTCAGTTGGCTTTGCACGTATGGATGATGGTTCAGAAACAGACAGAATCGATACTTTGTTTATTGAAGGTACTGTGACTGATAGCGAAGGAAACATTATTCCAAATGCCAGAGTTGAAGTCTGGCATGCCAACAGCTTAGGTAATTATTCATTCTTTGATAAATCACAATCCGACTTTAACCTTCGCCGTACAATTCTGACTGATGCAAATGGCCAATATATTGCCCAGACAACAATGCCTTCAGGTTATGGTTGCCCTCCTGAAGGCACAACTCAAGCCCTTCTTAACTTGCTTGGTCGTCATGGTAACCGTCCATCCCACGTACATTATTTTGTATCTGCACCGGGTTATCGTAAACTTACGACTCAGTTCAATATCGAAGGTGACCAATACCTTTGGGATGACTTTGCATTTGCAACACGTGAAGGCTTAGTTGTAACAGCAGTTGATGTAACAGATGAAGCTGAAATTGCACGTCGTGGTGTGGGCAGAGCATTCAAACACATCACATTTAATATTGAATTAGTGAAAGAAAAAGCAAATGCGCCAACAACAGAAGTGGATCGTCGTCGTGTAAGTGCTTAATTGAAAAGTGAGTTCTTCCCTCCTCCCTTTCCACTTAAAGGGAGAGGCTTTTTGAAATTCAAATGCGCTATAACGCTGTGTTATGCGCATTTACTCAGCTCTGATTTATATGATTGGGCATAACTGAGTCAAGCAGGATAACGCAATCCATAGCCATGTGAATAGTTGCGAATTTAATACTTATTTATCCCTGTAAATTTAGATACATAGACAAAAGTTCAGTCTTATGATCGATAAAAGCACACTTTCCATGATGGAAGTTCTCTCAAAAATCAAAGATGGCTCAACCATCATGATTGGCGATTTTGGGACAGCTGATGGTTCAGAAAAAGTAAATCCAGATGGTGGTGCGATTGGTCATCCACCAGGGGCATCAGGTGCACGTAACTACAGCGTTGAATCAACTTGAAGCAACAGGTGGCAAATATGCTCTTTGTTCAATGTGTATTGGTGTGGGTCAAGGTATTGCTTTGATTATTGAACGCGTTTAGTCCTGCGCCTTGTCCCCTTTTTTGAAGGGCCAGGGGGGGGATTTATATAAAGAAAGGAATAGTCCCAAATGCCAACATTTATTTCAGACGATGCACAGATTAATTACCAGATTTCTGGTGATGCGAGCAAACCAGCAATGGTTTTTTCTAATTCATTAGGCACTAAATTCAGCATGTGGAAACCACAAACTGAATTCTTCCGAAATGATTTTTTTGTGATTCATTATGATACCCGGGGTCATGGTGAATCATCTGCGCCACAAGGTCCATATAGTATCGACCAACTTGGTCAGGATGTTGTGAACTTACTGGATCACCTCAATATTGAAAAAGTCATTTTCTGTGGTATTTCAATGGGTGGTTTAACAGGACAATGGCTTGCCATTCATAAGCCAGAACGTTTTAATCAGATGATTATCTGCAATACTGCGGCAAAAATTGGTCAGGAACAAGCCTGGAATGAGCGAGCAGCATTAGTACGTGAACAAGGTTTACAACCTATTTCATCTACAGCAGCTTCTCGCTGGTTTACAGAGCCCTTTATTCAAAGCCAGGCAGCAATTGTGAATCAACTACAAAATGACTTAGCTACTGGCAATCCAGAAGGTTATGCAAGTTGTTGTGAGGCTTTGGCTAAAGCAGACTTACGTGAGCAACTTAAGGACATTCATATTCCTGTACTGGTGATTGCAGGCAAACAAGACCCTGTAACAACAGTGACTGACGGTCAGTTTCTGACAGATCGTATTGCCAATTCCGAACTGTTTGAAATTGATGCTTCTCATATTTCAAATGTTGAAAAGCCCCAGGATTTTAATCAGGCATTGCAACTTTTTTTTGGAGCTAATGATTAATTTTTTCAGATGCCTATTTTGGTAATGACTTGTTATTGAATTGAACAAGTCTTCACATGCCTTATTTGAAGACATGCGAAATTGGAACACAGATTATACTTTTGAAATCTGGTTTGTAGAAATCTTATAGGTTGAATGACGACCTTTGACATACAGTGCCAAGGCTGAAATAAAGATTGGTAAAGCGAGTACATAGAAAATACCGTTAATACCCAGATTGAATGTGAAAATATATGCACCAAAAAATGCACCAAAAATTGCTCCAAATCTACCTAAGCCATGCATCCAGGAGACACCAACCCCACGACATTCTGCCGGGTAAAAAATTGCTGCCAATGAAGGCAGAGATGACTGGGCACCGACCAAACCACCACCTGCCAGGAATATAAAACAAGCAAGCAAGTAAATATTTTGTGTTGTAAAACCTGTAATAATAAATAATAGAGCTGAAATGAAGTATGTTATTGTAATAATTCTATTCGAGTCATATCTGCTCATAAACCAACCAATTAAAATCGTCCCTGCGACGCCACCAAAGGGGAATATTGCAGAGATCAAACTGAATTGTTCTGGTGTTAAGCCCGACTCTTTGAGTAATGTTGGCATCCAGCTGGTTAAAACGTAAAATACTAACAGACTCATGAAACAGCAAATCCACATCATTAATGATGGCACAAAGAATGTACCCGTGACCATGGATACCGGTTTTGCATTTTTATGGGATAATTCAATTTGGGATAACGTGACGGGAACAAGTTTAGCTTCAAATTCTGGACCCTGAATACGTTTCACGATTTGTAAAGCTTCATCCTGATCATCTTTTTTGACCAGGATGTGCAAAGACTCTTTGAGTAAAAATATTGAAAATACTGCAACAATAATAGGAATAATGCCGCCAATATAAAGCACCATTTTCCAGCCGGCATTTGAAAGTAAGCTTGCAGATAAAATACCACCAACCGTTATGCCTAATGGTAAAGCACAAAATAATAAATTTACCATCCATACTCTACGGTGTTTTGGCATGTATTCAGACACTAAAGTCGCGGTATTGGGCATTGCAGCCCCCAGACCTAAACCAGTAAGAAACCTGTATACGATCATTTCATCTGGACTATTTGACAATCCAGTAATAATGGTCAGAATACCAAATAGAAATGTAGACCCGATAATTACCCATTTTCGGCCAAACTTATCCGCTAAAATTCCCGAACAAATCGCACCGATTGCCATGCCAATTAAGGCAACACTCATCACCGGTCGTAAATCATTTTTTGTAACTCCCCAATCATCAAGAAGGGATGGTGCAATAAAACCGATTACTCCAGTATCGATACCATCTGATAAAACCACTAAAAAGCATAATGTAAAAATTATCCACTGCTGTTTTGATAGCTTCTTTGTCTCTACAGCTTGTTGTATATCTACAGTTTTCATAATTAAATCCTTTTAATAATCAAACTTTAAAAAGCCAATAACAATTATTGCAATTGGCTTTTTAGAACTAGATTTTTAATTTAAAGAGTTTATATGCATTGTGACGACCAATCTTTTCATGATCATTGCGTCCAATTTCAGCATTATCAAACCATTTCACTGCTTCTTCCATCTCTTCAAACGGGTAGTCACTTGAAAATAAAACTCGGTCAGACCCAATCTCATCAATTGCATTACGCATGGTAATCGTACGAAAGTTACCACTGGTAGTGAGGTAGAAATTATTATGAAAATAATCGATGAAAGGTTTTTTTGCTTTCACTCCTAAAGGATTTCGGCCATTTACTGATGCCCAGTGAGACGTGCGCCAAATATTATTTTGAATTAATTCACCTAGATGACCTAAAATAATATTAATGTTTGGATATTTATCGAACAGACCGGATCCAATCAATCGTAATGCATGAACACCCGTTTCAACAGAGAATGACCATGCAGGTCCCATGAGCCATGGATGATCTTTAATACCAAATTGTTGACTTAAGAGTGGATTACGGGGGTGCAAATAAAAGGGCACATCTAACTTAGATACCTCTCCCCAAAAGTCTAAATATTCATCGGCACAATAGTATTTTGCTGTTTCATCATCATTCAGATTAGAAAAACCATTCACTAAAGCACCACAAAAATTTAATTCAGTAATACAATAGTTGAGTTCACGTGCTGCTGCTTCAGGGTCTTGTAATGGTAAGGCAGCGAAAGCACCAAAGCGATCTGGATGTTTCGAGATGAGTTCTGCTAATGTTCCATTTGCAATTTTTGCAACTTCTGCCGCTCGTTTAGGATCCGGGATTGCCTGAATTGCAGGTGCATTTAATGAAATGATGGCATACTCAATGCCTGCATCGTCCATACGGCGTAAGCGTTCATCTGTAATATCAAGTAATTGCCTTCTTTTTGTGCGCCAGACATCAGGCATAAAAAATTGTTCTGAATCGGCCAGAGTTTCTTCAATCGCAAAATGCTCTTCGAGCGCAATTTTCCCTTTCATTGTATACTCCATTTACATTTATAAAGGTACCTCGAGAGTAAGTTAATAATCTGCATTTAAAAATAAATATTCTGGAAACTTAGTTTGCAAAAATTGAAATATTGACACATTAAACTGGATAGATATTCCGTGTAATTTGGTGTAAGTCATTATAAGCCTATATAAATTAAAGGCTGTATTTCTTTAAATCCTACATCCAAAGTCTCACAGATGGAAATATTTTGCTGACCTGCAATATTTCTGACTTGCCTTAGAAGGCTTTGTTAATGAGTATTTCTTTTATTTTATGGCTTTAGATGTTAACTTAAATTTTCTTTGACAAATTGGCTAAATTCCTGGATGACTTGTCTTTTCTTTACTTTTGAATAGGTCATAAAAAGAGATAATGCCGAAGAATGGTATTCTTTAAAGCATTCAATTAACGTTCCTGCATTTAATTCATTTTTGACCTCATGGTACAGTCGATAACCAATACCCAATCCCTGAATCATCCATTGATGTGTAACTTCTGCATTGTTACTCTTTAAGTATGGATTTATACGTATTTCAACAGCCTCATTATCAACAATATATTTCCAGTCCTGGTAAATATGATGATTGCGGATTAAACAAATACAACGATGATTTAATAAATCCAGTACATGAGTTGGGAATCCATGTTTTTCAAAGTATTCAGGTGAAGCACAGAAAATACGACGAGTATCTATAATTAAATCATAATCATAGATCATGCTATTTGGATGTTCCAATTGAAATAAAACATCTAATCCATTTTCGATCAGATCCATCTTTGAATCAGATAAAATCAATTCGATTTCTAAATCAGGATGTAATTGACTAAATTTTGCTATAATATTTACCAGCTTTGTGCGACCGAGATAATTTAAACTTCCTACACGCAATTTTCCTGAAAATGACGTTACATTTTGTGAAACGTCATCGTAGACTTGTTTAAGTATTGAAGATACATGAATTGCACGATCCAATAATAATCGTCCTGATTCGGTGAGTTCAAACTTTCGAGCTGAACGGTTTATTAATCGCTTGCTGTAAAATGATTCTAACTTACTTAATTTTCTACTGATTGTCGGCAACGGAATATTCATTTCAATGGAAGCACGCGTCATCGATTTCGCGGATGCCAAGGTAATAAAAAATTCGAGATCATTAATTTCATTGTCCATAATTAAGTGTGTCCATACGCTTTTATTATTAAATACAATTACCACATTTAATCAATTAGACACAAATTTTTAAGGCGCTATATTTTATATTTTTCGAGCTGGACAAGACTCTGTTGCACAAACCTACTGTTAAGAGCTTATTTAATAATATGATTCTCAAATAAACAAGCCCGCACCTAAAATTTATCGTACAACCAATTGGTCCACCGATAATCAGGCTTTAATTGATCGAGGAAACATCACGATCTGGTTTGATCCTGCTACCCAATGGTATGCTCAACGGTAATCCTCCTATAAATAACCGAAGTTAATTGAGGTAATACCTGATATGGAATAATTCCGATGATCAGCAAGCAGCAGGATAACCCCTACTGCTGTTGCTGCTCCTGCTGCCACCGACGCTGCTGCAGCCGTTCAGCTTCCACTTCCCGCTTATTACGGGCAGATTCATAAAGCCGGGTGCCCTTCAACTCAGGTGGCAGATAATCCTGCTGTACAAAATGCTCCGGATAGTTATGCGGATACAGATAATCCACCCCATAACCCTGCTGCTTCATCAATTTTGTCGGTGCATTACGTAAATGCAGCGGTACAGGCAGATTTGAGGTTTTATCTGCCAGTTCCAGCGCTTTATTCATGGCCAGATAGGTACTGTTGCTCTTTGCGCTGGTGGCCAGATACACCGCGCACTGCCCCAGAATAATCCGTGCCTCCGGCATACCCACCGCCTGTACCGAACGGAAGCACTCTCCGGCGAGCAATAACGCATTGGGGTTTGAATTGCCAATATCTTCAGACGCTGCGATCAGCATACGGCGGGCAATAAATACCGGGTCTTCGCCCCCTTTCAGCATACGGGCCATCCAGTACAGCGCTGCGTCCGGATCACTGCCACGAATGGATTTAATAAACGCCGAAACCAGATCGTAATGCTGTTCACCGGATTTGTCATAGCGGGCAATATTCTGCTGGGCAACCCTGACCACAATGGCATTGCTGATCATGTTTTCAACATCAGCTTCAAAAGTACTGGCAATTAAATCCAGCAGATTTAACGCCTTACGGGCATCCCCCGCTGCAAACTGAATCAGGGCATCATATTCTTCAATCTGAATATGCCGATCCTGCAGGAATTTATCCTGCTGAATGGCCCGATCAAGCAACCCCTGTATGGCCTCATTGCTCAAAACATTCAGGGTATAAACCTGACAACGGGATAACAGCGCACTGTTCACTTCAAAGGAGGGATTTTCGGTGGTGGCACCAACCAGTGTAATCTTGCCCTTTTCCACCGCATTCAACAGGGCATCCTGCTGCGATTTATTGAAACAGTGGATTTCATCAATAAAAACCACCGGTATCAGCAAATCCCCACTTTCAGCAATAATTTCACGCAGCTCTTTCACACCGGTATTTAAAGCCGACAGACTGATAAATGGCCGATCCACAGCCTGTGCCAGTAATAAGGCAATGGTGGTTTTGCCAACGCCGGGCGGTCCCCAGAAAATAATCGATGGCAAATGCCCCTGATCAATCATCTGACGCAGTGGTGCATTTTCGCCAAGTAAATGTTCCTGTCCAATAATCTCCGACAAATCACGAGGACGGAGGCGCTCTGGCAGGGGAGTCTGGGTATCTGACATACGGCTTTTAAAATCAATGAACTTTCCCCATAGTCTACTATCAAAAGCTGTGAATCAAGCGTTTTTAATGTAGATTGCATGCAGCTGGAACAACTGATTCTACGGCGCATCCATCAGGGAGTTTTACAGGTTGATATTCTAAATATCCGGTCTGAAAAACCAATTTGTAAAACAAATCCAGAACACAGGAACAGCAATATGCATGGGTTTTGCCACTGTTTCAGTTTCCGGTCTATCTGACCCAGCGCACAATATAGTCATCAATGTCATCATCACTCACTTCTGTTTCTGAAATACAGCGGCCCGCTGCGGACTTGCGCGCCTGAATGACACTGCTGCGGGAGCCAGTATTCAGATAATGCCATGATGGCAGGCCCTTCCCCTGACTTAAACGATAATATGCACAACTGGACGGTAACCAGTGAATATTCTGCAATTTCTCAGGCGTCAGCTGGATACAGTCAGGCACCGACTTCAGCCGCTCCGGATAGTCCGAACAACGTGCGGTTTTACAATCCAGTAATTTACAGGCCACACGGGTATAGGCAATCTCATGGGTGTCATCATCTTCAAGCTTTACCAGACAACACAGGCCACAGCCATCGCACAAAGCCTCCCACTCCGCCGGGTTCAACTGATCAAGCGCATACTTTTTCCAGAACTGAGGACGTAATTCGGCTTCCATACAATTTCCATTCGCTGGCGGGCGGGCTGCCGGTATCATAGCATTAATCACCAGATTACCCTGACCGATTTTTTATGTTCGGGGCTGCACCGGCATTATAAATATGCACATTTTTGCAACAGAAACTGTATCGTCGTCAAATGTATGGCGTTCTATACTGAAACAACGATGATAACAACACAGGGAGAAAAACCATGTTCCGCTGGGCCATTATTTTCGCAATCATTGCATTAGTCGCAAGCCTGCTGGGTTTCGGTGGTGTTGCAGGAATGTCCAAAGACTTTGCGGTGATTCTGCTCGTCGTCGCTGTAATTTTAGCCATTATCGGATTTATTTCCCGTGGCCGGGTTTAAAATTCAGCCATCACTATAAAACCATAAAAAGAAGGATTCCATCCTTCTTTTTTAATTTCAGCATGGCACATCATTTTTCACATTTTCATGGTCATTTTTCAGTTAAACTTTTATGATTTAATCAAGCTATTCCCACTTATATTATAAGGATTTATCTCATGTCCACAGCAGTCATAACCCGTGAAATACAATATCAGGCAGAAGATGGTACGCATCTAATTGGATACTTTGCCGCGCCCGAATCGGCACAGGCCGTTGCAGGTATCATTGTTGCACCTGAATGGTGGGGACGCACTGAATATACCGTACAACGGGCCCGTGAACTGGCCGAACATGGCTATGCTGCGCTGGCTATTGATATGTATGGCGATAAAAAAGTCACTGAAGACTCTGCCCAGGCTTATGAATGGATGATGGCAACCTTTCAGCATCCGGACACCGTGGTCAGCCGTGCATCAGCAGGCCTGAATGCCCTGACAGCTCAGCCGGAGGTCAAAGCGGATAAGCTTGCTGCAATTGGTTTTTGTTATGGGGGTAAGGTTGTACTTGATTTAGCCCGTTCAGGCGCGCCCCTGAAAGCAGTTGCCAGTTTTCATGGCAACCTGACACCAAAGGCTCCTGCAGAACAGGGCAAAGTACAGGCAGAAATCCTGGTGCTGCATGGTGAACTGGACAGCATGGTAACGCTGGATGATGTCAGCAGCTTTGAACAGGAAATGGCCAATGCCGGGGTCAACAGTGAAGTGATTATTCTAAAAGATGCAAAACATGGTTTCAGTAATCCGCTGGCAGATCAGCGGGCTAAAGCCAATGGAATTGATCTTGGCTATAGTCCGACAGCAGAACAGCACGGACTGGAGGCCATGTATGTCTTACTGCAGCGTCAACTGGCATAATCTCTCACGCTATATACGCGAACATGGCCGGGAAAATGCCGTTGCCATATTTCCAGGACGCTTCGGCGTCTTTTTTTAAGTGTTTCGTTGCTTCAGTCAATGTTCCCGTACAGATTGCAGATTCGTTATACTAAGCCTCTTTTACCAGATCACCCGATATGCCGCAATTTTCATTTTCAGATGCCCTGCTCAGATGGTTCGATGAACATGGCCGGCATGATCTGCCCTGGCAGACTGCAGATGATCCCTATAAAGTCTGGGTCTCTGAAATCATGCTGCAACAGACCCAGGTCAAGACCGTCCTGCAATATTTTGACCGTTTTATTACCCGCTTTCCCACAGTACATGATCTGGGACAGGCCAGCTGGGATGATGTTGCGCCCTACTGGGCCGGACTCGGCTATTATGCCCGGGCCCGTAATCTGCACAAGGCTGCGGGC
Organism: Acinetobacter sp. WZC-1; assembly: GCF_052544965.1. Classification (NCBI taxonomy): domain Bacteria; kingdom Pseudomonadati; phylum Pseudomonadota; class Gammaproteobacteria; order Moraxellales; family Moraxellaceae; genus Acinetobacter; species Acinetobacter sp. WZC-1. The sequence continues at coordinate 3,062,737 of NZ_CP199370.1, forward strand.
ATAGTCAGCCAACAGGGACATTTTCCTGACAATGCTGATGCATGGATGGCACTGCCGGGAATCGGACGTTCAACCGCCGGCGCGCTGATGTCGCTTGGTCTGCGCCACTACGGCGTCATTATGGATGGTAATGTCAAGCGGGTACTGGCACGTTTTTTTGCCATTGATGAAGACCTGTCCAGACCGGCTGCTGACCGTGCCATGTGGCAACGTGCTGAACAACTCTGCCCGGTTGAACGTAACCATGATTACACCCAGGCCATCATGGACCTGGGGGCCACCATCTGCACCCCCAGAAAACCGCTGTGTCTGTATTGCCCGATGCAGATCGAATGCAAGGCACATCAACAGGGCCTGCAAACCGAACTGCCCTATAAAAAACCCAAAAAGGCTGTGCCGGTTAAAACTGCCACAGTGTTATTAATCCAGTCAGGAGATGAATGGCTGTGGCAACAACGTCCCGACAGTGGCTTATGGGGTGGCCTATGGAGCCTGCCCATTATTGAAGATGATACCGAATATGCCAACATCTGCCATAGCCTGAAACTGAGCTCAACTGTTCCTCCTGTACAGATCTCACACAGTTTTACTCATTTCACTTGGATACTTAGCGCACATATCTTTCAGGTTGATGCGGACCAGCAGGAATTCATCATGGCAGAACTGGGTGGCGAGTGGTTATCTGCACAAAAAGCTACACAAATGGGCATTCCCACTGCCATGAAAAAATTGATCTCCGCCGTACGGATATGACATAGTCAACTGCGGATAATCACTACTTTCATCTTCATGATTTAAATTTAAAAATAAGGATGTCCCGTGTCTGCTTTTATTCGCACCTGCCTGCTCAGTTTCTGTGTCATTTTTATTGCAGCCTGTAGTTCCACCCCCACAAAAGCACCAGTGCTCCCACAAAATCAGCTGGCCCGGCTCAAAGCCATGCCATTGCCTAAACGGCTTCCGATGCCTGTCAAAAACTATAGTCATTTTTCCGATACATGGGGTGAAGCACGCAGTCAGGGCCGGCGCCATGAAGGCGTGGATATTATGGCTCCACGTGGAACAAAAGTGTACAGTACCACTGACGGCGTGGTTGCCAGCCTGAAAGGCAACAACCTGGGAGGAACTGTAGTATGGATTGTCGGACCGGGCGGCGCCTGGCATTACTATGCCCATTTAAATGATCACAAACGTGGTTTAAAGGAAGGTGACTACGTCCGGCAGGGTGATTTAATCGGTTATATTGGCAATACCGGCAATGCACGTCATACTGCGCCACATCTGCATTATGGCCTTTATCTGAATGGTAAGGGACGTGGTGCCGTAAACCCTTATCCTTATTTACGTTAATTGACTGGTCAGGAAATTTTCATGTCAGAAGCTTTGATGAACCGCCTGGTTGCATTTGCAGAATCCGGTAACCAGCAGAAAATTGTGCTGAATGGGCAGATCCATCAGGGCTGGATTATGGAAATCAGTGAAGATGCATTGCTGATCAGTACCGGCTTTGCAGATAAAGCCGGCAAGGATGTGTGGATTACCCTGGCTGACCTGGTCCAGGCCCAGCTATTTTACTGGGACAATAAAAATGATCACTGGGCCGATTTTAAAATCTGACCCGTAATTCAGGGAGTATCGAATGACAACACAGCGCTGTAGCTGGTGTTCTGATGACCCGCTCTATATCGCCTACCATGATCATGAATGGGGAAAACCCAGCCATGATGAAGCACATTTATTTGAAATGCTCTGCCTGGAAGGTCAACAGGCCGGATTGTCCTGGATTACGGTATTAAAAAAACGTGAAAATTATCGCAGACATTTTTTTCAGCATTCCATTGCAGACATTGCACAGCTGAGCGATGCCGCCTTAACAGATAAACTACAGGACCGTGGCCTGATCCGGCATATCGGAAAACTAAAGGCGATACGGGACAATGCCATTGCCTGGCAGCAGATGAAGCATCAGGGTACCGACATGGTGCAGTGGCTATGGGATTTTACAGGCCAGCAGGTGCAGCTGAACGACGTGCCTGACTACAGACAGGCCCCTGCCCACACTGAAGTCAGTCTGAAACTGTCCAGGGCATTAAAGAAAAATGGGTTCAGATTTGTCGGACCGACTACGGTTTATGCCTTTATGCAGGCGGTCGGCATGGTCAATGATCATGAAAATCACTGTATATCACGTTCATTGCTGTAGAACAGCACATACGGACCCAGTCGACCGGCATCTGGCTGCAATTTCTCTCTTTGCTGTAACTGACTGTTTATTTATCCGTGCATCATGCCGCCACATGCAGCTGCCGGCGTGCCCAGTCCGCCAGTAACTCAATAGCCTGACGAATTTGCAGGGACAGTTCATGTCCGGCATTAAGACGAATACAGTTTTTATAGCGGGCATCCTCACCGAATACTTCACCCGGCACAATATTAATGCCGTGCTGCTGCGCATAAGTGTACATGCTTAAACCATCGATCTGTTCAGGTAACTGAATCCATAGTGCATATCCGCCCTGTGGCTGGTTCAGGCGGATTTGCATACCACTGAATGCCTGAATAATGAACTGTCGATACTGCTCCACCTGATCCATAATCACCGGTTTCAGACGGTTCAGATGCTCTCTGTAAGCCCGGCTGTAAATCAGATCTGCAAGCCCCAGCTGTAGCGGTGTGTTGACCGGCACATTCTGCGTGATCAGCTGTGGCCGTAAATGCTGCAGACGCGGGCTGATGCAGAACCAGCCGACCCGATACGCAGAAGATAATGACTTGGACACAGAACCACAGAAAATGACGTAACCCTGCTGATCCCAGTATTTAATCGGCAGGGGGCGTTGCAGGTGAAAACTGCATTCCGCATAAATATCATCTTCAATCACATAGCACTGATACTGCGCTGCCAGCTCAGCAATTTTCTGCTTATGTGCATTCGTCAGACAAAAACCAAGTGGATTCTGATAATTGGCCGTCAACAAACATACCCTGGCACCCGAATCACGCATGGCCGCTTCCAGCCGCTGCAAGTCAAAGCCCTCTGTGTCAGCCGGAATTTCCACAATTTTCCGCTTCAGCACAGCAAGCAGCTGTAACTGACCATTAAAATTCGGCGTTGGCACAATAATACTGTCACCCGGCTGCGTCAGACTCTGGATCATGACCGAAAGTGCCGGCATACAGCCATTGCTGATATAAATCTCATCCCGGGCAATATAAAAACCGTCTTCTGCCCAGTGCCCGGATAATGCTTCCCTCAACCGCAGATGTCCCTGTCTGTCGCTATACAGAAAATCTTCCGGTTTACTGTGCTTTAAGGCGCGCTGAATGGAGCGGCGTAATGCCTGCACCGGAACCAGCTGTGGAGACAGCTGAATGGAACCCAGGTGGATCAACTGACTGTTGATGGAAGCCTCCTGAATTTCTATCTGCAGCTCAAGATTTGAAACGTCACGTGGCCTGGATTGAAAATCAGGATGATCCGGCAGTAAACCATGCTCTGCATGCCGGTTACTGGTTCGGACAAAATAACCGGCTTTATTACGGACATAAATCAGTCCCTGAGCTTCCAGCAGTTCATAACAGTTTCTGGCAGTATTCAGACTGACCTTCTGCTGGACAGCAAATTGCCGCAGCGAACTCAGACGTTGCCCTGGCTGTAATTCACCACTATGAATTTTCTCTGCCAGCTGATGGGCCAACACCTGATATTGAAAGCTCATTCTGTACCCATTTTTTAATATTTCCTGTATCTGTACCTATAAAAATAACAGATTTATGCTGTTTTGACAGCCACCCACCCAGTTCAGGAGAAAAAATATGAGAAATATTATATGGGCTATATTGCTCACCGCATTGACAGCCTGTCAGCCTCATCAGCCGGAAAATAAAATGGCGCAGCAACAGCATTTCATCTGTAAGTCACTTATTGAAGGTTTCCTGAAAATGCAGCATCTGGGGCAATACACATTAAAGAATATTCAGCCCACCCTGCATGAAGCAACAACGCAGCGGCTGTATACCTTCCAGGTGTCCTCTGACATCAACATGCGGATCAATATGCCCCGGCAGCAGAACCTGCAGTTTCAGTGCCTGCAAAACCCGGAACAGCATTTTCAATTGACGTTAGTCGGGTACACTCCAGCCGATTCACAACCGCTGATGAGTCTTGAGCTGCCTCCCAGAAAAACTATCGATACTTTGACAACTTTTGTGCTAAAAACTCAATAAACAAACGGACCCGCTTCGGCAGGTGTTCCTGCTGATAATACACAGCATGGACGCTCTGGTAATACAGCTCAATCTGATCCTCAAACAAAGCAACCAACCTGTTCTGTTTCAAATCCTCACGCACCAGAAAGGCGGCCAGGCAGGTAACCCCCAGTCCCTGCAATGCCAAAAAACGTACAGTTTCCCCATTAGATGCCTTAATCCTGGGACGAACCGTCAGATATTCATTATCAACCCTGACTGGCCAGGTATTCAGATGCTGCAATTTACTAAAACCAATCTGCGCATGTTTTAAAATATCTGCCGGATACTCCGGTACACCATATTTTTCAAGATATTCCGGACTGGCAACAATATATAAGCGGCTTTTACATAACAGTCTTGCATGCAGACTGGAATCATTCAGCTGACCAAAACGAATCGCAACATCGGTTTTATGTTCAAGCAGATCAATGATCTGATCATTACTGTTCAGTTCAATTTCAATATTCGGATAAAGCCTGGTAAATTCCACCATCAAGGGAGCAATCACATGCAATACAAACGGCGTGGCAGAATCCACCCGAATGATGCCCGAAGTATCATTGTCTGACTTTAATAAGGCATCTTCTGCTTCATTTAGATCATTTAGAATCTTACGGGCTTTTCCCAGAAACAGTTGCCCTTCCTGAGTCAATTTAAGTTTACGGGTCGTTCTTTCAAGCAAGGTCACATTTAGTTTATTTTCCAGACGCTGCAATGCCCGGCTGACTCCCGATGTGGTTTGTGACAGATGTGCAGCTGCCGCAACAATCGAACCACTGTCGACAATACTGACAAAGGCTTGCAGCTCTTCAAATGTTGACTTCATGTATAGGATCAATCCGATTTATTGATTTTCAGTCAATAATATATTGCAGATAGCTGTATTTTTCTGCAAGCCTGAAATCATCAGAATAGCGCCAATTCCAAAACATTTTACAAATTGAGAGTGTCATGATGATTGTTCCCAAATTTGGTGTAGGTACATTCCGTCTGTCTGGTCAGACTGTCATTGATTCTATTAAAACAGCACTGAACGTAGGTTACCGTGCTGTAGACACCGCACAGATTTATGGCAATGAAGCAGAAGTTGGACAGGCCATTTCTGAAAGTGGTGTGAACCGTAATGAACTGTTTGTTACCACAAAAATCTGGACAGATCATTACCGGCACGCGCAGTTGATTCCAGGCTTAAAAGAAAGCCTGAGAAAGCTACGGACTGATGCCGTGGACCTCACCCTGATTCATTGGCCTGCACCACAGCTGGGTATTTCTGTTGAGGAAATGATGCAAAATCTGCTGGAAGCAAAACAGCAGGGTCTAACGCAACATATTGGTGTCTCCAACTTTAATATTGCACTGACACAACAAGCAATTGATGCAGTCGGTAAACAACATATCGCCACCAATCAAATTGAGCTCAGCCCATATTTACAGAACTTAAAACTGGCCGACTTTCTTCAGACACAGCAGATTGATGTCACCTCCTATATGACTCTGGCATATGGTAAGGTTCTGAATGATCCAGTGCTGACAGAAATTGCAGAAAACCATCAGGCTTCAGTTGCACAAATTGCGCTGGCATGGGCTTTACAGAAAGGTTTTTCGGTCATTCCATCTTCAACCAGGCGTGAACATTTGATCGCCAACCTGAAAGCACAGGATATTCAGTTGAATGAAGCGGAAATGGAAATGATCAAAGCTCTGGAACGCAATGGCCGTGAAGTGGATCCAGAGAACCTGGCGCCGGAATGGGACTAAAACATGAAAATTAATTTCCCCTTACTGGCACTTGCTATCGGCGCATTTGCCATTGGAACAACTGAATTTTCTCCCATGGGTTTCCTGCCTCAAATGGCAGAAAGCCTGCAAATCAGCATTCCAACTGCCGGAATGCTCATTACAGCCTATGCTTTGGGCGTCATGATCGGTGCACCCATTATGACTTTATGGTTTGGACATTTTCCTCGCCGTAAAGCATTGATTGTACTGATGGGTATTTTTACCGTAGGTAATCTACTCGCAGCCATTGCGCCCAATTACTGGGGCCTGATGGGAGCACGCATCATTACCAGTCTCAACCATGGTGCATTTTTCGGTATCGGTTCAATTGTTGCGACCAGCGTGGTACCACGGAATAAACAGGCCAGCGCGGTTGCCATGATGTTTATGGGATTGACCATTGCCAATATCGGAGGCGTTCCGCTGGCCACCTGGGTCGGTCAGAATATTGGCTGGCGGATGTCATTTGCCGCAATTGCCGGACTGGGTATCATCACCATGCTGTCCCTGTGGAAAGCCCTGCCCGAAGGATCAGCCGGATCAAAACCCAATGTGGCGCAGGAAATAAAAGTGCTGACCCGTCTGCCGGTCATCCTTGCCTTGCTGACCACGGTCATGAGCGCTGGCGCAATGTTCACATTGTATACCTACATTGCCCCCAGCCTGCAAAACATCAGTCATGCAACTCCGACACTCATTACCCTGATGCTGGTACTGATTGGTGTAGGTTTCTCCATTGGCAACCATCTGGGCGGTAAGTTTGCAGACCGATCGCTGAATAAAACCCTGATTGGATTCCTGGCGCTACTGATGCTCATGATGCTGCTGTTCCCTCTGCTGGCAAAAACCACGCTCGGTGCGGCAATTGCATTGGTGGTGTGGGGTGCGACCGCCTTTGCCGTTGTCCCGCCATTGCAGATGCGGGTCATGTCTGTGGCACATGAAGCCGCCGGACTGGCTTCTTCAATCAATATCGGTGCCTTTAACCTGGGCAATGCCCTGGGGGCTGCAGCAGGGGGGGCGGTACTCAGCCTGGGTATGAGCTATGCCGCGGTTTCTGTAACCGGTGCGATACTGACGGGACTGGGGCTACTGCTGGTATTTATTCAGATGAAACTCTCCCCGAATACCACATCTTCAGCAGTAGTCGGATAAACAAATCAAGCATAAAAAAAAGCCTGAAAAATCAGGCTTTTTATGTCTTTCAGATTATTTCAAAATATCTGGCAATGGCGGTAACGGGCGTTTTTTAGCCAGTTCCTGTTTCATTTTCTGCAGTATCTGATACGGCTGCTGCTGCACCAGCAGATTGGTCACGCTTTGTGGAATCGCGCCTTCCGGGTCAGCATAACCCGTGGTGGAAACCCGGGTGCTGGTGGCAGACAGTTTCTGGAAAGTCCAGTCCCCTTCATAATTTTTCAGGCGGATATAATGCGGATTCACCGCTTTACCCTGGACAATGGCTTTGTTCTTAATACTGATAATCCCATTGGCATCCTTACTCATTTTTCCTTTTACCACCACGTCGCGGTCCTTGAGCGGAAAAGGAAAATCCAGCACCATATACAGGGTAAATTCACCCTTTTTGTCATCCCGTGACAGAATCTCAGCCTGTGCCACATTCGGCGCCCATTTCGGTGTATTACCCACGTCCAGAATCAACGCAACAGCCCGTTCAATCGGCACATCATAAGTGGTTTCTGCCCGATAGGATAAAACCGGTGTATTTTCTGCCCGGTAGGTCCATACCTTAATATTATTTTTATTCAGGCTCAGCCTGGCATTCTCCGGCAGAGCCGCCTGCAGCTGCAGGCTCAGGGCACTGAACGTACAGGCAATCAACATCACTGTCTTTTTCATTTGATGATTCAGTTCATTTGAGTCATGTTTAAATTAAAGCTGCATCTGCTTCAGGCCTGAATGTCATTCAGACCGAGCACATCCTTCATGTCATATTTTCTGGCGTCCTGACCCACCACCCATGCCGCAGCACGGACAGCGCCTGCCGCAAAGTTCATGCGATTGGTTGCCTTATGGGTGACTTCAACACGCTCACCTTCGCCAATAAACATCACGGTATGCTCACCGACAATGTCCCCGCCACGAATGGTTTCAAAACCGATGGTCTGACGGTCACGCGGACCGGTATGTCCTTCACGGCCATAAACTGCAACCTGCTTCAGATCCCGGTTCAGGGTATCGGCAATCGCCTCACCCATCATCAGTGCTGTACCGGACGGCGCATCCACTTTATGACGATGATGCGCCTCAATAATTTCAATATCCACACTATCCCCAAATACTTTTGCAGCAAGCTCCAGCAGTTTGATGGATACATTCACTCCAACGGAATAATTGGCCGCATACACCACGGGTGTCTGTGTGGCACTTTCCTCCAGCAGGGCTTTTTGTTGATCCGACATGCCGGTGGTACCAATCACCATGGCAACACCGGCTTCCCGGCACAGTTTCAGGTGTTGTTCAGTTGCTGTCGGAGCCGTGAAGTCAATCACCACATCACAGTCCTGAAGCACCTGCTGCAAATCGCCACTGACCCGGACACCCACGGCACCAATGCCGGCCAGCTCACCGGCATCTGAACCAATCAGTGAACTTTCCGGACGCTCTACAGCGGCCGCCAGCTGATAGCCTGCCTCTTGCACGGCCTGGATCAGAATCCGTCCCATTCGACCACCTGCGCCCAATACACCAATGCGTGGAGTGACTGACATAACTTCTTCCTGAATCTGAATTTTAAAATTGATGTTACTATAACAAAACTCAGTGACCAGACTAAGTCACCAGCCTCAGTTCCCATTAAAAAAGTTCAATAAAAGCCGGTCCCCTGCTATCGGTAATGTCTTCACGGCTTCAGTCAGCACACAATCGGGCATATACATACAAAAAAATGGGATATTGTCATATCCCATTGTTTCATTTACTACTGTGCTGAATTCTGCTTAATCAAATAAGCGGTCAAAGAAAGATTTCTTTTTCGGCGATGATTTATTGTCATCACCGTCCATGGTTTCCTGTAATTCCTTTAACAGTTCACGCTGACGTGCGGTTAAATGCACCGGTGTTTCCACCACAATACGGCACAGTAAATCGCCCTGCATGCTGGTCCGTACCGGTTTTACCCCTTTGCCCCGCAGGCGGAACATTTTACCGGTCTGCGTCCCTTCTGGAATTTTCAGGCTGACCCGCCCTTCCAGGGTCGGAATTTCAATTTCCTTGCCTAAAGCTGCATCGGCAATACTGACCGGTACATCCATATATAAATCGGCACCATCACGCTGGAACACATCATGTTCACGCACCACCACTTCAACATACAGATCACCGGACTGACCATCACGGATGGCTTCGCCCTTTCCGGTCAGACGGACACGGTCACCATTATCCACACCGGCAGGAATGGTGACTTCCAGGGTCTGCTGGCGGTCTATCACACCGGAACCATGACATTTGGTACATGGGTTTTTAATGATTTTTCCCTGGCCCCGACAGGTGCCACAGGTCTGCTGTACCGAAAAGAAGCCCTGCTGCATACGAACCTGTCCGGTACCATGACAGGTTTTACAGGTTTCTACATCATTCGGGTTTTTGGCCCCCTTACCATCACAGACATCACAGGAGGCCGGCGCAGTAAACGTAATGGTTTTCTTCACGCCGCGCACGGCTTCTTCGAGGGTCAGTTCCATGACATAGCGTAAATCTGAACCACGGCGCTGACGCTGCTGACCACGACCGCCACCACCAAACGCACCGCCGAAAATATCACCAAACTGACTGAAAATATCCTCTGCACTGAAGCCACCACCAAAACCGGCTCCGCCACCTTCAAACGCATTATGGCCCATACGATCGTACATGCTGCGCTTTTCATCGTCCGCAAGCACTTCGTAAGCTTCTGTGGCTTCCTTGAATTTTTCTTCAGCTTCAGGGTTGTCTGGATTACGATCCGGATGATATTTCATGGCCAATTTACGGTAGGCTTTTTTAATTTCATCATCACCAGCGGCTTTAGATACCCCTAAAACCTCATAATAATCACGTTTAGCCATGTCTGGCGGTGCTCCATGGAAATTTGATAAAACTTTACTGCCAACTAAGGTGGGGACCGCTGGCCAGTTTTACAAGAGAAATCTGTGTTTTTTTTAAAATACGGCTTTCTTTTTAATATATTTGCTGAAACCCTGCAGCCATGCATTCAATAAATACAGCCATGCAACCGCACTGAAAATAACCCCCATGACCGTACAAGCCTTGACCCACAAAATACTGTCCCAGTAAAAAAAGAACAGCGGAATAAACCATAATGCGGCAAAAACAGCCAATAGCATAAACATGACCACGCTGCGTACAATCCATAATGCCTGGGCATGAATCCATACTTCTGCATTGTCAACATGTACCACTTTCCGGGCCAGCCAATAGGAAACAACCGCGCTGATGATGGTAAACAATGCAAAAAACATGAAAATATATGAGACGGTCACATAACGGCGATGTTGCTCTAAATTATCTTGCCCCATGGGTGTTTTTCGACCTCGCTTCATTGCACATCCATTTGTTTTTATGCAATGAAATTGCTGTATTTATTTTCTGTGAAAGATGAAGTGTTACTATATTGTTTTTTTCAATATTTCGCACCTCATATTCACAAAAAACTATATTTTATCTGGCTTTTTTTTGACTTTAAACCAGCCTGCATACAATGCCGGCAGAAAAAACAGCGTCAGCAATGTCGCAACAATTAACCCCCCCATAATGGCAACAGCCATAGGGCCAAAGAAAATACTTCTCGATAATGGAATCATCGCCAGTACTGCCGCCAGTGCAGTCAGAATAATAGGCCTGAAACGGCGGACTGTGGCATCCAGAATGGCATTCCACTGATCCTGTCCGGCCCGGATATCCTGCTCAATCTGATCAATCAGAATCAGTGAGTTACGCATGATCATACCGGACAGGGCAATGGTGCCCAGCATGGCCACAAAACCAAAGGGTTTGTTGAACAGCAGCAGGAACAGAACCACCCCGATCAGTCCCAGCGGTGCCGTCAGAAATACAATAAAGGCACGTGAAATACTTCTGAGCTGAATCATCAACAGGGTAAACACCACAGCCAGGAACAGCGGTATACCGGCATTGACTGAGTTCTGCCCCCTTGCCGACTCTTCCACTGTGCCACCAACTTCAAGCAGATAACCCGCCGGTAATTTCGCACGCAGCTGATCCATCTGCACTGCCAGTTCATTAACCACCGTTGCCGGCTGTAAGTGGGTCCGGATATCACTGCGCACGGTAATGGTCGGCAGACGGTTACGGTGCCAGATCAGACCGTCTTCAAAACGATACTGAATACTGGCAATCTGGGCCAGCGGCACGGTCGTGCCACTGGAGGTCGGTACAGCAAGACTGGACAGCGAGCCGACATCCACCCGTTCCGCCTGATCACCGCGTAGCCGGATATCAATGAGTTCCCTTTTTTCCCGGTACTGGTTGATCACCGCACCATTAATCGAACTGTTCAGAAAGTTGGCCAGATCCACAGTCGAGACTCCCATCTGACGGGCACGGTCCTGATCAATCTGCAATGAAATAATTTTACTGGGTTCACCCCAGTCCAGATGAACATTGGCCGTATTCGGATTGCGGCTGACAACGGCAGACACCTGATGCGCCAGCTGCCGCACCTGATTTAAATCCTCACCGGAAACACGGTACTGCACCGGGTAGCCGACAGGCGGGCCATTTTCCAGCAGAGTCACCCGGGTACGTACCTCCGGCAGTAGTTTTCTGATCTGTTCATCCAGTGATTTACGGATTTCATTCCGATCATCCAGCGATGAAGCCAGCACCACAAACTGAGCAAAACTGGCCTGCGGTAATTGCTGATCCAGCGGCAGATAAAAACGCGGCGAACCTGTACCGACATAGGCCACGTAATTATCAATACCTTTCTGGGTGGATAAAAACCTTTCAACCTTTTCCACTGCCTGTTCTGTCGCCGTCAGCGAAGCACCTTCCTCCAGTTTTAAATCCACCAGGATTTCCGTACGGTTGGACGGCGGGAAAAACTGCTGCGGTACCAGCTTAAACATCATCACCGAAGCAATAAAAATCGCTACGGTTACTACAATGACGGTCTTCCGGTAGCTGACACACCAGTTGACCACCTGACGGAATTGCCGATAGAACCGGGTCTGATAAGGATCATGGTGTTCTCCGGCGTGGTGGATCACCGCCTGTGGAGCCGGTTGTTTCCTCAGCCGTGCCCACAGGCGGTGATACCACGGCGCCTGCTGTACAGTCCTACTGAAATCCGGCAACAGTTTATCGCCCAGATACGGGACAAAAAGTACTGCTGCAAACCAGGAAACCACCAGGGCAATGGTCACCACCTGAAAAATGGATCGGGTATATTCCCCGGTACTGGATGCTGCCGTGGCAATCGGCAAAAAGCCTGCTGCGGTAATCAACGTCCCGGTCAGCATTGGAAAGGCAGTGCTGGTCCAGGCAAAACCGGCAGCCTTCAGCCGGCTATAGCCCTGTTCCATTTTAATGGCCATCATCTCAATAGCAATAATTGCATCGTCCACCAGTAAGCCCAGGGCAAGAATCAGCGCACCGAGAGAAATTTTATGCAGCCCCACATCAAACAGATTCATCCCGGCAAAGGTCATGGCCAATACCAGTGGAATGGAAAGTGCCACCACCAGGCCAGTCCTGAACCCCAGTGAAAAGAAACTGACCAGCAGTACAATAATCACAGCTTCCGTCAGTACCTTAATGAATTCATGGATACTGCGCTGCACCGCAACCGGCTGGTCCGATACTTTTTTCAGTTGCATGCCAAGCGGCAGGGTTTTCTGTAGACGGGTAAATTCTGTTTCCAGGTTTTTCCCCAGTGCAATAATGTCTCCACCCTTACGCATGGACACCGCAATGCCAATACCATTTTCACCCATAAAACGCATGCGTGGCTGAGCCGGTTCACTGAAACCGCGATGCACCTCGGCAACATCTCCCAGCTGAATGGTTTTATTGCTTATCAGCAACGGCATTTTTTTCAGATCATCAACACTGTTCAGCTGGCCACTGACTCGCAACTGAATCCGGTCAGTCCCTGTTTCAAAAAAACCGGCACTGGCCACATTGTTCTGTTGCTGCAGAGTCTGCTGGATCTCTGTCACCGGAATTCCCAGCTGAGCAGCTTTGGTATTGGAAATTTCCACCCAGATTTTCTGGTCCTGCAAACCGATTAAATCAACTTTGCCAACATCCTTTACACGCTGCAACTGCAACTGCAGCCGATCGGCATATTCCTTTAAAACCGCATAATCAAAGTCATTGCCGGTGAGTACATAAATATTGCCATAGGTATCACCGAACTCATCATTAAAAAATGGCCCCTGTATACCGCTGGGCAGCTGCTGGCGGATATCACCGACTTTTTTCCTGACCTGGTACCACACATTCGGAATCTGGGCTGATTTCAGCGAGTCTTTGGCCACAAATGTCACCATCGATTCACCTGGACGTGAGTAGGCCATGATCCGCTCATACAGCCCGGTACTCATCAGCTCTTTTTCTATGCGGTCCGTCACCTGTAAGGACACTTCCTGAGCTGTAGCACCGGGCCAGTAGGTCTGAATCACCATCACCTTAAATGTAAAGGGCGGGTCTTCACTCTGCGACAGTTTTGAATAGGAAAAAATGCCAACGATCCCGAGCAGCAACATGAAATAAAGAATCAGCCCCTTATTTTTAAGTGCCCATTCGGACAGGTTAAACCGGTTGTCCTGATTCATGGCTGTGCTCCCGTCCGGGCTGTTGGCTGCTGAATGGTTACTGTACGGTTTTCACGATCGACAGGGTGAATTTTCTGTTTTTCCCGCAATAAATGCACACCGCCCACCACCACCCAGTCATCTGCACGCAGACCACTCAGAACCGGTACACTGTCCCGGCCATAAGCGCCCAGGGTCACCGGCACCTTACGGAGGGTCTGATCAGCATTGACCACCCAGACATAAGCCTGATTTTCACTGGCAGAGACACTGGACAGGGGAACGCTCAGAACATTCTGAACATCCTGGCTGAAAAACACCCGGGCACTTTGCCCGAGCTGAATTGCCGACTGGCCCTGCTTTAAGGCAACTTTCACCGCAAACGTGCGGGACTGATCGGCCGCAGGCGAAATTTCACGGACATAGGCCGCAAACCGGGTATCCGGCCTGGACCATAGGGTGACCCAGGCATTCTGCCCTGCTTTAATTTCACTGATGGCCTGCTCAGGAACGCCGATGACCACATCCCGATCACCATCCATCGCCAGCTGATAAGCCGCCTGGCCTGCTGCAACCACCTGCCCGACCTCAATATTCCGTTCTGTAATCACCCCGCTTTTACCGGCAATCAACCGGTTATATCCGGTCTGATTGGCCGCCACAGCATAATTCGATTGCGCTTGTTTCAGGGCAGCACTGGCCGAGTCATATTGATTTTTAACGGTATCGTACTGAGAGCGGCTGACCGCATTGATGGGCAATAACTGCTGAAAACGTTTGAATTCATCCGCCGCAATACGGGCAGCAGACTGGGCACTCTCCAGCTGAGCCTGTGCCGAATTCAACTGCAGCTGAGCATCCTTAATGTCCAGTTTTGCCAGCACCTGACCAACCCGGACCCGCTCCCCGACATCGACATAACGTTCGGTAATCTGTCCCCCCACCCGAAATGCAAGTGCCGTCTGCTGTCTGGCCTGCACATCTCCGGCATAGCTTTTCTGATCATGCCGGGACGTCCCGGGCTGTTTTACCATAACAAAAGGAATCTGTTCTACTGCCGGTTGTTCTTTGCTGCATCCCCATAGCATGACACTGCAAATGATGATCAGGCTGCTGACAGTCGATTTCAAAATACTCATAGCGTGCTCTTATTCAAATTCGTTTTTTCGGGCAAAATAACAGGGATGATCTTCATCATGCCGATTTTTAAATTAATATACCGCATGGTACATTAATTGTGAATCACATTTACAGCCACTCATCCATTTTTTATTTTTCTGGAATTTAAAGTGCAAACAACAGCCGGTCGTCCCAAAGACCTGGAAAAACGGAAGCAAATTTTAAAGGCAGCCAGGGCATTGTTTTTAAGGCAGGGATATCAGGGCTCCAGCATGAATCAGATTGCCCGCGAAGCCTGTGTCACCAAACTGACGGTCTATAACCATTTTCAGGACAAGGAAAATTTGTTTACCTGCGCCATTGAAGAAACCTGTGAACAGTTTATTAATGCCCAGCCGCTGAGCCTGCATGCCAATTGTGACTTTAAACAGGCCTTATATCAGACCTGTGAACTGATACTGAATGTGATTAGTCTGCCCGAAGCCATCAAGCTTGAGCATCTGCTGCTTGAACTGGCCGCTGAAAAAAATCCACTGGCCATGCAGTTTTATCATGCTTCGCATCGGCGCATATGTGTGGTCTGGGAAGACTTTCTGCAGCAGGCGACCCTGCTGGGTTTTATCCGCCCGGATGAGATGGAACAACAGACCAGTCTGATCCTGTCCCTGTTGCTGGGCGTCCGGC
Source organism: Acinetobacter sp. WZC-1 (assembly GCF_052544965.1). Classification (NCBI taxonomy): domain Bacteria; kingdom Pseudomonadati; phylum Pseudomonadota; class Gammaproteobacteria; order Moraxellales; family Moraxellaceae; genus Acinetobacter; species Acinetobacter sp. WZC-1. The sequence goes on from NZ_CP199370.1 coordinate 3,078,369, forward strand.
ATCATGAGGTGCTGCTCGGGATTCGTGTTCCACCCACCGGACCGGAAAAGCAACAGATCATTCACAGCAGTATTGAGTTATTCCTCATGAAATACGGAATCAACAAATTCTGAACTATTTCTTCCATCTGATTCAGGCATACTGAGCGATGGATAATGAAACAATTGCTGACATATTCGCCAGCCGCACATACTTTCTTTTGGCGGTCCCCGGAATACCCCAGGATCAGATTATCGTCAGCACAACCAAACGGGAGACCAGGCAATGATTCAACAAATTGATGCGCCACTGCGCGAAGATGTCCGCTTACTCGGAAATCTGCTGGGGGAAACCTTAAAGGAATACGCAGGGCAGGATTTGTTTAATCAGATTGAGCAGATTCGTGCACTGGCCAAAGGGGCCCGGGATGGTCAGGCCAGCGCCGAAGCACAACTTGAGCAATTATTTTTAAGCCTGGAAGACCATGAGATTCTTCCATTGACCCGTGCCTTTTCCCAGTTTCTCAACTTTTCCAATATTGCTGAGCAATACCATGTAGTCCGCAGCCGCCGTCAGAGTGAATTTAAAGAAAATTCACCTTCTCCCAATGTGCTGGAACATTTATTTGAACGATTCCACTGTCAGAATATTTCCGCAGACACGCTATACAGGCAACTCTGTGATTTAAACATTGAACTGGTCCTGACGGCGCATCCGACCGAAATCAGCCGCCGCACCCTGATTCAGAAATATGACGGCATCAATCATTGCCTGGCTGAACTGGACCAGCAAAAGCTGACGCCGAAACAGCGTAAACAGATACTGACCGATTTAAAACAGCTGATCTGTTCCACCTGGCAAACCGACGAAATCCGCCAGCATCGTCCCACCCCGGTCGATGAAGCCAAATGGGGCTTTACCACCATTGAACAGAGTCTGTGGAATACCGTTCCGGCATTTATCCGTGAACTGGATGAACTGACTGAAACCAGCTGTAAAAAGAAACTGCCACTGGACATTGCACCCATACGTTTTGCTTCCTGGATGGGCGGGGATCGTGATGGCAATCCCAATGTCACCCATCAAATTACCCAGGAAGTGCTGTGGCTGTCCCGCTGGAAAGCCGCTGATCTGTATCTGCGGGATATCGAAGATTTACGCTGGGAACTTTCCATTCAGGCCTGTACCCCCGAACTGAAACAGGCGCTTGGGTACGAACATCCGGAACCTTATCGTGAATATCTGCGCAGCACCCGCGAGCGACTGAAAATTACCCGGCAGTGGCTGGCCAGCAAACTGCAGGGCCAGCATTCAGATGTGGACCGCAGTCAGATCATCCGCCATAAGGATGAATTACTTCAGCCTCTGCTGCTGTGCTATCGCTCCCTGAGCGAATGCAATCTGCCTGAAATTGCCAATGGCAAATTGCTCGACTTTATCTATCGGGTCAATTGTTTTGGTATTGAACTGTTAAAACTGGACATCCGTCAGGAATCCGGACGGCATCGTCAGGCCATTTCTGCCATCACGGAATATCTGGGACTGGGAAATTTTGACACCTGGACCGAACAGGCACGACAGAATTTCCTGTTACAGGAATTACAAAACAAACGCCCACTGCTGCCCAGACACCTGAACGAATCCGCTGGCAGCCTGATTGAACATCCGGATGTCCAGGAAGTCTTTGCCACCATGCGTACGCTGGCAGAGCAGCCCCGGGAATGCCTGGGCGCCTATATCATTTCCATGGCGGAATATCCCAGTGATGTGCTGGCGGTTCTGCTGCTGCAAAAAGAAGCCGGCATTCAGCATCATTTACGGGTGGTGCCCCTGTTTGAAACCCTGAAAGATCTGGATGGCGCATCTGCCACCATGAATCAGCTGTTCAATATGCCATGGTATAAACAACATATTCAGGGCAGACATGAAGTAATGATTGGCTATTCTGACTCTGCCAAGGATGCCGGCTTCATGTCGGCCAACTGGGCACAGTACCGTGCCCAGGAAGAACTGACAGCGATTGCCGGCAAACATGGCGTCCGGCTGACGCTGTTTCATGGACGTGGCGGCTCCATCAGCCGTGGTGGTGCACCCACTCAGCAGGCTTTATTTTCCCAGCCTCCCGGTTCCATTTCCGGCGCCATCCGTGTCACGGAACAGGGCGAAATGATCCGCTTTAAATTCGGCTTGCAGGAAATTGCCCTGCAAAACCTGGAAATCTATACTGCGGCAACCCTGGAAGCCACCCTGTTGCCACCACCGGTACCCAAAGCCCAGTGGCGTGACTTAATGCATCAAATGACTGATCTGTCGGTACAGGTTTACCGCCAGACGGTGCGTGAAAATCCGCATTTTGTGGACTATCTGCGTACGGTCACCCCGGAACTGGAACTGCAGATGCTGCCACTCGGTTCACGTCCGGCCAAACGTAAAGTCAGCGGAGGAATTGAATCACTGCGTGCCATTCCCTGGGTCTTTGCCTGGACACAGATCCGCCTCATGCTGCCGGCCTGGCTGGGCACAGGGGCCGCCATCAACCAGGTGATTGACCAGGGACAAAAAGCGCTGCTTGATGAAATGCTGCGGGAATGGCCATACTTCCAGACTTTGATTGATATGCTGGAAATGGTCCTGTCCAAAGCTGATCAGCATGTGGCACTGTATTATGAATCACACCTGACCGATGATGCTGACTTAAGGGAGCTGGGAAGCGAATTGCGGCTGCGGCTGCATGATGCAGTACAGACCCTGCTGGCCATGAAAGGTGAATCCAGGTTATTAAGCTCCAATGATGTGCTGGATCAGGCCATGAAAGTCCGTCAGACCTATTTATTGCCGCTGCACTTATTACAGGCGGAATTAATGAAACGGCGTCGTGCCTACCTGGCAGAGGCTCAGGTGGAAAATACCCCGGTGGATCATGCGCTGATGGTCAGTATCGCCGGCATTGCCGCCGGCTTACGCAACACCGGTTAATCCTTCAGAACAACAGCATCAACAGGACAGATACTCATATCCCCTGTTGATACATATTCATGATGTATATTTAAGCATCCAGCCATACGGGTCATTTATATTGATGATTCGTATGAATCATCGCAGCCGACAGACTGTGTTTTATCTTTACCGGAGGCAGAATCGCTCCAGCTCAGGGACAATGGGCCTGCAGCCAATGCTCGACAATCCGCAACATATCAGACAGCAGTGGCATTTCCATTTGTTTTTTAACTGAAAAATTTTTACCATTTGGTAAAAAATTAATAAAAATCATCATACTGATTTGAACAAAATTTCCCATAAGTGAACTAATTCTTACAAAAACAAAGGTATGATGTACCCAATCTGTTTTTTGAGCATGCATTTATGTCCAGTTGGTTTCCCAGATGGCGTCCTTACACCGGCAATATCAATACTCAGCAGGTCGGGATTAACGAATATCTTCCACCTGCACAAAGTGCGGTACTGGGCATACAGCACGCATTTGCCATGTTTGGCGCCACAGTGCTTGCACCATTTCTGATGGGTTTTGATCCGAATCTGGCCGTGTTGATGTCCGGGATCTGTACTATCCTGTTCTTTATAATGACCGGAGGCCGGGTGCCAAGTTACCTGGGTTCAAGTTTTGCCTTTATTGGGGTCGTAATTGCCGCAACAGGTTATGCCGCCTCCGGGACCGGTGCAGCCAATGCCAATCTGGCCGTTGCTGCCGGTGGCATCATGGCCTGCGGTATTTTATATGCCCTGCTGGGTTTGATTGTCATGGCCACAGACACCCGATGGATTGAAAAACTGATGCCGCCTGTGGTCACCGGCGCCGTGGTAATGATCATCGGCTTAAACCTGGCACCCGTTACGGTCAGGAGCGTGGCAGGCAATAACTTTAATATGTGGATGGCACTGGTGACGGTCCTGTGCATGGGTTCCATTGCCGTATTTAGCAGGGGCTTATTACAACGACTATTACTGCTGATCGGCCTGTTGCTGGCTTACTTCATTTACTTCCTGGTGTCCAATGTCATGGGCTATGGCACAGCCATTAATTTTACGCCCATCCAGCAGGCCAGCTGGCTGGGCATGCCCACCCTGCATGCTCCCCGCTTTGATCTGAATGCCATGCTGATCATTGCACCCGTTGCCCTGATCCTGGTGGCAGAGAACCTTGGACATATCAAGGCGGTCAGCGCCATGACCGGTGAGAACCTGGATCCGCACATTGGCAAAGCCTTTGTTGCCGATGGAGTTGCCACCACATTATCCGGAGGGGTCGGCGCACCCGGCATGACCACCTATGGTGAAAACATTGGTGTCATGGCAGTGACCCGGGTTTACTCCACCATTGTTTTTGTCATTGCCGGTCTGTTTGCAATCCTGCTTGGCCTTTCTCCGAAATTCGGTGCCGTGATTCATACCATCCCAACCGCAATTTTAACCGGTGCATCCATCGTGGTATTCGGTTTAATTACCATTGCCGGTGCAAAAATCTGGATTGAAAACAAAGTCGACTTTGCCAGCAATAAAAACCTGATGGTTGCCGCGGTGACCATTATTTTAGGCACCGGTGATTTTGCCCTGCAATTTGGCAGCTTTAACCTGGGTGGAATTGGCACCGCAACTTTTGCAGCGCTGATTCTGAACTGGTTTTTCAGTCTGAACGATAAAACAGCATAAGCCATATATTTTACAGCAGTCGAAAGGCTGCTTTTTTATCACAGATACTGGTTTAAACTGCATAATGTTAAGTAAGATGAAGGTCATTCCAAACAAGTTATCTACCATGCGTCTCGATTTTTTTGATCTGCAACTGTTCCTGAATATTATTGATACCGGCAGTCTGACCCGGGGGGCTGAACGCTCTTCAATTTCCCTACAGGCCGCCAGTGAACGGATTAAAAAACTTGAACAGCAATTCTCCGTCAAACTGTTCAGCCGACACGCCAATGGTGTCAGGCTGACCATGCCAGGCCAGACTTTTGCTGAACAGGCCGGGCTGTTAATTCAACAGAGCCATCAATTGCAGCAGGCCATGCTGCCTTTTTCTGAAGGTCTGCGCTCAGACATGACACTGTGGTGCAATTCCTCAGCACAAAGTGAATACCTGCCCATGCTGCTGCCGCAATATCTGATGGAAAATCCGCAGCTACAGATCCATTTAAAGGAAGCGGAAAGCAACGACATTATCCAGTCCCTGCAAAATGGCACGGCACAGCTGGGACTGGTGTCCAGTTTTTTTAATGCCCATGACTTACAGACCCGGGATTTTGCAGAGGATCCGCTGGTGCTGATCTGTCCCATGCAACATGCCTTAGCTCACCATCAGCAATTGCAACTGGTGGATAGCCTCAACTTTGCATTTGTCGGTCTGATGCAACATCATTCCCTGCAACAGTCCATTGAAACCCAGGCAAAAACTCTCAGGTGTGTCATTCAGTACCGGCTGCGGCTACCCAGTTTTGCTGCAATTGCACAGGTGGTTGCTGACGGCGTAGGTATCGCCATTATGCCGAAACGGGCTGCTTTGCGATTACGCGAACAATATGCCTTTCACAGTATTGAGCTGGTGGGCGCGTGGGCAAACCGTAAACTGTTACTGGCCGCCCGGGATTTTGATGCCTTACCAGCTGCATATCAGCACTTCAGCCAGTTCCTGCTCACCCAGAAATCCAGATTATCCATTGAGTTTCAGACGCTGTCTGAAATTAAGCGACCCGGAAATTAAAACCGGCTCAGTTGCTGCAACAGCATATAACTGCCCAGCATCACCAGACCAATAAAGAAAACCCTACGAAATTTCTGTTCAGAAATCCGGTAACGGATTCTGGTGCCCAACCACATGCCCACCAGCGCAGGAATTAAAGCGATCAGTGACATACGGTAATCCATGGGCATGTTTTCCACCGGATTCTGCTGCAAAAAGATGGCCAGGCAGATGGTGGATACAGTAAAGGCCAGCCCCAGCGATTGTACCAGATCATCGCGTTTCAGATGCAGCGACTGCAGATAGGGCACCACCGGAATCACCACCACCCCTGTGGCAACAATTAACGCGCCACCCAGATAACCGACAATGGGCGATAACCATTTTTCATGGTGAGAGAGATCCGGCATATTACCGGCAAATAAACCATAGATTCCATACAGGGCCAGCATTGTCCCCAGTAAAGCTTCACTATGAAAGCTGCTCTGCCCCAGTGCCGGAAAAATGCTCCACGTGGAACCTGCAATAATTCCGGCCAGCAACAGCCAGAAACGGCGAATCAGCTGTAATACCCGACCTTCTGCAAAAAGCTGCCAGAAATTGGTGATCATGGAGGGAACGACCAGCAAGGCCGCCGCCTGAAAGGGACTGATCACCAGGGTCAGCAAGCCCATGGACACGGCTGGCAGCCCCAGCCCAAGGGTACCCTTAATCATTCCTGCAACGGCAAAAACCAGTAAAACAAACCAGACCATCTGCATCATCTCCGAAATTTCAGCATCATGCTATAAGATTCGGACCTGCTGAAAAATCAGTGTTTCTTGAAGACCGCCTCAATCAAAAACTGAGGCCGTCCGTTTGACAGCACAGCATCTGTCAATTACCGATTACGGAGTTTAAAAACTCAGAACCGATACTGAAGTCCCAGATTCAGCGTATAAAACTCACTGGACAGCCCGCCGAGTCCTGAAAAGCTTTCTCCGGTTTCCGGATCAGCCACGCTGGTTACACCTTTTGCCGTTTTGAATTTTGTCCAGTTCAGGGCTGTAAATAATTTTGTATCCGGGAGAACATAGTAGCCAGCATCCACAGATACGGCATAATAATCCGAATCACGATTAGCTTTGGTATGAAATAGCTTGTCTCCATAATGATTATCACGGTCTTTTGCCTGGACCCACGGACTGTATTTCACGGTTCCATTGAGTTCAAAACTTCGATAATTATATGTTCCGACCAGGCCGAAATACGGAATATCATACTGCTGTCTATAACCAATAATCGGCTCGCCCGGATCATATTCATCAAAACTGCTTAAGGCTGTTCCCGGAATATAGTCATCATTTTCATCTTCGCTGGCATGAAAACCATAACCACCCTTTGCATACCAGCTGAAACGGTTCTGCTGATAACCCAGCAACGCCCCAAACTTGTAAGCCGGCTGATTAATCAGGAAAATTTTCGCATTTAAATCAAATTCATTGGCAAAATTCAGACGGGTATCCGGGTGGTGCGACCAGTCTGTTAAAAGCTGCGGATTATCGTCATCCTGCCAGTCATAATCATTCATCTCGGATTTACCGGAATTCAGCGTGGTCCATCCCCGGGCACTGAATGTCAGCCACGGCAGGACATCCCAGCTGAGATCCGCATTGACAATCGGCGTATTCTCAATATTCCATGTTAAATAGCTCATCTCCCTTTGCTCTGGAGCCGGCGTATAGACATATTCCCGGCCTTTTCCTTCACCGAGTAAACCCGATGCAAGACTGACTGAAAACTTATCGGAGGCGAAACTGTCCTTAAAAGAGAAGCTATTGGCCCAGCAACTGCCGGAAATCATGGAAAAGGCAGCAACGGTGGCTGCTAGCATCAGACTATTTTTGTTCACTTGCGAACTCCAGATCGATAAAATAGAGATTTTATGGTCAGAAAAACCATTAAAATAAATAAAAATACACTTATAACTCTGCTTAAATTAATCAGTGATCAGATCAGGAATCAGATACTGAGCAACTCAAATGTGCAGGAAGATTTCTGAAAAATCATTAGAAAAATTATATGAATCACAGTGATTCTATCATGGGCCTGCAGCTGATTTAAGCCACTTTAGCCATGTACAGATGCTGTCTGACCAATAAAAAAACAAATCCGTAAAAACCCGTCAGGTCCATCCATAAATGATCACCATCAACAGCGGCTTAATCTATGTCTATGGCTGGGCAGGTTCTCCGGGCAGTTCGGTCTCTGCATCACTTTCACGTCTGTATTGCTGTTCCAGTATATGACTGAAAATGCTCTCAATCATCCAGACCCGGTACAGACTGTTAAAGACATAGCGCTGCCCATCTATACGCAGTTCAAGTACCGGAAAATCAGGCTGATGGTACTGTATGCAGCGTTCGTCATTCTGTTGCAGCAGGGCCGCCACATCAGGCTCAGCCACGTCCTGTATGTCCAGTGCCTGCTGCATCTGCTGTAGATGGGGTTTAAACGAGAAGTCCCGCCCTTTTGTCCATACGGCTTCCAGAATGTCATATATGGCATCGGTACGTTGTTCTTCTGCAACACGATAAAACAGCTCAGCCATATACAGGGTCGCTTCTGCTGTCGGACGGCAAAATGGCGTAAATTTGACCTCGGCCCGTCTGGACAGACGTGTCGCCAGACTCCAGTCAAAAGTATCCCGGCCGTGGTACGACAGCGGAAATACATTCAGCTGAATATTATAATAATCCACCAGCTGTTCGCGGATATACGCCAGCAGCAGCCAGCTGATCGGATCTTCAAGGGCAATATAGAGATCCAGCTCAGGATGCATGGCCTGGATTTCTGCCAGTTCTTCTGCATCACTCATGATGTGCTCACGCCATTCAATGTGATTAATCAGAAAAATCGGGGTTCCGGTCAGCAACTTCTGCTGTTTTAAACGACGGGTTAAGCGCAGCAGATCATCCACTGCATGGTATTTGCGCCCACCAAACTCAAAATAACTGGTCAGCACCGGTGTATGTTCAAACACCCGCTCCGGGAAATTCTGAGGCTGGCGGTGCTGACTTGCCATGACAAATAAAGTGCGTAGTTTTCCGTATTGCTGCTGCCACAGCATGTGAAAAACATCTTCCAGTAAATACAGAAAATTCTGCCCGGTCAGCGGGGTATTTTTCAGAATGGTTTCCGCTTGTTTCAGCGCTTCTGCCGAAGGTTGTTCCGGCTTTTCATCGTCATAACTGAAACGGTGCTGATTGGCCAGGATTCCGGCATCATTCAGACAGTAATTCCGCCACTCTTCCACACTCATACCGTTGGGTGGTGCTGCGGCAGTATCTGAAATCACCACCTTGAGCGGTTTTAGATTTTCAGTGAGAATGTCATCCAGCTGAGTCAGCTGCTGTACCGCCAGATAGCTGTATACGTCATCCAGGCGCAGGTAAATACTCAGCCCCTGTTCCGTGGGTAATACCTCCTGGCGGGTCGGTTTCTGATAAAACCAGCGCGATCGAAGTGGATCAAACCACCGACGTAACCATGACATGAGATCAGTTCCTGAAAAAAAACCCTTGTACTGCTACAAGGGTTTATAACAACTTGTAAGCCAATGATCAATCATATATCCAGATTTAGATCAGTAACGGCCCCTTTGTCTGCACCGGAGGTCAGTTTTGCATATTTTGCCAGCGCACCATACTTATAATTGGGTGCCGGCTTGACCCATGCCGCCTGACGTGCAGCCATTTCCTCATCTGAAATATGCAGGGTCAATTCACGGGTTTCGGCATTAATGGAAATTTTATCGCCATTTTTAACCATGCCAATTGGTCCCCCTTCATAGGCTTCCGGGGTCACATGACCAATCACAAAACCATGACTGCCGCCTGAAAAGCGACCATCGGTCAGCAGGGCAACGGAGTGGCCCAGCCCCTTGCCAATAATGGCAGAGGTCGGTTTCAGCATTTCCGGCATGCCTGGACCACCTTTTGGCCCTTCACCCCGGATCACCACCACCTCACCTTCCTGAACTTCACCATCCAGAATACCGCGCATGGCGCCAATTTCACCTTCAAATACCCGTGCAGGCCCTTCAAAATACAGTCCTTCCTTGCCGGTAATTTTTGCAACAGCACCGGTCGGTGACAGATTGCCTTTCAGGACCACCAAGTGAGAATCTTTTTTGATCGGCGCCTCAAACGGCATGATGATCTGCTGACCTTCAGGGTAATCTTTAACGTCCGCCAGGTTTTCTGCCAGGGTTTTACCGGTTACTGTCATACAGGAACCATCCAGCATGCCACGGTCCAGCATGCGTTTCATCAGCGGTTGAATCCCACCAATTTTAATCAGCTCTGACATCAGGTACTGACCCGAAGGACGGACATCTGCAACTACCGGAATGTCCTTACCAATGCGTACGAAATCATCCAGGCTCAGATCAACACCGGCCGTATGCGCCATTGCAATCAAATGCAGTACACCATTGGTGGATCCGCCCAGTGCAATCAGCACCTTGATGGAGTTTTCAAATGCAGCTTTGGTCATAATGTCACGTGGTTTAATGTCCAGTCGCAACAGGTTCATCACCGCCGCACCGGCACGATCACAGTCCAATAGCTTATCGCTGGAAATCGCTTCCTGTGCAGATGAACCCGGCAAACTCATGCCCAGCGCTTCAATGGCTGAGGCCATGGAATTTGCAGTATACATCCCGCCACATGACCCCGGACCAGGCAATGCAACCTCTTCAATATGCTTGACCTGAATCTCGTTGATCTCACCTTTGGCATGCTGACCGACTGCTTCAAATACGGAAATGATATCGGTATGGCCTTCGCCCGGCTGAATGGTCCCGCCATAGATAAACAGCCCCGGACGGTTCAGACGGGCAAGCCCCATGATACAACCCGGCATATTTTTGTCACAGCCACCAATGGCAATCACACCATCATACCCCTGACAACCGACCACCGCTTCAATGGAATCGGCAATAATCTCACGGGACACCAATGAGTACTTCATGCCTTCGGTACCATTTGAAATCCCGTCAGAAATGGTAATGGTATTGAAAATGATCCCTTTACCCCCGACAGCATTGACACCGGTTTCCACTTCACGTGCCAGGCCATCAATATGCATATTACAGGGCGTGACATTTGCCCAGGTCGACGCAATACCAATAAACGGGCGTGTAAAGTCATCATCCTTAAAACCTACAGCACGCATCATGGACCGTGCAGGCGCATTTTCAATGCCTTCATAAAATGGCGCTGAATGCTCGCGTATGTTTTCTTTACTCATGGGGAAAGTACTCCGGGTGACTCAGGCGGTGAAGCCGTGGCTAATTCGTTGCATAACTTTTTAAACGCCGTCCATTCTATAGAACAGACACCAATACTGAAAGGGTTCAGATCATGTTTTCAGACTGAATTAAAATTAAAGATGCCGCTGGCATGAATAATTTTTGGGGCTGTACTGGATTAACAATGTGTTAATCTATGAAAATGAGGCTAACCAATTGTAAATTAAATAAAAAAACTCAATTAAAATTGCCAGGGTTTTTCGTACCCGGCGTAACTGCAAAAGCAGCTGCTGATTTATTGGAAATTCATCATCATTCGGCTGCTCTTTTCTTTACTATAGTCAAACCACCTAATTATTCATACACGTGATTTGATTCAAATTATTGATTATAAATGAAACTTATATTTTTCTATGAACTTTTAGAAACTATGGGCTATCAATTGGTTTTCTGTACTTTTGAATCATGGGTGGTTGTCCTGCCGTGCGGCGACATGAATGTCGCCGTTGGCGGACTTATTCAAACTTTCAAAGTAAAATGTGGCAATCAAAGCTTTTTTATAAGCAAACAACTCATTTTCTCATGCAATTGATTTAATTTAAAATATGAATCAAGAGAAATTATATTCATGTGTATGAGTTTTTTGACAAATTGGCTATAAATGAATGTGGTAACTTTATGGATGCACAGTAAATGTTGCCCAATCGGATTGATCCAGTTCAGCCTGCACACTGCCAGCCATAAAATCATGCAGACAGGAAACAGAACCTGCCGCTTTTCATCCACATTCAGTCATAAAAAAGGGCTTCCGAAGAAGCCCGTCCAATTTACTTTTGTTTGATCAGATACAGTGAAGTACAGCTTTTAGCTTCTGTATCGGTACAGATTTGGGCCGTATTGGCAGAGACCCATTTCAATGCCATATTCAGACTGGCATTGTTGTAATCTTTAGCCGCTTCAGCGCAGGATGCTTTTTTATTGTCCTGCAGCACTTTCAGTGAAAGTACGTCCAATGCCCGGGCATCTTTACTGTTGCGCGTCACCGCAAATCTTCCGGTCATATTCTTTTGTTTACTACTGTACTGAAACTGACCGGGTTTCTGGAATTGATAGACTTCAGTACATTTATTTTTTGCATTATAAATGGACCACGTCCCCCAGAAATCCTTATCCAGATTCATTTGTGTCTTTTCAAACGCCTGAACCTGTAACGCAAGACCCAGACCGGCAACCACCATCGCAATTTGTTTGAACATTTTAAATTCTCTTTATTTCAGTGCAGCTATTAAACAGCATTTTTAAACGGCTGTAAAAACCCATATGCTGTCACTCACAGATACACCTGTTGCCATCAACATCATTCCGGACAGGTAAATCATGCAATGGCTGGATACAGATGCTCCATTACCGCAACTGCTGTAACGTGCTTACCAGCTGATATTGACACGACGATTAGGTGCAAGACATTCCACCAGCTGAATGCGACGGTTTACCCCCGAACATTGCTGATAGGCACTGGTTTTATTCTTTGCTGTAAATTGTATCTGATCTGAATCAACCCCTTGCTCTACCAGCATTTGTGCCACGGTATGTGCTCGTGCTGATGACAGGCGCTGATTATGACTGAATGTTCCCAGTCGATCGGTATATCCGGCCACCTGAATCGTCCTGCTATGGTCCAGCTGTTTCAGCTGACTGGCGATTGCAGCAATACGTTCAGGATTTTTTACCCCATTTTTATCGGCACGATCAAAATAGAATAAAATACTGGCAGACTGGTCTGTTACAGGCAGGCTGTCTATTTCCCCGGTGGACTGGTTATTGATCCCCCAGCTCATTAACCCCTGACATTCCTCACCTTTCCAGTTCAGATTTTCCGATAAATATTTTTTATCAAAATCAATTCTTAACTGACAACGCTTATATTGCTGTGTTCCCGGCTGACGAATATCCAGTACATAGTTCCAGGTTTTGACGGCAAACAGTCCTTCAGAAAAATGCGGATTGCCCAGGATAAATCGAATCTGGTCCTTGGTCAGTCCCTTATCCAGGCGGGCAACCTGTTCATATTCGTAATGCTGCACCTGCTTTAAGTAGCTTTTTTCAATTTCAGGAAAACTAATTTCCTGAGATGCCTGCTCTGCTTCCGTCTGTGTTGCCATTTCTTCCACAGCATGACTTGTTGATATCGCCAGACCCGTAAGTACACTGAACATCACGATACTGCTGAATGTTTTCATTTTTATATCTCTCTGAAATAAAGGAAAAGATCAGGAAGATCCGCAGATCTTCCCGGTCTGGCAAAATCAGTCAATCACACCACTGATACCAATCCGCACACTTGGATCACCCTGGGATGCTGCTGCAACACCACCGGTCAACGACCAGCGACCGTTATCCGCAGTTTTACGCAGGGTCACACCCACTGCATTTTCACCGCCATGATAAGCAGCACCGGCTGAGTAAGTGTATTTACCCGGTATATAAGGTGCAGATTCCATGGCCATTGCAGCGGCAATACCGGCATTGGCTTTTCTCTCTACATCATTAATCCGGTGATTGGTGGAACGGAAGGCATCATCCAGTCGGTTACTGACATTATCAATCTTGGTATTTAATGTCTGATCCGCCTGATTCAGCGCATCGATTGCACCACCGACATTGTTATATGTTCCCGTACCCACTGCATACGATGGCGCAGTAAAGCTCTCAGTAATGTTGTTATAACCGGCACCACCGCCCAGATAGTTCACAACAGCTTCGTTGGTTGCGTTCAGCTGGCTGCCGTTGACTGCATCCTTAGAGGTGGAATTGACTGCACCATTGGCAACACCGGTCACGGTACGTTCTCCATCCGTACCGGCCACACTGACACTTTTACCGCCAGTATCCTTCGCGACGGTGACCTCGGCATTCGGACCCGCCTGCCGGACCAGACCCACACTGCCACTATTGATATCATTTTTAATATTGCTGATATCATTGGCATTATTGGTAATCTGCCCCTGCAGGTTGTCACGGACATTCGCAAGCTGGCCACCATTTATCGCATCCCTGGAGCCGGCTTCAACCTGTCCATTTGCAACATTGGAAATCTTCGTACCATCTGCGCCACCACCGAGTATGATGCTGTCCTTATTCACCGTACCGTCAGCATTTTTATCATATTGAACAGCATTATTGGCCAGGTTATTTACATTACTGTTTACACCTGAAATTGCCGTGTCCAATTGACCTTTATTGACTGCATCCGAAGTATCGACACCATCTGCAACGTTGCTAACCCGGGTATTTGCAGCATTAATGCCACCCTTCGTCACGCTCGGACCACCGCTGATGGCAAGTCCGTTATCATCCAGTCGGCTGGCACCTGCGGTCACGCTGTCCACAGTGATGTCTTTGTTCAGGGCAATCGCGGCCTGACCCTGGCTCACCGTCGTGGTCAGGTTGCTGTCACCCACAATTGCAAATTCGGAACCCAGCGGGTTCACTGAGCTGCCGGTCCCGGCATCCTTAAAGGTCAGCGGCTGATTCACTGCCGTGTTCAGGCTGCTGATCGCATCACCCACGTTGTTCACGGCCGTTGTGCTGCCGGCGTCATTCGGGTTGCTGGTCACGGTGTAGGACGGGGCACTCACTGTACCGGTATTCCGGTCATACTCCGCACCGCCGCCCAGGTTCGCTGCAGTGCTGTTCCCCAGTGCATCGCTCTTGTCGCTGCCCGCCTTGCTCACCGCAGTCAGCTGGTCAACGTTCACCGCGTCCTTGCCGTCAACACCGTCCTTCACGTTGCTGATGCCGGTGCCGTTGGCGTTGATGCCGTCCTTGCTGACGGTGACGCCGCCAGCATTCAGGCCATCCCTGCCGACAGTCACTGCACCGTCATTGACATTCAGGCCGTTCGCACCATAAACGCTGGTATCCGTGCCGTCGGTCACTGTGGTGCCGTCCGCTGTCAGGGTTGTGAGCTTGCCATCCGCTCCCGTCACCGTCGTGCCCTTGCCGTCCGTCACCACGCTGTTGCCGTCTGCATCCACCGTTTCAACACTGTTCAGGCCTTTCAGGTCCTTATTCAGGGTCAGCGTTGCCTTGCCCTGCTCAACCGTGCTGGTCAGGTTGCTGTCACCCACAATTGCAAATTCGGAACCCAGCGGGTTCACTGAGCTGCCGGTCCCGGCATCCTTAAAGGTCAGCGGTTTGTTCACCGCCGTGTTCAGGCTGCTCAGTGCATCACCCACGTTGTCTGATGTCTTCGATGTACCCGTGGTCGGATCCGTGGTCACGTAGCTCGGCGCCGTGATTGCACCCGTCACCGGATCATAGCCCGATCCGCCGCCCAGGTTCGCTGCAGTGCTGTTCCCCAGCGCATCGGTCTTCGCGCCGCCCGCCTGGTTCGCTGCATCCAGCTGGCCCTTGTTCACTGCGTCCTTGCCGTCAACACCGTCCTTCACGTTGCTGATGCCGGTGCCATTCGCGTTGATGCCGTCCTTGCTGACGGTGACTCCGCCCGCATTCAGACCGTCCTTGCCGACCGTCACTGCACCGTCATTGACGCTCAGGCCGTTCGGACCATAGACGCTGGTATCCGTGCCATCGGTCACTGTGGTCCCGTCCGCCGTCAGCGTCGTGAGCTTGCCATCCGCTCCCGTCACCGTCGTGCCCTTGCCGTCCGTCAATACGCTGTTGCCGTCTGCATCCACCGTTTCAACACTGTTCAGGCCCTTCAGGTCCTTATTCAGGGCAATCGCGGCCTGACCCTGGCTCACCGTCGTGGTCAGGTTGCTGTCACCCACAATTGCAAATTCGGAACCCAGCGGGTTCACTGAGCTGCCGGTCCCGGCATCCTTAAAGGTCAGCGGTTTGTTCACCGCCGTGTTCAGGCTGCTCAGTGCATCACCCACGTTGTCTGATGTCTTCGATGTACCCGTGGTCGGATCCGTGGTCACGTAGCTCGGTGCCGTGATTGCACCCGTCACCGGATCATAGCCCGATCCGCCGCCCAGGTTCGCCGCAGTGCTGTTCCCCAGCGCATCGGTCTTCGCGCCGCCCGCCTGGTTCGCTGCATCCAGCTGGCCCTTGTTCACTGCATCCTTGCCGTCAACACCGTCCTTCACGTTGCTGATGCCGGTGCCATTCGCGTTGATGCCGTCCTTGCTGACGGTGACGCCGCCCGCATTCAGGCCGTCCTTGCCGACCGTCACTGCACCGTCATTGACATTCAGGCCATCCGGACCATAGACGCTGGTGTTCGTGCCATCGGTCACTGTGGTCCCGTCCGCCGTCAGCGTCGTGAGCTTGCCATCCGCTCCCGTCACCGTCGTGCCCTTGCCGTCCGTCACCACGCTGTTGCCGTCTGCATCCACCGTTTCAACACTGTTCAGGCCTTTCAGGTCCTTATTCAGGGTCAGCGTTGCCTTGCCCTGCTCAACCGTGCTGGTCAGGTTGCTGTCACCCACAATTGCAAATTCGGAACCCAGCGGGTTCACTGAGCTGCCGGTCCCGGCATCCTTAAAGGTCAGCGGTTTGTTCACCGCCGTGTTCAGGCTGCTCAGTGCATCACCCACGTTGTCTGATGTCTTCGATGTACCCGTGGTCGGATCCGTGGTCACGTAGCTCGGTGCCGTGATTGCACCCGTCACCGGATCATAGCCCGATCCGCCGCCCAGGTTCGCCGCAGTGCTGTTCCCCAGCGCATCGGTCTTCGCGCCGCCCGCCTGGTTCGCTGCATCCAGCTGGCCCTTGTTCACTGCATCCTTGCCGTCAACACCGTCCTTCACGTTGCTGATGCCGGTGCCATTCGCGTTGATGCCGTCCTTGCTGACGGTGACGCCGCCCGCATTCAGGCCGTCCCTGCCGACCGTCACTGCACCGTCATTGACATTCAGGCCATCCGGACCATAGACGCTGGTGTTCGTGCCATCGGTCACTGTGGTCCCGTCCGCCGTCAGCGTCGTGAGCTTGCCATCCGCTCCCGTCACCGTCGTGCCCTTGCCGTCCGTCACCACGCTGTTGCCGTCTGCATCCACCGTTTCAACACTGTTCAGGCCTTTCAGGTCCTTATTCAGGGCAATCGCGGCCTGACCCTGGCTCACCGTCGTGGTCAGGTTGCTGTCACCCACAATTGCAAATTCGGAACCCAGCGGGTTCACTGAGCTGCCGGTCCCGGCATCCTTAAAGGTCAGCGGTTTGTTCACCGCCGTGTTCAGGCTGCTCAGTGCATCACCCACGTTGTCTGATGTCTTCGATGTACCCGTGGTCGGATCCGTGGTCACGTAGCTCGGTGCCGTGATTGCACCCGTCACCGGATCATAGCCCGATCCGCCGCCCAGGTTCGCCGCAGTGCTGTTCCCCAGCGCATCGGTCTTCGCGCCGCCCGCCTGGTTCGCTGCATCCAGCTGGCCCTTGTTCACTGCATCCTTGCCGTCAACACCGTCCTTCACGTTGCTGATGCCGGTGCCATTCGCGTTGATGCCGTCCTTGCTGACGGTGACGCCGCCCGCATTCAGGCCGTCCCTGCCGACCGTCACTGCACCGTCATTGACATTCAGGCCATCCGGACCATAGACGCTGGTGTTCGTGCCATCGGTCACTGTGGTCCCGTCCGCCGTCAGCGTCGTGAGCTTGCCATCCGCTCCCGTCACCGTCGTGCCCTTGCCGTCCGTCACCACGCTGTTGCCGTCTGCATCCACCGTTTCAACACTGTTCAGGCCTTTCAGGTCCTTATTCAGGGTCAGCGTTGCCTTGCCCTGCTCAACCGTGCTGGTCAGGTTGCTGTCACCCACAATTGCAAATTCGGAACCCAGCGGGTTCACTGAGCTGCCGGTCCCGGCATCCTTAAAGGTCAGCGGTTTGTTCACCGCCGTGTTCAGGCTGCTCAGTGCATCACCCACGTTGTCTGATGTCTTCGATGTACCCGTGGTCGGATCCGTGGTCACGTAGCTCGGTGCCGTGATTGCACCCGTCACCGGATCATAGCCCGATCCGCCGCCCAGGTTCGCCGCAGTGCTGTTCCCCAGCGCATCGGTCTTCGCGCCGCCCGCCTGGTTCGCTGCATCCAGCTGGCCCTTGTTCACTGCATCCTTGCCGTCAACACCGTCCTTCACGTTGCTGATGCCGGTGCCATTCGCGTTGATGCCGTCCTTGCTGACGGTGACGCCGCCCGCATTCAGGCCGTCCTTGCCGACCGTCACTGCACCGTCATTGACATTCAGGCCATCCGGACCATAGACGCTGGTGTTCGTGCCATCGGTCACTGTGGTCCCGTCCGCCGTCAGCGTCGTGAGCTTGCCATCCGCTCCCGTCACCGTCGTGCCCTTGCCGTCCGTCACCACGCTGTTGCCGTCTGCATCCACCGTTTCAACACTGTTCAGGCCTTTCAGGTCCTTATTCAGGGCAATCGCGGCCTGACCCTGGCTCACCGTCGTGGTCAGGTTGCTGTCACCCACAATTGCAAATTCGGAACCCAGCGGGTTCACTGAGCTGCCGGTCCCGGCATCCTTAAAGGTCAGCGGTTTGTTCACCGCCGTGTTCAGGCTGCTCAGTGCATCACCCACGTTGTCTGATGTCTTCGATGTACCCGTGGTCGGATCCGTGGTCACGTAGCTCGGCGCCGTGATTGCACCCGTCACCGGATCATAGCCCGATCCGCCGCCCAGGTTCGCTGCAGTGCTGTTCCCCAGCGCATCGGTCTTCGCGCCGCCCGCCTGGTTCGCTGCATCCAGCTGGCCCTTGTTCACTGCATCCTTGCCGTCAACACCGTCCTTCACGTTGCTGATGCCGGTGCCATTCGCGTTGATGCCGTCCTTGCTGACGGTGACGCCGCCCGCATTCAGGCCGTCCCTGCCGACCGTCACTGCACCGTCATTGACATTCAGGCCATCCGGACCATAGACGCTGGTGTTCGTGCCATCGGTCACTGTGGTCCCGTCCGCCGTCAGCGTCGTGAGCTTGCCATCCGCTCCCGTCACCGTCGTGCCCTTGCCGTCCGTCACCACGCTGTTGCCGTCTGCATCCACCGTTTCAACACTGTTCAGGCCTTTCAGGTCCTTATTCAGGGTCAGCGTTGCCTTGCCCTGCTCAA
Source organism: Acinetobacter sp. WZC-1 (assembly GCF_052544965.1). Taxonomy (NCBI): domain Bacteria; kingdom Pseudomonadati; phylum Pseudomonadota; class Gammaproteobacteria; order Moraxellales; family Moraxellaceae; genus Acinetobacter; species Acinetobacter sp. WZC-1. The sequence goes on from NZ_CP199370.1 coordinate 3,097,416, forward strand.
CCGTGCTGGTCAGGTTGCTGTCACCCACAATTGCAAATTCGGAACCCAGCGGGTTCACTGAGCTGCCGGTCCCGGCATCCTTAAAGGTCAGCGGTTTGTTCACCGCCGTGTTCAGGCTGCTCAGTGCATCACCCACGTTGTCTGATGTCTTCGATGTACCCGTGGTCGGATCCGTGGTCACGTAGCTCGGTGCCGTGATTGCACCCGTCACCGGATCATAGCCCGATCCGCCGCCCAGGTTCGCCGCAGTGCTGTTCCCCAGCGCATCGGTCTTCGCGCCGCCCGCCTGGTTCGCTGCATCCAGCTGGCCCTTGTTCACTGCATCCTTGCCGTCAACACCGTCCTTCACGTTGCTGATGCCGGTGCCATTCGCGTTGATGCCGTCCTTGCTGACGGTGACGCCGCCCGCATTCAGGCCGTCCTTGCCGACCGTCACTGCACCGTCATTGACATTCAGGCCATCCGGACCATAGACGCTGGTATCCGTGCCATCGGTCACTGTGGTCCCGTCCGCCGTCAGCGTCGTGAGCTTGCCATCCGCTCCCGTCACCGTCGTGCCCTTGCCGTCCGTCACCACGCTGTTGCCGTCTGCATCCACCGTTTCAACACTGTTCAGGCCTTTCAGGTCCTTATTCAGGGTCAGCGTTGCCTTGCCCTGCTCAACCGTGCTGGTCAGGTTGCTGTCACCCACAATTGCAAATTCGGAACCCAGCGGGTTCACTGAGCTGCCGGTCCCGGCATCCTTAAAGGTCAGCGGTTTGTTCACCGCCGTGTTCAGGCTGCTCAGTGCATCACCCACGTTGTCTGATGTCTTCGATGTACCCGTGGTCGGATCCGTGGTCACGTAGCTCGGCGCCGTGATTGCACCCGTCACCGGATCATAGCCCGATCCGCCGCCCAGGTTCGCTGCAGTGCTGTTCCCCAGCGCATCGGTCTTCGCGCCGCCCGCCTGGTTCGCTGCATCCAGCTGGCCCTTGTTCACTGCATCCTTGCCGTCAACACCGTCCTTCACGTTGCTGATGCCGGTGCCATTCGCGTTGATGCCGTCCTTGCTGACGGTGACGCCGCCCGCATTCAGGCCGTCCTTGCCGACCGTCACTGCACCGTCATTGACATTCAGGCCATCCGGACCATAGACGCTGGTATCCGTGCCATCGGTCACTGTGGTCCCGTCCGCCGTCAGCGTCGTGAGCTTGCCATCCGCTCCCGTCACCGTCGTGCCCTTGCCGTCCGTCACCACGCTGTTGCCGTCTGCATCCACCGTTTCAACACTGTTCAGGCCTTTCAGGTCCTTATTCAGGGTCAGCGTTGCCTTGCCCTGCTCAACCGTGCTGGTCAGGTTGCTGTCACCCACAATTGCAAATTCGGAACCCAGCGGGTTCACTGAGCTGCCGGTCCCGGCATCCTTAAAGGTCAGCGGTTTGTTCACCGCCGTGTTCAGGCTGCTCAGTGCATCACCCACGTTGTCTGATGTCTTCGATGTACCCGTGGTCGGATCCGTGGTCACGTAGCTCGGCGCCGTGATTGCACCCGTCACCGGATCATAGCCCGATCCGCCGCCCAGGTTCGCTGCAGTGCTGTTCCCCAGCGCATCGGTCTTCGCGCCGCCCGCCTGGTTCGCTGCATCCAGCTGGCCCTTGTTCACTGCATCCTTGCCGTCAACACCGTCCTTCACGTTGCTGATGCCGGTGCCATTCGCGTTGATGCCGTCCTTGCTGACGGTGACGCCGCCCGCATTCAGGCCGTCCTTGCCGACCGTCACTGCACCGTCATTGACATTCAGGCCATCCGGACCATAGACGCTGGTATCCGTGCCATCGGTCACTGTGGTCCCGTCCGCCGTCAGCGTCGTGAGCTTGCCATCCGCTCCCGTCACCGTCGTGCCCTTGCCGTCCGTCACCACGCTGTTGCCGTCTGCATCCACCGTTTCAACACTGTTCAGGCCTTTCAGGTCCTTATTCAGGGTCAGCGTTGCCTTGCCCTGCTCAACCGTGCTGGTCAGGTTGCTGTCACCCACAATTGCAAATTCGGAACCCAGCGGGTTCACTGAGCTGCCGGTCCCGGCATCCTTAAAGGTCAGCGGTTTGTTCACCGCCGTGTTCAGGCTGCTCAGTGCATCACCCACGTTGTCTGATGTCTTCGATGTACCCGTGGTCGGATCCGTGGTCACGTAGCTCGGTGCCGTGACCGTACCCGTCACCGGATCATAGCCCGATCCCCCGCCCAGGTTCGCCGCAGTGCTGTTCCCCAGTGCATCGGTCTTCGCGCCGCCCGCCTGGTTCGCTGCATCCAGCTGGCCCTTGTTCACTGCGTCCTTGCCGTCCACACCGTCTGCAACATTCACCACTTTCTGGTTGTTTGCATCAAAGCCGTTTGCCTTCACCTGGCCTGCAAATACCGGTGCATCCACAACATTGTATTTGTAGCTGTTGGTGGCAGGGTCATACACCGCTTTGGTATTGGTCCCGTCTGCAAAGTTGACGGTTTCTCCCAGCTTGACATTATCTGCCGTACCGCCATTGGCACTGAAATTCAGGCCCTTGTCTGCGGTTGCCTGGGCAGCAACGGCTTTTCCATCCGCTGTCGCTGCATTGGTTACTGCGGTATTCGCTGTGGTTTGCGCAGCATCTGCCTTCGTTCCTGCAGTGTTGGCCGTAGTCTGAGCGGCATTGGCTGCATTCTGTGCCGTGGTGACATTCTGGTTGGTGGTGTTCAGCTGACCGCCATTGACTGCATCTTTTGAATTGGCTGCAACAGTACCGTCTGCAACATTCACCACTTTCTGGTTGTTTGCATCAAAACCGTTTGCCTTCACCTGGCCTGCAAATACCGGGGCATCCACCACATTGTATTTATAAGTGTTTGTTGCTGCATCGTAGACCGCTTTGCTATTGGTCCCGTCTGCAAAGTTGACGGTTTCTCCCAGCTTGACGTTATCTGCCGTACCGCCATTGGCACTGAAGTTCAGACCCTTGTCTGCGGTTGCCTGAGCGGTATTTGCCGCTGTCTGGGCCGCAACGGCTTTTCCATCCGCTGTTGCTGCGTTGGTTACTGCGGTATTCGCTGTGGTTTGCGCAGCATCTGCCTTCGTTCCTGCCGTATTGGCGGTAGTCTGAGCGGCATTGGCTGCATTCTGTGCCGTGGTGACATTCTGGTTGGTGGTGTTCAGCTGGCCGCCATTCACCGCATCCTTTGAATTGGCTGCAACAGTGCCGTTTGCAACATTTATCACTTTCTGGTTGTTTGCATCAAAACCGTTTGCCTTCACCTGACCTGCAAATACCGGGGCATCCACCACATTGTATTTATAAGTGTTTGTTGCTGCATCGTAGACCGCTTTGCTATTGGTCCCGTCTGCAAAGTTGACGGTTTCTCCCAACTTGACGTTATCTGCCGTACCGCCATTGGCACTGAAGTTCAGGCCTTTGTCTGCGGTGGCCTGAGCCGCAACAGCTTTCCCATCCGCTGTTGCTGCATTGGTCACTGCTGTATTCGCTGTGGTTTGTGCAGCATCTGCCTTCGTTCCTGCCGTATTGGCGGTAGTCTGAGCGGCATTGGCTGCATTCTGTGCCGTGGTGACATTCTGGTTGGTGGTGTTCAGCTGGCCGCCATTCACCGCATCCTTTGAATTGGCTGCAACAGTGCCGTTTGCAACATTTATCACTTTCTGGTTGTTTGCATCAAAACCGTTTGCCTTCACCTGACCTGCAAATACCGGGGCATCCACCACATTGTATTTATAAGTGTTTGTTGCTGCATCATAGCTTACCGTTGTATTGCTACCATCGGCCAGCGTAACAGTTTCACCCAACTTCAAATTGTCAGCTGTACCCGTATTCGCACGAAAATTTAAGCCCCTGTCCGCCGTTGCTTGAGCAGTATCCGCCTTCGTTACTGCTGTATTCGCTGTAGTTTGAGCTGTCGCTGCATTGGTGACTGCGGTATTTGCTGTAGTTTGAGCTGCCGCTGCATTGGTTACTGCAGTATTTGCTGTGGTTTGGGCTGTCGCTGCATTGGTGACTGCGGTATTCGCTGTAGTTTGCGCAGCATCTGCCGTATTCTTAACAACCGTTAATTGAGAAACCGTCACTGCATCCTGTGCTGCTGCACCATCAGCAACATTCTGAATACGTCGATCACCTACAGCGACAGATCCTTTACTTGTAGGAGCGGCCTGATTCGTTAAATATGAATTCCCCGTCAACGCGCTGGTCACAGAGCCAGCCCCTAATGCCACACTATTGTCTATTGTCGCTGACGCCTTACTTCCCAATGCGATTGCATTATTTGCCGTTGCCTGGGCGGCACCACCAAAAGCAATCGAGTCAGCTGCTGTAGCCGCAGTTTGTCCAACTGATTGATAGGTTGGAGTATTAAGTGTATTCGGTGCGCCAATTGCAATAGCACGGTCCCCACTTGCTGTGGCGGAGTGTCCTATCGCCAATGTACCCGGCCCTGTTGCGACAGAGACATTCCCCAGTGCTTGTGCGTAATTCCCTGTTGCCGCTGATTGCCGACCAATAGCTAGCGCGGTCTCCCCTGTTGCAACAGCTGTCCCCCCTATAACCACACTAGAGCCGCCTATCGCTTTGGCCTGAGTACCCAATGCTATTGTTGTTGGAGTTCCAGCTGTTGCTCCAGTGCCAATTGCAACCCCTCCACCACTTGCAAGGGTATTAGGACTCCCATTAAAAGCGACACCCGCAACATTGCCAGTTGTGGTGCTGTTATTCGCTGGATTTCCTCTGTCTATCAAACTGGTATTTATGCCCGTTGTGGTTGTACCACATCCAATCGCTATAGCGCGATCATTTGAAGTTGATGCCTGAGTACTAGCCGTAGTACAACTGGAAATTGCCGTCCCCCCTCCCGACGCCGCACCACCGTCTATCCCAGACGCAGCAAATGCGCCCGGCGCAAAACTGATCATCCCCACTACACCGGCTACGGCACTGACTTTCACAGATTTTGTTGTAGATCTCGTTTTCGTTTTAGCCATTTCAGAAACTGCAACCCATGCACCCAGGGTTGTACTCCAAATGACCTTATAAATCTTATTCATTCTTTATTCCTCTGTAGGGGAGCCGGCGACAACAGAACTCTGAAAACGCCTATAAAATACACAAAAAACCAAGGTACTTTAACAATTCCATCACATAAAAATCAACATTTTTTGTGATGCATTTCTCTTTTTAGCCTGTATAGACTACTTAAATGACAAAAATATGAAATGTATTTTGCCTGAAATATTTAAATATTAATTGACAATAAATTCAATTAATTACCATAATCATGCTTTTTTGTTTAATTTCACTTACTGATGTGGAGTGCCTATTGTGCTTTTGACAGATGCTGGCAATTGTTTGTCATATCCGAAATATTTTTTCCAACACCATTTATCAACAATAAATTACAGACCGCTTTTATATTGCTACAGTTCCCGCTTAAAACATGAAATAAGTAAGACCAGGCTTTAGTCACAGCATCCTGTCTCCGGCTTTGCTATACTTACCGGATGTTGTTGGATTAGAGTCTGAGTTTGAAAATTATCTTTGCCGGTACGCCTGAGTTTGCAGCAAGTGCGCTGGCTGCACTGCTGAACACCCCCCATGAAATTGTCGCAGTCTATACCCAGCCTGACCGTAAAGCCGGGCGTGGCCAGAAACTGACTGCATCTGCTGTGAAACAACTGGCACTGCAATATCAGCTACCGGTCTACCAGCCATTACATTTTAAAGCATCCACAGAGGAAGGCCTGGCCGCTCAGCAACAGCTGGCAGCATTGAATGCAGATGTCATGGTGGTGGCTGCCTACGGATTAATTTTACCTCAGACTGTACTGGACACGCCGGTATATGGTTGTCTGAACATTCATGCTTCACTGTTGCCACGCTGGCGTGGTGCCGCTCCGATCCAGCGGGCAATTGCCACCGGCGATGCAATAACCGGTGTAACCATCATGAAAATGGCAGCCGGGCTGGATACCGGGGATATGCTGTATAAAACCCACTGTCCCATCACGGCTGAAGATAGCTCAGCAAGTCTGCACGACAAACTGGCCCATCAGGGTGCCGAAGCAATCTGTACGGTACTGGAAACAGAAGCCAGCTTAGAGCATTATCTGGCCAGTCGTGAAGTTCAGAATGAAGCCCTGACCGTCTATGCCCATAAACTTTCCAAAGCAGAGGCAAAAATTGACTGGTCACGCTCCGCCACTGAACTTGACCGGACCATCCGGGCCTTTAACCCCTGGCCTGTTGCCTTTACCCTCATGAACGAAACCAGTAATTTACGGGTCTGGAATAGCAACCTTTCTTCGCAGAAAGCAGACCATGCCGTTGCTGGAGAAATTGTCAGTATTAACAAACAGGGGGTTCATGTTGCCTGTGCTGACCAGACAGTGATTTGCCTTACCAGTCTGCAGTGGCCCGGCGGTAAGCCATTAAACGCCACACAGATTTTACAGAGTCACAAATTAGCCCCAGGTCAAATTCTGCTATGAGTCAGCCCACCCAGTCCGGTTTTTCAAATAAACAACTTAACCTGCGTGCCCAGGTCGTGCGGACCCTGGTGAATGTCCAGCAGGGTCAGTCACTGGCTGCTATTCTGCATCAGCAACTTGATCAGGTCATGGAACGTGATCGGGCACTTTTTCATGAATTAATCCTTGGCACACTCAGGCAATGGTACAGCTTAAAGTCAATTACACTCCCGCTGCTGGTGAAACCCTTAAATAATGAAATGGTGGAAAGCTGTCTTTATCTGGGGCTGTATCAGATACTATGTACCCGGATCCCGGCACATGCAGCCATTTCAGAGACAGTCACTGCGGTAAAACAACTCGGCTTTGCGGCGCTCAGCGGAGTAGTGAATGCCATTCTGCGTCGTGTTTCACGTGAAACGTCTGAATTCAACACTGCACTTGATGCAGCACATGGCCTGCCCAGCTGGCTGGCCAAACGCCTGAAAAAAGACTGGCCTGAACATTTCGACGCCTTAAGCCATGAACTTAAGCAGACTGCCCCATTGACCCTGAGAGTGAATCAGACTCAGGTCAGCCGTGAAGAATACCTGGAGATCCTGGATGATGCAGGCATTGAAGCATATGCCTGTGAATTGTCCCCGGTCGGCATCACGCTGGCTCAGCATGCACATATTCCGTCTCTGCCGGGGTTTGCTGCAGGTGGTTTCTCGGTTCAGGATGAGCATGCACAGCTTTGTGCCCAGCTACTGCCTGAGCTGAATGATAAAATCGTTATTGATGCCTGCGCTGCGCCCGGAGGTAAAACGGCTCATCTGCTGGAGAAATATCATCCACAGCAATTGCTTGCCATTGACCAGGACGGTAAACGTCTGAGCCGTGTAGCTGAAAATCTGGAGCGTTTATTGCTGCAGCGTGAACAGGTCAGACTGGTTACAGCAGATGCAACCACATGGCAGGCAAAACAACCTGCTGACTGCATTGTACTGGATGCACCATGCTCGGCAATCGGTGTCATCCGCCGCCACCCGGATATCCGTTTATTGCGTCAGTCCACAGATATTGCGCAAACCATTGCACTGCAAAAACAGATTCTGAACAATATGTGGCAACAGTTAAAGATCGGCGGGACATTGCTGTATATCACCTGCTCCATCCTCAAGGCGGAAAATGAACAGCAGATGGTCCATTTTTTTGCTGAACATGCAGATGCCCGTGAAGTGAAGATTGAAGCCGACTGGGGGCTGACACAAATACACGGTCGTCAGCTGCTGCCCGAAACCGGCTATGGCGATGGTTTTTATTATTGTCGTATTCAGAAAATCAAGTCATAAAAAATGTAAAGGCATGTAGTTACTTTTGTTCTGGCAAAACCAACCCGAACCATTGGCTGGACTGTGCTATAAGAACCCGGCATCAGTCCAGCCCGTGGCATCCCTGCCACGGGTACAAGTCAGATATAACAATGCTATATCAGACGTTAATGATCCTGCTCTTCAGGATGCTTCATCAAATGCAGGATTGCCATGAGCAACCCTCCCCATAAAAACAGCATTGAAATAATCATGATCACAATGGCAGACGTATTCATGAATTTATACTCCTATCGGTCATGAATTCTGGACATTAACAATGCGCCCAGCATACAGAAGATAATGCTGCCCCAGCCAAAGCACAGCAGCAAATCGGTGGAATACCCTTCATAACCCTTCTGGATCAATGAATTGAGCGCCAGTAAGAGTGTTGACAATAAAACCACAGGAGTCACAACTGTGAGCGTAAATTCCCAGGTTTTCCCCAGTTTTACTGTTGAAACATGATTAATGTGCATTTCAAGTTCAGTCATCAGACTGCGTCTGAACCATGACACCATGATAATGGAAATCAGTGCCCCGGAAACAATGCCCAGGTTGTTGATAAAGTGGTCAATAATATCGACCAGTTTAATGGCGTTGGTGGTCGAGAACAGGAAAATTGATACGATTCCTGTACCTCCGCCGACGACGCTGACTGCTTTGGTCCGGCCCCATTTTAACTTGTCCTGCAAGGCTGCAATCGGCACTTCAAGAATACTGACCATTGAGGTAATACCGGCAACAAACAGGGAGGTAAAGAACAGAATTCCAAAAAAGTCTGCACCTGCGCCCAGGCTTGAAATCAGTTTAGGGAAGGCAATAAAGGCCAGACCAATCCCCCCACTGACCACTTCGTCGACCGGTTTTCCTGCAGCATGCGCCATAAAGCCCAGTGCAGCAAACACGCCAATTCCCGCCAGTAACTCAAATGATGAGTTGGCCAGGCCTACAATCAGACCGGAACCAGTCAGATTGGTTTTTGGTTTGAGGTAGGAAGCATAGGTCACCATGATTCCAAAACCGACAGACAGACTGAAGAAGATATGGCCATAGGCCGCCAGCCAGACTTTATAGTCCATCATGGCAGACCAGTTCGGTGTGAAAAAGGCATTTAAACCTTCCACAGCACCGGGTAAACGTACCGCCTGAATCACCAGAATGGTAAACAGTACAATCAGTAAAGGCATAAAGATTTTATTGGACAGCTCCACACCTTTTTTTACACCGCCATACAAAATAGCCAGTACCGCCAGCCAGACACCAATCAGTGGCCAGAACAGACGACTGATAAAAGTCATATCAAAGTTTTTTGCTTCGGTAGTCTGCAGATAGGTTTTAAAGAAAAAGCCTTCAGGGTCAGCACCCCATACCTGCCCAATGGAGAAGTAAATATAGTTGCCTGCCCAGGTCAGGACGCTTGCATAATAAAGACCAATAATGATACAGACACAAACCTGCCACCAGCCCAGTGACTCCGCCGGTTTCCACAGTTGTTTATAGGCTTTGGGGGGCGAACCGGTACTGCGATGCCCGACCGCATAGTCCAGGAACAGCAGCGGTAAGCCAGCAGTCAAAAGCGCAATCAGATAAGGAATTAAAAAAGCGCCGCCCCCATTTTCATAGGCAACGTAGGGGAAACGCCAGATATTTCCCAGACCAACAGCAGAACCAATTGCCGCAATGATAAACCCTGATCGTGCCGACCAGTTTTCACGAATATCCGTCATAAATACACCTGAATCCATTGGCATCTTTCAATGCTGCTTATTTTCATTGTGGTATCGCAAGCAAAAAAGTACCAGAAAAATTGGTTGTCTGAATCAGGGCGGTACCTTGTGGGCACCTGGTCCAAATTGCAAACCAGCATCAACGGCTGAGCTTTGCTTAAAAGACACCGGGCGTAAAATGCTGTTTTAATACCCGAACAATACCCGTTTTTAATGATTTTTTCTGTAATTTCTATAATGACGGACGTGGTTTTCCATCCTTTTGGTTATTTTTTTACCCATTTGCATAAAATCCCGGTGCAAGGCATCAGCTGCCTTGCACCGGATCACGGATACCAGTTACTGCCGGATCACCAGCAGACGCTCTTCCTGCATATCCCGTATGGCATACTGGACCCCTTCACGTCCCAGCCCCGAATCCCTGACACCACCATAGGGCATATTGTCAACCCGGAATGTCGGAATATCATTAATAATGACACCGCCGACATGCAGATGGTCCCAGGCATACAGCATTTTCGTCAGATTCTGGGTATATACCCCGGCCTGTAGTCCAAAACGGCTGGCATTAATGGTGGCAATGCCCTTTTCAAAGTCTTTGTATTTTTCCAGGATTGCAACCGGACCAAATGCTTCATTCTGATAAATTTCAAGAGATTCATCAACGCCTTCCAGTAAAGTCGGCTCAAATAACACGCCATCCAAATCACCGCCGGTCAGTACTTTTGCCCCTTTCTTCACAGCCTTATCCATCCATTTTTTCAAACGCAGGGCTTCATTTTCCTTAATCATCGGTCCAACAATGGTCTGTTCAACAGCCGGATCCCCCGCTTTGATTTTTTTGAGTTTTGCCACCAGTTTTTTCTTTAATTCGGTATAAATATCGGCATGTGCCAGTATGCGCTGGACACTGATGCAGACCTGACCGGCCTGACCATAGGCACCGGTGATTAAACGGTCAATCAGCGCATCGCTGATTTCCGTATCCGGTTCAATCATCACCGCGGCATTGCCCCCCAGTTCCAGCGTGACTTTCTTACGCCCTGCCCGATTTTTCATGTCCCAGCCGACCATGTCTGAACCGGTGAAACTGAGTAATTTAAAACGGTCATCGGTGACCAGGATATCGGCCTGTTGCCGGGGGCAGGGTAAAACTGAAAATGCACCCTTCGGCAATTCGGTTTCTGCGAGGATTTCAGCAATTTTCAGGGCTGAAATGGGGGTTAAGCTTGCCGGTTTCAGTACAAATGGGCACCCTGCGGCAATGGCCGGCGCAATTTTATGTGCTGTTAAATTCAGCGGAAAATTAAAAGGGCTGATTAAGGACACTGCACCAATCGGCACATGTCTGACCATGCCCCGATATGCAGCTGCGGCCGGTGTGACAGCCAGCGGCATGATCCGTCCATCATCCACCTGGGTTACTGCGTCTGCCGCAAGCTGAAAGGTATTAATCAGCCGCTCAACTTCTGCACTGGCAGCAATCCTGGGCTTACCGCCTTCAATAATCAGCAGCTGGATCAACTCTTCCCGTGTTTCCTTAAAGCGCCGGACACAGTGCAAAAGGATCTGCTGCTTCTGGAAGGGTTTTAATGCCGCCATTGCCTGTTCAGCCTTCACGGCCGAGGCAATCGCCTTTTCCAATACCGCGGCATCCGCCAGCGCCACTTTTGCATAAACCTCACCACTATATTTATGCCGTACTTCAAGCCATTGTCCGGTTTTTACCGCTTTTCCGGCAACATATAAAGGAAACTCCAGTACACTGGATGCCGATGTTGTGATAGCCGCCATAATCTCCCTCATTTTTATGTTCTGAGACATCTGATGATATAAGCATTTTTCGCTCTTCCATCATGCACCCGGATTCGACCTGAAAGAAATGTATTTCGGTAACAGGACTAAAACAGCCAATTATACAATGCCCCCCAGTATCCTGAATCATCAGGAAACAGAATGTTCCCCGATAATGCAATCCCTGGATTTATTTTTTTGTCTTACTACTGATGTTCTGAATTCCCAGAATTTTGATCTGCTGTCTGGGCACGTCCTGATACATGCCCTGGCTTGCCGTTGGCGCAGCAGCAATTTTATCGATCACATCCATCCCTTTGGTCACCTTCCCAAACACGGCATAACCTGCGTTGCCCGGAGATTTGTTTAAAAAGGCATTGTCTGCAACATTAATAAAAAACTGACTGGTTGCAGAGTCCGGGTTATTGGTTCGTGCCATTGCCAGCGTACCCCGGGTATTTTTCAGACCATTGCCGGCTTCATTCTTGATGGCGGCCTGCACCGGTTTCTGATTCATATTGCTGTCAAAACCGCCGCCCTGAATCATAAACCCGGGAATGACCCGATGAAAAATTGTCCCTGCATAAAAATTACTTTTAACATATTGTTTAAAGTTGTTTACCGACGCCGGAGCCTGATCATCATAAAGTTCAAGCTCTATATTTCCCATTGAGGTTTTAATCTGCATACTGGTACTGGCCAGTGCAGCATTGCTCAGACTGATGGCCACTGCACAGAATACAATGCCCAGCCCATTTCGATTCAACATGGGTATTCCCCTTAAAATTTATATTGTCCACATTCTTCACATCTGAAAGTATGTCACCGTTTTCATCCATTCATTTCACAAAAAACAGGTGTTCCACGTGAAACACCTGTCCTGACTCATTGTAACAGCACGCTGTTAATAGCTTTTATCCCAGAATTTCCTGAAATCCCTGCAGATTTCAATCACATGCTTTTTCGTTCTTCTGGAAATTGGTGCGAAATTGAAAAAACCATGCGTCTGATCTTCAACATTACGATAAATCACCCTGATGCCCTGCTGACGCAGCTTATGCGCATAGATCTCGCCTTCATCATGCAATACATCGTGCCCTGCTGTGACAATATAAGCCGGCGGCAGTTTATGCAAATGCCCATAGGTCGGCGAAAGAATCGGATCATCATGTGCAACATGATAGCGATCTGCATAATAGCTCAGTACATAGTCAATATCTGTACCGGTTAACACCAGGCCATCCTTATAGGCATAAAAAGACGGATGGCGACTTTTGAAATCAGTGGTCGGATAAAGCAACAACTGTACATCCGGTGCATAAGTGGCATTGACTGTGCGCTGTGCCAGTACTGCACTGATATTACCACCGGCACTGTCACCGGAAATGGCAACTCTGTTTTTCAGAATCTTAAAATTACGACTGTTCTGAAATACCCATGCCAGTGCATCTTCACAGGACTGCATTAACTGCTGTGGACTGACTTCCGGCGCCAGTGGATATTCAATGCTCAATACCTGAACCCGGGCATGGACTGCAAGCATCCGGCAGACTTCATCGTAGGAATTTATACTGCCCGTCACAAAACCGCCGCCATGATAATAAACCAGCATGGGAAGCTTCCTGCCCGGTGCCGGATGATAATGACGTGCTGCAATCGTACCGCTCTGTAAAGGCAAACGAATATCCCGGATCTGCCGTACAGCTGTTGGCTTCATAATGAGTGATTGCGCCTGCGCTTCAAACTGCTGCCGGCTAAGCGCAATATCAGGACCGATAAAACCGGAGATTCCCTGCTTGTACTGTGCCGCCATGAGCCATTTAATAAAGCTGTCGAGCCGGGGGTAGTGATAAGGATAGCCCAGCGCTTTAACCATCGCTTCCTGAGCAAAAGCCGGCAATCTGTCCACAGCACGGATAACGATGCCCTGCCCCTTTTCCACCACCTTTTCGAGATTGTGATTTGCCATGCCCTGCTCCTGGTGCTTTGCCACTTTATTCATATTTTCTACATGATTAGACATCTTTGTGACTATATTCTTATATAAGTCATCTGATCAATATACAAATACAAAAATTCTACATGCTACCCTGCCTATAACTTGTCACTGTCCATCTGCTGAACAGGCGTTCTGATGATTTCTGTTCCTGCATTGCAAACCGAGGAGAGCACAATGACAATCAGAGCCCTGTTGATTCTGCTGACGACTGCATTTCTGACTGTGGGATGTGTGGCTTTCCCGGACGATGGTCCCTATTACAGCGGGGTCCGTGAGTACCGTTACTATGGCAATGATCATCTGCGCTATTATGATGCCCGTTATGATCGGGTCCGCTGGGAAAGAGAACGTGCATACCGCATGCAACGCAATCGCTTTGAACAGGAACGGCTTCAGCAGGAAATGTATCGCCAGCGCCAGCAACTGGAGCAGGCGCGACGTGAAAATGCCCGGAAACAGATGTGGGAAAACCGCCAGCGTACATGGCAATGGCGTCAGCAACAGCGCAACCAGCAAAGCTGGAGCAACAACAGGGATCGTAGCACCTACCAATGGCGTGGTCATGACAGTCGCCGTCATGATTACCGCAATAAAAACCGGGAAAATCGCAGAGACTTTCAGAGATACAGAAACTGATCTATCGCAACTGAAAGCAACGGCCTGATCGTCCTCCAGGCCTTTTTAATGTCTGTCTGAATCAGATCCGCTGATTCAGCAGTCAGGCAGGGCCAGCCCGTCAAATTCATAAAAAACAGCTGCTACCCATCATATCAGCAGTAGTACAAAACCAGTATCCATATTCAATCTACAAATCCGACTGTACAACTTTTTACTATATCCGCAGCCTGCCTGGCTATTGACCATCACTCCCTGAAAGCATGCCGTGGCTTTGCATATCATTGGCCATACATTCACCCTGAATGCAAAAATAGACAGTAGAGGCATCCGACCTACTGTCTATTCTTTTCATGCAGAAAGAATTTTTAAAATTTTTTCAGCATATTCCCGTCATTAATTGCAGCTTACTGTGCAGTAGAAGGTGCAGAGCCCATATCATCCGGGCTTGCCTGTACAGGATCTGCCTGCTGTAGTGTCGGATCTGCCTGAACTGCGGTACCACTCGGACTTGTGCTGCTACCCATCTGCTGAGTCGCCTGAGCAGTTTCCGGCGTTTCAGCCGTCTGTTTTGATGCACATCCGACCACAGCAAAAGATGCACCAGCCAATACCAGTGCCATTAAATTTAGTTTCTTCATAAAACGATTCCTTCTTCAATATTTACAGCGTCTGTATCTGACACTGTGTGGCCTATGATTCCCTTTTTTTCCAATCGCTGCGTGTATTCTTGGTTAGAGTTTTAACAGTATCCGGTACAGCTTCTGCAATTTTTCTTAAATCTGTGATAAATCCTCTTCCATTCCAGCAACTTAAATTTAACACATTGTTATATATGCTTTTATTGTCCATGCATGTGCCGTTCAGCAATTTTTTTCATATCAATTGTGCTGTTTCAGATAAACGACTGCAATACAAACGCCGATCAAACTTACATTGTAAGTCCCCCTGCCCGACCACTGACTGAACAGATACCATAAAACAGTCCCGGCACATTCATAAGTCTGAATTATTTTAAATAATACGATTAAAAACTTGAATTCTGACCGGCTGCCCGCACTTCATTCATATCAATGAATAAGCAATCATGGCAGTTCAGCATTAACTCAGTTAGCACTGCACTGGCGCCGAAAAGGACTGCACATGTTTAAAAACCCATTTAAACGGAGATCATCAATGGCTAATGAGCAAAACGGGCAGGCTCAGGACCTTCAACAGGAACAGACCGAACAACACAATGAGCAGATTCAGACTGAAACAGAACAACCTGAGCTGAGTGCTGAAGATTTACAGACCAGAATCGAAAAACTGGAAGAAAGCCTGAAGCTTGAAAAAGCCCGTACTGCAAATGCTGTCTACGAGGCACAGAAAAGTGTTGAACGAATCCAGCGGGAATCAGAAAAACACAAAGAGACCGTCATTGAAAAGTTTGCGAAGGAACTCCTCGACTCCGTCGACAATCTGGAACGTGCCATTCAGGCAGCCGGTGATGAAGAGACTCCCGTATTGGAAGGCGTCAGGCTGACATTAAAATCATTGCTTACAACGCTGGAAAAATTCGGTGTGGTGGTTGCCGCGACCGATCAGGGCTTTAATGCAGATTTGCATCAGGCTGTCGGTATCGATCCCACCGTCGGTACCAATGAAATCGGTACGGTATTACAGAAGGGTTATACCCTGAATGGCCGCTTACTCCGCCCGGCAATGGTTATGGTGGGTCAATAAACCCATTTATCAGGAATCTGAAGTGGCCTGAAAATATTTTCCTGAAATTTACTTGAAAAATCTGGAAAGGCTCTCATATCCGATATCAAGCATCAATGATTGCACAAAAATTTTTAAGGAACAGATCAATGGCTAAAATTATTGGTATTGACTTAGGTACAACCAACTCATGTGTTGCTGTACTCGAAGGCGATAAGGTTAAAGTAATCGAAAACGCTGAAGGTGCGCGTACCACACCGTCCATCATTGCCTATAAGGACAGTGAAATTCTGGTGGGTCAGTCTGCAAAACGTCAGGCAGTAACCAACCCGAAAAATACACTGTACGCAATTAAGCGTCTGATCGGTCGTCGTTATGATGACGCAGCGGTACAAAAAGACATCGGTCTGGTACCCTATAAAATCATCAAAGCCGACAATGGTGATGCATGGGTCGAAGTCAACGACAAAAAACTTGCACCACAGCAGGTGTCTGCAGAAATTCTGAAAAAAATGAAGAAAACTGCGGAAGACTACCTGGGCGAAACCGTGACTGAAGCAGTCATTACGGTTCCTGCCTACTTTAACGATGCTCAGCGTCAGGCCACCAAGGATGCAGGCAGGATTGCCGGTCTGGATGTCAAACGTATTATTAATGAACCGACTGCGGCTGCCCTTGCATTCGGCATGGATAAAAAAGAAGGCGACCGTAAAGTAGCTGTCTACGATCTGGGTGGTGGTACATTTGACGTATCCATCATTGAAATTGCAGATCTGGATGGCGATCAGCAGATTGAGGTGCTGTCCACCAATGGTGATACCTTCCTGGGTGGTGAAGACTTTGACAATGCGCTGATTGACTATCTGGTTGAAGAGTTCAAAAAAGAACAGAATTTCAACCTGAAACAGGATCCACTGGCATTACAGCGTCTGAAGGAAGCTGCTGAAAAAGCAAAAATTGAGCTGTCTTCATCGACTTCAACTGAAATTAATCTGCCATACATCACAGCTGATGCAAGTGGCCCTAAACACCTGGTGATGAATGTAACCCGTTCAAAACTTGAAGGACTGGTGGCTGATCTGGTTGCCCGTACCATTGAACCCTGCAAAATTGCGCTGAAGGATGCCGGTCTTTCAACCTCTGACATCTCTGACGTAATTCTGGTCGGTGGTCAGTCCCGTATGCCGATGGTTCAGCAGAAGGTGCAGGAATTCTTTGGTAAGGAACCGCGTAAAGACGTCAACCCGGATGAAGCGGTGGCCATTGGTGCTGCAATTCAGGGTGCGGTATTGTCCGGTGACAAAACTGATGTGCTGCTGCTGGACGTTACCCCGCTGACGCTGGGAATTGAAACCATGGGCGGCGTGTTGACTGCAATTATTGAGAAAAACACCACGATTCCTGCAAAGAAATCCCAGGTGTTCTCTACAGCAGCAGACAATCAGCCGGCGGTGGACATTTCTGTTTTCCAGGGCGAGCGGAAAATGGCACAGCAAAACAAATTGCTGGGTAACTTCCAGCTGGGTGACATTCCTCCTGCGCCACGCGGTGTACCTCAGATTGAAGTATCATTCGACATTAATGCCGATGGTATTCTGAAAGTCTCTGCGAAGGACAAGAGCACCGGTAAAGAGCAATCGATCCAGATTAAGGCAAACTCAGGTCTGTCTGATGCTGAAATCGAAGCCATGATTAAGGATGCCGAAGCCAATGCTGAAGAAGACCGTAAGTTTGAGGAGCTGGCCAAAGCACGTAATGAAGCAGATGCCCTGATTTCCAGCGCTCAGAAAGCCGTGAAGGATCTGGGTGAACAGGTGACTGCCGACGAAAAAACTGCTGTTGACGCAGCCGTTTCTGAACTTGAAACTGCAACCAAGGACAATGATCTGGATGCAATCAAGGCAAAAACGGAAGCGTTGCAGAACATCCTGATGCCAATTACCCAGCGTGCCTATGAACAGGCACAGGGTGCGGCAGGTGGTGCAGAAGGTTTTGACCCGAATGCATTCCAGGGCGGTGATGCAGGCCAGCAGCAAAAAGCCGATGATGGCGTTGTTGATGCTGAATTCACTGAAGTGAAGGATGACAAAAAATAATTTGTTGTCTGAACTGAAAAAGACCGTGCGAAAGCGCGGTTTTTTTATGCTATAAATTTAATATCATACCATTTCAGTAAAGGGCTGAAGACTGCCGTGAAAAACACGCATGACATTTCATTACCCATTTTCCATAGCCTGGTTGCGGCCCAGTTTATTCTGCCCCTGATTGCAACCAGCATCGATTTATTCAGTGCCGCACCTGAG
Source organism: Acinetobacter sp. WZC-1 (assembly GCF_052544965.1). Lineage (NCBI taxonomy): Bacteria > Pseudomonadati > Pseudomonadota > Gammaproteobacteria > Moraxellales > Moraxellaceae > Acinetobacter > Acinetobacter sp. WZC-1. Next base: position 3,115,394 of record NZ_CP199370.1, read on the forward strand.
TTACAGCAGATTGATGAACAGCTTTACAAAGTGCCGTACACCTGGGAACTTTTCATTATCGCCATCTCTGTTTTCATTATTTTAGCCATCAGTATTGGCTTGTTCCAGCGCAGGGAATGGGCAAGAAAGGCCTATATTTATACATTTTTTCCGGCATTTTTAATTTACTTTCTACCCTCCATGCACTGGTCCTATATGTCCAGCTATGCTGCCATTTTCGAAAATCTGGCTTTTGTCTGTTCCGGGATTCTACTGACCATTCTGGTGATCCCTTCGTTGTATCAACCATTATTTGCAGGAAATTCAGCCTAGACACCAGCATCTTCAAGTAAATCACTGATCATCATAACGGGTTTAATCAAATACAATGCGTGTATGGCTTATTCTGGTGCTGGTATTACTGGCAGGCTATTTTGCCCTGCAGCGCACACTGCACCCTCAACTGAAACATAACACTGTCATGGATCAGATTCAGCATCCACTGGATAGCCGTCTGCGCTATCGGATTGGCGAAGTCGACCCACGATTTAATATTTCCGAACCGCAGTTGCAATTGCTTGCTCAGCAGGCCGCGGATATATGGCAGCAAGGTGCCATGCAAAGTCTGTTTGTTTATGACCCGGATGCCCGTTTAAGCATTAATTTAATTTACGATGAACGTCAGGCAGAATCTTCCGCCCGGAAACATGAAATCAGAATCCTGGAACATACCCGGCAATATGCCGACTCAGAACAACAAAAGGTAAAACAGCTGCAACAGCAGCTGATACAGGCAAAACATGAACTGGATCTGCGACAAACCGGTTATCAGGATAAAATTGAGCAATATAATCAGGTTGTGGCCACCATTAATCAGTCTCAGCAACAATTTACCGATGCCGTGCTGCAACAGCTCAACCTGCAAAAACAGCAACTGCATCAGGAGCAATATGCATTACAACAGCAGATTGATTTTTTTAATGGACAGGTGCAGCAACTGAACCGCCAGGTGGATTCCCTGAACACGGTCAATCAGCAATTCAATCAGTCCATTGATCAGTTCAATACCCGCTTCCAGCCCCGCCAGTTTGACAAAGGCATTTTTAACGGCAAACAAATCAATATTTATGAATTTGATTCGCATGACGACCTGCGTCTGACCATCGCCCATGAACTGGGTCATGCACTGGGCCTTGCACATAATCATGATCCACATGCGTTGATGTACCCTGTCATGAAGGATCAGGATATACAGAATTTCCGATTAACCGAGGCCGACCTGGAGCTGCTGCACCATCGTTAACTGAGATTTTACTCTGTTTACAGCAACATCCGTGTTATGGTGAATCTGAATCCATACATCATACGTCAGGAGATCATGGTGAGTTATTATCATATTATTCTTGAAGTCAACGACCGTATCAGCACAATCGAGCAGTCACGGGATATCGAAATCTTTGATATTACTGAGCTTCAGCCATATCTCCATTCCATTTTACTGCCTTTTTTCAACGAACAGGTGATTGAACTGGAAGATGAAAATATTGAGTTTGCAGACATTCTGCATCTGGTGATCAAACAGACCTTACTGCCCATTCAGCATTTAATTGAAGAAGAACAAAAACAGCTGCCCAGCGATACCGATGTCACCATCAGCGCTTATGAAATTTTTAATGACCGTGATTTAAGTCAGGACGTCAGTGCCGTGATCTGGGATCTGCTGGAAGCCGTCAAGCTTGATCCACCTTCCCTTGAATAATGGATCAACCCTGTTTTTGCTGAAAAAATTTCTGAATTTACTGCATCGCCTGTCGGGCACTTTCGTTACGGAAAGCCTGTAAAATCTGTTGCCCTGCCCGCCCGTTTGGACTCAGCCCCAATCGGTTCTGTTCCTGGCGGATAGCCTGACGTGTTTTATCTCCAATCAGCCCATCGGCGTCACCAATCGGATAGCCTTTTTTCAATAAATAATTCTGAATTTCCCGGCGTTCTGCCCGGGAAGTTCCGGCATCATCAGTCGGCCATGCCTTGCTGAACGCTCCTTTGCCCTGCAAACGATCCGATAAATGCGCAATGGCCAGCGCGTAGCTTTCCGCAGCATTATAACTGTAAATTGCATCAAAGTTTTTAAACACCAGAAATTGTGGACCGGTTGCCCCTGCCGGAGACATCAGTCCTGCCTGACTGCTGTCAGATAAATTGCCCTGAACCAGCGGAGTACCATCTGCACGGACCACGCCACGGTTTTTCCAGCTGTTTAAGGATTTTTTGTTGCGCCGACCTTCGCTGCCAATGGACATTCCTTCAGGGACTTTGACTTCAAAGCCCCACGGCATACCGGTTTGCCAACCGCGTTTTTTCAGAAAATTTGCGGTGGATGCCAATGCATCGGCTGTACTGGACACCAGATCACGACGGCCATCTCCATCGAAGTCCACCGCCAGTTCTTCATAGGTGGATGGCATGAACTGCGTATGACCAAACGCCCCTGCCCATGAACCTTTTAACTGTTCTTCACGTAAATCACCACGCTGCAAAATACGCATGGTGGCAAAAAACTCGCCGCGGAAATAACTCTGACGGCGCCCTTCACAGCTGAGTGTTCCCAGTGCCTGCAACAATGGGTATTTGCCTGAAATATCACCAAAATTACTTTCCACGCCCCACACTGCAACCACGGTTTCAGCCGGCACGCCATAGGCTGCCGCCACCCGGTTTAATACTGCACTGTGCTGATTCAGCATCTGCCGGCCCTTCTGCACACGTTCTTCATCCACCAGACCGGACAGATAATCCCAGATCGGCGTTGAAAATTCAGGTTGATAGTTCAGTTTATCAATCACTGAATAATCCGGACTCAGGTTCCGGGTATAGCGATCATACGTCTCACCACTGACACCGGATGCGATGGCCTGTGAACGCAGACCAGCCAGGCAGCCCTGAAAATCTGAACGGGGTGTAAATCCGGTGCTACTGATGGATGAAGTCGTAGCGGATGGTGTCAACGTCGTGGAAGATGCTGAAGCATCACTGACCGTACTCTGGCCGTTAATAATCAGCTCAGCATGGGCCTGAGCCATAACAAGAAAAATAGATCCGGAAATTACTGATAAGTAACGCATAATATTCACAATAGTATGGTTTTAAATTTAAAGTATATAAATACCATAGCATCCTGAGAATAAAATGACAGGGTCAAAACGTAAAATTTGACTTCATTTTAAATTCACATTTCCATCCATCAGCGACATAACGGCCTGCTTATGCATGTGAATGATGAATTTAAAAAATCAGATGGCCTGAATGTCCATTGCTTCACTCAAAGCCAATGGTTCCGGCAGAATTTTTGCCAGCTGACGGCACAATCCGGTTAATTCACTGCTGTCATCCGGCATTAGGGTAATATGACCGAGCTTACGACCGGCACGTTCAGTCTTATTGTACAAATGCAGATGTGCACCATTTAAGGCCAGCACATCTTCAGACTTCGGATGTCTGCCAATAATATTGACCATTACCGTGGGGCGGATCACTGCGGTGGAACCAAGCGGTAAACCGGCCACGGCACGAATATGGTTTTCAAACTGAGAACATACCGCAGCTTCAATGGACCAGTGTCCTGAATTATGCACCCGCGGTGCCATCTCATTGGCACATAAACCATCTGCAGTGACAAACAGCTCCAGCGTCAGTACGCCGACATAATTCAGATGCTCAAGCAACCGGGTAATATAATCCTGTGCCACCGGCTGTAAATCTGTACTGTCCGGCGCAGGGACAATGGAGTGCGATAAAATACCATGATGATGATGGTTCTCTGCCAATGGCCATGTTCTGACATCACCGCGCTGATCACGTACCGCAATAATCGAGACTTCCCGTGTAAAACTGACAAAGCTTTCAGCAACCAGGCTTCCGGCAGGGCCCAGCTCCGCCCAGGCTTGCTGGATCTGGCTTTCTGAACGCAGCACGAACTGTCCCTTGCCATCATAGCCGCCCGTTGCTGTTTTCAGCACAATGGGCAGACCCAGTTCAGCAACCGCCTGTTGCAGACTGTCCAGTGAATCAACAGCTCTATACGGCGCAACTGGAATGCTCAGCTGATCAAACAGGCTTTTTTCAAGCAGTCGATTCTGTGCTGTGGCCAATGCCTGACGCGGTGGATACAGTAGTTTCTCCCGAATGAGCACATCAACATCTGCAAGCGGCGTGTTTTCAAACTCCAGGCTGAAAACCTCTGCACTGGCAATAAAATCCTGTAAACCCTGCTCCGTACCCGCCGGAAAAACAGGCCCCAGCACAGCAGACGGACAGTCTGTTGTTTCCTCCAGGAATGTACATTGAATATTCAGGGGCAAAGCAGCCTGTGCCATCATACGGCCCAGCTGGCCGCCACCAAAAATCCCGATGGTTTTATCCATAACCTGCGTCCCGTTTTAAGTCTGACCCGGAATATTTTTACTTGCCACTTTCTCTGTTTGTGCGGCCCGGAATGCTGCAACATTTTTTGCAATTTCAGGACGGGTCAACCCCAGAATCTGTGCCGCCATAATCGCTGCATTGGTTGCTCCGGCAGCACCAATTGCCAGAGTACCCACAGCAATCCCGGCCGGCATCTGCACAATGGACAGCAGTGAATCAACTCCATTTAAAATGGAAGATTTCACAGGCACCCCCAATACCGGCAAATCAGTTTTTGCGGCACACATTCCCGGCAGATGTGCAGCACCACCAGCACCGGCAATAATGACCTGAATCCCGCGCTCACGTGCTGTTTCAGCATATTCAAACAAGCGGTCCGGAGTCCGGTGTGCAGAAACCACTTCCGCTTCAAAGGGAACACCAAGCTGTTTCAGCATATTGGCAGTATTTTCCAGGGTCGCCCAATCCGACTGGGAACCCATAATAATTCCAACCAGAGGTTGAGCGTCTTGTGCTGAGGCCGCATTCATTGCTAATGTTCCAGAAGCTGAAGTAAAGGAGGTTATAAACCCTGAACGGACCCAGGCTTTATATGAAGAAGGCGGCTATTATAGACTGATTTTTCATTCCGCCAAAATCTGATAGATTCATTCATCGTTTTTTTCATTATTTTTTAGAAAAATCATTCAAAAACACCCATTGCAGAGTGCTAATGCGTGCGGAAAACAAAATACACACAACCGAGCAGACATAAACCTGCCCATAAATAATCCAGTTTAAAGGGTTGTTTAAACAGGAAAATCATAAACGGTACAAATACCAGTAAGGTCACCACTTCCTGGGTAATTTTCATTTGCCCCAGTGACCAGCCATGCTGGGCAAGCAAACGCGTTGCAGGAATCATAAAACTGTATTCGAGCAGGGCAATCAACCAGCCGAAAAGAATGGCCTGCCACAACGGCGCAGCATGCAGGAATTTAAGATGACCATACCAGGCCAGTGTCATAAAACAATTAGCGATCAAAAGCAAAAACAGGGGGAGGGACATGGCTGAAATCATCCTGATAACGTCCATCTATTTTACGGATTATGCATCAGAATTCATGCGGATCAGTGAAATTTTTCGTGTGATTTTCAGCATGGTTTAACGGCCGATCATCATGACCACAGTACATTCAGCCGGCCGGACTGACCCGTATGAATTGATACAAGAAAAACTATCTTTTCCTTCAGCGCCTTGCTATCGTTGCTTGCAAATTCAATCGATAATGAAACACCTCACAACCAGGTGTGGTGTGTCTGGCACAGCAGTGGAGTTGAACATATGCATCTGCATATTTTGGGTATTTGCGGCACTTTCATGGGTTCCCTGGCATTACTGGCACGTGATCTGGGGCATCAGGTGACCGGTTCAGATCAGAACGTTTATCCACCCATGTCAACCCAGCTGGAAAATACAGGCATTGGCCTGATGCAAGGCTATGACCGCAGCCATTTACAGCCGCATCCGGACCTGGTGATTGTCGGAAATAGCATGAAACGTGGTATTGATGCTGTGGAATACATGCTGAACGAAGGTTTACCGTACATTTCCGGCCCACAGTTCCTGGCAGATTATGTATTACAGGGCAAACATGTGCTGGGGGTTGCCGGTACACATGGTAAAACCACCACCACTACCATGCTGGCCTGGGTGCTCGATCAGGCCGGTTTAAATCCCGGTTTTCTGATTGGCGGTGTGCCTCTTGGTTTCAGTGAAAGCGCCCGTTTAGGCGGTGGAAAATACTTCTGTGTGGAAGCAGATGAATATGATTCTGCATTTTTCGACAAACGTTCCAAATTTGTTCATTATCACCCGAAAACAGCCATTTTAAATAACCTTGAATTTGACCATGCCGATATTTTTGAGGATCTGGCTGCCATTCAGAAACAATTCCATCACCTGGTGCGCACCATTCCCGGTGAAGGCCGTATTATCGCGCCCATTCATGAAACCCATATTGACGAAGTGCTGGACATGGGCAGCTGGACTCCGGTGGTCCGTACCTCTCTGCAGGCCAATGACCGGGCTGAAGTGTATGCCGAACAGCTGCTTACCGATGGTTCACATTTTAAAGTGCTGCAACACGGCGTGGTCAAAGGTGAAGTACAATGGAATATGACCGGACAGCACAGTGTTGCCAATGCACTGGCGACCATTGCTGCCGCTGAACATGTCGGCGTTTCCATTGAACAGGCCTGTGCAGCATTATCCAGTTTTGGCGGTGTCAAACGCCGGATGGAACTGCTGGATACCGTTCATGGCATTGAAATCTATGATGACTTTGCCCATCATCCTACAGCGATTGAAACCACGCTGGACGGCGCCAGAAAGCGACTCGGTGAACGTAAACTATGGGCCGTTATTGAACCACGCTCCAACACCATGCGCATGGGCAGCCATAAAGAAGGACTGGCACACTCCGCACGACTGGCCGACGAAGTAATCTGGTATCAGCCTGAAGGACTGGACTGGGACTTACAACCCGTGATCGATACCGCAGCCAACCATGCTGTGATCGCCCATTCACTGGATGAGATTATTCAGACTGTGGTCAGCCAGGCAGGTGAGGGCGATGCGGTGGTGATTATGTCCAATGGCGGTTTTGGTGGCTTACATCAGAAATTACTGACTGCCCTGAAAGCAAAATAAAAGGGAAACACACTGATTTTCAAATAAAAACCCACAGTATTTGTGTGTTTTTTGAATGGCGCCATACAACATTTAATGCTTTTTTCTGGCTTGAACCTGTTCGTTTAAGCAGCCACATCCGCCAGGCTCGGATCCTGCTGAAATACAGATGCCACGTAGGAACAGGCCGGTACAATTTTTAAATTATTTTCACGGGAAAACTGTACCAGTTCATCCAGTAACTGACGGGCAATCCCCTGACCACGCAAAGCATCATCCACCCAGGTATGATCCGCGATGATCTGATGTTGATCACGCCACCGGTAGCTGATCTCAGCAATCCGCTTTCCCTGTTCATTGTCCAGGAAAAACTCACCATTCTGTGCATTATTCCGATGTTGAAATTGCATATTCATTGACCTGTTTCAGCTTTATTCAACCCGCGATCAGGTTTTCAGAACATCACGGATGGATGAATCCTTATCAAAAACTGATTTTGAAAAAGGGCACAGGGGAATCACTTTGATATTTTTTTCACGGGCCATTTCAACCACCCGAGCCAGCAATTTATTGCCAACACCCTGACCACGCAATTCATCACTGACAATGGTATGGTCAATAATCAGCATATTATCACCGGCCCATGTATAGGCCATTTCAGCCAGATGATAGCCGTCTTCGCCGATATAGAACTCACCTTTTTTTGAATCATCCTTATGTTTAATTTCCAGCATTCTTCTATCTCCTCGCGATCTAAACTGAACAAGCATGGCATAAATGATAATCTGACTCTATTGCGTTTTCTTGTCAGGACCCTTTACAGAACATTCATACCGTGGAAAATACATTCTATAAGCGCATCAGCCCCTGTAATGCAGAGTAACTGATCGGTACACAGAAAATAATCAATATGACCGTTGCTGTCCGCTGTAAATTACGTTGATTCAGCCATTTGATTTTGCCTGAATTTAAAAAATCACCCATATAAATCCAGAAAAACCCGATGGGAATCAACAACAGTAAAAAACTCAGCATATGGGAAATATATAAGTAACTGTCCGCCCAGGCGATGGGTGGAAATATGGCTGTGGCAAATAAAATCCCCTTGGGATTCAGCAAAGTTGCCACAAATAACTCTCTTTTCCTGATCATGTCCAGCGCAAGTGAAGCACTGTCTTCAAAAGAGGCCTTCCATAGTTTCAGTGCCAGATAAAAAATATAGGCCGCACTGCACAACTTCAATAACGGAGGTAGAGCCGGTGCAAAAATTGAAATCCGGTCTACCAGTATTCCCCAGAAGGTAATGGCAATCAGGTAACCAAAGGCTTCTGCGGGAATCAGTAATATTGATTTTCTGAAACCTGCATGTACACCGGATGATGCCAATAGTGTATTTGTCGGTCCCGGTGTCAATAAGATACTGGCAACCAATCCAATAAATAACCAGGAAACCATTTTTTCATCCGGCTATGCTGAGAGCACTTACCCTATAGTAAAGCCTGAAACAGGTCATTACTTTTTTAAATTATTTTGTGACAAAAATCAGCCACTCCAGACCATGTCTGCAGGCTGCTTTTATTGCACATTGAGCAAAAACATGCCATAATCAGGCCATATGGGTCATTCCATATCAAAATTTCGTTGAACAAGGGGAGTAGCCTCCTCCAGACATCACTGTGCTGAATCACACCATACGTGAGTTTAAATCAGTGATGTGTCAGATTATCGTCATTACACTTTGCAAAAAGTCGGTATCTGGGCATAGTCCTCTACAGGGTGATGCAGGCAAGACCTTGATCATGTTGATACAGATGTTTAATTCATCTGGCGACAGGTCAAGGTTTTTTTATGCCTGATTGCCAGATCTGGAGATTTTATGGAATCAATCGGCAATATCTGGCTTTATCTGGCATTCTTTATGATTGTCACGATCATGCTCATCATCGACTTTCTGGGCTTTAAACAAAAGGAAGGCCAGCAGGTTAAAATTAAAACAGCGGCCTGGTGGAGTATTGCCTGGGTTTCAGTAGCTATGCTCTTTGCAGGCGGTCTGTGGCTGTATATCCAGCAAACTGCCGGCGTGGCCATCGCCAACCAGAAAACCATGGAATATATTGCAGGCTATCTGCTGGAAAAATCACTGGCCATTGATAATGTGTTTGTATGGCTGATGATTTTTGCAGCATTTGCCATTCCGCCGGCATTGCAGCGTCAGATTCTGCTGTATGGCGTCCTTGGTGCAATTATATTACGGACCATCTTTATTTTTATCGGTGCCTGGTTCGTCCAGGAGTTTTCCTGGATTCTGTATATTTTCGGTGCTTTTCTGGTCTATACCGGATTTAAATTCTTAAAAGGGCAGGACGAAGGCGACAGCAATATCGAAGAAATGGCTCTACTGAAATGGTTACGCAAACATATGCGTATCACCCCACAGTTACAGGGCAATAAGTTCCTGATCCGTCAGAATGGAGCATTATGGGCCACACCGCTGTTGCTGGTTCTGATATTGGTTGAAGCATCTGACGTAATTTTCGCCGTGGATTCCATTCCTGCCATCTTTGCAGTCACCAGTGATCCGTTTATTGTGCTCACCGCAAATCTGATGGCCATTCTCGGTTTAAGGGCAATGTTTTTCCTACTGTCTGGCGCAGCATCAAAAATGCATTATCTGCCCTATGGCCTGGGAATTATCCTGTTGTTCATCGGTTTCAAAATGCTGATGCTGGATGTTTTTCATATGCCTGTATGGATTTCACTGAGCTTTATTGTCATTGTACTGGCCATCACTGCATGGTTATCCGTTCGTCATGCGAAAAAAACACAACAGCCATCACTGGAATAAACTGATCCATGGTAAAAAAGCCTTTTAGATAAAAGGCTTTTTTATTTTAGGGAGGATTACCTTCTGATCCTGCAAAAATCAGAGATGTGTAGCTTCATCCTGAGCAATTTTTCATAAAATCATGAGCGATTGATCCAGATCAGGTACAATCAACTGAAAAAAGTATCATCTGCAGGTTTTTTATGTCTATTTCCATCCCTTCAACTGCCATTCGTGGCCGCTTCCTGGACATCCAGAATATCGTTTCTCAGCCATCAGACATTGCTGAGCAGGTGCGTTATATTGAAGATGGTTTACTGATTACCGAACAGGGCAAAATCAAATGGTTCGGTGCCTGGCAGGACGGTCAGGCACAGCTTTCCGGACACAGTGAACTGCAGCATTATCCGGATCAGCTGATTATACCGGGTTTTATTGATATGCATATTCATTTTCCACAGACCGAAATGATCGGCGCTTATGGCGAGCAATTACTGCAATGGCTGAATAACTATACCTTTCCCACGGAAATGCAGTTTGAGGACAAGGCCTATGCAGACCAGATTGCAGCATTCTTTGTCCATGAATTACTGAAAAATGGAACCACCACTGCAATGGTGTTCTGTACCGTACATCCGCAGTCGGTCGATGCATTATTTGAAGCCGCAGCACAGTACCAGATGCGTTTAATTGCCGGGAAAGTCATGATGGACCGCCATGCACCGGATGCGCTGTGTGATACCGCAGAGAGCGCATATCAGGACTCCAGGCAACTGATTGAAAAATGGCATGGAAAGGGTCGGAATCTGTATGCCATTACCCCACGCTTTGCCCCCACCTCCACACCTGAACAACTGGCCAGGGCAGGACAGTTAAAAGCTGAATTTCCAGGGGTCTATGTACATACCCATTTAAGTGAAAATAAAAATGAAATTGCCTGGGTCAGAGAGTTATTTCCGGAACGGAGCAACTATCTGGATGTTTACCACCACTATGGTCTGACCGGTGAACGTTCTGTCTTTGCCCATTGTGTACATCTGGAAGATGCCGAATGGGACTGTATGCACAAGACAAACTCTGCAATTGCCTTTTGTCCCACCTCAAATCTGTTCCTGGGCAGCGGTTTATTTCCATTAAGCAAAAGCTGGGAAAAACAGGTCAGGGTCGGGCTGGGCACAGATATTGGTGCCGGAACTTCCTTCTGCCAGTTACAGACTCTGAATGAGGCTTACAAGGTGCAACAACTTCAGGGCAATCAACTATCAGCCTTTGAATCGCTTTACCACGCTACTTTAGGAGGTGCTGCTGCCTTACAGCTGGATGATCAGCTGGGAAATTTCAATGTCGGCAAAGAAGCTGATTTTGTGGTGCTGAACCTGAAAGCCACCGCCTTACAGCAATTGCGCCAGCAACGGGCCAGAACGATTGAAGATGCGCTATTTGCCCTGATGACGCTGGGTGACGAGCGTAATATTCAGGCCACCTACATTTATGGACAAAAAGCCTATGAACAAACAATCTGAACATGAAAAAAATCGCTCCCGGAAATCCGGCAAACGAAAATGGATACTGATGGGGGTGGTTTTTATCGGCTGTGCCTTGTTGCTAAAGCGGGATGCACACTGAACATGCATCTTTTTTAACAGGTAAATGTCAAAAAAGATGCATATCACTGTGATATGTTTTAAAATTGACTCATATTTCAGGTGTTGCAGGTCAACACCTTTTTTATTTTTGCACTGTTGATGTTGTAGGTATGTCCGTCATGACCATTGAAATGAATGTAATGATTTCAACTGAGGAAATTCAGAATAAAATCAGCGAACTGGGCAAGCAAATTGATGCACATTATGCAGCCAGTGACAAGGAACTGATTTTAGTCGGCTTACTGCGTGGTTCCGTTATTTTCATGGCAGATTTATGCCGTGCCATCAGCAAACCGCATGAACTTGATTTTATGACGGTTTCAAGTTACGGCAGCGGAACTACATCGTCCCGTGATGTAAAAATCCTGAAAGATCTGGACGGTGAAATTTACGGTAAAGATGTGCTGGTGATTGAAGATATCATTGATTCAGGCAATACGCTTGGTAAGGTATTGGACATTCTGGAAACCCGTCAGCCAAACTCCATAGAACTGTGTACCCTGGTGAGCAAACCATCACGCCGTGAAATTGAGCTGGATGTAAAATTCCTGGGGTTTGAAGTGGAAGATAAATTCATTGTCGGCTATGGCCTGGATTATGACCAGAAATACCGCCATCTGCCCTTTATTGGTGAAATTGGTCTATAAGGTCATGGCTGGAGCGGTCTGTCAGCTTGTTTCCAGTAAATATTGAACAAAAAAACAACATGATGTAGCAAAGCTCTACTTTGCAGCCTGTCTATATTCATGGAAGATAAAATCTGTATCAAATATCGCTTAACACATTAGAAACAAACGATAAAAAAGGAGAAATCTTATGATGTCAATTATCGTTGCCATTGTGATCGGTTTTATTGCAGGTCTGATTGCCCGTGCAATTCATCCAGGAGATGATAAAGCAGGTTTTATTGTAACCACCTTATTGGGTATTGTCGGTTCATTGGTGGCAACATACGGTGGCCGTTTACTGGGTCTGTATCCTGAAAACTCCTCTGCCGGCTTTATTGCTTCGGTCATTGGTGCCATTGTGGTTCTGTTTATTTATAACTTCATTGCCAAAAGAACCTGATTGTTCCATTCAGAGCATTACTTAAATAAAAAGCACCTGTTTTTCGGGTGCTTTTTATTTCCAGACAATTTTTATAAGCCTTTATCCTTCCAGACCTGCTCAATTTTTTCAGCAGGATAAGCTCCCATGACTTTATCACCACTGGAAAAAATAATGGCCGGGGTTCCCTGTAATCCCAGCTGTTTACCCAATTGCAAATTGCGTTCAACCGGTGTTTCACAACTGGCCGGTGCAGACGGTTTCATGCCATTCTGAATCAGGTTTTTCCAGGCATACTCCCGGTTTGCAGAACACCAAACCTGTTTTGATGGAATAATCGACTGTGTTTTAATCGGGTACATAAAAGTATAAATTGTCACATCATTCAACCGGGCTAAATTGCCCTCAAGCGTCTTGCAATAGGGGCAATTCGGGTCAGAAAAAATCACCAGCTGACGCTTTCCATTGCCCCTGACAGTTTTTAATGCGTCCTGTAAGGGCAGTTTTTTAAAATCAATCCTGTTGCGCTGCACAGCCAGGTCTTTAGTCAGATTGTGCCTATCCTTTAAACGGATCATGGAACCGACAAAAATATGCTGTGCGTCTTCATTCAGATAAACAATCTGGTTATCCAGGCTGCCACTATACAGGCCCTGCATTTCTGTTGCCTTCAAATCATTGATTTTAATATTCGGATAGTGCTGAGCCAGTTTTGCACTGACTGTATCCACACTGGCCAGGCTCAGACCGCTTAAACCCAGACTTAAACTGAAAATCAATAATTTTCTCAACATACATCCCCCGGATTCATGACCATTTTTCCAGAAGTGATTCTAAACTTAATACCATATCATCAATGTTTTAAATCTGTTTCTTTAAAAAATGAATGTGTTTCACGTGGAACAAACCTGAACATTGCAGCGGTATTAATTTCCACTGAAATATGCACCAGTTCCGGATAAATGCGAAGTGCTGCACGTACCTGATCTGCATTCATTTTATCTGTGGCTTGCAATGCAAGAATACAGGAGAATTTACCTTTTGCCACTTTCCATACATGCAGATCGGTGATGATCGGCTGGCCGGCCAGTTCACTGATGCTGTACCTGATCCTGTCCACCAGTGGATGATCCATTTCTGCATCCAGTAAGGTTTTACCGGTTTCCCTGATCAGTCCCATTGACCACTTTGCAACCAGAACCGCACCTATAATCCCCAGTAAGGCATCCATAAAGTCCCAGCCAAAGTATTTCCCGGCAAATAACGCAATAATGGCCAGGATTGAAGTCACCGCATCGGCCACCACATGCAAAAATGCAGCCTTCTGATTTAAATCCTGATGATGATGGGGATGCTGATCATGGTGAGAATGGTCATGCCCATGGTGATCATCATGTAATAACCATGCACAGACCAGATTGACCACCAATCCCAGCAGCGCAATGCAGATTGCTTCATTATAATGAATCTGAACCGGGTGAAATAAGCGTTCAACCGACTGAAAAGCCATGAATACAGCAACCACCATCAATAAAATTGCACTGCTGTAACCGGCCAGCACTTCAATTTTCCAGGTACCAAAACTGAAACGTGCATCCTGCGCATAATAACGGGCTGCCCGATAGGCCATATAAGCCAGTCCCAGCGCCAGCATATGGGAACTCATATGCCAGCCATCCGCCAGTAATGCCATGGAATTAAATAACCATCCCCCAAAAATTTCCAGCAGCATCATCACTGCTGTCAATACAGTCGCCAGCAGAATTTTCTTCTGCGCCATTGGATTTCCCCGATCAAACTGATGTGAATGCTGTCGATTGATGGCCTGAAATTGCATATTGTGTTACTCTTATATACTCCCTATCAGTATATTACTTATGATTCATATATACTATAGGGGAGTATCTATTTCAGGAAATAAAATATGAGCCATTTACATCAGGATAAAAAAATTCTGAACCGGGTCAAACGTCTGAAAGGACAAATAGCAGCGGTTGAAGATGTATTAAGCCAGGATACCTCATCCTGTATTGACGTACTCCAGCAGGTTGCTGCGATAAAGGGAGCCATTAACGGCTTAATGAATGAACTGGTTGAAGCTCACTTACGGCATCATGTATTAACAGACCCGGACAGGGTGGATGAATCTGAGTTACAGGAATTTTTAAAACTGCTGAAACGCTATGGCTGATCCAATATCTGCCATTCAGCAGCAATTAAATACGAAAAAAGCAGGAAATTCCCTGCCTTTTCGCTGTACTGCCAGTTTTAATTACTGAATAAACTCAATTCGCAACAACTTTGTATTTGCCAGCTGACGTGATGTTATTGCCATCAGAATACAACCCATTGTCAGAAAATGCTGCATGGTGCTGTTATTTTCCAATACAGAATGATCCAAAAATCTGCCCCAGCAGATCATCTGCACTGAAATCACCGGTAATTTCCCCCAGTGCATGCTGTGCCAAACGCAGTGACTCTGCCACCAGTTCACCGGCCTGATACACCACCAGTTGCTCATGTGCCTCGGCAAGATAGTGCTGAGTACGTTTCATTGCGTCCAGATGACGGGTCCGGGCAATAAAGCTATCTTCTTCCGGCTGAAAGCCTGCATGCGCTGTAACCGCCTCTATCAGCGTCTGAACGCCCATTTCCTGCCGCGCTGAGACGGTAATGTACCGGAATCCCTGGAAATCACTCAGTTCAGCAGTCTGACCGGTTAAATCACATTTGTTGCCAATCAGCATCAGCCGTCTGGGGTCCAGCTGCTCAGCGAAATAGTTTCTGGCCAGTTGCAGCGGATCTTCCCCCTGACTCAGATCATGCACCAGCAACAATAAATCTGCCTGTTCAATTTCCCTGATTGCACGGCGAATGCCTTCTTTCTCCACCACATCGCCTGTTTCACGTAAACCGGCCGTATCGGTCAGGGTAATCGGCAGACCATTTAAACTGATTTTTTCGTGCAGGACATCCCGGGTGGTTCCGGCAATATCAGTGACAATAGCCCGTTCAATCCCGGCCAGCGCATTCAGCAGACTGGATTTACCGGCATTGGGTTTACCGGCAATTACCACCTGTAAACCTTCCCGTAATAACTGTCCCTGACGGGCCGATTGCTGAACTGCGGTAACAGCCATCTGTACTTCCTGCAGTAATGCCAGAATTTTACCGTCTGCCAGGAAATCAATTTCCTCTTCCGGAAAATCAATGGCTGCTTCCACATGCAAACGCAGATGAATCAGTTTTTCCAGTACCGTGTTGACCTTCACTGAAAAGGCACCCTGCAGGGAACGCACTGCTGAGCGTGCTGCTGCCTGAGAGGTGGCATCAATTAAATCGGCAATGGCTTCTGCCTGAATCAGATCCATCCTGCCATTTTCAAAGGCCCGCATGGAAAACTCACCCGCCTGAGCTGCACTTGCACCCAGTTCAAGCAAATAGCCCAGCAGCGTATTCAGAATGACCGGGCCACCATGCCCCTGCAATTCGACCACGTCTTCACCGGTAAACGAATTTGGACCGGGAAAACAGATCACCAGCCCCTCATCCATGACCTGTCCCTGTGAATCATAAAAATGGCGAAAAGCGGCCATGCGCGATGCCGGCAGTTTTTTCCGGGTAAATGCTTCTGCGATGGCATATGAACGGGGTCCGGACAGGCGGATGATTCCCACACCACCACGACCGGGCGCTGTTGCAATTGCAGCAATTGTTGTCTGGGTCACCGGTGTAGCCATTGCCTTTGCCTCTCTGGATAATGTCAATAAAAAATCCGCT
This sequence comes from Acinetobacter sp. WZC-1, assembly GCF_052544965.1. Classification (NCBI taxonomy): domain Bacteria; kingdom Pseudomonadati; phylum Pseudomonadota; class Gammaproteobacteria; order Moraxellales; family Moraxellaceae; genus Acinetobacter; species Acinetobacter sp. WZC-1. The sequence continues at coordinate 3,131,763 of NZ_CP199370.1, forward strand.
CAAGACTATCATCCCAAGCGGATTTTTTCAGCTGTTCAGTGACCTGTCAGGACTGACTGGCTGAGGTTGTTTCCTTGTTCAGTCGGGCTTTCTCAACACTTTTGTTGATAAAACTCTGCTGAAGAATCGTGATGGTGTTGTTGACAATCCAATATAAAACCAGGCCTGCCGGGAAGAACAGCATAAATACTGTAAACATGACCGGCATGATTTTAAACACCTTGGCCTGCATCGGATCTGCCGGTTGCGGATTCAGCATCTGCTGAATAAACATGGTCACGCCCATGATCAATGGCAGAATAAACCACGGATCCATGGCCGATAAATCCTGAATCCACAGCATCCACGGCGCATGACGCAGCTCAACCGACTCCATCAGCACCCAGTACAATGCCAGAAAAATCGGCATCTGAATCAACAGGGGCAGACAACCTGAAAGCGGATTGACCTGTTCACGCTTATACAACGCCATCATTTCCTGGGAAAACCGCATGCGGTCTTCACCGAATTCCTCTTTCATGCGCTGCATTTCAGGAGAAATCACCCGCATTTTTGCCATGGAACGATAACTCTTGGATGACAGCGGCCACAGAATTAACTTCACCATGACAGTCAGCAGAATGATCGACCAGCCCCAGTTGCCTACAATATTGTGGAAAAACTGCAGACCCATGAACAATAATTTGGCAATTGGCCATAACCAGCCATAATCCACGGTCTGGTTCAGTCCAACCGCCAGATCCTTCAGTTCAGACTGTTTTTTAGGGCCTGCATAGAACGTGGCATCAACATCCATGGACTTGCCGGCAGGAACATTGATGGTTGGCGAAGTAAACCCTATGATGTTCATCCCATCTGTGGCTTTACGTGATTCAAGTCTGGCCGTATAGGGCTGATTACCAAAATGTCCCGGAATCCAGGCACTTACAAAATAATGCTGCACCATGGCCACCCAGCCACCTTTTGCCTCGGTATTCAGCTTTTCCTCATTAAAATTGGCAAATTTTAATTTATTGTAGTGCGCATCAGGTGACCCCCACGCCCCACCAAGGAAAGTACCCAGGGTAAAGATTCCCTGGTCAGATTTGCCCGGGTCATCAGAATTATCACGTTTGATCTGACCAAACATCTGACCCTGCCAGTTTTTGCTGCTGCGGTTCACCACTTTATAACTGACATCAACCGGATAAGCACCCTGCCTGAAACTGAAGCTTTTGATGATTTCCACACCATCAGCAGTTTTATAGACCAGCGGAACCGTCAGTACTTTTTCAGTCTGACCATCCTTACTCCTTACATCTGCAGCATCGGCCAGTGTATAGGCAGCCTTGTCAAAATCGTAGTCCGGACGTCCGGCACTGTTACTGTCCGGGCCATTTAAACCAATGAGACCAGACTGAGCAACATAGGTGCGTTTTGCATCACTTTCCAGCATGACAAAAGGCTGATCACTGTTCTTGCTCTTATCATGATTCAGCAATTCAATACGTACAATATCTCCACCCTTTGGACTGATCCACAGATGGTAGAGATCGGTCTGTACTGAAATCAACTGCTGCTGATTTGCAGGTGCTGATGCAGCCGTATTCTGTTGTGCAGCCGGAACATTTGCCTGCGGAACATCCGTGGATGCTGCCGGCGCTGGATTGCTTGGCAAATCAGCAGATACATCACGTGCGACAACAGCAGTTTCAGCTGCTTTTGTCGGTTGTGCATGACCATAATCTTTTTGCCAAGCCAGAATGAGCAAATATGCGGTGACTAACATGGCTCCGAGAATTGCAAACCTGGCCCATTGTTGCATATCAATTACCCCAGATAATTAGAGTGGTTTTTGTTGAATAAACGCTCACGAAAGGGTACATGAACATGAAGCATTTGAGAATCCATTTGCTGAAATGAAATAAAACGTATTACTTTTGGCGGAACAGGATCATATCCATGGCCCCCCCAGGGATGACAACGACAGACCCGTCTGGCAGCCAGCCATCCACCTTTCATTGCACCATGCTGCTGAATGGCTTCCAGCGCATATTGAGAACAGGTCGGAACATAACGGCAACGGGGCCCGATAAGCGGGCTGATTGCAATTTGATAAAAACGA